>CAWDIV010000020.1:0-60131 GCA_963802355.1 uncultured beta proteobacterium | reverse complement strand
AACGATCCAATCAGGTTCAGGGTGACGTTCCCAGACTGCGGTTTGGTAAGTTGGGTCCGTTTTTTCCTCTGCCACCATGCCAAAGAATGGCGAAGTCGAACTATTGGCGATCCAGGGACGCGAGGTGGTGGTCTCGAATCCCCGCAAAGTGCTCTTTCCGAAGCCCGGATACACCAAACTCGACCTCATACGCTATTACCTCGCGGTAGCGGATGGGGCGCTGCGCGGGGCCGGCGGTCGGCCGAACATGCTCGTGCGTTATCCGAACGGCATCGAGGGCGAATTCTTCTATCAGAAGCGCGCGCCCGAGTCCCGGCCGTCATGGATCGAGGTGGTGACGCTGCGCTTTCCATCCGGCCGCAGCGCGGAAGAAGTCGTGCCGCGCGATGCTGCCGCGCTCGCTTGGATGGCCAACCTTGCCTGTCTCGAGCTGCATCCGCACCCCGTGCGGGCAGAGGATCTCGACCATCCCGATGAATTGAGAGTGGACCTCGATCCGGTGCCAGGCGTCGCGTGGGCGCAGGTACGCGAGGTGGCGCACGTCGTAGAGACGGCACTGAAAGATTTCGCGCTCGTGGGCTGGCCGAAGACCTCGGGCTCGCGCGGGATGCATGTCTGCGTGCGCATCGAGAGACGCTGGACGTTCGACCAGGTACGCCGGGCGGCCCTTGCTCTGGCGCGCGAGGTGGAGCGCCGGGCTCCGAGCATCGCAACGAGCAAATGGTGGAAAGAGGAGCGCCACGGCGTTTTCATCGACTACAACCAGAACGCGAAAGACCGGACCGTAGCGTCTGCGTACTCGGTGCGCCCCAGGCCCGATGCCCGTGTGTCCGCTCCGTTGACGTGGGACGAGGTGGATACCTGTGAGCCTGCGGATTTCACGCTCGCGACGATGCCTGGCAGGTTCGCGACGCTGGGAGACCGGCACGAGGGAATCGATCGGCGGCCGTGCTCGCTCGAAAAGCTACTCGGGCTATCGGCGCAGCACGAGCGGGATGGAGTCGGGGACGCACCATGGCCACCTCATTACAAGAAACATACGGGCGAGCCGCCCCGCGTGCAGCCGTCGCGCCGCCGCGCGGCGAAACATCCGCTCCTGGAGATCGGCCGTGCGCAGCGGAAGGAAGATGCGCTGCGCGGGCTCGAGCGCTGGAAGAAGCGCCACCCGAAAACGGCGGCGCATCTTCAGCCCGCCGACGTGCTGGTCGATGCGATGCGCGGGCGCTCATCCACTTGGACCCGCATTCGCGTGAATCTCGAGCACGTGCCGCCCAAGCTGCGGCCGGCCCAAGGCGCGCTCGACCCGGACGATACGCCCGGCGGCCTCAGCGCTGCCGGCGTGCCGCGCCGAAAACCTTCCCGAGCTCGTAAGCGCGCGTGACCTCTAGCTGGTCGTAGCGGCACTCCCTTGGCGGCTTGTCCGGGCGCCATCTCAGAAAAATAGCCGCGTGGCGGAAGCGATCGCCCTGCAGGTGGTCGTACTTGACCTCGCACACCCGCTCAACCCGCAGCGGCTCCCACGACAGATCCTTGCCTGCGCTCCATCGGCTCTGCGCCCCCGGCATGCGGGTCGTTTCGTGTTCGCCGGCGTTGGCCCATTCGCGCCAGGGGTGGCCCTCGAATGCACTCTTGCGCAGAGGCGCAAGCTCCTTTGCCAGCTGCTTGCGCATGGCCATCGTGAACGAGGACGTGACGCCGACGTGATGCAGCACGCCTTTGTCGTCGTAAAGGCCGAGCAGCAACGAGCCGACGGCATCTTTTCCGCTCTTGTGCCAGCGGAACCCCGCCACAACGCAATCGGCCGTGCGCGCGTGCTTCACTTTGATCATCGCCCGTTTGCCGGGAAGGTACGGGGTGTCCGCCGGCTTCGCTATCACGCCGTCCAGGCCTGCGCCCTCGAAATGCGCCAGCCACTCTTCGGCGACTGCGCGGTCGCGCGTCATAGGTGTTAGATAAATCGGCGGCTCAATTTCAGCGAGCAACTGCTCCAGCCGGGCGCGGCGTTCGCTTTGCGGCGCGGACATGAGGTTGCGGTCGTCGGCGGCGAGCAGGTCGAAGCCGACAAACGACGCCGGCGTCTCTTTTGCCAGCATGGCGACGCGCGAGGCCGCCGGATGGAGCCGAAGCTGGAGCGCGTCGAAATCGAGCCCGCCGGGCGTCACGATCACGATCTCGCCGTCGATCACGCAGCCCTTCGGCAGCCGCTCGATCAAAGTATCGTGAAGATCGGGAAAATAGCGGTCGAACGGCCGCAGGTCGCGGCTCTGGATGTATACGTCGGACGCGCCGCGAAAGACGATCGCGCGAAACCCGTCCCACTTCGGCTCGAACAGGAACGACCCGGCCGCAGGCAGCTTATCCGACAGCTTGGCGAGCATGGGTTCGATCGGGGGTTGAACGGCAGGTCCCGGCGCGCTTCGCGTCGCAGGCATCCTTCGTTTCGACGAATGCAGCCGTGGCTGGCGTGTAGGCATTTGGCGGTAGACTCGGTTCTGCCCGGCCGGATCAATACACTTGGGACATCGCCCGGCGCTTTTCGCTCCCGGAATCTGATTACGTCGCACACGACCAGCGTTGAGACTACCGAACCGCCACGGCGCAACAGTTCGACGACGTGTGGGCATCATCGCCGCCTTCATCGGCGCGATATGGCTCGTCGACATCGTCGATACCGTCGCCTTCGCCGGCCGCCTCCAGTACTTCGGCATCGTGCCTCGCACGGAGCAAGGGCTCCTCGGGATCCTGGTGGCTCCGCTGATTCATGGCGGTGTGCAACATCTGCTCGCCAATACGGGCGGCCTGTTGATCTTCGGGGGGCTGGTCATGCTGCGCAGCGAACGCCATTTCTGGACGGTGACCCTCATCGGGGCTCTCGCCTGCGGCATCGGAACCTGGATGTTCGGCCGGCCGGGGATCCACATCGGCGCAAGCGGTATCGTCTTCGCGTATTTCGGCTACCTGCTCTTCACCGGGTTCTTTGAGCGCCGCATCGGCGCGCTCGTGCTGTCGATTCTGGTTTTCGTGATCTGGGGTCCTACCCTTTACGGTGTGCTACCCATACAGGGCGGCACCTCCTGGGAGGGCCATGTGTTTGGCTTGATCGGCGGCATGCTCGCTGCGTGGGCGCTGGCTGGTCGGCCGCTTCGTGGTGGAATCTGACACCCACTATTAACCGCCAAGACGCCAAGCCCGCCAAGAAAACAGTAACAATGCTGGTGATGCCCTGAAAGGAACAGGCTTATGCGCATTCCAGACGACCTTTACAACCGAGTGTTGGAAACGGCAACATCGCTGATGACCGCTTCGGAGGCGGGTGAAACGAAGCGCGATTGGGTTCTCTACAACGAGCTCAAGCAGCTTTGCGAATCGAAGACTCGGTCCGGCGAGGGCCACCCATTTCTTTGGGAAACGCTGGCGGACTTTACCCAGGACGACAGCGCTGCCGTTGACCTGTACATGAAAGCGCTGGAAGAGGCGCAAGACGTCGATGCGGCACCCTATCGAGCATCCTGAAGTTGGGGCCCCGCTTCCGCCCCTCGACGCGCTCCGATCACCCGATCACCCATCACCCATCACCCATCACCAGGACACATGCCATGAAAGCCGCGTTCATTGTCTTCGACCGGATGACCTACCTGGATTTCATTGGCTTTTACGATCCGGTGACGCGCTTGAATTCCATGAACATCGTCCCGGACTTCGAATGGCGGATCTGCTCCAACAAGCAACGGGTCGTCGACGACCGAGGCGCCACGGGACTTACGATGGTTCCCGATTCGGTCATGGAACCGCTGGATGGATACGATCTCTTGTTCGTGCCGGGCGGCATGGGAACGAGACCCCTGCAACGCGACAGCGAATTCGTCGACTGGCTCAAATCCGCCTCTTCCGCGAAGCTGAAGATCAGCGTGTGCACGGGCGCCCTGCTGCTCGGCGCGGCGGGTTTCCTGCGCGGCAAGCGGGCAACGACGCACCCACAGGCCCTGAAAGAGCTGGAGCCGTACTGCGATGCTGTTCTGACCGACCGCATCGTTGACGAGGGCGACGTGATCACCGGGGGCGGCGTCGCTTCTTCCCTCGACCTGGGCCTTCACGTGGTACAGCACCTCGCCGGCCCGGAGGCGCGCGCTCGCATAGCCACACAGATGTGCTATCCGTACCAGTGGAAAGGTTAGCTCGAGCGATAAGTAATTTAACCGCCAATCTGCTTTGATTCATTCTCCCTCTTCCTCCGCGTCTTGGCGGTAGACAGTTTTGGTCAGCGATAGCGACATAGACAAGGCGGTCACCGTTCTGCGAGCAGGCGGCCTGGTCGCGTTCCCCACAGAAACCGTGTATGGACTGGGGGCTGATGCCTCCAATCCCTCGGCAGTAAGAAAGATTTACGAAGCCAAGGGCCGTCCCGCCGATCACCCCGTCATCGTCCACGTCGCCGACGCGGTGCAGATGGCGAATTGGGCACGGCAGATTCCGGAGACGGCGCAGAAACTCGCGAAGAAGTTCTGGCCCGGGCCGCTCACCATCATCCTGCAGCGCGCGGGCAAGGTGAATGACATCGTGACCGGCGGCCAGGACACCGTGGCGTTGCGCGTGCCTTCGCATCCGGTGGCACAACAGTTGCTCCGGCGGTTCGGCGGTGGCATCGCGGCGCCGTCGGCGAACCGCTTCGGACGCGTTTCCGCCACGACAGCAGAGCATGTACGGCAGGAATTTGGTAGCGCCGTGGAGTGCGTGCTCGACGGCGGCGAAGCGGACGTCGGCATCGAGTCCACCATCGTGGACCTGTCGGGTGCCGCGCCGCGCCTGCTGCGTCCGGGCTGGATCTCCGCGCGCGCGGTCGAGGAAGCGCTCGGTCGAGACCTTGCGGCGCCGGACGCCGCCGCGCCGCGCGCGCCGGGCACGCCGCGCAACGCACTACGCGCCGCAAACACCGCTGATGCTGGTGGAAGACGATCTTGCCGTGGAACTTGCGGCGAGCCTGATACGGCAAGGTAAGCGCATTGCGCTGCTCGCTTTTTCGGACAAGCGGCCGCTGGTGGAAGGATTGACGTGGCTCGCCGCGTCCACGGGCGTTGCCGCCTACGCTCACGAGCTCTACGCCAATCTGCGGGCGCTCGATGCAGCGGGTTGCGACGCGATACTTGTCGAGAGGCCGCCGCAGGGCCCGGAGTGGGCGGCGGTCAACGACCGGCTGGGGCGTGCCGCGGCAGGCACGCCCGCGCCGGAGGAGATCTAACACATCGCCATCGTCGCGACGCGGGCAGCAAGGCGGAACGGGCTCGGCTGGACGAATTCGGCGCAGCGTTCGTCGTCGATGCGCTGGACGAAATGAGCGAAGCACTCCTGAGGGCCATACGCATCGGTCTGTAACGCGCCGGATAGAGGGACGGCGATTTGCCCGGCGGCGATAACCTTGCCCAGTGGCCGTGCTTCTCAGGGAAACCGCGCTCGCGTAACATCGACAACGCCGTCCCAGGGCGGACGCCGGGTATTTTCCCGCGCGCACCGATGATAGATTCCGCCATTTCGGCGGAGCTGTCCTCCACTCGCAAGACACCTATGCCCGACGTTTCCGGAATCGCGACTTTGGCCGGCGCGCTCACCATTGCGCTCGCCCTGGGCTGGGCGACGGGGCGGATCGGGCTATCGACGCTGGTGGGCTACATGCTCGCCGGCGTCGTCGTCGGTCCCTATACCCCCGGCTTCGTCGCGGATCCGAAACTGGCAAGCCAGCTCGCCGAGATCGGCGTCATCCTGCTCATGTTCGGCGTGGGGATGCATTTCCATCCCGGGGAACTGCTCCAGGTCAGGCGCATCGTCGTGCCGGGCGCCATCGCACGAACCGGCATACTGACCGTGGCCGGCTGGTTGCTGGGACGCGCCTTTGGATGGAGCGACGGCGCCGGCATGGTGTTGGGGCTCGCCCTGGCGGTCGCGAGCACCGTGGTCCTGATGCGCATGCTCGTCGAGCAGGACCGCCTGGGCACGCACGCCGGCCACGTCGTGGTCGGCTGGTCCATCGTCGAGGACCTCATCACGGTTGCCGCGCTGGTCGCGTTGCCGGCGCTTGCAATCGATCGGACCGGCGCAGCCGCGCTGGCCGGCGCGCTGGCGTTGGCGGCGGGCAAGTTCGCCATCTTCGCCGGGTTGCTGTGGCTCCTGGGAACCCGTCTCGTGGCGCCGGTCATGGAGCGCATCGCGCGGATGCGCTCGACGGAGTTGTTCACCCTGACGGTTTTCGTGGTGGCGGTGGGGATAGCCGCTCTGGCCGCCGAGGTGTTCCAGATGTCGGTGGCCATGGGCGCTTTCTTCGCGGGCCTGGTCGTAGGCCAGTCACGAATAGGACCGCAGGCGGCGGCGGACATGGTGCCGTTCCGCGACGTGTTCTCGGCGCTGTTCTTCGTCTCGGTCGGCATGCTGTTCAATCCGCAGTTCGTGTTTTCCCATCCGGCCATGGCCCTGTGGGCGCTGGGCATCGTGCTGCTCTTCAAGCCGCTGTCCGCCCTCATCATCGTCGCCATGCTGGGCGGCACGCTCCGCACGGGGCTGACCGTCGCCGTGGGCCTGGCCCAGATCGGCGAGTTCTCCTTCATCCTCGCCGCGCTCGCCCAGTCGCTGGGAGTGCTGCCGGCGGAAGGCATGGACCTGCTGGTTGCGACGGCGCTGGTCTCGATCGCCGTGAATCCGCTGCTGTTTCGGGGCCTTGAGTGGATCGAGCTGCGCCTGGCGTCACCCCCGGACGACGAGCGGGAACCGCGCTTGCCGGAACATTCGGCCACCACGCGCGAGGGAGACGTCCCGATTGCGATCACTGGACTCGGCGCCATCGGCAGGCGGCTCGCGCAACGCTGTGCCGAAGGCGGGTTGCGTGCATGCGTGATCGGAAACGCACTCGATGCTCTGGAAGATCTGCGCAGCCGCGACATCTCCACCGTCTACGGCGACGCGGCGCGGCAGGAAGTATTGAAAGCCGCGGGCATAGGCGCGGCGAGAGTCATCGTCGTGACGAACCCGTCGCTTCCTGAAAAGATGGGCATCTGCATGGCCGCGCGCGCGGTCAATCCGCGCATCGCCATCATCGCGACGGCCGACAGCGCCGCCGAACGCGTATGGCTCGAGGAATTCGGCGCCGAATACGTCTGCGACGTGCTGGACGATACGACGGAGGGGTTGCTGCGGGCGATGCGCAGCAGCCTGTGACAGCGTGAGCCGTGAGTGGACACGGCCGTCACTTCGTCACTAACGACTAGCGCAGCCGGTTGTCCAGAAACAGCTTGACCTGCCGCACGAGCTCCGCCTCCATGCCGGCAAAGAAATGATCGGCCCCGGCGACCTGGATCTGGCCCGAGCCGCGCACCGTCTTGATCGCCGCCGCGCGCTCGCGCGCGCCGATGAAGGCGGGATAGTCCATCTTGCCGTAGAGGTCCAGTACCGGCGCCCTGAATGCGGCGGGCGCGGCGAACTCGCCGGAAAGCCCGATCGCGACCCACGCATCCACCCGTGCTTCACCAGTGCGGATAAGGAAATGATTCGCCATGCGCGCGCCCATGCTATGAGCAACGATGGCGATTTTTTTCAGCCCTTTGCCGCGTAGGAACGCAACGCCCGCCGCAAGGCGCTCGGCGGCTTCGGGAAACAGGGGCGGGTACTCATCGGCCGTTGCCTCAGCCGCGAGCACCGGCATCTGCACCGACAGCGTCGCGTATCCCTGCTCCGCGAGCCGGGTGCGCAGGCCGTTGATCAACCCCCAGTCCGGGTGCAACCCCATGCCGTGCACGACGATGACGCCTGCTGTGGCCTTGTCATTGGGCGCATAGATCGCGAGAAATTTCCGGCCGGACTTGAGCTCGAGCTGGACGGGATCGCCGACGACGATGGCCGGGGTGATCTCGTCGGCCCAGCGTTTTTCGCGCGCGTAGTCCGCCTGCGCCAGCGCTAGCGCCGGCGCAAGCAGGACACCGATGCCGAGCAGATATTTCAAAAACATCATTCCTATTGTTCTTTGAACTTAGGGCGTCTTTTTTCAAGGAAGGCGCGCACGCCTTCCTTGTAGTCCTCGGTGTCGAAGCAGGCAAAGCCCTCGTCCCATTCGGCGTCGGAGAGCTTCGCAGTCACGGTGAGGCGCTCGATGAACTGCTTGTGCCAGCGGGCGACGAGCGGCGCACCCTCAGCGATGCGTCTCGCCAGCGCATAGGCTTCCTCTTCCACTCTATCGTCCGGCACGACCCGATTGACGAGCCCCTTGCTCAAAGCTTCGTCCGCGCCGAAGACGCGCCCTTCGAGCAAGATCTCCAGAGTGACGGCGCGGCCCACCAGCGCGAGCAGGCCTGCCAGCTCGCCATAGCCCATGGTGAGGCCGAGCCTGTTGATCGGCACGCCGAACTTGCTGGATTCCCCGCAGATCCGCATGTCGCACATCGCGGCGATTTCCAGCCCGCCGCCGATACAGACGCCCTTGATGAGCGCCACTGTCGGATGCCGGGAGCGGCCGACCGACTGCATTGTTTCATGGATGAGGTTGCCGTACGCCTTGGCCTGCTTCGAATCGGCGCGCTCGGACGCAAACTCGGAGATGTCGGCGCCGGCGGCGAACGCCTTGTCGCCCGCTCCGCGCAACACGACGCAGCGCATCGCTTCGTCAGCGGAAAGCTCGCGCATGACCTCGCCAAGCCGCCGCCACATCGTTTTGTCGAGCGCGTTGAGCCGCTCGGGATGGTTGAGCGTGACGGTGGCGAGTACACCATCGCGCGAGACGAGGACGGAATCGGACATCTCAAGCGCCAAGGGGTGATGAATGATGCGCGATGCGGGATGCGTGATGCGAGATACGCGATAGGCGATGCAGGATGCGAGAACTCCTCTATCTCTTATCCCCTATCTCGTATCCCGTATCGTATCTCGTCACCCGCATTTCGCTTCTACTGCTCGAGCGTGACGTTCGCGGCCTTGATGAGCTTCGCGTATTTGGCGATCTCCGACTCCAGGAACTTGGCGAATTGCTCGGGGCTCATGGGATCGAGCTGCGTGCCGACTTCCTCAAGCTTGCTTTTCTGGTCGGGGATCATGACGATCTTGTTGATCTCGGCGTTCAGCTTGGTGACGATCTCGCGCGGCGTCTTGCCGGGCGCCATCACGCCGTACCAGTTGGTCATCGAGAAACCCGTCAGGCCGCTTTCCATCATGGTCGGCACATCGGGCAGGGTGGGCGAGCGCTTCGGTGTCGTCAGGGCGAGTGCGCGCATCTTGCCGGCCCGGATGTGGGACAGCACCGGCGGCATGGTGTCGAAGTTCATCACCACGTGGCCGGCGAGAAGATCGACCACCGCCGGGCCACTGCCCTTGTACGGAATGTGCACGATATTGACGCCGGTGGAAAGCTTGAACATCTCGCCCGCGAGGTGCTGCGTGCTGCCAATGCCGGACGAGGCGTAGTTGAGCTGTCCCGGCCTCGCTTTCGCGATCGCGACCAATTCCTTCACGCTCTTTGCGGGAATCGACGGATGCACCACGAGCACGTTCGGCACATAGCCAACGTAGGCGACCATCGCAAAATCGCGTTGCGCATCGTACGGCAGCTTCTTGAAGAGGTTGGGCGCGATGCCATGCGAGTTCACGTGGCCCATGATCAGCGTATAGCCATCAGGCGGCGACTTCGCGACGATGTCCGCGCCAATAGTGCCCGTGGCGCCGGCGCGGTTGTCCACGACGACCGTCTGGCCCCATAGCTCGCCCAGCTTCGCGCCGATGATGCGCGCGACCACGTCGGTTCCCCCTCCGGGCGGAAAGCCGACGACCACCCGTATGGTCTTTTGCGGGTACTGAGCGCCCGCGAGGGTAGCGAACAACACCGCCAGCGCGGCGGCGATTCCGATAGTGAATCTCATGATGCTCCTCCGTATCAGTTTTTGTAGCGGTCGGCGCGGGTCAAGCTCAATCGCCGCGGACGCCGGTTGCTTTGATCACCTTACCCCATTTTTCCATTTCCTGCCGTATGTATCAGGAAAAGCTCCGTCGTGATCATCGGTGACGAGATACGGGTGACGAGATACGGGCGCCCGCGCTGCGAGTCCTCGTCACCATTATTCGTCACCCATAATCGTCACCATTAATCGTCACTCTTCTTTCCTACTGGAGCGGAATCTTCGCCTCGCGCACGACCTTCGTCCATTTCTCGGTTTCGGACTTGATGTGCGCGGCGAATCGCGCGGGCGTGGAGGGAATCGGGGTCAAGCCCTGGCCGACGTACCGCTCCACGGTCTTCGGGGAAGCGAGCGCCTCGGCGGTGGCGCGGTTCAGCTTCTCTACGATCGCGCGGGGCGTCCCGGCCGGGGCGGCCAAGCCGTACCACGTGGTGTACTCGTAGCCCGCTACGCCCGCTTCCGCGATCGTGGGGATATCGGGGAGTGTGGGCGCACGCTGTGAGGAAGTAACGCCGAACGCCCGCAGCCGCTCGGATTTGACGTGGGGTAGCGCGGAAGCGAAGGTCGAGAGGAACGCCGAGATTTCGTTGCCGATGACTCCGGTCAACGCCGGCGCGGCACCTTTGTACGGCACGTGGACGACCTCGACCTTCTGCGATATGCACAGCAGCTCCATCGCCAGGTGCGTGCCGGTACCGACCCCGGCGGAGCCGTAGGTGAGCTTCCCTGGCTGCGCGCGCGCGAGCGCGATGAACTCCTTGAACGACTTCGCCGGGAGCGAGGGGTGCGCGACCAGAATATTGGGCTGATCGGCGATGAGCGAGATCGGGCTCAGGTCGCGCAGCGCGTCGTATGGGAGCTTCCTGTAGAGCGCAGCGTTGAACGCGAGGGTGATCGGCCCGAGCAGCAGCGTGTAGCCGTCGGGCGCGGACTTCGAAACGATGTCGGTGCCGATGATGCTGGCGGCGCCCGCCCGGTTGTCCACCACGACCGTCTGGCCGAGGACCGGCCCGAGCCCATCGGCAAGAACGCGCGCGCTGATATCGGCGCCGCCGCCGGGTGGAAACGGCGCGACGAGGCGTATCGGGCGGGAGGGGTAGCCCTGCGACCACGCGGACTCCGACGGGACCGCAAGCGCGAGAGCAATCAGCAATCCTAGAACAAGAAAGGATGCAGGATGAAGGGTGAGCCGGGATTTCGAAGAACGTGCCTGCGCACGTTCGAGCCGGCGAACGCCCGCCGCGATGCAGCGCGGCGGGCCGGGGTCACTGACCAGGGATGACCCCCGCAGCGCGGAAGTAAGAGACCAGGTCATCCTTCCGCCTTCATCCTCCGGTCGACGTCAGTCGACCTTGACACCTGCCTCGCGGGCTCTGTCGACGAGATAGTCGCGCCCGGCGAGCATATCGTCGAGCGTAGTGAACGCATTGGTGTAGTACCCCTTGTAGCCCTTGCCTTCGATCAGCTTGAACATCGTGCCGAAGTCGAGATCACCGGCGCCGGGCTTGAGATGAATCTCGTAGCCGTTCCTCCAGGTATCGGCGAGCCGTACTTCCCCCACCCGCTTGAAGTCCAGAGCATCGACGAATCCCTCGATGCCCTCCGGAACGAGATGGGCGTGGTTCACTGTGAAGCACAGCTTGAAGGAAGGCGACTTGATGTCCCAGTAGTACTGCCATTCTTCCACGGTGTGCGCCAGGTAGTGAACTTCAGCCTGCTCGGGCTCCTTGTTGAGGTTCTCGAGCAGGACCAGCGCCTTTTTCTTCTCGGCATGCGCCACGACGCGTTTCAGCCGCTCTTTCCCGGCCTGCATCCGGGCCTGCTTGTCTCTCGTGAAATGATAGCCCGCGTGCATTTCGGTCCAGCTCGCGCCAAGCTTCGGCACAAGATCCACATAGCGTTTCAGGTACTCGGTCACCGCGTCGGACACGTGCGGCGAGTACTCGGCGACATTGACGGCCGAGTTCGAGTGCAACCCCAACTCGATGCCGTGCTTGTCGAGCAGCTTCCTTATGCCGGCGCAACGCTTCGCGTCGAACTTCGGCAACGCGTTTTCACCGATGTCGAGCTGGATGTCGATATGACACATGTCGTTCTTTGCCGCCCATGCGATGGCGTCTTCGAGCTTGAGGCGCTTGCTGATGTCCACACCGATGCGGTCGCGTAGTTTCATGCGCTCCCTCTATGAGTGACTCGTGACTGCTCGCGGTACCTCGCCTGCGGCGAGGAAGTGTTCTAGCAGCTATTCACGAGTCTCGAGTCACGAGTCACCAGTCACGCCTCCCGAGCATCGCGGATCAGGCCGCCGCGCGTTTCTTGGCGCTCGCAGCGTCGGGCTGCGATGCGAGGTACTGCATCGCCGCCCCGACGCCGCCCTTCTGGTGCGGGACTCGGGCCAGGTCCAAACCCATCTCGATGCCGCACAGAGTGCCACACAGCATGAGATCGTTGAAGTCGCCGAGATGCCCGATGCGGAACACTTTGTCCCGCAGCTTGGTGAGCCCGGAGCCGAGCGACAGATTGAAGTTCTCCAGCACGACGCGCCGGAACTCGATCTCGCTGTGGCCTGCCGGCATCAGCACCGCGGTGAGCGAGCTCGAATACTCCGCCGGGTCAGCGCAGAAGATCTCCAGCCCCCAAGCGCGCACCGCACGGCGCGCGGCTTCAGCGTGCCGGTCGTGGCGCTTGAACACGTTTTCCAGCCCTTCGTCCTCTAGCAGCATCCTGAGCGACACGCGCAATCCGTAGAGCAGATTGGTCGCGGGCGTGTACGGGAACCAGCCGTCCTTGTTGGAAGCGATCATCTCCTCCCAGTTCCAGTAGGAGCGCGGCAGCTTCGCGCCTTTGGCGGCGGCGAGCGCTTTGTCGGATACAGCGTTGAAAGAAAGGCCGGGCGGCAGCATCAACCCCTTCTGCGAACCGGCAACGGTGACGTCCACGCCCCATTCGTCGTGCCGGTAGTCGATCGAAGCGAGCGAGGAGATCGTGTCCACCATGAAGAGGGCGGGGTGCTTCGCGCGGTCGATGCTTTTCCGCACTTCGCCGATACGGGAAACGACACCGGTGGACGTTTCGTTGTGCACCACGCACACGGCCTTGATCTCGTGTTTCTTGTCTTCTTCCAGCCGTGCCTGAATGGCCGATGCATCTGCCCCGTGCCTCCAGTCCCCTTTGATAAACTCGGGCGAAAGGCCGAGTTTATTCGCCATGTTCTGCCAGAGCGCCGCGAAGTGGCCGGTCTCGTACATCAGCACCTTGTCACCCGGCGAGAGCGTGTTCACGAGAGCTGCCTCCCACGCGCCGGTGCCGGAAGCGGGGAAAATTACGACCGGCGCCCTGGTCTTGAAGACGTGCTTCAAGCCCGCGAGCACTTCCTGGCTCATGCTCTGAAATTCGGGCCCGCGGTGGTCGACCGTCGCGCTGTCGATCGCGCGCAGGACGCGCTCGGGGACGTTGGTAGGTCCGGGTATCTGCAGGAAATGGCGGCCGCTTTGGTGCTTCATATCTCGCCTCCGATAGCTGCGCTATTATAGGTTAAAGGCGTGACTGGTGAATCGTGACTCGTGACTAGAGAAAGCCGATTGCCATTCCGCCTTCGGCGGGGTGAATGACCTTACGAGTCACCAGTCACGAGTCACGAGTCACTTCGGAATATGCCCAAAGTCCTGCCCGGCGATTCAGCACTGGCCACTCGTCTCCGTCGCGAGGTTCGGGGCGACGTGCTGTTCGACGCGGCCTCGCGCGGCCGGTATTCCACTGACGCTTCGATTTACCAGATCGAGCCCATCGGCGTGGTGGTGCCGGAGACCGAGGAAGCCGCGCTCACCGCATTGCGTATCGCGATCGAGGAGGGCGTGCCGGTAGTGCCGCGTGGCGGCGGGACTTCGCAGTGCGGGCAGACGGTCGCCGCCGCCCTCGTCATCGATCACTCGCAAGCACCTCAATCAAGTCGTAGCGTTCGACCAGGAAGCACGGACGGTCGCGGTGCAACCCGGCGTCGTGCTCGATCAGTTGAATGCGTTTTTGAAACCGCACGGTTTGTGGTATCCGGTCGATGTGTCCACCAGCGCGCAGGCGACGCTCGGCGGCATGGCGGGCAACAACTCCTGCGGCTCGCGGTCGATCCGTTACGGCAACATGGTGCACAACGTGCGCGCTATCGATGCGGTGATGGCGAACGGCGCCGAGTACCGCTTCGGCGTGGCGCCGGGCGAATTGAGCGAGCTCGCCGCGCCCAAGGATTACGTCGAGCTGGTGAAGAAAATCCGGGCGATTGCCGCGCGCGAGGCGGAGGAGATCGAGCACCGCTACCCGAAGCTCCTGCGCCACGTCGGCGGCTACAACCTCCATATGATAGGTGCCAGCGCGTTCAATCAATCGCGCTGGCGCAGTACTCACCCTCCCCTTCAAGGGGAGGGCCGGGGTGGGGATGGAGTTCACCGGGGAGGGGGTGGGTTTAACATGGCACACCTGCTCGTGGGCTCCGAAGGCACGCTCGCGTATTCGCGGCGCCTGCACCTCGATCTGTCGCCCCTGCCCAGGCACAAGACGCTCGGCGTGTGCCATTTCTCGAGCTTTTACCAGTCGATGGAGGCGCCGCGGCACATCGTAAAGCTCGAGCCCGCCGCGGTGGAGCTCGTGGATCGCACGATGATCGGGCTTGCGCGCGCGAACGCGTCGTTCCGCGCTACCGTCGAGCGGTTCATCAAGGGCGACCCGGACGCGATTCTGCTGGTCGAATTCGCCGGCGACGAGCGCGACGAGCAGCTGAGAAAGCTCAAACAGCTCACCGAGTTGATGGGCGATCTCGGTTTGCCGGGCAGTGTCGTGGAGATCACCGACGCGCAGTTGCAGCGCGACGTGTGGGAAGTGCGCAAGGCGGGGCTCAACATCATGATGTCGATGAAGGGCGACGGGAAGCCGGTCTCTTTCATCGAGGACTGCGCGGTGCCGCTCGAGCACCTTGCCGAATACACCGAGCGCCTGACGCGCGTCTTCGAGAAGCACGGCACGCAAGGCACCTGGTATGCGCACGCATCCGTCGGCTGTCTGCACGTGCGTCCGGTGCTCAACATGCGCGAGGACGGCGCGCAGAAGATGCGCGCCATCGCGGAAGAGGCGGCCGAGCTCGTAAAACAGTACAAGGGCGCCTATTCCGGAGAGCACGGCGACGGCCTGGTCCGGTCCGAGTGGATAGCGCCGTTCTTCGGTCCGAAACTCACGCGGGCTTTCGGGGAAATCAAGGATATCTTCGACCCGAAGGGGCTCCTGAACCCCGGGAAAATCGTGCGGCCGTCGAAGCAGGACGACCGCTCGCTCTTCCGCTATAGACCGGGCTACCGGACGATTCCCATCAAGACGGCGCTCGACTGGTCCGAATTCGAGGCCGGCATAGACGGCAAGGGACACCGCGAGGACGGCACGGGGCACCGTGAGGACGGCACGGGGCGCCGTGGCGACGGCTTCGCCAAGGCCGTGGAGATGTGCAACAACAACGGCCACTGCCGCAAGTTCGACGCGGGCATGATGTGCCCCTCCTACCGCGTCACGCGCGCGGAGCGGCACCTGACGCGCGGGCGCGCCAACACGCTGCGGCTGGCGCTCTCCGGCCAGCTCGAGGTGAACGGCAATCAGGACGCCTTCACCTCCGAGGAGCTCTACCAGACGCTCGACCTGTGCGTTTCGTGCAAGGGTTGCCGGCGCGAGTGCCCGACCGGCGTGGACATGGCGAAGATGAAGGTGGAGTTTCTCTATCACTACCGCAAGCGCCACGGCCTCCGGCTCAAGGATCGTCTCATTGCCTACCTGCCGCGGTATGCGCCCATTGCTTCCCGCCTCGCTCCACTACTGAATGTGGCGCAGCGCGCAGCCCAGGGTTCGCTGGGATTTGCGCCGCAGCGTACCTTGCCGAAATGGCGCGGTGACGCCTTTCGCGAGGCGGAGATGCGGGGGGCTGAGAGGGAGGGTGAGAATGGACGACAAGTCGTACTATTGGTGGACACCTTCAACCGCTATTTCGAGCCGGAGAACGTGCGCGCCGCTTGCGAGGTGCTGCGTGCAGCGGGCTACGCGGTGCATTTCCCCCGCGCTGCAGACACTCGCCCGTTGTGCTGCGGGCGCACTTTTCTGACGAGCGGGCTCGTAGAAGAGGCGAAGGCCGAAGCCCGCCGCACGCTCACCGCGCTCCTGCCGTACACGGATCGGGGCGTTCCGGTGATCGGTCTCGAGCCTTCCTGCCTGCTCGGGCTGCGCGACGAATTCCTGTCGATGCTGCCCGGCGCCGCGACTGCCGAGGTCGCCCTCAATGCCTTCCTGTTCGAGGAATTCATCGCACGCGAGCTGGAGGCGGACCGCTTCAAGCTGAACTTGAAATCCCTGCCGGAGAAGAAAGCGCTGCTGCACGGCCACTGCCATCAGAAAGCGTTCGCGGTCATGCCGGCAGTCGAACGTGCGCTCAGGCTCGTCCCGGGGCTGATGGTGGAAACGATCGAATCGAGCTGCTGCGGCATGGCAGGCAGCTTTGGTTACGAGGCCGAACACTACGAGATTTCGCTGCAGATGGCCGAACTGTCACTGCTGCCCGGTGTGCGCGCGGCAAAGGCCGATACGCTGATCGTGGCCGACGGCACGAGCTGCCGCCACCAGATCCACGACGGCGCCGGCCGCGAAGCCATGCATGTCGCGCGCGTGCTGCACGCTGCCCTCGCGAAATAAAACAACAAATTGAACCGCCAAGACGCCAAGACCGCCAAGGAACCACACAACAATAAACATCAAAATCCAACGGCCAAGCCTCGGAGCGAAGTAAAAAAAGTAAATCCTGACTTTTTCTCTCCTGGGCGCCTCTGGGGCGAATGATTTGCTTCCGATTGGATTTTCTTGGCGGCCTTGGCGTCTTGGCGGTTAATTCCGTCTTTCTATCGGGAAGGAAAAATGGGACTGCTGACTGGGAAAGTCGCCGTCGTGACCGGCTCATCCACGCCCACCGGGATCGGCAACGCCATCGCGAAACGATACGCAGAGGCCGGCGCCTCGGTGTTCCTGGTGGCCGAGGGCACGCTCGCGCAGCTGCGCAAGGCGCAACAGGAATGTCAGGGCTATCCCGAAGCGGGGCGTATCGAGTACGGGGTGTTCGACCTGTCCGAGCGTGGCGCAGCAGAGCAAATGATCGAAGCGGCCGTCAAGCTGTACGCGCGGGTCGACGTGCTCGTCAACAACGCCGGGATACGCGCTCCCGTAGCCTTCGGTGAATACACGCGGGAGATATTCGAGAACGTAGTCGCCGTGAATATCGCAGCCCCCTTCTTTGCCAGCCAGGCCGTGGTGCCGGTCATGCGCAAACAGGGCGGTGGCCGCATCATCCACATTGCAAGCCAGCTCGCGCGCGTGACGTACGCGAAACGGGCGCTCTACGGCCTTACCAAGGCGGCGCTGGTGCACCTGACGAAGTCCATGGCGTATGAGCTGGCGCGCGACGGTATCGTGGTCAATTCCATCAGTCCCGGGCCGATCAGGACGCAGTACATCGTCGACCGCGACTCGGCGCAACCGGAGGCGGCGCAACAACGAATCAAGACCTACCTGCCGATCGGCCGTTTGGGCGAGCCCCGGGAGATTGCCGACGTCGCACTGTTTCTGGCGACGACGCCCGCCACCTACCTGCAAGGCGAAGACATCTGCGTGGATGGCGGCTACACGTCTCACTAGAACGTACGAAGAACAGGAATCAGCCACAGATACACACAGATAAACACGGATGCGTTTCCGTGCGGAAAGCCTTACCGATTTGAATTATCTGTGTTCATCTGTGTTTATCTGTGGCTTGAATTGGAGTTCTAAGATCGCTTCTAGTCGACTTTCAGCCCGGCTTCCTTCACGACCTTCGCCCACTTCGCGATCTCGGACTTGATTAGACCATCAAATTCCTCGGGCGTGTGGCCGACGGGCTCGGCCCCCAGCCGGTTGAACCGTTCCTTTACATCCGGCAGTTTCAACGCGTTGGCCATCTCGCGATGGAGAGCGCCGATCACGGGCCGGGGCGTGCCCGCGGGCGCCAGCACCCCGAACCACGCCGCCATCTCGTAACCCGGCACACCGGCCTCCGCAACGGTCGGCACCTCCGGCAGCGCGCTCGAACGCTTCGATGCGCCGACGGCCAGTACGCGCAGTTTGCCGGACTGGACGTGGGCGCCGACCGAAATCAGGTTCTCGAACAACAGCGCTGCCTCGCCGCGCATCAGGCCGATCACCGACTGCGTACCCTTGTACGGCACGTGCACCACGTCGATTTTCGTGTAGCTCTTGAAGAGCTCCATCGCCATGTGCGGGGTGCTGCCGCTGCCGCCGGAAGCATAGTTGAGGGCGCCCGGCCTGGCCTTGGCGAGCGCGATCAATTCTTTGACCGACCTGACCGGTAACGATGGGTGGACGGTCAGGAACATGTGCATCGCCACCGCTTGCGTTACCGGGGCGAAGTCCCGCACCGGATGATATGCAAGCTTGTGATACAGGCTTAGGTTGGCGGCATGTGACAGCCCCACGATGATGATCGTGTAACCATCGGGCGGCGACTTCGCAACGATCTCCGCTGCGATGTTGCCGCCGGCGCCCGCGCGATTGTCTATCACCACGGGCTGTGCCCACACGTCGGTCATTTTTTCTCCGAGGATCCGCGCGAGCGCGTCGGTGGCGCCCCCCGGCGGGAAAGGCACCACGAATCGGATCGACCGTTGCGGGAAACCTTGCGCGGCTGCGATACCCGCCAAGGACGCAGCGAGGAGGACCGTAAGAGAGCAGGTCCGGAAGAGATTGCACATTCGCAACGAGGTCACGGCTGACAGCATATTAACGTCGCCACGCTACGACGCTGTAACCCTGCGTCAGGACAAGTATTTTTACCGATCTGCCGTAGTGCCGTCGCAATGCGGAGACATACAGCGTACCTGTAGCCGCGCGCATTCGCGGAGGCGTAGCGCCATCTCCTTGAATAAATGAGATTTCTTACAATGGTACAGGCATTGCTTTCTATCTCTTCCGAGGGTGTCTTTACGAGACTCGATAGGAGTACACCATGCGTAGATTGAAGCAGCTTGCAATCGCATCCGCAGTCGCGGCGACCTTCGCCGCCACCGCACACGGTCAATCGATATCCACTTTCGACCCGCAAACCGGTATTAGGTCAGGCACCGCCGCCATCAGCAGCAATAACGGTGATGCACGCGTGTTCGAGGCGATCCGGAGCGCCGAGCAGGACAGGAAGCGCGCGACCGAGCCAACGGCCATCAATACCGCCGAACTGGCTCGTGCCCGGGCTACCGGAGAGATCAAGACGATGGAAGGCAACATGGGACGCGCCCGTGAAGTGGTCCAGCTTCAAACGGGTCCCAGTAACGCGCAGCCTCAAGTGGTAAACGCGCAGTCTCAGTCCAAAGCGCGGGAAGACCTGCGGCCAGCAATGCAAGCCAATGGCAGCACGGCTGACAAGGGCAGACCAACCGGAGCGATCGTTTACCTGGCCGACCCTAAACCGGCCGGGCGGCCGCAGATAACCGAAGCCATGCGCGCTACCGAGCACGCCAGGTATGAGGCGAACAAGCGGCGGGGATCGATAACGGCGAGCGAGCAGGCGCGGGCGCGGATAAACGAGCAAGCCAGGGCCGGCGTAGACGCGCCAGCCGGGCTGAGTGTCCAATCCAGGACCGATACCGCCCCACCCAGAGCTGAAATCGGTTCGTCCGAATTGGCCCGGAGCGGGATCACCGCCAGCGAGCGCGCAGCTGCTGCCTTTAACGAGCAAAACGCGCGCGCTATCGATCGAGCCGCGGCGAGCGAAAACGCCGGCGCAAGCGATGACAGAAGGGCGCGCGATATCCTTTCCGGCCTCCGCTAGGCAGGAAGGTTCAGCCAGCCAGAGAGCCGTCTTCCTTTTCCTCCTCCCTCCCGGGAAGACGGCCTCATGCCCGCAGGGATTTCCCTGCGGGCATCATTTTGTCTATGAGCGACATAATAGTACCGTCGTGCCGCTTCAATCAGCGATGTCCGCGCACGCGAGGACGTCAAGCCTGGCGCGCATCGCGCCGGGCTTGACAATCCGTATGGTGGTCAATAGCCTCCGCTGACGAGTGATGAGTGACGAGTCGGGCGAGTGACGAGCAGCTTCGCCCGTCGAGTTTCCGATCAGTTCACGTCCGATAACACGAAATAGTAGTTCCGGAGGAATGGATCAACCTATAGCAATGCCCGGCGCGCCGGCGCCGGCCGCCCCGACGAGCCCTTGGCTGCTCGAGGTCGAGAATCTGCACGTGCACTTCGTCACCACGCGCGGCGTGGTGCGCGCGGTCGAGGGCATTTCCTACAAGGTCAAGCCGGGCGAGACGGTCGCGCTCGTCGGCGAATCGGGCTGCGGCAAGTCCGTCTCTTCGCTCGCCATCATGCGGCTCCTCGCCAGGCCCGCCGGGCGCATCGTCGCCGGGCGCATCCTGTTCCAGCAGCGCAATCTGCTCGATCTCCTGGAAGACGAGATGCGCAAGATCCGCGGGCGCGATATCGCGATGATCTTTCAGGAGCCGATGACTTCGCTTGAACCCGGTGCTCACCATCGGCTTCCAGATCATGGAGCCGCTGTTCATCCATCTCGGCATGACCGACGCCGCCGCACGCGCCCGCGCGGTGGACCTGCTCAAGATGGTGGGCATTCCCGATCCCGAGCGCCGCCTCGATCAGTATCCGCACCAGTTCTCGGGCGGCATGCGCCAGCGCGTGATGATCGCCATCGCGCTCTCTTGCAATCCGAAGCTCATCATTGCCGACGAGCCCACTACCGCCCTCGACGTCACGATCCAGGCGCAGATCCTCAAGCTCATGAAAGACCTGTCGCGCGACCTCGGAATCGCGCTGGTGATCATCACCCACAATCTCGGCGTCGTGGCGCGCTACGCCGACCGAGTGAACGTGATGTACGCAGCGCGGCTCGCGGAGCAGGGCACCGCCGCCGCGGTCTTTGCCAAGCCGCTGCATCCCTATACTGCGGGACTGCTGCGGTCGGTGCCGCGGCTCGACCGGCCGCGCGGCAGAAAGCTCGAAACGATCGACGGTCTGCCGCCCAATCTGCTCGATCCGCCGCCCGGCTGCCGCTTCGCGCCGCGCTGCCCGGCGCGCATCGACGCGTGCGTGGCCGCGCCGCCGCCGCTCATCGAGGTGGAGCCGCACCGGTATTCAGCGTGCATCCGGGCAGGAGAGCTGGCGCAGGTCGGGGCCGGCGGGCCTCGGCCTGCAAAGCGCGACACCGACGCCGCCGGTCACGAAGATACTCGACACGGCGCGGCCGCTGCTGAGAGTGCACGACCTGCGCACCTACTTCGAGGTAGGCGCCGGGTTCCAGGTTTTCAAGAACACGCGCTTGGAAGTGCGCGCGGTGGACGGGTTGTCGTTCGAGGTGTTTCGCGGCGAGACGCTGGGGCTGGTCGGCGAATCCGGCTGCGGCAAGACCACGGTAGGGCGCACCCTGCTGCGGCTGGAACAGCCCACTTCCGGCGAGATCGTTTTCGACGGCGCGAACGTGACGCGCGCCACCGGTCAGGCGCTCAAGGACTATCGCCGCAAGATTCAGGTCATCTTCCAGGACCCGTACAGCTCGCTCAATCCGCGCATGACGATCGGAGAGATCATCGCCGAGCCGATGCTGGTGTACCGGCTCGTGCCGGACCGGAAGAGCGCGCGCGCCCGAGTGGCCGAGCTGCTCACGCAAGTCGGGTTGTTCGAGTACATGGCCGAGCGTTACCCGCACGAGCTCTCGGGCGGACAGCGCCAGCGCGTGGGCATCGCGCGGGCGCTCGCGATGGAGCCCGAGTTCATCGTCTGCGACGAGCCCGTGTCGGCGCTCGACGTCTCGATCCAGGCGCAGATCATCAACCTGCTCGAAGCGCTGCAGGAAAAATACGGGCTGACTTTTCTCTTCATCGCCCACGATCTCGCGGTCGTGCGGCATATCTCCGATCGCGTCATCGTCATGTACCTCGGCAAGGTCATGGAAGTGGCGGACCGCGACACGCTCTACGCCGATCCGCTGCATCCGTACACCAAGGCGCTGCTCGATGCGGTGCCGATACCGGACCCGGCGCTGGAAGCGCAGCGCGAGTACCGCGTGCTCCGGGGCGAAGTGCCGAGCCCGCTCAACCCGCCGCGGGGCTGCGTCTTCCATACGCGCTGCCCGCTGGCGAGCGAAGAGTGTAAGATGAAAATCCCCGAGCTGCGGGAAGTGCGCCCCGGTCATTACGCGGCGTGCATCAAGATCTGAACTGCGTGACCGATTGTGGCGTGACCGATGATACGTGACCTGATGAGACGTGACTCGTAATGGTGGTTTGCGGTCCGCGCATTACCGGTCACGCACTATCGGTCACGTGGCACCGGTCACGAAGCAGTTAAAAAAGGAGGAGGCATGAAGTCATTTCTAGCATTGCTGCTGGGCGCTGCGGCGCTCGTTGGCGCGGCGTATGGAACGGCGGCCGAAACGCCCAAGACGGGCGGGGTCCTCAAATTCGCGGTCGGCGCGGAGCCGCCCAACTACGACTGCCACGCGCAGACCTCGTTCGCGTTCATCCATCCGGTGCGGCCGCACTACAGCACGCTGCTCGAGTTCGACACGGCGAAATATCCCGGCGATCAAGGGCGACCTCGCCGAGTCGTGGACGGTCGCGAAGGACGGGCTTACCTACACGTTCAAGCTGAGGAAGGGCGTCAAGTTTCACGACGGCTCGACCTTCTCCTCGGAAGACATCAAGGCGACCTACGACCGCCTGCGCAACCCGCCGCAGGGCGTGCTCTCGATCCGGCAGGCGAGCTACGCCGACATCGCGTCGATCGAGACGCCCGATCCGCTGACCGTGGTGTTCAAGCTGAAGAAGGCCAATGCGTCGATGCTCACCAACTTCGCGAGCCCGTGGGATTGCGTCTACAGCGCCGCGAAGCTGAAGCAGGACCCGAAGTTCCCCGAGCGCAACATCATGGGCACCGGGCCCTTTACGTTCGCCGAGCACGTCGCGGGCTCGCACTGGACGGGCGCAAGTTCGACGGCTATTTCGAGAAGGGCAAGCCCTATCTCAGCGGCTTCCTCGCGATCTTCATCGCGGGCGCGCCGATGGTGAACGCGCTCGCGGCGGGCGAAGTGCTCGCCGAGTTCCGCGGCCATTCGCCGGCCGACCGCGATCGCCTGGTAAAGGCGCTCGGAGACAAGGCGATGGTCCAGGAGACGCCGTGGGTGTGCTCGCTGGTCGTGACGTTCAACACCAAGAAAAAGCCGTTCGACGACGTGCGCGTGCGCCAGGCGCTGTCGCTCGGCATCGACCGCTGGGGCGGCGCGCAGGCGCTCTCCAAGATCGCGCTCGTGCGCCACGTCGGCGGCATCCTGCGGCCCGGCTACGATCTCGCGGCGAACGAGAAGGAACTGCTCGCCTATCCCGGCTTCTCCAAGGACATCAACGCCTCGCGCGCTCAGGCGCGCAAGATGCTGCAGGAAGCGGGCGTGCCGAACCTGACGTTCACGCTCACCAACCGCAACGTCGCGATGCCGTACACGCCGGTCGGCGTGTTTCTGATCGACCAGTGGCGGCAGATCGGGGTGAACGTCAAGCACGAGCAGCTCGAGACCCGGCTCTACCTCGCCGCCCAGCAGCGCGACAACCCGACCTTCGATGCGGCGCTCGACTTCAACTGCGACTTCATGGACGAGCCCAACCTGCAGCTGCAGAAATATCTGTCTCACGACCGCTCGACGATCAACTACGCGCAGCAGACCGACCGCGTGCTCGACGATCTCTTCGACAAGCAGTCGGGCGAGCTCGACAAGAAGAAGCGCTATGCCATCCTGCGCGAGTTCGAGAAGCGCGCGCTCGATCAGGCGTACACCATCCCGACGATCTGGTGGCACCGCATCATCGTGACCCACAAGCAGATGAAGGGCTGGCACATCACGCCGAGCCACTACGTGGGACAGGATCTGGCCGACGTGTGGCTCGATCAGTAGTCGGCGCCTAAAGGGCGTCCCAGATACAACGTCTCAGATAATGCCTCGCAGATAGTGCGTCTCAGATACTGCGTGCCTGAAACGCTTTATATGGGACGCTTCACCTGGGACGTTTCATCTGGGACGTTTCATCTGAGACGCTTCACCTGAGATGCGGTTCAGCTGAATGCTGCGCTTCATCCTCCACCGCATCCTGCTCATGCTCCCGACGCTGCTCGGCGTCGCGGTCCTGGTGTTTTTCATGCTGCGCCTCATGCCCGGCGACCCGGTGGCACCATGATGCTGGGCGACGGCGGCCGGCCAACATTGCGCCGGGAGTGATCGCCGCCGAGCGCGCGCGCCTGGGGCTCGATCAGCCGCTCTACGTGCAGTTCTTCAAGTGGTTCTGGAGCGTGCTGCAGGGCGATTTCGGTGTCTCGATGTGGACCGGCAGGCCGGTCACCTACGAGATCGCGATCCGGCTCGAGCTCTCGCTGCAGGTCGCGATCATGGCCACCATCCTCGCGGTCGTGCTCGCGGTCCCGCTCGGCACGCTTTCGGCCATCTACAAAGACACCTGGATCGACCAGTCGATCCGCCTGTTCTCGATCGCGGGACTGGCGGTGCCGTCGTTCTGGCTGGGCATGATCGTGATCCTGCTGCTGCTCACCTGGTTCCACTGGATTCCGCCGCTCACCTTCACGCCGTTCCTCCAGGACCCGTGGGAAAACCTGTCGCAGCTCATCTGGCCCGCGCTCGCGGTGGGCTACCGCTACTCGGCGGTCTCGACGCGCATGATGCGCTCCTCCATGCTGGAGGTGCTGCAGGAAGACTACATCCGCACCGCGCGCGCCAAGGGCGTGATGGAGCGGCTGGTCGTCGCGCGCCACGCCATGCGCAACGCGCTGCTGCCGGTGGTCACGGTGATCGGGCTCGAATTCGCGTTCCTGATCGGCGGGCTGGTCGTGACCGAGCAGGTGTTCAACCTGAACGGCATCGGCAGGCTCTTCGTGCAGGCGGTGGCGCGCGGCGACTACACGATGATCCAGGCGCTGGTGCTGCTGGTTTCGGTGTTCTTCGTGCTGATCAACTTCGTGATCGACATGCTGTATGCGTTTCTCGATCCGCGGATACGCTATCGGTGAAAAAGGCGTGAACGGAGTGATGAGTGACGGGTGCATAAAAAAGCGAATTCGTCGGAGAACACCCCCTCCCCCTGTGCCAGGGGGAGGGTTGGGGTGGGGGTATTCACGTTCACCCGTTCACCCGTTCACCCGTTCACGGTCCTCATGCGTTCGCACGTGTGGTACGCCCGGCATCATGACGACGACCACCACTGCGTCGATCACGTATAAGGTGCCGAAGCGGCGCCACCCGGCGGTGCTGTTCATGACGCAGCAGCCGCTCGGCGCGGCGGGGCTGGTGATCATCGTCCTCATGGGTATCTGCGCCGCGTTCGCGCCGTGGGTCGCGCCGTACGATCCGCTGACGGTGGACTATGGCGCGATGCTGGCGCCGCCGTCGGCCGACCACTGGCTCGGCACCGATTCCTTCGGCCGCGACGTGCTCTCGCGCATCATCTACGGCGCGCGCACCGCGCTGGCGATCGGCTTCATCGCGTCGTTTCTCGGCTCGACCGTGGGCGCGGTGATCGGCGTGGTGTCGGCGTACTTCGGCGGCAAGACCGATCTCATCATCCAGGGCGTCATGGACGTGCTGCTTTCGTTCCCGATCATCGTGCTCGCGATCACGGTGGTGGCGATGCTCGGCAATTACGTGGTCCTCGGCCTGGACGTGAACCTCATCATCGCCATTGCGATACCCATGCTGCCGCGGGTGGAGCGGGTGGTGCGCGCCTCCGCGCTGGCCGTCCGCGAGCTGCCGTACATCGACGCCGCGCGCGCGGCGGGCTATTCGAACACGCGCATCATCTTCCGCCACATGGTGCCCAACGTCGTCGCGCCCTACCTCATCATGCTGACGGCGTTCGTCGCGCAGGCGATCCTCGCCGAAGCTTCGCTGTCGTTCCTGGGGCTGGGAGTGACCGAGCCGACGCCGTCGTGGGGATTGATGCTGTCCGGCTCCGCGGCCGATTTCTATCAGCAGGCGCCGTGGATGATCGTCTTCCCCGGCATTGCGATCAGCCTCGGCGTGTTCGCCTTCAATCTGTTCGGGGATTCGCTGCGGGACTGGCTCGATCCCAAGATCAAGCTTTGAGCGGGCACTCATTGGAGGCGTCTCAGATAAAGCGTCCTAGATGGGGTCAGACCCTGGGAAACAAGCCGAAACCGTGTGCGTCCCGGTTTCTATTACTTCCGTCTGCGCGAAAGAAACCCGACAAGGGCCAAGCCGACGAGGGCCAGCGTAGCCGGCTCGGGGACTGCAGTTACGTGAATGGTGAACGATCCGCCCGGACCAGGGATCGCCGTAGCGTCGAACGCGGAGATGGCGACGAGCCGATCCCCCACGGCAAATGACGTTGCACCGCTATCGACGGTGGTTTTCACGGACAACTGGTGCTATTGTACACCAGCACTCCTATCGCGGCGCGAAGTAAAGACCACCTCTGCCCCAAAGCTCAAAGTATCCTAGATCGGTGCACAGGTCTTTCTCCCCGACAAGGGTTGGATAGACTTCTTCGACAGGCCGAGGCTCGTGGTTCCTCAGGGAGACTTCGTCAACAATTCTCATTGAGACGACGTCCAGCACGTAGCCTATCCGGCCGGACCGGATCAGTCCCAGAGCTGCCGGCTGGCGAGACGGGCGCCCTCCGCCAGCGCCGCGAACTTCAGATAGGCCACGCTCGGGTGCGTGTCGTTGAAACGCATGGCCGAGGCAGCGAACCCGCAATCGGCGCCGGCGATGACGTTCTCGCGCCCGACGATCTTGGCGATGCGCACGATCCGCTCGGCGATCAGCTCCGGGTGCTCCACCAGATTGGTCGTGTGGCTGATAACGCCCGGAATGAGGATCTTCCCGTCGGGTGGCCGGTGCTGCTCGAAGACGTGGTACTCGTGCTCGTGCCGGGGATTCGCCATTTCGAAGGAGTACGCGCCGGCGTTGATCTTGAAAAGGAGGTCGACGATATCCTTCAGCTCCATGTCGTGCAGGCGGGGACCGACGTCGATGCTGTAGCACGTGTGGAAGCGGACCTTCTCGGGCGGAATGCTGTGCAGCGAATAGTTGATCGCCTCGACGCGTTTCGCCACCCATTTCCGGCAGTCCGCAATGGAGAGCCGGGATTCATCATGTAGTAGGTCACCAGGCGCGGGTCGTCGATCTGGACAGAACGAAGCCGGCGTCGATGATGGCGTGGTACTCCTCGCGCAGCGCGTTGCCCAGGGCCTGCTCGTATTCCTCGCCGGTCCTGTAGTAGGCATTCGGGTAGTTGGCGTAGATGTAAGAGGACGCGATGGCAGGCACGAACATTTCCTCGTGGTGCTGATCCTTTACCGCGGCCTTCAGGTTCTCGATGTCGGCCTTGATCATCGGCTGGCCCTTGTAGCTGACCGGCCCGGAGCAGACTTCGATGCCACTCTTGTTGCGGTCGTTGCCACGCCCGCCGGCCCATTCCGAGATTTTCTCGGCCCACGCGTAGAAATCGGGGAATGCCGTGAATTCGCGGCCCTTGGCGCGGGGATTCACCTGTCCTGGCTCGGGCGGCCTGCGCTCGAATCCATTGAAGCGCTCCAGGACGTAGCGGTAGAAGCTCGACTTGCTCTGCTCCCCATCCGTGACGATGTCGATGCCGGCTTCGCATTGCCTGCGCACGACGTCCGTCACCGCCTCGCGCACCAGCTTCGCGAAGACCTCCCGGTCATACGGCTGCCCAAGGTCCTGGGCTCGGAGTAGGGGTACGAGCGCCTCGGGCCGGGCCAGGCTGCCGACGTGCGTGGTCAGGATACGCTCAGTGCTTCGTTTCATCGGCTCTCCCGATCTTGATCAGGGCACCCTGCAACGTCTCCGGAAGTCCCTTGTCGTCGGTTGTCGCGGTGGTACAGCGAAGCGAGCGCATCGTCGGCTGCAAGCCCTAGTTACACCGCTCCTCCGTCCCCAAGATAGTAGCGCACCCAATGCGCCCGCACTGACGCCTCGTCGGTGTCCCGGTCGTAGCCCGGTGAGATCAAGGGACGGGCGTGATCGATCCGTACCACCACGATTGCCTTGATACGTCGCGGCGCGTCGAAGACCCCGCGGCTCACGAACACCGCTACGAGCCGCTCGAAGGCCGCCCCTGCTTCAAGCACCTCCGCCCGTCCCTTGAACCGGTAGCCCTTCCGCACAAATGGGTCCACGACGTTCACCTCGACGCTCGGGTTCACTCGAAGGTTGGCGACCGTACCCGGCGAGCGAATGTCGGCAAACATGAGGTGGTCGTCGTCAAGAACGAAGACCGTGCCTTTCGGTGAGAGATTGGGCGTTCCATCAGCACAGACGGTGGCGACGAACCCGAGCCGTTGCCGCTCTACTACCTGCTTCATGTCGTCAGTCAGCACGCTCATGCCCAGCTCAGTACATGTCGATTTCGTCGGTATAACTTACAGTGAACTTCCGATTCGGGTGTATTAAACACCCGGGCTCACACCAGTGTCATCCGTGTTTCGTAAATCAACTCTTCTCCTTTTCTTCATCAATAGCGATGCGGTGCAAGGTGAGCCTGAATTGAGGCTGGTAGGCGTTGAACCGTCATGGCGCGACTTTTCTGCCAGAAGGCGGACAGCAACAGCAGAGCCGACCCTATGAGCAGCGCAGTGATGGCGAAGCTCAGGCTCACAACACCGGTCTGATCCAGCAGCGACGTAAACGCATACAGAACGTAGCCCAGTGCAGATACCATGAGAGCTCGCCGATCAATGGCGAGAGACACCAGAGCAACCACAAAGTACAGCGCGACGACAAGGAGCGTCTGCACGACGCCCGTTTCACCAGCAAACACTCCAATGGCTGTGAATATGGGGTGCACGAGAAGGGGTGCTGCTAGAAGATGAAGCCAGAAGGCAACGTCCGACCGGCGCGTTAGGCGATTGCGGTCCGAGGCATCCCACCGCATTGCAAGACCAAACGCCGCGAGACCGGCGATGAACAGCAATATTGGAAAAAGCCAGCTTTCGGCATTTGGGACCATGGAAATGAGGGACGCGATCGAGCCGGCTGCGACGGCAGTCGCTCCGGCGGCTACGGTGATGGGTACGTGAAATCTCATCCAGTGCAGCCATGCCGCTAGAGCTGCTAACGCGCTCGCAACCGGAAGGCTGATGGCCGAGCTCTCGAGGAAGTAGCGCGCTGCGAAAAAGGCGCCGCCAACGAAGGCAACCAGCAGGACGATCGCCGGCAAAGCCATACGACGCTTGCGCACGAAGAACTCCGCGAGCGCCCAGGCGGCGCCGCACATTGCGACTGCACCTATCCAAGGTGCTGCTGAGGCGCCGATCCAGGCGACCGAGGCCAATAGGAGTGAGCTCGCGACTACGACAAACACGTCGTTGAAGCCGGACACGAGACGAAAGTGCTCTTCGTCAACCGCAGGCGTGCGTTTGAGCTCGGCTACGTGGGTACGTAGCGCCGTGGCCGCCTCAGGACTGATGGCACCCGCGGCAACCGCGGAGTCAAGTTCTTCGTCAGTAATCATGGCGCGGCCAGGATATCAGCGGGTGTTAGTCGCCGCGTTACCTGTCACGAATCATCACGTCACGCTGCACGCGTGTCACGGTTCATCGGTCACGTCTCCCTCGCATAGCGCCGTACCTTCGCCTCGTCCACCTCTATCCCGAGGCCGGGCCCGTGGGGAACGTTGATATGGCCGCCCGCGAACACATGCGGCTGCTTGAGGATGTCCTCGACCAGATACTGGCTGGAAAAGCCTACGCCCCAGTCGATCGCGGGCAGCGCGGCGGCGACCTGCAAGATCGCCGCGGTCGAGATTCCCGTCTCCGCTATTTTGGAGGCCAGATTCACCTTCATGCCGAGCTGCTCGCAGAGCAGCGCTGCGTCGTAGACCGGCTTGAGCCCGCCCAATTTGATGGTCTTCAGGCTGAAACCGCCCGCCGCGCCGGCTTTATGATGGCGCTTTAGATCCTCCAGCGAGTGCAGGCCTTCATCGCAGCCGATCTTGATCCGGCTCGCCCGCGCGACCTTTGCCATGCCCTCCAGATCGTTCCACGCGACCGGCTGCTCGAAGAAAGCTAGCGTCGTGTCGGCGACCGCCTGGACGTAGGTGATGGCCTGTTCGGGCTTCCAGCCCTGGTTGGCATCGGCGCAGATCAGGAGATCGCCGTTGCCGTCGAGCGCGTCGCAGATCGCGCGGGTACGGTCGGCGTCTTCGCGCGGGTCGGCGACGCCGACCTTGATCTTGAACGCAACGTGGCCTTCCGTCCGGGCGCGCTGCGCTTCCTCGACGTCGGCCGCCGTGCCCTTGCCGGTGCCGACCATGCGCAGGACCGGAATCCGTTCCCGTCGTTTCGCCCCGAGCAGGTCGTGGACGGGCTTGCGCGTCGCGCGGCCGAGCGCGTCGTGCAGCGCCATCTCGATCACCGATTTGGCCGACTGATTGCCGTAGAGATAGTTGCCGGCACGGGCCATCACCGCGGCGATGTCCTCCAGGGCCATGCCTTCCAGCTTGGACGCCAGATAGCGGATCGCCGCCGCCATGCTCTGCACCGTTTCGCCGGTCATGGTCGGCGCGGAAGCCGCACCGCCCCAGGCCACTGTGCCGTCATCCGTCTCCAGCCGCACCAGCACGTTCTCCCCGCTGCTGACTTCCTCGAACGACATCTTGAGCGGCTTCACCATCGGCAGGCTGACGGCGATCACTTCGATACGTTTGATTTTCATGCGGCATCACTCCGTGGTATGCACAGGAATGAGCGTCCCAGATGAAGCGTCCCAGAAGAGGCGTCCCAGGTAGAGCGTCTCAGATAAAGCGTGTCGGGCATGCGTTTGTTGGCTCGCCCTATCTGAGACGCAGTTATCTGAGACGCAGTATCTGAGACGTAGTATCTGAGACGCTGCCTCCCTAACTAGAGCTTACCAATGCTCTTGATCGCAGCCGCCATGCGCCGGTGATCCGCTTCGAAGAACTTCTTGAACTCCGGCGCGTCGCGGTAGTCGGGCACGACCTGGACACTCTCCAGGGTCTGCTTGAAACTTGGGTCAGCCGTCGCCTTCGCTGCCAGGGCGCGCAGCTTGTTAAAGATCGGCTCCGGGATGCCCGTCCTCGTAAAGAGTCCAACCCACAAATAAGCCTCCACGTCCTTGTAGCCCATGGACTGGAACGTCGGCACGTCGGGCAGCGCCGGATGTGGCTTGGTGCCCCAACTCACGATCGCGCGCAGCTTGCCCGACTTGATGTACGGGTATGTCGTTCCCGGGGCGCCGGCGCTGATTTGTGAGTGGCCGCCGAGAGCCTGCGTGAGCGCGGGACCACCGCCGGTGGTAGGCAGGTGGCGCATTTTGATCTTGGCGGCATCCATGAACATGGCCTGCGGCGTGTGCGTGATGCCGTACGGGCCCGACGACGAGAACACGAGCTCGTTCGGCTTCGATCTGGCGAGCTCCACCAGCTGCTTCACGTTGTTTACCGGCAGCGAGGGGTGGACCACCATGATCAGCGGATCGGCGGCCAACAGGGCAAGGGGTGCAATCTGGTCGAGCGTGAAGGGCGACTGGATGCCGTATATCTTGTCTTTCTCGATCACCAGGTGCAGGTTCGCCGTGGTGACGAGGATGTTGTAGCCGTCGGGCGGCTGGTTGGCCACATACGCGGTGCCGACTGCCGCAGTCCCGCCGGGCCGGTTCACGATGGGCGCCGGCTGGCCGGTCAGTTTTTCCAGCATGATGGAGAGCGGCTGAGCGAGGAGTTGGTTCATGCCCCCGGGCGGGTTCGGGTTGGTGAGCATGATCGGTCGTGCTGGGTAGTCCTGTGCGTAGCCGCTGACCGCGGCGAGCGACAATGCCAACGCTGCAAGCGTTTTGCTTGTCATGTTTTCCTCCTTCATTTTCTTGACGCGGCCACGTCATGGCGCAACCGGCTTGCTCTATCGCGCGTTGAGCGGCAGCCTGGCTGTCCGTTCCAACGCCGGCGGCCTCTGAGCGATCATTGCAAGACCGAACCGCATCGCATCTGCCCCTCGCGCGCTTCCGCGGTCGCATCCCCATGAATGGGGCCCCTGCTCTGCGCTCCAGCGCGCTAGTCAAACCGCAGCCTTGCTTCCGGTTTAACAAACGTTAGCCCACGCCGGACTGGATGGCAAGCCAGAAAGGCGGTGAGGGAGATAAGCGACGGCAACCCGATAACAGGCGCATAATTCATGCACTTCGAAGACAATCTGGCCATCTGCGGCGGGCGGTTTTGCGTTAGGAATTTGTCGGTACAAGATCCGACACATTCCTCCTTCTTGAACCTGCACCCCCCCTTGAGCGCAACGAACTTTTCCTCCGAGTCGGACGCTTTTCGTGGTGGCGTGCGCGAGGCGCTCGGCGTGCCCGCGGCCGTGGTCGGCGCGGGCTACATCGGCTTCGGCTCGCTTGCCGCGGAGTACGGCTACTCGATCCCCCAGATTATCGCGACGACCCTGGCGGTGTGGGCGCTGCCGGGTCAACTCATCCTGATCGAGATGAGCGCAATGAACGCGCCTGCGATCGCCATCATCGCGGCGGTGCTGATCAGCGGCGCGCGTTTCCTTCCGATGACAATGACACTCATCCCGATGCTGCGCGACGCGCGCTATGGACACGCGGTGACCTACCCAGCCGCCCAGCTCGCCTCCATGACCACCTGGGCGGTCGCGGTGCAGCGCTGTCCCGGGCTGCCGTCGCGGAGCCGCATGCCGTATTTCATCGGCTTCGGCGTAGCCTGTCTCGTGGTGAGCGCAGCGTGTGGGGCCGTCGGGCACATGCTGACGGGGGTGCTCCCGCCGCTCGCGCGGCTCGGGTTTGTTTTTCTCGCACCGGTCTATTTCTTGGTGATCCTGGTCGGAGAGGTGCGCACGCGACTGGCGGCGGTCGCGCTCGCCTGCGGCGCGCTGGCCGGACCGCTCTTCCATCTCGCCAGCCCGCAGTGGAGCGTGATGCTCGCGGGCTTCGCGGGCGGCACAGCGGCCTATTTCATCCAGAGAACGTATGGACGCCACGGCGCTTGACCTGTGGTGGCTCATCGCCGCTTGCGGGCTCGGCACTTACCTGTGGCGGGGACTGGGTGTCCTGCTCTCCGGCCGCATCGAGATCGAGAGCGAGTTCTTCCAGTGGGCGGTATGCGTCGCCTACGCCATGGTAGCCGGGCTCATCGTGCGCATCATCGTGATGCCGACCGGCATGTTGGCGACGACGTTGCTGGAGGACCGCCTCATCGCGTGCGCGGCTGCCCTCGTGGTGTTCTATGCCACCCGGCGCAATCTGTTCGCAGGCGTGAGCGCCGGCGCCGGCGTCCTGATCGTGCTCAATTATGCGCGGGCGGCATTGTAGAATAGCGCGCCTCGCGAGGTGTCGAGTGTCAGGTGTCGAGTGACGAGTGAAAGAAAAGAGGGGATCCTGATCGAGCGCGACGGAGCTCTCGCGACCGTTGTGTTGAGCAATCCCGACAAGCTCAACGCCATCACGGTTACGATGTGGCAGAAGCTCGGGCGCGTCATGAATGCGCTCGCCGACGATGGCGAGCTGCGCTGCGTCGTGCTGCGCGGCGCGGGGCGCGACGCGTTCGCTGCGGGGGCCGACATCGAGGAGTTCGCGCTGGCGCGCCACAACGTGGAGCAGGGCAAGCGCTATCACCGTGAGTACGTGCGGGGCGCGCTCGAAGCCGTCGGCGAGTGCCGCCATCCGACGATCGCGATGATCCATGGTCCTTGCGTCGGCGGTGGACTGGAAATCGCGTGTCAGTGCGATCTGCGGATCTCGGGAAGGTCGGGGCGCTTCGGCGTGCCGATCAACCGCCTGGGATTTGCCATCGCTTATGACGAGCTGGCCGCGCTGCTGCCGCTGGTCGGCCGCGCGGTAGCGCTCGAAATCCTGGTCGAGGGCCGGATCTGGGAAGCCGGCGAGGCGTACCGGAAAGGATTGCTGACGCGCGTGGTGGCGGACGAGCAGCTCGAGGAGGAATGCCATGCTGTGGCGCGCCGCATCGCGGAAGGGGCGCCGCTCGCCAACCGCCGGCACAAGCACATGGTGCGGCGGCTGGCACCACGGCCAGCTCCGCTGACGGCCGCCGAGATCGAAGAGAACTTCGCTTACTTCGCGACCGAGGACTACCGCACCGGCATGCGGGCGTTTCGCGAGAAGAAGCGGCCGCGGTTTAAAGGACGATAGGGCGTGACATGGTGGTGCGTGACATGATGCAGCGTGACGTGATGCGGCGTGACACGATAGAGCGTGACATGGTCATGCGAGGTTTCTTTGCCGAACGCGCCCTATCACGTCACGCAGGACCTCGTCACGGGTCACCACGTCACGTTTCACCGGTCACGCATTTATAGGAATTTCGATGGGACCGCTGTCGCACATCAAGGTAATCGACCTCTCGCGCGTGCTCGCGGCGCCGTGGACCGGACAGAACCTCGCCGATCTCGGTGCGGAGGTGATCAAGATCGAGCGTCCGAAGAGCGGCGATGACTCGCGCGCGTTCGGTCCGCCCTGGCTCAAGGGTGAGGACGGCAAAGACACCACCGAATCGGCCTACTTCGCCTGCGCCAACCGCGGCAAGAAGTCCGTCACGATCAATCTCTCCCAGCCGCAAGGGCAGGAAATCGTGCGCAAACTCGCCGCGCAGTGCGACGTGCTGCTGGAGAATTACAAGGTCGGGGACCTGGCGCGCTACGGACTCGGTTACGAGTCCCTCAAGAAGATCAATCCCGGCCTCATCTACTGCTCCGTTACCGGCTTCGGCCAGACCGGTCCGTATGCCGACCGCCCCGGCTACGATTTCATGATCCAGGGGATGGGCGGGCTCATGAGCATTACCGGCGAGCGCGACGATCTTCCGGGAGGAGGACCGCAAAAGGCGGGCATCCCGATCGCCGACATCATCACGGGCATGTACGCGACGGTCGCGGTATGCGCGGCGCTGGCCCATCGCGAGAGGAGCGGCCTTGGCCAGCATCTCGATCTCGCGCTGCTCGATTCGCTGGCGGCGATCCTGTCCAACCAGGGCGCGAACTACCTCTCGACGGGGGTTTCTCCCGGGCGTCTGGGTAACGCGCATCCGAACATCGTGCCGTACCAGACGTTCAAGACGAGCGACGGTGACATGATCCTCGCGTGCGGCAACGACAATCTGTTTCGGAGATTCTGCGAAGTCGCGCAGTGCGTTGAGCTCGCCGAAGATCCGCGCTACGCGACCAATGGCAAGCGCGTCGAGAACCGCACGGAGCTGACGAAGATCCTCTCTGAGATTTTCGTCAGGCGCACTACCCGCGACTGGGTCGAGGCGCTCGAGACGGCGGGAGTGCCGAACGGCCCGATCAACACACTGGAGCAGGTGTTCCAGGAGCCCCAGGCGATCGCGCGCAAATTGAAGCTCGAGCTCGATCATCCCCTCGCGGGCCGGGTGTCGCTGGTGGCGAGCCCGATGCGCTTCTCGGCGACGCCGCTCGAGCACAAGATCCCGCCGCCCACACTGGGCCAGCACACGGACGAGATTCTGCGCGGGATGCTCAAGATGGGCGACACGGAGATTGCGAAACTGCGCTCGGACGGCGTGATTTAAAAACGAGAATTAGCCGCAGATAAACACAGATAAACGCGGATAGATTCCAAAACGAACCGCCAAGGCGCCAAGGCCGCCAAGAAGAGCAAGAATGGAACCGCCGATGGCCGCCGATGAACGCCGATAAATTCAAGAACTGAACCGCAAAGCACGCCAAGAAACGCAATATTTAGCCGCAGAGGCGCAAAGGAAAGTAAGAATTAGAATTAGCCGCAGATAAACGCCAACAGATTCGAGGACGAAAAGCTAAAACACGAAGGACGCAAAGGACACGAAGGGAAACGAGGGGAGAATTTTGCCAGGTATCTGTGTATCTGTGGCCCAGTCTGTTCTTGATGATAAATCGTGAAAACTCCCCAGAACAATAAGCCGCCTGTCCCAGACCGGGAGCTCGCGGCCATCGCTGACTACGTGATGCGCTACAAGATCTCGAGCGCGCTCGCCTATACGACCGCCCGCTACTGCATGATGGACGCGCTCGGGTGCGGGCTCGAGGCGTTGTCCTATCCTGCCTGTACCAAACTGCTCGGTCCGGTCGTGCCCGGTGCCGTCATGGAGAACGGCGCGCGGGTTCACGGCACATCGCTCCAGCTCGATCCTGTGACTGCCGCATTCAACATCAGCGCCATGAACCGCTGGCTCGATTTCAACGATGCCTTCATGGCCGCCTCCGGTGCGCATCCGTCCGACAACCTCGGGGGCATACTCGCGACGGCAGACTATTTGTCGCGCCGCAACGTAGCGAGCGGCAGGAAGCCGCTCTTCATGCGCGATGTGCTCACGGCGATGATCAAGGCTCACGAGATCCAGGGCGTCCTGTCGCTCGAGAACAATTTCATCGAGCTCGGGCTCGACAACGTCATATTGGTGAAGATCGCATCGACGGCCGTCGTGACCGGATTACTCGGCGGCAACCGGGATGAAATCATCAACGCGCTCTCCCACGCGTGGCTCGACGGACATCCGCTGCGGACCTACCGCATCAAGCCCACGCTGGGTTCGCGCAAGTCCTGGGCGGCCGCCGACGCCACCTCGCGCGCCGTCCGTCTCGCGTTGATCGCGATGAGCGGCGAGATGGGCTATCCCTCGGCGCTGACGGCGAAGAAGTGGGGATTCTACGACACGTTGTTTCGCGGCAAGCGGTTCCGTATCAAGAGGCCCTATGGGTCATATGTGATGGAGAACATCCAGTTCAAGATCGCCTTCCCGTCGGGCATACACGGCCAGACCGCCGCGGAATGCGCCGTGAAACTGCATCCGCTGGTAGGGCACCGGCTCGACGAGGTGAAGGCGGTGCGGATGTGGACGCACCAATCCGCGCACCACCTGATTACTGCGAACGTGGTACTGCAGAATCCGGCTGCGCGCGATCACTCACTGCAATACATTTCGGCCATCGGACTGATATTCGGCAGGCTCAACGCTGCGGATTATGAAGACGCCATTGCGGCGGATCCGCGCGTTGACACGCTGCGTTTCAAGATGAATGTGGCGGTGGACAAGCGCTACACGGCCGGTTTCCGCCATCCCGAAAAGCGGGCGAACCCCTTTGCCATCCAGGTAGTGTTCAAGGACGGCACCACCACGCCCAAAGTCGAGGTTCAGTATCCGCTGGGTCATCCGCGGCGCCGGAAAGAGGGAATACCGCTGCTCTTGAGGAAGTTCGAAACAAATCTCGCGCGGCGGTTTCCGCCCAAGCAGCAGCGCGCGATACTCGAGCTGTGCGGCGACCAGCGCGGGCTGGAAGGCACGCCGGTGCACGAGTTTACCGACCGCTTCGCCATCTGAGAGGATTGCGCCGGACTTCGTCTCGACGCGATCCTTACGAAGACCCGTCAATATGTAAGACTCCTAGAAAAAGCTCGCCAGCATGCTCGTCGCAAGGCCGAAGAGAACGAGCGCGAAGACGCGCCTTAGCCTCGGGGCCGGCAAGCGATGGGCGAGGGCGGCGCCCACCGGCGCGGTCAACATGCTTGCGGCCACGATCCACGCGAGGGCGGGCAGGTAGACGAAGCCCAGGCTGCACGCGGGAAGTCCGTCCACAGCGAGTCCGGAAACGATGTAGCCGACGGTGCCGGCTGCGGCGAGTAGACAACCCACCGCTGCCGCGCTGCCGATCGCTTCATGCATCCCATATTCCGCCTGAGCAGCAGCGGAATCGACGAGCGTCGCGCCGCCCGTCGCCGTTAGGCTCGACACGATGCCTATCGATATGCCGGCAAGCGACATGGCTACCGGGCCGGAGCTCCCGGCCCGTCACCGGTTCCGGGTATCCATCAGCATCTGCGTCGCCAATGCATATACAAACACGGTGAACGCGATGCTCAACGCACCGCGCGTCGACATACCCCGCGAGCAGCGCTCCGCCCAGCGTGCCGGCCATGACGGACGGCGCGATGATCCGCACGGCTCCCCAGTTCACCGCGCGTCTGAGGTGGTGGCTGCGCACGCTCGAGGCCGAGGTGAACAGGATGGAAGCGATGCTGGTGCCGAGTGCGAGATGAACGACGTGATCCGGGGCGAACCCGACCGCCTTGAATATGAACGCCAGCACCGGCACCATGGCCGCGCCGCCGCCGATGCCGAGCAGCCCGCTCAAGCAATCCGACGACTGCGCCCAGCACCGGGTACGCCCACCACCAGTCCATGTTTCGGATAATGCGTCACTAGAGTGATGCGTCATCAGATAGGATGTCTCAGTTAATCCATCTACCGATACACGTTTCCCTTACCTGGGACAGCAGGACGATAGCACGCTGCAGCAGGCTCGTCTTGCATGAAGATTCATTCAGATAGAATACGTGCATGAAACGACTTGACTGAGAAGCGTGATATGGGTCACTCCATCACGAGTCACCAGTCACTGAGTCACGCATCTCCAAAGCATGCGACTAGGAGTTCTGCTTCCCCACCGCGCCGTAGTGTTGCAGTCGATGCGGCGTCCGCCGATCGAGGAGTGCTGGACGGTCGCGCGTATGTGCGACGCGGCGGGCATGGACCTGTGGGTGGGCGACAGCATCGTCGCGAAGCCGCGGCTCGAGCCGCTCACCACGCTTGCCTACCTGGCGGCTATTACGACGCGCGCGCGGCTCGGCACGGCGATCCTGCTGCCCGCGCTGCGCCAGCCCACCGTGCTCGCGCATGCGCTCGCCAGTCTCGACCAGATGTCACAGGGCCGCCTGGTGCTGGGTCTGGGGGTCGGCTGGGGTTTGCCCGAAATCGTGCGCGAGTGGGAAGCCTGCGGCCGAGAGCACAAGCGACGCGCGAAAGATCTCGAGGAGCACGTTATCGTCTGGCGCAAGCTGTGGAGCGGGGAACCGGTTACCTACGAAGGCAATGGCTTCAAATTAACCGGCCACACCACCGGGCCGTTGCCTTGGAGTGAAGCCGGCCCGCCCATCCTGATCACCGCCGGTAACCGGGGCGAAATCATTCCGGCGCAGATCGACCGCGTGGGCCGGCTCGGCGACGGTGTCGTTACGACGTATCTTACCGATGACGACTGCCGTAAGCTGCGCGAGTTGTGCGATGAGGCGCTGGCGAAGCACAACCGCCCACGACCCGGGTTCCCCATGTGCGTGTATACGACGGTGCGCATCGAGAACGACGGCGCGAAAGCCGAGGCGGCGACCCGCGAGTTCTTGCAGAAGTACTACGGCGGCGGCGTGAATTACCATGGACTCATGGGATTGGGGCCGGCCGCCGCCGTCATCGAAACATTAAAGCGTTACGAGGACGCCGGAGTGACGGATCTTTGCGTCAGATTCGCAGGCACGGATCAAGTGCCGCAGCTGGAGCATTCATCAGGGACGTCGCGCCTGCTTTCCAGAAGGCGTGATGAGTGACTGGGAGTGATGAGGTGGGACTGGGTTTGAGGAGGAGATATGACAAAGACTTGGGGGCATGTTTGTTTGGGATTCTCATTCATGATGTTTGAGTCGGCACAGGCGCTTCGCTCAAAATTATCCGGTGAAGCCCATCCGCCTGGTCGTAGCGTTCGCCCCCGGCGGAGCGACCGACACGTTTTCCCGCGTAACGGCCGCAGAGATGAGCAAAAGCCTTGGCCAGCAAGTGATCGTCGAAAACCGCCCCGGCGCGGGCACCACGATCGCGGCCGAATTCGTCGCCAAATCTCCGCCGGACGGCTACACGCTGCTATTCACCGATCTCTCGACGCACACGATCACGCCGTCGATTTACCTGAAACTGCCGTATCACCCGCTGCGGGATTTCGCCGCGGTCGCGCCGGTGTCTTCGTCGCCGATGATCATGGTCGCGCATCCTTCGGTCAGCGTGAAGTCGGCAAGGGAGCTGATTGCGCTGGCGAAAAAACATCCGGGAATTACCTGCGGCAACGCCGGCGTGGGCACGGTCACCCACATGGCGGCGGAGAAATTCCGGCTGGCGGGCGGGCATCGATCTCACGCCGGTCAACTACAAGGGCGGGGCCACTTCCACGATCTCCCTGCTGACCGGAGAAATCGCGCTCGTCGTCACTACCATCCCGGCGGCGCTCGAGTACGTGCGCGCGAAGCGGCTGGTGGCTATCGGCCTCACCGCGGAGCGGCGCTCGGCCTTGCTGCCCGACATCCCGGCGCTCGGCGAGACCGTCAAGGGCGTGGAAGCCGCGGTGATCGCCGGCGTGCTCGCGCCTGCCGGCACGCCGCGCAACGTGATCGATCGTCTCAACGCGGAGTTCGCCAAGGCCGTGGACAGTCCCAAGGCCAAAGAAGTCTTCGCTTCCAACGCTGCCGAGGCCATGAAGACGACACCGGAAGCCCTGCAGCGCTCCCTGGAGCAGGACGTCAAGACGTGGGCGGAGGTGGTGAAGGCCACGGGTGTGAAGCTTCAGTGACGCGTGACTCGGTAGGACGTCTCAGATAATGCGTCTCAGATAGGGCGTCTCAGATACGAGCGCGCTAAGAACGCTTTACTGAAAGTACCTTACATTGCACGCTTCATCTGGGACGTGGTATCTGGGACGCTCACCTGGGACGCTGCACCTGAGACGCTTTTCGGCAAGAGAGTGCGGAATGGATGACCGGACCGTAGAACGCTGGATCGAAGCTCCCGCTATGGAGCTGATGCCAGAGGCGGCGCGGTTGCGCGACGCCGGCCACGGGCGGCTCGTGTCGTACTCGCGCAAGGTGTTCATTCCTCTCACGCAGCTTTGCCGCGACGTCTGCAGCTATTGCACGTTCGCGCACGCGCCGCGGCCGGGAGAACGGGCGTATCTTGCGCCGGATGAGGTCCTGGCGATCGCGCGTGCAGGGCGCGAGGCCGGCTGCCACGAAGCGCTCTTCACGCTCGGCGACAAGCCCGAGCTGCGCTACCGGGTAGCGCGTGACGAGCTGGCTGGCCTCGGCTTCTCGAGCACGGTGGATTACCTGGCGGCGATGTGCGACCTCGTGCGGCGCGAGACCGGACTGCTTGCCGCACGTCAATCCGGGAGTGCTGGCGCGCGAGGAAATCGCATTGCTCCGCCGCGTGAGCGCATCGCAGGGATTGATGCTCGAAAGCACCGCCGAAAGATTGTGCGAACGCGGCGGCCCGCATTTCGGCTCGCCGGACAAGCGGCCGGCAGTCCGGCTCGAAACGCTGCGGCTCGCGGGCGAGGCGGGCGTGCCATTCACGACCGGCATCCTGATCGGCATCGGAGAGACCCGCCGCGAACGCATCGAAGCGCTGCTCGCGATCCGGCGGCTCCACGAGCAACACGGCCACATTCAGGAAGTCATCGTTCAGAACTTCCGTGCGAAGCCCGGCACGCGGATGGCGCGGGCGCCGGACGCCGCTCACGGGGAGCTGCTATGGAGCGTAGCCGTGGCCCGCTTGATTCTTGGTGCGGCGATGAATATCCAGGCGCCGCCCAACCTGAGCGGAGCGAGCTGCGGCACCCTGATCGATGCCGGTATCAATGACTGGGGCGGCGTTTCGCCCGTTACGCCGGACCACGTCAATCCGGAGGCGCCCTGGCCCGCAATCGCCGAGCTTGAACCGGATTACCGCAGCCGCGCGGCAAGATACTCGTCGAGCGTCTCCCGAGCTATCCGCGATACTGTCTCGACGCGTCGCGTTGGCACGATCCCGCCATCGCCGTCGATATCGTGCGCGCCTCCGATGCGGAGGGCTACGCGCGGGCCGACGAATGGTCGCCGGGCCTTTCAGCGGCCCCGGAAATACCACGCTGCCGACGTCATCCCGGCGAAGGCCGGGACCCAGTAACAACCTGATGTGTCTGGACCCCGGCCTCCGCCGGGGTGACGAGGTCTCTGCGTCGTCCGCTGACTATCCGAGATCGTCGCGAAGGCGCGCGCCGGTACTGCGCTCGCGGAGGAGCAGCTCATGCGGCTGTTCCGGGCGCGGGGCGACGAGTTCGATTTCGTTTGCGATGCGGCCGACCGGTTGCGACGGGAGCACTCGGGCGAAATCGTGCGCTACGTCGTCAATCGCAATATCAACTACACCAACGTCTGCTCGTATCGCTGCACGTTCTGCGCGTTTTCGAAAGGCAGCCACGGGCACTCGCAGCGGGGCGCGCCCTACGAGCTGCCGCTGGAAGAGATCGCAAGGCGCGTCTCGGAAGCCTGGCGGCGCGGCGCGACCGAAGTCTGCATGCAGGGCGGCATCCATCCCGAATACACCGGCGAAACCTATCTGGCCATCGTCCGCGCCGCAAAACGAGCGGTCCCGCAGATACACGTGCACGCCTTTACACCACTCGAAGTGAGCCACGGCGCTGCCACGCTCGAGCTGACGGTGCGCGAGTTCCTCGCCGAATTGATCGCCGCGGGACTCGGCAGCCTGCCCGGCACCGCCGCGGAGATCCTCGACGACGAGGTCCGGCGCCGCATCTGCCCGGACAAGGTGACGACGGCGGAATGGCTGGCGGTGATGAAGACCGCCCATGAGCTGGGATTGCGCTCCACGGCGACCATCATGTTCGGCCACGTCGACGAACCGCGTCACTGGGCGCGGCATCTCATGCGTATCCGGGAGCTGCAGGAGCGCACCGGCGGCTTTACCGAGTTCGTCCCGCTGCCGTTCGTGCACATGCACTCGCCCGTGTACCTGAAGGGGCAGGCGCGGAAGGGACCGACCTCGCGCGAAGCGGTGCTGATGCACGCGGTCGCGCGGCTTGCGCTGCACCCCGTGATTTCCAACATTCAGGTGTCGTGGGTCAAGCTGGGCGCCGCGGGTGCGGAGCCGTGTCTTGCCGCCGGCGCGAACGATCTCGGCGGCACCTTGATGAACGAGAGCATCTCGCGCGCCGCCGGCACGCAGCACGGACAGGAAATGCCCCCGGCGGCCATGGAAGCGCTTATCCGCTCGCTCGGCCGCTTGCCTGCGCAGCGGACGACGCTCTATGGCACGCCGCCCGACGCGCAGACCGAACGCTCGTACGAGGCACCGGTCGCTCGCGCCGCTCCAACACGGATACCTTCCCGCACGCCGTGGCACTAGGGGGAGGGCGGCATGAATCGGCGCCTGGTCATAGGCGTGCTCGGCGGCACGGGCAAGGAGGGCAGCGGCCTCGGCTTCCGCTGGGCGCTGAGAGGCCACGAAGTGATCCTCGGCTCGCGCTCCGCGGAAAAAGCGGCCGCCGCGGCGGAGGAGATCAACCGCCTGCTCGCCGGCCGGGGCAGCGTGCGCGGCGCGCTCAATCGGGAAGCGGCGCAGGCGGCTTCCGTCGTCGTGCTGAGCGTGCCCTATGCCGCACAGGCCGCAATCGTCCGAGGAAGTGCGCAACCACCTGCCGGGCAAGATCCTGGTGGATGTCACCGTGCCGCTCGCCCTGCCGCGGGTCGACTGCGTGCAACTGCCCGAACGGGGGATCCGCGGCGGTCGCACTGCAGCGCAGATTGGGCAGCGGCGTGAGAGTGGTCTCGGCGTTCCAGAACGTTTCCGCGGGGCATCTCAAGGATTCCGACTACAAGGTCGAATGCGACGTGCTCGTCTGCAGCGACGACACCGAGGCACGGGAAACCGTCGTCGAGCTCGCTCATGATGCGGGTCTGCGGGCATGGCATGCCGGCCCGCTCGCCAACTCCGTGGCGGCGGAAGCGCTGACCTCCGTGCTGATCGCGATCAACAAGCGCTACAAAATCCCGGCTTCCGGAATACGGATCACCGGGATTCCCCGGGGCAGCAGCGACAAGTGACAGTGACGAATATCGACAGAGCCGGTATTTTGTAATGGGAAGACCGGATTAGTTTGCCTCTCATCACTCATCACCCTCGACGCGCCCCATCACCGAAGCTATGCGAGAGCTGACGCTCACCGCCCTGCCGGGCATCCCGGAAGTGACCAAGGATGCGCCGATCGCGGAGTTGCTGCTGGCCGCGGTCGGACGCGCGGGGAAGGCGCTGGAGCCGGGCGACGTGCTGGTGCTCGCGCAGAAGATCGTATCGAAGGCGGAAGGCCGGACGGTGCGCCTTGCGGATGTCGTGCCATCGGCGCGCGCGCTGGAGCTTGCGCACATCGTCGCAAAAGGATTCCAGATTGATCGAGCTGATGCTGCGGGAGTCGCGCGAGGTGCTGCGTGCAAAGCCGGATGTGTTGATCGTAGAGCACCGCCTGGGCCTGGTGATGGCGAGCGCGGGCGTGGACCAGTCGAATGTGGCGGGGAACGAGGAAACCGTGCTGCTGCTGCCGGAGGATCCCGATGCCTCCGCGCGACGGATACGGGAAGATTTGAGGCGCGCCTGCGGCGCCGATACCGGCATCGTCATCAACGACAGCTTCGGCCGCGCATGGCGCAACGGCGTCACCGGGTTTGCGATCGGGGTGGCGGGAATATCCGCGCTCATCGACCTGCGCGGACAGGCAGACCGCGGCGGCAGGGCATTGCGCGTCACGCAGGTCGCCGCCGCGGACGAGCTCGCCGCCGCGGCATCGCTCATGATGGGACAGTCGGCCGAGGGTCTGCCGGCAGTGCTTGCGCGCGGATTTCCCTACGCGGCGCCGTGGGGGCTCGGCCGCGGAGCTGATCCGCCCGCGCGCGGAGGACCTGTTTCGATGATGGTCGCTCTGGCGGGCGGGGTCGGCGGCGCCCGGCTCGCTGTCGGGCTGGCAGCGGTGTTGCCGCCACCGCAACTGACGGTGGTCGTGAACACCGGCGACGATTTCGAGCATCTGGGGCTTTCGATCTCACCGGATCTCGACACCGTCATGTACACGCTCGCCGGAGTAAACAACCAGGCTACCGGGTGGGGACGCAAAGACGAGACGTGGAGCTTCATGCGAACGCTCGAGGAGCTCGACGGTGAAACCTGGTTCCGCCTTGGCGACCGAGACCTCGCGGTACACGTGATGCGCACGCGGGCGCTCGCGCGTGGCGAGCTGCTCTCCGAAATCACCCGGACGCTGGCTACCCGCTTCGGCATCCGGCATGTAATCCTGCCGATGAGCGATGCGCGGGTACGCACCCGGGTGCGCACCGAGCGCGGCGAGATATCCTTCCAGGACTACTTCGTGCGGCGGCAATGCCGGCCGCGCGTGCGCGGCTTCCGCTTCGCCGGCATCCGCCGGGCCCGCGCTCCGGCGCCGCTGCAACGCGTGCTGCGTTCAGGGTACGGTGCGTGCCGCGGTGATCTGTCCTTCGAATCCGTACGTCAGCGTCGCCCCGATACTGGGCGTGGCCGACATTGGCGCGTGGATCGCGCGAAGAGCGTTTCCCGTGATCGCCGTCTCGCCGATCGTCGGCGGCGCTGCGGTGAAAGGACCCGCCGCGAAAATGATGCGCGAACTCGTTCCAGGCCCGGCGCGCTCGGCATCGTGCGCCACTATGGTGACCAGGTAGACGGCTGGGTAATAGACCGCCGGGATGCGAAGCTCGCGCCTGCGATCGAGCGGGAGGGTAAAGCCGTGCTCGTCGCGGATACCATCATGGACCGCCGAAGCAAGAGCGTTGCGCTGGCGAGAAAAGTAGTCGCCTTCGCACAGACTCTTGCGCTGGAGCGCAAGAGACTTACGTCGCCAGTTGCGAGCGCGAAAAGCACGGGGTTACCGATCCCAATGACCTTCGAGTCACGAGTCACGAGTCACGAATCACGCATCTGGACAGTCTTGCCCGTACGGGGCATAGCAAACGGAAAGTCCAGGCTGGCGGGCGCGCTGAATCCGGGCGCGCGCGCGCGACTCAACCGGCAACTGCTCGAGCGCACGTTGACCGTGGTCGATTGCTGGCGAGGACTTATCCGCTGCGTCGTCGTCAGTCCCTGCGAGGAGGCGCTCGCGACGGCCGCGCACCTCGGCGCGTCCGGCGTCCTGGAAACGCCGGACGCGGCCGGGCTCAACGGGGCGGCCGCGCTCGGGGCGTCGTACGCAAGTGATCGTGGCGCGCGCAGCATCCTGGTACTGCCCTGTGACCTGCCGTACTTGACGCCGGAATCCCTCACCGCTGTAACGCATGCCGCAAAAACGACTCGGCACATGGTGATTGCCCCCGACAAAGCCGGAACCGGAACGAATGTGCTGCTCGTGAGCGCGCAGAGGCCTTTCGAGTTTCGCTACGGCGTGCAGAGCTTCGCGCGGCATTTGCTGCTGTCGGCGGAACGCGGCTGGACCGCTGCGATCTGCGCGCGGCCGGAGCTCGCGTTCGATCTTGATACTCCGGAGGACCTGGCTGCCTGGCAGGGGAGGACCGAGTGCTCGGCTGATCCGAACCGGTCCGATGATATAGTCAGCACCTAAGAATAAGGAGGAGGAATGAATATTGTTTCGAGGCTGCTGCTCGCCGGCGCTGGTGCGGCCCTCGTTTCGATGGCGCAGGCCCAAGTCCCCTCACCGCCGTTCCCGAACCGGCCGATTCGATTAATCGCACCCTCGTCGGCTGGAGGGCCGGTAGATGTCATTGCGCGTATCGTCGCGCAGGGGCTCGCTGAGCAGATGGGGCAGCAGATCGTGATCGACAACCGCGCGGGCGCGGCCGGGCTGATCGGGACGGAGCTCGTCGCCAAGTCCGCACCCGACGGCTACACGCTGCTTTTCGGTTTCTCCGGGCCGCTCGCGATCGTGCCCAACCTCAACGATGCGACACCGTACGACACGTTGAAAGATTTCGCCCCGGTCACGCTGGCGGCTTCGGCGCCTTACGTGCTGCTGGTGCATCCGGGTATGCCGGCGAAATCGGTGAAGGAGCTCGTGGCGCTGGCGAGATCGCAGCCGGGCAAGCTCAATTACGCTTCCGGCGGCACCGGCACCGGCATCCACATGGCGGGTGAGCTGTTCAATCTCGCGGCGGGCGTGCAAATCCAGCACCTCCCGTACAAGGGAGCCGCGCCAGCCCAGACCGCGCTGATGGCGGGAGAAGCCTCCATGATGTTCAACGGCCTGTCGCCGGCGTTGCCCTTCGTGAAGTCGGGCAAGTTGCGCGCACTCGCGGTGGGCGGTGCCAAGCGCACGCCGCTGCTGCCGGAGGTGCCGACCGTCGCGGAGAGCGGATTCGATTTCCATACCACCGGCTGGTACGGCATCGTGGCGCCGCGCGGAACGCCGCGCACCATCGTCAACAAGGTGCGCGGTGACACGGTGCGGGCATTGGCCGCATCCGAGGTGAAGGACAAGCTGACCGCGCTCGCCGTCGAAGGCATCGGGTCCACGCCGGAGGAATTCTCCGCGCTGCTGCGCGAGGAGATGCAGAAGTGGGCCAAGGTGATCAAGGCTGCCGGCCTGAAAGGAAAGCAATCGTAGAAGCCATTTTCAGCCACAGATATCTGTGGCTCATTGGTTTTGATTTTGCGATAGCTTCGCGATGAGAACGCGGAACATACGCGTCAAGCTCCGCGACGGCGTGATGGACGCCCATGTCGCCTTTCCGGATCGCACTCCGGCGGGAGCCATCGTCGCGATCATGGAAATCTGGGGCGTCAACGACACGATGCGGCGCCACGCGGCCGAATTCGCGGAGGCGGGCTTTGTCTGCCTCGTTCCGGATCTCTTCTGGCGGCAGGAGCCCGGCGTGGAGCTGTCGGATGCCAACCCGCAGCACGTGCAGAAGGCGTTCGATCTCTATTACGATTTTGACTACGACCTCGGTGTGCGCGACATGGAGGACACCGCCGCGTTCCTGGCAGGCATCCCCGAGTGCAACGGTAAAGTCGGCGCGGTCGGTTATTGCCTGGGGGGCAAGCTCTGCTATCTGATGTGCTGCCGCACGGATATCGACTGCGCGGTCGCCTATTACGGCACCTACATCGAGCACCATATCCGCGAAGCGGGTAACCTGCACCGGCCCTTCATGCTGCACATGGCGATGCGCGATCGCTGGGTGCAGGCGGAAGTGAACGATCTCCTGGAGCGCAGGCTCTCGCCCCATCCGCTGGTCACCATCCACAAGTATCCGGGAGCGGACCATGCGTTCGCCCGTCACGGCGGGAAGACTTACAGCAAGCCCGAGGCGGACCGCGCGCTCGGGCTGACCGTCGATTTCTTCAAGCGGCACTTAACGAGTAACGAGTAGCGAGTAGCGAGTAACAATAAGAGGTACTAGAACTGATTTCATAAATGACTGATGTACATTCGACCCCGCGCAAGGCTGAGGAGAAACACATTCTTCGCAAGTTAGTCGGTGGCGGGCCCAACCGCTTGCGATCCTCTATCGTAAGGGTGTCAGGAACCCTAAACTCTAAGGTTCCTGACACCCTCGTACGCTCGGTCAAGTCGCCATAACTATTTATGAATTGACTTCTAGATACTGGATACTTGCTACTACCTACCAGCCCCGGAGGGAACCAGTGGCACTGCCGTTAACGATCGACACGCACGCGCACTATTTCCCGGAGTCGTATCTGAAACTCGTCGCGGATCATGGCGAGCGTTGCGGCACAGCCGTGATCACGGATGCCTCGGGCTCGAGGTTCATCCAGGTCGGATTGCTGCTGCGCACCGGGCCCATCACCAGCGCCTTCTACGACCTCGATGAGCGCTTGCGGATGATGGACCGTACCGGTCTGCGCATGCACGCGTTGTCGTTGACGCAGCCGATGGTTTATTGGGCGGACGACGATCTGGGGCACAGGCTGTGTGTGGCCTTCAACGACGCGGTCGCCGAGGCGCACCGGAAGCATCCTGACCGGTTCATCGGGTTCGCCTGTCTGCCGTTCCAGAACGCCAGGCTGGCGCTGGAAGAGCTCGAGCGGGCCGCAACGCTGCCGGGGATACGCGGCGTGTATATGGCGACGGCGGTGCGCGACCGCGAGTTGTCCGACCGCAGTTTTTTCCCCGTTTACGAGCGCTGCGCCGATCTGGGGCTGCCGATCTTCCTGCACCCGATGATGATCAACAACGAGCGCCTGAAGCAGTACTATCTCATCAATCTGCTGGGCAATCCTTTCGATACCGCGATCGCCGCAGCGCACCTCATATTCAGCGGCGCGCTCGACGCGTTTCCCAAGCTGGAAGTGAGCCTGCCGCACGCCGGGGGTGCGCTGCCGATACTGCGGGGGCGGCTCGACCGCGGATTCGAGATACGCAACGAATGCAAGGTCATCAAACGCCCGCCGAGCGAATATCTGAAGCGCTTCACCTACGACACGATCGCCTATTCGGAACCCATCATGGACTATCTCGTCGGTCTGGTCGGCGCGGATCGCATCATGATGGGCAGCGACTACTGTTTCGACATCGCTTACAACGATCCAGTGAGAATCGTGAACGAGTATGAAATCGCTCGACGATGGGCAGCGCGAGCAGATTCTGTGGGGCAACGCCGCGCGGCTCTTGCGGCTCGGATGAGGCGCATCGACGTCGCGAAGGATGATAGGCGGATAGGCTGACGCTGGATGTATGACTTCCCGTCACTGCGGGTCATCCCTCATCCGTCATCCTTCATCCTTCAGAAGGCGCTGAATGCACTCCCACTCGGCCTTCGTAACCGGCGTGATGGAGAGCCGGTTGCCGCGCCTGAGGATCTGCATGTTCTTCAGCTGCGGGTGGCCGCGCAGCTCGGCAAGGCCCACCGTGCGCGTTTTCTTCACGAACTTCACGTCCACGTTGAACCAGCGCGGCTCTTGCGCGTCGCGGCGGCGTCGTATTGCGGGCTCTTCCGGTCGAACTGGGTCTCGTCGGGTAGGCGGGCCCGCGCACTTCGGCGATGCCGGCGATGCCGGGCACCTCGCAGCTCGAATGGTAAAAAAACACGCGGTCGCCGGAGCGCATCTCGTCGCGCATGAAATTGCGCGCCTGGTAGTTGCGCACGCCGGTCCACGCAGTGACCTGTCCTTCGCCAGGTGGTCGATGCCGTAGGTGGTGGGTTCGGACTTGAGCAGCCAGTATTTCATTAAAGGTGTCAGGAACCCTGTTTCTTCGATCGGATGCGTTTTCAATGAATACCTAAACGAACATGCAGCCCGAGAACACCGGAAAAGGTTCCTGACACCTTTAAAAAAAATGCGGCGCTAGCGCCGCATTTTTCATGCTGGCCCCCCACCTGTGCCGTCAGACCTGCCCTCTTGAACCAACGGTTCAAGGTCGGTCGCCTTCCGAGCCCTTTAGGCGCTTCCGTGTAGGAGGCGCACACCGGTGCTGCTTGAGTCGGCGCCCTGATTCAACAATGTTGGTCTAGAGAATCTAAGGCCTAGGGCGAACACTGCAGGGGATATCGAAACATGAGTCAGAACAATTTACTCTGATCGAACATCGCCTGATCGAGAATTGTCTCCATGTGATTCATTCTACGCTTTACCTCGGCGATGTCAAAACCGCCGCCGACCTTGGTCGAGAGCAACTCGTGCGCGATGTTGAGAGCGGCCATGATCGCAATGCGCTCGAGCCCGACCACTTTCCCGTGTGTCGCGGATCTCGTCCATCTTCTTGTTGAGGTATTCCACCGCCTCGAGCAATCCTTTCTGCTCGTTTTCCGGACAAGCAACGCGAAATTCGCGCCCCATGACGCTGATCTGCAGGCCCTTTGCGTCCGCGCTCATGCGTCGTCCTCGGGCAACTGATGAAGCAGGTTCTCCAAGCGGTCGCTCGCCGTGCCGATTTTTTCGGCGAGCTGCTTGTTTTCGCTCAAGGCGGAAGCCAACTGCTGGCGCAATTGCTGGTTGTCGATGCGCAGACGATGGCACAACTCGACAACTTGACTCATTTTTTGTTCGAGCGATTTCAGTTCCGTTTCCATGCGCACACTATAGGCGGGAAAATTCCGTTAAGTCAACTGCTAACGGACAACATTGAATGTGATTTGGCATCAAGCCCGCCGCCGCACTTCGTTGCAGCGATGCACTCGTTGTCGCCCCATTGCAATCCTTCCAGCAAGACCGGTATGCGGCGATCTTTAAAGGCCTGACGCGCCGCAAGAAACCCTTTGAGGTGTCCCCGCCGCCGTTTACAATCGCGTGTGCCCGCCGCGCCACGCCATCCGTAGGCGTGCGTCGAGGCGAGCGCGGTACCGGGTGCCTGGCGTGCATTACGCGCCGGGTTAAACGGGAAACAGGAGTAAATCAGGATCGGCGGTTGATTTCCTGATTTCCTGAAGCCTGTGCTGCCCCCGCAACGGTGAGCGAGCGTGGGTCCGCCAGGGAACCTCATCACGATGAACAAGCCGTGTAGGGCTGCCAGCCACTGAGAAATTTGCGACTGTCGCGAGATGACCCTCCGGCAGCACGCGATCGGCAAGCTGCTTGAGATTCATTCAACGGTTTTCCGGTAAGGAATGGGTCGAACGAACGTTCGAGCCATTCCTCTTGGGAAGGCGGTGGATCAAGTTCTCGCAAGCCCGTATACCGGCCCGGACCATGGTGAGGTGATGTCGCGGGGTTGCGACTGGTCCGGCGTTTTTTCCTGTCCGATCTCGCTCCAACGCGTCTCCTCTCTGTGCCATTGCATGCGGCGGGCATGCGCGAGGAGCAGCGTGTCCGGATGCCTCAGCCGACAGGCTGCTGGGAGCACACATGAAGCTTGCGACGGGTATCGCCGCCGTGCTGTCGGCCACGGCGTGCGCATGTTTGCAGCCGATCAAAGCCGTCACCTACGGTCCCCCGGTCATCGTCACCGCGACGCGTTTCAGCGAACCCGGCGAGCGATTTCCGATCGGCGTGCAGGTGCATCACCGAGGAGGACATCAGGCGCAGCACGGCCACGACCGTGCCCGAGCTCCTGCGCACGCTTTCCGGCATCCGCACCCGCGACCTGTCCGGATCGCCCAACCTGCAGGTCGACATGCGCGGCTTCGGCATCTTCGGCGATCAGAACACTCTGGTGCTGCTCGACGGGCAGCGCATCAGCGAGAACGAGCAGACCCCGGTCAATTGGGCGGCGATCCCGCTCGACGCCATCGAGCGCATCGAGATCCTGCGCGGTAGCGGCGCGGTGCTCTATGGCAGCGGCGCGACCGGCGGCACCATCAACATCATCACCAAGGCGCCGCGGCGCGGCGAACGCTCCGCGACGCTTTATGGCGGCGCGGGCAGCTTACGCCACCTACGACGCACGCGCCGGACTGAACCTCGGCGGCGAGAGCGTGGGATTGCGCGCCAACGCCGGTCACTACGAAAGCGACAACTACCGAGACAACAACCGCGTGCGTATCGACAACGCCCAGGCGGACGCGCGCTGGTGGGGATCGGCCGGCTCGCTTGTCGCTCAAATTCGGTGCGGACGAGCAGCGGCAGGGCTTCCCCGGCTCGATCAGCGAGGCGCAGATCGCACAGCAATCCGCCGGCAGGCTGCTACGCCCGGCGACTTCGGCACCTTGCGAAGCGGCTACGTCAACCTCGGCGGAGAAACGAAGCTCGCCGCGGGCGAGCTGGCCGCCAACTTGGGATACCGCTCAAAGGACACCGATGCTTCGTTCTTCGTCGCCACGCCGTTCCGCAACAATGTCGAGACGCGCGTAAGGTCTGGTCGCTCACGCCCCGGTTCAAGCTGCCGCATCGCGTCCGGCGGCTGGGAGAACAGCCTGGTAGTCGGCGTCGATTACGACGAGTGGGATTTCGATGCTACCGCGGGTCCCTCGATCGTGGGCCGGCCCCACTGCGACCCAGCGCAATGCCGCGGTCTACGCTCCAGCACACGATGGCCCTCTCAGCGGACACGTCACTCGCGTTCGGGTTGCGCGCAGCATCGCGTGAGCTACGCCGTCAACGACTCGACCAATCCTGCGGCCGCAGACAGCCGCAAGCGCACCCTCACTGCCTGGGAGATCGCCGCGCGGCAGAGAATCGTCGCGAACGTCTTCGCCTACGGCAAGGCGGGCCGCAGCTTCCGGGTGCCCAACGTGAACGACAACTACAGCCTGTTCACTGCGACGCGTCACGCAGGCTCGAGCCGCAGACGTCGGACGACTACGAGATCGGGCTCGACGCGCAGGCGGGCCCCGGGCGCTACCGTCTCGCGCTCTATCAGAGCGAAATCGACAACGAGATCTTCTTCGATCCGCTCACGTTCGCGAACCGCAATCTGCCGCCGACCCGCCGCTCCGGCTTCGAAGTCGATGGCCGCTGGCAATTCACGGGCGGCGTGGATCTGTACGCGAACTACACCTACGCGCAAGCGGAGTTCCGCTCCGGCAACTTCGGTGGTATCAGCATTGCCGGCAACCACGTGCCGCTCGTGCCGCAGCATGCGGCAAACGCCGGCTTGGGTTGGGCGTTCACTCCGCGCACGCCGCCTCGATGCGTCGGTGCGCTACGTCGGGGAGCAGACCTTCGATTCGGACGAGACCAATACCTTCGGACGCAAGATGCCGGCCTACACGGTGGTGGACCTCAAGCTCACGCACGCCACTGGGCGACTGGCTCCTCGCCGCGAGCGTGAAGAACCTCTTCAACGAGAAATATTTCAGTTACGGCGTGTTTACCGGCTTTCCCACCTACGCCGCCCTGCCGGCTCCCGAACGCGCGCTGTTCGTGTCGGCGCAGTACACCTTCCGCTGAGGAATTCCGCGCTTTCGCGCGGATATTCCTTACCGAGGGCACTATCGGAGACAGAACGGTTCTCACCCGACCAGGATATTGTTGACTGCCCGATAGCGATTCCTACGAGTCCCGGTGGCTTGCTCGAAGACTCGTGCAGCTATTCCTGGATTGTTGCTTCGATGATGAATTACGTCGGCACTGGCCGGCGTAATTCATGTTTGTTATCGTTCGCCCTGATGGAACCTATCTCAATAGTAGGCGCGTGATGCGTTGTGGCCAGGACGGACCGTATGCAAGGCGCCCGGCGCAGGCCGGGCTGCCTCCTGAATGAAATTCAGGAGCCAGCCTGTCGATATGGTCAAGGCGGGCAACGCAGCAGACGACCGTCCTGGCCGCAACCCGAAGGGACGGGGCAATCTGGGCGCATTTCTTCGTCGGGAGCCCTCGCAATATCGACATATTGCTTCGGGCTCTCCTCCTTGAACTGCATCCCACATTGCCTCCGTCGCACACGTGCCTACTATTGAGATAGGTTCTAATACCGCGCTCTACCTGCGGCTGCTCGCGTACGTCAGGCCGTACTGGCGCGTGTTCGCTCTCGGCATTTTCGGCATGGTCATCCTCGCGGCCACCGAGCCGGTACTGCCGGCGATGATGAAGCCGCTGATCGATGGCGCCTTCATCGAAAGGAACACCACCGTCATACGCTGGATCCCGGCAGCGCTCTTGGGCCTGTACGTGCTGCGCGGCCTCGCCAGCTATCTCGGCTCCTATGCCATGGGCTGGGTCGGCAGCCGCGTGGTCGCCGACCTGCGCAACGCGATGTTCGCGAAGCTGCTCGCGCTGCCGGCGGCGTACTACGACGATGAGCCTTCGGGCACCCTGGTTTCCAAGCTTACCTACGACGTCACTCAGGTGACGGCCGCTGCTACGAGCGTGCTCACCCTCGTATTCAAAGACTCGCTCGCCATCATCGGGCTCCTGGCTTACCTGCTGTGGCTCAACTGGGCGCTCACGCTGCTCGCACTGATTATGGCGCCCCTGATCGTGCTGGTCGTGCGCGCCATCAGCGTGCGACTGCGCGCCTCCAGCCGCGAGGTCCAGCAGGCGATGGGCTACATCACCCAGGTGCTCGAGGAGGCGATCGGCGGCCATCGCGTGGTCAAGCTCTACGGCGGGCAGGCGTACGAGAAGCGTCGCTTCGACGAAGAGGCGAACCGGGTGCGCCGCCACGTCATGAAGCAGATCTCGGCGGCGGCGGCGAGCGCGCCGGTCGTGCAGTTGATCGCGGCGGTGGCGCTCGCGGTGATCATCTGGATCGCGACGCTGCAGTCGAGCGTCGCGCAGCTCTCCGTGGGCGAGTTCGCGGCATTCATCACCGGGATGTTGCTGCTCACGGCGCCGCTCAAGCGCATCACGGATATGAACGAGCACCTGCAGAAGGGACTTGCGGCCGCCGAGAGCATCTTCGGGCTGCTCGATCGGCCCGAGGAGGCGGACCGGGGCGCCATCGCGATAGCCCGCGCGCGCGGCGAGATCCGGTTCGAGAACCTGACCCTGAGTTATGGCGGTCCCGCGCGCCCCGCGCTCGATGCCGTGAATCTCGCGATCGCTCCGGGCGAAACCGTCGCGCTGGTCGGGCCTTCGGGCGCCGGCAAGAGCACGCTCGCGAACCTCGTGCCGCGCTTCTATCACCCTACCCGCGGCCGCGTGCTGCTCGACGGCCACGATCTCGAGTCGCTCACGCTGGCGAGTCTGCGCGCCAACATCGCGCTGGTCAGCCAGGAGATCGTGCTGTTCAACGATACGGTGGCGGCGAACATCGCGTACGGCGCGATGAACCCTTCGAGCGAAAAGGATATCGCCGCTGCCGCCGAGGCGGCGCACGCGATGGAGTTCATTCGCGCGCTGCCCGAAGGGATGGCAACGCTGGTGGGCGAGAACGGCGTAAAGCTGTCCGGCGGCCAGCGCCAGAGGATCGCGATTGCGCGGGCGCTACTCAAGAATGCGCCGGTGCTCGTGCTGGACGAAGCGACCTCGGCGCTCGACACGGAATCCGAGCGCCACGTGCAGGCGGCGCTGGAAGCGCTCATGCGCGGCCGCACCACGCTGGTGATCGCGCACCGCCTCTCCACCGTGGAGAAGGCCGACCGCATCGTCGTGCTCGACCACGGGCGCATCGCGGAGATCGGAACCCATCGCGAGCTGCTGGAGCGCGGCGGCATCTACGACCGGTTGTATCGCACCCAGTTCCTTACCGCCGCCTGAGTTAATGGTGCTTTTGATCGACGGAAAGATGACGCCATGTCGCTGAACGCCGGGCCGCGGGCGGAGCACGGGGCGGCCCCGGGATGAGGTGCGCACTGTTCGGCGGCGCCGGTTTCATCGGCTCTCATCTTGCGGAGCGGCTGCTGGATGCCGGACATGTGGTGCGCGTCTTCGACCTGCTCGATCGGGGCGCGGTGAGGGGTTTTCCTCGGGGTGATGTGGAATGGATACGCGGAAACTGCTTCGATGCGCAGGACTTGCGGCAGGCGATCGACGGCTGCGAGGCGGTGTTTCACCTGGCCTGGACCACGCTGCCGGGGTCCTCGAACGAGGATCCGGCCGCCGATGTCGAGAGCAACGTCCTCGGTACGCTGCGCCTGCTCGATGCCTGGCGGCTCGTGGGACCGGGCAAGGTCGTGTTCGTTTCCTCCGGTGGCACGGTATACGGCGTGCCCCGTACCGTTCCGATCACCGAGGAGCACCCGACCCTTCCGATATCCTCCTACGGCATCACCAAACTGGCGATCGAGAAATACCTCGAGCTATATCGCGTGCTGCACGGGATGAATTACTGCGTGCTGCGGGTCGCCAATCCGTACGGGGAACGCCAGCGGGTCGAATCCGGGCAGGGCGCCGTCGGCGCGTTTCTGCACCGGGTGCACCGGGGGGAGCCGATCGAAATCTGGGGCGACGGCAGCGTGGTGCGGGACTACGTATATGTGGGCGATGTCGCGGCAGCTCTGGCACGCGCGCTCGACTACCGGGGCCCCCGCAGGATCATCAACGTCGGCAGCGGTGTCGGCCGCGATCTCAATGAAGTCGTTGCCGCAATCGAGCGTGTGATAGGCCGTCCCGTGGAGCGGCGTTATCTGCCGGGCCGCAAGTTCGACGTTCCCGCCAACGTGCTCGACATCGGGCTCGCCCGTGCCGAGCTTGGCTGGCAGCCCGCCACCGCGTTCGAGGAAGGATTGAGCCGCACTCTGCGCTGGCTCGCCGCCTGAAGGCGGTGACGTGCCTCATCGGCGACGCAGTGTTACCGCTCGTTGAGCGCTGATTCTATGGCCGCGATCACCTGCGCCGCAGGCAGCTGCTGCAGGCAATCACTGAAGCTTGTCACCTGCCGGTCACATCCTTCCTTGTGGCACGGTGCGCACGCAGCATTGCCCTGGATAAGCCGCACCCTCCCCACGGATTGGCTGCCGAGCCGGCGCCAGGGGCTGCCGCTCCCCACATAGCCTTCCGGCCACGGTCCCCACTTGACCGGATCGGTCGGGCCGTAGAGCGCGATGGTCGGTACGCCCGCCGCTGCGGCCATGTGTGTGATCGCCGTATCGGCGCCTACGAAAACCGCCGCGCGGCTCACGAGGCAGGCGACGCCGCCCAGCGTGAGTCGCCCTGCAAGATTGAGCGTGTCTGCCGGCAGACCGCGCATGAGCCGGGCGATGTACTCGAGCTCGGCGGACTCGTTTCCGCCCGTCAGCACGACGCGGTAACCACGAGCCGAGAGGTGGCGCGCGACTTCGGTCCAGCCCTCGGCGCGCCACAACTTGTAGTTGAACTTCGGGTAGGTGTGCAGTACCGCGAGCGACCGGCCGGCGCCAGGACCGAGCAAGTCGTTCACGCGCTGTGCGTCCTCGGCGCTCCACGTGAGTATCACGTTCTTGCAGCGCGTTATGCCGAGCGCGTCGGCCAGAGCGAGGTACATGAGCACGGTATGGGTGTTGAAAGTGTCGAACGGTATCCAGCGGTGCAGCAAACGCCGTTTCCATGCCTCCTTTTTCACAGGCAGGAGCAGCCCCACGCGCCGGCGTCCAGCGAGGAACGCGTACATCGTCGACCGGTCGCCGGGCAGCAGGGAGAGGGCAAGGTCGTAGCGCCGCAGCAGACGTACGGCCAGGGCGAGGTGGGTGGGCAGGCTTGGGCGCTCCGGGACGGTCAGGATGCGTCTCAGGTCCGGATTGGCGGTGATAGCCCCTTGCGTGCCCTCAAACACCAGAGCATCCACCTCGGTTTCCGGCCAGGCGCTCTTCAGCGAGCGGATCAACGGCGTGGCAAGCAGCACGTCGCCGATGCGCCGCGTCACGATCACCAGGACCGAACGGGGCTGCGGCGTAGGTATTGAAACCATTTCGAAGGTCAGGAGAAAACCCTGAATTGCTGTGGCTTCCGATCCAGTATTTCAGCGTGATTCCGTGGCCGCGGCTCCGTAGTGCTGGCGCAGGCCCACTGAAGCTTCGATGCGATGGGAAGAAAGAATCTCGTCCAGACGCCGCTGGTTCTCGGACAGCCGGCTGCGGTCCCACTCCTCGTGCCACAGATGAAACACCGGCGCCGCGAAACGGGCGCTCTTGTGCCTGACGCCGGCGTGAGTGAGCCGGATCACGAGATCGGAATCCTCGAGCCCCCAGCCCGCGTAGGACTCGTCGAAGCCGTTGACGCGCTCGAGATCGGCGCGCCAGGCCGCCACGTTGCAGGTCTTCACGCCTTTCCACCGCCGGGGCGCGCGCTTGCGGAATGCGCCGTCCGGAAGCGTAAGCAGCGGGAGCAACCGGTTGACATCGCCTCTCAGCCATGCGGCCAGCCACTCACTGTGACGCCACTGATGTATGGGCACGCGATTGCGCAGCACTCGGCTGGTAAGCCGCGCGGCCAACAAGATGCGGTTGCCGGCGACAAAATATCCCGGTTCGGCGAGCGCTCCGTGGCGGCTGACGAATTGAGCAGGCGGCACGCAATCGCCGTCGCTGAAGATCACGTAATCGGCGGCCGTGGCGGCGAGGGCGCGGTTGCGGGCAGCGGCAGCGCGAAACCCCCGGTCCTCCTGCCACACGTGTTGGAGCGAAAACGGCGCGCCGCGCGCGTAGTCTTCGATCAGCCGGCGCGTCTCCCCGGTCGATCCGTCGTCGGCAACGATGAGCTCGAATGCGTGCGTATCCTGGGCAAGGTAGCCCTCGAGCGCGGCAGCGAGCGCGTCGGGCCGGTTGTAGGTGGTGAGGATAACTGCTGTGCGCATCCGCGCTGCGATGAGTGATACGTGATGAGTGATAAGTGATAGGTGGCTGTGAAAGAATCGGCACTGACTTGAGCGGTTGCTCGTCACCTATCACACATAATCACACATCACTTATCACCCGCCTTCTCGGCGAGAAGCATCAGTTTGAGGTAACGGTAATAGGAGCCTTCGGCGTTGGCGACTGCGAGCATGAGGCCTTCCCTTCCGTCCAGGAATCCCAGCCGCAGAAAATAGGTGCGCGTGAAGGCCCACCAGCCGTGCAACAAGGCCGTCCGAATGGATGCCCGGCGCCCCTGGCTATGGAACATGGCGGCGCTGGCCGAAGAATACGAGTTCATCTTCGCAATCATCTGGTCGAGATCGTTGATCGCTTCGTGCATCAGCGGCCGCCTAAGTTTTCCCGTTGCGCCGCTGACGATCAGCCGGTCGTGGAGATGGTCCTCGGAAAATCGCGCGGCGCCGCGCCGGAACAGGCGATTGATGTAATCCGGCCACCAGCCGGAGTGACGCATGTAGCGCCCGCAAAAACTCGACCGGCGCGGCATCCGATAAGCCGCATGCTCACCGGGGGATTCCAGGACACGCGCGATCTCTGCCCGCAGCTCCGGCGTGACCCACTCGTCCTGGTCGAGCGCCAGCACCCACTCGCCGCACGCCCGCTCGAGCGCGCGATTTCTTTGCGGTCCGCAGCCGCGCCAGTCGGTGATCAAGTGCACCTGCGCACCCAGCTCGCGACAGATTTGCATCGTCCGATCGGTGCTTCCGGAGTCCACCACGACGATCTCGTCCGCCCAGGCAACCGATTCGACGCAGCGACGGATCAAGCCCTCGCCGTTGAAGGTGATGACGATGACCGACAGTTTCATGGCGAGTGACGAGTGACGGGTGACGAGTGACGATGGCGATGCTGCATTTTTACCTCACTCATCACGCTTCGATTGTAACCCCGCGTAGAGCAGGCCCGTGAGCCAGGCGAAGAGCAGCCCTTCGGTGTGATCGAGCAGCAGCGAGTTGAACAGGCAGCCGATGGCTATCATCAACACCAGTCCGCGCGCGACGTGGGTTTCCAGCGGTGAGGCGAGCCGTGGCGCGAGGCGCCATTGCTGCCCAGAACATGTAAAGCATGGCCAGCACCCCGACGATGCCGAGTTGTACTGCAATGAGGAGGACTCGTTGTGCGGGTTGGCTGTGGGCGACATTCCCGAGCCCTTCACCTTTTCCGCGTAGGCAGACCGGAAGCCGCCTGTGCCGACTCCGATTAACGGGTGGTCGCGAATGATCGCGAGGGAGTTGCGGTAGAACTCAAGCCGCAGTCCTACGGCGCTGGTTGGATCGGCCGGAGCGTCCGAATGGTGCGCGGAGTACTCGGAGAAG
>CAWDIV010000019.1:0-457527 GCA_963802355.1 uncultured beta proteobacterium | reverse complement strand
AGGAGACGTTCAGGTGCCCCAAGGAAGTACTTCGTCATGGGCGACAACCGCTCGCAGTCATGCGACTCACGTGTCTGGGGCTCCGTTCCCGAGGAGAACCTCATCGGCAAGGTCTTCATGACCTACTGGCCGCCTCAAAGCATTTCGTTCCGCTAAGCGCAGATTCTGCGACCAGAGTCTCCGAATCTGCGACGGTCGCCAGATCCCGCATGCGCGCTGGACTGGCTAACATGCGCGCCGGCCTTTCCGGCCGCCTCCTTTCCGATGAACACGACGATCGAGAGCCTCGAGCAGCGCCACATGCGCACGGACCTGCCGCAGTTCAAGGCGGGTGACACGCTGCGCGTCCACTTCAAGGTCATCGAGGGAAACCGGCAGCGGATCCAGGTCTTCGAGGGCATCTGATCAAGCGGCAGGGCTCGGGCTTTCGCGAGACGTTCACGGTGCGGAAGCAGTCGTTCGGCGTCGGTGTCGAGCGGACGTTCCCGCTCCACTCGCCGAAGATCGAGAAGCTCGAGGTCACGGCGATCGGCGACGTGCGCCGCGCGAAGCTCTACTACTTGCGCAAGAGAGTGGGGAAGAAGGCGCGCGTCCGCGAACTCCGGCAGCGCTAGCGAGTATTCTCGGCCGCGTGGCTCGATCCAGCGGCCAGCGTCTCCTCGGATTCGATCGCAAGCTCGGCGTCCGCTTCGTCGCGGGTGCCGACGAGGCGGGTCGCGGCTCGCTCGCCGGGCCGCTCGTCGTCGCGGGCGTCCTCCTCGACTACGACACCTTCGTGGTCGCGCGGGTCCGGCCGCTCGCCGCGCTGAACGACTCGAAGCAGGTCTCCGTCGACGAGCGCGAGGTCCTCTTCGAGGCCGTCGGCGCGTGCGCGGCGGCGATCAGCGTGCGAATCGTGCCCGTCGGCGCGATCGACCGTGACGGGCTGCACCGTTCGAACCTCGCCGGCCTGCGCGCCGTGCTCGGCGACCTCCATCCACCTGCCGATGCCTGCCTCGTCGACGGGTTCCGGCTCGGGCCGTCCGCGCCGCCACACTGTGCCCTCGTGGACGGCGACGCGCGCAGCGCGGCCATCGCGGCCGCGTCGATCGTCGCCAAGGTCGTGCGCGACCGCGTGATGCGCCGGCTCGACGCGCTGTATCCGCGCTACGGCTTCATCTCGCACGTGGGCTACATCACGCCGGCGCACAACGAGGCCGTCCGCGCGTTCGGGCCGTCCGAGCTTCACCGCCGCTCGTTCCAGGCCGCCTGCTACGAGGCGCGCGTGAATCGCGGCGAGCGCCGCGCACTCTGCCACTACCGTCTTCGCGGATACCGGCTGCTCGCGGCGAACGCACGGGTCGGCGGTACGAGCTCGACCTCGTCCTGCGGCGCGGGCGGCGCGTCCTCGTGGTCGAGGTGAAGGAGAAGGGTGGCGCGCGCGTTCGGCCATCCGCTCGAGATGATCGACGAGGAGAAGGTTCGCCGCGTGCACACCGCCGCGGCCGGCTGGCTCGCGGCCCATCCCGAGCTCGTCGGGCCTGGAGGTCACGTTCGAGGCCGCGGGAGTGTGCGGCCGGCGTGTCGAGCGCGTTCCGCTGACGTAGGACCGCGCCTGGCCGCCGTCGAACGAGCGCGTCATGGCTCCGACGCAGGCGGCGCTCTACGACGGGCTCTCGGAGGATCTCCACCTCTCGTGGTCGGAGGCGGAGCTTCCCGAGCGCGAGCGCACGAAGCACGTCCACCGGCTGCACCCGTACCTCGGGAAGTTCGTGCCGCAGCTCGTCGAGGCGCTTCTCGACCGCTACGTGAAGCCGGGCGGCCGCGTGCTCGACCCGTTCGCCGGCTCCGGGACGACGCTCGTGCAGTGCCTCGAGTCGGGCTACGACGCCGTCGGGCATCGACATCGCCGCCTTCAACTGCCTGCTCATGCGCGTGAAGACCGCCGCTACGACCTCTTCCAGCTCGAGACGCGATCTGCGAGGCGCGCTCGAGCGGCGCGGCCGCTCGCGCGCGCCGTCCTCGCGGCTATGTCCGCGAGTGGTTCGCGCCGGGGGCCGCCGCCGAGCTCCTCCACTTCCGCTCGATCCTCGACGACTACGAGCACGCCGACGTCCTTCGCGTCGTGCTCGCGCGCGCGGCGCGGTCGGCGCAGGCTCACGACGCACTTCGACCTCGACTTCCCGCGCGTCCCGCAGCGCGAGCCGTACTGGTGCCACAAGCACCGCCGCGACATGCGCGCCGGTCCAGGAGGCCGACAAGTTCCTCGCCCGCTACCTCCTCGACACGCTCGAGCGGATCAAGGCCTTCCAGAAGCGTGCGGGCCGGGACGCGCAGCGCGACGTCCTCCACGGCGACTGCGACCGACGTCGCGCTCGGCGGAGCCTTCGACGCGATCGTCACCTCGCCGCCCTATCCGGGCCTGATCGACTACCACGAGCAGCACCGCTACGCGTACGAGCTCCTCGGGCTCGACGACCGGCGCGAGCGCGAGCTCGGCGCCGCCGCTCGCGGGACGAGCCGGCGCGGCGCTCGAGGAGTACGTGGACCGGGATCGCGCGCGTCCTCGCGTCGCCACGCGGAGTCGCTCGCGCCTGGGGCGCCGGTGCTCGTCGTCGTCAACGATCGGCGCGATCTCTACCCGGAGATCCTGCGAGCGGAGCGGCCTGCGGCTCGTCGATCGGCTCGAGCGCCATGTCAACCGCCGCACCGGCCGCCGCTCGGGCGAGTACTTCGAGTCCGTTCTCGTCGCTGTACGGGAAACGTAAGCGATCCGCTGGCGCCTGAGGGGTCGGCCGATCGTCGGGGTAGCCTGGCCGCAGGCAGGTTACGGAGAAAGGGGTACGACATGAGAAAGCTCTTGCGCCGGCCCTCACCGGCGATGGTCGTTGCCTGTCTCGCGCTGCTCGTCGCGCTCGGCGGGACCGAGCGTCGCCGCCGTCAACGCAGCTCGGCGCGGAACATCGTCGGGACCCCGCAACTCATGAACGGCGCGGTGACGAATCCGAAGATCCGGAACAACGCGATCAACTCGGCGAAGGTCGCGAACCGCTCGCTCCTCCGCTCCGACTTCGCGCCAGGTCAGCTTCCCGCAGGCCCGACCGGCCCGCAGGGGCCGGCTGGCCCGCACAGGCGCCGCCGGCGCCGCCGGTCCGGCCGGCGTGATCGGCGCGATCACGGTCCGCCGCAGCTCGAAGCTCGTCGACGGCGGCCTGGCCGAGAACGGCGCGTACAACACGCGCGCGGTCACGCGCCATGTGCCAGGGGACGAGCGCGCGATCTCGGGCGGCACGTCCTGGAGTGACGACGACCGCCGACCGCGAGCTGTTCACCGGCGCGCTCACGCCGGTGCTCGAACGCGTCAGAACCAGGTCGTCGGGTTCCTCGGCGTCCGGCCTGAACGACAGCGGCAGCAGTCGAGCACGTTCACGGTCTACGCCCTCTGCTACACGCCCTAGCCACTTCGTAGCCTCTCTCGGCACGAAGGCGTGCACCATCCGTACCGCCTTCGCGCCTACCGTCGCGGCGGTGCTCGCACGCGCGGTCACCCACGCTCTCGTCGGGCTCGACCCGCGCCGCGTCGAGGTCGAGGCGCACCTCCAGCCGGGCGTGCCCGGGCTTCGCGATCGTCGGGCTCGCCGACCGCGCCTGCCAGGAGGCGAAGCACCGCGTCCGGAGCGGCGTCGTCTCGGCCGCGCTCGAGTGGCCGCTCACCGCCGGATCACCGTCAACCTCGCGCCGGCGGCGCTGCGCAAGGAGGGATCGGGCTTCGATCTTCCGATCGCGCTGGCGGTGCTGCCGCGTCGCAGCAGCTCCCGCCCGAGCGGCTCGCCGAGCACGCGGCGGTCGGCGAGCTCGCGCTCGACGGGCGGATGCGACCGGTCGCGGGGACGCTCGCGGTCGCGGAGGGTGCGCGCCGGGCCGGGCTCGAGCGCCTCGTCTGCGCCGCCGAGTCGGCGCCCGAGGCCGCGCTCGCCGGGATCGAGCCGGTGCCGGTCCGGCACCTCGCCGAGGCGGTCGCGTACCTCCGCGGCGAGATCGACGCCCCGCCGTTCGAGCCGCTCGCCGGACGCGACGTCGACGAGCGCCGCCGCTCCCGGACCTCGCCGACGTGCGCGGGCAGGAGCGCGCGCGCCGCGCGCTCGAGATCGCGGCCGCGGGCGCGCACAACCTGCTGCTCGCCGGCCCGCCGGGCACCGGCAAGACGATGCTCGCGCGGCGGCTGCCGGGCATCCTGCCGCCGCTCGACGCGCGCGGAGGCGCTCGAGGTGACGCGATCCACTCGGTCGCCGGCGCTCCTGCCGCCGGGCGGGCGCTCGTCGCGGTGCCGCCGTTTCGCGCGCCGCACCACAGCGCCTCGACGGCGGCGATCGTCGGCGGCGGGCCCGGCCCGCGGCCCGGCGAGGTCGCGCCTCGCGCACCGCGGCGTCCTGCTCCTCGACGAGCTGCCCGAGTTCCCGCGCCCGGTGCTCGAGGCGCTGCGGCAGCCGCTCGAGGACGGCTTCGTCGCGGTCGCGCGCGTCGGCGGGCAGGCGCTGTTCCCGGCGCGCTTCCAGCTCGTCGGGACGATGAACCTGTGCCCGTGCGGCGCGCGCGGCGATCCGGCGGTCGAATGCGCGTGCTCGCCGCAGCGGCTCGCCGCGTTTCGCGACAAGCTCTCGCGGGCGCTGCTCGACCGCTTCGATCTCGTCGTCGCGTGCCGCGGCCGCGCGCGGCCGAGCTCGCGCGCTCCGCCGAGCGAGGCGTCGGCGCCGTCGCGGCGCGCGTCGCTCGCGGCGCGCGAGCGGCTGCGCTCGAGCGCCGCCGCGGCGGACCGAGCGCGGCGGCGGAGCTGCTCTCGAGCGCGGTCGAGCGCTGCCGCTCTCGGGGCGCGGACGCGCGCGCGTCGCCGCGTGGCGCGCGACGATCGCCGCGCTCGCGGGCGCGGACGGTGAGCCGGAGCACGTCGCCGAGGCGCTTCCTACCGCGATGCCCGGCGAGCGCCTCGCCGGCGCGTGAGCGAGCGGCTCGGCTGCGATCCGGCGTCGCGATGCCTGCGTTTCCCGCCGCTGCTCGCGCGCGATCCACGATCCGCCGCCGGGGCTCTTCCTGCGCGGGTGCGGCGGACGCCTCGAGCTGCTGGCGCGCCAGCGGTCGCGATCGTCGGCGCTCGGGCCTGCTCGGCGTACGGCCGCTCGGTCGCGCGCTCGCTCGGACGCGAGCTCGCGGCCGCCGGTCTCGTCGTCGTCAGCGGGCTGGCGCGCGGGATCGACGGCGAGGCCACCGCGGCGCGCTCGAGGCCGGCGGCGCGACGGTCGCCGTGCTCGGCTGCGGCGATCGACCGCGACTACCCGGCCGCGCACGCCGAGCTCGCGCGGCGCATCTGCGAGACGCGGCCTCGTCGTCTCCGAGTACGCGCCCGGCGTCGAGCCCGCGCCGTGGCGCTTCCCGGCGCGGAACCGGATCATCGCCGGGCTCTGCGCGGCGACCGTCGTCGTCGAGGCGCGCGAGCGGAGCGGCGCGCTGATCACGGCCGACTTCGCGCTCGAGGAGGGGCGCGAGGTGTTCGCCGTCCCGGGCGAGATCACGGCTCGCTCTCGGCCGGGCACGAACGCGCTGCTCCGGCTCGGCGCGACGCCCGTGACGTGCGCCGCGGACGTGCTCGAGGTGCTTCGGGCTCGAGCCGGCTGAGCCGACGCCGGCGCCGATCGGGCGGTCGCCGCGCGCTGCTCGAGCGGCTGCGCGACGCGGCGCGCTGACGGCCGACGAGCTCGTGCGCGCGACCGGGCTCGACGCGGCGCAGGCGCCGGCGGCGCTCATGGAGCTCGAGCTGGCGGGGCGCGTCGACGCTCGAGGACGGGGTCTACCGCGCAGCCGGTCTAGGATCGCGGCCGCATGTCGACGGCCTCGTACTGGCTCGACGAGCCGCCCGAGCCGCTGCCCGCAGCGCCGAGCTCGACGGGCCGCCGACGTCGCCGTCGTCGGCGGCGGCGTCACGGATGCTCGTGCGCGCTCGCGCTCGCCGAGGCGGGCCTGCGCGTGCGCCTGCACGAGGCGCGCGAGATCGCCGGCGGCGCGAGCGGCCGCAACGGCGGCTTCGCGCTCCGCGGCGGCGCGCGCCGTACCCGGTGCTCGCGAGTCGATCGGCGCGCGAGCGCGCCGCGCCGCGCTCTGGCGCTGGACCGAGCGCGCGCTCGAGCGCGATCGCCGACGCTCGCGGGCGACGCGTTCCGGCGCGACGGGCAGCCTGCGGCTCGCGGCCGACGAGGACGAGCGCGACGAGCTGCGCGCCGAGTACGAGGCGCTCGCGCGGACGGCTTCGCCGCCGAGTGGCGCGACGAGCTCCCGCCGCCGCTCGCGGGCCGCTACCCGGCGGCGCTCTTCCATCCGCCCGACGGCGTGCTCCAGCCTGCGCGCTGGTGCGCCGGCTCGCGCGGCGCGCCGCCGAGGCCGGCGCCGAGATCCGCGAGCACACGCGCGTCGCGTCGCTCGACGAGACCGACGCGCGACGACCGTCGTCGTCGCGACCGACGGCTACCCGAGCGGCCTGCTCGGCGAGCTCGAGGGGCTGATCGTCCCGACGCGCGGCCAGATGATCGCCACCGAGCCGATCGCGGAGCGGCTGTTCGAGTTCCCGCACTACGGCCGGCACGGCTTCGACTACTGGCACCAGCGGCCGGACGGCCGGCTCGTCGCCGGCGGCTTCCGCGACGTCTCGCTCGACACCGAGTTCACGGCCGACGAGGTCACGACGCCGCGCCGTCCAGGACGCGCTCGACGCGTTCGTCGAGGAGCTCTCGGCCGCGCGCCTGCGGTCGACGCACCGCTGGGCGGGCATCTTCGGCACTCGTCCCCGACTTCCTGCCCGTCGTCGGCCGCGTGCCCGGCGGCGACGGGCTCTGGGTCGCGGGCGGCTACTCGGGCCACGGCAACGTGCTCGGCTTCGCCTGCGGCGCCTCGTCGCGCGGGCGATCCTCGGCGAGCCGCGACCCGCTAGCTCGAGCTCTTCGAGCCCGCGCGGCTGCTTGGCCGAGTAGCGGCGCGTCTACAGCTCGAGCCGCTGGCAGGTCGAGCTCGTCGCCGCCTGCTCGACGCCGCCTGCGCGATCGCGAGGTCCTGGATCGCGAGCCCGGTCGAGTCGAAGAGCGTGATCTCGCCCGCGCTCGCGGCGGCCCGTCGGCCTCGCCGGCGAGCACGGCGCCGAGCTCGGTGACGTCGTCGCGCGCCACGACGCCGGCCGCGACCGCGGCAGCGAGCTCGCCGCCGTGGCTCGCCTGCTCCCAGTCGTCGCAGAAGATCCGCGCGCGGCGCGAGCTCCTCGACCGCGATCTCCGCCTTGCCCGGCCCGTCGGCGCCCATGAGCGCGACGTGCTGGCCCGGCTCGGAGCGAGCCTCGGGGAAGAGCACCTCGCGCCCGGGCGTCACCGTGACGACGACGTCGCACGGCGAGCGCCTCCTCGCGCGCTCGCCGCGACGCCGCGCGCCGAGCTCGCTCGGCGACGCGCTCGCGCGCGCGCCTCGTCGACGTCCCAGACCAGCGGCGTCGCGCCCGCGCGCGACGAACATCCGCGCGCGCCTCGGCGCCGTTCACGCCGGCAGCCGACCACGGCGTCGTCGCGCCGTCCGCGCGAGCCGAGCGTCTCGGCGGCGAGCACGGCCGGCGGCGCCCGTCCGCAGCGCGGTCACCGCGGCGGCGTCGAGCACGGCCAGCAGCCGGCCGTCCTCGGCGTCCGAGAGCAGCACGAGCCCGGTCACGGTCGGCAGCCCGCGCGCGGGATTGCCCGGGAACGACGTCACCCACTTGAGCAGCGCGTGCCCGCCGCCGAGCGCGGGCATCGCGCGGAAGTCGCCCGCCGGGTAGTTCGTGACGTAGACCTTCGGCGGCATCGTCCACTCGCCGCGCGCGTGCGCGACGAACGCCTCGCGCACGGCCTCGTACGCGTCGTGCGGCGCGACGGCCGCGCTCGACGTCGCGCGCGCTGAAGACCGGACGGTCACCGAGCCTGCCCTAGAGCGCCTTGACGGCGGCGATCAGCTTCAGCACCGACTCCTTCGCGTCGCCGAACAGCATCGTCGTCTTCGGGTCGAGGTAGAGCTCGTTGTCGATGCCCGCGAAGCCGGGGTTCATCGAGCGCTTCATGCACGACGACGCTCGCGCGCCTTGTCGACGTCGAGGATCGGCATGCCGTAGATCGGGCTCGCCGGGTCGTTGCGCGCGGCCGGGTTCGTGACGTCGTTCGCGCCGATCACGAGCGCGACGTCCGTCTGCGCGAACTCGGGGTTGATCTCGTCCATCTCGAAGAGCTGCGTGTACGGGACGTTCGCCTCGGCGAGCAGCACGTTCATGTGGCCCGGCATGCGGCCCGGCGACGGGATGGATCGCGTACCTGACGTCGACGCCGCGCTCCTCGAGCAGGTCCGCGAGCTGCGCGCACGTCGTGCTGCGCCTGCGCGACCGCCATCCCGTAGCCGGGCACGACGATCGACCTTGCGCGCGAAGGCGAGCATGACGGCGACGTCCTCCGGCGTCGTCGCGCGCACCGTGCGCCCGTCGTCGCGCGCGCGGCCTGCCGGCGCCCGCCTGCACCTGGCCGAACGCGCCGAAGAGGACGTTCGCGATCGAGCGGTTCATCGCCTTCGCCATCAGCAGCGTGAGCAGCGTGCCCGACGCGCCGACGAGCATCCCCGCGACGATCAGGACGGTCGAGTCGAGCACGAAGCCGGTCGCCGACGCGGCGAGGCCGGTGAACGCGTTCAGGAGCGAGATCACGACCGGCATGTCCGCGCCGCCGATCGGCAGCACGAACATGACGCCGAAGACGAGCGCGAGCGACGATCAGCGCGACGAGCAGCCCACTGCTCCTCGAGCGCCCGCGACGATCGCGATCCCGAGCGCCGACGGCGCCGCCGAGCAGAGCGACGTTCACGACCTTCTGCGCCGGGGAAGACGATCGGGCGGCCGCTGACGAGCTCCTGCAGCTTCGCGAACGCGACCAGCGAGCCGGCGAACGAGACCGAGCCGATCAGCGCCGAGAGCGACGATCGAGACAGCGTCCTCGTCCCAGGCGAGCCGGCTCGGCGAGCTCGTGGAACTCGGCGAGCGCGACGAGCGCCGCCGCGCCGCCGCCGACGCCGTTGAACAGCGCCACCATCTGCGGCATCGCGGTCATCTTCACCGTCCGCGCGCCGACGACGCCCGACGACGCTGCCGATCGCCGAGCCGACGACGATCAGCACCCAGTTCTCGAGTCCCGTCGATGAGCGAGCGTCGTCGCGATCGCGACGAGCATCCCGGCGCCGCCGACCCAGTTGCCGAGCCGCGCGTGCCTCGGCGACGAGAGGAAGCGCAGCGCGAGGATGAAGCAGATGATCGTGACGAGGTAGAGCAGGCGCGAGGACGTCCGGATCGGAGATCACGCGTCCGTCGTCCTCGCTTCGGCTCCGGCCGCCGCTTGAACATCTCGAGCATCCGGTCGGTGACGAACAAGCCGCCGACCACGTTCGCCGTCGCGAGCACCATCGCGACGAAGCCGACGACCTTCGTGAACGTGTCGTCGGCGCAGCCCGGCGACGATGATCGCGCCGACGATGACGATCCCGTGGATGGCGTTCGTGCCCGGACATCAGCGGCGTGTGCAGCATCGTCGGCACCTTCGAGATCACCTCGAAGCCGAGGAAGATCGCGAGCACGAGGATCGTCAGCTCGATGACGAGCGGCAGCTCGGTCACGCGGCGCCTCCTCGCGGACGCGTCACGCACGCGCCGGCCGTGATCTCGTCGTCCCAGTCGAGCGCGAGCTCGCCGCCCGGCGCCAGGTGCTGGAGCAGCGCCGAGACGTTGCGCGAGTAGAGCTGGCTCGCGTGGTACGCCATCAGCGACGGGAGGTTCGTCGGGCCGACGATCGTCACGCCCGCGCGCTCGACGTCTCGCCGGGCACGTCAGCTCGCAGTTGCCGCCGGCCTCGGCGGCGAGGTCGACGATCGACGGAGCCGGGCCGCATGCGCTCGACCGCGCCGCCGGGATCAGCTTCGGCGCCGGCCGGCCGGGGACGAGCGCGGTCGTGATCACGACGTCGAAGTCGGGGATGCGCTCCTCGAGCGCCGCCTGCTGCTGCGCCTGCTGCTCCGGCGTGAGCTCGCGTCGCGTAGCCGCCCGCGGTCTCCTCGCGCGCGAACGCCGAGGTCGAGGAACGTCGCGCCGAGGCTCTCGACCTGCTCGTTCACGGCCGGCCGCACGTCGAACGCCGAGACGACCGCGCCGAGCCGCCGCGCGGTCGCGATCGCCTGCAGCCCGGCGACGCCGGCGCCGAGACGAGCACGCGGCCGGGGCGATCGTGCCCGCGGCCGTCATCAGCATCGGGAAGAGCTGCGGCACGCGGTCGGCCGCGAGCAGCGACGGCCTTGTAGCCGGCGACGGTCGCCTGCGAGGAGAGCGCGTCCATCGGCTGCGCGCGCGTGATCCGCGGGATCGACTCCATCGCGAACGCGACGACGCCGCGCTCGCGCAGGCGCGCGATCCCCTCCGCATCGGTCAGCGGCTGGAGGAACCCGATCACGACGGTGCCTGCGCGTCGAGCGCGCGCGACCTCGTCCGGACGGGCGCTGCGACGCGCGACGACCGCCGTCCGCGCCCGCGAGCAGCGAGCCGCGCGCCGCGAGCTCGGCGCCCGCCTCGGCGTAGGCCTCGTCGGGGAAGCCGGCGCGCGTCGCCCGCGCCGCGCTCGACGAGGACCTCGAACCCCGCCGTCGCGGAGCTTGGAGACCGTCTCGGGGACGAGCGCGACGCGGCGCTCGCCGGGAGCCGTCTCCTTCGGGACCGCGACTCGCATGCGGCGGCGAACTCTACGGCGAGCGGGATCGGCGTCGTGCCCGGGAACCGTCACAGGGACGCCCAGACGTCGAGCTTCGTGCGCGTACGCCGGATCACCTCGTCCGTGAACTCGCTCGTCCGGCGTGGCCGCCGAGGTCGGCGGTCCGCATCGCCGTCGGCGACCGCCTCGAGGCATGCCTCGCGGATCGCGCGCCCGCCGTCTGCGTCGCCTCGTCGTCGGCGTGGGCGAGCAGCGCCGCGCCGGCGAGGATCATCGCCATCGGGTTCGCGACGTCCTTGCCCTGCGAGCGACGGCGCGGTTCCGTGCGCCGCCTCCGCCATCAGCGCGCTCGGGACGTAGTCGTCGTCGAACGCGACGAGCAGCGACTCGGAGCCGGCGATCGAGCCGAAGAGCGGCAGCACGAGGTCGGAGAGGATGTCGCCGTCGCGGTTCAGCGCGGGAATCACGAGCGGCGCGCCGCTCGACGAGATCAGCAGCGCGAAGGTCGCGTCGATCAGCTGCGGCTCGTACGGCACGTCGGGATGGCGCGCGGCGGCCGCGTCCATCTCCTCCTTGAGCATCCCCTCGTAGATCGGGCTGACCGTGTACTTCGGGCCGCCGAAGACCTTGGCGCCCATGCGCTCCGCCTGCCGGAACGCGAACTCGGCGACCGCGCGGCAGATCCGGCGCTCGATGCGCTCGGTGCGAAACGCCACCTCGTCGTCGCCCTCGCCCTCGCGCCACTCCTTCGCGCCGTAGGCGTCGCCGACGGCCATGCGCACGACCGAGATCGGCGCATGCACGCCGCCGAGCGGCACGACCCCGGGAATCCGGCGGCCGGTGCGCACGATCACCTTGCCGCCGATCTCCTCGCGCAGGATCCGATTCGGCGAGCCGACGTCGTCGGCGTCCTCGGGCGTCACCGTCGCCGCCTTGAGCCCGAAGCCCGTGCTCGCGGATCGCGGCCGCAGCCTCGTAGACGACGCGTTCTTCGTCGCGCGGCGACTCTCGAGCGAGAGGTCGAAGCGGGCGAACTCGAGCTCGACGCCCGATCACGTCGGGCGCGAGCGACGCGCAGCGCCTCCTCGAGCAGCTCCTGCCCGGTCTGGTCGCCCTCGAGCACGACGATCGTCTGCATCGCGCGGGATCCTACTCGGCGCGATCGCAGCGAGCAGAAATCGATGAGCAGCGCTATTCCGCTTGCGCTTTCCGACGAGCTTTTCTACTTTCGGCTCACTCGAATACGAACGAAGGAGGAATTGGTGGCACGGAAGACGATCCTCGTCTGCGACAACTGCAGAAGGAAGTCGCCGGAGAGTCGGGGCGCCGTGATGCGGCTGAACTACACGGACGCCAGGCGCGGTTCGAAGCAGGCGGATCTGTGCGACGACTGCGCAGAGGGATGCCCGGGCAGGCGGTCGCACGGCGCGGGCGGCGGCCGAAGTCGGCCGCGCTAGCGCTGATCTCGGGTCTGGCCGCGGCAGCGTCCGCGCGGAACAGACCCGGAGCACTTTCACGCTCTTTGCGCACAGTCGCACAGCGGCGTACGAAAGCGCGCCCGAAGCCAGGACTACGATGGACGGATGGGTCTCTCGCTCGTCGTGGGGCCGGCGCACGCCGGCAAGGTCGCGCTGCTCCTGGAGCGCTACCTCGCCGTGCTCGAGCGAGATCCGTGGCTCATCGTCCCGAACCGCGTCGACGTCGATCGGGTCGAGCGCGACCTGCTGCGGCGTCCCGCGCGCTTCTCGCGCGGCACGATCGGGACCTTCGACGACCTCTTCCGCCACGTCGCGCGAAGGCGGCCCGGCGACGACCCGGTCGCGCCCGATGCCCAGCGCACGCTCGCCCTCCGGCGTGCGGTCGCGCCGTGCGACGCTCGACGAGCTTGAGGCTCCGCGCCGTCGCGCGGATTCGCGGACACCTTGCTCCAGACGCTCGGCGAGCTCGAATCCGGCCTCGTCGACCTCGACCGAGTCGAGCGGCGACCTCGCGCGGCTTGCCAGCGTATCGCGAGCGAGCTCGACCGCCTCGGGCTCTGGGACCGCGACGGCATGCGCCGCCGGGCCGTCCGACGGCTCCGGACCGATCTCGACGCCTGGTCGGTGCGCCGGTCTTCGCCTACGGCTTCGAGGACCTGACCGGCGCCGAGTGGGCGCTGCTCGAGGCACTCGCGCCGCACGGAGGTCACCGTCTCGATGCCGTATGAGCCGGGGCGGGCTGCCTTCGCCGCGCTCGAGCGCACGGTCGAGGATCTCGCGGGCCTCGCCGGCGGCGATCGAGGAGCTCGCACGCCAGGCGTCCGGCGCCCCGCCGCCGGCGCTCGCTCACTCGAACGCGAGCTGTTCGCGGACGACGCCGCGACGGGCCCGTCGCTCGACGGCGCGGTCCGCTTCCTCGAGGGTGCCGGGACACGGGGTACCGTCGAGCTCCTCGCAAGCGAGATCTGCGTCGCTCCTGCGCGGTGGTACGGCGCCGGAGCGGGTCGGCGTCGTCTGCGAGTCCGTCGATCGCTGGCGCGTGCCTCTCGAGGGGGCGTTCGTGCAACTCGGGATTCCGCTGTGCGGTCGAGCACGGACGCCGCCTCGGAGACACGCCTCGGCCGCGCGCTGTCTCGCTGCTCCGCTACGAGTGGCTCGCGGGCAGCCGGGGAGACCTCTTCGCGTTCCTCCGCTCGCCGTTCTCGGGTATCGAGCGTCGCTCGGTCGACTTCCTGGAGGGCAGGCTTCGCGGACGTGCGGTCGCGGAGCCGGCGCGCGTCGAGGAGGAGTCCGAGCGCCTACGCGGCGCGCCTCTCGCCGCGCTGCGTCGAGCTTCGCGCGGAGGAGACCCGGTCTCGCGGTTCGGGCCCTCGTGCGCCGATGATGCGGAACGCCTGGGGGCTCGAGGCGCCGCCGATCGACCGCCGAGGCGCGACTCGATGCGCGGGCCGTTCGCGCGGTCGAACGGGTGCTCGAGGAGCTCGAGCTGCTCGACCGCGGCGATGTCGAGTCTCGAGGCGAGGAGCTGTTCGCGGCGCTCGAGCGCACGCGCGTCCCTCCGCGAGAGCCAGGCGAGCAGGGCCGCGTCGCCGTGCTCGACCACGACGTGCTCGCACCCGGCTCGTTCGACGTCGTCTTCGTGCTCGGACTCGAGGAGGGTGCTTCCCCCGCGCGACCGGCCGTCGCCGCTCCTCGAGCGACGACGCTCCGGCGCGAGCTCGGCGGCCGCCTCGAGCGCCCCGACCCGGTCGCGCGCGATCGCTACCTCTTCTACACGGCGTGTACGCGCGCGACGCAGCGGCTCGTGCTCGTCCGCGAGGCGGCCGGAGACGAGGGCGTGCCGCGCGAGCCGAGCCCGTTCTGGGAGGACGTCACGGTCGCTGTTCGACGAGGCGCGACGTGCAGCGCGCGACCCGGCGGCGTCCGCTCTCCGCGCTGACCTGGCCGCTCGAATCCGCCCCGAGCGACCGCGAGCGCTTGCGGGCGCTCGTCCGGCTCGCAGCGGACGACGCCCATGGGGCGACTCGCTCGCGGCAGCGAACGACTGGTCGCGCCGCCTCGACCGCGCGCGCACGGCCTTCGACCGCACCGACCCGCGCTTGCGAGCCCGGCCGTCGCTCGAGCCGCTCGGGCCAAGCACGATCGTTCTCGGCGACGGAGCTCGAGCGTTTCGCCGACTGCTCGTCCGCCTGGCTCGTCGAGCGCGTCATCGACCCGAAGAAGATCGACGCCGAGCCGGACCCGATGCTGCGCGGGCAGGTGCCGCACACGACGCTGCAATCGCTTCTACGCGCAGCTGCCACGTGAGCTCGACTCCGAGCGGTCACGGACGAGAATCTCGACGCGCGATCGCGTTCGTCCACCGCTGTCTCGACGACGCGCTCGAGTCCGGGGTGAGGCTCGATCTCACCGAGCTCCAGGAGGCGGAGCTCAAGTATTCGCTGGTCGCCGACCTCGAGGGCTTCCTGCGGGACGAGGCGGCGTCCGAGGTCGGATTCCTTCCGCGGCGGCTCGAGGTCGCGTTCGGCTCGGACCGCGCGGCCCCGGAGTTCCAGCGCGGGCTTTCGCTCGGTGATGAGCTCTGGCTCTCCGGCAAGATCGACCGGATCGACATCGATCCCTTCAGCGCACGCGGGATCGTGCAGGACTACAAGTCGGGCAAGGGAGCACATTCGGCGCGCGACATCGACCGTGAGCTCCGCCTCCAGATCCCGCTCTACATCCTCGCCCTCCGAGACCTCGTCGGCGTCGAGCCGCTGGGCGGGGTCTACCGCGCACTCGCCGGGCGGCGACTCACTCGCGGGATGCTGCGGGAGAGCGCCCCGCGACGACCTTCCCGGGTTCGCCCGCGACGACTACCTCGACGAGGACACGTTCTGGGCGCAGGTCGAGTCCGCACGCGAGCGGGCAGGAGAGACACGCGCGCAGCGGATCAAGGCCGGCGACGTCCCGCCACGACCCGAAGGGCGACGGATGCCCGGCCTGGTGCGATCTCTGGCCGATCTGTCGGGTGCCACGGGCGTGACGATCGTGGAGACGACCACCGGGCTCAACGACGAGCAGCTGGCTGCCGTGGAGGCCGAGGGCTCGGTCTTCGTGTCCGCGGGGGCGGGCACGGGGAAGACCTCGGTTCTGGTCGAGCGGTACGTACGCGCGGTGTGCGAGCGCGGCACTCGACGTCGAGTCCATCCTCGTAATCACCTACACGCGCAAGGCGGCCGGCGAGCTGCGGAAGTCGCATCCGCGCCGCGCCGCGCGAGCGCGGGCGTCCCCGACCTCGCGCGCGAGCTCGACGGAGCGTGGATCTCGACGATTCACGGCTTCTGCAACCGGCTGCTGCGCGCGCATCCGTTCGCCGCCGGCCTCGACCCGCGGTTTCGCGAGCTGGAGGACGCGGAGCCTAGCCCTACTTTCGGGTAGTCGATGTTGTAGTTGCCGGTCTTGACGATGGCCGTACATGACGTTTCGTCGGTGAACGCGTCGAAGTCCGCCCAGCCGTTGTCGTGGATGTTGGCGTTCGTGACGTTCACCAGCCCGATGGCGTCGAACGCCTGGCCCCGGCCCACGATGATGTTGTCGTGGATCTGGAGGTTCGTCGTGTAGCGGATCTGCATGGCGGTGTGGTTCGTGTCCGACTGCCCGCCGTCGAAGTTGTTGTCATGGATCTGGAGCGACTGCAGCACGTCGGTACTCGACAGGTTGATGCCGATCCCGTGCGTATAGAAGTTCTCGAACGTGTTGTCGTTGATGCGGACGTTGGACGTCGGATTGGCCAGGTCGACCCGGACGAAGACGTTTGTCACCGTCTCCGCATCGACGCCGTTGCCGAGCCCGTAGAACTGGCAGCCGAAAATCCGCATCCCGCCCGAGCGCAACAGGTTGATGGCCGAGTTGCCGAGGTGCGTCTGCTGGAGGAAGCGGTTGTCGAAAATCGACACCTCGCCCTCGTCGGCGGCGTCAAGGTTCTGCAACCGGAGCGAGTCGTTCACCGGGTCGATGAAGTGGTTGTGTGGCCCGATGGTGTACTCGCGCCCGTACTGGTGGTCTATCTGGTTGAAGAAGCCGACGATGGTGATGCCCGCGTAAACGGCATGGTCGCCACCCGTGGCGACGGTCTGGATGGCTGCGCCGGCCGACGGCGTGGCTTGCGAGTTGCGGAGCGACAGGTCGTGGAACTGGACACCCGACGAGGCCACGGTGAACAGGACGTTCGTCCCCGAGCTGGACACGATCTGCGAGACGTGGCCGACCGTCAGCCCGCCGCCCTGGTAGTCGAGCGTCTCGCCGCCGCCGCCGCCCGCTCCGAGGACGAGGCACGGCACCTCGATGTTGTCGAGGTTGCCCGTCGTCATATAGGTCCCGGGCGGGAAGTACAGGACGCCGCGATCCAGCGCGTTCAGCGCGGCGATGGCCGAGTTGATTGACGCGGTGTCGTCGGTCGAGCCGTCGCCCTGCGCCCCGTACGTCGTGACGTCCGTCCAGCCTAGAGACACTTCAAGTACCTCGAACCCGCCACCCGACGCGGCGAGCAGCAGTCGTGATAGCACTCACGCGACCCGGATGGCCCAGATGGCCGTCCCGGGCGTGGTGCCCGTGGCGTAGCGGTCGAACGTGCCCGAGCTTGCGCCCGCCTGGACGCGCAGCTTGTACGTCGTCGTTGAGCCCGGTGACACCAGCCGGACGGGGATCGGGAGCGAGACGGGCGTGCCGGTCTGGCGCACACCGCGGCCCATCGAAATGTGGTTGTTCGACGCGTCGGTGATGACCGCGAGGATATAGACCGCGGTGCCGGCGCTGGCGATTGCCGTGCCTCCGATCAACCAGTTGCCAGTCACCAGCGAGATCGAGCAACCGGGCATGTCCGTCTCGGTGTCGGCGGTGAGGGTGCCGGTGTTGCCCGAGGCGTCCGAGGTTGCCTTCGACGGCAGCGGTACTTGCCAGATGAGGCCGGTCGTCTGGCCGGACGCAGCCGTCAGGACAAGGTCGTTCGCTCCGACTGCCAGCCGTGACGCGGTGTCGGCTGCGGTCGCCGCGATGATGTCGCCCTTCGCGTCAAAGATGGTGGCCGGGATGCCGCCGCCACCGGCCGACATGAGCGTCTCGGTGCCCGCGTCGTCCTTCGAGTACATCAGCCCGTCGGACTTGCAATAGATGACGACCCGGTTGGCGGCCGGCGTTGACGGTGCCGCCGCCTCGATGAACGGAATCTTGACCGCTGAGTCAGCCACGGTGCGCCTCCATCATGCTGGAACCCAGACGTACAGCCAGTCCGTCCCGCTCCCATTCTCCAATGCTGCGGGCGGCGATCCGCCGTCCATCATGACCTCGTAGTGTCCGGCCGCCTGTAACTGTGCGTCACCGGGTGAGCCGTGCGTGTGGTCCTGTCGCGCGTACTCGGTATCCGTACCGACGGCGGGCGTGAGAAAGAACGACGTCTCGCTCTCGACGGTCGTGGCCGGTGTTCCACCGCCACCGGCTCCCGGCAGGAACCCGAACCAGTTCGTGCCTCCGTCGCGCGACATGAGCAGCAGGAGCGAGGTGACGCCCGCCGTGGTGTCGAAGTCGGCCTCAAGGGTGGCCGCGTTGATGACCGACGCCGGAAGGTCGATGGTCCAGCCACCCGTCCCGTCCTCGGCCAGTTCGAGGACGATGTTCGACACCGTGCCCGACGGTGCGCCGGTCAGGCTGATCGTGCAGTTGGCGTTCAGCGTGCCCGAGTGCCAGCCGGTCGCCGCGTTGAACGTCTCCGTCGCGCCGAGGTTGCCGTGCCCCTGGTAGCCCCACGTCCGCGCGGCTCCCTCGGCCAGCGCCGCCTCCACTTCGGCGGCCGTGAACCAGCCCGCCGAGTCGGCGACCGTGACGGCGTCGGCCGGGTGCTGGTCGGGGTCGTCGCGGCCGGTGAGGTCTTCGTGGACGGTGACGCCGCCGCCCTCCTCCGGGTCGAGCAGCGACACCTCGAACACGGTCACGTCGCTGGTCGTGGTCAGGACGAGTTGCCAGTAGCGGTAGACCTGAGTCGGCGTCCATGAGTCGATGATGTCCTGCGCGGTGTAGGTGCCGGTCGCCGTGAACGGGATGGTGGCGATGGTCACCGCGTCGGAATAGTCGGCCTCGTTGCCAGCTTGGACGGTGATGGTGTTCGCACCCGCCGTCTCGATACCGACGCGGATCTCGACCGAGGCGATGAGCAGTTCGTCGGCGAGCGTGCCGCGCCAGAACACGCCCGCCGCCGCGTCAATACCTTCCTCGAGGACGAGGCTGAACGTGGCGTCGTCGTCGTCAATGGTCAGCGGGGCATAGACCCAGATGATGGAGTCGCCCGTGTCCTCGAAGGCCGCCGCGATCATCGACGAGTTCACGCCCGCGCCCGTCGAGCCGACCGTGTAGGAGCCGGTCGTTGATGTGATCTCCTGGTAGTTGATCGCGAGCTTCGAGGTCGTGCCCACCTCGGCCAGTTCAACCATGCTGCCCGCGGGTGCCGGCGTACCGCTTCGGAAGAACGCGCCCGACACGATGACAGCCGGGAGTCCGGCGGTCGGCGTTATCGTGTCGGTAGTCGTGGCCGTGTTGCTCGCCGAGCCGATATCGGCGTCCACCGTATCGACGCCCGACAGCTCGAGGATGGCGGCCCGGATCGACCCCGTGCCACCGCCCGAGTTATAGATTTGCGTGGCCTGCGTCGTCGAGCCCGTGACGGTCTGGCGGTACATGCGGAGCGGCCAGTTCGTGCCGTTTCCGCTGAACACGTCCGAGCCAACCTGAGTCCAGGTTCCGTTGGTCAAGGTGAAGACAGGCCCGCTGTCGTCGTCCTCGGCGACGAGCGCAACGAGGACGTTGCCGACCGTCGGAGCGGCGTCGAGCGTGACCGTGACGCCCGGAGGTGCCACCGCCCCGCCTGCCGTGCTGCCCGTCTTGGACTGGACGAGCTGCGCGTCACCCGTGACGAGATAAGGGATGTAGGCGAGGCCCTCGGACGCGCGGTCTGTCGGCGGCTCAGGGTCCGTCGTGATGGCGTCGGGGTCGTAGCCGAACGCCCTGACGACCGGCCGGCGGCCTTCTCTGGTGGGCCTCATGTCGGATCCCACACCGCGGACGCCCAACCCCACTTCGAACCGCACGCGGCCGGGTTCGAGTAATCACGGATGTCAACCCAGTGGACGCAATGCTCGCCGTCGTGCGTGCTGACTTCGACCTCCACCTCGGCACCGAGGGCGAACAACGTCACCGAGTCGGGCGGCTCGGTGTCGGAGTGGAACAGGAGGGCGGCCATCTCTCGGGCTGGCCCGAATAGTTCGGTGTTCACGGTGATGGTTCCGTCACCGGACACCATGACACGCAGCCGGTTCTCCGCGCAGTCGCCAGCGTAGTCGAACGTACCCGCACCACCCGCGCCGAACTGCGGGAAGTGCCAGCCGTTGAAGGCGTAGTTGGGAGTGATCTCCTGCGGCCACACGGGTCCCGGTTTGAGATAGTAGATGTTGCCGTCGGGGTCGCCCGTGACGTAGCCCGGATCGCCGAACGGATACTTGGTGAACGCCTCGGTTGTGTCGGGGCACGCGACCAGCCCATCGCCCGTCGTGGCCGAGTCGGGCGGCTCCTCGGCGCGCAGATCCATCGCCAGTTCGTACAGGCCCCATTGCCCGCCCGCCTGCGGCGAGTCGGCGCTGAGCTGGCGCGTGGTCAGGTGCGCGACCCGCATCCAGACATACTCGGAGGCGTAGCCTGGGAACTCCTGGAACTTCACCTGGATCCTGTGGCCGGCGCGGACGCCGTTCACCAGCTTCGCGGGCACGATGATGCTCACGGTGATCGCGTCGTCTTCGTTCCGAAGGTCGCGAAGGTAGCGGAGGGCGCGGCTGTCGGCTGCCGCCTGGCTCTTGACGAGTTCGGCGTTGAACGTCATGTCCCGCCGCGCGAACGCCGTAGCCGTGGCTGGCCGCGTCTGGTAGGAATAGCCACCGTCGTAGGTGACGTACGCCCCGGAGATGACGCGCTCGGGGTCTCGCTCGAGGTCGGCGTCGAACGAGGGCGGGAACACGTACGGCGTGTCCACGTCCGGCGCGTTCGTGGCGAACCCGTCGATTACGTCGTCGGAGATGTCGGCGAGGAGGTTGCTGATTTTGTGGATGGACGCGAACTCTGTCCGTTCGGTGCGCCCGTACCAGATGCCGACCCGCTCGGGCTCGTCGGCCGCGGTTGGACTGGCGAATAAGAAGGCATTCTTTCCTGACTGGTTCAGGAGGTCGTTGATCACGCCCGCCGAGTCCTGGCCCGTGTACTCAGATTCTGACATGTTGGTCGGCGAATCGCTGAACACGAAGGCGATGTCGCCGATGGTGATGGCGGAGCCCGAGCCGCCGATAACCTCGGCGGTGTTGATGAGCCAATCGATGCGCTCGACGTCCGTCTCGGCCGGCCGCTTGGCATCGGAACCCCGCTGGACGCGGCGAGTGAGGAGCGTGTTGATGTCGCGTATCTCGATCTCGAGCAGCCGCGCGACGCCCGTCCGCTCGCTCGGGCCGCGCTTCCAGCGCCGCTTGCCCGCGTAGAACGGGCCGATGATGCCGAACAGTTCGTCGTCGGCTGCGTCCGTCTCGACGAAGTAGATGAGCTTGTGGCCGCGGACGTAGAACAGAGCGTCCTTGTCGGTCAACGTGATCGTCGACGAGCCGACGGACGCCTCGGCCGCCGACTGCGTTACCTCGAAGGTGTCGGACGGCAGGAAGTTCGGGCCTTCGACGATGTCGCCGTCGTTGTTGACGTAGTACATGAGCAGGACCACGAACTAGTACTCCAACGGCCCGGAGCGGTTCCGGCTGTCGGACGTGGAGCCCGTGCGCTGGATGGTCGTGTACTTCTGGACGACGTTCGTCACCTGGACCGGCGGCGGCCGGTTCGCCCGCCCGCTCGCCCAGATGGCCCCGACGATGCGGTTGGTGCCGTTGTTGACCGCTCCCACGTTCCGGTTGGCGCCGGTATTCGTGGCACTAACGGTGCGGTTGGCGCCGGTCGAGGTGGCGAGTCGCTCAAGGCCGTCGCGGATGGCCTGAGCCGCAGCATTCGCCGACAACGTGACCGCTTGAGCGATGAGCATGGCCCGGATGGTGTCCGTGCCGGTGGTGACGGCAGTCTTGACGTTGCCGAGGCGGTCCTCTGCGTGGCGCCCTCCCGTGCCACGGTGCCCCGCACCGTGCGGAGCGCGCCCGTGATGGTGTCCAGGGCGGGCAGCACCTTCGTTGTTACGCCCTTGGCCGTGGCGTCTCCCAGCACCTTCGGATCTGGGGCTGGCTTGCCACCAGGTGGGCCACCGCGGACGCCCGCCTTGCCGACGTCCGTCGGCTTCGGCGTTTTGCCCGTTTCTTGATTGGCGATCTGCTCCTTGAGTTGCGTCTCCATCGCTCGGAGCTTGTCGAGCGCCTCGCCCTGGACCAGCGTGAGTAGCGGGTTCGACGTGATGTCCTTGATGCCGTTCTGCACGGCAAGGAGCGATGTTTCAAGGTCCTCCGTCTTGGTCCCGTTGGCGATCATCGCGGACAGGCTGTCCTGCGCCGTCTGCGCCTGCTCGGTCGATTGGTTGTTAGTGTCCTGCCACACTTGGACAGCTCGAAGGCGAGGCCAGCCGAGCCAGCGCGAGCAGCCCGACCGCGTTGCGACCGAGGAAGCCCCGCAGACCGCCACCCTTGCCTCCGCCGCCCCCGCCAAGCGGCCCGCCGCCGCCCAGCCCACCGACGGGCATGTTGGTTACGAACACCGGCTGGACGAACGCCTTGCCGACGCCAGGGATGGCCGCACCGAGGTTGCGGACGACCGGCCCGAGCAGGCCGCCCGCGATGTTGCCCACGCCACCCGCGATGAGGCCGCCCGACAGCTTGTTCAGGACGAGCAGGCCAGCCACCGCGCCCTTGATCTTGGTCGGCAGGGCGTTGAAGATGTCGAACAGGCGCTTGGCCCAGTTGAACGCCGACTTCATCACGCCAACGAGGACTTACCGCCCTTGACCACGGCGTCCCAATCGATGCTGTCGATGGCCTTGCCGATGTCCGCGCCGAGGTTCTTGAGCGCCGTCACGTTCTCGGGCTGTTGGAGGAACGCGATCAGCTTCTCGGTCGCCCGCCCGATGGCCGGGATCATGCCCTGCCCGATGGTGATGGCGGCGTCGATGAGGTTGTTCTTGAACACCGCGATCTTCGACGCCACGGTGTTGAACCGCTCCTGAGCCTCCTTGCTCAACGCGCCGGTCGCGGTGTTGGCGATCTCCAGTTGCCGGTTGACCTCTGGCAACTGGTCGGCCATCGCCCGGAAGAAGGTACGGTCGGATACGTTGGCGACGCCGAGCGCCTTGAGGAACTTGGCGGCCCGCTCGGCTTCTTGCCCTTGATCTGCTCGAGCACTTCGAGGAAGATCGGCAACCCCTCGCCGCTCGATGGCGTCCTGTAGCTCCTCGATTGCTTGCCAACAGCCTTGGGGAACTCCTCGCCCGTCTTGTTCGCTAGGGCGATGTTCGTGCCCATGTTGGCGAATACACGCCCGGGGCGATGCCGCCGCGTCCGGGGCGAAGCCGAACGATGCCGTCGCCTCGGCTAGGCCGAGGATCTCTTCTTGGCGCTCCCGGCGGCCTTGGCCTCGGCCGCGAACCACTTCGTGATCTCGGTGATCTCGGACTCGGTGGATGCGCGAGTGTTGCCGAGCGCGACGAGGGAGCGGCCAGGTTGTCGTACTCGTCGCCTGTCAGTTTGAGGATCTCCCGATGCGGCCGAACGCGTCTGCCGCCTGGTCCGCGGTTAGGTTGGTCGTAATGCCGAGCTTGGCCGTAACCTCCACGAACTCGTCGATGTCCTCGACGTGGACGCCGAGGGCACCGGCCGTCTCGCCGAGGCGGGCCAGTTCGGTCGCCGAGATCGGGATGGTCCGGGCAAGTTGGCGGATGTCTTTCTCGAGGTCCGCGAACATCAGGCCGGCCGCTTTCTAGGTCGGCATCACTGACCGTCTTCTTGATGCCCGCGAAGGCGTCCTCGAAAGTCGATGGCGGCCTTGGGGACGCCAACGCACCCGCATTCTGCCGGTTGTGCGTCGCCCTTGGGCGAGGTGAGGAAGCGCAGGCACAAGTGCCTGCTCAGGGGCGTATTTCTCCGTCGGGAACCCTTGCAATATCGACATATTGCTGCGGGCTCTCCTCCTAGAACTGCATCCCTCATCGCCACAGTCGCACACGCGCCTAGGATTGAGATAGGTTCTATATAATGGGCGCCTTCTCGCGGGAAGGCGCGTAACCATGTCGGAACAGATCCACGTCGAAGAACATTCCAGCCCCATCAAGACGCCCACGCAGCTCATCGTGGTCGTGGTGTTGTCGTTCGTGGTCCCGATCACGTTGATCGCGATGCTCGCGCATCTCGCTACGCGGGGCGGCGATTTCGGGAAAGGCAATCCCGCGATGTCGGACGAAGCCGTTGCCAAGCGCCTGAAGCCGGTCGGCGAAGTGGTCGTTACTGATCCGAACGCGCCCAAGATCGCGAGAAGCGGAAAGGAAGTCGTCGACGCGGTGTGCGGGGCATGTCACACCACCGGTGCCTTGAATGCGCCCAAGATCGGCGATAAGGCGGCATGGGCGAAGCTCATCAAGGAAGGCCTCGGCAAGCTCACCCAGGAAGCGATCAAGGGTGTGAGACAGATGCCGCCGCGCGGCGGCAATCCCGATCTTTCCGACATCGAAATCGCGCGCGCCATCGCTTACATGGCGAACCAATCCGGCGCGAACTTCAAGGAGCCGCCAGATCAACCGGCTCCAGCAGGCAAGCCGGCGCAAGCCAAGGCGGATAAAGCGGCCGGGGCACCGGTTCCCGGGAAAGCTCCGACCCCAGGAAAGGCGGACGTCGGCAAAGACAAGGCTGCATCGGTGAAATAACGAAAGGTCCGTAACCGGTAAGGCGCAGCGGAGACTGCGCCTTTTTTGTTCGGTGTAAGCTCACGAATCACGCTCCATCAGTCACGCATTTCCGGCATGGCCACCATCGCAATCGGCGACGTTCAGGGCTGCTACGACCAGCTCATGCGGCTGATCGAACGGGTAGGATACGACGAGCGCCGCGACGTCCTCTGGTTCGTCGGCGACCTCGTGAATCGCGGGCCGCAGTCCGCGCAGACGGTGCGGTTCGTGAAGAGCCTCGCAGGACGCCAGGTCACGGTCCTCGGCAATCACGACCTCGCCCTGCTTGTCGTCGCGGCCGGCATCAAGAAGCCGCACCGTGGCGACACGTTCGACGACATACTCCAGGCATCCGACCGCGATGAGCTCATCGCGTGGCTGAGGCAGCAGAAGTTGATGCACGCCGGCGACGGCTACGCCATGGTGCATGCGGGGCTGATGCCGCAATGGAGCATTGCGCAAGCGCTCGCCCTCGCGCACGAGGTGGAGACCGCGCTGCAGGGCCCCGATCACCATGAGTTCCTGAAGCACATCTACGGCAACGAGCCGGTACGCTGGCGCGACGATCTCGCCGGCTACGACCGCCTGCGCATCATCGTGAACGCCATGACACGCATGCGCCTGGTCACCGCCGACGGCGCCATGGAGTTCAGTCACAAGCAGGGGCTGGCCAACGCCCCCGCCGGATACCTGCCGTGGTACGACGCGCCGGCGCGGTCGAGCCGGGACACCCCGGTTCTCTTTGGCCACTGGGCCGCGCTCGGGCTGCTGTTGCGCGAGGACGTCGTAGGCCTCGACAGCGGCTGCGTGTGGGGCCGAACGTTAAGCGCGCTGCGACTGGAAGACCGCAAGCTCATACAGTGCGACTGCTCAGAGCTCGGGGGAAAGGCAACCGAAGATTGAAAATCTGTGTTCATCCGTGTTTATCTGTGGCTCCAGACGTATTATTAAGACCACTCCTAATAACCCGGTGAGAGCGACAACGTGAAAGCAAGCAAGAAAAATTCCGAGATTTCGCCGCTGATGCAGGAGGTTTCCGCGTACATCGCCGGCGCATTGAAGAAACCGCTGCCGAAGGAAGTCGTAGAGAAGACCAAGCACCACGTGCTCGACACCATCGCCGCGATGGTTTCCGGCTCGCGGCTGCTGCCCGGCAAGAAGGCGATTTCCTATGTGAAAGCGCTGGGCGGCGCGAAGGACGCGTGCGTCATCGGTTCCAGTATCGTTACGACGGCGGAGCACGCAGCGCTCGCCAACGGCATGCTGGGCCATGCCGACGAGACCGACGACTCGCACGCGCCCTCGCTCTGCCATCCCGGCTGCGCCATCGTGCCGGCGGCGCTGGCGATGGCCGAGCGCGAGCGGCGCGGCGGCACCGAACTGCTGCGCGCGGTCGCGCTGGGCTACGACATCGGTACCCGCGTCAACATGGCGCTGCAAGGCTACGAGTTCCGTGACGCGGGGCACTCCACCCACAGCTTCGGACCATCGTTCGGCGCGGCGGCCGCCGCCGGCGCGCTGGCTGGCGTGAATGCCGACCGCGCGCGCTGGGTCCTCTCCTACGCCGCCCAGCAGTGCTCCGGCGTCTCGTGCTGGATGCGCGACGAGGAGCACATCGAGAAGGCGTTCGACTTCGGCGGCATGCCCGCACGAAACGGCGTCGTCGCCGCTGCGATGGTCGCCGCGGGTTGCACCGGCGTGGAGGATGTGTTTTCCGGAGAGCGCAATTTCTTCGTCGCCTACGACGAAACGCGCCGCATCGGGAAGGCGCCGGAGCCCGAGCGTCTCGTCGCGGGAGCTGGGCTCGACCTACGAGATCATGAACACCAACATCAAGCGCTGGTCGGTCGGCTCGCCGATCCAGGCCCCGCTCGATTCGCTGCTCGATCTCATCCGCGAGCACCGGCTTCGGGCCGAGGACGTCGAGAAGCTCACCGTGCGGGTCGCCCGCCAGGGCGCCAACACCACCGACAACCGCAACATGCCGGACATCTGCATGCAGCACATGTGCACGGTAATGCTGATGGACGGCATCGTCACCTTCATCTCCGCGCACGACGAAAAACGCATGCACGACAAGAAAGTGCTTGCGGTGAGAAGCCGCGTGGACCTGCAGCCGGACGAAGAGCTGACGCGGGCGCTGCCTTCGCGCCAAGGCATCGTCGAGGTCCGCCTGAAGGACGGCCGGGAGCTGCGTCACCACACGAAAGCGGTGCGCGGCACCGCCCAGAACCCCATGACGCGCGCGGAAGTGGACGAGAAGGCCTACCACCTGCTGGCGCCGATACTGGGACCAAAGAGGAGCAGGGCCCTGTGCGACACCGTGTGGACCATCGAGCGGATGAAGGACGCGCGGGCACTGCGCCCGTTGCTGCGCGCTTGACTCCGTATAGATACGGGTGCGAGATCGCGTGAAGGGGAGTAGCCGCGGGGAAGCGATCCTCCGTTATCTGTGCACACGAAGGGGAACGGAACAGACCGACCTAGGTAAGATTTACATCGCGAGAGGATAAAGTCTGGCGACCTTATCACGTCGCCCTTACTCGAATCACCCGTTTCGCACATCTCATGAAGAACGAACATTCCAATCTCGCCCAGGCCCTGTTCGCGCCGCGCTCGGTGGCGCTGTTCGGCGCGTCGGGCGACGCGACGAAGAATACCTCGCGTCCGCAGCGTTTCCTGCGCAAGCACGGCTTCCCCGGCAAGATATTCCCGATCAACCGGGGCCGCGACGAGCTCTTCGGAGAGAAGGCGTACCCCGATCTGCGCGCCGTTTCCGCGCCGGTGGACCACGCGTTCATCATGGTCCCGGCCAAGGACGTCCCCGAGGCGATCGCGCAGTGCTGCGAGAAGAAAGTGCCCGTCGCCACCATCTTCAGCGACGGCTTCGCCGAGACCGGCGCGGCGGGACGCGGGATGCAGGAGGAGATTCTGAAGCTCGCCCGAGCGGGCGGCCTGCGTCTGCTCGGGCCCAACTGCATTGGGCTGCTCGACCTGCATTCGCATCTCATCCTGTGCGTCAACGCGGTGCTCGAGCACGCGCAAGTCACCGCTGGAAGCACGGCGATCGTCTCGCAGAGCGGGAGCATGATGGGCTCCTTGATGTCGCGCGGGGCGGGACGCGGCACGGGATTCTCGAAGCTCGTGTCGGTGGGCAACGAATCCGACCTCGCGGTGGGCGAGATCGCCGACCTGCTCGTGGACGACCCCGACACCCGCACCATATTGCTGTTCATGGAAACGATCCGCGACGCGGAGCGCCTCGCTCGGGCCGCCCGCCGCGCGTATGCCGACGGCAAGCTGGTGGTCGTATTCAAGCTCGGCCGCTCCGACGTCGGCGTCGAGCTCGCGACCTCCCACACCGGCGCGATGACGGGCTCCGACGACGTGGCGGACGCCTTCTTCCGCGCAAACGGCATGCTGCGCGTCGATCTCCTCGAGACGCTGTTCGAATTGCCGGCGCTGCTTCTTGATCAGCGGCCGGCGGGCCGGCACCGCGTGGCAGCCCTGACCACCACCGGGGGCGGCGCAGCCACCGTGATCGACCGACTGGGCACGCTGGGCGTGGAGGTCGTCGGGCCCACGGACGAAATCGTCGCCAACCTCGCGCAGAAGAAGATCGTCATCAATCGCGCGCGCCTGACCGATCTCACCATGGCCGGCGCGAGGAAGGAAGTCTACAGCGGCGTGCTGAACGAGCTGCTCGCGTCGGATCATTGCGATCTGGCGCTGGCTGTGGTCGGCAGTTCGGCGCAGTTCCAGCCCCACATCGCAATCGATCCGATCCTGGAGGCGACCCGGCGCGGCAAGCCGATCGCGGTGTTTTGCGCGCCCCAGGCCGATGAGTCGCTCGCGCTGCTCTCCGCCCACGGCATCGCCGGTTTCCGCACACCGGAAACGTGCGCGGACGCCATACGCGCCTGGCGCGACTGGCGTGCCCCGGTTGCCGCGCCCGCCGCGGATGGGGCGCGCCTCTTCGCCGCTCAGGCGTTTCTCGGCGGAAAGCAGCGCCTGAACGAGCAGGAGGCCTGCCGCGTGTTCGACGCGCTCGGCGTGCCGGCGGCGCAGTCCGCGGTCATCATGTCACCTGACCAGGCGGTGAAGCTTGACTTTCCTGTCGTCGTGAAGATCCTTTCGCCGGACATCGTGCACAAAACAGAAGCGCGCGCGGTACGACTCAATGTGGCGTCGGGCGAGGAGCTGGCGGCCGCAACCCGGGAAATCCTGGCGAACGCGCGCGCTCACAAAAAAGACGCCCGCATCGAAGGCGTGCTGGTGCAGCGGATGGAAAAGGGGTTGGCGGAAGTCATACTCGGTTACAAGCGCGATCCCCAAGTCGGGCCGGTGGTCGTGCTGGGTGTGGGCGGCGTGCTCGCGGAAATTTACCGCGATTTCTCAGTGCGGCTCGCGCCGGTGAGCAAAATGGAAGCGCTCGCCATGATCGACGAGGTAAAAGGACTCGCCGTGATCCGTGGCTACCGCGGGCTGCCGCGCGGCGACTGCAATGCACTCGCCGCAGCCGTCGCCGCGTTTTCACAGCTCGCGCATTTGCAGCCCGCCGTCCAGGAAGCGGAAATCAATCCCCTGATCGTCAAACCGGAAGGTCAAGGCGTGGTCGCCGTGGATGGGTTGCTCGTGCTGTAACAACTTATACGTGGTCCGGACGGTTCCTACGTGCCAGTAACACCAACATTCTGATCGACAGTCCTCGCCGAATTCCCGGCCTTGTCTGTGCTGCCCGGGTCTAGGGCGCCAAGCCCGCGCCCGACCCAGGCGCGTACGTCATGCTCTCAAAGAGAGGCGCCCCCATCCCGCCCCCATCTCCCATTGTTTGAGTTACCGCCGTCAGGCATCAGTAGCGGAAGCGGCATCAGTCGTCACGCCCTTCACTGGAATGAGCGCCCGCATCTCTCGTTCTTCCCGCTGGAAGCGAGTGGTTACCGGCCTCGCTGCGGCTAACGGCCGTGTGCCGGCCTTGAAGCGTTCAAGCGCGCGCAATGGCCAGAGCCTGCAAACGGGCCACAACCGGTCACTGAAGACGTTTCCCCGAACCTGCCAGACCGCTCGTCGCCTTTGTCGGGGGTGCGGTGCCGCAGTGGGAGGCCGCATCGAGGATGTCAGCCTGCGGGGCTCGTGGGGGTGCGCGAGACCGGCGTGATATGGGCGAACATACTGCGGGCGTTCCAGGTTGGGAAGGCTCTTACGAGCGACGAGGGGCCGACGAGTTGGATGCGGTTCTCGCGGGTGGCTTGGGCCCAGGTGAGCTGGCCGGCGTGCCATTTGACGAAGGCTTCGGCTTCCGCCGTGATGTAGAGGTCCTCGTCGAGGCCGGGGTACGTCTTGCAGATCTCGGTGTCTCCGAGCTCGATGAGTAGCCAATAGCGCTCACGGCGCGGGCGGCCGGTGAAGTCGAAGCGGATGACGACGCGTCGATCCGGGAGCCGGTCTCGGCGGAGCGCGTTGCACATCGACCAAAGGGCCACAAAGGGGTCGAGGTTCTCGGGGGCGATCTCGAGCCAACGCGCACCCCACTCGCCGAGCGACTGGCAGACCTTGAAGAGGTCGTGGCCCGCGGAGGTGAGCTTGTGGTGGTGCCCGCGCCCGTCGGGCTTGGGTGCCGACTCGACGATGCCGAGCCGCTCGAGGTGCTTGAGCCGCTGTGAGAGCAGGGTACGGGAGAGTCCGGGCGCGCCCGCCAGGATCTCACTGAAGCGTCCGCAGCCAAGGTACAGGTTGCGGATGATCAGCGGTGTCCAGCGCTCGGCGAAGATCTCGGCGCCACGGGCGATGGGGCAGTACTGGCCGTACGTCCTCACGACGCCAGTGTTGCGCACCCGCCTTCGGTTGTGAAGTCCAGATTTTTGACTTCACAGCCGCGGTCCGCGGTGGTCTGATATGGCCATCGAGAGCGGAGGACACGATGACGACGACGACCGCGGAAGTCGGCCACCGGAGCAAGAAGCCAACCGTCGTGGAGATCGACGGGTTCCGAGGCCGGCTGATCAGTGCTGACCATCCCGACTACGACATCGCCCGTGCAGTGTGGAACGGTGCCGTCGACCGGCGCCCGCGCCTCATCGCCCGATGCATCGGGGCCGCCGACGTGGTCGCGTCCGTGCGTTTCGCCCGCGACCACGATCTGGAGATCGCCATACGGGGTGGAGGCCACAACGTGGCGGGGACCGCCGTTTGCGATGACGGGATCGTCATCGACCTCTCGGCGATGCGGGCCGTGCGGGTCGATCCTGCCGACCGCGGGGCCTGGGTGCAGGGTGGTGCGCTGTGGGGCGACGTCGACCACGAGACGCAGGCGCACGGTCTGGCCACCACCGGCGGAATCGTGAGCCACACCGGAGTCGCCGGGCTCACCCTCGGCGGTGGCGTCGGCTGGCTGATGCGCAAGCACGGCCTCACGGTCGACAACCTCCTCGCCGTCGATGTCGTGACGGCCGACGGCGAGCTGTTGCGGGCGTCCGAGGACGAGCACCCCGACCTGTTCTGGGCGTTGCGAGGCGGCGGCGGCAACTTCGGCGTGGTTACCTCGTTCGAGTTCCGCCTCCACTGCATCGGGCCCACCGTCCTGGCCGGGCCCATCCTCTGGGACGCGACCGACGCCGGGGAAGTCCTCCGCTTCTACCGCGACTTCGTCCGCGACGCTCCCGACGAGCTCGGCACGGTCGTGAGGTTCGGCACCGCGCCGCCGCTACCGGTCATTCCCGAGGATCTGCACTGGCGCCCGGTGGTGATGGTCGGTACCTGCTACGCCGGGCCGATCGAGGAGGGTGAGCAGGTGCTCCGCCCACTCCGCGCATCCCGGACTCCCCTCCTCGACCTGGTCGGGCCCGCGCCGTACGTCGGATTCCAGAGCGCGCTCGACTCGACCGTCGTCCACGGATGGAACTACTACTGGAAGTCCACCCACCTCCCCGAGCTCCGCGACGACCTCATCGACGTGATCGCCGAGCACGCGTTCTCCTGCTCGTCGCCGCGGTCGTACGTGGCGATGTTCCATCTGAAGGGAGCGGTGAGCCGAGTGGCCGAGGGCGGGACCGCGTTCGGGAACCGGCAGGCGTCGCACGCGATCACCCTCGATGGTGTGTGGCGGCCCGGCGAAGACTTCGGCGACCGGGACACCGCTTGGACGAGGGAGTTCTTCGCCGCCCTCGGCCGCTTCCGGCAAGGCGTCTACGTCAATTTCCTCGGCGGCGACGAAGACCCCGACCGGATCCGCGAGGCGTACGGCGAGTCCGTCTACGACCGGCTGGTAGACGCGAAGACCACGTACGACCCCGACAACGTCTTCCACCACAACCAGAACATCCGCCCGAGGTTGAGTGATGGTGTGGGTGGTTCCGATCGCGCGGGCGACGTTTGATCGGTGTGGAGTGGTGTTGGCGAGCGCCGGCACTGGCGAGCTAGGGTCGTGGACCCCATACGTGGTCAGCTAGCGTCGCTTGTAGAGCGTTCTGAGCGGTCGACTTTCCGATCAGAGGTACTACGGAGCAGAGTAGTTGAGTTTTTCAAGACAATCGGTCGTTAACGGATGGTGTCTGTGACCGAATTGTGGATCGACTGTCGCCGCTACCTGACTGGCTATGGTGCAGCAAGTCGGCCATTTCTTTCCCACGGAACAGACGGGAGATGGGGACGGGATGTGGGGGACCACCTCAAAAAACCTGGCGACTCGAAGCCATGGTGTTCACGAGGTAGCGGTCGCCGACCGGGGCGTCAGGTTCGAGCACTGTGGCTTCCCTCCCGGGACGCTTTACCTGGGACGCGTTATCTGGGACGCTTGACCTAGGACGTCGATGGAGAATTCCATGCTGCTCGAAACCTATGCCGATTACGCCATCCGGGAACAGACCGCGAAGCTGAAGCCCGAGGTAATCCACCATGCCAAGCGCGCGGTGATCGACTGGTATGCCTCGCTGCTGCCGGGCAGCCGCGTGCCGCCCGCCACGCTGCTCGAGCAGGCGCTCGCGGAGGAGCTCGACCGCGGCAAAGCCCGGCTGGGCTCGGGACGGCGCGCGACGCAGCGCGCGGCGGCGCTGATCAACGGCGCGGCTGCCCACGCGGTGGAGTTCGACGACATCTGGCGCGACGCGGTCTATCATCCCGGCGCCCCCGTGATCGCCGCCGCGCTCGCCACGGCGCAGTCGCAGGGTGCAAGCGGCGAGCAGTTCCTGCGCGGCGTCATCGTCGGCTACGAGATCTCGACCCGCATCGGCGATGCAGTGATGCCGTCACATTACAAGTTCTGGCACACCACCGGCACGGTCGGCTGCTTCGGCGCCGCTGCGGCGGCCGCGACGCTCCTTGGCTGCAACCGCGAGCAATTCATGAATGCGCTCGGGACCGTCGGCACCTTCGCAGCGGGACTGCAGCAGGCGTTTCGCTCGGAGGCGATGAGCAAGCCCATGCATGCGGCGCACGCGGCAGAATCGGGCGTGCTCGCGGCAATGGCGGCCGCCAAGGGCGTGACCGGCGTCCACGACATCATCGAGGGCGAGGTGGGTTTCGGCGCGGCCATGAGCGTCAAGCCGGACTGGTCGAAAGCGACCCGCGAGCTCGGGACCGACTATCACATCACGCGCATCACCTTCAAGAACCACGGCTGTTGCGGGCACACCTTCCCCTCGATCGACGCCGTGCAGGTGCTCAAGGAGAAACACAAGCTCGACCACAAGCAGATCCGCAAGATCCATATCGCGACCTACCAGGGCGGGCTGGACGTCGTGAACAACTACGAGCCCGAAGGTGACTATCAGGCTAAGTTCAGCCTGCCCTACGTGGTCGCGCACGCGCTCGTTTATGGCCCGGTCCGCCTGGACGCGTACGGGCCCGAGAAGCTCGGCAACCCGGCGATCCGCGAATTGATGAAGAAGATCGAGCTCAGCGCCGATCCCGAGCTCTCGAAGGCGTTTCCCGGCCAGCGCGCGGCGAAGGTCGAGATCGAGTTGAACGACGGCCGCCGCCTTTCGCATTTCCAGGAGACGCGCAAGGGCGACCCGGAGATGCCACTGAGTGACGCAGACGTAAACGACAAGTTCCTCGAGCTGGCCGCGCCGGTCGTGGGAGAGGCTGCTGCGCGGGCTCTGCTCGAGGATTTGTGGCGGCTCGAAACGCTGCCCAACCTGGAACTCGAGCGCCCTGCGCGCCAGCCCGCGCGGGCCACAGGTTAACCAACAATGTGACGGGCGTCACCGCCACGACAGTCATACTCGAGCACCGGAAAACCAAGTGGACAATCGCTCATCTTGTCACTTGATCATCCCATAAGGCTACGAGTTGCCCTCGACCCCTGTAAGCCTTTCCTGCCGAGTCCATGCGATATTCTCTATTCACCGGATGTCCAAGATATTTCCCGTATGCGCGGTCAAGTAAGCCCAAACCTCAATCACGACCTCGTCAAATTCGTCGGCCAACTCCTGCGCGTCGCCGCGCTGCTTGCCGCGATCCTCGCAGTCCTCGCGGCGGCGCCGGCAACAGCGCAGCAGTACCCCATAAAGACCATCCGCCTGATCGTGCCGTTTCCGCCCGGCGGCGGCAACGACATCGTCGGCCGCATCGTCGCCCAGAGGCTGGGCGAGAGTTTCGGCCAGCAGGTCATCGTCGATAACCGCGGCGGAGCCGGCGGTACCATTGGCACCGATCTCGCCGCCAAGGCGCCGGCTGACGGTTACACCCTGCTCATCAACAACATCAGCCTCGCGGTGAACGCCACGCTCTATCCCAAGCTGCCGTACGACACGTTGAAGGACCTCGCCGCCGTCTCGCTGGTCGGCCGGCAGCCCAATCTGCTGGTCGTGCATCCGTCGGTGCCCGTGAAATCGGTTCGCGATTTCCTTGCGCTCGCGAAGGCGAAGCCGCGCCAGATCAACTATGCGTCGGGCGGTGTGGGCACGGCAGGACACCTCGCGACCGAGCTCCTGATGATCATGACGAAGGTGGAGCTCGCGCACGTACCGTACAAGGGCCTCGGCCCCGCACTTATCGATCTCGTGGGCGGGCATGTGCAATGCGCCGTCTCGACGCTGGCTTCCGCGCTGCCCCACGTGAAAGCCGGTAAGCTGCGCGCTCTCGGGGTGACCACGGCCAAACGGTCTTCCTTCTTTCCCGAAGTGCCGACGCTGGACCAAGCGGGCGTCGCAGGCTACGAGTTCAGCACCTGGTACGGCCTCCTCGTCCCAGCAGGCACTCCGCGCGCGATCATTGATCGCTTGAACCAGGAGACGGCAAAGGTTCTGGGCTCCGCGCTTCTCAAAGAGCAATTCGCCGCTCAGGGACTCGAACCTTCGCCCTCATCACCGGATGAATTCGGCGCCTATCTCAAGACGGAAGTCGGGAAGTGGGGCAAGGTCGTAAAACAATCCGGCGCAAAACCCGAATAATCACAGGGGAAGGGCCCCTTCCAGTAACTCTTTCAGGCCACAGATAAACACAGATAAACACGGATGGCCCCCCGGAGGCAAGCAAGGAATACGGAAACCTCCGTCGTTTTGAGCTTGGGTCTGTTTGACGCGCTTCGGACCGCTCTTTTCTCCGTGAACTGTTGCTGCAGAAACCGGCAACAAAACTTTCGGGTCAAGGCTACCGTAATGTTGGTCGTATCTGTGCGTCATCTGTTGTTTTTCTGTGGGCCAGAGTTGGATCTTGCCTATTCTGCGGCAACGCGATCATGGCCAAGTTGACCGCGGTCTCCGGCGGTGGAGCGAAGGGGCCCGCTTGCTTTCTGCTGGAAGCGGAAGGCAGGCGACTGCTTTTCGATCTCGGCTACGGGCCTCAGCCGGGTTTGTGGCCCGACGTATCCTGCGTCGGTAAGGTCGATGCTCTGCTGCTTTCCCACGCGCACCGCGATCACGCGGGAGGATTGAAGCTGCTGCCGGACGTAGGAAACCCGCCGTTGTACCTCACCGAACCGCTCGCGCATCTGCTGAAGGAACACGCGATCGGCGGGATTTTTCCGCTCAGCGGTATCCGGCAAGTGCTGGGTCTCAATGTGACCACGGGCCGCAATGGACATGCGCCGGGCGGCGTCTGGATACACGTCGATGTGTGCGGCGGCATCCTCTACATGGGCGATTGCAGCCGTGAATCGCCCGTTTACGCGTACGACCCGCCGCCGCCCGCGCGCGTTCTGATCCTCGATGCGTCGTACGGCAGCTACGAGGGCTCTCTCGCCGACTGCGCCCAAAAGCTCGATGAGCGCTGCTTGGGACGCGACGTGCTGCTGCCGGTTCCTCCCGGAGGACGCGCGCCCGAGATCGCCTTGCATTTCACGCGCAAGGACGCCATGCCGGCCCTCGACGACGCGGTACGACAGGCGACCGCCTGGCTGGGTGCCGAGCACGGCGAGAGCGCGCTGCCCGAAGTGCGGAGCGAGCTTGCGCGGATCGCTCGCGAGGCACCCGCCATCAGCGGCCGCGGCATCATGCTCGCGGCGACGGCGGACGGTACTTCCGGCGCCGCGGCCCGGCTGATCGAAGAGTACGAGCGCGACTCATCGCCGGATATCGTTTTCACCGGTTACGTTCCGCCGGGCACGCCCGCCGAGCGGCTGACGAGCAGCGGACGGGGCGCTTTCATCCGCTGGAACGTCCATCCCCGATTTTCCGAGAATGTCGCGCTGGCGCGCGCGACTGGCGCGCGCGTCGTGGTCCTGGCTTTTGGAGGGCCGAAGCAGCCGGAGGAATGGCAGCAGGCGTTCGCCCCGGCGCAGGTCGTTCTCTCCGGGACAGTCGCGCTGTAGTTCAGCCACAGATAGTAAGTGGTCAAGCCCTGTTGCCCGCTGTTTGACGCGCCGTTCTATTTCCTGCGCCATGGCGAGACTCAAACCAACCGGCTCGGCCTCGTTGCGGGACAACAAGATGCCGAGCTGAACGAGACGGGCTGGCGGCAGGCGCGCGCGGCCGTCGGACAATTGAGCGGGCGCGGCATCGATGCGATTTACTCGAGCCCGCTCAAGCGTGCGCGCGACACAGCCAGTTGCATTGCCGAGGCCCTCCTTCTCGATATCTTCATCGTGCCGGATCTGGCGGAACGCAACTGGGGCGAGCTCGAGGGCAAGCCGCGTGACCTGCGCGTGCGCGGCGCCACGCCCCGTGGCGGCGAAGGACCGGAGATTTTTACCCGCCGCACTCTGGCAGGACTCGCGAGCATACGAAGTGGAACCGTGCCGCTCGTCGTAGCTCATTCAGGCACGTTTCGCGTGCTCTGCGCTGAGCTGGGAATCGCACCGTTCAAAGCGGCGGTGGAGAATGGACGACCTCTCCGCATTGCGCCCGCGCCCAAATCGGGCTCATGGCTAGCCGAGGCGCTGTAAGTCGCGCGATTGACAGGGACCAGGTGGTCGCTATATTGAATTGAAGCGCGGACCTCGCCTGCGGACGGACGGACAAAGCCGGTTGAGAACATGATGCTCGTCAGGGCCGTTATCGGTGTTCTGTTGATAGGTTTGAGCCACACCCTCATTGCGCAAACCTATCCGACCCGGCCGGTCCGGCTGGTGGTGCCCTACCCCCCGGGCGGCAACGTCGACATCACCGCCCGCATCATCAGCCCGACGCTGGGCGAATCGCTGGGGCAGACCATCGTGGTAGACAACCGCGGTGGCGGCGGCGGCAACGTCGGCGCGCACCTGGTGGCGAAGGCGCCACCGGACGGCTATACGCTGCTCATGGGTTCGAGCGGCCCGCTCTCGGTCAATCCGGTGGTAACACCCAATCTGCCCTACGACTCGCTCAAGGACTACGCCCCCGTCTCGAAGGTCCACGTAGTTCCACTCGTGGTTCTGGCGGGCCCGAAATCCGGCATCTCCACATTGAAAGAGCTGATCGAGCGGGCAAAGGCGGCGCCCGGCAAGCTTACGGTGGCCTCGCCGGGAACGGGCACTACCAACCATTTCGGCATCGAGCTCTTCAGCGCCATGGTCGGCGTCAAGGTCGTGCACGTTCCGTATAAAGGCGCGGGTCCCGCGCTCGCCGAATTGCTCGGGGGACAGGTCGCGACCATGTTCGACCAGTTGAGCGCCTCCATCGGCTACATCCGCGATGGGCGCCTGCGGGCGCTCGCCATTGCCAGCACGAATCGCTCATCCCTGCTGCCCAACGTGCCGACGCTCGACGAATCGGGACTGCGCGGTTATGAGGCCTCGACCTACATCGGCGTCCTCGCGACGGCCGGCACGGCCAAGCCGGTCATCTCGAAACTCCATGCGGCCATGGTCAAGGTGATGGAAACGCCAGCTGTGTCCGACCGGTTGCGCGGGCTCGGCACCGAGCCGGGCTCGAGCTCGCCGGAAGAATTCGGCAAGCTGATCCGCGATGAGCTGGAGAAGTGGCGCGGCGTGGCGAAGAGCGCGGGGTTGAAGTTCGAATAGCGTCTTAGATACTGCGCCCCAGATAGGGCGTCTCAGATAAAACGTCTCAGATACTGCGTCCTAGGCGTCTGGGTATCGGCCATGCCGCAACCAGGGCCGTCCGTTGCTCTCCTTTCCTCCGCGCCTCTGCGGTTCAATTTGAACTTGATCGTCTTGGCGGCCTTGGCGTCTTGGCGGTAAAGTCTTGCTCTTTACGCTATTACCTGGCGGCGAGCCAGGCGAGCACGTCGCCGGCGTTGCGGTCCGAAGGAAACACCGGGTAGAAAACGTGCTCTATCGCGCCGTCGCGGAGGATGAGCGCAAGGCGCTTGATCAAGGTCATGCCGGCGATGTCGAAGGTCGGCAGCTTCAGCGCGCGGGTGAGTTCGAGATTCGCGTCCGAAAGGATCTCGAAGGGCAGGTGCAGACGCGTCACAACCTCACGCTGGTAGTCCGTGTCCTGCGTGCTCAGGCCGTACACCGCCGCGGCGCCGGCGCGCTTCAGCTCCTCGTGGTGATCGCGAAACGCGCACGACTGCGGTGTGCAGCCCCGCGCGCCCGGGATAGCGTCCCAGCCGGGCAGCGGATCCTGATCGGGACGGCCGGTGCGCGGATAGACGTAAACAACAATTCTGCCCTTGAGCATCGAGAGATCAACCTTGCGCCCCGACGTAGAGAGCAACGGGATCGACGGCAGCTTCAGCCCGGTCAGGTGATCGCATGCACCGTCGTCCTGCGGGACGGGGAGGTTGGGAGGGAGCTGGTGGAGGTTGTCGCTTCTCATTTTAGGCACGGCGTCTCAGATGATGCGTCTCACATGAAGCGTCTCAGGTAAAGCGTCTCAGATGAAGCGTGTCAGTTTGCAGCGCAATTGCAACGCCCTATCTGGGACGCTGTTATCTAGGACGCCCTATCTGAGACGTTGTATCTGCGACGCATTTACTTCACCAGCAGGTATTCGAGAATCTGCCCGTAAATTTTGGGGAGTTGCTCCAACTCATCGAGACCGACGCACTCATCGATCTTGTGGATCGTGGCGTTGACGGGGCCGAACTCGACCACTTGCGAGCAGATATCGACGAGGAAGCGCCCGTCGGATGTCCCGCCGGTGGTCGAGATCCCTGCCGTGACGCCGGTTACGGTCTTGATCGCGCGCGCCACCACGTCCAGCAGATCGCCCTTCTGCGTCAGAAAAGGTCTTCCGTCATAGCTCCAATCGAGATCGTATTGGACGCCGTGCCGGTCCAGGATGCCGATGACGCGCGTTTGCAGCGATTCCAGCGTGCTCGCCGTGGAAAAGCGGAAATTGAAGCGGATGTGCGCTTCCCCTGGGATCACGTTACCCGCGCCGGTGCCCGCGTTCATATTGGAGATCTGCCAGGTCGTGGGCGGGAAATACTCGTTGCCTTCGTCCCACTTCGTCTGCGCCAACTCGGCTATCGCTGCCGCGACATCGTGGACGGGATTCTTTGCGAGATGCGGATAGGCGACGTGGCCCTGCACGCCCTTCACTACGAGGTTGCCGGAAAGCGATCCGCGCCGCCCGTTCTTGATCGTGTCGCCGAGGCGCCTCACGCAAGTGGGCTCGCCCACGACGCAATAATCGATCATCTCGCCGCGCGCTTTCAGCGCTTGCACGACCCGCACCGTCCCGTCCACCGCGGGTCCTTCTTCGTCCGAGGTAAAGAGCACGGCAATCGAGCCCCCATGGTCGGGATGCTCCGCGACGAAACCGGTGATCGCTTCGACGAAGGCCGCCAGGGAGCTCTTCATGTCGGCCGCGCCACGGCCGTAGAGTGAGCCGTCGCGGATGGCCGGTGTAAAGGGATGGGATTTCCAGTGCTCGACCGGGCCGGTAGGCACGACATCCGTATGGCCTGCCAGGCACACGAGCGGCGCGTGGTTGCCTCGCCGCGCCCATAGGTTATCGACGCCGTTGGCGCTGAAGCGCTCGCAATGGAATCCCAGTGGTGCAAGATGATCGGTGATCAGGTCGAGGCAACCCGCATCGTCCGGCGTCACCGAGGGCCGGGCAATCAGTTCTTTTGCGAGTTCGACGGTATTGATCGGCATGGTGGTTTCAATTGGCCAGTATCCGCCCGGCCCCATCGCGACCGAACCGAAACTCCCGACCGGATTTTTCGTTAGGAATCTAGCGGGGCAAGACCGGCAGATTCCTGAATGTTAGCAAATAGTGAGTAGAATGCCGAGGTTCGCCGGACTTGCCCTGACAAATTCCTAGCGTGAGGCGTATGCGACTTTTTGTAACTTGCGCGGCGGCGCTCTTCGCGCTTCCCGTTGTCGCCCAAAATTACCCCGCGAGAACGGTCCGCGTGGTCGTTCCCCTTTGCGGCCGGAGGCAACACCGACCTCACTGCGCGCACAGTGGCGAGCCGCCTCACCGAGAGCTTCGGCCAGCAGGTGATCGTGGAGAACCGGCCCGGCGGCGCGACCAACATCGGCTCCGAGCTGGTGGCCAAGGCGTTGCCCGATGGCTACACATTGCTGATGGGCGGCGCATCCAATGCGATCAACATGAGCTTGTTTGCGAAGCTGCCTTACGACACGCTGCGCGATTTCGCCCCGGTCGTATGGTGCGTGCAGGGCGCAAACGTGCTCGCCGCGCACCCCTCAGTGCCGGCAAAGAACCTGAAGGAGCTGATCGCTCTGGCCAAAGCGAGGCCCGGCCACCTCAATTTCGCATCGTCCGGTATCGGTAGCTCCAACCAGATGGCGGGAGAGCTGCTGAAGGTGATGGCGAGCATCAACATCGTGCACGTGCCCTACAAGGGCAACGCGCCCGCGCTCACCGACGCCGTCGGCGGCCACGTCGAGCTGCTTTTCGTCGGGGTTCCGGCGCTCGTCCCGCACCTGCAGTCAGGCCGGTTGCGCGCGATCGGCATCGGCAGTCTCAAGCGGTTTTCGGCGATACCCGACGTGCCCACGTTCAACGAGTCCGGGCTCCCGGACTATGAATCGACCAACTGGTTCGGGCTGATGGCACCGGCGAAGACCCCGAAGGAAACCATCACGCGCCTGAACGCCGAGTCCGTGAAGATACTCGCGGCCCCGGACGTGAAGGACCGCTTCATCAACGACGGCCTCGAGCCCAAAGGCGGAACGCCGGAAGCGTTCGGCATTTTTATCCGCACAGAAATCGAGAAATATGCCAAGGTAACGAAAGCCACCGGGTTGCAGGGAAAACAGTAACGCAATCACGGTATCGGCCATTCGCGCCGGCGCGCCTGACCGGAGGAGACATGACATACGCACGCACGCTGATCGCTCTGGCAGCGCTTTGTTTCGGCGCCGCACATGCGCAGAGCTGGTCACCCCAGAAGAACGTCGAGATCATCGCAAGTTCAGTGCCCGGAGGCAGCAACGACAAGACCGCCCGTACCATGGAACACGTGCTCCTCGGCAAGAAGTTCGTGAGCTCGACGCTGACCGTGGTGAACAAGGCGGGCGGCGGCGGCAACATCGCCTACACCTACTTGAGCCAGCACCCGGGCGACGCCCACTATCTGGGTATCGCCACCGACGGGTTGCTCACCAATCACATCCTGGGCGCGAGCACCCTCAATTATCCCGACTTCACTCCCATCGCCCTTCTGTTCAACGACTACACGGTGATCGCAGTCAACGCCAACTCCCCGATCAAGACCGGCAAGGACCTGATCGAGCGATTGCGGAAAGACCCGCAATCGGTTTCGATCGGCTTCGCCAACGCGTTCGGGAGTACCCGCCACATTTCGGTGGGGCTCCTCATGAAATGGATCGGGGGCAATCCGCGCAACCTCAAGACGGTCGTATTCAAGGGCTCGGCCGAGGCGATCGTCGCGCTCCTCGGCGGACACATCGACGTGGTCAGCATCGGTGCAACCAACGCGACGGTCCACGTCGCCGGCGGAAATATGCGTGTCATCGCGGCCGCCGCGCCGCAACGCTTCGGCGGCACGCTCGCCGACGTGCCTACCTGGAAGGAGCAGGGCGTCCACCTCGTCGCAGGCAGCTGGCGCGGCATCGTCGGACCCAAGGGCCTCACGGCCGCTCAGACCGCGTACTGGGAAGGGGTGCTGCGCAAGATGACGGAAACGCCGGAGTGGAAGGCCGACCTCGAGAAAAACTACTGGTCGAGCGACTTCATGCCGAGCGCCGAGTTCAGGAAAGAGCTCGAAAAGGACTACGGCGGAACGAAGGCGGTGCTCGTGGATCTCGGCCTTGCGAAACAATAATCGAAAAGCGTGAATCGTGATTCGTGAGTCGATCCGCGAAGACTTGAAAGCCGCGAGTTGCAGGGAGGAGACATGAAGCTCGAACGCACGCTGATTGCGCTGGCGTTGTTTGGCTTCGCGGCCACCGGCTGGACCCAGGGCTGGTCGCCGCAACGCCCCGTGGAAATCGTGGTCGGCTTCGCGCCGGGGGGCGGTAATGACAGGACGGCGCGCACGCTCGAGCGGATCCTGGTCGCCAACAAGCTCGTGCCCACCAGCGTCAACGTGGTCAACAAGCCCGGCGGCAGCACGAGCATCGCCTACGCCTATGTCAGCCAGCGCCCTGGAGACGCGCATACCCTGATGATCTTCGGGCAGACGCTCCTCACCAATCACATCACGGCGGCAAGCCCGCTCAACTACACGGATTTCACGGCTATCGCTTCGCTCTTCAACGAGTACCACGTGTACGTGGTCAGCGCGAACTCGCAGATGAGGACCGGCAAGGATCTGATCGATCGGTTGAAGCGTGACGTCAATTCCGTGACGACGGGTGTCTCCGCGATCGGCAGTCCCGGGCACATTTCGGCGGGACTGCTCAACAAAACGATCGGCGGCAACGCGAGAGACCTGAAGATCGTCGCCTTCAAGGGATCGGCCGAAGCCATGACCAGCGTGCTCGGCGGACATGTCCTGCTCACTCCGGCCCCGGCCAGCGTCGCGCTTCCACACGCCGCTTCGGGCCAGGTGCGCCTCGTGGCCGTGGCTGCCCCCAAGCGTCTTGCCGGCGCGCTCGCCGCGGTTCCGACGTGGAAGGAGCAGGGCGTGGATCTGGTGTACGGCCCCTGGCGCGCGATCCTCGGCCCCAAAGGACTGTCCGCCGCCCAGATCGCTTACTGGGAAAACGCGCTGCGGAAAGCAACCGAGACCGCGGAATGGAAAAGCGACCTCGAGAAAAATCTCGGGGTCGACGACTTCGCAACCGGGGCGCAGTTCCGGAAGGAACTCGACAAGGACTACGCCGACACGAAAGCGGTACTGCTTGACCTGGGAATGGCCAAGCAATAGTGGAAGGGCGTGATGAGTGATGGGTGACAGGTTTGCCGCACTGCGGGGTTCATCCTTCATCCTTCATCCTTCCTCCTTCCTCCTTCTTCCTTCTTCCTTCGTCCCTCGTCCCTCATGGCACCGTTGCACGGCGACGATCGCAAGCGGGCCATCGCTCTCGTGGCGCTCTTCGCCGGCGCCGTGGCGATCGCTACCTCACCGCTGTTCGTGAAAGTGAGCGAGGCTGGGCCGGTCGCGACGGCTTTCTGGCGCGTGGCGCTGGCGCTGCCCGTCCTGTGGACGTGGTCGGTGATCGAGCGGCGCGGCGATCACAGCGCCAGCTTCGCGCGCGACCGGCGCCTGATGATCGCGGCCGGATTATTCTTCGCGGGCGATCTCGCCGTGTGGCATTGGTCCATCGTGCTCACCACGGTGGCCAATGCGACGCTGCTCGCAAATCTGGCACCGATCTTCGTGACACTTGCGGTCTGGCTGCTGTACGGACGGCGGCCCGGCGGTCTGTTTCTGACTGGCTTGGCCGCCGCCCTTGGGGGAACGGTGGTCCTGCTCGGCGGTCGACTTCCGTCTCTCCGGCAAGGAACTCGGCGGCGACCTCCTGGGCGTGCTGACGGCGATGTTCTATGCGGGCTACCAGCTCACCGTGACGCGGCTGCGCAGCCGCGTCTCGACCGCCAGCCTCATGGCGTGGAGCGGGCTCGTCACCGCCGTCGCGCTCCTGCCGGTCGCGCTGGCTTCGGGAGAACAGATCCTGCCGGACACGGGTATGGGCTGGTTGAAGCTATTCGGGCTCGCGCTCATTTCGCAGGTGGCGGGACAAAGCTTGATCGCCTATGCCATGGCGCATCTGCGAGAGACCTTCTCCTCCGTCGGCCTGCTGTTGCAGCCGGTGATGGCTGCCTTGTTTGCGTGGATACTGCTCGGCGAAACCCTGGGCGGGATCGAAATCGCGGGCGGGCTCGTGGTGCTGATCGGCATCCGCATGGCGCATCAGGCCGAGCTCGCGAGTGGAAAAGGCGTCACAAATAACTATGGGTCAAATCATAAATAATTGCGACTTGACCGAGCATACGAGGGTGTCAGGAACCTTAGAGGTTAGGGTTCCTGACACCCTTACGATAGAGGATCGCAAGAGATCGGGCTCGGCACCGACTGACTTGCGAAGAATGTGTCTCTCCTCAGCCTTGCGCGGGGTCGAACCAACATCAGCCCCTTGTTGAAATCAGTTTCTAGTGACCAGTCTAGACCCTTGATCCCGAGTCGTTGATCCTGCATCCTGACAAAAAGGAGGAATCATGCCATACGCGAATTCCAACGGAGTGAAGCTCTATTACGAGGAAGCGGGTCAGGGCGAGCCGATCGTGTTCGTTCATGAGTTCGCGCACGACATGAAGAGCTGGGAGCCGCAGGTAAGCTACTTCAGCCGGCGCTATCGCTGCGTTTCCTACAACGCCCGCGGCTACCCGCCTTCCGACGTTCCGGAATCCCCCGCCAAGTATTCGCAGGCCATCGCCACCGACGACATCGCCAACGTCATGCGTCATCTGAAGATCCGCAAGGCGCACATCATCGGCTGCTCCATGGGCGGCTACGCGACCTTGCACTTCGGCCTGCGTTATCCGCGAATGGCGCGTTCCCTGACCGTGTTGGGCGCGGGATACGGCTCGGATCCCGACAAGCGCTCGCAGTTTATCAAGGACAACGCCGTCATGGTGAAGCGCTTCGAGGAGTTGGGTACGGCGGAGGCGATCAAGCCCTACCAGGTAGGGCCGGCGCGCGTGCAATTCCAGAACAAGAACCCGCGCGGCTTCGTGCAGTTCTGCAAGGAGTTCGCCAGGCACTCCGCGCTTGGCTCCGCCAATACGCTGCGCGGCGTCCAGGGAAAGCGGCCGACCATCTACAGCCTCGAACGCGGTCTCTCGAAGCTGAAGGTACCGCTGCACATCATGAGCGGGGACGAGGACGACAATTGCCTCGAGCCGGGGCTCTTCATCAAGCGGGTGTGCCCATCGACATGGCTGACCGTCGTGCCCAATACCGGACACGCGGCGAACGTCGAAGAGCCGGACTTGTTCAATCGCTTGACGGCCGAGTTTCTCGCGCAGGTGGACTCCGGGCGCTGGCGCCCGCGCGATGCGCGGTATTTCAACAAGTCGACCATGGCTAAGAAAGCGTGAGCGCCCAATGGACGAGAACGACTACGCAAACACTAACGGAGCGGTCCACTCGGGTACCCGCGAATTACCGCTCACGCTTTCTTACATGCGTCGCCGCGCGCCGCGTTAGGGCGGATGAGGATGGAATCACAAGGTGGGGTGGGATGCTCTTCCGCGATTTGACTCCCCAGTCTGGCTATTCTGGATCTTTCCGACTCTGAGACGCTTTATCTGGGACGCTTCATCTGAGACGCTTTTGAAGGAGAAGAAATGCCCTACGCGAATTCGAGCGGAGTACGCCTGTACTACGAAGAGGCCGGACGCGGGACAGCGATTGTGTTCGTGCACGAGTTCTCGGGCGATTTCCGCAGCTGGGAAGCACAAATGCGCCATTTCAGCCGGCGCTACCGCTGCGTCGCGTTCAATGCCCGGGGCTATCCGCCTTCGGAAGTGCCCGCATCGCCCTCGAAGTACTCGCACGTTCTCGCCAGCGACGACATTGCGAGCGTAATGCGGCACGTCGGCATCGCGAAGGCCCACATCATCGGCTGCTCGATGGGCGCTTACGCCACGTTGATGTTCGGCCTGCGCTACCCGCGCCGTGCGCTTTCTCTTACGACCGTCGGGGCGGGCGCTGGCGGGATACTGGATCCCCGGCAACGCGCGCGGTTTTTCAAGGATACCGAAGCGAATGCGCGCCGCTTCGAAGAGGAGGGGCTCGAAGGCGCTGCGAAGCGCTACCGGAAGGCGCCGAACCGGATCCAGCTCGAGAACAAGGATCCGCGCAGCTTCCGCGAGTTCTTCCAGCGCTTCGCGGAGCATTCTGCGCTGGGCCACGCCAACACGCTGCGCGGCGTGCAGCTGCGCCGTCCGCCCCTCTACACCCTCGAGAAACAGCTTGCGCGCCTGAAGGTGCCGCTCCACGCGTTCGTGGGCGACGAAGACGAGAGCGCCTTGAATCCCAGCCTTTTCATTAAGCGCGCCTGCCCGGCGGCCCGAATGACGGTCGTGCCCGCCACAGGCCACCTCGTCAACGTCGAGGAGCCCGCCTTGTTCAACTCGCTTACGGATGACTTCCTTGCGCTTGTCGACTCGGGCCGCTGGCGGCCGCGGGATCCGCGCTCGCTGAAGAAAGCGTGAGGCGCGAGCACGAACGAAGCACACGGTCGGTCGAGTCAACCTTTGATCTCTGGCACCAACGCCCCCTGAGAAACAGGCGCTGCGAGCGGCGCCTTGTGACGTTCGTTCGGATGCCAGCCGTGCACCAGCAAAAGCACGAAGAAGCCGATGACATAGGCCACGGCGATATACCAGCTATGTTTCAACCACAGTGCCACCGATCTTGCCTCCGGAAACAGATTCGCCAATGCGACCCCCGCCGACGAGCCGAACCAGATCATCGAGCCGCCGAAACCGACGGCGTAAGCGAGGAAACCCCAATCGTAACCGCCCTGTTTCAAAGCGAGCGCAGTAAGCGGGATATTGTCGAACACCGCCGAAACGAAGCCGAGTCCCAGCGCGGTCGGCCATGACGCAGCCGGCAGTTTCTCGACCGGCATCAACGACGCGCACATCACCAGCGACAGCAGGAAGATGCTGCCTTTGACCGCTTCGGGCACCACGTTCCAGTCGGGTTTGCGCCATGCTGCCCCGAGCAGGATCGCGGCCCATACCGCCGCGCCTATAAACGGGAAGCTGTCGGCATGCGCAGCATAGCTCGTGTTGATCACTACGTTTGCGGCAATCGCCGCGATAAGTATCAGCGCGACAATGACGACGCGGCTCCAATCGACGCGCGTGCCGCGCAGCATATTTTTCTGGATCGGCGAATACCGATGCTGCTGCATCGCGGCCGGAATGCCGAATATGAACAAGGCGACAAACGCCGCGATATAGGCTTCGAGCACTTCGAGCGGGCTGACGCCGGCTATCCACATCATGGTGGTGGTAGTGTCGCCGACCACGCTGCCCGAGCCGCCGGCATTCGAAGCGGCGACGATAGCCGCGAGGTAGCCGATATGCACCTTGTGCCCGAATACCGTCGCCGCGATGGTCCCGCCGATGATCGCGGCGGCAATATTGTCCAGGAACGACGACAGCACGAAAATCATCGCGAGCAGCATGAATCCGCCCTTCCAGTCGTCGGGCAGGAACTTCGGCAGCACTGCCGGCACACGGCTTTCCTCGAAGTGCCGCGACAATAACGCGAACCCGACGAGCAGCAGGAACAGATTGCTGAGTATTACCCACTCGTGCGCGAGATGGGTGACGAAACCGTCGACCCCAGGGCCGGTGCGAAACCCGGCAAACAGGAACTGATATGCCACTATTGCCGCGAGGCCGGTCAGCGCCACGCGCAGCGTGTGGTGGTGGAAAACCGCCACGCCAAGCAGCGTCGCGGCGAATAGCATGAAATCGACCGGAATCCCGAAAAATGCCGGCGGCTCACCCGCCGCGGTGGCCGCTGCGTGTGCAGGCAGCGCCCACATCAGCGCGGCCGGTATCGCTCTGCCTCTGCCGACCGGCGCGGCTGACTTCTTCCCTGGCGTTAACCCGTCGGGTCCCATCGCAACTCCCGAGCAAGCAACGCCGGATTCTAGCACCCGGGCTGCCCGGAATTTGTCGCACTTCTGCTAGTGAATCTTCGCCGCTCTCCGCGGCCCGGCGGTTCAACTATTGTCTTTCTCGTCTTCCCTCCGCGCCTCCGCGGTTCAATTGTTCTGTTGTTTCCCTTGGCGTCTTGGCGGTTAAATTTCTTTTGTCTGTTTTTCTCTGTTCTTTCTCCGCGCCTTGGCGGTCAAATAATTCATTTCGACTACGCCGTCCGCGCGCGGATGTCCGCCTCGGTCACATCGCCCGCGTAAACGTAGCCGGTCTCTTCGACGCTACCCGCGCCGGTATAAACCCCGATCACTTCGAGCGGCTCGGTCGGGCTCAGGTTGTAGAGGAAGTGCTCTACGCCTTTCGGGATGTAGTGGACGTGGCCCCCGCGCACTTCGGCGCGGTCCGGGCCGGCGCCCGCGACGCCGTGCCCCCGGATGACATAGTAGATCTCCTCGCAGTTCTCGTGCCGGTGCTTCTTGTGGACGGCGCCGGGCAGGAATTTCCCCCAGAATAGCGTCGTCGGGCTGCCGTTGTGGCGTCCGATCGGCATGCGGAAGTCGGTGATGCTCCAGCCGTCCTCGGCGTTCATCCGCGAGGGCTTCACGTCGTCGATATGGACGAGGATGCCTTCGCTGAACTTGTCGCGGCGCGGCATGGCGATATCCGCGTCGGTGACGGGGCCGCGGAACTCGTAGCCCGTGTCCTCGACGCTCTTCGCGCCGACATAGAAACCGATGACGAGACCTTCCTCGTCCTTCGTCTCGTTGAAGAAGAAGTGCTCCGATCCCCTGGGCATCAAGCGGCAGTGGCCCGGGCGGACCTCGGTGCGCTCGGCTCCCTGCCCGACGACGCCATGACCTTTGAGATAAACGGCGATCTCATCGCACCGGCTGTGGAGGTGTTTGGCGTGCGTCGAACCGGGCCGGAAAATCGAGTGGAACAGCGTGGTGCCGCTGCCGTTTCTCCCGGAAATCGGCAGCCGGAACTCGGAAATCGCCCAGCCCTCGCCTTGCTTCATGTTTTCGGGGCGGACGTCGTCGACGTGGACCAACGGGTACTTTAGGGCCATGGCTTTCCTTACGTTTGATGCGCGTCGATAGTCGTTGATGTCGTCTCATAGCCAATCCAGCAGCAGTCCCAACCTGATCGCAAACGTTCTCTGGGTATCTACACACTGCGGTCTAGTCCGACTGCTTCTCAGTTACTGCTTGCACCATCTACTTTGTACGCTTCATCTGGGCGCTTAATCTGGAGTGACCATCTGAGACCCTATCTGAGACGCCTCATCCGGTCAGCGGAATGATCGGCAGCAGGAGCCAGGACTCGCGCCCGCCTCCCGCGTGCAGCGTGACCCGCCCGCCGAAGATGTCGGCCGGGCGGTTGTCAGGATCGTTGTGAGTCATGCCGCCGGTGCCTCGCGTCCCGTAGTGGAACTTCTTCCCGAACTCGGAGAGCTCGCCTTCGTACTCGTAGTCCTTGCCGCGCACGGTGAGCGCCACTCGCCAGCCGGCCGGCACCACGATGCAGCTCGTGACGATCTCCACATCGCACTCGTAAACCTCGCCGGGCGTCAGCAGCTCGACGCGGTCGTGCGGGTGCCACGGGCGGTACGGCTTGCTCTTCTTCGGGTCGAGCCGGCGATGCGAGGCGCGCAGCCAGCCGTTGGCGATCGGCGTGTTCGGATCGGTGGAGCCCATGAACGTGAGCTCCTTGCCCGCGGGATCGAAGACGCGGACGATAAGGAAGAGATCGGCGTCGGCGGTCGACGATGAGACAAAGAGCCGGGCCGCCATCGGGCCGGTGATCTCCGTCTCCTTCTCCAGGGGCGGCATCCAGAACGTCACGCCGTTGCCGAGCGCTTCGTACTCGACGTGGCCCGCCTGCGCCAGCGGTTTCGCGCTGAGCGCCTGATTAGCGGGATCGAGGTAGAACTTCGTCCACTGCGTCCGGGCGAGCGGCCATTCCTTCTCGTGCCCGCAACACGAACTTCTCGCCAGGATGGCGGATGTTGAGCTGCACCCGCGGCTCCTTATCCCAACCGTTTTGCACGCCCTTCAGGAAGTGGTCGAAGAATCGCTTCTGCAGATCGAGGCCGTAGTCGCTCGAGAAGAGCGACCAGTGCGAGTCGCCGTGGGCCTCCAGCCACTTCGGCGTGTCCGTCCGGGGTCTCGGTGTAGCCGTTGAAGTTGCCGCGCGGATGGATGCCCTGTCCGCCCCAGTTCGCGCAGGTGAGGAGCGGCGTACGCACGAGCGAAAGATCGGCCGAGCGCGAGCGGTGCCACTCGTCGTCGAGAGGGTGCTTCTTGAGCGCTTCGAATGCGTCCACGCGGTTCTTCGCCAGTTCCTCATCGGACAGGGTGACGGGACCGGCCACGGATTCGCCGGTGTTCGGATTCTTCTTCGCCTTGTCGCCCCGGCCGTACTGGATGTTCGCCACCTGGTGCTTGGCCCAGCGCTCCTGGAACTGGCTCAGGATGCCGCCGTGGTAGCCGGAATCGCGATAGCGGTCGTTCTGTCCTTCCCACGGAATGATGGCGGCGAGGTGCGGCGGATGCATCCCCGCCACGCGCCACTGGTTGCCCGCGTAGTACGAGATGCCGAGCATGCCCACTTTCCCGTTGCTCCAGGGCTGGGTGCCGGCCCACTCGATGCACTGGTACAGGTCCTCGATCTCCCGCGGGCCGCCGGGATCCATGAAGCCGGGTGTCCAGCCCGCGCCGCGGGAATCCACGCGCACGACGGCGTAACCGTGCGGGACCCACCGCTCGGGGTCGGTGGTCTCCCAGTTCTGATACTTGTTGGTCGAACCTTTCAGGATCTCCGGATAGTCGGCGACCATTTTTTCCCATTGCAGCGGATAGCCGTCCTGGTACGCGAGGCCCTTGGCGTAGATCCCGTAGGTCAGGATCACGGGGCAGCGGCCGTCCGCAACAGGCCGGTACACGTCCGCGCGGAGAACGAGCCCGTCGTCCATGGGGATCGGCTGGTGCCATGTGATCCGCATGCCGTCGCGGACTTCGGTGCGCACGTAGGCGTCGGGGGCATCGTTCATGCGATTCTCCTTACAACATGGCCATGAGCATCACTCGTCACCAGTGTCTGGTCACAGGCGACGGGTCACCGGTAATGTTTTTTGGGCCGTTACGTCATCCTGTAAATCCTGTTCATCCTGTCCGTATTCGTCTTGAAAGGACCAGACAGGATTAACGGGATGAACCGGATGTTTCATGCTTCAATCTTCTTCTTGAGGCGCTCGAAGTACTTGTCGAGGTCGACCACGAAGCGATCATGCTCCGATTCGCCCACCTGCTCGATGTCGTCGTAAACCTTGACCTTGAACGAAAGCCTGCGCCGGTCGATGGCGACCAGCTCGGCCTCGGCGCGCACCTTCTTGCCGATCGGCGTCGGCGCCATGTGCCGGATGCTAAGCGATACTCCCACCTGTCCCTGTCCGGGCTTGAGGTGCGGAGCTGCAAGCTGGTTTGAAGTGCTCTCGACCAGCAGCGTCATCGACGGGGTTGAGAATATCTTGTATTCGCCGCGCGCGGTACAACGCGCTTCGGTGACTTCCCACTCCACCGTGTTTTTCATTCCGACTTTCAGCGTATCCATTCTTGCTCCATCGTCATGGGTTGCTTGATCTTCATTCTGCGGTAATGCCCGCCGCCTTGACCAGCTTAGTCCACTTGGCGACCTCTTCGCGTATCGTCCGATCGAGCTCGCGCGGCCCGCCGCCGACGATTTCCACGCCTTGCCCGAGTAGGCGGCTTTTCGTCTCCGGCGTGGCCATGGCCTTCAGTACCGCGGCATGGAAGGTATCCAGGATGGGACGGGGCGTCCCGGCTGGAGCGGCAAATCCATACCAGGTTCCCGATTCCACCCCGGGGAAGCCCGACTCCGCCACCGTCGGCACTTCAGGCAGAACGGCGGAGCGTTTTTTGTCCGCGGTTGCCAGGGCACGCAGCTTGCCTGCCGCAACGTGCTGCTCGATAGCGAGCGGTCCGACGAACATCATCGTCACCTGGTTGCCGAGTACCGCGATGACGCCGGGACCCGATCCCTTGTAGGGCACATGAGTGAGCCTGATGCCGCCGACCATCTGGAGCAACTCGCCCCCGAGATGGGGCGCGCTGCCGCCGCCCCCCGACGCGTAGGTCAGTGCCGCCGGTTTCGCCCTCGCCAGCGCGACGAGCTCTTTTACCGATTTCGCGGGCACCGATGGGTGCACAACGAGGACGTTGGGCTGGGTGACCGCCAATGATGCCCCCGCTAGATCTTTCAGCGGGTCATAGGGCAGCTTCTTCACCAGGGCGGGGGTAACGGTGTAGGTCGTCGTAATGAGCACCATCGTGTAACCATCCGGCGCCGCGCGCGCAGCGAGCTCCGTGCCGATGATGCTGCTCGCGCCGGGGCGATTGTCCAGCACCAGCGGTTGGCCGAGAGCGCTGCTCAACCCCGCCTGCAGGGTACGGGCGAAATTGTCGGCGCCTCCCGCGGGAGAGAAAGGAATGATGATGCGAACCGGTTTCGCCGGATACGGCGCGGAGGATTCGGCGGCCTGCACCGTGGCGCATGCCAGCAAAAGCCAAATGCCCAGCAGCAGCGTTCCACACGAGAATGACCGCGGCATTCGGTTGCTCGGCTCGGCGGCTATACTCATAATTCCAAGGCTTCCGAGGATAGCACGAGAGTAAATGGGTTCCGCGCTGCGGACCTTGGGGCGCATGTCCGGCGTCTCGAGCGAGAATTACCGCTATTTTCCACGCGAACAGAATCGGGGGATGGCATTGTCTTCCAGGATGCACGAATTGACCGCGAGCGACGGGCTCAAGCTCAGGTACGCCGTCGACGATTTCAGCGATCCCTGGCGTCCGCAGGAAACGCTGATACTCATACATGCGGGAATGGGCAGCTCGCGGCGTCTGTACAAGTGGGTGCCGACACTGTCGCGGCACTTTCGTGTCGTGCGGCCCGACATGCGTGGTCACGGTGAAACCGCGATTCCCGGTCCCGATCAACTGTCGATAACCCGCCTTGCGCGGGACGTGGTCGAGCTCGCCGATCACCTGGGTTGCAAGCAGTTCCACCTCGCGGGCTCGTCTGCCGGCGCGATCGTCTCGATACAGACGACGCTCGATTTCCCGAACCGCATCAAGACGCTCACCAATTTCGCGTCGACGCCGGGACTCAAGAATTCGCTCATCGACATGAACAAATGGGTGAACCATATACGCGCGAAGGGCATGCGGGGCTTTCTCGAGGAAACGATACACGAGCGGTTCCCGAACGTTGTGGATGCGGGCTTTCTCAAGTGGTTCATCGAAGAGTCGGCAAAAACGAACGCGGAGCTGTTCTACCGGTTCGGGCCGATGATGAAGGACGTCGATCAGACCGAACGGCTGCACGAGATCAAATGCCCTATGCTCAACGTCGTCCCGGGACATGATCCGCTCGGCGCGCCCGGCCAGTACGAGGTCTACAAGAAACACGTGCCGCATTGCGAGTTCATCGTCTACGAAGGCCTGCCGCACAACATCACCGATTCTGTGCCCGAGCGCTGTGCGGAAGACCTCCTGCGCTTTCTTCTGAAGCATCGCGCGTCATGAACAGGTTCAAAGCGTCGGACGGATTGGAGATTGCCTACGCGCTCGATGACTACGCTGATCCGTGGCGGCCCGCCGATACCGTCATCCTCGTGCACGCGGCAATGGGCAGCTCGGTCCGCTTCTATGCCTGGGTGCCGCAGCTGGCGCGCGAGTTCCGCGTAGTGCGCATCGATATGCGCGGCCATGGAGCGACTCCGCTTCCAGACTCCGCTCAATTGACCGTAGAACGCCTCGCGCAGGACGTCGTCGAGCTCGCCGATCATCTCGATGCACGGCAATTCCATGTCGCGGGGTCATCGGCAGGCTCCACCGTCGCCGCCAAAACAGCTATCGACTATCCCGACCGCGTGTTGAGCTTGGGCGCTTTTGCCTGCACCGGTGGCATCAAGCACGCCCTGCAGGATCAGAATTCCTGGGTGAAAAAGATAGGCGACCAAGGGCTGGCCGCATTCCTGCGCGATACGATCGCCGACCGCGTGGATCTCAAGTCGGCGCAGCCCGGATTCGTAGACTGGTTCATCGCCGAGTCGGCGCGCACCTCGGTCGCCGCGCTCGAGCGGTTCGTTCCGATGATGCGCAGCTTCGATTTCGTTGCGGATCTGCACCGCATAGGCTGCCCGACGCTTGCGGTGGCGCCGGGCGGTGATCCGATACACACCGTGGACCAGTACCGCGCGTTGCCCGACAGGATCCCCGACTGCGAGTTCATCGTGTACGAGGGCCTGCCGCACAACATCACCGATGCGGTGCCCGACAGGTGTGCGGCGGACTACAGGCGTTTTCTCCTGAAGCGAAGGCCGAGCTCATGAAATTCGCCCGGTTCGTGCACGATGCTCACATTGAGCCCGAGTAGTGATCACAAAGGACGTGGCATATGGCGGAGAAAAGACACCTCGTCTGCATCACGTTCGATTTCGACGCGATGTCTGGCTTCATCGCGCGCGGGATGGTGAGCCCGACGCCGATTTCCCGCGGCGAGTTCGGCGCCGTGGCAGTGCCGCGCATTCTGAAGCTCCTGGACGAGTACCGCGTGCCCGCCAGTTTTTTTATACCCGGCCATACCATGGAGACCTATCCCGCGGAATCCCGCATGGTCGCAGACGCCGGATGCGAGATCGGTCACCACGGCTGGACGCATCGCCCGCCGGCCACCCTGACGCGCGAGCAGGAAGAGGAAGAATTGACGCGGGCCAACGAGCAGATCAGATCATTGACCGGCAGCTATGCCCGCGGCTACCGCTCTCCTTCGTGGGACTTGAGCGCGTTCTCGGTCGAGCTGTTGCTGAATCACGGTTTCATGTACGACAGCTCGATGATGGGGCATGACTACCTGCCCTACCGCGTACGCCGCGGCGACGTGATTGAGCTCGAGAAACCCGTGGCATTCGGCCAGCCGACGAAGCTGATCGAGATGCCGATAAGCTGGTCATTGGACGATTATCCGCACTTCGAGTATGTCCGCACCAGGGAGTCTCTGCTCCCCGGCCTGCAGAACGCGAACCTGGTCCTGGATAACTGGGTGAGTGAGTTCGAATACATGAGGAAGGCAGTCGACTGGGGCGTGCTCACCTACACATTCCATCCCTTCGTTATCGGGCGCGGATACCGAATGATGATCCTGGAGAAGCTGCTGAAGCATCTTAAGGATGGCGGCGCGACCTTCACGACGATGGAATCGGCGTGCAGGGAGTTCGAAGCGCGCCACCCGCAGCAACGCACCGCGGCAAACTGAGCCATGGGAAGACTGGACAGCAGGGTTGCTTTCATCACGGGCGCCGGTGCGGGCATCGCGCGCGTGGCCGCGGATCTCTTTTCGCGGGAAGGAGCGGGGACCGTCCTTGCGGATATCAACGAGGAGGCCGGTCTGGCCACGGAAAAGGCGCTGCATGAGCTGGGGCGGCAGGCTCTCTTCATTCGTACCGATGTGACGCAGGAAGAGAGCGTGAGAGCAGCGCTGGAGCAGGGAATGCGGAAGTTCGGCAAGCTGGATGTTCTTTTCAACTGTGCTGCGCCGGGCGGATCCAGACCGAAAGAAACGTGATGAAGTATGGGGTGGACGGCAGAGGTGGAGGCAGTATTGTCGATCGCCAGCGTGCCGCGGAACGAGTCAAGGACTATCCATTCTGGCTGGGCCAGCCGGTGGACATTGCCAACATCGCCTTGTTCCTGGCGTCGGATGAATCGCGCATGATCACCGGGGCTGCCATACCGGCGGACGGCGGACGGTCGGCGTACTGAGGTTGCCGCCGTAATGAGTAACGGCCGCGATGGGCGCGGCCGTTACCGAGCAAACTTGGACAGAGTTACTTCACCGTTTGTTTGTCGCTCCGTTCGCGGGCGATCTTCTTACTCTGCTGGTCCTGCGTGTGCTCGATCTTCTTCCCTTCTTTTTTTGTCACCTTGCCGTCGGCGACCGCCTTGTCTTCCATCTTCTGCACGCGCTTCTCGCCTTTCTGCAACCGCTTCGCTTCCTTGTCGGTAAGCTGGCCGGATTTCGCGCCTTCGCCGATGCTTTTCTGCTGTTCTGCCTGCCGCTTGTCGATGCCCGGCGTGGAAGGCGTGCCCTGAGCGAGCACCAGGCACGGCATTGCCGTAATTACGAAAGCGATTAAGGTCATCCTGAACTTCACTTGAGTCGTCTCCTGTGGTAGGAAGGGGTTCCCTTGCCTCCATATCAACGCGCCTACACCCCGTGGTGTTGACACGGCGCATCCCGTTGACCGTGACGTATTACTCTATCCTCAGCCCGATTGCTTTCACCACCTTCGCATATTTTGCGATCTCGCTCCTGAGGTACGCGCCCGCCTGATCGGGCGTGGTGCCGACCGCCTCCACGCCCATGTTCGCGAGCCGGTCACGCACATCGGCCGACTCCACAGCCCGCGCCGCTTCGCGGTGCAGTCTCGCGATGACGTCTTTCGGCGTCGCCGCCGGCACCATCAGCATGGCCCACAGGCTGTGCTCATAGCCCTTGATTCCCGCCTCGTCCATGGTGGGAATGTCCGGCGCCGCGGGAGAGCGCTTCGCGTTGGTCACAGCCAAGGCCCTCAGCTTCCCGGCTTTCGCCAGCGGCATCCCGACCGGCATCCCCGAGAAGTACAGCGCGACCTGGCCCGTCAGCACGTCGCCCGAGGCTTGCGGGCCGCCCTTGTATGTCACATGAACCATATCGAGTCCGGTCATGAAGAGATACAACGCTGCCGCCATGTGATCGGAGTTGCCGTGGCCGGTCGAGGCGAAATTCAACTCGCCCGGCCGCGCTTTGGCGAACGCGGTGAGCTCCTTCACCGTTTTCACCGGCAGCGATGGATGGATAACCAGGAGGTGGGGTGTGGAGCTCACCTGCGACACCGGTGCAAAATCGCGCAGTGCATTGAAATTCAGCTTGGCATACGCGGTGGCGCCGGTGGCGATCCCGGCATTTGCGATCACGAGCGTGTAGCCGTCGGGCTGCGCCTTGGAGACTACCTCGTAGGCGATATTGGAGCCGGCTCCGGGTCGATTCTCCATGATCACCGACTGCCCGAGTCCTTCGCTCATCTTCTGCGCGATGACGCGGCCGATGAGATCGGTGGTGCTGCCCGCGGCGAACCCGACGATCATCCGGACGGGCTTGGCCGGATAGCTCTGCGCCCATGCGCAATGCGTGCCTGCGGCGCATCCTGCGCATAACAGAAGCCCGATCAGAACTTTCATTTGTTTCCTCCTATAATTTCGCCAGCGGATGTTTGAAATGTTTTCCATTTTAGGGACGCTGGTACCGCCGGCGAAAATCGTACAGATGTTGTGCTCACCACGCTGCCGTTAGAACCTCTTCCAGCGTCCCTCGCTCCCGAGCGAACTCCCGCTTGGGGTCGGCGTTGAAGTTGGTTAGCGAGTGCTCGACCAGCCGCGGTAACGCGGCACGGTCGATATTGAGTTCCGAAAGGCGCGTCGGCATGCCGATCGAGCGGAAAGTCGCCTCGAGCTTGTCGGCCACGCGCTGCGGCGCCTGGACGGGCGCAAAGCCCGCTTCCCAGACGCCAAGCGCCTGCGCGATGCGCGCCATCGCCTCCGGATCACGAGCGCCGAGCCGCCGCGTTACGGTGCCCATAAGCGCGCTGTAGGCTTCGCCCTGGCCCACGTGCGCGCAGATGCTGATGAGCGCCGTCGAAAGCGCGTAAGCCACGCGCACGGCCCACAGGCGCTCGAACTGCGCGCCGCCGTCGTCGTTTTCGCGGTTCTGGAGCAATGTCACGGCGCACAACTCGTATCGCGGCCCGGGATCGGCGGGATCGGCGATGCGCGGGAGCGCCCCTGCGGCAAGCCGGTACGCCTGCAGCCGGTCTCCTTCGACCAACGGGTTGATTTCGAGTCCGCCCAGGTTCATGACGGCACGCGCGTAAACGCTCGCGGCACCGGTGCGAATGAGTTGCACCGGTGCGGTGAGGAGTGCGTCCTCGTCCCAGAATATCGCTGCCGGCCGCGTCTTGGGATCGAAAAACTCCATGCCGCGGGCAGTTTCATCGTCTTTCATCCTCGAACCCGCCCGATTCTGCGCTGTCGTCGGCGCAGTGAGAACATTAATTATGGGCAACTTCGGCTCGATCAACCGCGCGCTTATCGCGGGGCCGTGCTCGGGATACTTGGTAATCAAATCCTCGATCGGGCGCTTCTCGGCGAGGAGGATGGTGACGATGCGGGCGCCCTGGATTACGCTGCCAGCGCCGACGCCGATGACGAGGTCCGCCTGCGCCGCGCGCGCGGCTTCCGTCGCTCGCACCACCGAAGAGCGCGAAGTGTCCTTGTCGATCTCGTCGAAAAAGCCGGCGCACGACTCGCCGAGCAACCCACGGAGGTGCGAGATGAGCGGGGTCTTGCGCGACACGGTGCGGCCGCAGACGACGAACGCGCGCCGCGACTTGCACCGCGCCACTTCGTCGGGCAGTCTGTCGAGTGCATTTTTGCCGGTGTAAAGCCGGTACGGGTAATGCACCGCGCGAAAATCGGTCTGGTACATGAAGGTGTGACTCGTGACTGGTGACTGGTATTTAGACAGAGCTTAGCAAGCTTTCCAGCGGTGCGGTCGAGTCACGAGTCACGAATCACGAGTCACGATTCACGCCTCTAGAAAAGAGAAAGCGCTCGTGGGCCGCGAGTGCGGCGAGCGCGTGGGCCGCGTTTTCGAGCTCGTCGTAGACGGGAATGCCGAGCGCCACCGCGCTCTCGCGGAATTCCCGCTTGCGCTCCTCGAGCTTGGGCTCGCCATCGGCGCGCAGCACCAGCACGAAATGCGCCTGTCCCGGAAAGCGCGATTGCACTCGCAACGCGATCTGCATCAAATTGCCTAGAACGTCGCTCTTGGTGCGGCCGACGAATGCGGAGAGGTTGAGATGCATGATGAGCGCCTGCGGCCGGGCTATCCCGTAGACTACCTCCAGTATCCTCTCCGCGACGCCTCCGTCGTCCTGTTGCAGCGTGCCGACCGGCGTGTCCACCGGGTTGGTGATACTGGTACCCGGCGGCAGCCTCAGCGCAGCGAGTGCGTCCAGGGCCGGTTTCCCGAATGGCGACACGTCCAGCCCCAATCGGGCGAAAGCATCCGTCGCCAGCACGCTGGCCCCGCCGCCGTTACCGAAGAGCACCGTCTCGCGCGTCGGATGTCGCGGCTGCGGCGTGAGCGTCTGGAACGCGAGCAGCGCGTCCAGGTATTCGTCGAGCGTTTCGACCAGCACGCAGCCCGTCTGCCGGGACAGCGCGACCCAGGCGCGATCGTCGCCCGCGAGCGATCCCGTATGCGATGCGGCCGCCATTCTTCCCAGGCGGGTGCGGCCGCCCTTCAAGATGACGACCGGCTTCTTCGCCTTCGCCTCGCGCAGCATCTCGAACAGCCGCCGCCCGTCGCTGGCCGCTTCGAGGTACATCCCGATGACGCGGGTGTGATCGTCGGCAAGATAGTATTCGAGCAGATCATTCGGGCCGACATCGGCGCAATTACCGACGGTCACGACCCCGGAAAACCTGAGCCCGCGGGTGATGCCGCGGCGGACCACGTCCGTGCCGAGGCCGCCGCTTTGCGAGATGGCGCCGATGTGACCTGCTTCCCGCGGCCAGGTCTCGGTAAAGGCGACCCTGCCGCGGTGGCTGTACAGACCGAGACAGTTGGGTCCGATCAGCCGCATTCCGCCTTCCCGAGCCGCGCCGGTCAGTTGCTCCTGCAGTTCCCTTCCTTCGTCCACCTCGCCGAAGCCGCTCGAGATCACCTGAGCGAAACGAACGCGGCCCCGAGCTGCCTTGAGCAGCGGCGGTATCTGCGCTCCAGGTACCGCGATGAATGCATAGTCCACCGGCTCCGGCGTGTCCGCGAGGCTGCGGTAGGCGGGCAACCCGTCTATGGCTTCCGCAGACGGGTGTATCGGATAGATCGCGCCCTGGAAACCGAACTCGCGGATGCGTCGGATGAAAATATTCGGTAGCGTCGCTCCGCGTGAGGACGCGCCTACCACCGCCACAGTCTTTGGCTCGAACAGCGGCTTGAATCGCTCGATCACGCTCGCGTCGCGCCTATCACCCATCACTCATCACCCATCACGCCTTTGTAAGAATAAACCGCGCATCCACCGCCATCGCACCGTACTCCGAAACTATTAGCGGGTTAATGTCCGCTTCCTGGATATCGGCCGCGTGGGTCATGAGCAATCCGCGTTCGCCGCCGACCTTGAGGAGCACGTCGACAATGGCGGTGCGCGACACCGGCTTGCGTCCGCGCGCCCCCTTGAAAAGCGGGGCGCCCTTCAGCTCGTCGAGCATCTCTTCGGCATCGAGCCGCGTGATCGGGCAAATACGGAATGCAACATCGCCCAGCACTTCGACCAGCACGCCGCCCAGCCCCGCCATGATGAGCGGTCCGAACTGCGGGTCCCGCACGCCGCCAACGACGACCTCCTGTCCCGCGGGCGCCATTTCCTCGAGCAGAAACCCGTCGATGCGCGAGTTCGCAATCGAATCCTCAGCCATCATGGCGCGGATCGCTCCTTCGATCTCCGCGGCGGTCTTGAGTCCCGTTCTGACGCCGCCGACATCGCTCTTGTGCAGGATATCGGGCGATATCACTTTCAACACGAGAGGCAGTTCGAGCCCTGCGCACGCGGCAGCCGCTTGCGCGGCGTCCTGGACGACGACCGACTTCGGCACGGCGACGCCGAACCCTGCCAGGAGCTGCTTGCCCGCAAGCTCATCGAGCGCGGCTCGGCCCTGCTTCCTCGCTTCGACTATCAGACTCTGCCCGCGCATTCAGAAAGCTTTCGGTTATTCGAACCAATCCCAAAAACAAAAGCGGGACTTAGCCACAGATACACACAGATAAACACGGAAATTACTCAAGGCAAAAGCCCGTGCATGAATTGCTTTATCTGTGTTCATCTGTGTTTATCTGTGGCTTGGACAACTTTCGGAAAAAGCGTCAGCTTTTGCCGAATTCGCGGACGATATACTGCTGGCGCCGGCTCACCGCGAGCCTTTCCTCGACGCCGATCAACAGCACCAGCCATTGAATTTCGCCGCCTTCTCCGGGGCCGCGCTCGAATCCGCGCACTGCCGCGCGCGCTACGAGGCAGTTGCGATGCACGCGGACGAAGCTTTTTTCGTATTCCTGCTCGAGCCGGGTAAGCGATTCCTCGATCAGGTACTCCCGGGCGGCCGTCTTGACCGTCACGTACTTGAGTTCCGCCTTGAGATAGATCACCTCGCCCACCGGTATCAAGTGCACCTTGCCGCGCTCCTGCGCGCTCAGGAACGAGCGCGGCGCCCGCTGTAACGTGCGCAGCGCGTCGACCGGCGGCGGCTGCGCCGCACGCGCCCGCGCGAGCGCTTCCTTGAGACGTCCCGCCCGGATTGGCTTGACCAGATAGTCGATCGCGTGCAGCTCGAAAGCGCGGATCGCGTAGGCATCGTATGCGGTCGCGAAGATCACGCCCGGCGGGGGCTCCAGCTTCTGCAGATGCTGCGCCAACTCGATACCATCCATCTCCGGCATGCGTATGTCGAGCAGGACCACGTCGGCGGATGCCGCTGCCAGCATCTCCAGCGCCGCCCGCCCGCCCGCCGCCTCACCCGTCACCACGAGAGGAATTTCCTGCGCGCAGTCTGCGAGCAGGTCCCGCATGCGCGAGCGCGCCGGCGCTTCGTCGTCCACGATCAACACCCGCAGCGGCTGCTGCTCAGTCATTAGTTATACTTATTCAAAAACGAAAGGCACGATGGAGCCACAGAAACGACACAGATACACACGTGATAAATTCAGGATCATTTGGCCTTCGCTTCTTCATCTGTGTTCATCTGTGTTTATCTGTCGCTCGAAATGGGGTTTTGCGATCGCTTCTAGTTACGAGCGAGAGGTGACGGGGCCACGCTCTCGATGATTGCGGCGCCTGTCACCCGTCGCCTATCACTCGTCACTCGTCAGTGAGCTCGCCCTTCAGATACGGCATCACGATATGCACCTCGTACGTCTCGCCCGTCAGTCTCGTCTTCAGAGTGGCTTCAGCGTCAAAATGCAGCTGCAGGCGCTCGCGGATGTTGGCGAGCGCCATCCTGTTGCCGGAATGGCGCTCGCTCGGTACCGAGTACGGATTGCGCAGCACCGCGTGCACCTGCTCGCCCACCGCGTAGATGTGAATGCCGATGACGCCGGGTTCAACGCGCGGCTCGATGCCGTGATACACGGCGTTTTCCAGCAGCGGCTGCAGCACCAGCGGCGGAACCAGCGCATTGCGCGGCATGCGCTCGATCCGCCACTCGATCCGCAGCCGGTCGCCGAGCCGTAGTTGCTCGAGGTCGAGGTACTGCCGGCACAACTCGACCTCTCGCGCGAGCGGGGTCAGTTCCCGGTTATCGGCCATCAGCACCCGGAAGAGATCGGCCATGTCCTCCAGCACCTCCTCCGCCCGCTTCGGATTCTGCCGGATGACGGAGAGGACGGCGTTGATGCTGTTGAACAGAAAATGAGGGCGGATGCGCGCCTGCAGCGCCTGCAGCCGCGCTTCCAGGAGCGCGGGCGAAAGCTCGCTGTTGCGCAGCTGGAAGTACTTGAGCAAGACCGCGGTAACCAGCAGCACCAGCAGCATGTAGCGCGTGAGCGACGCAGGCTCCGCGGCGAGCAGAGGGCGCCCCAGGTGATAGAGCAGGGCCGTAACCGCGATCTCGATGACGATCACCGCGACGATACCGACCTGGTCCGGCAGGCGCCGCAGCCAGTCGTTCACGACCACCAGCGTGAGCAGGCTCAGGATCAGCAGCGGCTGGACCAGAGCGCAGATCTCGAGCAATTCCCGCCACATCGCGTTCAGCTCGGTGGTCTTGATTATCGCCGCCGCGAGCGCGACGACGTTCACGACGAGCAGGATGCGCAGCAGCACGCCGAGATTGCGGAAATTGGGCAGGGCGCTGGAGTAGGCGTTTTGATTTATACTTCGTGCCATGTAGTCTTCGCCTGCGGCGCTCAGCCGTCAGCCATCAGCAGACAGCTTGAAACGGAATGTGGCCCTGGCTGAACGCTGATTGCTAATAGCTGATAGCCGACCGCAAACACGTATCCTCCCTAACGCTGCCCGGCGCTCCATACCGCTTTGTAAATTCTAGCAGGCCTGCATGAGCGCCAACGATAACAGCAAGACCCAGCCATGGTCGGGACGATTCGGTGAACCGGTGTCCGATCTGGTGCAGCGCTTCACCGCCTCGGTCGCTTTCGACCAGCGGCTCGCCGAGTTCGACATCGAGGCCTCCGGCGCGCATGCGCGCATGCTGCAGGCGACGGGCATCATCTCCAAGGGCGACCTGACGGCGATCGAGAAAGGTCTCGAGCAAATCCGCGACGAAGTCCGCGCCGGGACTTTTCCCTGGTCACTCGAAGCCGAGGACGTCCATTTCAACATCGAGCGGCGCCTGACCGAGCTCGTAGGCGAGCCGGGCAAGCGGCTGCACACCGGGCGCTCGCGCAACGACCAGGTCGCGACCGACGTGCGGCTCTACTTGCGCGCCGCCATCGATCACGTGCAGGCGCTCACCAAGGCCTTGCAGCGGCAGCTGCTCGACCTTGCGGACGAGCACGCCGAAACCGTGATGCCGGGTTACACGCACCTGCAGCCGGCGCAACCGGTGTCGCTCGGCCATCACCTGATGGCGTACTTCGAGATGCTCGCGCGCGACGCGCAGCGGTTCGCCGACTGCCGCCGGAGGCTCAACCGGCTCCCGCTGGGAGCCGCGGCACTGGCCGGTACTTCGTTCCCGATCGACCGTCTGATGGTGGCCAAGGAGCTCGGCTTCGACGGCGTGTGCGAGAACTCGATAGACGCGGTCTCCGATCGCGACTTCGCTATAGAGTTTTGCGCTCACGCGGCGCTCGCGATGACGCATCTTTCCCGCTTCTGCGAGGAAATCATCATCTGGATGAATCCCCGCTTCGGATTCATCGAGCTGTCGGACCGCTTCTGCACCGGCTCCTCGATCATGCCGCAAAAGAAAAATCCTGACGTGGCGGAACTGATCCGGGGCAAGACCGGCAGGGTGAACGGGCATCTCGTCGCGCTGCTCACGCTCATGAAGGCGCAGCCGCTCGCCTATAACCGGGATAACCAGGAAGACAAGGAGCCGTTGTTCGACACGGTGGACACGCTGATGGCGAGTCTGGGAGTGTTCAAGGAGATGCTCGGCGGCGTGAAGGTCAATCGGGAGACGATGGAGGCTGCCGCCCGGCAGGGCCACCCGACCGCCACCGATCTTGCCGACTATCTGGTCAGGAAGGGAATGCCTTTTCGGGACGCGTACGAGGCGGTCGCCCAGGCGGTGCGCTTCGCCGAAACGCGCGGCTGCGAGCTGGCGGAGCTCAAGCTCCCGGAGCTGCAGCGCTTTTCTTCAGCGATAGGCAAGGACGTGTTTGCGTCGCTTACGCTGGAAGGCTCGCTGAAGAGCCGCAGCCATATCGGCGGCACGGCGCCGGCGCGGGTGAAGACGGCCATCGCGAAAGCGCGCAAGTCGCTCGGCTAGGGCCAAGACGATGTCAGCCACAGATACACACAGATAAACACGGATAGCATCAGTTCATTGCAACCGCCGATGGCCGCCGATGGCCGCCGACGAATTCAGATTCAATGACTGGAAACACCCGGTAGAGATTCCGTTAGGCGGTCCTCTTTCGTTGGGTAGTTGCTCGTTCTTATTGCCTTTCAAGTTCTCGGCGGCCTTCCGCGGTTAGATGAACTTGCGTATCGATTTGCCGAGACAGAACTATCTGTGTTTATCTGTGTTTATCTGTGTTGTGGCTCCCTTCGGTTTTCGCATGCCTCCATGGAAGGACATCGCACGCGGAATCAGCGACGCCATCGGCGCGCCGTTTGCGGTTGAATCCGCTGAGACCGTGGGCGGCGGCTGCATCAACACGGCTTACCGCATCCAGGGCAACGGGCGCCCCTGTTTCGTCAAGGTGAACGCGCCGGAGCGCCTGCCGATGTTCGAAGCGGAGGCTGCCGGGCTCGCCGAGATCGCCCGTTCCAATACGGTGCGCGTGCCGCAACCGGTGTGTTCCGGCGGCAAAGAGGAAGTGAGCTGGCTGGTCCTCGAGTATCTCGAATTACGTCGCGCGAGCAACAGGAGCATGCGGGAGCTTGGAAGCCGGCTTGCGCTCCTGCATAAAGTCACAAATGAGCGCTTCGGGTGGACCCGGGACAACACGATAGGCGCCACGCCGCAAGTGAATACACTCCATTCGAACTGGGTCGACTTCTGGCGCGAGAACCGCCTGGGCTATCAGCTCGCCCTCGCCGCAAAAAACGGCCACCGCGGCCGGCTGCAACAGCGGGGCGAACGGCTGATGGAGAAGCTCCCGGCGTTCTTCGCAGGCTATGCGCCGGTCCCTTCACTGCTGCACGGCGACCTCTGGGGTGGCAATGCCGGCTTCCTTACGGACGGCGCGCCGGTGATCTACGATCCCGCGGTCTACTACGGCGACCGCGAAGCCGATATCGCCATGACCGAGTTGTTTGGAGGTTTCACCGCTGAATTCTATTCAGGCTATCGGGAAGAATTCCCGCTCGATGCCGGTTACGCGCGCCGCAAAGATCTCTACAACCTTTACCACGTGCTCAATCACCTGAATCTGTTCGGCGGCGGCTACGGCGCGCAGGCGGAACGCATGATCGACCAATTGCTCGCGATGACTTGAGTGACGGCTGACGACTGACGGGTGACAGCTGACTCACGGCGGTTGAAAGGCGCGACGAATGACGCGTGACGGTTCCATTGCTCCGCGATCCTGCCCGGCGTAACGTATCAATTGCAGAAAGGAAACCCTTTTATGAAAATCAGTCGACACGGAATCGTCGAGCGACCAAACCATCTGCCGCACATCGCCGGTGCCGTTGTGCACGGCGACACCGTCTACCTTCAGGGCGTGACGCCCGATCCTGGCGGCGACATCACTTCGCAGACCCGGCAGGTGCTCGAACGGATCGACGTGCTGCTCGCGATGGCCGGCACCGACAAGTCGAAGCTGCTCTCCGCACAGGTATGGTTGTCCGACATGCGGCTCTTCGAGACCCACAATGCGGCGTGGAACGCATGGGTAGATCGCGAGAATCCGCCGGTGCGCGCCTGTGTCCGCACCGACCTGGTGCGCCCCGGACTCCTGGTGGAAATCATGGTGATCGCCGCGCGCTGAGGTGGTGGCCTTGCTACGGAGTTCTCGGCCCAGCCGTCAGTCGTCACGCCTTGTCGTAAGAAAAGACCCAATAGTATTCAAGCTCCGTGAGCTGCATATCGGCCCCGAACGGCGCGACGGCGGCACTCAGTTCCCGCCACGTTGGAAAATTCTTCAGCACGACGTGCTCGGAGCCGTCTCCCAGCAGCCGCCGCTGATAGGTATTTCCGTCCTCGTCCCGGTGCGAGATGGGCGTGCTGTTGCCTTCGACGTATCGATTGTCGAGTAGCGCCACCCGGGAACCCGGCAGCAAGCGCCGATCGAGCGACTTCAAGAACCGGGCCTGGTCGCGAACGGGCACATGCGACCACCAGAAGCCGGCGAACGCGCCGTCGAACAGCCCGAGCTCGGCCGGCAGGTCGTACACATCCGCCACCCGCAGTTCGACGCGTTCCGGCGGGAATGGCTTCCCGGCGGCGAGCTCCAGCGTCTCGGGGCTGGCGTCAACCGCCAGGATGCTCTCCGCCTTCCGGGCGATGAATTGCGTCCAGTAGCCGGTGCCGCAGGCGAGCTCCAGTACCCGCCGTCCTGCCAGCAGGTCCGGCAGCAAACCCTCGAGCCGCCGCAGGTCCACCTGCCGTTCGGGCTTGGCATAAATCCCCTCGTACTCCCGCGCCCGCGCGGCGTAGGTACTGCCTCAGCTCCGCATCCGTGTTACCGCTTCGTTTCACGTCACTCACAGTAACGCAACCGAGTTCAAAAGCCTTACCGCCAAGGCGGCCAAGACCGCGAGGTAGATCAACTGTTTGCCTTCCTTTGCGTTTTCGTGTCCTTCGCGGTGAAGTTTTTTTACTGCTTATGCGGCGGCGCGGTAGACGCACGCACCACGAGCTCCACGGGGAGCTCCGTCCTCAGCGCCACCGGCTGCCCCGCCAGCTGCGCGAGCAGGTGCTGAGCAGCAAGGGCGCCCAGCTCAGCGGTGGGAAAGTGCATCGTGGTGAGCGCCGGCGTAACGACCGCCGCTATCTCCATGTCGTCGAAACCCGTGACCGAGATCTGTTCCGGGACCCGGAGCCGGCGCTCATGGCACTCCGCCAGCGCGCCGATCGCAAGCACGTCGTTGCCGCAGATCACCGCGGTCGGGGGAATTTCCCCGTCGAGCAACTCCCGCAGACCCTCGCGTCCTGCCGAAAGCGTATAGGGCTTTTCGACGAGTCGCCGCGGTGGCAGAGTGAGCCCCCGCCCGGCGAGGGCGTCGCGCACGCCTTCCAGCCGTTCCCGCGCACGCTCGTTCCCCGCGGTGATGCCGGAGATCATCGCGAATTCGCGGTGGCCCAGTTCCAGCAGGTGGCGGGCGATACTGACCCCCGCCCTGCGATTGTCGAAGCCCACACAGGGGTGGCGGCCGCTCTCATCGAGCGCCCAGGTGAACACGTAGGGAATCTGATGCGTCGCTATCATCTCGAGCAGGCTCGGATGGTGCGTGGTGCCGAGCAGCACCAGGCCGTCCACGCCGCGCTCGACCAGCGTCCGCGTCACGCGCACTTCGACCTGAGCGTCGAACTCGTGGCTCGCGAGGAGCAGCATGTATCCCGCTTCGTCCAGCGTCTTCTGCAGCGCATGGACGGTATTGGCGAAAATCGCATTGTCGAGCGTGGGAATGATGGCGCCGACCGTGCGGGTGCGGCGCGAAGCGAGGGCGCGCGCCGCGCCATGCGCAACGTAGCCCAGCGTCTGCACCGCCTGGTTGATGCGGGTGGCGGTGGCGGGCTTTACCTTGTGCGGGAGGGTCAACGCCCGCGACACGGTAGCCGTCGAGACCCGGGCCAGCCGAGCTACGTCGGACAGCTTCGCACTTTTCCCGGATGATCCTCGCTTCACCGCAACTCGATGGAGTAGCTACGCTGAGCCTAGCAACTAGGGCGACCTCGTGCAAGCGCTTTCACCCGGCATAGCTGAAGCGTGCTGGTACACTCGCTCAGTCCGGATCGGAGTTGACAGTTGGCAGTCAAGGATTCTTTCAAAAATGGCTGATGTCATTCGACCGCGCGCAAGGTTGAGGAGAAACACATTCTTCTCAAGTTAGTCGGTGCCGGGCTCGATGTCTTGCGATCCTCTATCGTAAGGGTGTCAGGAACCCTAAACTCTAAGGTTCCTGACACCCTCGTACGCTCGGTCTACTAGATACTCGGTACTTACTCGTTACTGGCTTCTGTTTTTTGGGCTACTTGCTGCTGGTTACTTGGTGCTGAAAACGGCCCACTGCACACCGCAAACTTATCAGTCCTTATCCCTTGATTCCGTCAGTACGTCTCCCCGACCGTTGGGCGCTCGGGCTCTTCTTCGCGATCTTCACCCTGTCCGGTTTCGCGGGACTGATTTACGAGTCGATCTGGAGCCACTATCTCAAGCTCTTCCTCGGCCACGCCGGCTACGCGCAGACGCTGGTGCTTGCCATCTTCATGGGCGGCATGGCGATCGGCGCCTGGCTCGCCGGCCGCTATTCACGCAACTGGCGCAACCTCCTCGCCGCCTACGCGGCCACCGAAGCCGTCATCGGCGTGACCGCCCTCGTGTTTCATGAGGCGTTCGTCGCCGTCACCGAAGCCGCATTCGATCACATCCTGCCCGCGCTCGGCTCGCCGCTCTCCGCCGCGGCGGCGAAGTGGACGCTCGCCACGGTTCTGATCCTGCCCCAATCCGTGCTGCTCGGCATGACTTTCCCGCTGATGAGCGGCGGGTTGATCCGCCGTTATCCCGGCACGCCCGGCGCTGCACTCGCCATGCTCTACTTCACCAACAGTTTCGGCGCCGGCGTCGGCGTGCTGGTGGCGGGATTCTTGATGATCGAGCGTCTCGGCCTGCCCGGCACGATGCAGGCGGCGGGCGCGTTGAATCTCGTGGTGGCAGCAGCGGTGGCCCTCCTCGCGCGCGTTGCAGCTCCGGAATCCGCGCCGATTCCCGCCACCCCTCAGCCGCGGCGCGCGCGCAGGACACTCCGTCTGCTGCTTACCATAGCCGCGCTGACCGGCGCCGCCTCCTTCATCTACGAGATCGCCTGGATCCGCATGCTGACGCTCGTTTTGGGCAGCGCGACCCACTCCTTCGAGCTCATGCTCTCCGCTTTTATCCTCGGCCTCGCGTTCGGGGGGCTGTGGATCCGCGGCCGCATCGACCGTATCGCCGACCCGCAGCGCTTTCTCGGCATCGTGCAGATCGTGATGGGGCTCGCCGCGCTCGCTACTTTGCCTCTCTACGGCAAGACTTTCGAGCTGATGCAGCTCGCCATGCACGCGTTCACCCGCACCGGTACCGGCTACGGCCTGTTCCACGTCGCGAGCCACGGCATTGCGCTGCTGGTCATGTTCCCGGCCGCTTTTTGCGCCGGCATGACGCTGCCCCTGATCACCTACGCTATGCTCAAGCGCGGTTATGGCGAGCCAAGCATCGGCGCGGTGTATGCGGCCAATACCCTGGGCGCCATCGTCGGCGTATTTCTCGCCGCGCACATCGGATTGCCCTTGCTTGGGCTGAAGGGAACTCTAGTCACTGGCGCCGCGATCGACGTCGGGCTCGGACTGGTTTTGCTGTGGACGGTGCTGGGCCGCTCGCGGCGGCTCACTATTGCTGTTGCGCTGGCCGCCGCCGTCTTCGGCACGATACTCGCGGTCGTCGAGCTCGATACGCACCGGATGATATCGGGGGTGTTTCGTCACGGGCAGCTTTTCACCCCGCAGGACGCAAAGTTGATCTACTACAACGACGGCCGCACAGCCTCCGTCAGTGTCGTCGATTTCCTCGGCGGCCGCTCGATCCGCACCAACGGGAAATCCGACGGCGGGGTCAACTTGAATGGGCCGCCCGTATCCGACGAGACCACGATGACGTTGACGGCGGTGCTGCCGCTTGCGATCAAACCGGACGCGCGGCACGTAGCCGTCATCGGCATCGGCACCGGCATCACCACGCATACCCTGCTCGGCAACTTCGATCTCGAGGCGGTCGACACCATAGAGATCGAGTCCGCCATGGCGGAGGCCGCGCGCAAGTTCCGGCCGCGCAACACCGCCGCGTTCGCAGATCCTCGCAGCCACATCCATATCGACGACGCCAAGACCTATTTCTCGACCTACAACCGGCGCTACGACGTGATCATCTCGGAGCCATCGAATCCGTGGGTGAGCGGGGTCTCCAGCCTGTTCACGATCGAGTTCTATCGCCTGGCGCGGCGGCACCTCGCGAGCGGCGGAGTGCTGGTGCAATGGTTGCAGCTGTACGAGACCGAGACCGCTCTGCTCGCCTCTGTCATCGGGGCCCTGGCTCAGGTCTTTCCGGACTACGTGATCTACACTCCCAACGACAAGGATCTCCTGATCGTCGCCGGAGAGCCCGCAGTGCTGGCGCGCCCGCTCGCTGACGTGTTCACGAAGCCGGGGCTCGCGAAGGAGCTGAAGGCAGTGAATGTGCACACGATCGGTGATCTTGATGTCCGGCGGCTGGGTGGCAGGCGCGCGCTCGAGCCGCTGTTCGAGAGCTATGCCGTCCCCTACAACTCGGACTACTACCCCTATCTGGATCTCAACGCTCCGCGCTTGCGCTTCCTGGGACGCGAGGCTACCGAGCTGCTCACGCTCAACTCGGCGCACGCTCCGATCGTGGCACTCTTCGACGACGCGCCGCCGGTGCGTCCCGCCACCGCCGGCGGCGGGCCGGATTTCCAGAAAGCGGAGGAGATGCGCAAGGCGCGGTACGCGGCGGATTTCCTGTTGTCCGCCATTTCGCCGGAGCCGGTAAACATCCCGCATGCGCTGCAAAAGGATCTCGAGTTGGTGCATCTCCGGCTGGTGCGCTGCCAGGAGCCCGCGACATACGACAGCTGGCTGCACGCGCTCTACCAGGTCGGCAACGCGACCCTCCCCTATTTGCCGCCCGCCGAAGCGCGAGCGCTCTGGCAAAAACTCGCGTGGAGCCGGTGCAGCGCTACCTTACCGCCGGAGCAGCGGCGCTGGCTGACCGTGCTCAAGGGTGTTGCGGAGCGCGACGCGCCGATGATGGCCGTCGCCGGCGAGGAGCTGTTGGCGCAACCGACCAGGGGTCTCGAATCGGCGGCGAGCCGCCGCTATCTGCTTGCCGTCGCGATGGCCGGATACCTGGCGCAAGGCAAGCACCAGCAGGCGCATGCTTTGTGGCGGCGCTACGAGCGCGACGTGCGCAACGACAAAGACAGCCCGCTCAGCATCGAGCTGCGCTTCCTGCAAGCCCACGCGCTACGAGGCCCCGGACAGAAACAACAATAGTAATGAGATGCAGGTAACGAGATACGGGTGAACGTACGAGAACTGATTTCATAAATGGTTGATGTTCATTCGACCGCGCGCGAGGCAACTATTCATGAACTGACCTCTACAGTGTAGTGCTGTACTTAGAAAAAAAGGGGCCACAGGCCACTTTCAATTGTTTTTGCATGTGGTTTCTCGTCACCTTTATTCGTCACCCTTATCGTCACCCTTATCGTCACCCTTATCGTCACCTGTATTCGTCACTTTCAACTATTTGTACTGCTTCGCGTTGTACTTCTTGTACTTCGGCAATAGGCGCCGCGGTGGCTTGAACGCGTCGCGGCGGAACGGCTCGCCCAACTCCTGCGTGAGCATGATCTCGACCACCGCGGGCTTGCCCACTTTCACCGCGGCCTTGAGCGCATCGCCCACCTCGTCCTCGTGCTCCACGCGGTAGCCTTCCGCGCCCATCACGCGTGCGACCTCCGAGAAGTCCGGATTGGTGAGCGGCGTGCCGACGAAGCGGCTGTCGAAGTAATCGATCTGATTCTTCTTCTCGGCGCCCCACTGGTTGTTGTTGAAGACGACCGCCACGGCGGGAATCTTCTCCTTCACGCAAGTCATGACCTCGGCCAGGCTCATGCCCCAAGCGCCGTCGCCGACATAGGCGATCGCGGGCCGGTCCGGGCGCGCGACTTTCGCGCCGATCGCGGTCGGGTAGGCGTAGCCGCAATTGCCCCAACTCATCGCGGCGAGGAACGACAGCGGTTGTTCGAAGGGGAGGTAGCTGTTGGCGACCGAGCAAACGTTGCCGATATCGGTCGAGACCATCGCGTTCTTCGGCAGCGCCTTGCCGAGCGCCGCGAGCGCGCGGCGTGGTCCGATCTGGCCTTTCTTGTTGGGAGAAACCCAGTTGGCGAGCTCGTTCGCCCAGATTTCCTTCTCCTGGCGCACTTCGGCCAGCCGCGCCTTGTCGGGTTTCGTAGCCCCGCGGGTCTTCAACCGCTTGAGCAGTTCCTGCGCGGCCAGCCTGGCGTCACCCTGGATCGCGAGCGAGACCTTCTTCACCAGCCCCAGCATGCGGCTGTCGGCGTCGATCTGGATGATCTTCGCGCCTCTTGGCCAGTAATCGAGGCCGTGCTGCGGGAGCGTCCCGAACGGCCCCAGCCGCGTGCCGAGCGCGAGCACCACATCGGCCCGCGACAGGATCTTCATCGCCGCCTTCGAACCCTGGTAACCGAGCGGCCCGCACGCCAGGGAGTGGCTGGCCGGGAAGGAATCGTTGTGGAGATAGGTGTTCACGACCGGGGCGGTCAGGTGCTCGGCGAGCGCTTTCACTTCATCCACGCCTCCGGCCATCACGATGCCGCCGCCGGACATGATCACCGGGTAGCGCGCGTCCGCCAGCACTTTCGCCGCCTTGTCGAGCGAGTTCGTGCCCCCCGCGGCGCGCTCGATGACGAGCGGCGGCAGGATCTCGTAGTCGCCTTCGCCGTAAAAGTAGTCGCGCGGGATGTTGACCTGCACCGGACCGCGCTCGTGCAGCGCGATGGCGAACGCGCGGTGCATCAGCTCCGCCATGCGCAACGGCGAATTCACGTGCACCTGCCACTTGGTGATCTTCGAAAAGATCGGCAGCTGCTCGGTTTCCTGGAAGCCCCCGTGGCCGGAGGTCAGGCTGCCCGCTTCGGGCGTAACCACCACCATCGGCGAGTGCGCCCAGTACGCCGCCGCCACCGCAGTCACGAAATTGGTGATGCCGGGGCCGTTTTGCGCGATGCACACGGTGGGCCAGTTCGTCACGCGCGCGTAGCCGTCGGCCATGTGGGCGGCGTTCTGCTCGTGCGCAACATTGATGAGCCGTATGCCGGCGCCGGGAAAGAGGTCCAGCGCATCCATATAGGCCGAGCCGACGATGCCGAAAACATCCTTCACCTTGTGCGCGACCAGTGTCTCGATGAACGCTTCGCTCGGCGTCATGCGCACCTTGCCCGCTGCTTGAGGCTGGTTCGCGGTGGTGAGATTTTTGGTATCGGACATGATGTTCATCGGTCTCTCCTCTGCTATCAGGACGGATAGGCCGCCTCAAGGCAGCCAGGCGGGATTATATCCGGTGCCGAAAATCACATGCAAGCGCTTTCATAATCTATCCTCATGAATCAAAAGGATAAGCTTAACGATTTTGCTGTAAGCGATTCCGACTAGCCGGAGTCAACAGTGAGCACTTGCTAACACATATTCTATACTTATTCAATTACTTAAACGCTGCTTCACCCCATCACTATTCACGGTCACGACACTGGCAAGCCAGGTAACTAGATTCAGAAATACGTCGGCGCGATGCCGGGTGGCGGCGAATAGCGGAACGTGCCCTTCTTCAGGATTGCTTCCCGTCCGCCGTGCTCTGCGATCTTCGCCTGCTGATCGACCTTGGCGAGCCGGTCCACCGCTTCCGGGTCGAGGATCTTGCGCAGCTCGGCTTCGCATTCAGCGACGTCTTTCGCGTATCGCGGATCCCGCCCCAAATCCACGCGCTCGCGCGGGTCGCGCTCGAGGTCGAACAGCATAGGCGGCATTGCGACGTAATGGATGTACTTGAAGGCGCCGCGGCGGATCATGTACGACCCGCACGGTGCGCCTGCCGCGTGGTATTCCGACAGTATCGTGCGCTGCGGCACGCGGCCCTGCGCGATTTCCAGCCAAGAGGAACCGGGTAAATCAGCATCGCGCGGGTCGCGCCTCAACCCGGCGCCCTGGATGATGGCGGGAAATGCGTCGACCAGCGTCACTGGCGTAGCGCACACGCTGCCGGCCGGAATATTGGGCCCGGTCATGATCAACGGGATGCCCGCCGATTCCTCGTACATGGTGGACTTACCCCACATGCCCCGCGTGCCGAGGTTGTCGCCGTGATCGGAGGAATAGACGACGCGCGTATTCCCGGCGAGCCCCGTTTCGTCGAGCGCGCGCAGGATCTTGCCGATGTTGTCATCCAGAAAGGTAACGAGCCCGAAATACGCCGCGAGCGCGCGCCGCACCATCGCCGGATCGAACGGCTCATCGAAACACATGCACGTGCGCATCGCGTCGGTGAAGGGATGATGGGGCCGCTCGGCAGCGCCGTACATGTCCGGCCATGGCACTCGGTCCTCGGGATAGAGGTGGTAGAACTCGGGCGGCGCGATCAGCGGGAAATGCGGCGATACGAAACCGACGTACAGCACCCATGGTTTGCCGCTACGCTCGCGCGCCGCCCGTTCGAGCCACCCGCAGGTCTCCTCCGCGATGCTGCGATCGTAACGCGTGTATTCGGACTCCCCCGGCCCGGCTTCCGGTCCCAGCTTGAGCGAACCCGGCCGCCGCGGCAGCCCGTCGCGGATGAGCCCGAGCAAGTCGCCGACGCCGTTCACGATGTGCAGCGGCAGGATTTCCTCGTCGAAGCCGTTGCGCCGCGGATCCGAGGATGCGTAGTGCAGCTTCCCGATCGAGGACACGCGATGTCCCTGCTCCATCAGGCGATGCCCCCAGCTCGGTACGTGCCCGTCGTACGCAATCGCGTTGTCCCAGCAGCGGATTTTGTGGACGTACTGGCCGGTCGCGAATGCCGCGCGCGCCGGCACGCAGATCGGGCAGTTGGTATACGCGGCCGTGAAACGCGTGCCACCACCGGCCAGCCGGTCGAGATTGGGCGTCTTGATCAACGGATGCCCGGAGCAGCCGAGCACGCGCGGATTGTGCTCGTCGGACAGGATGATGAGCAGGTTTGCCGGTTGCATGGGCGCGGCGTCGCAGGAGTGATAGGTGATGGGTGAGAGGCCTATGTTGGCACGGGCGTGAAGCCGGTTCAAATGCGGGGTCGCTGCTACACTGATCCCGGCGCGCCCATTACTTTGGGTGATCCAGGTCGAAATGAGTTCACGACTGACCCGGCAGACACAGCTTTAACCGGCACGCCGGGATAACGAAAAAATGAAATCGTCGATTTAGTCCCGCCATTGCTGAAATGTATTTCATTTACAGTCCGCTCCATTGTTAGGTCTCCGCTTGTGTCGGCGTCCCCAAACGGATAATTCGTGCCTTTTGAAGGACTTTCCGCGGGACTGCTGGCGTGGGTGGCATTTGTGATCCTCGCCGCCGGGCTGATCCAGGGCGCGCTGGGGTTCGGCTTTCCGTTCGTGGCAACGCCGTTGATCGCGATGGTGAGCGACATGCGAACCGCAATCATCGCGGTGCTGCTGCCTACCCTCGCGACCATCCTCGTCGCGCTCGCCGCGAGCGGACCGATCCGCACCACGCTCGCGCGTTTCTGGATGATGCCGCTCTACATGATCGCGGGAGCGACGGCGGGGACGTCGCTGTTCGTGTACGCGCCGGATTTTCCCTATTCGCTGCTGCTCGCGCTGATCACGCTCGTCTATCTCAACCTCGATCGCCTGGGGCTGGGTGAATCGCCGGTGGTGCGCCGGCATGAGCGGGGCTTCGGCGTCGTTTCCGGTCTCGCCGCCGGCGTTTTCGAGGGCACGGCGAATGTTGCCGGTCCGCCGCTAATCATCTTTTATCTGGCCCTGGGATTGACACCCGCCGTGATGGTGCAGGCGATGAACATCTGCTTTCTGGTGGGCAAGAGCACGCAGTTCACCGTGCTCACCACATACGGCGGGGTGACCGCCGCGGAATGGCTTGCGACGCTGCCGCTCGTCGTGATCGGCGTGGCGGGTTCCCTCGCCGGGGTCCGGCTGCGCAACCGGATAGACGCGCATAGCTACCGCGTCTGGGTCAAGCGGGCGCTGTTGGTGATCGCGCTCACGCTGCTCGTGCAGTACGTGTATTCGGCTGTCGCATAAGCTCCGCAACCGGTCAGCACGACACAACGCTTCAGATTAGTGCCGATCCGGGGGCGGTGCAGTCTGGAGAGGAAACTAGCGGCCTACGCAGGTGGTGTGCTTCGAAGTCCGAGCGCGATCCGGAGCGGCACTCAAGCGGTGGTTTTTTCCAGCAGCTTCTTCAATTCGCCGCTCTTGTACATCTCGATCATGATGTCCGAGCCGCCGACGAATTCGCCGTTCACGTAGAGCTGCGGAATGGTCGGCCAATTCGCGAATTCCTTGATGCCTTGCCGGATCTCCGGCTCTTCGAGCACATTGACCGTGAACAACTCATCGACCCCACACGCTCTGAGTATGCCGACCGCGTTCGCCGAAAACCCGCACTGGGGAAAATCGGGCGAGCCTTTCATATACAGCACAACCCGATGCTTGATAACCTGGTCTTTAATAACATCCTGAATATTCATAGTTTCCTCGTTTCATCACCCAATACCTGACTATTTAAGTCAAGCATTATTTTAGCCTTTTCTGCCACTCCCCGTCAAACCTGCCCGCCACTTACCCTTTCGAGGCTCGCCAAATCACGAACCGTAAACACGGCGCTGAACCCAGCGCCGTTTAGCCGCGCACGCGCGCGCGCGGCTTGATCGTAGCCATGCTCGAAGATGAGCCAGCCTCCGGGGTTGAGGTAGTGGGAGGACTGAGCCACTATCCTGTCGATACACTCATAGCCGGTGAGCCCCGCGACCAGTGCTTCTCGCGGCTCAAATCGGGTATCTCCCTCTTCGAGGTGAGGATCGTGCGCGGCGACATAGGGCGGATTCGCAACAATGATGTCGAAGCGCCTGGCCGCTAGCCCTTCGAACCAGTCGCTCTCCAGCAGCTCGATCGCAACCCCATGCAGGGCAGCGTTCGCGCGCGCGAGCGCGAGCGCGGTGCGTGAGACATCGGTCGCCGTCACCGCTGCATGGTTGCAATTCCGGGCAATGGCGACCGCCACGCAACCGCTGCCGGTCGCCAGATCGAGCACGCGAAACGCGCGGCCAGGCGCGGCGCGTTCGAGCGCGAGATCGACCAGCATCTCCGTTTCCGGCCGGGGAATCAATACAGCGGACGTGACCTTGAAAGCAAGGCTGTAGAACTCGCGCTCGCCGGTGAGGTATGCAATCGGTTCTCCCGCCCGCCGCCGCTGCAACAGGGCCTGGTACTCCTCACGCTGCTCGTTCGTCAACTGCTGCTCGGGATGAGCGGCGATATACGCATCGCCCACCCGCAGAACCGTGCGCAGCAATACGCGAGCATCCACGGGAGCTATCTGCTCGCGCCGCAACATTTCGGCGATGGTAACTGCGAGCAATGCACGAATCTCCTTGATTGCATGGCCTGGGGTTAAGTGAGTGGTTACCAACCCCACGCCCAGAGAGCCGCCGTGAGCATCGTAAAGCCGATGGTCTGCGCGCAGAGCGCCCTTGGCCGGACAAGATTCCGCGGCCCGCTCAGACCGGATGGGTTTCTTCGGCGAGCTGGGCGAGTTGCTCGGTCTGGTGTTCGGCGGTGAGCGCGGAGATGAGCTCGTCGAGCTCGCCATCCATGATCCGGTCGATCTTGTAGAGCGTGAGATTGATGCGGTGGTCGGTCACCCGTCCCTGGGGAAAGTTATAGGTACGGATGCGCTCGGAGCGGTCACCGCTGCCGATCAGAGACTTCCGGGTCGCTGCCATCTTCGCCTGCTGCTCATGGATCTGCTTGTCCTTGATGCGCGCCGCGAGGACGGCGAGCGCCCGCGCCCGGTTCTTGTGCTGCGAACGGTCGTCCTGGCACTCCACCACGATGCCGGTGGGCAAGTGCGTGACGCGCACCGCCGAATCAGTCTTGTTCACGTGCTGCCCGCCGGCTCCTGATGCGCGGAAGGTGTCGACCCTCAGCTCCGCGGGGTTGAGAACGACGTCCACGATCTCGTCCGCCTCCGGCATCACCGCCACCGTACAGGCGGATGTGTGGATCCGCCCTTGGGTCTCGGTCACCGGCACGCGCTGGACGCGATGCCCGCCGGACTCGAACTTGAGCTTGGAATAGGCCCCGCGGCCGGCCACCTTGGCGATGACTTCCTTGCAGCCGCCGCGATCGGCCCAGCTCTGCGAGATGACTTCGACCTGCCAGCCGTTGCGCTCCGCGTAGCGCGAATACATGCGGAACAACTCCCCCGCGAACAGCGCCGATTCGTCGCCGCCGGTGCCGGCGCGGATCTCGAGGAAGATGCTGCGCTCGTCGTTGGGGTCCCGCGGCAGCAGCTGTTGCTGCAATTGCTGCTCGATCGCCGCGAGCCGCTCCCGGGTCTGCTTGATCTCGCCCTCGGCGTACTCCCGCGTCGAGGGATCGCCCGTCATCTGCTGCGCCGTCTCGAGATTCTGCTCGTCGCTCGCGTATTGCCGGTAGAGCTCGACCACCGGTGCGATTTCCGCGTGCTCCCGGGTGAGCTTGCGGTAGTGATCCAGATCCGCGGTGGCGTTCTCCTGGCCGAGCAGATTGGTGATTTCCTCGAGCCGCCTCCCGAGCTGCGCCAGCTTGGCCGCGATGCTCGGCTTCACGTGGAAGGACCGCGGAGGGCCGACGCCGCCGGGCGACAAGCGCTCATTCCGGGAGATGGATCTGGTAGAGCCGCGCCAGCAGTCGCGCGAGCTCAGCGCGATCGTCCTCGCGCGCGTGAGAAAGCGCGTGCGTGGGGGGGTGCAGGAGCTTGTTGGAGAGCGCGTGGGAGAGGCTTTCCAGCACGATCTTCGAATCTTCGCCTTTGGCGAGACGCCGCAGTGCGCGTTCCACCTCGTGCCGGCGGGCACGCTCCGCAGAGTCGCGCAGCGCCCGTATTGTCGGCACCAGCTCCCGGTTGCCCAGCCAGTGCATGAAATCGGTTACCTGGTTCTCGATGATGACTTCGGCTTGCGCCACCGCGTTCTGGCGCGTGTCCATTCCTTCGCGTGCGATCTTGCCCAGATCGTCCACGGTATAGAGGAAGACGTCGTCGAGCCGCCCCACCTCGCCTTCGATGTCCCGCGGCACCGCGAGGTCGAGCATCAGCATGGGCCGGTGCTTGCGCGCCTTCAACGCGCTTTCGGTGAGCCCTTTGCCGATGATCGGCAGCGGACTCGCGGTCGAGCTCACCACGATATCGTGCACTGCGAGTTGCGAGGCGAGGTCGTTCAGCGTGATCGCTCGTCCGAGGAAGCGGTCGGCCAGGTGCTGCGCGCGCTCCGGAGTGCGGTTCGCGAACGTCATGCGCCGCGGATGATGGGCCGCGAAATGCGTCGCGGTCAGCTCGATCATTTCGCCCGCGCCGATGAGGAGCACGCTTTGCTCGGTGATGCTGGGATAGATCCTCTGGGCGATGCTCACGGCGGCGGCTGCCATCGAAACCGTGGCCGCCCCGATTTCGGTCTCCGAGCGCACGCTCTTGGCGACCGAGAAGGTACGCTGGAACAGCTTGTTCAACACGAGCCCCAGCGTGCCCGCCGCCTGCGCCGTGCGCACCGCCTGCTTGAACTGGCCGAGAATCTGCGGCTCGCCCAGCACCATGGAATCGAGCCCGCTCGCGACCCGGAACGCATGCTTCACGGCTCTCTCGCGGGGCAGCTGGTAGAGATAGGGCTCGATCTGGTGAGTGTTCAGGCTGTGATAACCGGCGAGCCAGTCCACGACCGCGGCCGGCGCCTCGGTATTGCAATAGACCTCGGTGCGATTGCAGGTAGAGATGATCGCCGCCTCCTTTACCGGCCGGCGCTCCACCAGCTCGCGCAGTGCATCGATCAAATTCTCGGCGTGAAAAACCACCTGCTCTCGCAATGCCAGCGGAGCGGTTTCGTGGTTGATGCCGAAAGCGTAGAGCTGCATGCGCAGGCAATCCAGTCCTGAGAACGCATTATAGGGGGATGCAGGCGGTTTCGGGGACCCTGGGCAGCAGCAGGGCAGCCAACGAGTTCAGGCCTTCGTTGGCTGCTTGTCCCGAGCGAAAAGAGAATCGAGCTTCCTTTCGTAAGCGTGGTAATCGAGGTAGTCGTACAGCTCATCGCGGGTTTGCATGCTCTCCACCACGCCCTTCTGCGTGCCGTCCTTGCGGATCGCTTCATAAACGCGCAATGCCGCGGCGTTCATCGCGCGGAACGCGGAGAGCGGATAGAGCACCATCGCGACGTCCGCGGCGGCGAGCTCCTTGACCGTGAAGAGCGGCGTCTGGCCGAACTCCGTGATATTGGCGAGGATCGGCACTTTCACGGCGTCGGCGAATTTCTTGTACATCGAAAGCTCAGTGATGGCCTCCGGGAATATCATGTCGGCGCCCGCCTCGACGCACGCGCACGAGCGGTCGACCGCCGCCTGCAAGCCTTCCACCGCGAGCGCGTCGGTGCGCGCCATCACGACGAATGCGGGATCGGTCTTGGCGTCCGCCGCGGATTTGATGCGGTCCACCATCTCCTGCTGCGACACGAGCTCTTTGTTAGGACGGTGGCCGCAGCGCTTGGCGCCGACCTGGTCCTCGATGTGCATGGCCGCGGCGCCGAACTTGATGAGCGACTTCACCGTGCGCGCGACGTTGAAGGCGCTCGTCCCGAACCCCGTGTCGACATCCACGAGCAGGGGCAAGTCGCAAACGTCGGTGATGCGTCGCACGTCGGTCAACACGTCGTCGAGCGTGCTGATGCCGAGGTCGGGCACGCCTAGCGACCCGGCCGCCACGCCGCCGCCCGAGAGATAGATCGCGCGGTAGCCGACGCGTTGAGCCATGCGTGCGTGATAGGCGTTGATGGTGCCGATGATTTGCAAGGGGCGCTCGGCGACGAGCGCCGCGCGGAAGCGCGATCCGGCGGAAGATGCTGCGGGCATGGGGAACTCCTATTGAGCTTTACGTAACTTCGTTACATCGCTCGGCCCCTCACCCTCCCGACGCGAGGGGAGCGGGGTGAGGACGACTCGGCGAGCCCGGATGTTTCATCCGGTTTCGTAATAATCAATGACGCACGGGGCGCCCGCGCGCTGCGGATACGTCCATATTATGAAAGATTTAAGCGATTCTTTCCAGAAACGCAAAGAAATTTTTTCTTGCGGTGTATTTTACCAGCGTCGCGGCGGTGGCATAATGTGAACCCCGTTCACGATTCGGACTTTCACGGGATTTACTCACCGACTTACTCACGGACTTCTTCATATGCCACGCAAATCCGAAGTTGACGCCGACAACCGGCTGACCGGCACCCAAAGCATCGAACGCGCGTTGCTGCTCCTGCGCGAGATCGCCGCGCACAACCGCGGTGGCTCGCGGCTGCTCGATCTCGCTACTCGTACCAGCCTGCAGCGCCCGACGGTGCACCGCATGCTGAAGTGCCTTGCGAGCGAAAACATGGTGCAGCAGGATACGGATACGCACCGCTATTTCCTGGGCTCGATGGTGTTCGAACTGGGCCTTACCGCGACGCCGCGCTTCAACCTGCGCGAGATCTGCCACCCCGCGCTTGCCCGCATTGCCGACGCGACGGGAGACACCGTGTTCCTGACCCAGCGCAGCGGGCTCGACGCCGTGTGCCTCGACCGGCGTGAGGGCGCGTTCCCGATCAAGACCTTTACGCTCGAGGTCGGCATGCGCCGCCCCCTCGGCGTGGGTACCGGCAGCCTCGCCATCCTCTCGGCGCTCCCGGAAGAGGATATCAACAAGATCGTCGGCGCGAACAATGGCCGCCTGCCCGAATACGGGCTGAACGGGGGCGCCTTGCTAACGCAGGTCAAGCGCGCGCAGAAGCTCGGCTACGCCATGCGCGAGATGCCGGGGCTCGCGGGTGTGCGCTCGGTTGGACAGGCACTGCGCAACCAGGGTGGAGTTCCGTTCGCCGCTCTGTCGGTGTCGACCATCACGAGCCGGATGAGCGAGAAACGCGCCGTCGAGATCGCGACGCTGCTCAAAACGGAAAGCCGCCAGATCGAACGCCAGATCACGACCGGCGTGGAAACACGCTGAGCTAGGGAGCCCGCGCGGTAGAGACTGACGGCGAAGTCGCTAACTGAGACGGTGCAGCCGTCGGCACGAGCGGAACGCGGGCTCCTAACGGTTCTTCGATCTCATAAACTGTATGCCGATGGCGGTGACGCGATTGGTATGCAGCTGAGAGTTCGGTGTCGAGTTAGATGGCGACGAAAACGCTGGCAAAGAAATCCTACGAGCCCGCGGCGAAGGGCACCCTCGAAGGCGTGCGCGTGCTCGATCTTTCGCGTCTCGTCGCCGGTAACATGCTGACCCAGATGCTGGGCGATTTCGGGGCCGAGGTGATCAAGGTGGAGCCGCCCGCGGGCGATACCCTGCGCGCCTGGCAGACGAACGGCGTGCAGACCAACTGGAAGATTTACGCGCGCAACAAGAAGAGCCTCGGCCTCGAGCTGCGCAAGCCGGAGGCTCGCGAATTATTCGCGCGCCTTATCCCGTCAGCGGCAATATTCGTCGAAAGTTTTCGCCCGGGAACACTGGAAAAGATGGACCTGGGTCCTCAGCGGCTGCTCCAGTTGAATCCAAAGCTCGTCATCGTGCGCATCTCGGGTTGGGGCCAGGACGGCCCGTACCGCCGGCGACCGGGATTCGGGACCCTGGTCGAAGGCATGTCGGGATTCGCTTCCTTCAACGGCTTCGCCGACCGCGAGCCGGTGCTGCCGCCGATGTACCTGGCGGACACTATCGCAGGACTCTACGGCGCGGCCGCCGCAATGATCGCGTTGCGTGAGATCGAGCGAAACGGCGGGCGCGGCCAGGTGATCGACCTGCCTCTGCTCGATCCGATGTTCGCGGTGCTGGGGCCGCAGGCGGCCAACTACCGCCTGACCGGAAAGGTAAAGCCGCGCACCGGGAGCCGCTCGACCAACGCCGGCCCGCGCAATGCCTACCGGTGCCAGGACGGCCTCTATGTGTGTCTGTCCTCGTCCACGCAGAAGATGGCCGAGCGCCTGTTCCACTCGATCGGCCGCCCGGATCTCGTCGACCATCCACACTACCGCACCAACGCCGAGCGTGTGAAACACGCCGCGGAGCTCGATGCTATCATCGGGCCCTTCATCGCCCAGCGCACGCAAGCGGAGAACGTCGCGTTCTTCGAGCGCGCCGAGGTGACGATCGGGCCGATATACGACATCTCGCAGATCATCGAGGATCCGCACGTGCTCGAGCGCGAGTTGATCGCCGACTATCCCGATCCCGACATGGGCGCCTTTCCGATGCATCACGTCGTGCCGCGGCTCTCGGGCACGCCGGCTTCGATCCGCACGCCCGCGCCGCGTCTGGGCGAGCATAACCGGCTGCTCCTCGCCAAGCTCGGCGTGGACGACGCGGCTTACGCGCAATTGATTGCTTGCGGCGTCGCGTGCGAAGGCGACAGCCCTGCGGCCGTGAGCGGTGAGCAGTGAGGGGGGAATTTCAAGGCACTGACTAGCTTGCGAAGAATGCGTTTCTCCTCAGCCTTGCGCGGGCTCGAATGAACATGAGCCATGTATGAAATCAGTTCTACTCAAGGAGGACCCATGAAGCGCGATCTGCCGGTGTGGCGCTCGCTGCTGTACGTGCCGGTCAACGTCGAGAGATTCGTCGAGAAGGCACACACCCGCGGCGCGGATGTGCTGCAACTCGATCTGGAGGACGCGGTGCCTCCCGCGGAGAAGGCGAACGCCCGCAAGCTGGTCGAGAAGAACGCGGCGCGGGTGAGGCGCGGAGGCGCGGACGTCGTGGTGCGCATCAACCAGCCGCTGTCGCTGGCGGTGCGCGACATCGAGCATTCCATCTGCCCCGACGTCGACGGCATCGCCATCACCAAGGCCGACAGCGCCTCGCACGTACGTCTTCTCGATCAGCTCGTCACCGAGCTGGAAGAAAAACGCGGGATGCAGGTTGGGCACACGAAGTTCCTCGTCATGATCGAGACCACGGATGCCTTCTCGCGCATCGACGAGATCCCGCGCGCGAGCCCACGCACCGTGGGCATGCTGATCGGCGGCGAGGACTTCGCGCTCGACATGAACGCCCAGCCGGACGGCGACGTGCTGCTGCACCCCAAGCAGCGCATGATCATCGCCGCGCGCGCCGCCGGCGTCATGCCACTGGGATTCATCGGCACCGTGGCCGATTTCAGCGACTGGGAGAAGTTCCGGCTCATGGTGCGCCGCGCTCGCCGCTTCGGCTTCGACGGCGCCGGCTGCATCCACCCCGGGCAGGTCACGATCGTAAACGAGGAGTACACACCGGGCGAAGACGAAGTCGCCTACGCCCGCAAGGTCTTACAGATGGACAAGGAAGCGCAGGCCAGCGGCCGCGGCTCGTTCCAGATCGAAGGCAAGATGATCGATGTCCCGGTGGTCGTGCGCGCCGAGAAGCTGATCCGTCGCTACGAAGCGATCAAGGCGCGAGAGGCGAAGACGCTCGCCGCGGCCCGGTCGTAAGGGCGATATTTAACCGCCAAGGCGCCAAGACCGCCAACGAAGCGATGTGAAGGCGCGAAAAAAAACGGCCGCCGCAGGAGCGCGCTGATCTTCACTCGTACGCCAGCGCAGGCCAGCGCTCCGCCCACGGCTGCGCCTTTTCGAATTCGCCTGCCAGCGCCAGCAACGTGGAATCGTCGCCGAATGCGCCCACGAGCTGCATGCCGATCGGCAGTCCCGACGCCGCCGGCGTCACTGGCACGCTGATGGCCGGAAGTCCCGCCGCGTTGACGAAGGTCGCGAATACACCGGCGGCTCGCGCACCGGCGGTCCGGCCGTCGATCTCCGCGGGATAAGGCTGACCGACGGGCCACGGCAAAGCCGCGGACACCGGCGTCAGCAGGATATCGAAATTCTCGAACGACTCCGGGATGCGCCTGCGCAACTGAGTCACTGCATCGAGCGCCTCGACGTACTGCGCGGCGGATACCCCCGCGCCGCGCTCCGCGATAGCCAGCGACGCCGGCTGGACCTTGTCGCGCCAGTCCTGATGGGCGGAAAGCGCCCGCGCCAACCCGGCCGCGGTGAGGGTGGACCAGATTTCCTCGATTCGCGCGAGCTCGTAGGGCGCAGCACCCGCCTCCACGGTGTGTCTCAAACCTCGTAGCAACGCGGCTGCGGCCATCACCGCCCCGGCGATTTCGCGATCCAGCGGCGCCCCGGCGATGCCAGTGACGTGCCGTATCCGCAATCGCCGCAGCGGTGCATCCGGAGACTGCGTGGCGTTGAAAGCAAGCGATAGACGGTCGCGCGGATCGGGACCGGCGACGCAGCGGTACAAAAGCTCCGTGTCAGCCACAGTGCGAGCTGCGGGAGCGATCACCTGAAAATCGTGGGCCATCGGCGGAAACCCATACACACGCGCGACGCGCCCGGTCGAAGGACGCAAGCCCACGACGCCGGTGTAGGACGCGGGACGGCGTATCGAGCCGCCGGCGTCCGTGCCCAGCGCGAGCGGCGCCATGCCGGCGGCCAGCGCCGCGACGGCGCCTCCGCTCGAGCCGCCGGGCGTCAGCTCCGGATTCCACGGATTGCGCGTAGGACCGAACACACGGTTATCGGTAAAGGATGAGAGCGCGAACTCCGGCGTGTTGGTCTTGCCCAGGATGATCGCGCCGGCCGCACGCAGCCGCGCTACCGCGATATCGTCTTGCGCGGGCCGGAAATCGCGATAGAGCAGGCTGCCCCAGGTCGCGGGAAAGCCCTGCACGAAGATGTTGTCCTTGATCGTGACCGGCAATCCGTCGAGCGGCCCGAGCCGAGCACGTTGCCGCACGCGCCGCTCCGCCGCCGCTGCGGCATGGCGCGCCGCATCGTGATCGAAAGCGACAATCGCGTTCAATTCGGGATTCAACCGCGCACAGCGCTCGAGGAACACCTCGAGCACCTCGACCGGCGACACTTCCTTGCGCTCGATCAGCGCGGACAACTCGAGCGCCGGCAACCGCCACAACTCCATCGGCCACACCCTCCTCTGGCGCTGGCCGATTATAGCCCGCGCAAGGAGCGTGACTTGCGGCTGCGCTTGTTCGGCGGAGCCATAGATGTCGAGGTTGAGCCCGTCGTAAATGAACGGATTAAGACGCTCACTCTCTTTGCTTTCGTGCCGATTCGTGGGATTGTACGTGCCGCTCTATCGAGCCTATGATCGCTTGCCACGCAGACCACATCGGCAGCCTGCTCCGCCCGTCCGATCTCATTTCGGCGCGGGAAGACGCCGCCTCGGGCCGGATCTCGCGTGCCCGGTTCAAGGCCATCGAAGACCGGGCCGTGGAAGACGCCATCAGCCGCCAGGAGAGCGTGGGCTTGCCGGTGGTCACCGACGGCGAACAGCGGCGGCTCTCCTTTCAAAGCCAGTTCGCCGAATCCGTGAGCGGCCTGGGCGACTGGGACCTGAACGCGTTTCTGTGGGGCAATTGGCGCGGAGATTCCTCTACCGTCGGCGATCGGACGATTGAGCGCCCCGCAGGGCTCGGGGTCATGGAGAAGCTCCGGCGCAGGCGGCATTTGTCGGTGGAAGAGTTCGTGTTTCTGCGCGCGCGCACGACACGCATTCCGAAGATCACGCTGCCTAGCCCCAGCCTTTGGGCGAACTTTTGGTCTCCGCAGCGCTCCCGCGCAGCCTATCCCACCTTGGAAAACTTCCTCGCCGACGTGGTGGACATCCTGCGCGAGGAAGTCGTGGAGCTGGTGCGGCTCGGCGCGACCTACATCCAGCTCGACGCGCCCCACTATGCGCTGCTGCTCGATCCGGCGACGTGCGGCTTTTACGAATCCCAGGGCTGGAGTACGGAGCGCTACCTGGAACGCGGCATCGAAATGGACAACGCAGTCATCGGGGATTTCCCTGGCGTCACGTTCGGCTTTCACTTGTGCCGGGGAAACCAGGGCAGCCGCTGGCTTGCGAGCGGCGGCTACGAGCGGATTGCGCGGACCGTCTTTCGGCGCACCCGGGCGCAGCGGTTCCTGCTCGAATACGACGACGCCCGCTCGGGATCGTTCGAGCCTCTCAAGGAAGTGCCCAAAGACAAGTTGGTGGTGCTTGGGCTCATCACCACCAAGCGTCCTCACCTTGAGCCGATGGACGAGCTCGCAAGCCGCATCCGCGAAGCGAGCCGCTTCGTGCCCCTGGAGCGTTTGGCGGTAAGCCCGCAATGCGGCTTTTCCAACTCGGTTATGGAAAACGCCATCACCCCCGCAGACCAGGAACGAAAGCTCAGACTGGTCGTGGAGACCGCGCGGCGGGTTTGGGGCGAAGACACAGCATTGCTTTCCTCATCATGAGGCATCCGACATGCGCTCCCGCACGCCGCCTCGTACGCCGATGATCAAACCCTCAAATGGATCCCAGAACAGAAGTACCGGCGAGACCAGATCGGGATCGCGGCGCCGGCGCAGACCCCGCCGCCCATACTCGACAAGCTGAACGCGGAAATGGTGCGCATCCTCAATCAGCCCGACGTAAGGAGCGCCTCGCGACGCTCGCTTTTACCCCGGTCGGTGGCACGCGCGCGGAATTCACGGCCTATATCAAGTCGGAAATCGAGAAGTGGGGAAGAGCGGTCAAGGAATCCGGCGCGAAAGCGGATTAATATCTGCCGCGTAGTAATTGGGATTTCAGAGGTCAATTCATAGATAGGTTATTGCGACTTGACCGAGCGTACGAGGGTGTCAGGAACCTTAGAGTTTAGGGTTCCTGACACCCTTACGATAGAGGATCGCAAGAGACTGAGTCCGGCACAGACTACTTGCGAAGAATGTGTTTCTCCTCATCCTTGCGCGGGGTTGAATGAACATCAGCCATTCATGAAATCGGTTCTAGTTTATATCGGCCGCTTGGATGTATGGTGTAGTTGAGTCTGGGCATGGCCAACCCCACCCTTACAGAACGCCTCGTCGATCACGTCCTCGCGGTGCGCTACGAAACGCTGCCCGCCGAGGCGGTGGAGATAGCGAAACAAGTCACGCTCGACGGCCTCGCCGTCATCCTCGCCGGCGCGACCGAGCCGCTGGGTGTCGGGCGCGTCTCGATCGCATACGCGAAAGAGATGGGCGGCGCGCCGCAAGCATCGGTGATCGCCGGCGGCTTCAAGACCTCGATGCAGAACGCTGCGTACGCGAACGGCACGATGGCCCACGCGCTCGACTTCGACAATACCTGGTATCCGCTGAACCATCCGACCTCGCCCACGCTGCCGTCTATCCTCGCTATCGCGGAGCACCACCGCCTGCCGGGTTCGTGCGTGATCGAAGCCATCGTCGCTGCGTTCGAAGTGCAAGGGCGCCTGCGGCTTGCGGCAACCGGCCTCGAAACCGGTTCGGGCTTCCACAAGCCGGGGACCACCGGCACTTTCGGCGCGACGGCGGCAGCGGCGCGGTTGCTCGACCTTGACCGGCAGCAGACGCTGATGGCGTTCGGACTCGCCGGCTCGCGCGCGGGCAGCCTGTCCATCAACACCGGCTCCATGACCAAGTCCTCGCACGCGGGACACGCGGCGCGCATGGGCGTGGAGTGCGCCGTGCTGGCGAAGATGGGCTGGACGGCGAGCGTGAACGTTTTCGGCAAAGGCGGATTCTTCGATACGTTTCTCAACGGAAACGCGCAGCCGGAATTACTGGTGGAGGGATTCGGCCGGCCATTTCGCATGGTCGATCCCGGTGTCGGCTTCAAGAAGCACCCGAGCAACTACTTCACGCACCGCCCGATCGATGCCGCGCTCGCGCTGCGCGAGGAGCACAGGCTCGATCCCCGGGATATCGAGCGCGTCGAGGTCGTCTTTCCGCGTTTCGACTACGTGAACCGCCCGCAGCCCACGACCGGCCTCGACGGGAAGTTCAGCGTGCAGTACACGACGGCCGTCGCCCTGCTTGACGGCGAGATCACGATAGACTCGTTCAACAATGAGCGGCGCTTCGCGCCCGACGTCGAGGCGCTGTTGCCGCGCGTCACGTTGCGGGTGGACGATGCGATACCCGCCGATTTCGACCGGATGCACGCGATCGTGACGGTCACGCTAAAGAGCGGCGCGCGTCACTCCAAGAAGGTGGACAAGCTCTCGGGCTGGGTCGGGCAGCCGCTCACGCGCGAGCAGCGCATGCGCAAGTTCTACTCGTGCAGCCGCCGCGTGCTGGAAGCCGCGGCCGCGGAGCGGCTCGCCGCGCTGGTCGAGCGGCTCGAGCATCAGTCCGACGTGGTCGCCATCATGGACATCGCCCGCGGCGCCGCAGGCCGATCGGCGAAGGCGTGATGAGTGATGGGTGATGAGTGATGCGTGTTGGGCTGCATTCGCGTAGCGTGTGAGTTAGATCGCCGCGGCGCGTTGCCTGTTCATCCCGTTCATCCTGTCAAAGTTCTGTTGTTCGCCCAGCGGGATTGAACGCATAATCTCAAACGTTTTGTGTCCTATGCATCTCGCGCGGCTCTCATTCGACTTTCCCGCACTAGCGGTACCACTCGGTGCCAGCCTGATCGTCTCGTGCGCCTGCCTCGCTGACGCGTATCCGACGAGACCCATCCGCTTCATCGTGCCGAATGGCTACGGCGGCACGACCGACCTCGTGGCGCGCTCGATCGCACAGAAGATGAGCGAGGCGCTGGGCGAGCAGATCGTCGTGGACAACCGGCCGGGGTCCGGCGGCATCGTGGGCACCGAAATGGTGGCCCGTTCCCCGGCGGACGGCTACACCTTGCTGATGGGCACCATCGGCAACCTGGCTATCAGCCCTCACCTCTATAAGAAGCTCGCCTACGATCCGCTGCGGGATTTCGCGGCCGTCACGCAGCTTGCTGCCTCGGCGTACGTGCTCGTCGTCCATCCGGCGGTCCCGGCGCAATCGGTGCGTGAATTCGTGGCGCTGGCAAAGGCGAAACCAGGCGCGATGAACTATGCGTCGGCAGGAAGCGGCACGGGATCGCATCTCACGATGGAGCTGTTCAAGAGCGTCACCGGCACGGAGGTGGTCCACATCCCCTATCGGGGCGGCACGGCGGGACTGACGGAAGTGCTGGGAGGTCACGTGCAAGTGTGCTTCAACGGCATCCCCTCCACCGTCCCTCATCTACGGACCCAGAAGCTGCGGCCGCTGGCGGTGACTACGGCCAGACGCTCGGCGGCGCTACCCGACGTGCCCACCGTGGCCGAAGCCGGGCATGCTGCCGCCGAGGCTACGTCGTGGACGGCGCTCGTAGTGCCGGCCGGGACGCCGCGAGCAACGATCTCGAGGCTGCACAAGGAAGCGGTTAAGGCGCTCTCCCTGCCGGATGTGAGGGAGCGCCTGAAGTTCGACGGCGCGGAACCGGTCGGCAGCACGCCGGACGAATTCACCTTCTATCTCAAGCAAGAGCTCGTCAAATGGCGCGACGTCGTCAAACGCTCCGGTGCCCGCGCAGATTAAATAAGACAGGATCTACAGGATGAGGTCTGATGCGCGCGGGGGCGCGTTACAATCACCATCCCGCGTGAACTTACACAGGCTTTTGCCATGAGCGCTGACCTCGAACAATTGAAGAAATGGATCGGCGAGCGCGAAGCCGACGTCGATTACGTCACGGTGCCCGCCGTGCACCGTCTCGCCGCGACGCTCGACCTCGACTACCCGATGCCGAAGATGGGTGATCCGCTGCCCATCGGCTGGTACACGATCTTCTTTCCGCGCATCGTGCGTCAGGCGCAGGTCGGTCCCGACGGGCATCCCGCGCGCGGAGACTTTCTACCGCCGGTCCCACTGCCGCGGCGCATGTTCGCGGGCAAGCGCACGACGTTCCATGAAGGCCTGCGCGTCGGCGACGAGGTGCGCCGCGAGTCGACGATCAAGGACGTCACTTCCAAGACCGGACGCAGCGGACAAATGGTGTTCGTCACCGTCCAGACCGACATCTCGGGCCCGCGCGGCCTCGCGGTCAGCGAGGAGCAGGACATCGTCTACCGCGCCGAGCCCGAGGCCGGCGCGGCCCCGCCTCCGCCGCAGCCCGCGCCAGCGAAGGCAACGTGGAGCAGGACCGTCACCCCCGATCCCGTAATGCTGTTTCGCTACTCGGCGGTCACATTCAACGGTCACCGCATTCACTACGACCATCCGTATGTGACCAAGACGGAGGGTTATCCCAGCCTGGTGATGAACGGCGGACTGACCACGCTGCTGGTCTACGAGCTCGCGCGCGCACGTGCTGCCGGCCCGATCCGCCATATCGTCTCGCGCAACGTGCGGCCGCTGTTCGTGAACCGGCCGATCACCTTCGGCGGGGAACCCGCCGCGGACGGAAAGAAAGCAAAGCTCTGGGCGGCCGACGACACCGGCGCTCTCGCGCTCTCCGCCGACGCCGAATTCCGATGACGCGACGTGCATCGCGTCATAAAAGGATCAGGCATCGCGAGCAGCACGTTCCGCGAAGAATAGACCGCGTCGGCGGGAGGAAAGCCGTGATGTGGACTGCGCTCATCACTCATCACCCATCACCCATCACCAAGCCGTAGGCGTAAATGTCTGGCGGACCGCTCGAAGGCGTACGCGTAGTCGACCTCACGTCGGTCGTCGTCGGCCCGTTGTGCACCCAGATCCTCGCGGACCACGGCGCTGAAGTGATCAAGGTCGAGTCGAAATCCGGCGATCTCGTCCGCAACCTGAACGGAAAGTCGGTGACGCCTGGCATGGGCGCCAAGTTCCTGCACTTGAACCGCAACAAGCGCTCGATCGTGCTCGACCTCAAGCAGGCTGGCGGTCACGGCGCGCTGAAGAAGCTGCTCGCCCGCGCTGACGTGATGATCTGGAACAACCGGCCCCGGTCGATGGCGCGCATGAAGCTCTCCTACGAGGACGTGCGCGCAATCAACCCCAAAATCGTCTACTGCGGCATGTTCGGCTTTGGCCAGGACGGGCGCTACCGCGACAAGCCCGCTTACGATACGATCATCCAGGGCTCCGGCGGCATGGCCGCGCTCAACCACCGGGCAATGGGCGAGCCGCGCTTCGTGCCCATGGTGGTGGCGGACAAGGTCACGGGCCTGATCGCGGTGCAGATGATCGCGATGGCGCTCTACGGGCGCGCGCGGACCGGCGAGGGCTGCGCCATCGAGATACCGATGTTCGAGAACATGGTCAAGTTCGTGCTCGAAGAGCACATGTACCTGAAGACGTTCGTGCCGCCGCTCGGGGAAACCGGCGATCCGCGCCTGATCGATCCGCTCGGGAAGCCCACCCCCACGAAAGACGGCTGGATCTGCCTTTCGGCCAACACCAACGACCAGGTCTTTGCTTTCTTCGATGCCATCGGCCGGCCGGAACTGAAGACCGATCCGCGGTTCTCCACGGTGCCGGCGCGCTTTGCCAACGTGAAGGATTTTTTTCAAGTTCGCTTCGAGGCGATGAAGGCCAGGGCGACTGCGGAGTGGCTGGAGATTCTCGACCGCGCTGACGTGCCGGCAATGCCTTATCACACGCTCGACAGCGTGCTGGAGGACCCGCATCTCAAGGACATCGGGTTCTTCGAGCTGAGGGACCATCCGACCGAGGGCAAGACACGCAACATGCGGCTGCCGAACAAGTGGTCCTCAGGCGTGCGCCGCGAGTGGAGTCCCGCGCCCAAGCTCGGGGAGCACAGCGTAGACATCCTGCGCGAAGCGGGTTGCGCTGAGGCTGAAATAGCACGAATGATCGCGAGCGGCGCCACGCTGGACGGGCGGATCACGAAGCCGTGACGACGGACCGGACTCCTCGCCACTGGTGTAAGGCTGGTGTAAGGCAGGCTCGCCCACATGTGGAACGCTCGGAATATTCACCTTACGGCTACTGTAAACTAACGCCCCTCGGGTCTCGACACTCACTTGATTACGGAGATGCTCATGCAACGCTTACGGCTGGACGCCGCACTATTCATCGCCTTGCTCGGCCTGGTTTCCGCCGCCCTTCCCGGCGCCGCTCACGCGCAGGCGAGCAAGGAATACGCACCGCAGGTCGGGCAGGAAGGCAAGGACGTCATCTGGGTCCCCACCCCTCAGTCGCTGGTCGAACGCATGCTCGATATGGCCAAGGCGACGCCCAAAGATTACGTCATCGATCTCGGCTCGGGCGACGGCCGCACGGTGATCACCGCTGCCAAGCGCGGGATCAAGGCGCTCGGCATCGAGTACAACCAGGAAATGGTGGATCTCTCCAAGCGCAACGCCGAGAAGGAAGGCGTCGCGAGCCGCGCCCAGTTCATGCGCGGCGACATCTTCGAGACCGATTTCAGCCAGGCGACGGTGTTGACGCTCTATCTTCTGCCCTCCCTCAACGTGAAGCTGCGCCCCACGATACTCAAGATGAAGCCGGGCACGCGGGTCGTTTCCCACGCCTTCAGCATGGACGACTGGCAGGCCGACCAGACCGACAGCGCCGATGGGCGCACGGCGTACCTGTGGATCGTTCCGGCGCAGGTCGAAGGCACCTGGCGCTGGAACGGTTCCGGCGGCGGACCGCAGAAATACGAGCTGACGCTGCGCCAGAAGTACCAGCAGGTGGAGGGAGTGGTGCGGCTCGACGACAACGCGGGGCAGCTGCGTGACGTGAAGTTGAACGGCGATCGCATCACGTTCGCGGTCGTAGACTCGGCAGGCCGGCGCGAGTTCAGCGGGCGCGTCAACGACAACACCATGGAAGGCACGGTCAAGAACGCCGGCAGCGAGGCGAAGTGGTCGGCGACGCGCAGCAAGTAATCAGCTGTTAGCGATCAGCCGTTAGCGCTTGGCTAAAAGCCGATAGCTAATCGCTGATAGCTCGTAACGGCGCGACTGCGCCGGCCTGCAATTCGAGCTCGACCGGTTTCATCAGGCGATACACCGGCACCTCGCTGGGTGCCGCGATCGTGGACGGCGAGCCTTTCCTGTCGACGGGCACATAACCGAAGGAGATGAAGCTACTGGGGGCTTCCGGCTCGAGCGCCACGGCAATCACGTTGGCGTTCGGCTGGCCCATCAGGTAGACGTAACTGCCGGCCGGAAACGCTTTGCTCTTCGTCGCCACCTCGGTCGTTACCCGGCTCGTCATGCGTCCCTCGACATAGGTCGCGCTCACCTGCCGTTCGGTCACCTCGTAACTCTCTACTTCCAGCGTCACGGGCCGCCGCAACCGGCGCACCTCGATGCCGGAGATCGCCAGCCGCCGCGCAACGTCGTGAAACTGCGGCGGCATGAGGTAGGCGTAGGGGCGGCTGCGCACGAGATCCGGTTCGGCCGCGAGCGAGTCCGACCACTCGACCTCGATTTCCCGCAGCTCCGCGCTTTGTGGTTCGATCATGGTGAGCTTCTGCGGGCGCGACGGCTGCTTTACCGTTACCGCAACCGTGTCCGCCGCCGCGGGGTTCCGCCCCCGCCGCACGATGTCCGCGCGCACTTCCTGCACCGTCTTCATGAGTTGCTGCGCGTTTTCGGCCGACGTGGTGAGCAGGCTCGACATCGCGACGACGTGGTTGTGCACTCGCCGCGCATAGCTGTCCCTGCCGATGCCCACGCCCCGTGTTTCGACCAGGAACGAGACGGCATTCTGCAGCCCTGCGAAGTTGCGGCCGATATCTGGAGTGGTCCCGCCCATCGCGACGCGTTTGTCCTTCAGGTCGTAGGAAGTCGTGTGGTACCAGAAGTACGTATACCCCGCCCGCTCCACCGCACGCCTCATGTCGCGCAGATAGAGCTGGTCCGCGAGTTCCGTAAGCCGCCGCGGCACGTTGGGATTGGTCGCGTACAGGACCGTGAAATCGTACGACTGCAACATGCCGAATTTCTCGATCCAGCGCGTGGCGACGCTGAACTCGTGCGCGTCGGCGAATACGTGGGGCTGGAACTCGTCGACCAGGCGGTGCAACGCCGCGGTTTCGGGCAGATCCACCTTGACGTGGTCCCGGTTGATGTCGGTATTGCCGTAGGGGGAACGGGTGAAGTAATGCGCGCCGTCGGGATTCGCCCGCGGCACGAGCACGACGGTGATGCGATCGAGGAGCGCCTTGAGCGTTCCCGATGCCAGTTCCCTCGCTAGAGCCAGCATCGCCTCGCCGCCCGCGGGCTCGTTGCCGTGCTGGAGGCCGACGAGGAGCACCAACGGGCGATTGAGCCGCAACAGGTCGGCCGCGGCGCTTGCCCGGGTATTGCTGAACACCAGGGCGGGTATCGCCCTGCCTTCCTGCGACTGGCCGGCAATACGAACGTGCACGTTTTCGGCCCGCCGTTGCAGATTCGAGATGAAATCCATCATCTCTTCGTGCGACGTGAAGTCGGATCTGCCCGGCGCGAACCCCGGGGTGTCGTAGCGCACGGGAGGATCAGGGTAGCGGCTCCGGACCGCTTCGCTTTGCTGGTAGACGCGCGCGGCATCGAACTGTGCGCGCAGCGGCACCGGCGCCAGCACGGCAGCCGCGAGCAAAGCGGCACCGAGCCATCGTGAGACCCTGACGCCGGCTTTCATCGAAGTCATGATTGCGGGCCTGGGCTTATTTAACCACGGCGGTGGCTATAATGCGCTGGTCGGTCTCCAGTTCATTGAAGGACCAATCCTCGGGGTCTTGCACATGGCAAAGAAGCAATCGGGAGTGCTCATCATCGGCGGCGGCGTGATGGGCGGCGACATCGCCATCCTCTTCGCATGCGGCGGCTGGAACGTTCACGTGATGAGCCCGTCGCAGAAAACGCGTGACGCGCTGCCGGCACGGATCGCCACCGGTCTCAAGAAGCTGGGCGCGCCGGAAGCGAACGCCGGCAATGTCATCACGCACGCCGATCTGGGGGCCATCCCCTGGAAGGACGTGGACCTCGTGGTCGAGGCGGCCACCGAGGACCTGCCGCTCAAGCACAAACTTTTCGCCGAGCTGGAACGTCTTGCCCGGCCGGAGATCCCGCTCGCCAGCAACACCTCCACTTTTCCCATCGGCGACATCGGCAAGCATCTGAAGACGCGCTCGCGCGTCGTAGGGCTGCATTTCTTCATGCCGGCGCATCTGGTGCCGCTCGTTGAGGTGATCAGCGCAGAGTCGACCGATCCGAAGATCGCGGAGCAGTTGATGAAGCTCATGCACGATCTCGACAAAGCGCCCATCCACGTAACCAAGGATGTCCCCGGCTTTGTCGGCAACCGGTTACAGCATGCACTGATGCGCGAGGCGCTTTACCTGGTCGCAAACGGCGTAACGACGCCGGAAGGTATCGATACGGCAGTGCGCTACGGGTTCGGCTTCCGCTTCATCGCTTGCGGCCCCTTCCTGCAGAAGGAGATGTCGGGCTGGGACACCAATTTCTTCGCGGGCACGTCGGTCTATCCGCACCTGTACAACGAGCAGGTGCCTCCGCCGTTGCTGAAAGAGATGGTGGGTAAGGGACACATCGGCATGAAATCCAAGCGCGGTTTCTGGGAATGGACTGATGAGTCGGTAGCGAAGGAAAAAGCGCGGATCGAGCGTTGCCTGCAGGCGGGGATGGACATCCTGAAGTCCGACGCAGTGTCGGACAAAGGATGAGGGATGAGGGATGAGGGATGAGGGATGAGGGATGAGGGATGAGGGATGAGGGATGAGGGACAGTTAGATGCCGCTTGTTGTGAAGTTCCCCCCTACTGCTTACTGCTCACCGCTCACGGTCCTCTGCTCACCGCTCACTGCTTTTGAGGCCGACTTGTCTCGCCACCTGGGAAAAGGTCTCGATCTGGGCGCGTAGGATCCGGTCGTGTTCCTCGGGCGTGGTAGGTGCAAGATGAAAGCCCAAGGCCTGCAGCCGTTCCTTCACCTCGGGTAGATCGAGGATGCGCGCGACCTCTTTACTGATCTGATTCAGGATGGGCCGCGGCGTTCCGGCCGGGGCCAGCAAAGAGTGCGATCCATCCCGACCGAAGCCAGGCAACACCTCTGCCATCGCCGGCACATCGGGCAATAGCGGCGAGCGCTGCGGTGTGCTCACCGCCAACGCCACCAGTCTCCCGTCCCTGATGAACGGCAGCGCGGCGCCCAGGCCCACGATGCAGTAGTGAACGCGTTGAGCCAGAACTTCGATCAGCGCGTCAGGCGTCCCCTTGAATCCCACGTGCACGGCCTTGATGCCAGCGGCAAACCTGAACCGCTCGCCGTTGATGTGGGTGCTGCTGCCGCCGCCGCCGGAACTGAAGAGGATTTGCCCCGGCTTGGCCTGCGCAAGTGCGATGAACTCCTTCACGGACTTCACGCCAAGCGCGGGCGACACCAGCAACGCGCTCGAGCTGTAGCCGAGCTGGGTGACGCCCGCGAAATCCTTGAGCGGGTCGTACGGCAAATTCGCATGCAGCACGGCGCCGATGGCAAACTGCGCCGAGATGAGCAATAGCGTATAACCGTCAGGCGCAGCTTTGGCGACGATGGTCGCGGCAATCGTGCCGGCCGCTCCGGCGCGGTTTTCCACCACCACCGGCTGCCTCCAGCTCTCGCTCATCTTCGGACCCACTGCGCGCGCCAGAATGTCGCTCGGGCTGCCCGGCGCCCCCGCCAGCAGGCGGATCGGTTTGGTCGGGTAGCCTTGTTTGGTCTGGGCAAGTCCCGGGATGACTGCGAAAGGAGCGCACGTCACGAACAACGCTGCAACGGCGAGGACTCTTCCGTTCACGGCTCACCGCTCACTGTTCACCCAGAGATGGGATAGAGGACCGGCTGGCCGGAAAAATGCGCGCGCAGATTGGCGAGCAACTTCCTGCCGCGCTCATCGCGCACGTCCAGCGTTGCTGTCCCCATGTGCGGGTTGAGGACGACGTTGTCTAGTGGCAACAGCTCCTCGGGCACACGCGGCTCCTCCCAGAACACATCCAGCGCCGCGCCCGCGATGCGGCGCTCCTTTAGCGCCGCGATGAGCGCCTGTTCGTCGACGACCGGGCCGCGTGCCACGTTGACCAGGAACCCCTCAGGACCGAGCGCATCCAGCACGCGCGCCGAGATGAGTCCACGCGTCGCAGGCAGCAGAGGACACGTCGCGATCAGGCAGTCGGAGCGGCGCGCCAGCGCCTCCAGGTCCGGATAGTACTGATAAGGCGCATCTTCCTTTCGGCGCGGGCCGTGATAGCACACGGACATGCCGAAAGCCTCCGCCCGCCTGCCGATTCCCCTTCCTATCCTGCCCAAAGCGACGATCCCGCAGGTTTTGCCGATGAGGCTCACGCCCATGGGAGGCGATTCCGTCAGCCACCTCCCCGCTCGCACGAACCGGTCGGTTTCGCAGACCTTGCGCATGATGGCGATGGCCAGCCCGATCGCAAGCTCGGCGACGAGCTCCTGGATGGAATCCGGAGTGTTCGCGACGATCACGCCACGCTCCTTCGCCGCCGCCAGATCGACCGTCCCGTTGGGCGTGCCAAACGAGGCGATGATCTCCAGGTTCCGCAGCGCCTCCATACGCTCCCGGTCGAACCCGATGAGCCCGGTCGTCACGGCGCCGCGCACGCTTCCCGCCACCTGCTTCAAGAGCGTGTCCGGCTCGCGCGACGACCACAGGTTGTGCACAGTGTACTCGCGCTCGAGCTGGGCGAGCGTGGGCGGATAGATCCTCGCGACGACCAGGATTTCCGGCTTCATCCCTGAAGCTCGCGAAAGTGGCTCATTGTGCGACCGGGGGCGCGGGGGGAACGGGAAGGCCCCGATGATTTGCCGGAAGGGGCCCGTTCCCCGCCGCTCGTTCTCTGGCTCATTGTGCGACCGGGGGCGCGGGGGGGAAAGGTGTCAGGAACCCTAACTTTAAGGTTCCTGACACCTTCGGGCCTTCCCCGCCGCTCAATAATGAGATTTAAAGCTGATCGCCTCGCGGTAGGCAAGATCCTCGAGGTCGATGTAGGAACGCTTGGTCTTCTTATCCACCGTGTACTGGATTTTCCTGTTGGTTTCGTTCGTGGCGCGTATGTCCAGCAGTTCCAATGACTCCTTGACCTCCCACTCGTGGGCGCCCGCGATGCCCGGCGGCGCGTAGATAATGGAGCCGGGACCGACTTCGAATTCCTGGCCTTCAAAATTGCGCACCGTGGCGTGACCGGAGATCACGTAGTAACACGCCTCGATCGGGTGCCAGTGGAGCTGTTCGTAGGTGCCGGGTTTATACGTGGCGCGGCCGAGCCGCACGCGGTCGGTTTCCTGCACTTCGGGCCATCCCACAAGCCGTTGGTAGGTTTGGCCGTCGGTCACCCCCCGTCGGCCGGGAAAGTCCGCCTGATTGATCACTTTCAACGTCGATTTGACTTCCATGTTCGATCCTCCTGGAGTCCACTCCGTTCGAACCATGAATGATGCCAGAAAGAAGTAGGCAGTAACCAGCGCCCGAGTAGCGAGCCTAAATCTGTGGCTCGTCCGCCTGTTGGTATGGCATGCCTGTCATTTCCGCCGCAATGAGGGCGCTTCGCGACGCTCAACTCCGCGATGCTCAATCGATCCACTCAAACGCGACGCGCTCGAAGGTCTCTCCGTGCTCGAGAACCTTGCCGAACCTCAGGTGTCCCGTGGTCTTTTCGACTTGTGCGGTGTAGGAAAGTCCCGGGAAATAGCTCCCGGCTTCCAGCAACAGCGATGGTTGGTCGGAGGTATCCTCGTCATACGGCAGCAATACCGTACTCAGGTAATGGTGGGAGGTCGCGTCATCGCGGCGCGTTTCCCATTGCCAGGCATCCTCGGCCGGAGCATTGGGCTTCTTAAGTCGAAATAGCTGCGGGTTCCTGGAGAGGATTTCGGCGCCGACGTCGGAGTTCTTCTGCCGGTCGACCTGCAGCCGGCGCACTATGCCGACGCACCAGGTATTCGAGTTCTCCAATCTGAACGCCAACAGCGCACCTATCTTGAGCGCTCCTTGCGCGCGACGGGTGGTAAGCGCGCCGAGACCGCGCAAACTGAAGTTCTTCAACATCCAGGTCTCGATCAGCGCTCCCTCGGGGATCTGCTTCCCTACCCGGCCGTCATCGAACAGAATTTCGAACTTTTGGGCGGTAACCAGCTCCTGCTCGAGCTTGCCGACGACCCGCATTACCGCATCGAGACCGAACACGACGTCTACGCGGCTGGCGAAACTCGTGCGGGGGTATTTGCGCCGCGGCGGATTGTTTCCCCAGTAGAGCAGGAGTCGCTGCAGCGTTTCGAGTTGTTCGGCGCCGGTATATCCCTCGCCCAGGGTGGGGTCGGCGGACATGGCGGGCCGATTCCCGCTTCGCTCGATGAGCTCGTTCAACCGGTTGACCACAAGGCCTGGTCCAAAGAAACGCATGGTTGGAGTCACTTGGATTTCGTTCTTCACCACGCACGGATGTGTCGTTGTCGCCAGGTCCACATAGAAATGGAGATGCTCACCCGGCGCGTCGCTGAACGCGAACGAGCTGGCGACGCGCGCGATTATGCGTGATGTCAGCTCAATCTGCCGCGGTGGCAGTGTCTGGGGCGCCGCGGCTTCCAGCATGACCGCGCTGGTAAGCTCGTTCCTCGCCGTGCTCGTTTGGGGTCCCGACGAGTAGAGAAGCACCGGAGAGGTCGCGTAATGCTGACTCACTGCGAACGCGAAGAGCCGGTACAAGACGGTCCACGTACGATCGGGTTCGCTGGCGTAGCGCATAAGAGCAAGTCGCATCTGCATGACGTATGCGTGCATTGCCCGCACGGTGGCGAGCGGGAGCTGGTCTTTGGACTCCCCGGGCCGGGAGATTTCGAAGTAACCGACGATCTCCATGTATGCGTCCGCTACTTTCTCCCAGAAGTTCATCAGGACCTGCCACTGCCTGAAGCGGTCCGCTCTTTGCAGGTTTTCGCCGGCGAGGTAGTCCGCCATCAAGGCCTCGGCAGCCGGCTGTCCCGCTTCATCCACCATAGAGATAACCCGCAGGCGCTGCCCGATACCGAACCGCGTGGCGCACGCGAGCGATTCCAGCCATGCGGTAACTTCCTCGGTAGCCTTGAGAGGGTCGTCGCGCGGCAGTTCCGCGAGCAACCTGTTTGCTTCAGCGGCGTGGAGCATGGGATGCCCGCCGCGTTGCCCCATCTTTTGCAGCCAATTGAACATCTATATCTCCTCAGCAGAGTCGGGACGATGCCCGCTGCCAGACCTAATCAAACTATATGAAGTACGCATGCCGCGCCTCAGTCCAAGATCCGGTGCCACCAGCTTTTCTTCATTGTCTTTGTAGTTTCCCGCCTTTGGACAACAGGCGCCGGTTTCGAATGGGGCCTATCATGCTCCCTGTGGTCAACCTCCCTATAGGCGCTGGCTTCGGACCAGGGATCTGCTTTACCCGACGCGTTGCGGACGCTGGCGAGACATCGCTCGAACATCTGACTGAAAGGCACACCCGTCACCTCCGAAGCGAGGAGCGCGCGCTTGGCGATGCTCAGTTCCAGGAGGAACAGCAGCTCCTGAAAGGCGTCCCACGGCAAGCCCTGCCGCTTGCCGTCCCGGGTGTCCATGATCAGGCGATTGATATAGATCTCGAACTCCCGCTGACTCCAAAGAAAGCAGATCTGGCTCGCCAGGTGCGGCAACTTTTCCAAGGCGCTGGAGTCGGGAGATACCTGAGGGTGTCGAGTATTTGACGACTCCGTCGGCGGCGGCGTATGCCCGCTTGGGCTGTCGCCCCCCTGCGGCGATGGCCCAAAGCCCCGAAAACCTTGCAGCGCGGTCGTTCCCATAGGTAAAAATCAACGGCACAAGTGACCGTTCCCGTACGTGAAAATTGCCCGCCCCTTTCCCGGCGTGACTTTCGTCACCCGCTGGACGAGGCTACGTACACCTATGAGCAAGAATCGGTCCGGCTCGGATGGGTCAGGACAGTTCTGGACGGCCGTTGGTCAGGTCGGCCAGGCGAATAGACGGCGGTTGGAAAGCGGTGCACGGCGGAGTGTTAACGCAGCAACCGAATCGTATCAATCTTGCCCGCCGAAAATTCGCAGGCTCGCGATGACTCTAAGTGAGTAAGGTGCGAATTCAACAGCAAGGGCCGGAGTGCCAGGACAGCCAGCCGGGATTAAATTCGTGTTGACCCAAGCTCGATAACTCGTCGAAAGGAAACGCATGAGTGCGCGCGACAAGGGCGTTGCGGCCGTGGCTGAGAGAGTCAGGGCGATCGATTGGGCGCAAGTCTCGACCGATCTCGACGCTCAGGGCAGCGCCATGATCGAGCGTCTGATTTCTCCGGCCGAATGCGACGCTCTGGCGGCGTTGTATCCGATCGATGGCATCTTCCGCAACCGCATAGTGATGGAACGGCACGGTTTCGGGCGTGGGGAATACAAGTATTTCAGCTATCCCCTGCCCGATCTGGTTGCCGGGCTGCGCGCGGCCATCTACCCGCGCCTTGCGCCGATCGCCAATCGCTGGAACAAGGCTATGGGCATCAAGGTCCGGTTTCCGAACCAGCACGCAGAGTTCATCGAACGCTGCCATGCGGGAGGCCAAGTACGGCCGACCCCGCTGCTCCTGCAGTACGGCGCCGACGACTACAACTGCCTGCATCAGGACCTGTACGGCGAGCACGTCTTTCCGCTGCAACTCACGATCTTGCTGTCCGAGCCCGGGCACGACTTCACGGGAGGCGAGTTCGTGATGACCGAGCAACGACCGCGCATGCAGTCGCGACCGATGGTGATGCCGCTGCGCCAAGGCGATGCGGTGGTGTTCGCGGTCCACCACCGCCCCGTGCACGGAACGCGCGGCACCTATCGGGTGAATCTCCGGCATGGCGTCAGCCGCGTGCGCTCCGGGCATCGCCATACGCTCGGCATCATCTTTCACGACGCGGCATGAGAATTCAACAGCAAGACCCGGAGTGCGGGACGTGGCGACGAGGACTAAAGGTACTCGGACCCTCGTGAACGATTGAACGGAGTATACGTATGAATGCACCAACAAAGATGAGAATGCTCATGGCTGAAACGAACAAGGATCCGCGATGGGCCGCCGTCGTCGCTCGTGATCCCAAGGCCGACGGCAAGTTTTTCTACTCGGTCAGGACGACCGGCGTTTACTGTCGTCCCTCTTGCGGCTCGCGCCGTGCAAGGCCCGAGAACGTGCAGTTTCACGTTACCTGCAACGACGCCGAGCGGGCGGGCTTCCGTGCCTGTAAACGCTGCAAACCCGATCAGCCCTCGCTGGACCGGCAGCATGCCGCGAAGGTGGCGCATGTTTGCCGGCTCATCGAGAGCGCCGAGGAAGTCCCGAGCCTGCATGCTCTTGCCCGTCAGGCGGGACTGAGCCCATACCATTTTCACCGCATCTTCAAGGCTGTCACTGGTCTGACCCCCAGGGTATATGCGGCGGCTCACCGCGCCAAACGAGTTCGAAGGGAACTCAATCGGAGTGGCACGGTGACCGCGGCGATCTACGACGCCGGATATGGCTCCAACGGGCGATTCTACGAAACCTCGGATGAGATACTCGGAATGACGCCGTCAACTTTTCGCGCAGGCGGCGCGAACACGGAAATACGATTTGCCATCGGTGAATGCTCCCTCGGCTCCATACTCGTAGCCAAAAGCGATCGGGGTATTTGCGCCATTCTCCTGGGCGAAAAACCCGAGGCATTGGCACGTGACCTGCAGGACCGGTTCCCGCATGCGAATCTGATTGGGGGCGACAAGGGATTCGAAAAGCTCGTGGCTAAAGTAGTGGGGTTCGTCGAGGCCCCCGCTCTGGGCCTCAATCTGCCGCTGGACGTGCGCGGAACGGCGTTTCAGCAGCGCGTTTGGCAAGCGCTGCGAAAGATCCCCGTGGGCTCGACCGCGAGCTACTCGGATATTGCGAAACGGATCGGATTACCGAAATCGGTGAGAGCGGTGGCCCAGGCGTGCGCGGCGAACGCGCTGGCGGTTGCGATACCCTGCCACCGGGTCGTCAGGAATGACGGCGCGCTGTCGGGCTACCGGTGGGGCGTGAAGCGCAAACGCGCTCTTCTGCAGCGCGAGGCCAGCTAGCTCAGTTGGTCGGAGATAGGAGATACCAACCCCACCCTCACCCGATTCCCCTCTCCCTTCGCCGTCTTTTGATTTACGCGATAGCCTTAGTAAGCCGTCTAGCGCTCCTCCACTCACTCCGTCACTCTTACGCCAATGCCTGGTCCAGATCCGCGATCAAGTCATCCACGTCCTCTATGCCCACAGAGAGGCGCACCAACGCATCGCTGATGCCTAGCTGCTGACGCCGCTCCGCGGGCACGGACGCATGGGTCATGATGGCTGGGTGCTCGATCAGGCTTTCCACGCCGCCCAGGCTCTCCGCGAGCGTGAACAGCTTGCAGCGCTCCAGCAGGCGGCGCGCCGCGGGCAGTCCCTCTTTGAGAAAGATAGTGATCATGCCGCCATATGCGCTCATCTGGCGCTGTGCCAATGCGTGTTGTGGATGACTCGCGAGCCCCGGATATAGCACGCGTTCTATCGCGGCGTGGCGCTCCAGCCAGGAGGCGATCGCCAGCGCATTCTCGCAATGCTGGCGCATGCGCACCGCCAGGGTTTTGAGTCCGCGCGTGACCAGAAAGCTGTCGAATGCGCTGGGCACCGCACCTGCCGCGTTCTGCAGGTAGCGCAGGCGCTCGGCAAGCTGTCCGTCTGCCGTTACGGCTATGCCGCTGATAACGTCGGAATGACCGTTCAAATACTTGGTTGCCGAGTGCACGACGATGTCGAAACCGGCGGCCAGCGGCCGCTGCAAGCACGGCGTGGCAAACGTATTGTCCATGACCGCCAGCACGCCGTGCTGCCTGGCGATGCGCGCAACCAACTCCAGATCGACCAGTTTCAGCAGCGGATTACTCGGCGATTCCACCCACAACATGCGGGTAGTGGGCCGTATCGCGGTTTCTATTTGCGCCGCGCTGACAAACGAGAGGTAGCTGAAATCAAGATTGGCCGAGCGCCGCCGTACGCGCTCGAACAAGCGGTGCGTGCCGCCGTACAAGTCATCGAGCGCCAGTACGTGCGCACCGCTATCGAGCAGCTCGAGCACCGTCGCCGCCGCGGCCATGCCCGAGGCAAACGCAAAACCTGCAACCCCGCCCTCGAGATCGGCGACGCAGCGCTCGTACGCATAACGCGTGAGGTTGTGCGAACGCGCGTAATCGTAACCTTTGTGCACACCCGGGCTTTGCTGTGCATAGGTCGACGTCGCATAAATAGGCGTGATGACCGCGCCTGTCGTGGGATCGGGTTCCTGGCCCGCGTGTATGACGCGGGTGTCGATCTTGTAGTCGCTCACGGCTTGAATTTTCTCCGCAGATGGTTGAGTAAATCGATACGCGTGATCAGTCCATGGAAGCGTTCGCCTTCCAGCACGATGGCTACATGATCGTGTTCCAGCACCTTCACCAGCTCTTTAAGTGACGCGCGCGGCGCTATGGTTTCCAGCTTGCTACTCATGTAAGCAGACACTGGATCCGCGAAGTGCGCCTCGCCCTGGGTGACCGCGAGCAGCAGATCCGATTCGTCTATGATGCCGACGATGCGATCGCCGGTGAGCACCGGCAACTGCGAGACGTCGTAGAGCTTGAAGCGGCGAAACGCGGTAAGCAGCGTGTCCTCGGGAGCGACGACTATCACCGCATGTTTATCGTAGGGACGGCTGATCAAATCGCGCAGATCGCCGTGCCGCTCGCGTTCCAGGAAGCCCTGGTCGGTCATCCAGTAGTCGTTGAACATCTTGGACAGGTATTTGTTGCCGCTGTCGCAGATGAGAGTGACCACCCGCTCGGGAGCGGAGCGGTTGCGGCAATAACGCAGTGCCGCGGCTACCAGCGTGCCGGACGAAGAGCCGGCCAATATGCCTTCGCGTGCGAGCAGCGCGCGCGCCGTGGCAAAGCTTTCGGCGTCGGTAATCGATGTACGCGTCGGCAATGCCGGAGAGATCGGCCACCGGGGGAATGAAGTCCTCGCCTATGCCTTCCACCAGCCACGAACCCGCCGTGCCTAAACGGCCGGTCTTGACGTAATCGGCAAGCACGGAGCCCGCGGGATCCGCGAGTACCATCTTGACGTGTGGTGCAACACGCTTGAAATAGCGTTTGAGCCCCGTCAGCGTGCCACCGCTGCCGACGCCGGCGACGACCGCGTCTACACGGTGCTCCATCTGCTCCCAGATCTCGGGTCCCGTGGTGCGCTCGTGCGCTTGCGGATTGGCGGGATTGCCGAACTGGTTCACGTAGAACGCGTTGGGCGTCTCGCGCGTCAGCCGGGCGGCCATGTCCTGATAGTACTCAGGATGGCCGTACACGACGTCGGAGCGCGTCATGACGACTTCCGCGCCCATGGCCCGCAGGTGAAAAATCTTCTCCTGGCTCATCTTGTCGGGGACCACCAGCAGCAGGCGGTAGCCTTTGCACACGGCGACGAGCGCTAATCCCAGCCCGGTATTGCCCGCTGTCGCCTCTATGATGGTGCCGCCCGCTTCGAGCTTGCCCTCGCGTTCCGCCGCCTCCACCATGGAGAGCGCGATGCGGTCCTTGATGGACCCGCCCGGATTTTGATTTTCGAGCTTGACGTAGAGCGCGCAGGGTTGCGCGTCCAGGCGCTCAAGGCGAACGAGCGGCGTATTGCCTATGAGGTCGAGGATGTCGGTCATATCGGGCGCGGCGGGTTCCGTACATTAAACCGTCATGTCCCGCGGCAGCGCAAACCTTCGGTGAGATGGAAATAGTTGCGGATGAGGCCGGCCAGTTCCCGCAGGCTCGCGTCATCTACTGCCGCCGCGACGTGCGGCAGGTTCTTGCGCTTGCGCCACCAAGGCAGGGAATCGGCGTGATAGAACAGGCTCGCCCCCTTCCAGTACGGCTTGTGATCGAGGAAGGTGAGCATTGCCCGCTCGTAGTGGTTCGAGAGCGCCGCGAGCTTTTCGACAAATGCCGTGCGTTCGGCCGGATCGTGCAGGTGCCATTCCGCCTCGTCGCGAATCGCGGCAAAGCCTTTCTCGCAGCTCAACTCGAAAATCTCGCGGAACTCCGCGTCCATCTCGTTACGCTGGTGATCGGGCAGTGAGAGCCAGGCGGCGAACAACTCATCGGGCTGCGTTTCCTTCATCGCGGCAAAATGCAGCTCGCCGAACAGTCCGCGCGCGTGGAAATAGCGGGCGAGCAGGGCATTCGGCATCTGCCGGAAGAAGTCCTTCGTCGAGTAGTGCCGGGCCATGCTGTCCTTCCTTGCCGTAGAGCCGCTCGCCATTGGAATTGGACGCCAATGGATGATACTGTATATTGCAGTATCTTCGCAGTACAACCGCTGCATCGAGGACACCATGGCCACGGGCAAGACCAGCACGCTGACCTTTCGTATCGAACCGGCATTGAAGGAGGCGCTGCGCACGGCCGCCGAGCGCGAACACCGCTCCATCGCGAACATGGTGGAAGTGCTGATCCGGGACTGGTGCGGGAGGAATGACATCGCGATCACCGAGCAGCACCACCTGCCGCTGGAGGACGACGGCAAACCAGACGTCAGAGACCGCTGAGGCGACCGCCATGGCCATCAAGAAATCCGACCTCTACGCCTCTCTCTGGGCTTCTTGCGACGAACTGCGCGGGGGCATGGACGCGAGCCAGTACAAGGACTACGTCCTATTCATGCTGTTCATCAAGTACATCTCCGACAAGTACGGCAACAGCGAGGAGTTCGCGCCTCCCGTCACCATCCCGAAGGGAGCCAGCTTCAAGGACATGATCGCCCTGAAGGGCAAGCCCGACATCGGCGACAAGATCAACACCCAAGTCATCCAGCCGCTGATCGATGCCAACGCGCGGCTCGCCCGCAGCGACTTCCCCGACTTCAACGACCCGAACAAGCTCGGCGAAGGTCAGGCGATGGTGGATCGCCTGACCAACCTGATCGGCATCTTCCAGAAACCCGAGCTCGACTTCTCACAGAACCGCGCCGAGCACGACGACATCCTCGGCGACGCCTACGAGTATCTGATGCGGCATTTCGCCACCCAGAGCGGCAAGAGCAAGGGGCAGTTCTACACGCCCTCCGAAGTCAGCCGCATCATCGCCAAGGTGATCGGCATTTCTCCGAAGAACACCCACAGCAAGTCTTGCCGTTGTTCAATCCAGTCTACGATCCGAACACCTTCAGCAATCGGATCATTGATCTTATAGTTCGTTTCGTCCTGGCAGCAATGGGATCACCGAGGACGAAGTCGATGGGCGAAGGACCTAAGGCAGAGCGGCGAGCAGGGCAGTTATTTCTTCAATCTCAATCGTTACCTTCTTATCGCGCAGAAGTTCTTTTGAACGTCCGCTTCGGAGGAGATCGAGCGGCAGGTGTGGGTCGATACCGGGCCTACGCCGCTCCCGAAAGCGGTCGGTCGCGGCAGGCGAAACCAGACACTCGCAGGCAGATCAAGTCGCGACTGCAAAAATCAACTCCGATCGAGATCAGCTCTTCTTCGTCTTTTCAGCTTTTGCGCGTATCTTGTCCGGCATCGCCTTCTTGTCGGGTGAAACCAGATCTTCGGATCTGTTGCCTTTGGGCCCGGCGTGCGCCGGCCCCTTAGTTACGAACTCGCTACCCTCGATCTTCTCCACGTTGCATCCCCAGCGCGCAGACCATTCTGCAGCGCTCGCCTCCGTCATCGGCCAAGGCGGAATGCGGTGCGCTGCGGGGTGATCGCCTATCAGGCGCCAGCGCCAGTAGCGCGTCCCTTCGCTCATCGTGACCGCCTTCTGAACGGCCGCCCTTGCTTGCCCGGGTTCTCCTGCAGGTAGCGGCGGAGGCATTGGGGAGAACCGTCCCCAGTCAACCTAACCAAGTATCTGATCGGATTCCTCACAGCGCTTTCCTCCGTTTTGGGAAATTCGTGAGCGCATTGTGCGGAAATTGGGGATTAGGGGCTTTCCCCGACGCGCCAATCGCTTTGCCCTATGTGCCATAAGGTACTGGGGCAACACAATGAGGTTGTCATGGCAACCACCTGGCCGCATCCCTCACGTCCTGTATCAACCGCATTGGCGTGTCCTGTAAAGGGCTTGGCGCCCAGGGTGAAGCGCGACTAACCTCCAAGGTCCATACTCGATGCACAAATGGTTTGGGCTGGAGCCGTCAGAAGAAATAGCTCGAACCTGTGGAGGGGGGATTACGGCCCGCCGCTTGCGGGCCTTTTTTGTGCTGCGAAGATGGATCTGCGCCGGCTGCTGGTATAAGTCCGCCGGTATCGGACTACCCATCTTCCTACCCATACTCCTTATGGGACCAAAGCCACCTTGGTCCTCGCGCCCGCCCGAATCGGTAACGGATGACGGACTGCAATGCCAAGGCTGGCGACAGGAAGGGCGACGAGCGAAAGGCCTTCATGAGTAAGTGCTTGAAGGGTGAGGACGTGGCGAAGAAACCCGCTACCCAGCAGGACAAGATGACCGCATGCAACAAGGACGCCAGCGCCAAAGGCCTCAAGGGCGACGAGCGCAAAAACTTCATGAGTTCCTGCCTGAAAGGCTGAGCGATCAGCGGGAGTGGGGACACGCTCACGGTCCTCGTGGAGCGACGTCGATTATGCGGATATCTGGGAGCTGGGCCAGGAAGCGCTCGGGCTGCTCGATGCGCTGATCGAGCGGAGGATCAGGTAGCCAGTTGCCTCTCGGGCAGGGTCAATAGATCGGCTCGATAGCGGCTACTAACGGCAGCTTTCAGGAAGTCTGCGCCGGCGACCCGACGGTCGCGGACCGGCCATTTTTCTGCCGTTCCCGGCCTCCCCAGAGTCCGCCGAAATCAGCAGCGATGAATGCTGCCGATCGCGGGATCGTCGTCGTCGATGATGATCGTCTGGCGTTTAGGTACGGTCGACAGCACAGGGATGTAATCAACTCCGTTGTCGTCTGTTTGGCGAACGGAACGAACCAGAGCGCAGGGGGTCGAATTTTTGTTATTGCGTTACCCACTTGCGCGTAAACTCATACACCGATGTTCGCTTGGCTCACGCGATTCATTGAGCGCCACCCCAATCTCCACAGGTATGCTCTTCTTGTTTGGCGGTGGTTCCCCCCTAGGCTGGCGGGGTTCCTGAAAGGGCAGCTCGCGAGACGGTGGCTGGTGGGCGCTGTTGCGGTCATGATCGACGAGAAGACCTCGCCTCCGGAAGTGCTTCTGGTTGAACACAGCTATAGACCTAAAGGAGCGTGGGGCCTTCCTGGCGGATCGCTTGAGTCAACTCCTGGAGATCCCACCAGACCACGCGACGACGCCTCTTCAGACGATGTAATTGAATCAGCCTTGCGTAGGGAGATATTGGAGGAACTTGGTCTCGAAATTACGGTCACCCGCCTGCTTAGAATCGATGCTATCCCCTACATTCCCGAAGAACCTGGGCCTTACCGGCTGGACTTTTATTTTCGATGTGCGCCTCGAGACGGATTTGTGGCATTTCGACGTAGCCTAGATTCCGAACAAGCAAGACCATGCTCGCCCGAGATAAGACAAATGCGTCTTGTCCCTTTGACCGATTTGAGCAAGTACGACCTGTTTTCATCAGATGCTAGATTCTTGACCAAAGACCTCCCTCGACATGAACCAAGCCTCGCAGTATCCGAGAATGACCGAACTGGAACTCCCGTGACGTGGACCGTATCCTGAAAGGCGCGAAGCCCGCCGAGCTTCCCATCGAGCAGCCAAGCAGGTTTCAGCTGGTGATCAACCTGAGAACCGCCAAAGCGCTCGGCATCACGATCCCGCAGTCGATCCTGATTCGACCGGGTGATCGAGTGACGAGCCCCGAATGTCTGCTATCGGAAAACGCGACCGTCAGCAACGGGTCGCTTGCGTCTGTCCGGCAGCGGCCGCTATCTGGAAAATTAGAATCTGCCGGCAGTAGGCCGTAGCCGGCCGAGCCCGTGTGGAAACGCACTTGGTAGATTGGTTTGTCGTGGTTGATCGGGGCGCAAACAGCGTCTGTTGTGAGGTTGCGACGTAACCGGCGCGGTGGTAGAGCGCCCGAGGCGTCTCAATATGCGCCCTCAGGCACCTGCGAGCCGCAACGCCCTCATCAATTTGGCCATTCCGAGCAGCCCGATCACGCGCTTCATGTTGTAGGCGAGCACGTGCAGGCTCATCTCGGTGCTGACGTGTTGAAAGTCCCCGGGTCAGGAAGTGCGTTGAGCCCATCCACTGTTTCAGCGTCCCGAACACGTGCTCGATCGTGCGTCGTCGCAGCGTCATTGCTTCGGGTCTGCGGTCGAGCCGGCGCTGCATAGTTTCCAGCACCGCCTCATGCTCCCAGCGTGTGATGCGTCGATAGCTACTGGTCGTGCATTGCGTCTTGAGCGGGCAGTGCGGGCAGGCCGATGACCAGTATTTGTGGAGGGTCAGGCCGTGCTCGACCGTTGTGAAACGATGAATGGCACGTTCGCCCGCCGGACATTGGTACTGGTCATCCCTGGCGACGTAGATGAAGTCCGCCTTGCTGAAACGACCCTCTGCCTTGGCATTGGAGGTCATCGGCTTGGGCACCAGCGGCGCGATGCCGGCCTCAATCGACGCTTTGATCTCGGGGCCGCTGAAGTAGCCACGGTCGGCCACGGCCTGCAGCCGTGCTTTGCCCATCGCTGATTTCGCTGCCATCCCCATCTTGGTGAGCTGCGCCCGGTCGCTGCCGACGTTGCTCACCTCGTGCGCCACGATCAGGTGATGCCGGGCATCCACGACTGCCTGAACGTTGTATCCGACTACCCCGGTGCCCTTGGCCTGGGAGACCATGGAGCGCGCGTCCGGGTCGGTGAGTGAGATCTGTCCGTCGGGCTGCCGCTTCAACTCCTCGCGAATCGTGTCCATGCGCCGCATCTGCTCGCGTAAGGTGCTGATCTTCTCGCGCAGCCGCTCGGTCTTGGCTTCGACCTCGGGCGGCTGAGTGCGATCGGCGGTCTCCATCGCCTCCAGGTAGCGCCGGATGCTTTCGTCAATCTGCTGCTGACGCTTGTCGACTTTGCCTGGGGTGAAGTTGCGGTCTCGGCTGTTGACCGCCTTGAACTTGCTGCTGTCGATGGCCACGATGGCCTGCGTGAACAGCTTCAGGTCCCGGCACAACTGCACGAATCGCCGGCACACGTTGCAGATACCAGCGCCGTTGTCGTGGCGGAAGTCCGCAATCGTTTTGAAGTCGGGTGCCAGTCGACCAGTCAGCCACATCAGTTCAACGTTGCGCTGCGCCTCGCGCTCAAGCCTGCGGCTGGATGCAATGCGGTTCAAATAACCATAGATGTAGATCTTGAGCAGCACCCTCGGGTGGTACGCCGGCCGCCCCGTCAGCGCTGGGTCGGCGCCAGCAAAGCCCAGCGCCTTCAGGTCGAGTTCTTCAACAAAGGCATCAACTGCGCGAACCGGGTTGTCCGTGGCGATATAGTCATCGAGACACTCCGGTAGCAGGGTAATCTGCGTTCGGTCTTCACCTTCGATGAATCGCTTCATATGCCCACCCTGTCTCCATCCCCTTGATGAGCAATGAACGCCTCAGACCTCGTCCCGGTGCACTCAACCTGACATGTTTTCACACAGCCTCGGCCAGAACCGGTCATCCGCCTAATCTCCTCAATCCAGGCGCCGGACGAGATGAGCGTATGCTATCGGTCTAGCTCGTGCCGCTTTTCACGGAAATTTAGTGGTCCATGGAAACCGTAAGTCCATGGCAGAAAAGTCGCTGCAACAAGAGGTTGCGTGTGGTACACGACGCCAAGTTATCGCGACAGGCAACCAAGTTATGCAGCGGTTCGGTCTCCCCATATCAGAGTTAGGCCGCTCGCCCGGAGTCCATGTGAAGCTCGTTGCGATCAGTGTCGGAGGACCTCGCGAGGTGCAGTGGCGCGCGCGCACGGTCCAAACTGCCATCTTCAAGACGCCGGTATTACATCGCGTGCATGTTACGCGTGAGGAACGTCGAAGGTGATAAGCAATCGGACCTGTCCGTTCATGGCGGACCTGAGAAAGCTGTCTACGCATATCCCGCGGAGCACTACAGTTTTTGGCGTCGCGAACTGCCGGACGTCGAATTGCCTTTGGGCGCATTCGGTGAGAACTTCACGACGGAAGGACTACTGGAAGATGAGGTTTGGATTGGTGACCGCTACCGCATCGGTCCTGTGGAACTGGTTGTCACACAGCCGCGAATGCCATGTTACAAGCTAGCGATCCGTTTCGGGCGACCCGACATGGTCAAGCGTTTCCTCCAGAGCCGCCGCAGCGGGTTCTATCTCGCCGTTGAGCGAGAGGGCGACGTGGGTGCCGGGGATGTGATCGAGCGGCTTGCGCGCGACGAAAGGCGCCTGACGGTCGCGGACGTGGTCGCGCTGTACGCGGCGGATTCGGCAAATCAACCATTGCTAGAGAACGCGAGCGACCATCCTTCGCTGCCCGCCGCCTGGCGTGAGTATTTCCGAAAGCGGTTGTGGATACCGGATGCATAACACACGTCTAACTCGCTTTTGCAAGGGACCGCTGCGCAGCGGCGCATTGCGCCGCCGCACGCGGCTCCTGAACAGCAACGTTAGCTGACTCCAAATGACCATCCGGCTAATCAACGCAAAAGGCGTGGGCGACGATCTAGCAGCCGGTCGCATTACAGCCAGGGAACAATCGCTGTATCTCATAGCCAGCTTTCTTATTTGGATCATTCCAGCTTATTTGTTTCTCTTTCCGACTCCACGAACAAATGATCCCCAATTCTTCTGGGCTGTATGGCTTATCGAGCTAGCTTTGCTGACTCTGTTCTGCATCGTGGGAATTGGATTCTGCCTTGGGAGGTGCCGCGTTGACCCAACGAGGCATTTTCTAGTGGATTTCTCCTGTCTCAACGCACCCATCTCGCTTACTACGCTCACCCTTGTATGGGGCGGCTTCTACATTCTTACGGAACCTGTCTTTGCGCTGCTGAGCGGAACGTTTCCGTGGCTTACGTCCTCGCGCACATACGACGTAGTTCGAATGTTTGCTGCCGCTGGCGCAGTATTCATAGTCTTCCTAAGAATCGGGAAGCATCTGAATCGTGTGTCGCTGATAAGGGAGTCAGTATCAACGCGTCGCGTCTGACCGCCTTCGGCGTCACTGCGGGCGGCCGCTATCTAAAGATTGGGGGGCGGCCAGTAGCCGGCGCTTCGCGGCCAGAAGCGAACGTTCACGGCTACTTTTGCCGGGCTGCCACTGAACGTATTTGACCTTGCGCTCTTATACAACGTTCTCGGCTAACGTATTGACTACCTTGAAAGATGACAACGTCACGCCCACAATTCTGATTTGCAAATCGGCTTTTAGTCCGACTACTACTAGTTTCGGCCGCTCGTATCCGTGCAACTCCGCGATTCGCGCCCCGCGACCGCCGGATGGTGGTAGGTGTCGATGCGGTAGAGCAGAGAATGGCTACGATTGAGCGCACCAAGATACGCTTTGACTCGGGCGGCGTGACCTGTGTCGGCTACGTCTACCCCCCCGTCAGGGGCGGCGGACTCGTGCCGTGTGTCGTGGTGGGCACCGGCTTCAGTGGTACGCAGGACACGCCGTCGATTCAAGCAGCTGCGCAAGCCTTTGCCGAAGCCGGCTTCGCCGCACTGACCTTTGACTATCGGCACTTCGGCGAGAGCGACGGCGCCCCGCGCCAACTGGTTCGCATCAAGGATCAACAAGAGGACTTCCACGCCGCGATCCGGTGTGCCCGCAGCCACGCCGGCATCGATCCGGAACGGGTCGCGCTGTGGGGGACGTCCCTGGGCGGCGGCCACGTGATCGCGGTTGCCGCCGACGATCCCCGGATCGCCGCCGTGGTGGCCCAAGTCCCGTTCAACGGCTTTCCAAAGCGGGTGGAAGGCCGCACGGTGGCTGCGACGCTCAGGCTGCTGGGCGCGATGGTGACGGATGCCGTCCGCGGGTGGCTTGGATGTTCGCCCTACTACATTCGTGCCGTAGGCACGACCGGCGAACTGGCCGTGATGGCTTCCCCTCAAGCCCAGCAGGCCATCGATGCGATCCACAGCCTCCAGTGGAGGAACCAAGTCGCACCTCGGGCCTTGTTCGAGATGATGCGATACAAACCGGGTGCCCGGGCGCATCGGCTTGGAATGCCCGTCCTGGTGTGTCTCGCGGAACACGACCGCGAATCACCGGTGGAGCTGCCACGCCAGATAGCGGATAACGCGCCGCAGGGCGAACTCAAGATCTACCCCTGCGCCCACTTCGACTTCTACCGCCCGGACGTGCGCGCGCGAGTCATCAGGGACCAGATCGACTTTCTGCGGAAGCACTTGATGGTTAAACAGCAATGAGCCAAGGTGATGACAACGCCCGTGAGCGGCCGAACCCGGCGCTGCACCTGACCCGGTGGGCCTGTCGGCTTTCTGTAGTTCACAGCCGACCGCGCCCGCCGGGCAGGTGAGCTCTATCGTTAGCCCGCGCAATGCGTCCAGCACACTCACAGCTCAAAGACTGCCAAGTTCTGTTCACCTCTTGCTGCAGAAGGTGTCTTATGTCGTTCCTTCGCGTCGTTACCCTGAATCTCCTCTGTCTCTGGAGCGCGCACGTACTTGCGCAGGATCCAGCGGGTCTTCTCTCGAAGATGGTCGGAACATGGGAGGTACAGCAACGCATGTGGCCGGGCCCAAAGGCTGAGCCGATCGCGCTCCCCGCCGCGATCGCTCAACGGCGGATCATCCGTGGTATGTACCTGGAAGAGGTCATGCGCCCTGCTGACGAACGACCCGATCAACCCGGCGCTTTCGTTCGCAGCGCACTCTTCAACTACAACGCAGTGACAGCCAGGTACGAGTACACGTCGCTCGACACTCGCGCTTCGCAGCTCATGGTGCAGCGAAGTGCACCTGTCCAAGGTTCAAGTGCTGCGGGGGAGGTAAAGCTCCAGGGCGGTTCATTCTTGGCACCTGAATGGGGAAATTCCAAGAACGTGAGGTTCGCTTACCGCTTGACGATTGGTACCATCAACGACGACAAGCAGACCGTCCGTCTATTCCTGACCCCGCAGACGGTACTACCTAAGGTTGAGTTTCTAGCTTTCGAGTACGTCTATACAAGGAAACCATAGCCCGACACGCGGCCTAACCCCTCGCTCCAGCCGACCTGAGCTCAAACGTTAGACTTCCCAAAATCCTAGACGGTTTCCGTTCGGACGCAGACCTCATGACAACACCGATCATCAAGACCGCCACGGTATCCGATGAAGCTCCAGCCATCGCTGTCGTGGTACTGGCGTTTAGCGCGGACCCTGCTGCGCGTTGGACATGGCCTGATCCGAATCAGTACCTCATGCATTTCCCGAGCTTCGTCAGGGTATTCGGGGGCAACGCGTTTGCCCACGAGAGCGCCTACTACGTGGACGGCTATGCCGGGGCGGCGCTGTGGTTGCCGCCAGAGGTCCGCCATGACGAAGACGCGCTGATCACACTGCTGCAACGCACCGGGTCCGCGCAGGTGCAAAAGGACGGCGCTGCGGTATTCGAACAGATGGGGCGCTACCACCCGGGGGAGCCGCATTGGTATTTGCCGTTCATTGGGGTCGATCCGTTTCACCAGGGCAAAGGGTACGGCGCGGCGTTAATGCAACACGCCCTTCTCCCGTGCGATCGCGACCACGCGCTGGCCTATCTTGAATCCTCCAACCCAAAGAACATTCCGCTCTATGAACGGCACGGGTTTGAGTTACTGGGCACCATTCAGGTGGGGACGTCGCCGCCTATCTTTCCGATGCTCCGTACACCACGGCGCTGAGACCTGTATCACCGCGCCTGCGAAGGCAGACATAGTCTAACTATGGCGTGCAGGCGACGGCTTACAGCTTATGCTGCGCTTCAGCTTCCAGCCGCGCCTGACGCGTAGCGTTAGGGATCAAGGAGCATCGGTGAAGATCAAGCGCATCGTCTCAAATGTCGCTACGTCCGACGTAGATAAGGCAAGCGCCTTCTATGAAGAGGTTCTCGGCCTCAAGGTCCTTATGGACCTTGGCTGGGTACGAACATACGGCTCAAGCTCAAGGATGACGATTCAGGTCAGCGTGATGTCCGAAGGGGGTTCTGGTACGGCCGTCCCGGATATGTCGATTGAAGTAGACAATGTTGAAGAGGCTCTAATGAGAGTCCGAAAGGCGGGTATCGCTATCGAATACGGCCCGGCGACTGAGCCGTGGGGAGTGCGCAGATTCTACGTCCGTGATCCATTCGGAAAATTGATCAACATCCTGCAGCATGAGTAACGAGCAATTGCGCCCCCGGCCAAGCCGCCGAACCTATGTCGACGATTGACCGGGGCCCGGGCGCGGATCGGAGTTACGATTTCGGCCTCTGTGAGGGGCCCGGTTTCCCAGACCTGAATGTCCGCTTCGGGTGTGCGCCGTGATAAGGCGGCGCTTTTCCAGTGGATGCAAGCCCACCCGGCGCCTGCTCCAGCCGGAAGCAACCGGAGCAACTATGGAGGCAACGAAATGGTTGAAGCCTTCGGTTAGCGTGTCACGAAATACGGTGACAGCGCGAGTGTGCAGGCCGTAACACAAGGAAAGCGCACGCAACACGGGAAGCCCCAAGGCGTGATCAGCGATGATCAACCGGACGCCCGCGAGGGACAGGCCGGGCGGCGGTGGGGTGGCGGAGACGTTCGTAGTACCGCTGAAGCCGACCGACATCAGTCTTGCTCTCTTCCTATTGCCTCCAGCCTCAGAAATGTTGACGCGATAAACGCCACGGGCAAGCGCCCGTGGCGTGCTCCAGCTTCGTTGCTTCTAGGTCGTCGTCTTTGTCGTCGAGTTTATTGAGGGTGAGTCACGTCGAAGACCAGGTTGTCGGGCGAGGGGCCGAACGACGGCCAGGTCACGCTGGGGGTCTGATTGACGCCGGGCTTCGACCAGTCGCACACGCCATCGGCGAAGACGCGCAGCAGCCGACCCATCTCGTCGCCTGTAAACGGCACGGTGTAGTCGCCCATGTCCACGGGCTTCAGCTGGCACTTCATGATGTCAGACGTGAGCGGGCCCCCGGCGACCATGCGCGGGATGATCCACGACGGGAACCGGGTGTTGCACTGGGAGTCGGGCTGGCTGCTGAGCGTCTGCAGCTCGGCGATGAACGTCGGCGGGCTCGTCGAAGTATCCCAGCACCCGTCCACGATGTCGGCCGGTTTGTTCGCGGCGCACTTTCACGCGCTGATCGGCGCTCGAAGTGTCGGCCTTGATCGCCTCCACCCAGCGCACCATCGCCTGCCAGTTGGCTTCGTTTTGCGCGGGTCCGCGCCACATGATGTGGTTATCGAAGTCGCCGTTCGCCCGCAGCATGCGCGCGCGCACCATGAAGTGGTACACGGCGTAGTGGTGGCCGCTCGTCTCGTTGTAGCCGCCGCCATCGAGCACCGGGATGGAGGCGAGCCCGTTGCCGCCGTAGAGCGTCATGCCGCTCTGGTAGATGCGCTTGAGGGCGCCGAGATCGGCCACGGTGCGCTGTGGAATATAGTTCGCGTCGATGTCGAAACCCCCAACGAACTCGTTCAGATCGAGAAACTGCTGCACGCTGATGACGCCGTCGTTCAGCGCCTTGAGGCCGTACTGCACCCCGACGTTGTCCCACGGCCGCAGCGCGAAGCCGGTCTTCGGGTCGACGCCGTAGATGTTGCGCGCGACGTCGAAGATTGTCGGGCGCGCGCCCGTGGGGTTGGTCACCGGGTGATAGCGCAGCGCGACCGGGACCGCGGCTTTCCACTCCGCCGACTCGTAGCCAGGGAAGTCGATGCGCCCCGGCACCGGATCCATGCGCGCCGACTCCAGGGCGTCGTCGAGGAAGGCCACCATGCCCTTATAGCCGCTCACTGCGACCTTCTGCGCTTCGGTCCAGCCGGGAGGATTTTTGAGCACCAGGTAGTTCGTGAGCAGGCGTGCGTCGCTCGCGGCGTTGCCGATCGAGAACGAGTCCGTGAAGGTCGAGATCGGGATTCCGCCGTCGAACAGGCCGGGCAAGATGTCGGCGATATCCTGCGTGGTGATAGCGCCGCCCGAGCTGCCCAGGCTGATGGTGTAGGCGGGCACGCCGAAGGTCTCGATGAAGTGCTCCTTGCCCATCATGGCCGATTCGGCGGCGACGATCATGTTGCAACTGGTCCCGGGGGGCGTCAGCGTGTTGACGATGATCCCCCAGCCTTCGCCGAGGCGCGTGATGTTCACGCCGGTCACCGGGTTCACGCCCTGCGCATTGCCCTGGACGTACCAGCCGCTCGGGCAGCCGCCGCCGTGGGTGTGGATCAGGCCCTTGTTCCATCCCTTTGGTGGCGAGAACGGGCTCGGCGCCGGCTCGCTCGTCGGATCGTGCAGCACCACGTTCTGGTAGATCCCGCGATTCATGGTGCCGGTCTCCAGGCGCACCACGAAGGGAACCGTCACGCCGTGGCGCGTGGTGGTCATTGCCACATCGCCCGGCAGCGCGGTCGTGCTCGGAAGCGCCCGGAAGGCGCCGCCGGCGGTCGACCTATAGAGGTAGTGGACGCGTGTCGCCACCGAGCAGTCGGTGTCGAGCGGCGCGCCGAGCGTGCCCAGGCCCGCCGGCAGATTGAAGACATCGGTCTGGCAGATGAAGGGCTGGAGGTACGGCCCCGAGATGATCGGACCCTTGATCGAGTAGTTCGTGAGCTCAACCGTCTGCGCGGGTACGCCCCAGCCCTTGCCTTCGACCGCGAGCGTGTTCTTTCCGGTAACGAGTCCCGTGACGAGTCCCATCAGCGTGTTAGCCGAGTTGCCAGGGCGGAAAGTGCTGGTGATGTCTTGGCCGTTCAGCGTGATGACGAGCGGATTGTTCTTGTTGGCGTGCGGATAGCTCACCTCGACCAGCACACTGCCGCCGCTCACGCGGTCCGGGTGCGTTGAAAGCGTCTTGATGCCGAATGGCGATCCGGGTGCGGCAGTCGAATCGGCTAGGAACGGCAGCGCGGCAGAAATGGCAAGCGCCGCCAGCAGCGGTTTCAGTTTCATGATTTGCTCCCCCTGAAGAATTTCGGAGACACCCCAGCCGGATCGAAGCGTTAAAGCGCGCGTCCCATCCGACTTCGTTGCCTATTTGGCGCTCTGTTCTGCCAACTGTCAACAGTAAGCAGTCAACGGGGTCCGTTGATCCGCATGGTGAGAGTCAGCCCTTTGTGGCGTCCGCCTTCCGCATGCGAACCCGGGCACCCCCGATATGGTTGCGCACAGCGTGCGACACAGCCTCAGGGTCGCCGGTCTGAATCGCCCGCAATACCAGCCAATGCTCGCTGTTCGAAAGGGCAGGACCGTCCGCCTCGATGCCCTGCAGCCGAAAAAGATGCAGCTCCCGCGTAATACGGCGGTAGATCGAGGCCAGGCGGCGGTTCCCGGCGTACGTCACCAGCAGGTCATGGAACTTGAGGTTGTTCAGGTAATAAGCGGCAATGTTTGCCGCTTTGGCTTGGACATCCATCTCATGAAGCAAGCTTTCCAGAGTGGTGTTCTGTTCTGGAGTGAGCTTGCCGGCAAGCTTGCGGCCGGCCTCGTCGTCGAGAGCGGCGCGCAGGTCGTACAACTCTTCGGCCTCTTCCAGCGATAGCGCGCGCACGAATGCGCCGCGATTCCTGGTAAAGGAAACCAAGCCTTGTTCCGCAAGCGCCTGAAGCGCTTCGCGCAGCGGACCGCGACTTGTCCCGAACCTCGCAGCCAGGCTGCTCTCGTTGACCCGCTCGCCGACCCTGATCTCGCCGTCAACGATCAAACGCTCGAGCTCCTCCTTGAGAGCGGATGTGAGTGAATGTCTCTGCAGCAGGGCGAGGGGCGTGTCGTCGTTCGTATCGGCCAAATCACTCATGGTTTTTGTCAACTGTTCACAGTTTGGACAGTCTATCCATAAGATCGCCCTTTGGGGAGGTGTCGGCGAGTTTTCGGTTTGTTCGGGGGAACAGGCCCCTCCGACCTGCCCGCTCTCGTGCGTCACGAGACTAAGCGCGCGATTCTGACTACATCGGCTGCGCGGTGGGCGGCTCTGCACATCCTACGGTCGACCGCGCCCTAGCCGCTCTGGCCTTTCGCAGACACTGCGCAGCTGGCGGCAGGATACCTGCCAGGTCAAGTTGCGACCACTACAAACTCAATGCTTTGGGCCCGGTGGGGATGGGCCATGACATTGTCACTTAGCTCAACACGGCGATCGGCCGCGCACTGGCCGCGCCGGATTTGCGTGACCGATTCCTGAAACAGGATATGAACTCACGCCAAGCACTCCGGAAGAACTCCGAAAACGATACGCAGATTGGCACGTCATATTCGGCAAAATCGCGAAAGATGCTGGGATCAAACCTCAGTAGCGTACGCCTGAGATCCCCGGCCAGCCGACAACTAATGTATGTCCGCTACCGAGAACTTGCTATGACCGGTTGGGGTCGATACCGGGCCTACGCCGCTCTCCAAAGCGGTCGGTCGCGATAGGCGAAACCAGACACGTGCAGTCAGATCAAGTCGCGACTACTACAGTTAGATGACCCGTCGTCGATCAGTGGGGCGCGCGTTTTAACCAGGAATCGAAGCCTCTGTCGAGGTACGCATCGAGCGGTAAGTCGTCGGTAAGCAGCTTGACGTCGATTTCGGAGAAGTCATTCGGCGTCATCGTCTGCCAGTACACAACACCGATCAGCCCGAGGGCCAGCGCGGCGACGACAATCAGATAGCGGGCGCCATGAGGGCGCTGCGCGGCTCTATGGGAAATCGCGTTCACGGCCCATGCGAGGCCGAACACCGGTTCAGGCCGCTCGCGGTAATGAGATAGCGCGACCTTGCGCGCGGCAGCCAGCCGCTCGAGCGTGACCGGATCGAGGCGCTCCACGCCGCGATCGAGCTGCCGTACGATCTTACCTGCGAGTTCGTCGTCTGGGTTCATGACTCAATTCCCCGTTTGTCCCCTCCGAGCAACCCACGCCCTTGGCGGTATCCGCGACGTCCAATTCTTCCATAATCGTAGCAAAAACCCCCGGCGTTGACCCGCTCAACGCCGAATCGACCGAGATTATCCCGAGGTCTTCGAGAAGCTCGCCTCATGATCGTCCAGACCGCGGACCCAGTCTTTATTTTCGAGCCGGACTCTTTCGGCAACCTTACAGCCGATCACCAAGAACAAGATGAAAAACGTCGATCAGTTTAAGTCGGGCGGACGGATGCGGTAACAACGCGCAGCGGAGTGTTCTGACCGCTTGGTCACAACAAAAAAGGCAGGGCGGGGCCCTGCCTTTTGCTGCAAAAGACGCGCGGTTACTGCTTGCGTTCCCCGTTCGTCTTTTACTTTTTCGGCGCCGGGCACTTCACCGTTTTACCGTCGACTACGACCTCTTCGCCCGGCTTCTTGCCTTTGCAGGCTTCGGCGACGGCGTCTGGCGTCTGCGCGAAAGCGACCGGGGTGAGCGATGTTACGGCGAAAGTGGCGGCTACCAGGGCGGATAGAAGCTTGGTCATGATGTTTCCTCTTTGGGGTTGATCACAGGTTTTTGTGACCGCATAGTCTCAGTCACGAGCATAGGAACGCGCTCGCATCAAACTGGTTGACTCTGGCATGAGCATGACGTTGAGCGTGTTACTGTCGTCAGACGGCGACAACACGGTCGCGCGCGCAACTAGCGGCCAACTCCGGTCATTCGACAGGACGCCAGAATGACAAATCCCGCTGCAGCGGGGGCTGCTGCACCGTCGGCGGTGAGATGTCTTAGCCGGATTGCGCGAACATCGTTTTCGCGACGCCAAGAAGTGGCGGCTCCGCCGAACTCGGTCTGGGTATCGTCCGAGGTGCTCAAGGGAACAACGTTATCGGGCGAAGCGAGCTACCCTGATTGCACCTTTTCAGTTCTTGGCGATGGCTTTGACTTGGCCCAAGTTTGTCGCTCAAATGGAGTCCGTTGGCCGTTTGCTCAGTCACAGTTTCACGCAATCGGACCAACAGGAACATGAGGCCTAACAACGCGTTCGAAATCGGACGGTCGCAAGCCGCGCTGCGCGCGCTTGCTCCCGCCGTTCAACGCGGACGTTAAGCAGGCCAAGCTCAATTTTCCGAACGTCCGGTTCGGTCGACTGCGGGAGTTCGCCAACGGCCGGTATGGCGGAAATTGAGACTTGCCGGCAGCTTGCTCAGACCGGCCAAAAGCGGTCATTCCCCTAACTTTGGTCGCTCAAGTAAATCGCTCCCACGCAGTTTGGCGTGAGATACCCAATGCGTCTCCAATTTTGGCCCAGCTCACCTCGCGGGATCGAAGAATCTCAACCACGGACTGGAGCTGACTGCCCTTGCCTTGGAGTGTGTCCTCGATCGGTCCTAGACGCCCTAGTAGCTGTTCTGTCGGCAACTCTTTGGGCGAAGGGGGAGTCGAGCTTCGCGGACGACGAGCAATATATTCATTGCACATATCCACGCACTCACAGCAGATGAAGATACCTGCAGGGCCGGAAATCAACATCTTCACCTCGTGCTGAGATTTAAAGCAGAAGGAGCAATAGCTGGTCTTTTTTTGCAAAGGACCGCTCGCCGCTTGGGCTGTCTCCGGCTTGCTTCTGGCCGCCTTGGACATATCAACCTCCATCGTGTCAGGGATATCCCTGACAGTATGGTAAAACCCTGACATTCTGGGCGTCAAGAGCGACCGTCCCCGACCGCCCCCCGCCGGGCGGCCCAATGTCGACTCTGGGTCGCATGCCGCAGTTCAGCAACGGCAGCTATCTGGAAATCTGAGGCTCGCCTGCATCGGGCGTTAGCCGGCCAAGAGCGGACGCTCAGATTGCTTGCAAAATTGTGTGCGTCTCCTTAATTTCTCTAACTGCTTCTCAAGCAAAAGATACTCCCCATCGCACATATTGGATTGTGCTACCCACCGATTAGCGGAGGATATGGAGTGGTGAAGGATCTTCTTTTCCCCGCTACGGTCTGACGCGTACGCAGAGCCGGGAGGAGACGATGAGGCTTTCCGTTGTTTGCGCGCGTTTGATGGCGGCCATCGTGGCGTGTGCCGCGATCGGTGGCTGGGCCCAGCCTTATCCGACGAAGTCGATCCGTATCATCGTGCCGTTTCCGGCCGGCGGCACCGCCGACATCATGGCGCGCGTGGTCGGGCAGAAGATGACGGAGACGTGGAGCCAACAGGTGGTGATCGACAATCGCGCGGGTGCGGGAGGCAATATCGCAGCCGAAGTGGCTGCGAAGTCGGCACCGGATGGCTACACCCTGTTCTTGTGCACCGTGGGCACGCATGCCATTCACCAGACGCTATACAGCAAGCTGGCGTTCGATCCGATCAAGGACTTTTCCGCCGTCGCCTACATCGCGGGCGTGCCGAATGTGGTGGTGGTGCATCCGTCGATTCCGGTGAAGAGCGTGAAGGAGCTGATCGCTTTCATCAAGGCACGGCCTGGGCAGGTCAACTTCGGCTCTCCCGGCACCGGCTCGTCGGTGCACATGTCGGGTGAGATGCTGAAAGTGATGGCCGGACTCAACATGACGCACATCGCGTACAAGGGCAATCCGCAGGCAGTCACCGATCTGATGGCAGGGCAGATCGAACTGATGATTACCAATATGCCCTCCGTGATCCCGTACATCCAGAGCGGCAGGCTGCGCGCGCTTGCGGTGACTATCCGCGGGCGTTCTCAGGCGTTGCCCGATCTTCCGACGATGGAGGAAGCGGGCTTGCCGGGTTACGAGTCGTCGGCGTGGTTCGGACTGGTGGGTCCGGCGGCAGTGCCGCGCGACATCGTCAGCAAATTGAATGCCGAGGTGGTACGCATCGTCAGGCGCGCGGACGTGAAGCAGAATCTCGCCAGCCAAGGCGCCGATCCGCTTGTCATGACACCCGACGAGTTCGACGCTTTCATGAGGGCCGAAACGGCCAAGTGGGCGAAGATCGTCAAAGCCTCGGGCGCGCGCGCCGATTGATCAGGGAGCAAATTGGCGAGCGAGTTGGCGGGCGAGCCATTCATAGCTCTTGTGCTACTGCTGGTAGCCCGGGCAGTGGCAGTTCCCATCCATAAGATTGCGAGATATCCGGTATGTAAGAGTGATGACCGGTTCGGGGTCGGGACTTGCCATTCACGTTTCCCGATACCTGCCGTTCGAAAATCAGGAAGCTGCCGTTCAATAGGTGTGGTAATTCGGGGTCCGACACCTTGGCCCCTGCCCTTACGTGCCCAGCTGTAGTTCCCGGATTCCATCTAGAACCGCGCTAATCCGCCGCCGCTTCGCCACCGCGGGCATGCGTCGCTCGGACCTGATTGCTATGCATGCGCGTGTGCTTCTATGGTGTACGAATTAACCGACGTAGGACTTCAGGCCGCTTCACCGTGCAGCGGTATCACTTCCGCCCCGACTTTTAGTTTGTCCAGATAGTCCGCCCATTGCTGCATCATCTTGCGGCGTTCGCCAAGGTGCGCTGTGCGGTTATAGGCACGCCCATTGGGATCGCGCACCGCATGGGCCAATTGATGCTCGATAAGGTCTGGTCGTGCCCCGAGTACTTCATCAAGGATCGTTCTCGCCATCGCTCGGAAACCGTGTCCGCTCATTTCTTCCTTGCCGATACCCATGCGCCGCATCGCTGCGAGGATCGCGTTGTCGCTCATCGGCCGCTTTGAGGTGCGCCCGCTTGGGAAAACGTATTGGCTCCTCGCAGTAATCGTCCGGATGTCCCGCAAGATTGACAGCGCCTGCTTCGAGAGCGGGACGATATGCTCGGTGCCGGTCTTGCTGACCGTGTAGCGCCACTCGGCCGCTTCGAAGTCGATGTCGGCCCAGCGCGCAGTTCTCAGCTCGCCCGGACGCACAAACACCAACGGGGCAAGGCGGAGGGCGCATTGCACCGTTGTAGAGCCCTGATAGCCCTCCAAGGCGCGCAGGAGCCGTCCTACCTGCTTAGGATCAGTAACCGCTGCGAAGTGTTCGCCCTTCACCGGGGGCAGCGCACCCCACAGGTCTCGGGAAGGATCGCGCTCCGCCCGCCCAGTCGCTACCGTGTACCGGAATACCTGCCCGCACGTGGCTAACGTCCGGTGTGCCGTTTCCAGCACGCCTCGGTTCTCGATCCGTCGAATGACCGAGAGAAGGTCCGATGCCGTTACTTCGGCAATTGGGCGCGCCGATTTGCGGGTAGACGTATATTTCCAGCCTTCGCATGATCCGACCAGCATGGCTTGCTGCCCAGGTCGTCGAGTACTTCTCAAACCACTCCCGACCCACCACTTCGAAGCTATTGGCTGCTCGCTCCACCTTCGTGGACCGAATCGCCTTGCGGTTCTGACTGGGATCAATGCCCTCCCCAAGGAGCTTGCGCGATTCGTCGCGTCGCTCGCGCGCCACTTTCAGACTAACTTGCGGATAGACCCCGAGAGACACGCGCTTTTCCTTCCCCAAATGGCGATACTTCAATCGCCACCACTTACCGCCGTTCGGGGAAATTTCGAGGTACATCCCACCACCGTCATAGAGACGAATGGGCTTCTTTCCGGGCTTCGTTTTTCGTACGGCGGTATCGGTAAGCATGTGGGGGCAACTCCTTTCAACAAAGGCCAGTTGCCCCCAATGTTGCCCCCAAGCGATTTGGGATGTCAACGGACGAAGTTCCCCCGCCAGGACGATTTCCCCTATGAAAATCGCCTGCTTACTAACGCTGTTGGATTTCGTTGGAACGCTCTGGAAGAAGGAATGGTGGCCAGGGACGGAATTGAACCGCCGACACATAGATTTTCAGTCTACTGCTCTACCAACTGAGCTACCTGGCCACTTGCTGCAAAAACTGTTGAACCGTCTGACCGAAGTACCGACCCGCACCGAACTGCTAAAACACCTATTGCCGATCCTGTAAGATCTATTCTCGGCTGGCGATCCTGGCGCCGGCCGTTTATTTTGCCGGCGCACTTGCCGGCAAAATAGCGCGCTATTTAAGCGTCAAACCCGACCAGCGTCAAGAAAGTTCCATTCTGTGACGCCGACTCAGGGGACCTCTGAACCGCAACTCCGCCGCAAACCGGGTGTCTCAAAGATGCAGGGCCCCCGCCGTGTCTCCGCCTGGGGGAGACGGAGGTGTGGTGTGAGTGGCTGTGTCCAAAGAGGAGGCTCCATGGCGAAGATCGTAGCGGGACGGTTCAGTGACCTCACCGGAGCGGAAGCCGTAATGAAAGCCCTGCCCGGCGAAGGCTTTCAGCGCTCGGAATTCGAGTTGTTCTTCGTCACCCCTCCAGGCCAGCACGCCACCTTTCCGATTGGCGGCGACGCGTACAGCGACGAGGGCGCGAAGGAAGCGGGAAGCGGCGCGCTGCGGGGCGTGCTCATCGGCGGATCGATCGGGCTCGTGGCGGGTATGGCGGCCTACATTGTCTTCAATCAGCTCATCACGATCTTGGCGGGAATCGGGCTCGGCGCTTATGTCGGCTCCCTGCTCGGCGCGCTCTCGAAGACACGTTCAGGAAATCCGCTCCGCGCCACCGTCGAGCATCCCGTCGAACGCGCGTCGGGTCCCGTGGTGGCCATACGCGTAGACCGGCCGGGATCCGAGACGCTGGCTGTCGAGACGCTCCAGCGCTATGGCGCCCACGACATCGAGCGCACAGAGGGGAACTGGCAGGCCGGCGACTGGAAGGATTTCGACCCGCGCATGCCGTCGCCCCCGAACCGCGGCGTCCCCACCGAGTCCGTTGTCAGCAAGCTGACCGCCGAAGGGCACCAAGGCAGGTAGCAGGCACGAAGCTGCACAGGCGGCCGGCCTTCGCCGCGCCGCCTGGTGGTTCCGGTTAATTCCCGATACGCATCATTTCGCCGGCGCCGAATGCGCCTCGCCGCTCTGCGGCCGCTCGGGCTTTGGTCCGACTCCACGCGGCAGCTCGCTCGTGGTCTTGGGCATGTTCTGATCTGAGACGCGCCCACCGGAGGCGCGCTGCCCGCCGCCATTTTCGCTGCGATAACGCGCCACGACACGATCCTGCGCCTTATCCAGCAACGCCTTCTCCTTTTCGAGCTGTTCCTGCTGTTTCGCTTTCTTGGCCGCTACGGCCGCCTGCTCTTCCGGCGTGGGCGGAGGCAGCTTACCGACCGCCGCGCCGCTGGCGATCATTGCACCTGCGAGCAAACACGTGGTGATCTTGCGCATGGTTCGTCTCCTCGATCAGTGTTCCCTACCTACGCATACGACTGAGACCGCTACCGGTAAGTTCGGCGCGTCCTAGCAGTAACTACATGAAATAGCAGTAGATCACTACAACAGCATCGGAAACTGGAGGGGCATGAGCAGGTCCAACAAGCGCAATGGACGCGCGCCGATCGCGTCTCCTTCCAACGACTACGAAATGGAAACTATATGAACCGGAATGCCCTGATGAAACGATTTTTTCCTAACGGAATGCCGAGCCGTCAGGAAGGCAAGATGGGTTACATCCTGGCGTGGTTGCTGGGCGTGCCCATCCCCGTGCTGTTCCTGATCTTCCTGCTGCGCGGCTGCGATTAGAAAGAGTGGCGGGGCGCGGGCCCGAAGGTGTCAGGAACCTTATAGATCAGGGTTCCTGACACCTTCCCTCCGCACCCCCGTCGCGCAATGAATCTTCTTCGCGAGAGGAACGCGCGGAGAGAAACCAAAAAAAACCCCGCGATTGCGGGGTTTTTCTTTCTGGATCCCGGATCGAGTCCGGGATGACTCGCGCTTGCGCCTTATGGACTGGATCCCCGTTTTCACCGGGATGACGCGCGCTCTCGTGCGCGTCACATGTCCATGCCGCCCATGCCGCCCATACCACCGCCGCCGTGGCTGTGCGCCGGCTCATCCTTCGGCAGCTCGGCGACCATCGCGTCCGTGGTGAGGATCAATCCTGCGACCGAGGCTGCGTTCTGCAGGGCAGCACGCGCGACCTTGGTCGGATCGAGCACTCCCATGTCCACGAGATCCCCGTACTGGCCGGTCTGCGCGTTGTAGCCGTAGTTGCCCTTGCCTTCGACCACTTTGTTGACGACCACCGACGCCTCGTCTCCCGCATTGGCGGCGATCCAGCGCAGCGGTTCTTCCAGAGCGCGCATCACGATTTTGATGCCCGCGTCCTGGTCATGGTTGTCGCCTTTGACCTTGACGTTCGCGCGAGCACGCAGATAGGCGACACCGCCGCCCGGCACGATGCCCTCTTCCACCGCCGCGCGCGTCGCGTGCAACGCGTCTTCCACGCGCGCCTTCCTTTCCTTCATCTCGACCTCGGTCGCGGCGCCGACCTTCACTACCGCCACGCCGCCGGCGAGCTTCGCAACCCGCTCCTGCAGCTTCTCGCGGTCGTAGTCACTCGTCACTTCGTCGATCTGGGTGCGGATGTTCTTGACCCGTCCTTCGATCGCCTTGCTGTCGCCGGCGCCATCGATGATCGTCGTTTCCTCCTTGCCGACCTCGACGCGCTTCGCTTGGCCGAGATCCTTCAGGCTCGCCTTCTCGAGTTGCATTCCGGTTTCTTCAGAGATGACGACGCCACCGGTGAGGACCGCGATGTCTTCCAGCATGGCCTTGCGCCGGTCGCCGAAGCCCGGCGCCTTCACGGCAACCGTCTTGAGGATGCCCCGAATGTTGTTAACCACCAGCGTCGCGAGCGCCTCGCCTTCGACTTCCTCGGCAATGATCAGCAGCGGCCGGCCCGCCTTGGCGACGTTTTCGAGAACCGGCAGCAGCTCGCGTATGCCTGAGATCTTCTTGTCGTGCAGCAGGATGTAGGGGTTTTCCAGCACGGCCATCTGCTTCTCGGCACTGTTGATGAAGTACGGCGACAGATAGCCGCGGTCGAACTGCATGCCTTCGACCACCTCGAGCTCGTTGTTCAGGCTCTTGCCGTCCTCGACCGTGATCACCCCTTCCTTGCCCACCTTGTCCATCGCGTCGGCGATGATCTTGCCGATGTTCTCATCGGCATTGGCCGAGATCGACCCCACCTGCGCGATCTCCTTGGTCGTCTTGCACGGCTTGGAGATCTTCTTCAACTCCTCCACTACCGCCGCCACCGCCTTCTCGATGCCGCGCTTCAGGTCCATCGGGTTCATGCCCGCGGCCACATACTTCATGCCTTCCTGCACGATCGCCTGCGCCAGCACCGTCGCCGTGGTCGTCCCGTCGCCCGCCACGTCCGAGGTCTTGGAAGCCACTTCCTTCAGCATCTGCGCTCCCATGTTCTCGAACTTGTCCTTCAGCTCGATCTCCTTGGCCACCGACACCCCGTCCTTGGTGACCGTGGGCGCCCCAAACGAGCGATCGAGCACGACATTACGTCCCTTCGGGCCGAGGGTCACCTTCACCGCGTCGGCCAGGATATTGACTCCCGCAACGATCCGGTTGCGGGCGTGTTCGTGAAACTTGACGTCTTTCGCTGCCATATCGATTTCTCCCGGTTAGCGAACTAACTATTTGCCTTCGATCACACCCATGATGTCTTCCTCGCGCATCACGAGCAGCTCATCACCTTTGACCTTGACCGTCTGTCCGGAGTACTTGCCGAACAGAATCTTGTCCCCGACCTTGATATCGAGCGGACGCACTTTCCCGTCCTCGAGTATCTTGCCCTTGCCCACTGCCATGACTTCACCCTGATCGGGCTTTTCGGCGGCGGTATCGGGAATCACGATGCCGGAAGCGGTCTTGCGCTCTTCTTCCAGCCGCTTGACGATGACGCGGTCGTGCAACGGACGAATTTTCATAAACTAGCCTCCCGTAGGTATCTGGAAAACCAAAGGTATCAGGTAAGTGCCAACGTTAGCACTCAGGTCTATCGAGTGCTAATAATAACCGGTTAGGCTGTTGTAGACAAGACGTTACGCGCGGAACAAACAGCGTTACGCCGTTAGTCAGTGCACACTAACCAGTGATTTCTGAGCCGCTGGTTCGAAGTAACCGGGGGTGCGGGGGAGTAACGGGAAGGCCCCGCAAGATTCTACCGGGAGGGGCCCCGCCCTAATTGGAATCGTAGGAGCGCTGTTTCGAAGTACCGGAGGGCGCAGGAGGGGACGGGAAAAGGCCCCGAAAGATCCTACCGGGAGGGGCCCCGCCCTAATTGGAATCGTAGGAGCGCTATTTCGAATACCCGGGGGGTCGCAGGGGGGAACGGGAAGGCCCCGAAAGATTCTACCGGGAGGGGCCCCGCCCTAATTGGAATCGTAGGAGCGCTATTTCGAAATACCCGGGGGGTCGCAGGGGGGAACGGGAAGGCCCCGAAAGATTCTACCGGGAGGGGCCCGTTCCCCCCTTCAGTACACGGGACGCCAAAACGATAAACCGTCTTGCGCTGTCGGTCGCGAGTCAGCGGAATGGGCCGGTGGGGGCAAGGCGGAGCCCGGCGGCCGTCGGATGTGAGGGTAGCGTCTTCCGCATATTCCCCCCAGATTCCGCCGTTGACAGGACGAAACAGCCATAGCAGGTAACCGCGGGCAGCCGCGAGCCGCACGAGTTCATCGACATCTGGAGCCTCGGCGACGACGACCTGGTTACCAGAGCCCCCAAAGGGGTACGACCCAAACGCTTGCAGGCATTCCAGCGCCTCGCTAGCGGGCGCGCCCGGCCGCAGACACCCCGGCCGTTCGGCCCGGGCAACGTCCCATGCGCCCAGCTCCCACGCCGCTTCCATTGCCGCGCGATCGACCGCGAGCAGATCCTGCCAGCGATCGTTCAACTGCAGCGCAGAACTCGGCACCGGCGTGTAAGACACCGTCTCGGCTTCCTCGAGTTCGGCGAGCTTTTCCTTGATGAATGCGTGCCAGTGCAGCGTGAGGATCACCGGCGTATCGGGGCAGGGGATAGCGGCCAATGTGATGCCGAATAACGGCAGACCTGTGGCAGCAATCTGATCCCTGATGCGTTCAAGAATCTGCATACGGAGAATCCCCTTTCAACGATGCTAAACTCCGCTCGAGTACGAACAAACCGACACCAAACCAATAGCAAGATTGATGCCATCTCAGAAGTATTTAACGTGGAACGTAAAATGGTGGTTGACCCGGAAGAAAATGCCGTTGGAATGTCGGCGGATGGCGACAACCGGACGGTGGGCGGACAACGTCGTGACTTATTGCGCGAAGGATAGGCGCTGGCTCCTGGCATTTGAGGCCTGTTGCCGAATTTTTTTAAAGCTTCTGCGGCGAAAATGCAAGCTAGCAGTCACACCAGTCTGCTGCTAAAGCGCAGCCTGTCCGCGGTCTGGCACCCGTGCACGCAAATGAAGCATCACGAATCCCTCCCGCTCGTCGCGGTGGCGCGCGGCGCGGGCTGCTGGCTTTACGATTTCGACGGTCGGCGCTTCCTCGACGCGATCAGCTCGTGGTGGGTGAATCTCTTCGGTCATTGCAATCCGCGCATCAACGGCGCGCTCGCCAAACAGCTGGAGAAACTCGAGCACGTGCTGCTCGCCGGTTGTACCCACGAGCCCGCGGTGGAGCTTGCCGAGCGCCTTGGTCACGCGACCGGGGGCGCACTCGGGCATTGCTTCTACGCCAGTGATGGTGCATCCGCGGTCGAAATCGCGCTCAAGATGAGCTTTCATTACTGGCGCAACCGGGGCCGGCCGGGCAAACGCCGCTTCGTCAGTCTCGCGGGCAGCTACCACGGCGAGACCCTGGGGGCGCTCGCGGTGACGGACGTCGCGTTGTTCAAGGAGACGTACGCTCCGCTCCTCATGACGAGCAGCCAGGTTGCCAGTCCGGACTGGCGTAAAGCGGAGCAGGGCGAATCGCCGCGAGACTACGCCGCGCGCTGCGCGCAAGCACTGGAGCGGCATCTCGAGGCGCACCACGGCCAAACGGCGGCGCTCATCGTCGAGCCGCTCGTGCAGGGTGCGACGGGTATGGCGATGTACGACGCCGAATACCTGCGCCGTGCACGCGCAATGTGCGACCGTTACGAGGTGCATCTCATCGCCGATGAAATCATGACCGGATGCGGGCGCACCGGCACCTTTTTTGCCCACGAGCAGGCCGGCATCACGCCGGAATTTCTCTGCCTGTCCAAGGGCTTGACGGGCGGATATCTGCCGCTCTCGGTGGTGATGACGCGCGATGCCGTGTATGACGTGTTCTACGACGACGCGGTCACGCGTGGATTTCTTCATTCGCACTCGTACACCGGCAACGCACTCGCCTGCCGAGCCGCGCTGGCGACATTGGCCATCTTCGATGAGGACGGCGTGATCGCGGCGAACCGTACGAAAAGCGCGCGCTTGAGTGCCGTCGCAGCCAGGTTGGCCGTCCACGCGCGCGTGCGACATTTCCGCAATACCGGGATGATCTGGGCATTCGAAGTCGAGGGAGGAGGTTCCTCGTTCGCGCGCGATTTTTGTGCCGCCGCGCAGGAGCGCGAGCTGCTGCTGCGGCCGCTCGGCAATACCGTTTACTTCATGCCCCCCTACGTCATCGAGGACGCGGAGTTCGGGCTGCTCGTCGATCGAACCGCGGACCTGCTCGACGCCCTCGCTGCTTAGCATCCGCATGACGAAGACCTATTTTTCGGTTGGATTGAACGAGGCATGCGTCGCGATCAGGGCGTCACCCTGGGCGATGCTCCGTTCAGTGCGCATGCCGACCGCGCTGCTGCTCTTCGCCTGGTTCGGGCTCGTTCCGCCAACCGCCGCCGCGCAGCAATCGGTATTGCCGGTACCCGTCGCCAAAGCGCTCGCGCAGTCCGCGATCCCGGAGAGCGCCGCGGCATTCTACGTGCACGAGATCGGCGCCGAGCGCCCGCTCGTCGCCGTCGGTGCCGAGCGCGCCATGAATCCGGCCTCGGTCATCAAGTTGCTTACGACCTACGCTGCGCTCGAGTTGCTCGGCCCGGCGTACACCTGGACCACCGAAGCCTACGCGGCCGGAAAGATCAGTCAGGACGTACTCGAGGGCGACCTCGTGCTCAAGGGTTATGGTGATCCCAAGCTCATGCTGGAGAACTTCTGGCTGCTGGTCCGGGACCTGCGCGGGCGCGGCTTGCGGGAAATCCGCGGGAACGTGGTGCTCGATCGCAGCCATTTCGCCGCCGCCGATGTCGAGCCGGGGCGCTTCGACGATCAGCCAACCCGCCCCTATAACACCGCTCCCGACGCGCTGCTCATCAATTTCAAGTCGATCCGGCTCAATTTCGTACCCGACCCCGAGGCGCGCACGGTGCGTCTCATTCCGGAGCCGGGCCTGCCGCAGGTTCAGATCATCAACCAGCTCGCGCTCGATTCGGCGCCGTGCGGCGACTGGGTAGCGCGGATGAAGCTCGATGCGCAAGGGGCGGCGAACGCCGCGCGCCTCGCATTCACGGGCAGCTACTCCCGTGACTGCGGTGAGCGCGTGCGCTATTTCAGCGTGTTGAGCCACCAGCAGTATCTGCTCGGATTGTTCACACAGTTGTGGCGCGGGGAGGGCGGCGTTTTCGCGGGCGGCGTGCGCGAGGGCACGGCGCCGCCTGAGGCGCGGTTGATCGCGAGCCTGCAATCCCCGACGCTTGCCGAGATCGTGCGCGACATCAACAAATTCAGCAACAACGTGATGGCGCGTCAGGTGTTCCTGACGCTGGGTGCGGCCGGGGCGGGGGCCCCCGCTACGCCCGAAAAAGCGAATCGCGCGATTCGCCAGTGGCTCGCCGGTAAGGCGACTCAATTTTCCCGAGCTGGTGACTGGAAAACGGTTCGGGGCTCTCGCGCATCGAGCGCATCAGCGCAGCTAACCTCGCGCAACTGCTGCTCGCCGCCTTCAAGAGCGCGGTGATGCCGGAGCTCATTGCCTCGCTGCCGCTCGCCGCGGTAGACGGCACGATGCGCAAGCGCCTCGCCGGCGCGGAACTGGCGGGCCAGGCGCACATCAAGACCGGCTCTCTGACCGGCGTGCGGGCGATCGGCGGCTACGTCCTGGACGCCCGCGGCCGGCGTGTCGTGGTGGTCATGATCGTCAACCACGCCAACGCCGGGAACGTCCAGCCGGTGCAGGACGCGCTGCTTAGGTGGGTGTACAACCGCGAGTAATCCCTTCGAGCGTAAGAATTGAGACTGAATTGCGATAATCTGTTGCGTCGTCGCAACAAATCAGCCCTTATAACTAGTTAGTTCTTGATGTTGACACAACAATTCCCGAAAATTGGGCAACGCCAAAAGGAGACATCATGAACATCAAGAACCTCGCAGCAGCAGCATTGGTGGCGGCTGGCACTTTAGCCGCGGTTCCCGCATACGCCCAAATGAAGTGGCAGGGCTTTTACGTCGGCGGCGGGATAGGTCAGAGCAAGATCGATGACTTTGACACCGCCGGTATCAACTCAGTAGTTCTATCGCGCCCTGGCGTTACCTCGGCGATAACTTCGGTCGATGATAAAGATACCGGCTGGAAGGTGTTCGCGGGCTATCAGGTTAACCAGAACTTCGCGGTCGAGGCCGGCTATGTGAATCTCGGCAAATTCAGCACGTTCACGACGGTCACGCCGTTCGGAACGGTTGCCGGAGAAGTCAAGATGGAGAACAACTGGTTCGGGGACGTGCTCGGTATCGTGCCGCTCGGGAACAACTTCTCGATTTTCGGCCGCATCGGACTGGTCTATTCAGAGACCAAGGTGTCCGCCTCCGGCACGATCCCGCCTGCCCCGGGTACAAGCTTCGGTATTGGCCGCAAGGACGACGATTTCAGCTGGAAATTCGGCCTGGGCTTAGGCTACGACTTCACCCCCCAGTGGGGGGTGCGCGGCGAGTGGGAACGCTATCGCGTGTCTGACGGCCTCGGCGGAAAGAGCGACGCTGATCTCTTCTCGGTGAGCCTGCGCTTCCGGTTCTGATCAGCTTCACCCTGACCAAAGAAAGCCCGGCTCGATGGCCGGGCTTTTTTTCGCATGCGCCGTCACGGATACATCGGCTTGCGCTCGCTGAAAAAGAGCCAGCCCTTCACCACCCGGTAGATCAGGTTTATCCGTGGTGTCACAAACCCAGCTCGCGCCATAACGCGTCCACCTTGCGCTTCACCTCCTCGCTCATCGCGATCGGCTCGCCCCAGCGCCGGCCGGTTTCGCCGGGCCATTTGCTGGTCGCGTCTATTCCCATCTTTGAGCCCAATCCCGGCACCGGGCTCGCGAAATCGAGATAATCGATGGGCGTGTGATCGGTGATCACGGCATCGCGTCGCGGGTCCACCCGAGTGACGAGCGCCCAGATCACTTCTTTCCAGTCCCGTACGTTCACGTCGTCGTCGGTGACGATGATGAGCTTGGTATACATGAACTGGCGGAGGAAGCTCCAGACGCCGAACATCACACGCTTGGCATGTCCCGGATACTGTTTCTTCATGCTGACCACGGCGAGCCGGTAGGAGCAGCCCTCCGGCGGCAGATAGAAGTCCACGATCTCCGGAAACTGCCGCGTCAACAGCGGAACGAACACTTCGTTCAACGCCACGCCCAGCACGGCCGGCTCGTCCGGCGGCTTGCCGGTGTAAGTCGAGTGGTAAATCGGCTCACGACGCGACGTGATCCGATTGATGGTAAGGACCGGAAAGCGTTCTTGTTCATTGTAGTAGCCGGTATGATCTCCGAATGGCCCCTCGAGCGCCGTCTCTCCCGGGTGTATGTAGCCTTCGAGCACGATCTCTGCACTTGCCGGTACCTGCAGATCATGCGTCAGGCATTTCGCAATCTCCGTCTTCGCTCCGCGCAGCAGTCCGGCGAACTGGTATTCGGAAAGCGCGTCCGGCACCGGCGTCACCGCGCCGAGCATGGTGGCGGGGTCCGCTCCCAGCGCCACCGCCACTGGAAACGGCTCGCGCGGACGCGCCAGGCAGTGGTCGCGATAATCGAGCGCCCCGCCGCGATGTGCGAGCCACCGCACGATCACTTTGTTCCGGCCCGTGATTTGCTGGCGATAGATGCCGAGATTCTGGCGTCCCTGATTCGGTCCGCGCGTAACGGTCAATCCCCAGGTGATGAGCGGCCCCGCATCACCCGGCCAGCAGGTCTGTATCGGCAGCCGCCCGAGGTCGACATCGCCGCCTTCCCATCGCGTTTCCTGGCAGGGCGGATACGCTATTTCGCGCGGCGCCATGGCGAGCACCTGCTTCAGGAGCGGCAGCTTGTCCCAGGCATCCTTCCAGCCGCGCGGCGGCGCCGGCTCCTTCAGATGGGCCAGGAGCTTCCCGATCTCGCGCAGCGCGGCAGCCGGGTCTGCCGCATCCACGCCCATGGCCAGCGCCACGCGCCGGAGCGTGCCGAACAGATTGGCGAGGACGGGAATCGCGTGACCCTTTGGTTTCTCGAACAGCAGAGCCGGGCCTCGCGCCTTCAGCACGCGGTCGCAGATTTCAGTGATCTCGAGCCGCGGATCCACTTCCACGCCGACGCGTTTCAACTCGCCGCGCGCTTCGAGCTGAACCATAAAGTCACGCAGATCGCGGTACTTCATGCCGCCACGAGGGATCACCGTGTGAGCCGGATACGGAAATACAGGTCGAGCGCGAGCCCGGCCCAGATCGCAAGCCCCACCCAGTTGTTGTTGCGGAACGCCTTGAAACAGCCTTCACGGGTGCGCTCCTCGATCAACTGGTACTGGTAGATCACGAGGATCGCGGCGACGGCAAGACCCGCGTAATAGAGGATGCCGAGGAACTGCCAGTAGCCGATGATCGCCATCGTCGTGAGGAACAGGCCATGAGCGACCATTACGCCGGTGACATCGTGACGGCCGAGCAGGATCGCCGAAGACTTGAGGCCCAGCTTCACGTCGTCGTCGCGGTCTACCATGGCGTATTCGGTGTCATAGGCGATGGCCCAGAATATATTGGCGAGGAGCAGGACCCACGTCACCGGCACGAGCTTGCCGTACTGCGCGGCATAAGCCATCGGGATCGACCAGCCGAAGGCGATTCCCAGCCAGAGCTGCGGAAAGATGAAAAAGCGCTTGAGGAACGGATAAATCACCATGATCGCGAGCGCGACGAAGGACAGCATGACGGCGAGGCGGTTCATCTGCCACACCAGCGCAAACGCGGCGATTAGCAGGAGCGCCGCCACCACCACCGCTTCGGTGGGGCTCACCAGCCCTGACGCGAGCGGCCGGTTGCGGGTACGCTCGACATAGGGATCGAAGTTACGGTCGGCAAGATCGTTGATGATGCACCCCGCTGAGCGCGTGAGGAGCACGCCGAAGATGAAGATGAGCATGAGGTCCGCGTCCGGGACCCCGTACTTGGCGAGCCACAAAGCCCACATGGCCGGCCACAAGAGCAGCAGGGCGCCGATCGGCTGGTCGAGCCGCATCAGCCGTTCGTAAGCGTCGAGACGTTCTTTGATGGTCACTGCCCGTCTCCCCAGCGGGTCGCCGTGCAGTATAGGCGATTTACCCGTCATGTATCCAAGGCGTCCCAGATAGAACGTCCCAGATAATACGTCTCAGGGTACGGCGTCCCAGATGACCCTGCCTCGATTTGACGTACACCACTTTACGCAGCTATGAGGCTGAGTTCCGCATTGACGGGTGTCTGGTAGCCGATCGACGAATGCAGTCGCGTTTGATTATAGAAACCTTCGATCCAGTTGACGATATCGAGCTTGGCGAGCGCGCGAGTATCGTAACGCATCGTATGCACGCGCTCGACCTTCAGCGTTTTGAAGAAGCTCTCCATCACTGCGTTGTCCCAGCAGTTGGCCCGCCTGCTCATCGATTGAATCATCCGGTAGTCCTTGATCAGCTTCCGGTGCTGGTCGCTGGCGTACTGACTGCCACGGTCCGAATGCATGATCAGCCCTGCTGGCGGTTTGCGTCGCCAGTACGCCGAGTTCAGCGCCTGGCAAACCAGATCGGCTTTCATCCGCTCACTCATCGACCAACCCACGATTTTGCGGCTGGCCAAGTCCATGACGCAGGCCAGATACAGCCATCCTTCGTCCGTGGCGATATAGGTAATGTCGGCAACCCAGGCTTGATTGACTTGCCAACCATCGAGGCGCCGATTCAACCCGTTGGGCGCGATCGGCTGGTGGTGGGCAGAATCGGTCGTCACCCGATAGGGTCGCGGGTAGGCCGGACGCAAACCCTGTCGTTTCAAGCTATTGCGCACCCGTTCGTGACTGACCCGAACACCCTGCGCGCGAAGATCTCGAACGATACGGGGCCGCCCGTAGCTGCGCTGGGTACCCGCGTGAATCGCCGCGACTCGCGCATCCAGCGCCGCATTGGCCATCGAGCGCTCGCTCGCCGGGCGTGTTCTCCACTGGCAATAACCTGTGCGCGATACGCCAAGCTGTCGGCACATCCGCGTTACGCTGTACAAGTCGCCTTGCTCTTTGATCCAGGCGTACTTCACCGCGACTCCTTCGCGAAATACGCCGCCGCTTTTTTTACGATTTCGAGATCCAGTTTGGCGCTGGCTAATTCCCGCTGCAACCGGGCATTCTCCGCCTCGAGCTCAGAGACCGACCGCTTTACCGGCCTGCCCATCGCATCACCTGCTTTGAGCTTGCCTACACGCGCGCGCTTGATCCAATTCCACAGGCTCGAGACCGGAATGCCCAATCGCACCGCAGCCTTATTGCCTCCAATCGACTCGCCCAACTTGACTGCCTCTACCTTGAACTCATCAGTGTACTGCCGGTTTGGAACCAACTCCTTCTTGCTCATCGTGCCCTCCGTTCATCAGAAATTTACCTGCAATCTGATGTACGTGAAACCATGGCAAGATCAAGATAAGGCGTCCTAAGCACCGCGTCCCAGACAATACGTCTCAGATAGAAGGTATTGGTAACGCTTCACCTGAGACGCTCTATCTGAGACGCTTTACCTGAGACGCCTTTATACCTTAAGGTACTCATGCCGCTCTCCCAGCCAGCGTGCGAGGTGGCGGCGCGCAGCCTCCGCATCCTCCTGCAGGAGCTTTTCCGCGGCCGCGCGCGCCGCTTCGAGCAAGTCGAGATCGGCGCTCAAGTCGGCGAATCTGAGCAGCGGTATGCCGCTCTGGCGCGCGCCCAGCAACTCCCCCGGCCCCCGCAGCTTGAGATCGCAGCGCGCGATCTCGAAGCCGTCATGATTCTCATAGATAATCCTCAACCGTTCGCGCGCGGACTGGGTGAGAGGATTGGAATAGAGCAGGATGCAGGTGGAGGCCTCTCTTCCGCGTCCGACGCGCCCGCGCAACTGGTGCAGCTGCGCAAGCCCCATGCGTTCGGCATGCTCGATCACCATCAGGTCCGCATTCGGGACGTCCACGCCGACCTCGATTACGGTGGTCGCCACCAGGAGCTGGATCTCGCCGGCCGAGAACGCGCGCATGACCTGCGCTTTGTTCCCGCTCTTCAGCCGCCCGTGTACCAGGCCGAGCTTGAGCTCCGGAAAGATCGCGGCGAGCGTGGCGTGCGTCTCGAGCGCCGTTTGCAACTGCAGAACCTCCGAGTCCTCGATCAGCGGGCAGACCCAATAGGCCTGACTGCCGGACATGCACGCGTCGCGCACACGCTGGATCACCTCCGCGCGACGTTTCTCCGATACGAGCCTGGTCGCGACCGGCGTCCGGCCCGGCGGCAGCTCGTCGATGACGGAAACGTCGAGATCGGCGTAATAGCTCATCGCCATCGTGCGCGGTATCGGCGTCGCGCTCATCATGAGCTGGTGGGGCGCCGAGCCCTCGCCCGGGCGCAAGCCCTTCATGCGCAGCGCCAGCCGCTGCTGTACGCCGAAGCGCTGCTGTTCATCGACGATGGCGAAGCCGAGGTTGGCGAACTCAACTTCCTCCTGGATCAGTGCGTGCGTGCCGATCGCGATCATCGCCTTCCCGTCCGCCACAAGGTCCAGCGCGGCGCGCTTTTCCCTGCGGGCGAGGCTTCCCGAAAGCCACGCAACGCCCACCCCGAGCGGAGCGAGCCATTCGGCGAACTGGTGATAGTGCTGCTCGGCGAGTATTTCGGTCGGCGCCATCACCGCGACCTGGCAGCCGTTTTCCACGCATTGCAGCGCAGCGAGCACGGCAACGACCGTCTTGCCGCTGCCGACGTCGCCCTGCAGCAGCCGCTGCATGGGATGCGCCTTGGCCAAATCGCGCTCGAGCTCGCGCCACGCCCGCCGCTGCGCGCGCGTCAGCTCGAAAGGCAGCGCCCCAAGCAGCGCCCGCGTCAACTTCGAACGAGGTTGCAGCGCCGGCGCCCCGGCGGCGCGCCGGCGTTGATGATTGAGCCGCATGGAAAGCTGCTGCGCGAGCAGCTCGTCGAACTTGACCCTGCGCCATGCCGGATGACGCCGTTCCTGCAAGTCTTCCTTCGCGATACTCGCGGGCGGATTGTGCAACAGGCGCACGGCATCACGAAAAGCAGGCAGATCGAGCTCTTGCGGCAGCGCGGGCGGTAGCGTGTCATCGAGATCGCAATCGACGAACGCGCGCGCAATCAGCCGCCGCAGCTCATCTTGCGCGAGTCCCGCGGTCGTCGGATAGACCGGCGTCAGCGCGCGCGCCACGGGCATCGCGCCGTGGACTACGCGGTACTTGGGGTGGACCATTTCCGGACCGAGGTAACCGTCGCGGATCTCGCCGAACGCGCGCAGGCGGGTGCCGGGCGCAAGCTGCTTTAACTGGCTCATGTAGAAATTGAGGAACCGCAGCGTCAGCACGCCGGTGCCGTCCTCGATGTGGCACACCAACTGGCGCCTGGGGCGGTACTTGATATCGGATTCCACCACACTGCCTTCGACGAGCACCGGCACGCGTCCCGGCGCGGCGTTGATCGGATAGAGCTTGGTCTCGTCGTCGTAACGCAGCGGCAGATGCAGGACGAGGTCCAACTGGCTGCGAAGGCCGAGCTTCTCCAGCCGTGTCAGGATGGCCTTGCTCAGCCCGGAGGATGATGGATGGTGGATGACGGGCAAGGGAGTTTGCAGTTTGCAGTGGACGGTTTGCCGCACCAAGTAACCGGTAGCAAGTAGCTAGTAAACCGAAAACAGCAGCCAGTAACGAATACCAAGTATCTCGAGAGGTCAATTCATAAATAATAGGTATTGCGGCTTGACCCAGCGTACGAGGGTGTCAGGAACCTTAGAGTTTAGGGTTCCTGACACCCTTGCCAAGGAGATACTGCCAACTTGTCTACTCGATAGACTGCTCATTCGAGATGCATGACGGCGTCCACCTCGACCAGAGCGCCGCGCGGCAGGCTTGCCACCCCGACCGCGGCGCGCGCCGGATACGGCTCGGCGAAGTATGTCGCCATGATCTCGTTGAAGCGGGCGAAGTTGTTGAGATCCGTGAGGTATACATTGAGCTTCACGACGTCGCCGAGGCCGCCGCCCGCGGCTGCGGCGACTGCCTGCAGGTTCGCGAACACGCGCTCAATCTGGGCGCCAATGCCGGCGACGAGCTCCATGGTCGCCGGGTCGAGTCCGATCTGCCCGGCGAGGTAGACGGTATTACCGCAACGCACCGCCTGGGAGTAAGTACCGATCGCCTTCGGCGCCGCTTCGGTGTGAATGATCCGCTTGGCCATGAAACGTTCTCCGCTCTCTTTTGTGGGTTGCGTCCGAGTGCGCTATGATGAAGCGCGACCACCAAGATTTCAATATTTCCGAGTCCGCGTGGCAGACCTGGGCGCATCCCAGAGGGCTGCTTTTCCGCCCCTCGACGCGCCCCGCTTGCGGGATGCGACTGTGGAGTCGATCAAGGCGCGTCACTTCCAATGCCGATCCTTGCACGAAACTCTGTAAGCGCGTCCGCATGGCCCGACTGACGAGACTGCGTGACGTCGTCATCGGCAAGCCGCGCGATCCGCTCGATCCGCAGACCCGGCACAGTATCGCGCTGATCGCCTTCTTCGCCTGGGTAGGACTGGGCGCCGACGGCTTGTCCTCGTCCGCATACGGCCCCGAGGAAGCCTATCTCGCCCTCGGCCCACACACCCATTTCGGGCTCTATCTCGCCATCGCGATCGCGGTGACCGTGTTCATCATCTCGCTCTCGTACAACCAGGTGATCGAGCTCTTTCCGAACGGCGGGGGCGGCTACAAGGTGGCAACCCAGCTCATCGGAAAGCATGCGGGGCTCGTGTCCGGAGCGGCGCTGATCGTGGATTACGTGCTGACGATCGCGATCTCGATTGCGGCGGGGGCCGACGCGGTGTTCAGCCTGCTGCCGCTCACGCTGCACGACTGGAAAATTCCCTTCGGAGTGTTCCTTACGTGCGTGCTGCTCATGCTCAACCTGCGCGGCATGAAGGAGGCGATCAAATTCCTGCTGCCTATTTTCATCGCCTTTGTCGTCATCCACGTCTTCCTGATCGCCTACGGCATCTATGCCCATGCCGAGCGCCTGCCGCAGCTCGTACCCGAAACGTTAAACGAGACTGCCGAACTGGCGCGCACTACCGGCTGGCTCACGGTAGTCGGGATCCTGATGCTCGCGTACTCGCAGGGCGGCGGCACCTATACCGGCCTGGAAGCGGTATCGAACAACGTCAACACGCTCGCCGAGCCGCGCGTCACCACCGGCAAATGGACGATGATGTACATGGCGATCTCGCTCGCTTTCACGGCAGGCGGCATCATGCTGCTCTATCTCCTGTGGGACGTGACGCAAAAACCGGGGCAGACGCTGAACGCCGTTGTGTTCCAATCGATCATCGAGAACCTCGATCTCGGGGGCCCGGCAGCCGCTCACACGGCGGTGATCGTAGTGCTGGTGTCGGAAGCCGCGCTGCTCTTCGTCGCCGCCAACACCGGCTTTCTCGGGGGCCCGGCAGTACTGTCGAACATGGCGGCCGACTCCTGGGTGCCGCGCCATTTCCGCGAGCTCTCGAGCCGGCTCGTGACCGACAACGGCATCATGCTGATGGGCGTGGCGGCGCTCGCGGTGCTCATCTGGAGCCACGGCAGCGTGACGTTGCTCGTCGTTCTCTATTCGATCAATGTTTTTCTCACCTTCTCGATCTCGCTCGCCGGGCTGGTGATCCTGTGGTGGCGCAAACGACGCGACGACCGCAGGTGGCTGCGGCGCCTGGCGCTGTCCGCAACCGGGCTATTGGTCACCGGCGGGATACTCGTAGTGCTGTTGGTGGAAAAGTTCACGCAGGGCGGCTGGGTAACGATCCTGATCACCGGCATGGTGATCTTGGTGTGCCTGGCGATCCGCCGTCACTACGACGCCGCGCGGGCGCAATTGCGGAAAGCCGACCAATTGTTCGACGTCAAGATTCCCTGGGACGACAGCCATTCGGCGCCCCGTCTCGATCCGGAAGCGCCGACTGCCGTCATCTTCGTCGGCAAGCATCGCGGCGTCGGGCTGCACGCTTTACTGTCGGTGCTGCGCATGTTCCCGGGGCACTACAAGAACTTCGTGTTCGTCAGCGTCGGCGAAGTGGATGCCCAGAGCTATGGCGGAGAAGGAGCACTGCGTACGCTGCGTTACACGATAGAGAATTCGCTGCGCTACTTCGTGCGCTACTGCCATGCGCACGGTCTCGCTGCGGAGTACTACATCGGCTTCGGCACCGAGCCGCTCGATGAATTCATGAAACTCGCCGACCAGGTGTCCGCGAAATACCCGAATTCGGTGTTCTTCGCTTCCAAGCTCATGTTCGATCGCGTCAACTTCCTCACACGCTGGCTGCACAACCGCACCCCGCAGGAACTGCAGGAGCGCCTGCACGCGAGCGGGCGCCAGATGGTGCTGCTGCCGATGAAAGTCTCGTAGGGCGGCGCGACCGCCGCCTTACGAGACGAGGGATGAGGGATGAAGGATGAGGGATGATCCCCGCAGCGCGGGAGACTTATCACCCATCACCTAACAGCGGCCTCCGAGAGAATAGCGCGAGTTTCCTGCCTGATCCTGTCGGCCGCCCCGCGCGTCGCCGGGGGTCACATCCCCGCCACCGCCGCGGGGCCCCTGTTCCGCCCCTCGACGCGCCCCATCACGCCGTTCAAGAAGGTAGGTTGAGGACGTACTTGGCGAGCACGTTGCGCTGGATCTCGCTCGAGCCGCCGTAAATCGTCGACGGGCGGGCATAGTAGAAAGGATTCAGGAAATCCGTCGCGACACCCCCGATGTCGCGCACGCCGGCCATGACGCCTTCTTCCGCGCCGGCTTCGATAAGCAACTCGGTGAGGCGCTGCCAGGTCTCCATGGTCCAGATCTTCAGCATGGAGACATCCTGTCCGAGCGGCTCTCCGCGCTTGACCTGCTCGACGAAGCGGCCGTAGAGCGTCGCGCCATCCTCGATATCCAGCTTGAGCACCGTGAACCGATCGACGAAACCCGGATCGTCGAACAGGCCTTTCGCGCGCGCGACGGCTTCAAGCTTCCGCAAAGCGTATTGCGGCCGGCGCGGGCTGCCGATACCGAGCCGCTCGTAGCCGAGCAGCGCCTTGGCCACGGTCCATCCGTCGTTCATCTGTCCCACCAGGGTATCGCGCGGCACCCGCACGTTGTCGTAGAACACCTCGCAGAATTCCCCGTGACCCGCGAGGTTGCGTATAGGACGTATGGTGATACCCGGCGTCTTCAGTTCCACTAGCAGGAAGCTGATGCCTTGCTGCTTCTTCTTCGCCTGTCTGTCGGTCCGCACCAGCAGGTAGCAGTGCGTGGCATCGTCGGCGAGCGAGGTCCAGATCTTCTGGCCGTTGATGACGAAGTGATCGCCATCGATAACGGCCGCCGTCTGCAAGCTCGCGAGATCGGAGCCGGCGTTGGGCTCGGAGTAGCCCTGGCACCATATGTACTCGCCGGAACGCGTGCGCGGAAGATAGTGGTCCTTCTGAGCCTGGGTGCCGAAGCGCATGATGAGGGGACCGACCTGCGTTATCCCCTGGTCCGGCGCCCGCGCGACGCCATGACGTTCCAGCTCCTCGAGATAGATCACCATCTTGCCGGCATCGAGCGCCATCCCGCCCCATTCCTGCGACCAGTTGGGCGCAATCCACCCTTTTTCGTAGAGCTTGCGCCACCACTCCTTCATTTCCTGCCAGCGCGCGCGATGCAGGATGTAGCGCAGGTGCGGCGGATATTCGCGCTCCACGAAAGCACGGACCTCCCGACGAAAGTCCTCGTCAGTCATCGCATTCCAGTCGGTCATGCCTTGCTCCACTCTATGTCAAGAACGAAAACCCGGAATCAGCCACAGATACACACAGATAAACACGGATAAATTCAACCCCGAAATCCGAGGACAATTCAGCCACGACGCCTTTGATTTTGGTCTCATCTGTGTTCATCCGTGTTTATCTGTGGCTTGAAATGCGTCTCTAAACCGTTTTCTTTGCCGACCGTAAGGGCGGCATAGCGGCGGCGGTGGGCCGAGGCGTTACCCAACCACGCCGCCAGCGTGAGCGCACGCTTCAAGTAGAGCCCGATGTCGTGCTCGTCGGTGAAGCCGATGCCGCCGTGCAGCTGTATCGTCTCTCGCGTAATCCTGAGCGCTGCATCCGAGCAACGCGCCTTGACCCGGCTTGCGATCACCGCACGCGATGGCGCATCCGGGCCGCGGTCGAGTTGCGCTAGCGCGTCCTCCAGCACTGCAGACGAGAGCTCCTTCTGGATATGAAGATCCACCGCACGATGCTGCAGGGCCTGGAAGCTCCCGATGGGCTTTCCGAACTGCACCCTTGTCTTCAGATAGTCGAGGGTCATTTCCAGCGCCCGGCCCATCACTCCGCAAAGCTCGGCCGCCGCGATCGCGCGGGCATGATCGAGTGCGGTTTCGAGCGCATCCTGCGCGGCTGCGCCGCTCGCGACGAGCTGCGCCCGGGGAACCAACGCATCGGTCAGGACGAGCGTGCCAAACGAGCGCCCGTCGGCGAGCGGTTCCTGGGTCAGAGCGGCGCCCGCGGCGTCCCTCGGCACCCAGAAGAGCGCGAGCCCTTCGGGACTGTCCGCGCTCACTAGGAAGGCGTCGGCCTGCGCTGCGCCGGCGACAAAGCGCTTGGTGCCGTTCAATTTGTAGCCGCCCTCGAACGGCGTGGCGCGCGCGCGGGGTAATGCTGCGTTCAACGTGCCTGGATCTTCCTGCCATGCCGGCGCGGCGAGTACCTCGCCCGCGGCAAGGCGCGGCAGCTCTGCGCGCTTCAACGTCTCGTTTTCCCCGCGCGCGAGAGCGGTCGTCGCCAGCACCGCGCTCGCCGTCAGCGGCTCCGGAACCAGCGCGCGGGCGAGTCCCTGCGCGACGATCGCCATTTCCGTGAGCCCCAGCCCGAGGCCGCCGTACTGCTCCGGAACGAGTATCGAGAGCCAGCCGAGCTCCGCCATCTTGCTCCACACCGGGCGGTCGTAGTCCCCTGCCGTGCCGCGCAGCTTCCGCACCCGGGCGATATCGGTGCCGCGCGCGACGAAATCGTCAACGCTCGCGGCGAGCAGGGCGCGCTGCTCGGCCGAAGCTCCTCCACCTGCCGTCATCGTCCGCGTATCGTTGCTCACAGGATTGTCACAGGAAATGCTGTCCGAGCCACCATGCAATCGCGGCAAGGAATGCCGTGCACGGAATCGTCAGCACCCACGCGAGCACGATGTTGCCGGCGATGCCCCAGCGCACCGCAGAAACCGATTGCGTCGAGCCGACCCCGATGATCGCGCCGGTGATCGTATGCGTGGTCGAAACCGGGATCCCGAAGCCGGTGGCGACAAACAGCATTATGGCGCCGCCGGTTTCGGCGCAGCAGCCGCCTACCGGCCTCAACTTCGTGATCTTCTGTCCCATCGTCTTGACGATCCGCCAGCCGCCGAAGGCGGTGCCCAGCCCGATCATGACGTAGCAGGAAACCACCACCCACATCGGCAGCGGATCCTCAGAGCCGAGATACCCGGCTCCGATCAACAGCACCCAGATGATCCCGGCGGTCTTTTGCGCATCGTTCCCGCCGTGGCCGAGCGAGTACATGGACGCGGAAACGAGCTGCAGCCTGCGAAACCATCGGTCAACGCGCGCCGGCGTCGAGCGCACGAAGAGCCACGCAACCATGAGCATGAGCGTCGCGCCGAGGACCATGCCCATGAGCGGCGCGACGAAGATGAACACCAGCGTCTTGACGAGTCCGCCCGCAATCAGGTGGCCCGTGCCGGCTTTGGCGACGGCCGCGCCGACGAGACCGCCGATCAGCGCATGAGAAGACGAAGACGGGATGCCGTACCACCACGTAATCGCGTTCCAGGCGATCGCGCCGAGAAGCGCGCCGAAGACGACATAGTGGTCAACTATGTCCGGATCGACGATGCCCTTGCCCACGGTCGCGGCGACCTTGAGCTGGAACACGAACAGCGCCGCGAAGTTGAACACAGCAGCGAGAGCGACTGCTTGATACGGCTTGAGTACCCGGGTCGAAACGACGGTCGCGATGGAGTTCGCGGCGTCGTGAAAACCGTTCATGAAGTCGAACGCGAGCGCCACCAGCACGAGCACGACGACCACGGTGAGACTGATCTGGACCGGCTCCATTAGGACTTTGCGGGATCAGTCCCGCAAACTCCTGAACGAACCCCGACTACATTTCATCATCGCCCGCACGGCGAAAGCGGCCTGGTCTTGAGAGCGATGCCCTCTTTTTTTCATTCATTGAATGTTCTTCATAACTGTCTGGGAGGAATCTCGCCAGACAGTTATGAATGCTCCAGAACGATACCTTCGACGATGTTCGCGACGTCTTCGCAGCGGTCGGTGATCAACTCGAGCAGCTCGTAGATCGAGCGCAGCTTGATCAACTGCTTCACGTCTGACTCCTCACGGAAGAGCCGCGACATGGCGGAGCGCATGACGCGGTCGGCGTCCGATTCCAGCCGGTCGATTTCCTCGCAGGTCTTGAGTATCGCCTCGGGGTCGCGCAGGTCGGCGAGCAGCGCGACGGCCGCTTTCACGCGGTCGCAGGTCATCTGGCAGATTTGCGCCATCTGCTGCGCTTCCGGGCGTCGTGCGCCGGATATCGTAGAGCACCATGGACTCCGCCAGATCCTGGATCAGGTCCAGCACGTCGTCCATGTTGTTGATGAGTTGATGGATCTGGTCGCGGTCGATCGGCGTGATGAACGTCTTGTGCAGCAGGGAGATCGTCTCGTGCGTGATCTTGTCCGCGGCGTGCTCGGCGGCGTCTATGCGCGCCGCGTGAGGCGCGGGCGACTCGGGGTTAGCCATCAACAGCGAGAGGGCGCGGCTGCCTTCGACGATCTGCGCCGCGTGCGCGTTGAACAGATCGAAGAACTTGCCTTCGCGTGGCATCAATTTGGCGAACATGACGCTGGTGTCGCTCCGGGCGTGTCGAATGGCGCGGGAGCCCTATTCTGCCAGAAGGAGGCCGGCCGGTATGCCACGGAATCACGGCCTTGCCTTGGAACACTCTTAGGAACCGCCCGCTCTTATTGATCTGGGTCTTGTCCGGCTTGCCGGACTTACAAATTGAAAAGGCCGCTCGGATCAGCGGCCTTTTCAATTTGGTGGGACGGCCCGCAGCGCGGCGCGGATCTGCTGCAATCATCCTGGGGTGCGGGCTCGCCCACGGGCAGGGCGTGCACCCCAGGGCTCACGGACCGCTGGACTTTTCAGTTGGGCGCGTTCGCGCCGAAGGTGCACACCACCGTGCGGCTCAACAGAACGGCGGGCGGACTCGGAACGGAGATCAGTCTCGAGGACGACCTCGGTCTTTCCGACTCCAAGACCGTTCCCGCTTTCCTCGCCAGCGTGCGGCTGGGCGAGCGCTGGAAGATAGAGGCCGAGTACCTTACCCTCCATCGCGACAGCGCGCGCGCGATCAACCGGACCATCAACTGGGGCAATCAGGTCTTCCCGATCGCCACCGTGGTGAGCGCCGATTTCGACACCGACATCTACCGGCTGTCCGGCGGCTACTCGTTCGTCAAGAACACCCAGGCGGAGCTGGGCGTGGTGCTGGGTCTGCATGTCACTGATTTCAAAGCGTCGCTTGGCGCAGCCAACGTGGGCGCGCAGACCGGCGATGCCCTGGCGCCGCTGCCCACAGTGGGCCTCTATGGCGCTTACGCCTTGACGCCGAAGTGGCTCGTGTCGGCGCGCTTCGATTACTTCTCGCTCAACTACAATGAATACGACGGGGAGTTGAAGAATTTCACCGTCGGCGTGGATTACCGGTTCTCGCGGCATTTCGGAGCGGGTCTCGCCTACCGCTACGTGGAGTACGAGTTGAACTCGACCAAGCCCAAGTTCACCGGCTCCGTCAACTATCAGTTCACCGGGCCCATGCTGTATCTGACCGCCTCCTTCTGAGCCGCGCGCTGGCTCGGGGCCGCGATTCCAGCCGCGAGACTTGCACGATGGCCGCCGAGCATCCAGAGGACGAAACTTTCCCCGGACTGCTGCTGTTGCGGCTGGAGGGACGGCTCTTCTTCGTGAACGCGGAGCGCGTCGCGCACCGGCGCGGCGGGTGGATCTGTTTCAGGCGGCTTGATACTCGAACGCGGACGGGTTTTGGCCAGAACCGGTGGGTGGGCTCGGCTTGCGCTCGCGCCCGCGTGCGCATTGAGGGAAAGCGGACGCAGCGAAGGGCGAAATTCTGCAGAAAACAGCCGGGCTTTCGTGAATTGTCACGCGATTGACGATGCCCCACGCGGAGCATAGAGTGCCGTTGCGGAGGGGAAATGGTGTTTGAAATTCCTATACGCCACGACCACGGAGAAAGCGCTGCGCGAAGCGCTGGCGCTGCGCTCGATCAAGGCCGAAGTCGTCATGGTGACGCGGCGCCAGGACGGCCTCGCGCTGCTGAGCGAATCCAAGGTGGACGGATTCGCCTCCGACCGCACCACCCTCAGCGCCGCGACGGCCGCAAGTTCCAGGTCGGCGACCGGGTAGCGATGCGCTCGGGCGAGCTCGAGCTCATGGTCCCGCGTTAGCGCGTGGTGACACAGTGATGGCTCAGGATCTCGACAAGCTGCTGGACCGAGTCACCGCGCACTACCAGCCTATCGTGGATCTCGGCACGGGTGCCGTCGTCGGGTTCGAGGCACTCGCCCGGATCGCCGAAGAGGGCGGTCCGGCAAGCTCGATCGGGCCGTTCATCGAGGGAATCGAGCGCGACCCAGCGCACCTCGAGCGCTTGATGCGGCAGATCCTGGTTGCCATCCAGCGCGACATGAAGCCGCTGTTCGCGCGTTACCCTGATTTCTACGTGGGCGTCAATGTGCCTCCGGTGATGCTCGGCAACGGGAAGATCCGCGCCATGCTCGAGGAGCTCGGGCTGACGTCGTACCTAAACCGCCTGGTCTGCGAGGTGACGGAGCGCCAGGCGCTCACCGATATCGGGCGCGCGGCGCTGGAAACATCCCGGCAGCACCACATCCGTGTGGCGATGGACGATTTCGGAACCGGCTACAGCGGACTCGGGCAGCTGCTGGGCATGAGCTTCGACGTTCTCAAGATCGATGCCTCGCAGGTCAAGCACCTCATGAAAGACCCGACCGCCGACCGGCTGGTGCGCGGGATCGTCGCGCTCGCCAACGTCCTGCGTGCGAAGATCGTCGCCGAAGGGGTGGAGACCGCGGCGCAGGCGTTTTTCCTGCATGCCGCGGGCGTCGACTACGGCCAGGGATGGTTCTGGAGCAAGGCTTTGCCGCCGGCGGAGCTTCCGCGGGTACTCGATGGAGGATTCAGCCACCGGAACCAGGATCTTCTCGCTTTGTTGCACGACACGGGAAAAGCAAGCAACCCGTAACTAACCGGGCGGCCTCCACGCCGGGCATTTATGCGGATCACGTCCCTCGCGCACTGTTGGTCATTCCCTCGATCGCGCACGCCGATCCGGACGAGAGTTTTGCCGGCTGGGTCTGGAGTGGACTGACCGATGAAGCGCACCGCAGGGTCGGGTACGGCGGCGTCCAGTGGGCCATGGACGTCACGCGGGCGAGCGACGGTGCGACGGCGAGGCTCGTGCAGCGCGACAACAGCGCCGTTTTCATCAGCTACGGTTCAAAGCCCTCTTTTTTCCAGGACACGAACTTCGGCTATACCTTCATGGTGAACTACGTCGACTTCAGCATGACCAAGCAGTCGATCCCGGGAGACAAGTTCGCGGACCTCGGGACGGAGGTGGGCGGGTACCGGTCCGGGGCACTGCAGCTTGGAAATGCGCGATCGCGCGGGAGTCGCCGGAGCGGCGGCGAGCGCTGCGGCGGCAGCAGGCGCCGGGGCAGGAGCTGTCTTCGCGGCCTACGAGAAGTAAGCGAGCGCAAGTACAACGCAGCTGAGTTGGCTGCGTAATCGAGTCCGAGCATCCTTCCTAATCCGGTCGCCTTAAGGGACCGGATAGATCCATCCCGTCGAAGATTTCCGCCGAAATATTGTTTTCTTGTTAGTCTATCGTCAGCGCGGAATTCTACACCGGCAGAAATATCATGCTGGCAGCGAGGACACTCGTGAGAGCTCACGCAAAAACATTTTTGACCTGGTTGCAGCGGCGCTCGCTGGTCGCCCGGGGACCGCCAGTGTCCGCTTGCCACGTTACAGCCTCGACACCCGCTCAAAACACCAAGTCGAAACTTAAAAAAGGAGACCACCATGAAGAAACTTTACGCCAAGCTGATCGCCGCTGTTGCTTTCGCTGTATTTGCCACGCCGGTATTCGCAGCAACGCCGCCTACCACTGGGGCCATTCTGGACGCGCTCGACCGGATTCCGCCCGCCTGGAGCCAGATACTGCCGGTCACCGAGCGGTTTGTGCTGGTGATGAGTGGCGCGGGCGTTCTAGACAAAGAGACTGGCCTTGTCTGGGAGCAGTCGCCGAATGAGCCCGCGCGCACTTGGGTTAATGCTCACCTATTTTGCAACATCAAGGCTGTGGGTAATCGTAAAGGTTGGAGACTACCGACAGTCCAAGAGTTGGCGAGTTTGATCGATCCTAGTAATCCTCTCGGAGACCCGGATTTGCCCGTTGGCCATCCGTTTAGCGGTGTGCAGAATTCCATCTACTGGTCGGCTACTACTGACGCCGCCGATCCCGGCGGAGCGTGGGAAGTGAACTTCAACTTCTTTCCCCTTGCCGGCGGCCCGGAGGTTATGGTGAAGACCCACAGAGAACTTCGTCTGGTGCGTGCGCGGTGCAACGGGTGCTGATCCTAAATGATCAATTAGCGATTCGATGATGTTGAGCGAGCAGGGGCTTGCCCCTGCTCGCTCCAGCACAAGCTGCTTTTGCAGACGCGGACAAACGTAAGGCTCGATTTCAAAGCCCTGTCGCTTGATGATTCAAACACATAAAAAGTCGGAAACCTGAAATGGCCGAGAAATCTTTTACCGGCTGTTGGCGCGGTGTTGTCGGTTCCGACGCTGGGTTCGATGTGTTAGCTGGCCGGACCCTTCTCCTCACGTCCACGGTTTCAGCCTGCATGCAGCTGCTGGGCGCGGGCAGGTTCAGCGTGGGCGCGACGGGCGGCCGCCTCAACTAGGCCAGGCGCCATGAAGTCCCGCGTCGTAACGTCGCTCGCGATCGTCGCGGCGGTGTTTGCGCTGTACTCGCTGCTCGGTTTCGTCGCGGCGCCGCGCCTAATCCAGCGCACCATCACGGACTATGCGGCCGAGCAACTCGATCGCAAGGCGAGCGTCGGCAAGGTGCGCGTCAACCCGTTCCTCCTCAGGCTGGAGCTGAAGGATGTCGCGCTCGCGGAGCGCGATGGCACGCCGATCGTGGGATTCGGCCGCCTGTTCGTGGATATCGAAGTCTCGAGTCTTGCCCGATGGGCGTGGACGTTGTCCGAGGTCGTGCTCGAACAGCCCGCCCTGCGCGCCGATATCGGACCGGACGGCAGGCTGAACCTCGCGATCCTGCTCGAAAAGCTCCCGAAGACGGAGCGCCGACCCGGGGAGAAGCTGCCCCGCCTGCTGTTGCGGCGGATCGTGTTGAGCAACGGGACGATCACGCTCTCCGACCGGTCCGGTCCGACGCCCGCGAGCACGGTGGCGAGCCCGATCAACCTCGACCTGCGCGACGTGTCCACGCTTCCGGATCAGCGCGGCGAATACACCGTGAGCGCGCGCCTGGCCGACGGCGGCACCTTCCAGTGGCGCGGCGCGGTGACGCTGGAGCCGCTGGCCTCCCAGGGAGAAGTGAAAGTCGCCGGCGTGCGGCCCCTTACGGCGTGGCGCTTTCTGCAGGACGAATTGAACGTCGCCGAGCCGCGCGGGGAGGTCGATTTCAGCGCGCGGTATCGCGCCGCCTACGCCGATGCGAAACCGCGGTTCACCCTTGAGGATGTCCGTGTCGCGGGCCGCGGCGTCGTGCTGGCGGCGGCGGACGCGAAGGAGCCGCTGCTCGAGCTTGCGTCGGTGAGCGCCGAGGGCGGGCGATTCGACTTCTCCACGCGCGAGCTCGTCATCCCGGGCGTCGAGGTGCGCGGCGGAACGATCGCCGTGGAGGTGGATCGCAGCGGCGTTGTCGATTGGCTGAACCTCATCAAGGCGGGCGCCGGCGGAAAACCGGAACCGCAGGTCCGGGCGTCGCGCGAGCCGTGGAAGGCGCGGGTCGAATCGCTGAAGGTCGCGGGTCTCGCCTTGCGCTACATCGACCGCAGCCGCGCGAGGCCGATCAGGGCCGACGCGAAGGACGTTGCCGTAGTTCTTGCCGCCGCGTTCGAGGGGCGGCCGGACGGCATGCAGGTGGCGCTGGATAGCGTCGCGGTGACAGTGACGAGCCTGGCGGTCGGCGAACCCGGCGCGGCGGAGCCGCTCGCCGAATTCAATACGGTCGCGCTCGAGGGAGCCAGCCTGGACCTTGCCGAGCGGCATCTCGGCGCGGGGCGCGTGACGGTCAGGGGCGGTCTCGTGAAGCTGGCGCGGGACAAGAGCGGTCCGGCGGGCGTGCTGGCCTTCGTCGCGCGTACCGAGGGGGGGCTGCTGCGCCGCGAGGTCGCGGGCGCGGTGGAGGAAGCGCGCGCGGAGGGCCGTCCGTGGCGTTTCGCGCTGGACTCGCTCGACGCGAAGGGTACGCGCATCGCGGCGCGCGACACGAGCTTTGGCGAGCCCATCGCCTACGACGGTGAAGTCGGCATGGCGCGGGTTCTCGGGTTTCGCAGCGACGGCAAGGAGCCGGTGAAGTTCGAGGCGTCGGTCCGTTTCGCCCAGGGAGGGTCGATCGCGGCCACCGGCGCGGCTCCAATGTCCGGCGACGGGCTCACGGCGCGGGTCAAGGTGGACGGCTTCAACCTCAAGCCGCTGCGTTCCGCGCTGTTGCCGCGCGTGCAGGCGGAGGTGGAATCGGGCGCGCTGTCGGCGGAGATCAAGGCCGACTACCGGGAGCGCGGCGGCCGCACCGAAATCCGCGGGACCGGCCAGGCGCGCCTGGACAATCTGCGCATCACCGAGTCGGCCGGCGGGGAGCGCCTGCTCGGCTGGAAGTCCCTGTCTGCGAGCGGAATCGCCCTGAGCCTTGGCCCGGACAACCTGACGGTGGACGAGGTCCGGCTCACGGGCCTGGATGCCAAGGTCGTCATATTCAAGGACCGCAGCGTCAATCTGGCGAAGGCGTTGACGGTCCCTCCGGAGCAGGCAGCGAGCGCCGCGAAGCCCGCGGCCGGACCCGTCATGATCGGCGAGGTGGCCCCGGCGTTCCCGGTGAGCGTCGGGCGCGTTGCGTTCGAAAAAGGGATCGTCGATTTCGCCGACCTGAGCCTGGTCCTGCCGTTCTCGGCGAAGGTGCAGGAGCTGGAAGGCGTGGTGCAGGGGATCAGCACGGACCGGGCGGGCCGCGCCACGGTCCGCCTGGAGGGGCGCGTCGATGAGTACGGGCTCGCGCGCGCCAACGGCAGCCTGCGCCCGTTCCAGCCGACGTCCTTTCTCGATCTCACCGTCGTTTTTCGCAATGTCGAAATGCCGCCGCTGTCTCCCTACAGCGTGACCTTCGCGGGAAGGCGCATAGCATCGGGGCGCCTCTCGCTGGACCTGCAGTACAAGATCGATAACGGGACGCTCGCCGGCGAGAATCGGATCGTGCTCGAGAAATTCACGCTGGGCGAGCGGGTGGAGACGCCGGGGGCGCTGGACCTGCCGCTGGATCTCGCCGTGGCGCTGCTTACCGACGGCGACGGGAAGATCGACCTCGCCGTCCCCGTGCGCGGCAACGTGAACGATCCCCAGTTCAGCTACGGCGAGGTGATCTGGCAGGCCATCCGCAACATCATAACGCGCATCGTCACCGCGCCGTTCCGCGCGCTTGCGGCCCTGTTCGGCGGCGGCGGCGAGGAGATGGAGGCCATAACCTTCGACCCCGGACGCGCGACGCTCCCGCCGCCCGAACGCGAAAAGCTCAAGCGACTGGCCGACGGGCTGGGCAAGCGCCCGCAGATCCGGCTCGTGGCCGAGGGGCAGCACGGCGCCGCCGACCGGGCGGCGCTGCAGCGGCGCGAGGTGGAGCGCGCGATCGCGGCCAGGCTCGGGCGCCCGCCCGCAGCGGGAGACGCGCCCGAACCGGTCAACGTCATGGATGCCAAAACCCAGCGCGCGCTGGAGGCGGCTTTTGTCGAGCGGTCTTCCGAGGACGCGCTGTCGCGCTTCGCGGCCGAGACCGGAAAAGCGCGCGGCAAGCCGGTGGATCAGGTGAACGCCGCGCTTGCGCTGGTGGGCAAGGGCAGCGCCGACCGGGAGTTCTACGAGGCCCTGCTGAAGCGCTTGAACGAGACCGCGGAAGTGCCGGACGCCGCGCTCTCGCAACTTGCCGCGGCACGCGCGCGCGCCGTGACGGACCATCTCACGGGCACGCTCAATGTACCCGCGGATCGCGCCGAGGCCCGCGTTGCGGCGGCGCCCGGCTCGCAGCAGGTCAAGTTTGTCCTGCAGGCCGCCAGGAAGGAGGCGCCGGCCAAGGCAAGCGAGTGAAATACCTGCAACACGCAGTTCACTTGCGCGGCAACGAGCTTTCGGCCGCGAGCGCTTTCCGGATGGTCTCCACCACCGCCGCTTCATAGGCGCGTATGAACTCCACGCTCTGCTCCGACGCGATTCTGCGGCATCCTTGCCCATGGCTTCCTGAACGCTGCCCGCGGTGCGGCGGTAACCTGAAGATCATCGCTGCGATCGAAGAGCCGGAGCTGATCGAGCGCATTCTCACGCACTTGGGGTTGTGCGCGCAGCCGCCGCCACGCACACCGGCGCGGCGGGTGGATCTGTTTCAGGCGGCCTGATACTCGAACGCGGACGGGTTTTGGCCAGAACCGGTGGGTGGGCTCGGCTTGCGCTCGCGCCCGCGTGCGTATTGAGGAAAATCGGACGCAGCGAAGGGCGCAATTCTGCAGAAAACAGCCGGGCTTTCGTGAATTGTGACGCGATTGACGATGCCCCGCGCGGAGCATAGAGTGCCGTTGCGGAGGGGAAATGGTGTTTGAAATTCCTATACGCTGAGAAAGACCTCGGCGCCGATACGGCCAACGTTGCACGCGGGATCACGCGCTTTGATCCTGGTCCGGGCTGGAAGGCGCTAAGCATCCAATGATTCCAGGGCACCGCAAACTAAAATCACGCTGTTCTTACCACTAAATCAAGGAGCACCTCATGCATAAAACCACTCTCCTCGCGGCGATGATCTTGGCCGCCACCGCAAGTCTTGCCGCCAGCGCTCAAAGCACTGGTGCTGTCGTCGACAGGCAGCCCGGCAAGGTAGGCATCGCACAAACTGTCGATGTCACTGCAACCATCAGTGCGATCGACGCTCCCAAGCGTGAAATCACGCTCAAAGGTCCCGAAGGCAGGGAAGTAACCGTTGTGGCCGGGGCTGAAGTCAAGAACTTCAACCAGCTGAAGGTCGGCGACAAGGTCGACATCCAGTACGTAGAGGCATTGGTGCTCGAGTTGAAAAAAGGTGGTGGCCTACCGGTGGCGCGTACCCAGAAGGACGAGCTAGTGACCGCCAAACCGGGCGCGACTCCAGGGGCCAAAGGTGCACGGCAGTTAACCGTCGTCGGCGACGTGATCAACCTTGACCCGGTAACGCAGACGGTCACTCTGAAAGGGCCGCAGCGCACAGCGGAATTGAAAGTGCGAGACCCAGAGCAATTCAAGCTGATTTCCAAAGGTGATCAGATCGAAGCGACTTACACCGAAGCTTTAGCGATTGCAGTAAGGCCGTCAGCTAAGAAGTAAGCCGTCGATCCTTCGCCATTGCAAATGAAGCACGACAAGGACACTCGTAGAGCCGATAACGGCGCGGATGCCGCAACAACAAAGCGCTTCGATACCAAGGGGAACGGGGAAGCGGAAAAGGCGCTCGCACGCTCTTATTGATCTGGGTGTTGTCCGGCTTGCCGGACTTACAAATTGAAAGGCCGCTCGGATCAGCGGCCTTTTCAATTTGGTGGGGCTGATGCTCACGGGAGGCGCCTCATGCCAGGCTGCGTGCCGCTATTGTGCCGATTCCGGCGCCGACGACAACCGCGCACGCTACCGATTGCGAGCATGCGCCCGGCGCCTCCAGCGCGCATGAGTTGGGGGCGGTTGCTGAAGCGTGCCGGTCCTTTCTGATTGATCGCCGTGACGCACACCGTAGCAAACCGTGCATCGTGACAGCTAGTCCCGTGAACGGCCGGGTTTATGAGGCATCAAGGCAAGAACCCGGCGCGCAAGAAATTCCCTCAGCACACGTGTGCTGAGGGATGAGAAGATCCAGACCGCCTGGAGTGAAGCTTGATGGTCGCTGAGGGGGACTATGCGTGCCGGATAACCGGCAGATTTTCATCGCTCTGCTGACCGCGCCGCCGCCAGCGGCGGATACCCATCAAAGCTAACGCAGCCGCGGCCAGAAGGGCCCCGCTCGCCGGCTCAGGCACCGCCACTGCCGGTTCGGCGTACAGGAAGTCGTCCATCACCACTAGATCAACGCCGCCACCATCGTTTACACCAGTTGCCAGAGCGGCGTTGCCGGTAGTGATCCTCACGCTGGCAATCAATTCACCGGCATTGAAGGTCACGCCTAAGAACGACAAGCTTCCATCGGGGACCGTGCCCGGCAGGACGGACCGCGACAAAAGAACATTTCCGTTCCCGTCGAGGAACTCTATTTCGGTGGTATCGGCCAGATCGACATCGATAAACACTGCGCCAAAGCCGCTGACCGTGGCGCGGGTTCCGCCGTTGGTGCCGGGGATGAAAAAGAAGCCCTCGGTAATATTGCTGCCGACCGGGGTGAAGTCGCGGTTCGGACTGAATACGCCGAAGGTGGTGGCGTAGGTCGCGTTGCTGAAGGCACCCGCCAAGCCGTTCTGCGGGCCGCCCGATGGTGGAGCCTGTAGGAGGTCGGTACCCGGCGTTGTAAATTGCCCTCCGCGGGTGTTAAGGAAAACATTGAACGGGGTTCCGCCTGGTGCGTTCGCGTCTACCGGGGGGCCACCACCGTCCCAGTTGATTTCACGACGGCCGCTGGCGAGAGGACCCGCCGTATTTGCGTTGTTGGGGTTACCCAACGCGACTCGAAACGCGTCGACCGTGGCTTGGATCGAAGACGTCGCCGCCGATCCTCCCACCTCGAAGAATATGGGCGCCGCGGCGACAGGGGTCCCGATGGCGACCATTGCCGCCAGCATAACCCCGCTCGCTGTTGCGCGATAAACCCTGTTGCCCAACGCACTTTTCGCAGAAAACTGCGGCAGCATCTGAATCGATGCCAAACCGGAAATGGGAATCAATTTAGACTTGAGCATGGCGAGACCTCCTTAAACGTGAGAACTCGACGGCGTGAGAAATTTATGCGTCCCAAGTTGCCCTTGATCGTGTCTGCGTGGCCGGGCAACCTGTTACTAATCAAAAACTTACAAACATTTCATTTCGCACGCGGCTACGCAATCCCTCCCTGTACGTCGGAAAATTTAACAACAACCCCTTTTTTGGCTGTTTTCCCAATGTGAGCAAAATTTGCGCCTGATCGCCTTAAGTAGCTGAAAACAAATAACCACAGGCATCTTTGACGCGCTCATCATCTGGACTTGTAAAGTTTTCCGACATACAAGCGTTCGCTGAACGCCGCAGCAAGCACTGTTCACTCCCAGTCACTGTTGGAAGGCGTGTCTCCGCCCGAGGACTTCTTGGGACTATTTGAGTGGTGGAGACGAGGAGGATCGAACTCCCGACCTTCGCATTGCGAACGCGACGCTCTCCCAGCTGAGCTACGTCCCCATACCCTTGAAGCGAGGGCGGAATTTTACAACGCCCGAGGGGCTGTTTCAAAATGCCGAAACAGCCCCTTACCGAAACCTAAGACGGGACGATACGTCTACCCGCAATTGTGCGAAGTCCCGAGCGCCATGGCGTCCAGCCGGAGGTTCACTCGAGCAGCCTGCTCGTCTCATCCTTCCGGGCAGCGCCGCCATGATGGCGGGGCGGGCGAGGTGTACTCCAGCGCGACGCAGGCCATATAATCGGACTTCGTCTCCATTTCCCGATTCGCCCCGCCATATGGATATCAGCTCGCCTTACGGCTATCAGGAAATCGTCCCGCTCAACAAGCAGCATCGCGTCGTGTTACCCAAAAGCGGCAAGCTCCCGCTGGTGTTCCGCAGCCTGATTGCGCTGCCGCTCTCGTTCACCGAGTTCGCGGCGGCGTGCCGCGATTATCCGATCGCATTCGTGAGCGGAGATGCCGGTGCGAGCTTCGTGCCGATGGTCGTGCTGGGATTGGAGAACCAGCAAAACCTGTTCGTCACACCGGGCGGCGCGTGGGATAGCGGCGTCTACCTGCCGGCCTACGTGCGGCGCTATCCGTTCTGCATGACCCGGGTAACGGTGGACGGGCGCGAGCAGGCCGAGCGGGTCGCCTGCGTCGAAAAACGCGCGATCAGCGACAAGGGTGAGGCGCTCTATGACAATACCGGAGAACCGCTACCCGTCTGGGAGGAGCGCCGGAAGCTCTTGTTCGAGTACGAGGCCGACCTCGTGCGCAGCGAAGAAATGAGCAGGGCGCTCGCGCAGCTGCAACTCTTCGAGCCGTTCACCATGCAGGCGGTCCCCGACGCAGGCGCGCCGGTCGCCATGACCGGCATGCATCGCGTCGCCGAGCCGAAGCTCTCCGCGCTTGCCCCGGAAACGGCGAAGGAGCTCATCCAGAAGGGGGCGTTGGCGCGCATCTATGCTCACCTCATCTCGCTCAACAACTTCCAGCATCTGCTCGACCGGCGCACAGGTCTCGCCAAGGGCGACGGCAGAAAAGCGAATTGAGCCACAGATAAACACGGATAAACGCGGATAAAATTCAAAACGAATCAAGAAAAATTAGCTGCCGATGATCTCGATCTCGTAGCACGTCGGTCGATCAACGGTCGGCTATCCGTACACGACTGCTCCCGCAATAACTGCGGCGTCCAACAGGATCCACCCAACGCAGGGCAAGTAGATGTTCTTGTCGTTTTTCCGCATTCCGAACCACAACCAGAGTATGGCCGAGGCCAGATACGCACTCCACGACAGAATCGAAACCCCGGCCGCTTGCTGACCGATCCATATCGTCAGGACCTGCGGAATCGTCATCAGCATGGTGAAGGCGGACATGCCTCCCATCAGTCGTCGCAGCACCGCATCGGAGAGCGAGGCATGAGCCGCATGGGGTGTCGGATCGGGAGCCACATCCACCTCCGTAGTCTGGCGTTTCCCACTCAATTATTGAATTTACGCCTCGGCGGTTAGTTTGGTTTTTGCTGAGGCGCAGCGCGGTAAGCCCAGATCATGAGCGCGATGCCGGCAACGATCATCGGAGCCGACAACCACTGTCCCATCGACAGCCCCATCGCGAGCAAACCCAAGTACCGGTCCGGCTCACGCGTGAATTCCACCGCGAAGCGAAACACGCCGTAGCCGATCAGGAAAGCCGCGGACACCGCCCCGCGCGGGCGCGGCTTCGAGGAAAACCACCACAGCAGCGCGAACAGCACCACGCCCTCCAGCGCGAACTCGTAGAGCTGCGAAGGATGTCGCGGCACCCGGTCGACGCCGGGAAAAATCATCGCCCACGGTACCTCGGCAGGGCGCCCCCACAGCTCCGCGTTGATGAAGTTGCCCAGCCGCCCGGCGCCGAGCCCGATCGGCACGAGGGGCGCGATGAAATCGGTGATGGCGAGCCAGTCCTGCCGCCGGCTGTGCGCGAACCACACCATCGCGAGCACCACGCCGAGAAAACCGCCGTGGAACGACATGCCGCCTTCCCACACGTAGAACGCGCGCCACGGCTCCGCGGCGTAGTCCGCCAGCTTGTAGAACAGGACGTAGCCCAGCCGGCCGCCGATGATGGTGCCCAAAATCCCCCAGAACAGCGCGTCGTCGAGGTCCTTCGTCGTCCACACGCCGCCGGGCCAGGTCTTGATGCGGTAGCGTCCGGCGATCCAGAACAGCGCAAAGCCGATGAGGTACATGAGCCCGTACCAGCGCACCGCCAAGGGTCCGAGCTGGATTGCGATGGGGTCGAATTGCGGATGAACGAGCATTAGGAATTGGCCATTAGAACATCGTTTTTCCTCGACCGCCGCGGGTGCGTGCCGGTACGAAGAATCAACGAAAAGTGGTCGCGCCAATTCCCAACGCAAGACCTTCTGAAATAAGTCATGGGAAGGACATCTCGGGAGGCATTGGGCGATCTATTCGCAAATTCGAGCAGTTCTTCTGTAGGCAGCCGCCAGACTGCAGGTCCGGCGGGCTGCTAGAATGTGGAATCTATCTTATCAATCCGCGCGTGATGCGTTGCGACCAAAACGGGATGAATGCTAGGCGCGAGGCCGATGGAATAGACTCTATTTCGAGGCCGAGCAACAACGCAGGCGCCCGTTTTGGTCGCAACCCGAAGGGACGGGGCAATTTGGGCGCATTTCGTCGTCGACTCGCCGCTTACGTAGAGTCTACGCGGCGCGGCTCGCTCCTAGAACTGCATCCCAACTTGCCGCCGTCGCACACGTGCGGATTGATAAGATAGATTCCCCCATTATACGTGCGGTCCGAAGGTCCCTCATGCCCCTCAACAAACGCAGCCGTCTCATCACCCAGGGCACTGCGCGCTCGCCCAATCGCGCCATGCTGCGTGCGGTGGGTTTCGGCGACGGAGATTTCGAGAAGCCCATCGTCGGCGTCGCCAACGGCCACTCGACGATGAATCCGTGCAACGCCGGCATCCAGCCGCTGGTGGACCGCGCGATCGCCGCGCTCGAGGCAGCCGGCGCCAAGCCGCAGGTGTTCGGCGTGCCCACCGTCACCGACGGCATCGGCATGGGCACCGAAGCGATGAAGTACTCGCTGGTGTCGCGCGAAGTCATCGCCGACGCGATCGAGACCGCGGTCAACGGCCAGGCGATGGATGGGGTGCTGGTATGCGGCGGCTGCGACAAGAACATGCCGGGCGGAATGATCGCGATGCTGCGCATGAACGTGCCCGGGATCTTCGTCTACGCCGGCACCATCAAGCCCGGCCGCTGGAAGGGGCACGACCTGACCATCGTTTCCGCCTTCGAGGCGGTCGGCGCGTTCGCGGCGGGCAAGATGAGCCAGGAAGATTTCGACGGGATCGAGCGCAACGCCTGTCCGAGCGTCGGCGCCTGCGGCGGCATGTACACCGCGAACACCATGTCCTCGTCGTTCGAGGCGCTGGGAATGAGTCTCCTCGGCTCCTCGCAGCTCGCCTCGCCCGATCCCGAAAAGGCCGATTCCGCGGGCACCTCCGCGCGCGTGCTGGTGGAGGCCATCAAGTCGGACATCAAGCCCCGCGACGTCGTGACGCGCAAGGCCATCGAGAACGCGGTCGCTCTCATCATGGCGACCGGCGGCTCGACGAACGCGGTCCTGCACTACCTCGCGATCGCACACGCCGCGGGCGTCAAGTGGACGATCGACGACTTCGAGCGCGTGCGGCGCAAGGTTCCGGTGCTGTGCGACCTCAAGCCCTCGGGCCGTTACGTGGCCGTGGATTTCCACCGCGCAGGTGGGGTGCCGCCGGTACTCAAGATGCTGCTCGATCACGGCCTGCTGCACGGAGACTGCCTCACGGTCACCGGGCGCACGCTGGCCGAGGAACTGAAAGACGTGCCCGCCGAGCCGCGGGCCGGCCAGGAAGTGATACGGCCCTGGAGCAATCCGCTTTATCCGCAGGGGCATCTCGCCATTCTCAAGGGCAACCTCTCGCCGGAAGGCTGCGTCGCCAAAATCACCGGGCTGAAATCGCCGAGAATCACCGGACCGGCGCGCGTCTTCGATTCCGAAAATGCCTGCATGAAGGCGATCATGGCGAAGAAGATCAAGGCGGGCGACGTCATCGTCATCCGCTACGAGGGCCCGAAGGGCGGGCCGGGCATGCAGGAGATGCTGGCGCCGACCGCCGCCCTGATCGGCCAGGGATTGGGCGAGTCGGTGGGACTGATCACCGACGGGCGGTTCTCCGGGGGCACGTGGGGCATGGTGGTCGGCCACGTCGCGCCCGAAGCGTTCGTCGGCGGACCGATCGCCCTGATAAAAGAGGGCGACTCGATCACGATAGACGCCGAGAAGCGGCTCATTCAGCTGAACGTGCCGGCAAAGGCGCTCGCCGCGCGGCGCAAGAAATGGAAGCAGCCCAAGCCGCGCTACACCCGCGGCGCGCTCGCCAAGTACACGAAGCTGGTGACGAGTGCCAGCAAAGGCGCGGTCACTGATTGATCTCGGCTCCAGCTCGCGATGAACGCGGATAATGCATCAACAATGAATACAAGGCCCGTTCCCCGCGAAGAAGGTTCATTGTGCGACGGTGTCAGGAACCCTAAACTCTAAGGTTCCTGACACCTTCGGGCCCGTTCCCCGCCGCTCATTCCTCCTATGAGAGCGTTCGCAAAGCGCGTAGTCGAAGCCCGTTGGTTCGAGCCGATGATGATCGGGCTCATCATCTTCAACGGCGTGCTGATCGGGCTGGAGACGTCGAAAACGTTCGTCGAGCGCTACGACGGCTGGCTGCAGGTCTGCAACGACATCATCCTCGCGATCTTCATCGTCGAGGCGCTGCTGAAGCTCACTGCAGTCGCGCCGCGCTTCTCTCTCTATTTTGGCAACGGCTGGAACCTGTTCGACTTCGGCGTGATCGTCGCTTCCCTGATACCCGCGACCGAGGAATTCGCGCTGGTTGCGCGGCTGGTGCGCGTGCTGCGCGTGCTGCGCCTCGTTTCCACCGTGCCGCAGCTGCGGCTGATCGTGGCGACGCTCGTGCGCTCCATTCCCAGTATGGGCCACGTGATCATGCTGATGAGCATCATCTTTTACATCTACGCCGTGACCGGCTTCCACCTCTTCCACGAGCACGACGAGGAGCACTGGGGCACGCTGGGCAGCGCGTTGCTCACGCTCTTTACGATGGTGACGCTCGAAGGCTGGATCGACGTCATGGAAACGGCGCTGGAGCTGCACAGCTGGGCGTGGCTATACTTCGTGACGTTCATCATGATTGGTACGTTCATCGTACTGAATCTCTTCATCGCCGTCGTCATCAACAATCTCGACGCGAGCAAGGCCGCGGAGCTCGAGGAGCTGCGCGAACCGGTTACGCACGACGAAATCCTGCGCGAGCTCGCGCGCACGCGCACCGCGCTCGGCGACCTGCAGCGCAAGATCGAGGCGCTGCCGTCCGGCAAGCCGTCCGGCCGCGCCTAATTTTGCAGAAAAAATAAATACTTCGACCATTCCCCGCACTGCATAGCGACACGCGTTGGTCAAACCCAACCGGCGGCACGACCGGCTATCCCACCCCCCCCATGACTAACCGCCTCGCCCAACAGACTTCGCCCTATCTTCAACAGCACGCCGAGAACCCGGTGGACTGGCATCCGTGGGACGAGCAGGCGCTCAAGCTCGCGCGCGAGCAGAACAAGCCGATCCTCCTCTCGATCGGCTATTCCGCGTGCCACTGGTGTCACGTGATGGCACACGAGTCGTTCGAGGACGCCGAGGTGGCCGCCGAGATGAACCGCTCCTTCATCAACATCAAGGTCGATCGCGAGGAGCGGCCGGACTTGGACCAGATCTATCAGCTCGCGCACGCCATGCTCACGCAGCGGGGCGGGGGCTGGCCGCTCACGATGTTTCTCGCGCCCGACGGCACGCCGTTCTTCGGCGGCACGTATTTCCCGAAGCATGCGCGCTACGGCATGCCGGGCTTTCTCGAGCTGCTGCCGAAAATCGCCGAAGCCTACCGCGACAAGCGCGACGAGATCGCCAAGCAGAACGACGCGCTCGTTGCGGCGCTTAACCGCACCCTGCCCGCAGCTGGCGCCGAACAGCCGTTGCAGCGCGCCCCGCTCGATCTTGCCGTGCGCGAGCTCGCGCGGGTGTTCGACGACGTTCACGGCGGCCTGGGAGCGGCGCCCAAGTTTCCGCATCCGGTCGAGCTTGCCTATTGCCTGCGCCGCCACGCGCTGGATGGCGGCGAGCTAGGCCTCGCGATCGCGCGCCTGACGCTCACGAAGATGGCGGAGGGCGGCATCTACGACCAGATCGGGGGCGGGTTCTGCCGCTACAGCGTGGATCAGGTACCTGGAGCATCCCCCACTTCGAAAAGATGCTCTACGACAATGCGGCGCTGCTCGCGCTCTACAGCGACGGGTGGCTCGCCACCCGCCAGCCCCTGTTTGAAAAAGTCGTGCGCGAAACCGTGCTATGGGTGACGCGGGAGATGCAGCCGCCACTCTGCAGTCAAATGAGAAGTCAACTGAGGGCGGGTTCTATTCCTCGCTCGATGCCGACTCCGAGCACGAGGAGGGCAAATTCTACGTCTGGACGCCGGCGGAAGTGCGGCAACTGCTCAGCGCCGAGGAATATGCGGTGGTCGAGCCCCACTACGGTCTCGACGGCGCGCCGAACTTCGAAAGCCGCGAATGGCATCTGCGCGTCATGAAGCCGCTCGCCTGGGTCGCGAGCAAGCTCGGCGTGCCGGCTGCGGAGTGCGAGGCGCGGCTCGCGTCTGCTCGTGGCAAGCTCCTAGCGGCGCGGGAATCACGCGTGCGCCCGGGGCGGGACGAGAAGCTGCTGACGAGCTGGAACGCCCTGATGATAACGGGCCTCGCACGAGCGGCCCGCGTGTTCGGCGAGCCCGCCTGGCTCGCTTCCGCGCGCCGCGCCCTCGACTTCATTCGGGCGCAGCTCTGGCGGCCGGGCCTCGTTTCGGCGGACAAGCCGCTCGGCAGGCTCTCGGCCACGTACAAGGATGGCGTGGCGCACCTGAACGCCTATCTCGACGACCACGCCTTCCTGCTCGAGGCCGTGATCGAGCTCATGCAGGGCGATTTCCGCGAGGAGGATCTCACGTTCGCCCGCGAGCTTGCCGAAATCCTGCTCGATCGCTTCGAGGACCGCGCGGCGGGCGGTTTCTTTTTCGTGTCCCATGACCACGAGAAGCTGATCCACCGCGGCAAGCCCGGGCAGGATCATGCTACGCCCTCCGGCAACGGCATCGCCGCGCAGGCATTGCAACGGCTGGGGCACCTGGTGGGAGAACCGCGCTATCTTGAAGCGGTCGAGCGCTCGCTCAAGCTCTTCTATCCGGCGCTGGAACGCCAGCCGAGCAGCTTCGTGAGCCTCGCCGGCGCGCTCGAAGAGTATCTTGCGCCGCCGCAGATCGTCGTCCTGCGCGGGGATCGCGCAACGATGGCCAGGTGGCAGCGCGCCCTCTCGGCCGCGTACCGCCCGGCGACGCTGGTAGTTGCCATCGCACCCGGGGTGCGCGGCCTTCCTGCGGCGCTCGACAAACCGGCGCCCGTGGGCGCTGCGAGTGTCAACGCCTGGGTGTGCCGCGGCGTTACTTGTCTGCCCCCCATTACCGAGCTGGTTGAGCTCGAGCGCGTGCTCGCTGAAAAAGGGTAGAATTCCGCGGGTTTTTAACGAACTCATCAAGGAGCGTAGAAATGAAATTCGTCGTAGCCATCATTGCCGTCGCAGCGGGATTGGCGTTCGGTAGCGCCGCGCAGGCCAATGAAGCGCTCGCCAAGGCGAGTGGCTGTTTCGCCTGTCACACCGTCGACAAGAAGCTGATCGGACCGAGCTACAAGGAGATCGCCGACAAGTACCGCAATGACAAGGGCGCGGAGGCCAACCTGATGAAGAAAGTGAAAGAAGGTGGCAAGGGCGCATGGGGTGACATACCGATGCCACCTAATGGGCATGTAAAAGATCCGGACATCAAGGCGCTCGTGACGTGGATAATGGCGATGAAGTAAACGAGCAGGGGGAATGGGCCCATTTTCGCGAGGGGTTCATTGCGTAAAAAAGAGCCGGCACGCGCCGGCTTTTTTTGGACCATCCGTTGTAACCGGCGCCGGGGATAGCGCGGACCGATTGAGAAATTGACAACCTGAGGGCCCCTGCGGATAATGAGATTTCCTCGTAGCAACAATCATTTAACGCGTAGTCACCGCTGGGGAGCAGCTATGTATCGCCGAGCGATGCTCAGGATAGGTTTCGGCCTCGTTGTTGTAGCGCTGGTAGGTGCGTGCGGTAAGGAAGCGCCGCGCCCGGAACAGAAAGTCCAAGCGCCCAAGCCGCAGCCCGAAATCGTGGTGAGAATCGGCCAGGTGTCGCCACTGACGGGACCCCAGGCGCACCTGGGCAAGGATAACGACAACGGCGCGCGGCTCGCAATCGAGGAAATGAACGCGAAGGGTCTGACGATCGGCGATGCGAAAGCGAAGTTCGAGCTCCTGAGCGAAGACGACCAGGCGGACCCGAAAACCGGCAGGATCGTCGCGCAAAAGCTCGTGGACAACAAGGTCGCGGGCGTAATCGGCCACCTCAACTCGGGAACCACCATTCCCGCATCGAAGATTTACAGCGACGCCGGCATACCACAGATTTCGCCGTCAGCAACGGCTGTCGCCGTCACCGCGCAAGGGTACAAGACGATATTCCGCACGATGGCCAACGATGCCCAGCAGGGCAAGGCGCTGGGCGAATTCGCGGTGAAATCCGGCGCCAAGAAGATCGCGATCGTCGACGACCGCAGCGCCTATGGCCAGGGGCTGGCCGATGAGTTCGAGAAAGCGGCCAAAGCTGCCGGCGCGACCATCGTCACGCGCGAGTACACGAACGACAAGGCGACCGACTTCCGCTCCATATTGACCGGTATCAAGGCCAAAAATCCGGACCTCGTGTTTTACGGCGGCATGGACACGCAGGCCGGGCCCATGGCCGCGCAGATGAAGTCGCTCGCAATCAAGGCCAAGTTTCTCGGCGGCGACGGGGCGCAGAGTCAGGAGTTCATCAAGCTCGCCGGCCCCGCGGCCGAAGGCGTGATCGCCTCCTCTCCCGGCTTGCCGTTGGACAATATGCCGGGCAGCAAGGAATTCAAGGAGAAATTTACCGGAAAGTACGGCGCGATCCAGATCTACGCGCCGTACGCCTACGATGCGACGATCACACTGATCGAGGCCATGTGGAAGGCGGGCTCCGCGGACCCCGCGAAGTACCTGCCCGAGCTGGCCAGGACTAACCGCCAGGGCGTGACGGGTCCCATCGGCTTCGACGAGAAGGGCGATCTCAAGAGCGGGCCGATTACGCTCTATGTCGTAAAGGGTGGCAAGTGGGATCCGCTCGAAACCGTGGGCGGCACGACGGCGCCGGCTGCGACACCCGCGCCACCGGCCGCCGCTGCCCCCCCGGCGGAGAAGAAATGACGGGATGAATGTCTTCGAAGAGCATTGCCAACGGCACCCACGGGTGCCGTTTTTGTATTGGATTGAGCCGGCCGAGTCGGATTTCCATTGCGGCTTGATCGCCGATATCCGTTGCGGTCATTGCCTGGCGCTTTCGTAAGGCGGCCGGTTGGAGTCCCTAACACGATGAAAGGCACGTGCGTTGCGATTTTGGCCGCAACCCCTCGTGGTCTGGCGCGGTTTTGGCGTGCGGGTTTTCACGGCGCGCGTGCGAGTGGAAACTCCATATTCTGAGTCGATCAGTCGCTCGCCAAAACCGTGACAGCGCAGCGTGTGTTTCATTGTGTTAGGGACTCCTAATGGATACCTTCATCCAGCAGCTCATCAACGGTCTGGTATTGGGCGCGATCTACGCGCTCGTCGCGCTCGGCTACACCATGGTTTACGGCATCCTCGGGCTCATCAACTTCGCGCATGGCGAGATCGTGATGATCGGTGCGATGGTGGCCCTGACGGTGATCCAGTTGCTCGTGGCGAGCGGCATCGCACTGCCCGGCCCGGCGATCGCGGCCGTGGGGCTGCTCGCGGCGATACTGGTTTGCATGTCCCTGGGCTACGCCGTAGAGCGGGTCGCCTACCGGCCGCTGCGCGGCGCGCCGCGTCTGACACCCCTCATCACCGCCATCGGCGTATCGATCGTGCTCCAGAATGTGGCGATGATCATTTGGGGCCGGCACTACCATTCGTTTCCTGCGCTGCTGCCGGCCACGCCTCATCACTTCGCCGGCGCCACCATCAACGATCTGCAGATCTTCATCGTGCTGCTCGCCGGCGCGATCATGGCGGCGCTCCTCTACCTGGTGCACCGCACGCGCCTGGGTCGCGCTATGCGCGCGACCGCGCAGAATCCCGAGGTGGCGGGACTGATGGGAGTGAACATCAATACCGTGATCTCGATCACGTTCGTGATCGGCTCCGCGCTGGCGGCGGTAGCGGGGCTGATGATCAGCGCCTACTATGGCATCGCGCACTACTTCATGGGCTTCATGCTGGGACTGAAGGCGTTCACCGCGGCGGTGCTCGGCGGCATCGGCAATCTGGCGGGCGCCATGGTGGGCGGCGTGCTGCTCGGATTGATCGAAAGCCTGGGCGCCGGTTACATCGGCGATCTGACCGGCGGCTTTCTCGGCAGCCACTACCAGGACGTATTCTCCTTTCTGGTGCTGGTGCTCGTGTTGACGCTGCGCCCATCGGGCCTGCTCGGCGAGCGCGTGGCCGAGCGCTCTTGAGGCGTGACTCGTGACCGGTGACTCGTGACTCGTGACTGGATGGCGCTGAAGCGCGACCCGCGGCTCGTGTGGGCGGTATACATCGCGCTGGCCGCACTATTGCTGGCGCTGCCGTTCTTCGCCGACTGGGCGTTCGGACGCACCTGGGTGACCATTATCGCGTTCGCCCTGCTCTACGTCATGCTCGCGCTGGGGCTCAACATCGTGGTCGGCTACGCCGGCCTGCTCGATCTTGGTTACGTCGCATTCTTCGCGGTCGGCGCATACTTCTACGCGCTGCTCGCCTCGCCCCAGTTCGGCGTTCATCTGCCGTTCTGGATACTCTTGCCGCTAGGCGCGGGGGTGGCGTGCGTGTTCGGGGTGCTGCTCGGCGCGCCCACGCTGCGGCTGCGCGGGGACTATCTCGCCATCGTCACACTGGGTTTCGGTGAAATCATCCGGATCTTTCTCGTGAACCTCAATGCGCCGATCAACATCACCAACGGGCCGCAGGGCATCAACCTGATCGATCCGGTGAAACTGGGGGCTTTCTCCCTCGCCCAGACGCATACCGCAGCAGGTCTCACATTTCCGGGTGTCTACAACTACTACTACCTGTTCCTCGTGCTGACGCTCGCCGTGATCTTCGTTTCGGTGCGGCTCGAAGATTCGCGCATCGGGCGCGCCTGGGTGGCGATCCGCGAAGACGAGGTCGCCGCGGCTGCCATGGGCATCAATACGCGCAACGTCAAGCTGCTCGCCTTTGCCATGGGGGCGAGCTTTGGCGGCGTTTCCGGAGGCCTGTTCGCGGGCTTTCAGGGATTCGTGAGTCCCGAGAGCTTCACCCTGATCGAATCGATCATGATCCTGTGCATGGTGGTGCTGGGTGGCATGGGCCACATTCCCGGCGTCGTGCTCGGTGCCGTGCTGCTCGTCGTGCTGCCGGAAGCGCTGCGCTACCTGGGTCCGCTGCAGCAAGCGCTGTTCGGGAAAGTGCTGGCCGACCCAGCGGACTTGCGCCTGCTCGTTTTCGGGCTCGCGCTCATACTGGTGATGCTGTTTAGACCCTCGGGTCTGTGGCCGTCCACCACCCGCCGGCGCGAACTGTCCCCGGATGCGCCGATCGCGCGGCAGGAACCGGTGACATGAATAGTTGGAACGGTACTAACGCTGCGCCTTTGCTGGAAGCTGCCGCCATCAGCAAGTACTTCGGCGGCCTCGCCGCATTAACCGGTGTTTCCATCGAGGTCAAACGCGGTGAAATTTTCGGTCTGATCGGGCCCAACGGCGCGGGGAAGACGACGCTCTTCAACGTGCTGACCGGTCTCTACCGGCCGGACCGCGGCGATTTCACGTTCGACGGCGTGCGTCTCACCGGGCTGAAGCCCCATCAGGTGGCCGCGAGCGGGATCGCGCGCACGTTTCAGAACATCCGCCTGTTCGCCAACATGACCGCGCTCGAAAACGTGATGGTCGGCCGCCACGTGCGTACCCGGGCGGGGGTCGTCGGCGCCATCCTGCGCGACCGTGCGACCCGGTCCGAAGAAGCCGCAATCGCCGGCCGCGCCCGCGAGCTCCTCGATTACGTCGGCATCGGCCGCCGCGCCGCGGAACTGGCCCATGCGCTGCCGTACGGCGACCAACGGCGGCTCGAAATTGCCCGCGCGCTGGCGACCGGACCGCGGCTCCTCGCGCTGGATGAACCCGCCGCCGGGATGAACGCGACGGAGACCTCGGAATTGAAGCGGCTGCTGGAGAGAATCCGCGCCGACGGCATGACGCTGCTCCTGATCGAGCACGACGTGCGGCTCGTCATGGGGCTGTGCGACCGGGTCGCGGTGCTCGATTACGGGAAGAAAATCGCGGAGGGCGCTCCCGCCGCAGTGCAGCGCGACCCCGCGGTCATCGAGGCCTACCTGGGAGGCGCCCTTGCTTGAAGTGAGAGGGCTCACGGTGTCTTACGGCGGCATCAACGCCGTGAAGGGCATAGACCTCGACGTCAAGCACGGGGAGCTCGTCGCGCTGATCGGCGCGAACGGCGCCGGCAAGACCACCACCTTGAAGGCGCTGGCGGGGCTCATCCGGCCGGCGGCGGGCCGCATCCACTATAATAACAAGAACATAACGGCGCGCCCCGCATTTGCACTGGTACGTGAAGGACTTGCGCTGGTGCCGGAAGGACGGGGAATATTCGGGCTGCTGACGGTGCAGGAGAACCTCGCCATGGGTGCCTACAGCCGCGCCGATAGCGCGCAAGTCGCCGCCGATTTCGACCGCATTTACACGGTGTTTCCGCGCCTCGCCGAGCGGCGCGGTCAGCGGGCGGGCACGCTGTCGGGAGGCGAGCAGCAGATGCTCGCGATCGGGCGCGCGCTGATGAGCCGCCCGAAGCTGCTGCTGCTCGACGAGCCCAGCATGGGGCTGGCGCCGCTCATGGTGCAGAAGATATTCGAGACCATACGTGCCGTCGCACAGGAAGGAGTGACGTTGCTGCTGGTAGAACAAAACGCAAAGCTCGCGCTTGAAACCTGTGATCGCGGCTACGTGATGGAAAGCGGATCGGTCACGCTCGCCGACACGGCGGCGCGTCTACTCAGCAACCCAAAAGTGAGAACGGCTTACCTCGGTGAGTGAGCACGCCGCCCCCAGCACGCGGTTGACGGCCGCGCCGGTGATCCCGGTGCACCTCGTCGGCACGCGCAGGAATGCCGGCGTGCTGATCACCGCTGCAGGCATCGTGCTCGTCGCGATCCTCGGCTACCTCTACCTCAAGACGCAGGGCACGGATTTCAAGCGCCAGAACGAGGTCCTGACGCTCCTGCGCGAGCTGAAGGAGATCGATGCCCGGTGGGATGTGGACATCCTGCGCACCCGGACCGAGTTCACACCCGTGAGGGCTCCCGCGGTAGATTACAGCGGCCAGGTGAGCCGCATCCGCCAGCAGCTCGCCGCCGCGAGCAAGGAGATCGACAGCCCCGTGCTCAAGCGCGGCCTGAACGAACTCACGACGGCGTTCGTCCAGAAAACCGAGCTCGTCGATAAGTTCCGCAAGGCCAATGCCGCCACCAAGCAGGCCTTGTCGCAGGTGCTTACCGCCGATGCCGAAATTGCCGGGCTGGTGCGTGCCTCATGGCAGGAGATCCGCGATCGGGAACGCTTGGTCGCGGTCGAGGCCGCGGTGGCACAACTGCTCACCGAAGCGCAGAGGTACTGATTTAGACGCCGGCGCCGCCCAGCGCAAGAGCCTCGAAGCGTTCGCCTCGGACCTGCGGGAGTCGGCAGCGCAGCTTCCCGCGGCGGTGCGCGACGGGCTCACCCGGCTCGAAGGCAACGTTCAGCAGCTGCTCGGCGCGAAGCCGGTCGAGGAGGAGCTTCTTTCCAAGCTTTCATTCCTGACGTCGGGTCCGCGGGTGGACAGCTTGACCGCCGGCGTCTCACGCGAGCTCGAGGCGATGCTCACCGACCGGGAGTTCTACCGCACCTATCTCATCACGTTCTCCGGCGCTTTGCTGATTCTCATCGGTTACCTCGCCTCGCGCCTCATGGCGAGCTACCGCCACCTCGACCTGGTCAACACGGAACTGGAGCACCGCGTCGTCGAGCGCACCCAAGAGCTTTCCGAAGCGCTGCGCCAGATGAAGGAATCCGAAGCGCAGCTGATCCAGACCGAGAAAATGTCCTCGCTCGGCCAGATGGTCGCCGGCGTGGCGCACGAAATCAATGCGCCGCTCGCCTACGTCAAAAACAGCCTCGGCTCGGTCAAGCGCAAGCTGCCCGATCTCACGCAGGTGATCGCCGAAGCGGAGAAGCTCATGGCTATGCTGAAGGGCGGGGGGGCCGACCCCCAGGCGCTCGCTCAACAGTTCGCACTGATGCAGTCGCGCATCGCGCAGCTCGAGAAACACCATGTGGTGGGGGAACTGGAAGACCTGGTGAAAGATGGGCTCTACGGCATCGAACAGATTTCGGAGATTGTCACCAATTTGAGGAACTTCTCGGGTGTGGACCGCAGCAAGGTGTCGAGCTATAACCTGAACGATGGGCTCGAGAGCACGATGTTGCTCGCCAAGCACGAATTGAAGCGCCATACGATCCAGAGGCGTTACGACGACATCCCCTCGATTACGTGCTCGGCCTCCCAGATCAACCAGGTACTGCTCAACCTACTCAGCAACGCCGCGCAGGCGATCGAGTCGGAACAGGGTACCATTACCCTTACGACGCGCCGCGATGACGACGCCCATGTCGCGGTGGAGATCGAGGACAACGGCAAAGGCATACCTCCCGACGTGCTGCCCAGGATCTTCGACCCGTTCTTCACCACCAAGGACGTCGGCCAGGGTACGGGGCTGGGTTTGTCGATCGTTTACAAGATCGTCACGGATCATGGCGGCAAGATCACGGTAGATTCGGCGGTCGGCATCGGCACGAAATTCAAGCTGGTCCTGCCATTGACCCCGCCGGAGACCGAGGCACTCGCCGCTTGAAGACAGCGTCCGCCACCAGATGAGTGCTCCTTCCAGCATCGGCAAGTATCGGGTCGACGGCATCCTCGGCCAGGGCGGGATGGGCACCGTCTACCGGGCGTTCGACGCGGCGATCCATCGCCAGGTCGCGATCAAGACCGTCAATAAGGGGATGCTCGACCCGATCGATCTGCAATACGCGCTGACCCGGTTCCGCCACGAGGCGCAGGCAGTGGGCCGCCTGACGCATCCGCGCATCGCCGCCATCTACGACTACGGCGAGGACGTCGAAATCGCCTTTATCGTGATGGAGTTGGTGAACGGACAGTCATTGTTCCAGCACATGCAGGAGCAAGCGCAGTTTTCACTGAAAGAGATCGGAGAAATGGTGCGGCAGCTGCTCGACGGCTTGGGATACGCCCACGCGCAGGGTGTCACGCACCGCGACGTCAAGCCTTCGAACATCCTGATCAACGACGACGGCCGCATCAAGCTCAGTGATTTCGGCATCGCCCGCATCGAGTCCTCCACGCTCACCCAGGTGGGCGAGATCATGGGCTCGCCCGGCTACATGGCTCCGGAGCAGTTCCTCGGCACCGACGTCGACGCGTCCAGCGACCTTTATTCGGTGGGCATCATCGCCTACGAGCTCCTGGTCGGTAAGAGGCCCTTTCTCGGCAACAACGCGGAAATATTGCGCGCGGTGCTCAACGACCGGCCCCCCAATCCTTCGGAGATCAATCCGAAGGTCTCGGCGCAACTCGACTGGGCGGTGCAAAAGGCGCTGTCCAAACAGAAAAATGACCGGTTCCTGGCCGCGCGCGAGTTTTCCGAAGCTTTCATCAAGGGCATCGAGGCGAGCATCCGTCAGAACCTGCGCGAGCCGGAGGCGGAAACCCTGGCCGACGTGCCTACGCAGCTCATAGACGACAACCTGATCGAGGCGGCGCGCCTGCTGGCCGGAGGGCAGATAACACCCGCGCCGGCAGTGAGCGTCCCGGAACCGGCATTCGGCGCGGCCACCACTGCTGTCACGGCGCCGACGCCTGCACCAAATTCCGCCAAAAAGGCGCGCATCCTGTTCGTCGACGATGAGGAACGGATCCTCACCGCTCTGCGCTCCGTGTTCCGCATGAACTACCACGTGTTCACCGCCACGAGCGGCGCCCAGGCGATGGAATTCGCCACCAAGTTCCGGCCGCACGTGGTGGTGAGCGACCAGCGCATGCCGGAGATGACCGGTGTCCAGATGCTGCGGCAGATCAAGGAGGCCGCGCCCAACACGGTGCGCATCCTGCTCACGGGGTACTCCGACCTCGCTTCTATCGTGGGTTCGATCAACGAGGGCGAGGTGTTCCGCTTCGTCTCCAAGCCCTGGGACAACCAGGAAATCCAGAGAATCGTGGGCGAAGCGGTCGCCATCGCGATCGAGCTTGCCGAGGCGGCCGAGCGGCCTGCGATCACGGTGGAGAAAATGAGCGCCGGCATCCTGGTGGTGGATCCGACTGTGGCAGCGTTCCGGGCCATGAACGAGCTGTTCGCCGCAACCTGTCCGGTCCTGCACGCCCCCAACCTCGACGCAGCGTTCGAAGTCCTCGAAGCGCAAGAAATCGCGCTCATCGTGGCGGACATCGAGAGCGGCAAGGAAGAGGCTACCGCCACCTTCAAGCTGCTCAAGCAGGACCACCCCGAGATCCTCGCCATCGTGCTCACCGACGCTTCCGACTCCGAGCTAGTGATCGAGCTCATCAACCAGGCTCAGATCTTCCGCTTCGTCAACAAGCCGGTGAACCTGAAGCTCCTCACCCAGCACGCGCACTCGGCGATCGCGCGTTACCAGTCCTTCAAGCAACAGCCGATCCTAGTGCAGCAGCACAAGGTCGCAAGCGCGAGCATCGGCGATTCCCTGGCGGAAAAGATACGCTCCCGCGTCGGAGCGCTGAGGAGCTGGCTCAGGCCCGTCATCCGATAGGCCAATGTTTAATGTTTAATGCTCAATGTTTAATGGTTCGCCTTTCATTAAGCATTCAAAATTAAGCATAAAAAAATCAATCTAATCCTCCGCCCAATCCCTGGGCACGAGGAACTCCGTGTAGAGCTTCTCCTCCGGGCTGCCCGGCTCGGGACGCCAGTCGTAACGCCATTCAACCCGCGGGGGCAGCGACATCAGTATGGACTCGGTGCGCCCCCCGGATTGCAGCCCGAAGAGCGTGCCGCGGTCGTAAATCAGGTTGAACTCCACGTAGCGGCCGCGGCGGTAAGCCTGAAACGCGCGCTCGTGCGCCCCGTAGGCGATATTCCTGCGCCGCTCCAGAATCGGCAGATAGGCGGGAAGGAAATGCTCGCCCACGCTCCGCGCCAGGGCGAAGGCGCCATCGAAATCGGGCAGGTTAAGATCGTCGAAGAAGATACCGCCGATGCCGCGCGGTTCATCGCGGTGCCTGAGGAAGAAATATTCGTCGCACCAGCGCTTGAAGCGGGGGTAACAGTCGTCGCCGAAGGGGGCAAGCGCCGCGCGGCAAGTGCGATGGAACTGCACGGCGTCCTCGGCATAGGGGTAGTAGGGCGTCAAGTCCATGCCACCGCCGAACCACCACACCGGCCGCTCGCCGCTCTTTTCCGCCACGAAAATCCGGGTATTCATGTGGACCGTCGGGACGTGCGGATTGCGCGGGTGCAGCACCAGCGACACGCCCAGCGCCTGGAACGAGCGCCCAGCGAGTTCCGGCCGGGCCGCAGACGCCGATGGCGGCAGGCTGGCACCGCGCACGTGAGAGAAATTGATCCCGGCGCGCTCGAATACGCCGCCCTCCTCGAGCAGACGGGTGGTGCCGCCGCCGCCCTCCGGCCGGGTCCATTCGTCGCGTAGGAAAGGTTTGCCGTCCGCGGCAGCGAGACGGTCGACTATCGTTTCCTGCAGCCCGAGGAAAAACCGTCCGACGGCCTCGACGTCCATAACCTGCGATCAGGAATAGGTATTTGCTGCAGATAAACGCGTATAAATCGAAGGGGGACGCCCAAGACACCACCCACAGAGCTCACAGAGAGCACGGACGAACCAAGGCTAACGCCGGAATCAGATCGTGGTTCGAGGTCTTTCACACACCGTCCATCCCCTGAAACGGGGGATTTTCGGGGTTTGAGTTATCTGCGTTTATCTGCGGTTGAATCCGTCGCTCGACGCTACTTGTCGCCCACGAACGCGTCGTAACCGCGCACGTAGGTGCGCTGCATCTGCGCCGGATTGCGATTGACGAAGGGGCGCCCATACATAGGATGCCGGAGGCTGCGCACCTCGTGCTCGAGCTCGAACAACACCTTCCCGTTTTCCGGATCGACGATGTCCTTAAAGCGATATTGATCCGGGTTACTTTCCTCCGTGACGAGCCCATGCTTGAGCAGGAACTGGTGGGGTCCGGAGAAATCCCCGATATAGATGGCGATGTGATGGCCGTCGTAGGGGGCCATGGGCCCGTCGGCCTCGCGGAAGATCAGCACTTGGTTGCGCCCGACGGGGATGATGGCCTGCTCCCCCTGAACCTTCGCCTTGACCCTGAAACCCTGCTCATAAAAGCGCGCTATCCCGGCGGCCATGCCCCGCGGCACCGTCAGCTCGACGTACGGCATGCCAAGCTTCATGTCGCCGAAGCGGTCCTGCGGCGCGTAGGCCCGGATGTCGTTACCCCACGGGCAGGTGGTCGCGACGTAGCCGTTGCGTTCGGTGAACGAGAAGCGCGTTTCGGCGAGCTTCTGCCGCACGCCGGCGAGCCGCTCCTTGAGCGCTGCCAGGTCGGGCACGACCACGCCGACGTGCCCGCGCAACACCTGCGGCGTGCTGCGCGTCGGCAGATGGAACTGCTGGCGCCCGAGGTTGATCCACATGTTCTCGTCGCCCACCGAGAGGTACGGGTCACGGGTGAAGCCCAGGCCGACGACATAGAACAGCGTCGCCAGGCGCTGGTCGTCGATCGTCGTGTTGACGTGTTCCAGCCCGATAATGTTGTCGATGTCGGCGGCGGTGCGGTCGTAGATTTGATCCATGATGTCACCTCACAGTCACTTGCGGCGGGCGGTAGTGGTAGATATTGCGCGGTGCCCGATATCGCGCCTGTACTGCATGCCCTCGAAGCGGATACGCCCGACGATATCATAGGCGCGTTGCTGCGCGGTTTTCACATTGTGCCCCAACGCGGTGACCGCCAGCACCCGGCCACCGTTGGTGACGACCTCGGTGCCGGCGAGCGCCGTCCCGGCGTGGAACACATGGAAATCCTCTCCGGGCTCGGGCAGCCCCCTCACCAGGTCGCCCTTGCGCGGGGCCTCCGGATAGCCGGCCGAGGCCAGCACCACCCCTAGGGCAACCCGTGTGTCCCATTCCGCCTCGACCTTGTCGAGGCTGCCGGCCAAGGCATGCTCGATCAGCGTCGCGAAATCGCTTTTCAACCGCAACATGATCGGCTGGGTTTCCGGGTCGCCCAGGCGGCAGTTGAACTCCAGCACTTTCATGCCGCCGTCCGGTGAAATCATCAGGCCGGCGTAGAGAAATCCCGTGTAGGGGGAGCCGTCCCGAGCCATGCACTCGAGAACGGGCTGGATTACTTCGCGCATTACCTTGGCGTGGACCCCGGGCGTGACCACCGGGGCCGGCGAATAGGCGCCCATGCCGCCGGTATTGGGCCCGCGGTCTCCCTCGAGCAGCCGCTTGTGGTCCTGACTGCTGGCGAGCGACAGCGCATGACGGCCGTCGCACATCACGATGAAACTCGCTTCCTCGCCTTCGAGATACTGTTCGATCACGACCCGGTTGCCGGCAGCGCCCAATTTTCCGTCCAGCAGCATGCCATCGACGGCAGCGTGAGCCTCGCGCAGATCCGTGGCGACCACGACGCCCTTTCCGGCGGCCAGGCCGTCGGCCTTTATGACGGTCGGAGCGCCTTGGCGATCGACGTAATCGTGCGCGGACTTAGCGTCGGTAAACGCCGCAAAGGCCGCAGTGGGAATGCCGTGCCGCGTCATGAACGTCTTGGCGAATTCCTTGGAGCTTTCGAGGCGGGCGGCGGCCTGGACCGGACCGAAGATCCTGAGCCTCGCCGCCTGGAAGGCGTCCACTACGCCTTCGGCGAGCGGCGCTTCCGGACCGACGACGGTGTATGCGATGGCTTCCTTGCGCGCGAACTCGAGAAGCTCCGGGATCGTGCTGAGCGCGACATTGGCGACCCCCCCCTCGCGCGCGGTGCCCGCATTGCCGGGCGCGACGAATACTTTCGAAACGCGCGGTGAACTGGCGAGCTTCCATGCCAGCGCATGTTCACGCCCCCCCGAACCGATAACAAGCAGTTTCATCGGTCAATGCGGGAAGGGGGAATGGGGAAAGGGGAAGGGTAAACAGCCGCGGCTGGTCCTCCTACGCTGGTCTCGCTTCTCCCTTCTCCCTTCACCCTTCCCCCTTTGATGTTCGTCAGTGCCTGAAATGCCTGATGCCCGTAAACACCATGGCCATACCACGCTCGTCGGCTGCGGCGATCACCTCTTCATCGCGCACGCTGCCGCCCGGCTGGATGATGGCTCGCGCGCCTGCAGCCGCGACGGCGTCCACACCGTCCCGGAACGGGAAGAAAGCATCCGAGGCCACCACTGAACCCTCGAGCGCAAGTCCGGCATTGGCCGCCTTGATGGCAGCGATCCGCGCCGAGTCGATCCGGCTCATCTGGCCGGCGCCTACGCCGAGGGTCTGCCCGCCACCGCAAAACACGATGGCATTCGACTTGACGAACTTGGCTACGCGCCACGCAAACAGCAGATCGGCGCTCTGCGCTTCGCTCGGCTTGGTTTTGGTAACGATTTTGATGCCGTCGGCTCCGACCATCGCGGCATCGGGCGTCTGCACCAGCAGCCCGCCGCCCACCCGCTTCAAATCCCACTCGGAGGTTGGGCCATCGAGTGCCGGCACCTCCAGCAACCGGATGTTCGCTTTTTTCCCCAGCGTGTTTACGGCATCGCCGCTGAACCGCGGCGCAATGACGACCTCGACGAACTGCTGCGATATCAGCGCCGCGGTTGCCGTGTCGAACTCGCAGTTAAAGGCGACAATGCCGCCAAACGCGGAGGTCGGATCGGTGGCGTAAGCCTTGCGATACGCTTCCGCCGGTGTATCGGCTACCGCCGCTCCGCAAGGATTGGCGTGCTTGACGATGACGCACGCCGTCTGGGCCAGGGCCTTTACGCACTCCCACGCCGCATCGGCATCGGCGATATTGTTATAGGAGAGCTCCTTGCCTTGCAGTTGCCGGTAGTGGGCGAGGCTGCCCGGCGCCGACGCGAGTTCGCGGTAAAACGCCGCTTCCTGGTGCGGATTTTCGCCGTAGCGCAACCGCTGCCCCATCTGAAACTGCAGATTGAGCCGTCGCGGGAACGTGGCGCGTGATCCGGTGGCGTCGAGCGCGGTCAGATAGTTGCTGATCGCGCCGTCGTACGCCGCCGTGTGGGAGAACGCCTGCTGCGCGAGGCGAAACCGCGTCTCCGCCCCGACCGCGCCGTTCGCCGCCGCCAGCTCTGCCAGGATCGCTTCGTAGTCGGCAGGATCGGTGACGACCGCGACGTGCCCGTAGTTCTTGGCGGCGCTGCGGATGAGCGCCGGTCCGCCGATGTCTATGTTCTCGATCGCATCCGGGAGCTTGCAGTCGGCCCGCGCTACGGTCTCGCGAAACGGATACAGATTGATCGCCACCAGATCGATCGTGGGAATACCGGCTTGCTTGAGCGCGCTCATGTGCCCGGGCGAATCGCGCCGCGCCAATATGCCAGCGTGCACCTTTGGATGCAGGGTCTTGACGCGGCCGTCGAGCATTTCCGGAAAACCCGTGTGATCCGCGACTTCCGTCACCTTGAGACCGGCGTCTTTCAGCAGCCTGGCAGTCCCGCCCGTAGAAATGAGGCCGACGCCCAGGCGCGCGAGACCGCGCGCAAAGTCGACGATACCGGTCTTATCGGAAACGCTGAGGAGAGCCTGTTTGATGACGGCCATGAGACAGTGAGCGGTAAGCGGATAGCAGTAAGCGGTCAGGCTGCCGCAAAAGCGATTCTAACCGCTCACTGGTTACCGCTCGCGAGGGAGTTCATCGTGCGACGGGGGGTGCGGGGGGAAACGGGAAGGAAGGTGTCAGGAACCCTAAGCTCTAAGGTTCCTGACACCTTGGGCCCGTTCCCCGCCGCTTCCTACCGCCTAGAACTTGATGCCGTGCACTCTCATTTTCTTGCGCAGGGTGTTGCGGTTGATGCCGAGCATGGTCGCAGCGTGGGTCTGGTTGCCCTGGACACGGTGCAGGACCGATTCGATCAGCGGCTTCTCCACGCTGTTGATGACCATATCGTAAACGTGGCAGGGCTTTTCGCCGTCGAGGTCCTTGAAATAGCCCTCGATTGCCCGTCGCACGATGCGCGCCATTTCGTTTTCGTTGTTCATGCTGCTTCAACCTCGACATAGGTCAAACGTTGTCCCCGATCGGCGAGTTCCCCGAAGAACCCGTCGACCGCGGCCAGCTGCTCGGCGCTGGACTCCAGCCGGTTCATGGCGTGGCGGAACGCCGCAGATCCGGCCAACCCTTTGGTGTACCAGGAAATGTGTTTGCGCGCGACGCGCACGCCGGTGTATTCGCCGTAGAACTCGTAGAGCTCATGCAAGTGCGCGACGAGCACGCGGTGGATCTCCGTTACTTCAGGCGGAGGCAGATGCTTGCCGGTCTCGAGATAGTGACTGATCTCGCGGAACATCCAGGGCCGACCCTGGGCGGCCCTGCCGATCATAACCCCGTCCGCCTTGGTGTAATCAAGGACTTGCCTCACCCTCTCGGGCGTGCCGATATCGCCGTTGGCGATGACCGGTATCGCAGCCTCCGACTTGACCGCCGCGATGGTCTCGTATTCCGCATCGCCGGAAAAACCGCAGGCGCGGGTGCGCCCGTGGATCGCCAGTGCCTGGATGCCCGCGTCTTCGGCAATCCGGGCGACGCATAGCGCGTTGCGGTTGCCGCGGTCCCAGCCGGTACGGATCTTGAGGGTCACCGGCACGCTCACGGCGCCGACGACGGCAGCAAGTATGCGTCCAACGAGCTGCTCGTCCTTGAGCAGCGCTGAGCCGGCCATGACGTTGCATACCTTCTTCGCCGGACAACCCATATTGATGTCGATGATCTGAGCGCCCTGGTCGACGTTGTACTGCGCCGCTTCCGCGAGCATTTGCGGATCGGCCCCGGCGATTTGCACGGCAATGGGCTCCACCTCGCCCTCGTGATTGGCGCGGCGGCGCGTCTTCTCCGAGCCCCACAGCAGCGAGTTGCTCGCCACCATCTCGGAAACCGCCATGCCGGCCCCCATGGTCTTGCACAATTGACGGAACGGGCGATCGGTCACGCCCGCCATCGGCGCCACCAAGAGATTGTTCCTGAGCTGATGCGGACCGATGAACATTGAATCGACTGCCCGTGTAAGCGCGCGCGTTTTTTTTTGGGGAAGGGCGTCATTGTAATCGCTCGCTGCACGCAAGAAAAGCAAATCGTGCCGATTTATTTTTTTGTTGCGGCGAACCCACATGCGCGCGTCGTTGAATAGCTGACGCGCGCATAAAGATTCAGTTGCGGTAAGCACTTACTCGAAATTTTTCGGGCAGCGCGAGAAAATCACAGCCCGCAATGCATGACGAGGGGATCCGATCTCTCCGGCTCGCCTGCGCGATCGACTCGAGGAATCGCGCGTAAGTGCCGTTGCAGCTTGATGTTCCAACGCGAGACCATCCATAGTCGGCACCAGGCCAACCAAGGGCGATGGCAACGGCACCAGAACCTATCTCAACCATAGGCACATGTGCGACGGAGGCGATGTGGGATGCAGTTCAAGGAGGAGAGCCCGCAGCAATATGTCGATATTGCAAGGGTTCCCGACGAAGAAATGCGCCCCTGAGCAGGCGCTTGCGACTGCGCTTCCTCTATCTCGCCCAAGGGCGACGCAACAACGCCCACTCGGCCGTTGTGCGGCGCCCGTCCCTTCGGGTTGCGGCCAGGAGGCACGCGGAGGGCGGAGCAGTGCCTGCGCGTTTACGCGTAGGTGCGACCCCGGAGCGGGCCATAGCGCCGCATTCATCGCGTGCCCATGCGCGCCTGCGCGGTCGCATCCCCGGAAACCGGGGCCCCTGCTCCACGCTGCGGCGCGCCGTCTGCTTCGTTGCACGGCTTATCGACAGGCCTGCGCCGCGCGCCTCGCATCCATCCCGTCCTGGCCACAACGCATCACGCGCCTAGGGTTGAGATAGGTGCTAACCGCGCGCGCCGAAAGTCATGCGCCGCACCACGAAGTCCTTGACAGGCGGAATCGCGCCAAGCGCCGCGAGCCCCAGCCCGCGCGCGAGCCGCGCCGGCGCGACATCGCCGGAAAATAGCCGTACCAGGTTGTGGGTAAACCAGATCCCGCCGCCCCGATCGAGGCGCCGTCGTGCCGCATAGCTGCGCAGCGGCCCCGCGGCGCCGATGTCTTCGCGCCGCCAGCGTTTCATTTCCGTGGCGAGCTCCCACGCGTCGCGCACGCCCAAATTCAGGCCTTGCCCCGCAACCGGATGCAACGTCTGCGCGGCGTTGCCGATCCGAACCAGATGCGGAGCCACAACTTGCCGGGCAACCTTGAGCCTGAGCGGAAACGACGCGCGTCGTTCCACGGCGATAAAACGCCCGAGCCGCCCAGCCGAAAGCCTCTTGCAGCTCGTCCAGGAATGCCGAAACCGGCGCCGCGCACAATTGCTCTGCACGCTCCGGCGCTGTCGTCCATACCAGTGCGAGCTCTTCACCATGAGGCAACAGCGCGAGCGGGCCTTCAGGCGTGAAGCGCTCGTATGCGACGTAATCATGCGCTGCGGCTGTCGTGACGCGGGCGGTGACAGCTGTTTGACGGTAATCGACGGTGTGCATTTCACTCATTGTTGCCGCCATTCCGCCATCCGCGATGACGAGCAATCTTGTGGAGCGGTGCAGTGGCCCGGAGCTTGATTTGAGTTCGACGACCACCGTTTCCGCTTCGGTCCTCACTCCCGTCAGCGCCGTGGCCGTGAGATAGTCGCACCAACCACCCCTCAACGCTTCCGCGGTGACGGTGGCGAGCCGCGCGTAGTCGAGAACATAACCCAACGCCGGCAGCCGTGCTTCGTCCGCATCGAGCACCACGCGTCCGAAACCGCCGCGTTGCGACACGTGAATGCGGGCGATGGGGGTGGCCGGTTCGAGCGCCTGCCATACGCCGAGACGCTCGAGTATCAGGCGGGTGCCGTGGGAGAGCGCGAGTGGGCGCGGGTCGTCGCTCGTTGCGTTTGGCGGCCGCGTTTCGAGCACGCCGAGCTTAAGCCCGGTGTCGCGTAGTGCGAGCGCCAAGGCCCCGCCAACCGGTCCCCCGCCCATGATCAATACGTCGTAATCACCCATCGCGGCCTGCCATCAGCGGCTTCGATGTCCGCAATCACCTTGGGGGCGTCGCGGGTGAGAACCTCATTGCCGCGTTCCGCGACGAGCACGTCGTCTTCGATGCGCACCCCGATGCCCGCGAGCTCGCGCGGTACGCCTTCGCCGGCGCGTATGTAACATCCCGGCTCCACGGTGAGCACCATTCCAGGTTCGAGTTTGCGCCACTGCCCCCCTCGCTTGTAGTCCCCGGCATCGTGCACGTCGAGGCCCAGCCAGTGCCCGGTGCGGTGCATATAGAACTGCTTGTAGGCTTCGCGCTCCATCACCTCGTCCACGCTTCCGCGCCAGCAGTTTGAGATCGATCAGGCCCTGGGAGATCGTCCGGACAGCGGCTACGTGAGGCACCTCCCAGGCGTTGCCTGCTTTGACTTGAGCGATCGCCGCCGCCTGGGCGGCGAGCACGAGCTCGTACACATCGCGCTGCGGCGCGGTGAAGCGCCCGTTGACCGGGAAGGTGCGCGTGATATCCGACGCGTAACCGTCGAGCTCGCAGCCGGCGTCGATCAGCAACAGCTCGCCGTCCTTCATTTCACCGCTGTTCGTCGACGTAGTGCAGCACGCAGGCGTGCGCGCCGGCTGCGACTATCGGGGTATAGGCCGGCGCCTGCGCGCCGTGGCGGCGAAATTCGTGCAAGAGTTCCGCTTCGATCTCGAATTCGCCCATTCCCGGGCGCGCGGCGCGCATCGCGCGCCGGTGGCCGCCGGCAGAGATGGCGGCGGCGCGACGCATGAGCTCAAGCTCTTCCGGCGCCTTGACGAGCCGCATCTCGTCGAGCAGCGCGTGGACGTCCTTTAACTCGTCAGGCGCGGTGACGCCGCGCCTGGCCTGGGCCCTCACCTCGTTCACCCAGCCCATCAGACGCGCGTCCCAAGCGCTGTCTGCGCCCAGATGACAATACACCACGCTGCAATCGGCGAGCAATCCGGGCACCAGTGCGTCGAGCTGCACGATGGAGTGGGCCTCGTCGAACCCGAAAGTTTCGCGCGCGGCCTCGGGTCCGTAGCGGAATCCGTCCCACACCTCGCGCTCGGGATCGCGCTCGCGGCAGAAGAGCATGCTCTTCGCTGTCTCGCCGCCGGCAATGACGATGAGCACCGCCTCCGGCTCGCGAAAACCGGTGAGATAGTAGAAATAGCTATCGAAGCGGTACGGATAGTGCGCATCGCGGTTGCGCACGCGTTCCGGAGCGGTCGGAATAATCGCCACGCCGCGCCCCATCTGCGCCGCGAGCCTGGCCCGCCTCTGCTGCGTAAGCACTCACATTCATGGTCTCACCATCGAATATTACGCAAGGCACGTTACCGACTGGTTGCTGCGCCGGCAACGGTGAACCGGTGTTCGAGCACCGCGAGCCGCTCGGGGGTCCCGACATCCATCCACATTCCGCGATGGTGCTCGCCACTCACCTCGCCGCGCGCCATCGCCGGCCGGAGCAGCCCGGCGAGCTGGAATGTTGCTCCGCGAGCGACCGGCGCAAACAGCGATGCAGCATAAACGCCCATACCGCTGAAGGTCAGCCGCTGCGGTCCGTCCGCGCTCACCTTGTTCTCGCGCAGGCAAAAATCACCGGCAACATGGTGCGCGGGGTTGTCCACCAACACCAGATGCGCCGCCAGGCCGCTGTCCGCGAGCGTCGCGGCTGCGCTTTTCAAGCGGGCGAGGTCGAAATCGCTATAGACGTCGCTGTTGACCACCGCAAATGGCGCGTTTCCGAGGAGCGGCAGCGCCCAGGCTATGCCGCCGGCGGTCTCCAGGGCGACTGCTTCGCGCGAATAGGCGATGCGCACGCCGAGCGCCGCGCCGTCGCCGACCCCGCGCTCGATCATCTCGCCCAAATAAGAGACGTTGATCACGAGATCGACAAAGCCGGCGCGCTGCAGGCGCTCGATCAGGTGCACGATCAGCGGCCGCCCGCCCACTGCGATCATGGCCTTGGGCACGTGCTCGGTTAGCGGATGCATGCGTTCGCCGCGGCCGGCGGCGAGGATCATCGCCTTCATCAGTGTTCCCGATTGATCAAGTCTTTCATTGTGCGACGGGTGCAGGGGGAAGGTGTCAGGAACCCTAGCCTATAAGGTTCCCGACACCTTCGGCCCGTTCCCGGCCGCTCGCTCGAGCCGGTCGAACAGCCCGGCGAGGGGCGCGAGCTCGTGATAGCGCTCGCACACGGCGCGCGCGTAGTGTACGAAGCGCGGCGTATCTTCGACGTAACCAGACTTGCCGTCCCGGTAGCGGATGCGCGCGAAGATACCCAGCACCTTGAGGTGGCGCTGCAATCCCATCCACTCGAAATCGCGATAGAAGGCGCCAAAGTCATCCGCGACCGGCAGCCCGGCGCGGCGTGCCTTCTCCCAATAGCGTACGGTCCAATCGAGCACCCGCTCTTCCTCCCAGCTCACGAAGGCATCCCTGAAGAGCGACACCGCATCGTACGTAATCGGCCCGTATACCGCGTCCTGGAAATCGAGGATTCCCGGGTTGGGATCGGCCACCATGAGGTTGCGCGGCATGTAGTCCCGGTGCACGTATACCGCGGGCTGGGCGAGGTTGCGCGCGATGATGAGTGTCAGCATCCCGGTCAATGTCTGGCGCTCACCGGCGTCGAGCGCGACCCCGAGGTGGCGCGCGATGTACCACTCCGGGAAGAGCTCGCACTCGCGCCGCAGCAGGGCCTCGTCGTAGGGCGGCAGCTCACCGGGCCGGCTCGCGAGCTGCCACTTGATGAGCGCTTCGATCGCGTCGCCGAAGAGCGGCGAAGCGTTCGCCTCGTTGAGCGCGGCCAGGTAAGTGGTGTTGCCGAGATCGGTGAGCAAGAGGAAGCCACGGTCGAGATCCTGCGCGATGACCTCGGGCGCGTTCAAGCCGGCGGCGCGCAACATCGCCGCCACGCGCACGAACGGCCGGCAGTCCTCGCGCTCCGGCGGCGCGTCCATCGCGATCCACGACCGCCCACCCGCCGCCACGCGAAAATACCGCCGGAAGCTCGCGTCCGCCGAGGCGGCATCGAGCGCAAAGGAGACGCCGGGAAGCCGCGCGCCGAGCCATCTTGTAAGCTCGGCTAGCCTCGTGTCAACAGCGGTTACCAAGAAAAATGCACGGCGCGATTGCACGGCGTGGCGAATTGTGCGATTTTAGCACCTCGTCGCCGCGCCCCTTCCCGATGCACAATCTGAAATTACAGAGCATCTCGCTCGCCGTCATGTGCGCCCTGCCGGTAGCCGCCGGCGCGCAGCAAGGTCTCCAGTTGAAGTCGCAACCCACTCTCATGCTGATTCCCCCGCAGCTCAAGGAGGATGTGCCGGTCTTTCTCGAGTCGGACACGCTGCGCGGGCACGCCGAACAGGAGACGGACGCGGAGGGCAACGTGCGGCTGCGCAAGCGCGGTCAGGCGATCTTCGCCGACTGGATGCGTTACGACAAGCCGGCGGAGGACGTCATCGCCGAAGGCAACGTCCGCATCGAGCAGGGATCCGACGTGATGGAAGGCTCGCGGCTCAAGTACAACCTGGAAACCGACCGCGGGTTCATGGAGAATCCCAGCTATACGCTCCACAAGGAGCCCGGGTCTGACCGGGCAGAAGCGGTCATTCGAGCCCACCTCTGCGCGCGGCACGGCCGAGCGCCTGCTCTTCGAAGGGCGGGGGCAATATCGCGCGGAGCGCGCCGAGTACACCACCTGCGGTCCGGGCAACGACGACTGGTACGTGCGCGCCAGTGAGTTCACTATCGACAAGACGCGCGACGTCGGGACGGCGCGCGACGCGAGCATCGTCTTCCAGGGCGTGCCGATCTTCTATTCGCCCTATCTGTCGTTCAGCCTGCACCAGGAGCGCAAGTCCGGCTTTCTGACGCCGCACTACGGCAGCACCAGCAAAGGCGGCGCCGAGCTGACCGTCCCGTACTACTGGAACATCGCGCCCGACCGCGACGCCACGTTTTCGCCCCGCATGATGAGCCGCCGCGGCATGCTCCTCAATACGGAGTTCCGCTATCTCGATCCGAGCTACCAGGGTGAGACCCAGTTCGAGATAATACCCGATGACCGCGCCTTCAACGGCAAGGAGCGCCACGCCTATTTCGTGAAGCACACGCACGCACTGCCGTACGGCTGGACCGGCGCGCTCAACGTGCAGCGTGTATCCGACGATACCTATTTCACCGACCTTTCGACCAAGATAGCACTGACCTCTCAGGTGTTGCTCCCGGCCGATGCCACTCTCGCCCGCGGCGGCACCTGGGGCGACAGTGGCATCTACGCGTTCAACGCCTATTATCCAGCGCTTCCAGACGTTGCAAGTCGACCCTCTCGCCCCCGTCACGCCCCCTTACAACCGCGAGCCGCAATTGACGTTCGTCGCCTCGCGGCCGGATGTGTTCTACACGGACTTCGATTTTCAGAGCCAGGCCGTGGCCTTCGAGCATCCCACCCTGGTTAACGGTAAGCGGTTAATCGCGTATCCGAGCCTGAGCGTGCCGTTGCAAACGGCTTATGCCTATGTCACGCCCAAGGTGGGTGCTCACTTGACGCACTACTACATCGATCCAAATACGAGCGGGTTCAAGGACGAGTCCCGCATGCTGCCGATCTCGAGCGTTGACAGCGGTCTCATCTTCGAGCGCTCGATGACGATGGGCGGCATGTCGCTCCTGCAAACGCTGGAGCCGAAGCTGTACTACGTCTATATCCCGTTCAAGGACCAGAGCCGGATACCCGTTTTCGATACCGGCCAGCAGGACATCAATTTCGCGACCATCTATTCGGAAAACCAGTTTGCGGGGGGGGACCGCATCAACGACGCCAATCAGGTCACCGTCGGCGTCAACTCTCGTTTTCTACGCACTGAAACGGGTTCCGAGCTGCTGCGCATGGGCGTGGCGCAACGCTTCTATTTCGAGACGCAACGAGTCACGCTCCCGGGGCAGGCAGTCGCGTACCAGCACGAGCTCGGATTTCCTCGCCGCGCTTTCCGGCACCGTCGCGCCTCATTGGACCGCGGAGGCGGGCTGGCAGTACAGCACGGACTTCTCGCAGACCCAGAAATTCAACGTGGGTACGCGTTATCAACCGGCTCCCGGCAAGGTTCTGAACCTGACGTATCGCGAGACGCTGAACTCGATCAGGCAGACCGACGTATCCGCCCAATGGCCCATAAGCAGCCGCTGGACCGGTTTGGCGCGCTGGAATCACTCGCTGCGCGAGGAGCGCACGCTGGAAGGTCTGGTGGGCGCAGAATACAACGGTGACTGCTGGGCGCTGCGGCTGGTCGCTCACCGCTTTGCGATCACCACGCAGCAGTCGTCCACCAACTTCTTCGTACAGCTCGAGCTGAACGGAGTGTCACGGATCGGATCCAATCCCCTGGATACCGTGCGGCGCAATATCGGGGGTTACGTCAGGGATCCGCGTTCGCCGCGGCCCGAAGAGCTGTCCGGACCGCTTGGGACCTATTACTGATCGATCCTCATCATCGCAGAGTTCCGTCAACCGCAACGCACATGGTGCTTCTACGAGCGCGTAACAGGAGGGGATGCCGCGCGTTCCCGGTTTTCCCTGGGGCACGAACTCCCGCCCTCGTTTTGCACCAGGCTCTGCTTTTTCTGCTGCTTCCCGCGCTTGCGCTCTGGACTGCCACGGCGCTGGCGCAGAAACCGCGGCCGAGCGTCGTGCTCGACCGGATTGTCGCGGTCGTGAACGACGAGGTGATCACGCGCAACAACCTCGATGAACGCGTCAATCTGGCGTTTGCTCAGCTCAAACGGCAGGGCACGCCGCCGCCGTCGCGCGAAGTGCTGGAAAAGCAGATCCTTGACCGCATGATCTCCGACCGCGTGCAGTTGCAGTTCGCCCGTGAAACCGGGCTGCGCGTGGACGATGCGGAGCTCGATCGCGCGATCGGCCGCATCGCCGAGGATAACAAGCTCACGCTTCCGCAATTGCGCATGGCGCTGGACAAGGACGGGGTACCGTTTCCCAAGTTTCGCGACGACATACGCAACGAGATCGTCACGGTGCGCCTGCGCGAGCGCGAAGTGGACAATCGTATCGTGGTATCCGAAGGCGAGATCGACAATTTCATCAAGAACCAGCAGTCCCAGTCGGGTGCGATTGACGAGTACGATCTCTCCCATATCCTGGTGACCGTGCCGGAGAGCGCCAGCCCGGAACAGATTCAGAGCCGCCGCACCCGCGCCGAGCAGGCGCTCACGCAAGTGAAGTCGGGCACCGATTTCCGCCAGGTGGCAGCGACGTTTTCCGACGCGCCGGACGCCTTGCAGGGCGGCGGCATGGGCTGGCGCGAGGCGGCGCGCCTGCCGACCCTGTTCGTCGAAGCACTTCAGAAAATACAGCCCGGCGAGGTGACGGAGCTGCTGCGCAGCGCCAACGGATTTCACGTGCTGCGGCTGAACGGCAAACGCGGCAGCACGGGTCCCGTGATCGTGCGCCAGACGCGGGTGCGTCATATCTTAATCAAGACCAACGAGCTCGTTTCGGAAGACGAGGCCCGGCGCCGCCTGGTCGGATTGAAGGAGCGCCTCGACAACAAGGCCGAATTCAGCGAGCTCGCGCGCGCCCATTCCGAGGATGCGAGCTCGGTGAAGGGCGGTGATCTCGGATGGATTTCTCCGGGCGACACGGTACCTGAGTTCGAGCGAGCAATGAATGGCCTGAACCCGGGCGAGGTGAGCAATCCGGTCAAGACACCATTCGGCTGGCACCTGATCCAGATTGTGGAGCGGCGCAACGAGGACATGTCCAAGGAAAAGCAGCGCATCGACGCGCGGATGGCGCTGCGGGCGCGCAAGTCCGACGAATCCTTCCAGGAATGGCTAAGGCAGCTGCGCGACAAGGCATACATCGAGCTCCGGTTAGAAGAAAAATAGTTCCTTAGAGCCCATATCAAAATGAAAGATATGGGCCCTGATGCAGCGGAGTATGAGGGGAGTATCCCCTCATTTTGTTAGGCACTCTTAAGTGTTAAGTTATGGGTTGCAACGTTAGCACGAGCACCGCCCAGTGCGTCGTAAACCCATCACCCGTCACCCATCACCCGTCACTCCCCTCATAGCGGTCACCGCCGGTGAGCCCGCGGGTATCGGGCCGGACCTGTGCGTGGCGCTCGCGCGCGTCCGGCTTCCGGCGCGCGTCGTGCTCGTCGCCGATCGGGACTTGTTGCGAAGCAGGGCGCGGGCGCTCCACGCCGCTGTCAGTATTTTCGAGTTCGACGCCGGCAAGACGACGGCCCTACGCGGAACGCTCGCGGTACGGCATGTCGCGCTCGCTTCCCCGGTCGTTGCGGGAAAGACCGATCCCGCCAACAGCGCTTACGTGTTGCGCTCGCTGGAAATTGCCGCGGACGGCTGTCGGGAGGGCGTCTTCGACGCCATGGTCACCGCGCCGGTACACAAGGGTGCGATCAACGACGCCGGCATCGCGTTCACCGGACACACCGAATATCTCGCGGCGCATACGGGGACGCGGCACGTGGTGATGATGCTGGTCGGGGGCGGCATGCGGGTGGCGCTCGCCACGACGCATCTTGCATTGAAGGACGTCGCGCGCCATATCACGCGCTTGTCACTGGAGCAGACGGCGCGGGTACCTGCACCACGATCTAACGCAACGCTTCGGCATCGCCCGGCCGCGCATCGCAGTAGCCGGCCTCAATCCGCACTCGGGAGAGTCCGGTTATCTGGGGCGCGAGGAAATCGAGATCATCGCGCCGGTGCTCGAGCAGCTGCGCGCGGAAGGATACGCGCTCGCCGGCCCGTTGCCCGCTGACACGCTGTTTACCCCGGCGCGGCTCAAGCTCTACGATTGCGTGCTCGCGATGTACCACGACCAGGGTTTGCCGGTCCTGAAATACGCGGCGTTCGGCGGCGGCGTTAACGTCACGCTCGGATTGCCGATTATCCGCACTTCAGTTGACCACGGCACCGCGCTCGAACTCGCCGGCACCGGCAAGGCCGAAGCCGGCAGTCTGGTGGAGGCGATCAAGCTCGCTGCAGCGCTTGTGCGCCGCCGGCAAGTATCGCGCCGGTTCTGACGGCAGAATCAATAATGCCCCACCGCCCGCGCAAGCGCTTCGGGCAGCACTTCCTCACCGACGACACGGTAATCGACGCGATCGTCGCCGCAATTGCCCCCCGGCGCGAGGACCGGATGGTTGAAATCGGCCCGGGCCTGGCCGCACTCACGCACCCGCTCGCTGCGCGGCTCACTCAGCTGCATGTGATCGAGATCGACCGCGACATCGTGGCGCAACTGCGCACCGCCTTTCCACGAGAACGCGTAACCATCCATCAGGGCGACGCGTTGAAGTTCGATTTCGGCGTGCTCGGCACCGACCTGCGGATCGCGGGCAATCTGCCGTATAACATCTCCACGCCGCTGCTCTTTCACCTGTCGCGCTACGCCGCAGCGATCCGCGACATCCACGTCATGCTCCAGAAAGAGGTGGTCGAGCGCATGGTCGCTGCGCCGTCCTCGTCCGCGTACGGCCGGCTCTCGGTGATGCTGCAGTACCGCTTCCAGATGGAAAGGCTACTCGAGGTGCCTGCGGCCGCGTTTCAACCCGCGCCCGAGGTGGAATCCGCGCTGGTGCGCATGGCCCCATACCGACTGCCGCCACATCGGGCCCGCGACGAGCAGCTCTTCGGCCTCATCGTGCGGGCGGCGTTCGCGCAGCGCCGCAAGACGCTGCGTAACGCGCTCCGCGGACGCTTCGGGTCCGCGGATTTCAGCCGGATGGGAATCGACCCGGGATTGCGTGCGCAGGACCTGCCCGTCGCCGACTTCGCGCTCATGGCGAACTATGCCGGAGGATTTTCTCAGGCCGAGGCCCGAGAAAATCCTTAGGAAAGCGTCGCGCGCTCAGCCCGACGATTTCCTCTGGATCAGCTCGATCTTGTAACCGTCGGGGTCCTCGACGAAAGCGATTACCGTGGTGCCGTGTTTCATCGGTCCCGCTTCCCGGGTCACCTTGCCGCCGCGCTCTCTTACTTCCTCGCACGCCCGGTAGGCATCCGGAACTTCGATCGCCACGTGCCCGTAGCCGTTGCCGAGGTCGTAGGCCTTGGTGTCCCAATTGTGAGTGAGCTCCAGCACCGCCGCCCGCGACTCATCGTCGTAACCGACGAACACGTTCGTAAACCGCCCGCCCGGGTAGTCGGCCTTACGCAGGAGCTTCATGCCCAGCACCTGCGTGTAGAACTCGATCGAGCGTTGCAGGTCGCCGACGCGAACCATGGTGTGGAGTATTCGCATAAGTTGGTTTCAATATTGAAATTTGAATGGGGAACGAACAGAGAGCTGGCACATCGGCTCAAACCGGTTCAACGGAAGATCCCGTGGCCCTGCATTTTTCAAATTTCCACCATTTCGAAGTCTTCCTTGCGCGCACCGCATTCGGGGCAGGTCCAGTTCATCGGGATGTCCTCCCATCGGGTTCCCGGCGCAATGCCTTCATCCGGCAGGCCCGCGGCCTCGCTGTAGACGAACCCGCAGATGAGACACATGTAACTCTTGTATACCCGGCTATCGGCAGCGGTCATGCAGCATTCCGTTTTACGCTAAAATCAAATTTTAACGAATCGCTCCGTCCGCTACCAACCCGGAGCGTGTCGGGTTTGTTGCAACACGCTCCTCACGCAAAACCACCCGCAGGCAACCCCACAATAGAGCATGTCGGACCTGCCGCCCATCGTCCTCGTTTTTGCCGCGACCGACCCGAGCGGAGGAGCGGGACTGCAAGCCGACATCATGACGTTATCGAGCATGGGCTGCCATCCGCTGTCGGTCGTCACCGCCGTAACCATACAGGACACGACGGGTGTGGATGACGTGAGTCCCATAGATGCCGAATGGGTGGCGGACCAGGCCCGCTGCGTGCTGGAAGACATGCCGGTGGCTGCGTTCAAGATCGGGTTGCTGGGAAACATTGAACAGATCGCGGCGATTGCCGAAGTCGTCTCCGATTATCCGGAAGTGCCGCTGGTGCTCGATCCGGTGCTCGCTTCAGGCAGAGGAGACGAGCTCGTCTCAGACGAGATGCTGGTTGCGCTCAAGGAGCTGCTGATTCCGCAAAGCACGATCATCACGCCGAACAGCCTGGAAGCGCGCAGGCTCACCGCCGAGGACGGGGAAGACAGCCCTCCCGATCTCGCCGAGTGCGCGCGGCGCATCATCGCGAGTGGCTGCGAGTTCGTGCTCATCACCGGCACGCACGAAAACACCCCTCAGGTCGTGAACACGCTGTACGGCCAGAACGGCGTCGTGCGCGCCGATAACTGGCAGCGTTTGCCCGGCTCCTACCACGGCTCCGGCTGTACGCTGGCGTCCGCCATTGCAGCGACCATCGCGAACGGCCTCGAGATCAGCGATGCGGTGAAGGACGCGCAGGAGTACACCTGGCAGACGTTGAAAGCGGCATTCCGCCCCGGCATGGGGCAACACATCCCCGACCGCCTGTTCTGGGCGCGCGAAAACGAGGCCGCGGATGAAGGCGGCGATCAGAGCTCTTAGAACTTCGGGGACGCCGATGTCAGAGGCAGTTCAGGGCCTGTACGCCGTCACGCCCGACCTCGCCGATACCGGCGTCCTCCTGCTCCAGGTCGACGCGGCGCTCGTAGGCGGCGCGCGCCTCGTGCAATACCGCAACAAGGTCGCCGATGCCGCGCTGCGGCTCGCCCAGGCGCGCGCGCTCGCGCCCCTGTGCCGGCGCCACGGCGTCCCGCTCATCATCAACGACCACCTCGATCTCGCGCTCGCCGTGGACGCCGAGGGACTGCATATCGGCGGTGACGACGGCTCCGTTGCGGATGCGCGGCACCGCCTCGGCCCGGATCGGATTCTCGGCGTTTCTTGCTATCGCCGCATCGAGAACGCGCTGGAAGCGGCGCGCCATGGCGCGACCTACGTCGCTTTCGGGGGATTTTTTCCGTCCCGCGTCAAACCCGGCTCGGGAGGGGCCCCTCTTGCCATACTCAGTGAAGCGAAGAGCCGGCCCGCGCTGCCTGTTGTCGCAATCGGGGGCATCACGGTGCAGAACGCCCCCTCCCTGATCGAGGCGGGCGCCGATAGCGTGGCAGTGATCACGGCGCTGTTCGACGCGCCCGACGTCAAGGCTGCGGCAAAGCGCTTTAGCGCACTTTTCTCAACGCGCCCCTAGGGTCACTAGTATTGCTGCGCGCGACCGCCCCGATGCCCTTTCGAGTCACGAGTCACGAGTCACCAGTCACCGCCCGATGAAACGCAGCCAGAAATTATTCAGCCAGGCGCAGCTGCGTATACCAGGCGGGGTCAACTCGCCCGTGCGTGCGTTCAAATCGGTAGGGGGCACCCCGCCATTCATTTACCGGGGCAAGGGTGCGACGATATGGGACGCTGACGGCAATGCATATGTCGATTACGTCGGTTCGTGGGGTCCGCTCATCGTCGGCCACGCGCATCCCGAAGTGGTGAAGGCGGTGCAGCACGCGGCGGAAAAAGGACTGAGCTTCGGCGCGCCGACGGAAGCGGAACTCGGGATGGCGGAGCTCCTCGCGAAGCTCGTGCCTGCCCTCGAGCAAGTGCGTCTGGTGAGTTCCGGCACCGAGGCGACCATGACCGCCATCCGGATCGCGCGCGGATACACCGGGCGCGCCAAGATCGTCAAGTTCGAAGGTTGCTATCACGGCCATGCCGATGCGTTGCTGGTCAAAGCGGGCTCGGGCGCGCTTACCTTGGGACAGCCCAGTTCCGCGGGCGTGCCGGCCGAAGTGGCCGCTCACACCCTCGTGCTCGATTACAACGATAGCGCGGCCGTGGAGCGGGCTTTCGAACGCGAGGGGGAGGAGATCGCGGCCGTTATCGTCGAGCCCGTCGCGGGCAATATGAATCTGGTTGCGCCACGCGACGGCTTTCTCGAGAGCTTGCGACATTGCTGCTCGCGCTCCGGCGCGCTGCTCATCTTCGACGAAGTGATGACGGGTTTTCGCGTCGCGCTGGGCGGTGCGCAGCAACTCTACGGAGTGAAGCCCGACCTCACTACGCTCGGCAAAGTCATCGGCGGCGGCCTGCCGGTAGGGGCCGTCGGCGGGCGGCGTGATGTCATGCAGGTGATCGCGCCGGTCGGACCCGTCTACCAGGCGGGAACGCTGTCGGGTAATCCCGTTGCGCTCGCGGCTGGACTGGCGACCCTCAAGCTCGTGCAGGCACCCGGCTTCTTCGAAAAAATCTCGGCTACGGCGCACGCGCTGTGCGACGGGATCACGCAAGCGGCGCGCGAACAGGGGATCGGCTTTTGCGCGCAAAACGTGGGAAGCCTGTTCGGACTTTACTTCCGGGAAACTCCGCCGACGAGTTACGCGGAGGTCATGCAATGCGATCGGGAAGCCTTCAACCGCTTCTTCCACGCCGTGCTCGCCGAGGGCATCTACCTCGCGCCTTCAGCCTACGAGGCGGGTTTCGTGTCCTCGGCGCACGGCGCAAACGAGATCGAGAAGACGATCGCAGCCGCGAAGAAGGCTTTCAAGAATCTCTAGCCCGCATGTTTCACAGGTAAGAGGGCTGTGTAGTTTTCGGGCGGCGTCACTACGAATTGTCGCCGGAGCATGCGGGCCCCTAGCGCAGGCCTGAAATGTACTCCGCGAGGCCGGCGATCTCTCGGTCGGTAAGCTTTTCGGCCACGGCACGCATCATGCGGTTGGGATCGTTCGCGCGCTCGCCGGCGCGAAATGCCTTGAGCTGCGTGCCGGTGTACTCTGCATACTGGCCGGCGAGGCGCGGAAACTGCGCCGGAACGCCGGCGCCATTCTGACCGTGACAAGCGGCGCAAGCCGCGACACCGCGTACCGCCACGCCGCCACGGTAGATCGCCTGTCCCAGTTTTACGAGCTGTGGATCTCGCGCCGCGCGCGGCTTCGGTTTCTGGGTTTCGAAGTAGGCCGACAAATTGCGCATATCGTCGGCCGACAGATTGGCCACTATGCCCGCCATGACAGCGCTTGGGCGAGCCGCCGGCTTACCGTCTTGGGGCTTGAAATTCGTGAGCTGCTTCAACGTATACTCGGCATGCTGGCCGGCGAGATTGGGATTGATCGGCTGCGCGCTGTTACCGTCGGTGCCGTGGCAGGCCACGCACACCTGCGTCACGATGCTTTGGGCGCGGCTCAAGTCCGCTTTGGGAGGTGTTTGAGCAAATCCAGGTTGAGCGGCGAGCGCGCCGGTAACAAAGGCGGCGGGCCAGCAGGAATTCATGCGTGCTCCTTCTTTTTTTCGCGGCATGAGGCGGGAACGCTTATTGTATAGTACGCGCCGGCCAGAACGCCAGTTTCGGGCTGAATAACAACGACCTATGTCACTCTTGCGGTACCGCTGTTCAGGTCTCACGGCGCCGTCGGTGGGGGAGCCTACGCAGTTCGATGGCAACGCCATCGTTCCCGGCGAACAGGCATAAAAAACCCCCGGTTAAAGGGGAGTAAAACCGGGGGCGAAAAGCCTTAATTGGATTAAGGCGCCCGCTCAGGGAGGAGAAGCGGGAGACGACTCAACATCGTCTGTAGGTTAGGTGATAATCATGGACAATAGTTCCCACTACAAGGCACAAAAAAATACCTCGTTTTCATAGACTTATGACAGTGCAAATCCTGGGCGAATTTCCCCGACGTCGTATGCGGCGCATGCGCCACCACGAATTTTCTCGGCGGCTCATGCGTGAGCACCGGCTTACCACGGATGATTTGATCTATCCCGTATTCGTGATCGACGGGATGAGACGCACCGAACCGGTCCCCTCCATGCCGGGAGTCAGGCGTTTGACGATAGACAGGCTGCTGCCGCATGCCGAGCAATGCATGAAGCTCGGTATCCCGGCGCTCGCGCTCTTCCCCCACATTGCGAACCGACTGAAGACCGTCGACGGGCGGGAGGCCCTTAATCCGAAAGGACTGGTGCCTAGAGCGGTCGCGGCGCTCAAGAGGCGGTTCCCCGAATTGGGTCTGATCACGGACGCTGCGCTCGACCCCTATACCACGCACGGCCAAGATGGGGTGATCGACAGCCGTGGCTATGTGCTGAACGAAGAAACGATCTCGGTGCTGGAAAAGCAGGCGCTCACCTGCGCCGCGGCCGGTGTTGATGTGGTCGCGCCGTCGGACATGATGGATGGACGCGTCAAGGCGATCCGCGCGGCGCTTGACCGGCGCAACTTCATCCATACCCGAATCCTCGCCTATTCCGCCAAGTATGCGTCCGGCTTTTATGGGCCGTTTCGCGACGCCGTCGGATCTTCGAGGGCCTTGGGACGCGGCAACAAGTACACCTACCAGATGGACCCTGCGAACAGCGACGAGGCGCTATGGGAGGTCGGTCTCGACCTTCAAGAGGGAGCCGACATGGTGATGGTAAAACCGGGGTTGCCGTATTTGGATATCGTGCGGCGCGTAAAAGACGCGTTCAGGGCGCCGACTTTCGTTTATCACGTGAGCGGGGAATATGCGATGCTCAAGGCCGCCGCTTTGCGTGGCTGGCTCGATGAGCGCGCCTGCGTGATGGAGGTGCTGACGGCGTTCAAGCGCGCCGGCGCGGACGGCATACTCACGTACTATGCCTTCGACGCCGCCGGCTGGCTCAAGTATCCTTGAGCAGGTCTTCGACTGCAGCGAGCTTCGCGCGCTCGATCGTTTTGCCTTCCGGGCTGGCCTTGACCGGCATCCGCAATTCGCGGGTCGACAATACCGTGATCTCGATGTCGATGCCGTCGTCGTTCACCCTATAGACGGGCACGATGCGCGGCTCATCGCTCGTGTAGAGGCGAGTTTGCGACGCCTTGTACGGAATGTCGCGGTCGATGAAGTACAGCTCGACCGCCTTGCCATTGTCGGTAAAGAGCTGCAGGTTGATGTCCGCGTACTTGCCGGCATTGCCGTTCAGGACCGAGCCGGTGAGGTACGGATGAAATTGCTCGAGCTCGCGCATGGCCTGCACCGCCTTTTCGCGCAGCGTTCGAAGCCGGTCAAGGTGCTCGGCTTCGTGATAGATCTCGTGGTAGAGCTTCAGTGCGGCAGCGATCTCTTCATTCGTCGGCAACTCCCGCGAATCGGGCAGCCCGGCCTGGCGCGCGGCCTTGCGCTTCGCGAGCGCATAGTCCTCGATGCCGTCCTCAGCCATCAGCCGCGCGGCCAAGTGCGCGATGCGGCTGCGCGTGTCGTTGCGACCGGACCCCCTCGGCATAGGTTCCGACTCAGAACAGCTGGTTTCGCACTTCCTCCGGCGGCCGGTCTCCGAGGTGGCCGCCGGCCACCGTTTCCTGCTCCTGGGGCACGAACTCCACGTAGAAGAAATCCGGTAGTCCACTGCCGTCGGCAACGCGCAGGCCGGTTTCCGGATTGATCCGCGCGGCGACCACACCGGCGGGCGGAGTGAGTGCTTGCTCCGGCACCCCCTTCAACACCTGGCCCATGTAGCCCATCCACATCGGTAGCGCCGCCAGCCCACCGGTCTCGTTGCGCCCGAGGGTCTGCGGCGTGTCGAATCCGATCCACGCCACCGCCACTAGATTGGCGTTGAAGCCGCAGAACCAGGCGTCGATGAAATCGTTCGTCGTACCGGTCTTGCCCGCGAGGTCCTGGCGTCCCAGCTTCATCGCGCGCGCCGCCGTGCCCATTCTCACTACGTCCCGCATGAGGCTGGTCATGATAAAGGCGTTGCGCGGGTCGATTACCCGCTGGGCGCCGCCATCGGGCGTGACCGGTTTCGCCTGCAGCAGCACGTTGCCGCGGGCATCCTCGACGCGGTCGATGAAATACGGCGCAACGCGGTAACCCCCGTTGGCGAAAACGGCGTAGCCGCCCAACATCTGCAGCGGCGTCGCGTTGCCCGCGCCCAGCGCCATCGTGAGATACGGTGGGTGGAGCTTCGGATCGAAGCCGAAGCGCGTGATGTAGTCCTGCGCGTAGTGCGGTGAGATCGCCTGTATCAGCCGCACCGATACCAGGTTTTTCGACTTGGCGAGCGCTGTGCGCAGGCGCATCGGGCCCTCGAATTTGCCGTCGTAGTTTTTCGGCTCCCACGGCTCGGAGCCCGTCTGCGCGGCGGTGAACGTGAGCGGCGCGTCGTTGACGATCGTGGCGGGCGTGAAACCCTTTTCCAGCGCGGCGGAATAGATGAACGGCTTGAAGGCCGAGCCCGGCTTGGCGCAGCGCCTGGGTGACGTGGTTGTACTGAGCACGGTTGAAATCGAACCCGCCCACCAGGGCGCGTATCGCTCCGTCGCGCGGATCCATCGAGACGAGGGATCCTTCCACCTCGGGCAGCTGCGTGATATGCCAGCGCTCCTTATCGTCCTTTTGCACCCGTATGATCGCGCCGCGCCGGATACGCTGGTTCGGGTTCGCTTTCTCACCCAGCACGCGCGCCGCGAACTTGAGACCGTCCTCACCGATCTCCACCCACTCCCCGCCTTTGCGGTAGGCCTTCACCAGCTTGGGACTTGCTTCGACCACCACCGCGGCAAACAGAACGTCGCTGTCCGGGTTTTCCTGCAATGCGTCTTCCAGCGCTTCTTCCGTTAGCTTGCCGGGAAGGTCGGCGTAGCCCTCGGGGCCGCGGTAGCCGTGCCGCCGGTCATATTCCTGCACGCCACGGCGCACCGACTGATAGGCAGCTTCCTGATGCGAGGTGAGCAGCGTCGTATACACGCGTAAGCCCTTGGTGTAGGCGTCGTCCTGATAGCGCTCGTAGAGCGTCTGCCTCACCATCTCGGCCAAATATTCTGCGTGCACGGCAAACTCGCTCATCTCCCGTTTCACGTGCACGACCTGTTTTTCGGCCGCAGCGTACTCCCCGTCGTTGATGAGCTGCAGCTCGCGCATGCGCCGCAGTACGTACTGCTGCCGCAATTTCGCCCGCTGGAGATTGGCGACGGGATTGAAGCGTGACGGCGCCTTGGGCAGCCCGGCGAGCAGGGCGTGCTCTGCCAATGTCAAATCGGAAAGGCGCTTGCCAAAGTAGACCTGCGCCGCAGCGGCAAAGCCATACGCTCGCTGACCGAGAAAGATCTGGTTGATATACAGCTCCAGTATCTGGTCCTTCGGCAGGTTCGCTTCTATCTTGAACGCCAAGAGCATTTCGTTGAACTTGCGCGTGAGAGTTTTTTCCTTTGATAAGAAAAAGTTACGAGCGACCTGCATGGTAATGGTGCTCGCCCCCTGGCGCACCCCTCCGGAGACAAAGTTCGACATGGCCGCGCGCGCGACCCCGAGGTAGTCGACGCCGCTATGCTGATAAAAACGCTCGTCTTCCGCGGCGAGGATCGCGTTAATCAAGGGCTTGGGAACATCGTTGATGCTCACCAACGCCCGCCGCTCCTCGCCGAATTCGCCGATCAACTTGCCGTCAGCGCTAAACACCCGCAGTGGTATCTTCGGGCGGTAATCGGTGAGCAATTCGAGGGACGGCAGGGTGGGGTAGACGATCGCAGCGGCGAACGCCAGGAGCACGATGCCGGCGGCCAAGGTCGCGCCCAGCAGCAGGGCGGGGAAGCTCCACCAGCGTAGATAGCTCAACCAGTGAAATGACATCGGACGCCGGTCTTGAATCGAAGTTGTTGTATTAAAGCAACAGCTTGTTAACCGTGGTACGTAACTACGTCACGGCACGGGGTTACTCTCGCCCCACAGAGCTAGCGGTACGTTAGGGTACCACCATTATAGGGGGGTTCCATCGCAATTGAATGACGTGAAAACACTTTACTTCAAAAATAGTTGTTGATAGCATTTAATGTAATCTGGACGATTGTCTCCCCATCAATATATGGCTAAAGGGAAATTCAGCTTAAATCTCGACGCTCTCGAGCGTCTTTTCAAGGCCAAGACACCGCCGGTGGTCGGCACGGACATCAGTTCGTCCGCCATCAAGATGGTGGAGATCCTGGAGGCCGGTAAAGGCATGTACCGCGTCGAACGCTATGCCATCGAGCCGCTGCCTAAGGATTCGCGTAGTGGAAGGCAACATCAACAATATCGATGCGGTGAGCGACGCCCTCAAGCGCTGCCACAAGCGGCTCGGAAGCAACCTCAAGAATCTGGCGCTTGCGCTGCCCAACGCGGCCGTCATCAGCAAGAAAATTCTGGTGCCGGCGGGACAGCGTGACGAGGACCTGGAGTTGGCGGTAGCGACCGAGGCCAACCAGTATATTCCGTTCGCGCTCGACGAGGTGAACCTCGACTTCCAGGTGCTGGGCACCGCGCCGAACAGTCCCGAGGACGTCGAAGTGCTGATCGCCGCCTCGCGCAAGGAGAAGATCGAGGATCGCGTTGCGGCGGCCGAGCAGGCCGGATTGAAGGCCGCCGTGATGGATGTCGACGTGTTTGCGGCCCAGACCGCCTTCGAGTTGATCGAAAGCCAGTTCCCGGACAAAGGCAAGGACCAGAATATCGCCATCGTCGACGTCGGCGCGACCGTCATGGCGGTCAATGTGTTGCGCAATGACCAGTCGATCTACATGCGCGAGCAGCCGTTCGGGGGCAACCAGCTCACACAGGAGATCCAGAATCGCTTCGGGCTTTCCGCCGAGGAGGCGGAGGCGGCGAAGCGCGCCGGCGGCCTGCCGGAAAACTACGAATCCGAAGTGCTGCAGCCCTTCATGGACATGATGGGGTTGGAGGTTGCGCGCGCTCTGCAGTTCTTCTTTACCTCGACTCAGTTCAACCAGGTCAACTACCTGGTGCTCTCCGGCGGCTGCGCCGCGCTGCCGAATGTCGAGGAAACGGTCGGCAAGCGCACCCAGGTGAATACGATCATCGCCAATCCGTTCGCCAACATGGCGCTCTCGTCCAAGATCCGGCCGAAGAATCTGAGCCAGGATGCGCCTTCGCTCATGGTGGCATGCGGCTTGGCGATGCGGAGGTTCGATCCATGATACGCATCAATCTGCTGCCGCACCGCGAGCGGCGGCGCAAACAGCAGCAACAGAATTTTTTCGTCGCTCTGGGAGTGGTCGCCGCGGTCGGCTTTGCGGTGTGGTTCGCCGTGCATACCTATCTCAACGGACAGTTCGAAGAGCAGCAGGAGCGCAACAGGTTCCTGACCGGAGAGATCGCGAAGCTCGACAAGCAGATCGCCGAGATCGCGAAGGTCAAGGAGCAGACCGCGGCCCTGCTCGCGCGCGCTAAGGTCGTGGAAACGCTGCAGGCGACCCGCGCCGAGGTCGTGCACCTCATGGATCAGCTCGTGCGGCAATTGCCGGATGGCGTGTATCTCAAGACCATCAAGCAAAACGGCCAGAAAGTGACCATTACCGGCTTGACCCAGTCCCAGGCGCGGGTTTCCACGCTGATGCGCAATCTCGATTCATCGCCCAATCTCGAGAATCCCGCACTCATCGAGATCAAGGCGGTCCAGCAGGGCAATCAGCGCATCAACGAGTTCACGATGAACATCGATATCACCCGCGCAAAGATCGAGGAAGAAACCCGGAAGCCTGGGGCGAAACCGGCGACAAAGGGGTAGTGCGCCATGGCCATGACAGCTGATGATCTGAAACGCTATCTCGATCCGAAGCGTATCGGCTCCGCGCCGGTGGTGGTGAAGCTGAGCGTGCTTGTTTTCGTGCTCGCCCTGATCGTATTCGCTTGCTACTGGTTCGATTGGCAGCACCAGCTCGACCAGATCAACGTGGAGAGAGAGAAGGAAGCGCAATTGCGCACGGCCTTCCTCGACAAGAAGAAACAGGCGATCGACCTCCCGGCCTACGTTAAACAGCTCGAAGACATCGAGAAACAGTTCGGGGCGCTGCTCAAGCAGTTGCCTGGTAAATCGGAAATGGACGCTTTGTTGACCGACATCAACCAGGCGGGGCTCGGACGCGGACTGCAGTTCGAATTATTCAAGCCGGCGCCAAGCGAGACGCAGCGCGACTTCTATGCCGAACTGCCGATCACGATCAGGGTCACGGGCAACTATCACGACCTGGGCTCTTTCGCGAGCGACATCGGCAAACTCTCGCGCATCGTGACACTCAACGATATCGGGCTGAGCGCGACCAAGGATACTTTGGTCATGGACGCGACGGCCAAAACGTTCCGCTATCTCGACGAAGAGGAACTCTCGACACAGCGCAAGGCTGCTGCGGCGGCCAAGAGCAAGGGTGGGAAGAAATGAAGCAAAGGATCCTGGCCGTCGCCGTCTCGTGTCTCGCGCTCGGCGCCTGCACGGGCGAGCAGCATTCGGACTTGAGGCAGTTCGTCAAGGAGTCTGACAACCTGCCGCGCGGACGCATCCCGCCGCTACCCGAAGTCAAGCAGTACGAGCCGTTTCCTTATGCCGCGTACGACCTCACCGATCCATTCAAACCGCGCCAGATCCAGCCGCCGAAGCCGGAGGGTCTCGCCAGCGGCCTCAAGGCGCCCGATCCCAACCGGCGCAAGGAACCGCTCGAGGCCTATCCGCTGGAGAACCTCAAGATGGTCGGCACGCTGCAGCAGAAGAAGGATATCTACGCGGTGGTGAGGACGCCAGACAACCGGCTGTTCCGCGTCAGGCCCGGCAACTTTCTGGGGCAGAACTTCGGGCGTATCACCGCCATTTCGGAATCCGCTATCAAGTTGAAGGAACTGGTTCAGGACAGCGGCGGCGAATGGAAGGAAGAAGAACGTTCGCTGCTGCTGCAGGAAGGATAACAGGAGGTTCGTAACATGAAGCTCACAACGAGGCTGTTTATAACGCTGCTCCATGTAACTCTGGCTTTGCTGCTTGGCACGACGAGCATCGCCGCCCGCGCGCAAGCGAACGCCATCGAGGCGATCAACGCCACGACGCAAGCCGGCGGCGGGATCGTCGTCAGAGTCACGCTGAAAGAGGCACCGGCGAATCCCCCAGCAGCCTTCGCGATCAACAATCCGCCGCGGATCGCGTTCGACTTCCCCAACACGAGCAGCGCGCTCGGACGCGGCACCCAGGATGTCGCGGAAGGCGATCTGCGCAGCATCAACGTGGTTCAGGCGGGCGACCGGACGCGGCTCGTGTTGAATCTGTCGCGCGCGCTGAGCTACGACACCCAGATTGACGGGCGGACGCTGCTGATCACCCTCCAGGGCGCGGCGGCCGCGGCCGGCCCGGCCGGCGTCACCACGCATTTTGCGGAAGTGAGGCCTGGCGATCAGCGCCATTCGCTGCGCGACATCGACTTCCGGCGCGGCGGTGCCGGCGAAGGCCGCATCGTCGTGGATCTTTCCGACGCCGCGGTGGGGATCGACCTCAAGCTGCAAGGCCGGTCGATCGTGATCGACTTCATCAACACCGGGCTGCCCAAAAACCTGGAGCGCCGGCTGGATGTTACCGACTTCGGCACCCCGGTGCAGACCGTGGACTCCTTCACCCAGGGCGCCAACGCGCGCGTGGTGATCGAGCCGCGCGGCAACTGGGAGCACACGGCCTACCAGACCGACAACCGCTTCATCATCGAAGTGAAGCAACAGGTCGAGGATCCGAACCGGCTCGTACGGCCGGGTTTCATCGGGGAGAAGCTTTCGCTGGACTTCCAGAACGTCGAAGTGCGCGCGGTGCTGCAGGTCATCGCCGATTTCACCGGCTTGAATATCATCACCAGCGACACGGTGACCGGGAATTTGACGCTGCGGTTGAAGGACGTGCCCTGGGACCAGGCGCTCGACATCATCCTGCAGAGCAAGGGGCTTGATATGCGCAAGACCGGTAACGTCGTGTGGATCGCCCCGCGCGACGAGCTGGCGACCCGCGAGAAGCTGGCGCTCGAGGCGCGGGCGCAGATCGCCGATCTGGAGCCCACGCGCACCGAAAGCTTCCAGCTGAACTATCAGAAGGCAGTCGATTTGCAGAGGCTGCTCTCGGATCCGGCGCAGCGGGTGCTCTCCAAGCGCGGCAGCGCCGTCGTAGATTTGCGGACCAATACGCTGTTCGTGCAGGACACGCCGGTGCGCCTGGAGGACGTGCGCAGGCTCATTCAGCGGGTGGACATACCGGTGCGGCAGGTTATGATCGAGTCTAGGATCGTGGAGGCGACCGATTCCTTCAGCCGCAACCTCGGCGCGCGGCTCGGCTATAACGACCGGACTCAACCCCCGGCCAACCAGGGCTTTCGCGTGGGTGGCGGCGCCAGTCCGCGCTCCGTCCTCGGCGGCAGTCTGAACAACACCGGATTCCAAACCGGACAGATCGCCGACGTGCCTCTCTTTAACGATACCCTCAGCGTGAACCTGCCGGCGCCGGGCATCGCCGGGGCGGCAGCCGGGATATTTTCGGTTCTGCTCTTCAACGACAAAGCCACCAAGTTCCTGAATCTCGAGCTCTCCGCGCTGCAAGCTGACAACCGGGGCAAGATCATCTCCAGCCCGCGCGTCATCACCGCCGACCAGGTCGAAGCGACTATCGAGCAAGGCACGGAGATTCCGTACCAGCAGGCGACCTCGAGCGGAGCGACGAGCGTGTCGTTCAAGAAGGCGACGCTCTCGCTCAAGGTGAAGCCGCAGGTCACGCCCGACGACAACGTGATCATGAGCCTGAACGTGCACAAGGACAGCGTCGGTCAGCAGACCCTCGCCGGCCCGTCGATCGATACCAAGCAGATCGTGACGGAAGTGCTGGTGGAGAACGGCGGCACGGTGGTCATCGGCGGCATCTACACTCAGGAGGAACGCTCGACGACCAACAAAGTACCGGTGCTGGGTGACTTACCCTACGTCGGGTTTCTGTTCAAACAGAACCTGAAGCTGGACGACCGCCGGGAACTGCTCATCTTCATCACGCCGAAGATCATCAAGGACGGCTTGACGCTGCGCCAGTAAAAGCGGCAGTCCGGCACCCGAAGGCGGCCGCGACCCGGCCGCCTTTTTTATTGAGGAATCGCCGGTGTCCGCCCGACAGATTAGCCTGTCGGAATTACGTTGAATTTGCGAGTTCGTAGCGCCATCGCCGGGGTTTCTAATACCGATTGAGCCGACGCGGTCGAGCCCAATCCGGATATGACCGCCCATGCGCACCCGACGACTGCGGGGATGGAAAATCCGGCACACTGCTAGAATCGGTCTATGGTGCAATCAACACCCGGACCGGTACCCAGCGAGCGCGCTGGCGAGAGCATCTTTCTGGTGGGCCTGATGGGAGCGGGCAAGACCTCCATCGGGAAACTGCTCGCCAAGCGCCTCGGCAAGGCGTTTTTCGATTCCGACCAGGAAATCGAGCGCTCGACCGGGGTCAGGATTCCCGTGATTTTCGAGATCGAGGGCGAGGCGGGTTTCCGTGCACGCGAAGCCCGGATGCTGGGGGAACTCGTACGGAGCGGGAATATCGTGCTTGCCACCGGGGGCGGCGCGGTGCTCTCCCCGCAGAACCGGGCGCTGCTCGCGCAAAATGGCACCGTCATCTATCTGCGCGCCACGGTGGCCGACCTCTGGAACCGCACGCGGCACGACAAGAACCGGCCATTGCTCAGGACAGCTCACCCGGTCGCGAAGCTGGAGCAGCTCTACGCGGAGCGCGATCCGCTCTACCGGGAAATCGCTGATATCATCGTCGATACCGGGGAGCAGAGCCCGGGCAGCCTTGCGCACAAGCTCGAGCAGAAAATCGAGCAGTTCAGGTCTTCTGCGGCGATGCGGGATGACAATCCGGCGCCCGCGGGCTGATGGAAGGGAAAGCACGCAGGGTTCATAGTCATGCAGACCTTGAACGTAGCGCTCGGGGAGCGCAGCTACCCCATTTACATCGGCGGAGGCCTGCTCGAGCGTCCGGAGCTGATCGTCGAGCGCCTGCCGCAGAAGAAGGCTGCGATCATCACCAATTCCACAGTAGGACCGCTCTACCTCGCGCGTCTGCGGCGAGCCCTGCAGGACCGCGGCGTCGCGGTGGTGGCCCTCACCTTGCCCGATGGCGAAATTCACAAGGACTGGGAGACACTCAACCGGATCTTCGACGCGTTGCTCGAGAACCGCTGCGAGCGCGGGACGGCGCTGATCGCCCTGGGCGGCGGCGTGGTCGGCGATCTCGCCGGATTCGCCGCGGCGGTCTACCAGCGCGGCGTGCCGTTCATACAGATTCCCACGACGTTGCTCGCGCAGGTGGATTCCGCGGTGGGCGGTAAGACGGCGATCAATCACCCGCTCGGCAAGAACATGATCGGCGCGTTCTATCAGCCGCGTGCTGTCGTAAGCGACACCGACACGCTCGCCACGCTGCCGCCGCGGGAACTCGCCGCCGGCATTGCCGAGGTCATCAAATACGGGCTGATCCGGGACCGCGCGTTTTTCGACTGGCTGGAGGCCAATATCGCGCGCCTCGTCAAGAGCGATCCCGAAGCGCTGGCGTACGCGATCGAGCGCTCCTGCGCCATCAAGGCCGAAATCGTGGCGCTCGATGAGCGCGAAGACGGGATACGCGCTCTGCTCAATTACGGCCATACTTTCGGCCACGCGATCGAAACCGCTCTCGGGTTCGGACAATGGTTGCATGGCGAGGGCGTCGCCGCCGGCATGGTACTGGCGGCGAGACTATCGCACCGCCTGGGGCTGATCGGAGCGGGCGAAGTGAAGCGCATCGCCGACATACTGGCGCGCGCCGATTTGCCGGTCGCCGCGCCGGAACTGGGACTCGAGCGCTACCTCGAACTGATGGGACACGACAAGAAGGTGCAGGACGGACGCATCCGCTTCGTGCTGCTCGAACGCATTGGCGCGGCTACCGTTTCCGGCGAGGTGCCGCGTGCCGCGCTCGCCGACGTGCTAGCGGACTGTCGGACCTAGGTCTCCGACAGGCCCGCTTACCGCAAGACCACCCGGGGACTCAAGATGGTTGATCGTGCGACGATTTCTGCCCCGCTGGTTCCAGTTAGACCCAACTCGTATTCCCGGATCTGCCGGTTTTTCCCGCCGAAATCTTGCGGGCGGCCGTGCATAAGGATTGCGTCGGTGGCTGGACCGGCGCAATCCTCCACGCATGCCTGATCTCGCGCCCTATGCGGCGCGTGCAGAACACACGCGCGGCCGCCGCCAGCGCGAGGCGCCCCCGCGCAACCGCAGCGAGTACCAGCGCGACCGCGACCGCATTATCCATTCGACGGCGTTTCGGCGGCTCGAATACAAGACCCAGGTGTTCGTCAATCACGAAGGCGATCTCTTCAGGACGCGGCTCACCCACAGCCTGGAAGTAGCCCAAATCGCGCGCTCCGTGGCGCGGAGCTTGAGGCTCGACGAGGACTTGACCGAAGCCATTGCGCTCGCCCATGACCTGGGTCACACCCCGTTCGGACACACCGGCCAGGATGCGTTGAACGCCTGCATGAAGCCCTACGGCGGTTTCGAGCACAATCTCCAGTCGCTGCGGGTAGTGGACCTGCTCGAGCAGCGCTATGCGGCGTTCGATGGATTGAACCTCACCTTCGAGACGCGGGAGGGCATACTCAAGCACTGCTCCCTCAGAAATGCGCGCCTGCTCGGCGAGGTCGGAGAGCGCTTCCTCCGGCGGCGGCAGCCGGTGCTGGAAGCGCAACTCGCTAATCTCGCCGACGAAATCGCCTACAACAATCACGACGTGGACGACGGGCTGCGTTCCGGCCTCCTCACCCTCCAGCAGTTGGCCGATATCAGGATCTTCGCGCGTCACATGAAAGCGGTGCTGAAGGAACACCCCCGGCTGGCCGAGCGACGCCTGATCCACGAAACCGTGCGCAGGGTCATCGATACTTTGGTGACCGATCTCATCCGGGCGAGCGCGCGGAACATCCGCTCCCACGCGCCCGGCTCAGTCGAGGAGGTGCGCGCCGCGCCACCGTTGATCGCATTCAGCCGGCAGATCCGCGACGAGAGCCTGGAACTCAAACGCTTCCTCCACGATCATCTCTACCGGCATTACCGCGTCGTGCGCATGAGCGCAAAGGCGCGTCGGATCGTCACCGAGATCTTCCAGGCTTTTCTGTCCGACACGCGGCTCTTGCCGCCGGAGTTTCAGGAGCGGGCGCAAAAAGATGCGCCACGGGCGATCGCGGATTACGTGGCGGGAATGACGGATCGTTACGCCATACTGGAACACCACCGGCTCTTCGCCATCGAACAGATCTAGAACCTACCTCAACCATGGACGACGCCGGCGCGTCTGATCGCAGCTTCGACTGGCATCGCGCCCCGGAATGCTGCTAATGGAGTTTCTGAAACTCCGGCGCCCCCCTTCCGTCATATTCACTTGGATGCGGTAACTCGTTGCGCATTAGCCCGCGTGCTCCACTACCCTCCTCGCAGGCGCACCGGAACTGCACATACGCTGAGAATCGTGGATTGCACGCGAACCGGGGGTCGCGGTTGCCCGCCACTAGCTCGAAGCGGTGCCGTTCCGGGTGACAGGTGCGGGCCAAGCCGGTAGACTTCCTACTTGCGCTCAACGGGTTAGCCGGCTTGCTGCATTGCAGCATATACGCGGCAGGACATTGTTATAAAGGGTTTTTCGGGAGACATGGTGAACCAGCTAGGGTTGCCTCCGGCCCAGGGTTTGTACGATCCGGCGCGCGAGCACGACGCTTGCGGCGTCGGCTTTGTCGCGCATATCAAGGGGAAGAAATCGCATTCGATCGTCGAGCAAGGCCTCACCGTCTTGAAGAATCTTACTCACCGCGGCGCGGTCGGCTGGGATCCCAAGCTCTCCGACGGCGCAGGCTGCCTCATACAGATTCCCGACCGGTTCTTGCGTGAGGAGATGGCAAAGCAGGGCGTTAAGCTCCCGCCCGCCGGCCAGTACGGCGTCGGCATGGTGTTCCTGCCGCGCGACCCCGCTTCGCGCATCGCCTGCGAGTACGAGATCGAGCGGGCCATCAACGACGAAGGACAGGTCCTGCTGGGCTGGCGTAACGTCCCGGTCGACAACGCGGATCTCGCGGAGTCGGCGCAGAAACTCGAACCGGTCATCCGTCAGGTGTTCATCGGTCGCGGCAAGCGGGTCATGGTCACCGATGCGCTCGAGCGCAAGCTCTACATCATCAGAAAAAGCTCCGGACACGCAATTCAGGCACTCAAACTTGCGCATGGCAAGGAGTTCTACGTGCCCTCGATGTCGGCGCGCACCGTGTGCTACAAGGGGATGCTCCTCGCCTACCAGGTCGGCGAGTACTACGTGGACCTGAAGGATCCGCGCGTCGAATCGGCACTCGCGCTGGTGCACCAGCGCTTTTCGACCAACACCTTTCCGTCGTGGGATCTCGCGCATCCGTTCCGCATCATCTGCCACAACGGCGAGATCAACACGGTACGCGGCAACGTCAACTGGATCCGCGCCCGGCAGGGAGCGATCTCCTCGCCGATACTGGGCAAAGACCTCGACAAGCTCTGGCCGTTGATCTACGACGGACAGTCCGACTCGGCTTCCTTCGACAACGCCGTCGAACTCCTGGTGATGGGCGGCTATTCGGTCGCCCACGCCATGATGATGATGATTCCGGAAGCGTGGGAGAACCATACGCTGATGGATCCGGCGCGGCGGGCCTTCTACGAGTACCACGCCGCGATGATGGAGCCCTGGGACGGGCCCGCCTCGATCGCGTTCACCGACGGCCGTCAGATCGGCGCGACGCTCGACCGCAACGGCTTGCGACCCTCGCGCTACATCGTCACTGCGGACGATCTGGTGATCATGGGCTCGGAATGCGGGTGTCTCCCCGTGCCGGAGGAACGAATCATCAAGAAGTGGCGCCTACAGCCCGGCAAGATGTTCCTGGTGGACCTCGAGAAAGGCCGCATCGTCGACGACAAGGAGCTGAAAGACGCCCTCGCCGGCGCAAAGCCGTACGCCGAGTGGATCGAGCGCATCCGCGTCAAGTTGGACGAGGTCGAGACCGAAAGGACTCCGCCCCTAAAGTCCAGGGTGCCGGTGCTCGACCGCCAGCAGGCGTTCGCCTACACGCAGGAGGACCTCAAGTTCATCATGCAGCCGATGGCGGCGGCGGGCGAGGAGCCGGTGGGCTCGATGGGCAACGATTCGCCGCTCGCCGTGCTCTCCGGCAAGAACAAGACGCTCTACCACTATTTCAAGCAGCTCTTCGCGCAGGTAACCAACCCCGCGATCGATCCGATCCGCGAGGAACTGGTGATGTCGCTCGTTTCGTTCATCGGCCCGAAGCCGAATCTTCTCGGCATCGACGAGTTGAACCCGCCGCTGCGGCTCGAGGTGTCGCAGCCGGTGCTCGACTTCTACGAGATGGAGAAGATCCGGCATATCGAGCGCTACACCGGGGGCAAGTTCAAAGCCTGCGAGCTCGACATTACCTACCCTGTCGCCTGGGGCAAGCAAGCGGTCGAGGCGCGGCTCGCCTCGCTCGCGGCGCAGGCCGAGGACGCGGTGCGCTCCGGCTACTCGATTATCGTGATTTCCGACCGGCTGGTGGGCCGCGAGCGCGTCGCGATACCGGCGCTGCTGGCGCTTTCGGCGATCCACCAGCACCTCGTCAGCGAGGGGCTACGCACCAGCACCGGGCTCGTGGTGGAGACCGGCAGTGCGCGCGAGACGCACCATTTCGCGCTGCTGGGCGGTTACGGCGCCGAAGCCGTGCACCCCTATCTCGCACTCGAAACCGTGCTCGCGATGCACCCGGGTCATTTGCCAGATGCGCGTGTTGCCGCCTCGAAGGCGATACAGCGCTACGTCAAGGCGATCGGCAAAGGCCTGAAGAAGGTGATGTCCAAGATGGGCATCTCGACCTACATGTCCTACACCGGCTCGCAAATCTTTGAGGCGGTGGGCCTGGCGCGATCGCTCGTCGACAGGTACTTTACCGGCACCGCGTCCAACGTCGAAGGGATCGGCCTGTTCGAGGTCGCCGAGGAGGCAATCCGCATCCACCGGGACGCGTTCGACGCGGCGGATCCGGTGCTCGCGACGATGCTCGATGCGGGCGGCGAGTACGCCTGGCGCGTGCGCGGGGAGGACCACACCTGGACCCCCGACGCGATCGCCAAGCTCCAACAATCGGCGCGCGCGAACTCCTATGGCACCTACCGGGAATACGCGGCGCTCATCAACGACCAGGCGCAGCGTCACATGACCTTCCGCGGGTTGTTCGAATTCCGCTTTGGATTGGTGCAGCCGGTGCCGATCGAGGAAGTGGAGCCCGCCGCCGAGATTGTCAAGCGCTTCTCGACCGGCGCGATGTCGCTCGGCTCGATCTCGACCGAGGCGCACACCACGCTCGCCATCGCCATGAACCGCATCGGCGGCAAATCGAACACCGGCGAAGGCGGAGAGGACCGCAACCGCTACGCGCCGGTCAAGGCGGGGGAGACGCTGCAATCCCGGCTCGGGAAGGGCAGGGTCGAAACCGACATCGAGCTGCGCGAAGGCGATTCTCTCAAGTCGAAGATCAAGCAGGTTGCGTCGGGACGCTTCGGGGTCACCGCCGAGTACCTGGCGAGCGCCGAGATGCTGCAGATCAAGATCGCCCAGGGTGCCAAGCCCGGCGAGGGCGGACAGCTTCCCGGCAAGAAGGTCTCCGAGTACATCGCCGAGCTGCGCTATGCCACGCCGGGCGTGGAGTTGATCTCTCCGCCACCGCACCACGACATCTATTCGATCGAGGACCTGGCGCAGCTCATACACGACCTGAAGAATTCGAATCCGGCAGCCGCCATTTCGGTCAAGCTCGTATCGGAGGTCGGCGTGGGCACGGTCGCGGCCGGTGTTTCAAAGGGCAAGTCCGATCACGTGACAATCGCCGGGCATGACGGCGGCACGGGCGCCTCGCCCTGGTCCTCGATCAAGCACGCGGGCACGCCGTGGGAACTGGGACTCGCCGAGACGCAGCAGACGCTAGTATTGAATCGCCTGCGCGGCCGCATCGCGGTCCAAGTCGACGGCCAGATGAAGACCGGCCGCGACGTGGTGATCGGGGCGATCCTCGGCGCCGATGAATTCGGCTTCGCTACCGCCCCGCTGGTGGTAGAGGGCTGCATCATGATGCGCAAGTGCCATCTCAATACCTGTCCGGTCGGGGTGGCGACTCAGGATCCGGTCCTGCGCAGGAAATTCGAGGGCCGGCCCGAGCACGTGGTCAATTACTTCTTCTTCGTCGCTGAGGAGATGCGCGAGCTGATGGCTCAGCTCGGCATCCGGCGCGTGAACGATCTGATTGGCCGCACCGACCTACTCGACATGCGCAAGGGCATCGCACACTGGAAGGCTAAAGGACTTGATTTTTCAAGGATTTTCGCGATGCCGGACGTACCGGCCGCTCATTCGGGTGGCCCTGCGCGCTATCACTGCGAGAAACAGGATCACGGGCTCGAAAAAGCGCTCGACAATCGATTGATCGAGCTTGCGGCGCCGGCGCTGGAACGCGGCGAGAAGGTGACCATCGAAACGCCGATCCGCAACATCAACCGCACCGTCGGCACCATGCTGTCGTGGCAGATCGCGAAGCGTTACGGCCACGGCGGGCTGCCCGATGACACCATCCATATCCGGTTCGCCGGCTCGGCCGGGCAGAGCTTCGGCGCGTTCCTGGCAAAGGGCGTGACCCTGGATCTCATTGGCGACACCAACGATTACTGCGGCAAAGGCCTTTCCGGCGGGCGCATCTCCATACAGCCATCACCCAAGTTCCGCGGCGAGCCGACCGAGAACATCATCACCGGCAACGTCGTGCTCTACGGCGCGATCGCGGGCGAGGCGTATTTTAGAGGCGTGGCGGGTGAGCGCTTCGCCGTGAGGAATTCAGGCGCCCGCGCCGTGGTCGAGGGCGTCGGCGACCATGGCTGCGAATACATGACCGGCGGGACGGTGGCCGTCCTCGGCGCCACCGGCCGCAATTTCGGCGCCGGCATGTCGGGAGGCATCGCCTATGTGCTCGATGACGAAGGATCGTTCCGCGACCGCTGCAATCCCGCGATGGTGACGCTCGAGCCCGTGCTGTCGGAAGCGGAGCAGGAAGCGAAGGTCGCGCGCGATCTCTGGCATCTGGGCATTGCGGACGAGGTCCTACTCAAGCAGCTGATCGAGCAGCACGCGCGCCATACCGGCAGCGTCCGAGCGCGCTCGATACTAGACAATTGGGCCGAGTACCGCGCCAGATTCGTCAAGGTGTTCCCGAACGAGTACCGCCGCGCGCTCGGCGAGCTGGCGGCGAAGAGCAAGAAAATCGCCGCCTGATGCCCGATGCCCGGGGGCGTCCGCGCAAGTCTGCGCCAGCAGAGCGGGCATCGGGCATAAACAAATACCAAAATCGTAAAGCGCGCGAAGCGTGCGCGCGGAAAACTGCCAACTGCAATGGGCAAGATAACCGGATTCCTGGAGCACGCGCGCGTCAAGGAGACCTACGAGCCGAAGGACGCGCGCAAGCAGCACTACCGCGAGTTCATTCCGCGCCTTTCGGACGAGGCGGCTGCCGTCCAGGGGGCGCGCTGCATGGACTGCGGCATCCCGTTCTGCATGAGCGGCTGCCCCGTCAACAACATCATCCCGGACTGGAACGACCTCGTCTACCGGCAGGACTGGAAGAACGCCATCGAGACGCTCCACTCCACCAACAACTTCCCCGAGTTCACAGGCCGCATCTGCCCCGCGCCCTGCGAGGAAGCGTGCGTGCTCCGCATCAACGACGACCCGGTCGGCATCAAATCGATCGAGCATGCGATCATCGACAAGGCGTGGGAGGAGGGGTGGGTCAAACCGCAGCCGGCGGCGCATCGGACCGAAAAACAAGTGGCAATCATCGGTTCAGGGCCGGCAGGTCTCGCGTGCGCGCAGCAGCTTGCGCGTGCGGGGCACGCCGTGACGGTGTACGAAAAGAGCGACCGGATCGGCGGGCTGCTGCGCTACGGTATTCCCGACTTCAAGATGGAAAAATGGCTGATCGACCGGCGCATGCAGCAGATGGAGGCGGAGGGCGTGACCTTTCGCCCCGCAGTACTCATCGGCAAGCAGCGTCCCGGACGGGGCGTCGTTGACTGGGCCCGGGAATCGGTTGCGCCTGAAAAGCTCCTGTCTCAGTTCGATGCCGTGGTGCTGGCCGGCGGCGCAGAACAGCCGCGCGACCTGCCGGTCCCGGGACGGGAGCTCGACGGCGTGCATTACGCAATGGAGTTTCTCCCCTTGCAGAACAAGCGAGTTGCTGGAGACACGGGCGTACCGGACCTGTGGGCCACCGGCAAGCACGTAGTGATCATCGGCGGCGGTGATACGGGCTCCGATTGCGTCGGCACGTCGAATCGCCATGGCGCGAAATCGGTGACCCAGATCGAGCTCCTGGAAAAACCGAAGGATCTGGAGCGCAATCCGGTGTGGCCGAACTGGCCCCTGCTGTTGCGGACGTCTTCGTCGCACGAGGAAGGCGTAAAACGCGACTGGGCTATCGCGACCAAAGCATTCATCGGCGGTGACGGAAAAGAGAGCGGCAAGGTGAAAGCGCTCAAGGCTGTGCGCCTCGAGTGGAAAGACGGCAAGATGCAGGAAATGGCAGGCACCGAGTTCATGCTGCCGGCGGATCTCGTGTTGCTCGCGATGGGTTTCGTTTCTCCGGTACAGTCCATGCTCGAGGAGTTTGGCGTGGAGAAGGATGCCCGCGGCAACGCCAAAGCCACGACCGACGGCCAGGGTTGCTACGCGACATCGGCGACTAAAGTGTACGCCGCCGGCGATGTGCGCCGCGGCCAGTCGCTGGTGGTGTGGGCGATCCGCGAGGGCCGCCAATGTGCGCGCGCGGTGGACGAATTCCTGATGGGGTCTTCGGAATTGCCGCGTTAACGAGCAGGGGGTGCGGGCCCCTTCCTGCAAATGCGCGAGGGGCCTTCCCGCACCCCCGTACCCCCCCGATCGCGTCAATTTGCGTCTACGCGAGTCCGACCCGGGCCCCTTCCAGCAACTACCTCTGGAGCCTTCCCGCGCCCCGCACCCCCGGCTGCACGTATGTTAGTTGGCGCTTACCTGCAACAGCGTCCCGCACCCCCTGTCGCCTCAATTTGCGCCCCCACGAGTTCGACGCGGGCGCTCTTCCTGTTAGATACGGGAGAGTCCATATCCGGCACCCCGCACCCCCGGCGCTTCACCACGGAGGCGCTCGGACGCGGAGAACTATATGATTCGGCTTTCCCCTGCGCCTTTGTGTCTCAGCGGTTGATGACCCGACTCAAGAATGACACGCTGATTCGGGCCTTGCTGCGGCAGCCAACACCGTACACCCCGATCTGGCTGATGCGGCAGGCAGGTCGTTATCTGCCCGAATACAATGAGACGCGCGCGCGCGCGGGTAACTTCCTTGCGCTGTGCCGGAATCCCGACCTCGCCACCGAGGTGACGTTGCAGCCGCTGGCACGCTTTCCGCTGGACGCGGCCATCGTCTTTTCGGACATACTGACTATCCCCGACGCAATGGGCCTCGGGTTGCAATTCGTGGACAACGAAGGGCCACGCTTGGAGCGGCCGTTACGCGAGGAACGGGACATCCTTGACCTCGCCGCACCGGATCCCGACCGGAGTTTGCGTTACGTGCTCGACACGGTGGCCCAGGCACGTCGGACACTGGCCGGAAGTGTTCCACTGATCGGCTTTGCGGGCAGCCCGTTCACGCTTGCCTGCTATATGGTGGAGGGGGGTTCGAGCACCGATTTCCGGCAAACCAAAACCATGCTCTTCAACCGGCCCGAGTTGCTGCACCACATCCTTCAGGTGAATGCCCGTGCGGTGACCGCGTATCTCAACGCCCAGATCGAGTCCGGCGCACAGGCCGTCATGATTTTCGATACCTGGGGCGGTACGCTGGCGCCCGCGGAGTACCGCGAGTTTTCGCTGGGTTACATGCAGCAGGTCCTGGACGGCTTGTGCCGGCAGCGCGATGGCGAGCGCGTGCCCAATATCTTGTTCACAAAGGGCGGGGGGGGATGGCTAGAAACCATGGCAAACAGCGGTTGCGATGCCATAGGCATTGACTGGACGCTGGATCTCGGAGCGGCGCGCCACCGTATCGGCGACCGGGTTGCGTTGCAGGGAAATCTTGATCCGAGTGTGCTCTTCGCCACTCCGAACAAGATACGCAGCCGCACCGCAGACGTGCTTGCGCAGTACGGCAGCGGCGGCGGCCACGTATTTAATCTGGGGCATGGGGTCTCGCGCTACACGCCACCACAAGGGGTGGCCGCTCTCGTCGCGGCGGTGCATGAACTTAGTCGGCAATATCACTGAAAACCCGCACCAGTTCTGGCTTTCCGGGCAATCGGCGGCCTCACTTATGCACACACAGGCCCGGTCTGTTGCGGGAATCGCATTCAGTGTCGCGCCGGGCACCGCCAGTTAATCAACTCATTGATTTTTAATGCACTAATTGTCTTCCCTGAAAGTAGGATGTTCTTCCACTTATGCAACAGCTCCAACCCACGCGGCGTCCAGGCAGGCCATCATTAACAGACTTATCCACAGCGCGCTGTTAATAACCCCAAAATCCCTTACCGCGTAAGGCGTTTGCCCGCGTTTCACAGAAACCGCTTCACCTTGTGAGGTAACGGGTCAGTTTGAAAACGCAATTTCCCGGCCTTGCCCAGAGGTCGAAGGGTTTCATTTGGTCCTCATGCAGGGCAATCGAGAATCAAGTGGCACGTCGCTTTTCCTCAGCTCTACGCCACGCTTAAATAACCCAACTGCCGTTGCTGTTTCCCGCTGAGCTTGAGCGCTCAGGCAAAATACTGGCCTGCAATCGAAGTACTGTAGTTATCCACCGGGCAAATCGACCCATTACCCTTGTGAACGCCGCGATCAATGTCATACGCGTTGCGCTGGATGTGCCGCTACCCACGCTCTTCGACTACCGTGCTGATGAGGTGACGCACACGGACGTGGGCCAGCGCGTACTCGTGCCGTTCGGGAAGAAAACCGCGGTCGGCGTGATCATGGAGCTCGCCCGCAGCTCGGAGGTGTCTCCAGAACGGTTGAAGCGCGTCGTAAAGGTGTTGCGTGAAGGGCCCGCACTCGCAGCAGCTGATCTCGAGTTGCTGCGGTTTGCGAGCGACTACTACCATCATCCACTGGGCGCAGTGGTGGTGGGCGCCATGCCGGCACGGCTGCGCCGCGCCGGCATGGCGCAACCGCAAAAGTTGGGCGGCCTCTACGTCGTGACCGAGGCCGGCAAGTCGGCAGGTCCCCCAACGCTGCCAGCGCGGTCCGTGGCGAAGCGGCGATTGCTCGAGCGGCTGCAGGAACGACCGCTCGATTACGCCGCCATCAAGGCCCTGTCGCAGCAGGCACCGCGGATTCTGAAGCAGTTGATCGAGAGCGGCTGGATCACACAAGAACGCGCACCCGAGCAGGCGGCAGCCGCTGCAAGCGTCCCTGCACCGCCCCCGCTACTCACGCCCGAGCAGGCCGGCGCGGTCGCTCAAGTATGCGCAAACCTCGGGGCGTTCAAGCCTTACCTGCTATTGGGCGTGGCCGGCAGCGGCAAGACCGAAGTCTATCTGCATGCGATCGCGGCGATCCTGGCGCAAGGCCGCCAGGCGCTGCTGCTCGTGCCGGAGATCGCATTGACGCCCCAGCTCGAAGCCCTGATAACGGCCCGCTTTCCGGACACGCGCGCCGCAAGCCTGCACAGCGGCTTGAATGACGGCGAGCGTTACGCGCATTGGATGGCCGCGCATACCGGTCGCGCCCGTATCGTGCTCGGCACCCGGCTTGCCGTGTTCACGCCCATGCCCGAGCTGGGAATTGTCATCGTCGATGAGGAGCACGATGCTTCGTTCAAGCAGGCGGAGGGCTTCCGCTACTCGGCGCGCGACCTGGCGGTCGTCCGCGCTCGGCAGCGGGGCGTGCCTGTCGTACTCGGCTCCGCCACTCCCGCGCTCGAGACTTACCACAATGCGGTGACGGCGCGTTACCGCATGCTTACGCTCACGCAGCGTATCGGCGCTCCCGCGCCCGCGATCGAGTGCGTGGACACCCGCAAGGAGCATCTCGGAGAGGGACTGTCGGCGCCGCTGCTCAACGCGGTACGTGACTCTCATGCGCGCGCTGAGCAAAGTCTGATTTTCATCAACCGCCGCGGCTATGCCCCCGTGCTACTGTGCCGCAGCTGCGGCTGGATCTCGGGCTGCCACCGCTGCTCGGCGCAGCTCGTGCTTCACCTCGAGGATCGCGAGCTACGCTGCCATCATTGCGGGCACCAGGCGCCGTTGCCGGCCGCTTGCCCGCAATGCGGCAACCAGGACCTCGCCCCCATTGGCCAGGGTACGCAGCGCGTCGAGACCGCGCTCGCCGCGCAGTTCTCGCGGGCGCGGGTCCTGCGCATCGATCGCGACAGCACACGCCGGCGCCACGCCTGGCGTTCCATGCGCCGCCAGATCCAGCAACGGGAGGTCGACATCCTGGTAGGCACCCAGATACTCGCGAAAGGACACGATTTTCCGCATCTCAACCTGGTCGGCGTGCTGAATGCCGACAGTCTGCTCTATAGCGCGGACTTCCGTGCCTCAGAGCGCCTGTTCGCCTTGCTCACCCAAGTTGCCGGGCGCGCCGGTCGGGGTGCCACGCAAGGGACGGTCCTGATCCAGACAGAATTTCCGGACCATCCTCTTTATCAGGCGCTGCAGCGCCACGATTACCGCGCCTTTGCAGAAAACCTGCTCGCGGAGCGCCGACAGGCGGGTTTCCCGCCGTTTATCCACCAGGCGCTGCTGAGAGCGGAGGCGCCACGGCTCGCCACAGCCCTCGATTTCCTCGCCGCGGCGGCGCGCCAGGCGAGACGGCTCAACCCGCCGGTTACGATCTACGATCCGGTGCCTGCCGCGATGGCGCGACGCGCCGGAAGGGAACGCGCCCAGCTCCTCGTGCAGTGCGAGTCGCGCTCCCAGCTGCAGCAGTTCCTCCATGGCTGGTATGGCCAACTCGCCGCGCAACGCGTTACGCGCGCCCGCTGGTCGCTGGACGTCGACCCGCTCGAGTTCTGAGCGACCGGGCGCTCTTCAATGCCGTGATAAAATTCGTTTCTTCGTCTGGATTCGACGTACTATCCACCGCCCCGCGCGCGCTCATGCTGACCCTCGACTAATACGAAAAACTCGATCCTCGCCAGAGCGGACCATTCAAAGGGTGCGCCGAATATGTTTTCCGACGTTAGCCTGCACGTGCTCTATAAGGTCGCGAACGCGCCCATCAGGCTCTTTCCCTATCCACACGTCATGGTACGGGAGGTATTCCCGCCGGATTTCTATCACGAGATGAGGGCACACCTGCCCCCCAAGGACGCACTCCAGACGATAAAGACGCTCGGAATGGTCACCGGGACCGGGACTTTCAGCGAGTCGCGGTGGGTACTGCCACTGGTCCCGGATAAGATCGATGGCATCGCCGAGCCTTTTCGCAGTTTCTGGAATGGTGTTGCGAGTTGGCTGATCGGCGGCGCCTTCGGGGCTCTCATGGTGCCCAAATTCGGCGAATTCCTGGAGCAGCGGCTCGGCGACCTGCGCACCGCGCAGTTCTTCGACGAAGGGTATGTCGTGCAGGACTACACCCAGTATTCGCTTGGCCCCCATACCGACGCGCCGAAAAAAGTACTGTCGTTCCTGTTCTATCTGCCGGCGGATGATTCGCAGTCACACTTGGGGACGTCGATCTATGTACCGAAGGATCCCCATTTTGCATGCGCGGGCGGGCCGCATTATCCGTTCGATCTGTTCCGCCGCGTATTTACCATACCATACCTGCCAAACTCGCTCTTTGCGTTCGTCAAGACCAACAACTCGTTCCACGGGGTGGAGCCGGTTACCGACGCCGAAGCGCGCCGTGACCTCCTCGCTTACGACGTCAAAGTGGCGAATCGTCCCGAGCTCTCGCAACGGATCCCGGCGGGCTCGGCCGCCGGGTCGGTTCCTCGCTTCGCGTCTTGATCGGGCCGGAGATGACTGCGGCGCCTGCCGAGGACGCGAGGGCGCGGCTGGCGGGGGCGCTGGCCGCAGCCGTCGAAACCGTCGCTCCCGATCACACCGGGATTGCGATCGCGCTGGAGCGTCCGAAGCAGGCCGCGCATGGTGACTATGCGTGCAACGTCGCGCTGCAGCTCGCCAAGGCGCTCAAACGGCCTCCGCGCGAGATCGCGACCCGGCTCGTTCAAGCCTTGCCGCCGGCCCCTGAGCTCGAAAAGGCGGAAGTGGCGGGCGCCGGGTTCATCAATCTGTTTCTCAAGCCGGGCTACAGGCAGCGCGTCGTCAACCGCATTCTGGCAGCCGGCGCGCGCTACGGGCGGGTGAGCCTCGGGGAGGGCAAGAAGGTCCAGGTCGAATTCGTTTCCGCCAATCCGACCGGGCCGCTGCACGTAGGCCATGGGCGGGGCGCCGCATACGGTGCGAGCCTAAGCAACGTGCTTGCCGCCGCGGGGTTCAAAGTCGCGCGCGAGTATTACGTGAACGACGCCGGACGCCAGATCGATATCCTCGCGCTCTCGACCTGGTTGCGCTACCTCGAACTCGCCGGCGTGAGCGTTGAATTTCCCGCCAACGCCTATCAAGGTGAGTATGTCCGCGATATGGCCCGCGCGATCCACGCTGGGCACGGCACGCGGTTCAGGCGCGGTGCCAATCCTGATATATTCCGGCCGGCGCTCGCCACGACCGACCCGGAGACGCGTCTCGATGCCCTGATCGACCTCGCGAAGCGCGAGCTGGGCGAGGATTATGCGTTTATCCACGGATTCGCGTTGAACGAGCAGCTCGAAGACTGCCGCAACGACCTCGCGGAGTTCGGAGTCGAATTCGATCATTGGTTCCACGAACGCTCCCTCTACGATTCCGGCCTGGTTGAGCGCGCGCTTGCTGCGCTCGAGGCACGCGGATATGTCTACGCCAAGGACGGCGCGAGATGGTTTCGCTCGACCGCCTTCGGTGACGAAAAAGACCGCGTCGTGCAGCGCGAGAACGGACAGCATACCTACTTCGCGTCGGACATCGCCTATCATCTCAACAAGTTCGAGCGCGGCTTTGACTTGGCGATCGACGTATGGGGCGCGGACCATCACGGCTACGCCACGCGTGTGAAGGGCGCTCTCGCCGCGTTCGGCCGCAATCCCGAGCAGCTCACCATCGCGCTGGTGCAGTTCGCGGTGCTCTATCGCGGAGGCGGGAAGGTTTCGATGTCCACCCGCGCCGGTGATTTCGTGACCCTGAGGGAGCTCAGACGCGAGGTAGGCAACGACGCGGCGCGGTTCTTCTACGTGCTGCGTAAGAGCGATCAGCACCTCGATTTCGATCTCGATCTCGCCAAGTCGCAGAGTACCGAAAACCCCGTATATTACGTGCAAATGGCTCACGCGCGCGTTTGCAGCGTTCTTGATCAATGGGGGGAAGACCCCAGCGCGCTCGACGGCGCCGAAACGTCCAGGCTCGTTTCCGAGCACGAGGTGGCTCTGCTTACGCGACTGTTGGAATACCCCGAGACCGTGGAGGACTCGGCGCGCGACCTTGCGCCGCATCTGATCGCTTTTTACCTGAGAGAGCTTGCAGCGGCCTTTCACAGCTATTACAACGCAACGCGCATCCTGGTCGAAGAGGATAGCGTGAGACTCGGACGGTTGGCGCTGGTCGCCGCGGTCCGCGAAGTGTTGCGCAATGGACTCGCGCTGCTGGGCGTTTCGGCGCCCGAAAGAATGTGAGCTTGGGTTAAGATATCAGGATGTCGAAGGACTACAAAAAGGTCGAACGCAGGCCGGGCTCGCGCGACAGCGGCGGATCACTGCTGGTGGGCATACTGATCGGTCTGGTGCTCGGACTGTCCATCGCGCTCGGCGTGGCCTGGTACATCAACAAGATGCCGAGCCCGTTCCTCTCGCGTGCAACGCCGCCAGCAAAGGCCGGGGTGAAGGGAGAAGCCCGGAATGGAGCCAAGTCCGAGGACAAGATGACCAAGGCTACCCCGGAAGGCAAGCCGCGCTTCGATTTCTACAAGATATTGCCGGGTTATGAGCAGCCGGCGACCGACCACCAGCTCAAGGACGCGCAAAAGGCGTCAACCGCACCCGAGAGAGATGCGTTTTTCCTGCAGGCGGGGGCGTTCCAGAACGCGCCCGACGCCGACAACTTGAAGGCCCGGCTCGCGCTGATCGGGGTCGAGGCGACGATCCAGACCACCACGTTGCCTGACAAGGGGGTCGTACATCGGGTGCGCATCGGCCCCTATGGGAGCATCGAGGCGCTCAACAGCACGCGGGACGTCCTGAAGCAAAACGGTTACGACACTGCGCTCATCAAGGTGCAAGATGCGCAGCGATCAAACTAGGTAATCTCTGAGTGTAAGCGGAGAAACGATGAGACTGATGAAGAGTATCTTTGCATTCGCGGCTTTGTGCCTGGCGTTGAGCGGCACGGCGGCCGCCCAGCTCGTGAAAGGTACCCATTACGAGCTGATCGACCCGCCGCAGCCGACGGAAAGCGGAAAAAAGGCCGAAGTGATCGAATTTTTCTGGTACGCCTGTCCGCACTGCAACAACCTGCAGGCGCCGCTCAGGACATGGCTCAAGCGTAAACCCGCGGACATCGAATTCCGGCGCATCCCCGCTGTGCTCCAGGATAACTGGCTGCAGCTCGCCCGTGCCTACTATGCGATCGAAGCGATGGGGCTCACCGACAAGCTGCACCACGATCTCTTCGCTGCAATCCATGAGCAGCGAACGCTCGATCCCAAGGTGCTCGCGCGCGATCCCAAGCCGCTGTTCGACTGGGTCGCGTCCAAGGGCGTGGACCGACAGAAGTTCGCGGACATCTACAATTCTTTCGCGGTAGCCAACCGCACCCAGCGGGCGGTGGAGCTCACCCGTAACTACGATGTGCCCTACACACCGGTCCTCGTCGTCAACGGGCGGTATCTCACCTCGCCATCGATGAAAGGCAACGGCAACGCGGACGGGAGCTTGAGCTATGACAAGTTCTTCCAGAATCTCGATGTGCTCATCTCCATGGCGCGCGGCAAGCCCGCCGCCAAGTGAGAGTCCTTCGGCCATGAAGCGTCGTCAGATAGTCCTTCTCGGAATTCAAGCGTCGGTGCTCGCCTTTGCTGGCGCGGCGCGGGCGCAGGATGCCGTGCGCGCCCGCCAGAATATCGAGTACCGGCTGGTCCAGCCGCCGCAACCCACCGAGACCGGGGACAGGATAGAGGTCATCGACTTCTTCTGGTACGGCTGCCCTCACTGCAACGAATTGCAACCCGCGCTGGAAGGCTGGCTCAAACGCAAGCCGCCCGACGTGACGTTGCGGCGCATTCCGGCCCTCCTCAGGGACACCTGGGCGCCGCATGCGCGGATCTTCTACGCGCTGGAGCTTCTGAACGAGGTCGAGCGCCTGCACCTCAAGGTCTATCACAGCTACCACGTGGAAGAGTTGCACATGGCGAAGCCCGATGTCATGGAGCAGTGGGCGGTCAAGAACGGCATCGAGCGCCGGAAGTGGGTGGATGCGTACTTCTCGCCGGAAGTGGACGGCAGCCTTGCCCGCGCAAAGCGCGCCACGCAGGTCTATACCGTGGAGGGGACTCCTTCGCTGGTCGTGGACGGCCGCTATATCACTTCGGGCAGCATGGCGCCATCGCTCAAAGGCATGATCCCGGTGCTCGAAGATCTGATCCAGATCGCGCGCCAGAGGCGGGCTACGAAGTAGCCATCGCCAGCCTCGTCATATCCGCCACCCTTGGTGCCTGCCTGAGGCGCGGTCTCAGCGTCGAAGATCGGGGGCTGGCGATAAATCCCGACGCAGTCGGGAAGGAATCTAGGCAGTGTCAATCGCCTTTAACGCCATCCTTCCTATCGACATTTCCCATTGCGCCTGCCGCTGCGAAGATTTCAGAACTCGTGACGACCCCGATGCGGCAGGCGCGGCGCGTCATCATCACCGGGGCTTCGAGCGGCATTGGCGCCGCGCTAGCGCTGCGCTATGCGCGTGAGGGCGCTACGCTGGGCCTAATCGCGCGCCGCAAGCCCGAGCTCGAGCAGTTGGCGGTGCAAATTCCGACCCGAGCCGAGATTTATCCGCTGGATATACGGGACGCTGCGGCAATGGCTGCTGCGGCGCGCGATTTCATCTCCCGGCACGGCGCTCCCGACATTGTCATCGCCAACGCCGGTGTGAGCGTGGGCACGCTCACTGATTTCGCCGAGGATACGCGCGTATTCAAGGACGTCTTCGACATCAACGTGATCGGTGTGGTCAACACTTTCCAGCCTTTCCTCGCCAGCATGCGCGCGGCGGAACGGGGAAGCCTGGTCGGGATCGCGAGCGTGGCTGGCTACCGGGGTCTGCCGGGCGGCGCAGCCTACTCCGCCTCCAAGGCCGCCGTGATCGCCTACCTCGAGAGCCTGCGCGTCGAGCTGAGAGCGACCGGCGTCGCGGTCACCACGATCTGCCCGGGTTATATCGAAACGCCGATGACGGCGAGCAATCCCTATCCGATGCCGTTCCTGATGAGCGCAGACCGGGCGGCGGAGAAAATGATCGTGATCATCGCTCGCGGCAAGTCCTTTGCCGTGATCCCCTGGCAGATGGCGGTGGTTGCTCGCTGCCTGCACGTGATGCCGAATTGGCTTTACGACCGGCTCCTCGCGCGCGCACCGCGCAAGCGGCGGCGGGGTGAATAAGGGCGACCCACCGCCATTGAACGCCTATAAAGGACGGCAACACAAAGGAGCGAGGTTGTCCGGCTTGTGCCTCCGGCCGCGCGCGTCCAAGCGCTTGCCGACACAAGCAAGGAAGCCGCGCGCTTAACTTTCGCAAGCGAAAGTTAGCCTACGCCGCAAGCTTGAACCCTGAAATCTCAGAGTGCTTGGGATTGGCTTACTCAACAGTTACCGATTTCGCGAGATTTCTGGGCTTGTCCACGTCGGTGCGCCGCAGCAAGGCGACATGGTAGGCGAGGAGCTGCAGGGGAATCACGTGCAGTATGGGCGAGAGCGGGCCGGCGTGATCCACGAGCCGGATGACGTGCACGCCTTCGCTTTCGGCGACGTGGGCGTCGCGGTCCGCGAATACGTAGAGCTCTCCGCCCCGCGCGCGCACTTCCTGCATGTTGGACTTGAGCTTCTCCAGCAGCTGATCGTTGGGCGCTACCGTCACGACCGGCATGTCGGCGTCCACCAGGGCGAGCGGGCCGTGCTTCAGCTCCCCGGCGGCGTAGGCTTCGGCGTGGATGTACGAGATCTCCTTCAGCTTCAATGCCCCTTCCATCGCGATCGGGAAATGCACGCCGCGCCCCAGAAAGAGCGCATGATGCTTGGCCTGGAAGCGCCGCGCCCAAATGCGCACCTCGGGTTCCGCCGAGAGCACCGCCTCCATGGCGGCGGGCAGATGCCGCAGCTGCGCGATCAGGTCCTTTTCGCGCTCCGGCGAAAGCCGACCCTTGAGCTTGGCGAATACCAGCGTCAGCACGAAGAGCGCAGCGAGCTGCGTCGTAAACGCCTTGGTGGAAGCAACGCCGATCTCGGGGCCGGCGCGAGTGAGGAAGCGCAGCTTTGACTGCCGCATCAGCGCCGATTCGGGAACGTTGCAGATCGTGAGCGCGTCGTCGAGCCCGCTCGCCTGCGCGTGCCTGAGCGCCGCGATCGTGTCGGCCGTTTCGCCTGACTGGGAAATCGTCAGCACCAGCGTGCCGGGCGTCGCCACGGAATCGCGGTAGCGGTATTCGCTCGCGATCTCGACCGTCGCGGACATCCCGGCGATGCCCTCCAGCCAATAGCGCGCCACCAGCCCCGCGTGGTAGCTCGTGCCGCAGGCGAGCAGCAGCACCTGCTGGGTTCGCGCAAAGACCGCCTCGGCGTCGGCGCCGAACAGGTTGGGCTGGAGAGATTGCGCATTCATCACCATCTCGAGCGTGTTTCCGAGCGCGCCCGGCTGCTCGAAGATCTCCTTCTGCATATAGTGGGCGTATGGCCCGAGCTCGACCGAGTCCCGGGAAAGGCGGGAATGCGTGGGCTCCCGGTCCACGAAACGTCCCTCATCGTCGCAGATCCTGACGCGATCGGGACGCACTTCGACGACGTCGCCCTCGAGCAGATAGACGACTTCGCGGGTCTTGCTGATGAGCGCGCTCGCGTCCGAGGCGAGGAAATTCTCATCCTTCCCGAGTCCCACCAGCAGCGGCGAGCCTTTGCGCGCGCCCACCACGATGTTCGGCTCCCGGTTGGATATGAAACCGGCGGCGTACGCTCCGTCCCATACCCGGCTTGCGGCCTTGACGGCCTCGAACAACGTGAGGCCCGTGGCCGCCAGCGAATGCACGTGGTGGGCCAATACTTCCGTGTCGGTCTCGGAAGCAAAGTCGTAGCCGAGCGCCCTCATGCGCGTACGGATCGCCTCGTAGTTCTCCACGATTCCGTTGTGGACGACGCCGATCTCCAGACCTTCGCGCGCGGAGAAATGCGGATGCGCATTCGCCTCGCTCGGCGCGCCGTGCGTCGCCCAACGCGTGTGCGATAGGCCGGTCTGCGCCTGGACCTGATTCTTACGCGCGACTTCTTCGAGCTGCGCCACGCGCCCGGTGGAGCGCAGCCGCTCCAGGCTTCCATCCTTTAAGAACGCGATTCCGGCCGAATCGTAGCCGCGATACTCGAGTTTCCTGATGCCTTCGATCAGAAGGTCCACCACATTGCGCGTCGAGGCAGCGCCGACGATTCCGCACATGATATTAAGGCGTGACTGGTGACCGGTGACTGGTGACTGGAAAACGACAGCTCTGACAGGGAACTTGAAGCATTATCTTCCAGTCACGAGTCACTCGTCACGAGTCACTTTCTTGATGGGGCGTTTCCAGCCGGGGCGGTGCTCCTGTGCCTTGGGATTCATCACCAGGCCACCGGGGCGCGTGTCCTTCCACACCGTGGTGCCGGCGCCTATGGTCGCCCCTTTCGCAACGGTCACGGGGGCGACCAACTGCACGTCCGAGCCTATGTGGACGTCGTCCTCGATAACCGTACGGTGTTTGTTGGCGCCGTCGAAATTGCAGGTAATGGTCCCCGCGCCGATGTTGACGTTGCGCCCCACGGTGGAATCGCCGATATACGAGAGATGATTGGCCTTGGAATGCGCCGCGATCCGGCTTGCCTTGACTTCCACGAAATTGCCGATGTGCACGTCTTCTCCGAGCTCGGTGCCGGGCCGGATGCGCGCGTACGGTCCGACGCGGCAGTCGGCCCCGATCTTGGCTTCGTCGATCAGCGTAAACGGCTCGATACGACTGCCGCGGCCTACCGTGGCATTCTTCAGGAGACAGTTGGCGCCGATTTCGACGCCGTCCGCCAGCGTCACGGCGCCTTCGAATACACAGTTCACGTCGATCCTGACGTCCGCGCCGCAATCGAGGCTGCCGCGAACGTCGAGGCGCAGCGGATCGACTACGGTAACGCCCTGCTCCATGAGGCGGGTGGCAGTCTGGAACTGATGCAGGCGCTCGAGCTGCGCGAGCTGCTCCTTGCTGTTGACGCCCAATACTTCCCGCGTATCGCGCGCCCTGATCGTTTTCACCGGAACGCGGTCGGCCAACGCGAGCCGCACGACATCGGTCAGGTAAAACTCGCGCTGCGCATTCTGGTTAGAAAGCCCGTGCAACCAGCTCTCGAGCCGCGCCGTAGGCAGCGCCATGATGCCGGTATTCACTTCGCGGATGCGACGTTGCTCGGGGTTGGCATCCTTCTCCTCGACGATGCGGGTCACATCCCCGCGCCGGTTGCGCACGATGCGTCCGTAACCGTCAGGGCGTTCGAGCTCCACGGTGAGCAGCGTCAGCTCGTCGCCTCCGTCCGCGATCATCGTCGATAACGTCTCGGCCCCGAGCAGCGGCACGTCACCATAGAGCACGAGGGTGCGGCCTGAGCCATTGAGATGCGGGAGCGCCTGTTTGAGCGCGTCGCCGGTGCCGAGCTGGGGCTGCTGCCGGACCATCACGAGATCGGGCGCGGCGATCGCCTGCGGCACCTGCTCTCCACCATGGCCGTAAACCACGCAGATCCGCTTGGGCTTCAAAGTGCGCGCGGTCGCAATCACATGAGCGATGAGCGGCTGCCCGGCCAACGGATGCAACACCTTGGGCAGGCGCGAGCGCATCCGCTTGCCTTGGCCGGCGGCCAGAATAACCACGTTAGGACGCGCGGGCATAGAAAAGAAATTATCGCACAAACAGTCGCTTGGAACCTGCTTCACCCTTCGCGGACGCAGGGTGAGGGGCCGAACGTCGATCCGATTACGCAACCGTCGGTCCGCGCCGCGCTAGATAGCGCGCGACCGCCTCCCGCTGCCGGGGTTCGAGGTGCAGGCCGGCCTTGGTCCGCCGCCACAGCACGTCTTCCGCGTTCCGCGCCCACTCACGCTCGACCAGGTAATCGACCTCGCGCGCGTAAAGGTCCGCGCCAAAGTGCTCGCCCAATGCCACCATGGTCGCGGCGTCGCCGAGCACTTGGTAGACGAGGGTGCCGTGACGCCGGGTGAGTGCGCGCAACAAAGGCCGCGGCAGCTGCGGATGGCGCTCGGCCAGATGCTCCTCAAAGCGCGCGACATCGCCACCCGGGATAGTCCCACCGGGCAGGAACGCAGCGGCAGTCCAGGCGGGACCCATACCCGGGAACCACGGCGCTAGCTTCTCGAGCGCGCGCTCGGCTAGCCGCCGATAGGTGGTGATCTTGCCGCCGAACACCGATAGAACCGGCGTGCCGCCCTGATCGCTGTCGAGACGCAGTACGTAGTCACGCGTCACCGCCGAGGGGTTCGCCGAGCCGTCATCGTAGAGCGGGCGCACGCCGGCGTAGTGCCAGACGACGTCGGCGGCGGTGAGCGCGCGCTCGAGATAGCGGCTGGCGGCGCTGCAGAGGTACTCCACTTCGATCGCGCTCGCCTGCGGGCACGACAGGTCGCCCGCGTGCGCGACGTCGGTCGTGCCGATGAGGGTATAGCGTTCCTCGTAGGGAATCATGAAAACCACGCGCCGGTCCTCGTTCTGCAGGATGAAGGCGTGATCGCCCGCGTAGAGCCCGGGCACCACGATGTGGCTGCCTTTCACCAGGCGCACGTTGTCGCGCGAGGGTTGTCGCAGCCGCTCGTTCAGGACCTGTTTTCACCCACGGCCCGGCGGCGTTGACGATCGCTCGCGCCGCCACTTCCCGCTCGCCGTCCCGCCCCATCAGCCGCGCGTGCCACAAGTCGCCTTCGCGCTTCGCAGCTATGCACTCGGTGCGCGTCAGCAGTCTTGCGCCACGCGCCACGGCGTCTCGCGCGTTCGCCACAACGAGTCGGACGTCGTCCACCCGGCAGTCGGAATAAATGAAGCCGTGCTTGAACTCCGATTTCAGGCCCGAGCCGTAAGGCGGCCGGTCGAGCCGCACCGCGTGCGAGCCGGGCAGCCGCGTCCCGCGTCCCAGATGATCGTAAAGAAACAGACCGGTGCGGATCATCCAGCGCGGCCGTAATTGCGGCACGTGTGGCATGATGAACCGCGCCGGGCGCACCAGGTGAGGAGCGATCTTGAGCAGCACTTCGCGCTCGGCCAGCGCTTCCGCCACCAGCCGGAACTCGTAATGCTCGAGATAGCGCAAGCCTCCGTGAATCAGTTTGCTGCTCGCGGAACTCGTGTGTGCGCCGAGGTCGTCCTGTTCGACGAGCAGCACGGAGAGGCCCCGTCCTGCCGCGTCGCGCGCGATACCGACGCCGTTGATGCCGCCGCCGATGACCAGCACATCGACGCTACCGGGTAGGGGGATATCCATAGCTGGAAAGGGGGTTCCCGCGTATTGACGAGCTGAAAAAGCGCGACTCAGCGATTGACGCGTTGAGCACCACGCGCCGAGATCAGACCCGGAACAAGGACGTTGGTATCAACAACGACGCCCGCAAGTTGCGTATCGCAACCAGGGGCGGCGAGCGAGCAATCGTGAGTTCCACCCCCACCCAGCCTGCGCCTCCTGTCATGGTATGCCCCTTGGTGCAGGCCGCGGCGCGGGTGCGAATATCTCCGCCATTTTTTGCGCGAGCGCGTCTAGGTCGAACTGACGCTCGAGCGTCGCGCGGGGTAGGGCGCGCTACTTCTTTCGCAGCTTGCGGATCGCCGCGAGCTGCGCGGCCAGCGTCGCGAGCTCGGCTTCGACCGCCGCGATCTCCTGCTTGTCTTGTGCGCTGCGCCGCGCTTCCTCGGCGCGCTTGAGTGCCTCGGTCGCCTTGGCTTCGTCCAGGTCGGCGCCACGGATGGCGGTGTCGGCCAGCACCGTGACCACTTTGGGCTGCACCTCCAATATTCCGCCGGCGACGAATATGAGTTCCTCGCCGCCCTCGGGCGTCTGGATGCGCACGGCGCCGGGCTTGATGCGGGTGATGAGCGGAGTGTGCCTGGGGTAGATACCGAGCTCGCCGGCCTCACCGGGCAGCACGACGAACGTCGCCTCGCCCGAGAACAGGCTCTCTTCAGCGTTGACGACATCGACGTGTATGGTGTTGGCCATCTATGACCTCATGATGGGGATGGGGCGCGTCGAGGAGCGGAAGAGGCGCCCCGCGCCTTTGCGGGGATCTGACCCCCGGCGGCGCGCAGGGCGGCCGACACGCCGAATAAATCCTTGCGGCAATGTGTCAGAGGCTGCTGTTGAGTGATGGGGCAGTTCATCTCAGAGGGGTCTCATCTGTTCACTCACCCGCACTACAAAGACTTGGCTTTCTCAAACGCCTCCTCGATCGGGCCGACCATATAGAAAGCCTGCTCGGGCAGCGCGTCGCACTCGCCGTTGACGATCATCTTGAAGCCCTTGATCGCGTCCTTGAGCGTCACGTACTTGCCGGGCGTGCCCGTGAAGTTTTGCGCCACGGTGAAGGGTTGCGACAGGAAGCGCTGTATCTTGCGCGCCCGCGCCACCGCGAGCTTGTCTTCGGGCGCGAGTTCGTCCATGCCGAGGATGGCGATGATGTCGCGCAGCTCCTTGTAGCGCTGCAGCGTCGCCTGCACCGAGCGCGTGGTGGTGTAGTGGTCCTCGCCGATGGTATTTGGGTCGACCTGACGCGAGGTCGAGTCCAGCGGATCGACCGCCGGGTAGATGCCGAGCGACGCGATGTCGCGCGAGAGCACCACGGTCGCATCGAGGTGACCGAAGGTGGTCGCTGGCGACGGATCTGTAAGATCGTCGGCGGGCACGTACACGGCCTGGATCGAGGTAATCGAGCCGGTCTTGGTCGAGGTGATGCGTTCCTGGAGCCGACCCATTTCCTCGGCGAGCGTCGGCTGGTAGCCCACCGCGGAAGGCATCCGCCCCAAGAGCGCCGACACCTCGGTCCCGGCGAGCGTGAAGCGGTAGATGTTGTCGATGAAGAGCAGGATGTCGCGCCCTTCGTCGCGGAAGGATTCCGCCATGGTGAGGCCCGTAAGACCGACGCGCAGCCGGTTTCCGGGCGGCTCGTTCATCTGCCCGAACACCATCGCAACCTTGGACTCCTCGAGGTTATCGAGCTTGATGACCTCCGCCTCGACCATCTCGTGGTAGAAGTCGTTGCCCTCGCGCGTCCGCTCCCCCACGCCGGCGAACACCGACTGGCCGCCGTGCTTGGTGGCGATATTGTTGATCAGTTCGAGCATGGTCACGGTCTTGCCGACCCCGGCGCCGCCGAAGAGGCCGATCTTGCCGCCCTTGGCGAAGGGGCAGATCAAGTCGATCACCTTGATGCCGGTCTCGAGCAGCTCCACCGACGGCGACAGCTCGTCGAACTTGGGCGCCGCCTGGTGGATCGAGCGCCGCCGCTCGGTCTTGATCGGGCCGCCCTCGTCGATCGGGCGCCCGAGCACGTCCATGATGCGCCCGAGCGTGCCCTTGCCCACCGGGACTGAGATCGGCTGGCCGGTGTTCGAGACCTTCATGCCGCGGCGCAAACCATCCGCGGAGCCCATCGCGATGCAACGCACGACGCCATCTCCCAGCTGCTGCTCGACCTCGAACGTGAGGCCTTTCTCGGCGAAGCTCTTCTGCGCCGAGTCCTCGAGAATGAGCGCGTCGTAGATCCCGGGCATCGCCTCGCGCGGAAACTCGATGTCGACCACAGCGCCGATGCACTGGACGATGGTGCCTGATGTTGATGCCTGTGCCATCTTTCGTTCCTTTGCTCGCTATCTGTGAATTCGCCACCCTAAGCCGCGGCCGTTCCCCGGTCGCAACTGGACGCAGACATTGCTGGCTCGTCGCATTCCGAGCTGGAGTCTCATACGGCCGCGGCTCCGCCGACGATCTCGGAAATTTCCTTCGTGATCGCCGCCTGCCGGTTTTTGTTGTAGATCAAGGTCAGCTCGTTGATCACGGTGCCCGCGTTGTCGGAGGCCGCTTTCATCGCCACCATGCGCGCCGATTGCTCCGAGGCTATGTTCTCGGCCACGGCCTGGTAGATCAGCGCCTCGACGTAGCGCGTCATGACCTGATCGAGCACGACCCTCGCCTCGGGCTCGTAGAGGTAATCCCAGGTGCCCTCGGGGGAGCCCAGCCGCTCCCCGGAGAGGGGCAGCAACTGCTCCATCACGGGCTCCTGCTTCATCGTGTTCAGGAATCTGGTGTAGAAGAGCATCAGCCGATCGAAACGGTCCTGCGTGTAGCCGTCCAGCATCACCTTGACGGCCCCTATGAGCCTTTCCATCTGCGGGCGGTCGCCGACCTGGACGACGTTCGAGACGACGTTCGCACCCAGGCGCTGCATGAAGCCCAAACCCCTTCCGCCGATAGCGCAGGCCTCGATCTTCTCGCCCTGCGCCTCCCACTCCTTGTACCTGGAAAGCACCAGGCGCAGCGTGTTGGTGTTGAGCGCGCCGCAGAGGCCCTTGTCGGTGGTGATGACAATGATGCCGACGCCTTTCACCGTATCGCGCTCGACGAGGAACGGATGGCGATACTCGGGATTGGAATGCGAGATGTGCGCGGCGACGTTGCGTATCTTTTCCCCGTACGGGCGCGATTGCCGCATGCGCTCCTGCGCGCGGCGCATCTTCGAGGCGGCGACCATCTCCATCGCCTTGGTGATCTTCCGGGTGCTCTGCACACTCCGGATTTTCATCCGTATTTCTTTGGTTCCCGGCATGGCTCGTGTTCTGTCAAGAAACGGGATTACCCCTTCACCCTTACCCCTTCACCCTTCGCTCAAAAGGAGCCGTTCTTCTTCCAATCCTCGATCGCGACCTTGAGCGCCTTCTCATCGTCGGTGGACAGGTCCTTCTTGTCTTCCATCTGCTTGAGGAGGGCGGCGTACTTGCCTTTAAGGTAATCGCGCATCGACTTTTCGGCGCCGAGCGCCTTCTTCACGTCGATGTCGTCGAAATAGCCGTTGTTGACCGCGAACAGCGTGAGCGCCATCTCCCAGACCTGCAGCGGTTGGTACTGCGGCTGTTTCATGAGCTCGGTCACCATGCGGCCGCGCTCGAGCTGCTTGCGGGTCGCCTCATCGAGGTCGGAAGCGAACTGGGCGAAGGCCGCGAGCTCGCGATACTGCGCGAGCGCGAGCCGCACCCCACCGCCCGTGTCTCGCCGTTTCATGATCTTGGTCTGCGCGGCCCCGCCCACCCGCGAGACGGAGATCCCGGCGTTGATGGCAGGCCGTATCCCGGCGTTGAAGAGATCGGTCTCCAGGAAAATCTGGCCGTCGGTGATCGAGATCACGTTGGTCGGGACGAACGCCGTCACGTCGCCCGCCTGCGTCTCTATGATCGGCAGCGCCGTGAGCGAGCCGGTTCTGCCCTTCACCTCTCCGTTGGTGTAGCGCTCGACGTATTGCTCGTTCACGCGGGCGCCGCGTTCGAGCAGCCGCGAATGGAGGTAGAACACGTCGCCGGGATACGCCTCGCGTCCCGGCGGGCGGCGCAACAGCAGCGAGATCTGGCGATACGCCCACGCCTGCTTGGTCAGGTCGTCGTAAATGATGAGCGCGTCCTGCCCTCTGTCGCGGAAATATTCGCCCATCGTGCAGCCGGAGTACGGTGCGATGTATTGCATCGCGGCGGACTCCGATGCGGTCGCCGCGACGATGATGGTGTAAGCCATCGCGTCATGCTCTTCGAGTTTGCGCACGACGTTGGCGATAGTGGAGGCTTTCTGGCCGATCGCGACGTAGACGCAGATCAGATCCTTGCCCTTCTGGTTGATGATCGTGTCCACCGCCACCGCGGTCTTTCCGGTCTGGCGGTCGCCGATGATCAGTTCGCGCTGCCCGCGACCGACCGGCACCATCGAGTCGATCGCCTTCAGCCCCGTCTGCACCGGCTGCGATACCGACTTCCGCCAGATGACGCCGGGCGCGATTTTCTCGATCGGGTCGGAGAGCTTGCTGTTCACCGGGCCCTTCCCGTCGATAGCCTGGCCGAGCGAGTTCACCACGCGGCCAAGAAGCTCCGGTCCCACCGGCACTTCGAGGATGCGGCCGGTGCACTTCACGGTATCGCCCTCGGTAATGTGCTCGTACTCCCCGAGAATCACCGTCCCCACGGAGTCACGCTCGAGATTGAGCGCGAGCCCGAAGGTGTCTTTTGGAAATTCGAGCATCTCCCCTTGCATCACGTCGGAGAGCCCGTGCACGCGGCAGATGCCGTCGGTTACCGACACCACCGTGCCCTGGGTGCGGATGTCCGCCGAGAGCGCCAGGCTCTGGATCCGGTTCTTGATGAGTTCGCTGATTTCTGACGGCTTGAGTTGCTGCATACGTCATTCCTTTCAGAATTGGCTTGCTAGCGCTTTAGCACCGATGCCATGGCGGCGAGCTGGCCGCGCACCGAGCTGTCGATCAGTTCATCACCGATCTTCACCTGCAGCCCGCCGATCAGCTCCTTGTCGACGGTCACGACCGGATTCACCTTGCGCTTGAAGCGGTGCTGGAGATCTGCCACCAGGTCCGCAGTCTGCGCGGGATTCAGTTCGAAGGCAGTGCTGACGAGCGCATCGACCACCCCCTCGCGCTCGTTCTTGAGCTCCTGGAACAGGTCGCGGATCTCGGGGAGTGCCGCGAGTCGTCCGTTTTCGATCAGCAAGCGCACGAATTTCTGGATGTCGCCGGTCATCGCGTCACCGGTGAGCGAGGCGATGACCCCATAGAGCTGCTCGTCCGTCAACCGCGGGTTGCCGATTGCCGCGCGCACTTCGGGGTGTGTCACGATTTCCGCCAGCAGGTCGAGCGCTTGGGCCCAAGCGGGCAGCGCACCGCTGGCGTCGGCGATGCCGAACGCCGCCTCCGCGTACGGTCGCGCGATAGTGACGTTTTCAGCCATTAGCGCAATTCCTGCTTGAGCTGCGAGAGCAGATCGGCGTGCGCCTTGGCGTCCACTTCGCGCCGCAGGATCTTCTCCGCACCGGCGACCGCCAGTCCAGCCACCTGCTCGCGCAGCGCTTCCTTGGCGCGCGAGAATTCCTGGTCGATCTCGGCCTTGGCGCCGGCGATTATCCGGTCGCCCTCTGTCTTGGCGGAACCCTTCGCCTCGTCGACGATTTGCGCGCCACGCCGCTCGGCCTGCGCGATGATCTCCTGCACCTGCTGTTTCGCTTCGGCGAGCATCTCGCTCGAGCGCTTCGCCGCGGCGGCGAGGTCCAGCCGTCCGCGCTCCGCGGCGGCGAGGCCCTCGGTGATGGTCTTCTGCCGCGCTTCGATGGCGCGCGTCAGCGGCGGCCACACGAAACGGGCGCAGAACCAGATGAACGCCGCGAAGGTCACCGCCTGCGCCAGCATAGTAACGTTGATATTCATGACTCTCCCTTTCGGGATCGCGCCTGATGTGGTTTGCTCAGCCGCCGAGACTGGCGAGCAGCGGATTACCGGTAGCGAACCACAGCGCGAGGCCGACCCCGATGATGAACGAGGCGTCGATCAGGCCGAGCAGCAGGAAGACTTTCGCCTGCAGCTGCGGCATGAGCTCCGGCTGGCGCGCCGCGCCCTCCAGGAAACGGCTGCACATGATGCCGACGCCGATGCACGCGCCGGCCGCGCCGAGGCCGATCATCAGGCCTATGCCGATGCCGGTGTATGCCTGCACCATGGCAATGAGTTGGAGTTTGTCCATTTGCTTCTCCTTTTATTGGGATGGACCAAGATGGGATGAAATCGTCAATGACTCTCGTGCGCCATCGACATGTAAACGATGGTCAGCATCATGAAAATGTAGGCCTGCAGAACCACGATGAGGATGTGGAATATGGCCCAGCCCAGACCTAGCCAGAAGCTGAAGAAGGACCCCACGAGGCCGGTCGCGGCCCACATCCACAAGAGCAGGAAGATGATCTCCCCGGCGTACATGTTGCCGTAGAGCCGCAGCGAATGCGAAAGCGGCTTGGATATGTACTCGACCAGATTGAACAGCAGGTTGAATGCGACAAGCAGCGGCGAAAGCCACAGTGGCCGCGTCCCGAACGGCGTACAAAGGAGTTCGTGCATCCAACCACCCGCACCCTTGATCTTGAGGTTGAAGAAGATCATCAGGGACCAGACCGAAAGGGCAAGCGCGAAGGTCGTGTTGACGTCGGAGGTCGGGACCGGTTTCCAGTTGTGCTGGTGGAAGACGTTCTCGGTCACCCAGGCCACGATATCCACCGGGAGGAAATCCATCGCGTTCATCAGCAGCACCCACACGAAAACCGTGATCGCAAGCGGAGTGACGAAATCACGGGCCCCGTGAAAGATGCCTTTCGCCTGATCGTCGACGAAACCCAGCAGCAATTCGACGAACGCCTGCCGCTTGCCGGGCACACCCGACGTGGCGCCGCGCACGACCCACGCGAGCAACCCCAGCGCGACGACGCCGAGCAGTATCGAGGTCACGCACGGTGTCGAGGTGGAGAGTCCAGAACGACCCCTCACCGAGCGACACCGTCCGCTGCGTCAGGTGGTGCTCGATATAGGAGCTCGGGGTCAGTTCAGCGGCCATGGGCGGATCCTGAATTGGAGCTATCTATCGTCGCGCACCGCAATCGCTGCGCTGAAAATGACGAGGGTCACGGCAAATGCGCCCAGGAACGCAGGGGCGACGACTTCCTTGTAAGTTGTCAGCACGAGCCACAGCAGCAAGACGATAGCTATGATTTTCGCGGCCTCGGCCCGCAGCGCCACGCGCAACACGCTGCCAGCGGACGGGGCCCTCCCCGTTTGGGCGACGATCGCAAAGACCGCGCCGGATGCCATGCTGACCAATCCCCCGAGCAGCGCCGAGAAACCCGCATGTATCCCCCAAAGGCCCCCGGCTATCAGTGTCATCCCGGTAGTCGCATAGGCTTGCCACCTGAAAACCGTGCGGATCGGCTTGCTTTGCAACAGCACCATGTTCAGCGTGCCCGGAGTAAAGCAAGGCGTTGGATTGTAAATGCTTTTACCACAAACGGTCAACGCGATTACGTACTCAACGCAGCTTCGCGAGTACTTGATCGAGGTGCTCCAGACTGGCGTAGTGCACGATCAGTTTTCCCGCGCCTTTTTTTCCAGCAGGCTTGATTCGTACCGTGGTGCCCAGACGTTGAGAGACTTCCTCCTCGAGTCGCGCCACATCGCGGTCAGGGTATACGCGGCTGCGGGTGCGCGGTCCGGGGCGTTCCAACGCAGCCGCGACGCGCCTTTCCACATCGCGTACGGAGAGCTGCTTCGCTACCGCCTCACGGGCAAGTTCGATCTGGCGTAGCGGCGGCAGGGTAAGCAGCGCGCGGGCGTGTCCCATGTCGAGCTTGCCCTCGCGCAGCAGTTCCTGCACCGGCGGGGCGAGCTCGAGTAGCCGCAATGCATTGGTGATGGCGGTGCGCGAGCGGCCGAGCGCCTCGGCGGCGTCCGCGTGCGTCATGCCGAATTCCTCGAGGAGGCGCTTCAGGCCCGCCGCTTCCTCCAAGGGATTCAGGTCCTCGCGCTGGATGTTCTCGATTAAAGCCAGAGCGAGCGCATCGCGGTCGGCCACATCCCGCACCAGCGCCGGGACGGTGGCGAGCCCGGCGAGCCGCGCCGCGCGCCAGCGCCGCTCGCCGGCGATAATTTCGTAGCGGCCGTCGCCGACCGGCCGGGCGAGAATCGGCTGCATCACCCCTTGTGCCTTGATGGAGTCGGCCAGCTCGGCAAGCGCGGTCTGATCCAGGGACAGCCGCGGCTGGAACCGTCCCGGCTGCAGCGCATCGATCGCCAGCATTGCCAATGCGTCGCCGGGCGCCGCCCTGGCGTTGTCGTTGCCGAGCAGCGCGTCGAGCCCGCGCCCCAGTCCCTTCAGTTTTGCCATAAGTTCCTCCTACCGAACCTCGTGCAAACGCGGCTGTGAGCGCTTGCACCTCTGGAGTCCGTCTCCCCCGTTGGAGAAGTTGGCGAAGGGGTGGGGCAAGGGATCATCAATCCGGTGCTGCCCGATTCAGCATCTCGCCGGCGAGCGCCAGATACGCCTGTGCGCCCTTCGAATGCTGGTCGAACTTGAGCGCCGGCACGCCGAAGCTCGGCGCCTCCGCGAGCCGCACATTGCGGGGAATCACCGTGCGATAGACCTTGGCGCCGAAGTGCTCGAGCAGTTGCGCCGATACCTGTTGGGCCAGCGTATTGCGCGGGTCGTACATCGTGCGCAACAGTCCCTCGATTTCCAGCGCCGGGTTCAGGTGCCCGCGCACCTTCTTGATGGTCTGCACCAGGTCGGAAAGGCCCTCGAGCGCGTAGTACTCGCACTGCATCGGGATCATCACCGCCTGCGCCGCAGTCAACCCGTTCACCGTGAGCAGATTGAGCGCCGGCGGACAGTCGATGAGAATGAAATCGTAGTCCGCGGCAATCTCGGAGAGGGCGTCTTTCAACCGCGTCTCGCGCTGCTCGAGATCCACCAACTCGATCTCCGCGCCGGCGAGTTCTCGGTTCGCGGGAATCAAATCGTACTCACCGTTCTCCGAGCGAGTGCGCACATCGATCATGCGTTTCGTTCCGAGCAGCACATGATAAATCGTTGCGGGAAGTCCACGCTTATCGACGCCGCTCCCCATCGTCGCGTTACCCTGCGGGTCGAGATCCACGAGCAAAGTGCGCTGCCGGGCGAGCGCGAGACTCGCCGCCAGGTTGACGCCGGTCGTGGTCTTGCCCACGCCTCCCTTCTGGTTGGTGATGGCAAGGATTTTGGTCAACGGCCCGCTCCAGCCGGTTGAAGGCTCACCCAGTGGCGCTCCGCGCGTAGCCCCGGCACCTTGAGAGCGGTCGCGTCCCTGAGCCGCCAGCCGGCGGGTAGCAGAGCGAGCTCCTCGTACGGATAGACCCCTTTCATCGCCGCCAATGCGCCGCCGGGTCCGACGAGCCGGCCGGCGAGCCGGACGAACTCCGGCAGGTCCGTGAGCGCGCGCGAGACGACGAGGTCGAACCGCTGCGACGTGTCCCACCCCTCCACTCTGTCACACACGACCGATACGTTATCCAGGGAGAGCTCGATCGCGGCCTGTTTCAGGAACGCCGCTTTCTTGTGACTCGAGTCGAGCAGCGTCACGTGTATGCGCGGCAGCGCGATCGAGAGCGGTATGCCGGGAAGGCCCGCACCGCTTCCCACGTCGAGCAAACTCGTGCCCGAAACTCCCGGCACGATCGCGAGGCAGTCGAGCAGGTGATGCGCGAGCATTTTGCGCGGGTCGCGCACGGCGGTGAGGTTGTAGACCCGGTTCCACTTCTGCACGAGAGCCAGATAATCGATGAGCTTCTCGCTGGCGGCGGGCGAGAGCTGCAAGCCCAGTTCCGCGAGACCTCGCGCGAGCGGCTGCGCAAGAGTCATGCCGTTGCACGGGGAATATGTCGGCCTCGGGCGTCAGCGAAACCGCGTTTCAAATGGACGAGCAACACGGAAACCGCGGCGGGCGTGATGCCGGAAATGCGCGCAGCCTGACCCACAGTCTCCGGGCGGTGCTGATTCAATTTTTGCTGCACCTCCGCCGAAAGCCCGCGCACCTGGCGGTAATCCACATCCGGCGGAAGGCGTAGATCTTCGTTCTGCTCCTGACGCGCGATTTCTTCCTGCTGGCGTTCGATATAACCCTCGTATTTGGCCTGGATCTCGACCTGCTCGCTCACCCGCTCGTCCGCTACACCGGGACCAGCGCCGCTCAAGGTCATGAGCTGCGCATAAGTAACGGCCGGCCGTCGCAGAAGGTCCGCGAGCGTGTGCTCTCGCTCCAGCGGCTGGCCGAGCACCCGCTCCGCTTCACCCGCCGCGAGCAGGCGCGGATTGATCCAGCTCGACTTGAGCCGCTCTCGCTCGCGCGTTATCGCTTCCCGCTTGACGCAGTACGCCTCCCAGCGGGGGTCATCCACCGCGCCTAGCTTCCGACCGGTTTCTGTGAGCCGCAGATCGGCATTGTCTTCGCGCAGGCTCAGCCGATACTCGGCGCGGCTGGTGAACATCCGATATGGCTCGGACACGCCGCGCGTTACTAGATCGTCCACCAGCACGCCCAGGTAACCTTCGTTGCGGCGCGGGCACCACGGCGCGCGCTTCTTGACGGAGAGCGCCGCGTTGAGACCTGCGAGCAGGCCTTGCGCTGCGGCTTCTTCGTAACCGGTCGTCCCGTTGACCTGTCCGGCGAAATAGAGCCCGCCGATCGCCTTGGTCTCGAGCGAGCTCTTCAGTGCGCGAGGATCGAAATAGTCGTACTCGATCGCGTAACCGGGTCGCGTGATATGGGCATTTTCCAGGCCCTGGATGGAGCGCACCAGCTCGAATTGCACATCAAAGGGCAAGCTCGTCGAAATGCCGTTGGGATAGTACTCGTTGACGGTGAGCCCTTCAGGTTCGAGGAAGATCTGATGCGAGCTCTTGCTGGCGAAACGCGTCACTTTGTCCTCTATCGACGGACAGTAGCGCGGCCCCACGCCTTCTATCACGCCGGTGTAGAGCGGCGAGCGGTCGAGCCCACGCCGGATGATGTCGTGGGTGCGCGCGTTGGTGTGAGTGATCCAGCACGGAACCTGTCCCGGATGCTCCTCACGCCGCCCGAGAAACGAGAACACTGGCGTGGGCTCGTCGCCCGGCTGCGCCGTCATCACTGAAAAATCGATGGTGCGCCCGTCGATACGCGGTGGCGTTCCCGTCTTCAACCGACCTACCGGCAGCTTGAGCTCGCGCAACCGCTGCGCGAGCGTCGCTGCCGACGGCTCACCGGCGCGCCCCGCTTGATAGTTCTCGAGCCCGACATGGATCAAGCCCGCGAGGAACGTGCCCGTAGTCAGCACGACCGCGCGCGCCGAAAACTCGAGCCCGAGTTGGGTCACTACGCCGGTCACGCGATCACCGTCCAAGAGCAGGTCGTCGACCGCCTGCTGAAAGACCTGCACGCCGGGCTGGCTCTCGAGGCGCCTGCGTATGGCTTGTTTGTACAACAGGCGATCGGCCTGCGCCCGAGTTGCGCGGACAGCCGGGCCCTTACGCGAATTGAGCACGCGAAACTGGATGCCTGCCTCATCCGCTGCCGCCGCCATGGCCCCGCCCAGCGCATCGATTTCTTTGACCAAGTGACCCTTGCCGATGCCGCCGATTGAGGGGTTGCAAGACATCTGGCCCAACGTCTCGATGCTGTGTGTGAGAAGCAGAGTCCGGCATCCCAGGCGCGCGCTGGCGAGCGCTGCCTCGGTCCCGGCATGACCGCCCCCTATTACTATTACATCATATTTTTCAATTAGTTGCATTATTTCTGCCGCGAACCAACGCCGTGGCTATGATACCCCAGGAAGGAAATTTGATCCAACGTTTCACGTGAAACCCTCGGCACTATCGGCGCCCGGTGTTGCGATGCACCATAAGGATCGGGCACGTTGGAGGGGTTTCACGTGGAACCTTGCTCTGGCTGATCATTTGCCTATACAGAAACGAGCGAATATCTCCCCCAGCAACTCATCCGCAGTGCGTTGTCCAGTGATTGCGTGCAAGGCTGTTTGCGCGAGTCGCAGTTCCTCGGCAAACAGCTCTAGGTGCCTGCTCAACCCCACAGCGCGGTCCAGGTGTCTGCGCGCGGCCTCCAGTGCCGCCAGGTGCCGCTCACGGGCCAGGAAGATGCCTTCCCCATCGCCTTGCCATCCCGACAGTTCGAGCAAAGCCTCACGCAAGAAATCTATACCTGCCCCCGTCAACGCCGAAAGCCATACCGTGTTCACACCAACTTGTTTCACCACTGCCGGTTCTCGGCCCGTGAGATCGATCTTGTTCATGACGCGGATACGGGGGATTTCGACTGGCAGACGGCGCCCGATTGCGCGATCGGCTTCCGTTTCGCCGACAGTCGCGTCCAACATTAATAGGACTATGTCGGCTGCTTCGATCGCTGCCCAGGCGCGAGCGATCCCGATCTGCTCGACTGGCTCATGAGACTCCCGCAAGCCTGCAGTATCGATGATATGTGCGGGCACACCGCCCAGGTCGACGCTGAGTCTTATCGCATCGCGAGTCGTCCCCGGGATGGCCGTGACTATGGCCAGATCTTCCCCTGCCAGCCGATTGAGGAGGCTCGACTTTCCAACGTTGGGTTGTCCGGCGAGCGCCACCTGCACACCTTCCCGCAGCACCTTTCCTTGTTTTGATGCAGCCAGAACCGCCTGCAGCTGCTTGCGCAGTCCAGTAAGCCGTTCTTCTACCTCCGCCTGCCTCACAAATTCGATTTCCTCCTCCGGAAAATCCAGGACGGCTTCTATGAGTGCGCGTAGGTCGGTCAATTCGCGAATAAACTCATTGATCCGCACGGAGAAAGCCCCCTGCAGAGAGCGCAACGCATAGCGTGCGGCTTGCGCAGTGCTGGCATCGATCAGATCGGCCACAGCCTCAGCTTGGGTAAGATCGAGCTTGTCGTTGAGATATGCGCGGCGCGTGAATTCCCCTGGCTCAGCGATGCGCGCACCCAACTCGAGGCAACGTTTGAGCAAAAGCTGCATTACGACAATGCCCCCATGCCCCTGCAGCTCGAGCACGTCCTCGCCAGTGTAGGAATGCGGCGCACGAAAATACACCGCGATGCCTCGGTCGATCACTTCATTCCGCGCGCCGCGAAAATCCGCTAGCACGGCACGCCTCGCGGGCAGCCGCCGTCCGACGAGCTGGTTAATAAACGCCGTGAGATCGGGACCGGAAAGTCGAACTACACCGATACCCCCACGGCCCGGGGCTGTCGCGATCGCCGCGATGGGTTCGGTTTTCCGCATGGCGCCGGCCCGAACGCCTGAGCGGCGTCCGGCAGTCGCTGCTATCGTTTGCGGGGCGTTGCGCGCGCCTCGCGCTCCAGCTTGCGCGTGATATGCCATTGCTGGGCAATGGACAGCACGTTGTTTACCAGCCAATACAGCACGAGGCCAGCCGGGAAGAAGAAAAAGAACACGCTGAAAACGACCGGCATGATCTTCATCACCTTGGCTTGCACTGGATCCGGCGGCTCCGGATTGAGCTTGGTTTGTATGATCATCGTCGCGCCCATGAGCAGGGGCAATACCCAATAAGCAAACGGGGCTAGACCATAATTCGGCCCAATGGCGGCAGCAGTCAAGTCCTCGATCCACAACATGAACGGCGCGTGGCGCAATTCCACGCTAGCCAATAGAACCCAATAAAGAGCAATAAAAACAGGTATTTGGATCACAATCGGCATACACCCGCCGAGCGGATTGATCTGCTCGGTTTTATAGAGCTCCATCATCGCCTGCTGCATGCGCTGGCGGTCATTCCCGTACTGATCCTTGATGCGCTGCATTTTCGGGGCTACGACGCGCATTTTGGCCATCGATCGATAGCTCGCCGCCGACAACGGGTAGAACAAGAGCTTGATGATCACCGTGAGCAGAATGATCGCCACACCCCAGTTGCCCACCCAGCGATGGAGCCATTCGAGCACCCAGAACAGTGGCACGGCAATCACGGTGAGCCAGCCATAATCGACGACGAGATCGAGTCCGGGCGCAATCGCCTCGAGCTTGCGTTGCTCTTCGGGGCCGGCGTACAGCGGAGCCGACACTGCCCCCGTGGCTCCTGGCGCGATCGTACCGACCGGCACGATGACGCCAGCGGCGTACAAGCCACCGTCCAGCTTTTGCGTGTAAAACTCCCGCGGCGTGTCGTTTTTTGGCAGCCACGCACCGAAGAAATAGTGTTGGATGATCGCGATCCAGCCGTCGTTGCCGGTTTTGGGGTACGCGGCCTTGCCTTTGTCGATCTCTTCGAAGGTGATCTTGTGGAATTTTTCTTTGTCGGTGTAAACAGCGACGCCGGTGAATGTCGGCACCATCGCCGAATCGCCCGCTGGCGGCTTGGCGTCGCGAACTAGCTGGAAATACCCGTACGGTTGGATCACGTCGGCGCTCTTGTTTTCGACCTCGAAGCCGACATCGATCAAATAGCTGCCGCGACGAAAGCGGTAGACCTTCGTCACCCGTACGCCATCCACCTCGGGCGCGCGCAGCCGCACTTCCAGTTGCCCGCTGTCGTCGGCGAGGCGATAGCTGTTGCTGTCGGCGTGGTAGAGCGTGCGGTGATTCGGCAGCTTGCCGCCTGTCAGGCCCGCCTGTGCAGTGTAAGTATGGTCCGCCGTGGCGTCGAACAGGACAAACACCTTGTTCTTGTCGAGCGTGTCGCGGTGCTGCTTCAATTCCAGCCGGCGCAGGTCCCCGCCCAAAGTGCTGAGATGGGCAACCACGAGATCGGTCTCGATCTGGACCGTAGCGCCTTGCACGCGAGCCGGTCCGACTTCCTTCGGCACGGCCGCCTGAGTGCCCGCGAGCTTCTCGCTCGGTGTTGGAGTCGGATTTGCGGCCGGCGCCGCCTTGTCAGCGGCTACCGTTGACGGCGAGGGTTGCTGGTCCCGCTGCCACGCGTCGAGGAGCAGGAACACCGAAAAGGAGAACGCGAAAAACAGTATGAGCCGTTGCGAGTCCATATGTGGGCTGCCCCGCGGGGCGATCACCCGCCGCGCTTCTTTAATTGCTCTGCGAGCTGGGCGAAAAGTGTCGCGAGCTCTACCCGCACGGCGCCCCAGCCCTCGCGCGGCGGACAACGGCGAGCCAGGACCACGAGGTCATTGCCCGTAAAACCCGCCTGTTTCTGGCGAAATGTCTCGCGTACCATCCGCTTGATGCGGTTACGGTCAACCGCCCGCGCCGCAGTCTTCCTGCTGACGATGACACCGATGCGTGACCGGGACAAGGCGTTGCCCTGCACGAACACACTGAAGTGGCGGCGAACTACCGCCGGCCCGCCCGTCAGGACCGCCGTGTACTCCTCGCGCCGCAGCAAGCGTTTCGCCCGCGGCAGCGCAGCGGCACGCGGCGAGTTCAGACACTCAGCCGTGCGCGGCCTTTGGCGCGGCGAGCGCGGATGACAGCGCGGCCACTGCGCGTGCGCATTCGTACTCGGAAACCATGGGTGCGCTTACGGCGTGTTTTCGATGGCTGATACGTCCGTTTCATTATTCACCGCTTTGCAAGGAAAAAAGTGCGGTATTACAACCTTTACGGCCAACCCGTGTCAACTTGCCCCGTAGTCGGAGGTATCGCCTAAAACAGCGCTTTCTGCTGTGGATAAGTGGTCCTGAAGAAGGTAAAATTAGAAGGCAAAAAAGCGCCATGTACCGAACCTGAGCCGGACCCGAATTTCAACTCCAAGACGGTACCGATGAACAGCTTCTGGCGCCTCTGTCTGGCCTGCTTTGAGAAGGAATTACCCCCCCAACAGTTTCTAACCTGGATCAAGCCCCTCAAGTGCCATGCGGAGGGCGATACGGTGACACTGGTGGCCCCGAACCGGTTCGTGCAGCAGTGGATCAGGGACAAGTTCGCGCAGCGGATCGAAGAGCTTGCGCAGGAGCATTTCCAGCGCAGCATCGAACTCAAGCTCCTGCTTGCTGAAAAAGAGACCGCGGTGGCGCACCTGCCCGTGCCAAGGGCAACTGAGCCGGCCGGCGCCAAGCCGAGCAGCCGGGAGGTCTCCCGCCTCAACCCGACCTTCACTTTCGAAACCTTCGTGACCGGCAAGGCAAATGAATTGGCGCGCGCAGCGGCAACCCAAGTCGCCGAGCGGCCAGGCGCAGCATACAACCCACTCTTCGTTTATGGTGGCGTAGGCTTGGGCAAGACCCACCTTATTCAGGCGATTGGCAATCGCCTGCGAGCGCATGCCCCCGAGACGAAGATCCGCTACATCCACGCCGAGCAATACGTTTCGGACGTTGTGCGCGCCTACCAGCACAAGGCCTTCGATGATTTCAAGCGCTACTACCACTCGCTCGACCTGCTGCTCATAGACGACATACAGTTTTTCAGTGGCAAGAACCGCACGCAGGAGGAGTTTTTCTACGCCTTCAACGCGTTGATTGAAGCCCACAGCCAAGTCGTAATCACTTGCGATACTTACCCCAAGGAGATCTCCGGCATTGAAAGTCGTTTGATCTCCCGTTTTGGGTGGGGTCTCACCGTAGCCGTGGAGCCACCCGAGCTCGAAATGCGTGTGGCGATCCTGCTAAAGAAGGCCGAAGCTGAGGGCGCGCGACTCGACGAAGCGGTGGCGTTTTTCCTCGCCACCCACATCCAGTCAAACGTACGCGAGCTGGAGGGGGGACTGAAGCGGGTCCTCGCCTACGCCCGCTTCACAGGCGTAGAGCTTTCTGTCGGTCTGGCGCGGGAGGCGTTGCGCGACCTGCTCGCGATCCAGAACCGGCAGGTATCAGTCGAGAACATTCAGAAAACCGTTGCCGATTACTACAAGATCAAGGTTTCGGAGATGTACTCGAAGAAACGCAGCCGCAATGTCGCACGCCCGCGACAAATCGCGATGGCGCTCGCCAAGGAACTTACTCACATGAGCCTGCCCGACATCGGGGATGCTTTCGGCGGCCGCGATCACACGACGGTGCTACACGCCTGCCGTAAGGTAGCTCTGTTGAAATCGACCAATAGCGACGTCACGCGTGATTTCGATTCATTGCTGAAAGTGCTGAGAAGTTGATGAGTCGTGCGCGAACTGTGGATATCTCCCCGCGCTGCACCGCCATCGACCGGTTATCCACAAATTCAGCACACGCTCTCTGCCGGACATTACACGAGTTATCGCAAGCACTAAGCGCTGATTGCGCGAGCTTTCTACCAATAATCCCCCGCTGTGACCGTTCTTACTATTACTATTCCTACTAAGTACCAGGTACAAGTATAAAACCTATGAAACTGCTCCAGATCGAACGCGACGCTTTGCTCAAGCCCCTGCAAGCAGTCACCGGCATCGTTGAAAAACGTCACACGCTACCGATTCTGTCGAACGTTCTTATCGAGCGCACACAAGAGCGGCTGAATCTTGTTGCCACCGATCTGGAGATCCAGATTTCGACGAGCAGCGATTTCGGCAAGGCGAGCGGCGAAGATCTCAGCCTTACGGTTTCGGCTCGCAAACTGCAAGAGATACTGCGTGCCCTGCCAGAGGACGCTGAAACGGCGCTTGACGTGCAGAACAATCGTTTGCAGGTGCGGGCGGGAAAGAGCCGGTTCAGCCTGCAGACGCTGCCGGCGAGCGACTTCCCGAAGCTGGGTGATGCGGGCCCTCCGCTCGGGAAAATCTCCGTGCCGCAAGGAGCGTTCCGGGAATTGCTCTTGCTGGTCCAATATTCTATGGCGCAACAGGATATCCGTTATTACCTGAACGGTCTCCTGCTGGTGCTCGATGAGGGCCAGGTGAAGGTCGTCGCCACGGATGGGCACCGGCTGAGCTATGCGGCGCGGCCGCTCGGGCAGCAACAGGAAAAGCGCGAGGTAATACTCCCGCGCAAGGCGGTCCTCGAGTTGAGTAAGCTGCTGGTCGAGGGAGATGAGCCGGTGGAGATCGAGATCTTTGCAAGCCAGGTCCGGTTCGTGTTTGGCGGCATCGTCCTCATCACCAAAATCATCGACGGTAAATTCCCCGACTATACGCGCGTCATCCCCAGCAATTACCAGAAAAAATTCGTGATCGACCGTCTCCAGTTGCTGCAGTCTCTCCAGCGCGCCGCGATCCTTTCCAACGAAAAGTTTCGTGGGGTGCGGTGGCTGGTGACCGGCACCAGCTTGCGCATCTCGTGCACGAACAACGAGCAGGAGGAGGCGCAGGAAGAGCTCGAGATCAACTATCCCGGTGAGGCCGTCGACGTAGGCTTCAATATCACCTATCTGCTCGACGTCCTCACGAACGTGCATAGCGAAAACGTCGAGTGCGCATTGGGAGATGCCAACAGCAGCATGCTGGTTACGTTGCCGGACCAGCGCGATTTCAGGTATGTCGTGATGCCGATGCGCATTTAGGACCAAATGGCCACAATGGGCGTGCAAGTAGAGAAAGAGCCGCTGCCGCGGACGGCGGACGATTACGATGCCAGCAGCATCAAGGTCCTCAAAGGACTCGAGGCGGTGCGCAAGCGGCCGGGTATGTACATCGGTGACACCAGCGACGGCACCGGATTGCACCAGCTGGTGTTCGAGGTCGTCGACAACGCGATCGACGAGGCGCTTGCCGGTTACTGCAACGAGATCACGCTCACGATTCATCCCGATAACTCCATCAGCGTGGTCGACGATGGCCGCGGTATACCGACGGAGGTCCAGCCGGACGATGCGGAGGGCAGGTCGAGCGCCGAGGTCGTCATGACGGAGTTGCACGCCGGTGGCAAGTTCGACAATAACTCGTACAAGATCGCCGGTGGCCTCCACGGGGTCGGCGTATCGGTGGTCAATGCGCTCTCCGAGTGGTTGCGGCTCAGCATCCGCCGCGACGGGGCTCTCTACCAGATGGAATTTCGCATGGGGGAGCCGGTAGCGCCGCTCAAGATTGCCGGCAAGACGGAGCGCCGCGGCACCGAGGTGCACTTTCTGCCGGCGAAGGAGGTCTTCACGAATGTCGAGTTTCACTACGAGATACTCGCCAAACGCCTGCGCGAGCTCGCGTTCTTGAACAGCGGCGTGAGCATCGCGCTGGTGGATCAGCGCAGCGGCAAGGAAGAGAAATTCTCCTTTAGCGGCGGCGTGAAAGGCTTCGTCGAATACATCAACCGCAGCAAGAACGTGCTGCACCAGGCCATCTTCTACACCATCGGGGAAAAGGACGGCATCGTCGTCGAGGTCGCGATGCAGTGGAACGACTCGTACCAGGAGTCGGTTCAATGCTTCACGAACAATATTCCGCAGCGCGACGGCGGCACTCACATGACCGGGCTGCGCGCCGCGATGACGCGTACGCTGAACCAGTATATCGAGTCGAACAAGCTCGCCGAAAAGGCGAAGGTGGAAACGACCGGCGACGACATGAAAGAGGGACTGACCGTAGTTCTTTCGGTCAAGGTACCCGAGCCGAAGTTCTCCTCGCAGACCAAGGACAAGCTTGTTTCCTCGGAGGTACGGCCGGTGGTCGAGGAGATCGTCGGCCAGAAGCTCACCGAATTCCTGCTCGAGAAGCCGAACGACGCGCGCATCATCTGCGGCAAGATCGTCGAGGCTGCCCGGGCACGCGAAGCGGCACGCAAGGCGCGCGAGCTCACCCGGCGCAAGGGAGTGCTCGACTCGTTCGGCCTGTCCGGAAAGCTGGCGGACTGCCAGGAGCGTGACCCGGCCGAATCGGAGCTTTACATCGTGGAGGGCGATTCGGCCGGCGGGTCTGCCAAGCAGGGCCGGGACCGGCGCTTCCAGGCCATCCTGCCGCTGAAGGGCAAGATCCTGAACGTGGAAAGGGCGCGGCTTGACAGGCTGCTCTCATCGCAGGAGATCATCACCCTCATCAGCGTGCTGGGCACGGGGATCGGGGAAGAATACTCGCCGGAAAAGCTGCGGTATCACCGCATCATCATCATGACCGACGCGGACGTCGACGGCTCGCACATCCGCACGCTACTGCTCACTTTTTTCTACCGGCAGATGCGGGAACTGATCGAACACGGGCATATCTACATCGCGCAGCCGCCGCTCTACAAGGTGAAGCACGGCAAGAGCGAGCGCTATCTGAAGGACGAGCACGAGTTGAAGCACTTCCTGATGCAGCTCGCGCTGTCCGAGGCCGAGTTATATACCTCTCCGAAGTCGCCGGCGCTGAGCCATGATGCGCTCGAACAGGTGGCGAACCAGTATTTGCTGGCCGAGGCGGTCATTGAGCGGGTGAGCCGCTTGATCGACGCGGACGTGCTGCATGCGCTGCTGCGCCGGCCGGTTATGCTCGATCTTTCCAGCGAGAGCGCGGCGCAGAAGAGCGCGAACGCCCTCGCCGAGCTTATCGCCGAACCGGGCGTGCGCATCGAGGCCAAGTTCAACGAGCAGACGGAGCGCTACGTGCTCGTCGCCACCCGGATGCAGCACGGCGTGGTACGGCATTGCTACATCGACGCCGACTTCGTTCACAGCGGCGACTACGCGGAGCTGGTGCGCACTGCCGAGATGCTGCAAGGGCTGCTGTCCGAGGGGGCGTACGTCAAGCGCGGCGAGCAGCAGCATCCGGTCAGCGACTTTCGCGAGGCGATCGAATGGCTGCTCGCCGAAGTACAGCGCGGCGTCAGCACTCAGCGCTACAAGGGCCTGGGTGAAATGAATCCCGAGCAATTGTGGGAAACGACGATGGACCCCAAGACGCGCCGGTTGCTGAGGACGCGCATCGAGGATGCAATCAGCGCCGAGGAGATTTTCTCCACCTTGATGGGCGACGAGGTCGAGCCGCGGCGCAACTTCATCGAAACGAACGCGCTCGGTGCGCGCAACCTCGATGTTTAAAAAGCGCGTGGCCGCTTTTTAAACATTAATAGAACCAACCAAGAATGAGCCAGGGATCAGCGCGATAGCCATCCGTACTCGTATGGCGCCGACCGGCCGCCGCCGGAGCGGTACTCGCCTTTCCCGTATGGTTTAATGTGATGATTAATTTCGCCGCGACAACGCGCGGTGAAATAATCATGCGGCCTTGCGGCGGGACTTTGGTGCGACCTTAGCGGTCGCGGCGCGGCGTGCCTTGGTCGCCACTTTGGCCGGGCGCACGGCTTTGCTCCGCGGGGCGGTCGCCGGAGCCGGCGCGGCCTTAGGGTGGGCCTTTTGCCCTGGCGCCGCCCCGTCAGCGGCGGGCGCATGCGCTCGCGTCGGCCGCTCGGGCCGGGGCTGAAATTCAAAGCCCACCTTTCCCTCGGGCGTCTTCACCATATAGGCCTTGAACCGGCGCCCCCGTTTTGAGACGAAGCCGTTTAGGAGATCGGTGCGACCGGTGGCGAGGAGCTTCTGCATCTGCGCGCGCTCGAGCGGCTGCTGCAGGATCAGCTTGCCGGACCGGAAATCGCACGTGCGCGCCGGTCCCAGCGACTTCTCGCATACATAGGAGACACCGTGCTCGAAGACGCGAGCCCCGCACTTGGGACACGCGCCGATACTTTCCTGTGAGCTGAAGTCGGGCGCCTCAGCGGTGTCGTCGGCGGACTGGCCGAAGTCGAATTCGACGCGCAACTCATCGGTCAGTTTCACGCCCGCCGAAAAGGGCTTGCCCATGCGGCTGCGAAAACCGGTGAGCGGGCCGATGAAGCGCTTCGTGATGAGCTCGGCGACTTCCTCCGGCGCCCACTCACGACTCGCCGTCACTCTCCACAGCGAGAAGTCGCATTTCTGGCACTGGAACTTGCGGTAGTTCTCCTGCAACACGCCGCCGCACTTGGGGCATGGCGCCTCCACAGTGGCAAAAGCGTCGTCGGGAATCTCTCCGTTCCTGATGCGCTCGACCAGATCGCGCGTGACCTGCTCGATGTGGTCCATGAACTCGGAGCGCGGCAGCTTCGCCGCTTCCATGAGCTTCAGCTTGTATTCCCAGTCTCCGGTCAACTCCGGGGAGGTGATCTCGGTGACGCCGAAGTGCCTAAGGGCGAAAAGCAGGGAAAATGCCTTGGGCGTCGGCACGAGTTCCCGGCCGTTGCGGTGTATGTAGTCTTCGTACAACAGCCCCTCGATGACTGCTGCGCGCGTGGCGGGAGTGCCCAGACCCTTTGCCTCCATCGCGGCCCGCAACTCGTCGTCCTCGACGAGCTTGCCCGCGCCTTCCATGGCGGAGAGCAGCGTTGCTTCGGTATAGCGCGCCGGCGGCTTAGTCTGGTTTGCCTGCGCCGCGATTTCGATGACGTTCACCCGTTCGTTCGCTGCAACCGGGGGCAAGTTCTCGTTTTCTTCCTGCGCGGCGCGCCCGTAGACGGCAAGCCAGCCGGGGTTCTGCAGGATCTTGCCCTCGGTCCTGAATTGGTGCTCGCCGACGGTGGTGACGCGCGTGGTCTGCAGGTACTCGGCGGCAGGATAGAAGATCGCGAGAAAGCGGCGCACTACCAGGTCGTAGAGTTTCTGCTCCGCCTCGTTCAGATGCTTGGGCGCCTGCAGCGTGGGAATGATCGCGAAGTGATCCGAGATCTTCGTGTTGTCGAAAATGCGCCGGTTGGGCTTGACCCAGTTGTTCTTGAGAACGTTCTTTGCGAGCTGGGAATACGCGCCAGTTCCCGACAGCACCTCGAGGGTCTTCTTGACCGTCCCGACGTAGTCCTCCGGGAGGGCCCGCGAATCCGTCCGCGGGTAGGTGAGAACTTTGTGACGCTCGTACAGCGCCTGCGCCAGCGACAACGTGCCCCTCGCCGAGAAGCCGAACCGGCCGTTGGCCTCTCGCTGCAAGCTCGTCAGGTCGAACAGCAGCGGCGAGAGCTGCGTGGCTGCCTTGGTTTCCTCGCTGACAGTGCCCTGCTTGCCGCTGCAGGCGGCAACGATGGCCTCCGCCGCGGCCCCATCCCACAACCGCTCGGGCTTGCGCTCGGCGTCGTCGTCCTTCTTGAACTGCGGATCGAACCAGCGCCCGGCGTACTCGCCCGCTTTGGCGCCGAATCGGGCATGTACTTCCCAGTAATCGCGCGACTTGAAGTTCTGGATGCGCTCTTCCCGCTCGACCAGTATCGTGAGCGTCGGGGTCTGCACGCGCCCGACGGTGGTCTTGTAGAAACCGCTCTCGCTCACCTTGTTGTTGAACGCGGTCATCGCGCGCGTGCCATTGATGCCCACCAGCCAGTCCGCTTCGGAACGGCACTTGGCCGCGTCGGCGAGAGGCAGCAACTCGCGGTCGGGCCGCAGCCCGGCGAAACCGTCCCGGATAGCCCCCTGCGTCATCGACTGCAACCATAGACGCTGGATCGGTTTTTTCGCCTTCGCGTGTTGCACGATGTAGCGGAAGATCAATTCGCCTTCGCGACCGGCATCGCAGGCGTTGATGAGTCCGCTCACATCTTTGCGCTTGATGAGCCGCAATAGCACGTTCAATCGGGGTTCGCTCTTCTCGATCGGCACTAGATCGAAGTGCGGCGGAATCACGGGCAGGTGCTTGAACGTCCAGCGCCCGGAGCGCGGGTCGTGTTCTTCGGGAGCGCGCAGCTCGAGCAGGTGGCCGACCGCCGAGGAGAGCACGTAATTCCTGTTCTCGAAATAGTCGCCATGTCGCTCGAAACCGCCGAGCGCACGCGCGATATCGTTGGCGACGGACGGCTTCTCCGCGATGATGAGCTGCTTACTCACGCGAGCTGGTTGTGGCTGACCAAAAGAGCGCAAGATGATAAGTAGAAAGAATCCGCAAGGCAAGGGCGGCGGTCTGTATCAGCAAGTAGCGCGGGCCATAGACGCGCGCGGAAGGCGGATTTTTTCATCGCAGCCGCTGGAACTTGCCACCAGGAAGCGCCGCGACGACGCCGCTTACTTCGAGGTGGGTCAGGAGCGCAGAGATCTCCGCTGCGTTCAGGCCGCTGCGCGCGGCGAGCGTGTCCATATCGCAGGGTTCGTAACCCAGTGCAGCCAGCAGCCGTGCCGAAGGCACATCGGTCGTTGGAAGAGCCGGTGCAATCGCAGCGGGCGCGGCCGCGTCAGCCGCCGGAATGCGGAGTTCTTCAAGGATGTCGTTGGCGCTTTCGGCGAGTTTGGCGCCCTGTTTGATGAGTGCGTGGCAACCTTTGGCGAGCGGCGAATGGATCGACCCCGGTATCGCGAACACTTCCCTGCCCTGCTCCGCCGCCGCGCGCGCTGTGATCAACGAACCGCTGGCGGCGGCCGCCTCTACCACCAGGCATCCCAGCGCCAGACCGCTGATCAGGCGGTTGCGACGCGGAAAATTGGCGGGAATGGCTGGCGTGCCGAGGATGAACTCCGAAACCAGCACGCCGCACTCCGCCAGCTCGTGTGCGAGCGCGCGATTGCGGGCAGGGTAGACGATATCGAGGCCGGTCCCTACGACTGCAACGCTGCTCGCGTTGCCGGCCAGCCCGCCGCGATGCGCCGCCGTATCGATGCCGAGCGCCAGTCCGCTCACGATGGTGAGGCCGGCGTCACTCAACGTTCTCGCAAAGGATTCCGCGTTGGCGATGCCCTGAGCGGTGGCGTTGCGGCTGCCCACGATGGCGAGCGCCGGGCGGTTCAGCAATTCGACCCGTCCCTTCACATAGAGTAGCGGCGGCGGATCGGGTATTTGCAAGAGCTGGCGGGGGTACTCCGCATCCGCCAGCGTGACAATATGATTGACGGGCTCTTCGAGCCAGGCGCTCACCTGCGTGAGTCCTTCTCCCGCCCCCCCGCTCTTGATGGCGGCTGCGACTGGGTCCGGCACGTGTCGGCCGAGCGCCGCGCGAGTGGCACTGAGCGTGCGTTGTGGGTCACCGAACGCGGCGAGCAGCCGCCGCATCCCATCGCTGCTGAGCCCGGGCGTCAGGCTCAAGCTGAGCCATGCCGCGAGATCGTCATCGAGCGGCATAACGGAGCGGCTTCCTGGGTCGTACAACGCCGCCCCGGCGCACGTTGTCCGCGCGCCGGGGAGCGCGCGCAGGGCGCGCGCTCAGGGATTGGTGACGAAGTCGTTCAAGGCGACCGGCCGGCTCGCCTGCATGACGATGCCGAATGCCGCGCGGTCGAAAGTGCGAAACACCATGACGAGGCCGTAGCGTTCTTCGGGAAGCTTGGCAAGCTGGGCATCGGTAACGGGCTCCCCACGCTTGTAGAGCGGCCCATCGCGCGGCGTGATCTCTTCGCTGTAATAGCGGCGCGGTCTATCGTTGCCGGAGAGGCCTTGACGGCCGAACAGCGGCGAGGTGCGCATCTCATAACGCGCCGAGCTCTGGCTGCGGTGGATCGCGAGCACGTGCCCAACCTCGAGGCCGTCCTTGCTGCCCCTAGATAGCGTGACGATAGACAGGGGACCCGCTTCTCCCAACGCGCCATAGGTGGAAACGATCCTTCCGCGGACCGCTTGTTGCGGCGCATGCGGCACATAGCCGAAATTGGGCACTTCCCTGGCGGCCGCCAGCAGACGATCGCCGACGTAAATTTCCTGCACGGACCGCGTGATCTCGAGCGTGCTTTCTTCGGCGAATTTCAGCACCCGCGCTTCGCCGAGATATACCGCCTCGTAGCCGAGCAATTCGTTGGTGTCCGGATCGACCAGCGGGTCGCCGCGCCGGAAGACCTGCCAGTTCGCACCCTTATCCTGGGCAAGGCCGGAAGCGTACGCTATGTTGCCGGCCCCGAGCGCAACCCGGTGTTCCTGCGTCGCGCTGATGCGCGGGGCCGAGTCCAGTTCCGCCTGCCCCACGACCAGCGGTTTCGCGAGAAAGGGCTCGATTACGGCCGGCGATATGGTCGGAATCGGCTTGGTCGCCAGCGGCTCGACGCGAACCTGCGGTTGTTGTTTAACGAGTGGCAGTTGCTGAATGCGCAGGCGCGCTTCCTGGGCGGTGCGGTCGAGGATGATGACATCGCCGGGATAGATGCGGTGCGGGTTCTTGATCTGGGCCTGATTCATTTTCCAGATTTCGGGCCATTGCCACGGGTTCTGAAGATACCGTCCAGCGATGCTCCAGAGGGTATCACCCGGGACGACGACATAGCGTTCGGGCGCGTTATCCTTCAGGACGACGGTTTGGGCCGACACCACGGCCGGAGTCAACAGTAAAATCAGGGATATAATTGCTTTTATCATGGTCTGCCCCCATGTGATTCCCTACGGCACCGCCGCGCCGCGAGGTTGAGTTTTGGCTTTAAATTCTGCATATAGTTGATTAAATTAGCAAGCTTTTCTATGGCATTACTACCCATACTGCGCTATCCCGATCCACGTCTGCACAAGCTGGCTGCCAAGGTAGACCGAGTGGACGATAAGATACGTAAATTAATCAAAGACATGGCAGACACCATGTATGCCGCGCCGGGAGTTGGCTTGGCCGCAACTCAGGTCGATGTGCACAAGCGGGTAATCATCATCGATACCTCCGAAACGCGAGACCAGCTCAATGTGTTCGTCAATCCGGAAATCGTCGCGGCGAGCGGGGAAGCCGACTGCGAAGAAGGGTGTTTGTCGGTGCCGGGGGTGTACGAAAAAGTGCGGCGCGCCGAGCGCATCACGGTGCGCGCGTTGAATGCCGCAGGAGAGGCGTACACGCTGGAGGCTCAAGGGCTGCTCGCCGTTTGCATCCAGCATGAGATGGACCACCTCGAAGGAAAAGTCTTCGTCGAATATCTATCGCGGCTCAAGCAGAACCGCATACTCGCGAAACTGAGAAAACAAGAACGCAAAGCAGGATAACCGCAAACGGCGCCGCTTTGAGGCCATCTGTCGGCCATTATTGATCACTACGAAACCGGATGACAAATCCGGACTCGCCGATTCGCCCTCACCCTGCTCCCCTCGCCCTCGGGAGAGGGGTTGGGGGGTGAGGGTCGAGCGATGTGACCAAGTTACATAAAGCTCGACAGACTCATGCAGGTCGTCTTTGCCGGCACTCCCGAGTTTGCAGCAAGCGCGCTCACTGCGCTGCTCGATGCAGGGCACGACATCAAGCTGGTACTTACCCAACCCGACAGGCCTGCAGGGCGCGGCCTGAAGCTCCAACTTTCTGCGATCAAGCAACTCGCGCAAGCCCGGGGTCTCGTCGTGCAACAGCCAGCCAGGCTCGATGCTGCGGCCGTTGCCGCGGTAACGGCAGCGCGACCCGAGGCGATCGTCGTCGCCGCCTACGGGCTCATCCTGCCGCCGGCCTTGCTCGCTCTTCCCCCGCGCGGCTGCTTGAATGTACACGCCTCGCTACTACCGTGCTGGCGGGGCGCCGCGCCGATTCAGCGCGCGCTTCTGGCGGGAGACCTGCAAACCGGCATCACGATCATGCAAATGGACGCGGGACTGGACACTGGCGCCATACTGCTGCAGGAACCCCTGCCGATCGCGGCGGAGGATACCGCCGGCACGCTGCGCGACAAGCTGGCCGCGCTTGGCGCGCGGCTCATCGTGAGTGCGCTTGCGGCTTCGCCTCCTCCGCAGCCGCAGGATGAGAGACGCGCAACCTATGCGCCGCGCATTCGCAAGGAAGAAGCGGACATCGACTGGCGTCGGCCGGCGAAGGAAATCGAACGGCAGGTGCGTGCTTTCGATCCCACACCCGGCGCGCAGACCCATCTCGACGGGCGTGCGCTGAAGATATGGCGAGCGCGCGTCGAGCGCGGAATCACCGGAAGTGCGGGAACGGCGTGCGCCGCGGAGCGCGGCGGCATCGTGGTGGCATGCGGGCAGGACGGATTGCGCGTGACGGAACTACAGCGCGCCGGCGGCAGGCGTCTGCCGGCGAGCGAATTTCTCGCCGGCTGCAAGGTGCCCGTCGGAGCCAAGCTCGGGACGCGAGATGGTTGAGATACAGCGGCTCGCGAGCGCCACCGTCGGGCAGGTGCTCGCGGGGCGCAGCCTCGATGCGGAGCTCGCCGCGATAGGGCGCCGGCATCCGCAGCTCGCGCCGCGCGACCGGAGCGCCCTCCAGGACCTCGCCTACGGGACGCTCCGCTTCCTCGGCCGCCTCGAGGCGCTGCTCGAGGAGTTGCTCGATCGGCCCTTGCGCGATGCGCGGCTGCGGCCGCTGCTGCTGACGGCGCTCTACCAGCTCGACTACACGCGCGCCGCGCACCATGCGATCGTCGACAACGCCGTGCGCTGCTGTGACAAGCTCGGGCTCGCGTCGGCCAAGAGTCTGGTCAACGCGGTGCTGCGCAATTTCCTTCGTAACCGCACGGCGTTGAACGCGCGCGCGCAACGTTCGGATGAGGGCCGCTATTGCCACCGGCAGTGGTGGATAGACAAGCTGCGCGTCCAGTACCCGGAGCGTTTCGATACGGTGCTCGAGGCAGCCAATTCCCGGCCGCCGCTCACGCTGCGGGTGAACCGCCGGCGTATCGCGCCGAGCGACTATTTGCGGATGCTCGCGGAGCACGGCGTGCGTGCCAGCGCGTTCGGCGAGAGCGCCGTAACGCTGGATGCGCCGCTGCCCGCCGAGCGCATTCCCGGTTTTGCCGAAGGCCTGGCGTCGGTGCAGGATGCCGCCGCACAGCTTGCGGCCCCCCTGCTCGATCTTACCGACGGGCAGCGCGTGCTCGATGCCTGCGCGGCGCCGGGAGGCAAGTCCACGCACATCCTGGAGCTCGCCGATGTGCACGTGACCGCGCTCGACGCCGACGCGGCGCGGCTCGATCGGATCCGCGGCAATCTCGCTCGGCTGGGACTTTCGGCGCAGGTAGCGTGCGGCGATGCGGGCGACCCCACCGCATGGTGGGACGGAGAGCCGTTCGATCGCATTTTAGCCGACGTAACCGTGCACGGCGTCAGGCGTGGCGCGCCGCCATCCCGACATCAAGTGGCTGCGCCGCGCGGGCGATGTCGACCAGTTCGCGCGCGAGCAGCGCCGGCTGCTGGACGCGCTGTGGCAGTTGCTCAAGAGAGATGGTAAATTGCTATACGCAACCTGTTCGGTGTTTCACGAGGAAAATCACTTGCAGGTCGAGCGGTTTGTGAAACGCCAGCGGGACGCAGAGCGCGTAATCCTCGCCCCGGCGGAAGACGATCCACACCTGCCCGCGGGCCAGTTGCTCCCGGACCGACAGCATGACGGCTTTTTCTACGCGCTGCTGCGCAAGACGTAGCTGGCTGGCGCTGCTTGCCGCGCTGTGGCTCGCGCTCACGCCCGTGCCCGGCGGGGCCGCCGAAGGTATCGAAGTCAGAAGCGCCGCGCTGGTGCCCGCAGATGACGGCTACTACCTCGATGCGACTTTCGAGATCGTGCTGACCCACGCCCTGGAAGAAGCGCTGAACAAGGGCATTCCGCTGCATTTCCTGGTCGAGTTCGAGCTGACTCGTCCGCGGTGGTACTGGTTGAACGAGAAGGTCGCCAACCTGCAACAACGCTACCGGCTCTCGTACAACGCGCTCACGCGCCAATATCGCGTCGGCGTCGGCACGCTCTACCAGAACTTTCCTTCGCTCGCCGAAGCGCTCGAGTTCCTGAGCCGGGTGAGGCTCCGCGATATCGCCGAGCCAGGCGCCCTGAGAAAGGACAGCACCTACACGGCGGCGCTGCGCCTGCGGCTCGACACCTCGCAGCTGCCCCGGCCGTTCCAGATCAGCGCAGTGGGGTCGCGCGATTGGAACATCAGCTCGGACTGGTATCGCTGGACGGTGGCCCCATGACGCTCGCCGTTCCACCGCTGCGTCCTGCGCTTTCGAACGCCGTCGTGCGCTATGTGCTGATCCTGTGCGTGGGACTGGGCGCGGTTGCGCTGTTCCTGCTTGCCACTGCGAGTGCGAATACGACGCTCTTCGCCGAGCACTACACGCTCCTGCTGGTGCTCAATGGAGCGGTGGCCGCCATGCTAACGGCGCTCGTGGTCTATCAACTCATCACGCTGCGCCGCAAGTTGAAGAGCGGGGTATTCGGCGCCAAGCTCACATTGCGGCTCGTGCTGTTGTTCGCCCTCATGGCGATCGTGCCGGGAGCGCTGATCTACGGGCTTTCGGTGCAGTTCCTGGCTCGCTCGATCGAGTCGTGGTTCGAAGTGCGTGTGGACAAGGCGCTAGAGAGCGGACTCAACGTCAGCCGCAGCGCGATGGACAACATGTTGAAGGAGCTCGCCGCGAAGGCCGATAATATAGCGCTCGCGCTCTCGACGCGCTCCCCGGCGGAGCACGCCGTGGCGCTCAACACGTTGCGCGAGCAAGCGGCGGTGCCGGAAGCAACGCTCTTGAGCCTGCGCGGCAAGGTGATCGCGTTTTCGGGGAACGAGCAAGCACGACTGCAGCCGGAATTGCCGGGCCCGGCCGTTCTGCGGCTCATCCGCACGCAGCAGAGCTATCGGGCGGTCGAAGCGATCCCCGACAAGGGCTTGTACCTGCGCGTCGTCGTGCCGGTGAACGTGGTGAGCTTCGCGGACGAGCCACGCGTGCTGCAGCTGTCGCAGCCGGTGCCGCAACAGCTCGCGCAGGACGCGGAGCTCGTGCAGTCGGGCTACCGCGAGTACCAGGAGCTCACGCTGTCACGCCGCGGCCTGAAGCGTGTTTACCGCATCACGCTTACGCTCACCCTGTTGCTCGCGCTGCTGTCGGCCGTCGCGCTCGCGTTCGTGCTGTCGGACCGCCTTTCCGCGCCGCTCAACGTCCTCGTGGAGGGCACGCGTGCAGTGGCGCAAGGCGACTTCAGCCGGCAGGCCGCGGTGGCGTCGACCGACGAGCTGGGATTGCTCACTCAGTCGTTCAACAGCATGACGCTGCAACTTGCCGATGCGCGCGCCGACGCGGAGCGCCATCAAGCCGAGCTCGCGCAGGCAAAGGCCTATCTCGAGAGCATCCTCGCCAATCTTTCCGCTGGCGTGCTCGCCTTCGACGAGAATCTGCGTCTGCGTTCCGCGAATCGCAGCGCCGGCAACATATTGGGCAACGATCTCGCGCCGCTCCTTGACCGCGAGCTCGGGACGTGGGCGGAGGTGGAGCCGAGCCTTGCCGAGCTCGCGCGCCGGGTCGAGCATGCACTCGCCCGCGGCGGGTCCGGCCAATGGGAGCAGCAGATCGAGCGGCCCCATCGCGGAGGCACGCAGCTGCTTTTGCTGAGGGGAGCGCGCCTGCCGCCGGGAGCGCAGGAGGGATGCGTCGTCGTGTTCGACGATATCACCCACCTCGCGCAGGCGCAGCGCTCGGCGGCGTGGGCGGAAGTGGCGCGGCGGCTGGCCCACGAAATCCGCAACCCGTTGACGCCGATTCAGCTTTCCGCCGAGCGGCTGCAGAGCAAGCTTGCCGGTAAGCTCACCGGCGCCGACGCCGAGATGCTGGGGCGCTCGACCCGGACGATCGTGAATCAGGTGGCCGCGTTGAAGAGCATGGTGGACGCGTTCAGCCGGTATGCGCGCACGCCCGAGCCCTCGATGCAGGAGCTCGACCTGAACGCGCTTACGCGCGAGGTGCTGACGCTCTACGAGTCCTCGCTCGGCCCGAGCGTGCATCTGGAGCTTGCAACCGAGCTGCCACCCATCGTGGGCGATGCGGCGCAGCTGGGGCAGGTCATACACAACCTGCTGCAGAACGCCCAGGACGCACTTGCCGACATGCCCGACCCGCGAGTGACTATTGCAACCGCGGTGGTCGCCGAGGCCGTGCAGCTCATCGTGACCGACAACGGCAGCGGTTTCCCGGAACATATGACGCAGCGCGTATTCGAGCCTTACGTCACCAGCAAGCCCAAGGGCACCGGCCTGGGGCTCGTCATCGTGAAGAAAATCGTCGAAGAGCACGGCGGCGAGGTGACCGTTGTCAATGTGACGCCGCGCGGAGCGCGCGTGACACTGAAGTTTCCGGCAGCGTCCGCGCGCGATCCCGCTCGTGGGGCGATTTCGCAAGCAAAGGCCCTCTAACATGGCTCGCACCGCACGCGCGGTTCATCATGTTAGCGGACCTGGGTTAAACTAACGCGACAATTTTCAAGCTATGCAGCAGATCCTGGTTGTTGACGACGAAATTGGCATTCGCGAGCTGCTCTCCGAGATCCTGAGCGACGAAGGGTATTTGGTGCGCCTCGCCGAGAACGCAAGCGAGGCGCGCGCCTTCCGCAGCCAGACGCGGCCCGATATGGTGCTGCTCGATATCTGGATGCCGGACACGGACGGCATCACGCTGCTCAAGGAATGGGCGAGCGCGGGGCTGCTCACCATGCCGGTGGTGATGATGTCGGGGCACGGCACCATCGATACCGCGGTGGAAGCGACGCGCATCGGCGCGTACGACTTTCTGGAAAAGCCGATCGCTCTCCAGAAACTGCTTGCCACAGTCGGCCGCGCGCTCAAGCACTCCGGCGAGAAGGTGCAGCCGGCCCTCTCGCTCGTTACGCTCGGGCGCGCTCCGCTCATCGCAGAACTCAAACAGCGCCTGGAGCGCGTCGCGGGGCTGCGCGCGCCATTGTTGCTCACGGGGGAGCCGGGCTGCGGCATCGAGCTGGCGGCGCGCTTCCTGCACCAGCGCAACACCCCGTGGGCCGCGCCGGAGACCAGCGGCATCCTCGCGGAAGCGCCGCTCGAGCTGCTGAACCAGGCGCGCGAAGGCATATTGTTCCTTCAGGAAATCGCGGAACTATCGAAAGTCGAGCAGAAAGGCCTGGTACTCCTCGCCTCGAAGGTCGAGCGCTACAACGTGCGACTGGTGTGCGGTGCGTCGCGCGAGCTTGCGGAGCTCGTGGCGCAAGGCACGTTCGACAGCCGGCTCCTGAGCGCTGTTGCGGGCACGACGATACGCCTGCCCAGCCTGCGCGAGCATCGCGAAGACGTCCCGGATCTCGCAAACCTGATGCTTACGCGCATGGTGGAGGCAAAAGAAGCCGCGCCGCGCCAGTTCACTACTGCAGCGCTGAACGCGTTGCGGAACTACGACTGGCCCGGAAACTTGACGCAGCTGCAAGGCGTGGTGCGCACGCTGGCGTTGACCGGTCTCGCCGAGCAACTCACCATCGAGGATGTCAATCGAGCGCTGCCGCAGGCGGCCACTGCGCCCCGTGTCATTCACGATCTCCCGTTCGATCTGCCGCTGCGGGACGCTCGCGATGCCTTCGAACGCGTGTACTTCGAGTACCACATCGCGCGCGAAGGAGGCAACATCAGCCGCGTGGCGGAGAGTGTCGGGCTCGAGCGCACGCACCTCTACCGCAAGCTGAAACAACTCGGCATCAAGCTCGCCCGAAAAAACGGGGAGTAGCGTTAGCGCGAGCTGACGTTAAAGTCTAGAGCTCAATTCAATAACTAATTATTGCGACTTGACCGAGCGTACGAAGGTGTCAGGAACCTTAGAGTTTAGGGTTCCTGACACCCTTACGATAAGAGGATCGCAAGAGATTGGTCCAGCACCGACTAACTTGCGAAGAATGTGTTTCTCCTCAGCCTTGCGCGAGGTTGAATGAACCATTAGCCATTTATGAAATCAGTTTTAGTGAGATCAATCGAAGGCCGCGCTGCCGGTTATAATTGCACACTTCCGCAATGCTGCCGCCAGGAGCTTGTCGGACCCTTCCGACAAATTCCTTATGCAAAACCGGCGCTAGAAGAAGTTGGCAGAAACCTTGCAGGCTGCTAGGAACATCCAATGAGCGACCGGGTCGAGCTTGCCAACGCCATTCGCGCGCTGGCGATGGACGCCGTACAGCAGGCGAATTCGGGTCATCCCGGCATGCCGATGGGAATGGCGGAAATCGCCGAAGTGCTCTGGAACCACCACCTGCGGCACAACCCCGCCGATCCGGCGTGGCCGGATCGCGACCGTTTCGTGCTGTCCAACGGCCACGGCTCGATGCTCCTTTACTCGGTTTTGCACCTGACCGGATACGAGCTGCCGATGGAAGAGCTGAAACGCTTTCGCCAGCTCAACTCGAAGACGCCGGGACATCCCGAGCGCGGCGTGACGCCGGGAGTCGAAACGACGACCGGGCCGCTTGGGCAGGGCGTCGCGAATGCAGTTGGCCTGGCGCTCGCCGAAAAGCTGCTCGCTGCGCAGTTCAACCGCCCGCAGTTCGCAATCGTCGATCATCATACGTACGTGTTCCTCGGTGACGGCTGCATGATGGAAGGCGTCTCGCACGAAGCGTGCGCGCTTGCCGGCACGCTGGGCCTGGGAAAGCTGATCGCGGTCTATGATGACAACGGCATCTCGATCGATTCGGAGAAAGGCAATATCCGCCAGTGGTACACGGACGACGTACGCCGCCGCTTCGAGGCCTACGGCTGGCAGGTGATAGCCGGCGTCGACGGTCACGATGCCGAAGCCGTGGACCGGGCGCTCAAGAAGGCAAAGCGCGAGAAATCGCGCCCGACCCTGATCTGCGCCAAGACGATCATCGCGAAGGGCGCCCCGACCAAGGCCAACACTGGCGCAGCGCACGGCGCGGCGCTCGGCGAAAAGGAAGTCGCCGCGACGCGGGAAGCGCTGGGTTGGCGCTATCCGCCGTTCGAGATCCCGCAGCACGTCTACGAAGGCTGGGACGCGCGCAAGCGCGGGACCGCGGCCGAGCGGCGGTGGAAGAAGCTGCTTGCCGGCTATGAAAAGCAGTACCCGGCGGAAGCCGCGGAATTCCGCCGCCGCATGGCGGACGAGTTGCCGCCCGACTTCGACGCGCGCGCGGCGCAGCTCATCCAGGAATTCGACGCGAAGGCCGAATCGATCGCTACGCGCAAGGCCTCGCAGAACGTGCTCGAGGTGCTGCAGCCGGTGCTGCCGGAGCTCATCGGCGGCTCGGCCGACCTGGCCGCCTCCAACCTCACGATGGTGAAGGCCTCGAAGGTTATCGGCCGCGAGGACGGCGGCAACTACGTGTTTTACGGCGTGCGCGAGTTCGCGATGTGCGCGGTAATGACCGGCATCGCATTACACGGAGGCTTCATCCCCTACGGCGGCACGTTCCTCGTGTTCTCGGACTATGCGCGCAATGCCCTGCGTCTCGCGGCGTTGATCGGCGCGCGGGTGATTTACGTCTTCACTCACGACTCGATCGGCCTGGGCGAGGACGGCCCGACCCACCAGCCGGTCGAGCACGCCGCGAGCCTGCGGCTGATACCCAACATGGACCTCTGGCGCCCGTGTGACGCCGTCGAAACCGCAGTCGCGTGGATTGCGGCCATCGAGCGCCGCGACGGGCCTACGGCGCTGCTGCTTACGCGCCAGAACGTCCCGGCCGTCAAACGTGATGCAGCGGCGCTCGCGGCTACGCGGCGCGGCGGCTATGTCCTGAAGGACAGCGACGCTCCGGCGCGCGCGATCATCATCGCGACTGGGTCCGAAGTTGCGCTCGCGCTTGGCGCCCAGCAGCAGCTCGCCGGCGAAGGCGTGCCGGTGCGGGTGGTTTCCATGCCTTCGACCAGCGTGTTCGATCGCCAGGACCCGGGCTACCGCGACCAGGTGCTGCCGCAGGGCATTCCGCGAGCAGCGGTGGAAGCGGGTGTGCCGGATTTCTGGCGCAAGTACGTCGGGCTCGACGGTGCGGTCGTCGGGATAGCGCGCTTCGGCGAATCAGCGCCCGGGGCGGAGGTGCTCAAGCATTTCGGCTTTACCGCGGAAAACGTCGCCAAAGCCGTCAAAGGCGTGCTGAGTCGGTAACAACCCGGCCTCTGGAATTTGCCGCAGCGGTGACTGAGCCCGGCGATTCCGAATGCGGTAAACTGCGTACCCCGACCTTTCCGCAGTGAAAGTCTCTTTTCGCAGGAGCTGACACCATGACGATTCGAGTTGCGATCAACGGTTATGGCCGCATCGGACGCAATATCCTGAGGGCACATTACGAGAACGGGAAGAAACACGCGATCGAGATCGTCGCGGTGAACGATCTGGGCGACGCCAAGATCAACGCGCACCTGACGCGCTACGACACCGCCCACGGCCCGTTTCCCGGCAAGGTCGAAGTGGATGGTGATCATCTCGTCGTAATGGGCGATCGCATCCGCGTGTGCGCGCAGCGCGACCCGTCGCAACTGCCGTGGAAGGAACTGGGCGTTGACCTCGTGATGGAATGCACCGGGCTTTTCACAAGCAAGGCGAAGGCGTCCGCGCACATCAATGCCGGTGCGAAGCGCGTCATCATCTCGGCTCCCGGGGACAAGGACGTGGATGCGACCATCGTCTACGGCGTCAACCACACGACGCTCAAGCCCTCCCACACCGTGATCTCCAACGCTTCCTGCACGACCAACTGTCTCGCTCCGCTGGTGAAGGCGCTCGATGACCGCCTGGGCGTGGTCTCCGGCCTGATGACCACGGTGCACTCTTACACGAACGACCAGGTGCTGACCGACGTCTATCACACCGACCTGCGGCGCGCGCGCGCCGCGACCATGTCCATGATCCCGACCAAGACCGGAGCGGCCGCGGCAGTGGGACTGGTGCTGCCGCATCTGAACGGCAAGCTCGACGGCTTCGCGATCCGCGTGCCGACGATCAACGTTTCGGTGGTCGATCTCGCGTTCGTGGCGAAAAAGGCGACCACCGTGGATGAGGTGAACAAGGCGGTGAAGGAAGCATCGGAGAAGGACCTGAAGGGCATACTGGAGTACAACACCGAGCAACTCGTCTCCATCGACTTCAACCACAATCCGGCCTCGTCGATCTTCGACGCGACGCTCACCAAAGTTGCGGAGGGCACCCTCGTCAAGGTGTGCTCGTGGTACGACAACGAGTGGGGATTCAGCAACCGGATGCTGGATACGACGGTTGCGTTCATGAAGACGGCAACGGAGGGTCAGCCGGGTGCGAAACGGGTCGCGGCGTAGGCGTAGCGCCCGAATCGATCGAGCGTGAACGCGCGCAAGCTACAGAGGTCGAATCCGGCGCGATGGCAGTGTTCCACTACCCCCATTGCATACTCCGGCCTGTGCATGTCATCCAGGACGAGCAGTCCGTCTCGGGCGCTCAAGGCAAGTGCGCGCGGAAGTGCCTCGAGGCGCAGCTTCATCCGCCCCATGTCATGCAAGATCAGGTCGTAGCGCGCGGCGCCTTCTTCAAACGCCGTCCATAAGAACATCCCGTCGGTTTGCAAATTGTGCGCCGCGAGAAAACCCCGCGTTCTGCCAAGCCATTGGGCGTCCTCGTCTACGGAGTGCACGATGCAGGAAGCAGTTGCGTCGCGCGCATACCGGCGAAACGCAAATGAGCTGAACCCGCTCCCGAGGTCAAGCACCGTTCTCGGCTTGAGCAGCATGCAAACTGCATGCAGCAGGGCGGCGGTTTGCAGCGATACCGCCCATGCCGGAGACGATATGCTGGTCACGTACTCTTCGTACAGTTCTGCGAACAGTCTATGGCTTGCGGCGACGGTTTGCGGAAGGGCGGCGAGGTCGGGGTACCGCGCGGTAAGGCGCCTCAATTCTGCGCCCAGTTGTCCGCGTCGCCTCAACGCGCGAAATGCTTCTTTGATTACGCCTGAGAATACGGACATGCCGCTGCGCCAAAGGGACCTGCGTCCAAGCTAGGCCGCTATTATTGCAGATCGTGGCGCCCGCCAAGGATTCCGCCAATCGGAAAAGCGCAATGACGATTCTTCGCATGACCGACGTGGACCTGCGCGAGAAGCGGGTCCTCATCCGAGTTGATTTCAACGTACCCTTGAAAGACGGCGCGGTCGCCGACGACACGCGCATCCGCGCTGTGCTGCCCGGCATCCGGCACGCGCTGGGCCAACGCGCGCGGCTCATGCTGGTATCGCACTTCGGGCGCCCCAAGGAAGGCGTATTCGACGAGGCCGAATCGCTCGCGCCCGTCACGAAACGGCTCGGTGAGCTGCTCGGCAGGGAAGTGCCGCTCATACGCGACTGGCTGAACGGGGTCACCGTCGAGCCAGGAGAAGTCGTGCTACTCGAAAACTGCCGCTTCAACAAGGGCGAGAAGAGCAACGACGATGCCCTGGCGAAGAAAATGGCCGCGCTGTGCGACGTGTACGTGAACGATGCATTCGCCACCGCGCATCGCGCCGAGGCGACCACGCACGGCATCGCCAAGTACGCAAAGGTCGCATGCGCGGGACCGCTGATGGCGGCCGAGATCGAGGCCTTGACCCGCGCGCTCGAGAAGCCGGCGCGGCCCCTGATCGCCATCGTCGGCGGGGCAAAAGTATCCACCAAGTTGACGATACTCGCTGCGCTCGCGAGGAAAGTGGATCATTTGATCGTCGGCGGCGGCATCGCCAACACGTTCATCGTGGCGGCCGGCGGACCCATCGGCAAGTCGCTGGCGGAGCCGGAGCTCACCGGCGAAGCGAAGAAGATCATGGAGATCATTCGCGCAAAGGGTGGGGAAGTGCCGCTGCCGACCGATGTCGTATGCGCGAAGGAACTCTCGGCGCAAGCGCGCGCCGTTACCAAGCCCGCGAAAGACGTCGGTGCGGACGATCTGATACTTGATATCGGACCTGAAACATCGCGGACGCTGGCCGGCCTTTTGGAGCACGCGGGCACCATCGTCTGGAATGGCCCGCTCGGAGTCTTCGAGTTCGAGCAATTCGCCCAGGGTACGCGGGCGATCGCTCGTGCCGTAGCGGGATCGAAAGCGTTTTCCATAGCCGGCGGCGGGGAGACAGTGGCCGCGATCAACCAGTTCGGCATTGCCGACCGGATCGGCTACATTTCCACAGCGGGTGGGGCGTTTCTGGAATTCCTGGAAGGCAAGAAGCTGCCGGCGATCGAGATCCTGGAGCAGCGAGCCGCAGCGCAGTAGCGCTGCGGCTTACCGGAAACGACCTGTCGAACGCAGCCAGGACAATGACTGATGGCGGGCACGGCGAAGCGGCTTTACAAGCAGTGACTTGTGACTCGTGGCTCGTGACCCGTGACCGCTGAAGGGGAACGGACGTAAAATATTCAGCGCCACGTTCATGACGAAGGAGGTGTGCCATGCCTGACGATCACACTCATGCCGCCAAGGCCCCGGATTTTGCAAAGAGCTCCGAGGATCTTCACCAGACCCTCGATTCGCAGGTCAAGGAAGGCAAGCCATCGTTCTTCCAGCTGAAGGCTCAGCTGCCCAAGCTGGGGCGAACCAACGTGCCCATGGCCGCATCGAAAAAGATGTGGATCACGCTGAAAACGTACGCCCACGACGGCGAGAACGAGCTCCACGCCCATCCCAACGAAGACCATATGTTCGTGGTCCTGCAGGGCCGGGCGAGCTTCCGTGGCCCGAACGGCGAGGAGAAGACGATCGGCAAGCACGAAGGCGTGCTGTTGCCGCACGGCACTTTCTACTGGTTCAAGGCCGTGACCGAAGAACCGCTGGTCATGGTGAGGGTGGGCTGCGCCGCCTTCGACGGCGCTGACCGGAGCAAGCATGGTCGGATCAACATCGACGGCACGCCGATGGCCGGCGACTCGGCGGAAAACAAGTCGGTCAAGCCGGTGATGACCGATCAGTGGTTCGGATGATCCCGACGGTCGAATGCAAAGGGCGGCCGAGGCCGCCCTTTGTGTTTCATGCTCTCTTGGCGGCGGTCCTGTCTGCCGCGGGCGCCGCCGCGCAGGCGCAGGGCTGGTCGCCGCAGAAGAACGTTGAGATCGTCGTCGGCTTCCCGCCGGGCGGTACCGTCGACAAGACCGCGCGCATGGTGGAGCGCAGCCTCGTGTCCAACAAGCTGGTGCCCTCCACGCTTTCGATTGTCAACAAGCCCGGCGCCAGCAGCAGCATCGCTTACACCTACGTCAGCCAGCAGCCCGCGGATGGGCATACGCTGGTGATCAGTTCGTCGACGTTGCTCGTTAATCACATCATGGGGTCGAGTCCTCTCAAGTACAGCGACTTCACCCCGATCGCCTCCCTCGTCAACGACTACACCGTGTTCGCGGTGTACGCGGCCTCGCCGATGCGGACCGGCCGGGACCTGATCGAGCGCCTGCGCAAGGACCCGAAGTCGGTGGCGATCGGTTTCGGCGCGCTCGGCCTCCCCGGTCACATCTCCGCGATGCTCCTCAATCAGAAGATCGGCGGAGTCGCGAAGGACCTCAAGGCGGTGTCGTTCAAAGGCGGCGCAGACGCGACCACCAACCTGCTCGGCGGGCACATCGATCTCCTCACCACTGCCGCCGGGAACGCCGCGGAGCATGTCGTCACGGGCCGCATGCGCGTCCTCGCCGTCGCCGCGCCGAAGCGCCTCGGCGGGGCACTCGCCGGCGTTCCCACATGGAAGGAACAGGGCGTCGAACTCGTGTTCGGAGGCTGGCGCGCCGTCATGGCGCCCAGAGGATTGCCGGCGGCACAGGTGGCCTACTGGGAAACGGTGCTGCGCAAGGCGACGGAATTTCCCGAGTGGAAGGCAGACATCGAGAAAAATTACTGGTCGGACGACTTCGTGACCGGCGCGCAGTTCAGGAAAGACCTCGACCAGGAGCACGCCGACACGAAAGCGGTGCTCGTCGACCTTGGCTTGGCCAGGCAATGACGGCAGTGCGCAAGCCGTGACCTGTAAGTCGTGATTTGAATTTGTGCCGGGGCGTGGTTACACTGCGCTAAATCCTGAATCCTGATCGTTGCCTCCTGCCGTTCATGCCCCGCCGCACCAAGATCGTTGCCACACTCGGACCCGCATCGAGCGACGCCGTGACGCTCGAGCGCATGATCGCCGCCGGACTCGACGTGGTGCGCATGAATTTTTCGCACGGCACCGCGCAGGAGCACCGTCAGCGGGTTGAATTGGTGCGCTCGCTCGCGCGCAAGGCGCGGCACACGGTGGGCGTGCTGGTCGATTTGCAGGGACCGAAGATCCGCATCGGGCGCTTCCAGGATGGCAAGATCACCCTCGTAGTCGGCGACAAGTTCGTTCTCGACGCCGAGTCCCAGCTCGGCGACCAATATCAGGTCGGGCTCGACTACAAGAATCTGCCCGCCGATGTCCGCCCGAGCGACACGCTGCTGCTCGACGACGGACGCATCGTGCTGGGCGTCAAGTCGGTGAAAGGGCCGCGCATTACCACCGTGGTGGAGCAGGGCGGACTGCTCTCCAACAACAAGGGGATCAACCGCAAAGGCGGCGGCTTGACTGCCCCGGCGCTCACTGAGAAGGACATGCAGGACATCAAGACCGCGGCGGAGCTGAAGGCGGATTTCCTGGGCGTGTCCTTTCCGCGTTCGGGAGGGGACATCCTTTGGGCGCGGGATCTCATGCACAAGGCCGGCGGCAAAGCGCTCATGGTGGCAAAGATCGAGCGCGCCGAAGCCATACCGGCCCTCGAAGAGATACTCGATGCTTCCGACTGCATCATGGTCGCGCGCGGAGATCTCGCGGTCGAGGTGGGCGATGCCGTCGTGCCGGCGCTCCAGAAGCGCATGATCCGCCTCGCACGGGAGAAGAACAGGATTGCCATCACCGCGACGCAGATGATGGAGTCCATGATCAGCAATCCCATCCCGACCCGTGCGGAGGTGTCCGACGTGGCGAACGCCGTGCTCGACGGGACGGATGCGGTGATGCTGTCGGCGGAAACAGCGACCGGCCAGTATCCCGTCGAAACCGTGGCGGCGATGGCGCGAGTGTGCGTGGAAGCTGAAAAAGAAGATACGCTCGTAGTCGACCGCCGCTTGGAGCGCCCGCCGGCCGAGGTGGAGGAAGCAATCGCCCGAGCCACCGTGTTCACCGGCAATAATCTGAACATCAAGGCGGTCGCGGCGCTGACGCAAAGCGGGAAGACCGTGCTCCTGATGTCGCGCATGCATACCCGCGTGCCCGTCTACGCAATGAGCTCGGTGGTCGAGACGCGGCGGCGCGTCACGTTGTTCCGCGACGTCTACCCGGTGGAGTTCAAAGGCTCGCGCGATTCCGAGAAGGCGCTCGCCATGGCCGAGGACGAGCTCCTTTCCCGGGGAGTGGTCGAGATCGGCGATTTGATCGTGCTCACGATCGGCGAGCCGTTCGGCAAGGCGGGCGGCACCAACACGATGAAGATCGTGAAGGTAGGAGAGCATCGCCATGCTTAGGCGATGCTCTCCTGATATGGAAGATCTTCCGAAATAACGTGTTGGGAGGCCGCACCGGAACTGAGTATGCGCTGCAGCGAATCTACGGGTGGTTAATCTCAAGAGGTACCGCGCTAAAATACAGGCCCCGGGTTTTGTCCATTCACGAATCACCATTCACGAATCTTCAGCAGGAGGCTCACATGTCAGCACAATCCCTGGAAGCTGTCGCCAAGGCCATGGTCGCCCCGGGCAGAGGCATACTAGCGGCCGACGAGAGCACCGGCACGATCGAGAAGCGCTTCAAGAGCATCAACGTCGAGAACACCGAGGAGAACCGCCGCGCTTATCGCGACTTGCTGTTCACTGCCAAGGGAATCGGGCAGTACATCAGCGGCGCAATACTTTTCGACGAGACGCTGCGCCAGAAGTCGGCCGACGGCACACCGTTCCCGCAGCTCCTCGAAAAGCAGGGCGTGATTCCGGGCATCAAGGTGGATGCCGGCGCCAAAGACATGGCTCACTGCCCGGGTGAATTGGTAACCGAGGGCCTCGACGGCCTGACCAAACGCTGCACCGAATACGTCAAGCTGGGTGCCCGCTTTGGCAAGTGGCGCGCCGTGATCACGATCGGCGAAGGTATACCCTCGGCCGCCTGCATTACTGCAAACGCGCACGCGCTCGCGCGCTACGCCGCCATCTGTCAGGCGACCGGGCTCGTGCCCATCGTCGAGCCTGAGGTGCTCATGGACGGCGATCACACGATAGAGCGCTGCGAAGAGGTGACCGAATGGACCTTGCGCGAGCAATTCGCCGCGCTCGCCGGCCAGCGCATCGCTTTCGAGCAGATGGTGCTCAAGCCCTCGATGGTTGTCGCCGGCGCGAGCTGCAAGCAACAAGCGTCGGTCACCGAAGTGGCCGAACGCACGCTCCGTGTGCTGAAACGGACGGTACCCGCGGCGGTACCCGGCATCGCGTTTCTCTCCGGTGGCCAGAGCGACGAGATTGCCACCGCGCATCTGGATGCGATGAACAAGCTGGGCGGCGGACCCTGGACACTGTCTTTCTCCTACGGCCGCGCGCTGCAGGCGGCACCGCTCAAGGCGTGGAAGGGGAGCCCCGCAAATGTCGCGGCGGCGCAGGCCGCGTTCCTCCACCGCGCGCGTATGAACAGCCTCGCCGCGCTGGGCAAGTACTCCGCCGAGCAGGAAAAGCGGGCGGCCTGATCGGCTGCTCGGAACCATCAGCGGCGCGCGGATCGCGCGCCGTTTTTTCTCCGCGAGCGCGACCAACCGGTTGCGCGCGACTGCATGGAATGCATGACTGAGCGGGCTACTGTTACCGTCATAACCGGTTTTGACTCCGGCCGTGCGCGTCCCGGCGCTTGCGGACGCAAGCCAGGAAGCCGCGCGCTTAACTTTCGCAAGCGAAAGTTAGCCTGCGCCGAAACCGGGATTGGCGTTTTCTCGTATGCTTGCAGGCCGCTTCGATGAGCGATCGGGCCCCGGTCAGCGTTATCACCGGTTTTCTCGGCAGCGGCAAGACCACGCTGCTAAACCGTCTCCTTCAGGATCCCGGTTTCGCCAACGCTGCGGTCATCATCAACGAGTTCGGCGAGATCGCGCTCGACCACCTGCTGGTCGCCCAGCCGGCCGAGAGCACGGTGCTGCTCGCGAACGGTTGCGTGTGCTGCGAAATGCGCGGCGACCTGGTCGATACGCTGCGTCGCTTGAGCGCGCAGCGCGCGGACCGCGTCATTCCGCGTTTTGACCGAGTGCTGATCGAAACCACCGGCCTGGCCGATCCAGTGCCCATACTGCAGACCTTGATCACCGACGCGGAAATCGCACCGCTCTTCCGTCTCGACAGCATCGTGACGCTGGTCGACGCCGTGCACGGCGAGAGCCAGCTCGATACTCATCCGGAAGCGGTCAAGCAGGCGGTGCTCGCAGACCGACTATTGCTCACGAAATCGGATGTCGCGCCACCGGGCGCGCTTGCGCCGCTCAAGGACAGGCTCGCCCGCCTCAATCCCGGCGCCGAATTGTTGCCGGTGCGACACGGCTCGATCGAGCCGCGAATCCTCTTCGGCGCGGGCTTCGATGATGCGGCAAATAGCGCAGGAATTGCGCGGTGGCTCAATGCAGAACGCTTTCCAGGAGGGGACGCGCATCACACTCGCCACGACGGTCACGAACATCACGCCGCAGGTTCAAATATTAGTGCGTTCTGCATTTATCGTGACCGTCCGGTCACGGCTTCTGGGCTCGTCATGTGGCTGAATCTCCTCGCGGGGCTGCGCGGCGCGAACCTGCTGCGGGTAAAAGGGCTGCTCAACGTCGAGGGCCAGCCGGTCGTCGTGCATGCGGTGCAGACGCTCCTCGACGAGCCTGTCACCCTCGAACGGTGGCCTGATGCGGACCGCCGTTCGCGGCTGGTATTCATCACACGGGATATGGATCGCACCGACATCGAAAAAACACTGGCTGCGCTCGAATTCACCGGCACGGCACGGGTTTCCGGGGGCGCGTTCGATCCCGAAGCGTACTCCCGTTTTGTGTCCGCGGCGAAAAACTTCCGCTGATGCGCGCCGCCCTTGCCGCGGATTTGAGCTATATTTGGTGTTCCCACGCCGCTGCAATTGTCAATGTGCGCATGCGGCGCGCATAAAAATAGAGGAAATCGGATGTTGGAGATGAAGCCCGCCCCGGAGCAGGGTCCGTTGCGCTACGTCATGGGCAGCACGCTCATCGACGGCACCGGCAAGAAGCCGGCCAAGGATCCGGTGATCGTGCTCCAAGGCCGCCGCATCAAGCAGGTGGGCACCAGGCAATCGGTCAGGATCCCGCCGCGCGCGCAAGTCGTCGACTGCTCCGGCTATACGCTGCTCCCCGGGATGATGGATCTCCATATCCACACCATGATGTTCAACTGCCTGACCTTTCACAACTACCGGGTCGCACAGTGGGAGGTCACCCCACAGCTGCAGCAGATGTACTCGCTGTTTCACGCCCAGATGTGCTTCGACATGGGCTTTACCACGCTGCGCGATCTCGGCCTGAATTCCAGCCGGGGCCTGCTCACCCACGAGCTGTGCGCGGTGCGCGACGCGATCAACGCGGGTATCGTCGAAGGCCCGCGCATGCTCGTTGCGGGGTTCACGACCATCACCGGGTCGCACCTCGATCTCATCCAGCCGCGCGCAATGCAGCGCTTCGGATTCCAGACCGCCGACGGCCCGTGGGAGCTGCGCAAGCTCGCGCGCACCAATCTGCTCGCCGGCTGCGACGTCATCAAGACCTGCGCCTCGGGCGGCGGCGGCACCGACAAGGAAGAACCGGACATACGCAACATGACGCAGGAGGAAATTAACGCCATCGTCGACGAGGCCCACGCTTTCCACAAGACCTGCGCCGTGCATTGCTTCACGACCGAGGCCCACCGCATGGCGATCGAGGCACGGGCCGACACGATCGAACATATGGTGTTTTCGGATGACGAGACGATCGAACTCATCGCTGAAGCGGGCATACCGGTAACGCCGACGCTCTCGCACCGCACCGATCACGCGATCCAGAACCGCAAGGATCAGGGCACGCCGATGTTCATCCTGAACAAGATGAAAGCCCTGCAGCCCTACTGTTTCGAGACTTTCCAGAAGATGTACAAGGCGGGAATCAGGATCGCGCTCGGCACCGACATGGGCTACGACCCCGAAATGGGCACGAACGCCGGCGAAATGAAGATCTGGGTCGATCTCGGCATGAAGCCGATGGATGCGCTGCTGGCGGCGACCCGGAATGCCGCTCAGGCGTTGAAGCTGGACCGCGACCTGGGCACACTCGAGAAGGACAAGCTCGCGGACATCGTGGCCGTAGACGGCGATCCGCTCAAGGACATCGGGTGCCTTGCGCAGAAAGAGAAGATCAAGCTTGTTATGAAGGAAGGCAGGATCTACGCCGACCGGCGGCCCGGGAAAAACAGGAATGTGCTCAATGTCAAACCGGGTGATTGGAAGATCATTGATAATCTGTAATTCGCTTCCCGAATTACAGATGAATAATGGAATCCGGCACACAACGGAAACTGGCTGCATGAGGTGAGATATGGCAATGCGAAATGTAATGAAAAATATGACTTCCCGACCTGCCGCGCGTCCGCGCGCGGCGATTCGGATCGCCCGCCGTACCTCCACTAAACGCGGTGGCGTGAGTGCTCGCGAAGGACGCACAAAGACTGAGGGGGCGATCCGGGGCGGGACGGGCGGCCGGTATCATTTCAAGATGGCGGAAATAAAAGACGTGCCGGCGGGCACGGGCTATTCGACCTCGCACGGCGGTGTCGTGGAAGGAAAGCGCATGCTGGTGGGTTACATCCACAAGCCGCGCGGCACGGGCTCGCGCATGCATACCCACAAGAACGAGCAGTTCAATTACGTCGTGCGTGGCACTCTCGTGGGCTCGGTCAATGGCAAGAGCGTCGTCGCACCCGCGGGAACGCTCATCTATATCCCCGCCAATGCGCCGCACACTTTGGTGGCAGCGCCTGACGACGAGGACGTAATCTTTCTCGCGATCAAGGATCTGTCCCAAGGCATCATCGGCAAAGCGGTGGACGGCACCATGGCCGGCCCGCATTACGATCCAGGTTACGGTCCGGATTAGTGTTCCGTCCGCAGGAGGCGCGGTCTTCGTAAGAGACGATAGATGGCAGCTCCGAATCGACTTCGCACCGGTGTCGGCGAAGGCCCGGCCGGGGGGGAAATGGCGTTCCTGCAGCCGCTGTTCGACCGGCTGGCGGCGCGGGACCGCGACAATATCGGACTGCCTTTCGTCACGCTGAGCTACGCCCAGAGCGTGGATGGCAGTATCGCCGCAGGCCCGTCGCGGCCGCTCGCTCTCAGCTCTGAAAAATCCTTCGAGATGACGCATCTGCTGCGTTCCCGCCACGATACCCTGCTCGTGGGCATCAACACCGTGCTGGCGGACGATCCGCGGCTGACGGTGCGGCTGTGCAAGGGCGACAATCCCCAGCCGGTGGTGCTGGACAGTTGGCTGCGCTTTCCCGACGCCGCCAGGTTGTTCACGCATCCCGATAAGAGTCCGCTGTTGTTCACGACCGCGGCGGCGCCAGCGGGCGATATCACGCGCCTGGAAGCCAGGGGCGCCTCCATCCACGTCATGCCCAAGGACAACTTGGGCCGCGTGAATTTGATCGCCACCCTGCAATGCCTCGCCGAGAGCGGCATGAAACGCCTGATGGTGGAAGGCGGCGCGACCGTCATCAACAGTTTTCTGCAGAGCCGGCTCGTGGACTATTGCGTCATCACGGTGGTGCCTAAGTTGATCGGCGGCGTCAAGGCCATGGACGATCATTCCTCGCACCATCTGCCGCCGTTATCGATCGTCGATTGCGGCTATCAGCCCTTGGGTGGCGACGTCATCATCCACGGCAGCATCGGGAAAAACTAGCCGCCATGCGCGCCAGCGCCCTCTATCACGTGGCGGAACGCCGGGTTGAATGCAGGGAGGTGGACCTCTTCGCGCCCGGCAAGGACGAGGTGCTGATAACCAGCCGCTACTCGGCCATCAGCCCCGGCACCGAGGCCATGATTTTCAGCGGCGCGTTTCCGAAAAACGGGGCGTTGGACACGAGTATCCAGAGCCTGAAAGGCGGCTTTTCCTACCCGTTTTGCTATGGTTATTCGCTGGTGGGCGAGGTATCGGCAACGGGTCCCGGCGTGGACGAGACCTTGATCGGCAAGACGCTGTTCGCTTTTCATCCCCATCAGAACAAAGCAGTTGTGCCGCTTGCCGCTTGCCACGCGATTCCGGACGGCGTCGTACCCGAGGCGGCGCTGTTTCTGCCGCAAGTGGAGACGGCGCTCAATCTGGTCATGGATGGCGCGCCGTTGATCGGCGAACGTGTATTGGTGGTGGGCCAGGGTGTCGTGGGACTGCTGACAGCCGCCTTGCTGACGCAATTTCCCCTGGCGCGCCTGGTTGCGGCCGAACCGCTGGCATCGCGGCGCGAACTGGCAAGACAGTGGGGTATCGCGGAGACGGTCAACCCTGCCGATGCCGCCCAATGGCAAGCCCTGCTGGCGAGCCTCAATGGCGCGGATCTGGCTTTCGAGTTGTCCGGCGACATCGCGGGGCTCAACCAGGCTATCGAAGCCGCCGGTTTCGATGGACGCATCGTGGTCGGTTCGTGGTACGGGGGCAAGTCGCAGGCGCTGGATCTGGGCGGCCGTTTCCATCGCCACCGGCTGCGCCTCATTTCCAGCCAGGTAAGCACACTCAACCCCGCGTTGACGGGTCGCTGGGATAAGCGGCGGCGCATCGACCTCGCCTGGCGCATGGTCGAAAAGCTTCAGCCACAGCGCTTGATCAGCCAAGCCTTCCCCCTCGCAAAGTGCTCGGAGGCGTTCGAGACGGCTTGCGGACGGCGGGATGGGGTGATGCAGGTGATTTTTCAATACTAGCCAGCCTGTCGGACCTGCCATCATGAACAGTGGGTTTGAACGCATGGGGAGTCGCGATTGGGAAGCGCCGAGCCGACAGGCTGTAATGACGGCAACGGCTCGCACCCTGTCGTTCCATATAGCAGTTTGTCGAGACGAAAACCTGACAAGCTGCTAGGGACCATTGGCGACAGAAGGCTCCGTGTACCAACTGGCCCTTACCCGCGATTTCGTCGCCCAGCATTACCTGATCGGCGGCGATTGGGGGGCAGAAAACTTGAAGCACAGCCATTCCTACAAGGTGGAAGTGCTGCTGCGCGGACAAGTATTGAATCAACACGGCTACCTCGTGGATATCGTCGAGCTGGAAAGCGCGTTGACGGAAGTAATCGGGAGGTTCCGCGACCACACGTTGAATGACCTTGCGCCTTTCGCCGGACTCAACCCGAGCTTGGAGCGCTTCGCCCGGATCCTCTACGAGGAACTTTCCGCCAGCCTGGCCGCGAAGGATTTGTCGCTCACCGTGAAGTTGTGGGAAAACGAACGCGACTGGGCCGCCTATGGCCCCGACTGAGCCGCGGTGCGGGATCGAATGAACATCGGCCAATCAGTTCTAGTCCCGTTTGCCGAATTTCTCGAGGCCAAGTTCGCTTTGGACGAGCGCAGTCTTAATCGCGACGTGCGGGAGGCATTCCGCAGCGCGTTGCGCAGCCTGCCTCGAATCGAATGCCTGGACGTGGGGGCGGGGACGTGCGCCACTTTCCGGCGGTTGCTGCAAAGCGGATTGACGAACCCGCTTACTCTCACTGCGTTGGATCGCGATCGCGCCCTACTGGATATCGCCCGCCGGAATGCCGAAGGGTGGCTGCGGGCGTTGGGTCTGGGCCCGCGCATGGAAGACGGCGCGATCCAGACGCGAGGCGAACGGCTCGCTGCCATGCGCTTCGCCGCCGGCGAGCTGAAGGACCACCGGCCGGACCGGATTTACAACATCATCACAGCACACGCTTTCCTCGACCTTTTCCCGCTCCCGCAAGTCCTGCGCCAGTTCGCTGCCTGGCTGCAACCGGGCGGCTATCTTTACGCCACCATCAATTACGACGGCGACACGGCGCTCATGCCGGCGTACGAGGACGCAGCCTTCGAGGCCAGGCTCCTGCGCCATTACAACGACACCATGGAGCTGCGCCGCGTGGACGGCCAGGCCACGGGCGGGGCTTATTGTGGAAGGCGCCTGCACGCGCTGCTGCCCGAGTATGCTTTCGACATAGTCGCCCGTGGCGGGTCCGACTGGAATATCAGCCCTTTCGCGCGCGAGTACCGCGACGGCGACGCAATCTGCTTGAAGGCGCTGCTAGAGATGATCTATGGGGAAGGGCAGCGTTCCGGGTTTTTTTGCCAGGTTGAGCTCGACCGCTGGCGCGAAGAGCGCCTGCGGTCGTTGGCTGAGCAGCAGCTGACGTTGAGCGTCCGTCAGCTGGATCTACTGGCTCAGTACAACCCTTAGCGACCTATCAAGATAAACGATGCTGCCGGTGTTGTCGCGCCTGACGGTACTTTAATTTGACTTAGCGTAGGACTGAGGTAGAGCCCTCGGCCTAAAGCACGTCAGAGATCGCGAGAGCTTCGAACTCGGCACCGACTAACTTCCGAAGAATGCGTTTCTCCTCAGCCCTGCGCGACGGTCGAATGCCCCTAATAGGCATGACATAGAAAGAAATTCAGCCCTTAGGTACTCTCAAGCCTTTTCTGCACAAACGTACAGCCCGCCGCGCAGGAGCGAGGGTTTCCAAACCACGCCCGCGCGGTCCAGCCATTCCAGACCCACCGCGGCCCAGCCTGGCATATCGCCCTTCGCGACAAAGCGCCAATAGCCCAGCTCGTTCACCCGCAGTCCGACCTCTTGCAGGAGCGCCCGCAGTTGTCCTTCATTGACGAGGCGGTCACTGCTCAGGTGCTTGACGTCGTAGCCGAGACACGGCGCAATGCGGCGGTACCAGAGAAAATCGCCGTTGAGGGTGAGGCAGACGAAACGCCCACCCGGCTTCAGCACCCGGCGCACCTCGCCGAGCACGGCAGCCTGGTCCAGCATGTGCTCGAAGGCTCCCACGCAGAGCACGGCGTCCGCTGCTTCGTCCTTTATGGACGCGAGCCCCTCGGCTGGCTCTACATACAGCTCGATACGCGCGGCGCAAGCGTGCGTCCGGCGAATTATTTCGGCGGCGTTGATCATGTTTGGCGACAAATCCGTGCCGATGATCCGGCAGTATTTGTCCGCGAGGGGAAATAGATGCGCACCCGGCCCGCACCCTACCTCCAGCAGAACCCCGCCGATGGTAGGGGCGAGCAGACTGCGGATGAGCGCAAGGCGGTAATTCAGCAGCCGCGCCGCGCTGCCGTGGCTTTCCCGGTAGCTGCCGGCAATGGCGTCGAAAAAAGCGCGGATATCGCCGCTTTCCTGCACGCAACGGGTGCGCAAGCGGCCCATCAGCTCTTCTTCTGCCAGCGCGGCGCACGGTACATCATCCAAAGGCTCGCCGCGAAGGAATAGATGAGCGCGATCGTCATCAGTGCCGCGAGCGGGCGGCAATAGTCGAGATACGCGGGGTACGCGGCGCAGGAGAAGAGCAGCGTCAGCATCATGAAAACGGAGATCCAGCGGGCTTTCGCGGTGCGCTGTTCCTTCGGCTGCGGCGGCGCGGCGAGTTTGACGAACAGCACGAATAGATAGCGCAGCAGTCCCGACAGCAGGATCCACGGTCCGAAACCCTCCGGCAGACGGTACAACACCAGGCACAGCACGAGCATGAAAAAGGCGTCGGTTTCCTTGTCGATGAACTCGCCGAATTCGCCGGCCAGCCCGGCGCGCCGGGCGATCCAGCCGTCCGCGCCATCCATGACGAACAATATCAATCCCCAGTACACGATCTCGCCCGGCGCGATCCACGGCAAAGCGAAAATGCCGCACAGGCGCAGCACGGAGACGGCATTTGCGAGTCCGAACCGGCCGGCGGTGGTCCAGCGCCGCCGGCAGCGGTACACCAGCAGGGAAAAGGACATGCAGCCGCACCAGGACAGCAGCCACGGCGGCAAGCCGGCCGCCGTCGCCAGCGTGAAGGCAACCAGGACAGCGGCATTGCTTTCGCTCCATCGCAACAGGACCGGTTGCAGCGGAGGGCTATCGTTCATAGCGGTAGCACCTAGAGCCAACACTTCCTGGTTGGCTCGCCATACAGGGAATGTGTTCTTTCATCTGGTCAGCGCGCACGGGAATGATTACATTCTCCGCAAGTTCTGTGTGCCGAATTCGCGGCTCCCTCACGTCCGGAGGTCGAGGCTTTTCCTTGACCTTCGCGATGCCCTGGTATCCTAGCTGCGGTTTTCGGCACCAGCGCTGTCCGAAAAGTTCTATCGTGCGTCAGGGCGTACTGTCCGCCTAAGACCTTGTGACAAACGGGCAACCCAACGGGGAACCTCTACGCAATCACCAGCCAATGGGATAATCCGACTGTGGGTATGGGTTTCTGGATCATCAATACCCTCTCATTCATGCTCGCCAGTAAAATCGGTCTTGTGCATCCGCCGCTGGATTCTTTTCCCTCCGGCGGCAATGTGTACAACGAAAAACTGCTCGAATGCGCCGGACGGTACGGCCCTCCGCTGGTTTCCCTGCCGTGGCGGGACAACGCGTTGCCCGGGGGAAACTGGGACTTGCTTGCCTGGGACAGCCTGTTCCTGGATCGGCTGGCGCGCATCGCCGACGAGCGCACCGCCGTGCTGCTGCACTATTTGCCCTCCTTGGAGCCGGCGCTGGATGCGGCCTCGAGACAAACCTTGCAAGCCGTCGAACACCGCGCACTCACGCAGGCGGATTTTGCGATCGCCACGAGCAACACCGTGGCCGAAGCCGTGACGGCGCACTGGCCGGGCAAGCCGGTCTTCGTGTGCGAACCGGGCATCGGCGAGGTGTTCCGGCAGAATCGGACGCGCCGCGCGGACGGAACCGTGAAGCTCCTCACCGCCGCCCACCTCCTGCCAGCCAAGGGACATGCGCAGCTGCTGGAAATACTGGAGCGGCTCCGGCATTTACGATGGCACTGGCATATAGCCGGGGATTGCGGCACGCTCCCCGAGATGGCACGTCGTTTGCGTAACCGTGCGGCGCTGGCTGGGTTGACGGAACGCATCACCTTTCACGGGGCGTTGCCCCAAGAGGCCGTTGCGGCGCTGATGGCGGATAGCGATCTATTCGTTTGCCCGAGTACGTTCGAAGCCTACGGCATGGCCGTGGCGGAAGCCGTTGCCGTCGGCTTGCCGGTGCTGAGCAACCGCGTCGGCGCGGCGGAACAATTGATTCAGCATGGCGTGACCGGTTTTCTGACAACGGCGGGGGACTGGGATCGCTTTGGCGGACACTTGAAGGTGTTGCTGGAAGACGCCACGCTGCGCGGCGACTTCCGCGAAAATCTCCGCCACCGTGTCGTACGCCGCTGGGAGCAGACCTTTGCGGATTTCCGGGCCGCCTGCGAGGCGATGCTGCGATGAAAGTGAGGCTAACGATGGTCACGCCTTTATGAGCGAGACTCGAATCGGAATCATCATGCACGGCAAAGAGGGAGTAAGCGCGGGCGCCGCCGCTTTGCGCCGCGTCCCGTCACCCCAGAGATATCTCAACCCGGGGAGCGAGTCATGAGCGAGAAACGCATCGGTATCGTGATGCACGGGGTGACGGGACGGATGGGCATGAATCAGCATCTCGTCCGGTCCATCCTCGAGATTCGCAAGCAGGGTGGCGTGCGGCTCTCCGACGGTACTCGGCTCATGCCGGATCCCATCCTCGTCGGCCGCAGCCGGTCCAAGCTTGAAGAGCTAGCCGCAACGCACGGCATCGAGCGCTGGAGCACGGATCTCGCCGGAGCGCTCAAAGACAGTCGCGATACCGTCTTTTTCGACGCGGCCTCCACGCAGTTGCGTCCCAGGCTCGTGAAGCAGGCGATTGCGGCCGGCAAGCACATCTACTGCGAGAAGCCGGTCGCAACCACGCTGGCCGATGCGCTATCCCTGTACCGCGCCGCGAAAAAGGCGCGTATCAAACATGGCGTGGTGCAGGACAAGCTGTGGCTGCCGGGATTGCTCAAACTCAAAGCGTTGCGGGAATCGGGATTCTTCGGGCGCATACTCTCGGTGCGCGGCGAGTTCGGCTACTGGGTGTTCGAAGGCGACCCGCATCTCGCCCAGCCTCCGGCGCAACGCCCGTCCTGGAACTACCGCAAGCAGGACGGCGGCGGCATCATCCTCGATATGCTGTGCCACTGGCGTTACGTGCTCGACAATCTGTTCGGCGCGGTGAAGGCGGTCTCCTGCCGGGGGACCACGCACATCCCGTACCGCTGGGACGAGAATGGGAAAAAATACAAGGCGACGGCGGACGACGCGGCCTATGCAACGTTCGAGCTGGCAGGCGGGGTGATTGCGCATTTCAACAGCGCCTGGTGCGTGCGGGTGCGGCGCGACGACCTGCTGACGTTGCAGGTCGACGGAACGGAAGGATCGGCGGTGGCGGGGCTGCGGCGTTGTCTCACCCAGTCGTATGCGAATACGCCCAAGCCGGTGTGGAACCCTGACCTACCGCAGCCGATCGACTTTTTCGAGGGCTGGCAGGAAGTTCCGGACAGTGTCGCGTGGGACAATGCCTTCAAGGCGCAATGGGAGCTCTATCTCAAGCACGTCGCGGGCGAAGGAAGCTTCCGGTGGAACCTGCTGGACGGCGCGCGGGGTGTGCAGCTTGCAGAATTGGGCCTGCGCAGCTGGAAACGACGTCGATGGGTTATGGTACCGCCGCTAAGAGCCTGATCGATGACTGTGCGACCGGCCCAATGCTTAGTTAAGGTTTCGAGGCAGGTTCCCAGGGGCGGAAAGATCCATGAAACGTGATGCGATCCTCACGATGCGGTTACCGGTCGAGGGCGGTGGCCTCGAAACCTACTCGGTACGCGAGCCGCGCACATTTGAGCGACCGGCCCGACCGTTCACGCGCATCGCCTACGCCGCCGCGCACGTGGTGGCGGATCCCTGGTCCACGCAAGAACCGTGGCTGGAGTCAGCCATCGACTGGGAGGCGACGATTGCTTACCGGAGGCATCTCTGGTCGTGGGGTCTCGGTGTTGCCGAGGCGATGGACACGGCACAACGCGGCATGGGCATGGACTGGGAGAGCTCGCTCGAGCTGATCCGGCGCACGCTCGAAGCGGCGCGTGAAATCCCTGGTGCGCTCGTCGCCTGCGGGGCGGGCACGGACCACCTCGCAACCGTTCCCGGCCTGGAAATCTCCCGAGTCATCGCCGCTTATGAGGAGCAGTGCACGGCGATCGAGAAGCTGGGCGGTCGTATCGTGCTCATGGCGAGCCGGGCGCTCGCGGCGTGCGCCAGATCTCCGGACGACTACGGGAGCGTGTACGAGCGCGTGCTCAAGCAAGTCAAAGAGCCGGTGATCATCCACTGGCTCGGCGAGATGTTCGATCCGGCGCTCGAAGGTTACTGGGGTCATCGCGAACACGCCGCAGCCATTGACGTCTGTGTCGAGGTCATCCGGCGCAACGCGGCGAAGGTCGACGGCATCAAGGTGTCGCTGCTCGACAAGGAAAAGGAAATCGCGCTGCGGCGAAAGCTTCCCCCGGGGTCCGGATGTACACCGGGGACGACTTCAATTTCGCCGAGTTGATCGAAGGCGACGCGGCGGGCTACTCGGATGCGCTGCTCGGCATCTTCGACGCGATCGCGCCGGCGGCTTCCAGCGCACTCTCGGCCCTGGCGGCGAACGACAGGGCGGCGTACCACGAGATCCTCGCGCCGACGGTGCCGCTCTCGCAGCACATCTTCCGCGCGCCGACGCGCTACTACAAGACGGGCGTCGTGTTCATGGCGTGGCTGAACGGCCATCAGGAGCACTTCGTCATGGTCGGCGGCCAGCAGAGCGCGCGCCACGTGCTGCATCTGGCGGAGCTCTTCCGTCTCGCGGACGCGGCGGGCCTGCTCGCCGATCCCGTGCTCGCCTGCCACAGAATGCGGCAACTCCTGGCGCTGCACGGTATTTTGTAAAGCTTTACCGAAAGTACGCGGAGGGCGCAAAGGAAAATAACAGCCTTGCCGCGGAGGACGCAAAGGACGCTAAGGGAATGAATACGAGTGGCCTTGACTTTGAAATTGGATCCCTTCGCGTCCTTGGCGGCCTTCGCGGTAAAGCTGTTCGCTTTCCTTCGCGGATTCGCGTCCTTTGCGGTTAGGCTTTTCATCTCCTTGGCGGTGATGCTTTGAAGCCACCGGATCCGGCAAAGCTCTCGCTCAACACCGCCACCACGCGCGGCAAGTGGGGCCTGGCGCAGGCGATGGAGGGCTGCGCGCGCCACGGCATCCGCGGCATTTCTCCCTGGCGCGACCAGCTCCACGCGATGGGCGTGGCCAAGGCCGCGCGAGCGATCCGCGCGCACGGGCTGACAGTGACGGGTCTCTGTCGCGGAGGGATGTTTCCGGCGTCAACTCCGGGCGGCCGCCGGCGCGCGATCGCGGACAATCTGCGCGCTATCGACGAAGCGCACGCGCTTGGCGCACAGTGTCTGATCCTAGTCGTCGGGGGACTGCCGGCGCGCTCGCGGGACATCGCCGCTGCCCGCGAGCAGGTACGGGAGGGTCTGGCAAAGATTCTGCCCCACGCCCGGCGTGCTGGCGTGCCGCTGGCCCTCGAACCGCTGCATCCGATGTATGCAGCGGACCGCGCCTGCGTCAACACGCTCGCGCAGGCGCTGGATCTCTGCGACGCGCTGGACCCGAAACGAACCGGAGCGCTGGGCGTCGCAGTGGACGTCTATCACGTCTGGTGGGACCCGCTGCTCGAAGCGCAGATCCGGCGCGCCGGCGCGAAGCGGCTGCTTGCCCATCACATCTGCGACTGGCTCGTACCGACCACCGATCTCCTGCTCGACCGGGGCATGATGGGCGACGGGGTGATCGATCTGCCGCGCATCCGCGGCTGGATGGAAGCCGCAAACTACCGCGGCTTCCATGAGGTGGAGATCTTTTCGGCGAAGAACTGGTGGCGGCGGGACGCGGATTTGGTGCTGAAGACGTGCAAGGCACGGTACCGCCGCTTCGGGTAAACTTTCCCCCCTGCCTCTCACCCGCCGCCTGCAGCTCCTTTGGCGGCGCCCCGGGAAGAAGATACGCGAAGCGGCCGGCAGACAACGTAATCTGCCCAGGAGGAAGAGATGACTTGCCTTAAGCGGATCAGCGTGTCCTTGCTTGCGCTGCTGCTCGGTGCGCCGCTGATCGTTTCAGCCCAGGTTCCTGCGGGATATCCGTCCAAGCCGATCCGCTTCATGGTCGGCTTTCCGCCGGGCGGCACCAACGACATCGTGGCGCGCGCACTCGGCCAGAAGATGACCGAGAGCATGGGGCAAACAGTCGTCATCGAGAACCGGGGTGGCGCCAACACTGCGATCGCGTCGGAGCTCTTCGTGCGCACGCCGCCGGACGGCTATACCATCATGCTGAACGCGCCGGGACATGCCACCAATCCCGCGTTGATGAAGCTGCAGTTCGACCCCGTCAAGGATTTCGCCTTCATCACGCTGGCGGCGGAGTCGCAGAACCTGGTGGTCGTGCACCCCTCGTTCCCCCCGAAAAACGTCAAGGAACTGATCGCGATCTCCAAGAAGCGCCCGGGCGAGATCAACTATGGCTCCTCCGGCGTCGGCACGACGGTCCATCTGTCGGCGGAGCTGTTCCAGTACATGACCGGCGTCAAGTGGGTGCACATCCCGTACAAAGGTGGCGGCCCGGCGATCATCGAGCTCCTCGCCGGACACCACGTGCTCTATTTCGGCAACGTTCCCAGCGTCATCCAGCACGTGCGCGCCGGAAGGCTGCGGCCTCTCGCCGTGACCGGGGCTAAGCGCTCCGTCGCCGTGCCCGAGATCCCGACGGTGGCGGAGAGCGGGATTCCGGGATTCCTGGTGACGACCTGGTATGGCGTCTCCGCGCCCGCCAAGACGCCGCGCCCGATCATAGACAAGCTGAATGGCGAGATCGTGCGCGCCCTCAATACCCCGGATCTGCGCACCCGGTTGACCAACGACGGTGCGGATCCGGTCGGCAATACGCCCGAGCAATACACCGCTTTCGTCCAGAATGAGATCACGAAATGGGCGAAGGTGATCAAGGCGGCGGGCATCAAGGGCGAGTAACGCAAGAGATTGAGCTCGGCACGGACTAACTTGCGAAGAATGTGTTTCACCTCAGCCTTGCGCGCGGTCGAATGAACATCAGCCATTCGTGAATTCAGTTCTAGTCAGTGACAAGCAAATGCTGACTACTGCCAAATAGATACTGCTTGGCTACTGCGCTAGACGGCTGCCAGCTATCAACTTTGAAGATCGATCTGGCCAACAACAAGGATTTCCTCGCGGGGCTGCTGTTCCTGATCTTCGGCGCGCTCGCCATTTTCTTTGCCCGCGAGTACCCGATGGGCTGGATCGAGCGCATGGGCCCGGGCTATTTCCCGACGGTGCTGGGGAGCATCCTGTGCCTCTTCGGTCTCTACGTAATGATCCGCGGCATCCTCACCGGCGAGCGGGTTCAGGGGGAGTGGGGATGGAGGCCTCTCATCCTCGTCACGCTCTCGATCGTGATCTTCGGCTTTACCATGGAGAAACTGGGGCTCGTCCCGGCTCTCCTGCTACTGTTCATCGTCGCGGCGCTTGGCGGGCGTGAGTTCCGCTTGACGGAAGTGTTGATACTCGCCGTGGTGATGAGCGCGTTCGCGGCCGGCGTCTTCGTCTACGGGTTAAAGCTCCCTTATCCGCTGTTCGGGGGCTACTAGAGGTCAATTCATAAATAGTATTGCGGCTTGACCGAGCGTATGAGGGTGTCAGGAACCTTAGAGTTTAGGGTTCCTGACACCCTTACGATAGAGAAACGCAAGAGATTGAGCCCGGCACCGACTAACTTGCGAAGAATGTGTTTCTCCTCAGCCTTGCGCGCGGTCGAATGAACATCAGCCATTTGTGAAATCAGTGGAGCGTCCCGCGGTTGCGGAAGATTGAACGATGGACATCCTGAGCAACCTGTTTCTGGGATTCAGCGTCGCGCTCACGCTCCAGAATCTTCTGTACTGCTTTCTCGGCGTCGCGCTCGGCACGCTGGTCGGCGTGCTGCCGGGCATCGGGCCCCTGGTCACGATCGCGATGCTTTTTCCGATCACCTTCAACCTGCCCGCGGTGCCGGCGCTCATCATGCTCGCGGGTATCTACTACGGGGCGCAATACGGGGGTTCCACCACCTCCATCCTCGTCAACCTGCCCGGGGAGACCGCGTCGGCGGTGACCTGCCTGGATGGGTATCAGATGGCCCGACAGGGGCGCGCCGGACCAGCGCTCGCGACCGCGGCACTTGCCTCCTTCTTCGCCGGGTGTGTCGGCACCCTGCTGATCGCGCTCGCTGGTCCGCCGATGGGCGAATGGGCGCTCGCATTCGGCGCGGCCGAGTACCGTTCGCTGATGCTGATGGGGCTCGTGGCCTCGGCCGTCATGACGCAGGGCGATGCGGTCAAGGGACTGGCCATGGTCGTCCTGGGATTGGTGCTCGGGTTGGCGGGCACCGACGTCAACTCGGGGATGTCGCGCTACACCTTCGGCATACCCGGGCTTTCCGACGGCATTGGATTCACGGTGATCGCGGTAGGGTTGTTCGCAGTGGCGGAAATCGTCTCCAACCTCGAGCGCACGGAAACGCGCGAAGTCTTCACCGGCAGGATCGCGAACCTGATGCCCGTCGCCAAGGACCTGAAAGACGCGTCGTGGCCCACGGTGCGCGGGACGGTAGTGGGCTCGATCTTCGGCGTGCTGCCGGGCACCGGGCCCGCCCTCTCTTCCTTCGCCACCTACATGCTTGAAAAGAAGATCGCCAAGGACCCGTCGCGGTTCGGAAGAGGCGCGATCGAAGGGGTGGCGGCGCCGGAAGCAGCCAACAACGCCTCCGCGCAGACGTCGTTTATACCCATGCTCACGCTCGGCATTCCCACCAGCGCGACGATGGCGCTGATGCTCGGGGCGCTGACGATGCAGGGCATCGAGCCCGGCCCGCAGGTGATGGCCTCCAAGCCCGAGCTCTTCTGGGGCTTGATCGCCAGCATGTGGATTGGGAACGCCATGCTCGTGGTACTCAACCTGCCGCTGGTGGGCGTGTGGGTAAGGCTCCTCCGGGTGCCGTATCGCTGGCTGTTTCCCTCGATCATCATGTTCTGCTGCATCGGCAACTACAGCGTCAGCAACAACGTGTTCGATCTCTACCTGTCCGCTTTCGTCGGCGTGCTCGGCTACGTCCTCATGAAGCTCGAGTGCGAGCCCGCACCGCTGCTGCTCGGCTATGTGCTCGGCCCGTTGATGGAAGAATACCTGCGGCGCGCCATGCTGATCGCGCGCGGCGATTGGACGGTGTTCTTCACCCGGCCGCTCAGCCTCATGTTCATGATCGGCACGGTGCTAATACTAATCGTCATGGTGGCGCCCGCCGTGCGGCGCACGACAGGGATGAGGGCTGAGGGATGAGGGATGAGGGTGTAAAAGTTACGAGTCACCAGTCACGAGTCACCAGTCACGCGCTTGCGGGAGCGTACGGGTACACGTTCGTTCTTCTTCTGGCGGCGGGCACCTGCGGTGCTCAGGCCTATCCCGTTAAGCCGATACGGTTCATCGTTCCATTTCCGGCTGGGGGTATCGCGGATGTGTTCGCGAGAGTGATAGGAGGGAAGCTGAACGACGCGTGGGGACAGACGGTCGTCGTGGAAAATCGGACCGGTGCCGGCGGGAACATCGGCGCCGAAGCCGTCGCGAAATCCCCGCCCGACGGATACACGATACTCATGGGCAGCATAGGCACGCACGCCGTCAACGTCAGTCTCTTCAAGCGGCTGCCGTACGATCCGGTGAAGGATTTCGCGCCGATCGCGCTCGTTCTCGAAGCCGACGGCTTGCTCGTGCTGCATCCTTCCGTCCCTGCGCGGAGCGTGAAGGAATTGATCGCCCTGGCGAAGGGGCGGCCGGCACAGATTGCCTACGCGTCCGCGGGTAACGGCACTGCCGGCCATCTCGCGGGCGAGCTCTTCAAGACCATGGCGCAAGTGGATATGGTGCACATCCCGTACAAGGGCAATGTGCCCGCGATCACCGACTTGATCGGCGGGCAGACGTCGTTGCTCTTCGCCACTATGCCGACGGTGCTCCCGCAGGTGCAGGCGGGCCGGCTCAAGGCGCTTGCCGTGACGGGTGCACAGCGGTCGCCCGCCGCACCGGAGTTGCCGACCATTGCGGAAGCACTGCCCGGGTTCGAAGTCACCAACTGGATCGGTGTCTTCGCGCCCGCCGGCACGCCGCGGGAAGCGGTGACCAAGTTGAATGGCGAGGTGCTGCGCGTCATGCAAGCGTCCGATATCCAGGCGCGGCTGACGACCGAAGGCGCGAAGTCTTCGGCGAAAACGCCGGAAGAGTTCGGCGCGTTCGTCCGCTCCGAGATCGCCAAGTGGGCGAAGGTGATCCAGCAGGCTGGGATACGGGTTGATTGAAAAACTGTGACTGGAGCCACAGATACACACAGATAAACACAGATAGTTCAGACCCGGCAAGAAAATAGTCGTTGGCTCACGGTCTGTCGCCCCGGGCCTGAAGTCCAAAAGAGCAAAGCACCCCGCCGGCAATGGGGGTTCCCATCCGTGTTTATCTGTGTTTATCTGTGGCTAAATTCAGTTGTTGATTTTTGTGAGGGACGACAGTGTCTGCCAAAGATCTGATCAAGGACCTCGAGGAAAAAACTGCCGAGGTGCTCGGCATGGGCGGGCCGGAGAAACTCGCGGGGCGCAAGGCGCAGGGCGTATTGAACGCGCGCGAGCGCATAGCCTACCTGATCGATCCCGGCAGCTTCATCGAGTCCGGGCAGTTCACGCGCGGCATTCGTGCCGAGGTTAGCCATAAGACGCCCGCCGACGGCAAGGTCGCCGGATTCGCGAAGATCGCCGGGCGCGACGTGGCGCTCGTGTCGAACGACTTCACCGTGCTCGGCGCCTCCTCGAGCGTCATCAACATGAAGAAGATCCGGCACGTGAAAGGCGTCGCGTGCAGCCGCGGCATGCCGCTCGTGCTGCTGGGCGAATCTTCCGGCGCGCGCATGCCCGACCGCATGGGCGCCTCGGGCCGCGCGATCCTCGCGCAGGACCCGACCGAATATCAGCGCCTGCGCGAGTCGCCCTGGGTTTCGGCGTTGCTGGGGCAGTGCTACGGCTCCTCCACCTGGTACGCCGCGATGTCCGATTTCGTCGTGATGCGCAAAGGCTCGATCATGGCGGTGGCGAGCCCCAACGTCACCTCGATCGCGATCGGCAAGCCGATAGACCAGGAGGAGCTAGGGGGGTGGAAGCTGCTGACCGGTGTCTCGGGCCTCGCGGACATGGCCGTGGACTCGGACGAGCAGGCGCTCGACGCGGTGAAGAAATTCCTTTCCTACCTGCCGTCGCACAGCATGGAGCCGCCGCCCGAGCATCCCGTGCCGGCGGGCTCGGACGACGCGTGCGGCAAGATCCTCGAAATTCTTCCGGAGTCGCGCAACAAGGTCTACGACGTGCGCAAGATTATCGCGGCAATCGCAGACAAGGACTCGAGCTTCGAGCTGAAGGAGCGTTATGGCAGGTCGGTCGCGACGGTGCTCGCGCGGATGAACGGCCGCAGCGTCGGCTTCATCGCGAACAATCCGTTGTACAAGGGCGGCGCGCTCGATGCCGACGCGTGCCAGAAGGCGACGAGCTTCATGGTGCTGTGCGACTCCTTCAATATCCCGGTCGTGTTCCTGGTGGACGTGCCGGGCTTCCTGATCGGGGTCGAGGGGGAGCTGCGCGGCATGCCGGGCAAGATCATTAACTGGATGAATGCGCTCTCGCTCGTCACGGTGCCGAAGATCACGATCATCCTGCGCAAGAGCTACGGCCAGGCGTTCATCAACATGGGCGGTGGCCGCAACACCGACGAGCTCGCCTGCTGGCCTACCGCCGATCTCGGATTCATGGACCCGAAGGTCTCGGTAAATGTGCTCTACGGCGTGAAAGAGTCGGACGACCCCGAGCGCTTCAAGCAGCTCGTCGCCGAAGTGGAGCGCGACACCACGCCGTGGGAGCTCGCGCGCCTGTACGAAGCGCAGTACGTGCTCGACCCGCGCGACACGCGCGGCTGGCTAATACGCGTGCTCGACGTGCACCGCTTACGGCTCAGAAACGGGGTGGGCCAGCATCGGCTCGCGAACTGGCCCACTAGTTTCTGAGTGAGCGGTAAGCAGTAAGCGGTGAGCGGTAAGCACCCAACGGGTCGCGTAACGTTTTCCTCGAGAAGATCGTGCAAGGGGGTATGAGATGTTCAAACGCACGCTACGATGTTCTTTCTGCGGCAGGAATGAAACCCAGGTTGCAAAGCTGGTAGCAGGCTCGAAGGCCTACATCTGCGACGAGTGCGTCGCGATCGCCAGCCGGATCATGGAGAACACGCCGGGGAATGACCAAGGACCGCCAGTGGCTCGCGTCACCTGGTGGTGTGCTCTGGTCTCGCGAATCGCACGAGGTATGCGTGGGACGCGCGTTCCGCGAGTCGCAACTCAGTCGACATAGTCGACATAACTGATCAGATGGCAGGACGTTTGACAGAGCGGGTGGCGATCGTGACGGGCGGCGGCCATGGTATCGGGAAGGCCTACGCGCTCGGTTTGGCGCAGGAAGGCGCGGCCGTCGTGATTGCGGAAATCGACGGGAAGGCGGGGGACACCGTGGTGGCCGAGCTGGCTCGTCAGGGATTCAACGCGTTGGCGATTCCGACCGACGTGACGAACCGGCAAAGCGTGGACGAAATGGCGCGCCTCGCGGTTGAGAAGTACGGCCGGATCGATGTGCTCGTTAACAACGCGGCGATTTTCGCGACGATACCGATGTCGCGCATGCCGTTCGATCAGATCGAGATCGACGAATGGGACCGGATGATGGCGGTCAACCTGCGCGGCACCTGGCTTGCCTGCCGGGCGGTGATTCCCGTCATGCGCAAGCGTGGCTACGGCAAGATCATCAACATCAGCTCGGGCACGGCGCTGAAAGGCTCGGCGAGCCGGATCCACTACGTCACTTCGAAAGCCGGCGTGCTCGGCTTCACGCGGACGCTAGCGAGGGAAGTCGGCAAGGACGGAATCTGCGTGAACTGCGTGGCGCCCGGCAGCACGCTGGCCGAAGAGAGCCCGGATGAGGCAACCGTGAAAATGCGTACTGCGGCTGCGGGCGAGCGCGCGTTGAAGCGCGTGCAGCGTCCCGAAGATCTCGTGGGGGCGGTGGTGTTCTTCGCCTCGGCCGACAGCGATTTCATAACGGGTCAATCGCTGGTGGTGGACGGTGGCGCCTACATGCACTGAGGGCGAAAGGGGTGCGAGTGACGAGGCGCGTCGAGGGGCGGAGCAGGACTCCATCGCCTGTTACCGATGGATGCGACCCCCGGCGGCGCGCGGGGCGGCCGAGGTGATGAAGTGTAGATCTTGCAGTCACCTGTCGGAGGCCGCCGTCGGGTGACGAGTGAGGACCGGCACGGTCGTACCCATGCTATGAAACGTGGCCTCCTGTTGGTATCGTACCGTGGTCGATAAGGGGTGTGCCGCGGTGTAAAGGGGCGCACGCATGGCTGTTGCTGGAGCCTTGGAGCCGGGGAAACATGGTGACTTTCCTGTGGCCTGACGCCCTCTGGCTGATGGTCGCTCTCCCAGTGCTGGTTGGCACATACGTTGCATTGTGCCGACGCAGAAATACCGAGTATCTTCGTTATACGGCCCTCAGCCTCGTACGCGAGGCAGTTGCCGCCTCGCAACGGATACGACGCCACGCCCCCCCGCTTTTTTTCCTCCTGGGACTTGCCGCGGCGCTTCTCGCCATCGCGCGTCCAGCGGCCGTCACCACGGTCCAGTCGGAGCAGGGCACAGTCATCCTGGCGATCGACGTTTCGCTGAGCATGGCGGCGACAGACGTCGCGCCTACCCGCCTTGCGGCCGCACAGGCTGCCATGGTGAACTTTGTAAGGGCACAGCCGAGAAACGTACGCATAGGCATCGTCGCATTCGGTGGCAATGCGCACGTCGTGCAGTTCCCCACCGTCAACAAGTGGGACGTGCTAGCGGCGCTCGACCACCTCGCGTTGCAGCAATATACCGGCATCGGCACCGCCTTGATCGCGGCCGTCCTTACCCTTCATCCGAGCGCGGGCGTTGACAATGGGAATGACATCTTCGGCTACGGATGGGAATCGACGGCACCGCGGGGTATTCCCTTGCTTGCGTTCCACCCGGTGGAGAAGTCGCACAGGCACATCACGACCCCTACTGACTTCTCGACTGCGATCATCCTTGTAAGCGATGGGTGCGGAACGATAGGGGTGTCGCCAGTGAAAGCCGCCGAGATCGCGGCCGACCACGGCATCCGCGTCTATACCGTCGGTGTCGGAACGCCTTATGGGGGCACGGCAAGCATCGAGGGGTCGCCGCCCATCCATGCGGAATTTCAAGAGGAGGTCCTGCGGGAGATCGCCGATATCACGCGGGGCGAGTACTTCCATGCCCGCAGCGCGGGGAAGCTGAACAAGATCTACACGCAGCTTACCAAGCAAGCAGTGCTGGAGAAGAGAAGAACTGAAATCACGGTGCCGCTCACCCTGATCGGAATGGCACTGCTGCTCACGGCGTCCTTGCTTTCGCTCCTATGGTGGCATCGTTTCCCGTCATCGCATCCACCACCTGCCCCTCACAACAGCTCATGAGCTCATCGATGCGGGCAGGGTCACGAAGCCACGCGCATGAGTTCGATTACCTGCGATATATCTTCGGCTGCATCGACATCCCATAGCGCTCGCAGCAGCGCGTCGCACCCGGCGGGCGTGAGCAAGTCTCGAGACAGGTCGGCAAACTTGCTCTCGACGTCAGCGTCGTTCATGGGATTCTTCGCGTGGCCCTTCGGATACGACGCGGTCTCGACCAGACGCTGTCCGCCGCGTGTCGCCACCTCGATGCGGGTCAGCAGTTTCGCCGGGAAATCGCGCGTGAAGTCCTTGTTCTCTGAAATCCGGATGCGCTGCATGAGCTGCCGCAAAGCCGGGTCACGCATCCGCGCGTCGCTGAAGCTCCCGGCGTTAATGCATCCGTCGGTCAACCCCAGCGCGAGCAGGTAGGGCAGGCTGTGATCCGCGGTTTCACGCGTCTGCGGATCCCACTTTTCAGGCTCGCTGCCGATCTCGCTGTAAGCCGTGTAGTAGGTTTCTACGTCGATGGATTCGATGTCCTCTATGCGCACCTTGTTGCGCAGGCCGAGCGCCATGAAGAGCGGCGCCTGAGAATGGTACTCCGAGGGAAAAAACTTGAGGTTGGTGCGTGCTATCCCTAATGGAACGCCGCTGTCCCCCAGCGGGCCGAGCTCGAACTTCCCCGTCACCTGCTCCCAGACGCCGTGGCGTCCCTCGAACGGCGCGGTCGGGCCGGTCATGCCTTTGTGTGCCAGCAGCGCAGAGAATACGCCGGCGCGCGCCGCGGCCGCGGTGGCACACCCTTTCCACATCGACAGTTCGCCGGCCCGGGTCTGACGCGTCGGAATGTTGCTGCTCACGGCGATGGCGAGCGCGTTGGCGGTCTGCTCGGTCGTCAATCCAAGGAGCTTCGCCGCGCCGGCGGCGCTGCCCAACACCACGAAAACGCCCTGGTCCCATCCCAGGTTCCGCAGGGGCACCACGTCCGCGAGCGCTGTGAAGACTTCGTACGCCGCCGCGATGGCGAGCAGCGTATTCTTCCCGCCCACGCGATGGGCATCGGCGACGGCCAGACATGCCCCCATCATGTCGCTCGGATGCCCCGAGCCCAAGGACACGTAGGTGTCGTTACAGTCGAGATAGCGCACCATTACCGTGTTCGCGAAAGTCGCCATTTCCATCGAGGTGGATGCGCCGGAACCGAGTATGCGCGCCGGGGGCTGCCCGCTATTCTCGGCGGCGATGTCCCGCGCGATCGAAGCCGGTCCGCTCGAGTAGCCGCCGATGGCGCATCCGATCGAATCGATGAGACGCCGCTTGGTCTCGTGTATCGCGTTCGCGGGCAGCTCGTCGAAGGTCAAAGCAGCAACGTAGCTCGCCAGTGTCGAGGTCGTCTTATCCATCAGCCATCGCCTTTATCACAGCCAGCGAATAAAAAAAGCCGGGCGTGAGCCCGGCTTTCCGAATGCCGTCCGAACTGCTTAAGCGGACTGGATGTTACTTGCCTGCTTCTTGCCTTTGTTGCCTGCGGTAACCTCGAAGGATACCTTCTGGCCTTCCTTCAGCGACTTGAATCCCTGCATGTTGATCGCAGAGAAGTGGGCGAAAAGATCTTCGCCTCCATCGTCCGGAGTAATAAAGCCAAAACCCTTCGCGTCATTGAACCACTTTACGGTACCGGTTGCCATGTTTCGTTCCTCACAAAAATTGAATACGGGCTGAGCCCAATCGGTGTTTATCTCAAAGCCCCAGAAGAACGAACGAGCTGCAAGTCGACCATCCAAGCACTTGAAACTAAACGACCTGCGCGCACGTTATAACGTACCGGGGAGCGCGTCAAGCGGGATCCGAAACCGCCAGTTACGCTAATGCCCGGCGAGGTTTCGCCCGGGTACGCGGCGCCGTGGGCGGCGCCCGGCATTCCGCTCGAGGCGCTCAAGGAAGCACCGCCCTTTGGTGATCTGGCCCAGGCTCGACCCCGGCATGTGGGTGTGGGGCTTGCGCATGCTGCGTAACTGTACCGCCACCCGGTACGCACTCAAGCCGGACGGCCCACCTGTCATCGGTCCCGCTCCCTACTCCAATGTGTTCTTGAGCACCGGCCATGCGCGCTCGGTTGGACCATGGCTGCCGGCTCCGGCCGCGTCCTTGCAGATGTCATTGAGGGGCAGCCCGCCGAGATCGACCTGGAGGGGCTGACCCTGGCACGGTACGGTCCCGTCCGCACTTCGTTTTTTTAAGTCGTCCTCTTCGTGCCGCCTGGACATGCCGGCGAGCGTTGAACCGCGGGATATACTGACACGCATGACCGACGTGACAGACATCGACGCGGCAGGCGCATCGATCGGCAGCTCGGTGGAGCGCATCGAGGACTTGCGTTTCCTCAGAGGGCTGGGCAGCTACGTCGACGATCTGACCCGCGCGGGAATGCTCCATGCGGCTATCCTCCGCAGTTCGGTGGCGCACGGCGTAATCCGCTCGATCGACGTCTCGGCCGCTCTCGCGCAGCCCGGCGTTCACGCCGTGTTTACCGCGGAAGATATCAGGCAGGTGCTGAAGGGCCCGATCCCCGTCATTCCGCAGCGGCAGGAAGCGCTGCCGCAGCTGGAGCCGTTCCGGCAGCCCGTCATCGCCGATGGCAAAGTGCGTTATGTGGGGGAGCCGATCGCCGTGGTCGTCGCCGACGATGCCGCGCGCGCGGAGGATGCGCTGGAGGCCATCGCCGTCGACATCGAACCGCTGCCGGTCGTCGCCGACCGCGCCGCCGCAGCGAGGAAAGATGCGCTCCTGTTCGAAGGGACCGGGACGAACTGCGCCCTCACGTTGAGCGCGATCCGCGGGGACGCCGATGCGGCAGTCGCGGGCGCGCCGTACACGAGGCGCGAGCGATTTCGGGTGCACCGCCATGCAGCCGTTCCTATGGAAACGCGCGGGCTGCTGGCCGAATGGGACGAGCCGCGCGGGAAACTGACGGTTTTCGGCGCCGCCAAGGTGCCGTTTCCCAACCGCCGCGTTCTCGCTGCGCAGATGGGAATCGGCGTGGATGCGATCGAGTTGGTGGAGGGCGACGTCGGCGGCGCCTTCGGCGTGCGCGGCGAGTTCTATCCCGAGGATTTCCTGATTCCCTTCGCGGCAAGACGCGTCGGCCGTCCGGTGAAATGGATCGAGGACCGTCGCGAGCATCTGATCGCCACCAACCACGCGCGCGAGGCCGAATGCGAGCTGGAGATCGCGTGCGATAAGGGCGGCCGCATCCTGGCGATGCGCGGTCGTGCGCAGACCGATGCGGGCGCGTACGTGCGCACCAACGGTGTCACACCGTCGCGCAACATCGCGCAGGTTTCATCGGGTCCCTATCGCATTCCGCACCTCCATCTCGACGTGTCGATGATGCTCACGAACAAGACGCCGGCAGGCACCTATCGCGCCCCCGGGCGTTTCGAGACCGATTTCTTTCGTGAGTGCCTGTTCGACCTGGCGGCCGCGGACCTCGGCATCGATCGCGTCGAATTCCGCCGCCGGAATCTGGTCCGCGAAGACGAGATCCCCTATGCGCTTGCGACCGTGCAGCCCTTCGGCGGCGAAACCTCCACCGACAGCGGCGACTATCGGACCACGCTGGATCGCTGCCTCCAGGAATTCGATTGGGCCGGGAAAGCGCAGCTCAACGGGAGATTGATCGACGGCCGCTATCACGGCCTCGGCATCGGCTGCTACATCGAGGGCGGCGCTTCCGGGCCCAGGGAGAGCGCGCGCCTGGTGCTGGAGACGGACGGCACCGTCTCGGTCTATACCGGCTCGTCCGCCGTCGGCCAGGGGCTGGAGACGGTCCTCACGCAGATCGCCGCCGCTGCGCTCGGCATGCCGATGGCGTGCATCCGCGGCGTGTTCCACGGCTCCACCAGCGGCGTGAAGGAAGGATATGGCGCGTACAGCTCGCGCAGCACCGTCATGGGCGGCTCAGCGGTCGTGAACACGGCAAAACTGCTGCTGGAACGCATCAGGGAAACGGCGGCCGCGCGTTTTGGCTGCTCACCGGACGAGATCGAGATCGTCGACGGCAGAGAAGTGCTGGGGCCGCAGGGCAAGTCGGTGACCCTCGGCGAACTTGCCACGGGCACACTGTCCGCCGAGGGCACGTTCGAGAGCAACAAACGCACGTACAGCTATGGCGCCCATGCTGCCCATGTGGCGGTGGATCCGCGAACCGGTCATGTGGACCTCCTGGATTACGTGGCGGTGGAAGACGTCGGCCGCATCATCAACCCTCACACCTTGCACGGCCAGACGGTGGGCGCCATCGTGCAGGGCCTGGGCGGCGTCTTTCTCGAGCACCTCGTCTACAGCGATGACGGGCAGCTGCTGACCGGCTCGCTGGCGGACTACCTCCTGCCGACCGCGAGCAACTTTCCGAACATCAGGGTATTCGCCCTGGAGGAATGCCCGTCGCCCAACAATCCGCTGGGCGCCAAAGGCGCCGGAGAAGGCGGCGTCATTCCCGTCGGCGGCGTGATCGCCAACGCGGTGGGGGCGGCGCTCGGCTCGCTCGGCGTGCAGCCGCGGGAGCTGCCTCTGTCCCCCCCGCGCGTCTGGCAACTCATCCAGGATGCCCGTCCGGGATAGGGCGTCTCAGATGAAACGTCTCAGATAGAGCGTCTCAGATGAAGCGTCTCAGGTGGAACGTCCCAGATGTGGCGTCGCAAGTGCAGCGTCAATATGTCGTAGTCGCAACCTATGGCAAGCAGTGTCTGCTCTCCGGTAATAGCGGTAGACGAGTGGTGAATCGCCGCCCAGTTCAAGAAGGACCTCCGGTGCGCATGGCGTGAATTGCTGTCGGTATTCGGCAACCGCCTTGCGGTACCCAGCGAGATAGTGTTCACGGATTGCTTCGAGTGTTTGTTCAAGTCCCATCGTCTGCCTAGGCCGCCTAAACGTTCGGATCACCTGCAAGGGCCACGCCGTCTGGCGAACGCGGACCTCGTCAGGTGCATCCGTCTGTTGGGCTGCTTGCTCATTTTCGAACACAGTCCAAGAATGGATTGAGGCTCGCGTCGGGCGATGGAGTTGGACACGTTCTGACAGTAAACCGCCCGGGACATCCGGGCCCGCCACATGGAGCACCGTCATACCAGAAGCGCATGATCTTCCCCGACGCATCACCCATAAGGCCGCCCGCGAGGTACGAGTCACGCCCGAAGCCTTCCATCGTGAAGAAAAAGGGTTACGGCTTTGCCAAGCCTCGTTAATACAGACCTCGAGAGCCGTTTGTTCTGCCGGGGTTGGTCGCCCCCTACTGCTGGGAATGTGCTGCTGGTACTTGAAGCGACCGCAGTTGATTGAAGAGGAACCGATTTGGGCGAGGATCAGCTCAGAAACAGGATCGTGCTGCGCCTCAGCCGACGAGCACGTTACGAAGATGCTGATGCATGTCGCGGTGGTCACTCGCCCGCTGAGCCGAACGGTACCTGTCACGCTGCTCGGTCCCCTCTCCAGTCAGCCTAACGTGAAGTAGTTGGTCTAAGAGCAGATTTGCAAAGCGGCAGTGTGCGCTTCAGATTGTGATCCTTCAACCGGAGTAACGCGTTACGGAAAAGACTTGCATAAATTTTCATGAGTTGCGTGAGGAGACCTGATCTTCGACGCCCCATCTGGGACGCCGTATCTGAGACGCTTCATCTGAGACGCCTATCTGAGACGCTCTTTCCACCTAGATCTTTGTCAAATCAAGCGTCGAAGCCGCGAACAACTCCTCGGGCGCCACCTTGCGTGCGGAGATCCCCTGCTCGTGGTGGTAGCGCAAAAAGGTCGTCAGCACGTGGCGGTTCGCGGCCAGGCCGTAGCTCCAGTAGTCCTCGCCCATGAGGCTCGCGCGCCCTTTCGAACTCCGAGACGCCCCAGGGAAGGGTCACGAACAGGTGCCCGATCTGCCCGAGCTCATACATCGTGAGCTCCTTGGCGGCCAGAAAAGCCTTGAACACGCTCACCGGCAGCCACGGATGGCGCTCGACGAGCGATTTGCGGATACCGATGATGTGCATGGTCGGAAAAATCTTCGTGCGGCGGAAATAGTCTTCCTCGGTGCTGCGGTAATCTGGAAAAAGTCGGGCGACGTTCGGCGCGCCGCGCTCGAAGCATGAAGGTGCGCGCGCACTGATGACGGCGTCGAGCTCGCCGGCTTCGAGCATGTCCGAGAGCGTCTTGCCCTCCGCCACCTGCTGGAGGTCGATCTGTGGCGGCAGCTTGAGCGGCGCGCGCTCGCCCCGGCCGGGTTCCTCGAGGCCGCCGCGACGCCAGTGTATGGCCTCGGGCTTCAATCCAAAGTCGTCCTGGAGGATGCCGCGTATCCAGACGTTCGCGGTGATCTGGTATTCGGGCAAGCCGATCGTTTTTCCCGCGAGCGCGGCGGGACCATCGATACCGCGGTCGGTGCGGATGTAGATGCCCGAATGCCGAAACAGGCGCGACACGAAGGCCGGAATGCCGACGTACTGCTCTTCTCCGCGCGAGGTCATCACCGTGTGGCTGCTGATCGAGAGCTCGGACACATCGAACTCCCGAAATGAGAACGCGCGGTGAAACGCCTCCTCCGGCTCGATCGCAACCGGCAGGACTTCGCAGCCCTCTATGCGCACGCGGCCGTCGAAAAGGGCCCGGGTGCGATCGTAGTTACAGCATCCCATACTGAGTTGCAGCGCAGACAAGTTTGATTCCTTCTTGGTGTCTAGCTAGAACCTATCTCGAAAACGAAAAGCAGCAATTAGCCACAGATACACACAGATAAACACGGATAACGGCGATCCGCGTTCAGAGTCCTTTCAGCTGCCGCTGCGGGCCCACCCACGCCGGCTTTGCCGTGCACCTCCGTGACCAATGTCTGCCCGGTTCTGTTTTGTCTGGTTTATCTGTGTTCATCTGTGTTTATCTGTGGCTTGAATCAGGTTTTTGAGACCGCTTCTAACCTATCGTGGGGGACGGCCCGCTATTCGGCCTGTTTGACGTTGTATTGCTTGACCGCTTGCGACCAGCGCGCGACCTCGGCCTTGAGAAACCTGCCGAACTCGTCCGGCGATACGGGGCTGGGCTCGAGGCCGCGCTGGCGCAGCGTCTGTGCGGCCGGACCGCCCGAGAGTATCTTGTTCAACTCGGTATTGATTCTCATGACGACAGGCCGCGGTGTGCCGGCGGGTGCGAGCAGGCCATACCATCCGCGGATCTCAAATCCCTTGAAACCCTGCTCATCGAGTGTCGGCACCTCCGGCATTTCACGCGAGCGCTTGAGCGTGGTGACCGCGAGCGCGCGCAGCCTGCCCGCTTTCACCTGCGGCAACGCGGAGCCCGGGCCGGCAAAGGTTGCCTGAACTTCATTGCCGACGATCGCCGTCATCAGCGGTCCGGTCCCGCGATACGGAACGTGCGTCATCTTCAGCTTGGCGAGCGAATAGAACACCTCCTGCGAGACGTGCGCGATGGCAGCGCCGGAGCCGAAGTTGTACTTGCCGGGATTCGCCTGCGCCACCTTGATGAACTCGCCGAGATTGTTGGCGGGGACGGACGGATGAATGACGATGAGGTACGGCTGCTCGATCAACATGCCGATCGGCGCGAAGTCCTTCGTCACGTCGAACGGCGGCTTGTCCATCATGGCGGGAGCGATCACGGTCGCCGCGTCGACGAGCGTGAGCGTGTGACCGTCATTGCCGGCCTGCGCGCCGATCTGCGTGCCGACCACACCCTGCGCGCCGCTGCGATTATCGATGAGCACGTTCTGGCCCAGCGCCTCAGCAAGGGGCGGCGCGATCACGCGAGCGACGAAATCGGTGCCGCCGCCGGGCGGAAACGGCACGATGACCCGGATCGGCCTGAGCGGATAGCCAGAGGCCACCTTGTCGGCGGCGATCCTGTCAGCAGCGGCGGTGCATGGCGTGAGGGCGAAGAGCACGCTAACGAGGAGCCGCACGGCAAGACGCTCCAGCTTATTCATTTTGAGCTCCTCGAATTCCAACCACCCTCCTCATGGTCTTACGCGGAGGGAACCACGTCAAAGGCAACGCAAGCAAAGTTGACAGTTGGCTCTGGCAGGAACTGCAGGCAAGCTACTTGAATTCGAAGCGATGCGGCCAAACGAAGTTGGCAGCACTCGGGTTGGCAGTTACGAGTGGACGATTATCTTGGAAAAGGGGTGTTTCCCTGGGTGTGTTCCCGTATCGCTATGTTGGGGTCCTGTGATGCCGGAGAGAGAGCCTCGCGAGCGTCAGACCCAGCCCCACAAATCGCCCCGAAGGCGACGGACACGAGCAGGGCAAGGAACGCCCACACCAACAGCATCAACACGAATGTCATGGTCGAGTCCCCTATCTCGGACGGAAGGCTTTGCCAGTCCCTCTTTATGGGTGATCGTTCACTAGCGAGCCGTCATGATGCATTTCTCCATACGGTAACAGTCATGTTCAGCTCCTTGCGGACCCCCGTCTGTTCGGTAGCGTACACAGCCAGTCGCTGATAAGAATGGTACTCCGATCTTATCCAAATGGCATGCAATTATTGTTGACGCAATGGTGCGGTGCCGCAATCCACGAACGACCAAGGATCAAACCGGTTGCAGGTTGCAGCTGGACTCAAGTAGTACATACAACGCATAAACATCCCCGTTACGTGCCTGTGGGAATGAGAGCGCAAAAGTGGGGAAACAGTCTGCTCGTGGTCAAGCCATCGCTTCCAGTGCGTTCGGTGAAGGAGCTGATCGGTCTCGCGCGGGGAAGACCCGGACAAGACCCCCGAGCAGTTCAGCGATTACCTCAAGTCCGAAGCGGGCAAATGGGGGAAGCTAATCAGGGACGCGGGAATTAGCTGACAGGGTCCGAACGATCGCATCGACGGCCGCCGCGCTGTTGATCGCGTCAACCAGCGGCGTAAAATGAAACCTGCCGCGCGCCTAGATTGGAGGTATGCCCGGCGCCGATCCCGGGCATTCCGTGGCGCAGGCAATGGGGACCGGCGAGCGAGAATTGCCCGCTGCCCCCGCGAGAAACTGCCTCTTGGCAGTTAACGCGATTGCCGCCCGCCAGCCGCAACGGCTGACGGTACCTTAGGGTATAACCGGCATTGCGGGCCCGATCGGCCAGCGCCGGCAGCTTTCGGGTTGCCGGCGCATCTATTTTCAACTTGGACGGTTGGCGGTAACTGCGTTTACTGGCTGCAGACTGCTGGTTGCTCGCTGGTAGCCGCCTTTTTTAAAGATTCGCGCCATTAAACTTTTCCTCAAGCTCTTACTTCTTGCCGCGATCTCGCTTCCGGTTGCTGCGGCCGTCGCGCTCTGGATGTGCTTCCAGAACGCGCCGCTCGTTGTGCGCAAGGCCGATATCTCGCCGGCGGACATCGAACGGGCGAAGCGCATCCTGGAGAAGCACGATCCGCGCAAGGCGAAATCGGGGACGCTGCGCACCATCGTCGTGTCGCAGCAGGACGTCGATCTCCTCCTCAACTACGCCGCCAATCAATTTCGCAATGCGTCGACGCGCGTCGTGCTGCGGCGCGGGGCTGCGAAGGTGCAGGCGAGCCTGGAAGTCCCGCGCAGTCCGTTCGGGCCGTGGCTGAATCTCGATGCGGAGTTGCGCGAGACGGGCCGCCTGCCCCGCGTCGATCAGCTGAGAATCGGCAGCCTGCCCGTGCCCGGCTTCATCGCCGACGTGGCGCTCGAAAAGCTCGTGGCGCATCTCAATCCAGCCGCCGAAGGCAGGCTCGCGAACGACGTGCTGAGGAGCGTGAGGCTCTCGGAAGCACGGGTGCAGGTGATCTACCAGTGGCGCGACGACATTCCCGACCAGGTGCGTGCGGCGCTGCTGCCGCCGGCGGACCAGGATCGCTACAGGGTGTATTCGGATCGCCTGGCCGAGGTCACCGACAAGACCGGTGCCTCGCGGTCGATTTCGCTGTCGCAACTGCTGCCCCCGATGTTCGCGCTGGCAAAGGAGCGTTCGGCGACCGGCGATGCGGCGAAGGAGAATCGCGCGGCGATCGTGACGCTGGCGTTCTACTCGAACGGACGCGGATTGTCGGCGATCATTCCGGCGGCGCAGGCGTGGCGCAAGCCCGCGCCGCTCACGGTCACGCTCGACGGGCGCGACGATTTCCCGCAGCACTTCCTGATCTCCGCGGCGATCGCAGCGGAGGCCGGCAGCCCGCTGGCGGACGCGATCGGGCTCTACAAGGAGGTGGAGGACTCGCGCGGCGGCAGCGGTTTCAGCTTCGATGACATCGCGGCGGACCGCGCCGGGACACGCTTCGGCGTGCTCGCCGTCAAAGCGCCGCAGAAGCTGCAGGCAGCGCTGGTGGCGGGCGTGAAAGAGCGCGACTTCATGCCCGATGTGTCCGGCCTGCCCGGGTTCATGCAGGAAGCGGAGTTCAAGAAGCGCTACGGTGGTATCGGCGCGCCGGCCTACAACAAGGTGATGGCCGACATCGAGGCGCGAGTGGGAGCCAGCGCGCTTTTCAGGTAGGTGTGGCGAGGAACCTTAGCGTTTTCAGGGTTCTTGACACCTTAGGCTATCATCCGTACTCCCCGACAGTCAGACGCAGCTCTTCGCGAGGAGCGCACAGGAGCAACTCATGCCCGACCCCCAGATGGTAGACCCGCACGATGTCGTGATGACCGGCGAAAATTCGTTCATCCGCCTCTCGGTCGATGGTGGCAAGACCATCGAAGACCGCGTCAGCCATTGGCGGGTGCTGTGGTCGCCCGCAGGGCAGGGACACGCGCTGTTCATCGAAAGCCCGCTCACGGGCAAGGGGCCGCGAGTCTACGCCGACAACGCGGGCGTCGCCCGCTTCCTCCAACGCACGATCGAATCCCTGCTCTATAAGGATTTTGCCGCTGAGGCACTGCCGGTCGTAGACGCCGCATTCGAGCGCACCGGCAACTCCTTGAGCACCGTCGAGGAGCGCGTCGTTTCCGGCAAGGACGAGATCATCCTCACCTACTGGGACCTGATGGAGCCGTTCGTGCTCACGATGCCGCCGGGAGCGATGAACCGACCTCTCGGCGTTTACAGCACGTTCCTGCCCGCCCGCAGCGCGCAGCTTTCGGTAAACGGCGAAATTGCTACCGCGAAGGTGTTCCTGCAGGATCGCTTCGGAAAGCCGGCATCGAGCTGTTGCCTGGCGTGGTCGGAGACCTGGACCAAGCCGAAATGAGTAGCAAGTAGCTGAGTATCAGGCAATTAGAGGTCAATTCATAAAAGTTATTGCGACTTGACCGAGCGTACGAGGGTGTCAGGAACCTTAGAGTTTAGGGTTCCTGACACCCTTACGATAGAGGATCGCAAGAGACCGGGCCCGGCACCGACTAACTTGCGAAGAATATGTTTCTCCTTGGCCTTGCGCGGGGTCGAATGGCGATATCGATTTTTCCGTCGCTCGAAGCCTGTATGCGAGCTTTAGTCCCCAGTCCGGCGTGATCGCGCATAGCGCCTCCTGATCCCCTACATCGCCGGTCGCTGCCCCGGCGGCGCGTAGTGCGCCGGTACCTCTCCGGTCAGCGATTCGAGGAACGCGACGATGGCCGCAACTGCGGCGTCGTCGAGCGTGCGCCCCAGCTGCACTGCTAGCCATGATCCGCACGGCGCGGTCGAGCCGGTCGACCGAACCGTCGTGGAAATACGGCGCGGTTTTCGCGACGTTGCGCAGCATCGGCACGCGGAACACGTAGCGGTCTTCCTCTTTCTTCGTGATTGCGAAGCGGCCCTGGTCCGGCTTCTCGGAGCCGGTCTCGAGCCAGTAATCCTTCAGGACGCCGAAGCGCTGCAAAACCGTGCCACCCAGGAGAGGTCCGCTATGGCATCCGGCGCAGCCGCCTGCGATGAAGGCGCGCAGCCCGGTCTTCTGCCGGGCGTTCAGCGCGCCATCGTCGCCGGCCAGGAAACGGTCGAACGGCGCGGGCGTCGTCAGGCTGGCTTGATAGGCTGCGAGCGCGCGTCCATAGTTGCGCGCGCTCAGAGGTTCCGCGTCCTGTGGAAAGGCGGCACGGAATTTGGGCAGGTAGTCAAGCTCCGTGAGCTTCGCGACGCCGGCGTCCTTCGACGGAAAGCCCAGCGAACCTGTCAGCGAGCCTTCGGCCTGGTCGGCGCCGCTCTTGCGATCACTCAGCCAGCGCAGTGCCGGCTGTTTCATCGAGTTGAACACCGTCGGCGAATGGCGCGAGGTCAGCGCGCCGCGCGCATCGGGCGAGAAGCGGCGGCGGTCCGCGCCCCAGTCGCGCGCGGGATGGCAGCTCGCACAGGCGGTCTTGCCGTCGCTCGATACCCGCGTGTCCCAGAACAGCGCGCGCCCAAGCTCGATTTCGGGCCTTGCCTGCGATACCGCCGTAGCCTCGATTCGGCCGAACAACGCCAAGGCCTCGCGCCGTAATTGCACATCCGCCTTGACATCCTCCGCCGCCGCGGCGCCGGCGCCGTCGATCGGGACTTTGTCGGGGGCACGATCCGCCGAGCACCCGAGACTCGTTGCCAGGACCATCGTGCTCACGACCAGAAGCGCAGTGATACGTCTGCAATTCTGTACGATCATTAACTGTAAATCCTTTGAGGACAAACTCGGTAACACAATAGCCTCCGTTACGTGCGCTGTTTGCTGGTTTGCGGCGTAATGCCCGAGAGCTCCCGCTGCGGACCGCGGTAGGTGCACGACTGGCCCAGTGAATCGCGCCGCACGGTGACGCGCGAGAGGCCGGGAAACTTCGCCGCGAGCCGCTCCCAGATCCAGACGCAGAGGTGTTCCAGGCTGGGGGTTTTCAGTCCTCTTACCTCATTTAACAGAGCGTGATCGAGTTTGCGGCGCAGGGCGTGGCACGCCCGCTCCAGCCCCGCGAAGTCGGCAACGAAGCCGTGCGGCCGCCGCGGCGTCCCGCGGATCAAGACTTCCGCCTGGAAGGAATGCCCGTGCACGCCGCCGTATCGGTGACCACGCCGCATGCCTTTGAAGCGGTGCGCCGCGTCGAATCCAAATGCGTAGCCGATCTCCATGACCGGGGGCGAACCGGGGACGCGCTTGCCTGTGCGCTGCTTCATGGGATGCCGATGAGCTTGTGGATCTGCACCGACAGCCGCCAGTGGGGGCGCCGCCGGCAATAGTCCACCGCAAGCTGCGTGTTCTTTACCCGCTGCGGACCATCCATGGGCTGCAGGAAGAAATGATCGAAGTCGAGGTTCTCGTAGCGTTCCGGTTCCGCGCCCGCTTGCGGATAGACGAGCTTGAGCTCGTTACCGCGCGTGAGCGCGAGGGGCGCCCGCGCCTTCGGACTCACGCAGATCCAGTCTATGCCGGCGGGCGGGCTCAACGTGCCGTTCGTCTCGATCGCGATGCGGAAGCCGCAAGCATGCAGCGCCGCGACGAGCGGGCGATCGAGCTGCAGTAACGGCTCGCCGCCAGTGCAGACGACAAAGCAGCGCGCCCGCATGCGCCCCGGCCACTTCGCCGTTACCGCCTTTGCCAGCGCCGTGGCGGAGCGAAATTTGCCGCCGCCCGGACCGTCGGTGCCGACGAAATCCGTGTCACAGAAACGGCAGATGGCAGCCGCGCGATGCCGCTCGCGGCCCGACCAGAGATTGCAGCCGGCGAAACGCAGAAACACCGCCGGTGTGCCGGCGTTGGCGCCTTCACCCTGCAGCGTATGGAAAATCTCCTTTACCAGGTACATCTGCGTGAGCGCGGATCGCCGTGAAGAGAGAAGATTTCTTTAGCAGTGTAACTTCTCCGTAGCCTTAAGAGGATAACAGAGAGATTGGGTCATCTGGCCCGCGCGTAGGTGATCGAAGAAGCACAAAGACTATGCTTTCTTCAGCGTCAGTTTGATCAGTTTGTCGGCCCGGTCGTGCTGGTCGAGGTCGCGGCAGGTCGAGATCATGTCTTGAAACTGCGCGGCCGGTATCGGCAGTCCGGGGGTGACGTCGCGAAGGCGGCGCACCTCTTCGTTGAAATCCCAGATGAACTCGCGTCCTGTGGACTGCTTAGTGTAGTTCTTGCCATCCTTGGTGTAGATCGTGAAGCGCGGACCGAAGAGCGTCATCTGGTGCGACGGGATGATCTTCACCCGCTTCATGAGATCCAGCACCTCGGGCGGGTCGTCGCCCGGATTGGTCGCCTGGTTACGCAGGACAGGATAACCGCGTTTGACGATACCGTACGCGGTGTAATACGCCGTGTTCCCCGCCTTCGCCACGCCATCTTCCCTCCGGCTCGGAAATGCCGGGCTCGGGTACTGCGTCTCGAGCCAGTTCACAACGGCATCGACGCGCTCGACGTTCTCGTAGCGTATGTCGTGCTCCGCGCAGAGCGCGGCCGTGACGTCGATGTGGGCGATGTTGTAGCCGGCCGTGAAGTAGATGCGATAGAGGGTCTCGAGGAACATCCAGTCCTTGCCCAGATTGGTTGTGATCTTGTCTAGGCTGGCGCGCGTGTCGCCGACGAAGCTGTAAGTGAGCACTCCTTTGTTGTTGCCCGCGTAGGCATGGTAGAAGCCGGCGTCGCCTTCGAGGACCGTCTCGCCGCCCACGTGCCCCTGTTGTGCCAGTGCTACCGCCAACATGGCGTTGCGTGTCGCGGCGCCCTCGCGTAGTGCCTTGCCGCCGCTGCGGATTCCTTCCAAATTGCCCCCTGCCAGGCTCGCGCAGAGCGCGATGGTGCTGTTCACCTGATCCTCGGTGAAGCGCAGGATCTTAGCGGCGGCGATGGCCGGACCGAAAATGCCGAATACCGGACCCGCGTGGAAGCCGCGCGACATCACCGTCGGAATGAAGTCGGCGGCCATACGCTCCATGACCTCGTACCCGGCGGCGACGCCGGTGATGAACTCTTTGCCCGAAACGCCCGCGGCCTCCGCCGCGACGAAAGCGCCCGGAATGATGGCTGTATTGGGGTGAGTGAGCATGCGGAAGGTATCGAATTTGCCGCCGGCGAGCGCCATCTCCGAGTTGGCGAAGGCGGCGCCGCCCTTGGTGACCAAAGTTCCGTCCACCATAACCGTGGCGCCGCTGCGCACCCCGGCTTCTTCTTCGGTGATGAGTTTCACGGCCTGCCTGCCGGCCGGCGACTGCGAGCCGAGGAGCACAGACACGAGTGTGTGGAGCGTGACGCCCTTGGCGCGATCGATCACCTCGGGGGGGAGATCTTCATAGCGCAGCCCAACGATCCACTGCGCGAGCTGCCGGCTGAGAGATGCCATACTGCGTCCTCCGTGTTTTACGAGCGGACGATCGCCCGTCCTCCTGGTGTTGGTCTTTAGTCCCCGCCGGTCCACGATGTGGCGGCGTGAGCCTCGATCGCTACAGCATGCCATTATGGCAAAAACACGCCGGCGCTATGCTTTGGTTGAACCGCGAAGAAAGCTCATTGCCACCTTCGGGCCGTTCCCTGCCGCTCGTTTCTCGCGAAGAAAGCTCATTGTGCGACCGGGGGGGTGCGGGGGGCGCGGGAAGGCCCCTCAAGGTTTCAGGAACCCTAAACTCTAAGGTTCCTGACACCTTCGGGCCCGTTCCCCCCTTTGTTTAATGGCTCCCCTCTATATCATCATACTGGCAACATTTCTCACGCACGTCGGCTTTGCGGGCAGCCGGTTGGCGGTGCCGCTGTTTGCCATCGACCGGGGCGCGACGCCTTTTGTCGTCGGCACGGTCGTCGCTTTGTATGCAGCGCTCCCGGCCGTGCTCGCATTGCCCGCCGGCCGCCTTACCGATCGTCTCGGTTTCAAGATCCCCATGCTGTTCGGCAGCAGCGGCGTGTTCATTGCACTGATATTGCCATTCCTCTGGCCGTCGATCGTGACGCTGTATTTTGCCGTGTCGCTGCTCGGGCTTTCCTTCATGGTGTTCCAGCTTGCGACGCAGACTCTGGCGGGCGCGATAGCCAGCCCATCCGAGCGCGCGCGTAATTTCAGCTTCCTCAGTCTGGGCCTTGCGTCAGCGAATTTTACCGGCCCGCTGATTGCGGGTGTCCTCATCGATCACGTCGGCCACTCGCGCACATTTTTCGCCCTCGCCATGCCGCTCGTTCCAGCGATCGTGCTCTCCGCCATGGGCTCACGCTGGATACCGGATGTGCACACCAGATCGGAGGCAGTGAGAAGCGGCGTGTTCGATCTGCTCAGGATCAGGCAGTTGCGCAATACCCTGATCGCGAGCGGGATCGTATCCTCCGCATGGGACGTGTATCAGTTTTTCATGCCGATCTACGGACGTTCACTGGGTCTGTCGGCAACCGCGATCGGAGCGGTTTTGAGCGCATTCGCCGTTGCCATCATCGTAGTTCGCGCCGTGTTGCCGTTCGCAGTGAGGCGCACGGGCGAAGCGCAAATGCTCACCTACGCGATGTTCGTTTCCTGCGCGGCGTTTTGCCTGTTCCCGCTGTTCGAGAGCGCATGGCCGCTGGCGGCTGTATCGTTTCTACTGGGGGTGGGTTGCGGCGTCGGTCAGCCGCTGTCCCTGACGCTGGTGTACAACGCATCGCCCAAGGGACGCGCGGGCGAGGCGGGCGGCATGCGCATGACCGTGAATCAGGTCACGCACTTCGTGATTCCGCTCCTCTTCGGAGCGATCGGCTCCGCGGCAGGATACGCCGCAGTGTTCCTCACGAACGCCGGCTGCCTCGTGGTCGGTGGCTACCTCAGCCGGCGTTTTCACGCCGAGCCCCTCGGTCGGCCACCGCGATGAAAGCTCATCGAGCGACGGGGGGCTCGGGGGGAAGGTGTCAGGAACCCTAAATTCTAAGGTTCCTGACACCTTCGGGCCCGCGCCGAATGTGTTATCCGCGAAGAACGCTCATTGTGCGACGGGGGTGTGGGGGGCGCGGGAAGGACCCTGAGGGTGTCAGGAACCCTAAACTCTAAGGTTCCTGACACCTTCGGGCCCGCGCCCCGCCACTCCTTTACTCTTCCTCGAGCACCGACAGGATGTTGCCGGCCGGGTCCTTGAACCAGGCTATAGTCGGCCCGCCGTTGCCGCGCGAGATTCCCTTCTTATCGGTCTTGATGTCCCTTCGTAATGCTCGAAACGCACGCCGCGCTGGGTGAGTTCGTCGACCGCCTTCTCGACGTCGTCTACGGGAAAATTGAGAATGGTAAACGTCGCCGGCTTGTGGTCGGGCTTGGGGTAGATCATCACCGTGCCGCCGCCACCGAGGTGCAGTTCGAGCAGGTCTTCCATTTCCGGAACCTCGGCAACATCAAGCCCGAGCGTCTGGCCGTAGAACTTCTTCGCTTTCTGCACGTTGTCGACCGAAAAGCCGCTGAATGCGTGGGTATTCCCTAACATGGTTTCGCTCCTTCACAAAAGAATCGGCATTTCCACTCATCACCTGTCACTCATCACCTGTCACGCCTTTTGAGGTTTGGCGGCCTTCCACAGTCCCATCATGCGTCCCTCGGGATCGGTGAAGAGCGACAGCGTACCCATGCCGGGGACTTCCTGCTCCTCCACGTGGATCTTGCCACCCGCCGCGACGATCTTCTTGCGGTAGTCGGCGAGGTCGTCGACGTCGATGTAGAGGACCATGTTGCCGGGCCAGGGACCTTCGCGGTCGGGTTTGAGGATGCCACCGTTGATGCCGCCCTTGCCGCCGGTCTCGACATAGCGGTAGTTCAATTCGGGCATGCTCTGGACCTTCCAGCCAAAGATCTTCGCGTAGAAGTCCGACACTTTCGCCGGATCCTTCGACATCAGTTCCCAATGAACGACGGGGCTGCCCATGACCATCTCCTTTCCTTGAGTTATGGACGCGGTTAGCTGAGACAGATTCAGGGGCGTGTAGCCCCTTTTCTCAGCGCTTCCTTGTCGTTTTGAAAACCCCGAAAGCGACAGGTTCAATCGAAGTAGAGAAAGAGGGCAGAGAAACAGAAGCGCTTGATTTTGCGAGGACTTGACCTGCTGGACTCCACCTCAATTCAACGCGCGAACGGCGCGCCACAACTCGGTGAGGATCTGAGCAAATCGCGTACCCAGCGCCTCGTCTTCGTGCATGAAATAGACGTAGGTGCGAGCCAGGCGCTGTGCCGCGATGCGCTCGACCCAGGCGCGCAGATCGGCCTCGTCGTAGTGGGTCCGCCGCAGGCGTATATACCCGCAATCCGAGGTGGTAACGAACGGCGTATCGCCTTCGTCGGTGTCGGTGACGCACAGCATCGCGCCGCGGGCGCGCAGCGTCTCGTACACCTCGTCGTCTTGCCATGAAGCGTTGCGAAATTCGAAGGCGACGCGCTGGCCGGCCGGCAGCACCCCGAGAAAATCCCGCAGCCGGGGAAGATCCTTCTTCAGGAACGGCGGCAACTGGAAGAGAAGCACGCCGAGCTTGCTCCCCAGTGCGCCTGCGCGCCGCACGAATTCAGCCACATCCGTCTCGGCCTCGCGCAAGCGCTTCTCGTGAGTGATGCGGCGCGGCGCTTTGAGGGTAAAAGCGAAACTCTCGGGGACTTCCTCCGACCAGCGCGCGAGCATGGCCTCCGCCGGCATGCGGTAGAAGGTGTTGTTGATCTCGACCGTCGTGAAATGCTCGGCGTAGTAGCGCAGCATCGCGCTCGCCGGCAGCTTCTCCGGATAAAAATGGCCCAGCCACTCCTTGTACGAGTATCCGCTGGTTCCCGCGAACAGTTGCACCGTGTCTCCTCCTGACTGTGCACTTACATGATCACCAGTAAAATCTCCGCATGGCGTCTACATCCCGCCCCGACAAGGAGATCCTGCCGGCACCTCGGCCGGAGAAAGGCACGCACGCGAAACGGCCTCGCACGGGCGGGCCCGCGTCGCTCAGCGAGTACACCGCCAAGCGGACGTTCAACGCCACGCCAGAACCGGCGCCGGCGATGCTCGAGTCGCGCACCGGACCGCTGCTCTTCGTCGTCCAGCAGCACTCGGCCCGGCGGCTGCACTACGACTTCCGTCTCGAGTGTGATGGCGTCCTCAAGTCGTGGGCGGTTCCCAAAGGGCCGTCCCTCGATCCTAGCGAAAAACGTCTTGCCGTGCAGACCGAAGATCATCCCTACGAGTACGCGTCGTTCGAGGGAGTCATTCCGCCCGGGCAGTACGGCGCGGGCGAAGTGATCGTCTGGGACTGCGGCGTCTATTCTCCGGACGAAGACCAGAAGCACTGGTTCCACGACCGCACTGAGGCCGAGCGGCGGGTGAGGGAAGGACTCGAGAAGGGCAAGCTGAGTTTCCTGCTGCGCGGGGAGAAGGTGAAAGGCTCGTTTGCGCTGGTACGCACGAAGGACCAGAAGAACTGGCTGCTGATCAAGCACAAGGACCGGTTCGTGACTTCTGCCGATGTGACCGCGCAGAACCGCTCGGTTCTTTCCGGCGTGGCGGTCGAGGAACTCAAGGCTCGGCCGGTGCAGCGGATCCCCGCCGCTCAGCTCGTCCCAGCGGGCGAGATTGAAGCGACGCCCGAGAAACTCGCGCCGATGCTCGCCGAACTGGGCGAGGCCCCGTTCAACAATACCAATTGGATGTGGGAGCCGAAGCTCGACGGATACCGTGTTATCGCCTTCGTCGGCGAGGACGGCGTGGAGTTGCGTTCGCGGCGGGGACTCGAGCTGGCCGGTTCCTTTCCGCGCCTCGCCGCGGAACTCGGCAAGCAGGCCGCACGCGGCATGATCCTGGACGGCGAGATCGTGGCGTTCGATGCGTCCGGCAAGCCGTCCTTCAACGCCCTGCAGAATCGGGTTCAGTTGAAGACGGAGCGGGAGATCGCGGCGGCCGACCAGAACGCGCCGGCCGTGTTTTACTGCTTCGATCTGCTGCATTTCGCGGGAATAGATTTGCGACAGGCGCCGTACCGGGATCGGCGGCGATATCTCGCGCAATGCCTGCTCCCTTCGCCGCTGGTGCAGTTCGTCCATGCCACGGACGACGGGATTGCCTTGCACCAGGCGGCGCTCGCCAGCGGCTTCGAAGGCGTGGTCGGCAAGCGCAAGGACAGCCGGTACGAATCCGGTCGGCGCTCCGCGTCGTGGTTGAAGGTCAAGCCGACCCACAGCGCGGATTTTGTCATCGGCGGCTACACCAAGGGCAAGGGCTCGCGCGAGCCGCTGGGCGCTCTGCTGGTCGGCTACTGGGATGCTGGGAAAATGAGGGGGAAAATGAGGGGCAAGCTGCGCTTTGCCTCGCATGTCGGCTCCGGGTTTGACGAGAAGACGCTGGCGCAGGCAAGGGCACGATTGGAGCCGCTGAAAAGAAGTAGCTGTCCGTTTGCCGAGAAGCCGGAGCTTCCCAGCCCAACCACCTGGGTCGAGCCCGAAGTCGTCGCTGAGGTGAGATTTCAGAACTGGACCGAAGATGACCACCTGCGCGCGCCGGTCTTTCTCCGGTTGCGGGACGACGTCGATCCGAAAGGAGTGCGGCGCGCGGCGGGCAGCCCATCGCCCGAACTCAGGCGCGGCCCCGCGCGCCGGGACCGCCGACCCCTCGGGCGAGATCGACGACGTCGTGCGGCAGCTGGAAACCAAGAAAGCGGCCTTTTCGATCGCAGTCGGCCGGCACCGGATCCGTCTCACGCATCTCGATCGCGTGTACTGGCCCGCCGATCCGGCGCTCAAGCAGCCCGCGCTCACGAAGCGCGACCTGCTGCGCTATTTCGCCCAGGTGTCGCCCTTCATCCTGCCGCATCTCGCGGACCGTCCGCTCACCATGATCCGCATGCCCGACGGCATCCGCGGGCAGCGTTTCTTCCAGAAGCACTGGGAGCAGGAACGCCCCGCATTCGTCGAGACGATCACCGTGTTCTCGGGGCATAAGGACGAGAGCCACGAGTATCTGCTGTGCAACAACCTGCCGACGTTGCTGTGGCTCGCGCAATCCGGGACGCTGGAATTCCACGTCTGGCATTCGCGCGCAAAGCCCGGCCCGGACGCCGCGAGCAAGAGCACCGACTACGCAAGCTCGCTCGACGCGCTGGAAAATTCGGTCCTGAACTATCCCGACTATGTCGTCTTCGATATCGATCCCTACATCTATTCCGGGAAGGAAGCGCCGGGCGCCGAGCCGGAACTGAACACGGTCGCCTTCGAGAAGGGCAAGGAGGTGGCGTTCCGGCTGCGCGAGCTGCTCGCCAGCATGTCGCTCGAGCCGATCGTCAAGACCTCGGGCAAGACCGGACTGCATGTCTTCGTGCCGATCCGGCGCACGCTCGATTTCGACGCCGCGCGGCAGGTGAGCGAGATGGTCGGGCGGCACCTGATGCGACAGCCACCCGCAGGACATCACCCTGGAGTGGAGCGTGCCGAAGCGCACGGGCAAGATCTTCATGGACTACAACATGAACGTCCGCGGCAAGACGCTGAACGTCGCCTACTCGCCGCGAGGCGAACCCGGCGCGCCGGTCTCGATGCCGTTGACCTGGGATGAGCTGGCGAAGGCACACCCGCTCGACTTCAGGATCACGAACGTGGCGCAGCGCCTTGCGGAAAGCGGCGATCGCTGGGGCGATGCCCTGAACCGCAAGCAGAGCCTCGAGCGCGCGCTGGCGCGTCCGAAGCCTGAAACCTAGGCACTCGCCGCGCGTTCTCACTCTTGGGCGGCCGCGATAGCCGGTCGGGAACGCTGATATGATGTTGGGTAATTACAACAAGCTTATCGGCGAAACTGAACGTGGTCTATTAATAGCGGTATACTTTCGAAGTCCCGATACGGAGGCAGGAATATGGCTGCACGATCGATTGCGTCGTTGACGGTTTCGTTCGGACTCGTGTCGATCCCGGTAAAGCTCTTTTCCGCCACCGAGGCGAGCCGGGCGATCTCGTTCAACCTGCTGCACAAGAGCTGCGGATCGCGGCTCAAGCAGCAGTACCTGTGCGCGAAGGAGGAGATCCCGGTCGCGCGCGAGGAGATGGTCAAGGGCTACGAGTTCGCCAAGGACCAGTACGTGATGTTCACGCCCGAGGAGCTGAAGGCGATGGAGGAAGCGGGCACGGGCACGCGCGGACATCACCGAATTCGTGCCGATCGACTCCATCGACCCGGTATTCTTCGACAAGGCCTATTACCTCGCGCCGGACAAGGGCGGGGCCAAGCCATACGCGCTGCTCGCGAAAGCGCTGCGCGAATCCGACCGCTGCGCGATCGGCCGTTGGGCCGCCCGCGGCAAGCAGTACATCGTGATGATCCGCCCGATCGAGAACGCGGACGGATATGGCCTCATCATGCAACAGCTGCTCTATGCCGAGGAAGTGAGATCGATGAAGGAAATCGAGATCCCGAAGACCGAGGTGAAGGACGCCGAGCTCAAGCTCGCGCAGCAACTGATCGAGCAGCAGGCCTCCGACAAGTTCGATCCGGGCGCGTACAACGACGAAGTGCGCGCGCGCATCGAGGCGGCGGTGCAGAAGAAGGTCGAAGGTCAGGAGATCACGATGACGGAAGCGCCTGAAGGCGGCGGCGCGCAGGTCATCGATCTCATGGAAGCGCTGCGTGCGAGCCTCGAGAAGAAGGCGCCGGCCAAGGCGCGCGAGCCGCGGGCAGAAACGCGCAAACCGCCCAAGCGGGCCCAGCAGGCTGAGCCCGCTGCGCGGAAGACCGCCAAGAGATAGCGCGGGGAACGAAGGAGCTGCGTCCGCCCGCCATGCACCGATACGGTGTGCGCGAGGTCGAGAAGTTGCTTCGATCTGCCGCGCAGCACGATTCGCGCGTTCATCCAGGCCGGATTCGTATCGCCTTCGCGCGGACCGCGAAATGCCTGGCTGTTCTCATTCCAGGATCTGATCGTCCTTCGCACGGCGCAGGCGCTGGCTGCAGCCAAGGTGCCTGGCAAGCGGATCACCAGCTCCGTGAAGGAACTTCGCCGCCATCTTCCCGATTCCATGCCGCTGTCCGGACTGAGTATCTGCGCAGTGGCCGACCGCGTGGTCGTCAAGGAAGGCGGCGCTCGCTGGCAGGCGGAATCCGGGCAGTACCTCCTCGCATTCGAGGGCGATCCAGCCGACGGGTCCTTGAGCGTGGTTGGAGGAACGGGGGGTGTGGGCCCCTTCCACTTGGAGCACATGGAGCCTTCCCACACCCCCCGTGCCCCCCAGTCGCCGGCCCCGGAGGCAGACGAATGGTTCGAGAAGGGGATCGCGCTGGAGCGGGAGGACGCCGACGCGGCGCTACAGGCGTACGAGCGCGCTGTCGCCGCCGATCCGGCGCGCCTCGATGCGCGTATCAATCTGGGGCTGCTCCTGCACGAAGCCGGGCGATTCTCGCAAGGCCGAACATGTCTACCGCGAGGCGATGAAGGCGTGCGGCAGCGATCCGGCATTGCTCTACAACCTCGGTGTGCTCCTCGAAGACATGGACCGCAAGAAGGAGGCGATGGAAGCGTACGAAGCGGCGCTGCGCGGCAATCCCGGTCTGGCGGATTGCCACTACAACCTCGCGCTGTTATGCGAAGAGTTGAAGAAGCCGAAGGACGCCATCCGGCACATGGCGCAGTATCGCCGACTTATTGGGAAGCGTGATGGGTGATGGGCCGTCTCTCCCGATCCCTGAACACTGGTGTCTCAGCGATCGCTGAACAGTTGAAGTATGTTTTTGGCTTTTTGTAAGGGGCTGTCATGGCTAAAAACAGCGCATTGAGCGAGTACAGTCGAGAGATGGTGCGTTTGGTGCGTTCGGGCAACAGCTTGCATATGGTAGCGGAGCAGTTCCATACGAGCGTGAACACGGTCAGATTGTGGATAGCCCGCGCTGAAGGCCACCGGCTGGACCGGGTAGATTTCTCCAATCGCAGACCGGGCTGCGAGCGAGGCTGGAACCGCTTGCCGGTAGCGCTTGAGCAGCGTATTGCCGAGTTGCGACGCGCGCTGCGTGAAGAGGACATCCTGGGCGAATATGGCGCCGGTGCGATCCAGCGGGCGCTCAGGGATGAGATGCCTTATGGCGCGCCTCGGATTGCTACGATCAACCGGGCGTTGTCGCGACAAGGTCTGCAAGACGGTACACGACGCATAAGACGCGCGCCGCCGCCCAAGGGCTGGGTATCTGCCTGAGGTAGCAGCGCGGCGGGCCGAGCTTGATTGCTTTGATTGGGTTGAAGACCTCAAGATCGCGAACGGCCCGCTGCTTCAACTGCTCACGGGAGTAGCACTGTGGGCAAGTGAAGTTGATGCTTGGCCTGAATTGAAGATTGCCACCGACGCAGCGCTTTCCCGCCTGAGCGAACGCTGGAAGCAACTGGGGTTGCCCGACTATGCTCAGTTTGATAACGAGGCAGTGTTTCAAGGGGCTCATCAGTTTCCTGACACGGTAGGCAGGGTCAGCCGACTGTGCCTGGCGCTGGGGGTAATCCCGGTATTCGCGCCCCCGCGCGAGCCTGGATTTCAAAATGCCATTGAAGGCTTCAACGCACTGTGGCAGGCCAAGGTCTGGCAACGGCATCGTTTCGAAGACTTCGCGCAGCTTCTGACCATCAATGCACGCTACATCGCCGCCCACCGCGCACGCAGTGCGAGCCGCCGGGAGCAGGCCCCGCCACGCCGACCCTTTCCGCAAGGCTTCCAATTCGATCCGAACACTCCGTTGAGCGGCACGATCGTCTTCCTGCGTCGCACCGACGACACTGGATGGGCCCACTTGATGGGCCAACGCTTTGAGGTCTCCAGCCAATGGTCGCATCGGCTGGTGCGCTGCGAGGTCGATCTGGGCACCGACCAGATTCGCTTCCATGCCCTGCGGCGCAGAGATCCGGACGACCAGCCATTGCTCAAAGTAGTGCCCTACCATCGACACAACAAACCTTTCCGAGGTTAACTCATGAGCGTTCAGGGATCGCTGAGACATGGTCACATTGACGTCGAAAAAGTGTTCAGGGATCGCTGAGACTTGCCCGGTGATAGTGATGGGTGATGAGTCTCCCGCAGGGCGGGCTACCCTATCGCAGTATTTCGTCGTCGTCAGTCATAAGTCGTCAAGCCAATTTCTGCCGGTGTTCGATGCTCCGACCGCAAGTCCCGGGTCGGCCACCGCCGCTGATTGAAGCAAGGGACCCTGGCTCTCTAATACGCGATCCTTGGCGTTGCCTTTCGCGGCCTTGGGTTTCTGTTTCTTACTATTGTTCCTTTGCGGCCTTTGCGTCCTCCGCGGTAAAGCTGTCCGCCTTCCTTGGCGTCCTCCGCGCCCTATGCGGTGTGGCTTTTTTATTTCTCAGGCATTCGTGCCGCTCATGCGAAAGATGCCTAAATGTCGTTTGAGGCCGGCACCTCATTTCCCATTTCCCCGCATCGGTGAATGGAGAGACTAACATGTTCGGCGAGGGGCCCTGCTGTATCGCGAAGAAAAGGAAATTGCCCGGATTATCTTCAATAGACGGCACGCCATCAACGCGACGGACAAGGAATCGCATGAGCAATTAGCGTTCGGCAAGAAAAGGCAGGGCAGCAGATGGGGAGAAAGCAGTGATCATTACCGGAGCGGGAAAAAAGGCGTTTTCCGGTGGAGCAGACATCAGGTTCCTCAACCAGGCCTCGCCTCTCGAGGTGCGGGAACTGGCTCGGCTGGCCGTTTTAGTCAATCACAAGTTGAAACGTTGGGAAGGTCGTCGTCGCCGCCATCAATCGGATGTGCCCTGGGAGGCCGAGAATTGGCGGAGGATTGTGCTGCGGGTGGCTGTTCGCATGCCGGCTTAGGACATCCTGAGGTTCGTATCGGGGCCATCGCCGGGTTCGGCGGTACGACGAGACTACCCAGATTGATCGGAAAGGGACGCGCTGCCGAGCTTCTTCATACTGGAAGACTCGTCACAGCAGAAGAGGCGCTACAGATCGGGCTAGTTAACAGGGTCGTGGAGCCCGAAAGCTTACTCTCCGAGACAGAAAAACTTGTGCTTGAAAGCCTTTCACGGTCGCGCATTGCCGTAGGAATGACCTGGGAGGCTATCCACCGCGGCCTGAATCTGACCTTGGAAGAGTGAATTCTTCTTGGCGCAGATTATTTTGGCCTGGTGGCCGCTACGCAGGATTTCCGGACGGGAACGAAGTCCTTTCTGGAAAAAACTTGTCCATCCTTTATCGGGAGATGACATCGAAGTGAAAAGACCAGAGTATTCATCCGGAGCTCCGTGGGAACCCGTTGTCGGTTATGCGCGGCGGAAGGGTCGCTGCAACCGCGTTCCCTTCGTGTCCGCGCCCTTCACGACCGTTTCCGAAAGTAGACCCACAGCCATGCAGAAAACGGGGTGTCGCATGAAATCCGACCCCGCGCGCACTGCCCCGCGATGATCGACTCGATTTTGCAGGGTCCAACATGGTTTCATCCAGACCAGCAGGTGCACACCGGTGTTTTCGCCGGCCACCTCGATCCGCTCACCGAAGTGCTCTCTCAGCGCCTCGATCAGTGCTCGACGGCGCGCTGCATTGCGGCCGCCGGCGCGGCGCAGGTAGCGCTCGAACTGACCGCTCCGTGAGGATGTCGGACGCGGGCTGGTTCGATCGGAATCTTTCGGAGGATTTCTTGAACAGCAACGCGGATGGCACGCTGGTCGATCGTGCGGCATTCCTGCGTCAGATCGCGCCGCCGTGCCCGGTATCGAATTTCGATGTCGAAGATGTGCGCATCAGAATTCTCGGCGATACCGCGATCATCCATGGCCGGACGACGTACACGAAGCCCAATGGCCAGGCGGCTGCCGGGCGCTACACCGATGTGTGGGTGCGCCAGGGCGGGCGCTGGATTTGTGTCTCCGGCGATGTGACGCGGGGCTGAATTCCATCTTAGCGGTGCGAATCACCGAAGCTGTGGCTAACCCATCTCAAAAACTAAAAACCGACAGGATGTACGGGATAGACAGGATGGTGGGCACAAAACATCCTGTACATCCTGTACATCCTGTCTGTTCTCGGGTTTAGACTGCACTTCTGCTAAGTTTTGAGATAGCTTCGCAACCGGCACTTGAATACCGATGCTCTCGCTTCAATCCGAGCATCTCATGCAGGTGAGTGCAGATCTTGACGATCCGCTGGTCGTCCCTGATGGCCCTGTCGGCACGCGTCGCATCCTTTACGCAAAGCGAGAGTTGGGGCTTTCTCTCCCTTCAGGGAGCGCGCCGGCAGCGAACTATGTCAATGCCGTGCGCACCGGAAATCTCCTGTTTATCGCTGGGAAGGCTCCGCTACCCGAAAACGGAAAACTTCCCAAAGGCAAAGGTTCTGAACGGGTGCTCTGACCTGCTGGTCGAAGTCTTTCGCGAGCGCGGCGTTCACGCTCGTTCTGTTCTTGGCGCGAGTTCGTTGCGCGGCGGCCTTCCCGTGATCCTGAAGGCGATCATCGAGGTTACTTAGCTCATGTTCGTCATCAAGTGGCTTGTCATCGTGATCGTGCTGCTGGCAATCGGGGCCGTTGTGGCTGGTCAGCTGGGCTTCTTGCAAGGCACGACGCCCACCGATCTGGGCGTGCATGACGGCAAGCTGAAACCGCCGTCCATGACCGAGAACAGCGTCACCAGCCAGGCCGCGCTGTACCCCGATCACCCGCAACGCAACTATGCCGACATTGCCCCGCTACCGCTGCAGGGCGACGGTCCCGCCACGCTGACCAAAATCAAGGCCATCGTGGAGGGCATGGACGGTGCCAAGGTGATGAAGAGCGATCCCGGCTACCTGTACGTGCAGTTCACCAGCAAACTGATGAAGTTCGTGGACGATGTGGAGTTTTGGTACGACCCGGCGGCCAACGTGATCCAGGTGCGCTCCGCCTCGCGCGTGGGGCGGGGAGACCTGGGCGTCAACCGCAAGCGCATCGGAGCGGTGCGGGCGGCGCTGGCAACTGCCAAGTGACGGCGCCTGAAACATTCTATCCTCAGTAGTCGCGCCTCTGGAGCAGCATGGTATTGCCGGAGCGTCGCATGTCGACGTTGCGGAGAAAACTCATCCCGATCAAAACCAGGGGCAACTCCTTTTTGCCGACCTCGATGACAGAGCCTGGGACATCCGTCAGCACGATTTCGCCCACCTGTACGCTGGAAAAAGTCACCAGGTATGCAGCTGAAGGCCCGCTGGCCGTCTGCGCGACGACTCGCTGTCCGCGCATGTAATCGATGCCCATGCGATACGCGTCCTCGCTGTTCATGGATACCGAGGTAGCCCCGGTGTCGATGATGGCCGGTAGCGGCGTTCCGTTCACCTGGGCGGTCAGGAAGAATTGGCCGTGCGAATCGGCTCGCAGCGTGGTCTGCGAATAGGTCCCCTGCCCGGGCTTCAAGGTCCAGAGCTTGCCGTTGATCTCGAACACGGCGGAATCGTCGGCAACGCTGCGCAACATGACGCCCTCCGCCGAGGTTTCGCCCACCCACATCGGGCGCGCCTCGGCGCCGTTGATCATCACTTCCGCTTTGTCAAACCCCAGAGCCTTCACATAGACGCTCGCAGCCCAGGCCGTGCCCACGAATGCGCAGCCAGCAATGAACACCGCTATACGCACGCAATACCGCATGAGTTAGTGTGCTGTCCCGTAAATACCGCGCATGACAGATCGGAAGTATGTGCTTAACGAAAGAGATTAGGGAGTCCGTGCTTTCCGCGTGCGAGCCTTGGGAAACCTAAAGGGCGATTTTTTAGGCATGAAAATCCCACTCTCCGTTCAGGGCTCGAGTGCCCTGTAGAGGAACGGGAGGCTCGTGTCCATCCGGTAGTCGACGTCGGAGTGGTTGTCGTCGAATTCCTCGTAGATGTGCCGGATGCGGGCCGCGGCAAGCCGCTTCGACAAGATGCGCGAGCCGTAATGGATGTGATACTGGTCGCGCCAGCCGCAGTCGATGTAGATGCCGCGCAGCGATTTGAGATTGTCCCGATATTTGGTGACGAGGTTGATCGGGTCGTGCGCGCGCCATCGGCTCCAGCGCTTGTCGATGATCTCGCCGGATTCGAGGTTGAACGGAACGCGAAAACCGAGCGGCGCGCGTGTATCGGGATCGTAGGTGGCCGCCATGCAAAGGTTCATGATGCAGTGGCCTTCCGCTGTCGAAAGCTTCTCCTTCTTCCACACGTGCGCCAGGAAGCGCTTGATGCGACCGTCGTCGAGCCCCTCGTCGATCCCACCCCCGAGGCCCTTGCGGCTCGACTCGCGGAGCGCGTCGTAGGCGCCGGTTTTTCGCTTCGGCGCGCGATGCTTCGCGAGCTCATTCAGCGTGTTGGGCCAGTCGCACCAGTAGACGAAATCGAAATATGCGTCGCCAGAGTGATTGGCGATGCCGCCCCAGTACTTCGCATACTTCATGCCGTGGATGATCGAGCCGTAGCCGCCCGATGACTTGCCGAAGCAGCCGCGATGCTCCCGGCTCGCCAGCGTGCGGAATTCGCGGTCGACGAAGGGAATGATCTCGCGAGTGAGATAGCCGGCGTAGTTGCCGATCGCCGATGAGTTCACGTACTGGTTGCCGCCGAGCGCCGTGAAGCAGTCCGGAAAGACGAAAATCGCCGGTCCCATCTTCCGCTCGCGGATGAGCCGCGCCGCGCGCTCGGGCACGTTGTCGCCGAACGCTTTCCAGTTGGTGTGCGAGAGCCCGGAGCCGGTGAAGCCGACGAGATCGTAGAGCACCGGGAAACGCCTGCCGGCGCCTTCGTCGTACTGCGGCGGCAGCCACACCGCGAGCTTGCGCACGTGCGGATCGCCGAGCGGGTTGTCCTTGAGGATCTTCGACGCGTGCTCCAGCACGACGAGCGTGCCGGAGGGGCCTTTGGGGCGTTTGAGGGCCATGGGAGTCTAACCCGGTGATGAGTGATGAGTGATGGGTGATGAGTTTCCCGCACTGCGGGAGTTAGAGCGAACCTGATCTCTGCGCCTTCCGCCTGACGTACCCTGTCCAGTCACGACTCACCAGTCACTGGTCACTGGTGTTAGCACCACTTTACCAGCTCGAAGCGCTTGCCTTTCCCAAAACGGAAGGCGCTGAAGTCGCGGACGTCCACGGTTAGAATGGACCGGCAGCTGGTGTCTTCGGCGAGCCAGACGATGGCGGCATCGGTGAAGTCGGGGTCCAGATCGGCATAGCGGGCAAGGATTTCCCCCACTTCGGGATAGGCGAAGACCGGCAGGTCGAGCACTTTGCGCGGAAGTTTGCGTAGCCAGTCGAGCAAGCGCACCTTACCGGCTGTCGAAAGGAAATAGCAGGTTTCGGTCACGACCGCCGCGGGCACGAGCAGTTCACCCACGTAGTTGTCCAGGAAGTCGCGCGCCGCGCGATGCCGGGGGTCGCGCTCGATGCCGAGCGCGACCAGGAACCCGCTGTCCACAAGAACGCGTTTCACCGGCTGCGCCGACGGAAGCGGGCGCGTAGCGCCGCTTTCACGTTTCCAGACACGTCGGATCCGTTGCCCTTGTCGCCGCCGATGAAGGGATGGCGGGAAGCGTGTGCCCTTCCCGCTGGCGAGCGCAACAGTTCCTCCAGAGCCAGCTTCACGGCTTCGCTCTTGGTGAGCCGGCGCTTGACGCAATACTCAGCCAGCTCCTGCTCGATGCGCGGAGGGAGGCGGACGGTCAGGGTCATGGGGAAACTCCGGTGTAATACAGTACTTGTGACATTGTATTACAGTGGCCTCGATCGGCCAAGGCCCTCCGCTGCTCGTTCTACAACGCGACCTTCTGCCGCTGCCCGCTCTCGGAAGCGCGCACGATGGCGTCCAGCATCCTGTGGCGGCGCACCGCGGAATCGAAGTCGGGCTCGACGTTGGCGCCGCCGCGGATCGCCTTTGCGAAATTGACCCACATCTGGCCGACATCGTACCGAGGCCGGCGTGTTCTGCACCGCTTCCGGGATGCTCGTGAACTTGGCCGGCACAGTGAGCGGCTGCAGCGCCTTGTCGTCCTTCTTCCCGCCCATGATCTTGCGGTTCTTCTCGTCGCCAGCCTCTCCGCCGCCGATCATCGCCAGAGTCCCGTCCTTGCCGTAAATCTCCAGCCGGTGGCCGCTGCCGTGGTACGGATGGACGCCCACGTAGGCGTTGACGACCGCACCGCTTTCGAGCCTGCCCTGGATCATGATGTTGTCGGGCGAGGTCACGTCCACGTATTTCTTCGTGTCGGTCTCGAACCACTGCGGCACCTGCGTGCTGACGATAGCCGACACTTCGGTGAGCTCCCCTACGACCATGCACAATGCATCGATGGCGTGTCCGAAAGTGATGGTCAGCGTGTTCGCGCCCAGAGTGACGTCGCGCTGCCAGGTGCGGTCCGCGGTGCGGGTCAGCACGCCGCTGCCCATCAATGACATGTTCACCGACAGCACTTGCCCGACGTAACCGTCGTTCACCAGCTCGCGCAGGTGCAGGTACGCTGGCGACGCGCGTCTTTGCAGCCCGACCATCGTGCGCACCTTCATCTTGCGGGCCAGCGCTGCAAGCTCCTCGGCCTCCTTCGTGTTCGCGCCCAGCGGCCACTCGCAGTAGACGTGCTTGCCCGCTTCCAGGGCGTTTTTCGCGAGCACGTAGTGCGCCGGCACGCGCACGGCGACGAGGGCGGCCTCGACCTGCGGGTCCGCGTCCATGGTCTTGTCGTCGCTGTACGCGCGCTTCACTCCGTACTTGTCGGCCGCTGCTTGCGCCGTATCCGCGTGCGCCGTGCAAACCGCATAAATCTCGGTCTGCGGCAGCCCCTGCAGGGCCGGCACATGCGCCCGCGGACCCCATCTTCCGTTCGCTCCGATAAATCCCACGCGTAAAGGACTGGCGGTAGTCATGGTTTCTCCTTTAGTTTGATTGGGCCCTGACTGGAAATGCTTTTACCACGTGCACGAGCCTCATGGGGCGCTCATGACGCCTGTTCAGCATTGTGGGGCATTTTCATACCAAGCGAATTTACTCTAAAGTGCCTTCCTGGACTTACCAAGCGAGAATCGGCCGCGCGGCTGACTCGCGCGAGACAATCACTCTCGTTTCAGTCGTTGTGGAAACGGGTTACGAGAAAGAGGGGCTGCGAATGATCTACAAGTGCCTGCTGTACAACGTGCAGGACCGGATCGCAACGCTCACCCTGAACCGCCCCGAGCGGCTGAATGCCCTGGGCGACACGTTGCGGGAGGACCTCCACGATGCGGTCACGAAGTCTACGGCGGATCCCAACGTCGGGGTGCTGGTTATCACGGGCGCCGGCCGGGGCTTTTGCTCCGGCGGGGACGTAAAATCTATGAGCGAGCGTGACCAGACCGGCCAGACGACCGCTACGAGCGAGCGGCTGGCGCCGATCCGCGACCGGATCATTCTCGCCATGCGGGATTGTCCCAAGCCCGTCATTGCGGCGGTAAACGGCGCCGCGGCGGGCGCCGGAATGAACCTGGCGCTCGCGTGCGACATGCGTATCGCATCGACCGCGGCGAAGTTTTCCCAGGCCTTCGCCAAACGCGGACTCGCCCCGGACTGGGGCGGGACCTGGTTCCTGCCTCGCGTCGTGGGCACCGCGAAGGCGTGCGAGCTCATCTTTACGGGCGACGCCATCGATGCGGCCGAAGCGCTCAGGCTTGGAATAGTGAACGCCGTGGTCGAGCCAGGAGAACTCATGGCCGAGACCCGCAAGCTCGCCGCGAAGATTGCGGCGGGTCCACCCGTGGCGATCCAGCTCGCCAAGCGGGCGATTCACAATGAGGACGCGGATCTGCGTGCCGCGCTGGAGTTCGAAACGTTCGCCCAAGGCATCTGCAGAGAAACCGAGGACGCAAAGGAAGGCGTCAGGGCGTTCCTCGAGAAGCGGGCGCCGGTGTTCCGAGGACGGTGATGCAGTCAAAATACACATAGCTAAACACGGATCGACCGTCTGAAACTCCAACAGGATCTTTGGTTCACCCATCATCAATTAACTATCACCCATCACCCATCACTCATCACTCATCACTCATCACTCACCAGGATAGGTTCACACCATGACTGACGACAGTTTGACGCTCGACGAAGTGCGGCGAATGGCCGCGGAGATCGGCATGACTCGCCTCACCGGCGAGCATCTCCAGGAACTGCTGCGTGCAACCAGGATCGCGCGAGAGCGCCGCGCTGCCCTGCCGGTTGCGAGTCTCGGCCCGGCCGACGAGCCCGCGCACGTATTCCGCCTGTCGAGCGCCGAAGAACTGCTTGGCGACGCTCGATCCCTCCAATGACCGACCTCGCTTGGCTTACCGTTGCCGAAGCCGCCGAGCTGCTGCGCGGGAAGCAGCTCTCGCCCGTCGAGTATGCGAAGGCTTTGATCGACCGCATCGAGCGTCACGACAAGAAGTTGAACGCCTTTCTCCGCTTCACGCCCGAGCTCGCGATGGAGGACGCGCGGCGTGCGGAAAGCGAGATCGGGCGCGGCGGCTGGCGTGGCCCATTCCACGGTGTGCCTTATGGCCTCAAGGACATCGTCGACTATGCGGGCCTGCCGACGACCGCGCATTCGAAGATCCTGCAGGAGAACGTCGCTGCAGCGGACGCCGCGGTCACGCAGAAGCTGCGTGCGGCAGGCGGCGTGTTCATGGGTAAGCTCTCGACGCATGAATTCGCCATCGGCGGGCCGTCTTTCGATCTGCCGTGGCCACCGGCGCGCAACCCGTGGCACCGCGACCATTTCTGCGGCGGTTCCTCGAGCGGCTCCGGAACGGCGACGGCGGCGGGCTTCCTGCCGGCGGCAATAGGCACCGACACCGGCGGCTCGGTTCGCAACCCGGCTTCGATGTGCGGCGTCGTCGGCATAAAGCCCACGTACGGCCTGGTCAGCCGGCGCGGCGTGATTCCGTTGTCGTTCTCGCTCGATCATGTGGGGGCACTTACCCGCACGGTGCACGACAACGCGTTGATGCTCGATCTCATCGCCGGCCACGATCCCCTCGATCCGGGCAGCGCCATGCACGCGGCGGGCGGTTACACCGCCGAGCTCGGACGCGGCGTGGAGGGGCTCAGGATCGGCGTTATCCGCCACTTCTACACGCGCGATATCGCCGCCAATCCGGAGATGGCGGCGGGGATCGACGCCGCAGCGCAGAAACTGGCCGAACTGGGCGCCGAGGTGCGTGAAATCCAGACCGCGCCGCTCGGCGAGTACGCCGCCTGCAACCGCACCATCCTCACCAGCGAGGCCTTCGCGATCCACGAGAGGTGGATGCGCGAGCGCCCTGAAGACTACGGGGCACTCGCCCGCGAGCGGCTGATGGCGGGCGCCTTCGTCCGCGCAGCGGACTACGTCAACGCGACGCGCTTGCGCCGCAAGATGACCGACGCGTTCCACGGCCTGTTTTCCGACATCGACGTCGCGGTGACGGCGAGCTCGATGGACCCGGCCTGCCGCATCGACGACGCGAAAGCGCTCGAGTCCACCTATGTCCGGCAGGCGCGCGCGCCCTTCAACGTCACCGGTAGCCCTGCACTTTCCGTACCGGTGGGCTTCAGCAAGGCGGGCCTGCCGCTCTCGATGCAGATCGTCGGCAAAGCGTTCAGCGAGGCGCTGATCTACCGGGTCGCACACGCCTACGAGCGGGCAACGCGGTGGGTGGAGCGCCATCCGCCGCTGGAGTAAGGCACGAGCCACAGATAAACACAGGAGGTGCCTCATGCAGTGGAAAGTTCTGGCCGTCATCGCGGGAATTCTGGCTTGTTCTGCGCCGTCGCAGGCGCGTATCACCAGGATCGTCATCGACGAAACGGTCTCGCCGGCCTTCTGCAAAGGCACGCCGGCCGCCTGCGCTTCTTTCGGGGAGGCCGGGCAATACGAACAGGTCTCCGGCCGTGCGTTCGGCGAGCTCGATCCGAATGACCCGCGCAACAAACTCATTCAGGATATCGAGCTGGGTAAAAACCCGGATGGCAAGGTCAGATACGTCGCTACTTTCGTGCTGACGAAGCCGGTAGACATGGCCAAGGCGAGCGGCCTGATGTGGCATGACGTGCCCAATCGCGGCAGACCGGTCACTCTCGACGCGGCGGAGCGGGCCTTCGGCGACGTAGGGCTCGCCAGCGCCTGGCAAGGCGACAACGCCGGGATGAGCGCCGCGCTGGGCACGACCGTGCGCGCGACCATGGCGGTAGGGGCCAATCACTGGCTGCAGGTTCCGATCGCGAGGAACGCGGACGGCTCGCCGATTACGGGGCGCGTCTTCGGCAGGATCATCAACCGCTCCGGCCCAGGCGCGCAGCCATTGATCGTGCAGACGAACCCGCTGCCCTATCTGCCGGCGGATACGGCGAAGGCGACGCTGGTCTCGCGCGATCACGAGTCGACGGAAGGCGTGGTTACCGGCGAAACGCCGATCGCGGGCGCCGACTGGAAATTCTGCGGCGGCGGCACCTTCGATGCGCCGGTGCCGCTTACGAAGCTGCCGGTGCACATCTGCCTGAAGGGCGGCTTCAATCCGGCCAAGCTCTATCAGGTGGTGTATACCGCGAAAGACCCGTACATCCTCGGCATCGGTTTCGCCGCGTGGCGCGATGTCGCCTCGTTCTTCAAATACGCGGCAAAGGATGATTCCGGAACCGCGAATCCGCTGGCCGGACGCATGTCGTCGAGCATCACGCGGGGCCGGTCGCAATCCGGCAACTATGTCAGGGGCTGGCTCCATCTCGGCTTCAACGAGGATGAAGCGAAGCGTCAGGTGCACGACGGCATGTGGCCGATCATCGCGGGCCGCAGAATCGCGCTCAATCACCGCTGGGCGCAGCCCGACGGCGTGCTGGAGCTCTACCAGGCCGGCAGCGAAGGGCCGCAGTGGTGGGCTCCGTATCCGGATCAGGCGCGCGGCCTGCCGGTGCGCAGCATTCTCGATCGCTGCACGGCCACCAAGACCTGCCCGAAGATCATCGAGCATTTCGGCGCCGCCGAGATCTGGGGACTCAAGCTTGGCCCGGAATGGGTGGGCACGAGCGCGAAGGAAGACATCCCGCTGCCCGGCAACGTGCGCCGCTACTACATCGCGAGCACCCCGCACGGCGGCGGCGCCGGCGGCTTCGACACCAGCCTTCCCGGCGTCGGCCTGCCCACCAAGGCCATCGATTGCCCCGGCAACAACTCCGGCAGCGGTGTGCTCCCGGCCAACCCGCTGCCGCATACAGAGACGGTCAGGGCGCTGAGCGTGCACTTTCGAAACTGGGTCATGCGCAACACGCCGCCGCCCGACAGCCGCTACCCGACGCTGCGCGAGCGGCAACTGGTAGAACCGACCAAGGCCGCGCTGGGGTTTCCGACGATTCCAGGTTTGCGGCCCACCGCGCCCGAGCCGGGCTTCATCAATCCGGTGCTGGACTACGACTGGGGCCCCGGCTTCGATCCGATCGACGCGTCCGGCGTGCCGAGCAACGCGCCGCCGCCTATCAGGCAGGTCATCAGAACGCTGGTGCCGAAAGTCGACGCCGACGGTAACGAGATCGGCGGCGTGCCGGTCGTGCTGCGCGATGCGCCGCTCGGCACCTATCTGGGATGGAACATCACCGCCGACGGCGCGCGCCCGTTCCACCAGGGCAAGCTTTGCATGTACGCCGGAGGCATGATCCCGTTCGCAAAGACCAGAGCCGAACGCATGGCCAACGGCGACCCGCGACTGTCACTGGAGGAGCGGTATACCGATCATGCGGGCTACGTTGCGGCCGTCAAAAAGGCCGCGGCCAATGCGGTCTCGCAGAAGTTTCTGCTGCCGAAAGATGCGGATGCGCTGATTGCCGCGGCGGAGGCGAGCGGTGTGTTGAAGCCTCTGGACTAGATACCGCTCGTCCACCGACCTTAGAAAATAATTCAACCACCACTCTTTAGCCGAGCATTCCGATGTCCGCATGTTCTCTCAGGAAGTCATTGGCCATGCCGCGCCTCGCGCTGCTAACCGCAATGTCGTTGGCGTTGCTCGCCGGGCCAGCATTGGGCCAGACGCCGCCGGTTCAGACCTGCCAGCTCGGAGACCTCACGCTTGAAAGCGGGGAGGTTATCCGCAACTTCCGGATGACGTACATCACGTTCGGTACCCTCAACGCGCAGAAGAGCAATGCCATCCTGTCCCTTCATGGCCTGCAGGGAAACCGGAACAGCCAGACGTATTGGGTTGGACCCGATAAAGCCTTCGACCCGAAACGCTACTTCATCATCCAGCCCGATACGCTCGGTGTCGCGTCCACGGATCCGAATGCGACGACTTCGCCTACCCGCTCCGGACTCAACATGTCGTTCCCGCGCTTCAACATCCGCGACATGGTCAACGCCGAGCACCGCATGCTCACGCAATGCCTCGGCATCAAACGCCTCGTCGCGGTGGCGGGCAGTTCCATGGGCGGCATTGAGGCTTTTCAGTGGGCCGTCAGCTTTCCCGGTTTCATGGACGCCGTCATTCCGGGGACGCCCATGGCGAGGGCCAACCGCCAGGGTAACTTCATCTGGGAAGCCGTGCGCCAGGTGGTGATGGTCGATCCCAAGTGGCAGGACGGGAACTACTCGAACGATGACCCGCCGCGCGCCGGCATTGGCGTCGGGCTGCAGATCCAGAGCGTGGTCGGGTCTTCGGCGGCGGGCTACGAGCAGGAGTTCACTACTCGGGAACAGGTCCACGCTGCTTTCGTCGAGGACGCCAAGCGGGTCGGCAACACCGTGCAGGCGCGCGACTGGATCTACCGTAGCTGGGCCATACAGAGCCACGATATCAGCCAGACACACAACTTCAAGGGCGATCTGGCCGCTGCAGCCCGCTCGATCCGCGCGCGCGTCCTGATACTCCCTAATTGTCAGGACCAGCTCCACCCGCCGCGTGAGGGCGGGGTGCTCGAAGCGGCACAGCACATTCCCCACACGAAGCTGGTCGATCTCGATGACACCGGCGGCCACCGCGGATCGCGCAGCGCCCGCTCGCTCGCGACGTTCGATACGGAGGTCAAGGACTTGCTCAAGCGGATCGCCGAAGGCAAGCCGGGCATCAGCGGACCGCGCTTCCCGAAAAACTGGACCCGCAATGACTTCTGCCCGGGGTAATATCCCGGAGAATCGGTGTCATTTTCTTACGTACTCTTAGGAGATAAAACATGCTTCGGTTATACGGTTCCTCCAAATCCCGTGGCCTGCGCACGCTGTGGATGCTCGGCGAGCTGGGACTGAACTACGATCACAAAGACTACCTGCCCCGCGCGCCGGAAACCCGCACGCCGGAATACCGCGCGTTGAATGCCAATGGCCGCGTGCCAACGATCGACGACGACGGATTCATCCTGTCCGAGTCGATGGCCATCAATTTCTACCTGGCGAAGAAGCATAAGAGCCCGCTCTATCCGTCCGATCCGAAACACGAGGCGCTGGCGCTGCAATGGAGCCTGTGGGAGACCGATCGGCTCGACCGACAGATCGTGAACTACGTGCGGCACAGCGCCGAGCTGCCGGCGGCCGAGCGCAAGCCGGACATGGCCGAGGCGGCATGGAAAGAGTGCGCGGATTCGTTCGACGTGCTGGAAGCGGCGCTCACGAAATCGGAGTGGCTCGCCGGCCCGGCGTTTTCGGTGGGGGACCTGAACGTCTCCGCCGCGCTCTACCGCGCGCTCGGCCTTGATCTGAAGAAATGGCCAAAGCTCCAGGCGTGGCTCAACCGCTGCTGGGACCGCCCGGCGGCGAAAAAGGCGCGCGCGATGCGGGAGGGAAAATAACCTTAAGGCGAAAGTCGAAAGGAGAAAGGCGAAAGGAAAACGTTCTCGGGAAAGCTTGTTCCTTCCGCCCTCCACCTTCCTCCTTCCGCCTAGGCCCATTTGGCGGGGGCCGGTATCGGGCTACTTGGTAAGGCCGATTTCGCTCAGGATTTCCTTGTGCTCCTTGTACTCGGCGGCGAAGAAATCATGAACCGCGCGGCCGGTCAGGACGCGCCCCTCCCAGAAGTTGGCCTCGAGTTCCTTTTTCCAGGAGTCCGACTTTGCCAGCCGCGACGCCACATCCTCCCAGTATGCCGTCTGCGCGGGCGGCAACCCCTTTGGGCCGACGAAGGCACGCCAGTTCGAGTTGACGGCGGCGACGCCCTGCTCTGCCCAGGTCGGCACTTGCGCGAGCACGCCTCCCATGCGCGTGGGGGCGGAGATCGCGATGATTCTTATCCGGCCCTGTTGAAAGTGCGGGAGTGCCGGCGACGCGGATGAGGCGACGAGGTCGATGTGACCGCCCAGCAGCGCGGTTATCGACTCTGCATTGGACTTGAACGAAACGACCTTCATCCGCTTCATGTCGACGCCCACTGCCCGGGCGGCAAGCATGAGCGCGACGTGATTCGCGCCGCCGCGCGTGGTGAGCCCGACGCTCATGCTGTCAGGCTGCTGGGCGAGGCGCTGCATGAGCTCGGCGCCCGACTTGAACGGGGCGTCCGCACGCACGCTGAACACGGTGTATTCATCCAGTATCACGGCAATCGGCGTGAAATCACTGTAATGCTGCTGCGTGATGCCCATCACGTGATTGGCCATCAGCGTCGGATTGCTGAGTTCCAGGTAATGGCCGTCTCCCGCGTGCTGATTGAGGTAGACGCGCGCAATCGTCTGGTTGCCGCCGGTCTTGTTCACCACGTTTACCGGCGTGGGCACGAGCTTCTCTTCCTGGATGATGCGCTGAATGGTGCGGGCAAGCTTGTCGGTATTGCCCCCGGGGCCCGATGCGGCGATGATCTCGACCGGCTTGTCCGGCCGCCACGACTGGCCGTGCCCATGCCCGGATATCAGACAAGCCGCGGCGAGCGCCAAAACGAGCTGAAGAGCCCGATGCGACGATCCTTGCTCTTGCATGGTTTCTTCTCCTCTGCTATCCGGCCAAGCCCAGCTTGGCACGCGGCACCGTTGGCTACAGGCTTCCGATCAGCCCAAACACGCCGCGTTTGCGCAGGCCGCGCCGCATGAGCTCCAGGTCGATTACTTGATGGTCGTCGATGTCGAGATTGGCCTGATTGCCCAGCGCGTTGAGATACCACGCCTGCGTCGTGCCGTCCTTCGCCTGAAAGATGAAGTCCCGTGCATCGAAGCGGGAAACCAGGTTGAGCACGAAGTCGCCCTTGAAATCGGTTACACCTTCGCTGGTGCCTTCGCCCTGCACCAGCACTTTCCAGGCGCCGGCTTTCCGGTAGGCGTCCACCTGCGCGAATACGTAACTCTGGCTGGAAGTCCAGTCCTCGATTCCTTTCTGCCCCGCCTCGGCGACGACCTTCAGGCCAGCGGCGCTCGCCATGCGGATCAGTTCGCACTTGTCGTGCAGCGACATCGCGACCTGCGCGCTCGACACCTCGACGGCTTCCGCGCCGAGCTTCTTGACCGTGGCGTAGAACTGGCCGGAGACGCCCTGCTGGAACGCGGACTCCGTGACGTCCCCGGCGAAGAACACTCGGATCCTAGCCTTGTGCAACGCAGCGATCTTGCGCTTGAGGAATTCTTCCGGCTGCAGTCGATACGCGCCGATGGCGATCTTCACGAAATCGATATATTCGCCGCCGGCCTCGATCAGGTCCGCGACCCGGTTCATCGCCATGCCGCGGTCCGCGACGACCGTCAGCCCCGCCTCTCTCGGCTTGCCCGGACGTGGCGGCACGCGCACGAAGGAGAATGCCATTTTCTTCAGACCGGAATCCTTTTCCATGGGCCTTCCTTTCAGGGTTTTAGATTTGTGATGCGAGCTCGCGGTACACGTATGGCAGGATGCCGCCGTGGCGGTAATACAAGAGTTCTTCGTCGGTATCGATGCGGCAGACGACCGGGACTTCGTCAATGCTGCCGTCCGCGCGGCGCACGCGCAGTCGAAGCTCCGCTCGCGTTTTCAGGTCCCCGCCGAGACCGGCCACGTCGAATTGTTCGGTGCCGTCGAGCTTTAGCGCCTCCCGGCGCGCGTCCTTGAACTCAAGTGGCAGCACGCCCATGCCCACGAGATTAGAGCGGTGTATCCGCTCGAAACTCTCGGCGGCGACGGCGCGCACGCCGAGCAACGCCGGGCCCTTGGCGGCCCAGTCCCGCGACGACCCGGCGCCGTATTCGCGACCGGCGATGACGATGAGTGGCACGCCGCGGCTGCGATACACCTGGGCAGCGTCGAAGATGGGAACGACGGTCCCGTCCGGCTGCAGCATAGTCATCGGGCCTTCCACTCGCGGCGTCATGATGTTCTTCAACCGGGGGGATGCGAACGTACCGCGCAGCGCCATCTCGTGATTTCCGCGGCGAAACCCGTGCGTCTGGAAGTCCGCGGGAGCCACGCCGCGCTCGGTCAGATAGCGGGCCGCAGGGCTGTCCGCGGCTATCGTGTTGTTGGGTGACAGGTGGTCGGTCGTGATCATGTCGCCCAGGATGGCGAGCGGGCGCATGCCTTCGAGTGGGTCAATCGCGGGAGGATCGCGGGACAAGCCGTCGAAAAACGGCGGCCGGCGCAGAAACGTGCTGTCTTCGCGCCACGGGAAAAGCGGGCTCGACCCGGCGCGCAATGCCCGCCACTCGGGCGCGCCCTCGAAAAGGGTCTCGAAGCTCGCGCGGTAAATATCCGGCGTAACGCTGGCGGTGAGCGTTTTCGCGATTTCCTCCGCGGATGGCCAGACATCCCGCAGGAAGACCGCCTTTCCGTCATGATCTGCGCCGAGCGGCTCGGTATCCAGGTCGAGCGTGATCCTGCCGGCGATGGCATAGGCGACGACAAGCGCGGGGGAGGCAAGATAGGCGGCGCGCGCGAGCGGGTGCACGCGCCCCTCGAAATTACGGTTGCCGGACAGCACTGCCACCGAAACAAGCTGCGCCCCCTTGATCACGGTTTCGATCTCAGGCGCGAGCGGTCCGGAGTTGCCGTTGCAAGTGGTGCAGCCAAACCCTATGAGGTGGAAGCCGAGCGCCTCGAGCGGTTCGTAGAGGCCGGCGCGCCGCAGATAAGCCATCACCGCCTTGGAGCCGGGCGCGAACGATGTCTTCACCCACGGCCGGGCAGTCAGCCCGCGCTGGGCGGCATTGCGCGCGAGCAGACCCGCGGCGATAACGTTTGCGGGATTGGAGGTATTGGTGCAACTGGTGATTGCCGCGATCACGACGTCGCCGTCGCCGAGCGTGAAATCTCGGCCGGCGACCGGGACGCGCATCGAGGGGGCGTCACGGCCGTCCCGCGCGAGCGAGGGCATCTCCTCGATGAACTTGCTTGCCACTTCTCCCAGCGACACGCGCTGCTGTGGGCGGCGCGGCCCGGCAAGGGACCTTTCGACCGACGTCAGATCGAGGTCGATCTGCGTGTCGAAGCGCGGGACCGGCGTTGCGGCATAGCGCCAGAGCCCCTGCGCCTGCGCGTAGGCTTTGGCGATCGTAACGGTCGCGGCCGTGCGCCCCGTCAATGCAAGGTAATCGATGCACTTCTGATCAACGGGAAAAAACACGCACGTCGCGCCGTATTCCGGCGCCATGTTCGCGATCGTCGCGCGGTCGGCGACAGGCAGTGCGTCGAGGCCCGGCCCATAGAACTCGACGAACTTTCCGACCACTCCGATGCGGCGCAGGCGCTCCGCGATGGTCAGGACGAGATCGGTGGCCGTGGCGCCCGCGGGCAGTTCCCCGGTGACGCGGACCCCGAGGACTTCCGGGACGCGCATCGTCAGGGCGCGACCGAGCATGGCCGCCTCGGCCTCGATGCCGCCGACGCCCCACCCCAGCACGCCGATACCGTTCACCATCGTCGCGTGGCTGTCATTGCAGACCAGCGTGTCCGGGTAGACGGTGTTCGTGCCGTTCGACTGCGCCGTCCAGGCCACGCGCGCGAGGCGCTCGACGTTGATCTGGTGGACGATGCCGCTGTCGGGGGGGACGACCCGGAAGTTCTTGAACGCGCTCTGGCACCATGCCAGGAACGCGAAACGCTCGCGATTGCGCGCGTATTCGATCTCGATGTTGCGCCGCTCGGCATCGGGTCCTCCCGTGACGTCGGCAATGATCGAGTGGTCGATCACGAAGTCGACGGGAATCGCAGGATTCACGCTGAGCGGATCGCCGCCTGCTGCTGCAATGGCCTCGCGCAATGCTGCAAAGTCCACCATGACCGGCACACCCAGTAGGTCCTGGAGCAGGACACGCGCCGGCCGGAACGGAATCTCGAACCCGCGCTCGCCGCGTGCGAGCGCGGCGAGCATGCCGCTGCCGACATCGGGTGCGCCGGCGTACCGGAGCAGGTTTTCGGCGAGTATTCGCAGCGAAAAGGGGAGTTCGTCCAGGCCGGCGAGCGCGGGATCCTGCGCGGCGGCGCCGAGACTGTAGTAGAGATGCGCACCGCCTTCGGCCGGCAGCTCGCGTAACGTAGCTTGCTTGTCAATCAATGGGCGGCGCCTCGAGCCGAGCCGGCGGTACGGGAAACTTTAGAATTCCTCGCGCGGGTAGACGGGCGGGATCGGGTCGATCTCGTCCATCTCATCTCCAAGGTCTTTTTCGACCTCGTCCATGAGCGCGAGCAGCCCGGAGAGCCGGAGCGCGACTGCATTGAGGTCGCCATCCGGGATTTCTAGGCCGATGGTCTTCGCCAGGTTGCGAACGTCGTCCTTGCTGATTTCCATGGCTAGGCTCCAGCTTTCTGCAGGACCGGTGGCTTGAGGGTTTTTTCGAGATCGGGGTGTCGCAAGTGCCATTCGGTGGATTGCTCGTACGCGTTGGCCACGCGGTACATCAAGGTCTCGTCGAATGGTTTCGCTGCGATCTGGATCGACATCGGCACGTCCTCGGCGGTGAATCCGGTCGGCACCGACAGTGCCGGGACGTTCGCGATGCTGAAGGGGTAGGTGCAGATGCGGCGCGACTTGAACATCCGCGCCGCCACGTCTTCCCGGGAATCGATTTTCTCGACCGACTCCTGGAGCTTGAGCGGTGGCACGAAGTTCATCAGCGCAAGCAACGCGTCGAATTTCCCGAAGGCGGCCAGGACCTCGTTGCGCACCAGGGCGCGGGCGCGCATCGCGCGGATGTAGATCGTGGCGGGCACCAGCGCCGCCGCCGCGATGCGGGTGCGCGTGCCGACATCGAACTTGTCCCAGTGCTGTCTCATCCACTTGCGCACGAACACGGCGGCGACATCGGGATCGGACGTGAGGAATTGCAGCGGCACGGCATATTTCACGCGCGGCAGCGAGATTTCCTCCACCGTCGCGCCGAGTGAGCGCAAGACGCCAAGCGCTGCCTTCAGCATCCTGTCGACCTCCGGGTGCAGCGTTTGTCCGACCGACATTTCCCGCACCAGGCCGAGCCTCACGCCTTTCAGGTCCAGCGTGAAGTGTCGTGCGTACTCCGGAACGGGGCGGGCGCTCGACAGCGGGTCCTTCGGATCGTGCCCGGCGATGGTTTGCAGCACTAGCGCGTTGTCCGATACGGTGCGGGTCAACGGGCCGATGGTGTCCTGGGTCCAGGCGTACATGATGCCGCCGTGGCGGCTGACGCGGCCGAAGGTCGGGCGGGTTCCGACGACGCCATTCGCCCAGGCGGGGCCGCGGATCGAACCGCCAGTATCCTCGCCGAGCGCTGCCGACACCAGTCCCGCGGCGACGCTGATTCCCGAGCCGGTCGAGGAGTGCGAGGGCTCGTACGCGGTGTTCCACGGGTTCTTCGGCTCGCCGAAATGGAAGTTCACCGAGCTGCCCTTGCCGAACTCGTGCAGGTTGTTCTTGCCGAGCAGTATGGCGCCGGCGTCCTGGAGCTTCTGCACCGCGGTAGCGGTCATGCCCTCGCTGAAATCGGGCTGGATGATCGAGGCCATGGTGGTGGGCACCGCGCCGGTGCTGATCTGGTCCTTGGCGCCGAACGGGATGCCGTGCAGCGGGCCGCGATAGTTGCCCTTGGCGATCTCGGACTCCGCCTGCCGGGCCTGCTTGCGGGCGCTTTCGGCGCACACCGTGATCCACGAGTGCAGGACGCCGTCCCATTTCTCGATGCGCCCGAGATAGAGGTTCACCAGGTCGAGCGGCGAGATCTCCTTTTTCCGGATCAAGGCCGCCTGTTCGGCGATGGTCATGTAAGCGAGCTGGCTGTCGTTCATGGCGTCTTTCTGCGGAGCGTGCGGCTGGTTCTCAATTCTTTCTCAGGTCGCTGTGGTACACGTGCGATTCCGTGTTGACCCAGCTGGTCCTGAGCTCGACGGGCTTGTCGTGATAGGTGAACGCGACGCGGTCAACGATCAAAACCGGCGTATTGGCGCGGATGCCGAGGAGCTTCGCGTGTTCCGCCGGCGCGGGACCCGCCCCGAGCCGCTCGCTGATTCGAATGACGTTGATGTTGAACCGGCTCTGGTAGAGGGCATAGATCGTGCTCTCCCGGCTCGCATAGATCGCCTCGCTCAGGCCGGGAACGCAGGCCTGCGGGATCAGGATCTCGTCGATGAACACCGGCGCGCGGCGAGCTTCACGAGATTGCGCACGCTGACGAGCTTCGATTGCCGGTCGATATCGAGCGCATCGCAGGCTGCGTCGGTGCCCCGAGTCACGCGGTAGGACAGCAGGTCGGCGACCGGAAGCTCGCGGGATTCGTCGCGGCCGATGAGGCGGAAGAAGTGATAGTGCGCCCGTTCCCGGGTATGGGTCGCGACGAACGTGCCGCGCCCCTGCCGGCGGACCAGGATGTTCCCGCCACCAGTTCATCCAGGGCGCGCCGGATCGTCCCCTTGGACACGCCGAAGCGCTTGGCAAGGTCGGACTCGCTCGGGATGAGTTCGCCGTGTTTCCACTCGCCGCTGGCGAGCCCGCGCGTGATTTCGTCCCGCACCTCCTCGGTACAGCGGGTTCGAATGGGGCGTACCGGCAAGCAGTGCTGTCGACACGGGGTTCCGTCCTCCTGCGGTGGCGCGGGTTGACATTCCCGCTGTGCGTTCAGTAGTATAACTCTTATAGAAGACCTATAACAGTAGGTCTGGCGCCAGTCCGCGCTCTACCTAGGCTGAACCCTCGCGGCCCGGCGGCAACCCGTCGCGAAACCCCAGGCACCACATCCGGGAGCAACAGGCATGCGAATCGAGGACCACTGGGCGAAGGCCGAAGCGCCTTGAAGCCACCCGCAACAAGAAGCTCAACACCCGCGACGACTATGAGATCGTGGTGTGGAGCTGCATCCACGGCGGCGCGCACCTGGCGAACGTCGCCCTCCACCGGCTCGGCGTGACCGAGGAAAGCTTTGACCTCATCCACTCGGACATACCGGAACTGAACCGGGCGGTGCCGCCGGACGCGGCCGCCATGCTGGCGACGCTGAAGTCGATCGAGACGCTGGGCCCGCGGTTCGTCCGGGGCGTCGAGCCGCCCGACCCCGCGGCGGTGAAAGCCTGCCTGGCAGCATACGGCAAGGTGAAGGCGTTCGCGGAGAAGCTGCTCCGGCAGAAGGGGAGGCGCCGGTGAGGATCGCTGATCACGTGACCAAGGCGCGGCGCATCGAGAAGACGATGAAACGCAAGCTCGACCGCGATGCGGATTACGAAATCTTCGTCGAGACCTGCATGCTGGCCGGCACGCATTGGCTCAACGCGCTGCTGCACAAATTGGCCATCACGGCGGAAAGCTCGGACCTGCTGCACTCGGACAAGCCGCCGCTGCCGGGGCCCATCGCGGCCGAGCTCCAGCCTGTACTTCGCGGCAATGAAGCTGATCGAGGACCTGCGCCCGGGCTACCTGCGCGGAACGAAAACCTGGAGCGCGGACGACGGGAGGCAGTGCATGGAATGCTACCAGCGCGTGAAAGCCTATGTGCAGAAGGCGCTTGCTTGATCAAGTAAGGTGGACCGATGACGGGAGAAAACGATGGGCACATTCCTAGGACACGTTGAGCCGACCCGGCCGCTCATCGACTGGCAGCTGCTCCAGCAGCTGCGGTGGAAGCGGACCCGGGACGCGATGGCAGCCGCGGGCATCGATGCGATCCTGACCAACGTGGTGGACAACGTCATCTACCTGACGGGCTGGCCGAAGTTTCGCACCAGCGTTTACGAGGGCTCCTACGGCACGCTGTTTCGAAGAGACGAGCGGGAGCCGGTCATCATGTGCTCCGAGGGCGACGCCGGCGGGATGCTCAAGGACCGGTTCTACCCCGATATCCGGGTCATGCCGCCCACCCAGGCACGCTGGCCCGAACCGTTGAAGCAGGCGCTGCTCGACTACGGGCTTGGCAAGGCCAAGGTGGGGCTCGACAACCGGATGCAGGCGTCGCTCTACAACGCGGTCGTCAAGGAACTGCCGGGCGTGGAGTTCGCGAACGCGACGCCGGTGCTCAACCGCGCGCGGGCGGTAAAGAATCCCGAGGAGATCAAGGCCTACGAGCATGTGGTCAGTCTCGTGGAAGGCGGCACCAATGCGGCGATCCGCGCCTGCAAGGAGGGCTGGGGCCGCTACACGGAGATCGAAGTTTCCACGCTCGCCAACCACGAACTGCTGCGCCGGGGCTGCAATACTCCCGACATCTGGTGTTGCTCCGGCGAGCGCGCCGCGCCGGTGCGCCGCTACAGCACGGAGCGGGTCGTGCGCGGGGGCGAGATCGCGGTGATCGACGGCGGCGCGGGGTTCAACGGCTTCAAGTCGGAATTTGCGCGCTCGGTGTGGACCGGCGGGCGCCCGACGAGGAGCAGAAGCTCGTCTATCGGACGGTGTACGACTCGCTCGAGGCGGCGAAAGCCATCATGAAGCCCGGCACCAAAACCTCGGATCTCGAACGAGCGTGCCTGACGGTGGTGCGCGCAGCGGGGCTCGAGGAGCACTACGGCGGCTATCCGTACACGGGGCACGGCATCGGTCTGCGCGCCGAGGCGTTCAACATAACGGCCCGCTACCCCGACATGGACACCGTGCTCGAGGAAGGCATGATCTTCAACCTCGAGCCGGGGATCTGGCAGGAAGGCGTGGGCGGCGTTCGGATCGAGGACACGTATCTCGTCACTGCGACCGGCTTCCGGGTGCTGAGCCGGGCGCCGTACGAGGAAGCGCTGCTGGATTGACCGCGCGGGACGCGCTGGGAAATGGAGGCAACGATGGGATGCTTCCGACGCATGTCTTGCTGGGCGATTGCGCTCTGCGTCGCCGGCGCGCTGCCGGCGGCGACACTCGCGCAGACGCGTCCGGCTGAACCCGAGGCGCGCTATCCCGTCAAGCCGCTCAGGATGATCGTGCCGAACCCGCCCGGCGGCGGCGTGGACATCATCGCGCGACTGGTTGGGGCGAAGCTCGCGGAGCGACTGGGGCAGCCCGTTGTCGTGGAGAACCGGGCGGGCGCCGGCGGAACGATAGGTGTGGGCGCGCTCGCCCAGGCGCCCGCCGACGGCCATACGATCGGGATGGGCGTGACTGCCACGCTTGCGATCGCGCCCGCGCTGTATCGCCGCCTTCCTGTACGATCCGTTGAAGGACCTGGAGCCCGTGGCGCTGATCGCCACGCTGCCGCTGATCCTGACCGTGCATCCTTCGCTGCCGGTCAGGTCGGTCAGGGATCTGCTGGCGCTCGCCCGCGCGCGCCCCGGGCAGATCGATTATTCGTCCGGCGGCAACGGCACGCCGCCGCATCTCGCCGGCGAGCTGTTCAAGACGCAGGCCGGCGTGAACATCCGCCACATTCCCTACAAGGGTGGCCCGCCCGCGGTCACCGCCGCAGTCGGCGGCGAGGTGTCGCTCATGTTCGCGAACGCGCTGCCCGCCCTGCCGCATATCAAGGCCGGCCGCCTGAGAGCGCTCGCCGTGACTTCGAGCCGCCGGGCGGGAGCGTTTCCCGACATCCCGACCATCGCGGAATCGGGCGTGCCGGCCTATCACGCCGTGCAATGGTACGGCGTCATTGCGCCTGCCGGGACGCCGCGCGCCATCGTCGAAAGGCTCAACCGCGAAGTCCGGCAGGCCATCAAGCTTGCCGAAGTCAAGGCGCTGCTGGTGGCCGAAGGCGCCGATCTCTCCGATACCACCCCCGAGCAGTTCCGGCAGTTCATTGAGCAGGAGATGGCCCGATGGGGAAAGGCGGTCCGGGATTCCGGGGCGCAGATGGACTGACAGCCGGAGGAATCGCGCCATGACCGATGGAAAGCGTGGATTGTTCGTAGTGACGCTCGCCGCACTCGGCTGGGCGCTGGTGTCCGGCGCGAATCCGGGTCATGCCGCGCAGGGTCCGGGCGTTTCGTATCCGACGCGGCCGGTGCGGGTGCTCGTCCCCCAGACGCCGGGAAGCAGCGCGGACATCTTCGCGCGGGCCGTCTCCGAGAGGCTGCAGGACAAGTGGGGTGTTCCGGTGGTCATCGACAATCGGGCGGGGGCGGGAGGGGCGATCTCGATGGAGCTCGTCAAGCAGGCGACCCCCGACGGCCACACGCTGACGCTGACCACGGAAGGCGCATTGGCCATCATTCCGCATCTGTACCCGAACCCCCGCTACGACACGCTGAAGGACTTCGCGCCGGTCACGCGCGTCGCTTCCGCGCCGTATGTCCTGATCGTCAATCCTGCGCTGCCCGCCAAATCGGTGAAGGAACTCGTCGCGCTGGCGAAGTCCAAGCCGGGGCAGATCAATTTCGCGTCCGGCGGCAATGGATCGGGGACCCACCTGTCCGGCGAGCTATTCAAGTCCATGGCGGGGATCAACCTCGTTCACGTTCCGTACAAGGGCGCGTCGTTGGGAATGACCGACGTCATGTCAGGGCAGGTCCAGATGATGTTCACGGGCGTCCCGACCGCGCTGGCACAGGTGCGCGCCGGGCGCTTGCGGGCGCTTGCGGTCACGACGATGCGCCGCGCCCAGGTGCTTCCCGAAGTGCCGACCGTCTCCGAGGGCGGCCTGGTGGGTTATGAGGTGGCGCCTTGGTGGGGCGTGCTGGCGCCGGTGGACACGCCGCGCAACGTGATTCAGAAATTACATTTCGACGTGGTTGACACCTTGAAACAGGACGTGCTGACGAAGCAGTTTACCGTTCAGGGCGCGGAGCCGATTGGCGATACGCCGGCCCAGTTCGCCGCCGTGCTCAAGGCTGAATACGACAAGTGGGGCAAGGTGGTCAGGGACGCGGGCGTGCGGGCTGAATAAGAAGTTGCCGTTGAAAACGCTGGTGGCGGCAACGTTGACTTTGTCGCTGACGGCTTTTGCGGTTTTTGCACAGGCTCCAGCGGGGAGTGCCCGGGACGGGTATCCCAGCAAGCCCATGCGGATGATCGTCCCGAATCCAGTAGCGCGGGGCGTCGATATATTGGCGAGAACAATCGGACAGCCGCTATCCGAAAAACTGGGCCAGTCGCTCACCGTGGACAATCGCCCGGGTGCGGGCGGAACCATCGGAACCGGACTCATAGCGCGGTCGGCTCCCGACGGCTACACCCTGGGCATGGTCCATGAGGGCACTCTCGCCATTGCACCGCGCGGTATCACAGATTTCGATCCGAAGGACTTCTGCGATCACTTGATCAAATGCCGCTGATCATGACCATTTCATCCTTACCCGTGAAGACGGTCAGGGACCTTATCGCTTTGGCAAGAACCAAGCCTGGACAGATCGACTACGCATCGAGCGGCAATGGCACAGCCCCGCAATTGGCCGCCGAGGTCTTCAAGACCATGGCCAAGGTGAAAATAAACCACGTTCCCTATAGAGGCGGGCCTCCTGCGTTCATTGCGCTCGTCGCGGGTGAAGTGTCCGTCATGTTTACCAATATGCTGCCCGGCTTGCCGTACATCAAGAATCGTCAGCTGCGACCCGTTGCCGTGACCTCGGAAGGGCGTTCTGCGATATTGCCTGAAGTGCCTTCAATCAAAGAGTCAGGCCTGCCCGACTACAACGTGGTCCAGTGGTATGGCGTCGTGGTTCCATCAGGCACACCTGCGGCGATCGTCACCCGGCTCAATCGGGAGATCGGCAAATACTCGATCTGACCGCCGTAAGGGCGCGCCTGCAAGGCGAGGGTGCGCAATTGGCGGGCTCTACACCCGAAGCGTTTTCAGACTATATACGGACCGAGCTGGCGCATTGGGGAAAGGCGGTCCGAGATTCAGGCGCGCAGCTTGACTAGCGGCAAGCGCGCACTATGCTAGTAGGGAGCGGCGCGTTTCGAGCTGCATTTGCTCGTCCGACAGGGAGCGCAGCCACTCCGACCTGAACTGATCGCACGCTGCCTCTCTCACTCCCGTGACGACCGCCACGTCATCGCGTTTGATGTATGCGAGAAACGACTCGACCGAGTAATCGCCCAGATCCTTCCGGCCCAGCCGGGCGTGCCGCCCACCCAGTACTACGCGTTTGATCTTCGCCTCCAGGATAGCGGTGGCGAGACACGCGGGACACGGCTCCATAGTGGTGTAAAGCGTGCTGCCCGACAAATCCAGCGTACCGAGCTTGGAGCATGCGTCGCGAATCGCCTCGACCTCGGCATGGGCGCTGGGGTTCTTGTCAGCAACAACAGTATTGATTCCCTGCCCGACGATTTTCCCGTCCTTCACTATCACGGCGCCGATCGGGCGCCCTCCTTTTCCCAATCCTACACGTGCCTGCTCTAAGGCCACGTCCATGAAGTATTCGTGATTGTCATTCATTGCGCGCTCTCACCACTTGGTCATGACTCACTCACCCGCTCGCGAGCGGAGCCGTTCCAATCGCATCTGTTCGTCCGAAAGCGACCGGAGCCACTCCAATCGCATCTTTTCGCACTCTGCTTCTCTTACTCCCGTCACGATCTCTACGTCATTGTGTTTGATGAATGCGAGAAAGGACTCGACTGAATAGTCACCCAGGTCTTGCCGGCCCACCCGCGCGTGCCTTGCACCCACGACCACTTCTTGATTTTCGCCGCCAGGATCGTTGTCGAAAAGCACATGGGACACGGTGCCATGGTGGTATAGAGCGTGCTGCCGGATAAACTTACCGCATGGAATTCCGGCTTGTCGAGCTTGGCACATGCGTTGCGAATCGCATTGATCTCGGCATGGCGTTGGGATTGTTGTCGGCGATAACCGTATTGAGTCCCTGCCCGACGATTTTCCCGTTGCTCACTATCAGGGCGCAGACTGGGCGCCCGCCGCGCCTGGCCTCCGCGCGCGCCTGCTCCAGGGCGAGGGCCATGAAATGTTCGTGAATCTCGCTCATCGCGTGTTCCTCATCTTCGAAACTCTAACCGGCCAGCGCGGCGAAGGCCCGTGCGAGCGCCGCGTCGGCGCGCGCAAGATGGTCGTTGCGGTCCTTCAAGCCACGCGAACTCCGCGGCCACCCTGCCCCGCTCGGCGGAAAGCATGCGGCTCACCTCCGCGAGCTGCGGCCCGCCTATACCCTTGCGGCCGTACACCATGTATTCGGCGCTGATCACTTCCGCGAAGTCGGCCTGGCTCAACGGAAACGCCTGCTTCGTCTGCGCCTCGTAAATGCGGGCGGCCTCCGCGTACGGGATCTCCTGCAGCCTGAGGCCTCGCCCGCGGCCGTAGTCGGTCAGCTTCGACGCGAAATGATGGCCGATGCGAAACGGCACGTCGGCCCTTTGCGAGAGCGCATCGGCGATTTCGGTCGTCGTCGAGTAATCCGCCCTACTTCGGCCAGCGCGCGCGCCTTGTTGACCACGATGCCGTCCACGACCTGCTGGAACAGCTTGAAGACCTGCAGCGGCCTCGCGCACGGCACGGGGTCGTAGCTGCGGTAGTCGAACATGCCGGTGCGATTGTTGTGGGCGATGAGAACGACGGTGTGCATCTCGCCGAGCATGATGCTCGCCTGGGCCCGCAGCTGCTCGAGCGCCGCGGGATTGCGCTTCTGGGGCATGATGCTGCTCACGCCCGTGAGCTCGCCCGCAGCCAGCATGAACCACGGCGTGGGCTCGGCATACTGGGCATGGATGTCCTGCGCGAATTGCCCGAGCTGGATGGCGGCGATCGCCAGCGCCCCCGCGACTTCGAGGCTGCTGTCCACGGGCGCGAGATGGTTCGCGTCGTAGGCATTCTCGACCAGCCCCTCGAAGCCCAGCAGCACGGCGAGGCGCTTCCGGTCGAGCGGGAAGCTCGACGTGGCGAGCGCGGCGGCGCCCAGCGGGTTGCGGTTGATCCGCGCGTACGCCTGCTGCATCCGCTCGGTCTGGCGAGCGAGCGCCGCCGCCAGCGCGAGCAGGTAGTGCGCGAACGTCGTGGGCTGCGCCTGCACGCCGTGCGTATAGGCGGGAATGATGGTTTCCGTGTGCCGGCTCGCCACGGCGAGCAGCTTGTCGCGGGCGGTCGCGAGCGCGTCAAGCTCCTTCAACAGCCCGTCCCGCAGGTTCATGCGCGCGATGGCCGAGGCGATGTCCTGGCGGCTTCGGCCGGTGTGCAACCGCGAGGCATCGGGACCCACGGCTGCGGTGAGCCTCGGTTCGTAGTCGAGATAGTCAGCGGAGCGTTGCGGCCTCGCCTCGCGCTCCTGCGCGATCACCTGCGCTATCCCCTTCGCGATCGAGGCCGCGACCGGATGGGGGACGATCCCGGTCTCATCCAGCATGACGATGGATGCTCTGTTGATCTGGTCCAGGAACTCGACCGATCGCCCGCCGCCGCGGAAGACCTCGTTGATGTCCATGGCGCCCGTGTGTGCCGCGGCGGGCGCTGCGTCGGAGGCTTGCGAAGTCTGGAAAGGGGGTCGGCCATCGGATATTTCCTCTCTAGATCCTGGTGCCGATCATTCTACGGCTGCATCAGCACCACCACTAAAGCTTCACCGCGAAGGCCGCAAAGGACGCAGGAAAACATCGCGCAGAGGACGCGGAACTCTCTCAGATCGAAGGAACCAACAGATCTTTCTGCGCGACCTCCTTCGAGCTCGGGATTTATGCTCATATATATGATCCCTTCGTGATTTCGTGCCCTTCGTGATGAGGATGTTCGACTTCCTTCGTGGTTTCGCGTCCTTAGCGGTGAGGCTTTTCGCGTCAGGGCCGCTGTAGCGCCGCAATCTCCCGCGTGAACAGCCGCCGGCCGCGCCTGAAGCCCATCACGGGCTGCGCCACGGTCGCGATCACCTCGGCGGGGGTTTTCGCATTCCACACGACGAGGTCGGCCGGATGGTCGACGGCGATGCCGTAGTCTTTCCGGCGCAGCATCCGCGCCGGGCGATCGGTCAGCATCGAGAAGCAGTCGGACAGCTCCCGCTCCGTGCCGCGCTGCAGGACGTTGGCGTACATGTTCGCGATCCGCACCAGCGAGCAGTCGCCGTACGGCGTGAATGGATTCATCACGTTGTTGGTCGAGATGGAGCAGTTCGCCCCCTGGGCGATCAGCGCGTTGGCATCCGCGACGCCGCGGATGACGCTGTGATCGAGATGGCGCCCGGTATTGAACAAGTCGGTCGCCGGCAGCACGGCCAGCGCCACGCCGGAATCGGCCATCCGCCGGCCCAGCGCGTCCAGTTCCTCGAGCGGCAGGCACGAATACTTGGAGCCGTGGCCAATCGCCACGCGCCCGCCCCAGCCGATCCGGTCGGTGATGTCGCAGACCTGAAAGATATCGAGGTCGTGGGTGGTATAGCCGCCGTCGAGATGAATGTCGACGTCGACGTCGAACTCCTTCGCGAGCGCGAAGATGCGGTCGATCTGGCGGGGGCCGTCGGTGTCGTAGCGCGGCGCGCCACCGACGACCGTCGCGCCGCGTTTCAGCGCCGCCACCACGTTCGCCTCGCCGCCCTCGACGCCGGTCCAGCCCTCCTGCAGGAAGACGCAAGGCTGCAGGTCGATCGCCCAGGCGTAATCCTTGACCAGGCGCTCGATCGCCGCATAGCCGCGCAATCCGACATTGGGGTCGACCTCGACGTGGGTGCGCATGACCGTGACGCCATTCAGCAGGCACTGCTCCAGCGTAGCGCTGGCGCGTGCGTAAACGTCCTCTTCCGTGAAGGTGTGCTTGACCGCAGCGGTGCGCTTCATGTGGTCGCCCGCGCGACGGTCTTTGGGCGGCTCGCAGCGGTCGAGAATCAGCGCCTTGTCGAGGTGGAAATGGCTCTCCACCAGCCCCGGCGATACGAGCCGCCCGCCGACGTCGACACTCTCGCCGTCCCCGGAGATGCCCCGCTCGATGGCGATGATGCGTCCATTCGTAATCGCAATGTCGACGCTACGCCCAGCATCGCCATTCGCCAGTCGCGCATTCCGCAAAATAAGATCGAACGCCATGCTGCACCCCTCTAAGTAAAAGTCCTCTCAAAAACAGGCTTGAATCAGGCTTTGGAGCGAAGGGCGCCTATTTTTTTGGAAGACGCAGGCGCTCCGGCTCGATGATAGCCTCCACCTCGATCTCGACCAGCATTTCCGGCATCGCAAGGCACGCGACGCCGATCAGCGTGCTGGTCGGCAATGGCGGCTTGAAAAACTTGAACCGTTCATCGATCGCCGCGAAATACGCCTTCATGTCCGTAGTGTAGGTGGTGGTTCGCGTAATGTCTGAGAACGTGGCTCCGACGGACTCCAGGGCGATATCAATCGCGATACAGGCCTCCCGGATCTGGCCGCGCATGTCGCCCTTGCATGCCACATCGCCCTCGAGGGTGCGTGAGGTACGTCCGGCGAGATAGATATGTGTGTGCGTGGTGTCCTCCACCACCACGACGGGTGTATAGATGACCTGCTTGTTGCCGCCAACCTTATAGGTGTTTTCGGGCGTAATGTAGTGACGCTTGAGCATCGTTGACTCCCTGGCAGGACCTCTTGTGGAATAGGTGATGGATGCGGGGCCACCACTCGCGGGACTTCAAAGCCGGTTGCGACTCACTCCGTTCTGACGTTTCACTATACCATCACCCATCACGCTTCTTGTACCAGTAGAGCACGCTCCCCAGCTTGCGCCGGTATTCGGAGACGACGTCGGGCTGGTCGGCGGCGGCGAGGTTGAAAATCGCTAGCATCTGCCGGCGCGCCTCGCCGTCGCGCCAGGACTTGTCGCGTCGGATGATCTCGAGAAGCTGGTCCATCGCTTCGCGCCACGCCTTGCGCGAAGCGAGGACGCCGGCGAGAGCGAGGCGCGCTTCGAGGTCGGATGGGTTTGCCGCGACCCGCGCCGTAAGGTCCTTATCGTTGCCGCCCGCGCGCGCGAAGGCGATCGCCTGTTTCAGCGCATCGACACGCGCGTCCCAGTCCACATCGGGACGCACACCGTCCAGCTGCCGCGCCGCCTCCTCGTATTGCCCGGCCTCGATGAGCAACTCGGCGAGATCTATGCGGGCAAGGTCGTGGGCAGGGTCCAGCTCAACCGCCTTGCGCAGCGCAGCGGTCGCGCCCTCGATGTCACCCGCCGCGCGCAGCCCAGCAGCACGCAGTCGCTCCACTTCCGCGGGCGCGGGCACGACGCTTTCGATGAAAGCGCGCACTTGCCGCTCGGGCAGCGCGCCCATGAACTGATCCACCTGCCGCCCGTCGCGAAACGCGCGCACGTCGGGGATCGAGCGCACGTTGTACTGCCGCGAGACCTCGAGGTTCTCGTCCGAGTTGACCTTGGCGAGCCGAAAGCGTCCGGCGTACTCGGCGGCGAGCTTCTCGAGGATCGGCCCGAGCGCCCGGCAAGGGCCGCACCACGGCGCCCAGAAATCCACGACCACCGGGACCTGCTTCGAAGCCTCGACGACGTCCTTTTCGAACGTGGAGGCTGTCACATCCAGAACGAACGGAGCTTGCACGCGGGACCTGCTTTCGAGATGGTGTAAATCATATGGTGTGGTTCAAGGTGGCGATTTTCAAGGTGGCGGTGGTTTGGCGCGAAGGGTCGAGCGACGTAGCGACGTTACATAGCGCCCGCTAAGCTGCGCTTTGAGCAGGTGCGCGCTCGACGGGCAGGCTAGCCGCAATCCAGTCGGCTGTCCCGTCCTCGTACGCGCTAACATTGGTGTAACCGAGCGCGTTCATGTGAGAGTCCTGGCACGCTTTGTTCGCGCAGTACACGACGAGGTGAATCTCGCCCGTCTAGCCGGATAAAACCCGTTCACCGGACCCGAGAGGAGTTGCCCATGAGCCTGAGGCTGCGCCCTGCGTCACCCGATGACGCCGGACCTGCGGGCACGATTTGCTACGAGGCGTTCAAGGCTATCGCCGAACAGCACCGCTTTCCACCCGACTTCCCCACGCCGGCCGTCGCCATCGGTCTGATGGACCATCTGATGTCCCGAGCCGATATCCATGCCGTAATTGCCGAGGTGGACGGGCGCGTGGTCGGCAGCAACTTCCTGTGGGAAGGTGGACCGGTCGCCGGTGTTGGGCCGATCACGGTCGCGCCGGGCGTGCAGAACGGCGCCATCGGCCGCCGACTGATGGAGGCGGTGCTGGAGCGCGCGCGGCGCCGGGAAATCACTGCCGTGCGGCTTGTACAGGCGGGCTACCACATGCGGTCGCTGTCGCTGTATGCAAAGCTCGGTTTCGTGGCGCGCGAGCCGCTGGCGTGTCTGCAAGGACAGCCGCTTGGAATGACCATCGACGGCCACGCGGTGCGCGCAGCGAGCGAAGCCGACCTCGATGCCGCCAACGCTGTGAGCCGTAGCGTCCACGGCCACGACCGTTCCGACGAGGTTCGCGCTGCGATCCGGCAGGGCACGGCGACCGTGGTCGAGCGCCACGGCCGCATCACCGGCTACGCGACCGACATCGGATTCTTCGGCCATGCCGTCGGCGAAACCACGGAAGACGCGGAGGCTCTCATCGCCTCGGCAACATCCTTTTCCGGGCCTGGATTCATGGTACCCACGCGCAACGCAGCGCTGTTTCGCTGGTGCCTGGAGCATGGCCTGCGAGCCGTGCAGCCGATGACCCTGATGACCCTCGGGCGCTATGACGAACCACAGGGCGCCTTCCTGCCTTCGATTCTTTTCTGAGCGACGAAGCCATGGATCTCGAACTTCGCGGCAAGAAGGTATTGATTACCGGAGCGTCGAAAGGCATCGGGCTCGCCTGCGCGCATGGTTTCGCAGCCGAAGGCGCGCGCGTGCACATCGCGTCGCGCAGTGAGGCGGATCTCAAGGCTGCCAGTGACGCGATCGCGCGGCAGCACGCGGGTGAAGTGTCGATTCATCCATTTGACCTGGGCGTGACGCAGAACACGGCCGCGCTCGGGAAGGCCTGCGGCGACGTGGACGTTCTCGTGAACAACGCAGGTGCCATTCCAAGCGGCAGTCTCACGGAAATCGACGATGAGAAGTGGCGGCATGCGTGGGACCTGAAAGTATTCGGCTACATCAACCTCACGCGCGAGATCTACCAGCGCATGCGCACCCGGGGCTCCGGCGTAATCATCAACGTGATCGGCGTCGCGGGCGAGCGCCACCGGGCCAATTACATCGCGGGCACCAGCGGCAATGCGGCGCTCATGGCGTTTACGCGCGCGCTGGGATCCGAGAGCGTGGACCACGGCGTCCGCGCGGTGGGCGTGAACCCGGGGGGATACAAACCGAGCGCGCGATCGACCATCTGAAGGAGAGAGCGGAGCGCGAGCTTGGCGATGCGTCGCGGTGGAAGGAGATACAGGCGAAGGGGGAGATGCCGCTGCGGCGCACCGGCCAGCCGGCGCAAGTGGCGGACCTCGTCGTCTACCTCGCCTCCGCCCGGGCCTCGTACATCAGCGGCACCATAGTCACCATCGATGGCGGGCAATCGATGCGGGCGCGAGGGTAATCATTCGTTCCTTCCCTTTCACGGTCGAAAAAGAACGGCGTCAGGCCGACGCATGCGCGCCCAGCGTCGCTTCGAGAAAGCCCGGATCGAAAACTTTGTCGGCGAGCACCTGGCAGCGCTTCATGAGCCGGTGTTCTTCGGCCGTGTAATCCCCTATCGCGCAATGCCACGTCCTGAGGTGATCCCAGACGAGGACGTCGCCCACCGTCCAGTGGTGCGCGTAGCGGTACTTTGGCTTCAGAACGTGCGCGAAGAGGAACTCGAGCGTGTCGCGGCTTTCCCCGGGCTCCAGTCCATCGATACCCACGGTGAAGCCGGGGTTGACGTAAATCACCTTCCGGCCGCTGATGGGATGGGTGAGAAAGACGGGATGCGACACCGGAGGCCGCTCGCGGCGCTGCGCCTCGGTCAGCGCGGGACGGGTGCTGCCCTTGCGCCGCATGAGCTCGTGGAAGTTGTTCCAGTCATGCGTGGCGGTCGCACTGGCAAGCTTTCCTTTCACCTCCGCAGGAAGATCGTCGTAGGCTGCCTGCGTGTCGGTAAATTCCGTGGCGCCTAGCGGTATCCCGTTTCGGACAGGGACTTTCTTCGCTACCAGCACATTGACGAATCCCGCGACTCGGTTGTAGGTCATATCGGTGTGCCAATCCTGTCCCGCGTCCGGGATGCCGATAGGACGTCCGTTCTCGACGATGTTGGACAGGATCGAGACTTCGGGCATGCCCGGCTCCGCGCGCGAGGTGTTGCCCGATGAGATCACCTGCAGCTCGCCGAAGCGCGCCGAGAACGTTCGCAATGCCGCGGCCTCGATCGGCTGGTTTGGAAAACACAGCACACCGTGCTGCGCCAGCGCCCGCAGCACGCCCGCAAAATCGGCATCGGAGAGGGGACGGGCGAGGTCCACGCCGGTGATCTTGGCGCCCAGGGTTGCGTTGCCTGGCTCGATTTTGAGCATGGTGACTCGTGACTGGTGATTCGTGACTGGTGATTCGTGACTGGATCTGTTGATCACTTGGTATATTAGCAGACGACCTCAACCCTGACGTGGAGGCTTCGGTCCATGGCGGCACCCGTTTTTATCAAAGCGCTTGCGTTAATAACAGCAGTTTTTCCCGCCGTGCTTCATGCGCAGGCATTTCCCGCGAAACCGATCCGCATCCTCGTCGGCTTTACCCCCGGCGCGGGCGTCGACATCGCCATGCGACTGATCGCGCCGAAAATGGGAGAGGCCCTGGGCCAGCAGATCGTCATCGATAACCGCCCCGGCGCAGGCGGCAACATCGCGGCGGAGCTGGGCGCGCGTGCGCCGTCCGATGGTTACACGCTCTTCGCTGCGGGCGCCCCGGCCGCGATCAGCCAGACGCTCTATTCGAAGCTTCCCTACGATCTGCTCAAGGATTTCGAGGCAATCGCGCTCGTCGCGAGCGTATCGCAACTGCTCGTCGTGCACCCGTCGTTGCCGGCGCGCAGCGTGAAAGACTTCGTAGCGATAGCGAAAAGCCGCCGGGGCGAGCTGACCTATGCGTCCACGGGAAGCGGCAGCACGCCGCATCTGACCGCAGAGATGCTCAGGATGCAAACGGGCATCGACATCGTGCACGTGCCGTACCGGGGCACGCCGCCGGCACTCACGGATCTCGTGGCGGGAAACGTGACATTCATGTTTGCAAACGTTCTTTCCGTGCTGCCCCAAGTGCAAGGCGGCCGGCTGCGCGCGCTTGCCATCACCACCGCGAAACGCAGCGCCATCACGCCCAACCTGCCCACCGTCGCGGAAACGTATCCGGGATTCGAGTCCGGCAGCTGGTATGCGCTCGCAACGCCAGCCGGCACGCCGAAAGAAGCCGTGATGCGCCTGCACGACGCAGTCAAGCGCGCGATGCAATCGCCGGAGGTGCGGGAAAAGTTCGTCGCGCAAGGCGCCGAGCCGCTGTCCGGCACGCCGCAGGACGCCGCATCGTTCATGCGCGCCGAGGTCGCGAAGTGGGGCAAGGTAGTGAAGGCTTCTGGCGCGAGAGTCGAGTGAGCAGCTTCCTCGCAAAGGTCGCCAAGGACGCGAAGGACGGTCCAGGTCGGACATCACAAGAAACGTAGAGTAGTGGGTCAAGATCGAGCGATGATCGACGGGAGGCAATGGCATGAAACATTTTCTTGGGCCGGCAATGATTGTCCTGACGGTATTGCACGTGCACGGCGCTAGCGCGGACGAGGTCACGCTCATCGCACCCGGCGGCATCCGCGACGCGATAAGCAGGATGATCCCGGACTTCGAGCGCAAAACAGGTCACGTGGTCAAAGCGACCTTCGGCTCCGGGGGCGGCACCAAGCAGCAGGTCATACGCGGCGAAGCATTCGACGTGCCGATCGTGCAGCCGCCTTTAGCGGGGTGATCGCCTCCGGCAACGTCATCGCCGGCACCGAGACAGCGCTTGCCACGGTGGCGGTGGGAGTCGCCGTGCGCAAAGGCGCTGCCAAGCCCGATATCTCGACGCCCGAGGCGGTCAGGAAGATGCTGCTGCGGCGAAACGGTTTCGTATCCCGACGGCGCGCGCGGCGCAGCCGCCGGCGTCAGCTTCGACGAAACCCTCAGGAAACTCGGTATCTTCGAGCAGATGCAGCCGAGAATCGTGCGCGCACGGGGCGGCGCCGCGCGATGGCATTGCTCGCCAAGGGCGAAGTCGAAATCGGATTGACATTTCTCAGCGAAATTCATGATCCTGCCGTGGAGATCGTCGGCCCGCTGCCGCGCGAGATTTCGACCCCGACCGCGCTCGTGGGCTTCGTGTCCACTCGCGTCAAAGCGCCCGAGGCCGCCCGAGCGCTCTTGAGTTATCTTTCCTCGCCCGAAGTTGCGGGGGTGTACGAGTCGCTGGGGATGCAGCCGGGGCGTTAGAAGAGAAAGTGCCGAGTCCGACTCCGACCCTTCAACTCTGGTCTTTTCTGGTCCCTCACCCCTGAGGGGGAGAGCCTGCGTAGCCGGCGAGGGGGACGAAGAGGCACAGCGCTTCGCGAAATGAGGATCACGTCGCAGGCGTCCAATCTTCAGGCGGGCCGGTTTGGCTCGTGTCGGGCCGCATCGACGCTCCAGGCGCCTGCGCCCGCGAAAACGAAATACAGGAACACGAAGCAGTAGAGCACCGCGAGCTCGCCCTGGTTCAACATCGGCAGAAGCGGGTTCCCCTGGCTCGCGTGCGCCATGAAGTAGGCGACGGCCATGAAACCGCACAGCACGAAAGCCACTGGCCGCGTGAACAAACCGATGAGGAACAGGCTGCCGCCGACGACCTCCAGGATCCCGGCCACACCCGCGAGGGACATGATCTGAAGCCCGTCGAACATCGCGACATGCGGCACGCCGAACAGCTTGGCGGTACCGTGCGCGATGAACAGATAGGCCGTCACAATTCGCAGCGTGGCGAGCGCACGAGGTGTCCAGTTCTCGAGCAAAGCGGGATTGACCATTAGTGAACCCTCCACATGAAAGCGTCTCAGATAGAGCGTAGCTGATCTTGGGAAGCCCCATCACTCATCACCCATCACCCATCACGGGTTTCCAGCTAGATGGCGCGCCTCCGCCTCTCGCGCACCAGCTCCTCGAGTCCGCGAATGACGGTCTCCAGGCCGGCGAGATTCGGATTCACCGCCCGCGCGCGCCGGAAGTATTCGATCGCCTTTTCGTAGTCTTCCAGGCGAACGTAGATCTGTCCGTAGCCCGACAGCGCGCCAAAGTGCTGCGGGTTTCTCTTCATCACCTCGGCGCAGTCGGCAAGGGATTTGCGCATGTCGCCGGCCAGGAAATACGCGGTCGCACGCTTGTTCCAGCCTTCGGCGAATTCCGGGCTGCGCTTTACCACCTCGCTGAAGATCTCGATCGCCCGCGGGTGATGCCCCGCGCTCATCTCCGCAACGCCGGTTTCGAGCAACCGGTCGGTCTCCGCGTCGCCCGAGCGGCTCCATGCGAGCCAGATCGCCTGTTCGGCCACTTCGCGCACGACGGGATTCTCGTCGGACAGGCGTTTTGCCAGCAGCGGCCCGTCGGCGGCCAGGCCGTGGCGTCCCAGATAGACGACGCCGGCGAGGCGCAGGCGGGCGTCCGTGTTTTCGAGTGCAGAGAGCGCCGCAGCCCGTGATTCAATCGCTGGGAACGGCGTCTGGGCGGCGTCGCTCAGCTCCAGGAAGGCGGCTGAAAGCAGCAAGCAGAAGAAAAGCCTCACCGCCAAGGACGCCAAGGCCGCGAAGGAAAATAACAGCTTCAACGCAAGGACGCCAAGGACACGAAGCATCAATAATAAAGGAGGGCTCCCCGTCAGTCGAACCGCGGAACATCATGGCGTTCAGCCTTCGTCAGTCAGCCTTCGCTCCAGCCTCTTTGAGTATCCTCGAAAAGCGCGCCGACTCCGACTTGATGTAGTCCGCGAACTCCCCGGGCGTGCTGCTGGTCGCTTCCACGCCGAGCGCCGCGTAGCGTTCCTTCATTCCGGCAGCCCGTGGATACGCGCCAACTCGGCGCTGAGCTTCGCCACGACGTCCTTGTTGACGCCGCGCGGCGCGAAGATGCCCCACCAGTTGACCAGCGCATAGCCCGGCACGCCCGATTCCGCGACCGTCGGAATGCCGGAAACAAGCGGCGTGCGCTGCGGACCGGTGACCGCCAGGGCGCGCAGCTTGCCGGTCTTGGAGTGCGGCAGCGCGATCGGCATATCGGAAAACAGGATCTGCACCTGTCCGGCGAGCAGATCGTTCAGCGCGAGCACCGTTCCTTTGTAAGAAATATGCGTGATACTGACGCCGGTGGCCGACTTGAACATTTCGCCTCCGACGAAGGCTAGCGTGCCGTAGCCTCCGGAGCCGAAGTTCAGCACGCCGGTTTCGCGCGCGCGAGGTCGATCAGCTCCTTGACAGTTTTCGCCTGCACGCCCGGATGAACGACGAGAAGCTGCGGCGCCGTGGCGATAAGGGCGAGCGGGATGAAGTCGCGCAGGGTGTCGTAGTTCAACTTGCTGTAGAGCGTGGGATTGATCGCGAACTGGCTCATGTTGCCGTGCATCAGCGTGTAGCCATCCGCCGGAGCACGCATCGCAATTTCTGTTCCGATGATCCCGCTGGCGCCGGGGCGCGAATCCACCACGATCTGCTGGCCCCATGATTCGGTCATCTTCTGCCCAAGGATGCGCGCAGCGTATCCGAGGTCCCGCCGGGCGAGAACGGAATGATCATCCGGATCGGCCTCACCGGGTACGGCTCGGCTGCGTTTGCCACCAACGCCGTCATGAGTGTGGAGATGGCGAAGACGAATACTCCTGCAATGCGTCCCCAATCATATTTCATCTCATTGCATCCTTTGCGCGTGGTCATCGTTGCGTATCCTCCGCAAGTATTCCGGACCGCCGTGCGCCATCCACTGCGCGGCCGCCAAATGACTGAACGCGACATGCACCTCGAGGTCCGCTTCGCTCATGGTGTGGCGCGCCTGGCCCGCGCAGACGATCACGCCGAGCGCGTCGCCGCGCCACGCGAGCGGCGCAAACACGGCGGAGCCCGCCCGGAACGTCTCGAGTATCTTCACGAATGACTTGTGCGTGTCGGTGTTGGCGAGGAGCATCGGCTGCTTCGTCTTCACCACGTGCCCCGGGTGTCCAAGCCCGATATCGATCTTCATGTGGCGCTGTGACGGGCCGAAGTTGACCGGTGCTACCAGGAAATTCGATTTCCGGTCCGGTGTCACGACAAAACAGCAGCACGCGAACTGCTGCTTCTCCCCTTCCCCGAGATTGCCCGGCTGCAGATGCGCCTCGCGGTCGCCGAGGAGCTGCGGCAACGTCCGCGTAATCACCCACAGCGCTTCTTCCGGGCCCGCCGCGGCGCCCGCCTCCGCACCCGTGCGCGCCAGCGCGGCGAGTGCCGCCCGATGGAACGCCGCGAGGTCCCGCATCAATCGACTTTTCGCGCCCGAACCTATTGCAGACCGAAGATCTTCTTGCCCGCGACCGGCATCTTCGCCGTGAGCACGTCGCCCGACATCGCTTCGGTAATGTAGATCGTCTTGTAGTCGGGTCCGCCGAACGCGATGTTCGTCATGTGGTCGTGCCGCTTCTTGTCCTCGCTGTAGACGAGGTGCGTGGACAGCATGTGAGGGTCGAAACGCCAGATGCCGACGTTGATGTGGCAGACCACGAGCCCGTTATCGGCGTCCATCTCGATGCCGTCGGGCCCGACGCCCCCGGACATCTGAACCGCGACGCCCGTCTTGCTTACCTGGCCGTCGTGCATGAGCGGCAGCCGCCAGATCTGCTGCGAGCGCGTGACCGCGACGTAGACGTGCTTGTCGGTCGTGCTGACCGTGATGCCGTTCGGGCTCGGAATGTTCTGCGCCAGCCGTTGCAGGTCGCCGTTCGGCTTCAGGCGGTAAACGCGGCCGGTCGGATCGACGATACCGGTCTGGCCCTGATCGGTGAAATAGAGATCGCCGTTCGATGCGAAGTTGAGGTCGTTGCAGCCCTTGAAGCCTTCGCTGTAAGCGGTCTCGAGCAGCGGCTCGATTTTGCCGCTCTTCGTGTCGAGCACCATGATGCCGCGGCGGTAGTCCGCGACGTAGAGCCGCCCGTCCTGGTGAAACTTCATCCCGTTCGGCCAGCCGTCGTATTGCACGACCACGTCCCAGTCGCCCTTCGGCGTGATGCGCAAGATGCGCTGGAACGCGGTGTCGACGATGAAGAGATTGCCTTCGCGATCGAAAGCCGGGCCTTCGAGGAAGCACTCGACCTCCGCGTTCTGCCGGTTGGGGTCCGACCATTTCGTCCGCCCCTTCTTGCGGAACTTGGCGGGCATGGAAGTAAAGACTTCGGCTTTGATGAGCTCGAGCTGCTGGAACGGGTTGAGCATGCAGTTTCCTTTTCAGTCTTGTCAGTCCGCACGGGCGCCGGAGAACTTCACCAGTCACTCGGCGCGCAAGTTCAAGTCCCTGATTAGTTTTCCCCACCTCGCGTTCTCATCCCTCAGGAACGCTGCGAATTGTTCGGGAGTGTCGGCGACGATCTCGAAGCCCATTTTGACAAACCGCTCCCGGACGTTGGGCTGCGAGAGCCAATGGACGATTTCGGTATTGAGCCGCTGGATGATTTCCCTGGGCGTCGCCGCCGGGGCCGCAATTCCGGACCACGAGTTGGTGTCGAAGCCCGGCAGGCCGGATTCGGCGATGGTCGGGAACTCGGGTGCGAGCGTCGAGCGCTTTAGGGTCGTGACGGCTACGCCCCGCAATTTACCGCTCCGGACATAAGGCAGCAGCACCGATATGCTGGCGGCGAGCATCTGGACGTGTCCCCCCATGGTTTCGATGATCGCAGAGGTTTCTCCCTTGTAATGGACCGCCACGATGTCGAGCTTGACCGTCCTCTTGAACAGCTCCAACGTCATGTGAGGCGATGAGCCGATGCCGCCGCTCGCGAAGTTGATCTGGCCCGGCCGGGCTTTCGCGAGCGCGGTCAGATCGCTGATCGATCTGACCGGCATCGAGGGATGCACCGCGACCAGCAGCGGATTGTGCGCCACGCGCACGACGGCGGCGAAATCCTTGACCGGGTCGTAACCGACCCTGGCGTACATATGGGGCGCCACGGCGTTGGTCGGCTGGGTCGCCATGAACAACGTGTAGCCGTCGGGCGCCGCCCTCGCGACCAGTTCGGCGGCAATCGTTCCGGTCGCGCCGAGGCGGTTGTCGACCACGACGGACTGCCCCAGGCGCTCGGTGAGCTGCTGCGCGACCAGGCGCGCGACGACGTCGGCAGGGCCGCCGATTGGAAAGCCGACAACCAGGCGTACCGTCTTGGTGGGATAGGGTTGGGCATGCGCAGCGCTCGCGCCCAACACCAATAGCAGCAGCAACGAGAATCGCGTTAACCCGATCATTTATCCTTGCTCCTGCTTGATGCCGCTTCGCGCCGGCGCTGCATCGGCCGTGCGCTCAGTCGCCGGGACGCACCATCTTGGCGGTAGGGAAGACTGCCATGATGGCTGCCATCGCCACTTGTTCGTCCTCATGCGAGGCGACGCCGGAGACGCCGATCGAGCCCAGGCATTGGCCGTCCACAATGATCGGGAGCCCGCCCTGCACCGGGAGGACCGGCATCTTCATCAGCGATATCCGGCCGCCGTTGACGCGGTCTTCCCACACCTTGCTCGAGCGCTCCGTGAGGGCGGAGGTGCGCGCTTTCTGTATCGCGATTTCGGGATTGCCCGGACGCGCTCCATCCATGCGGTGCAGCGCAACCATCCCCGCGCTGTCGTCCAGGATGGCCATCACGATGTTCCAACGGTTCTTGATCGCTTCGGCCTCGCCGGCAGCAAGCATTTTCTTCGCGTCTTCGAGCGTCAGCACGGGTTTGTACCGCATGAGTGCATTTCTCCTCTGTCAGCGTTCGTGGAAAGTATCGCGCCAAAACCCGGTGTAAGGCAAAGGAACGCGTCCCAGAATGTGTCTCAGATAGGGCGTCTCAGATAGGGCGTCTCAGAAGCGTCCCAGATAGGGCGTTCCAGATAGTGCGTCCCAGATGGCGGTTAATTATGAATTGCCCTTCGTCGCGCCTTTGGGTGAAGCGTTGCCTGATGGAACTACCGCTCGGCGGAGCCCAACGGCGGCCTCCGAAAGGAAACTACGTGATTCCAGGTGAGATTAGTCGGCCGCCCTGCGCGCCACCGGGGGTCACATCCCCGTAAACGGGGTCCCTGTTCCGCCCCTCGACGCGCTCCCATCACCTGTCACTGTAGTTAAACTGTCCCTTTGCCACTACCCAGGACAGGCACGTGATGACTTATACCGAATGCCGGCAGCGGCCGCGAGCCGTGCTGACGGGCATGGCGGCGCTGCTTTTCGGATGGGCGGAAATTTCAAGCGGCCAGGGGACGGCAGGTTCCGCCGCAACGTATCCGAGCAAGCCCGTGCGGGTCACCGTGGGATTTGCGCCCGGCGGCGGCGTCGACATCCTGGCGCGCTCGGTATCGCAGAAGCTCACGGAAACGCTGGGCAGGACGTTCGGGTTGGTGGCCGATGGCCGGCGCGCGCAGCAAGTGACTTCGCGGCTGTTCGTGCAGGCGCTCAACAGCAAGGGCGGCAGCGCGAGCGTTCTGCTGCTGCCCGACGCGGGCCTCTACGGCAACTCGCACTTCATGTTCTCCGACCTGAACAACGTCGAGGTCGCGGACCAGATGTCGCAGTTCCTGCGCGCGAAGGCGCTCGATATTCGCTAACTCCGTTGATCAGTGATGGGTAGCGTCCAATGGGATCTTGATCGCCCCGGACTGTCAAAAAAAAGGGGCCGGTTCACGTGCATTAAAAGTGAACCGCCCCTTTGATTCGATCACCGCGCGCCATGTAACGCCGGCGCCCGGCTGGCGCTTACCTGGTGGCCGCTTGGGCGATCCGCCCCAGCAGTTTCTCGGCCTTGGGGTTGGTTACGGTGTGGCGAACCAGAATGTCAGGCGGCGTCACGGCTTTGCCGTAGTACCGGTTATTCCATTCGTGGTTCACGGTCACCGCCGTGCCATCGAGGTTGATGCCACCATAGATACCCTTGGAGCGGCTGAACGCGACCACGTCCGTCGTGATGCTTCTTTGAGCTCCTGTGCCGACCGGACCGGCTGCGATACTCACATCGCCGCCCAACTTGAGTTGAGTGCTGAGTAAGGCGTTCAAGCCCTTATCGGTCATCACCAACATTACGGTTTCCGACCTGTCGATCCCGGCCTGGAAGCCGACGCTTGCAGTGGCGAGTGTGTAAAAAGCCGGGCCCGACCAGTTGCCTGTGGCCGGGTCGCGCGCCAGCAACACTCCCCGACCGCCCGAGCCGCCGACAACGAAACCAGCCCTTCGGACTTCCGGCGCTATCATTACCGCTTTTGCGTCGCGCAAATGGTCACGAATCCAGCTCATTTGCGGGTCGCGCTGAAAGTTGTCGAATGTGGCTTCGGCTTTTTGCACCAGTTGTTCGGCTTCGCTCGCGCCAAACGCAGGATAGGCGGCGCCAAAGAGAGCAACCGCTATGACCGCTGCTGACAGTGACAGCCGTTGCAAAATGTGATTGCGCATCTATTGCCTCCATGAATGATCCGGGCAAACCTTTCCACCAAGCCCACGCCACCCGGCCAAGCGCGAGTCACACTACTTTGACGGGCCGAGCATCCAGATAGTTTCGCCCGGGCGTCCTGTTTCCAGGAACGCAAGATCTTGTTTTACATATAGAATGTATGAGGCGGCGACCGTGGATCTTGATGTGCTCGCAGCGTAATCGTCCAGAGATGTTGCAGTGCACCAGTCACCCAAAAGACTCACGACAACCGGTTGCGCTTTGCGGATTTTGATCTTGGGGGTGGTCGTCCGGGTCGAGAAGAGCGGCAAGTGCAGGGTGAGACGCAGATTCGAGGATAATTAAGTCATGACGCCATTTAGTTCCACAGGACGGCAGGGATGTACCGCCCGTCTGGTCGTCGCGTTTCTTGCCCTGTGGAGTATTTTCCCGACGGCTTACGCGCAGACCCCGGAAAAAAAGGACGCCGGCAGCCGCCTCTATCTTTATCAGAGCGCGGATCGTGAGCAACGGCTGATCGCCGGCGCGAAGCAGGAAGGCGTCGTCAACATCTACACCTCCATGCAGCTGCCCGACGCAGCGCCGCTGACCCAGGCCTTCGAGAAGAAGTACGGGATCAAGACGACCGTCTGGCGGGCGAGCGGCGAAAAGATAGTGCAGCGCGCAGTCGCCGAAACGCGCGCCGGCCGCTTCGAGGTGGACGTCGCGGAAACCGATGGCGCGCAGATCGAGATCCTGCATCGCGAAAAGCTGCTGGCCCCGTTTTACAGCCCTTTCGTCAAAGACATTCCTCCCGCCATCATTCCTGCGCACAAACACTACGTTCCGACGCGCGTCACCCTCTACGTGCTGATCTATAACACCAAGCTCGTAGCACCCAACGAAGTTCCGAATTCCTACGACGATCTGCTGAATCCCAAATGGGCGGGTAAGCTGGGGATCGAAGCCGAAGACGTGCCGTGGTTCGGAACCATGGTGAAAGCGATGGGGGAAAAAAAGGGCTTGAGCTACTTCCAGAAACTGGCGGCGTCGAAGCCGGCGGTGCGCAAGGGGCACACGCTGCTTGCGGAGCTCGTTGCCGCCGGAGAGATTACGATGGCTCCGGACGCCCATATTCAGGGCGTGGAGCGGTTGAAGAAAAGAGGCGCGCCGGTCGACTGGAAGCCGTTGCAGCCGGCGTTCGGGCAACCGAGCTCGGTCGGGTTGCTCGCGCGCGCGCCGCACCCCCACGCGGCCCTGCTGTTCGCCGATTTCATACTCTCGCCGGAAGGACAGGAGATCATCAAGTCGCGCAACCGTGTCCCTACCAGTCGCGCGGTCGAGAACCTGCTCGGCAAGTTTGACTACGCGCTGATCGATCCGGTCGTCGTGCTCGACGAGTGGGAGCGCTGGGAGAAACCCTGGTCCGATCTGTTCCTGAAGGGACAGCGGGTCCAGAAGGGCGCGGAGTAAGACGGGCGGTCACTTTCAAGGGCCTTGGGCAGGCTATCCACGCCTGAGGCCGTGGCGCTCGGAATCATCAGGCTCTATGGTGGCGTCGCCGATTCGAAGCGCGCGCTCGAGTGGATGTCGGCGATCTCCCATGCGCGGCCGGACGTCCGATGAAGAGAAGCCTGGGCAGAATCGCGCTCTCGGTTAAACTAGTGGGGTTGCCTCCTTGTGGCGGTAGGGACGGCAATCTCGCATTCGCGCTGCTCGATGAAACAACGGAGAAAACAATGAAACGACGTCAAGCATGGATCGCCCGGCTCGTGTTGCTCGGATTACTCGTTGCACCGGGAGCCTGGGCGCAGGTGCCCGCGGACCGCTGGACTTTCTCGCTGACTCCGTACCTCTGGCTGCCCAGCCTGGATGCGGACCTGCGCTACGGGCCGCCGGCGGCGGGCGGTTCGGCACCCAGGGTAAAAGTGGACGCCGAAGACCTACTGAAAGCTCTCGATTTCGCGTTCATGATTTCCGCCGACGCACGCAAGGGCCGGTGGTCCATTGGCACCGACTTCATGTACGTATCCTTCTCCACCGACAAGAGCGGCATCCAGAGCGTAGATTTCAACCCAGGATCGGGACCGATCCCCGTCACCAACGTTACGCTCAACCTTGGTACCGAGGTTGAGTTCAAAGGTTCGATCTGGACGCTCTTTGGCGGATATTCCCTCCTGCACGAGCCGCGCGCGACGCTGGACTTCATCGGCGGCTTTCGTTATGCCGATCTCGAGTTCACAACGAACTGGCAGCTTGGGGCGACGGTGACGGGCCCTCCTGGGACTGCGGCTTTCGCCAGGACCGGGAGCGTGTCGCAGTCGGTGGGTATCTGGGATGCGATCGTCGGGGTGCGCGGTCGGTTCAAGCTGGGGGACAGCAACTGGCACGTGCCCTATTACCTTGATGTCGGAGCGGGAGATTCCAAGCTCACCTGGCAGGGCGTGGCGGGCATCAGCTATTCGTTCAAGTGGGGCGACATCGGCCTCGTCTACCGCTACCTGTCCTACGAGCAGGGCGGCAACAAGCTGATCGAGGACCTCACCCTGAAAGGTCCCGCGCTGGGCGCGACGTTCCGCTTCTAAGCAAGTCAGAGACCGATTCTCGCCTGCGGATTTGCTCAACCTACCGATTCACTAAGCACGCCGGCTCGCTCAAGCGCCTCAAAAGTGATCCCAGAATCACTCGGTTACACGCTCAAAGAGCAGACAACGGAAGAATCTCCACCCAGTGCCCGCCTTCATCCTCCCGACGATTGGGGCCAGTCTGACCCCATTCGGTTTAATCGTTCGTCGTGACATACCCATCTACAACGCTACCGCTCGACTCGGGAGTCGGCTAGATGATTGTCCGGTCTTGAATGCGGAATTCTTTCTGCACCTGGAGGGCAGGCTGGCCCTGCCCGGACTTCCCATGCAACGGGATGGTCGTCGCGGCATGCTCAGGGAGAGGGTGCATGCTCGTCTGATGCGCGATTTACGATCGAGAAGCCGATGGCGAACACCAGAACGCTGAAGACGATAAATGCGAACAGCGCAGGCGCCAGATTTTCCATCCCCTCGATACCGTAGTGCATCGGAAGCGTGGCCAGCACGCCAGCGGCGAGCCCGCGGGGGACCGAGACGTTGAGCAGCCACCGCTCCTTGGGCGTCAAGCTCAGGCCCCGGGTTGCGAGCATGGTGGCGGGAATCCTGAAGGCGAACAGAAACAGCACCGCGACGCCGCCAAGCGCGACAAGCCGAAGGTCGGTCGGGAACATCAGACCGATCAAGAAGAAGAAGAACGACTTTGTCAGAAATGTCATCTGATCCTGCAGCACCACGCTCGTCTGAGTTGCAGTGAAAGCCTCACCGCGAGCGCCGGGAAACAGGCGTGGCACGAGAGAATCGGCATTGCCCAACAGCAAGGCGGCCGTAAGCACCGCTGTTGCACCGCTGCCACCGAAAGAGTCGGTCGATGCGTAAACTGTCAACATGGACGCGAGGAAGATTGTGTAGCCATGAGGCCCGTCGCGCAGCGGCGGGATCATCGGAACGAGAACCGCGGCGGCAATCATGCCGGTGCCGACACCGATGCCAAGTTGCTTCGCCAGAGCGAGAAAGGGTCGGGAGACGTCCGCGCCGCCGTCGAGGATAAAGTCGATAGCCACCATCGCGAGCACGACGGATAACGCATCGGTTGCGGCAGATTCCACTTCCAGTATCCGCGCCATGGCGGCGGGCGCCCGGCCCAGGGCCATGGTCGGCATGATTATGTCCGAGCTTGTACCGCCGACTATCACCCCGATCATCAACCAGAGCAGGGGCGATCCGGGGCGGACGTGGCCCCACGCGGTCGCAATCCACAAGAAGACGCAAACCGCCGCCACCGAGAACACGTAGGCCACCAGGCCGAGCGCGATCCCCCTGGGCGCCGCGACAGCCACGTCCGACAGCCGCAGCCGCCGGGCGCCGCCCGAGAGAATAACGACCAGCGCAATCGCACCGAAGTACGGGATGCCCGGCTGGAGCAGCTGCGGCGAAACGATACCGAGCATGGGCCCGGCCACGATGCCCGCAACCACCAGCCATACGACGTCCGGCACACGGGTGCGAGAGAACACGAACTCGCCGAGCGCGCCAAGCAGCAGGAGTGCGGCGATGACGGCCACCAACTGGGCAACGGGACTCATCTCAGCCGCCGATTACGAAGGGAATCCGTCCGCGTGGATGTCCGGCGCCCCGGCCGTCACATGCATGCGGGGATAGGATGGCGTCATGGTATCACGGAGCATGCAAACCGCGGTGCATTGCAGCCGTTCATCACGCCGAAGTCGTCGCGCATCGCGTGGGCGAGCCCTTCGGCACGCTGGTGCTTGCCCTGGCCGTGACCGTGATCGAGGCCGCCCTGATTCTCTCGATGATGATTGCGGGCGGCAGCGAAACGGCGGTGCTGGCGCGCGACGCGATCTATGCCGCGGTGATGATCATCTGCAACGGTGTCGTCGGTATTTGTCTTCTGCTAGGCGGTATCGCGCACCGTGAGCAGACCTTCCGCATCGAGGGGGCCGGAGCAGGACTTGCGGCGTTGATCGTGATGTCGGCGCTCACGCTCGTCCTGCCGGTGTTTACCACAACGACGCCAGGCCCCATGTACAGCAGCTCGCAACTCGCGTTCGTGGCGGTGACCTCGGCCGTGCTGTGGGCGATCTTCATCTTCATCCAGACTGTGCGGCATCGGGACTATTTCATTCCCGTGGCCGATGCGGCCAACCCGGACGCGCATGCCGAGCCGCCGAGCGCCGGGGAGGCGTGGGTGAGCTTCGGGTTACTCCTCGTCTCGCTGGTGGTGATCGTGGGTCTCGCCAAGATGCTTTCGCCCACGATCGAGCGCGCGGTCGAGGCGGCCAATGCGCCCAGGGTCGTGATCGGAATCGTGATCGCTTCGCTGGTCCTGCTGCCCGAAGCGTGGGCCGCGGTGCGTGCCGCCAGGGCGAATCGACTTCAGAGCAGCATGAACCTCGCGATCGGCTCCGCGCTCGCCTGCATCGGTCTCACCGTTCCCGTGGTGGTGCTGGCGGCGGCCGCCTTCGAGTTGCCGCTGGTGCTGGGCCTGGAGCCCAAGGACCTGGCGATGCTCGTCCTGACGTTTCTGGTCAGCGCCGTCACCCTCGGCACCGGCCGCACCTACATGATGCAGGGGGCGGTGCATCTCGTGCTCTTCGCGGCATTCCTGTTCCTCGCGTTCGTGCCCTGATTCGCGCTGCTCCGGGTGCGCACCCCTTTACAGCGACTCGGATTGATTGACTGCGCCCCTTGATCGGGGAGATACTGGCTGGGCATATGACGGAGTAACGACGAGAGGAATTAGGTGACGAAGAGATCGATCACAGCCAAGGTAGGCGTCGTTCTCCTCGGTGCAATCCTGGGAGCATGCGCGACCGGAACTGATGCCGCCGAGGATTCGGGCTTCCTAAGGGATTACTCCAACCTGGCGGACACCAAGGACGCCCAGGGTAAGACCATTCGGGCCTGGGTGAGCCCCAAGCTCACGCCCGGGAAATACGATGCGATATTAATCGATCCGCTCGTCTTCTACCCCGAGCCGAGGCCGAGCGATCAAGTCAGCGCCGAGACGCTGCAACAAATTCTCGCTTACGCCAACGACGTACATAAGCGGTCAGTCCGCGAGCGTTTCAGGGTGGTCGATCGTGCCGGGCCCGGCGTGGTGCGGATTCGCACCGCGTTCACCGGCGTCGCGGCGCAAGGCGAGGGCCTAAAGCCCTATCAGTTACTCCCCATCGCCCTTATAGCCACCATGGCCTCAAGGGCCGCAAAGGGTGGTACTCCACAACGGGCGTTCATCGTGGTCGAAACCGAAGCAACGGACAGCGTCACGGGCGAGTTGCTGGCGCTGAGGGTGCGGACTGGGACAGGCGAGCGTCTGGCTAGTGTTGGCGACCAGAAGGTCATCTTGCTAGACACGGTGAAGCCGCTGTTGGACGAGCTGGCCGCGGGTGCTTATCCGGAAATGGCGAAGTACGTCAAGCCTAAGTGAGACCGACCGCATTCTGGCGAAGCGAAGAGACTGCGGCGCCCGCATAGAGATTCTCCGGCCTCGCGATGACCTTCGCGCCAGCACCGACAGCTTTTGCGGCGGACTGATCTTTTCCGCGCGACCGCGGCTATCCGAAATCGGCGCCTCGAGCTCTCCGGCCTGGTTCAGCCGATTGCAGCCAATCCCGGTTAGATTGGATTTCGTCACTTCGGGCGGTAACCTTCCCGTTGTGTCGCACTTAGTACTCACTTAGCATCGGCCTTGATGGACTGATGGTGCGTGCATGACAGCGCCCATCTCGTCCTTTGGGCGTGATTCGACACAGTGCTGCCGTGCCGCGCATTGCGTGTTGCGCTCCACTCACTCCTGAATCCATTGCCCGATATCGAACAAGCCGGGGCTGGTGAGCCGCCTCATCCCCACTGATCGAATGAAGCGCGTCCTCGGTCGTCCCGCAGAGCGCGGTTCGCTGTCGCCCGCCGTGAAGACTGCGATCTTCTTCGCAGTACTTGCCTTGCTCACGGCGCTCGTGGCGTGGCTGGACCCGCGGCCGAGCCTGCGCCACGTGCGGGTGACGATGCTTTCCGGCGCCACGACGGGCAACTACTTCGCCACTGTCGATAAGCTCGCCGCTGAAGCCGCGCGCCGCAAGGGTCGGGTGCACAACCTGTCTTCGGCCGGATCGGTGGAAAACGTCCAGCGGTTGATCGCTGGCGCGAAGAGCTGCGAAGTCCACTTCGCTCTGGTGCAAAACGGCATTGTCTACCCGGACGGACACAAACTGGAGATGATCGGTCGGCTGCCGCGGCCGGAGTCACTGGTCATTCTCGGGCGCAATGTCGAGCGTATTCGCGCGCCGGTGGATCTCAAGGGGCTGCGCATCGGCGTTGGTCCGGTCGGCAGCGGGACCGAACAGATGATGCGGCGGGTGTTAGCGCTGCTTGCGGGGGTCGACCTCGTCGTGTCGACGCAGCCGGTTGACCAGCAGCTCGGCATGCTCGAGCGCGGCGAGCTCGACCTGGCCGCTATGGTTATCGACGAGGAGGCAAAGCTGCTGGTCGACGCGGTGACACGGCGCAACCTGGACATCCTGAATCTGCCCGATGTGGCATCGCTCGCGCGCCATCTGCCCTTCGCGCGCGTGGGTGTGATCGAGGCCGGGCAAATGGACTACGTGCGAAAGCTGCCCCGCGAGAACAACAAGGTGTTGCAGGTCGACGCGCTCATCGTTGGCAATGGCTGCGCACCGGACGGTGTCACGCAGGGGTTCCTGGCCGCGGTGGCGGAGGTATTTCCGACTTTCGTGAGCCACAACAAGGGGCAGCCCAACCTGACCGGTTTACCGCTGGCGACGGTAGCTGCCAACTTCTACAACGATGACGGGCCCGACCTGCTTGGCAAGTACGCGCCGTGGGCGGTGGACATCATGCCACTGCCCACCTGGATCCAGCTCGGGGTGGCACTCTCGGTGTTGTTCAGCGGCATGGCGCTATGGCATCGCTTCCGCCTGTGGCGCGTCGATGCCAATCGCGTGAGGATCGAGCGCGAGATTGCGGCGCTCTTCGCCCCCGGCACCACCATTGATTTGATCGCCGCAATGCCACTGGACGCGCGTTACCTCCTGCCCGACACGCGTGCGCAGATCGATGATCTGCTGTTGCGCTTGTCCAGGCTCTCAGAGAAATGCCGCAAACAGTCGCTGTCGATAGTGGTGCCTATGGGCGAGGAAATGTCCTACCGCTATCAGGAAACGCTGATCGCGGACCTGCTACGCGCGCTGCGGCTTTACAAGGAACGGCTGCCACCGGCGTAGCGTGTGCTGCCGGGGCGCGGGGTGATGGCTACATAGAAGACTGCAGGCACCGCATGCCTCGAAAGCCGCGGCTATTCCTGAAATAGGTGACATGGAAGCAGTCTGCAATCGACGCTTCTGGTACATGAACCAAAGTGCAATATCCCAGGGTCCCGGTCATTCGGTACGCTTATAGGAACCCGTCCGCCTGCCCCTAACGATACGTTCCGTCAAAGCATGAGGGAGGAAGAAGCTGCTGATCTTGAGCGATCCACCATTGTGCAGGCACAGAAGGCCGCCAAGCCGGCCGCCGCGGTGCCCGACCTGTCGCGCGCTCGACGCGAATCGCCCGTTGGCGTGATAATGGACAGTAAGTAGAAGCGATGGATTCTGGGAGGGACGCATGACCATCAGAGCTGTCCTGGCAGTAGCCCTCTGCGGTATCGCCTTGGGGATCATCGGTCTTGCGGTCGCGCAATCCGACGCGCCACCGATCCCCATGGTGGACCGGTCCAAGTATTCGCCCTACCCGACCAAGACCTTTCCGAACCGGGTTTATTTCGGCGACACGCACCTGCACACGGCGCTCTCGACGGACGCCGGGATGTTCGGCACCAGGCTGGGCCCCGACGAAGCCTACCGCTTCGCGCGCGGCGAGACGGTGACGTCGAACACCGGCCTTCCGGCGAGGCTCAGCCGGCCGCTCGATTTCCTCGTCGTCTCCGACCACGCCGAGAACCTCGGGCTTGCGACGGCGATCGCCGAATCCAACCCCGAGCTCCTCAAGAGCCCGTGGGGCAAGATGGTCCACGACTACGTCAAGCAAGGCCAGGGGCCCAAGGCGTACGACGCGTGGATGAAGGGGGCGCTGACCGGCAAGGATCCGTTGCAGGACCTGCCGGGGCTCGCGCGGACGATGTGGACGAGGGCGACCGCGGCCGCCGAGAAATATAACGAGCCCGGCCGCTTCACCGCCCTCATCGGTTACGAGTGGTCCAGCACCCCTTACGGCAGCAATCTCCACAGGAACGTGATCTTCCGCGACGGCAAGGACAAGGCTGACCAGATCGTTCCGCTGTCGTCGTACGACACCATCGACCCGGAGAAGCTCTGGGAGTGGATGGCGGCCTACGAGAAGAAGACCGGCGGCAAGGTGCTCGCGATTCCGCACAACGGCAATCTCTCCGGCGGCCTGATGTTCGACGACATGACGCTCGCGACGAAGAAGCCGCTCGACCGCGACTACGCCGCGCGCCGCAGCCGGTGGGAGCCCCTCTACGAAGTGACGCAGACGAAGGGCGACAGCGAAGCGCATCCGGTGCTCTCGCCGACCGATGAGTTGGCAAACTTCGAACGCTGGGACAAGGCGACGTTCGGCCCCAAACCGACGACACCGGACATGTACCCGCGCGAGTACGCGCGCGAAGCGTACAAGCGCGGCCTCGCCCATGAGCAGAGGCTCGGCGCCAATCCGTTCAAGTTCGGTATCGTCGGATCGACCGATTCACATACGGGGCTCGCGACGCCGGAAGAAGACAACTTCATCGGCAAGGTCGCGGCCGTTGAACCGACCAGCGATCCCGTGCGCTTCGACGAGGTCATTGTCGGCAGGACTGCGCCGAAGGGCAATCAGCTGTACGCGCGCCAGATAAGCGCTTCCGGGCTCGCGGCCGTGTGGGCGCGCGAGAACACGCGCGAAGCGCTCTGGGACGCGATGGCGCGCAAGGAAGTCTACGCGACCACTGGCACACGCGTCATCGTGCGCGTGTTCGGCGGCTTCGACTTCACGGCGAAGGACCTCGAGCGCTCGGACTTCGCCGAGCAGGGTTATGCACGCGGTGTGCCGATGGGTGGCGATCTGAAGACCGCCCCCGCCGGCAAGGCGCCGGCGTTCGTCATCCGCGCGGTGCGCGACCCCGACGGCGCCAATCTCGACCGCGTCCAGGTCGTCAAAGGCTGGCTCGACGCCGCGGGCAAGACGCACGAGAAGATCTACGACGTGGTGTGGTCCGGCGAGCGCAAGCCGGGCAAGGACGGCAAGCTGCCGCCAGTCGGCAACACCGTGAACGTGAAGGAAGCGACGTATACGAACGCGATCGGCGCGCCTTACCTCACGACCTACTGGCGGGATCCGCAGTTCAACCCGAAGGAGCGTGCGTTCTACTACGTACGCGTGCTGGAGATCCCGACGCCGCGCTGGACCACGCACGACGCCAAGTTCTTCGGCGTCGCGCTGCCGAAGGACGTGCCCGCGAGCATCCAGGAGCGCGCGTACACGTCGCCGATCTGGTACAGCCCCGGTTGAGCGTGACGCGAGGCTTCCGCTTCCGGCTGGCCATCCCGCTCGGCGCCGCGTTAGTCGCCGTGTCGGGCGCTGCCTGGCCGTGCGGCCTCCATGACGCTTCCTCGCTGGCAGCGCTGCGCGGCTTTCTCAATGTCGCGTACCCGAACTCGCTCTACGTCGGCACGGCAATCTGGCAGGCGCAGCTGGCCGGCGCATTGCCGCGCGATGACCTCGCTCCACAGGACGACCTGACGCCGGAAACTCGCGGGATGATGCGACTCGTCCAGGTGAACGCGCTGATCCGCGCGCTGGCGGTGCAGCTCGGCAGCGCGGGCGCCGCACGGGCCCGTCCCCCCGTGTCTGTCGTGATGGTGGGCCCCGTGTTGTGGAGCCGGCTCGAGCCGCAGGGTGAAACCGTCCTCGCCAAGATCCACGTGGCCGGACCTCAGCAGGGCGACGTTGTGATCGTTACCGACACGCCGGTGCTGCGCGCGCTTGTAAACGGCGAGATGGCATTTGCGAAGGCGCTCGATGTGGGCCTCGTGCGGCTGTACGGAGAGCAGGCGAAAGTCCATGCCGCCCGGATGTGGCTGGCGGGCGTCGGCCATCCATAGGGATCGGCAAACAGGGGTCCGTTCAGCACGTCTCTTCCCTCATGCTCAGATCGCTTCTGCGCGAGCCTCTCGTCCATTTCCTGCTGCTCGGCGCGGCGCTCTTCGCACTGAATGCCTTGCTCGCGCCGACGCAGGAAAAGCAGATCGTGGTCAGCGAAGGACGGATCCGCAGCCTCGCCGAAACTTATCGCCGCACCTGGCAGCGCGCGCCGACGCGCCAGGAGCTCGATGCTCTGATCGAGAACTTCGTGCGCGACGAAGTTCTGTACCGCGAAGCACTCGCGACAGGACTCGACCGCGACGACGACGTCGTGCGCCGCCGCCTGCGGCAGAAGATGGAGTTCCTCACCGAGGAGGCAGCGGCCGCAGCCCAGCCCACCGATAAGGACCTCGCAGACTATCTCGCCGCAAACCCCGCGGATTTCGGTAACGACCCTCGCATCACCTTCTCTCAGGAGTTTCTGGGCGGCGTGCTCCCGATGCTCGAGTCCCGCTACGAAAACATCGAACAGCGCGACATCGAGCGTCTGTTCGGCCGGGAGTTCGCGGCTGCGCTGGCGAAGCAGCCGCCAGGAATCTGGGCCGGGCCGGTCGCATCCGGCTACGGTGCGCACCGCGTCCGGGTCGAGAAGGTCGTTCCCGGCGGGGTGGCGCCGCTCGAGGAAGTCCGGCCGCTGGTGGAGCGCGAATGGCGCAACGCGCGGCGTAAGGCGCTCGCCGAGGAAACATACGCACGGCTGCGCGGCCAGTACACCGTAAAGGTGGCCAAGCCGTGAAATGCTGGGGCTTTCTTCTTCTCGTGCTCTGCTCGATCGCCCAAGGGCACGAGCTGCAGACGGGCTTCCTGGAAATCGCGGAGCAGGCGCCCGGACGCTACGACGTCTTCTGGAAGCAGCCGCCCGGAGGCGGCGCACCGCTGCGGCTGACGCCGGTCTTCCCCGCCTCCTGCCAACAGGCTTCTGAGGCGGGCGGCGCGCTGGAAGCCGGCGCCTGGCGCTATCGCGCCACGATCCAATGCGATCCAGCCCTCGGTGGCCAGACGCTGGCCATCGAGGGGCTGGAGGAGTTTCCGACCGACGTGCTGGTGCGCGTGCAGCACGCCGGCGGCGCGGTGGAGACGCACCTCCTCAGGCCCGAGCGTCCCTCTATCACGCTCGGCAGCGCCGCGGCGCCGCGGCGCTCGGCGGCTGCCTATCTCGTGCTCGGCATCGAGCACATCGCGCTCGGTGTCGACCACCTGCTGTTCGTGCTCGGCTTGCTGCTGATCGTGCGCGCCCGCTGGATGCTCGTGAAGACCATCACCGCGTTCACTGTGTCACACAGCGTCGCGCTCGCCGCGGCGACCTTCAGCATCGTCTCGGTACCGGCGGCGCCGCTCAACGCCGCGATCGCGCTGTCCATTCTGTTCCTCGGCCCAGAGATCGTGCGCACCTGGCGCGGCGAGACGAGCTTCACCCTGCGCCATCCGTGGGCCGTGGCGTTCCTGTTCGGGCTTCTGCACGGCTTCGGCTTCGCGAGCGGCCTCACCGGGCTCGGCCTGCCGCGCGCGGAGATCCCGCTCGCGCTCCTCCTCTTCAACCTCGGCGTCGAGATCGGGCAGCTCGCCTTCATTGCCGCGGCGCTGGCGCTCGTGCGCGCCTGGCAGGTGCTTGAGGTGCGCTGGCCGGTGCCCATGCTGCGCCTGCCCGGTTACATCGTAGGCACCGCGGGCGCGTTCTGGACTATTGCTACCGTGCTCCTGCTTTTCCCGACCGCGGCTCTCGCCCACGAAGGCGGCGCGGCGGAAGGCCTCGCGTCCGGCTTTCTCCACCCGCTCTCGGGTCCGGATCACATCGCGGCGATGGTCGCGGTCGGCCTATGGGGGGCGCAGCTACGCGCGCCGGCGATCTGGGCGCTGCCGGTGGCGTTTCCTCTGGTAATGGCGCTCGGCGGCCTCGCCGCGCTGCTTGGCATGCCGCTCCCGGCTGTCGAGATCGGCATCGCGCTTTCGGCGATCGCGCTCGGCACACTCGTCGTTCTGCAGGTGCGGCTGCCGCTCGAGGCGGCGCTTGCGGTGGTTGCCGTGTTCGCGGTGTTCCACGGCCATGCACATGGCGTCGAGCTCGCGCCTGGCGCGAACGCTGTTGCTTATAGCCTGGGATTCGTCGTCGCCACGGGGTTGCTCCACGCAGCGGGCATTTCGCTCGGGCTTGCGCACGCGCTGCCCGGCGGTCGTATGGCGGTGCGCGGCGCCGGCGCGCTGGTTGGTTGCGCCGGGGTGTTCTTCCTCGTGCGGGCGCTCGCGTGAAGCTTCTGCTCGCAGCGTTACTGATGGCAGGCGCGTCGCTGCCCGCGCAGGCCCACCTCGTCACCACCGGGGCCGGCCCTTTCTACGACGGCGCCGCGCACTTCTTTCTGTCCTTCGAGGAAGTGCTGCCGGTGCTCGCGCTTGCCCTGCTCGCCGGCCTGCGCGGAGCGCGCTATGGCCGCTGGCTGATCGCCGTGCTGCCACCGGCATGGCTGCTCGGCGCCGCGCTCCCAACGGGATTTTTCCTCCTGTCGCCGCTCGCGGTAACTGCGGCCCTGATAGTGCCGGGCGCGCTTGCTGCCTGGGACCGGGGCCTTCCGCTGTGGAGCGTAATCGGCATCGCCATCCTGCTCGCGCTAGCCGTGGGAGCAGTGAACGACGCCGCGATGGGCGCGGCGGGCCTCGGGGCGCGCGGCGTGCTGGGAGCTGTCGGCGCGGCCTTTGTCTTTGCCACGCTCGCCGCCGCTATCGTGGTATCAGTCCGGAATGCAGCCCTGCGCATCGCGATGCGGGTTGCAGGAAGCTGGCTCGCCGCCGTCGGCGTGTTGGCGCTCGGCTGGACCCTGAAGGGATAACGAGTGGTGGTGGCTTCAGCATTTTCGTTCAGACCTGCGTCATAGAGACTATTACATTTCCATGACTGACGCGGCCAACCCGGAGATGCATGCCGCGCCGCCGACGACGCGGGAAGGGTGAGCTTTGGTCTACTCTCCCCGGCCCCTAAGCTCGGTATGGCCCGATAGTGCGATAGTCAACCGACCCGGATGTCGGTATATTGACCTCTGCAGTAGGAGGACCGGATGAGCGCTGAACGGCAATGTGTCGGCGTGCGCGCAGATGGATTGCGTCGCGCATCAGGGCGCTTGCCAAACCGGAATTCAATCGCGACTACCTGCGCACGGTCGAATCAGACATCGGCACCGAGGACCGGCGCTCGCTGCAGAGCGTCTCGCAGCACGCTGCGTTTCTGGCGTGAGTCATGAGTCAGGTCCTCCGGCGGAATGCCGCTGTTCTGGTAGTAGCTGCGCTGCCGCCGGCGACCGCCGGCGGGGAGTTGCACGCCTACGCCGCGGCGCGACCTGCGCCAGTGGAATATATCCTCGCCCAAGCGCCCGCGCCTCAGCCTTCGCAGCCGACGCCGCAAGAGCGGGTCGCGATGCTCAGGCAGTGGTTGCAGGCGAGCGGACAGCAGTTGCGCTCGTACGAATGGATAGAAACCACGGCCGTCAGCCTGAGCGGTGTCGAGAAGGTGCGCCGCCAGAGCCAGTGCTATTACGGGGCGGACGGAAGGCTGCAGAAGGTGCAGCTTTCCGAGACGAAGCAGGACAGCGGAAGTACTCCTCCGGGTCCGTTGGGCAGGCTCGCAAAGAAAGCCGGGGAGCGTAAGAAGGAGGAGCTGACGGGGTACATGAAGAACGCGGTCGAACTCGTGCACGCCTACGTCCCGCCCGAGCCCGCGCGCATTCAGCGGGCGATGGATGCCGGCGGGGTGTCGGTGAACGTCGTGCAGCCTGGCCGCCTGGTGCGCGTCGACATACGCGACTACCTCAAGCCGGGTGACGTCCTCGGGGTGGAAATCGAGCTGCCGACGAACCGCTTAGTGGCCTTGAGCGTGGCGAGCTACCTGGACGTTCCGTCGGACTCGGTTGTGCTCAAGGTGGGAATGAGTGTGTTGCCCGATGGCATCCTCTTTCCGGGCCAGATCGTCCTCGACGCGAAGGCGAAGGACATGCGGGTGGCCATCCAGAACTCGGGCCACCGGCGAGTTGCCCGCTAGCCGGGAGGGATCCCCATGCGAAGATTTTTACGAGGGGAATATCCATGAGCGCCAGGACTTCGATCTTCCGTTTTGCAGCGAGGGTGGGGCTGGTACTGACTGGCGTATTGGTGGCTGCCGGGCACGCGTATTCCCAGCAGCCGGAGCCTGCAAAGAAGGCGCCGGCGGCGGCAGCCAAGAAGAAAGCGCCCGTGCCAGCGGCCGCCACCGAGTCGCAGAAACAGGCCCAGGCGATCCTCATGCGAATGGCCGAATTTCTCAGCGGCGCGCAGCGCCTCAGTGTGAGCGTGCGCGGGGGCTATGACGCAGTGCAGACATCCGGGCAGAGAATCGAGTTCGGCGAAACCCGCAAGGTCACATTGAGCCGGCCCGACCGGCTGCGCGTGGAGGGCGAGCGCAGCGACGGCGCGAAGACAACCACCGTCTTCAACGGCAAGGAGATCATCCTGATCGATGCGGCAAGCAACGTGTACGCGACCGCGCCGCAGCCGGGCAACATCGACGATTCGATCGTGCACTTCGTGAGGGATCTCGGGATGCGCCTTCCGCTCGCGGTCCTCCTGGTGAGCCAGCTGCCCGCGGAATTGAAGGGGCGCGTGCGGACTGTCGATTATGTCGAGAAGACGGCGATCCACGGCTCGCCGGCGCATCATGTCGCGGCACGCACCGACACTGTGGATTTTCAGGTTTGGGTGGCCGACGGCGACAAGCCGCTGCCGCAACGGGTCGTCATTACTTACAAGAAGGCGAAGGGCGAGCCGCAGTTCTGGGCGCAGTTTTCCGACTGGAATCTTGCCCCGGCGATTACCGATTCGACGTTTGCAGCCAAGCCGCCCGACGGGGCTCAAAAGGTCGCATTTGCGGCCCAGCTTCCGCGCGTTGCGCCGGGGGCTCGCAAAACCTCGGCGGATAAGGGACCGAAATGATGAAGATCACGTCATGGTGTGGTGTCGGGACCGCACTCGCTGCGGCCATTTTCATTGCGGGTCACGTGGGTGAGACGGATGCAGCCCGTCCCGGTGGCGGCGGTGGTGGCGGGCCCGGGGCCCACGGTGGCGGACCCGGTGCCCACGGCGGCGGTGGCGGCGGCTTCTCCCGTGGTGGGCCCGCGTCGGGCGGCGGCTTCGCCCAAGGGGGCGGCGGCGGGCAGCGTGGTGGTGGTGGTGCCTCCAAAGGCGGCGGTGGAGAGCGCGGCGGCGGAGCCGCAGCACAAGGCGGTGGCGGAGAGCGTGGCGGTGGTGCCGCGGCGCAGGGCGGTGGCGGAGAGCGGCAAAGCCAGGCGAGCGCTTCGCGGTCCGAATCGCAGCAAAGCCGGCAAAGCGCGCAGTCTAGTGCCCAGCAGGGCCGGCAGGATTCCCAGGCCCAACGTCAGAGCACTTCGAGTCAGACCCAGGCCCAGCGCCAGGATACGTCCAGCCAGAACCAGGCGCAGCGGCAGTCAACGGGACAGCAGATGCAATCGAGTTCCCAGTCCGCCCAGGCGAGCCGGCAGTCAACGGGACAGCAGATGCAATCGAGCTCCCAGTCCGCCCAAGCCACCCGGCAAACCACGACGTCGCAGACGGTGTCCAGCACCACCAGCGCCTACTATGGCGGCAGCGGGGCTGCTACAACTGCTGGGACAGCGGAGATGCCGCCGCCGGGTTCGTGGCCGGGGCCGTGGTAGCCGGCACGGCGGCCGCGGCGAGCCGGCCGCCCACTGCGGCGCCCGCTCCCGCGCCCGCACCCGTGGCTCCACCCTGCAACGTCGCGCCGGTCCCGGTGAGCGGCGTGCCGTACTACAAGTGCGGGGCGACCTGGTATACGGCGGGCTATGCGAGCACGGGGGTGGTATACATGCCGGTTCCACCCCCGCCGGGATACTGATCGCGGCCGGGCGGGCGAATCGCATCTTCCGGCGCACCGTGGCGTGCGGGATTGAAACTCAGGGAGAACAAAAATGAAGAACATGTGGATGTCGCGGTTGCAAGGTTGCCCGCCAAGCTGGAGTGATGACGCTTGCCGATGGCATTTGGGGGCGTGCCGCAGGATCTGAACCTCCGCCCGATACTGCAGTGACGCTGGTATCCATAGATGCTCGCATGCATTTCACCTGGATCACGACGAGGATTGAGACTTCAGCTCTGCCGGGCAATGTGTTCGGCGGTCGCCGCTGCGGCGCTTGCCGTCGGCACTTTTCCCATCGCGCACGCGCAGGACATGGAACCGCGTTCCTACTCCAACGCGCCGGTAGGCCTGAATTTCCTGATCGCAGGCTACGCGTACACGCAGGGCGGTGTGGCGTTCGACGGTTCGTTGCCTTTGACCAACCCGCAGCTCGAGACGTCGAGCGCGGTCCTGGCCTATGTCGCGGGTGCTCGACTTCTGGGGCAAATCGGCCAAGTTCAATGTCATCGTCCCGTTCACCGACTTGACCGGGACGGCGGAGTTTGCGGGGCAAACGGTGCCGCGCGACGTAGTCGGGTTTCGCCGATCCCATGTTCAAGCTGTCGGTCAACCTCTATGGCGCGCCTGCGCTGACGCTGAAGGAATTCGCGGGCTACGAGCAGGACTTGATCGTCGGCGCGAGCCTGCGGGTGACCGCACCGCTGGGCCAGTACGACCACACCAAGCTGGTCAACCTCGGCACCAACCGCTGGTCCTTCAAGCCCGAGGTGGGCGTTTCCAAGGCGCTCGGCCGGTGGACGCTGGAGGCCACCGCGGCGGTCACGCTGTTCACGGACAACAAGGACTTCTTGCGGGGCAACACCCGCTCGCAGGACCCGCTCTATTCGCTGGAGGGCCATGTAATCTACGAGTTCGGGTCGGGTATTTGGGGCTCACTCGATGCCACCTATTTCACCGGCGGCCGCACGACGTTGAACGGCACGCTGGGCAACGACCTGCAGCGGAACTGGCGCGTTGGCGGCACGCTGGCGTTTCCCCTGGACGCCTACAATTCCATCAAGCTCTACGCCAGCAGCGGCGTTTCGGCGCGCACCGGCAACAACTTCGATCTGGTCGGGATCGCCTGGCAGTATCGCTGGGGCGCCGGGCTGTGATCAGGCGTGACGGCCGGGATCGCGCTGGATACACGGAGTCCATCAGGTATCTACAACCTATCTCAAAAACGAACAGCACGTCTTAGCCACAGATACACACAGATAAACACGGATAGACTCAAACCCGAAATTCAAGATTATTTGGCCTTTGATTTCATCTGCGTTCATCTGTGTTTATCCGTGGCTCAAAGGGGTTTTTGAGACCACTTCTAGATTGACGTGATTGTGAACCGAGATTCGGGGAGTGAACCATGCGCGCTACCTGCATGATTGCCTGTTTCCTTGCAGCCGTGGGACTCGCAGGCTGCGCCAGCCGCCCGATCAACGAGCCGATTGCCCAGGTCGATCCCCGGGCCGGCTACCGTCCGTACCTCCTGTTACCGAAGCGCCAGAACAACGACCTGCCCACGTTCTTCGTGCTCTCGTTCTCCGGCGGCGGAACGCGGGCCGCGGCGTTCTCGTATGGCGTTCTGGAGGAGCTTCGCCGCACCGAAATCGTGGTCAACGGTCAGCGCCGCCGGATGATCGACGAAGTCGACATCATCACGGGCGTGTCGGGGGGCAGCTTCACTGCGCTCGCGTATGCGCTCTACGGCGAACGGCTGTTCGCCGAGTACGAGGAACGGTTTCTCAAGCGCGACGTGCAGGGCGCCCTGCTCGGGCGGGCTCTGAATCCATTCAACTGGTGGAAGTTCATCGGCGGCAGCGCCGGACGTTCGGAGCTCGCCGCAGAGTACTACGACGAGATCCTGTTCGAGGGCGCCACCTTCGCGGATCTTCTCGACAAGCCCGGGCCGGTCGCGATCGCGACCGGTACCGACATCTCGACCGGATCGCGACTCGCGTTCTTTCAGAACGACTTCGACCTGCTCTGCTCGGACTTGAACAAGGTTCGCCTGTCGCGCGCGGCGGCCACGTCCTCCTCGGTCCCGATCGTCCTCTCGGCGGTGACGTTCAACAACTACGGCGGCACCTGTGGGTTTCAGTATCCGGCCTGGGTGCGGGACGTCGCCAACCCCGAGAACCGCGCGCGGCCGTCGGGACGCGCGCTGCAGCGGTACCGCGAAATGCAGGACTTCGAGAATAGCAAGGAGCGCCCGTACATTCACCTCGTCGACGGCGGCGTCTCGGACAACATCGGCGTGCGCGGCGTGCTGGAGGCGCTCGAGGAGCTGGCCGCGAGCGCGGCGTTCCGCGGAGAAGTCGGTTTCGGCGCTGTTCGAAGGATCGTGCTGTTCGTCGTGAACGCGCGTTCGGCACCCCGTACGGAATGGGACCGGAGCGAGACGCCGCCCGGCGTCATCGCTCAGGTGCTGCAGGCCTCGGGCGTGCCGATCGAACGCTACTCGTTTGAAACCGTCGAGACCATGAAGGACCGCGCGGAAATCGCGGCGTGGCGGCACGAGCTGTTGGTCTTGCGCGCGCGCCTGGCGGGCGCCACCGAGGCACAGGCGGAAGCGAGCGTGCAGAAAGTCACTTTGGAGGTGGTCGATGTCAGCTTCGATGCGATTCCCGACCCCAAGGAGCGCGCCACCTTCATGAACCTGCCCACAACCTTCGTGCTCCCGGCCGAGGACGTCGACCGGTTGCGCGAGGTCGCTGGCCGTCTGATGCGCCAGTCGCCGGAATATGCGGCGATCGTACGCGGTTTCGGCGGTACGCCCGCGAAGTAGCTCGGTGGGCGTGGGTGCCAAAGATGGACCGAGCCTCAAGACATATCCGACAAGAAAGGATATGACCATGTCAACAGGAGAAAACGGGTGGCAAAGACTGCTGGTCTCGTTATTTGTGATCAGCCTGCTGATTGCGCCCGCGCGCGCGGTGGCGCAAGCCGGCGGCGATCAATGGCGCTTTTCCGTCACGCCCTATCTGTGGCTGCCGAGCATGGAGGGCAACCTGCGCTATGGCCCGCCGCCGGCGGGCGGGGCGTCACCCAAGATAAGCGTGAACGCCGAGGACATACTGAGCGCCCTCGATTTCGCGTTCATGCTTTCCGCCGACGCGCGCAAGGGCAGGTGGTCCATCGCCACCGACTTCATGTACCTCGACCTGTCCGCCGACGAGAGCGGCATCAGGAGCGTCGATTTCAATCCCGGTCCGGGACCGGTCAACGTCACCACCACCGCGCTCAACCTTAGCACCGAGGTCAAATTCAAGGGCTCGATCTGGACGCTCGTGGGGGGATATTCCCTGGTGGAGGAGCCGCACGCGAGGCTCGACCTGATCGGCGGGTTCCGCTATGCCGATCTCGAGCCCTCGACCAGCTGGCTGCTTAGCGCGACAGTGACCGGCCCCGCCGGGGCAGCGACCTTCGCCCGGACCGGGAGCGTGACGACAGTCGGTGAATATCTGGGACGCGATCGTCGGGGTACGTGGACGACTGAGGCTGGGGGACGGCAACTGGTTCGTGCCCTATCATCTCGACGTCGGCGGGGGCGACTCCAAGCTCACGTGGCAGGGCGTCGTGGGCATCGCCTACTCGTACAAATGGGGCGAGCTGGGACTCGTCTACCGCTACCTGTCCTACGAGCAGGGCGGCAACAAGCTGATCGAGGACCTGAAACTCAGCGGCCCTGCGCTGGGCGCAAGTTTCCGCTTCTGAGCGAGCGACTGGAAAAAGGAGGACGACATGATTTCGAGACTGCATGCGATTTTGCCCCTCGGCGCAGCCCTGCGCGCGGGGACGACGATCATGGGCGCGGCCCTGCTGGCTCTCGGGCTGCTGGCCGGACCGGCCGGCGCCCAGCAAGACTCGGGATTCCTCGCGGACCGGGACGGAACGCCGGCTGCCGACTATCAAGGTGCGCCGAGCAGCTGATAAACGCTCGCGCGGCCGCCCTCGCCCAGGCCGATCCCGAAATAGGCCGGCCCACGCTGTGTGTTGCATCTGCCCCGGGTAACCGTCAGTTCCGGGGCCCTCTTGTCACCAGAAGCCTCCACCGTCCGATCCCGCTGGCCGCGTCGCCTGGCGGTGGTCGCGACGACCCTGGCGGCGATCGTCGCCATCACCATTGGTGCCGCGCCACTGCTGATCGATACCGATACCGTAAAGCGCGGTATCGAGCAGCAGTTATCGCAATCGACGGGCGGTGAAGTGGCGTATGAGTCGGTCTCGCTCGATCTTTTTCCGCATCTTCGCGCCGAATTCTCCGGCATCACGGTTCGCGTTCCCGGCGCGGTGAGCGGCCGGATCGCCGCGCTCCACGTCGGCATCGCGCGGCTTCCGCTCCTCTACGGGGAGGTGCGTCCTGCGGCGTCCGCCTCGAGCGGCCGGGTCTTGAAGTGCAGATCGCACCCGGCGAGAACGCCGATCCGTTCGCCGCGTATCGCGCTGCGCTCGGCCCGATAACCGACGCTCTGACACGCTCATGCGGCGGGCATGTCGATCACGATCGAGCGGGGTGAGGTGGCTGTTGTCTACGCGGGGCGCCGGCTCGTCTCGCTCTCGGCGCTGGAAGTCGCGGCCGGGATTTCCGCGGAGGCGATCAACTGCGACGGTCGAGCGCCGCAGCCGGCCTTGTGGCGCGCGGCGCGGGGCGACTTAAGGCATCAACCCGCGGCTCGCTTGCGGCCTCCGCGAACATGCAAGTGAGCGGTCTGCGGGCGGCGCGGCTCACTCGACGCGACGGCCGTCCGACGACGCCCTTCGCGTGCGAGTGGACTCGGCGGATCTCACGCTCGACGCGGTGACCGACGGCCTCAGCTCCGATTCGAGGTTCCATCACGGTCTCGGCGCCGCAAGCGGAGCTCGCGCGTGCCGGGCGAACGGTCGGATTGGGCGCGGTGCGTATCACTCTGGACGCCAGCCGTGACAGCGACGTGCTGGTGCTCGCGCTTCGCGAGTTCCGTGCCGGCGACCTGATTCCGGGCGCGACGGGTGACGTTGCGGGCGAAAGCGGACGGCACGGGTCCTGTGCTCGAGCTGCGGGTGCCGGTGCTCGATCTCGAGCGAGTGGGCGCGGCGGCGCTGGCGGTGGCGGGCGATCTCGACCCGGTGCGGATGGCCGCTGGCTGGTTCAGGGGTGGAACATTGCGGGAACTGACCGTCCACGCCGCTGGCGGCGATCTCGCCGGGCTGGCGAACCTGTCCGCCGTGCGGGCCGAGGCGCGGGTCGATGCGGCCACGGTCGCCGTGCCGGCGGCCGGCATCGTGGTGAAGAACGGGAGCGGCCGTCTTCTGATGGCGGAGGGGACCTTGCAGGGAAGCGACCTGGCGGGCGACATCGGGCGCTCGTCGTTCAGCTCCGGCGCGCTCGCGCTGGAGTTGCGGCCCGCGGCGCGGTTGCGAAGCCTGCGGGCGACCTTCAAGGCGGATCTTTCCGACGCGCTTGGGGTCAGCAGGCGCCTGCTGGCCGGTGCGAATCCCGCGGCCCTGGCGGGCATCGAGGCGCTGCAGGGTCGCGCGTCGGCGATGGTCGACTATGAAGCCGGGCGCAGGGTGATCACCGCTGGTCGTGGAGCTTAAGGGGATACAGGCGACGGGTCGCTACCGGGGCGTGCCGTTTCCCCTTGCAGTGAGCCGCGGCGCCCTGCGCTACTCGCGTGAAGCCGTGTCCGTGCGCGGTCTCGCGGGCAGCGCCGGCGGATCCAGCGTGAGCAACGGCGCAATCGACATAGTGCTCGGAACGGAGGCCGTTATCCGCGCTGCCGCTGGCGATGCCACGCTCGTGCTCGATCAGATTCACCCGGTGATTGCGCCGTATGAGCAACTGCGGCGCGTGCTGGGCGATATCACGAGTGCAACGGGTACGGCGACGGTGCGGCTCGTCCGGCTGTCGGGTCCGCTCTCCAGGCCGGCGTCGCTCAATATCGATGTCACGGTGCAGCCGCGGCAGGTGCGGCTGACGAGTGCCTCATTGCCCGGCCCCTTGACCCTCCGAGCGGGCTCGCTGAGCGTTACTTCCCGCGCGTTGCGGCTGGAGCGCCTGCACGGGGCGCTGCTCGACGCGCAGGTCACGGCTTCGGGGACAGTGGAGGACTATGCGGCGCCCCAGTGGCGCGCGAGCCTGGCCCTGGAGCAGGGATCGTCCGGTTCGGAGGCGATAGCCTGGGCAAGCAAGCAGTGGAGCCTGCCCGCCGACGTGGCTGCCGCGCGCGCCGGTCGCGCTTTCCGCCGGGCGCCTTGAATGGACCGGCGGGACGCGCGACGCGGTCGCCGCGCAGGGAACTGCCAGCATCGCTACCAGCGTGCAGGCGGAGTTCGATCTTGCCTGGCGGCCGGGCCACTTCGACCTGCGGCGCCTCGCGCTCAAGGACGGCGACAGCGATGCCGTGTTGCGCCTGCGGTCGTCGCCGCCGACCGCCGAGCTGGGGTTCAGCGGTCATCTCGACTATCGCACGCTCGCGCGCAGCCTCGCGCAGCCGCCGCACGACGCGCGTCGTGCTCGATGGGGAATTCCGGGCGTCGATCGACCTCGCGCAACCGCGACGTTCCACCGCTGACGGAACCCTTGAAATCGCGGATCTGGATCTCGGGAAATACCTGGACGTGCCGGTCGCAATCGAGCGAGCCACCCTCGATGCCGCCGGGCAGGCGCTGCACGTTCGCGATGGCGTTGTCCGTCTCGCGGGCGAGCGGCTGGCGGTGGGCGGCACCGTCGAGAGCCGCGAGCAGGGATACGCGATCGATGCCCGCGTCAGCGCGGAGGCCGTCGATGCCGCGCGGCTCATCGGCGCTTTGCCGCTGGTCGGCCGCGGCAAGGCGTCGCCCGATGCTCCCTGGAATCTGCCCGTAGAGGGGCGCATTGCCGTCAACGCCGCGTCGGCGGCCTATGGCGGGCGTGTGCTCGAGGCCGTTGCCGCTGTCGTGTCGCTGGCACCGAACCGCGTCCACGTGGAAGCATCCCAAGCGCGGCTGTGCGGCATCGCAATTCCGTTCAACGCCGTGCTTGTCCCGGGCAGTGTGGCGGTCAGCGCACGGCTCGCCGCACGCAAGCAGCCGCTCGCGGAAACCGTGTCGTGTCTGGCGGGCGATCACCTTGCCGTTACCGGGACCTACGATCTGGATGCGGAATTCTCCGCGAGCGGTCCCATCGACTCGGTGGTCGGTGCGACGCGCGGCAGCTTTCGGTTCGTGGCGCGTGCCGGACGCATCCATCGCGCGGCGGTGTTGAGCCGCGCCCTTGCCGTGGACGAAGTGGCTGCTCGCGCGCAAGTCACCGCCGCGGACGTGACGAAGGGCGGCTTCGCCTATGACGAAATCGCCGTTGCCGGCACGGTCGAAGCCGACCGCGTGCGCCTGGATCAAGGGGTGCTCGACAGTCCCGCGCTGGGCGCGACGGGGAGCGGAGAGGTCGGGCTCTCCGATGGACGCCTCGCGCTGCAGGGTCTGCTGGCGCCGCTCGACACCATGCACCGGGTGATGCGGCGCGTCCCGATCTTGGGCCCTGCGCTCAGCACTCCCCTCGTCGTCGTCCCGGTTAGCATCGGCGGCAGCCTGCGTGACCCGGAGGTGAAAGTGCTCCACGCTGCGGCGGTCACCACGACGCTCATCAACCTGATGACCGTCAGGTTCCTGTTTCCCGTCTATCTGTTCAATCAAGTGGCCGGCGAGGCGCAGCGCGAACCCTGAAGTTACACTGACCCCATTAGTCGCTATCAGTCGTAGCGGGCGAAAGGAGTGGTGCAATGACGAGCCAGCTGGAGTGCGCGAGTCCGGGCGGGTTCTGCGCCAGGCTGTTCCTGCTCGCACTGATCACCGCACCGGTGACTGGCTTGCCTGCGGACAGCGCGACCGGCGCGCAAAAGCCCGAAGCGGGCGTTGCTGCCACGAAGGCGGTGGCCGAATCGGCGCCGTCGTTGGCTGAAATCCTGACCGCGATGGAGGCGCTGGAGGCAGGCGAGCGGAGGTTGCGCCTTCTCCTGGCCGATGAGGAGCGCCTGCGTGCACTGACGGCGGAGATCGATGAAATCGAGAAGGCATTCTCCGGCATCCGCCGCCTGGCCGACAGCGTGCTGAACGACCTGGTGGGATTTCACGAGTTGGTGGACCTCACCGGCGCGTTGCGCGCGGCCGATCAGCGTCTTGCGGCGGCGAGCGATGAGTTGGCATCCAGGGCGAGCGCGCTCGATGCCGGTCTGGATCGCATCGGTGCTGCCGATGTGAAAACGGGCATCTGGATAAAGACCGCCCGGAAGCGCAACGCGCCACCCGCGCTGCTGGAGCGTATTCAGGCACTGACTCCACGGCACGAGGCGCTGGCGCGCGAACTGCGGGCCGGTCGTGACCGGGTGCTCGAGGCGCTGGGCAGGGCAACGCAGCTTCACGGCGCGGTGAGCGCCCTCCGCATCGACGTGAGCGAGCGCCGCGACCGACTCACTGCCGGACTGCGATCCCAGCGCGGTGAATCGATCTGGCGGGTCGAATCGCACCCCGGCGAGTGGGACCGGGTCATGCGGTTTTTCGAAGTGCAGGTCGCTCCGAGCTTCCGTCACGCTCGCGACCATGCAGCGCTGCTGCTGGCGATCGTCGTTGCGGTTTTTGCGCTCGCCTATTGGCTGATCGTTGCCACGCGCGAGCCGCTCGCGGCGGAAGCCGAGACCGAATCCCAAGCGCGGCGCACCGTCAACCTGTTCCGGGTGCCCGTGCTGGCCTCTCTGGCGGCGGCCCTGGTGGCCGTGCTCGGGTTCGGTCCGCAGGGGCCGTTCAATTACCACATCATGCTTTGGGCGTTCCTGGTCTTGCTCGGCGTGCTGCTCGTCCGTACAGTTGTCGGGCCGCACGCCTCCCTTTCGCTCTATACGCTGGCGGCCGTTCTGATCGCGCAGGCGCTGTTCGGAGCGCTCGTCGATCCGTTACCACTCGTCAGCCGGCTGCTCCTCATCGCACAGTGCGGCGCGCTGGCCGTCGCGCTGGGCGTGGATCTCGGCCGTGGCCGCTTCGAGCGACTGCTTCCCCGGCTGCCGGCGGCGCTCGTACGGTGGGCCGCCGCGGGAATCATCATTCTGCTGGCCACGGCCGTGCTGGCTACCGTTACCGGCCATCTCGGTGCGGCGCGCGTGCTGCGCAACCTGGTGTTTGGCGCGCTGGGCCTCTGGGTGCTTCTCGCGGTGGTGGCATGGCTACTGTATGGGTTCGCCCTGGCGCTGATGCACACCGGCGTCGGGCGCAGCCTGCGGATCGTTCGCCTGCACCAGGGCGCCGTGCGCAGCAGCTTGCGATCGGCTCTGATCTTTGTGGCACTCGTGGGCTGGGTGTCGGGCATGGTGTTGCTGCTGGGGCTGGGGGACGAAGCCTCCCGGCTCGTTGACGTCCTCTATCGCTCCGAGATCACGATCGGATCGACCAGCATCAACCTGACGGGCGTTTGGGTGGGTCTTGCCGTAGTACTGGGAACGTACGTTCTGGTAAAGATCGTGGGGCCGGTGCTGGAGGTGGAGATCGTGCCGCGGCTCACGCGCAAGCAGGGCCTTCCGTTCGCGGTGTCCACCGTGATCTGTTATCTTCTGGTGACCGCCGGGATGCTGCTTGCGATGGCGGCGATGGGCATCGATCTCACGAAGGTGACGCTGCTCGCGGGCGCGCTCGGTGTCGGTATCGGCTTCGGCCTCCAGACGCGTGGTCAACAACTTCGTGTCGGGGCTCATCCTGCTGATGGAGCGCCCGGTCAACGTCGGCGACGTCGTGCAGATGGGCCAGTTGCGGGGCGTGATCCGGCGCATCGGCGTGCGCTCGAGCACCGTCGAGACCTCCCAGGGCGCCGAGGTCATCGTGCCGAACGCCGATCTGATCTCCAAGGAAGTCACGAACTGGACGCTGTCGGATCGCAGGCGGTGCCTGGAGGTCGACGCCCGCGTTGCCTACGGCACCGAGCCGGAGGAGGTGGTGCGGCTGCTGGAAGCGGCGGCAAGAGAGGTCGCCGAGGTCTCGGCGAGCCCGCCGCCGTCGGCGGCGTTTACGGGATTCGGCGATAGTTCGCTCAATTTCCGATTGGCGGCGTGGATTGACGACTACTCCCGGGGATCGGCCATCGAGAGCGCGCTGCGCATGGCCATCGTGAGGAAATTCAGGGACGCGGGCATCGAAATCCCGTAGAGCGACCTTCACATTCGCACGGCTCCCGCCGCGCTGCGACCTTGAGAAACCCGGTTTCGGGCGATCGCCATAACGCCTATCGGCAACAGCGTGTTCGCCTTGCCGCTGACGCTGACTTTGATTCCCTTGGGGAAACTGGTAACCCGCGTCATCGGCTAAACTAGTCTGGCAGGCGGCTAACAAGGACGGTTGCGGCGGGCGCGGCTGTCGTCATGCGGACGTCGCAAACGGTAATGCAGGTTGACTATTACAAGAAGGGATTGGGCGGGCTATTCCGGCAGCGCTGCGTCTATCTGTTCCTTGCACTAGCTATCGTCCTCATAGTGGCCGAACCCTTTCTTGTGGGCGTCGGCCGTGGCTGGTTTACGCTGGTCTTCGCCCATATCCTGGTGCTCGTTGCTGCGTGCGCAGCGCTTTCGCCCGGCGCAAAAGCGTTCTCAGTGGCCGTCGCGCTGGCGGTACCGCTGGCGGGCTTGGAAGTGTATTCGACCTTGGCCGGTGACCTAGCGACACGCTGGGTTCGCTGGACGCTCGGTGCGATGCTGTACGCAGTGGTGCTGGGAGCACTCATCGCCTATGTGTTACGCCGCGAGGTCATGACCGCGGACAAGCTTTGGGGCGGGGCGGCCGCGTTTCTTCTGATCGGTATCCTTTGGAGCGGCTTTTACGAGGTAGCGCAGTTCATCGTTCCTGGATCGTTTCTGCAGCACGGGCAAGCGGTCGATCTCGATCTGACTGATCGGCTCTACTTCAGTTTCACCGTGCTAACCTCGACCGGGGTCGGCGACATTGCGCCAGCGAGTGATGTCTCGAAGGCACTGTGCATGCTGGAGCAGATCGCGGGGGTCTTGTTTCTCACCGTCATGATCGCGCGCCTGGCGGGAATCTACTTGCCAACGCCTGAGCGAGACGACTGAACGGGAGCCGGTAGTGGATCACGCATTCCAACCTCGGCTGTTGTGCGCCAAACGCTCAAGCGTCACTAGCGTTTGGCTTTCGAGCTGCCTGGGAAGTTAATAGAGACGCACAGCTTCGATTGCCCACCTTTTTGGGTCGATATGGGGCACAAGGCGCCTCCGGACGCTGGTCGGTCGCGGTCGTCGAGACCAGACACTCGAAGTCAGGTTTCGTCGACTACGCCGAGCCCCATTCTTGCTGTGTTGGATCGCGAGCTTGAGCGGATCGGGTTTGGGTTCAGGCAAGGTTTGGATGATGCGGGCAAGTCTGCGACCGAGCAGACTCGCACAGTCGGCTCACGTCACATGCACCATCAGGGAAGGCGACGAGCTCGGCGAGAAATTCCAACTTGAGCGTAGCCAAGAAGGCGGCTATCCTGATGAACAATTATGCGCGGAGCGCAGGAGGCCCTTATGATATTGCGATTCGGTTTGTATGCATGTGCGCTCGTCGGTTGCATGCTTGCGGCCGATGTAGCGATGGCGCAGGCTGGTATCAGTTACGGAAAGATCACCGCCGTGAAACCCGTCACTGTGGACAACTCGAAGGCACAAGTTGCGGGCGCACTCGTTGGCGGAACGATAGGTCTCATTTCCGGTAGAAATCGGTCAGGTAGTAACCAGGCTCTACGCACTGTCGCCGGCGGCGTCGCCGGACAACAGATCTCGAAGCATGCAAGCTCGAAACAGGCATTTGAGTACACGATTCTGGTGGGCGGCAAGTCAACCACCACTGTTGTCACCGATGAGGCCGGCATGGGTGTGGGTGATTGTGTCGCGGTCGAGCGCGGCGCGTACGTGAATCTGCGTCTGGTTGCTGACCGCAAATGCGCGGCTGGTGCCAAACCTACTTCCGCTGCGACACGCGAGGCGGCTGCCTGCAATGCGGCCAAGGACGAAGTGTTGGAGTCGAAGGACGATGAGGCCTTCGCGAGAGCCGAGCGGAAGGTTCGGCTGCTTTGCGCTGATTAGTACCGTTCCACGTCGGCGGGTAGTTTGCCGGCATTTCGTTCAACCGCACTATCGAGACCGATTGGCGGCTCCAAAAGCCGTGGCGACCGCGGGTCAATACGTTGCGTCAATGGCAAAACTCGATATCATGATGCGGCTCTGCTGGCCGCGGGACACGCCACCTCCCATCCTGGATGTCACGTGGATAGCCACGATCAAAATCGTCCAATAAGCTTGTCTGCGACCATGATCGGCGCGTGATCGGACGAGTGCAGCGCGACGGTGATGGCCATGCCGGAACCGGGACTGTCGCTAGTACCGGGAGCATCACCAAGTCGGTGCGGGTATCGCTTATTCGTTCAAATGGGGCGACCTCGGCCTCGTGTACCGCCACCTGTACTACGAACAGAAGGGCAACTCGTTGATCGAGGAGCTGAAGCTGTCCGGGTGACGGGCGCCCTTGCTTCAAGGACTCGCTGGTGGCGCGGTCGCTGCGAGCGATGGGCGTGCGGCAACATGGTTAAACCAATCGCACAGCTTGGGGCGTCCCGACCGCCAGCTGAAATTGGGATTCACAGCTTCGAGTCCCAGAGCGCAAGCGAGCGTGATCTGCGCCAGGTTGAGTGCTCCGTGCATGAACGGACGGTCGATCTCCCTCTCCCAGGCGTCGGCCAGTCGTCTGCTGCGGTGTGTTTCGTGCTGGAGGATCCCGGGCGAACGCTCGTCTGGGGGCCGCCGGAGTTCGCGGCCCCAGACTGCCAGGCCGTCCAGCATACTTCTCGCCAGGGCTTCGAGCCGGCGCGGCTCCCAGGCTAGCTCTCCGGTTGGCAGATCGAAGGCCGGGCGGCCATCGAGGTGATCGAGGTAGGCGCAGATGACGGCGGATTCTTCCAGCCCGACGCCGTCGTCACGAATGAGATAGGGGACGCGACCCGATGGATTGATGCTGTAGTACGGACTGTCCGCAAGACGTGTCTGAGCGGCGATGATCTCGACTCGGCTCTCCAGTCCCTTCTCGAGAATCACGACGCGTGCGATGCGTGCGTAGGGAGAGCCTGCGGTGATATAGAGTTTCATGGTACGTGAACCTCCGCGCTTGGCTGGTGAAGACCGCCGGTGTACGCATCGACTGAGCATCCCGGTCGAGGTTTCTACTCAGGCTTGATGTTCGCGTCCTTGACCACCGTTGCCCAGCGTTTTATCTCGGAACCGATCGCCTGGCGAAATTCTTCCGGGGTGCTGGCGATGACCTCCACGCCCATCGCGGCGAGGCGCGCCTGGTTGTCGGGGTGCTTCAGGGTGCGGCCGATTTCGATCGCGAGCTTGTCCACGACCGCCTTCGGCATGCCGCGCGGTCCGAGTATGCCCTGCCAGTCGCGCACCTGGACGTTCGGCACTCCGGCCTCCATCATCGTGGGCACGTCGGGTAGTTGCGCCGAGCGGTCTTTCGACGACACCGCCAGCGGCCGCAGGCGGCCGGCCTTGATGAACGGCAGCGACGAGGTCATCGACGCGAAGCTCATCGAGACGTTGCCGCCGAGCAGATCGGCTATCGCCGGGCCGCCGCCCTTGTAAGCGATGTGCGTCATTTTGATGCCGGTCTGCAGCGCGAAAAACTCGCCGGTAAGGTGCGGCGCGCCGCCGATGCCGGATGATGCAAACGTGAGCTCGCCCGGCTTCTGCTTCGCCAGCGCGATCAGCTCCTTGACCGACTTCAGCGGCGTCTTCGCATTCACCACCAGCACGTTGCCGACCGCCGCCGTCATCGTGACCGGGTCGAAGTCCTTGACCGAATCGTAGGGCAACTTCAACAGGCTGGGATTGACCGAGTAGCGGAGAGAGACGAGCACCACGGTGTAGCCGTCAGGGTTGGCCTTGGCGACGATGTCCGTGCCGATGATTTCGGCCGCGCCCGAGCGGTTGTCGACGATGACTTGCTGGCCCCAGGTGTCGGTGAGCTTCTGGGCGACGACGCGAGCGACGCCGTCGCTGCTGCCACCGGGGGGAACCGGCACCACCAGCCGGATCGGACGGTTGGGATAGGTGGCAGCGGCGTCACCCTTCGCCGGCTGTGCCCATGCAACGCCCGTTGCGGCGACAAGGAAGAGCGCCGCCGCCGCGCCGAACGGTTTTAGAATACTCATGGTTCTGCCCCCTCAATTCTGTTGTCTGCCCGGTATGTTACCCGCATGACATCCGCGACTCCCCAGCCCGTGACCATAACCGTCGACCACACCCAGTGCGTCTCCGGTCTGCTCTGGGCGCCGGTCAACGCCCGCGCCTGCTACGTGCTGGCGCACGGCGCCGGCGCCGGCATGGCGCATCCTTTCATGTCTTCCGTCGCGGAGGGGCTGGCGGAGCGCGGCGTCGCCACGCTGCGCTATCAGTTTCCGTATATGGAGCGCGGCTCGAAGCGGCCGGACGCGCCCAAGCTCGCACATGCCGCCGTCCGCGCGGCTGCCGCCGAGGCGTCGCGCCTCGCGCCGGACCTTGCCCTCATTGCGGGCGGTAAATCCTTCGGCGGGCGCATGGCGTCGCAGGCGCAGGCCGCATCGCCGGTGCCGGGCGTTCGGGGCATCGCCTTCCTCGGGTTTCCGCTTCACCCCGCCGGGCGTCCGTCGGACGAGCGCGGCAAGCACCTCTTCGACGTGCAGGTCCCGATGCTCTTCATGCAGGGAACCCGCGACGAGCTTGCGGACCTGCAGCTTCTGCGGCCGCTCGTCGACGAGCTCGGACCGCGCGCGACGTTGAAGCTCTTCCCGGACGCCGACCACTCCTTTCACGCGCCGGCCCGCACGGGACGCAAGGATGCGGACGTGAGAGCTGAAATGCTGGACGCGCTGGCGGGGTGGATCGACAGGGTGAGCAAGAGCGGTGAGAGGTAACCTACGCGGAGGGATCGAGTCCGACCGTTCGAATCGACTTTCAGATATCCTTCGAGCGACCTACATGGGCGATCGAACCTGACTTAGCCTGACCTTTTAGAGCATGCTTGCAACCCGTCTCCTGCAATTCCTGTCGACCGCCGCCTTGCGCCTCGCGGTATGCGTGCCGGCCGTGCCGCTGGCCGTCCTCATTGGGGCGGCCCCGTGCGTCGCCCAGCAATCGGCCGCGCTCGCCGTCTATCCCGTCAAACCCATCCGCATCATCGTTGCGTCCTCCCCGGGCACGGCAAGCGACTTGTTCGCGCGCTCGCTCGGTGAGGAACTGGGCGCCTTCTACCGGCAGAGAGTCGTCATCGATAACCGCTCGGGCGCGGGGGGGCTGATCGGCAATACCCTGGTGTCGAGAGCGAATGCCGACGGATACACGCTGGGCATGGTCGACGTCACGCGCATCATCACCGAACTCATCCGTGACCAGCCGCCGTATCGGGCTCTGGCCGACGTCGTCGGCGTCACGCACGTCGCGTCGATCACCAATGTGCTGGCGGTGACGCCTTCGATCCCGGTGCGCACGGCACCCGAGTTCGTTGCCTATGCGCGCGCACGCGTGGGCGAGCTCAACTACGCCTCCCTCGGCATCGGGTCGGCGTCGCATCTCGCCGGCGAAGTTTTCACGCGCGCGGTCGGCATCGATGCGGTGCACGTGCCGTTCAGAAATCTGACCGACTCTATCGTCGAGATGGCGCTCGGGCGGGTGCATTACGCGGTTTTCACGCTGCCGGCGGTGCTGGGGCCGGTGCGCGACGGGCGAATGCGGGCGCTCGCCGTGATGACGCCGCAACGCAGCCCCGTGCTGCCGGCCGTACCGGCGATCGGGGAGGTCGGTCTGCCCGAGGCGCAGGTCGACAGCTGGTCGGGCATCGTCGTGCCGAAGGGCACGCCGCGGCGAATAGTCGAACAGCTGCACGGCGATATCGTGCGTGGCCTGCGCAAGGCGGCGCTGCGCGAGCTCTTCGTGCGCCAGGGAGCCGAGTCGACGCCCGAGAGCACACCGGACGGCTTCACGCGGCTGATGCACGGCGAGTATCTGCGCTACCAGACGCTGATACGCGAAGGGGGCATCAAGCCGGAATAGAGGCTGGGTGACGAGTGACGAAGTGACGAAGACGACACGTTCCCGGGCAGGCGAAATGGGCGCCTTGCTGGGGATCTGGCTGGTGAGCAGGCAGTGGAGCGTTTTATTCGACGAGCGTCTGCAGCGCCCGCAGCACCAGCGTGCGGGCAAGGGGAACCTTCCAGCCGTTGAGCCGCAAAGGCATCGCGTTCTCCAGAGCGGCAGAGGCGGCATCTTGAAGCGTGCGCTCGCTCACTTCGGCGCCGCACAGCACGGCCTCGGCGGCCCGGGCGCGCCAGGGAATGGAGGCGACGCCGCCGAGGACTATGCGTGCGTGCCCGACCCGCCGCTCTGGCGACAGCCGTAAGACCGCCGCCACTCCCGCCAGCGCGAACGAAAATGTCGCGCGGTCCATCGCTTTGAGATAGATGCTGCGCGTCTCGCCGGGATGCATCGGCACGCGTAAGGCGAGCACCAGTTCGTCATCGCGGAGCGTCGTTTCGGTACGCCGGCCGTGTTCCGGCAGCGCGAAGAACTCCTCCAGCTTCAGCACGCGCTCGCCTTGCGCACCACGCACGCGCACATCGGCATCGAAGGCGAGCAGGGCGGGCGCCAGGTCTGAGGGATGCACTGCCACGCAGGAACCGGCGCCGAACAGCGCATGCTGCCGGTTCTCGCCCTCGCGCGCCGGGCACATATCGCCGCCCTTCAGCCAGCAATCGACGCGCGGGTTGCGGAAATACCAGCAGCGCGGCCGCTGCAGGAGATTGCCGCCGAGCGTGGCCATGTTGCGCAACTGCGGCGACGCAGCCGCAGCGGCCGCCTGCGCGAGCGCCGTGTAGCGGCTGCACACGAGGGCGTCGCTCTCGATTTCGGAAAGCGTCGTCGCCGCGCCGAGCGTCAGGCCCTCCAATCCGGTCACGATTCCCTTCGGAAGCAGTGTTCTGACCGCGACCAGCCGTTCGGGTGTGACGAGGTCCGCTTTCATCAGCGTAATCAGGTCGGTACCGCCGGCGAGCGGCCGCGACGAATTGCCGAGGATCGCCACCGCTTCCTCAAGCGTGGCGGGCGTACTGTAGAAGAACGACCTCACCGCAGGAGCCTGTCGCGCTTCAAGGGGAGGTCGCGCACCCGCACGCCGACCGCATCAAAGATCGCGTTCGCGACCGCCGCCGCGGTGGGGATGATCGGCGGCTCGCCAATCCCCTTGGCGCCCGTCTCGTTGGCATCCCAATCCGGCATGCTCGCCGTCGCGTTGATGATTTGCGGCAGATCGGCCGCGGTCTGCACCTTGTATTCCTCGAGGTTGGCGTTGAGCACCACGCCGCTGGCGGCATCGACGACCCGCTCCTCGGTGAGCGCGTAGCCGAGGCCCTGGGTGATGCCACCGATCACCTGGCTCTCGACCAGCAACGGATTGATAACGCGACCGCAGTCGTGCGCGGCCGCAACCCGCACCACGCGCACCTCGCCCGTGCCCGTATCGACCTCGACTTCGACGCATTGCGCGCCGCAGGTCCGGATCGACTTGTCCTCCGGGTTGTCGCCGCGAACGCCTTTTCCGCTGCCCCTTTTCTTCGCCTTTTCCGCTGCCATACGCACTGCCGGCCCGAGGGTGGCAAGCGTCGAACTGCCGGCGCTGGCGGGCGCGTACAGGTTCTCGGCGGTATCGCCCAAGGCGATTGAGATACGCTCCATGGGAACACCCAGCTCCTCGGCGGCGATCTGGGCGAGCGCGGTGCGCGTTCCGGTGCCGATGTCCTGCGTTCCGGTAACGATGCGCACGGCGCCGTTGGGCCCTATCTCCACCCGAACATTCGCCGGTGGATGTCCGCTGCCGCCTTCCCAATCGTGCACCGCGCAGCCGACGCCGCGCTTTCTTGCGCCCGCAGTTTCACCGCCGCGCTTTTCCCCCCATCCGAACGCGGCAGCCACCTGTTCATAACAGCGCCGCAGGCTTTGGGCATTGGTATAGGGCTTGTCTTCGACCTGATCTTCCGTCGCGTAGTTGCGCAGTCGCAGCTCGAACGGGTCCATCGCAAGCGCGCGCGCCAGCTCGTCCATCGCCGACTCGAGCGCGAACGTCGCCTCGGCGTGGCCCGGCGCGCGGAAGGCAACCGCGGGTCCCGTGTTGGTGCGCACCAGAGCCTGCTCGGCGCGCACGTTGGGGCAGCGGTAGAGCGTCTGGTAGGTCCCGATTACGTAGCTGTCCTCGCCGCCCGCTCTGTAGGCGCCGATCTGCACCAGTGCGTGGACGTCGATCGCGGTCAGCGTGCCGTCGCGTTTGGCGCCGAGCCGAACACGTTGCCGGGTTGCGTTGCGATTGCCTGCCGCAAGATTCTCCGATTCGCGGTCGAGCATGAGCTGCACTGGCCGGCCGGCACGCCTCGCGAGCAGGGCCGCCATGACGCTGTGTTTCCACGCGACCTGTTTCGCCCCGAACCCGCCGCCCATGTGCTGCGTGATGACGCGCACGCGCTTTGCAGGCATCCGGAGTTTCGCCGAGACCGCCTTGCGCACGGCGAATATGCCCTGGGTAGATTCGTAGAGCACGAGCGTCTCGTTTTCCCACGCGGCAGTGCAGCCGTGAGGCTCAAGGGCATTATGCAGTGCGGTCTGCGTGGAATAGGTCTGTTCGATCACCACCTCGGCCTCGCGGAACCCACGCTTTATGTCGCCGCGTTGTTCCACCGTCGGCTCGTCCCGTTCGCCGTCATCGAGCCCCAAGGTGAAGGGCAGTGGCTCGTAATCGACCTCGATCAGGCGCAATGCGTCTTCGGCGATCTCCTCCGACTCCGCGGCGACCACAGCGACCTCCTCCCCGCAGAAGCGTACGGTGCGATCGAACAGCCGGCTTTCTTCGTACCACGACATGCGGGGAGCATTGGCGCTGCTGAGTATCGCGTGGACGCCGGGGAGAGCCTGCGCCCGCCCGGTTTCAATGCGGCTAATGTGGGCGTGCGGCAACGGGCTGCGCAGTACCTCGCGCATAGAGCTGCCTGGGAAGCCTAACGTCGCACGCATACCAAGCGCGACCAGTTGTCTTTTCCGCCCCCTCCAATCGGGAGTGCGGCCTGCCTGTGACGCCGGGCTCGTCGTCTCTTTTCATCGCTTGCCGGCGGCGATGCGCGCAGCGCGGACGATATTGCGATACGCGCCGCAGCGACAGAGATTGCCGCTGACCGCGCGCACGATCTGGTCGTCGGTCGGCGCCGGGATTTCGTTCAGCAACGCTTTTACGCTCATGATCTGCCCGGGCGTGCAGAAACCGCACTGGAAAGCGTCGGCCTCGATGAAAGCGCGCTGGACCGGATCGAGCTCGTCGTCCCGGCCGAGCCCCTCGACCGTAGTGACAGCCCGGCCGGAACAATCCACCGCGAGCAGCAGGCATGCGTAGGCGGCCCGGCCGTCGACCAGCACGGTACAGGCGCCGCAATTCCCCATGTCGCAGGCCTTTTTCGCGCCGGTCAATGCCAGGTCATTGCGTAGCACGTCCACGAGCGTGCGGCGCGGTTCGATGCGCACGACGCGCTCGGCTCCATTCACGCTCAGGGTGACGCGCTCCGGGGACATGGCCCTGGTTTGATTGGTGCCTGCCCCGGGAAGTTCACGCCCCTGGTTCGTGAACCCGGAGCGGTACAACCGTTCAAATGCACAGCTTCATGTCGATACGGAAACGGATCGTGCCCCAGACAATCGGCATTGACATGGCGCACCTGGACTTTGCATTCGATGGATCGTGCGGGATATAACTCACCCCTCAACCGCAGGACCCGCCCTACCGGCAGCTCTTTGGTGTACTTGAATGCATGGCGCGCGGCTGCGCGGGCGAGTGCAATAAGTCACACCCTTCCTGGCACCGATTTTGCTCATCTACCGGCGAATTGATCTTTGTGACCCAAACAGGGGTTCCGGACGACGGTCTACCGACGCTGCCGCCGGTCCCCCCACAAGATCAACCGAGCGGAGAGGAGATTGGAATGAACACGATAAGAGCTTTGTCACTCGTTTCGATGGTGGCGATCCTGCATGCCCCTGTGGCATTTGGAACCGATCCGGTGTCCGATGCCGCCAGCAACCCGCACCACGTTCCGGGTGAATCGCTGGACAGCGGCCTTGGCAAACTGCCCGCCAACTACACGGCGGCGGAATTCCAGCGCAAGGTTCGTGGCGAAAAACTGGACAGCGGCCTCGGCAAATTCTCAGCGAACTATACCGGCGCGGAATTCCGACGCTGGGTTCTTGGCGAAAAGCAGGATAGCGGTTTAGGCGATCTGCCATCCGACTATACGGCTGCGGAATTTCAGCGCAAGCCCAAGATTCTTGGCGAAAAGCAGGATAGCGGTTTAGGCAATCTTGCATCCGACTACACGGCCGCGGAATTCCAGCGCAAGCCCAAGGTTCTTGGCGAAAAGCAGGATAGCGGTTTAGGCAATCTGCCATCCGACTACACGGCCGCGGAATTCCAGCGCAAGCCCAAGGTTCTTGGCGAAAAGCAGGATAGCGGCCTCGGCACACTTTCAGCCAGCTATACGGCCGCGGAATTTCAGCGCAAGCCCAAGGTTCTTCGCGAAAACCTGATTAGCCGCCTCAGCAGGCTGCCCGCCAACGATACGGCGGAATACCAGGTTCAGATTCCCGGCGAAAGCCTGGATAGCGGCCTCGGCAACCTGCCGGCCGACTATACAGCGGCGGAATTCCAGCGGGCAGCGGTCCGGTTCGCGTCGAGCAGCTATCGGCCGTAAATCACATCACTTGGTGACATCACTTCAGGGCCAGCTCGATGTTTCGAGTCTGGCCCTGAATCTTTTCAGGAGCAGTTCGCAAAGAACGCGTCCTTAGCGGTGAAGCTTTTTACCGGACCGCGAGCGGCGATCGATCCATGTCGGCGAGCAGTGCTGCCGGATCGTCGTAGATGGCCGCCGCGCCCGTCAGCGCTGCATCGTCCCACCAGCCGCCGCAGCGGAGCGCAATCGTCGGGACACCGGCGCGTCCCGCCGCCTCGATGTCGTAAGGCGTGTCTCCGAGCATCACTGAGTCCTGCGGACGGAGCTTTCCCTTCTTCAGCGCCGCTTGAATGATGTCCGGGTCGGGCTTGGAATTTTCAGCGTCGCTGGAGCTGGTGGCCTTCTCGATGAGGTCGTCGACCCGCGCTTGGCGTAGGAGTCGGTGCAGCTCGTCGCCGCTGGACGAAGTCGCGACCACGAAGCGGAAGCCGTCGTCGCGCAGCCGCTTTACGAGATCTCTCGCTCCGTTCGTGGGAAGCAGTTTCGGAAGGTAGTCCCGCAGGAAGAGCTGGCTGCGCTCCTCCGTCATCTGCTTTCCTTTGCCTGCTTCGGCATCAAGCCCGGTGAGCTCGGGAAGGAGCTTGTCGCTGCCCTTGCCGATCAACGGCCGCACGCGTTCGAAGGAAATGTTGTAGCCGTAGCGGCGGAAGATCTCGACCCATGACCGCGCGTGCGCGTCGTTGCTGTCGAGCAGCGTGCCGTCGATGTCGAGGAGCACGCCGGTCACGCGTTTGGAGGGAGCCGGCATCGTCTCAGATAAGGCGTCTCAGATGAAGCGTCCCAGGTGAAGCGTCCCAGATGAAAGCGTCCCAGGTGAAAGCGTCCCAGGTAAAGCGTCGCCGACGAAGCGCTTGTGAAGACGCCGTATCTGAGACGCATTTTCTGAGACGTGGTACCTGCGACGCTCTATCTGAGACGTCCTACCTGGACGCTCTTCCTAACCGCCGCTGCCGTACGGACGCGTGAGGATCTCGAGGAGGTGGCCATTGGGGTCTTCGAAATAGACGCCGCGGCCGCCGTCGCGGGTGTTGATCTTGCCGCGCTGGTGTTGCGCGGGATCGGCCCAGTAGGGAAGCTTGCGCTCGCGGATCCGCGCGAAAATCTCGTCGAACTCGGCTTCGCTGATGAGGAACGCGTAGTGCTGAGAAGCGATCTCGCCGTCGGCGTCAATGTAATCGAGCGTTACTTCGTTGCCCGCCCGCACGCCCATAAAAGGGCCAAACGGCACCGGCGCAGGAAGGCCGAGAACTTCGGACAGGAATGCAGCGGAGGCGCGCTTGTCGCGTGCGTAGACGATGGTGTGATTGAGCTTGGCGGTCATGGCAGTAGCGCTCCCGCTGGTGATGAGTGATGGGTGCTACGTGTGAAACATGCGGGCTAGGCGTCGACCATGACCTTGAATCCGCCCCAGAACATGCGCTTGCCGTCGAACGGCAGAGCCTTCGGGTCCATCATCTTCGCGAGTCGCGGGTCCTTCATCACTTTGGCGTTGACGCGGTCGCGCTGCGCGCGCGATTTGTACACGATGTAGGCGAATATGACCGTCTCGCCGGATTTCTGCTTGACGCTCTGCGGGAACGACGTGTGCTTGCCGGGCTTCACGTCGTCGGCCACGCCCTCGACGTACTCGAGCGCGCCGTGATCGCGCCAGACCTTGCCCGCCTTCTGCGCCATGCGGCGGTAGGCCTCCAGGTTCTTCTTGGGAACAGGCAAAACATATCCATCTACGTATCTCATATGAGTTCTCCTTGATAGTGATACCTACTCGATGACCTTGGTCTGGCGGGAAACGGCAGGCCAGCTCTTGTCTGCCTTGGCGACGAAACCGGGGATGTCGGCGCTCCATTGCTTCTGGATGGCCTTGTTGTAGTTCAGGTAGAGCTTGTCGTTGACGACGGTGAACGCGGCAGGGTCCACGGCCGCCTTGTACCCGCCCGCCGCTCCGAAAGCACAGAAGCCGTTGTACTGGGGCGCGTACTTCGCAGGATCCGCGGCGAAGGCATCGCGGTTCGCCTTCGATGAAAAATGAAACACGGAGCCTTTGTATTCAGCCTTGTGCTCGGGCGAACCTTTGATGGGCTTCCCGTCCTTGAAATAAGCCACCGGGTCGTGGCCCTTGATGGCCGCGCCTTCCTTCTCGTAGAACTCGCCAGCCCACGCGTTGGCTGTGAAAGCGGCGATCGCCAGCACCACGGCAAAGTTCCTGAATCGAGCCAGTAATGGTTTCGTGTTGATCATGTTTTAACCTCCAAGACGCCCGCTTTATCGTTGTTCATGTGCTTCCTTTAGACCCTTTATGTCGATCTTGTTCATTTGAAGCATAGCCCCCATGACCCTTTTCGATTTTGCAGGATCGGTGTCATCCTTTACCGCGAGATTCCCGAAAATCTTGGTGGCCATGCGCGCTCATCCGCCGCTCAACGCCTGAACGATGATCACCTCGTCGGTCGCGGTGAGCGGCTGCGCCAGGTCGCGTACCTGCTCGCCGTTGACAAAGATGCGGATGTGGCGCCGTATCCTGTCCTGCTCGTCGATCATGCGAAAACGAATCCCGGGGTATGCGCGTTCCAGGTCGGCGAGGACGGCGGCGAGCGTGGCGCCGCTCGCCTCGGCTTCGCCGCGCTCGGTGTACGAGCGCAGCGCGCTGGGGATGATCACTTTCATCGAACGTCCCGTGACCGCGCTGACTCGTACTAGGCAGCTCGCGCCGCTTCCACCGCGTAAATTTCAGGCAGGTGCCGCGCGATACAGGCCCACCGGCGGCCTTCGTCGCGGCTCATCCACAGCTCGCCGCTGGTCGTGCCGAAGTAGAGTCCCACGGGGTCCGACGCATCCCCCGTCATCGCCTGGCGCTTCACGGTCCACCATGCCTGCTTCGCGGGCAAGCCGTCGTCGAGACGCTGCCAGGTCTTGCCGGCGTTGCGCGTCGCATAGACCGCGGGCCTGCCTTCCGGACTCGTGCGCGGCCAGACAGCGGTGCCGTCCATCGGGAACACCCATGCCGTATCCGCGTCGCGCGGATGCACGACCAGCGGAAAGCCGATGTCGCCGACGGCCTTCGGCATGCTCTTGCCGATGCGCACCCATTCGTCCGACGGCCGGTCGAGCCGGTAGATGCCGCAATGATTCTGCTGGTACAGGCGGTCGGGGTTGCTGGGACAGAGCCGGATGCAATGCGGGTCGTGGAAACGTGGGTTTGGACGGCATCGAACCCTTCTACGACCTCGAGCCCCTTGAGGAGCGTTCGCCACGTCCGGCCGCCGTCAACCGATTCGTGCACGCCGCCGCCTGACATGGCGAAATAGAGATGCATCGAGTCGCGTGGATCGACGATGATCGAGTGCAGCTTCGGCCCGTCCGGCGTGCCGTCCTGCACGGTGCCCATCCATTCTGCGGTACTGTGGATCGTCGTTAATGGAGGAGAACGGTTCCCAGGTGACGCCGCCGTCCTCGGAACGGAACAACCCCTGCGGCGAGGTTCCCGCGTACCAGACGTTCGGCTCCGCGGCGGGGGTCGGGTACGAGCCAGAACGTGTGATCGACCGCGCGGCCGTCCTTGCCGTCCGCGGCTTTCGCGAACGCGGGCGGTCGCGCGGCTTCTTTCCAGGTGCGCCCCAGGTCGGTGGAGCGGAAGACGGTCGGGCCCAAGTGGCCCGTTTTCGCGGCCGCGAGCAGCGTCCGCCCGTCGCGCGGGTCGAGCACGACATGACTGATGACGTGGCCGAGGAAATGCGGTCCGTCGGCCCGCCAGGTTTTCCGCGCTGCATCGCCGTGATACAACCATGCGCCCTTGCGCGTGGCGACCATCACGAGCATACGGCGTCGCGCGCCGCGCGCGGGTGGAATTCTGTGCTCGAACCGCCGATTTCCTGCGATTGGGCGCCATCGTTTCTCTCCTCTACGAGTTGCTCGTCCGCTTCTGCGTTTCGGCCTGAGCGACCGTTTCCCGAATCGGCCGGATCGGCCGCACCTCGATGCTGCCCACCCGCGCCGGCGGGATTTTCGATGCGAGCTGGATGGCTTCGTTCAAATCCCTGGCCTCGATCATGTAAAAGCCGGCAAGCTGTTCCTTGGTCTCGGCGAATGGCCCGTCGGTGATCGCCCACCTTGCCGTTCCTGACCCGCACCGTGGTGGCAGTCTGGACGGACTCGAGGGCTTCCGAGGCGATGCAGTGGCCGCTCTTCCGTATTCCCGTGTCGTAGGCGACGCAGTCTTCATCCGGCAGCTCGTCCAGTCGTTTCTCATCGAGATAAACCAGGCACAGATACTTCATCGTAGTCTCCTGTTTAAGCCGTCACCCTTTACGTTTTCCGCATCAACTTTAATTCCGTTTCGCCTGAGCGCCGTCGAGGGCTCCCTGCGAACGGGGTAGCGCCCTATAGTCGTTCGGCAGGACCGGAATTCGACAACCGCGTCTTGCCTGAGGGCGGTTTTGCAGTAGTAGCGTGTGGAGACAAAGTCAGACATACGTCCAGGCCGTAGAGAATGCCGGTCCAGCGCGCCTCGGTGCGGCTCGCGTCGTCCGCGGGCACATTTTCGTGAGTCAAGACCAGGTCGCACCCGGTTTCCACTGGAACCAGCTCGACACGTACCCGTGTGATATCGCGTGGATTCTCCACGGAAAGGGTGAAAACCAGCCGCCGGGGCGGAACGATCTCGACATACTCACCACTGTACTCGACGTTCTCGCCGTCGCGCCGCTCCACGAGACAAAACGCGCCCTTGACCCGCGCATCGATCGCCACGCGCGCCATCGGACGGGACGCCGTCGCGAACAACCATTTGCCCGCCAACTCGGGATCGAGCCAGGCGTCGAAGACGCGATCCGGTGGTGCGCTGAAGCTGCGGGTGACGCGTATCACGGTATTCCGTTCGGCCGTGGACCTGAATCGTGCTTGCCTCTCAGGACTGCTCACGGGAGCCGATCCAACCCGGGCACGTTCATCGCGCATCTCGCGAGCGCCGGCCCATGATCCGCCATTTCTATGAATTCCTGGTTTCATTTTGCTGATCTGTCGCCGAAGAAGCGGCCTCCCGCTACCGCGAGGCAGCCGGGGCGGCAATCCCGAGCGCGCGGAGCGTAAGCGAGTCTTCCGCGATCGGCCGCACTTCAACGCATCCATGCTTGACGCCCGGAATCTTCGATGCGACCTGGATCGCCTCGTTCAGATCCCTGGCCTCGATGACGTAATAGCCGCCCAGGAGCTCCTTGGTTTCCGCGAAGGGGCCGTCGGTGGTCGAGACCTTGCCGTTGCGCACCCGCACCGTGGTCGCGGCGTCGGGAGGCAACAGGCGGTTGCACCCCACGAAGTGCCCGCTCCTCCTGATATTTTCAGTGAATTCGCGGTACTCCTCGAAGTGCTTCTCCGCTTCGGCCTCCGCCATATGCTCCATCATGGAGGGCAGCTCGGCACAAATCAGGCACAGGTATTTCATGGCATCTCCTGTTCAAGCGGCGCGCGGCTGGTTACCTTTCAGCGGCGGCCTTCAGGTTGGCCAGGCCGGCCTCGAAGTCCTTGCCGACCATGCTGTCCATATTGATGAACACGTGGATGATTTTCGCAAAATAGGGCGTGTCGCCCTGCATGGACCACGTGACGTTCGTGGCATCGCCTTTGGGCTCCAGCGCGAACTCTACGAGGTTGTGGGCTTCGAACGGCTTCACGAAATCCAGCTTGAGCGTGACCTTCGAAGGTGGCACCGACTCCACGATCTCCATGCGCCCCTGGCCGACGTCCTTGTTGCCTTCCCACGCATACATGGCGCCCTTGCCGCTCGTTACGGGCCCGAAGGTTCTTTTCATCGCAGGGTCTTTTTTTTCCCAGGGCGACCAGCGCGCCCCAACGCTGGAAATCGTTGATGAGCGCAAAGATCTTCTCCGGCGGCGCCTTGATGCTCGCCGCGCGCTCGACACGGAACGTGTCAGGCTTGGTCGCGGCAAAGATGAGAACGCCGGCAATCAGCGCGACGACAACGATGACGATGACCTTGATCATGGATTCCCCTCCGCGATGTCGTGTTCGGGATGGCGGTCAGGCGCCCATTTGCTGCATTGCCTTTTGCATCTCTTCCGGGCTCACATCGCGTAGGTGCGTGGCTACCGACCAATGATGGCCGAACGGGTCTTCGAGTTTGCAATAGCGATCGCCCCAGAACATGTCCGCCAGCGGCATCGTGATTTTCGCGCCCGTACCTACGGCGCGCGCGACAAACGCGTCGACATCCTCGACCTGGAGATGGATCGTGACCGGCGAGCCTTTGAGCGACTTCGGCCCGAACGCGCCCCACTCGGGCATTTCGTCGACCAGCATGACTTGCGAATCGCCGATCCGGATACACGCGTGCATGAGTCTGCCCTGCGGGCCCGGCAATCGCACCAACTCAACGGCGTTGAACGCCTTCTTGTAGAACTCGATGGCATCGGCCGCGCCGGCGCAAACGAGGTGCGGCGTGACTGAGTGCATTCCGTCCGGAACCGGCTTTACTTTTGGCATGATGGCGCTCTCCTGTTGGTTATTACTTGGTTCGCAATGTCTCCTTGTGTTCTCGGGCTCGAGGCGCGGCGACTATTTCCTGGCCGAGACCTGCGTGTACACGCGCTCTGCCCGTTCCTTCAGCTCCGGAGTGAACTGCTCGCCGAAGTCCTCGGCTTCGAAGATCTGGCGGATTTCGATCTCGGAGTCCCCCGGCATCGGATTGGGGCAGCGCTTGACCCATTCGATCGCCTCTTCCTTCGACTTCACCTTCCACAGCCAGAAGCCGGCGATGAGTTCCTTAGTCTCGGCAAAGGGGCCGTCGACCACGGTTCGCTTCGGCCCGGAAAACCGCACGCGCGCGCCCTTCGAGCTCGGTTGCAGCCCTTCGCCCGCGAGCAGGATGCCTGCCTTGGCCAGTTCCTCGTTGTACTTGCCCATTGCAGTCAGCAGCTCCTCGCTCGGGAGGGCGCCGGCTTCGGAATCCTTGGTGGCTTTTACAATGACCATGAATCGCATTGCCGTATCTCCTTGAAAGTTAGGGGTTCTCCACCGCGTGGTGGCGCGGGCCTATGTCTTATAGTCGATTGGCCGCGCGTGAAATCGACATCGTCGGAACCTCGTTTTTCATGGCCCGCCGCCGGTACAGATAGATCAGCAGCGCGAGCAAAGTTCCACCGGGCATCACGATTTCCACGAAAAGATAGGGACCACCCCTGCACAATGCACGGCGCAATATTTCCAGACCGACCATGACGATTTCCATACACAGCTCCTGATTTCCAGATGCCCGAACGATGGGCCTTCGCTACATGGTCGTTCGGGGGAGCTCGAAATCGACAGATCGGCTGCGGGCGTTCTAGGGCGGAAGCTCGGCCAGGCGCCGCTCGAGAAACCGGCGCTCCGGCTCCTGCCGTGTGAGCTCCAGGGCCCGCTGATAGGAGACCCGGGCTTCCGCCGTTCTCCCCAGCCGCCGGCAGAGGTCCGCACGTGCCGCGTGCGCGAGGCGGTAGTCCGACAGATCGCCGCGCGCCAGAATGGCATCGATCATTACGAGACCTGCCTCGGGCCCGTCGCGCATCGCCACCGCCACCGCGCGATTGAGCTCGACTATCGGCGAGGGCTCCGCCCGCGCCAGCACGTCGTACAGCCCGACGATCTGAGCCCAGTCGGTCGCCGCTGCATTGGGCGCTTCAGTGTGCAGCGCCGCTATCGCCGCCTGGAGCGTGTACGGACCGATGCGTCGCGATGACAGCGCGCGCTCCACCAGCGCCGTGCCTTCCGCGATCGCCTGCCGATTCCAGAGCGAGCGGTCCTGGTCCTCCAGCAGGATCAGGTCTCCCGATGGCGAAACGCGCGCCGCGCGCCGCGATTCATGCAGCAGCATCAGCGCGAGCAGCCCCAGTGCCTCGGGCTCCGGCAGCAGGTCGGTGAGCAGCCGCGTTACGCGTATCGCTTCGCCCGAGAGGTCGTGCCGCGTTAGCGACGCGCCCGAGGAGGCGGCGTAGCCTTCGTTGAACACCAGGTAAATCACGCGCAGCACGCTGTCCAACCGGTCCGGCAGATCCTCCTGCGACGGCACTTGGTAGGGAATCTTCGCGTCGCGGATCTTGTTTTTTGCGCGCACGATGCGCTGCGCCAGGGTCGGCGGAGGCGTCAGGAACGCGTGCGCGATCTCTTCCGTCGTGAGGCCGCACACCTCGCGCAGCGTCAGCGCCACCTGCGCATCCGGTGGCAGCGCCGGATGGCAGCAGGTGAAAATCAGCCGCAGCCGGTCATCCTCGATGTCCTCGCCGTCCAGCTCTGCGGCATCATCGGCGAGGGCGTCGACATGCTCGGCGACATCGTCGAGCGCGTCGAACCGGGCGCGCCGGCGGATGCCGTCGATGGCCTTGAAGCGACCCGCCGAAACGAGCCACGCGCGGGGATTGGCGGGCACACCATCCCGCGACCATTGCTCGAGCGCGGCTCTGAAAGCGTCGTGCAGCGCTTCTTCCGCGAGGTCGAAGTCGCCGAGCAGCCGGATCAGGGTGGCGAAGACGCGGCGCGACTCGGAGCGGTAGACGGCGTCCACCATCTCCCGCACCCCTTTGGCCGCGTCCTCACTCATGGTTGTATGAGATGATCCATTCACTATTACGAACCGGCTGACACGTAAAGCTCGATAGGAAAGTATCGGCTACCATCATTTTCATGCAGGCCATTATCTCGGTAACGAACCTCTCCAAAACCTACGCCTCCGGGTTCCGGGCGCTCAAGGGCATCGACCTGGAAATACGCCGGGGCGAGATCTTCGCATTGCTGGGTCCCAACGGCGCGGGGAAGACGACGCTGATCGGCACCATCTGCGGGATCGTTAATCCAAGCGCAGGGCGCATTCTAGTAGACGGCCACGACATCGTCACCGAGTACCGCGCCGCCCGCTCCATGATCGGGCTCGTACCGCAGGAACTGACGACGGACGCATTCGAAACGGTGTGGGCCACGGTATCCTTCAGCCGCGGACTTTTCGGCAAGAGCGCAAACCCCCGGCACATCGAAAAGGTGCTCAAGGAGCTGTCCTTATGGGACAAGAAAGACAGCAGGATCATGACTCTTTCGGGCGGCATGAAGCGCCGCGTGCTCATCGCCAAGGCGCTGTCGCACGAGCCGCGGATCCTGTTTCTCGACGAGCCGACGGCGGGTGTCGACGTCGAGCTGAGACGGGACATGTGGGAGCTGGTGCGCTCGCTGAGGGCCACCGGCGTGACCATCATCCTCACCACCCACTACATCGACGAGGCCGAAGAGATGGCTGACAGGATCGGGGTCATCAGCAAGGGCGAAATCGTTCTGGTGGATGACAAGGTCCAGCTCATGCGCAAGCTCGGCAAGAAACAGTTGACGCTGCAGCTGGAGCACACGCTGGACCGTATCCCTGCGGCGCTTTCCGCCTACCGCCTGGAGCTCGCGAGCAACGGCAGCGAATTGATCTATACCTACGATACGCAAAGCGAGCGAACCGGCATCATTTCGCTGCTCAAGGACTTGAACGACGCGGGAATCAGGTTCAAGGATCTCCACACGACACAAACTTCGCTGGAAGATATCTTCGTCACCCTGGTGAGAGACGGACAATGAACGTTCACGCCATACGCGCGATTTACACCTTCGAGATGGCGCGCACCCGGCGGACGCTCCTGCAGAGCATCATCTCGCCGGTTATTTCGACGTCGCTGTACTTCGTCGTCTTCGGCGCGGCGATCGGCTCGCGCATCCCGGAGGTGGAAGGGATCACCTACGGCGCCTTCATCGTCCCCGGTCTCATCATGTTGTCGCTGTTGACGCAGAGCATCTCCAATGCGTCGTTCGGCATCTACTTTCCGCGGTTCACCGGGACCATCTACGAGCTCTTGTCGGCGCCGGTTTCCTATCTCGAGATCGTGTTGAGCTATGTCGGGGCCGCCGCCACCAAGTCGGTCATACTCGGCCTCGTCATCCTGGCGACAGCGGCGCTGTTGGTGCCGCTCCGGGTCGAACATCCGTTGTGGATGCTGTTCTTCCTCGTGCTCACCTCGGTGACGTTCAGCCTCTTCGGCTTCATCATCGGCATCTGGGCCGACGGTTTCGAGAAGCTGCAGTTGATACCGCTCCTCATCATCACGCCGTTGACCTTTCTCGGCGGCAGCTTTTACTCGATCGACATGTTGCCGCCCTTCTGGCAGACGGTCACGTTGTTGAATCCCGTGGTCTATCTGATCAGCGGTTTCCGGTGGAGTTTCTACGGGATCGCCGACGTGAGCGTCGGCGTCAGCCTCGTCATGATCGGGGTGTTCCTCGCGATATCGCTCGCGATCGTGGCGTGGATCTTCAAAACCGGATACCGGCTCAAGACATGAAAATCGCCACCTGGAACGTCAACGGAATCCGTGCCCGCGCAGCCCAGCTCTGCGATTGGCTGGAGCGCGACCGGCCGGACGTGGTCTGCCTGCAGGAATTGAAGGCGGAGGTCGTGCAGATCCCCGAGCAGTGCAAGCTCGTGGACTACCACGCGTTCTGGCACGGCCTTCGCGCTTACTCCGGCGTATCTCTGCATATCAAGAAGAGTCTGTGCGATACCGATCCCTTGTTTGGCCACCCCGAATTCGACATGGAGTCGCGCATCGTGCAGCTGGCGCTCGGCAACCTCGTTCTCGCATCGGTCTACGTGCCAAACGGCGGGAAGGACTATCCCGCGAAGCTGGCTTTCATGACACGGCTCGCGGCGTGGGCGAAGCGGCTGCACGAAGAGGGCCGTGAGCTCGTCTTGTGTGGCGACATCAATATCGCCCGCACCGAGATGGATGTGCATCCGCGGGAGCGCAAGCCCGGCATCATCGGACAGCGGCCCGAGGAGCGCGAGCTCTTCGAAGAGCTGCTCGGTGGGCACTTGGTCGACGTCGGCCGCGCACTCGAACCGGAGAACTCGAACATGTTCACGTGGTGGCCGCCCTGGCGCAACATGCGTCAGCGCAATATCGGCTGGCGCCTCGACTATGTCCTCGCCTCAAAGTCGGTCGCTGCGCGCGCGTCGAGTTGTGTCGTCTTAGCCGACGTCGGAACCAGTGACCATGCGCCGGTAGTGCTAACCACCGCCTAATAGAAAGGACCTGTCATGCCCGCTGTGAACGACCTGCCCGATATCCTGGAGACGACCGAAGCGGAGCGCCTCGCAACCGGCTTCGTCTTTACCGAAGGCCCGCTCTGGCACCCCGATGGCTACTACTACTTCGTCGACATCCGCCAGAACAAGCTCTATCGCATGACTCCCGGCAAGGCGCCCGAGGTCGTCACGGAGACCCAAGGCGGAAACGGCACGACCTTCGACCTGCAGGGTCGCGTGGTCATGTGTGAAGGCACGGCGCGTCGCGTCGTGCGCATCGGCCGCGACGGCAAGATCGAGACGCTAGTCGACCGCTACCGGGGCGGGCGGTTCAACCGGCCCAACGACGTGGTGTGCCGTTCCGACGGCAGCATCTATTTCACCGATCCGGACAAGCGCGTGCCCTATACCGAGCGGGAGATACCGGCTCCCGCCGGCGTTGACAACCTTTGGGACGGTGCATGCGTCTATCGCGTAGCGCCCGACGGCGCCGTCACCGTGCTCGCCAACTGCGAATACCCCAACGGCCTAGCATTCTCGCCGGACGAGCGCACGCTGTACGTCGCGAACACCCGCTCCTCGAAATACATCCATGCAATCGAAGTCGATGCGGCCGGCAAGATGACGCGGCGGCGCATCTTCGCCGATATGAACGCGGGCGAAGAACCTGGCATCCCCGACGGACTGAAGGTCGATAGCCAGGGCCGCGTTTACTGCACCGGACCGGGCGGTATCTGGGTTGTCACGCCCGACGGGAAGCACATCGGAACTATCAAGTTTCCCGAACAGTCGGTGAATTTCGCGTTCGGCGGTGCGGATCTGCGCACCTTGTTCTGCTGCGCCCACACCTCGGTCTACACCCTGCGGGTCAGGGTGCCCGGGCAACCGCATCCGTGGTATCGATTGCGGGGCGCGAGATGACGAGTGATGATTGAGGAGTGGCGAAGTCAGGATTTGTCGCGGATGAGCGCCCAGTCGGAGGGAGGAACCAGCGGCGCGCTCCAGACGTCGCTGAAAGTCACGCTTTCCGGGGCCTTCGACCAGGTCTGGGTTGCGACGTCGAAGCTCTCGATGCACCCGGCGCCATCTTTCTCGGAGACGATGCGGGCATAGCCGCCGCGCACCTTTTTCGGACCGATCAGCACTCTGCCGACGACGTACACCGCACCCGCTACTGTGGTTTTGCTCTTCACCGGTTGCACCTCCTCCGACAGTATGGCCCTTCTGCAGAAAAATTGGGGCGCTCGCGCGTTCAGGGCCTTGACCACGGCTCTAAAGGTACCATGGCGTACAAACCCGCGGGGTTTGCCGTAGGGCATCCCTAGCTCGGGGCTCAACTCAGCGGACAGGTAAACACGGGTACTGACCTCCTTCGTTCTGCCATGCCATTCATCAGTCCGCAGGCCGCCCGCGTACTCGAACACCCCGGCGCGTTCGCGCTCCAGGTGCTGAAGGCGTTTCGCGCCAATCAGGGGCTGCTTCTCGCAGGCGCGGTGGCGTATTACGCGCTGCTTTCCATCGTGCCGCTCCTTATCCTCACGGTGATCGCGCTTTCGAGCGTGATCGACCAGGCCGAGCTGCTCGATACGCTGCGCCGCGCGCTGGAGCACGTGGCGCCGGGGCAGGGGAGCGCGGTGGTACAGGAACTGGCGGCGTTTCTCGAGTACCGCGACGTGATCGGCTGGGTGCTCCTCGTCACCATGATCTTCTTCAGCTCGCTCGCCTTCAAAGTGCTGGAGAACGCCATCTCGGTGATCTTTTTGCACCGCGTAGCGGAGCGCAAACGGCATTTTCTGGTTTCCATGCTGTTGCCCTTCGGCTACATCGTATTCATCGGAGTGGCGATCTTCTTTGGCACCGTCGTGCTCGCGCTGCTGCTTACGATCGGTGAGGAGAGGCTCGTCATCATGGGGCACCCCTGGTCGCTCGGCGGATTCTCGCGCTTCATGCTCTACCTCGCCGGCGTGACGGGCGAAATCCTCCTCATTTCCTCCATCTACCTTTTCATGCCGGTCGGCCGGCTTTCGCTGCGCCTTGCGTTGATCGGCGGGTCCACGGCAGCCCTGCTGTGGGAAATCATCCGTTACGGACTGGCGTGGTATTTGGGCACGCTCGCGCAATTGGGCGTGGTGTACGGCTCGCTCACCACGGCCATCGTGGTGCTGCTCAGTCTGGAGATCGCGGCCACGCTCCTGTTACTGGGCGCGCAGGTGATCGCGGAATACGAGCGCTTCGGCAAAGGCGATGCCGGCAAGCCGCCCGCGCCGATGCGCACCGAAGCGGCGGAAGACGACGCGGCGAAGGTTACAATCCCGCATGCCCGCTGACGAAAAGCAACGACCCGAAGCATGCCGACTGCTTTTTCGCTCCTGAACGCCGTATTTGGCTACTCCGCGTTTCGCGGCGCGCAGGGCGAGATCATCGAACATGTCGCAGCCGGCGGCGACGCGCTGGTGCTGATGCCTACCGGCGGCGGCAAGTCATTGTGCTACCAGATACCGGCACTGATGCGCGAGGGCTGCGCGGTGGTGGTGTCGCCGCTCATCGCGCTGATGCAGGACCAGGTCGCGGCGCTGACCGAGGCGGGAGTGAACGCGGCAGTGCTCAACTCCTCTCTCGATGCTCGAACTGCGTTTCAGACCGAGCGGGATTTTGCGGGCGGCAAGCTGGATCTCCTCTACGTCGCGCCCGAACGCCTTCTGACGCCGCGTTTCCTCGAGTTGCTCGGGCGCTCCCGGCTGGCCCTGTTCGCCATCGACGAAGCCCACTGCGTCTCGCAGTGGGGCCACGATTTCAGGCCGGAATATATCCAGCTCTCGGTGCTGCACGAGCGGTTCCCGGGCGTGCCGCGCATCGCGCTCACCGCTACGGCCGACGAGCTGACGCGCGCCGAAATCATTGCCCGTCTGCAACTGGAGCAAGCGCGCATCTTCGTCTCCAGCTTCGACCGCCCGAATATTCGTTACGCGATCGCCGAGAAGAACAACGCGCGCGATCAGTTGCTCGAATTTATCCGGGCGAATCATGCCGGCGAAGCGGGCATCGTCTACTGCCTGTCGCGCAGAAAGGTCGACGAGACCGCCTGGTGGCTGACGGCCGAAGGCATTGCCGCGCTGCCCTATCACGCCGGGCTGGATCAGCAAACCCGCGCACGGCATCAGGAGCGTTTCGTCAATGAGGACGGCGTGGTGATCGTCGCCACCATTGCTTTCGGGATGGGCATCGACAAGCCCGACGTGCGGTTCGTCGCACATCTCGACTTGCCCAAGAGCATCGAAGCCTATTACCAGGAAACCGGCCGCGCGGGCCGCGATGGCCTGCCCGCCGACGCGTGGATGGCGTACGGTCTCGGCGACGTCGTTCAGCAGCGCCGCATGATCGCAGAGTCCGAAGCCAGCGAGACCTACAAGCACATCTCCTACGGCAAGCTCGACGCCCTCGTGGGCCTCGCCGAGGCGGCCGGCTGCCGTCGTGTGCGGCTGCTCACTTATTTCGGCGAAGCGAGCCCGCCGTGCGGCAACTGCGACAATTGCCTGTATCCGCCGCGGGTGTGGGACGGCACCGCAGCGGCGCAAAAGGTGCTCTCCTGCGTCTACCGCACCGGCCAGCGCTTTGGCGCTGGACATGTGATCGATGTGCTTCGTGGCAACTCAACCGAGCGCGTGCAGCGCTTGCGCCACGATGAGCTCAAGACCTGGAACATCGGCGCGGATCTCACCGACAGGCAATGGCGCGCGGTATTCCGGCAGCTGGTCGCACTCGGGTTTCTGGCAGCCGACGGGGCTTACGGCGCGTTCAAGCTTGCGGGATCGGCGCGCGGCGTGCTCAAAGGCGAAATCACCATTTCACTCCGGGAGGAAGCCGAACGGCCGCGCAAAAATGTAAAAAGCGGGCGAGCGCGTGGCCGTGGCCCGATATCCGCTGTTGCCGGCGGTGCGCCCAGCCCCCGCTCAGGCCCACTGCTGGAGGCACTGCGCGAATGGCGGCTCGCCACGGCGCGCGAGCACAGCGTGCCTGCCTACGTGGTATTTCACGACAGCACCCTGGAGGCGATCGCCGCCGCCCAGCCGCGGACGCTGGATGAATTGCGCGGCATCTCCGGCATAGGTGCGAGGAAGCTCGAACGTTATGGCAACGCGCTGCTGGCAATCACCGGTGAAAAGTGATATGTAAAGCGCATGGCAACGCCGAAATCCGACTTGGCCGCGCCGGAGCGCTCCCCGGTGGTGATTCTGTTCGCCGAGACGCGCGGGTTCACGCGCACGTCCGGGATACTCGAGCCGTCAGTGGTGGTGGCGCGTGTCTCGGAATTCTTCGCCTTGGTGTGGGAGGCGGTCGAACGACATGGAGGAGCCGTGCGCAACGTGCTCAACGATACCCTGGTGGCATCCTTCGCGGGTGAAGCCAATGCAAAGCGTGCCGTGCAGGCGGCACAGCAGATCCAGCATGACTTCGTGGCTTTCCAGGAGACGCTCGAGCACGGTTACGGCATCCGCGCGGCGGTGGCGATAGGGCTCCACGCCGGCGAAGCAGTAATCGGCTTGGCGGGCAGGCCGATGCTCGGGCAGCCGCTCATCATCGGCGATAGCGTGAGCATCGCCGAGCGACTGCTGCACCGCGCCCGGGCCGGCGAGTATGTGCTGTCAAAGCCGGTCATTGACGCGCTCACGGGCATCGGATTTGAATTCGAGGCTGAAGAGCTCCCGCCGCTGGAAATCCCGCGTCGCGAGCCAATTCGGTTGTTCGGAGTGCTGCGCGACGCGCGCCTGGATTTTACTTAGCGGCCGTATCAAAATTGAGCATCCAGCTCCTGATAGGTGGACAAGGATTTATCCTCTCAAGCCTGTGCTTCCGACTGGTCGCTTGATCACCTCTCGGTTTGTAAAACTTACGAAGAATGTGCTTTTAGGTTCCCGTACGAGACGCTCAAGTAACCCCTAAACACCGTACCTTTCGGTCAATTGAAGGAGTAAGTGCGATGGAACGAAAAAAGGCAAGCGATTTCCCGCAGGAAGTTCTCGATCTGTTTGACGGCTACGTTCACGGCACGATGAGCCGCCGCGATTTCATGGATCGCGCCGCGAAGTATGCGATCGGCGGCTTTACGGCCGCGGCGATGCTGGAGAGCCTCAGTCCCAATTTCGCGTGGGCCCAGCAGGTCGCCAAGGACGACAGTCGAATCAGGGCGGAATACCTGACCTACCCGTCGCCGCAGGGCTCTGGAACGATGCGCGGGTACTTCGCGCGGCCGGCGAAGGCTGGCAAGCTGCCCGGCGTGCTGGTCATACACGAGAACCGTGGCCTCAACCCCTATATCGAGGACGTCGCGCGGCGCCTTGCGGTGGCGAATTATGTTGCCTTCGCGCCGGACGCCCTCACGCCGGTCGGCGGCTATCCGGGCGACGAAGACAAGGCGAGGGAGCTGTTCGCCAAGCAGGACGCCGGGAAAAGGAACGAGGATCTGTTTACCGGCGCCGACTTTCTGAAATCACGCCCCGAGTGCTCCGGCAGGATCGGCGCCGTAGGGTTCTGCTTCGGCGGCGGTGTCGTCAACCAGCTCGCGGTGCGGATGCCCGATCTCGCGGCGGGGGTACCCTTCTACGGAAGACAAGTCAGCGCTGAAGATACGGCCAAGATCAAGGCACCGCTTCTGATCCACTACGCCGAGAACGACGAGGGCATCAACAAGGGGTGGCCCGCCTACGAGTCGGCGCTCAAGGCGAACGGCGTGAGATATCAGGCGTATTTCTATCCGGGCACGAATCACGGCTTCCATAACGACACGACACCGCGGTATGACGAAGCCGCAGCCAAACTCGCGTGGCAACGGACCGTCGATTTCTTCAACAAGAACGTGCGGGGGGCGTGAACCACCAGTGGACCGATTGTCCAGTGCACTAGAACTGATTTCATAAATGGCTAATGTTCATTCGATCCCGCGCAAGGATGTGGAGAAACACATTCTTCGCAAGTCAGTCGGTGCCGGGCTCAAGGGTGTCAGGAACCCTAATCTCTAAGGTTCCTGACACCCTCGTACGCTGGGTCAAGTTGCAATAATTATTTATGAATTGACGTCTAGTCGATACGAATTCCCGCGCGCTGGATGACGTTCTTCCAGCGCTCGTGCTCGGCGGCGACATGCGCGCCGAACGACTCGGGCGAACTCAGATCGAACACCACGCCTTGTGCGGTGAAGCGCTCGCGTATTTCGGGTGAATTAAAGGTGTTTGCCACTTCGCGGTTCAGCCAGTCGATCATCGTGCGTGGCGTCCCCGATCGCGCGAAGAGACCGAACCAGGGTCCGCCCTCGACCGCAGCCAGACCGGACTCGGCCATCGTCGGCAGTTCCGCCAGCACGGGAACGCGCTGCGCCCCCACCACCGCGAGCGCCTTCATCTTGCCGGAGCGGATGTGCGGCAGCGCGAGCGACACGATGTCGAACATCACCGTGACGTGTCCCCCCATGAGATCCTGAATCGCCGGCGCCGCGCCCTTGTAGGGAACGTGCACGATGTCGAGCTTCGCGGTGATCTTGAATAGCTCGCCCGCCATGTGGCCCGAGCTGCCGATGCCCTGGGAAGCGTAGGAGAGCGCTTTCGGCCGGGCCCGCCCGAGCGCCACGAGCTCCTGCACGGTTTTGACCGGCAGCGATGGGTGCACCACCAGCACGTTGGGCACGCGCGCGACCAGGATCACCGGCGTGAAATCCTTGAAAGGATCGAAACCCAGCCTTGCGCCGTAGAGCACGGGATTGATCGCGTTGGACCCGTGGAACCCCATATATAGCGTATAGCCGTCGGGTGCCGCCTTCGCGGCGAATTCGGCGCCAATGTTGCCGCCGGCGCCGACCCGGTTCTCGACGATGAAAGGCTGCTTGCCGACCTCGGTCAACCGCTGGGCCGCCGTTCGCGCAAAGATGTCGGCCATGCCGCCCGCGGCGAGGGAAACGACAATGCGGACAGGCTTGGCAGGGTAATCCTGAGCGGGTGCCACCGCGGAAGCAGCGGAGAGGACAAGGGTAGCGGCAAATGCTCCGCTGGATCTCATCGCAAACTTTCGTCCGCCATGCGCCATGATTGAGCCCGTGAGGCTCGCTGGTTGCAACCCGTCACTTCAGCAACACGGTGATGCCCGCGAATATCGCGCGGTCGATCGAGGCCCGGTTCAGGCCCCACGCCATGCCCGCGTCAAACACCACTTTCTTCGAGAAGTTGTAGGAAATTGCGGTGAGGAATTGCGAAGTGGTCGGCTCGCCTCGCTGGGTAACCGCGGAGAGCTCGCCGGTGATGCCCCACTTCTCGTTGATCGGACGAGAAAGTTCGGCGGCCCAGGTGTGGGCGTAGCGGCTTGCGCCGGGGTCGACGGCGCCGAGGCGCGTCAACGCCAGGTTGAGATCCACAGCGAACTTATCCAGTTCGGCACTCACGATGCCGGTCACCGTCTGGTCGTCCTTGCCCGATCCGATCAGATCCTTCGCCGTCGGCAATTTCACGCCCGCTTCGAGTCCCAGCGCAAGGTTGTCGTTCAGCGCGTGATGGAGTTTCAGGGCGAGACTGGCATCGCCTACGCCGGTCGTCTTGCCATCGATGTCCGAATGCTGCCGCACGTACGCATCGCCGCCGATCAGCACTCCGACGTTTTCGGTGAATGCGTATTTGAGCAGCACGGGCAGGCTGTCGCGCCGGCGCGGGTCGGCATCCTTCGTGCGCTCAAACCCTGCTTCGACTTCGACGTAACCGGGGACCGGCAGCACCGCCGGGTTGGCGACCGACGGGCGATAGGGTGTAGCGGAAGGTTCTTCTGCCGCGAACGCCTGAAGTGATGCGGCAATCAGGAAGACGCCGATTGTTGCGGGCAGCGCGAGTGACTCTCGACCATTCATGCTACGGCGTAACGGGTGTAGCGGGCGGTAACGAGATGCCCAATTCGGCCGCCACTTTGCGCAGCCGGTCGGGATGATCGGAAATGATTCCGTCCACACCGAGCTCGATCATGCGGCGCATGTCGGCGGACTCGTTCACCGTCCAGACCACGACCTTGAGCCCCAGCGCCTGTGCTTCCTTCACGTTCTCGCGGGTGATCTCTCCGTAATACGGCGACCAGACCGCCCCGCCGGCAGCTTTGACCATCCGGGGAACTGAATTCCCGAATTGACTTATATGCAAGCCGGCTGTCCATGGCGATGACTGGCGGCCGGCTTGGATGTTGTCCATGAAGTCCTGCTGTGCGCTGAGATAAACAGTCGGAATCTCCGGCGCTTCCCGTTGCACGACCTTGAGCGTGCGCCAGTCGAAAGACTGGATAGCCGTGCGCCCCGCCATTCCGGCTGCGCGCACGGCCGATATGAGCGCGCGGGCGAAATCTTCGGGCGCGGTTGTTTCGTTCGGAGCAAGCGGGGAGATCTTGGTTTCTATGTTGAAGCGCACCGTCTCGTTGCCTGCCCTGCGCACCAGCGCAAAGAGGTCCGCGAGGCGGGGAATCCGCGTGCCATCCACGGCTTGCTGGGCGGGAAAACGCTTGGCATAAGCGCTACCTGCCTTCTTGGCGCCGACGTCGTAGCGCTGCAGTTCATCATAGGTGAGGCTCCAGATCGCCGGACCGGTGCGCTCCAGCCATTTTCCGCCGGGGCCACGCGTAATGTCCGGATTGAGCGCCGGATCATGGCTGACGACCACCACGCCGTCCTTCGTCAGTCCTGCGTCGAGCTCGAGCGTCGTCACGCCGAGTGAGAGCGCGTGGGCGAATGCGGGTAACGTATTCTCGGGGCGCAGGCCGCGCGCGCCGCGATGGCCCTGCAAGTCGAGCGCCTGTGCGCCGGCGGAGATCATGACTGACACGATACAGATTATGGCAAAGCCTGCCCCATGAGCGGTGATCACTGACCAGAGACTGGAGTCCGAATAACTATCCGCCGGCCGGCGCGAATGCGGACATGCGCCAGCCGCCTTCGGTCTTGATGAAGCAGGCGCTATGCTCGATCGGGCTGCGGATCTGTTCGTCCGGAACATAGCCTTCACCGCTCTTGACTTTCACTTTCACCCAGCGCTGCTTGTCGCCCAGAATCTTGTCGGCGACCTCCCAGTCGGTTACGGGCACAATTTCGTAGGACAGCGTCTGCAATGTTGGCGAGTCGGCGTAAGGGCCGGCCTTCACCAGCACCTCCTTCGTGATGATCGCTCCGTGGTCTTCCGGAAACAGGTCCTCCGGCCACCTGGCGAGCAAGTACGGCGCGCATAGCTCCCGCGGCCCCTTCTCTTTCTTCAGGTAGGCCGTGCCGAGAAACAGTGCCGCTCTCAGCTCACGCCACAGCGGAGTATCGGCGGCACTTACATCCCACGCCTTCCGGAATCCGGCGACGCCGCGCGTACCGTCTATGCTCGCGCGCACGTTGCGGTCGAGGATTTTGAGCACGAACTTGAGGTCGCGGTTTTCCACTGCGGTTAGCAGCCGCTTCTTGAAGCTCACCCACGACGCGTCCCCAGCAGCCTCGTCCACCGGTTCGAATTTTCTCTCCTGAGCGCAGATGCCGAGCGGCGCGCTGCAGAGCAGCGCCATCAGACAGTACCGCGCGACGATCCAGCCTGGTTTCACGTTCAACATTTGTCGTACTCCGGTGGTCCGTCATGCGGCGCAGGCTGCGTCGCATAAGTGCTAGAATTTGCGGTGAATCCTACCAGATCGGGAAGTCCCCCAACAAATCCATTGCGGAACGAGTGCCATCATGGCGCGCATCGAGATCAAGTCCGAAATCACCGGTACCGTCTGGCAGATCAAGTCGCAACCGGGTGACAAGGTGGAATCGGGAGACATCCTGATCGTGATCGAGTCCATGAAGATGGAAATACCCGTCATCACCGAAGACGCAGGGACCGTGAAGGAAATACTCGTCAAGGAAAAGGACCCGGTCGCGGAAGGCCAGGTTGTGGCCGTGCTGGATGGGTAGCACGGCCACAACCTAACGCCGCGAAGCACGCAGCGGGAAATCAGTTCTCTGTAAAAAAGCCACCATGAATACCCCGCTTTCCACTCGTGGAAATATTCGGTTTTCCCGGGGGATCGCGATGATGTGTTGATGAGAGATTGACGGCACGCAATGACGATTCCGTCCTCCGGATAATGTAAGGGAAAACCGATGGCATTCGAGGGACTCCTCGCCGAATACGAGAAACGCCGGGCGAAGGCGCGCGCGATGGGCGGGCCGGAAAAACTCGCGAAACGCAAGAAGACCGGCACGCTCAACGCGCGCGAACGCATAGCGCTGCTGTTCGATCCCGGCTCCTTCCTCGAGTCGGGACTGTTCGGTGCTTCGGGCGTCTATCCGGAAGAAGCGGCCGAGACCCCCACCGACGGCAAGATCGCGGGCTATGGGAAGATCGGCGGCCGCGACGTGGCGGCGGTAATAAACGACTTCACCATCAAGGGCGCTTCCACCAGCGCGACCAACAGCAAGAAAGTCGCGCACATGAAGCGCACCGCGACGGAGCGCGGCATGCCGCTCGTGATCATCGGGGAATCCACCGGTGCTCGGCTGCCCGACGCGATGGGCTCGCGCGGGATGGGTCAGTTGCTCGGCAACGACCCGACGCAGTTTCGACGCCTGCGCGAATCGCCGATGGCAGCTGCCGTGCTGGGCCCGTCGTTCGGGTCGTCGGCATGGCTCGCCTGCCTCGCCGATTTCGCGGTGATGCACAAAGGCGCAACGATGGCGGTCTCGAGCCCGCGGCTCATCGAGATGGCGTTGAACGCGAAGGTGGATTTCGAGGAACTGGGCGGGTGGCGGCTGCACGCGGACGTGACCGGCCTGGTGGATCAAGTGGTGGATAGAGAGGAAGAAGTGTTCGAGGCGATCCGCCGCTTTCTCTCCTATCTGCCGAGCCACAATCAGGAAGCGCCGCCCGATGCCGCGGTGCCGGCCGGCTCGGGCGCGGATATGTCCGGTGTCTTCGGCGTGCTGCCGGAAAGCCGCACCCAGGTCTACGACATGAAGCGCATCATCCGCGCGACCGCCGACAAGGACACCGTATTCGAGTTGAAGCCCCGCTTCGGCAAGAGCGCGGTCACGGCGCTTGCTCGGTTAGGCGGCAAGAGCGTGGGACTCGTCGCCAACAATCCGCTGCATCGCGGGGGCGCGCTCGATGCCGACGCCTGCCGCAAGATCACCGATTTTCTGGTGCTGTGCGATTCCTTCAACCTGCCGGTCGTGCTGCTGGTGGACACGCCGGGCTTCCAGATCGGCACCGAAGCCGAGAAGAGCGGCGCGCCGGGCAAGATCATGAACTTCATGAACGCGATGACGCTGCTCACCGTGCCGAGGCTCTCGGTGATTATTCGCAAGAGCTACGGGCGCGCTTACGTGTGCATGGGGGGCGGCCGCCATTCGGACGACGTGGCCGCCTGGCCGACGGCGGAGGTGAGCTTCATGAGCCCGGATTTCGCCACTCGCATCGTCCACGGCGTGAAGCCCGGCGACGCCGGTTTCGAGGAGAAGCTCGCCGAGATCGAGCAGGCGAGCGACGTGTGGGGTCTTGCAGCGATATTTGCGGCGCAGGCCGTCATCAGGCCCGAAGAGACACGCGATTACCTGATCCGCATGCTCGACGTTTACCGGCTGCGCATGACCCGCGGCGTAGGGCAGCACCTGATGCGCACTTGGCCCACGAGCTACTAGAGAAAGCGTGACCGATGAGGCGTGACTGGTGACTCGTGACTGGTAGGGCGTGACTGATAAGGCGGGTCTGGTCCACTCGCTACTCACCACTCGCTATTACGCCGCTGATGTTCAATAAAGTCGTGGTCGCCAATCGTGGTGCTGTTGCTGCACGCGTGCTGCGGGCGCTCAGGGAAATGGGTATCAAGGCGGTGGCGGTCTATTCCGAGGCCGACGCCGGCGCGCCGTACCTCGAGTTGGCGGATCAGAGCTATGCCATTGGGCCGGCGCCGGCGCGCGAGAGCTATCTCAACCAGGACATCCTGATGGCGGTACTGAGCAAGTCGGGCGCCGATGCGCTGCATCCCGGGTACGGCTTCCTGGCGGAGAACGCTGAGTTCGCCCAGCGCGTAAATGACAGCGGGTCGCGTTTCATCGGGCCGTCGCCGCGGTGGATCGCCGCGATGGGACACAAGACGAAGGCGCGGGAGCTCGCCGCGCGCCACGGCATGCCGATCACCAGGGGATCTGACGTGCTGCCGGTTGAAAAAGAAGCGATCCTCCGCGCCGCGCGGGTGATCGGCTTTCCGGTGCTGGTGAAGCCCGCCGGCGGCGGAGGCGGTATCGGGATGCTGCCGGCGCGGGATGAAACGCAGTTGCTCGAAGCCGTCGAGCGCTCGCGTTCCATGGCCGCACGGGGCTTCGGCAACGCCGAAGTGTATCTCGAGCGGTTGGTGGAGCGGCCGCGCCACGTCGAGTTCCAGGTCCTCGGTGACGCGCACGGAGGGGCCGCGCATCTCTGGGAGCGCGATTGCTCCACGCAGCGGCGCAACCAGAAGGTGATCGAGGAAGCGCCGGCCCCCAATGTCGCGCGCGCAGAGATTTCCGCCGTAGCGGAGAAAATCGCCGGCATCATGCGCGGCATGGGTTACGACAACATCGGGACGGTGGAAATGCTGATGGGTGCGGACGGCGCGTTCAATTTTCTCGAAATGAACACGCGGCTGCAAGTCGAGCATGGCGTGACCGAGGAGGTAACCGGCGTCGATCTCGTGCAAGCCCAGACCCGCTCCGCCGCCGGCGAGAAGCTGGCGGATATATTGCCCGCCACGATCGGGTTGACGGGTCATGCGATCCAGGCCCGTGTGTATGCCGAAGACCCGAAGAATTTCTTCCCATCGCCCGGGCGCCTCAAGGTGTTCCGCCCGCCGCACGGCCCGGGGATCCGCGTTGAAACCGGCTTCGCGGAAGGCCGCGAGGTGACTCCCCACTACGATCCGATGATCGCGAAGGTGATCGCGCACGCGGAAACGCGCGAGCGGGCGATAGACGTATTGGCGGAGGCGCTCGAAGCGTTTGCGATCGAGGGCCTAAAACACAACATTCCCGCGGTGCTTACGGTCCTGCGCTCGGAACCCTTCCGCTCGGGCCGCGTCCACACTGGCCTCATCACCGAAGTGCTCAAACAAACACTGAAGAGGGAGTAGAAGGGATAGTGGAGACTTGAATACATGTACGGGACATAAAAACAATCTAGATGATTGGATCACGCGTAGAGGGGCGAACGCGCACGCAGAAGCAGCGTTGCGCTATACCGAGAATGAACGATGATTAAAGGCGTCCTAACGAAGGTATGCCCGACTCGTTTTGTCGTGTACAACAGATTTGGAGAATTGGATCACGCGTACGGGAGCGAGCGCGCACGCAAAAGCAGCGTTGCGCTTGCGAACGGAACCAGCGGATTAAGGTTTGCTTCAAAGGGTCGCCGTCTTCACTGCGGTTAAAAGCACAACGCCCAGCGCAAAGGCCGGGCGTTGGGTTAGGGTTTCTCAGCGTTTAACCGAGTCTGACCCTTGAGGTCGATCTGTCTAACCGCCCTTATCGAGCCGAGTCCAACGTATAGTACCGATAGGTCGATACCCTAGGCTCGGTATTCGGCCACTGCCCCGAATACTCATAGGTCGTAACAGTTCGCGACGGAACAACGCGAAGCTGGGACGGCGATGGCTGCGGCGCCTGGTCAAACGAATAGTAGGTAGCAGCCGGGCGCTCAATGGAATACGCCGTCACAGGATGCTCGATAGAGTAGTACGTGGTTACCGGGGGCTCGGGCAACGGCCGGAAATTCATCGCGGCGCTGGAACCGGACACCACTTCGGTGCAAGTCCTGAAAGAGATATCCGCGGGATTCGTTTCGCAAAGGAATGTCGCCGCGGACGCGGCGCTCGATCCAAGTCCACCCGCCACTGCCAGTGCCAAAAGTGTTTTACGGTTCATTACCGAATCTCCTTTCATCAAATACCCGATCGACTGGGTATTCCTATCGGACTGCAACCCCCGTGCCAAAATCATCTACAAAAAATACAAAGACTTATGGTGTGAAGTTTGCCCATAGCGTCGCCCGATGACGACAGCGGCTCGTTAAGGAGCCGCAGGCCACGGAAGACTAAGCGTTTTTTTGTCGGTCTATGCCGACAGAGCTGATGAGGCGGGTATTTCGGTCACTTGGTCATCGCAGGTGTCAGGAACCCTAAACTCTAAGGTTCCTGACACCTTCATCCACCTGACACCTTCATCCACTGTTCCGCAGTCCCGCAGCGATGCCGTTGATGGTGAGGAGGATGGCGCGCTTGACAGTTTCGTCGGTTGCGCCGGACCGGAAGCGCTTCAACAGCGTGACCTGCAGGTGGTTGAGAGGGTCGATGTAGGGTTGGCGGTTGCGGAAGCTCCGAGCGAGCAGCGGGTTCGCTTCCAGCAATTGCCGGTGATCGGTAATCGCCAGCAGATAGCGCACGCTGCGCTCCCATTCCTGGCGGATCGCGCCGAAAATGCGCTCGCGCAGCGCCGCGTCCGGGACCAGCTCGGCATAGCGCGAGGCGATGCCCATGTCGGATTTCGACGAGCACCATGTCCATGTTGGAGAGCAGCGCGCGCAGGAATGGCCAGCGGCCGTGCATTTCTTTGAGCAGCGCCAGGCCCTGGTCTCCTTCCCGGCGCAGCCAAGTTTCCACCGCGGACCCGAAACCGTACCACCCCGGCAGCATCACGCGCGAGGCCGACCAGCTGAACACCCACGGGATCGCGCGCAGGTCCTCGATCTTCCCGCCGGGCTTGCGCGATGCGGGCCGGCTGCCGATGTGCAGCTCTGCGATTTCGCTGATCGGCGTCGCGGCGCGGAAATAGTCGGTAAATCCGGGCGTCTCGTATACCAAGTCGCGGTATGCGCGATATGCCTCGGCGCTCAGTTGCTCCATGATCCCGCCGTACGCGTCCCAGTCGTGGCTCTCGCGATTGAGCAGCGTAGCCTCCAGCGTTGCAGCGACCAGCGTTTCCAGATTGCGGCGGCCGATCTCCGGATTGGCATACTTGCTGGCGATGACCTCCCCCTGCTCGGTGATACGAATGCGGCCCGCGACCGAGCCCGCCGGCTGCGCGAGTATTGCCTCGTAGCTCGGCCCGCCGCCACGGCCGACGCTGCCGCCGCGTCCGTGAAACAATCGAAGCGCGATGCCATGACGCGCAAACACCTTCACCAGGGCGACTTCCGCCTTGTACAGCTCCCAGTTCGAAGTGAGGAAGCCGCCGTCCTTGTTGCTGTCCGAATAGCCCAGCATCACCTCCTGCAGGTTACCCCGGCTCTCGAGCAGCGACCGGTACTCGGGGAGGGCGAATAGCTCTTCCATGATGCGGCCGCAGCCGCGCAGGTCGGCGATCGTTTCGAACAGCGGCACGATGTTCAACGCAAGCCTGGGCTCCGGGCCTGCGGCCAGGAGGCCCGCTTCCTTCGCGAGCAGCGCGACTTCCAGCAGGTCGCTCACGCCGTCCGTTTTCGAGATGACGTAGTTGGGCAGGGATTGTTCGCCGTAGCGGCGGTGTATCGTCGCAGCGGCGTCGAATACCTTCAGTTCGGTCGCGGTGCCCGGGCTGTACTCGACGTAGGGCGAGCGCAGCGGCCGCGCCAATGCCAGCTCGTCGAGCAGCGCGCGCTTGCGCTCGTGCTCGGGCAGCTGCGCGTACCCGGGACGGTTGGCCCCGCGGGCGAAGAGCTCGGCCACGACCTGCTCGTGCATGCTGCTCACCTGGCGCATGTCGAGCGGGCACAGGTGAAAGCCGAAAACCTGCGCCGCGCGGCGCAGATGACGCAGCCGGCCGCGCGCTACACGGGCGGCACCATTAGCCGCGAGCGACTCTGCGATTACGTCGAGCTCGCCCAGAAACTCGGCGCTGCTCGAATACGGCGCGCCGTCGGCGAGTGCGTGCCGCACGCCAGGCTCGAGGCCCAGCGCATGCGCTGTGGCGGCGAGGCGCGCGTATATGCCGCTCACCGCGCGCCGGTAGGGCTCGTCCTTGCGGTGCTCGGAGTGATCCGGCGAGGCGCCAGCGAGCGCATCGAGCGCAGCGCTGACCCCTATCAGGCGCCGGGCCTGGGAGAGCTCGGCACCCAGCCGGTGCACTTCGGTGAGATAGAACTCGAATGCCACCGTCGCTTGCCGCTGCACCGCCTGCAAGGTCACCTCGGGGGTGACGTAGGGATTGCCGTCGCGGTCTCCGCCGATCCAGTTGCCGATCCTCAGCACCGGCCCGACGCTGATTGCACCGACGGTTGCACCGAGCAGATCCTCGATCTCGGCGTAGAGCCCGGGCACCTCGCGCAGGAACGTGTAGCGATAGTAGGCGAGACCATTCTCGATCTCGTCGAATACGGTGAGCCGGACCGCGCGCAGGATGCGCGTCTGCCACAACGTCAGTATCACGCGCCGCAGCTGCTCCTCGTGTTCGCGCGCTTCTTCGGGGGTGAGCGCGCAACGGTCGCGCTCCGTCAACAGCCGCGCGATTTCCATCTGGCAGTCGAGTATGCTCTTGCGCTGGACCTCGGTCGGATGCGCGGTGAGTACCGGGGAGACGAGCGCGTTGGCGAAGAACGCCTCCAGTGCCTCGCGGCCAGCGCCCGCGCTCTGAAAGCGGTCGAGCGCAAACGCCATGCTGCCCGGCTGGGGCGGCGAGCCTGCGATCTGGTGCGCGCGGCGGCGACGGATGTGGTGCACGTCTTCGGCGATGTTGGCGAGCTGCGAAAAGAAGCTGAACGCGCGCACCACTCGCGTTACGGTTCCGTGATCGAACCCGTCGAGCAGCTTCTCGAGCGCCGCCTTCGCGCCGAGATCGCCTTCACGGCGGAAGTGCAAGGCGCCCTGCCGGATACGCTCCACCAGATCGAAGAGCTCCTGTCCTTCCTGCTCGCGCAACGTGTCGCCGAGCAGCCGCCCGAGCAGGCGTATGTCCTCGCGTAACGGCTGGTCCTTGTCGACGGTGGCGAGGAGTGCGGGTTCGTTCATATCGGCGTTTATCTGCGGCTAAATGCAGTTGCAGTTTTAGAACCGGGCCGAGTAGCACGCTGCTAGAATGAAGGCGCCGGGGCGATTCCCGGCGTTCTCACGAACATCCGGCGACCATTACCGATGGTGGGCGGCACCGCATCCCCGCAGACGCAGCTTCCCGCAAAAATCGTCATTGCCTCGCGCCAGTCGGCGCTCGCGATGTGGCAGGCGCGCCACGTTCAGTCACGCCTGGCTGCATTATATCCGGGCGTTGCGGTCGAGATTCTCGGCATGACTACCGAGGGCGACCGGCGGCTCGGGGTGTCTCTTGCCAGCATAGGGGGAAAGGGACTGTTCGTGAAGGAGCTCGAAGAAGCGATTTCGATGGGACGCGCCGACATGGCCGTGCATTCAGCAAAAGACGTGCCCGCGCAGCTCGCGGACGGCTGCCTGCTCACCGCGATGCTCGAACGCGAGGACCCGCGCGACGCGTTCGTGTCGAACCGCCATCGGGATCTTGCCGCGCTGCCCGCGGGCGCGCGCGTCGGGACTTCCAGCCTGCGCAGGGAAAGCCAGCTGCGAGCGCGTCATTCGCGGTTGACGATCGCGCCGCTGCGCGGGAACGTCGACACCCGCGTGAGAAAGCTCGACGAGGGGCAGTACGACGCCGTCATACTCGCCGCTGCCGGGTTGAAGCGCCTGGGGCTCGCGCACCGCATCACGACGCTGCTGGCACCGGAAGAGTGCCTGCCCGCACCGGGGCAGGGCGCGCTTGGCGTGGAGTGCCGCGCGGAGCGGGCCGAACTCGTTGCGCTCCTCGCGCCGCTCGACCATGCGGACACGGCGCGGTGCGTCGCGGCGGAACGCGCGTTTTCGCGGGCGCTGGCCGGCAGCTGCAATGTCCCTCTCGGGGCGTACGCGGAGGTCGCAGGAGAGCGTATGCGTTTGCGCGGTTTCGTCGGCGCGCCCGACGGCACACGGCTGGTGCACGGCGAGCGCAGCGGTGCGGCGGCGGATTGCGAGACGCTGGGGCTGGCTCTGGCGGAAGATCTCAAGAGCCGCGGCGCCGCGGAGATCCTCGCTCAACTGCAACAAGGCTGAACCGCCAAGACGCCAAGGCCGCCAAGAAAAACAAGAACGTTGAATTCGCTTCTCATATGTTTTTCCCCTGCGCCATTTCTTGCGATGAGATCGAGAGCACCTCTGTCGTGCTGCAATGACGAATCAGCCACTTAGGGGGAAAAACATCGTGGTGACGCGGCCGGCGCACCAGGCGGAGGCGCTCGCGTCGCGCATCCGCGCCGCCGGCGGCGACGCGATTCTCTTTCCGGTCATCGAGATCCGGGATGTTGAAGACCCCCGGGCATTGCACGCCGTCATCGACCGGCTACATGAATTCGACCTTGCCGTCTTTGTCAGCCCGAATGCCGTCGCCAAGGCGCTGACGGCGATCGCTGCGCGGCGTGCCTTGCCGCCGCAACTCGCGGTCGTCGCGATCGGCCCGGGCAGCGTCAAGGCACTTGCGCGCTTCGGCGTGGACCAGGTTATCGCGCCCGCCGGCCGCTTCGATAGTGAAGCCCTGCTCGAACTGCCTCAGCTCGCGCAGCCGCGCGGCAAACGGGTCGTTGTATTCCGCGGCGAAGGCGGCCGCGAGTTGCTCGGCGATAGTCTGCAGGCACGCGGTGCGCTCGTCGAATATGCGCAATGCTATCGCCGGATGAGATCTAACAGCGATCCCGCGCCGCTCATCGACGCGTGGCAGCGTAACGCGCTCTCCGCGGTCACGGTTACGAGCAGCGAGGGGCTGGGCCATCTGTTCGATCTGGTGGGCACGGTCGGTCACGCGCCGCTCTTGAAAACGCCGCTCTTCGCGCCGCACCCGCGCATCGCGCAAGCCGCGCGCGAGTTGGGACTTGCCACGGTCATCGCCACGGAGCCCGGCGACGATGGCCTCGTCGCGGGACTCATTGATTATTTCAGAGTGTCGAGGGTCGAGGGTCGAGGGGAAGGGCGCAGTGATTGATTCTTCACTCGACACTCCTCCCTTCTTGCGACACTCGCGGCTTGATCCCATACTATTGAGTTAGCCCGATTCTCCTCCCGACCATGAGCGAATCGCCAGAAACCGAATCGCGACGCGACCGGCCCGCGCCGCCCGAGCCCCTTGTGCAATCACCCGCCCCGGAATCAGGACGCGATCCGGCGCGGCGCGTGTTCTCGCCTGCCGCGTGGATTGCGATCGTGGCCCTGGCGGTGGCGGCGTGGCACTGGTATGACAGCCGCGTAGAGCTGCGCGACCTGAAGCAGGAGCTGGCCAAGAAACTCGCCGATACCGACACCCAGAACAAGGAGAGCCGCCTCGTGGCCGAACAGGTGCGCGAGGCGGTAGCGGAAGCGCAGGTCAAGCTTGGCGTGCTCGAAGCCCGTCTCGCCGAATCGCAGAACCAGCAAATAGCGCTCGAGGCCCTCTACCAGGAAGTCTCGCGCAATCGCGACGAATGGGCGTACGCGGAAATCGAGCAGTCCATCCTGATCGCCAACCAGCAACTACAGCTCGCCGGAAACATCAAAACCGCCCTGATTGCGCTGCAAACGGCGGATGCGCGCCTGCAACGCATGGATCGCCCTCAGCTCCTCGGGCTGCGCAGGGCGATCAATCGCGACATCGAGCGGCTCAAGGCGCTCCCGTACGTCGATACACTCGCTATAAGCACCCGCCTCGACAGCATGATTGCCGGGGTCGATCGGTTCCCGCTGGCGATGGAGGTGCGCCCGCAGCCCGAAAAGGTCGTGGCGGAAGGGGTAGACGATAATTTGTGGACGCGCTTCTGGCGGGAAGCGTGGTCCGATCTGCGGCAGCTGGTGCGCGTCCAGCAGATGGACAGGTCCGACGTTCCGCTGCTCCCGCCGTCGCAGGCGTTTTTCCTGCGCGAGAATCTCAAGCTCCGGTTGATCAGCGCCCGCCTGGCGCTGCTCGCGCGCGACGCTGCAAGTTATAAAGCGGACCTCAAGGCCGCCCGCGACTGGCTCGGTCGTTACTACGACATTCACAACAACAATGTCGCGCACGCCGCCGCCGTCCTGCGCAATCTGCACGAAGCCGAGTTGAGCATCGAAATCCCGGATATTTCGGCCACGCTGGAAGCATCGCGCACTCTGCGACTCACGCGCGAGCGCACCGCGCGCTAGGGGCAGTGGCAACATCAAGAATTATTAGCCGCAGATAAACGCAGATGAACGCAGATGAGATCGAGGATAAATCAGCCGGAAATGAATCATGTATTGATCCTCTTATCGGCGTGCATCGGCGGCTGATGATCTTTGCTGATTTTTGAGGTGGCTTCATAGTGAAAGCGCTCGTCTGGCTTATCGCTATCTTCGCCGTGGCGGTGGGGCTGACCCTGCTCGCGCGCTATAACACGGGCTACGTGCAGCTGGTGATCCCGCCCTGGCGCGTCGAATTCTCGCTCAATCTTCTGCTGCTGGGGCTCGTGCTTGCGTTCGCGGTGAGCTATGCCGCCGTGCGGGCGGTGTTGGCCACCGTGCGCCTGCCGCGACGGGTCCGCGAATACCGCCTGGCGCGCCGCCGCGAGAAGGCGCGGGCGACGCTGCTGGAGGCGCTGCAGGAGTATTTCGCGGGGCGCTATGCGAGGGCGGAGCAGGCGGCGTCCGCTTCGATCCGACTGGGCGAGCACACCCGGTTGAGCGCGGTGCTGGCTGCGCGCGCGGCGCACGAACTGCGCGGCTACGACCGGCGCGACGCGTATCTCACACAGGCGGCCGGGACCAATCCGGAGGAGGATCTCCCGCGAATCGTGACCGAAGCCGAGCTGCTGCTGGAACAGCGGCAGTATGAGGAAGCTCTGGAGCGGCTGAAAGCGCTGCCGCGCAAGCATACCGCCGCGCTGCGGCTGGAGCTGAAAGCCCAGCAACAGGCGCGAAACTGGGAACAGGTCCTGCTGCTCGCCGGGGAGCTGGAAAAGCGCGACGCGTTCGACGCCGTGCAGGCCGATCAGATCCGGCGCTACGCGCTCGCCGAGAATCTCAAGCGCCATGCTCTCGATACGCGCTCTCTCGAGGAAGCCTGGCGCAAGGTGCCGCAGCAGGAAAAGACAAACCGGCGGGTCGCCGCGGCTGCCGCGCAATGCTTCACCTCGCTTGGCGGCTGCCTCAAGGCGCACCTCATCATCGAAGAAGCGCTCGCCGAGGAGTGGGACAGCGAGCTCGTCGCTCTCTACGCCGAGTGCGACGGCGGCGACACCGTCGCGCGCATCGAGCGCGCGGAGGCCTGGCTCAAGAAGCATCCCGACGATGCGACGCTGCTGCTCACGCTGGGCAGGCTGTGCGCGCAACAGGAGCTGTGGGGCAAGGCGCAGAGCTATCTCGACGCGAGCATCGCAATCGAGCCCTCCTATTCAGCGCACCTCGCGCTGGCGCAGCTGCACGAGCGGCTCGGCAACGCGGACGCGGCGCGCAAGAACTACCGCGAGAGCCTCGACCTCGCGCTCGCGCAGTTGCGGACGGTCACGGGCGGCCGCCGGCGCACACCTTTGTGAAGCCTCAACACGAAGGACGCGAGAAGGAATCCGATACGAACTGCGAGTGGTCAGCTGAATCCTTGATCCGGAGTCCTACCTTGATCCTCCAGAGGAGGAGAAAATGGCAACGTTTCACAAAGAACGCTTCATCGAGGAATGCCGCGCGGCGCTCGAGGAAAGCAATGCGCAGGCCGCGATCCAGGAGTTGGTGGCGCGAGCGGTACGCGAGCCCGCGCACATCGTACGGGAGCTGGGGGAACCGAAGCTCGCGGGAGTCGACCTGCTGTACCGTGCGGACGATCTGACGATACTCAACCTGCGCTGGGGACCGCGGATGGTGTTCAAGCCCCACGATCATCGCATCTGGGCTGTCATCGGCATCTATGGAGGTTGCGAGCAGAACATCTTTTTCCGCCGCAGCGAGCATGGGCTGAAGCAGCACGGAACCAAGGAGCTGAACGCGAAGGAAACGGTTCCGCTCGGCGCGGCGATCATCCACGCGGTGACGAACCCGCTGGATCAGATTACGGCCGCGATCCACGTGTATGGCGGCGATTTTTTCGCGACGCCGCGCAGCGAGTGGGATCCCACGACCTTCGCGGAGAAGCCGTACGACGTGGCGGATACCATGCGGGCCTTCGAGGAGTCGAACCTGCGGCTCCGAGACGCGGGTGACCAATTCCTCCTCGGATGATCAAGTCGCTGAGGAAACGCCAAGTTTGGCCTGGACGAAATGAAGAGGGTTATGCTGATGCTGAACGCCCAACTTGGCGGCTCTGCGCTCGCGCCCAAGACGTTCGATTCAGTCTTTGAAACATGGTGGCCAGAGCAAGACGGAAGGTCCACCCAGCCCATCCCGGCGCCTAACCAGGCGCTGCGGCCGACGAGTCGCGCCGGACGCAGGCCCAAGTCGCGACGACCGGGCCGCGCGAGTCGCGGCTGAGCGCTGGTGTTAAGCCCTCGAAAACGCACGGGCGACGCATGCTTGCCGCGATCCAGTTTCTTGCGGTTTTGACCTGCACGGTATTTGCCGGCGCCGCAATCTACATCAATCTCGTCGAGCATCCCGCGCGTATGAGTTGTGACACTCGAATCGCCGCAACGGTATGGGCTCCAAGCTATAGGCGCGCTACGTTAATGCAGGCGCCCTTGGCGATAGTAAGTTTCCTGGCCGGGGTTGCAGCATGGCTACTTGGCGGTGGGATCATGTGGTTTGTAGGGGCCGTGGCTATCGGTTCCGTAGTGCCATTCACTTTGATCATAATCAAGCGCACGAACGATCGATTACTGACTCCCGGGCGAGACCTCGGATCATCGGACACTCGGGCACTGCTGGAGAAGTGGGGCCAGCTTCACGCGGTGCGCAGCTTGCTTAGTTTCCTGGCGTCAATAATCTTTGTGTACCTGATACTGAAGGCCTAGCAAGAACTGGTCAGGTAGTGCAATCCGCATGGCGGCGCCCCATCGTCCGAGTCACCGAATTGAATTCCGTGAGGCGCAGGAACTGGCATGCGTATTGGCGAGTCTGACCATGGGGTTCATTAAATAGGCACGCCATCATGAAAAGTCCAAAGCGCTCCGCAAAAACTCCTGCCAGGAAAGGAGGAGATTTGCCGGCCGCGTCCAGCAAACGCGGACGCGACTACCCCGACACCGAGGGGGGCCCGGACCGCGAGCAAGTCCGGCAAACGACCCGCCGGGTCAATGTCCCGCGGCACTCCCAGCGCCCCGCCGAGCGCAGCAACCAGAGACGTAGCCGACGGCCTTAAGGTGTGAGGAACCTTAGTGAGGGTTCCTGACACCTTCAGCGATCGAGGCCCATGTCCTGATACGACTCGGGACGGCCGAGGGGTTCGACGTGGGTGAGCACGGAAATACCAGGCAGAGCTTGACGGATGGCGGTCTCGACTTGATGTCCCATGTCGTGCCCCCGCGCCACGCTCCACCTCGCCGGCACCAGCACGTGCAAGGTCACGAAGGAGCGCGCGCCTGCCTGTCGCGTGCGCACCGCGTGGAAATCGATGCCTTCGGTGCGATAGCGGTCGAGCACGCGGTTTAGAGCCTGAAGCTCGCTTTCCGGCAGTGCGTGGTCGAGCAGGCCCTGGAACGAGCGGCGCATGAGCTGGTAGCCCGCCCACACGATGTTCACGGCTACCGCGAGGGCGATCAGCGGATCGAGCCGTTCCCAGCCGGTGAGCCACACGGCGGCTACGCCGAGGATGATGCCTGCCGAGGTCCACACATCGGTCGTCAGGTGCCGGGCGTCGGCCTCGAGCGCAATGGACCGGTAATGGCGGGCGGCCTCCAGCAGTTTTCGCGCTACGGCAAAATTGACCAGGGATGCGAGTGCAGACAAGGCGAGGCCGGTCCCGACTTGCTCCAGCGGGCGTGGCGTGATGAGGCGGTCGACGGCGGCGACGGCGATGGCAATCGCCGCGACCAGGATCAGCGTGCCTTCAATGCCGCTCGCGAAGTATTCGGCCTTGCCATAGCCGTAAACATGGTCTTCATCGGGTGGACGCGCGGCGATGCTCAACATGGCGAGCGCCACCGTGGCGCCGGCGAGATTGATCGTCCCCTCGAGCGCATCCGAAAGCAAACCGACGGAACCCGTGAGCCACCACGCCAGCGTCTTCAGACCTATCGTCGCCAATGCGGCGGCGACGGAGAGCAGGGCAAAATTGCGGGCGCCGGTCATGGAGGGATGAGGGATGAGGGCGGAGGGATGAGGGATGCGTGATCCGGGATGTGTGATCCGGGATATCCCGTATCTCTTAACCCGCATCTCGCAACTGGTATCACGTATCTCGTATCTCGTCACCCGACACTCGTTCCCCGTCACTCGTCACGCCGTTGAAGCCTCGGGCACCGAGGGAGTGAAAGAATCCGAATAGAACTCGTCTTCCGGCAATTTGCATAGCGCCGTGAAATCGCGATGCGCCGCTTCGACCATAACCGGCGCCCCGCAGGCGTAGATCTGGTGGCCGGAAAGATCAGGTAAGTCTTCCATTACCGCGCGGTGCACGAAGCCTGTGCGGCCGATCCAGTTGTCCGTGGGCAGTGCATCGGAAAGCACAGGAATGTAGTGGACGCCGTGCTCGCGCTGCCAGCTTTCCGCCACCTCGTTCATGTACAGGTCGGCGCGCACGCGGCAGCCCCAGTAAAGGGTCATCGGGCGCGGGATCCTCTTGTGCAATGCGTGCTCGATGATCGCCTTGACCGGCGCGAAGCCAGTGCCGCTTGCAACGAACACGATGGGCTTCGCGTTGTCCTCGCGCAGAAAGAAAGTACCGAAGGGCCCCTCGAAACGCAGGATGTCCCGCTCCTTCATGCGGGTGAACACGTGCTCGCTGAACGGTCCGCCGTAGTTGCGCAGATGCAGCTCCAGGAACGCGTCGTCGTGCGGCGGATTCGCCATGGAAAAACTGCGTCGCGCGCCGTTCTTGATGATGTCGATGTATTGCCCGGCGAGGAACTGCAGCCGCTCGTTCGTGGGTAGTTTGAGACGCAGCACCATCACGTCGGGGGCGACGCGCTGCATCTGCTGCACCCGGCACGGCAGCATCTTGATCTGAACGTCCTTGACACCCGCGATCTCGCGGCATTCGATGACGAGATCGCTCAACGGCCGCGCCTGGCAGAACAGCGCCATGCCGGCCTCCCGTTCGGCGTCGGGCAGGGCGTGTTTCTGATACGTGCCGTAATCGAGCTCGCCCGCGAGTAGCTTCCCCTTGCAGGTGCCGCACGCCCCATTGCGGCAGCCGTATGCGATGACCACGTGTTCGCGCAGCGCGGCATCGAGCACCGTTTCACCGTCGTTCACGGTGAATGTGTGGTTGGTCGGCTTGACGGTGACGTGGTAGGGCATGCGAGAAGTCAGTGAACGAGTGAACGAGTGAACAAGTGAACGGGTGAACGGGTGAACGGGGGACGACAGAGAATTCACCTTTCCCTGCTATAGGGGAGAGCCTGCAGAGCAGGCGAGGGGTGGGGCGGGTGGGGCGGACTCACTCGTTCACCCGTTCACCGCGTTGATCGGCACTTGTCGGTGGCGCTCGTGGGGAGATTGGGCCTATAGGGTGAGATCACGCTAAAATCCAAGATTATGAGACGTTTGCTCATTGTAGGCTGCGGTGACGTGGCGAGCCGTATGGTTCCGCTGCTGCGCGGACACTATCGCCTCTACGCGCTGTCGCACAGCCCGCAGCGCCTGGCGCCATTGCGCGCGATCGGTGTTACTCCGATACCGGGAAACCTCGATCGGCCTGCATCACTCGGGCCACTTGCCGGACTCGCTCACGACGTGGTGCATTTCGCGCCGCCGCCGGAACGCGGCGCGCGCGATACTCGCACCGCGCACCTCATAGCGGCGCTCGGAAAGCGGAGGAGTCTACCACAGCAGTTCGTCTACATCAGCACGAGCGGTGTCTATGGGGATTGCAACGGAGAGCTGGTGGCCGAAACGCGCCCGCCGCGCCCACAGACCGAGCGCGCGCAGCGGCGCGCCGACGCGGAGCGGCAGCTGCGCACGTGGGGAAAACGCAGCGGCGTGCGCGTGAGCATACTGCGCGTGCCCGGCATCTACGCGTCAGACCGGCTCCCACTCGCCCGTCTCGAGCGCGGCACACCCGCGCTGAACACCGAAGACGATGCGTTCGTCAATCACGTCCACGCGGACGATCTGGCGCGCATCGTGGTCGCAGCGCTGTACCGCGGAAGCCCTGGACGCACGTACAACGCGGCCGATGACGCTCCGATAAAGATGGGTGATTACTTCGACCTCGTCGCCGAACGCTTCGGGCTGGCGCGGCCGCCGCGCCTCACGCGCGCCGAAGCGGATCGCCTCATACCCGCGAACCAGCTCTCGTTCATGAACGAGTCGCGGCGGCTCGTGAATCGCCGCTTGAAGCGCGAGCTGCGCCTGCAGCTGCGCTATCCCACCGTCCACGACGGCCTTGCTGCCGCAAAGCCTCGAGGATAGTGATAAGTGATAGGTGATGAGTGATCGGTGGCCAGTGACATGTTAAGAGCGGTAAGTTCCGCTCTGCGGGAACCTTATCACCTATCATCCATCACCCATCACGCAGTCCAGACCATATGAATGAAACGCTCATAGTGCTCACCAACATGCCCGATCGCGGTGCGGCGGAAAGACTCGCCCAGGAACTGGTGGAGCGCAGGCTCGCAGCGTGCGTAAACGTGCTTGCGGAGTGCACTTCGGTCTACCGCTGGAAAGGGGCTGTCGAGAACGCCAAGGAGGTGCCCGTGCTGATCAAGACGCGGGCGGCGCTCTACGAAGAGCTCGAGGCGGCGATCGGCGAGCTGCACCCCTACGAACTCCCCGAAATCGTCGCGCTCCCCATCGTGCGGGGTCTTCCCGCATTCCTGGAATGGGTCAACGAGGGGACGTCCATCTCGATAGGTTAGGGGATACATCATGCGGCTACTTCTATCTTTGTTGCTGCTGGTGTCGGGGCTGGCTCATTCTGCCGAACCGGAGTTGCTGGAGCCGCAGCAGGCGTTCCGCTTCGCGGCGCGGCTCAAGGACGCGCGCTCGATCGAAGTCACCTATCAGATCGCGCCCGGGTATTACATGTACCGCGACAAGTTCCAGTTTTCACTGGCGCCGCAGGAGGCGAAGCTCGGCATGCCGCAGCTTCCTCCAGGGAAGAAGAAGCACGATGAATTTTTTGGCGAGGTCGAGACTTACCGCGGCGATCTCACCATCGTGGTGCCCTTCGACCTTGTCCAGGCGGACGTGCCCGCGATCACTCTCACCGCAGTTTCGCAGGGCTGCGCGGACGTCGGAGTGTGCTACGTCCCGCACGAGCAGAAGGCGCAGTTGCGCCTCGCCGCGGCGGGCGGGACGACAACCGATGCGCCGCTGTCGGAACTGTTCGGCCTCAAACGAACGCCGGCGGGCGCCGATGACACTCGCATCGCGCGGGTCTTCGCTGAAGGGTTTTGGCTCACGGTGGCGAGCTTCTTCGGTTTCGGGCTGCTACTTGCCTTCACCCCCTGCGTGCTGCCCATGGTGCCCATACTCTCCGGCGTCATCGTAGGCGGGGGAGGCAATGTCACCAAAATGCGCGGCTTCCTGCTTGCCGCAGCCTACGTTTTCGGCATGGCGCTCACTTACGCGGCAGCGGGCGTCGCCGCAGGATTGTCGGGCGCGATGTTGGCCGCGGCCTTGCAGAACCCGTGGGTGCTCGGGGCGTTCGCGGCGTTTTTCGTGGCGCTCGCTCTGGCGATGCTCGGTGTCTACGAGTTGCAATTGCCGGTAGCGCTGCAAAGCCGCCTCGCTGACGCGACCAACCGCATGCACGGCGGTCGGGCGGCGGGGGTATTCGTGATGGGAGCGCTCTCGGCCCTGATCGTGGGGCCCTGCGTGGCAGCGCCGCTCGCCGGAGCGCTGCTTTACATCAGCCAGAGCCGGGACGTGGTGCTGGGTGGACTTGCCTTGTTCGCGCTGGCGCTCGGCATGGGCGCGCCGCTGCTCGCGGTCGGCGCATCCGCTGGGGCGCTGTTGCCGAAAGCCGGTCCGTGGATGGAAACGGTGAATCGCTTTTTCGGCGTGCTGCTCCTCGCCGTGGCCATCTTCATCGTTTCGCCATTCCTCCCCGTGTCGGTCCAGATGGGCGCTTGGGCGGCCTTGTTGATCGGTACGGCGATATTTCTGCGCGCCACTGATCCGTTGCCCGTCGACGCTCACGGTTTCCAGCGCTTCAGCAAAGGGGTCGGCGTCATCGCGCTCGTCACTGGCATCGCGTATGCGATCGGCGCATTGTCGGGCGGCCGCGATCTCCTGCAACCGCTCTCCGGCCTGGACACGGGGGCGATGGCGGAACGTTCCGCGGAAACGCCCTTCCAGCGGGTGGCGAGCCTCTCCGAGCTTGAAGCGCGTGTCGCTCAGGCGGGCAAGCCCGTGATGCTCGATTTCTATGCCGATTGGTGCATCTCCTGCAAGGAAATGGAGCGCTACACCTTCACCGATGAGCGGGTGAGGAAGCGGTTTGGGGGCCTGCTCTTGTTGCAGGCGGATGTCACGGCCAATAGTCCCGAACACGCCGCGCTGCTCAAGCGCTTTCGCCTGTTTGGACCCCCCGGCATCGTCTTTTTCGACGGCAATGGACGCGAGATCCAGGGCTTGAGAGTGATCGGCTTCCAGCCCGCGGACAAGTTCGTGGCGGTGCTGGATGAAGTGTTGAGTTTCCCGTGATCTCGGGGCGGCGGCGCTTCTGGCTTACGTCAGCCGCCGTCGGGCTGGTGGCAGCAGCGGCCGGCTTCGGGTTCAACCTCTGGCGCGGCGGCGGGGTACGGCCCGACGAAGGGAATCCCGCCGCCGTCCGGGCCCTTTTGGCCGTACGGCTGACGGACGTGAAGGGGGATAGCCAGACGCTCGAGAGCTGGCGCGGCCACGTGTTGGTGATTAACTTCTGGGCGACCTGGTGCGCCCCCTGTCGCGAGGAAATCCCCGAGTTCGTGCGGATGCAGGAGCGATACCGAGCGCAAGGGCTGCAGTTCGTAGGCATTGCATTTGACCAGCCGGAAAACGTGAGTAACTTCGCCCGGGAGTTCGGCATCAACTATCCGCTGTTGATGGGCGGGCTCGATACGATGGCGTTGATGCGCGAGAGCGGTAACCGCATCGGGGTGCTGCCTTTCACCTTGGTGATGGATCGCCAGGGCAATGTGACGAGCCGCCATCCCGGCGGCCTCAAAGAAGCCAAATTGGAGGCAGTAATTCGTCCACTGTTGTGATCGAATACCGCCCTAAAATTTGGTAAGATCCTCTAAGTTCAGCTAAAATATCCTAACTGTGGCGTATCTCCAGGGGGAAACACCACGCGTTTTCCGGCGTTAGGCCAGGAAAAACTGCGTAGAAATCACGATCCTAATGCCGGCGAAGAACAGGCACTTGCTCGTCATCAATGGCCCTAACCTGAACCTCCTGGGTGCCAGGGAGCCTCGCCATTACGGGAAAGACACCCTGGCGACAATAATCGCCGGGCTCACTAAGCGGGCTGCGGCCGCGGGTGCCAGGCTGGTGGCGTTCCAGAGCAACTCGGAGGCGGAGCTGGTGGACCGCATCCAGCAGGCGCAGAAGGATGGTGTCGACTTCATCATCATCAATCCCGCCGCCTACACCCATACCAGCGTCGCCATGCGGGACGCCCTCGCGGCAGTCGGCATTCCGTTTGTCGAAGTACATCTCTCGAATGTCTTCGCGCGTGAATCGTTCCGGCGCAAGTCCTTCTTCACCGATATCGCGGTCGGCATTATCAGCGGGCTGGGCGCGAAGGGGTACGAGCTCGCGCTCGAATTCGCGCTGCAGCACGTAGCCAAGCGCAAGCGTTGACCATGGATCTGCGGAAGCTGAAGTCGCTGATCGATCTGGTGCAGCAGTCCGGGATCGCCGAGCTCGAGGTCACCGAGGGCGAGGAGAAAGTCCGCATCTGCCGGACCGGACCAACCGCCGCCCCGCCCGCCGCGCCCGCACAGGTGTACACCGTTGCGGCGGTGCTCCTGGCTCAGCTGCACCGCCGCCAGCGGTCGGTTTCCAGGCGGAGGAGGCCGCGCCCGGAGGGGCACGTGATCCGCTCCCCGATGGTCGGAACCTTCTACCGCACGTCGGCACCAGGCTCCAAGCCATTCGTCGATGTCGGCCAGACGGTCAAGTCCGGCGATACGCTATGCATCATCGAGGCGATGAAGCTCCTGAACGAGATCGAGGCCGACCGTGACGGCACGGTGAAAGCGGTCCTGGTGGAGAACGGTCAGCCGGTGGAATACGGCGAGCCGCTGTTCATACTCGGGTAATGGGAGATGGGATGGGATTGGGTAATGGCTAAGGACGCGCCCCGGGGAGACCAGATTTTCTCCCATCACCCATCACTCATCACCCCTCACCGGTTTGTCCCAGATGTTTGAAAAAATCCTGATCGCCAACCGCGGCGAAGTCGCGCTGCGCATCCAGCGCACCTGCCGCACGCTCGGTATCAAAACCGTCGTGGTCCATTCGGAGGCGGATCGGGAGGCCAAGTACGTCAAGCTGGCCGATGAATCCGTTTGCATCGGTCCTCCGCCTTCGGCAAGCAGCTACCTCAACATTCCGGCCATCATCAGCGCCGCGGAGGTGACCGACGCCGAGGCGATTCATCCGGGTTACGGCTTCCTCGCGGAAAACGCAGACTTCGCCGAGCGCGTCCAGCAAAGCGGGTTCGTGTTCATCGGGCCGAGGGCGGAGACGATCAGACTGCTCGGCGACAAGCTGAACGCCAAGAGCGCGATGAAGAAAGCGGGGATCCCGGTCGTGCCGGGAACGGAGGGGCCATTGCCGGAAGAGGCCAACGACATCGTGAAGCTCGCGCGTGCCATCGGTTACCCGGTGATGGTCAAGGCGGCCGGCGGCGGTGGCGGGCGCGGCATGCGCGTCGTGCACACTGAAGCGGCGCTGATGACCGCGGTCCAGATGACCCGGACCGAGGCCGAAGCCGCGTTCGGCAATCCGGCGCTCTATCTGGAGAAATACCTCGAGAACCCGCGCCACATCGAGTTCCAGGTGCTGGCCGACAAATTCCGCAACGCGATCCACCTCGGCGAGCGTGACTGCTCGCTTCAGCGGCGGCACCAAAAGATCCTCGAGGAAGCACCCGCTCTACATATCCCAGAGCGCACCCGCCTGCGCATAGCCGAACGGTGCGCCGAAGCCTGCCGCAAGCTGGGCTACGAGGGCGCCGGGACCTTCGAATTCCTGTACGACCGGGACGAGTTCTATTTCATCGAGATCAACACCCGGCTGCAGGTCGAGCATCCAGTGACCGAGCTCGTGACCGGCATCGACATCGTACAGTTGCAGATCCGCATTGCCGCGGGCGAGAAGCTGCCGATCAGGCAGCGCGATGTGCAGTTTCGGGGACACGCGATCGAATGCCGCATCAACGCCGAGGATCCCTATCGCGGGACGCCTTCTCCGGGCCGCATCACCTCGTTCCACGTGCCCGGCGGCCCCGGCATCCGCGTCGATTCGCACGTCTACAACGGCTACTTCGTCCCGCCGCACTACGATTCGCTGATCGGCAAGATCATTGCCTACGGCGACAACCGCGAGCAGGCGATCGCGCGCATGAATATCGCACTCTCCGAGACGGTGGTCGAGGGCATCAAGACCAACATCCCGCTCCACCAGGAGCTGCTGCACGACGCGGCGTTCCTGCGGGGCGGCGCGAGTATCCACTACCTCGAGCAAAAGCTCGCCAAAATGATCCGTGAGGAGTGATGAGTGAGGAGTGCTGGGTCGCGGGCCCGCCACCTTTGCACGCGTAGGGTTTCGGTACTATCCCACTCACCCATCACCCATCACCCATCACCCATCACCAACCGATGTCCTGGCTTTCCCTCTCGTTCGAGGTGCCGTCATCCGAGGTCGAAGCCGTCACCGACGCTTTACTCGAAGCGGGCGCCCTTGCTGTGGATGTCGCGGATGCCGCGGCGGGATCCGACACCGAAGAGGCCCTGTACGCGGAAGGCGGCCCGCCGGCGCCGGGCGCATGGCGGCGTAACATCGTTCGTGCGCTCGTTGTCGGGGATGCCGATGTCCGGGCGTTGGCCGGGGCGGCGTGCGCACGCGCTGGCGTTGCTCTGCCGCCTTACCGCGTGCAGCCTGTCGCAGATCAGGACTGGGTGCGCGCGGCCCAGGCTCAGTTCGTGCCGATCCGGATTTCTTCGCGGCTGTGGATCGTTCCGACCTGGCACGCCGTTCCCGATCCGCAAGCCGTCAACATCATCCTCGATCCCGGCATGGCCTTCGGCACCGGCAATCATCCCACGACCCGCCTGTGCTTGAACTGGCTCGAACGGGCGATAACGGGCGGCGAATCGGTCATCGACTACGGCTGCGGCTCAGGCATACTCGCGATCGCCGCCGTGAAGCTCGGTGCCGGCAGCGCTCTTGGGATTGACATCGACGAGCAGGCGCTGCTTGCGGCGCGCGGGAATGCAATTCAAAATCAGGTTCACATTGAATTCCGCGCGGCGGCCGATCGCGCCGGCCGGGCGGCGAATATCGTGGTCGCAAATATCCTTTCTCGTCCCCTCATGGTGCTCGCGCCGTTGCTCGCGGGGCTGACGGCGCCCGGCGGCCGCCTTGCGCTCGCGGGAATACTCGGGTCGCAGACGGCGGAGGTCTGCGCCGCCTACGGGGAGTGGTTCGAGATCGGCAAGGAAAGCGAAGAGGAGGACTGGGTGTTGCTCGCGGGAGTGAGAAAATCGGTACGAAAATGAGGATGCGCTGATGGCGATGGTCACGCGCTGCCCCGAGTGCAATACGAAGTTCCGTGTCGCGCCGCCTCAGTTGCAGGCTCAGCACGGGATGGTGCGGTGCGGGCGCTGCATGACGGTGTTCGACGGTTTCAAGACGCTCTCCACGGCTGGAGACCTCGCCGTGCCGGAGGCGCCCTCACAGCAAGCCGCGGCGGTGGCGGAGCCGGCTCCGGCGGCTGCGCCTACCGAGCCGGTTTTCCAGCTCGAGCCGGTTTCTGCGACGGAGCTTGCGGCAGCCGCTGCCGAGCCGGCACGAGACGTGGCGGTGAGGAGCGAGAGCGCGGACGAAACGAAGGATTTTGGCCCGGAGCCCGAACAGCTCACCATCGACGACCACCTGTTTCTCGAAGAGAACCGTGAGGCGAGGTCGCGCAACGCGCGGCGGTGGGCGATCGGAGCTGCGCTCCTGCTGCTCGTACTCGCAGCGCAGGGCGTTTATGTCTACCGTGGTGAGCTCGCCGCGCATTTACCCTGGTCGCGTCCCTATCTCGCGCGGATGTGCGACCTCTTCAAATGCGGCCTCTTCCTGCCGCAGCGGCCGCGGCTGATCGTCATCGAGGCCTCCGATTTGCAGGCGAACGATCCGGCGCGGCCGGCCCTCATCCAGCTCACAGCAACGGTGCGCAACCACGCCGGCTACGACCTCGGCTATCCCGCGCTAGACCTCGTGCTGACGAATAACCGGGAGCACACGCTGGCGCGGCGGATTTTTCTACCGGGCGACTATCTCGAGCCAGGCCGGGACGTGAGAGCGGGAATTCCCGCCAGCGCCGAGATGACGATTCGCCTTGACCTCGATACCGGGGATATAAACCCGGCCGGGTTCCGGCTCGATCTGATGGCTGCTCCACCGCCGTGAGGGAGAAGAGTTCCGTTCACCGTTATACTGTGTGCCCCATCAAGAGGAGACCAAACATGGCAACCGTCACGCTGGGCGGCAACGCGGTCAACGTTTCAGGCAACTTTCCGAAGAAGGGTGACACGGCGCCCGACTTCACCTTGTGGGCCAAGGACCTCAAGGACGTCGGGCTGAAGGATTTTGCGGGCAAGCGCAAGGTGCTCAACATCGTGCCGAGCCTCGATACACCCGTGTGCGCCAAGTCGACGAAGATTTTCAACGAGCAGGCGGGCGGCAAGCCCAATACCGTGGTGCTCGTGATCTCGACAGATCTTCCGTTCGCAGCGAATCGCTTCTGCAGCGCTGAAGGCGTCCAGAACGTCGTGACGCTTTCGACGGTGCGCAATCGGGATTTTCATGCCAAGTATGGCGTAGACATCGCCGACGGACCGTTGAAGGGGCTCACGGCGCGCGGGGTGGTGGTGCTCGACGAAAACAACAAAGTGCTGCACTCGCAGCTCGTTCCCGAGATCAAGAGCGAGCCCGACTACGAAGCCGCGCTTGCCGCCCTGAAGTAAGCACGACATGAACGAAGGGCGTTTCTTGAAAGTTTCGCGAGCTCGACGGCAGGCAGGCGCCGCTATGAAGCGCCCATACAAAGGGAAGACCGGCGTGGCGCACGCTGTGGAGCGCGTTGCTCTATCTCGCTCGACGGACTGAGCGCCGCCTTCAGGCACGAGGACGCGTTCCGGCAGGAAGTCCTGCTCGCCCTCGTGCTGATCCCGCTGGCGCTCTATGCGCCGGCGCCCGGGATCGGCAAGGCGCTGATGGTAGCGAGCGTGCTCCTCGTGCTGGTGGTCGAACTCATCAACTCCAGTATCGAAGCGGTCACCGACCGCATCTCGCTCGAGGACCACGTGCTAGCCAAGCGGGCGAAAGACATGGGCAGCGCGGCGGTCATGCTGTCGCTCATCAACGTGCCGGTTGTCTGGCTGCTGGTGCTGGTCGGATAGCAGCTCTCTGGTTCAACATGCGACGGTGCTCAATTCCTGGGCCGTCGCCCGGCGCTCCCCATATCTAGATTTGGAGGATTCGATCACGCGCACGGGGGCTCGCTGCAGCCTACCGCGGTGTCGGCATCAGGATGCGGAAACCTGCGGCGGGATACGGGGAACCCGGGGGGTCTTGTTCGCCGGCGTAAGCGATGAGATTGAGGACTTGCCGGGCGGCTTCTGCGGGTGCCAGTCCCCTGCCGAGGACCATGTCGAGATAGTGGAACTCGATCAATGCGCTTCCCGCCCAGTCTACGCTGCGATCGTAGCCCGAGACGGGAAAACGCACAGCTTCCTGCAGCGCACGCGCGAGCTCACTCGCCTTGCCGTCTTGCATCATGAGGCACGAGGAAAAGTGCAGGAGAAATATGTTCTCTGCGTAGCGCAGGCTCTCCACGACCTGCCGGGTATCCAGTGGCTTCCCCTGAACTGTCAGTCCATCCTGCGTGCCGTGGCTCGCGAAGACGACCGCTACCGGCTCGGCGAGATACATGAGTTCCCGGCACCAGCGCTCCAGGCCTGCTTCATCCTCGAAAAACCGTTGCCGCACGTTCACATGCGGCAAGCGCGTGAAAAACTCGCGCAGCATGTGGCCGAACGCATACTCCTTGTCGTGGTACGAGTGTTGCCAATGGGCTTCGATCACGACGAGCCAGAGCAGGCCCGGCACGGGTGCCAGACGCCGGCCCTGCCACGAAGCCCACTGCGGCGTGCCGTCTGCCCGCCACTCGCCGCGAAAGCTGACTGCATCGGCAGCGAGCTCGAAATAACCTTCGCCCTGCGCGCGCGGCTCACGGTAGCGAAAGGTGAGGCGGGTATTTTCAAGCCGGCCTTCCACCGTGCTCGGTCCCGACCCCTCGTAATATCCAAAGACGCGGCCGGCTTCCTGCGCCAGCCGGAGCGGGCCGAACGAAGTTTCCCAGATTCCGTCGAATTCCCGCTGACCGGTCCAGCGGGACCAGTTTTCAGTGCCCTCAGGACGCCACTCGCCGGCGAATCTGCCATGCCTCACCAGTTCGAACCAGCCTTCGCCCGCCGCCGTGGGTTCCTGGTATGTGAAGTGGAGCCGTCCGTCGCGGAGGGTTCCCTGGATGGCGCATCGCTGCGTCTGGAACTCGTAGAAACCTTCGACGCGGCTCCCGTCCTGCGTCAATTCCATGGCACCGTAGGTCGTGAACCACCGGCCGGCAAAACTGGACATGTGCAATTTCGCGAAAAAGATTTATCGTGCGACCGCGGGGTGTAGGGGGACGGCAAGGCTCCTAAGGTGTCAGGAACCCTCAATTCTAAGGTTCCTGACACCTTCGGCCCGTTACCCGCCGCTACTTCTTCACCGCATCGCGGATCTCGCGCAGGAGCGCAATCTCTTCCGGCGGCGCGGCAGGTTCGGCGGCCTTGGCCTGCTCTTCCCGCCGCAGCTGGTTGATGGCGCGCACCAGCAGGAACACCGCGAACGCCACGATCACGAACGAGATCATCGTGTTGATGAATATTCCATAGTTGAAAGTCACCGCGCCGGCCTTCTGAGCTGCTTCGACAGTGAGATAGGGCTCCGGCGCCGCGCCGGGTTTCAGCACGACGAACAGATTTGTGAAATCCACCTTACCCAGCAGCAAGCCGATGGGCGGCATGATCAGATCCTTCACGAGCGAGTCCACGATCTTGCCGAACGCCGCGCCGATGATGATGCCGACGGCCATGTCCACGACGTTGCCTTTCACTGCGAATTCCCTGAACTCTTTCCACATGAGATTCTCCTTTCACAAAGTCTGGAACGATCCTCCGTTTGCCAGGCATTGTCCTATGACGGGCGGGCGGTGTCACAAGCGGTTATAATTTCAAGGCAATTTTCCGGCCAACCTTGCGCATGCGCACATTGATCTGCGGTTCGATCGCCTACGACACTATCATGGTGTTTCGCGATCGGTTCAAGAATCACATTCTTCCCGACCAGCTGCACATTTTGAACGTCGCGTTCCTCGTGCCGGAGCTCCGGCGTGAATTCGGCGGGTGCGCGGGCAATATCGCCTACACGCTCAGCATGCTGGGCGGCGAGCCGCTCATCATGGCTACCGTCGGCGAAGACTACGGTCCATACGACGAGCGGTTGAAGAACCTCCGGCTCTCGCAGCAGCACATCCGCCCGGTCCGGGGCAGCTACACCGCCCAGGCGTTCATCACGACCGATCTCGACGACAACCAGATTACGGCCTTCCATCCGGGTGCGATGAACCACTCGCACGAGAATCACGTGCACGACGCCAGCGACGTGAAGCTCGGCATCATCGCGCCTGACGGCCGCGATGGCATGCTGCAGCACGCACGCGAGTTTCACGACGGCGGGATTCCTTTCGTCTTCGATCCCGGGCAGGGCATGCCGATGTTCAGCGGCCCCGAGCTGCTGGAATTCGTGCGCATGGCGAGCTATGTGGCGGTCAACGATTACGAAGCGCAAATGCTCCAGGACCGCACCGGCACAAAGCTCGAAGAACTGGCGCGGATGGTGAAGGCTCTCGTGGTGACGCTGGGGGCGCAGGGCTCGCACATCTATAAAAACGGCTCTCGCATCGAGATCCCGTGCGTCAAACCCGAAGACGTGGTGGATCCCACGGGTTGCGGCGACGCTTACCGTGCCGGGCTGCTTTACGGCATCGCCGCCGGGCTCGAGTGGAGTATCACCGGGCGCCTCGCGTCGCTGCTGGGTGCGGTGAAGATCGCCCGGCGCGGCGGGCAGAACCATCAATTTACGCGCGACGAGATCGCGCAGCGCTACCAGGAGAACTTCGGCACGCGGCCCTGGTAAGCCTCCACAATGGACGACAGCAAGATACAATACCGCGCTCGATCGATCACTTCGAAACCGGATGGAAAATCCGGGGTGAGGGATCGAGCGACGGTAGACGCTCGATTAACGGGAGAAGGCGCAGTGGCGAAACCCGCAGTGCATACTTTGGTCGGCATCGTCATGGGAAGCACCAGTGACTGGGAAGTGATGCAGCACGCCGCGCGCAGCGTCGCGGATTTCGGCGTCGCCTACGACGCGCGGGCGCTTTCCGCGCATCGCACGCCGGATCTCCTCAACGAATGGATGGACGGGTTGATCCAGCAGGGCGTGAAATGCTTCATCGCCGGCGCCGGCGGCGCGGCGCATCTTGCCGGCGTGGTGGCGGCCAAGACAACGTTGCCTGTCCTTGCGGTGCCGATGCCGTCGAAACACCTGCAGGGGCTCGATTCGCTGCTTTCCATGGTGCAGATGCCGAAAGGTATTCCGGTCGCAACCTTCGCCATCGGCGAGGCCGGCGCTGCCAATGCGGGCTTGTTCGCAGTGGCGATGCTCGCCCTCGAGGACGCCAGCCTTGCGAAAAAGCTCGTCGATTTTCGCAAGCAACAAACCGAAGCCGTTCGGACGGCGAAGCTGCCTGAGCTGAAATGAGTGGCGAAGTGAGTAGAGAGCTTCTCGAGTTCGGCCCGCGCGTCGGGTTGAAAGAAGGCTGAATTAGTTTGATTTGACCGAGCACCACTCACGACCTATCAAGCCAGAACGATGACCTCGAATCACTCCACTCTCTTTGAATCGAACGTCAAGAGCCTGAAATTCCTCCACCGCGGCAAAGTGCGCGATCTCTACGCGGTGGGCGAGGACAGGCTGCTCGTCATCCAGAGCGACCGGCTCTCGGCGTTCGACGTGATCCTGCCGACGCCGATACCGCACAAGGGCCGCGTGCTGACGGACCTCTCGTTCTTCTGGTTCGACAAGCTGGCGCACGTGATCCCCAACCATCTCACCGGGATCGAGCCCGAATCGGTCGTCGCGCCGGACGAGCGCAGCCAGGTCCGGGGTCGCGCGATGGTCGTGCGCAAGTTCAAGCCGCTGATGATCGAGGCGGTGGTGCGCGGCTACATCATCGGCTCGGGCTGGAAGGACTACCAGAAGACCGGCAGGGTGTGCGGAATCAAGCTGCCCGCAGGACTCAAGGAAGCGGAAAGGCTGCCCGAAGTGATATTCACCCCTGCAACCAAGGCGCCGGCCGGGCAGCACGACGAGAACATCTCTTACGCGGAGGCGGAAAATATCGTCGGCGCCGAACTCGCGAAAAAGGTCCGCGCGGTATCGATCCGGCTCTACACCGAGGCGGCGGAGTACGCGAAGACCAAAGGCATCATCATTGCCGACACTAAATTCGAATTTGGTGTTGATGACAGGGGTGGGCTGTATTTGATAGATGAAGTATTGACACCGGATTCTTCCCGTTTCTGGCCGGTGTCAGAATACCGCGTTGGCATCAGCCCACCCTCCTTCGACAAGCAGATCGTCCGCAACTGGCTTGAAACCCAGCCCTGGAACAAGAAGCACCCCGCGCCGGCGCTGCCGCCGGACGTGCTCAAGAAAACCTCGGAGAAGTACCAGGAAGCGCTGCAGTTGTTGACTTCCAAATAGCCGTTGAGCTGATTCGAGGCTGGCCGCAAGGAGGCTATGTTATGGGTCAAGCAGAAGTTCGAGGCTACACGGTGGGGGCTCGCTCGACCGACACCTTCGGCCGGGTGTTGTGCAACACGCGCAACCATCATTTTGTCGTCGACGGCCCGGTCCAGAATGGCTGTCCGGGGGAGGCCATCACGCCCGCGGAGCTTTTCCTGGCGGGTATCGCCGCCTGCGGCGTCGAGCTCGTGCAGGTTATCGGCAGGGAACAGCAGCTTGCGCCGCGGGCGATAGGCGTCGAGATCGCCGGCGCGATCGATCGCAGCAATCCGGTCCGGCGCGATCTCTCCCTCTTCAATACCATACACCTGCGCTTCCACCTGAGCGGCGTCACGCAGGCGCAGGGCGCCGATCTCATCGAGCGCTTCAAGGGCAGGTGACCGCTTTACGGCAGCGTCGCAGTTGCGACGCCTGATGTCCGGGTCGAAGTGACCACTGAAGCGTAGGTACAAGACGTTATCGTGATCAACGGGCTTTCCCGGTCAGTTGCGCATTAAGGAGCGGGCGGGGACGGGCGAGCAAGGAGTGGCGGGGGCGGGCCCAAAGGTGTCAGGAACCTTAGAGTTTAGGGTTCCTGACACCCTCGGGGCCCTTCCCGCGCCCCCCACACCCCGATAAACGAGGGCGGGGACCGGGCCCTTCCTGAAATTCCGAGAGGCCTTCCCGTTCCCCCCGTGCCCCGCGTCGCACAAAGAGCTTCTTCGCGGGTTTCAGAGGTTATGTTCTGCTCGGCTCCGAAACGTCCCGAAAACGCAGCATGTCGGGTATGCGCGCCGAGGCGCCGTGATAGAACCCCTGCTCGGCGATGAACTCGCGCGGGTTGTGGAACGTGCCAAACAGCAGGTCGTAGAGTGGCAGGTCAGAAAAATTTCCAGTGTGCACGCCCCGCGCGTGGTGACGCGAATGGCTTTCGGGCCGCTGGATGAAGTAACCCAGCCAGCGCGGCGTCCGGATGTTGGCGTGCTGAAAGATGCCGAAGAAGGTGGTGAGAAGCAGCACGATCGTCGCAGCCTGCGGCGTGATGCCGACCACCAACGTCAGAGCCAGGCTCGACAGCAACGTCCAGCCGAGCATGTCGAGCGGGCTGAACCAGAAGGCGCCGTAGGTATCGAGCCGTTCGGCGCTGTGATGGAGCTGGTGAAAACTCTTCCAAAGCCACGTCGTCCCGTGCATTGTTCGATGCCACGAGTACGCGCCCGCTTCATACACGAGCAATCCCACGATCGCACCGCCTGCCGTCCCGAGTGCCGTAAGGTCGAAAAGCTGGAAACGCGCCAGGTGTTCGCTCCACAACAACGGCAGGTAAGAGGAAATGAAGAAATAAACGACAAAGGCACTTACGCCGCGCCACTTCCAGCCATTGACGGCGGGCAGCGCACGCGCGGGCGCGATCGCCTCCCACGCGATTAACACGGCATACAGCGCAAAGACGGCAAGCGAGACCGGGTCGAGCAGCAGATCGATCGGGGTTGGCACGGCGGCGTTCCTTCTGGTTGAATTGGGACGGACGCCACTGTAGGCGCGCCGGATCGCCCCCACCAGGGTCATTTCGGCAACCAACCCGACGAATCGGCCATGAACGAAGCACATTCACCGGTGGAAGTGGCCATACTGGCCGTTCCCGAGTCCACCGCATCCGTCGTGTACGGCATGTACGATCTCTTCATGTCGGCGGGGCGCGACTGGTACCTCATCGTGGAAGGGAAACCGGGACGCACGCTGATGCGCCCGCGCGTCGTCTCGAGCCGTAACGGGCCCTTTCAGGCGGCCAACGAAGTGCCGATCACTCCGCATGCCACGCTCGAGGAGTGCGCTTGCCCCGCCGTGGTATGCGTTCCGGAAGTGGCCATACCACCGGGAGAGCCGTTCGCTGGGCGCTTCACCGAGGAAATCGCCTGGCTGCAACGCTGCTACGCCGCCGGCGCCACGCTCGCCGCCGCTTGCTCTGGAGCGATGCTGCTGGCGGAGGCCGGCCTGCTGGACGGGCACGAAGCCACCACGCACTGGGCTTACTGCGACGTGCTCGCCACGCGGCATCCGAAGGTGAAGGTGCGGGCGCAGCGCGCGCTCGTCATCTCCGGCAACGAGCAGCGCCTGGTTATGGCCGGCGGCGGCACGTCGTGGCTGGATCTCGCGCTGTATCTCATCGCGCGCAGCGTCGGTATCGAAGCGGCGATGCAAACCGCGCGGGTGAACCTGATCGATTGGCACCACATCGGGCAGCAGCCATTCGCGCGGCTGGCGCGGTCCCGGCAGGTCGAGGATGCCGTATATCGCCCGCTGCCAGACGTGGATAGCCGATCACTACCCGGAACCCTCGCCGGTGGCGGCGATGGTGCGGCTGAGTGGTCTTCCCGAGCGCTCCTTCAAGCGCCGCTTTCACCAGGCGACCGGCATGTCCCCGCTCGAGTACGTGCACACGCTGCGACTGGAGGAAGCCAAGCAGATGCTGGAGTCCAGCGATGCGCCGATCGAGGCAGTCGGCAACCAGGTCGGGTACGAAGATGTGGGCTTCTTCAGCCGGCTCTTCCGGCGTCACGTGAACCTGACGCCGGCGCAATATCGGAAGCGCTTTGGATCGCTGCGCCGGGCGATGCAGGGAACCTGACTATCACGCG
>CAWDIV010000018.1:0-189179 GCA_963802355.1 uncultured beta proteobacterium | reverse complement strand
CGGCCGGCCGGCCGTTGCCCGAGAAACGGCCGTGGGTGATGACGTAGTCACCTTCGGCCACAATCAATTGGTTCTCGTAGCGCAGCATCTCCGGCAGCGTGCGGATGAGGTCGAACAATCCCGCACGGCCTGGCGCGATATGGGCGCTGTGCTGGATGTAGTGATCGGACCAGAACCGCTCGGCGGGTGGTGTAGTCGCGCTTGTTGAACAGGGTCTCGAATGCTTCGAGGACGATGAGCCTTGTTCTGTTCGGGCGTGGTCTTGATCATGTCAGCCTCCTTAAGATTTGGATGAATTAAGCGGCCGTGTGGCGTGTCTGCACTTGCAGATCTCCGAGCAATGTCGCTTCGCCGTTAGTGGTAGTTCGCGCTAAAATGTTAGGTTCAGCTGCATCGCTTGCCGCGCTGGAGGCTGGGGCCTTAACAGTGATGAGCGCAATGAATCTGGATCATGCGGTCCTGACATGCAGCTATTGCCATCGATCGTTTCCCCCTGCTGCGGTTAGCGCAGCTATCATTTCCGCGTGTCTCGCACACTTCCTCCGCTCGAGACGTTTCGCTTCTTCGAAGCGGCGGCCCGGCACTTGAATTTCACGCATGCCGCAGAGGAGATGCACGTCACCCATGGCGCGGTGAGCCAGCGCATCAAGCGTCTGGAAGAGCATCTGGGAATGTCGCTCTTTCGGCGCAGCGGTAAACGCATGGTGTTGACCGACGAGGGACGTCGACTCCTGGAACGAGTGTGTACCGCCATCGGCGAAATCACCGAAGGGGTCGAGGCGATTCGGTCAGGCAAGAGGGACCGGAGCCTGACCATCAGTATGGTGCCTGGGGTTCGCTGCATACTGGTTGCTGCCGCGCCTCCCGCGACTTCGGTTGAACGTCATCCGGACATCGAAGTGAACATCCGCCCCACGATGTCGCTGACGGATTTCACACGCGATGAGGTCGACATGGCAGTGCGATTCGGCCCCGGCGCGTGGCCCGGGTCGAAACCGAGTCTGACTTTACAACGAGGAGCTGGTTCCGTATGCAGCCCTGCGTTCCGAGGTGGTCGGCTGCCGCGTGCACCGGGCGACCTCCTGAAAATGCCGCTTCTTCACGATGAGCGACAGCCTTGGTCCATCTGGTTTGAAGCGGTCGGCTTGGACTACCGCGATGCCGGTCAAAGACCGCGGTACGCCGACCAGACGCTGCTGGTTGCGGCGGCCATTGCGGGCCTCGGTGTCGCCTTTGGCGCGTGCATCGCTGGTCCAGCTCGAGCTGGAATCCGGCCGGCTGGTTCGGCTCTTTTCCCAGAGCGTGCGCACGCGCTATTCATACTTCATCGTATATCCGGAGGGTTCGGAGAACGCCGAAAAAATCCAAGTGTTTCAAGAGTGGCTGCTGGAGCAGGTCGATCTGGTGAGCGCAATGGCGCTATCGGGGCTCGGGCCGGGAAAGGCGTGGCGACAAGAGCTCTGCGGCTGGTTCGCCGTTGAGGGCTAACATACGGATAAGCCGGGGAGCCGCGCAACCATGAGAGCGCTTGCCCACTCAATCAGAAAGAGTGCACCTCGTCGCCGGCCATTCGACGTGTCACGGGGCGGATCCCCCAGCGATGGCCACACCGCTCTAGGCGCACTGGTGAATTTCGACCGTCGCGTGGGCTACTTTCCTAGACCGGTCGATTTGAGTTTTTCCACTGATCCCGCGGAGGTATAGGCCTCAAGACGTCCCCAAATGTTCGACTATTTTTCCGTTCTCGATTCGAAACAGATCGTAGAGCGATGGCCTCGCGCCGTCGTGCGGGATCGTTTTCACCGAAAACGTGGTGAAGATTGCGGGTCAGCAAGGTCGAAATGCTATAGGACATGGGTGCTTTGGGGAGGTTGCTTGGCGTGGTCGACTTGGTACTTCAGATATCAGCCAAATTGAACGGCAATCAAAACCACGGCTCAAGATCGAGAATCGCCTCATCCATCGATCGGGCCGCTCGCGTTGGGTCGAGGTACTCACGTATGTGAGCAATCTTTCCGTCCTTGGCTAGCAAAAACATCACGTATTCCTGACGGTAAACGCGCCCTGTAGGCTTAATAAGCGCCTCCGCCCTTACTTGAACGACTGCCTCCAGCGAATTGGTGAAGGCTGAGATTTTTGGTTCAATGAAGCGAAAGTTTTCCACCGCACCCAGAAACCAGGTCACGTGGCGCAGGATTTCGTCGCGGCCCGAGAGTCGGGCGGGATGGCCGATGGCCGGCGCATAGGCTAGTTCCCAAACCATATCGTCGGCGATTAGTGTCCGCCATTGCGCAGGATCGGCAACGAGGGTTTGAATGTGCCGCGCCAAGAGATCGGATCCGATGCTCATCGAAATATTCCTCTCTTCAAAGTCTCAGTTGGCAGGTACACGCTCGGTCTAGCTGGACAAATTGGTTAACTTGCTAGACGACATTTAGTTGAGACCGCTACGGTACGAAAACGCATGGAATCCTACAGCCTGGCGTTGCCCACCGGCATGATCCGCTGCGGTAGACATGCACGGTGCCATCGGTGTACGCCGACGTCTCGGACATTGCGTGCACTAAAGACGGCCGTCCGCCTTGAGGCGCTTGCCGATTTCCGCGATTCTTGCTTCACCTCTGTCCAACGCGTGCTTGCTCGTGTGGACGGAGTAATTGCCGAGCACGAGATCGTGGGGATGCTTCACTGCCGACCCCAGGATGAATCCCGTGTCTTCGAGGGCTTTGAATTCGAGGGCAGTATTCGACTCTTCGAATACCGCCAGCTCGCCCTGATCCACGATCTCCGGGGTAGCCAGCTTTCCTTCGTGCACGGCAACCCAGGCAACCGTGTGATCATCCGGCGGTTGGTAACGCCATTTTTCACCCTTCTTCAGGGCAACATCCAGGTAATTGATTGTGCCCGGTGCTGAGACCTTGCTGGTAGCGTCGCCGTGGCGACCTAGGATGACGCGCGCCGGACCCTGTGACCGAAAGTGCTCGCCACCGAGGTACTGTGCTTCGGATTCGATGCTTTCCATCTCCGGAGGAAGAGCGACCCATAACTGGTAGCCCTTGGCGCGCGCGGTTCCCGCTACACCTCCGGTGTGCCAGACGCCGCCCGCTGCGCGCATCCACGAACGCCCCTCGGCTCGATAATGCCTTTCGTTTCTGGGACGTTTCCTCATAGTGGATCTGCCCCTCGAGAAGGAGCGTCAGCGTGGCAATGCCGGAATGCGAATGAAACCGATCGCCGGCATGCGCTTCGGGCTGATGTCGAAATAATCAAGGAACACGAAAGGCTTGATGATCTCGCCCAGGTCGGAAGGACTGACGAGCCGGGTGATCGGCCCATGCGAACGCCCGCGAGCACGGTAGGTGACGCTGCGAGGGCGTGCTTCCGTTACCGGTTTGAAGGCAGTCGCTGAACTCATGCCGATACCTTCTGTCTTTGTGCGCCGTCCTTAGTGCGCAGCGTTCGCATGGCCTGAGTGCCCGGGCCCATGGGATGAGGTCATTGAGCATCGCGTTGACCGCGCCCTCCTGGTGAGGTCCGGGTTTCAGCGTGGAGAAATTTTCGAAATCGGTATACATCGACAGGGCGACTTGAGCCCGGACGTCGGCAACCTTGATCTCGCCCATGACCAGTCGCAGATGCTCCACGGCACGGGTTCCACCGACGCCACCGTAGCCGACAAACCCGGCGGCCTTGTCGTTCCACTCGCGATAGAGAAAGTCGATCGCGTTCTTGAGCGCGCCGGAAGTCGAATGGTTGTATTCGGGCGTCACGAACACGAATGCGTCGAAGGTCGCAATCTTCGCGGCCCAGGCCTTTGTGTGCGGCTTTTCGTACTGGTTCATCACGGGAGGAACTGCCTCGTCAAGGAGCGGCAAATCGAAGGCTGCGATGTCGACGATTTCGAACGATGCATCGCTGCGTTTCGCAGCGATGTCATAGACCCAGCGGGCGACGGCTTCGCTCTTGCGACCGGGACGGGTGCTGCCGGTGATGATCGCTATTTTCAACATGGTGTTCTCCTTGGAAGGTTCTGGCCGGGTCGATCTAACTTTCGGCTCTGAATAGCGACAACACGATATCGCCCCGGAGCCGATCGTGGTAGCCTATATTTTTCGATTTAAACCATCGGTTCAACCGATATATGCTGGATGCCGTTTCACTCGATCACCTGCGGATTTTTATCGCGGCAGCCGATGAAGGCAGCTTCTCGGCGGGCGGGCGCCGATTGCGCAGAACGCAATCCGTCATCAGCCAGACGCTTGCGAATCTGGAGGCGCAGCTCGGCGTCAAATTGTTCGATCGATCCAGGCGCTCGCCGGTCCTGACACATCAGGGCGTAGCACTGCTTGCGGAAGCGCGTGCGGTCATAAGCGGGATGGATGTTTTCAAAGCCCGCGCGAAGGGCCTGTCGGATGGCCTCGAGCCTGAGTTGAGCGTCGTGGTGGATGTGATGTTCCCGCTCGAACATCTCACCAGCGCCGTCGCGGCCTTTCAAGTGGAATTTCCGGCCACGCCGCTCAGGCTGTATGTCGAAGCGTTGGGTGCCGTTCTGCAGCCGGTGCTGGAAGGTCACTGTGCATTCGGTGTGATGGGCTCTCTCCCCTCCGCCCCGCGCAATTCACCCGTGAGCGCCTGCTCGGCGTGCGATGGGCTTTCGTTGCATCGCCGACGCACCCTCTGGCGTCACTCAAAGGCCCAATTTCAGAGCGTGTCCTTGCGCAACACAGGCAGCTCGTGCTCACGGATCGTTCTTAACTTTCGCAAGGAAAGGAGTTCGGCGTCTTTTCCGCGAACACCTGGCGGCTCGCCGACCTCGGTGCGAAGCATGCCTTCTTGCGCGCAGGTCTAGGCTGGGGCGGCATGCCGGCGGGCGTCGTCGAAACCGATCTGGCAAATGGATCGTTGGTGAAAATTGAAATTGAGGATGTACGCCGAACGCCAACCTCGTCATGGCGATGTCGGCAGTGTACCGAAGAGACGTTCCGCCCGGCCCGGCCGGGCGCTGGCTGATTGAACGTCTGAAGTCAAATATCGCGCCGCGTGCAAAGCCTGTTAAAGGCGCAGGCCGTAGACTTCCGTGGCGCGGGTCGCTTCGCTCCATAGCTGAAGCGACCTGTGAGAACGGGTTAGCTTTTATGAACGACCTCGATATCGTGGCCGTCGGACGAGCACCCATGTCGCATAATAGCCAGGATAGTATTCGGGCCGAGCTTGAGGTGCTTTCTTGCTCTTGCCTCCGGCGTCCACAGCCGCTTTGTAGAATGCATCTACCTCAGCATGGTCCTTCGCGACAAATCCAACATGCACCGCTTGGGGATCGGGCTTTCCTTCTTTGAGCCAGAAAAAAGCTCTTTTGCCGTCACCAAAACCCTTCAAATCGGGGTGTCCGTCTTGGCCTTCGTAATCTGTAAAGTTTGTGATCCCAAGTGGCTTCAGGGCCTTGGCATAAAAGGCGACTGAACGCTCGAAATCACTGACTGTGAGAATAATGTGGTCTATCATGTTTTGCCTTCTTTGTTCGTTGTAATGCGCTCTCGCCGCTCGCCCAAATGTCTCGCAAGAGCGCGGAAAGCGTGATTTGAGTCGTCACGTTCGCGTCGATGGATGCAGTCAGAATGCAAAGCAGTCGCAGCCCGAGCCCGTACTGTCCAAATATTCGGACGACAGCTGCGTAGACTCAGCGCAGAGGGCGTACTGCCGCTGCTCATTCTTACTGGCCGTGTCGGGCTGGATTCGCGTTTCTGCCGAGTTTCGAATTCCGGGAGTTTTCCAAAGATTTGGAACATCTTGAAGGCCAAAATCGCGAGGTTCAAAAAGAGGACCTCGCATAAGACGAAACAGCAAACGAAATGATCGAATATGATCAGCGCCCGCTCTTCGAAGCGCTTAAACGCAGATGCTCTGACAGGCGCATTGCAGCGCGGGATCGGGGCCGCTCGCGCGGATAGATGAGTTGCACTTTGACCTTCACCGTCGGCTTGAATGACCGGAAGGCGAGGTCCGTGAATCTTCCGGACAAGGCGGTGGCGCGATCGACGAGGGCAATACCCGCGCCTTCGCTCACCATGAGACACGCGGCGACGGACGAGCCCGCGTCAATTCCGATTTGCGGAGGAGTCACGTTCGCTTTCCGGCACTCATCCTCGATCAGCGACCCGAGCATGCCCAAGGTGCTCGACCTGCTGGTAAGGACCCGCGACAAGTATCCCTTCGATAAGCTGGTGTCGCACAAATTCAAGCTTGCCGACATTAACCAGGGGATCCAACAGTCGCTCACCGGGAAGGTGATCCGGGCCGGCATCGTGCCGGACTGACGGTTGCGGGGTACGCTTGCCTTAGCACGATCTGACGAAAGCCAGACAATCAGGGGCTTGAGCCGAGAGGTTCGAGCCCTTTCTCTTTTTTGATGTGCACGCGGGTGGCCCGGCATGGGCAGGGCTCTTGACAAGGTCGTCATGCCGGACTAAAGTTCATATATACGATATATAGTTCGGATATACGAACAGGAGGAGTGATGAGCGAATCGGCAGGTATCACCAAGGAGCTCGCTCGCGGCAAGTTCACTGACGAGATGCTCGCCGAGATGCGTGCGCTCATCGGCACGGAGCTCCGCACCGACGCGTGCGTCAACAACGAGTACGCGACCCGCCACGCGATCCTGCGATTCGCGGAAGGCATTGGAGACGACAACCCTCTCTGGACGGATCCGGCGTACGCGGCAAGCACACCCCATGGAACGCTGATCGCTCCGCCCAGCTTCATCTTTTGCTGCCTCGGCTCTGTCCAGGTCGGCTGGAGGGGCCTGGGCGGCTTCCACGCCGATACGACGATGACCTTCCATCGAACCATCCGCGTGGGCGACCGCATCACGGCCCGCGTCTTCTTCGACGGCTTCGAGGGTCCGACCGGCAGCAATTTCGGCGGGCGCCGCATCAAAGACTATTTGCGGCAGGAGTACCGCAACCAGGACGACGAGCTCGTCTCGACGTTTATCTGCTCGCGCATGCGGTTCGAGCGCAGCGAGATGCAAAAGCGCGCCGAGTCCCGTCCGGTGCAGGTGCCACACCCGTGGACGGATGAGGAAATCGCCGCCATCGAGGAGCAGGTGCTCGCCGAAGCGCCACGAGGGGCGACGCCACGCTACTGGGACGACGTCAATGTGGGCGACGAGATCGACACCATCACCAAGGGGCCGATCGGTCTCACCGACGAGATCGTGTACGTTGCATCCGGTGCTGCCCCCATCCCCCGTATTTCCGCGCACGGTGTCGCGCTCAGGCGCTATCGGCGGCACCCACGTTGGGCCTTTCGCGATCCGGTGACGCACGCTCTCGAGCCCGTCTACTCCGTGCACTACAACGATTACGCCGCGCGGCTGCAAGGGGCCCAAGCGGCGTACGACGTCGGCATCCAGCGCACGTGCTGGCAGATCCACTCGCTCACGAACTGGATGGGGGACACGGGGTTCATCAAGTCCGAGACCTGCCAGTACCGCTCGCACGTCTACCTCTCCGACGTGGTTCGCCTCGGCGGCCGCGTGGAGGCCAAGGAGATCGATGCCGACGGCGATCACCTGGTGCGCCTGACAACGTGGGCGCGCAACCAACGGGACCAGAACGTGATGCCAGGGACGGCCGTGATTGCGCTGCCGCATCGCCCCGCATGAACCATCAGGAGACACGATGACCACTCGATCAGACACGTCGACCCGTGCAAGCCGAGGGGCGGCACCAGACGACACCCGGGAAGGGAGCGCGCGGCGCATCGCAACAGGGCACCTCCTTGCCGCTCACCGGCATCCGCGTCCTGGATCTTGGACAGGTGTTCCAGGGACCGTATGCCGGCTTCCTGATGGCGATGGCGGGGGCGGAAGTCATCAAGATCGAGCCGCCGCACGGCGACATGTCGCGGCGGCGGGGACGCGACGGCGACTATCCGTTCCGGGCGCTGAACGGCAACAAGCGCGGCATCGTCCTCAACCTGAAAACCCCTCGCGGGCGGGAACTGCTGCTCGAGCTCGCCCGCACCGCGGATGTGTTGATCGAGAACTTCGCGCCCGACGTCATGCCGAGGCTCGGCCTGGGGCCCGACGCCTTCTTTAAGGTGAACCCGCGGCTCATCTACGCGTCGGCGTCGGGATTCGGCAGCACGGGTCCCTACGCGCGCAAGCGCGCGCTCGACCTCACGATCCAGGCGATGAGCGGGTTGATGAGCACCACCGGTGAGCAAGGCGGCCGTCCACTCAAGACCGGAGCGCCGGTCGCCGACTTCATCTCCGGCGCCCATCTGTATGGGGCGATCATGACGGCGCTCTACGAGCGCGAGCGCACGGGCCGAGGCCGTGCCGTTGAAGTGTCGATGCTTGAGGCGCTCTTCGCGCCGCTGCTGCCCGCTGCGGGCCATGCCTACGAGAGCAACGCCGCCCCGAACCGCACCGGAAACCGGCATGTCGCGGACTCCTACGTGCCGTTCGATACCTTCGAGTGCAACGACGGCTGGATGGCGATCGTGTGCGCGACCGACGAGCACTGGGCGAAGCTCACCGAGGCAATGGAGCGTCCCGACCTGCGGGCGGACGAATCGCTGCGCGGCCTGCGGGGACGAATCGATCGGATCGAGGAAGTGACGGCCGAGATCGCGAAGTGGACGGCGACGCGCACGCGCGCCGAGGTCGGCGCGCTGTGCGAGAGATACCAGGTAGCCGCCGCGCCGTTACGGGATGTCGTGGAACTGCTCGAAGACCCGCACTTGCGCGAGCGCGGCTTCCTGACGGAGCAGAAAACGGAGCACGGGCCCGTGGCATTGCCGAACAGCCCGATGCGCTACCAGGGTTCGGAGTTGAGGCCGCTCGAGCCTCCGCCGGCGCTGGGCGAGCACACGGATGCGGTGCTGGCCGAGCTGTGCGGCCTCGACGAGGCGGCGCTCGGAGCCCTTCATCGCGACAAAGTGATCTGAGAACCTATTTCATGTATAGGCACGTGTGCGACGGAGGCAATGTGGGATGCAGATCGAGGAGGAGAGCCCGAAGCAATATGTCGATATTGCGAGGGCTCCCGACAAAGAGATGCGCCCAGATTGCCCCGTCCCTTCGGGTTGCGGCCAGGACGGTCGTCTGCTGCGTTGACCTCCTCGACCATATCGACAGGCTGGCTCCTGAATTTCATTCAGGAGGCAGCCCGGCCTTCGTCGGTCGCCTTGCATACGGTCCGTCCTGGCCACAACGCATCACGCGCCTATATATGAAATAGGTTCTAACCTGCGGCCCAAGAGGCGAATGCCCGAGGCCGCCGACAAGGAGGAGAGTTTGAGGACCAACCACATTGCGCTGCTTTGCGGCGCGGCCATGATGCTGCCGGCGAGCGCGGCCCTCGCGCAGGCGAACTACCCGACCAAGCCGGTCCGCTGGATCGTGCCGTACCCGCCGGGCGGCGGGACCGACATCCTGGCGCGCACCGTGGCGGCCAAGTTCACGGAAGCCTGGGGAAGACAGGTCATCGTGGAAAACCGTCCGGGGGGCGGCACGAATATCGGCAGCGAGCTTGTCGCGAAATCGCCGCCGGACGGCTACACGCTGCTCGCGTCCACCCTCGCCAACGCGATCAACGTGACGCTCTTTCCCAAGCTCAATTACGACATCCTGCGCGACTTCACGCACGTCACGAACATCGCGAAACTGCCAAGCATGATCGTGGTGCATCCCTCGGTGCCGGCGAAGAACGCGAAGGAGCTCGTGGCGCTCGCGAAAGCGCGCCCCAACAAGCTCTCCCATGGATCCCCGGGAATCGGCAGCCCCCAGCACCTCGGGGCCGAGATCTTCAAGTCCACCACCGGGATCAGCATGGTGCACGTCCCCTACAAGGGCGCAGCGCCCGCGCTCGTCGACGTAGCGGGCGGGCACATCGAGGTGTATTTCGGCAACGTGGTCTCGACGCTGCCCTACGTGAAGAACGGCCGCGTGCGCGTGCTGGGTATCACGTCGCTCAACCGTGTCGAGGCGGCCCCGGAAATCCCGACCTTGAACGAGCAGGGCTTCAAGGGATTCGAGCTCGTGTCATGGGTTCTCGTGTCGGTTCCGGCAGGCACCCCCCGCGAGATCGTCATGAAGATCCACGGCGACGCGGTGCGGGCGATCAACGATGCCCGATGTCCGCAGCCGCCTGGCGGCGGATGGCGCCGAGCTCGTGGGTGACACGCCGGAGCAGGTCACCGCCTATCTCAAGGCCGAGATCGAGAAGTGGGGCAAGGCGGTCAAGTCGTCCGGCGCCAAGCCGGAGTGATCGGGCACCGCGACCTCACCTCTATTCGAAAGGACACGAACATGAAAGTCGGCTTCATCGGCATCGGCACCATGGGCACGGGGATGGCGCTCAACCTGCGCAAGGCGGGCCACGAGCTCTTCGTCTACGACGTCCGAAAGGAAAGCGCGCAGCCGCTTCTTGCGGCCGGCGCAACCTGGGCCGAGACGATCGCCGACGTCGGGCGCGCCGCGGATGTGGTGTTCACATCCGTGCCCGGGCCCGAAGGAAATGCAGGAGATCGGCGTGGGCGAGGGCGGACTGTTGGGCTCGATGCGGAAGGGCACCGCGTGGTTCGACCTGACGACCAACTCCCCCACAGTGGTGCGCGAGGTTTACAAGCGTTTCAAGGAAAAAGGCATCGCGCTGCTCGACGCCCCGGTGAGCGGCGGGCCGGCCGGCGCGCGCTCGGGCAAGCTCGCGATATACGTTGGCGGCGACCGCGACGTGTTCGACCGCCACAAGAAGATGCTCGACGCCATCGGCGACCAGGTGATGTACGTGGGCGCGATCGGCGCCGGCAACAGCGCGAAGCTCGTGCACAACGTGGCGAGCCTGAGCATCCGCATGGCGATCGCCGAGGTCTTTACGCTGGGGGTCAAGGCGGGCGTGGAGCCGCTCGAGCTGTGGCACGCGATCCGGCAGGGCGCGATCGGCCGCTCGCGCACCTTCGACCGCATCGGCGACCAGTATCTCCAGTCGAAATACGAGCCGGCTTCTTTCACCGTGCGCCTCGCCCACAAGGACCTCACGCTGGGCCTGGACCTCGCGCGGCAGCTCGGCGTACCGATGAAGCACGCGGAAGTGGCCCACGGGGATTTCACCGCCGCGCTCGAGCGCGGCTGGGGCGAGCGCGATTCACGCTCCCCGATGCAGCTTCAGAACGAGCGCGCCGGCGTGACGATCAAGGTCTCGGCGGACGACGTGAAGAAGACGCTGGCGCGGGAGTGAGGAGACAGGGCGTGGCCAACTTCAATGTCTTCCAGGGCGTGTTGCTGGTCGCTGCCGTTGCGGCCGCCGCATTGCCCGCCAGCGTGAGCGCGCAGACGACCTGGCCGAACCGTCCCGTCAGGCTGCTCGTTCCCTTCCCGCCAGGGGGCGGCAGCGACGTGATCGCGCGCACGGTCGGCGCCAGGCTGTCCGCCGGGCTTGGCCAGCAGGTCGTCATCGATAACAGGGCCGGCGCGGGCGGGGCCATGGCCACCGAGGCGGTCGCCAAGGCCCTTCCCGACGGTTACACGTTGCTCTTTACGACGACCGCGATGGCCACCAACGCGGCTTCCGGCAGGAAGCTGCCGTTCGATCTGGCAAAAGATCTGGCCCCGATCGGCCAGATCGGGGCCACGCCGCTCCTGATCGTGGTACCGGCCAATTCGGAATTCAGGACGCTGCGCGACTTGATCGATCATGCGCGCGCCAAGCCCAACTGTCGTCAGGTACGGCTCCAGCGGCGTAGGAAGCATGAGCCACATCGGGATGGAATTCGTGGCCGCGGAGGCGAAGGTGCAGTTATTGCACGTCCCTTACAGGGGCACTTCCCTTGCGATGACCGAGTTGATCGCCGGCCAACTGCAGGCGGTGCTGGGCACTTTCGCCACGCTATGGCAGCTCGTCGAAGGGGGGAAGCTGCGCGCCCTGGTCGTGACCGGCGCGCAAAGGTCGACCTTCGCGCCGCAGCTGCCCACCGTGGCCGAAGCCGGCCTGCCGGGAGCCCGGATCGATTTCTGGTGGGGAATGATGGGCCCGGCGCGCATGCCGCCCGCGCTGCTCAAGCGGATGAACGATGAGCTCAACGCCGTACTTGCGCAGCCTGAAATGCGCGAGAGCCTCGCGCGCGAAGGGGCGCTCCCGAAACCCGGAACGCCCGATGACTTCGGCAAATTGATGGCATTCGAGATCGCCCGCTGGAGCAAGCTGATCCGCGAAGCCAACATCAAGATGGAATGAGCTGTATCTGGAGGATATGAACATGGACACGAAAGAAACCGGTCGGCAAATCCAGCGCGAGCTAATGGGAGCCGATTATCCCGAGCGCAAGGCAAAGACACGCAATTCGTTCAACGCCGTCCTTCATGACTATTCGGAGGAGGTCTGCTTCGGGCGGGTGTGGGCGCGCGAGGGTATCGATCGCAAGCTGCGCAGCATCCTCAATATCGCCATGCTGACGGCCCTCAACCGCCCCAACCAATTGCGTCATCACCTGGAAGGCGCGCTCAACAACGGCTGCACGGTCGAAGAGCTGCGCGAAATTCTCCTGCACACGGCTGTGTATTGCGGACTGCCGGCTGCGGGCGAGTCCTTCCGGATCGCCGAAGAGGTGCTGAAGGAACGCAAACTCCTGGATTGATCGGACAATGTCAACAGCACCGACGTCCTGGGGCAAAGAGATCGCCGTCGAAGAAATCGGCGGCGTGCCTTTCCGGATGTACACCAATCGGCCGCGGCGGGTCGAGCACGTGCTCGCGTTCGCCGACCGTTGGGGAGCGCGGCCGCACGTCGTGCAGGGCGAGCGCGTCGTCACGTTCGAGCGCCTGCGGAACGCAGTCGCCGCGAAGGCCCGCGAGCTTGCCGAGCGCGGGGTCGGGCGCGGAGACCGGATCTTCATCCTGGGCTGGAACGGCCCCGAATGGATCGTCAATTTCTGGGCCTGCCTGGAGATCGGAGCGGTACCCGTTCTCGCCAACGCCTGGTGGAGCGCCGCCGAAGTGGCCAACGGCGTGGCCGCGCTGCAACCCGCCCTCATCCTCGCCGATGCCCGAGCCGCAGAAAAGATTCCTGCGGGATGCGCGAGCGGCCCCTGGGCCATCGACACAGCGCCCGGGAAGGACAACAGCGCGCCGGTCACGCGGACAACCTCGGGCGATGAGGAGGATACCGCCCTCATCATCTTCACGTCGGGCACCTCGGGCCAGCCGAAAGCCGTCGTCCTGTCGCATCGCGCCGTGCTGGCCCGCCTTCACATGACACTGCACGTCACGCGCAAGCTGCCGCACCAAGTGGACGAGTCGGCTCGCGACGTCACGTTGATCACGGGGCCCCTGTTCCACGTGGGCGGGATGCAGACGCTGCTGCGCGCGGTGGTCGTCGGCGACACGCTGGTTTTCTCAGGCGGCCGCTACGACCCCGCGGAAGTGCTCGAGCTGATCGAGCGCCACAAGGTCCACCGGTGGAACGCGGTGCCGACGATGGTATCGCGGCTGCTGGACCATCCGGACGTGCCGCGCCGGGACTTGAGCAGCCTGAAGTCCATCAGCATCGGCGGCGCGCCGGTGCACGCCGAGCTGATGCAGCGCATCCGCACGGAATTGCCCAGCGTCAGCCCGCGGATCCCGACCGGCTATGGCCTGACGGAAAACGGAGGCCAGGCCACCGCATCGGGCGGCTCGGAAAAGATCGAGCAACTGGGCTCGACAGGCCGGCCGCTGCCTTGCGTCGAGGTCAGTTTTCTTTCCCACCCGGGCCTGCCGGATGGAGAGATATTGCTGCGCTCTCCCACCCAGATGTCGGGCTACTTCGGCATGGACGAATCGCCGATCGACAAGGATGGATGGCTCCACACCGGCGACCTGGGGCGCCTCGACGACAAGGGCAATCTCTGGATCACCGGGCGGTGCAAGGACATGATCATCCGGGGCGGCGAGAACATCGCGCCGGTCGCGGTCGAAGAAGCGCTCATGTCGGTTCCCGGGCGTTACTGACGCAGCTGTGTTCGGCGTTCCGCATGCCGAGCTCGGCGAGGAGGTGATGGCCGTCGTCGTCGTCCAGGGTGAGCACACTCCCGAGCAGCTCCGGCAGCAACTGCGATCCAAGCTGGCCTCGTTTGCGGTGCCGAGCCGATGGCGATTGCAGAAGGAGCCGCTCCCGGTCAACCAGGTCGGAAAGGTCGACAAGGCCGCGCTGATCGCGCAAGTGCGCGCGGAACAGGGCGCGAAGGCAGCGCGATGACCATGCATATCGCGCTACGAGCGTTCGTGGGCTGTGTTCTGGCGACAATCGCGATCTGCGCTGCCGCGCAGCAGCCGCATCCGAACAGGCCGGTCCGCGTGCTGGTCGGGGTGCCTCCGGGCGGCAGCACCGATCTTATTACGCGCATGTTCGCGGAATGGCTGCGCGAGAGCTTGGGTCAGCCGACGGTCGTCGAGAACCGTCCCGGCGCGAATACTGCCGTTGCGGCGGACGCTGTGGCCCGCTCGGCTCCTGACGGGCACGCCCTGCTGGTGTCGACCGACGCGTTACTCTCGATAGCGCTGCTGGCGAAGCTGAATTTCGATTCCTTCAAGGACCTTGCGCCGATCGGCATCATCGCGGTGAGCCGCTTCGTGCTGGCCGTACACCCCAGCTTGCCGGTGAACACGCTGAGGGAGTTCATCGCCTTGGCGAAGGCGCGCCCCGGGCAGCTCAACTATGCCTCCTCCGGTAACGCTGGCACGTCCCACTTCGGAATGGAGAAGTTCAAGATGCTCACGGGCACGAGCATGGTGCACATCCCGTACAGGGGAGCCGGGCCCGCGATCGTCGACGCCATCGCGGGGCAGGTGCAAGTGTCGCTGTGGACGCCCTTGGCGATTGCGGAGCACGTGAAGGCGGGCAAGCTCAAGACGCTGGCCGTGACCGGCCCAAAGCGGATCCCGCTCCTGCCCAATGTGTCGACGTTCGCTGAAGCCGGCTTGCCCGGATACGACCATTCGGTCTGGTTCGCAGTGTATGCGCCGGCGGCCACGCCGAGGTCGATCGTGGACAGACTCAACGTGGAGATCGCCAATATGGTGGCTTCACCGAAGATCAAGGAGAGGCTGGACAGCAATGGGGTTGAGCCGGTGCTTTCCACGCCGGAGCAGGTGACGGCCCTGATGCGAGCCGGGACAGCCGAGATGGCAAAGGTAATCAAGGTCGCGAATATCAAGATGGATTGAAGGCAATGGAACGAGGAAGACAAGGCGTGACGCAATCCCCGACACTGAAACTCGCGCAGTACGCGGCATCGACCTCGATCGAGGCGATCCCCGGCGAGGTAAGGGAGCGCGCGAAGCAGGTGATCATGGACGAGATGGCGAGCGCCTATTTCGGCAGGCGCAGCCTGGCGGGCGGCCTGGCAGCGCGATACGCCAGATCGTTGGGCGGACCGGAGGAGTCCCTCGTTCTGGGAACCCGGCTGCGCGCGCCCGCGCAGCACGCGGCCCTGGCCAACGGCGCGGCTGGGCATGGCGACGAGGTCGATGGAACGCACGTCGTCGGAGGCCATCCGGGGGCGACCCTCGTACATGCCGCGGTAGCGATCGCCGAACGACAGCGCGCCTCGGGCTCCGATTTGATCAATGCAGTGGTGCTCGGATACGACGTGGGTGTTCGAGTCGTCGAGGCATGCGGCGGCAAGCTCCCGTTCAAGGCGCGCAGCCACTTGTATTCAGACTTCCTGTATGCCGTCGGCGCGGCGGCAGCGGCGAGCCGCCTGCTGGGGCTCGATCCGCTCCGGCACTGCCATGCCATGGCCCTGGTCACTTTCCAGACCAACAGCCTGGCGTCCCTGTATCAGGAGAAGCGGCACATCAGCAAGTCTCTCTGTAACGGCCAGTTCGCCCTGGCAGGCGTGAGCGCGGCGCTGATGTCCTCCATGGGAATGGAGGGTGTCGAGGATCCCCTGGGCATGAGGGACGGTTTGCTCGATGCGTGGGGTGTCGAGGGCGGAACCGGGGCGGTGACCCGCCAGCTCGGCGAGGATTGGGCGATACGCGGGGCAAATTTCAAGTTCATCAACGCGGGCTATCCGATTCATGCGGCGGTTGAGGCCGCCACGACACTGGCAGCCGAGCACTCCATCGACGCCGCTTCCATCGAGTCGGTGCATGTCGGCATGCCCGAGAACGCGATGCGGGTCGTTGACGGACGGGACATGCACAACATCTGCATGCAGGACATGCTCAGCGCCGCCCTGGTCCGGGGCGGACTGAGCCTCAGGCAGTCCCCGTTCCCGGCCGTACCTGAGCGACCCCACGTTCGCCCGCCTGCGGGGGCGGGTGACGCTCGGCGTCGATCCGGGCCTCAACCGCGATCAGCCCAACGGGCGTGGATCAAATGTGACCATCACCGCCGCGAACGGATTGGCCGTATCACGGCGCGTCGATTATCCACGAGGCCACAGCCGCCGCGGCGGCGTCGCGTGGTCCGACCTTTCCGGGAAGTGGCACGATCTGCTGCCGGGGCACGACGTCGACAGGATGCTCGCGCTCGGTCAACGGCTCGAGGACATCGAAGACGTCAACGAGCTGTCCAACGCGTTCAGCGCCACGAGTTGAGCGTGCGCGAACTCTCGCGAGCGACGGACATGCGTTCCTTTCAGCACATTACTCCGCCGCTGCGCCTCTTCCACGGGCCCGACAGCCTGGAGCAGCTCGGCCGCGAGCTCGATCGCGTGAAGAGTCGTCGGGCGGTCATTTTCTGCGGCACGTCCCTGGGCCGACCAGGCTCGCCGCTCGATCTGGTTCGCTCGGCAATGGGCGATCGCTGCGCTGGCGTGTTCACGGGCGTTCGCGCACACAGCCCGGTGCCGGACGTTCAGGCGGCAGCGCAAGAGCTGAAGCGGCTCGATGCGGACGCAGCGATTGCGGTCGGCGGCGGTTCGGCAATCGTGACTGCGCGCGCCGCCAGCATCCTCGCCGCCGAGGAGGGCGATGCGAGGGCTCTCGCCACGTCACAGGACGAGAACGGCCGGCTGAAGAGCCCGAAGCTCCTTGCTCCGAAGATGCCGCAACTCGTCGTTCCCACGACGCCGACCACGGCCATGGTCAAGGCCGGCAGCGCAGTCTTCGACCCGGTCGCCGGCGAGCGTCTTGCGCTCTTCGATCCCAAGACACGGGCCCAGTCGATCTTCGTGCATCCCGCGCTACTCGGCTCCGCGCCCAGCGGTCTGGTTGTGAGCGCGAGCCTGGACACACTCGCATTGGCGATCGAAGGGCTGACATCGCGTTCCGGAGATCCGATCTCGGATGGTCTGCTCATGCATGCCTTGCGTTTGCTGGCGCTCCATCTGCCCAACCGGGCGCTTCACCAGGACCCGCTCGTGCGCGGCGAGCTGATGCTTGCAGCCGTGCTCTGCGGGCAGGGCACGGACTACACCGGAGCCGGGATAGCGACCGTGCTCGGCCACGCCATCGGAGCGCGCCACGAGGTAGAGAACGGTGTCACGAAGGCGATCGTCCTGCCAGCCACGCTTCGCTTCAACGCGGACGCAGCATCGCCCGGACTGGAGAAGGTAGCCACGTCATTGGGCCTCTCGGGAGCGGGGAAGGAACCGCCTGCAACGAGGGTCGTCAATGCGCTCGAAGCGGTGTTCCGCGAGCTTGGAATTCCGCGCCGCCTGCGGGAGGTTCACGTCCCGCGCGAAGCCCTGTCCAGCATAGCGGCGAGCGCGATGGGCGACTGGTTCCTGCGCGGCAACCCGCGCACCGTGCGCGGCGCATCAGAGCTGCTGGAGTTGCTGCAGGAGGCATGGTGATGGCGTGCCCGATTGAAGTGATGGATCAATAGAGGATCTTACATGCACCAGCGTCCAAATACCGTCGCACGAGCGTTTTTGGGTTGCGTTCTCGCGACCTTGGCAACTTGCAGCGCCGCGCAGCAGCCGTATCCGAGCAAAGCGGTCCGGATCATCGTCCCCGTTGTTCCGGGCGGCAGCACCGACAACGTTGCGCGACTCGTTGCCGAGAAGCTGCGGGAGAGCTCCGGGCAGCCGATGATCGTCGACAATCGCCCGGGCGCCAACGGGATCGTCGGGACGGAAGCCGTGGCCCGCGCGGCGCCCGATGGCTACACCTTGCTGGTGCAGTCGGGCACGCATGTCGTTCTTCCCTTCGTGGAGCCCAAGCTCCGCTACGACCCGCTCAAGGATTTTGCGCCGGTGGCGACCCTCGCCAGCACGCGCTACGTCATGCTGGTTCATCCCTCGGTGCCGGCGAAAACGCTGAAGGAGTTCATCGCGTTCGCAAAATCTCGACCCGGGCAGATCAACTTCGCATCATCCGGCAGCGCTTCCGGCTCCCGCATCGCGGGAGAGGTCTTCAACATGCTGGCCGGCGTGCGCATGCAGAACATCCCGTACAAGGGAGGCGCGCAGGCGCTGACCGACGCGATTGGCGGCCACGTGCACGTCTCGTACAACTCGCCCGACATATCGGCCCCTCACGTCAACTCGGGCAGGCTACGTGGGCTTGCCATTTCCGGGGATCCCCGTCTTCCGTTGCTGCCGCAGGTGCCGACGTTCATCGAGGCTGGGCTGCCGGCTTACAACGAAATGGGCTGGCACGGGATGTATGCGCCGGCCGCCACACCGAGGCCGGTCCTCGACAAGCTCTCGGCCGACATTACCAGAATCCTGGCTGCGCCCGACCTGAAGGACAGATTCGAGAAGCAGGCCCTCGAGCCGTTCGTTTCGACGCCTCAAAAGTTCGCGGCGATGCTCAAGGCAGAAACAGCCAAGCTCACCAAGCTCGTCAAGACTGCAAACATCAAGTTCCAGGAGGAGTAGAGGGACGCGATGAGTGCCAGGCCATCAACTCTCCGTCAACGCACCAGGAGGACAGCATGACGTCAGCCGCCGTAGCCGAGACCAACGCACAAGTTGCAACGGCCGATCTCGTCGTCGATCTGGCGCGTTTTGCCGCCACCATCGATGCCGCGCGGCTCGACCCCGCGGTCGTGAAGGCCGTCAAGACCAACATCCTCGATACGCTGTCCTGCGCGCTGGCGGGATCGTCCGCCAAGGCGATCGCCGAAGTCTCGGGCCTCGTCAGGGAATGGGGCGGGGCGCCCAGGCCGACATGTTCGTGTTCGGCGGGAAATTCCCTGCGCATCACGCGGCTCTGATCAACGGCGGCATGTCCCACGCGCGCGACTATGACGACACGCACGACGCCGCCATCCTTCATGCGGGCGTTACCGCCGTCCCCGCCGCGATCGCAGCAGGACAATTGCGCGGCAGGCTGTCGGGCGCCGATCTGATCGCGGCCGTCGCCGCCGGTCTCGAAGTGACCTGCCGTCTCGGCGTCGCCATCAAGGTCGATATCACCGAAACCGGCTTCATCTACACCTCGCTCCTTGGCTATTTCGGCGCGACGGCGGCCGCAGGAAGGGCGCTCGGGCTGACGGCGGACGAGATGCTGAATGCGTTCGGCATCGTCTACAGCTCGGTCGCGGGCAATCACCAGGTCACGCGCGACGCCTCGCTGATGAAGCGGCTTCAGCCCGGACTCGCGGCGCAGGCGGCGGTGGTCGCAGTGCAGCTCGCGAAGCGCGGCATCCGCGGCGTGCAGAACGTGTTCGAAGGCGCCGACGGCTTCTTCCGCGTCTATCTGCACGGCCGCGTCGACGGCGACGTGGTGCGCAAGGACCTCGGCAGGCGCTTCGAGTTTCTGAATCTGAGCTACAAGCCCTATCCGTGCTGCCGCGATGTTCACTCTGCGGTCGATGCCGTGTTGCAGGTCCGCGCCAAGGCGCAACGTCCCGCGAGCGACATCGAGTCGATCCGCGTCGGCGTCACCGCGCCGGGCTATCAAATGGTTTGCACGCCGGAGCATGTCCGCAGGGCTCCGCGCACGATCGTCGAGGCGCAGTTCAGCATTCCCTACACGGTGGCGGCAGCGTGGATCGACGGGGGGCTGGCCATGCGCCACTTTTCCGACGAGGGCGTGCAGCGCGCCGACATTCTCGAACTCGCTTCGCGGGTGCAGCCCTACGTTGACGCGGAGATCGATCGGGACTGGAGCCGTTTCGTCACGCCGGCCCGGGTGATCGTGCGCTTTCGTGATGGCAAGACGATCGAGGAGCGTGTCGATTATCCGAAAGGTCATCCGAAGAACATGATGACGGAGGCGGAATTCGCGGCCAAGACGAGGGATTGCGCAACGTTTGCTGCCACGCCGCTGCCGGCGGACACGGCTGCCCGCTTGATCTCCACCGTCGGCAGGCTCGAGTCGCTTGACGATATTTCCGACCTCGTGCGCATCGTGACCACACCCAGTTGAATCCCATGACCTCACTATCCCGCATATTTCGACTCGCTAGCGATCGCCGCCGTCGCCGCCATCGCGCTTCCACCGCAGGCAGGCGCCCAAGAGAAGTGGCCCGAACGTCCCATCAGGCTGATCGTGCCTTTCGCCCCCGGGGCGAGCACGGACAGCGTCGCTCGCATGCTGGCGTTCAGGCTCTCGCCACGGCTCGGCCAGAGCGTGGTCGTCGACAACAGGGGCGGCGCGGGCGGCATCATCGGCATCGAGACCGTAGCGAAGGCGCAGCCCGACGGGTATACGCTGCTGTTTGCATCCAACACGGTTGTCACGAACGCTGCGGAGGGCAAGAAGCTTCCGTACGATCCCGTGAAGGATCTTGCGCCGATCGGCGAGGCGGGCTCCGTGCCGTTCATGATCGTGGTGCCCATGACGGTCAAGGCGGCGACGCTGGCAGATTTCATAGCGCAAGCGCGCGCGAAACCGAAGAGCATGAGCTACGGCACGGGCGGGGTCGGCACCATCACCCACCTCGCCACGGAGCTTTTTGCGTCCACGGCCAAGGTGGAGTTGCTGCATGTTCCATACAAGGGCGTCGGCGCGGCCGTGCCCGATCTCCTGTCCGGACGGCTGCAGGTCCTGCTCTTCACCGTCGCAGCGGGAGCGCCTCACGTGCGTGCGGGCAAAGTTCGCGGGCTGGCCGTGACAAGCACACAACGTTCGCCGCTCGTGCCCGATCTGCCCACGGTGTCAGAAGCCGGCCTCCCGGGCTCCCAGGTCGAGGCATGGTGGGGATTGCTGGGGCCGGCGCGCTTGCCGGCGCCGCTCGTCAATCGGCTCAACAGCGAGCTGAACGCAGTGCTCGTATCGGCAGATTTCCGTGAACTGCTGGCGCGCGAAGGCGCGATGGCGCGCACCGGCACGCCCGAGTCTTTCGGCAACCTCATGCGCTCGGAGCTCGCGCGCTGGAGCCGCCTCATCAAAGAAGCCAACATCCAGATGCAATGAGTCGCAACCCCGGAGAACCTGCAACCCGGAGACCATGCCCGATTTCCTGATTTACGAGCAAGACGGTCCGCTGGTCACCCTGACCATGAACCAGCCGGAACAGCGCAACCCGCTCTCCGGCAACAGCGCGGTGACGGAATTCCTCGCCGCCATCGACCGCATTCACGACGACCGGCGGGTGCGCTGCGTGATCATCACCGGCAACGGTCCATCGTTCTCCGCCGGTGGCGACATCCGCGAGATGAAACGGCAGGCCTCGCCCGAGGTGAGCGAGATGGATATCCGGCAGTGGTATCGCCGCGGCATCCAGCGGCTGACGTTGACTCTCTTCGATCTGGAGGTACCGGTGATCGCTGCCGTGAACGGCCATGCCATCGGCGCCGGGCTCGATCTCGCCTGCATGTGCGACATCCGCATCGCCTCGGAGAAGGCCAAGTTCTCGGAGGCCTTCATCAAGCTGGGCATCGTTCCCGGCGACGGCGGGGCGTGGCTGCTGCCGCGCATCGTGGGCATGTCCCGCGCCGCCGAGCTCGCCCTCACCGGCGACATGATCGACGCGCAGCAGGCCCTGGCGTGGAACCTGGTCTCCCGTGTCGTGCCGCACGAGGAGCTGCTGCCCGCGGCGCGCGAGCTCGCGGGCCGCATCACCCAGCACGCCTCCGCACGCCGTGCGCATGACCAAGCGCCTGCTGCGGGAAGGCGCTCCATTCGCGGCTGGACGCTGTGCTTGAGCTCTCCGCCGTGTTCCAGGCGGTCTCGCACAAGACGGCCGACCACAGCGAGGCGGTGAATGCGTTCCTGGAGAAGCGCGCTCCCAAGTTCGCCTGATGCAAGCTTGCTAGAATCCCATGAACTCCGAATATTACGGTCCGGCTTCAAACTCAGACGCGACCCACATGGCTTCCAAGGACAGGGGCAGGAAGGCCGCACGCTCGGCGCGCGTGCCACAGAATCACCGCACCGTCGATCGGGTCACGCGCATCCTCGAAGAGGTGGTCTACAATCCCGGCATGACGTTCGCCGAGCTCGCTCGGGCCCTGGATGCCCCGAAGAGCTCGGTCCACGGCTTCATTCGCGGGCTCTTGGCGAAAGGCTGGCTCTACGAAGAGCAGCGTCGCTTCTATCTCGGGCCCGCAGTCTACGGTCTCACGCTTGCGAGTGGCCACATCCGGGCCGGACTGGTGACGCATGCAGACTTGGTCGCGCTGCACGAGGAGACGGGCGTAGCGGTATTCCTCGGCGTGCAGGCCGGCGATCACCTCATTTACATCGCGGAAGCCGGGAGCGACGCCATCGCGGACTTCGAAGCGCGCTCGAACATCCGCCGCACGCTGCTAGTCACGGCGGGCGGGAAGGCCCTTCTCGCCGCGCGGTCGGACGCCGAGCGCGAGGCGTATCTGCGCCGTCGCAGCGCGGAGGAGGCAGATCTGGTTGACACCTTCCTCGCCGAGTACGACGAGATCAGGAAGACGCGGATCGCGACGAACATTCGCCTGTCGGGCACGCGATTCGCGATCGCGACGACCGTCCACAATCAGTCCGGCGCAGCGGTGGCGGCAATCACGCTCGTGGGCCGCACCCCTGATGTGCAGCCCCGCGTGGGGAAGTTGGGCAAAGTGCTGATCCGGCACGTCGACTCGTGGTCGCAACGGTCGATGACGCCGCGAGAGGCGATCTGAGCTCCGCTGGCGGCGGTCGCACTTTTCTTCGTAACTATTCCCTTGCGTGAGATTTGCGTGACTTGTGGTTTGAATCCGGCCCCTCGGATGGAACACGCGGATGCCGAAGCGTTTTATGGACGAACCCGCAAAATGTTGTGAGCGAGAACCGGGCGGTGAAAGCCTTTCAGGGACAGCTCCCCGATCGGCTCCACTTCAATTTGCATCTCAACCTTCGAAAAGACCCGCGGCGAGATGAGAATCTGGCCATCGCTGAGCCTCCCCGCAAAGTCGCGCGGCGAGATTGGTTACAGTACCGATCGCGCCGTAATCGAGCCGACCCTCGAAGCCGATCGTGCCGATCGTAGCGTAGCCTCCAGCAATGCCGACACCGAAGCCAAGTGCATATCCGCGCTTTCTCCATCCCTGGACAAGTGCCGCTATCGAATCGCGCATGCGAAGCGCCATGCGGATCGCCTGTAATTCGTGATCCTCGACCGGCACGGGATCGTTGAACAAGATCATGACGCCGTCGCCGGCGAAGTGCTCGATGGTTCCGTCGTACGCCATGATCGCACGACCAAGGTCGGCGTGATACTCGCGCAGCACGCTCATCACCTCCTCTGGCTCCGCCGTCTCGGTGAAACCCGTGAAACCGCGCAAATCCACGAACACTACCGTGATCTCCCTTCGTCGCGTTTTCAGCGGGTCGTCCGCGTCGCCCGACATGATCAAGTCGCTAACCTTGGGCGACAGAAACCGCGTCAGCTTGGACATTTGCCCGATCTGCGATACCTGCTCGGCAACGCGCGTCTCCAGCCTTCCATTCCATTCGGCGATCTGCGCCGCCTGCTCCTCCAATTGGCGGTTCTTGTCCCGGATCTCGCTGAACAGGGCTTCGAGTATCCGGTTCTTTTCCGTAATGAGCTTGTTCGCTTCCTCCGTCCGCCGCGTTGCATCGAGGAGTTCGCGCTCAGCCTGTTTCTGCTCGGTGATGTCCGTCATCACCGTGACCGTGCCACCTGCCGCCGCCCGACGGCGGAGAATACGGTACCACCGGCCGTCCGGCGCCTGATCCTCAAAGCTCTTCCCCGAGGGATTGCGCAGACTTTCCACCCGCTGGGCGACCAGGGTGGCAGCGTCACCCTTGCCGTAGTAGCCGTTCTCGGCCAGATAGCGCAGAAAATCAGGATAGGGACGGCCGGGTTGCAGCAACTCCTCCGGCACCGTGTACATCTCTTTGAAGCGGTTGTTGCAGACGACGATATTCAGATCTTTGTCCGTGTAGACGAGCGCGCCCGGCATGTTGTCGAGGGCAACGTGGAGTTGGGCGTCTCCCTCCGCCAAATCCCGTTCAGCCTGTTTCTGCTCGGTGATGTCCGTCATCACCGTGACCGTGCCACCCGCCGCCACCCGACGGCGGAGAATACGGTACCACCGGCCGTCCGGCGCATGGTCCTCAAAGCTCCTCCCCGAGGGATTGCGCAGACTCTCCACCCGCTGCGCGACCAGAGCGGCAGTGTCACCCTTGCCGTAGTAGCCGTTCTCGGCCAGATAGCGCAGAAAATCGGGGTAGGGACGGCCGGGTTGCAGCAGCTCCTCCGGCACCGTGTACATCTCTTTGAAGCGGTTGTTGCAGACGACGATATTGAGATCTTTGTCCGTGTAGACGAGCGCGCCCGGCATGTTTTCGAGCGCAACATGGAGTTGGGCTTCCACACCTGTCGGCTGGTGATCGGGCATGTTTATCTCGTGCAAACCGCTCCATGAGTGAGGGAAGGACATTCAATCGCACGAAGCAGGAGTATCGAGGATGCCCGGTGCACGGTCAACGCGCGATTCCGGCAAATACCAGTATCCCCAAGGGCTTGCAGGTACTGGGGCATTGCTCGAGCGCAGCGGGCGGCTGGCAGAAGTCAGCCGGCGGCTCATGGAGGAATCAGGAAAACAGCACGGGCGCCAAGGTTTCCCCGGCGCCCGTGTGAAACGCTCGAATGATGCGGTGACTACTTCCTGGGGCGCGCCCTCCGGGCGGTGGCCGCCAGCCCGGCAAGCCCGGCGATCAGGAGCAACAGGGCCGAAGGCTCTGGTACTACCGTTGCCGGCCCCGCGATGCCTCTGACGGTTTCGGACAGATCTATGTTCAGCGTGTAGAGGCCCGGGCCTAGTCCCACAGACGTCGCACTAAAGTTACCGGCTGCCGGGTTGACCGTCTGGTTGCCCGCGGGCGAGTTGATGTCGAGTATTTGGTTGAGGCTGAACGGGTCTGTCTGCGACGCCACCCCGATGCCGCCACCCGGAAGTCCGTCCGGTTGCCACAGGAAAACCTGTCCGCCGGGGCCGATGAGTTGTATCGCTACCGCCAGTTGGGCGAAGGCGTTCTCGCCGGCCTGATCCACGGCGACCTGCAGATAGGGGTCAGCGGTGAAGGTGAACGTTATCGCCTGGGTGGCAGTCGAGGGAATCACGATCTCGATCGTGGTGGAGATGTGGTTCGTACCGTTTGCTCCGCCCGTGGTGCCGGGGCTCAAGCGCGTCTCGGCGACGTTTTGTGCCCCGCCTCCGAACAAATTGAAGCTGACGCTGGTGACGTTCGCGTCGCCACGCGAACCAACGAAGCCTCCCACTGGCGGTTGGGTGTAGGTATCCTGGCCGGGGAATGGGCCGGGGCCAGCTGTCGACTGCAGTGGATTTGCGCTGAGTCCGCCTGCATTGCAAGGCCCGGCTCCCGGGCAAATAGCAACAGGGCCAGTTACCGTCGTGGCGTTGAAGCTAGCGCTGGTGTTTGCCGTCGAGTTGGGGTTGCTCTCAAGCAGGTTGCCGCCACCCGAGAAGGAAAAATTTGTGATGGTGTCAATCGATACAGCGATTACGTTCGCCTGCGCATTCCCAATCACACCCAGCGCGAGAAGCATTGCTGTGCTTAGTGCCAACCCCTTTTTCATGAACCTGCAATTAAATTCCATCGTGCTCTCCCGGAGAAATGGAAAAAGAAAAACAAACAGGACAATCGAATGAGCCCGAGCCGTTCCACGACTCAGGCTGGCGGTGAGTTTTTCAGTTCGGTGGCGTTTTCCTTTCGTGTTTAATGAACCAATGCCACGCCCACGCTCAAAGCACAGCCTTTAAGCAAGGGTTATTCCAAGCGCATTAATATCTTGTTTTCGCTACAATCTTTTTTCCAATCGCTGGCCGTAATGCAGCAAGTGTAAAAAAACCCGACAGGGTTACGCCGACACAATATGGAACCTGGGGTTAGAGAATAGCGGCTATTCTATTCAGCAACGGCATGGATTCGTGTTGATTCATAAAGACTTATGCCATCCGCAATCCGTTTCCGTTTCCGCCGCTTCCGCTCGCGAGCATCCGGACACGCGTCAAAACCAAGAAATCCCCAAGCGAGTTCGACGGTCCTCGTGCGAACTCGTGTAAAGAATTCCGACAGATGATCCGACTGTCATACTTAGCCATAGCGCAATGCTGTAGCTGACATCCATCAATGACCGACGAAACCTTCATGCAGGAGGCGCTGGAACTGGCGCGAGCGGCCCAGGCGGCAGGCGAGGTCCCCGTGGGCGCGGTGGTGGTCCGGAACGACGTCGTCATCGGGCGTGGTTACAACCAGCCGATCACGAGCCACGATCCTGCCGGGCATGCGGAAATCGTGGCGCTGCGCGCCGCCGCACTACACCTTCGCAACTATCGGCTGAACGACTGCGCGCTATTCGTGACTTTGGAGCCGTGCGCAATGTGCGCGGGCGCCATGCTCCACGCGCGTATCGCCCGGGTGGTATACGGCGCCACCGATCCCAAAACGGGGGCGTGCGGCAGCGTGATCGACCTCTTTTCCGATAGCCGCCTCAACCATCACACTAAAGTCACCGGAGGGGTTCTGGCGGAGGGCTGTGGAACGCTGCTACAGGCGTTTTTTCTGGGCCGCCGCCAGAATCCCAGCCAAGCCTAGCAACCACGCTGTCAGTCATCGCTTATGCGCGGTGCGATGGGACATCATACTAGAATCAAGATTAATATCGCGTCACAAGAGCTTGATTTATTGAGGAGCGATAACAGCCTGATCAGGCGCTATCGGGTTTCCACCTCAAAGCACGGCGCAGGCGAGCTAAACGGCAGCTACTGCACACCCCGCGGCCGGCACATCGTGCGCGCCAAGATCGGCTCAGGACAGCCTGTCAACACTGTTTTCGTCGAGCGGCGGCCGACCGGAGAAATCTATTCCCCGGAACTGGCAGCGCGTTTTGCCGGGCGTGACTGGATTTTGACCCGTATTCTGTGGCTGTCCGGCTGCGAGACCGGATACAACCGGTCGGGGCGCGTAGATACGATGCGCCGCTGTGTCTATATCCACGGGAGTCCCGATAACGCACAAATGGGGGTGCCAGGCTCTATCGGTTGCGTACGTATGCATAACCGCGACATCATCGAATTGTTCGACCGGGTTCCCGTTTACACCCCTGTTGAAATCCACGAATAGACCATTTTTGCGCTTAGGATTCTGCGGCGCGGGATCGACCAAATCCCATCTTAAGTGTCATTTTCCCAACGGCTTGAAAAATCCTTGATGCGTTGCGGCATTGTTAATTGTGCATCGCGCCAAAATCGTTTACAGTTTCAGCCAATATTAACCATGTTGGGAAAGTATTTATGGAATTGAACGGACATAGGCGGCTCTCGGGCAAGGTCGCGATCATCACCGGCTCCGGCAGGGGTATCGGCAAGGCGACCGCGGTCAAATTCGGCAAAGAGGGCGCGAAGGTCGTTTCCTGCGACATCAACGCCGATCTGGCGCAGCAGACCGCGCAGGACGTCGTTGCGGCGGGCGGCGAGGCCATCGGGTTACAGATCGATGTCCGGGACAAGGCGAGCCTCACTCGCATGGTCGAGGCCGTCGTGGCCCGCTACGGGCGGATCGACTGCCTGGTAAACAATGCCGGCATCGTCCAGGACGCCACGATCAGGAACATGACCGACGAGCAGTTCGACAGCGTCATCGATATCAATCTCAAGGGTGTCTTCAACTGCACGAAGGCGGTGCTGGAGACCATGCTCAAACAGAATTCCGGCGTCATCCTCAACAGCTCCTCCATCGTCGGCATTTACGGCAATTTCGGGCAAACCAACTACGCCGCGAGCAAGTTCGGCGTGATCGGCATGGTCAAGACCTGGGCGCGGGAACTCGGGCGCAAGGGCATACGGGCGAACGCGGTATGCCCGGGCTTTGTCGCCACCCCCATACTGAGCAAGATCCCGGAAAAGGTGCTGAAGGCGCTTGAAGAACGCGTGCCCCTCGGGCGGCTCGCGCGGCCGGAAGAGATCGCCAACACTTTCGCGTTCCTCGCTTCCGACGAAGCGAGTTACATCAACGGGGCGGTGATCGAGGTCAGCGGAGGATTGACGCTCTGACGAGTGTCAATCCTGAACGTGCTCACTCCTCGAGCACGGGTACACTTCCCGCACTATTCAAACAGCTTTCTGATCTTTGCGCGGTCCGGCGCATAGGTCACGCCCTTTTTCCGTCACCAGCGCCGTGACGAGTGCGGCGGGCGTGACATCGAAAACCGGATTGCGCGCCGCGATACCGTCGGGAGCCCAGCGCACGCTCCCGTGGCCGGTCACTTCCTCCGCGCCACGCTCCTCGATCGGGATATCCGCGCCGCACGCAACCTCGAGATCCACCGTCGACAGCGGGCAGGCCACGTAAAACGGAATGCCGTGGCGCTGTGCGAGCACGGCGACACTGTAAGTCCCGATCTTGTTGGCGACGTCGCCGTTGGCCGCCACGCGGTCCGCTCCCACGATCACCGCGTCGACTTCGTTGCGGCTCATCAGATGGCCGGCCGAACTGTCCGCGATCAACGTTGCCCGTATGCCGTCCTGCGCAAGCTCCCACGCAGTGAGCCGTGCGCCTTGGAGAAACGGCCGCGTTTCGTCTACGAACACACTGATGCTCTTGCCCGATGCAATCGCGGAACGGATGACACCCAGCGCCGTACCGTGACCGGCGGTGGCGAGTGCGCCGGCGTTGCAGTGTGTCAGCACTCGCGCTCCGTCCGCTAGCAGGACCGCGCCGTGTTCACCCATCGTGCGGCACAGCCGTTCGTCCTCATTTCTGATGTCATGCGCTTCCTGGAGGAGCGCTCCGGCAGCCGCCGGCGGATCGTTGCCGTCGAGCAAGTTCAGCTTTTTGCGCATCCGGCCGAGCGCCCAGAACAAGTTGACCGCGGTGGGACGGCTCTCACCCAGCTTCGCGAAGGCGTGATTGAGACCCGCGTGAAAGCTTGTTTTTCCCGCATCCTTCAGGCGCAACGCTTCGAGCGCGATGCCGTAGGCGGCGGCGCAACCGATCGCGGGAGCACCGCGCACGACCATGGAACGGATGGCGTCGGATACCATCTGGGCGGAGGCGAAAGGCAGATAGACCGTCTGCGCCGGGAGCGCGCGCTGGTCGAGCATTTCGAGCCGGCCTTCACGCCAGCGCAGGGTTTCGAATGAGGCCATAGCGATCGGCTAATCCTAGATAACGCGCTCGTTACCGCCGTCCACCGGCACCTGGGCGCCGGTGGTTTTGGCAAATGCCGGCCCGCACATTTCGGCCGCCAGCTCGGCAACGTCGCGGCTGGTGATATCGGTGTTGAGGACATTGCTGTGCTTGTAATCGTCTACGCTAAGGCCGTAGTGCGCAGCGCGGGCCGCGAGCACGTCCTCGCTCCACGCCCCGGTATCGAATACGGCGTTGGGATGCAGCACGTTGACGCGGATACCGTCCGCGCCCCATTCGAGCGCGGCCACTCGCGCGAGCTGGGCGAGGGCGGCTTTCGAGGCTGAATAGGCTGCCGCGCCCGGCCCGGGCGCGGGGACGTTCTTGGAACCGACGATGACGACCCGTCCCCGCCGCGGTGCGAGCTTGAGCAAAGGGTGGCACTCCCGCATCAAGACGAGGTTGGCGTCGAGATTGACCTGCATGACCTTGCGCCACTCTGCCGTGGCGAGTGTCGCGATTTTCGTCCCTCCAGGAAACACGCCGGCGTTGAGGATCAGCATATCGAGCCCGCCGAACGCGCGGACACCGGCTTCCAGGGCATTGACGACGTCGCCTTCGACGGTTACATCGCAGTGCAGCCCAAGAAAGTCCGTGCGTTCGTAAAGCTCCTTGATTAGTGGATTTAGATCGATTCCGATCACCGCAGCACCGCGCGCGAGGAGGGCGTCTACACACGCTCTGCCGATGCCGGAAGCAGCGCCTGTTACCAACGCGATTTCGCCCGCGAAAAGCGGCGGCTTGCCGCCTTTGCGCAGCTTTGCCTGTTCGAGGTCCCAGTATTCCACGTCGAAGATATCCTTGGCGGGCAGCGCCCGGTACCCGCCCAGCAGCGCCGCGCGCTCGATGACATCCATGGTGTGGCTGTAGATGTCGGTGACGATGGCCGCATCCCTGACGCTTCGTCCTAGCGCGCACATGCCCAGCTCGGGGTCGAGCACGACGCGGGGGGCGGTGTCGAGCATGGTCTTGGGTTCCTTTGCGCGCGGCGCATGCGTTTCGAAATAGTGCCGGTACGCTTGGGTGAAGCCCGCAACGTCGCGCCCTATCATAGGCACCCGCTTGGTCCTCAGCACATGATCGGGCGTTGCAGGTCCCTGCACCGCAATATCCTTGACGTCGGGACGCCGCGCCATCCCCAGAGAGCGGGCGTCGCGGCTCGTCCGCAGCACCATCGGGAATCCCGCTGCGGACGAGATGCTGCCGCGCAATGCGGCGATCTCACCGCGCAGCGGTTTCTCCTGCGCGCCGTCTTTGACTTCCGGCAACGACCATGCCCGGCGGCGGTTTAGATAGTCTTCCGCGGCCTGCACGAGGTCGATCATGCGCTCATAGGACTGTCGCGCCGAATTGCCGAAGGAGAAAATGCCGTGATTCAGCAGCACCATGCCGATGGTGTCGGAACGGGCCTCCGAAGGGAACCGGATGGCACAGGATTGCGCCAGGTCGAAACCAGGCATGACGTAGGGGATCACCACGACGCGAGTCCCGTAGATGTCGCGAATGCGCGCTTCGCCGTCGGCGGTATTGGTAATCGAAAGCACCGTGTCTGCATGGGTATGGTCGACGTACTTGTGCGGCAGTATCGCGTGCAGGATCGTTTCTACCGAGGGCGCCGGGGCCGATGCGCGTGTCATGTGGGTGACCAGCTCGTTCACCATCTGCGGATCGCTCAACGTCTCCAGCCGGGCGAGTTTCAGCAGGTGCTGCATGCGCACCGGGGAGAAGCCGGCCTCTTCGATGACTTCGAGATCCCACCCGCTGCCCTTGACGTAGAGTATCTCCTCTTCTTCGCCGAAGAGGTTGCGCTCGCCGATCTTCACCGACGTGTTCCCGCCGCCGTGCAGCACCAGGGACTTATCCCGGCCAAGCAGGCGGGAGGTATAGACCCGCAGGCCCAGGTCGCCCTTGAATTGGGCGGCTTCCGCGTCGTTCCAGAGGCTTTTCATGTTTCGTTTGGCGCGCGATGAGCGGCATGATGCTGTCCGCTCCCAACGCGCGCAGTTAAAGCGGCGCGCAGTGGCCGCATTTAACGCTAATTCTATAATGCTTTCCGTGGATAAGACGCCCTCATTCAAGGTAGTGCAGGCCAATTGGCCCACAGGCAAGGATTCCCTGCGCGTCGTCCGCCGGAAGGTATTCATCGAAGAACAGCAGGTCCCCGAGGAACTCGAATGGGACGGTGAGGATGAGGTGAGCTCCCATGTCCTCGCAGTCGCGGCGGACGGCATGCCGATCGGTACCGCCCGGCTGCTGCGAGACGGTCACATCGGCCGCATGGCGGTGCTCAAGGAATGGCGGAGAAGGGGAGTAGGGCAGCGCCTTGATTAGCCATTTGCTGGGCGTTGCCCGCGCGTCAGGACATGAGGTGGTACGGCTGCATGCCCAGACCCACGCAGCTGGCTTCTACGCAAAGCACGGGTTCTCCGTGGAAGGCGGCGAGTTCATGGAGGCGGGTATCCCGCATGTCGTCATGACGCGTACACTCGGTGATGGATGATGAGTGATGGGCGATGAGCCGGCTTACCGGCGCGTCGCTCGTCCTTTGCTCCGGGCGGAGGCTTATCCGAGTAATGAACCCTGCCGTCCTTATCGGGCCATCGATACATCTGGCCATGAGCCGACACACTCAGGGCGAGCAACAACAATGTGGCCCGTTCTTTAGCAAACTCGCTCACGCCCGATTACGAGCAGGCCTCGGCTTCAATCTGGAATTCGCGGCGTACAGTTTCACCTTCTTTACCGCCGGGACCGAATGCGCGCTCGATGAACAGCACTGCGTTCCTGCGATCGATCAGGAGAACCGTCGAAGCGCGCGTGCCGTAACGATCCCCGGCGACGAACGAGGAGGACAACTCGCGTTCCCGTTGCGGCCCGACGCCGGTGTCGGGCAGCTCCGCCTCGGGCGCGGGTGTGCGGTCCAGCAGTATCTCGAATAGCCCCGCGGTCAACTCTACCTCACCCGCTCCAAGCAATTTCGCGAGGCGCGCCTTGCCACCGGTGATCTTCGGCCATGGCGTGTCGATCAGGTGATTGCTCAGACCATGGAGCCCGTGGGACAGCTCGTGAATGCCAGCGCCGCGATTGGACTGATAGCAAAGCCGTTCCCCATCACCGACGATCAGGCTGTATGGACCATATTCCGCTCCGGCCTGGGACACCGACTCCAGATACCTGCGCGGGTCTTCGGCTCCGCGCAGGTAGCCGCTGGTGAGCTGCCCGCGTGAACGGGGCAGGTTTCTGACCGCCGGTCTTTCCCGGTAGTTCGTTACCGCCGCGATGCGGCCGGAGCGGGTGACGCCCAGCCATGTGCCGCCTTTTTGCAGGTCACGGCCGCCGTATATGCGGGGGGCATCGCTCCAGAAATCCGCCGCCGCGCTAGGCCGCTCGTATGCTTCGTCGCGGTTGCCTGCGAATATCAGTGAGTACTCAGGGTGCGCGCGCCAGGCGAGGAGGATCAGGCACATGGTCGGAAAAGCGTGACGTGATGATGCGTGACATGATGATGCGTGACCCGTGACGAGGAACATCGAAAAGCGAAGCTGCGCAACAGCCGGTCACGCTGTTCCATGTCACGCCGCGCCATGTCACGCCATTTCACGTCACGCCCTATCGATAAAGCATTCGACGTACCGCGTCGAGCCGGGGAGCAGGAATTCTTGCACGTTGAGCCGGCCGGCGGCGTCGGCGAGCTCCCATTCGAACTTGGCTTCGTCGGCAATGCCTTCGTACACCTCCATCCAGAGATTCGACTCCCCGCGCTTCTTAAGCAGCCGTCCGGCAATGCCGGTGGCAACTCGCATGGACGCGAGCAATTCGCGCGTGCGGGCCTCGCACGCGGCGGCTTTTGCGGGTTCAATGCGGTAGTAGATGTAATATGAAAACGCCATGGACCCATCCTACTGGCGGCGCTTCGACTCGGCAACCCGCGCGCCCCAGCGAAGAACACACTGTTTCGGTAACATCCGATTTCGTAGTGATCGGCAATCAGCCTGTCTGTTGGGGCACCTATGCCTGTATCCACGTTCAAATCGGCATGACGATTATTCGGCCCCATCCCTAAAAGAGCGCCAGCCATGAAATACAAGGACTACTACAAGATTCTGGGCGTGGGAAAAGACGCGAGCGGCGACGAAATCAAGAAGGCCTATCGGAAGCTCGCGCACAAGTATCACCCGGACGTCTCCAAGGAGCCCAACGCCGAGGAACGTTTCAAGGAAGTCGGCGAAGCCTACGAAACGCTCAAGAGTCCCGAAAAGCGCGCTGCCTACGATCAGCTCGGCTCCTACCAGCCCGGGCAGGAATTCCGGCCGCCGCCGGATTGGGCCCAGCAGTTCGGCGATACGCAGTTTTCCATGGACGACATCGATCTTGCGGACTTTCTGGCCGGACTCACCGGCGGCCGCCAACGTTCACAGCGCGGTGGCGCCTCGATGCCCATTCCCGGCCAGGACTATGAGGTCGCGGCGGCGATCACTCTGGATCAGGCGGCCAGCGGCACCGAGCTCGACGTGAACCTGAGCGTGCCGGAGTTCGACGAGCAGGGATTCGTGCGGCGCGTGCCGCGCGTATTCAAGGCTCGTATCCCCAAGGGGGCGACCGACGGGCAGCGGCTACGCGTCCCGGGTAAGGGCGGCAAGGGGTTGAATGGCGGGCGTGACGGAGACCTCTACTTGAACATCATTCTGCGTCCGCATCCGCTCTACCGCGTGAACGGGCACGACCTCTATCTCGATCTGCCCCTGGCGTCGTGGGAAGCCGTGCTGGGCGCCACGGTGGAGGTACCGACGCTAGGGGGGAGGGTAAGCCTCAAGGTGCCCCCGGGGACGCAAGCCGGGCAACAGCTGCGCCTGTCCAAGCAAGGATTACCCAAGCCGCACTCGGGGGAGGGCGATCTGTACGCGATCGTGCAGATTGTCGTTCCGACCGTGGTGAGCGAGCAGGAGCGCGTGCTGTTCAAGCAGCTCGCCGAAACATCGAAGTTCAACCCGCGCAGTCATTTCGAACGAGAGGTGCGCAATGAAGCTCGAACTCACTGAAACACTGTGGCTGGACGAGCGCCGTACGGTGTCGCTGGCAGAGCTCGCGGAATTGTCGGGCCTGTCGGAGGCGGAGCTGCGAGAACTGATGGAGTATCACGCCCTGGTGCCATGCGATCCCGACGCGGCAGAGACCACGTTCACGGCGGATTGCGTCGTCACCGCGCGCACCGCTTGCCGCTTGCGGACCGACTTCGATCTTGAAGCCAGCGGTTTGGCGCTCGTGTTGACCCTCCTCGAGCGGATACGCGATCTGGAAGGGCAGGTGCGAAGCGTCGACGCGCAGCGCCCGCGCCGGGTCCGCCAAGGTTAGGTGCGACCATGAGCGATCCCGTGCACGTAGTCTGCGCCAACTGCCAGGCAACGAACCGGGTGCTGAGAGAGCGTCTTGCCGACAGGGCGAAATGCGGCAAGTGCAAGCAGGCGCTGTTCTCCGGGCACCCTTTTGCGCTCACCCAGGATAGCTTCGACAAGCATCTCAAAGCCGATGACCTGCCGTTGGTCGTCGATTTCTGGGCTGCATGGTGTGGTCCTTGCCAGATGATGGCTCCCGCGTACGAGCAGGCTGCGGCACGGCTCGAGCCGCGGGTGCGCCTGGCCAAGCTCGATACCGAGGCGGCGCCCGAGATCGCCGGGCGCTACGGCATACGCGGTATTCCGACGATGATCGTGTACAAAAACGGCCGCGAAATCGCGCGGCAATCGGGCGCGATGGACGTGGCCGGAATCGTGAACTGGGTGACGTCGAACGTCTGAGCGCAGCGGGGCCTGGTCCCGAAACGAATACGATTTCAGCAAGGGACAGCGCGGCAAGTTCTACCCAGTGCTGCGGCGTGCTCACGCGCCGGCACGCCGGCGATTGCATCCCGGCGCAACTCGGCTCTGCAAACGGCGACCTACTATAACAGCGAAACTATTCCCAGAACGAGCGCCGCGATAATCAGTTGGATGACTGCTACCGAAGCCGAACGAATATACCAATCGTTCGCTGGCTGTGACTGCCTCGTCGTCTGATAGTCAGACATAACCCCTCCCCCCCAGGATGGTGGAACATCTTAGAACCGCATTTACGCTGGGCGCAAGCTAAGTGGGAGTTTCCGGCGTGAAATCGCTTCATGGAGTGGCGCTCGCGCAACACGTTCTGGCTTCGATCTCATTCAGCAAACCGGTGCCGGGCGAGATCTTCGAAACAAGATTCCTGGCCCCGCCTGCCGCCGCGTGAGGAATTCAGCCGCCCGCCGTGCAGAGAATAGCGGCCGGCCGGATCCCGGGCGGCCGTTATTTTCGGCGATGTCCATACAATAGTCGTTTTCTCCTCTAAAGCCATCGCTGTAGCGGAGATGTCGCAGTCTTCGCGCCATTCTTTTGAAAGTATCGATTGACGCGGGACTTTCGCAGGTTATTTACGGGACGGCACGCTAGAATGGCACCATTTCGTCGCCCGCCATCGAGATGAGTGAAAGCGCGTCCTCACCGAAGCTCGCAAGCGTCATCGTCCTGAGCATCCAGGAATTCACGCGCATGCCGGTGGCGGAGCAGACCAGGCTCAAGGCGCAGCTCGAAGCGCTGGTTGCGCTTGCAATAAGGCCGCTTCCCACCGCCGAGCGCGTCGTCCTCGACGCGCCGGACGGCACCGCGGTGGTAGTGCTCGGCAGTCCCCAGGACGCGCTGAATGTCGTCCAGCGCTCGGCGGCTGCGGCTGCGGATCTTCCGCTATGCATCGGGCTCAACCACGGCCCTGTGAGAGCTGCGTCCGACACGCATCGCGGCCTCGGCCTCGTCGGGGACGGACTTGCTGCTGGCATAACATTAGCGAACGTCGCAACGCCGGGACGTTTTGTTGCATCACGGTCCTTCCACGAGGCGCTTGAAGCCTCGGCCCCGGGCAGCGCGGCGGAACTCACTTCCGCGGGAATTTTCACCGATCCCAGCGTACGGACGCACGAGCTTTTCACGCTCGATCGGGGGACTGCGGTCGCGCGCCGCCGGCGGCTGATCACGACCGGCACCGTGACGGTCATCGCGATCCTAGGGCTGGGTGTTGCGGCCCGAATGCTCCTGGAAGGCAGCAAGCCGATAGCGCCCGCCGTTATCGAATTCGAGATCACGCCGGGGGGCGACGTCTTCATCGACGGTATCTTGAAAGGCAGGGCTCCTCCGCTCAAGCGGATCGAAGTAAGCCCCGGTCCCCACTCGATCGAAGTTCGCAACCACCCATTTCCGCCCCTCAGGGTCGATGTGAACCCTGGGTCGGCCGAAGAAGTGACGATCAGTCATACTTTCTCGAGCCCGAGGAGTGGCCCTAAGAGCAGTCCGAAGCGCAGCCCGAAAGGCAGCGCCAAGGGCAAGGAATCCGACGATTTTTTCCGCGACCTGCGCCGGGGGCTGGGCCTATGAGCGATGCAGAGCTGACCCAGCTCGGCCGCTACCGCATCCTCGCGGAGCTCGGCCGCGGCGCCATGGGGGTCGTCTACAAGGCCGAGGATCCGCTCCTCAACCGCGCGGTCGCGATCAAGACCATCATCCTGTCGGCGGATCCGGAAGAACGCGCCGAGTACCAAGCGCGCTTCTACCAGGAAGCCAAGGCCGCGGGCGGGTTGAACCATCCCAACGTGATCACGATTCACGACATCGGCCGCGAGGGCGACATCGCGTACATGGCGATGGAATTGCTCGATGGAGTCGAGTTGCGCGACATGATGAAACGGGGTCGAGTCCCACTGCCGCTCGCCCTCGATATCGCGGCGCAGGTCGCGGTTGGCCTCGCGTTCGCGCACGAGCGGGGCGTGGTCCACCGCGACATCAAGCCCGGGAACATCATGATCGTGCACGAGCGGCGCGCGAAGATCATGGACTTCGGGATAGCCAGAATGCGCCTGTCGGACATCAAGACGCAGGCCGGTGCGATACTCGGCTCGCCCAAATACATGTCGCCCGAGCAAGTGACGGGAATGCGCGCCGACCACCGCTCCGACATCTTCTCGCTCGGGATCATGCTCTACGAATTGGCGGCCGGCGCGCCGCCGTTCGCCGGGACCGAGGTCAGCCTGATCATGCACCAGATCGCGACCGTGACGCCTCGGCCGCCAAGCGCAATCAATCCCTCCCTGCCACCGATGCTGGACATGATCGCCGCCAAGGCGCTCCAAAAAAATCTCGATGCGCGCTACCAGAGTGCGGCGGAATTCGCTGCTGACTTACGCGCGTGTCTGGACGGACTCTCCAGCCAGCAGGGCGGCCCGCCGCCCGACGTCGAGACAACCGTGCGGCTGGGAGAGCCTGAAGCAAGAACCGTAAAGATCGATATGGAGTGGCGCAGACCCGGCCGGTGAGATGCGGGCGATAGCACAACCGTGCCGGCCGATGGCGCCGGAATTACCACTCGACAGAGGCACGTATCTTTACCTGTCACGACATTTCAATTCTGCCGAAGCCCTTCTGCGGTTCACGGAACTGGCTGCAGCGGATGGCGGCGCCATCGACTCGAATACCAGTCGCGTTTCCCCAGCACGCGTCGCGCTGCACCGCTTGTGGCGGGATCCGGACCGGCGGGCATTTGCTGTGGCTGTGATGGCGGCGACCGTAGTCGCCTCTGTAGTCGCCTTCTGGTAAGCAAGACAGGAGAACAGGCCCCCGGACTAAGGGGCCCGCAAGCGAGTCTGGAACCACTGAGCCGCAATCATTCTTGGAGGCCGTATCGAGAGCGGACGATACGGCCCATGAGGGGAATACCCCCTCATTTTCTTAGGTACTCTTAGGTGTTACCTATACCGCTCGCGCTCGGCTTTATCGGCAGTGTCTCGCGCATCCCCGTATCCCTTCTGCGCCTTCCCGGCAACCTGCTTCGCCAGCCCTTTTGCTTGCTGCGTCTTGCTTCTGGTGAGCTTGCCCGTCTTCTGTTGCACTTTGCCGGCGATGGTCTTCGCCGTGCCCTTCACCTGGTCTTTGTTCACTCTAAGTCTCCTTTTCGAAATTTACGATGGAGAGGAAAGTCCCGCCACCGCGGGGTTCGCCGTTTGGTGACGCGGCGGACGAAAAAATAGACTGCAGCGATTCCTTGAAGTTCCGAGTGCGCCGGGGCCGTGATTTCGCCTGTGGTTCGGTAGTGAAAGCGCTACACGGCCTTGCTCGCGAGCGCTACAGAAGAATCACAGGTATCGCACTGGTTAATTCAATTTTGAACGCGTACTCTCGCTCCCGTCTGTCTCAACGGTCACATGAAACGGTCGCCAAAACAAATGGAGGCCAAAATGAACAAACTACTAATTGCAGGCGGGCACCCGGCGGTCTGGCTCTCATTGGCCGGAATCCTCGCGGTGAGTACCCCCGATTTTGAAAGGAGATCTCAATGGCACACGCAAAACAGCAAGCGAAGGCTCAACCGAGGATCGACGCGGTGACTTTACTCATTGCCGACCACAAGAAAGTTAAAAAACTCTTCCAGGACTTTGAAAAGCTCAAGGACGGCGATGGCGGCACGAGGGAAAAGTCCGCCATCGTGCAGGAAATCTGCATGGAGCTCACTGTCCATACAAAGGTTGAGGAAGAAATCTTCTACCCGGTAGTTCGAGAGTCGATTGACGACGATGACCTGATGGATGAGGCCGACGTTGAGCACGCCGGCGCCAAATCCCTGATTACCGAGCTGGAGGCGATGCAGCCCGGCGACGATCATTACGACGCGAAAGTCACGGTCCTCGGCGAATACATCGATCACCACGTCAAGGAGGAGCACGAGGAAATGTTCCCAAAGGCCAGGAAAGCCAAAGTGGACATGGCGCAGTTGGGCGAGCGCATCATGCGGCGCAAGGAGGAGTTGCAGGCAAATCCGAAGCTGCTTTCCGACGGAAGATAATTGCAAACGAATTCTTAATTAGGAAGCACAGTGAATTCAAGCCAGGCTCTGAACCTGTTTGTGAATCCATTCCTGATATGGAGCCGGCTGGCGTGGAAGGCCAGTGAAATGGCAATCGCTTCGGCGCCCGTCATCGGCCACCGGACGAGTCGTCTTGGGCTCGCCGGATCCGTACCGAGTGCGCGCGACCGGCGCGAGTTCGCCTTGATGGGCCGGGAAAAACTCGAAGCCGCGTTGGACTCGGCGCAAGCCGTAAGCTTACGCATGCTGATGCTGAACCAGCAGTTCGCAGCGCTTGCGTTCAAACAGATGCTGTTAGCGTCGGTCGCGCTGATGTCCATAGCCTCGAGCCGCAATGCCGCCGAGGCTGCCCAACGCCAATCGAAGCTCGTGCGCGATACGATGACGAGCGCGGCGGTCGCGGCCTCAAAGCTCTCTGGTTCCACGGCCCAGGTCGCACGGCGCGCCTTAACACCCGTGCACACGCGCGTCAGGGGAAATGTCAGGCGGCTCGGCAGACGTTAAACCGGCGCTGCCGATACGAGGAGCTGTTCCAGCCCAGCTCAATTCGCTGATGCCAATACCGAGAAGCACACTCATAAGGAGATACTGTAATGGGCATCATCTGGACCATACTCATAGGATTCGTAGTCGGGCTGCTGGCCAAGATGCTGAAGCCGGGGCGCGATCCATCGGGCTTTATCGTTACCGTTCTCATCGGTATCGCGGGCTCGTTGCTAGCCACCTACGGCGGGCAGGCGCTGGGGCTTTATCAGGCGGGCGAGGCGGCAGGCTTTATCGGGTCGCTGATCGGCGCAATCATTCTTCTCGTGATCTACGGCCTCGTAACGCGCAACCGAGCCTAGCCGGTAGTCAAAGCGCTACAGTTTTGCGCGGGGTCGCGCTACAGAAGAATCATATGCAGCGCGCTGGTGAATTCAATTCCGAACGTCTACTCTCGCGGCAAGCTTCCTCACTGATTACAGAAGACAGTGCGTCAAAAACAAATTGGCAGAGGGAAGCACGACATAGATGGCTTAGCGGCCGCTAACTACTGGAGTGAAACCGTGCGAAAAATTTCGAAGTTGATGAGCTTTACGCTGGTACTTGGTTGTGCAAGCGCCCTGGCGGCAGATCGCCCCGCCGACAGTGCAACGACAGCGCCTGCTGCTCAGGGTCAAACCACACCGCGTGCCGACAACACCGGCATGAATGTTCGCGACAAGAGCGGTGCGACTCAGACGCCACAGACACAAGCAAACAGCAGCGAGGCGGATCGCAAACTGCTGGCGGCGATCCGGCGTGCCGTGGTCGGTGACAAGACGCTCTCGAAGTCGGCCCACAACGTCAAGATCGTCACAAAAGACGGCGTCGTGACGCTACGTGGCCCGGTCACGAGCGAGGACGAAAAAGGGAGGGTCGAGAAGCTCGCGCAGCAGGTCGCGGGTGTCGCGAGTGTTGAGAACCAGTTGGACGTCAAGACTAAATAACCCTTTGGAGAGTGATATGAAAAATGCTGTTTACTGTATTGCCCAGAATCGCGCTCAGGCCGAAACGATAGTGGATGGTTTAAGGGCTGCGGGATTTTCCAGCAGCGACATTTCGGTTCTGTTGCCCGATAAATCCGGCACCCGCGATTTCGCGCACGAGCAAAACACGAAATTGCCCGAAGGAGCAACTGCTGGCGGGGTCACCGGTATGGGCGCGGGAGCGGTCCTCGGCTGGCTGGCAGGCATTGGAACCCTGGCCATTCCCGGTGTCGGTCCGTTTATCGCGGCCGGCCCTATCATGGCGGCGCTGGGTGGCGCAGCCGTCGGCGGCGCAGCGGGCGGGATTATTGGCGCTCTGGTAGGGATGGGCATTCCCGAATATGAAGCAAAGCGGTACGACGGCAAGATTCGGGGCGGAAGTGCGCTGATTTCGGTGCATACTGATAATTCCGATCAGGAAAAAATTGCCAAGGACATATACAAGCGCGCCGGGGCCGAAGATATCAAATCGACGTCCGAAGCAAGCGTTCCGTCCTAATCCTCACTGCGTCCAGAGCGTTCCTGGCGGTCCTGCAGCGGCCGCCGGGAACGCTTTCCAGATGACGCAAGGCTCGCTGCAGAGCATTTTCGAGGCAGGTCGCAATTGCCGGCCGTGGCCGCCCGGTCTCGAGCCGGCACTTACCAACCTGCCGGTGGCCATCGCCGTCACACTGCTCCGGAGTCGGAGCCACACAAGGGGACGCGCGAAGTCGAAGCGCTCTACCTCGACATGATTGCGCGCGCGAAGCGCTATATCTATATCGAGAACCAGTAGGCCTGGACAAGCTGAAGGCGCTGTTCTCGTTCGGCGCCGAATTTCATTCCGCTACGGGAGAGGCTTCGCATCGGCCGGCCGGAATCCTTGGCGGCACGGCGCTGGAAAACACTGCGCGGTTAGCAATTCAAAATGACACTACTGGTCCCTTAGGCGGCCAGAGGTCTTACGCAGTTTGCGACGCGGGGTCTGCTTTCAATTCCGCATGTCGATTAATTTGCGAGTTTGCGGCGAGCGAATCCGAGTCCGGCCAGGCCGAGGCCGAGAAGGGCGAGAGACGCGGGCTCGGGAACGTTGATGGAGACGGGCGTCGTTGTAATCAAGGCCGCGAACTGGACGGTGGTATCTTGGCCTTCAGGGGTGCGGAAACCGAGACACGGCGCCGGGACACCTACAGCGGCGCACGCTGCGGCCGGCAGAGGATTAAGCCAGCTGGTTGCCTCGAAAAAGCTGATGAAGTAAAGCTGGTTTTGCAGCGGATCACCCGCCCCGTCGAGGTCGTAGAAAAACGGCAAATTCAGCGCCGCGGAGCGCCGTTGGTCGTGACATTCTGATTGCTGGGCGAGCCTGTGATGTCGAGGCCGCTCTGCCCATCGCCTTGGCTGTTACCCCAGCGCAGACACTGGGAGTTGACCATCGTCACGCCGGTAGGCGCGGTGCAATCACCGCCGCTGTCGCAGATCGACGTTGTATCGAAAACCGTCGACACATTGACGGTCCAGATGTCGACGAGGCCGTGTTCGATTTAGCGAAGTGTAAAGAAATCCGACGCCCTTTTCGGGAGTGACAATAAGATGTGAACAGGCATTACTCGGATCCACAGGATGACTCAGGTGATCCCTACGCATTTCTCGGGGTATCCCTGATTGAGGCCCCGCAGGCGGTCAAGCACTATTTGGGCGCAGAAAAATATTCTTAGGGAGAGGCCGAATATGCCCGCCAGTGCAATCCAGCAGCGGTTACAAGATAACGGCGACAGGAACAAGGCGGCACTTTCCCGCGCCCAATTCATGGACAAAGAGCGAGTGCGCGCCGACGCCCATTCGAACGTCGTCCCGCTCGTGCCACGTCCGAATTGGAAAGGCCCGGAATTCGGCGCATCTTCCTGGGAAAGGGCAGGTGTTGAAACGCAGGGGCGCGACTCCGGTTTCCGTAACTTCGTGGCCGCGACCCTTACCCAGCGGGAACGGGCCTTTCGCCTGGCCTACCGCGTATACCGGGATTGCGGCTACGTCGGGGAGACAGAGGCTGGCCGCATCGTTTCGAAATTCGATGCGCAACCGAGTACGCTGGTCTTGCTCATTCAAGATTCCGGCGGCTGCGATGTCGCCACTGTATCCTTGGTCTTTGATTCGCCTGCCGGCCTGCCTTCCGATGAGGTTCACGGCGCGGAGCTGGCAGAGCTGCGCGCCCAGGGCCGCCGGCTCGCGGAAGTTACCCGGCTGGCCATAGACCCAGCGCATGTGGGCACCAAGACACTGCTGGTTCAGCTCTTCAATTCTATTTCCGTTTATGGCCGGCACGAGGAGGGCACCACCGATTGCGTGATCGAAGTCAATCCGCGCCACGTGAATTACTATCGCCTTTTGCTGATGTTCGAGCCTGCCGGCCCGGCGCGGCCCTGTCCGCGCGTGAACGGGGCGCAGGCAAGATTGCTGAGGCTGGACCTCGCTGCACAAGTGGTGGAGATCGGTATCGTAGGCGGAACGCAGGGCCAGGTCCGCGGTCCCCGAGGCCGAACCCTCTATTCGCATTTTTGCGCGCCCGACCAGGAACCGCAGTTAGCGGCCCTCATGCGCAGCCAGCAGCGGCCCATGACTGCGGAAGAGCGGCGCCACTTTCAGCTGGACGGCGCTGAAATTTCACCACGGCCCGCCCAAATCGCCGCCGGTGCTGGAGGACGAACGAAGGCCATGAGCGCTGATGAAATCCTGCCGGGACACGCATTCGACGCCTATATGCAGGAGTTTCTGCTACGCATGACGGGCCTTAGTCGTCGAGCGCAGGCTGATTATCCAGAAGCCAATTGCTCTGCCTAGACGTATGGCTCGACTGAGCGATAGCACTCTCGCTCTTGCCCTCGGAGTTGCGCCAACAGACTGGCGTAACGTCCACGTGAACGCAATCGCTAAACGGAGTACGTACGTCAGTGGGCTTATGCCGGTGCTGAAACCTCGTACGGAAGGGGCAGGAGCGTCAGCGCCGGGCCGTCGAGCGACTTCCAGTGCACCGCATTGCTCTGCGCGCTCGCGATCTGGATGACTGCGAGCGCGTCGTAGCCGCCTTCGGGCGAGCGTGCCGCGTTGACGATCGTGCCGCTTGCCTGACTGCCCAGATCGGCCGAGTAGAGCTTGTCGCCGGGTTGCGGCTGGCTGTCTGCGGAAACGTTCGCGAGATACATGCGCTGCTTCAACCTGCCCAGGAAGTGCATGCGCGCCACGATCTCCTGTCCCGGGTAGCAGCCTTTCGAAAAGCTCAGCCCGCCGATCAGGTCCATATTGAGCATCTGGGGCACGAACTGCTCCTGGGTCGCCGGGGTGATCGTGGGGACGCCGGCGCGGATATCGAGCCACTCCCAATGCACCGGCTCCATAGCCTCGGTGCCTACCTTCAGCTTTTCCAGGGTCGCCGGTGCATTAGCCCGGGGGACAAGGATGTCGTACCGGTCTTCTGGTAGGCGGATCACCGTCGCTTCGGATGTGCTAACCAGTTTGTGCTCATCTTTCGGGACCGCTCCCAACATCTGTTCGAGTGGTGATTCCGCACCTTCGCCAGCGAGTCCGGCTATCGCCCAATGCGGTCCTGCATCCACGACTTTTACTTTGGCGCGCAGCACGTACATCGACAGCCGCTTCTGGATCGGCTCGCGCAAGGAGGAGGGGAGTTGCATGAAGTAGGCCTCCGCCGTGCGCCACAACAGGAACGTCGCCAGCACCCGGCCCTTGGGCGTGCAATAGCTTCCGTACGCGCTTTGATTCGTTGCCAGCGCGTTGACGTCGCAGGTCAACTGGCTGTGAAGAAAGCTCTGCGCGTCCTCCCCGGAAAACTGGATGAGTGCGAGGCTCTCTAGATCGGTTAACTTCGTGCTGGTCACGAGATATCAGTGTCGTCGCAGGTTGTCTCCCGAGGAAATCTGTCTCGGACGACATGGCGATTGTAGCTTTTTGCCTAAAAATTCATCAGCCCGCATGCTCCGGCGCCAATCCGTAGTGACGCCGCTCGAAAAACCGCACGGCCGTCTTGCTTGTGAACCATGCGGGCTAGACAAGAGAATCGACTACAAATACAGCCAGTTAGCTAGAATATTGTGGGATTTCCGACCTTAACATATTGATTAATAGTTTGAAAATAGTGTTTCTTAAAGTTGGCGCGTCAGGCACAATGTGGACCAAGCGGGCAAAAACGGATTCATCTTGGGAATGGCGGTTACGGGGCAGACGCCATTGGTCCAGCAAGGGGGGAATTTCTGGCGACCACCATACGGTTGGCCGGAGGGGCGTTTGTCTGGGGGCTGCAGGGTATCTGCCAGCTTCATCGCGTCCCTGTTGCTCCGAATTTGGTGCTCCAGCAGTTTCCTCCTCCGTACAGTCTCCTATCGTTTCAGCAAGCAGCGCGCGCGCTCGGCCTCAACAGCGGACTGCGTTATGCGCAGGTAGCCGAGCTGCAGCAGCTGCCCACGCCCTACGTGGCGGTTCTGGCGCCAGCGGTGAGTGTCGGCGAGGAGCCGCAAGAGGACCCTCCGCACCGGCTGGGGATAGTCGTCCAGTCTGACGCCCAGAACATCGTGTATTTCGAGGACGGCAAGACGGCGCCGGTAAACGCGACGCCCGACGAGTTTGCGCGGCAATATGCCGGCCAGGTCCTGTTGTGCGCGCCGGAAGCGCCCGCCTTGAAAGACAAGGACGCCGCTACGGGCGCGCGCGCGGAGTTCGGCTTCCGCTGGTTCATACCCGAGCTGCTCAGGCACAAGGCGATCTGGCGCGACGTGCTGCTCGCCTCGTTGGCCATTCAATTGATGGCGCTCGCGACGCCGGTCTTCACCCAGGTCGTGATCGACAAGGTCATCGTCCATCACACGCTTTCCACGCTCACCGTCATCGGCATTGCACTCGGCGTATTCATCATCTTTACCGCCGTGATGAGCTGGGTGCGTCAGTACCTGGTGCTGCACACAGGCAACCGCATCGACGCCGTGCTGGGATCGCAGGTCTTCGAGCATCTCTTCAAGCTGCCGCCGCGCTACTTCGAGCACCGGCCCACCGGCGTGCTGGTAGCGCGCGTGCAGGGGGTGGAGACGATCCGCGAGTTCCTGAGCAGCGCCGCGGTCACCTTGATCCTGGACGTGCCATTTCTGTTCATTTTTCTCGCCATCATGTTCTATTACAGCGTGACCCTCACGTTGATCACGGTAGCGATCCTGCTGGTAATCGTCGTGATGAGCTTCGCCATCACTCCGCTTCTGCGCCAGCGGCTGAACCAGCAATTCCTGCTGGGCGCGCGCAACCAGGCATTCCTTACCGAGTACGTGTCCGGCATGGATACGGTGAAGTCGCTGCAGATGGAGCCACAACTGCATAAGCGCTTTGGCGACTACCTCGCTACGTACCTGCAGGCCGGATTCAGCACGCGCCAGCTCGCCAACGCCTATAACGTCGCCGCCCACATGCTGGAGCAGCTCCTGACGCTGGCGATCCTGTGCGTAGGGGCCTGGATGGTCATGACCACCCAGGAGTTCACGATCGGGATGCTCGTCGCCTTTCAGATGTTCGCCGGCCGGCTGTCGCAGCCCATGCTGCACCTCGTAGGACTGTGGCAGCAATTCCAGCAGGCCGACATCGCGGTGCGGCGGTTGGGCGACGTCATGAACGCGCCGCCGGAGCCTTATTCGGTCGTTCCCGCGCGCGAGGCGAAGGCTGGGGAAGGAGGCATCGAGATCCGCAACCTCGCCTTCCGCTACGCCGAAAACCTCCCCTATCTCTATCGTAATTTCGATCTCACCATCGCGCCCGGGCAATGCGTGGCGCTGATGGGTCCTTCGGGTTGCGGCAAGAGCACGCTCGCCAAACTGCTGCAAGGCTTCTATCACCCGGAGGACGGCAATATCACGATCGATGGGCGCGACATCCGTCACCTGAGCGCGAACGAGCTGCGCCAGCACTTCGGCGTGGTGCCGCAGGACACGGTGCTCTTCAGCGGCCGGATCTACGACAACCTGGTGCTTGCTAATCCGCTGGCAACCTTCGAGCAGGTAGTGCAGGCGTGCAAGCTGGCCGAGATACACGATGTCATCGAGAAACTGCCGAACGGCTATCAGACCGAGATCGGCGAGCACGGAGCCGGGCTCTCCGGTGGCCAGAAACAACGTATCGCCATTGCCCGGGCGCTCCTCAAAGGACCGCGGGTCCTCATCTTCGACGAGGCGACGAGCAGTCTCGATGCGCCCACAGCGGAGCAGTTCGCGCGGACGGTGAATCAGTTCCGCGGACGGGTAACGATGCTCTTCATCGCGCACCAGTTACCCAGGGGCCTGCAGGTTGACGCCGCGATCACGCTCGGCGAACACGAGAAGCGGATGAGCGTGGTGGCAGAAGAGCGGAAAGATGCGTGAAGAAATATTACTGCGACGCCCAGTTGCTCGCGCAAACCGTCAGTTGAAGGATACGATTCGTCCATGATGTTGGGTGTAAGACATCTCGAGATACACGTCGCCCATGCCTGCAACCTGCGGTGCGAGAGCTGCTCGCATTACTCGGACCAGGGGCAGGGGGGCGTCGTCACCCTTGAGGAGGCCGAGCGCTGGATGGGGGCCTGGAGCCGCCGCATCAGGCTCGGCACGCTGTCGCTCGTGGGCGGAGAGCCCACGATCCATCCGCAGTTGACCGAATTCGTGCGCATCAGCCGCCGCCACTGGCCGCAGTCGTACCTTAGGATCGTGACCAACGGCTTTTTCCTGCACAAGCACCCCGAGCTGCCGCGCGTGCTGCAGGGCGACTCGAAAGCGCGCATCTATCTTTCGGTGCATCACCGCTCGCCGGAGTACCTGGACAAGCTGCGCCCGAACTACGAATTGCTCAAGCAGTGGCGCCGGGACTACGGCATCCGCGTGCTGCTCTACCATTCCTTCAAGCATTGGCGCCGCACCTATCGCGGCGCAGGCCCCGCGATGGAGCCCTACGAGGATGGCCAGCCGCGGCGCAGTTGGGAGGTCTGCATGGCCAAGGGCTGCCCGCAGCTTTTCGAGGCGAAGATCTGGAAGTGCCCGCCGCTCGCCTACTTGAGGATGCAGGACGCGAAGCACAAGCTGTCGGCGAATTGGCAGCCCTACCTCGCCTACCGGCCGCTGGAGCCGGAATGCACGGACGAGGAGCTGCGGGAATTCTTTTCCCGGGAAGAGGAGCCGCACTGCAGCATGTGCCCCGCTCAGCCCGAGCGATTCGCCTTGCCCTTGCCGCTCAAGTCCCGAGCCGGCGCCAGGGAGGCCGGCCGATCAGCGAGCACGGCTATTGACGCTCAAGGACAACTTTAGACGGAACCCGGGCTATCCCGTTTTCATGAGGCGGGTGTTACCGGAGAGTCCGCGTAACTGCTGACATTTTTTGGGGAGGGAAAATGGGCCGAAGTAACTTTTTCCGGAGCGGCGCGTTGGCAGGAACTGAAGCAATGAACGAGAACGCGACTCGCAGCAGCCGTCGCGCGGCACGCTACTTACTTGTTCTACCACGTCCGATGTCTTGAACTGCTCAACAAAAGCACAGTAGCCGGGAGGAAAACATGAACGTGAACGCGGCAAAGGTCCTGGGCTGGGTGCCGGGCGGAGGAGCCGATCCGGCGGAATTCGCGCCGGAGATCGTCAAGTCGCAGAGCCGCCCGCCCTCGCCGCTGCCGCGCGCGGTGCTTTATGCGTTCCTCGCCCTCTTCGGGCTGATGGTGGTGTGGGCATGTGTGGGGCAGCTCGATATCGTCGCCGTTACCCAGGGCAAGCTCGTGCCGCAGAGCTTTCTCAAGATCGTCCAGCCGGCCGAACCGGGCATCGTCCGCGACATCCTCGTGAAAGAGGGCGATGTGGTGAAGGAAGGACAGGTGCTGGTGCGCATGGACACCCGTCTCTCGGGGGCGGATCTTCAAATCCTGCAGGCCGAGCTGGCGCGCCGCGACCTTCAGTTGCGACGCATAGACGCGGAACTGGCGGGAACACCGTTGAAGCGCAAAGCGGGCGACGCGACCGATCTCTTCGCGCAGATCGAAGCGCAGTATCGTGCGCGCCGGCAGGCATACCAGGATGCGCTGGGCGCGGAGCAAGCGTTGCTGGCGAAGGCGAAGCAGGACCTGCAAAGCGCGTCTGAGGTGGAAGGCAAGCTCCAGCAGACGACGCCGATCTACCGCGAGCAGGCGCGGGCCTGGGACCAGCTCGCGAAGGAAGGCTATGCGGGGCGGCTGCTGGCCCTGGACCGGCAGCGTTCCCACATCGAAGCGCAGCAGGATCTACTGGCGCAAGGCCATGCGGTGGCGAGCCTCAAGTCGACCATAGAGCAAGCCGAAAAGCGCACCGCCCAGATCCAGTCGGGCTACCGGCAGCAACTGCACAACGAGCGCGTGGAAACCGAAGCCGCCTATGCCAAGCTCGGGCAGGACCTGGACAAGCAGCAGCATCGCCACACGCTGCTCGAGCTGAAGGCGCCACAGTCCGGAGCCGTCAAAGACCTCGCGACGCATACACCGGGAACCGTAGTCGCCCCGGGGACGATACTGCTGACGCTCGTTCCGCAGGACGAGCCGCTGATCGCCGAGGTATGGGTCAGCAATGTTGACGCGGGATTCGTGCAGGAGAAACAGAAGGTGCGGGTCAAGCTCGGCGCGTACCCGTTCCAGAAGTACGGCATGCTGAACGGCCTCGTGCGCCAGATCGGCGCCGATGCCCAGGAGCGCAACGACAATGCCGCCGCCAGGCCGAATCAACTGCAGGAAGCCGCATACCGTGCGCTCATCGATCTCGACAAAGGGCACCTGGAAAGCCAGGGAGTGCAGCTACGACTGGTGCCCGGGATGATGGTCAGCGCCGAAATCCACATCGGCAGCCGCAGCGTGGTGGAGTATTTGTTCTCTCCGATCCGGAAAATCGCGCACGAAGCAGGCAGGGAACGCTAGCACTCCCGAATTCGCGACATCAAAGTGCTGGGGTGCCAAAATGATGACGAGCGCCGCGCGTTCCCTGCCTAATATGGGTGGGGCATCGGCACCACGGGACAACGGGCATTTTTCTAATGCCGATCGCGCGAGGGCGGAGCGTTGAGCAGGATCCTGTTCGCGTGGGAGCTGGGAGCCAATCTCGGTCATTTGGCGCGCGTCGCGCCGATCGCTGAACAGCTGCGCGCAACGGGCCATCAGGTTCTCTTCGCCGTGCGCGATGTGAAGAGCGGAGCGAGGGTCCTGGGCGCGAAGGGGTTCGCATTTACCCAGGCTCCCTTCTGGCAGCGCCGGCCCGGCCCTCCGCAAGCACCGGGCAATCACGCCGAAATGCTGGCCCTCGAGGGCTATGCGGATCCGGCGTCGCTATGGGGCATGGTGCGCGGCTGGATCACTCTCGTCCAATTGTTCCGTGCGGAAATCATCCTGGCGGACTATTCTCCCGGCGCGTTAATCGCGGGACGGATACTCGGCTTGCCGCAAGCTCAGCTGGGGACCGGCTTCGCGATTCCGCCGCAAGTTGCCCCCCTGCCTTCGATACGCCCGTGGGAAAACCTCCCGCTTGAGCGGCTGCAACGCTCGGAGCAGCGCATGGTGGAATCGATCAACGGCGCCATCCGGTCTTTTCGAGGACGGGAGCTGGAACGGCTCGCGGATCTCTTCAAAACAGAAGCGCGAATACTCGCGACGTTTCCCGAGCTCGACCCGTTCGGTCCGCGGCCCAACGAGCGCTATGTCGGCCCCATCTACGAAGCCAGGTCGGGAGACGAATTTGACTGGCCCGACGGCGACCGCCCACGCGTTTATGCCTACCTGCGGCCCAACGTTGGGGCCGTCGGAAACATTCTACGGGCGCTGAAGACCGTGGAGGCGACGACAATCTGTTTTGTTCCGGAGCTGGGGCCCGCCTCGGTCAAGGAGCTGGCCTCGGATGGATTGCGCATCACGACCCGGCCGCTGCGATTGGATTCCGTCCTGCCCCGAACCGATCTGGCCGTCCTCTACGGAGGTCACGGCGTCATGAGTGCGTCGCTCGCTATGGGGGTGCCCATGCTGATCGCCCCGCAAAACGTCGAGCAGTACTCTGCATGCCCGGTGCGTGGAAGCACTGGGCGCCGGCGCAATCTTTGCTAAAGACACGAGTACGACGGCTATTGCGGCGCAAATCGAGCAGACACTCCTCAGCAACGCGCTTAAGGCCGGCGCCAAGGCCTTTGCCGCCCGCCATCCCGGCTTCGATCCAGCCGGCGCCATCGAGGAGGCGGTGCAGATCATCGGCACGCTTGCGGCGGGAAAACGGGACAAGGCCAGCGCAGTGACCGGGACGCCACCGTCCGATGCGGTGCCGGAAACCGCAAGATCGTCTCCGGTAAAGGGCTCATCGCGCGTTCGGCATGAACGACCGGAAATCCGTGGTCGGCGCGCTCATCGGAAGGGGACCGCGCGATGATGCTTGTCCAGCGGATCGCCATCACGCCCTCGGTACGACTGGCCATGTCGCTGTGCGTGGCACACATCGCCGCCGGCGGCGCGGTCTGGCTTGCACTGGTTCCGTTATGGTTGGAGGCGGCCCTCACGCTCGCAATTGCGATCAGCCTCGTGTACTGCCTGTCGCGCGCGGCTCTGTTGCGTGCCGCCGAGGCGGTCGTGGCGTTGGAGATCAGCGACGGCCGGATTTCATTCCAGACCCGGCGCGGGGAGTGGCACGAATGCGAGTTGCTGGGGTCGAGCTATGTTTCGCCGCGCCTGACGATACTCAATCTCAAGCTGCCGGGCGTGCGCCGCGTCCGTCACGTCGTGCTCGTGCCGGACAACGTGGAGGCGGGCGACTTCAGGCGGTTGCGCACATGGCTGCGCTGGGCGGTACAACCCGACACGACGCGTAATCGAGAAAGTGTCTGAACGCAGATCTTCGGGTATGGGTGGACAGGGCCGGCCAGAGGAAATGAGAAAACCACTACAGAACATCGGCAGGTGGCGTGAGGCCCGGGAGCTTGTGTGTTGCCGCCACGCGAGTAGTATACGTCTGTCATTTGAATCAAGCCGGTCCACAATGTGCGATTGCGAAAAGAGAATGCGAATGTAACGGCAAGTTCAGATTAATCACGGCCAAGGGGGGACAATGACCAATCATCATCGTAACGGCGGCAATTTCTCGCGGCGCAGGTTCATCAAGGGTGCGGCAACGGGTGCGACGATGGCCGCGGCGGGCGGAACGTTGCTCGGAAGCACCGTGGGTGCGGCGAACGGACCGTCATCGGTCTGCGACGGCTCGCGCGATCTCAATATCGTCAATGGCCATTTCCTGACGATGGACGCAAACAACTCCGTCGCGTCGGCATTGGCTATCCGTGAGGGGCGGATCGTGGAAGTGGGGCGAGCCGGGGCGCTCGGGCCATGCTCTCGCACGATCAACCTCAAAGGGGCCACGGTCATCCCGGGCCTGAACGATTGCCATGTTCACTTCATCCGCGCCGGTCAGCTTCCAGGCTATCAGGTGCGGATTATCGAGACGGCGACCTCGATCGCGGATTTGCTGCAAATGATCTCCGCGCGCGCATTGACCGTGCCGCCCGGGCAATTCATCACCAACGTCGGCGGCTGGAACATCAACGGATTGGCCGAGGCGCGCCTGCCCACGGTCGCGGAGCTCGACAAGGTTTCGCCCGACCATCCGGTTTACCTGTCCACGACCGGAGCCGGCGGAGCGATCACGAATACGCCGGGCAGAGCGTTCTTTCAATCCAAGAACATCACCGTGAATGCAAACGGGACGCTCAATGCCGGCCAGGGGCTCGCAGCGCTCCAGGCCGTGCAGACGGAAGCAGACCGGCAACGCAGCACCGCGGACCTCATGGATTTTGCCGCCAGCCTCGGCCTGACGATGGTGACCGACATGGGCACGAGCGGAGCCGCGGTCGAGGGCATCGATGGATACCGCTATGCGCTTAACCTGTGGCGGGCGGGGAATCTCAAGTACGTCTGCGCTCGTTTCTGAACAGCTCGGAGGACACCACCTTCAACGTGGCGCAAGCGAGGATCATCAACAGCTTCAGACAAGTGGGGGACGATGTATTCCGGACGAACGGGATAGGCGAGCGCTCCAATTCCAGCACCACCAATCCCGCCTATGTCGATTTTTGCAAGTTCGTGGCAGGGCAGGGCTGGATGCTTACCCAGCATTCACTGACCGCGGCCGAAATCGACTTCCATATCTCGGCCTACCAGGCCGCAAAGACAGTCGGCCCGATAGACCAGTTGCGCTGGTCGCTCGACCACGTGAATCCGATCAACGACGCGCAGATCGCGGCGGTGAAAGCGCTGGGCATCGGCTTGCGCCTTCAGGCGTGGAATTACACGTCGGCCAATCCATCCGGACCCCCCTGGCGCAAGCTGGTCGACTCCGGCATTCCCCTGGGTGCCGGGACGGATTCCACCAACGTGGGCGCGCTCAACCCCTGGCTGATGATGTATTACATGTCGACGATGAAGAACAACGCCGGAATTGCGGCGGCCCCCGCGGGCCAGCAGATCACGCGGCTGGAGGCACTGCGGATGTACACGATCGGCAGCGCGTACTTCTCGTTCGACGAGCATAAACTGGGTTCCATCGAGACAGGCAAGCTCGCCGATCTTGCGGTGCTGACCGACGATCCGTTGACGGTGTCCGATGATCAGTTCCGCAAATTGAGCTCGATCCTGACCTTCCAGGCGGGCAAGATCGTGCACGGCGCGGTGGCATGAATTCGCATGGAAGGGGAACAATGAGATTCGCCATCAGTGTTTGTGCGGCACTCTTCGGGTTGCAGGTCGCGGCGTTGGCAGCCGATGCCAGGCAACCCCCCGCAAAGGATTCGAGGGGCGGCGACGTCCAGCGGCCGACGGACCGGCCGCCGGCCGATGTCGTTCGTGCGGTGGAGGAACAGCTGGCCGGCGTGCTGCAGACAGCGTACAAGCCGCTACTGGAGTTGAAAGGGGTGGTTTCCTGGAAGACGCTGGGGCAGGTAAACGTAGTGCGGCAGAAGGACCGGTTTGCTCCCGAGTTTTCGAAGGACGTAGCCATGCTCGACAAGCAGCAGGTCAGGCTGCAGGGTTTCATGATGCCGCTCGAGGTAGGCGAGAAACAGAAACGCTTCCTTCTGGCCGCGGTGCCCTCGAGCTGCTCGTTCTGCCTGCCGGGCGGTCCGGAGCAGCTGGTGGAGGTGCAGGCGAGGAACCCGGTCAGGCACGGCGTCGAACCGGTCGTCCTTACCGGTAAGTTTGTCGTTCTGCGGGACGACCCGGCGGGACTTTTCTATCGCTTGACAGACGCGGTGGCGCTCGAACGATAGGCGCGCGTTCTGCCCGGCCGGCTCGACGCGGCCAAGAGCGAGCGAACCGGCCTTCGTCGACAAAGTCCGACACACTCCTAGTCTATGCGACCCGATTTGACGTAGCCCTTGGTGGCTTGCAGGTAGCCCTTGCCCGTGTTGTAGCACTCGAAGATGTAGTAGTTGCTGGCGCTCCGCAGATGGTCGATAGGAATAGGAGCGGCCTGTGCCACAAGCGTAGCTCCGGCTCTGGACCGTAGTCAATCAACTCGCGGCGTCACGGCCGCAGGGCATCCTTCGGAGTGGATGGGTGGACTCGGCGGGGCGGGGGGGGCTTCTTCTTCCGGTTTCGCTCGGCGGCGGCCCGTCCGAGACGCACTTTTCGGGATCTGCGTTGCGCTCCAGGCATTCGGGGGGATTGCTGCGGCTGAGGTGTTCGACTGCCGAGCCAGCAGGGGCCTGGGCATCGGCGGAAGCACTGCTACTGAGGCTCGCAGAAGGGCTCTTTCACATTCCTCCGGCTAGGGGCCCAGCCTGCCATTATTCCTAGCCCTGCAACGCCGACTCGAACGCCGATCCTATGCCGTAAAAAATCAGGACAAAGGCCCGCAGCGCGCCCACGATGCTCAAGCCCAGTGCTTTCGCAATGGTGACGCCGGCGGCGCGGGGGCTGCCATTCCGGCTGATCTCGAACTCAGGTTCTTTTATATTGCCGTGCACCAGAAAGTCGACGGTGATTCGATCATGCTCGTCCGCCAAGGCGCCGATCACCGCACGGCGGGGCAGCTCCGCAATGGCTCCCATGGGGGAGTCGCTGGACTGGAGCTTGAGCTTGGTGATCGTCACGGTGCCCGGCGCATGGATTGTGCCTTTCCGCACCGTCGATTTGAAGTCGAGGTCCAGCGAGCCGGTTTGCACGCTGGACTTGGCGACGGAGAGGAAATAAGGACCGAATACCGACGGATCCACGTTCCTCAGCACGGCGTTGAGCTGGGAGTCCTGCGCCGCGACATTCGTCCATCCTGTTACCGAAATCGCTCCGTTGTGACTGGCGCCGCGTATCGTTCCTTTGAGATCCACGGTCATTTTCTCCGCAAGTTCCGGAACCTGGACATCCTCGAGTTTCCCCGTCACCCCTTCCGCGCGGATCCTCTGCTGCGACAGGATCACGCTCTGGTCATAAAGGTCGATCACGCAGCCTTCGAGGGTCACCTTGTCGATATCCGCACCGCGTGCCTCGGCATCGCCTTGCTCTTTCCTATCAACGCGGCGGGCGAGATTGGGCAGCACGCGCAGGCCGCCTTGCTTCGGACGCAGGACGGAGATCTGCCCGTTGTAAATGTCGACACTGGTGATATGGATCCGGTCGGAAAAGAGCTGGCGCAGCTCCGGAACCACGATGATGCGCTCGGCGCTCAACGCTTTCTTCGCCGGCCACCCCTTCGGCGCCGGGACTTCGATGCCGAGAATTTCTATGCTGGTCAGCCGAACCTTGATCTCGCTTATGGAGCTTTCGGGCCCGAGCACGTGCTCGATCTTGTCCTTGAGCGACCGCGCTGCGAAATGCATGAATGCCACGCCGGCGATCGCCAGCGCGAGGAGCGAACCAGCGATCACCAATGCCCAGCGCCTCAGCCGCACCCGAGAGGTCGGCTTCTTCATAGTCAGCGCCGGAGTGGTCTTTTCGGGAATGGCTTACGACGAAGTCGGGTCAGCCGCATGATCAGCGGGCCGGCGACATCGGACACTTCGCCCCCCTCTCCGCTCGGGAGAGGGGTCGGGGGTGAGGGTTCGAGCGTATCAACCACTTTGAGAACGCTCGATAAAGCTCGTGCTTAGTTCAGAACGAGACGTCCGTTATCGTTGCGGACGCGATCGCCCACACGGAGACTCGGCGTGTCCTGCGTGAACGTCTGGAACGAGCCGTCGTCCATGCGCACGGTGAAGCGGTAGGTCTCGTCGACGTTGCGACGTTTCTCGACTTCATTGCCGACCACCGCGCCGGCGACCGCGCCGCCGATCGTCGCCGCCGTATTGCCGGTGCCGCTGCCGATCTGATTGCCGAGCAGTCCGCCGGCCACGCCGCCGATGACCGCGCCTACGCCGGACGAACTACCGCCCTGGCGTATCGCTTCCACCGATTCGACGGTTCCGTGATAGCTCGAGTAGCGGGAGTAACCGGGGCCGCCCGAATAGCCCGGACCGCCGGGATAGTCGGGAGAAGATTGCGGTCCGGACGAGTAGGGTCCGGACGAGTACGGTCCAGAGGTGGTGCCGCACGCGGCGAGCGCGAGGCTCGAAACCATCATTCCAACATTCAACATTTGCTTTCCGTTCATAGCTGATCTCCTCAATCCTAAGTCGGAAGCGAGAGCGCTTCGAGCCCGTTAGACCGGCGCGCGTGAAAATTATCCCGGACGTATCGAGAATTCCATAGGCATTTGAGTTTTATCGCGAAATACATAGCGGAGGGAACATTTCCGAAAGTCGCCTGTTCTAATCAGCAGCGCTCGCACATAGGCGCAAAGATGTGTAGTTGCATGGCCACATCGTGTAGCTGCGTTACTGCGAGGTAGAGCGAATGATCCAGCCACTGAAAGGGAAGTGCAGTCATCCGCAGTGCCGGTGCACGGTGCCGGGGACCACGCCGCATTGCAGCGATTATTGCAGCACAGCCGATCCATCCGAGCCTTGCCGTTGTGGGCATGAGGAGTGCATCAGCGCGGCGCAGATACAAACGGCGCACCAGCAGGAAGTGAGACGGGGTTAGGTGACGACAGGCAAGCCCACCGGACGCAGTTGAAGTCATCCAGGGATGAACCGAGTTTTTTAGACCAACCTGCAAAGAAAGGAGAAACATATGTCGCTCGGAACGATACTTCTGATCGTGCTTGTCCTGGTGTTGATCGGTGCTCTTCCCACGTGGCCGCACAGCACCGGCTGGGGCTATTACCCGGCCGGAGGCGTGGGTCTTGTCGTGCTGATTTTGTTGATCCTCCTGCTGATGGGACGGATCTAGAGGGCGGGAAAACGGAATGAGGCCGAGCGGCCTTTTCCTCTTTCAAGGAGATACCAATGCAATACAAGGCCCGCCGTTTCGATTTGAGCGGACTCAAGGGAATTTCAGACGCGACGCTGGAACAGCACTTCAAGCTCTACGAAGGCTATGTCACCCAGACCAACAAGCTGCTCGAAAAGCTCGCCGATTTCACCAAGAACGGCGCTGTGGACGAGAAGCGGATGGCGGAGTTCTCCGAGCTGAAGCGCCGTCTCGGCTTCGAGTACAACGGCATGGTCCTGCACGAGCACTACTTCGGAAACCTGAGAAAGCACGGCGATCGCGGTCCCGCACGCGGTGCCGCATTTCGTCAGGCGGCCGAGCAGGGCTGGGGCAGCTACCAGCGCTGGGAAGCGGACTTCACGAGCGTGGGCAAGATGCGCGGCGTGGGCTGGGTGATCTGTTACCAGGACCCGGCAACCGGCTTTCTGGCGAACCACTGGGTGGAAATGCACGAGTCGGGGCACGTCTCGGGATTCGTCCCGGTGCTGGTAATGGACGTGTGGGAGCACGCTTTCATACTCGACTATGCGGCCAAGGATCGGCCGAAATACATAGACGCCTTTCTCGCGAACGTAGATTGGCGTGCCGTCGAGTCGCGTCTGAGTCGACGGCAGGAAGCGGCTGCGGCTTGATCGCGGCGGCTCCTCCTGGAGGGGGTATGGTGGCACGGTGGCTTTCGGCGTACTCATCGGCCACTCGTCCGCTGCCACGATCTGGCGTCAGGGAACTGCATGCGTAATACGCTGTCATCGTCAATGTCAAATAAATTCCCATGGCAGGGGGTTTACTGAAAGGAGAGAACCATGTTGTATTGGGCCGCAGTATTTTTCGTAATTGCGCTCATTGCAGCGCTGTTCGGCTTCGGCGGCATTGCGGCCGGCGCGGTCGAGATCGCGAAGATCCTGTTTTTTGTCTTTGTCATCATTTTCGCCGTGACGCTCATTCTGGGTTTGCTGGGGCGCCGTTAAAGGAGGAACAATGCAAACGAACACTTACTCTGCTGAAAAGACAATGCCTGCGAGGTCCGACAAGTTGTTGAACGCAAAGAACCAGCTCGCATCGGATTTCAACACCCTCGTCTCGGACGCGGAGGCGCTCCTCAAGAGCACCGCGAATTATTCCGGCGAAACCGTGAACGAGGCGCGCGTCAAGTTCCAGGACACGCTGGATCACTTCAAGAGTCGTGCCGCCGACGCGCAGACCGCGGCGCTGGCCAAGTTCGATCGGGCCGCCACCGCGACTGACACATATGTGCACGATAACCCCTGGAAGGTCGTGGGAGTGGCGGCGGCAGTCGGCTTGGTGCTGGGCGTTCTGCTCCACAAGAAGTAAACCGCTCCGGAGCGCTACGTGGAGGCCATGGACATGCTGCTTTGGTGTGTCCTGGCGCTGCTCGCTCTGGTTGCAGTGTGGGGCTGGCGCGAGTTCTACGAGTGGTTCGTGGAACCGGCGAACCACCACACCGTGCCTGGCTCGCTTCGCGCCCATCCCTATCCCAACCAGGACGGGTGATCGAGCGGTGCATGTGTCATGGCTGCCGGTTTGCAGGACGGGCAGCCCCGGCGCTCCGATGTTCGTGAGGCACATTCCTCGGCAGACGTCCGCCGTGCCGGGAGGCCCTGGGATGCGCGTGCGAGAACGCGAGGTTCTGCCGCGGACAACGCCGTGAACGCAATCACTCAAGCCGCAAACGGGCACGCCGCCAGGACGGCGGGCCTGCGCTATGTCAGCGACCAGACGCCCGGACTGACCCGCAGAAGGACCGGCAGCGGGTTCACTTACCTCCGTCCCGACGGGAAACGAATCCGCAACCGGGCAGTCGTGGCACGGCTCAAGTCGCTCGCCATTCCTCCGGCATATACGCAGGTGTGGATCTGCCCCGACCCCAATGGGCACATTCAGGCCACTGGCCGCGACGCCCGCGGCCGCAAACAATACCGCTATCACTCCCGGTGGCGGAAGGAGCGCGACGCGACAAAATACGACCGTATGCTCGCTTTTGGCGCTGCACTGCCGCAAATCCGCCGGCGCGTTGACGCAGATCTGGCATTGCGCGGTGCGCCCCGGGAGAAAGTACTGGCCACGGTAGTGCGGCTGCTGGAAACGACACTCATACGGGTGGGCAACGAAGAGGTACGTGCGTACCAACAAATCCTACGGGCTCACGACCTTGTGCACGCGCCACGTCGATGTGAACGGAGCCGAAATACGTTTCGAGTTCCGCGGCAAGAGCGGTGTGACGCATCGCGTAACCGTGAACGAGCCGCGACTGGCGAGGATCGTCAGGCGCTGCCTGGACATTCCCGGGCAGGACCTGTTCCAGTACCTCGATGAAGAGGGTAACGCACGTCCGATCAGGTCCACCGACGTGAACGCCTATCTGCAAAGCGCATCCGGGGCCGATTTCACGGCGAAGGATTACCGCACGTGGGCCGGGAGCGTTCTTGCGATGTCGGAACTGCTGCGCCTCCCAAGCCATTCGGCGCAGGACACCCGCAAGAACATCATTACCACCATGAAGACCATCGCGTCGCGGATGGGAAACACCCCGGCCATATGCCGTAAATGCTACGTGCACCCGGCGCTGCTCGATGCGTATACAGCCGGCTCCCTGACAGTCACGATCGCCCGCCGCCGCAGCGGCTTGAATCGCGAGGAGGCGGCGTTCCTCGGCTTTCTTCACGGGCTGCGTCAGCGGACACGCATGCGGCGGCGCCGTCCGACTGGAAGATTCCTGGCCCCCGCACCGCGGAAAGACGTGGCAATGCAAACGGCGGCCGCTTAAGACACCCGGAACCCTGCAAACGGAGGATCCCATGCCTCGCGCATTATGGAAAGGCGCCATCACTTTCGGTCTCGTCTATATCCCGGTAGAGCTCCATCCGGCCGAGAAGCGCGACACGCTCGATCTCACGATGCTCGACCGCCGGGACATGAAGCCCGTCGGCTACCAGCGCATAAACAAGGAAAGCGGTGAGGTCGTGCCATGGGAAGACATCGTGAAGGGCTACGAGTACAAGAAAGAGCAGTACGTCGTGTTGAGCGACGAGGATTTCCGCAAGGCCAATGTGGAGGCGACCCAGACGGTCAACATCATGAGCTTCGTGAAGGCGGAGGAAATTCCTCTCGTCCATTACGACACGCCGTATTACCTCGTGCCCGAGAAGCGCGGCGAGAAGACGTACGCGCTACTGCGGGAGGCGTTGAAACGCACCGGTAAGGCGGGTATATCCAGCGTCGTGATCCGCAGCCGGCAGCATCTGGCGGCTTTGATCCCGATCGAGAACATGCTCGTCCTGGATACGCTGCGTTACGGCTATGAGGTTCGGCCGCTATCCGAGTACGACGTGCCGGAAAGCAGCTTGAGGACGCTCGGCATCCACGAGAAGGAGCTGAGCATGGCGCTCAAGCTGATGGAAGAAATGACGGAGAAGTGGAATCCAGACAAGTACCACGATACCTACCGCGACGACATCCTGGCGCGGGTGAAGGAAAAGATCAAGGCCGGGGAGACGGATGTAATAACCGAAGCGGAAGAAGCGGTGGAAACGCCACGACGGAAAGCGGAAGTCATCGATCTCATGGCGTTGCTCAAAAGCAGCATCGACAAGAAGAAACGCAAGGGCGCCGAAACACCCGCCGAAGGCAAGCAGGCGCAGCGGTTCCGCCGCCGCGCCGTCATCAAGCCCGATCGGTCGAAGACGCGGCCTGCGGCCTCGTCGTGGAGCGAGCGGCGAAAGAGAGCTTAGCAAAACTGAGAGAGGGCCTCGATGCTGGACGTCGATTGGCACGAGCTGTTCTCGTTCAGTGTTCCCGCCGCGGAGCTCGTCGTTCGCGGAACCGCCATGTACTGGTTCCTGTTCCTCCTCTTCCGCTTCGTGGTGCGGCGCGACGCCGGGGGAATGGGCATGGCCGACATCCTGGTGCTCGTCATCGTCGCCGACGCCGCTCAGAACGCAATGGCGGGCGAGTACCGCTCCATTACCGACGGCATGACGCTGGTGGCGACAATCGTCTTTTGGAATTACCTGCTCGACTGGCTGTGCTATCGATTTCACGCCCTGGAGAAACTGCTGCAGCCGCGGCCGTTGCTGCTCGTGAAGGACGGACGGCTACTGCTCGACAACATGAGACGCCAGTGGCTGACTCGTGAAGAGCTGGTCGCCAAGATACGGGAGCAGGGCCTCGAAGATCTCAAGGCGGTCAAGCGAGCCTATATGGAGAGCGACGGGAAGATCAGCGTGATCAAGAAATAAGAGGCGCTGACATGACCAGAGCCCGTCAGGGGAATCCAACAAAAATGGAGATTTGGCAAGAGAGTCCGGATTGGATAGGCTTCGGTGCAGCGAATATACGCACAACCGGCTAGATGCCAACCCGAGATGAGATCCAGGCGCTCCGCGCCGGGACGCCGCTGCCAGCGCATCGCATCATCCCGCTGCGCTCGAAGGGAATGCACTCGATCCGATTCGAGTTTGTCGTGCGCCTGCTCCGGACCGGCCTGAAAGTAGACACGCTATCGATTTACTGGGAACGCGGGCACGAGTTCCTGCTGAAGCAGTCCGTGGAGAACGTCCCGCGCAGGCTCGTGCTCGGGCGAGCCAGCCATGTGATCGGCGAGTTTCCGGATCTGTGGTTGCTTTGCTATCCGGACGACGAAGAAATCAAGCAACTGGTCGAGCAGGAAATCGAGCGGATGATACAGAAGGTGCGGGATCAGGTGGGGACTGAAAAGTAAGCCGGGTGAGTAACGGCTGCGATGAGTTATCCGTTCATCGCGTAAGTCGTCGTTGCAGCATCACGCCATTGGAAGTCTTGAGTGCCTACCGAATGAAGCCGTTGAACGTCCGCAAAAGCTACCAGCCTGTCGGACTTGAAGCTCCGACAGGCTCCGGAATGCTTAATAGGGCTGCGAAGGCGTCCCGGTTTGCGGCGGGACGACAGTGGTGGCTGGCGGCGCCGGATTGGCCTGCGCCGGGACAACCGGCTGTGGGCTGAGTCCTCGAAGATCTATTTTGTACGCGATTGCGGCGTCGAACCCACGCCGCCCGGGAACGGCACTGCGACGCCAGACGCAGGCGTAGTGCCTTGCGGCGCGGCGCCTTGTGCCGCCGGCGTCGCCGGAGCTTGCGTAGGCGTCCTGTTGCCTTCAGTGGGCGTCCTGTTGCCTTCAGTGGGCGACACGTTGCTTGGGGTCGCGGTCGTGTTCGGGGTGCCAGTAGTATTCCCTGGAGCGCCTATGGTGTTCCCTGGAGTGAGTTGCCCTGGAGTGAGTTGCCCTGCGGGAGCCGACACCGGTGGCCTGACCCCCGGCGCATCGCGGATGATGCAGGCCGGGTCGGTGCTCGCCACGTCGCGGTCGCGGCATGCCGGATTGAGATCGTACGGCGAACCACCGCGCACAGTCGGCTGTTGGGGAACCGGCGTCTGGGCGGCCGCGCTAGCACAGAACGCCCCCAGTACCATCACGTACGTCATGGATTTGAGTGTCATATGCCAAATGAGGGATTTCTCCTCTCATGCTCCTATAAGAGTTAGCAAGACGGCATCGCCACCGCCTATGGAACTATGACCGGGCTTCGGTACTGGAGGGTTCCGGCAGGTTCTCCGAGTAACCATCAAGCAGTGCTTCCGTGGCAGCTCACATCGCGTATAGACTTTTACCATTGTCTCCATTCTGCGACAGGAACCAATCCGACGGGCCGAGAATCCGGCGTTTCGGTGGAAGACTCCCGCGAAGTAGAATCGATGACAGCTAGCGGAATGACTCGCTATGCCTTCCGCCGGACTGGTGACCAGTACTACCACGAGGTGGGTAACTTGAACTCTTTCGTCCGTTGGGCGGCATTTTTACTACTTCTCGCTTCGGTTGCGGGGTCTACCTCCGCCGCCGATAGCTTTCCTGCCAAGCGGGTCAAAGTAGTGGTTCCCTATCCGATCAGCGGCCCGACGGACATTCGAGGAACCTCGCGGCTCACCAAGACCTACAAACTCATGGCGCAGCATGCGCCCCCGCCGATCTCCGATACGCTTGCGGGCATGGTTGCCCAGGCGATCCGCGCCGGGTCCTCGCAGCCCGTAGTGCTGGAGCGGCAACCCGGCGGCGCAACTACGCGCGGTGCCCACGCGGTGGCCCGCTCGGGTGCGGACGGCCACACGCTGCTGCTCGCCAGCAACGCGACGATGGTGATCAATCCGCATTATCTCTATGGCTTGAAGTACGACCCGGTCCGCGATTTCATCCTGGTCGCGCCCCTGGCAACGATGCCCTTCGTGCTGCTGGTCAATGCCGGTGTGCCGGTCGATTCGGTGCAAAAGGTGGTGGAATGGGTCAAGGCACGACCAGGCGAAATCAACTACAGCTCCTCCGGCGATGGCAGCACCGGTCACTTGGCCGGCGAGCTCTTTCGGAGAGTCGCCGGCCTGAACATGGTCCACGTCTCTTACAACGGCGGACTGGCCGCGCTCAACGGCCTCGCAACGGGCCAAGTCTCGCTGATGTTCGCCGCGCTTCCGCTCGCACTGCCCTATCTCGGCAACGAGCACTTCAGGCCCCTGGGCGTCGCCGGTGCCGAGCGGCTCGAGTTGCTTCCCCAGTTGCCGACGCTGGCCGAAGCGGGGCTGGCCGGATTCGAGATCGAAGCATGGTACGGCATATTTGCGCCGAGCCGCACTCCGCCCGCGGCGCGAGTGTGGCTCACTGAACAGGTTGGGGCGTATATGGCGAGCGATTCCGCGCGGATGCGTCTGATAGAGCTCGGTCTGAACCCCGCGACGGCTACTGTTGCGCAATTCGCCACGCGCATCCACTCCGAGACGGACAAGTGGGGGCCGGTGCTGCGCGCGAGCCGCACGCCTTTCAAGGGCAAGGAGGAAGGCTGAAGGATGAGGGATGAGGGATGAAGGATGAAAGTTAGTAGTTTACGGAAACAGCAAACACGAGAGGCAAATGCTGCCGGCACAAGAGTTTATGCGCGACGCATGGTGCCAAGTTAGGGAGATGCTTCCTGCTTTCGTATTCGAGGCGCGACCCGTCATTACGGTCGAGGAAGCCGTCCGCGGCGAACTCGAGGTAATTGCCTGGCGAGATGGACTGAAACGCAAGTGATGGCATGGCCGATTGGCACCCCGACGATTTGAAAGCGGAACTACTACACGCAGGCACTGTGGTTGCCGGCGTCTTCATGACGTCTTCCTTCCGCCTTCCGCCTTCCGCCTTTCGCCTTGCTCTTCCTCCGGCGGCTTGACGCTTCGAAACATCTTGAGCAGCAGCAGATCGTAGATGATCTTCAGGCCGCCGCAGATCACGAGCGGCCAGCCGAAAGTGCTCAGGGTCAGCAGGTATCCGGCAAACGCAGGACTGATGGCGGCGGCGAGGCTGCGGGGGACCGCGGTCACGCTGGCGGCCGCGGCCCGTTCCTGCGGTGAAACGACCGCCATGACGTACGACGTGCGTGCCGGCACGTCCATCGAGGACAGCGCCGCCCGCAGGAACAGGAACAGCAGCGCGAGCGGCAGATTGGGCATCAGCGGCACGAGGATGCAAAAAACATTGGAAGGCAGATGCGTGAATACCATCGTGTTGACAAGGCCGATCCGGCTCGCCAGCCGGGCTGCCGCGAGATGGGAGAAGGCGGTGAATACGCCGGTCCAGAAGAAGATCGTGCCGGCCGCGGCGACCGACAGCCCGAAGCGCTCGTAGAGCCAGAGCGCGAGCAGTGACTGCACCGCGAATCCGCCCCCGAAGGCATCCAGGCTGAAGAGCGCGGCCAGCGTGTAGACGATCCGCTTTGACTTGCCGAGCGGGGAGGGCTGCTGCTCGGGACGGTCCTTTAAAACAGGGGGCAATCGCTGGTAGAGCGCGAAGGCGGCAATGCCCAGCGCACCATAGAGTAGAAACATCGTCTGCAGCGCTGTCTTGAGGTCGATCGTGAAGAAACGAGCCGTCAGGTCGGGTATCACAGCGGACTGTGCCCCAAACGCTCCGACCAGCGCGCCAATCAGGCTGTAACGCGCGAACAGCGAGGTGCGCGATTCGGGAGGGGCCGCCTGCGCCAAGAGCGAGTGCTCGAGGGGGACGAACACCGTGACATCGCCGGCCGAGGGATTGAGCGTGCCAACGAAGGCGATCAGCAGCAAAGGCCAAAAATCGGTCACGGCTGCGATAGCTGCGCCGGTCGTGATCATCAGCAGCGACGCGGCCCTGAGCAGATTACGAGTAGAGTAGCGGTGTGCGGCCAGGCCCGCGGCGAGCGTCATTACGCCCGAGCCCAGCAGCGTCGCGGTTACGATTACGCCCACTTCCAGCGCGCTGAAGCCGAGCATCGTCAGGTAGTAAGGGAGGAGCAGGCTTACGAACCCGTCGCCGAAAGCGCGCAACGCGCGGGCCGTAAGCAGCAGCCGGGCCTCGGGCAACGTGCCGGGGGGGAGGAGCGTCATTCTTGGTTAAAGCCTAACAGGGGTAGGTCGGCGGCGTCAGCATAAGCGTTCCCGGACGGTGGTAGGATGCGGCGGTTCGGGATATCAGCTGCCCCACCGCCCATCACTCATCACGGATCTTTTGGAGGCACCCATGATCGATGTCTATACGTGGCCGACGCCCAATGGGCACAAAGTCCACATCATGCTCGAGGAACTCGGACTGAAATACAACGTGCACGGGATCAACATCCGGGCCGGCGATCAGTTCAAGCCGGAGTTCCTCAAGGTCAGTCCCAACAACCGCATCCCGGCTATCGTGGACAGCGAGGGACCGGGGGGGAAACCCATCTCGGTCTTCGAGACGGGGGCGATTCTCCTCTATCTCGGCGAGAAGACCGGCAAGCTGCTCCCCAAGGATGGGCCGGCGCGCTACGACATAATGCAATGGCTGATGTGGCAGATGGGCGGCGTCGGCCCGATGATGGGGCAGGCCAACCACTTCCGGCGTTATTCGAAGGAGAAGATCACCTACGCCGTCGACCGCTATACGAACGAAGCCAACCGGTTGACTAACGTTCTCGACAAGCGGCTCGAGGCGGCGACATACGTCGCGGGCGACTACTCAATCGCCGACATCGCTATTTTTCCGTGGTATCGCGGCGCGGATCAGCGCGGGGTGAATATCGAGGAATATCCCAACGTCAAGCGCTGGTTCGATGCGATCAACGCGCGTCCTGCGGTGCAGCGCGGACTGCAGGTGCTCAAGGAGGTGCAGTCAGCCAATCAGCAGCCCCATGACGACAAGTCGTGGGACATCATGTTCGGCAAGACGCAATTCCAGCGCCGCTAAACCGGCAAGAACATTTTCTCTGCGGTAAAAAACAATGATCTAGCTCGCGCTGCACCGCAGCAAAGCGCCATTTCGCAATGCGCGATTAGGTTCTGCAACGCGAGCGCGCTGCCGGGCCAGTGTTGTTTTCGTGTAGAATTTCAATCACGGCAAAGCGGCGAACTGCGGCTTTGCCTTTGTTTTTAGCGCCCACAAGAATGTCTGGAGAGCACGCCTCATGAACCGTCCTGCTACCACTGCAGATTTCGTCGAAGAAAGCACCTACCCGGTAAATCACGCCAGGTTGAAGGCGTGGGTGGCCGAGGTGGCGCGCGTGACCAGGCCCGACAGCATTTACTGGTGTGATGGGTCGGACGAGGAATACGACCGGCTGTGCGGCGAGATGGTCGCTTCGGGAATGCTGATCAAACTGAATCAGGAAAAGCGGCGGGACTGCTTCCTTGCGCGCTCCGATCCCGACGACGTCGCGCGCATGGAGGAGCGGACCTTCGTATGCAGCCGCAACCGGGAGGACGCCGGCCCCAACAACAACTGGGTGGCGCCGGACGAGATGCGGGCAACGCTAGCCAAGCTTTTCGACGGCTGCATGCGCGGGCGGACCATGTACGTGATTCCCTATAGCATGGGCCCGCTCGGCTCGCCCATCGCGCACATCGGCGTGGAGCTCACCGACTCACCGTACGTCGTGGCCAACATGAAGCTCATGACGCGCATCGGCCGCAAGGTGCTCGACGTGCTGGGCACGGACGGCTATTTCGTTCCCTGCGTGCATTCGGTGGGCATGCCGCTCGCGCCAGGGCAGCAGGACGTTTCGCTGGCCCAGCAACAAGGAGCACAAGTACATCGTGCACTATCCCGAGACCAAGGAGATCTGGTCCTTCGGCAGCGGTTACGGCGGCAATGCGCTGCTCGGCAAGAAGTGTTTTGCGCTGCGGATCGCCTCCATCATGGCGAAGGAGCAGGGCTGGCTCGCCGAGCACATGTTGATCGTCGGTATCGAGACGCCCGAAAAGAAGAAGCATTACATCGCGGCGGCTTTCCCGAGCGCATGCGGCAAGACCAATCTCGCGATGCTGGTACCGCCCAAGATATTCAGGGATAAAGGCTGGAAGATCACGACGATCGGCGAGGACATCGCCTGGATCAAGCCCGGCAAGGACGGCCGGCTCTACGCGATCAACCCCGAGGCCGGCGCGTTCGGCGTCGCGCCGGGAACCTCGCAGTTCACCAATCCCAACTGCCTGGAAGCGGTCAGGCACAACACGATATTCACCAACGTTGCGCTGATGCCGGACGGCGATGTGTGGTGGGAAGGGCTGACGAAAGAGCCCCCGAAAGAGCTCACGGACTGGCAGGGCAAGGCCTGGACGCCGGGATGCGGGCGCAAGGCGGCTCATCCCAACGCGCGCTTCACCATGAGTTGCAGCCAGATCCCGTCCGTGGATCCGGATTGGGAAAACCCGGAAGGGGTGCCGATCAGCGTGTTCCTGTTCGGCGGGCGGCGCGCGACCGCCGTGCCGCTGGTGACGGAGTCATTCGACTGGACGCACGGCGTGTACCTGGCATCGACGATGGCTTCGGAAACGACTGCCGCGATCGTGGGCCAGGTGGGGGTGGTGCGGCGCGATCCGTTCGCGATGCTGCCATTCTGCGGTTACCACTACGGCGATTACTTCAAGCACTGGCTCGGGATCGCCAAGGGCCTCAAGCACCCGCCGCGCATCTTCGGCGTGAACTGGTTCCGGCAGGACGGGAAGGGCGAGTTCATCTGGCCAGGCTTCGGCGACAACATGCGCGTGCTGAAGTGGATCATCGACCGCATCGAGGGCAAAGTGGACGCCGTAAGGACCCCGTTAGGGCTGCAGCCGCGCTACGACGACCTCGAATGGAACGGACTCGAAGGCTTCACGCGCGAGCGCTTCGAGGAATTGATGAAGCTCGATCCGGCGGTATGGCGCAAGGAAGTGAAGGACCATGCGGAGCTCTTCGAGAAGCTCAAGGCGCGCATGCCGCAGGAGCTTTACGCGCAGCGCGAGGCGCTGGAGAAGGCGTTGTAGCAGGCGTTGCGCTCACCAGGAAAAACGGGCCACTCGGCCCGTTTTTTTGTGTGCAGTGGGCAGGGCGCATTCACTTGGAGGTGCAAGTCCTCTCTTACCCGATCGGCCGAAGCGCTTCAGCATCACGGGCTCCCCGGATCGCCTGTCCTGCGCACCGGGGCAGGATCGGCCACGGCAGCGCCGATCCATTCCATCAGCACGGCTGCGGCATCGCGCGTCTCGAACATTCGCGGGTGGGCGGCGACGATTTTCGCAGCGGTGGCGGCGCGCAGGCCGGGATTGTGCGCGAACTCGAGGGCGAGCTCTACGAAGTGCTCGCGCGAACGCGCAGTGCAGCCGGCGATCCCCGCCTGCGCATAGATTCCCGCCGTCATCCGGCTGCGGAACAGTTCCCCGGGCAGCGTGATGACGGGCACGCCGAGCGCAAGCGCAATGTAAGTGGTGACGCCGCCCGAGAAATGGAACGGGTCGAGGACGCAGTCGGCCTGCAGCAGCAGGTTGAGGAACTCGTCGTGCGGCGCAAACGGGCGAAAGCCGATGCGCTCGGCGACATCGGGCAACCCCGCCATGAAACGCCGCTCCAGCTGCTCGTCCCACAACGGCCGCTCGCCGCTGCCGAACAGCACCACCTCGGCCTGCGGATCGCGCCGCAGGATCTCGCCCAGCGCCCAGTCGAAGTCGGGATGTATCTTCTGCAGCATCATGGGACAAAGGTAGACTCGCGATGCGTCGCTCCAGCCGCAGTCGGCGCGGCTCATCCGCGTCGCGGGTGGCGTAGTCTTCCGGACGTACGCGGGAATCATCGGCAGTCGCACCAGGCGTTCACTGTAGTGCAGCTGCGCGTCCTCGTGATCCTGGTGCACGTTGCTGAGAAAATAGTCGAGCGCGGCGACCCCGGAAGTGCAGGGGTGCCCGACCAGGAGCGCCTGCACGGGGGCGAGCCGCGCGAAGGAGAGAAAGTAAAGAAAGGGATGCATGCCGACATCGGTGTAGATGAGGATGTCGAGCCTGCATGCTTCGATCTGCTTGCGCGCCGGATCGAGCGCGCCATCCAGGAATACGTGCCGGCCGTGCGCCTCGGCCGACGACTTCAGCGCTTCGTCCACCTTTGCATCGTACGTGAAAAGCACGCAGTCGAAGCGCCCGCTCTCGATCACCAGGCGCACGAGGCCTCTATACCAGGCGCCAACCGAATGCTCGGTCAGGTACCTCGAGACAAAGCCTACGCGCGGACGAGCCGCGGGCTTGCCGCGCTTCCCGGCGTGCGCCGCGACGCGTTCCAGTCCGGGGCAGCAACGCAGGAACAGGCGCGCCAGCTTTGAGTTGAGGTCGCGGTCGTTTCGCCCCTGATAGCACAGGTAGAACATCGTGTGATGTACCGATGCGACGGGATCGTGGATGGACGGCGGCGACGAGAGCAGCTCGTCGAGTTCCCGCGAAAACTGGAGGCGCGCTTCCTCGAGTTCGGCGCACGAGGCCAGGATCTGCGGCAAAGTGTCGATCATGCGGTTGATGCGCACCAGGCCCCGCTCGTGCGGGCCGGCCACCGCTAGCGCGCGGTCGTAGTCGCGTCGTGAAGCCTCGATGTCGCCATCGAAGTACCCCGCGTAGCCGAGCATGTCCAGGGGCGCCAGCGCTTGCGGAAACAGGCGATGCGCGAGTTCAAAGCACCGGCGCGCCGACTGGATGCGCCGGTCGCGCAAATGGACCAGGCCGCGGGTATGGAAATGCTGCGCCACCGAATCGTCGCGTGCGACGGCGGCATCGAGCGCGACGGCATGGGCGTAGCGACGTTCAGCCTCCTGTGCGCGGCCTTCCCGCTCGTCGACCAACGCTTGCATGAGTACGGGCCAGGCCGACTTCGGATACGCCTCTTGTGCGAGGAAAAGCAGGGGCAGTGCCGCAGCCGGCTTGCCGCGGCTCGCCGCCTCGCTGGCCCGGGCAAGGAAGCCACGCAGTTTCGCGGGCAGGGCCTGGTCGAGGTCGACCTCTTCGACCAATGGCGGAGCAGCGGCGCGCGGTCCAGCGCCAAGCAGGCTTTGCAGCAACGCTCTCAACACGATTGTCTTTCCGCTCGGATCCTGCAAGTCGCCAAAGCCGGAAAAGCCAAACCTGACTTTCATTTATCGATGGCGACGGGTTTTTTCGTCGCCATCGATGTAATGATGGCCTCGAATGCCGCCACGACGTCCACGATCTCTTTCGGGGCGATGGGGTAGGGCGCCCGGCCCTCGACCGCGTCGGCGAACGCGTCCAGCTCGGCGAGGATAGAGTCGACCTTCGGAAAATCCCGCACTTCGACCTTGCCGCCGCGCGTACGCATGACGAGCTGTGTCTCGCCTAACGCCTCGGCCGAGCCCTCATCGCCGAATACATGAACGCGCCAGTAAATGGGTGAGGCGCGCACGGCGCCGAAGTACCCGGTGAGACCGCTCGCGAACTCGAAGCTGATGGCTATCGTGTCGCGGGGATCCGCGCCCTTGCGGTGCGTTGTCAGGCGCGCGTTCACCTCCGACACCGGGCCGGCGACGCTGACGAAGGCATCGAGGAGGTGTATGCCGGTGCCGGTCATGCCACCGCCCGGCGACTCATCGGGGGAATCGCGCCAGGAAGAGAAATGCATCCCCGAATTCTCGTTGCTGTAATGTCCCTCGATAAGCATGATCCGTCCGAGCGCGCCGCTCGCAACCACGCGCCGCAGTTCCACCATCGAGGGCCAGAAGCGCTTGTTGGTACCGATGCCGAGCGCAACCCCGGCCCGCGCACAGGCGCTCACCGAGCGTTCCGCATCGGCTCGCTTCAAAGCGAACGGCTTCTCGCAGAATACCGGCTTGCCTGCGGCGGCTACGCGCACGACCTGGTCGGTGTGCAGCGAATGAGGCGTCGCCAGGACCACCGCCTCCACGCGGGGATCCGCGAGCGCACGCTCGAGGTCGTCGCTCAACGTGAACCCATGGGCTTCCGCGAGCGGTAGCGCCGCGTCGATTTCCTTGCTCACGCCGTGAACGAAGCGCAGTTTCCTGCTCTTGCCCTGGGCTGCGGCAAGGTGGTTCTTTCCCCACCAGCCCAGGCCGATGATGGCGGCGTTGATCATGCTCGAATGCGTCGCAGATAAAGCGTCGCAGATAAAGCGTCCCAGGTAAGGCGTCTCAGATAAAGCGCCCCGGCCAAAACGCCCTCGCGAAGCGTACCTTGGAAAACACGCCCTATCTGAGACGCAGTATCTGAGACGTAGTACCCTGAGACGCCCTATCTGAGACGATTTTGCTGTCACTGAGGCGTGATGCCGATTTCCTTCACGATCTTCGCTACGCGCTGGAATTCCGCCTGTTGAAGCTTGTAGAACTCTTCCGGCGAGCTCGGCGTGGCATCCGCCCCTCCTTGCTGGAAACGGGTGCGGATATCATCGGTCCTGATGAGCTTCATCGAGTCAGCGTTGATCTGCGCGATAAGCTTCTTCGGCAAGGCCGCGGGTCCCAGCAGTCCGAAATAGGTTTCCGACGCAAAGCCGGGCATACCCGCTTCGACCATGGTCGGCACCTGGGGTAGAGCGACAGCGCGCGCGCGCCCGCCCGTCGCGATGGCCTTGATCCGACCGTCGCGCAGAGCCGGCATGACAGCGGGTAGCGGGAAGAGATAGTAATGCAGCTGGCCGCCGTACAGCGCGGAGTAGATGTCGCCGATGAGCTTGTACGGTACGTGCACGGCCTTGAGTCCCGCCGCGGCGTTGAACATCTCGGCGGCAAGGTGCGACGAGCTGCCGATGCCGGCCGAGCCGAAGTTGTAGTAACCCGGCTTCGCTTTCACCTGCGCCAGCAACTCGGAGAGCGAGCTGACGGGCAGCCCCGGGCCGACCACCGCGACATTGGGCATGGTGGAAACGAGCCCGATATGAGCGAAATCCTTGAACGGGTCCCAGGGTGGATTCTTGGCCAACAGGCTTGCGGTCAGGTGCGGCTGGCCGATCAGAGCGATGGTATAGCCGTCGGGGTTCGCGTGGGCGACCAGCGTGCCGCCGATCAGCCCGCCCGCGCCGGGGCGGTTGTCGATCACCACCTGTTGTCCCCAGGCCTCTCCGAGCTTCTGGCCCAGCGTGCGGGCGAGAAAATCGCTCGCGGACCCCGGCGGAAACGGCACGACCATACGTACCGGACGGGTTGGAAAGCTCTGTGCAACCGCCGACGAAGTGAATACTGCGCCCGCAAAGGCGGCAATCAGCAGCGTTGCGTTGCGTACCGCTTTCATTATGGCAGTCCTCCTCGGTAGCGGAGGGCAATGGTAAACGGTAATCGGCGTCCAGGAAAACCCCCAATAACGAGTGTCGGGCGTCGAGTGTCGGGCGTCGAGGAATTAGATGGAGTGCGTAGTCACGAGTTTTTCACTCGACACTCAATGCTCGACACTTGCTCCTGATCCCTCATCCCTCAAAGGCCCGCCCGGGACTTGCCTTTGACCGCCTTGTTCACGACGTTCACCGGCCACTCGCCCGTCAGCGCGCGCCGCACTTCGCCGGGCGCCCCCGCCTGGAGACCCACCATGGCCTGCTCGCTGTACCACGCGGCGTGAGGATTGATGATGACGTTCTCCCGCCCCCGCAAAGGGTGGGGATCGGGCAGCGGCTCGGGATCCGTGGTATCGAGGGCGCAGCCGGCAATCTTCTTGCCGTCCAGCGCCCGCACCAGCGCTTCGGTGTCCACGATCGGTCCACGCGAGCAGTTGATGATGAACGCCGTCGGTTTCATGCGCGCCAGCATCTCGTCGTTGATGAACTTGCGAGTTTGCGGCGTGAGGGGAGGGTGCACGGAGACGAAATCCGACTCCCCGAGCAGATCGTGCAGCTCCATCTTCCTGCCGGGCTCTTTGAACTCACCTTCCTTCACGAACGGATCGGCATAGAGCACGCGCATGCCAAACGCAGTGGCCCGCACCGCGACCTGGCGCGCGATGTTGCCGAAGCCGATCAAACCGAGCGTGCTGCCAGCGAGCCGGTAGAGCGGCTTGCCGGGGGGCACTTCCCAGCGTCCGGCGCGCACCAACCGGTCGTAGAAAGCGACCTTGCGGGCGCATGCCAGAAGCAGCGCCATCGTATGCTCGGCCACTTCCTCGATGCAGTAGGTCGGATTGTTGGTGACGATGATGCCCGCCTGTGTGGCAGCCTCCAGATCTATCGTATCCACACCGATGCCGTAGCGCGCGATGATCTTGCACCGGGGCATGCGCGCCATGACGTCGGCCGTGATCGGACCGGCGTAGGTGTTGAGCAGCGCATCGCAGTCCGCCGCCTGGGGCAGGAACTCTTCGGGCTTCTTGGTCTGCAACGGCGTCAGCTCGGCGATCCCCGCGAGCGTCTTCCTTTCCACTTCCAGCGAATCCCAGACGTAATCGGTGAGAACGACCTTTGCTTTCTCGGGCATGGTGGCTTCCTCTTGTATGGCAATCCCGTGCGGCTATTGTGCGACGGGGGGTGCGGGGGGAACGGGAAGGACCCGAACGACGTTACCGGAAGGGGCCCGTTCCCCGCCGCTTACTTTAGCGGCGGCAGATCCGCGAAGTACTCCGGATGCGCTTTCTGCGCGGCTTCCGTATACGAAGAGAGCACCACGTCCACGACTTTGAGCGGCTTCGTCCCCGGCTTGAGCGTGAGTTTGAGGAGATCGTCCTGGGCATTCTCGAAGGCCTTGAGGCTTGCCTTCGAGACGCGTGGGTCGTACTTGATGTGCTGGACCGCCTTGCGCGCGACGTTCAAGTCCACGTTGGGCACCCACTTGGCGAAGATCTCCACCGCTTCGCTCCGGTTCTGTCGGGTGTAGTGGGAGGCCGCCGCCAGTCCGTTCACGAAGCTCTGGACCGCCTTCGGGTTGTCGCGCAGCGTGGGGTCGTGCACCGTCGCGAGCATGATATAGGACAGGTGACCGCCTCCCCGCAGCACGACGTAGGATCCCGCAGCGCCTTCGAGCGCTATAGTGTTGAACGGTTCCCACGACACGATGGCGTCGACCTTGCCCTGGGCCAGCGCGCCCGCGAGCGCCGGCGGAGCCATGATGCTCTCGATGTTGATCTCCTCGTACTTCATGCCCCGGCGGTTCAGCACCATCTTGAGATACTCGTCCGAGGTCTGCCCTTTGGCGAGCCCGACTCGCTTGCCTTTGAGGTCCTCGACCGAGCGGATTCCAGAGTCCTTGCGCGCCACGATCGCCAGCGGATCGTCGGCATTGGTGGCGTTGGCATCGTTCATGATCAACCCGACCACCGTAAAAGGCGAGCCGTCGTGGCGCGCCTTGAGGAACGTCGTCACGCTCATGTCGCCGATCTGCACCTCGTTTTTCTGCATCGCGTTGACCATGTCCGTGCCAGTGTTCACGACCTTCAACTTGACGTCGATGCCGTGTTTCTTGAACAGGCCCTTCTCGACGCCAACGAACATGGGCAGGTGTCCGAAGTTGTTGCCGATCACGGCTTCCATGGTCGGTATTGCTTGCGCCCGCGCCGGTGCAACCACAGTCGGTCCCATAGACCCCGTCAGCAGCACGATGAACGTGAGTGCGGCCAGTCGAGCGCTCCGGTACAGGATTCATGGTTTCCCCTTCCCATCTCACAAACAAAAGGCAGGATGTAGCCACAGATACACACGGATAAACACGGATAAATTCAAAACCTGAGATTCAATCGTACGGGCCCATTTTACGGCGCGGGCGCGTGCGGCGCGCCGTATATCTCGGGATTCCAGCAGTTCGGCGGCTGCCGGCCTTCCAGCACCGCTATGATGTTATCCACCACCACATTCGCCATCGCTTCCCGCAGCTCCCTAACCGCACTCCCCAGGTGGGGCGTGAGCACGACGTTGTGCATGGTCAGCAGGGCCGGGGTGACGTTAGGCTCGTTTTCGAAGACGTCGAGCCCCGCGCCCGCGATGCGGCGCTCGGTCAAAGCGCGGACGAGCGCCTGCTCATCCACGATCGGGCCGCGCGCGGTATTGACGAGGAAGGCCGTCGGCTTCATCAGGCGGAGCTCGCGTTCGCCCACCAGGTGGCGCGTATCGGCGGTGAGGGACGCGTGGACCGAGACGAAATCGGACTCGGACAGCAGCTGATCATAAGGCACATACGTGAGACCGGCTTCCCGTTCCTCGGCCTCGGATTTACGGCGTGGGGTCCAGTAGAGAATCCGCATCGAGAAACCGCCCGCCCGTTTGGCGACGGCCTTGCCGATGCGGCCACCGCCGCCGATCAGGCCGATGGTCTTGCCGTGTACCCAGGCGCCCAGCAGGTGGGCCGACTGCGCGCCGGGAAATACGCCCGCGCGCACCAGCCGGTCTCCTTCGGCTACGCGCCGAGCAACGGCCAGCAGCAGAGCAAAATGTATGTCGGCGGTGGCCTCGGTCACGATGGGCGCGATCACCGTGACCGGGAGGCGATGCGCCGTTGCCTCCGCGACGTCGATGTCCGATGGCGTGATTTTCATCGAAGCGATGGCGCGCAGGCGTTTGCCGGCTGCAATGACGTCGCGATCAACCCGGTCATGGAGCAGGCAGAACAGGATGTCCAGGTCCGGCACTTTGGCAAGCAGCTCGACCTTGGTGACGATATGGAGCGAGTCCGGATTCAGGTCGACTTCGGCGATCGCACGCAGCCGCTCGATCGCGCTTTGCGCGACGGGCTGGGTGATGAAGATTTTCGGGCGCATGCGCTCTTCAATAACGTGACATGATGCTGCGTGACACGATAAGGCGTGACGTGGTGGCTCGTGACGGGGTAAGGCGAGCTCTGTTTAAACCCGCAGTTCCATGTCACGCCGCATCATGTCACGCAGTATCACGTCACGCCTTTGAGCTGTCGCAGATCCGGCAGGCATACTCGTCGAGCACGGCTGCCGTCACGCCGACGGCGCGGTGCTGGCGGCGGTTGTACTCCTCGGATTCAAGCTCGGTGCGAAAAGAGTCGTTCAGCCGGTTGATCATGTTGAACATCCCCGAAGCGAGGGAGATCTCGACGATTTCTGCATCGGTGAACAACCGGCGCAGCTCGTTCCAGGCCGCGTCATCGCGTTTCGCCGTGTTGAGCGTTATCGCCTCGGCCCAGGCAATCGCCGCTTTCTCCCTCTCGTTGAACAGCGGGCTTGCGCGGTAGTCGCCCTGCAGCGCCTCGAACTCCGCGTCCAACAGTCCCAGTGCTTGACCAAGCACCCGATTGTGCTCGGTTCAGTAGCGGCAGCCATTCAATGTCGAGGTCTTGAGCACGGCGAGATTACGCAGCCGGACGTCCGAAACGGCCCCCGCCGTCGGTTGGCGCACCGCGGCGATGAGCGGCAGGAACCAGCGCGCAACGTGGGGACTGTGGGCGAGGATGCGCTGCAAGTTGGCCACCCGGCCGAGCATCCGGTTCGATGCCTCGAACATCTCCCTGGCCGGGCCGGTCGCTTCCTCGTCGGTGATACCGCGGATTCTCTGGGTCATGGGTTTCTCATGAAAAGCGTGACAAGGTGCAGCGTGACATGATGATTCGTGACATGGTTGGGCGTGACGTCGTAAGGCGAGGAAAAACGTATTTTTTCATGTCACGCCGTATCACGTCACGAGTTCCCACGTCACGCGGTATCACGTCACGCACCATCAAGAACGTATCCACCGCACCACGCCCGCCACGCCGTCCACGGCGACCACAGAGCCGTCTGGAATGCGATGGGTCGCGTCGAACGCACCGAGCACCACGGGTATGCCGCGCTCGCGCGCGAGGGCAGCAAGGTGGGAGGTGCTGCCGCCGAGCTCCGCCACGACGCCGGCGACGCGGGAGAGAATCTGACCCAATGCCGGCCCCGCCATCCGGGTCACGAGCACATCGCCGGGCGCGACCCGCATCAGCTCGCATTCGCAGTTCACCACGCAGGCGCGCCCGGTAGCCCAGCCTACGCCGGCTGGTTGGCCATTGATGCGAGGACGGGTTCGCCACTGGTCGTCCACGACCGGCGCCGGCTGAAGATGGAGGGGCCGCGACTGGAGCAGCCTGAATCCCGTGTCATCCATGGCCCATTCGATCTCGACCGGCATGCCCATCAGTTGCTCGGTCCGGCGCACGAGGCCTCCGAGCTCAACTGCCTGCGCGGGCGTCAGGCAAGGCGTTGCGGCGGCGCGCGGACGGCTGGGCGCGGCAGGCTTGCGTATGTGCGCGCAGGCAGCGGTATGGGATAGTTGCCTGAAACCGCTGACCGACTCCAGCAGCTCTCCATTGAGCGACAGCATGTAACGGTCGGGCGCCACCTCGCCTTGCGCGATCGTCGAACCCAAACCCCAGGTTGCGTTGATGAGGATAGCGTCCTCTGAGGTGCGGCTTAACGCGCCACCCGCAACGCGGGCGGCGACGAGAGGCTGCACCAGCAGTGCCATGGCGGTGTCTGCAGGATCGAGATCGTGCGTAGCCATGTAGCGCAGAGCGCGCGTCGACCACAGAGCAGCCCAGCACGCGCGGACCGCGGTGAGAAATTCGGTCTGGTCCGCCAGTTCCAGAAAACTCTCGAATTGTCCGGCGAAGCTGGAGCCCTGGCGGTCCTCGACCAAGGCAGAGGACCGAACTACCACGGGCGCGCCGTCGTTCCGCTCGATGAGCGCCGATCGTGCCGCGAGCAGGGCATCGCTCAGCGCGGGTGACATGGGCTCACCCATCAGCTTCAGCTTCATGTCGAGCGCGTAACGCCGCGCTTGCATCCCTTCAGCAACGGAAAATACGCCGCGCGCCGTTTCGCCGAGTCCGAGAGCGGCTATCTGAGCCCGGTAGATCTGCGCCTCCACGCAGAAGCCGTCCGGAATCGGCAGGCCAGCGTGGCCGAGCGCCGCGAGATTGGCGGCCTTGGGGCCAACCCGGCTCGCGTCCGCGGCAGCGGGCGCGGAAAGGGGAATCACCAAGTCACTCATGAAATTCCTTAGAGACCGTATCAAAATGAATGATCGGGCCCTGATGCAGGGGGAGGGGGGTATCCCCTCATTTTGTTAGGTACGCTTCGCGTTGGCGTCGCTACCGGCCCGACAGGGTCGAATAACCCGGTATCGGATCGACGACGGTGATCTGCTCGACCGGGAAGTTGGACATGATTTCGACCTTATCCTTGTGGACGATCAGCATCTCCTCGATGCGCACTCCCCACTCGAATTGTCTTGCCGTGCTGGGTCTCGAGCGCGAACACCATGCCTTCCTTGATCTCGACCGGGTGGTCGAGCGACCAGATGCGCGAGATGACCGGCTGATCGTACTGCGCGAGCCCGAGCCCGTGTCCCCACAGATTCGCCGCGGCCTGGTCTTCCTCCTCGTAGCCCCATGCTTCCTTGGCTGATGGCCACTTCGACGCGATTTCCCTGGTCGTCGTGCCGACCTTGACCGCCTTGATCGAGTCGTACAGCCACTTCAACGCGGTCGCATAGATGTCTTTCTGCTCCTTCGTCGGCTCCTTGCCCGCGCAGTAAGTGCGGTAATAGCAAGACTTGTAGCCATTCCACGTGAGCGCGGCCAGGTCCATGAACACGATGTCGCCCGGCTTGATGATGCGGTCCGAGAAGTTGCGCCAGTTCGGCCAGGTGTTCGGGCCCGGAGGAGACGATCACATCCTCCACGTCTTCCATGCCCGGGATCGCATACAGATACTCCATGATGTGCGCGGTGAGCTTGTTCTCGGTCAGTCCGGGTTTCAGGAAATTCATGAATTCCCAGTGCGCGCCGTCGCCGATTGCGCCGACCATGCGCAGGCATTCCTGTTCGTCGACGTTCTTGACGGCGCGCGCCTCCATCATCGCGCGTCATGCCGTCGGTCCAGTCGATCTTCTCGTCCTTGAAGACCTGGATCATGTTGATGTCGATGAAATCCACGCCGAGCTTGGCGCCAGCGACGCCGGCTTTTTTCATTTCCTGCTGGACCGCGTTGGTGAATTTCTTGACCTGCTGCGTCGAGGCGGGACCGGCCGCGCCCTTGATCCAGGCGTACGACCAGCGCACGTGGTCCTTCGGTATCCACGGCGAATGACGTTCGATCTGGAAGCCGATGTCGCCCTGCTCGAAGAGCACGGGCTTGTCGTCGCCGCACAGCATGGCGTAGCGCAATCCGGGCTTGAGGCGGTTCCAGCCCGGCGTGAGGGTGCCCGTGATGTAGCGGACGTTCTCGTCGTACATCAGCAGCATCGCGCCCAGGCCATGCGCCTTCATCTTCTCGCGCGCCCGCTCCAGGCGGTAGTTGCGCATGCGCTCCCAGTTGACGCGCTGCTGCCAGTCCAGTCCTGCTATTCCGAAATTCGCCATGTCTTTTCTCCAGTCCGTGAATCTAAATACTTCGAAAAAATCAAGGATTTAGCTGCGGATAAAATGTCTCTGCTGCCCATGGGGCGTCATTCCGTCGGGATGTTCGCGTCCTTGATCACCTTCCCGAAACGATCGGTCTCCGCCTTGATGACGGCGCTGAACTCGGCCGGCGTCTTGCTGGTGACCATCGTGATCCCGCTCTCGCCCATGCGCTTGACGACAAAGGCGTCCTTCATCATCTGCACGCCGACCTGGTAGAGCTTGTCGACGACCGGTTGCGGCGTGCCCTTGGGCAGAAACAGGCCCTGCCAGGAGCCGACCACCATGTCGAGCCCCTGCTCGCGCATCGTTGGAACCTCCGGAAGGGCAGGATTGCGCTCCGGTGAGATCACCGCCAGCATTCGGACGCGGCCTTGCTTGGCGAAGTTGATCGCGGAGGAGAACGTCACGAACATCATCTGCACTTCGTTGCCGAGCAGCCCGATCATCGCCGGCCCGGCGCCTCCCTTGTACGCAATCTGCACCGCGTCCGTGCCGGTAGCGCGAAGGAACATTATCATTTCCAGATGTTTGCGCTGCTGGGCGCCGGCGCTCCGTAGTTGAGCTTGCCTGGATTGCTCTTCAAGTGGGCAATGATCTCTTTCACGTTCTTGGCGGGCAGGGTGGGATGCACCACGAGGCAGCCTGGAACGTCCACGATCTGGGTGACCGCTATCAGGTCTTTCAGCGGCTTGTAGGGAAATTTCGTGTAGTACACCGGATTGATCGCCATGGTGCCGACGTTGCCCAGCAGGAAGTTGTAGCCGTCGGGATTGGCCTTCACCGCAGCTTCCACCCCGATGTTGCCGGCGGCACCGCCGCGGTTGTCCACCACGACCTGCTGCTTGAGCAGTTCTGTCATGGCCGGCTGGATGATGCGGCCGACGGTATCCGACGCGCCGCCCGGCGCGAAGGGCACGATCATCCGTACCGGGCGGGACGGATAGTCGTCTTTCGTTTGCGCCGCCTGAACCGCCGAGGGCAACAGGGTTGCGAGCAGTGTAACGAGCAAGAATCGCTGAGCCTTCATAGGAGTTCCTCCATTTTTTTTGGGTCCGGCACCCAAGTGTGCTGTTTGGGACGGCTCACTAGGACCGGGGTATCACCGGCAGCAGCAGGTGAGAGGCCGTGCTGCCGCCGGTGTATATAGTGTTTCTCCCTGTATTGTAATCCGCGCTGTAGTGCGTGTACGGTGCGCTACCGACCCCATCCCTCGGCTGTATGTCGAGACGGATCCGGTGTCCCTTGCGAAACACCATGCAGGTCGGCCAGATTTCAATGTCCATCCTGACCGGCTCGTTTCGTTTGAGCCACAGTCTCTCATCGTGGGCGTGATACGGCCGCCACGGCAGGGTAAGCCCGTGATCGGGCTTCCGGTGTGAGGCGCGAAGCCATCCCTTCGCCACCGGCACCTGCTGTTGCTGCTGGCCGATCTCCCAGACGTCTTCCCCGTCGGGATCCATGTTGCGGATCGTTGCAAACACGTCCATGTCATCGGTCGTGCTGGAAACCCACAGCGTAAGCGTTACCGGGCCGGTGATCTCGAGCTCTGCGCGGAGCGGCTCGGTTTCGAAAGAAACGCCCATGCGCGGAACACTGCCGGCAAGCGCGGTCGAGGTCCATGACGCCGAAGCCACACCGGCCTTGGTCATGGCGCTCGCCGCATAGCTTAGGGAGGCACGCGCCTTGGACGCGGTAGTCTCCAGCGCGCCTTCCGCCGCGTCATCCTTCCGCCTGCCGGGCTTCAGGTAGAACGTCGTCCAGCGCGTGCGCGCGAGCGGCCACGCTTTCTCGGCGCGCCACCGGTAATTCTTGCCGCCGCCCGTCCTGATGAGGAGCTTCACCGGCGGCTCGTGCATGATGCCGGTATCCGTACCCTTCAACCAGTAATCGAAGAATCGCAGCTGGTCCCGGCGCGCTTCTTCGGCATAAAACGGGTGGTAATGAGTTCCGGCGTGGATGCGCAGCTTCTTGTGTCTGGAGCGGGCGCGCACGAACGCTTCGGTATTGCCACGCAGGTGCAGTGCCATGCCGCTCCAGTTGCCGGCGCTATAAAAGGGGACCTGGATATCATCCCAGCGCGCCTGCCGGCCATAGTAAGCGCCGCCGTCCAAACTGTTGCGCATGAACTCCCACAGCCAGTTCCTGGCAAAGGCGTCGGGATTCTCCCGTTGCGGCCAGCCGAGCAGATGGTGCGCCGTGTGGTTGTTGTACCAGTTGCCTGCGAAGCCGAGGCAGAAAATGCCGCCGTGGAAGGCGAAGTCGCGGTACATGTCCGCAGCGCCTTCCCACGGAATCATCGCTTTCAAGGACGGCGGCCTGAGATTGGCCACGAGCCACTGCGTCATCGCGAAGTAGGAAATGCCGATGGTGCCGACGTTGCCGCTGCACCACGCCTGTTTCGCGCACCACTCGATCGAATCGTGGAAGTCGAGCGCTTCCTGCAGCGAGAATGGATCGGTCTGCCCCGGGGATTTTCCCGAACCGCGGCCGTCCACGCGCACGGCGGCGTACCCGCGAGGAACCCACCATAGCGGGTTCACGGTCTCCCAGTTCATGTATGGATTGGGCTCTTCCTCCAGGTCCGGCGGCGGGACCCAGACCTTGTCCTTGTGATAGGCCCCGATATTGATGAGCGCGGGAAACCGGCCTCCACCCTTGGGACGAAAGATATCGGCCTTGAGGCGCACTCCGTCGCGCAAGGTTATCTCAACGTCCTTCTCGATACGTAGCTCGTGCCGAGGCCGGGAGAGTTCTCTCATGCTTCCTGCTTTATTGAATAATCTCCGAAACCCGCGAAGGAAGCTCATTGTGCGGCGGGGGTAGGAGGGTGTCAGGAACCCTAAACTCTAAGGTTCCTGACACCTTCGGGCCCGTTCCCCGCCGGTCAGCTGATCGCCTCATTCCACCGTGATGTTGTTTTCCAGGGCAACCTTGCCCCACTTCTTGATCTCCTCGCGGACGAAGCTCGAAAACTCCTCGGGCGACTTGTTCACGACCACGGTCATGAACTGCTTGTCGAGCGACGCCTTCATCTCGGGTGAGGTCATGACTTTCACCACGTCGGCGTGGATCTGGGCGAGCAAGGGCTTCGGAATCTTGGCCGGAGCGAAGAGCCCGTTCCAGGCGTTCGTCCCGTAACCGGGAAAGCCGGCTTCGGCCACTGTCGGGACATCCGGCAACTCGACTCGGCGGGTGGGCCAGGTGGTTGCCAGCGGCTTGATCCGGCCGGCGCGTATGTTCTGGATTGATGAGGCCATGTTGATGAACATGAACTGGATCTCGTTGCCCATGATCGCCGGCAGCATCTGGCCCGCGCCGCCCTTGTAGGGGACGTGCGTCATCTCGACGCCCATGTGTTTGAGCAGCCGCGCCGCATCGAGATGCGGGTACGACCCGACCCCGGCGGAACCGTAGTTCATGCGCGTGCTGCTCTTCTTGGCGTACGCGGCGAGCTCCTTCAGGCTCGCCACGGGGATACCAGGGTTCACCACCCACAAGTGCGGCAGCTCGATGAGGTTGGTGACCCCGGTGAGATCGCGCGAAGGCTTGATCTTCAGCGATTTGAACGTGGTCTCGTTGATCGCGTTGGTGGACACGTTGCCGACCTGCAGGATGTGCCCGTCGGGCGTGGAGGTGGCAGCCAACTCGAGCGCGATATTGCCGGATGCGCCCGGGCGGTTGTCCACGATGACCGGCTGTCCCCACAGGTCGTTTAGCCTCGCCTGGAGCTGGCGCGCGGTGATGTCGGTAGCGCCGCCGGGCGCGTAGGGGATGATGAGCCGCACCGGGCGGTTCGGAAACGTCTCGGCGGCCTGCGCGGCGGCCGCGCTTGCGGCACCCGCGATCAGGACGAGCGCTTGTAGCAGCTTGAGCGTCGCTGGTCGTTCCATGTTTCTCCTCCTCCTACGGTTACTGCGGCGGGCTCCCGCGCGCGTTCGCCTTTGAACGCCGGGGACCGCATCTCGTTCCCGGAAGTATTTGTCGTCTGTTCAGCCGCGCGCTTTACCGCGATGCCACCGCCTGAGGCGTCGAGCGTTTTTCGTCTTCCGGTGATATCGGCAGCGGCACCGGGCGCTTCAACCGCGCCGAAAGATCGATCGCCTTGGTCAGCATCAGCCGGTTGTGACCCTCGCGGGCCGTCGCGTGCTGTGTCGTCACGCCGAGCGACACGCGGTTCAACCAGGAATTGGTTTCCTCGCGCATGGGGCCGCGCAACTCGCCGAGCGCCATGTCGCCGACCGGATAGCTGGTCAGGAAATCGACATGACGGCGCTTGTCCGGCGCGTAGCCTTCGGCCTGGATCAGATTCGTCGCCAGAACCATGTCGCGGTGCGTGTCGTCGATGGTGAGCACCCCTTCGGTGCCGACCGCGCCGACTTCGAGGCTGTAGACCGCGCCCGGCCAGATTTCGGGCAGCGCCCAGGAAATCACGCCGTGATAGATAGCGCCGTCGTCGAAAATGATGGTGTAGCCGGTGCCGTCCACGCCCTGCCATGTGGGACCCAGCGCCTTGTTCACCGAGCGCGCATAGACCTCCACCGGCTTTTTGGCTTCCATCAGCCACATCACGATGTCGAGCGCATGCGTGCCGGAGATCACCATGGGCGTCACTTCCGACCGGTTGTCGCTGCGCTTGTAATTGTCGATGGCGACCAGCCGGTTCATGAAGGCGCGCGAGGTGACCATCGTGACTTCACCCAGCGCGCCGGACCTGACCTTCTCTTTCGCGACCAGCCAGCGGCGGCGAAAGCGCTGGGTATAACCGATCACGGCGTCGACGTCCGATTTCTCGACGGCGGCAAGCGTGCTTTCCGATTCAGCCAGATCCGTCGCGAGCGGCTTTTCGATGAGCATCGGCAACTTACGCTCCGCGGCGTAGATGACCGGATCGACGTGCAGATGCTCATCGGTGGAAACGATGACCGCGTTCACCTCCGGGCGCGAGAGCAGCTCGCGGAAATCGGTGGTAACGAAATCCGCGCCGCATTTTTCACGCACGATTTCCCCGCGCTCGGGATTGATTTCGGCGATGCCGATCCAGTCCACCTCCGGGTGGCGTGACGCCAGCTCGCCGCGGATCAGACCGACGCGGCCGGCGCCGACGATGGCGAGGCCAATACGCTTCGGTTTTTTCCTAGTCATAGGGCTCCAGAGCCGTTTTTAGCCACAGATACATCTGTGTTTATCTGTGGCTTCAAATGCGCTTTCAATGCCCGCCGCTGGCGGCAGCGACTGCTCGCGACTCGGGCAAGGGCAGGTTGACCGGCTCGTTACGCTCGGCGGACAGATCGGCCGCCATGTAGACCTCCATCACTGCGCGCGCCTGTTCCGGCGTGACCAGGACGGGCCGGTCGCATGCGACCGCTTCGAGAAAATGCACCGTCTCGGCCTTCATCGGGCCGGCGTAGGCATGGTCGACGAATTCCCCCGGCATGGAAGACATGGGCAGGCGCATGCCGTCCTTGACGGTATTCAACACGACGTCACGATGGCTGTCGTCCACGAAGACCGAGCCTTCCGTTCCGATCATCTCGATCCAGGTCATGGAGAAGTTCGGGTAGCCGGGCGGCAGGCTCCAGCCGCCGCCGACCACGAACGCCAGCCCGTTGTCCATGGTGACCGTAATCCATTGATTGTCCGGGATGTCCGCGCCGGTGGATTCCTTCATTGCGCCGTAGTTCACCTGGGAATAGACCCGCATCGGCTTGGCGGGCTCGAGACACCATAAGATGAAGTCGAGGTCGTGAGTGGACTCCATCGCGGCCGGCGAGAGCTTGCCCCGGCCGGTGATTTTCTTGCCCAGGCTGCGTGTAATGTGGCGGCTCACCAGCGCGCTCACCGGCCGGCCGATGGCGCCGTCGTTGATCGCCTTCCTGACGTAAGCGAATTTGGGATTGAAACGTTGCGAGTAGCCGATGGTGAACTTGAGCTTGTTTTTGCGGGCGAGGGCGATCAGCTCGTCGGCCTCGTGCAGCTCGATCGCGATGGGTTTTTCCAGGAACACATGCTTGCCCGCGGCCAGGCTGTCGCGTGCCATCGGGTAGTGGGTGGTTTCCGGCGTCGCCGAGATCATGACCGCATCGATGCCGCCGATCTTGAGCAGCTCGCGGTAATCGGTAGTGGCGGTGCGCGCGCCCGGTCGCCTTGGCGACCTCGGCAAGCCGCTCCGGCCGCGTTTCGGCGATATGAATTTCTTTGACGACGGGGTTCTCGGCGCAGGTTTCGGCACGGATACCGCCGCACCAGCCGGTGCCGATGATGCCAACGTTGATCTGTTTCATGAAGTTGCTCGTGTCATTCCCCGCGCCGAGTTCCAGTCTCTTTCGATATCCGGGATAGAACGGCGGATGAACGGCGCAGAGCGTCCGTTCGATCCGCCGTACGCCAAGGCAGCGGCCGAACCCGTCTGCCTTGGCGCATGTTAGCCAATACCCGCGGCGCTCGGCAATATCAATCGAGCATGCGCGCAATGTCAATCCGTGGACGTCAATCCCGCGATAATCGGTGTGCTATGCTGCGGTTCCCCACGAGCGCGCGCTGCACATGCCGTTCTACCGTTTCGAAAACTTCGAAAGCAACTACCTCACTCCGCACCTCTCGACCGGCAAGGCGCCGGTGATCGACGGCCAGTACATGTATTTCTGCCTGTTGCACAAAAACGCAGGCACCGGCTCGGAGCTGCACTACCATCCCAACGAGCTGCTGATCTTCCCATTGCGGGGAAAGATCAACGCAATCGTCGGGAAGGACCGCCGCATCGTCGGACCCGGCACTTTCGTTCATGCCCCGGCGTACGTGCGCCATTCGATGAAGGCGACCGAGGAGGGCCACTGTCAGTATCTCTACATCAAGGACAAGACCTGGACGGTCGTCGGCCTGGCCGCAGACGAGGCGGTGCCGGAACAGGCGATGTCGGTGGAGGAGGTCAATCGCAAATACCGCGTGGGAGACCGCGACAAGCACCAGAAAGCGCAGGGGCGCTCGCAGGCGATCGTGGAAGGCGTCAATAACTGCTATTACCCGATACTCGATGCGCTCGACGCACCCCCGCGTTCCAGCCGCTGTGTGAACTGGATCGAGGGCGAGCGGCTCGCCTTTGGATTTTTCGAAGTGCCCAGAGCCCACAATGAGGGCTACGACGAGCCGGAGCGGGCAGCCGAGCGCGAGGTGTTCGTATACGTGCTGAGCGGGAAAGTCCGCGCAACATGTGACGGCGAGACGCGCAGTTGCGGCACCGGGGACATTATCCATGTGCCGCGTTCGCAACGTTACCGGCTGGCCGTGGAGTCGCCGTACGCGCGCTATACGCTCGTGTGCTCCACGCCATTCCTCGAGCAGCGCATAGACAATATGACCCCGGATGAAGCCAAGCAAGCTCGACTCAACCTCAAGCCTAACTAGAGAGAATGACGAAGATGAAAAACAAGCGATCTAAACGCCGCCGAAGCAGGGGCACGGTGGGTCAGATCGGTCTGGGCATCATGGGCGGCGCGTTCGCCCGGCACTTGCTCGCGGCGGGCTACGATGTCATCGGCTACGACGTTGCCCCCGGGGCGGTCAAGGCGTTCACGAAAGCGGGGGGCAGGGCGGCGCGCTCATGCGCAGAAGTCGCGGCGCTTGCGCCGATCATCATCACGTCGCTGCCGTCGCCGGCGGCAATGGAAGAAGCGTACTTCGGCAAGCATGGCATCGCGGCCGGCGCCCGTCCCGGCGCCATCGTGGTCGAGGCGAGCACGATGACGCTGGAACTGAAGGAACGGCTCCGCCGCGATCTCGCGCGGCGCAAGATCCAGATGCTCGACTGCCCGATAAGCGGAACCGGTGCGCAGGCGGCCGCCGGGGATATCGCTGTCTATGCGAGCGGCGACCGGCGCGCCTTCGAGCGCTGCAAGCGCGTGTTCGACGGGTTTGCCCGGTCGACCTACTACTGCGGCGAGTTCGGCGTGGGCTCCAAGCTCAAGTTCATCGCCAACCTGCTCGTTACCATACATAATCTGTCTACCGCTGAAGCAATGGTGGTGGGCGAAAAAGCGGGGCTCGACTTGAAGCTCCTCTATCGCGTAATCGGCGATGGCGCAGGCGCTTCCCGCATGTTTCAAGTGCGCGGTCCCATGATGGTGGCGGGCCGTTACCTGCCGGCGCACATGAAGTCGAAGATCTATCAGAAGGATATCGACATCATCCAGGCGTTCGTCCGCCAGTTGCGTTGCCCGACGCCGCTATTCGACGGTAGCCTCCCGTTCTATACATCCGCTCTCAGGCAGGGGTGGACCATGGAGGATACCGCGGCAATACACGCAGTCTTGAGAAAACGCGCCGGCTTGAGAGGAACGAAGCCCCGGAGCGGCAAAACCGCCTGAACGTTTTATGATTATAGGAGTAGGCGGCGGGAACGCCGGCATACTCCTTCACAGGGAAAGGAAGCTAAATGGCAGTCGAAGGATCTTTGCGGCCGGGCGGGCAGGCGAGCCAGACGCTGGCGCTCAACATGAAGCTGATCGCCCATCACGAGCTTGCCGGCTTCGGAGGCGTCGGGGAAGGCATCAACCTGCAGGCCGCGAAAGACGGCCGGCGCATCCTGTGGCTCGCGCACGAATCGGCGCCCAAGAATTTCACGGCGGTGGACGTCACCGATCTGAAAGCCCCCAAGATAGTGATACAGACCGATCTGCCGCACGCGGACGTACGCTCCAACTCGCTCGACGTCGTGGGCGACGTCATGGCGGTCGCCTACCAGACCAAGAAATGGGGACAGAAGCCCGCAGGGTTCGATCTCTTCGATATCGGCAAGCCGGAAGAGCCAAAGCTGATCGCGCATTACGACACCTCGGGACCGTGCTCGCGCGGCGCGCACTGTGTGTTCTTCGTGGACGGCGAATACGTCCATCTCACTTCCGGGGCCGCCGACTTCGAGCCGACGAACCAGAAGGACGACCAGTTCTATCAGATCGTCGACGTGCGCAAGCCGTCGAAGCCCGCTGAAGTCGGCCGCTGGTGGTATCCGGGCACACGCAAGGGCGATGCCGCGCCGCCACCACCGCGCCATCCCAAGTTCGACGGCGGCTACCGGCCGCACAACACCAATGTCTATCCGCAGAAACCGGACCGCGCCTACGTCGCATACATCGACGGCGGGGCCTGGATACTGGACATCGGCGACAAGGCGCGCCCGAAGGCGATAGGGCACCTGCAATACTCGCCTCCCTACAACGGGTTCACGCACACCGTGCTGCCGCTTATCGAGCGCGGGTTCCTGATCATCAGCGACGAATGCGTCAAGGATGCGCTCGCCGACTGGCCCAAGCCTACCTGGGTCGTGGACGCGCGCACCGAGAGCAATCTCGTTCCGGTGGCGACGCTGCCATTGCCGGACCCGGAAGTGTTCGGCAAGCGCGGAGGCCGTTACGGCTCGCACAACATGCATGAGAATCAGCCGGGACCGTGCTCGTACCGCTCGGAGAACATCATATTCGCCACTTTCTTCGGGGGCGGCGTGCGCGCGTTCGACGTCTCGAACCCCTATCAGCCGCGGGAAATCGCTTATTTCGTGCCCGGCGCTCCCCCTATGTCACGGGTTGGAGCGATTCAGATCAACGATGTCTGGGTGGACGAGCGCGGAGTGGTGTATGCGGTGGACCGCTTTGCCGGTGGCCTCTACATTCTCGAAGCGAACATCTAGATTCGGTGACCAGTCACTACTCGGTACTGATATGCCACCCGCTGATGCACTCTCAGGTCGTCTTCCCGTGTCGGTCATCACCGGCTTCCTGGGCAGCGGCAAGACCACGCTCATCAATCGCCTGGTCAAGCGCCCGGAGATGAACCGGGTGGCCGTGATCGTGAACGAGCTGGGCGAGATCGGCATCGACAACGATCTTGTCGAGACGTCCTCGGAGCAGATGATGCTGCTCAACAGCGGGTGCCTTTGCTGCACCCTGCGCAGCGACCTGCAGGAGACGCTGCGCGAGCTGTTCATCAAGCGCCGTAACGGCGAAATCATCGACTTCGAGCGCGTCATCGTGGAGACCACCGGTATCGCCGATCCGGCGCCGGTGATGCAGACGCTGATGACGGACTCGATGCTGCTCGATCAGTTCCGGCTCGATTGCGTGGTGACCCTCGTCGATGCGGTCAACTCCGGATCGCAGCTCGAGAGCTTTCCCGAGGCCGTGAAGCAGGTCGCGCTCGCCGACCGACTGGTCGTGACCAAGAGCGATCTTGCGCCGGCCGCGCAGGTCCAAGGCCTGGAGCAACGGTTGCACGACATCAACCCGCGCGCGCCGCTCACCCGCGCTCTCAATGGCGAAGTCGAGCTTTCGTTCCTGGTGGACGTCGGCCTGAGCCGCACGCAGTCACGCCTGGAGGAAGTCGAGCGCTGGCTGGGCGCCGACGACGGGCACCACCATCATGAGGAAAAAAGCGGGGCGCACCATCACGATCAGGCGATCACGACCTTCACGCTCCGTTTCGAACAGCCCCTGTCCTGGCCCGCTTTCACGCAAAGCATGGAGGTCCTCACCGCGCTGCGCGGGCCCGACCTGCTGCGGGTCAAGGGGCTGGTTAACGTCGAAGGTAAGAAAGGTCCAATGGTGGTCCAGGGCGTGCAGCACCTGTTCCATCCGCCGATCGAGCTTGCGGCGTGGCCGGGGCCGGATCGTGGCACGCGCCTGGTGTTCATCACCCGGGGCATTCCGCGCCAGACCGTTGCCGGTTTGTTCGCCGCGATCGGCGCAGTCGGCGTCGCAACGGCACCGACGCCGACTAATCCAGAAACTTGATTGAGTACGGCGCCGCCAAGCAAGGGTGTCAGGAACCCTAAGTTCTAAGGTTCCTGACACCTTCAATCAATGTGCGCGCCCACCGCGCGCACGATCGCGCCGAGCTTGGCGATCTCAGCGACCAGGTGCTTGCCGAACTGGTCCGGGGTCATGGCGATCGGATCGGCACCCACGTTATCGAGCACGGGTTTCAAGTCCACAGAGCGCATGATCTTCGCGATCTCGCCGTTCAGCCGTGACACGATCGCCACCGGCATGCCGGCCGGACCGATGATGCCGCTGTAGAGCACCATCTCGTAGCCTTTCAGCCCGGCTTCGTCGACCGTCGGCACGTTCGGCGCCGCGCCTGAGCGCTGCGGGCCGGTCACTGCCAGCGCGCGCAGCTTGCCCGACTGGACATTGGGCAGCGCCGGCGGCATGGTGGGAAACGAGACGGCGACTTCGCCGCCGAGCAGCGCGATTACCGACTGCGGGCTGCCCTTGAACGGCACGTGCACCATGTCGACGCCGGCCATGGCCTTGAAGCGCTCGGTGGCGAGATGGACGATGGTGCCGTTGCCAGAGGAGCCGTACGAGATCTGACCCGGCCTCGCCTTGGCGAACGCGATCAGATCCTTCACGTTCCTGACCGGGAGCGATGGGTGCACGACCAGGATCAGCGGCGTCGTGGCGAGCATCTGGATCAGCGAGAAATCCCTGACCGAATCGTACGGCAGCTTGCGGTAGAGGCTCGCGTTGATCGCGTGCGTCGTGATGTCCTGCAGATAGAGGGTGTAGCCGTCGGGCGCCGACCGGGCTACGAATTCGGAGGCGATGACCGTGCCGGCCCCCGGCCGGTTTTCCACGAGGACTTGCTGACCCAATACGGGCGTGAGCTTCGCGCCGAGGGCGCGCGCGAGCAAATCCGAGATGCCGCCGGGCGTGAAAGGTACGATCAGGCGGACCGGCTTGGCGGGATAGCCTTGGGCGTGGGCCTGCGCGGGCGCGAGAGCCCCGATTACCAACAGTAGAAGACTACGAATGCCGCGCATGGCTTCCTCCTGTAGCTTTACCGGATTCGCTGTTTTGCGAGGCCCGTCATTTTGCAGGCCATACTATCACGGCGATTTTGATGGCAAGCGGAAGCACGCATGCGCATCGATACGCCTTGACCGCGAGCGAGCGAAGGTGCTCAACTTCCGGTATCGGGCGACGCTCGGCAAGATGGTGAGGGCGGCCGGAGCCAAAGTCGATTGATGACGATCCTGCCATTTCGAAACGAATGGCCAGCCCATACAGTGTCGAATAGGCCGCCCTTATGGCATTGCGATTGATTGTGGACAGCTGGAACACCATAGCCGTCGGCTTCGGAAACGATATTTCGCAGTCATCCGATCCCGCAGGCGACCATGCGTCGTGATGCCGTAGAGACGCTGCTTCCTGCTGAACTGGGGCGGGCACGAATACCGATCGCGCGTGGCGTGAAAGCGGGCGGCTGGGTGTTTGTCACAGGAGCTTTCGCGACCGACGATCGCAACGCGTTCGCGGCGGAAGTGACGGGGGGCGGCCGGCCGCTGTCGGGCGAGCCCCGCTGGTACCGTGAAGCGCGACGCATGTACCAGCGTGCGGCCGAAGTGTTGGAAGCGGGGGGAACCGATTTTCCGCACGTGGTTCGCACCGACCAATATTTTCCGGACTGGCGCGCCGTGCCGTTCCTGCATCAGGCGCGGCGCGAGTACTGCGGCAGCTATGTCGCGCCCAGCACGTCGATACTGGAGCCGAAGCTGCTCTTCCCAGAGGCGGGCATGACCATGGAGGTGATCGCCGTTCGGCCGGCCGACGGACTGGCGGTCGTGCCCGTGTATCCCCGCGATCTTGACGTCCCTTCCACCTCCTCATTCGCCCCGGTGGCCGCCGCGGGCGATCATGTTTTCGTCGCCGGCTTTCTCGCGGCGTGGAAACCCGGTGACCTGGGCGGTATCGCGCCCGAAGCGAAGGTCCCGGAAGGACATTTGTGGAAAGGCAACCGGATCCAGCTCGAGGCCGACTACATCATCCGCAACAAGCTGATGCCGGCGCTTGCGGGCGCCGGTGCTTCGCTCGCTTCTACCGTGAAAGCGCAGGTCTACCTCGCGGATATTCAGGACGTGCCGGCATTCAACCAGGTCTGGGCTCGGTACTTCGGCGAAGGCATACCCGCCACGACCTTCATACCCACGCTTGTTCCGGGTTTCGCCATAGAAGAAGCGCGCTGCGAGATCAATCTGGTCGCGCTGGCGAATAGCGGCAAAACGCTCAGGAAAGCGTCGAGCGGCGGCAGTCCCGCCGTGTGCGATGGCCATCCGTTGGCGGTACGGGGAGGAGATCTGCTGTGTTTTTCCGGATTGCTCGCCGCCGACCAGGACGGCTTGATTCCGCGCGCGAAAACCGGTCCCACGTCCAGCATCACGGCCCAGATGGACTATCTGCTCGATGTCGCGGAAAGAACCTGTGTCGAATTCGGGACTTCGCTCACCAACGTCGTGCGCATCCAGCAGTTCCACACGGACTTGAGGGAGTTCTTTCCTGCGTGCCAGGTCTGGAAGCGCCGCCTGGGCGGCCGCCCGCTGCCGGTTTCCGCGATCCAGGTGCCGGAACCGTTGCTGGTGCCCGGCTGTACCGTGCAACTCGATCTATGGGTCTACATTCCCTGATGCGCCATGTCTCGGTAGAGCGTGACTTGTTGAGGCGTGACATGAAGCAGCGCGGCCAGAGATCGTCCGTTGTTATGAGTTCTTCATGTTAAGAAAAGGGACGGCCCGCTGGCCATTTTCTTACAGGATCCGGTTGAACCAGAATACCGAGAGCAGCGCGCCGAGCAGCGCGAGCACCGCGCCGACCGCCACGAAAAGGGCGGTGACCTCGGTCGATCGCTTCTTCTCGAGAAGAAACTTGGCAGTGAGCTTCCGGTAGACCGCCTTGAGATCGGCGGCGCTGCTCGCCTGAAAATAATCGCCGTGGGTCATCGTCGCGATCTTCTTCAGGGTGCCCTCATCGAGGCGCACGCGCATCGACCAACCATCGAACCCGAGGGTCGTGCCCTCGACGGTTCCGATACCCACGGTGTAGATGCGCACGCCGTGCTCGGCCGCGAGCTTCGCTGCCTCCAGAGGATCGGGTCCGACGTTCGTCTGGCCGTCGGTCAGCAGCACGATCGCGGCCGAGCCGTTGGAGCCGGGCGGCACGGGCTTTTTGCTCTCGGCCTTGCCAGCGGCATCGAGCGCCCATGCGCGCGGGGACAGGCCGTAGCTAAACTGCTCGACGTTGATGCCCGCTTCGGGCAGGATCGTGGCGAGCGAGATGATCAAGCCGCTGCCGATGGCGGTGCCGCGCTGGAGCTGGAAGCGATCGATCGCCTGGACGATGTCCTCGCGATTGTCGGTAGGCGATTGCACTACCGCAGCAGTCCCCGCGATGGCCACGATGCCGATGCGGACGTCGCGCGGCTGCTCTGCGACGAACGCCTTGGCCGCGTTCTGTGCGGCCGTGAGCCGGTTCGGCTTGACGTCGGTCGCGCGCATGCTCCCGGACACGTCCATCGCCAGAATGAGGGTCGCCTGGTGTGTCGGCAGCACCACCACCGCATGCGGCCGCGCCACCGCAAAGATCATGGCGCAGAGGCCGAGCAGGAGCAGAACCGGTGGCACATGGCGCCTTAACCTGACGGCTCCGCCCGTCGCTTCACCGACCATCGCAAGGCTCGCGTAGCGCACGGCGGTTTTTTTCCGGCGGTTGAGCAGCCACCAGTAGAGGCCGACGAGCCCCGGCACCAGAACCAGCAGCCAGAGCATGGCGGGCCACAGGAACGTCATGCCACCAAGTTCGATCATGTTTTTGCTACTGCCTCTTTGGCAGGCTCGCGCCGGCGGCGAGCTGGCTGCGCCGCTTGCGCAGTACCGGTGAAGCGCATGAGCGTATCGACGAGGTCATCGTCGGTCGCGAGCTCGAGACAGTCGACGCCGGCCTGGACGAGCGCAGCGCGCAGCGCCGTTTCGCGGCGCTCGGCGGCTTCCGCGAATCGGCTGCGGAAACGGCGGTCATGCGTATCGACGAGCATCTGCTCGCCGGTCTCGGCGTCCTGCATGACGATGAGCCCCAGGTCGGGAAGCTCGATCTCCAGAGGATCGTAGAGCCGCACGGCGACGATCTCGTGCCGCCGGCCAAACAGGGCGAGCCCTTTCTCCCAGCCCGGCGTGCTGATGAAATCGGAGACGACGAAGATAACCGATCGGCGCTTGATTACCTGCTGCGCCTTCTCCAGGAGCACGGCGAGGTTCGTTTCCTTCCCGGACTCCGCCCGACGCGGCCGCAGCATCCGATCGAGCAGGTGCAGCACGTGGCGCCGGCCGCCGCGCGCGGGGATTACCGAGTCGATCTGGTTGGAATAAAGCACGGCGCCAACTCGATTGCCATGCCGCGTGAGCACGCGCGCGAGCACCGTAACGAGCTCCGCCGATGTGGTCAGCTTGCGCACGGTCTGCGAGCCGAAGTCCAGCGATCCGCTCAGGTCCAGGAGGAACCACGCGGTGACCTCGCGGTCGGCGTGATACTCGCGGACATAGGGGGTCTGCAGCCGCGCCGTGACATTCCAATCGATATGGCGCACGTCGTCGTGGAACTGGTATTCGCGCAGATCGGCGAGGTCGAGCCCGAAAGCGCGAAACAGCGTGCGGTAGTCTCCCTGCAGCAAACCGTCAAGGCGGCGGATCACCGTCCATTCGAGGCGCCGCAGCACGCTCTCCGGATCGATGCGGCGCGCAGCCGCCGGAGCGTCCGCAGACGCGACGACGCGCAGCTCACGCGCGTTATCCGTCCTATTGATGAGACCTCCTTGGTCCCTCAAGAACCTGCCGCGATACGGACATGGGTCTCGAGCGGCTTCTCGGGAGCCTGGATCGCCTTCATGACCCGCATCACCAGCTCATCGGCCGTGAGCGAGTCGGATAGAGCTTCGTAGGAGAGCACGAGGCGATGGCGCAGCACGTCGGGCACGAGGTCGGTCACGTCCTCGGGCAGCACGTATTCGCGGCCGCGCAGAAACGCGAGCGCCCGCGCGCCCTCGATGAGATGAATCGTCGCACGCGGGCTCGCTCCGAAGGTAATGTAACGTCCGAGATCTGCAACGCCGTAACGAGCGGGGTAACGCGTGGCCGTCACGAGCTTCACGGCGTACTGGATGAGCGCCGGATCGACGTAAACCTTGCGGCACTCACCTTGCAGCGCGCTCAATTGCGCAGTCGTGGCGACAGCGGACACTTCCGCCGCGGGTCCGGTGACGCGCTCGACGATGACGAACTCCTCTTCCTCGTTCGGGTAGCCGACCAACACCTTCATCATGAAGCGATCGACCTGCGCCTCGGGCAAGGGATAGGTGCCTTCGGTCTCGATCGGGTTCTGCGTCGCCATCACGAGAAACGGCTCGGGGACCTTGTGCGTTTCCCCGGCGATCGTGACCTGGCGCTCCTGCATCACCTCGAGCAGCGCGCTTTGCACCTTCGCGGGTGCGCGGTTGATCTCGTCCGCGAGCAGCAGATTCGTCAAGACCGGTCCGAGGATGGTGCTGAATTCGCCCGATTTCTGGTTGTACATGCGCGTGCCGACCAAGTCCGCGGGAAGCAGATCCGGCGTGAACTGAATGCGCTTGAACTGGCCGCGGATGGTCCGTGCGAGCGTCTTGACCGTGAGCGTCTTCGCGAGACCCGGCACACCTTCCACGAGGAGGTGGCCCTGCGCGAGGATCGCAACCAGCACGCGCTCGAGGAAGTGGTCCTGTCCGACCACTACGCGCTTCACTTCGTAGAGGATCCGCTGCATCAGCGAGGCGATCTCGCCGCGGCCCGTAGCCTTGTCGTCCATGACTATTTTCCGTTTGCTAGAGGTTGTCTCACAAACCAATGGAACCGCAGATGAACGCCGATTAGAAGGGCGGGATGCCGACGGCGTTGCCCGCAGCCTCTATGGTCACGGCGAAACCGATGCCGATGAAGGTGCGCGCTTCGGTCGGATTGAGAATCGCGGTTACGATACCGATTACCTCGCCATCCATGGTGACGAGCGGCCCGCCCGAACTGCCGGGATTGGCAGCGGCGTCGAACTGGATGAGTCTGGTGAGCAGACGGTGCCCGTCGGGCGAGCGGAATTCCCGATTGAGGCCGGAGATCACGCCAGCCGAGACAGAGGGGCCGATGCCGAAGGGGAATCCCACGGCGACGACCTCGTCGCCCGGCTGCAACTTTTGCGTGGACCCCAGTGTGGCCGCGGGCAGATCGTCTGGAAGCTTCTTTGCCCGCACTACGGCAAGATCGGTGGCCGGCTTCAGGCCGACCAGCTCCGCCTCGGACTCGAGGCCGTCGAAAAACGTGACGGTTACCCGCTTCGCGCCTGCCACTACGTGCAGGTTCGTGAGAATGAGTCCGTCGTCGACGATCACGACACCGGAGCCCACGCCGTGCTCCTTTTCCTCGCCGTTGTCATCGTCAGCGAAGCCGCGCACGCGCACCACCGACTGCCGGACCAACTCTGCAGCCTTTGCCGCCCTCGACGGCAGGGTCTTGTTCTCGAGCGTGTGCAGGACCGATGCGTCGATGTCATCCTGCGTGTATTCATAGGGTGCCGGTTGCATCGCACCATAAACCAGGACGAGCAGTAGAGCGAAGACGCCTCCGGCGGCAAAGACCATCCAGGAGGCATGACGCCGGAGAAAAGCGCCGGCGCCCCGAACGCGTGAGCCGCGGGCGGGGGCAGGGGATGCGGCCGGGCCGACGTTCTGCCCGGGGGCCGTATCCTGGCCGGGAACAGGCGATTCGGTGCGCCGCCCGGCCTCGCGGGAGCGGTTCGTGCCGCTATAAATCGCTGCTCTCTTCATGGGTCGTACACTCGATATCGACTCGATAACCCAAACGGTAGCACGATCGCGCGGCGCGGGCACGTCGCGGCTTCACGATGCGGAATTTTAACGAGGGGCTACCGTCGCGAGCTCCGCGTCTGGAGCCATTTCGGGACTTCTGTGACGCAATCGACATGGGCAAGTGGATGGATCTATCAACGAACTGGCGGCTCGGGACACTGGCCGGCCCGCGACGGTGATAAAGTAGATGCTTGTAGTGGGATGCTACAGTTCCCTAAGCGGCCGTATCAAAATGGATGATACGTCTCCTAGGGGAAGATGAGTGGAGTATTCCCTCATTTTGTTACGTACTCTAAGGGAATAATTTCCATCGGCTTGCTGTATGTCAGTGGCTGTTGGGCTCAGAATGGAAATGACGCGATACCTCCCTCGTTCTCCTCAAATTGGAGGGCGGGAGATTGCTCGGCAACAGCCACTAAGGAGAATGAATGCGGTTTTTGTGGCCTGATCTGCTGTGGCTGTTGCTCGCCGTGCCGGCGCTCATCGCCACCTACCTGTACGCGCTCCGGCGGAAGAAGGCGGCGGTTCGCTATGCGAGCCTGATGCTCGTCAGGGAGGCTGTCGGTCCCGGCCAGCGCATCCGGCGCCACGTGCCGCCGCTACTTTTCCTGCTTGCGCTGGTGGTGGCGATTGTGGCGATCGCTCGGCCGAGCGCAGTCTTCACGCTGCCGTCGCAGCAGCAGACAATCATCCTGGCAATAGACGTCTCGCGCAGCATGCGGGCGACCGATGTGGAGCCCAATCGCATCAGCGCCGCGCAAAGCGCCGCGAAGTCGTTCATCGAGGACTTGCCGAAAGACGTTCGCGTCGGCATCGTCACGTTTGCCGGAACGGCCGCAATCGTCCAGACGCCTACCGATAACCGCGAGGATCTGCTAGCGGCCATCGACCGCTTCCAACTGCAGCGTGCCACAGCCACGGGCAGCGGCCTCATCCTGTCATTGTCATTGCTGCTGCCGGATGCCGGCATCGACCTGGAGTCGGTCATATTCGATGACGCCTTCTCGCGTATGGGCGGAAGGGCCGCGCCCATCGACAAGGCCCGCAGGCAAAAGGCGGAGAAGAAGGATTTCACGCCAGTTGCGCCCGGTTCGTACACCTCGGGCGCGATCATTCTTCTGAGCGACGGCCGGCGGACGACCGGTCCCGATCCGGTCCAGGCGGCGAAGATGGCGGCGGACCGCGGCGTTCGCGTCTACACGGTGGGCTTTGGCACCCGCGAGGGTGGATCGATCAACTTCGATGGCTGGTCCACCTACGTGACCCTCGACGAGGAGGCGCTGAGGGCGGTCGCGCACCTGACCGGCGGAGAGTATTTCCACGCAGGCACCGCCGCGGACCTGCGCACGGTCTATCAGAAGCTCAACTCGAGATTCGCGATGGAAAAGAAGGAAACCGAGGTGAGCGCGCTCTTCAGCGCCGCCGCTGCGCTGCTTGCCTTCTGCGCATTGTTGCTGTCGCTCCTGTGGTTCTACCGAAGAATTTGACAGAAACAGACCGAGACGCCAGGGGGAATTCACTGGGCTCTTACATAGGATCCATCTCTTCCGCGGGCGTCTTTCCTCCGACTAAGGCCGCATCGAAAGTTCCATACCAGTCCACGGGTGGCGGGGTTTCGAGATAGAAGCGGCAGCGTTGCTCCATCACCTGCGAGGGCCCGTCGTCGGGGAACCGCAGCAAGCAACGGCGGAAGAAACCCGCGGCTTCGTCCCAGCGTCGCTCGCGATAGGCAGCAAGTCCCAGCTGGTAAAAAGCGAGCAATTCCTCCTTCTCCGGGGACAGGACAACGTCGGCCGTGCCGAGGAGCTCGTGGACGCTGAGCCCCTGGGCGCGTCCCTTTACCCGCACCCGATCCAGTTCGCGCAAGCGGTACGAACCCTCGACGAGCTCCGCGGTGTGCGCGCTGATGATCGTCTCGGTGCCGTAGAACTTGTTCAGGCCTTCCAGGCGCGAAGCGAGGTTTACGGGATCGCCCAACGCGCCGTAGCGGAAGCGATACTTGGAGCCGATGTTGCCGACCAGCATGTTGCCGGAATTGATCCCGATCCTCGCCTTGATGTGCGGCCGGCCGATCTTGGCCCACTCCGCGTTGAGGGCGTTGCGGCGCGCCTGCATGGCGAGGGCGCAGTCGCACGCTCGCTTCGCGTGGTCTTCCTGCGAGATGGGCGCGCCGAAAATTGCGAACAGCTCGTCGCCTACGTATTCGACCAGCGTACCCCGGACCTTAAAAACCTCCTCGGTCATCTCGGCGTAATAATCGCTGAGCACCGCGATGATCTCGTTGGGCGCACGCCGCTCGGAAAAGCTCGTATAGCCTTCCATGTCGCTCAGCAGGGCGGTCAGAATCTTCTCCTCACCCCCGAGCCGCAGCCCTGCCGGATTCCCGAGCATGATTTCGACAACCTGGGGCGGCACGTAATGCCGGAAAGCCGCCTTGATGTGCCTGCGCTCGCGCTCCTCGCTGAGGTAGCGGTACACGGTCAAGATCGTGTAGGTCGCGGCCACGGTGAGAAGCGGGTAGACCATGTTCAACGCGATGCGCGCCCTCGCGAATAGCCAATAAGCAGCGAGCATGTACCCCAAAAAAATCGCCCCGCTGAACAGCAGTCCGAAGAGCGCGCTCGTGCGCGGCAGCACCAGCCCCAAGACCAGGCCCAGGGCGACGATCGCGGACAGGTCGAAAACCGTCGACCACCGCGGCCGCTCGATGAAGTCGCCCGCTAGGATGTTGTCGATTACGGCGGCATGGACCTCGACCCCGGGAAACACGGGCCCGAACGGCGTGGTGCGGATATCGCCGAGGCTGGTGGCGGTCGCTCCCACCAGCACGATTCGGTCCTTCAGCGTCCCCTGCGGCAGCTTGCCCGCCAGGATGTCGCTGACGGAATACGTGGGAAAGGTCTGCGCCGGGCCGCGAAAGTTGATGAACAGGCGGCCAGCCTCGTCAGAAGGAACGAAGCGCTCCCCGATCTGCACGCCCTCGATGCCGTAGGGCCCCGAGCGCACGGCCAGCTGCGGTTTGCCGAGGTAATGCCAGAGGCACAGCACTGCCAGCGGCGGAAAGAAGTCATCACCCCCCTGCACGACCAGCGGCATCCAGCGGATCGCGCCGTCCGGATCGGTCACGACGCTGAAGTAGCCGGAGGACGCGGCCGCCGACGCAAGACCGCCGAGGTTGCCCTGCGGGGCGTAGGCCTTGATAAACGGCGCGGAGCGCGCCTGCGGATCCCGATACACGAGCGGGTACCTGGAGCCGGCGATCGCCTCGAATCGCCGCTCGATGTCGGCCGAGTCGAACCGGAATCCGACGCCTTCCTCGTTCATGTGGAAGAAATAGCCGAGCACCACCGGGGCCGAAGAACGCTGGAGTGCGCGTGCCAGCACGCGGTCATGGTCGGCAGCCTCGCGGCTTTCTCGAAGCACGCCTTTCAACCGCGGGTTGTCGATTTTCAACGTAGCCACGGCGTGCTCGATCCGGTCGATGAGCGGGAGCCGGGCGTCCTGCTCGGTATCCGAGAACACCACGTCGAAACCGATCACCTTGGCGCCGTCGCGCGAGAGCGTGTCTACGAGCGCAGCGATCCTGGAACGGGGCCAGGGCCAGCGGCCTTCGGCCGCCAGGCTCTTTTCGTCGATCGCCGCCACCACGACCTCCGGCCCCGGCGCGAGCGGCCCGCGCGCGCGAAAACGCAGATCGAGCCAGTTCAGCTCGATCGCTTCCAGCACCGCGGGAGAGAGAGCGAACAACACTACCACAAGGGCAATCGACCCCGCCGTGAGGGAGGCGGGGTTGAAAGCGAGGGACTTCAGGGAAAGCATCGTCACGCCGCTGGTGCGCTGAAAGGGTAAGTCCGTGGGCGGACGGCGCACCAGCGCTGCACTGCTTCGTGAGACTGATCAGCAGCGCAAACTATGGCGCGCGCTCATCGCCCCTTTCAGTCTCAATGTAACACGCCCGCGGCTGCCGGGCGCGGACGGGCGAACCCGATCCACGCCGGAAGCGAAGCTGCCTGCAACTGCATTCTCGAAACGGACTACTGGCAGAGCAACTGGTTTTCCGCCAGCACGGAACTCAGCTGATAGCCCGCCTCATTGGGTTTTCTGCCTTGCGGATCAAGCAGCCAGCATCTCGCGTTGCCGACAGTGGTTATGGGCGTGAGGTCTTTGTTGCTCGTGGGGCCCGTTGCCGCTGTAGTCGCAGTCCAATTCAACGGCAACCATTTGACGATCTCCCACTGCTTGCTCGGGCAGAACTGGGCGGCGGCCGCCGCGTCCCCTTCCAGACCCTTTAGCGTGTTTTCTTTGGAGCATGTTATGCCGCCCTTGAGTTTGTCGTCCTTCGTGCACCCACTGGAGAAAACCGGCGTCGTTACGGTTTGGGAAAACAAACTACTGAGGAAGACCGCGCCGCTCGAGTTCGGAGAACCGCCGCACTGGCCATCCGTGCAGGTCTTGCCTCCCGGAACCTGACAGATAATCAGCGCGTTCGGTCCTTCGCCTGTGACCGTTGTGATCTGGGAGGCAACTTTGACGCATTTGCTGGGGTCGGTCCCATCGCAGTCCTTGAGAATGTTCGCGATTCCCGACTTCTCGGTCCAGGTGTTCTTGGCGCTGCCAATCGACCAACTATAGAAGTAGCACCCGCCCCAACCATCCGGACAAATCGGGCCGTATGTGCACGTTATGCCATCGCAGAAAACTTCTTGCGCCGACGCACCGGCGCTCCACATTATCAACATTGCGACGCCGGCGGCACGCAACAACTTGCTCAGCATGCTTTTCATGAAACTCTCCATTCAAAATCAACCTGCACTCGCCCGAGTCGCTGCGGACTGGGTGATTACCGAACGACCCTCCTTCGACACTTCAACAATCATCTCTCTACTTTACATGATCGTCACCTCGATGCTAACCGACTCCCGGCATCATGGATTACGGCAATGCCAACGTGAATTGAACGAATCCCATGCGCTCCGGGATGTACTGCGGATTCTTGCTGTCGGTGTCGAAGAAATTGAACTGCTTATCGCCTGCGTTCCTCACGCCCGCGCTGAGAAAGCCGTAGCGTTTCGGCAGCCGATATTTGAGGGCGAGATCCACGACCCAGAACTTATCGCTCCCGGCTCCTTGCAGGAACCTGCCCTCCTGGTCGATATACGTTGCGGTGATTCCACCGCCTAAGCCGGAAGGATGGAAGACGTTCAAGGAAAGCGGTAATTTATGCGTCTTAACTTCCAGCGGCCCGGATGGCTGTCCGGGCCTGCCGCCGCTTCTCTCCAACTTTTCGTAGAGATACTCGCTCCTCAGAGCCAACCAGGGGTGCGGGGTCCAGTAGGCATATGCCCGCGCGCTGTACTCGTCAATTTGCTCCTCGACTATCGTCGTTCCGAAAGTGACCGGCAAATCGATGTCGCGCTTCGAAAGCTCTATGCCACCGAAGACACTGCGTGTGAATTTTTGATCTACGCCGATCCCGTAACGCCACGCTTTCGTCGCGTTGATCTCATCATAGAACTGGTTGAATCCCGCGACCTGGGTCGGCTCGAGCGTTTGATCCGTAATGAGGCGCCTCTTGAACGTCCTGAACGCCGCGGCGCGCACCGTCGTCGCCTGCGTGGGCCTCCACAACAAGCCGAGCTTGGGATTCCATTGGTCCTTGTTACCCAGGGAGACGGTTGAACCGTCATCGAAGAAGTCTCCGCTGAGACCAGCGGTCAACGTCAGCGTCTCGCTCGCCGCGAAATTCGCATACGCATACGCGTTGACATGCTGGATGTCCGTTGTTTCGACGGAGGTGCTCTGAACCAGTCTGGTCTGGGTGCACAATGGCAACGTCAGAGGAAAGGGAACTCTCGGCCGGCACGGAGCCGGCGGGGGTATGGTAAAGGTGACCTGTAAGCTGGATGCGCGGTTGATCGTTCCGTCGATATCGAAATAGCCCAGACCGCTCGTCAACGAAAAGCGGGACGCACGATAGATATGCTGGATTTCGGCGCTGGTGGATCTTTCGGGCCCTCTGCTGTCCGCCGAAATGACAGGAGCGATCGGTTGAATATCTCGTCTCCACGATGGACCGATCCTGCATGCATGACGGAGCCGAGAAGAATGGACGCAGGCGAGAACGCGTGCCGCAGCCCAATCCGATGGGTGTCGGTTTGGACATCGGTCCTCAAACCGGGAAAGAACGCGGTCGGAAAAAAGCGCAGCGCGAGATCGCCGCGCTCGCTATCCCGATAGCGGTATTCGTACTGCGCGCTGGTGCTGGGAGTGAAGTCTGTACTGGAGGAAGACGTTGCCGATCGTCTCCTTCTGGTCGTTGTTGACCCTGAAGCCGTCGGTCCTGAACTGCGAGTATCCGACGCTGAAACCCAGTTTGCCGGCGATTCCCGACACTACCGCCTCGCCGGCAGCGGTGTCATTGCTTCCGATCATGCCGTTGGCCAGGATCGATACGCCGTCCCGGTTGAACAATGGGTTGAATTCGTTGAACGATGCGATGCCCGGGCCCAGCGAGCTGATCAAGAAAAGGTTGCTCTCGGCCAGCCGCGGCTGCAGCGGCGTGTTGGTGACCGGCGCGAGCAACTGCGATTGCAGCAGCTCGCTCACCCGGGCGATCTCGTGCCGGGGCAGTGCAGAGTACGAGTCGGCCAGAAACCGGTGTCCCGAGAAATTGGATGGATCGCGATTGACTGCGTCCCAGCCTTCCACCAGCGCCCGTTGCTGGAAGCCGAGCTCGCTGAAGATCCGCGCCTGGCTGGCAGCCCGGGCGGCGGCGTCGGAATCGAGCAGGAGCTGTGAGCGGTATACCGCACGGTTGTCGTTCAGCTCGCGCGCCTTCTCCAGATCCTGCAACGCTTCCACCGGGCGGTTGGTGGTCTGTTTCTGAATCGCGTCGTAGAACCACGGCGTCGGATCCTTGGGGTCGAGCTGCTTGGCGACCTGAAATTCGCGCTGGTCGAGCGGCGAGCGCTTTTCCTCGTAGTAGGCCTTGCCCAGGTAGCTGCGCACGAGCGCGTTGCTCGGGTCGAGGCTCGCCGCAATTTCCAGCTCGCGGCTGCCGGCATCGAGCTCTCCGTCCCGGATCTTCGCCAGCCCGAGGCCGAGCCTCGGCAGGGGGTCGGCCTGGTCCAGGGCGATAGCCTTTTCGAAACTCTGCCGCGCCTCGGCGGTCTTGATCGAGACGAGTTGAGCGAACCCGAGCACCGTCTGCGTGCGTGACAGATCGGGCTGGAGCTCGACAGCGCGCTGCGCGGCGACGGCTGCCTTATCCAACTCGCCAAATGATGAGTGGAGCTCTGCGAGTCGCGCCCACGCGAGGGCGTTTTGCGGTTCGAGTTCCACGGCGCGCTGGAGGCTCGCGCGGGCTGCGGCTAGATCGAAGCGGGCTTGCTCCGCGTAGGAACGCGCGATGTGGGCCGTGGCCGAGTTCGGGGCGGCGCCGACAGCCGCCTGGGCCATCTGGTATGCACGGTCTTTTTCACCCTGCACGACCGCCATGATGACCTGCAGGCTCGCGGCGTTCGCGTCTTTCGGGTCGAGCTTCAGTGCAAGCTCGATCTCCGCGCGCGCTTCGTCCACACTGCCGACCGCGAGCATTCGGTGCGCGCGATAGACATGGATGCGGGGATCCTTGACGGCGGCAGGCGCCTTGTCCAGGGTTCCGGCAGGAAACTCGTCCGGCTTGAAATTGACGACCGGTGGGTAGTAGAGCGCCCAATGGACGGCGTCGCGCGGACGCACCACAACCCGGGATGCAGGCGGCTTACCGGCCTCCGCAGAGGCGGACTGGCCGTCGGCGAGCGTGAGGCTGCCCGCCGCGTTCTCCGCGACCACCGTACCCTCGAAAACGGTGAGCAGCGTGCGCTCCGGCTCGACGCTGATCAGGAACTCGGTTCCGCGCACGCCGGCAACGGTGAACGGCGTCTTCACCTCGAGGCTGTTCGGCCCCCGGGAGAAGAAGTGCACCGTTCCCCTAACCAGGTCGATGACGCCAGTGCGCCGCTCCTTCGGAGCTTCCACGGTGATGGTGGAACCGGCGTTAAGCCGTAGCACGGACTGATCGAGCAGCGTGATGTCGGCGCGGCTGCGCTCCTGGACTCGAATAACGTCGCCGGGGCAGAACGTGTCGTTCAGCTTGACTGCACGCCATTGAGAATCGCCCGCGCGTCTCGCTTCGACGCTGCCCTGCACCGACGCCGCCTTCGCCGGCGCCGGATCACACGACACCACGGACGTGGCGGCGGATTGGGCAAACCCATAGTCGGACGGAAGCGCCAGCGCGAGTACCGCCGCCATGCACACCGCCCGGAATCTACAGCGAGACCGCTTCCCTCACGGTCGCCCCCCTCACAATGTCCCCGATGCGAATTATGTAATGATTTCATTTCAAACGCGAGCAAAACCTGAGGACCGCAGACAAGCGCTACCGATGCACGGTCGATAGTCAATGGCAAATCGCCATTGGCCGGCTAGCCGCAATGAGCAAGGCTGCCTTGTCACCAGTTCAGCAATACCTGGAAGAATTGCATGCCCGGTTCGGGGCACCCACCACGGGAAATGTCGCATCCTACATCCCCGAGCTCGCGCTCGCCGATCCGGCGCGCTTCGGCATCTGCATCGGTGCTGTGGATGGCCACCTTTATGAGGTGCGGGATACCCGCCTTGGTCGCAACTTCCGGCCGGCAGGTCGTGCGTGCACGATTCGCTTGGGTTTTGCGACGAGGACTGTATGATGTCGCGTAGACGAGGCGAGCCTGGACGACCCTGTCGGATGCGCACAATCGTGCGGCTTGAACCCTAAAACTGCGACCCGCATGACCTCTTTGCTGCTAGACTAGATTGGTTATTTCATGGAAGCCCCGGGCGTGCAGCAGCCAGGGGCGCGTTGCATTTCGGAAAGGGGAGGTACTTCTGTGCAATTCGAGTCTGTCGATCTCCCCGGCGACATTGTTCAATTGAAGCTCGTCGGCCGCCTCGATATCGGCGGCACGGAAGCCATCTCCAATAAGTTCACGTTTGCCACCACCGTGCGACCGGCGAAGATTATCGTAGACTTATCCGGCGTGACCTTCCTCGCTTCGATCGGCATACGGCTGCTGTTGACATCGGCTAAAGCGCAGGCGACTCGTGGCGGCAAGATGATACTTGCCGCGCCGCAACCACTCGTTCGCCAGGTGATGGAGACAGCGGGTATCGACCAGTTGCTCGGGCTCGTCGAAGATGTCGAGACAGCGCGCGCCAGCTTTAGTGGATGACCGACCGCTTTCGTTATTACAGCCGGATACTGCGTAGTTCTCGGGCGGAAGTCGATGCGGCTGTCGCATGGGTCGCTGAAGTGGCGGCTCGCCATGGCATGAGCCAGGAGCCACTGTCCAAACTCGACGTGTGCGCGAGCGAACTCCTGGCGAACGTCTCCGAACACGCCTACCCAGAAACAGATGGAGATATTCATTTAGACCTGTTCCTGGATCAGGATACCGCCACTCTCACCATCGCCGATACGGGTGCCCCGTTCGACCCGGGAACGCATCCGTCGCGGCCGTTGACGACTTCCCTGATGAGCACGCCGACGGGCGGCCTTGGCCTGCGCCTGGTAAAGGCTTTCGCAGACTCGGTCACCTACGAACGCATTGACGATCGCAATCTGATCACGCTACGCGTCGGCAGCCGACCCCTCGTTCCCCGTAAGGAACGTCGTTGCGACGGGCAACTGACTTCCTTTCCTTTGTCGCGAAGTGGCGGCAGCCGGATAGCGGTCGATCAGCGGTGCAACGCAGAACGAAGAGTTCCGGGCATGGTTGCCGAGACATGTCTTTTTCGAGGCGTTCCACAAAGTCTGGTGGACACTATCTTGGCCCAATGCGAACTGCGAACGTGCGAACCGCAGGAGGTTTTGTTCCGCGCCGGGGAGCATCACCGGTGCGTTCTGGTCAACCTCGATGGCCGCCTCGAGGTGCACCTGGATGATCCCGGCTCGCAGTTTCACTTCGACCTTGGGCCAGGGGAGTGCGTAGGAGAACTTTCCGTCGCCAACGGCATGCCTGTCTCGGCCTGGATTGTGGCGGTGACCGCCAGCCGCCTGCTAGTAATCCCGGAGCGCGTGTTTCTGGAATCCATGCTTGGGGTTCCGAGAATTTCGCGCAATCTCGTGGTCCTTATCTCGGAAAGAATGCGGCGAAGCGATGGTCACATCGTAGCCCGCTTGCGCGCGGCGCTCGAACTCGAAGTGCTTCAACGCGAGTTGGACGTTGCGCGGCAGATCCAGTCGAACATGCTGCCCATGGCGCCCTTGTTTGCCAACAAGCAGGCTATTCGGGGGCGTGGATACATGCGCGCGGCACGCCATGTGGGCGGCGATTTCTATGACGCGTTCTCCATGTCGGACGGTCGCATATTCGCGGCCATCGGCGATGTGTGCAACAAGGGCACACCGGCGGCATTATTCATGGTACGTACCCTGACGGTATTACGCAGCGAGGCCATGAGCGTGGAAGCCGACGCTTGTCGCCATCTCGCGAGGCTCGCCTCGCGCTGCAACGACCTGTTGAACGAAGCCAATGACGCCCAGCAGTTCGTAACCCTGTTTTGCGCAATCGTCGATATCACCGAGGGCCGCATGTACTTCGTTAATGCCGGCCACAACCCGGCGCTGCTTAGAGTCCCCGGCGCGGACCCGGTATTTCTTCGGACGCCCCGAAATCCTCTTGCTGGAATCTTCCCCGGCCTGGAATACTCGGTTGGAAGCCATGCATTTCCGCCGGGCAGTCTGTGTGTCCTGTACACCGATGGCGTTACCGAAGCAGACAACCGGGCCGGCGCACTGTTCGGCGATGACACCTTGCGCGGTATCGTCGCCCAGCATGGGATCACCGATGCCGATAGCTGCGTCGACAAGATCATTGCAGCCGTAGACGAATTCTCCGCCGACCAACCGCAAGCTGACGACATCACGGTGCTCGCCGTATACCGGCCGTACCCAGATCAAAATTATGCGGCGTCGTTCTGAAGCCTTACAGGACTATCCTCCACTGTCTTGCAAATGAAATATCAGTCGCCTGATCGCGGCCCACGAGGCAAAAGGCAAGACCTGACCTCATAGGGCACTGACCCCATAGGGCATAGGGCCTCATAGGGCCTGACCCGGGCGCCGGGGCCAGCTTGAAAGCGGGACGAATCCATGCAAAGCGATAAGCAAGTCACTGCGTTTACCACGTTCAACGCCAAAGGCTATAACGAATACGGCAAGAGCATGCTGGAAAGCTTTGCCGACCGGATTCCTGCTGACACCCGCCTCATCTGCTACGCCGACGGTTTTATGCCCGATCTCCGGCACCAGAACATCGAGTATCGCGACCTCAACACCGTCAGTAAGAAACTGGCGATCTTCAAGCGTAAGTTCAGCCAGTTCGAAATGGCGCACGGCATCATTCGCAAGCAGGATGGCACCCTGCGCTATAACTACAACTACGATGCGATCAAGTTCTGCCACAAAGTTTTCTGCATCACTCACGCCTTGCAAACCATCGACACGCGCTACGCGTTCTGGCTTGATGGTGACACCTTGTGCAAACAGCCCATTCCACAGGGCTTTTTCCAGTCATTCCTGAAGAACGGCGAATATACCTGTTACCTCGGCCGCAGGCGTAGGCACAGCGAATGCGGCTTCATCGGCTACGATACCCAGCACGCCGCACACAAGAATTTCGTCCAGACGTATGAAAACATTTTCAACACGGGCGATATCTTCGCTTTCGCCGCGTGGCACGACTGTGTCGCATACGATGAGCTGCGCAAGGCCTTCGAAAGAGCCAACATCATTACCGCGAACAACATATCGGCGCATTGCAGCGACACCATGCACGTGTTCGTCAACACGGCACTTGGGCAATACATGGATCATCTCAAAGGCCCGCAGCGCAAAGCCGCTGGCAGCTCCTTCGATGGCGATTACCTGCCACCGCGAGTCGCGCAGCAAACCAAGCACCAGCGCAGCCGTACCATCGCCAAAGCCGACAAGCCGGTGGGAACAACGTCGGGCCGCTACGCCCAGATCAATCCGCTGATTGCCAAAATCAAACCGCGCACCATTGCCGAAATCGGCACATGGAACGGCTACCGCGCCATCGAAATGGCGAAGGAAGCGCTCAAGTATCAGGACAAAGTGACTTATTACGGCTTCGACCTCTTTGAGCAGGCAACCGACGATACCGACTCCGAAGAAATGAACGTGAAACCGCATTACACAAAAGAGTTGGTTTCAAAGTTTCTCGACAATTTCAAGAAAACGAATCCGGGTTTCAGCTACGTGCTCACCGCTGGCAATACCCGCGCAACGTTGAAGCCGATGGCAGTGGACCTTGCCTTTATCGACGGCGGCCACTCCATAGAAACCATTGTTGGCGACTATGAGGCGCTCAAAGACAGCAAAGTCGTTCTGTTCGACGATTACTACGAAGGCGGCATTGATATCGAAAAATATGGCTGCAACCGGATAGTCGAAAAACTTAACCATACGGTTCTGCCTGTTGGCGACCCTGTCGCTGGTGGCGGCATCACCAAATTTGTAGTGGTTGAGAAGTAAAGCTGGCGCGTAATTTGATGGCCCCTTGTGTATTCAAAGTTTTGACACAAGCGCCAACGCGCATGACATGACGATCCGAACGAAAATGGAACGCCCTATTTTTGTTCGTCCTCTATGTAAAAAAACGGCCGCGCAAACTGCGCGGCCGTTCTTGTTGGCTCCCCGAGCTGGGCTCGAACCAGCGACCTGCGGATTACAACGCTTGCGCGCTGGACTATCTCATCACCCCCGGCATAATCCGGTGGGGTGTCGGGCGCTGATGGGGGCTTATTGCTTGGGCTGCTCACCCCCTAGTCTCTGCACCTTCCCGCCTACTGGTTGCCCTTCGGCGGGCTTGGCTCAGGATTCTTCCATGAAGAACATCCAAGGACATTCCCTGAGTTCACCCGATTTTCCTTCACAGGTTACCCTGTGATGCTGCCATTCGACAGTCCGTCGCTCTACCAACTGAGCTATCGGGGATCAAATCTCATAATCTCGAGTGTGGCGTCTCCTGCCGATTTGCTATTCCGGAATGGCCCGACAGGAGCATCGATAGCCGGGGCATTCCGAGTAACATCCGGCGTGAAAAAAGTGTCTAGTGCTGCTCAAGAAAGGCGCCTATATTAATAGTTGGGCCTCAATGGGTCAACGCCTTTTTGCGAAATTTCCCCAATTTATGAAGTGGTTAAAGTGCGTCGGCATTGCCTTCGGGGTGCTCGTTCTGATCCTCGCCGCCGTCCCTTTTTTCATTTCCGTGAACGATTACATTCCTCAGATCGAGGAGGCCGCCTCGGAGCGGCTGAAGGATCCGGTAAAAATCGAGAAGCTGCGGCTCGCGTTCCTGCCGCTGCCGCACTTGACCATCGACGGCATCACCGTAGGAAAGACCCAGGACCTCACTCTCGGCAAGGTGACCGTCACGCCGGACCTGTGGTCGCTGCTCGGCTCGCCCAAGGTCATACGGAGCATCGCGATCGACAAGCTCGTGCTCACGCAAGCGGGGCTCGACAAGATCCCCATGTGGATGAAACCTGACAAACCGGATGAGCCGGCTGCCGTGCGGGTGGAAAGCATCAAGCTCGATGACGCATTGCTGAAGCTCGCCAAGACCACGTTCGGCCCGTTCGATGCACGGCTGCGCATGAACGGCGAAGGAGCGCTCGAGGATGCGCTGCTCGAATCCCGCGATGGCAAGCTAAAGGCGGTGATCAAGCCGCAGGGGAAGGAGAAGTATCTAATCGACGCGGCAGCCAAATCCTGGAAGCTGCCGGTTGGTCCGGCGATCCTGTTCGACGAGCTTAACATCAAGGGCGTGGCAACGACCGCCGAAGCGAACCTGAATGAAGTGCGAGCCAAGATCTACGGCGGTACCGTTGCGGGCAAAACCACCATCGGCTACAAGAAGGGGATGCAGATCAAAGGCAGCCTCGACGTCAATCAAGTCGAGATCGGGTCCCTATTGCAGGCGCTTGGCCGGCCGGCGACCCTGAGCGGCAGGCTCACCGCCAAGCCGGTGTTCTCGGGCAGCGCCGCCACGCCCGAGCAACTCGCCAATGTCATGCGCATGGAGACCCCCTTCGACGTGCAGAATGGCGTCCTGCATGGCGTCGACATCACCAAGGCCGCCACCTCGCTCATCAGCAAGGACGGGGGGAAAGGAGGCGAAACCCGCTTCGATAAGCTGTCCGGCTACCTGGCGCTGGACCGCGGCACGCGCCGGCTGACAAACCTCAACATCGCTTCCGGCTCGCTCTCGGCCGACGGCCACGTCACCATCTCTCCCAGGGATGAGCTTTCGGGAAAGGTGAACGCGAAGGTCAAGGCGGCCTCCGTCGCGTCGGCGAACGTGCCGCTCAACGTGACGGGCACGCTGCAAAGCCCGATGCTTTATCCTACCGGCGGGACGATAGCGGGGGCTGCGATCGGCACTGCGGTCGGGGGGCCACTGGGCACTGGGGTCGGCGCGAGAGTAGGTCAATGGGCCGAAGGACTGTTCGGCGGCAAGGAGGAAAAAAAGAAGAAGTAGTGCGCACAATCCGTATTCCCCATCGTCATCGTATATACTGATTGCCGTCGCTGGCTGATGTATTTCCATCAGCAGGGGGACGCACGCGGATGACTGGACCAGTCACGCACTTGAGTGGAAACAAGGGCTCTCTTTTGACGGCTCCCTCGACTTCTATCTTACACCCCAGCTTTCGGCCAACATTAAATCGGTGATCGAACTCGTATTCGAGCACGAGAGGGACGGGGGGCTCGTGGTAGATCTTGAGCGATTGCAGGTCGGTTACACTTCAGTAACAACTTCACCGTCTGGGTTGGCCGTTTCCACCATGGCCAGCAGCTACGGACATTCGGTTTTACGACCGCAAATGATCGATTTCGAGGATCGCGGGGGCGTGCTTCCGGTTCACACCGTGGGTCATCGGGAAATTTTAGGCGGGCAATCGGCTTGAGCTACCCGTAAATCTTGTGTTCAAAGTCAGATCACTCAAGCATACGATCATTGTGCGGTTCGCGATAATTATCGCACCCATTGCGTTCGTTGTTCTCTTTCAGGCCGTAAGCGATTTACGGCATTCCGATTCCGTCAGATTCGAGTTGAAAAGCGTCGAGCTGGCCCACCAGGCAAGAGACAGTTACAAGGTTTTCCTCAACGGTGTAGCTGACGCAGTCGATACCGGGACCCTCAGCAACAATGCACGGCAGGCGTTGGAACATGCCAGAGATTCACTGTTGAGTCTCCACGCCTGGGATCCATCGTTCCAAATCGAGCCCATCCTCGAACCCATCAATATCCTTTTAAGCGCCACTCGCCGCAGTCCGTCGTTGCAGGAGGTGCTTCCGCTGCGACCGGTCGCGAATCAGGTCAGTGAGCGGTTAACAGGCCTCGCTGAAAAGTATGAGATCCGGGAACATGAAAATATCGAAAATATCACTCTGAGCGTGAAGCAACATGTATGGATGGTACTGACGGTAATGTGCTTAACGCTGGCGAGCGCGGTCAGCTTCGCAATCCTGTTGATCAAGGGGCTGACCGAACCCCTTAACCATGCGGTCACGCTTGCCGAGGACATTGCCGCGGGAGATTTCAAAGCAGAAAAATCCATCGACACCAGCCGGGACATCGGTGGGTTACTCGCTTCTCTTGCCGCAATGCGAGGTGGACTGAGGCAGGCGTTTCTGGATTTGACGAAAAATGAAGCGCGCCTTGCCAACGCGCAGCGCATCGCCCAGATCGGTGACTGGGAACTGGATGCTGGCGATCAAACGATAACGTGGTCGGATGAAGCATGCCGTATTTTCGGGCGCACACGCGATGAAATGCCTCGATCGGGGAACCTCCTCCCCGAGCTCGTGCATCCGGATGACAGGCCGCTGGTGGAAAGATCATTGCGTGCCGCCCTTGATGAGGGGCAGGCGTTCAACATCGATGCCATTATTTGTCTTCCGGACGGAGGAACGCGTGTCGTAAACAGTCAGGTCGTGGTGGAACGGAATACTTCAGGCAAGCCTGTCACTATAGCTGGCACAGTCCAGGACATTACGGCTCGCAAATCCGCCGAGGATTTAATCCGTCACCTTGCTCTGCACGACAGCCTGACCGGTTTGTCGAATCGGAACTTATTCAAAGAAGCGGTCGAACAGGCAATCACAGTAGCGGATCGCCAGGGCAGCATGCTGGCCACGATGTTCGTCGACCTCGATCGCTTCAAAAACGTCAACGACACACTCGGTCACGGCGCCGGCGATACCTTGCTGAAGGACGTTGCGGCCCGGATGCAAAAATGTCTGCGAGAATGTGACACCATTTCCCGCGTATCTCAGATCCAGGATGATGTCGTTGCCCGGCAGGGGGGCGACGAGTTTACCATAATGCTGGCGAATTTGACGCGGGGTGAGCAGGCTGCGCGAGTGGCGCTGCGCCTTTTGACCGAGATACAAAAGCCCTACATCATCGACGGCATCGATATCGTCATAACCGCCAGTATCGGAATCTCGATATACCCGCTCGATGGCAAGGACGCCGACGGTCTGCTTAAGCACGCCGACGCAGCGATGTATTCCGCGAAGGCACAAGGCAAAAATTGCTACCAGTTCTTTTTGCCTTCCATGAACGAACTAGCATCCAACAAGCTAGCGCTCGAAAATGAGTTAAGAAAGGCGCTGGTCGAAAACCAATTCGTTTTGTATTTTCAGCCTCAGGTAAATGCTGTCAGCGGAACAATCACAGGCGCCGAGGCGCTGATCCGCTGGGAGCACCCCAAAAGAGGATTGGTGCCTCCCGCCGAATTCATTCCACTGGCGGAAGAAACGGGCCTCATCGTACCGATTGGCGAGTGGACGCTGCGCGCCGCTTGCGTACATGCCATGGAATTGCACAAAGCCGGCTTCAAATCATTCGACATCTCGGTCAATATGGCGGCCCCGAATTTGAAGCAATCGAACCTGGCCCACGTTGTGAGCGAAGCGCTGAAAGAAAGCGGTCTCGACCCAGCGCGCTTGAATATCGAAATGACTGAGAGCTTGATGATGCAGGGCGCGGAAAATATCATCGGCATGCTAAACCAGTTGAAGGCTCTGGGAATCAAGCTGTCTATCGACGATTTCGGCACAGGCTATTCATCGCTCAGCTATCTCAAAAGTTTCCCGATCGACACCCTGAAGATCGATCGAGCGTTCGTCAATGGTATCGCACCGAAATCCAAAGACGCCGCTTTAACTACGGCGATCATTTTGATAGCAAAATCCCTGAATCTGGAGGTGATGGCGGAGGGAGTGGAAACGGAAGACCAGATGAGATTTCTATGCAATCAGGGCTGTACCCACATGCAGGGATACCTGTACAGCGGCCCGATACCGGTGAAGGACTTTATGCTACTGCTTCAACAAAACAATCCTTTTCAGAATAGGACTTTAGCAACAGCGGTTGCGACGTAGTCGATGTTGCGCGAGTTGAGCGCCGGAACGCAGATGCGGCCGCTGTCGACGGCGTAGAGCGAGTACTCCTCGCGCAGCCGCCGTACCTGATCCCTCGTGAGGCCCGAGTAGGAAAACAGTCCCCGCTGGCGGGTCACGAAGCTGAAGTCGAAATCCGAGCGCGTCTCGCGGATTTTATCGACGAGCTGCCGGCGCATCGTCTTGATGCGGTCCCGCATCTGGCCGAGCTCCTGGTCCCAGAGCGCGCGCAATTCGGGCGTCGTGAGGACCATCGTCACCGCCTGTCCGCCGTGCGTGGGGGGGTTGGAGTAGTTGGTCCGGATTACGCGTTTCAGCTGGGAGAGCGTGCGCGCCGCCACATCCGCATTCTCGGTGACGACCGAGAGTGCGCCGACCCGCTCTCCGTACAGCGAAAGTGACTTCGAAAACGAGGTCGAGGCGAACACGACGGGGCAGGCGGCAGCGAAGCGGCGCAGAGGCGCAGCGTCCGCATCGACATCATCGGCAAACCCCTGGTATGCCAGATCGAGAAAGGGCACCAGGCCGCGCTGGTTGACCGCCTCGATCACGTGCTCCCACTGCTCCAGTGAGAGATCGACGCCCGTCGGGTTGTGGCAGCATACGTGGAGCACCACGATGGCGCCGGCAGGCAGTTTCCGCAGCGCTCCCATCATGGCGTCGAAATTCACGCTGTGGGTGGATGCGTCGTAGTACGGATACGCCTGGACCTTGAATCCCGCATACTCAAACAGGGCCTGATGATTTTCCCAGCTCGGGTCGCTGATCCAGACCTGGGCGGAGGGGCTGATCCTGCGCAGCAGATCGGCGCCGACCTTGAGCCCGCCGGTGCCGCCGAGGGTCTGCGCCGTCACCACCCGGCGGTCGCGCAGCACATCGCTGCCGGCACCGAAAACCAGTTCCTGGACCGCCCTGTGATACGCCTGCGAGCCGTCGATCGGGAGGTAATTCCGGGGCAATGGGGATTCCGCAAGCTTGCGCTCGACGCGGCGGACACATTCCAGCACCGGGACCTTGCCCTCGTCGTCGTAATAGACGCCGACGCCGAGATTCACCTTCCTGGGGTTCATGTCCGCGTTGTAGGCTTCGGTGACGCCGAGAATCGGATCGGCCGGCGCCATTTCGATGGCAGGGAGAGGGGAAGAACTCATCTTTGCGGGGTGCTGTCGGAAAGGGAGAGTAGATAAGAGATAGCTTTTTTCGCTTTCAGATGTAATTTTACCCGCTCGCCGGCGGTCTCGCCCGTAATAAGCGATAAAAAGTGGCGGCGAGCGGGGGCAGTGTGGGAAAATTTACAGTTTAGCCGGTACCGATGAGCAGTTCCACCTCCAAATCTCTTCCAACCGAGCGCCGGAATCTGGCGTCCCTGGTTTTCCCCGACAGCCCGTACCGGCTCTACCAGGCATTCGAGCCCGCCGGCGATCAGCCGGAAGCCATCGAGAAGCTGACCGAGGGCCTGCGCGACGGCCTCGCGTTTCAGACCTTGTTGGGCGTCACCGGCTCGGGCAAGACCTACACGATGGCGCACGTGATCGCACGGCTGGGCCGTCCAGCGCTCATCCTGGCGCACAACAAGACGCTCGCCGCGCAGCTCTATTCTGAAATGCGCGAGTTCTTTCCGGATAACGCGATCGAATACTTCGTCTCCTATTACGATTACTACCAGCCGGAAGCGTACGTCCCTTCGAAAGACCTCTACATCGAGAAAGACTCGAGCATCAACGAGCATATCGAGCAGATGCGGCTGTCTGCTACGAAGTCGCTGCTCGAGCGCCGGGATACGATCATCGTCTGCACCGTCTCCGCGATCTACGGCATCGGCGATCCGGTTGACTATCACGGGATGATTCTGCACTTGAGGGAGAAGGAGAAAACCACCCAACGCGATGCCATCAAGCGGTTGACCGAGATGCAATACGAGCGCAATGATATCGAGTTCGGACGCGGGATCTTCCGCGTGCGCGGCGACGTGCTCGATATCTTTCCCGCGGAGAACTCCGAAACTGCGGTGCGTGTTTCGCTCTTCGACGACGAAGTCGAAACGATCCACCTATTCGACCCGTTGACTGGCCACGTGTTGCAGCGCGTGCCGCGCTACACGGTCTATCCCTCGAGCCACTACGTTACACCCCGCGCCACCACGCTGCGCGCGGTTGAGGCCATCAAGGAGGAATTGCGCGAGCGCATCGATTTCTTCCAGAAGCACGGGAAGCTCGTGGAGGCGCAGCGGATCGAGCAGCGCACACGGTTCGACCTCGAAATGCTCGCCGAGATGGGCTTCTGCAAGGGCATCGAAAACTATTCCAGGCATCTTTCCGGCCGCAGCGCCGGAGAGCCGCCGCCCACTCTGATCGACTATCTGCCCCACGACGCGCTCATGTTCATCGATGAGAGCCACGCGACGATTCCGCAACTCGGCGGCATGTACCGCGGCGATCGATCACGCAAGGAGAACCTGGTGGATTACGGCTTCCGTCTGCCGTCCGCGCTGGACAACCGACCGCTGCGCTTCGATGAGTTCGAAAAGGTGATGCGACGGACAATTTTCGTCTCGGCGACACCGGCGGAGTACGAACGGACGCACCAGGCGCAGGTCGTGGAGCAGGTGGTGCGCCCGACGGGGCTGGTCGACCCACAGCTCGAGGTGCGCCCGGCGGCGACCCAGGTAGACGACCTGCTCTCGGAAATCAACGAGCGCGTCAAACAGCAGGAGCGGGTGCTGGTCACCACCCTGACCAAGCGCATGGCGGAGGACCTTACCGAATACCTGGCGGAGCACGGCGTCAAGGTACGCTACCTGCACTCCGACATCGATACGGTGGAGCGCGTGGAGATCATACGCGACCTGCGGCTGGGACAGTTCGACACGCTCGTCGGTATCAATCTGCTGCGCGAAGGGCTGGACATTCCGGAGGTCTCGCTGGTCGCGATCCTCGATGCCGACAAGGAAGGCTTCCTGCGCTCGGAACGATCGTTGATACAGACGATCGGGCGTGCGGCAAGGCACATTAACGGCCGAGCGATCCTGTACGCGGATGTCACGACCGATTCCATGCGCCGCGCGATAGAGGAAACCGACCGCCGCCGCCGCAAGCAGGTAGCCTACAACGTCGCACGGGGCATCACGCCCAAGGGCGTTACCAAACGGATCAAGGACATCATCGAAGGCGTGTACGACCATGAGACCGCGCGCAGCCAGCTAAAGGCTGCACAGGAAGATGCGCGTTACGGGACGATGGGCGAGAAGGAGCTGACTCGCGAGCTGAAGCGGCTGGAGAAGGAGATGCTCGATTGCGCGAGGAATCTCGAGTTCGAGCGCGCCGCACAGCTGAGGGACCGGTTAAAGGCCCTCAAGGAGCGCTTGTTCATCGAGGCCGCGTGAGCACCCCGTCAATAGCAGTATGAACCGCACCGGGACGGTCAGAAAACTACGATCGTCTCGTCTTCAATAGAAGAGTCATTGCATTTATCACCGCATCCGCGAAAGCGCTTGCTTTCCTGATCTGGATTTTCTGAGCGGCAGTCAGGTTGCCGCGCTGTAGCAACGCAGCGTTTCTATTTAGCCCGCCCTCGGCTTTACGCATGCCCCGAAAAAGGTCCACCTTGCTTCTCAACCGTACTTTCGTCATCTCCCCCCCTCCCTGAGGTTCGACTCCCCGGATTTCGACCGCTGTCATTGTGCGCAGTGTCGGGATTACCATATAGCCGCAAAGACCGATGAGACAGCAACGAGATGGACCGCGGCAACGAGCGCCGTTCCAAGATAACGTGCTAACTATTTGAATCCATTGTCACGTATCATGCCGTTGTCGCACGTCCTTGCTCTCCCGCGTTTCGTGCTAACTCAATGAGTGAGCAGAAAGCAATCAAGGTGCTGTTTTGCTGCACCGGAAATATCTGCCGTTCGCCAATGGCGGAAGGGGTATTCAAGCGCCACGTCGCCGAGGCTGGGCTCTCCGACAGGATCAAAGCTGATTCAGCAGGCACGCACGACTATCACGTCGGAGCAGCTCCGGATGCGCGGGCGCAGAAAACAGCAGCGAAGCGCGGTTACGATATCAGCAAGCTGCACGGGCGGCAGGTCATCCGGCGGGATTTCAGCGAGTACCGACTACGTGCTTGCGATGGACGCCGTCAACATGCGCTACCTCGCACGCCTATGCCCGGCCGAGCACGCGCACAAGCTCAAGCTGCTGATGGAGTATGCCCGCGGCGCCACCTCCCGAGAGGTTCCCGATCCCTATTACGGCAATGCCGTGGACTTCGAGTGGGTGCTCGATCTGGTCGAGTCGGCGTCGGAGGGGCTGCTCGACCACATCCGAACCAAGCTCGACAACCCCCAAAACGCACAGTGAGCGGTGAGCAGTAAGCTTACCGCTTACTGTAATTAGGGGGTCGTGGCGGTTTCTTCGCTGGCCGGCTTTGCAGTAGTTGCATCAGCGGCGGGGCCACGCTTCTCCGTCTCGATCTGTACGAGCGGTTCCTCGATGAGGGGTGGATGCGGGACGCGCTCGCGCTTCGGCCGCGGCGCGGGGGCTTCCGGCGACTCTTCCCGCTGTGCCGCCTTTATCTTGCGGGGATCGGATTCGACCTGCTCCAGATCGGAAGACCAGTCGAGCTCGAGCGGTGGCGGAGCCTTCCTCGGCTCGGCCTTGGGTGCAGGCGCAGGAGCCTCCGCTGCCAGAGGGACCGGTGGGAAATCCTCGTGCACGTACTCGGCTGCAACAACGGCAGCGGCGGGTGGGATTTGGGGCGCAAGAAAGTCGGCGTTTGGGATTGTTGCGACCGGAGCCTCGAGCGCAGGAGCAGTTGTCGCAGGGGCGGAGGACACCTCTGCCGGTTTCGGCGGCGCGGGAGCGCGTTCCCCTAGCTGTCCTTCCCGCGCGTGTTGCTCGCTGTGGGCCGGCGTCGCGCGCGGTTCGTGTCGATCACGCCGCCCGCGGCGTCGCCGCCCGCGCCCTTCGCGCTGTTCATTCCGCTGTTCACCTTGCGGGCCGGGCTGGGCCGCGCGCCCTTCGAGCATCGGGGACGATCCGCCTGGCGCTTCCTCACGTTCGCGGCGCGGTTGCTGCTGCGTCGCATCCGGTCGCCGGAAGCCCTGCCGCCCCTCTCCCTGGCGTTCCTGCTCGGTGCGCGGACGCCCGCCATCGCGATTCCTATTTCGATCCCGATCGCGGTTTCGATCCCGATGACCCTGATGCTGTTGCGGTTGCGCAGCATCGGGCCGCGGCCGATGGCCGCCTTGCTGATGGGGCTGACGCTCGGGCTCGCGGCGTTGTCCCTCGCGCTCGGCGCGGTCATGCCTGCCGCGGCGCGGTGTGCGGGGCGCTGGCGTAGGAGCTGGATGGAGAGCTTCAATTGCAGCGGGCGCCTCCTCGTCGGGTTTGCGTTTGAACCAGCCGAATATCTTGCCGATGATGGATGGCCCTTCGGGTGTCAAAGGAGATGCAGGTGCTTCCTGGGGAGGAGCGATCCTCGGCGCGGGAATGGGTGCCTGCTGGGGCGTGATACCCCGGACCGCGGCTTCCTGCCGCGGCGTCGCCGGTTCTGGCGCGCCGGTCGGCGCTTTCTGCTCCTCGGCGGGTTGCTCTACCAGGTTATAGCTTGCCGGCAAGGGTTCTGCGCGGTTCAGATCGTCGTGGCGCAGCCGTGAGATCGAATAGTTGGGGGTTTCGAGGCGTACATTCGGAATCAGCATGACCGAGACGCGATGCCGCGCCTCGATCAACTGCAGATCCACGCGTTTCTCGTTGAGCAGGAAGGTCGCAACGTCGACGGGCACCTGGGCGTTCACCGAAGCGGTGTTTTCCTTCATCGCCTCTTCCTGGATGATGCGCAGAATATGCAACGCGGTGGATTCGGTGCCGCGGATATGCCCCATGCCGTGGCAGCGTGGACATGGATTGTGCGCAGTCTCGCCGAGCGACGGACGCAGCCTCTGACGCGACAGCTCCATCAGGCCGAAGCGCGAGATCTTACCCATCTGCACGCGCGCGCGGTCATAGCGCAGCGACTCGCGCAGGCAATTTTCCACCTCGCGTTGGTTGCGGTTGTTCTCCATATCGATGAAATCGATCACGATGAGCCCGCCCAGGTCGCGCAGCCGCAGCTGGCGCGCGATTTCCTCGGCAGCCTCCATATTGGTGCGGAAAGCGGTCTCCTCGATGTCGGCGCCTCGCGTGGAGCGGGCCGAATTTACATCGATCGAAACCAGCGCTTCGGTATGGTCGAACACCACCGCACCGCCGGCCGGGAGATTCACGCCCCTCGAGTAGGCGGATTCGATCTGGTGCTCGATCTGAAAGCGCGAGAACAGCGGGACGTCATCCTTGTAGAGCTTGATGCGGTTGACGTTTTGAGGCATCACGTGGCTCATGAACTGCTGCGCCTGCTCGTAGATGGCCTCGGTGTCGATCAGCACCTCGCCGATGTCCTGGTGAAAGTAATCACGGATCGCGCGTATGACAAGACTCGATTCCTGGTAGATCAGAAAGGCACCCGTCTGCTGCTGGGAAGCGCTCTCGATGGCGCGCCACAGTTGCATGAGGTAACTCAAATCCCAGTTGAGTTCTTCGGCGGCCCGGCCGATCGCGGCCGTGCGGCCGATCACGCTCATTCCCTGGGGTACCGGAAGCTGGTCGATGACCTCTCGCAACTCGTTGCGGTCCTCACCTTCGACGCGGCGCGAGACGCCGCCGCCGCGCGGATTATTCGGCATCAGCACGAGGTAGCGGCCCGCCAGGCTGATGAAGGTAGTGAGCGCCGCTCCCTTATTGCCGCGCTCGTCCTTGTCGACCTGGACAATCAGCTCCTTGTCTTCGTCTATGGCGTCCTGGATGCGAGCGCGGCCGACGTCCACCCCTGGCTTGAAGAAAGCCCGTGCGATTTCCTTGAACGGGAGAAAACCGTGGCGTTCCGCGCCGTAATCGACAAACGCGGCCTCCAGGCTGGGCTCAACGCGGGTAACGACCCCCTTGTAGATATTGCTCTTGCGTTGTTCCTTTCCGGGGGTTTCGATGTCGAGGTCGATCAGCTTCTGACCATCTACGATCGCGACGCGCAGTTCTTCTGCCTGCGTCGCGTTAAACAACATGCGTTTCATTGTTATTCTCTCCCGCGCTCTGACACGGGATGGTGCGAACCTGCGGGCCTGCATCATGCAGGCGGCGCCGACTGAATCAGTCGCTTGGCATCACATATAGGATATGGGTGATCCGGATGTTGTGCGGTTCGCCAGAGGAGCCCGCGCATGGCGCGGATTCGCAAAGTTCTTTACGGTGTCGTGAGCGCGTATTTCGTCTAGTATCGCTACTTCGGGTGGTGAGCGACGTTAACCATTCATCGCAGCGGATCGCAACCGGCACCACTTTTCCATTCAATGGTGCAGCCGGAATCATGCGGACCGCGTCTAGCGCACTTTTCGAGCTTGCGTGCCCTGGTGCTACGGACACGCGCTACGTGACGGTAACCGGATTTGCTCTGCAACCTGAGCTGCGCGCCCGGTATACTCGTCGTGCGCGAAGAATAGTATATAGAAATGAAAGAGTTAAGTAAAGATTCGGCAAGCTGGCATGAGGTGGGAGCAGACTCCGCTGGCCAGCGCATTGACAACTATCTGACGAAGCGGCTTAAAGGGGTGCCAAAAAGCCATATTTACCGCATCCTGCGCAGCGGCGAAGTACGCGTCAACAGCCGTCGCGTCGGGCCGCAGCACCGGCTGGAGGAGGGCGATCGTTTGCGCCTGCCGCCGGTTCGAACAGCAGTACGTCAGCGCCCGCCAGCGGGGGCAGCGCCATGGCTGGCGGCAATCATCCATGAAGATGACGTGCTTCTCGCGATCGACAAACCGGCGGGCGTTGCGGTGCACGGCGGAAGCGGCGTGAGCCACGGCATCGTGGAGCGGCTCCGGGCCGCGCGCCCGCAGGCGCCATTTCTAGAGCTGGCGCACCGGCTCGACCGCGAGACATCCGGGGTGCTAATGCTAGCCAAGCGGCGATCCGCGCTCCTGGCGCTGCACCGGCAGCTGCGCGAAGGACAGGTGGAAAAGCTGTATCTCGCTCTGGTAAAGGGGCGATGGCGCGATTCGAAGCGCAGCGTCAAGCTCCCGCTCAACAAGTACGTCCTCAAGTCCGGCGAGCGCAGGGTCAGCGTGCACAGCGAAGGGGCGCCGGCGCATACGGTGTTTCACTTGCGGCGGGCGTGGCGGGATTACAGCCTGCTGGAAGCCGAGCTGAAGACCGGCCGTACGCACCAGATTCGAGTGCATTTGGCTCATCTCGGATACCCCGTCGCTGGCGACGACAAGTACGGCGACTTTGCGCTCAACAAGGCTCTTGCACGCCAGGGACTCCGACGCATGTTCCTGCATGCCTCCCGAACGGTTATCGAACATCCCCAATCCGGTGCGAGTCTTGCGCTCGAGGCGCCGCTGCCCGAGGAATTGCAATCCTTCATTTCCATGCTCGATGCCGAAGAAGCGCGCCATGCCGAGAGCGCCCAACATCACGATCGGTGATACGTGGCATGACGTGAATCGGCTATACTTCATCCCCGCTGCCACGTCGGGTTGCGCCTTGCCCCAAGCATCTCATTCTGAAAACGGATAGCACCATGGCTGAGCCAAATCCCGGAGATCCCGGCAACCCGTGGGAGCGCCAAGTCCTCGAAAAGGTCGCGCTGGCCGCGATTCAAGAGCAACGCCGCGCGCGCCATTGGGGCGTGTTCTTCAAGCTGCTCCTGTTCATCTATCTGTTTGCCTTGCTGTTTATCGGCATGGGATGGCTCGGGAAGAGAGACGGCAGCCCCGGCAAGCACACTGCGCTGGTCGAGGTGCGCGGCGTCATCGCGCACGACAGCGCCGCGAGCGCGGACGTGGTCACGACCGGCCTGCAAGACGCGTTCAAGGATAAGCGGACCCAGGGCGTGATTCTCCGCATCAACAGTCCGGGCGGCAGCCCCGTTCAGGCCGGTTATATCAACGACGAGATTCGCCGCCTCCGCGCGAAATATCCCAACATCCCGCTCTACGCCGTGGTCGAGGACATCTGCGCCTCGGGCGGCTACTACATCGCCGTGGCGGCCGATCGGATCTACGTCGACAAGTCGAGCATCATCGGCTCGATCGGCGTGCTGATGGACGGCTTTGGATTCACCGGCACGATGGACAAGCTCGGCGTGGAGCGCAGGCTGCTCTCGGCGGGAGAAAACAAGGGTTTTCTCGATCCCTTTTCGCCGATGGTGGAGTCCCACAAAGAGCACGCCAAGCAGATGCTCGACCAGATACACGGGCAGTTCATCAGCGTAGTGCGTCAGGGACGTGGCAAGCGGTTGAAGGAGACTCCCGACATGTTCTCCGGCTTGCTGTGGGTGGGACAGAAGAGCATCGACCTCGGGCTTGCGGATGCCTACGGCAATGTGGACTACGTTGCGCGCGAAGTGGTCAAGGCGGAAGACATCGTCGATTTCACACCGCACGAGAACGTTGCAGAGCGGCTTGCGAAGCGATTCGGCGCAGCGATGGGCGAGTCCATCGCCCGCTTCGGCGTGTTCAACGGCATGACGGTCCGTTGAGGATTCTGTCGCTGCGACAGAATCCTCAAATGGAAAACAAAATAGAATTCAAGCTAATTCCCCATCCCGGCCATTCGCGGTAGATAAGCCAGTCTGGCTTGTCCTTACTTCAGGTTTTTGTCGGCCGCAGGGCCGGCAAAAACCTAGCGGAGCAGCAAAAAAACGGTAGGCCGTCGGTCCAGCGCCGGCGGCCGTTTCTTCCATTCGGCGATCCTGCGGGTCGAGATCGACTCGCCAGGCAGCGTAAGATCGGTCGCAATACACAACAGGGTGTCGGCGCGGCAGTGCTCGAGCATGGCCTGCAACACGGCGCCGTTGCGATACGGCGTCTCGATGAAAACTTGCGCGGCGCCGGTCCGCGCGGCGATGTCCTCGAGTTCACGCAGCGTCCGCTTGCGTTCTCCGGTCTCAACCGGAAGATAGCCGTGGAAGGTGAAGTGCTGGCCATTGAGCCCAGAGGCCATCAACGCCAGCAGAATGGCGGACGGGCCGACGAGGGGCACGATACGTAGATCATGCGTGTGCGCCAACCGGACCAGGGCCGCGCCCGGATCAGCGACGGCGGGGCATCCGGCCTCAGCCATGAGCCCGCAGTCTTCACCCCGCAATAGCGGCGCGATGAGCGCAGGAAGTTCATCCGCCGTGGTGTGTTCATCGAGCGTTGCTATTTCCGCTTCGCGCAACGGCCATGGATAGGCAACCGACTTGAGGAAGCGCCGAGCCGATTTCGGATTCTCGGCGATGAATGAGCGCAGTCCGCGAACTACGCTGAGCGTCCCTTGCGGCAGCACCGCCGCTGCATCGATTTCTCCCAGGCTGACGGGTATCAGATAGAGCGTGCCCTGAGAATTTTGTCGGTCTTTCATCGCGACGAACTCCTCAGGCAAGATCCCCTGCGAGAAACGGCAGAAATAGTCGTGGGAACATGCTATTCGATCACCGCTACACCTTCGTTCCTGAGCATGGCGGCAAGCTGCATCAGCGGCAGACCGATGAGAGCGCTCGGGTCATCACCGACGATACGCTCTACCAATACGATCCCCAATCCCTCGATCTTGGCGCTGCCGGCGCAATCGTACGGTTGCTCGAGCACGAGGTAACGCTCGATCTCCCGATCGCTGTAGTCGCGGAAACGGACTGTCGTCGGCACGTTGGCGAGCTGAAGGGCGCCGCTCTGCGTATTGAGGAGAGCGAGCGCGGTGTGGAACACCACCTCCTGGCCGCGCATCGCCTTCAACTGTGCGACGGCGTTCTCATGGTTGCCCGGCTTCCCGAGGCACGCGCCTGCCAGGGCCGCAACCTGATCGCAGCCGATGACGAGGGAGGCGGGAGAGCTCGCTCCGATTTTCCGCGACTTCTCCGCCGCCAGGCGCAAGGCCATCCCGGCGGCATCTTCCCCACGCAACGCGGATTCATCCACGGCGGGGGTTAGTACCTCGAACGGCAGACGCAACCGGGTGAGCAACGCGCGCCGGTACGGGGAGCCCGAAGCCAGAATCAGGCGTGGAATAGCGAGGGCCGGCAACGTTCTAACGGTTCATCACAAATGAGGGGATACCTCCCCTCATGCAGGGGCCGTTGCAGTGATGCTGCAACAGCCTCTAAGTATCTGCCCTATTTGAGGTTTTGGCGAATTTCTCTTTGACAGAGTGGCCTCGGCATACTATCATCCGCGCCTATGTCTGCACAGACTGTCATCGATAGTCTGGAGTTTGCGCGGACCGGACAGACCTTGCGCGGCAGTTTGCCGGTAACCGACATGGCGCGTCTGCATGACGGCCTTGACGACACGCTCGGTCTGGTCGATTTCGTGGTGCAGGGCGGGCATGATGCCCGGCACCGGCCAACCCTGAGCCTCGAGGTGAGCGGCGTGCTGCACCTGAAGTGCCAGCGTTGCCTTGGACATCTTGACCACTTGTTGCGGTTCGGAACTACCTTACTGCTCGCGAGCCCCGCGGAGGCTGCTGGCGGCAGATTGGACGAGGAGGGCGAGTGCATCGAGCCGAGCGCGCAACTGGACATCGCGAGCCTGGTAGAAGACGAGATCATATTGAGCCTGCCGTACTCGCCCCGGCATCCGGATGGTCAGTGCCGCCCCAACCGGACCCCGTCGACACGGGACGGACATCGATCGGCGTTTGCGAAGCTCGCTACGCTGAAGCGGAATTCCAACTGAAAGCGCAAGGAGTTTGACATGGCAGTCCAGCAAAACAAGAAATCGCCGTCGAAGCGCGGTATGCGCCGTTCTCACGACGCGCTCTCGAATCCGCCGCTGGCGCTCGAACCGACTACGGGGGAATTGCATCTGCGGCACCACATCAGCCCGACGGGCTACTATCGCGGCAAAAAGGTCCTCAGGACCAAGGGCGACTAGCGGTTTCACGTCCCAACGCGGGCGCGACCGGGTCGCTTTGTCGATTCTCGCGCCAGGGGAGGTTACGGATGGAGGTGACGATTGCCGTCGACTGCATGGGCGGCGATCACGGCGTGCACGTTACGGTACCGGCCGCGCTCGCCTACCTGCGGCGTGATCCGGGTGTTTCGTGCATACTCGTCGGGCAGCGCGAAGCGATCGAGCGCGAGCTCGCGCGGCGGCATACCGCGCCCGGCCCACGCCTAAAGATCCAGCACGCAACGGAAATGGTGGAAATGGACGAGGCGCCCGCGTCGGCGTTACGTGCCAAGAAGGACTCGTCGATGCGGGTCGCGATCGACCTCGTAAAAGAAAGTACGGCGGCGGCGTGCGTGAGCGCCGGCAATACGGGTGCACTGATGGCGATTTCGCGCTTCGTGCTGAAGATGCTTCCCGGCATCGACCGTCCGGCGATCGCCACCATACTGCCAACGCTCAAGGGACACACCTACGTTCTCGATCTCGGCGCCAACGTCGACTCCGCCCCCGAGCACTTGTTACAGTTCGGCATCATGTGTTCCGAGCTCGTGAGCTCGCTCGAGCATATAGCCCGGCCGACGGTGGGACTGCTAAACATCGGCGCGGAAGACATCAAGGGCAACGACCAGGTGAAGCTCGCGGCGGAGCTCATGCGCGTGAGCGGCCTCAATTTCCACGGTTACGTGGAAGGTGACGACGTCTACAAGGGCACGACCGACGTGGTCGTCTGCGACGGTTTTGTCGGCAATATCGCCCTCAAGACCTCCGAGGGTCTGGTGCTAATGCTCGCGACTTATCTGCGTGAGGAATTCGATCGGAATTTTCTTACGAAGCTCGCCGGACTGGTCGCGCTGCCGGTGATCAAGGCTTTCAAGCGCCGCGTTGATCCCCGCCGGTACAATGGCGCGACCCTGCTCGGCCTGCGCGGCATCGTGGTTAAGAGCCACGGCTCGGCTGACGCGTACGGCTTCGAGTTCGCCATGCAGCGGGCCGTGGACGAGGCACGCAGCGGCATCCTCGCGCATATCACGCAACGAATGGCCGCCATTCACAAGAGCGCTGCGTGACGCACTACGCCAAGATCGTCGGCACCGGCAGCTATCTCCCGGCCAAAGTGCTCACCAACCACGACCTCGAACGGATCGTGGATACCACCGACGAGTGGATCTATACGCGCACTGGCATACGCCAGCGTCACATAGCGGCAGACGGGGAGGCGACTAGCGATCTCGCCCTGCAGGCAAGCCGAAATGCGCTCGAGGCGGCGGGGATCGCGGCTGCGGATATCGATCTGATAGTGGTCGCAACGACCACTCCCGACATGGTATTTCCCGGCACGGCGTGCATCCTGCAAGCAAAGCTCGGAGCCAAGAACTGTCCCGCGTTCGACGTGCAGGCCGTCTGCGCCGGCTTCACATACGCGCTCGCAACTGCCGACCAATTCGTGCGCTCCGGAAAATACCGTAACGCCCTGGTCGTCGGGGCCGAAACCTATTCGCGCATACTCGACTGGAAAGACCGTGGTACTTGCGTGCTGTTCGGAGACGGCGCGGGTGCGGTCGTGCTCCGGCGCAGCGAGACTCCGGGAATCCTGTCCGCCCACCTGCATGCCGACGGCTCTCATGCCAGCCAGTTGTGCGTTCCCGGCTCCGTCTCCGGTGGCAAAATCACTGGCCGCCCGTTGCTGCGGATGGACGGCGGCGCGGTGTTCAAGTTCGCGGTGAAAGTGCTGGGCGAGCTCGTGGACGAAGCGCTGGCAGCGAGCAAATTGAGCAAGACCGACATCGACTGGCTGATTCCGCACCAGGCCAACGTCCGCATCATCCAGGCGACGGCCAAAAAGCTGGGGCTCAGCATGGAGAAGGTCGTGTTGACGGTGGACCGGCATGCGAATACCTCGGCGGCATCCATTCCGCTTGCGCTCGACGAGGCGGTGCGCGACGGGCGCATCCACCCGGGTCAAAACCTGCTGATGGAAGCCATCGGCGGCGGTTTTACCTGGGGTGCGGTGCTGGCCCGGTGGTGACGCGATGAAGCTCGCATTCGTCTTTCCCGGCCAGGGCTCGCAGTCGGTCGGCATGATGCAGGGGTTCGCGGAGTCGACCGCGGTGCGCGAGGTATTCAGTGAAGCGTCGGATGCGCTCGGCCAGGACGTGTGGAAGCTCGTTGAGCGGGGCCCCGCCGAAGAGCTCAATTCCACCGTAAACACGCAGCCGGTGATGCTGACAGCGGGATACGCGGTGTATCGCGCCTGGCGGGCCGCGGGCGGGCCAGAGCCTGGGATGGTTGCCGGTCACAGCCTCGGAGAGTACACCGCGCTGGTCGCGTCCGGCGTAATCGCCTTCCGTGACGCCGTGCCTCTGGTGCGGTTCCGGGCTCAGGCGATGCAGGAGGCGGTGCCGATCGGCGAGGGAGCTATGGCGGCGATACTCGGACTGGACGACGAGACGGTGCGCGCCGCCTGCCGCGAGGCTGCGCAGGGCCAGGTGGTCGAGCCGGTCAATTTCAATGCCCCCGGCCAGGTCGTGATCGCCGGGCACAAGGCTGCAGTCGAGCGCGGTGTGAAAGCCGTGAAGGCGAAAGGCGCAAAACGCGCCATCCTGCTGCCAGTGAGCGCACCATTCCATTCGGCATTGCTGAAACCCGCTGCGGACCGCCTCGCGCAGTATCTTGCCGGGATCGATTGCGCCGCGCCACGCGTCCCGGTCCTCAACAACGTGGACGTAACAGTTGAAACCGACGCGCGACGGATCCGCGACGCTCTCGCCCGTCAGGCATGCAACCCGGTGCGCTGGGTCGAGGTGATTGGCGGCCTCTTTGCCGCCGGCATTACGCACGTCATCGAATGCGGACCCGGCAAGGTGCTGGCCGGCTTCACCCGGCGCATCGAAAACAATCTGAACGGCTCCGCGATCAGCGATCCCCACTCGCTCAACCAGGCCTTGCAGGCATTGCGGCCATGATGCTCGAGGGAAAGGTGACGCTCGTTACCGGCGCCTCGCGCGGCATCGGCAAAGCGGTCGCGCTGGAACTGGCGAAACATGGAGCGATCGTGGTGGGCTCCGCCACTAGCGCGGCGGGCGCGGAGAGCATCAAGCAGGAGCTCGCCGGCGCCGGCTTCCAGGGACGCGGCGCCGTGATGAACGTCAATGACCCACATGAGGTCGAATCTGCCGTTGCGGAGATCCAGAAGCAGTTCGGTGATATCGCTATCCTCGTCAACAACGCCGGGATCACCCGCGACAACCTGCTTTTGCGCATGAAGGACGAGGAATGGGACGACATCATGGCGACCGACTTGAAATCGGTGTATCGCCTCTCCCGGTTGGTGCTCCGCGCCATGATGAAGGCGCGCTACGGAAAAATCATCAACATTACCTCCGTGATCGGGGTCATCGGCAACGCCGGGCAGACCAATTACGCCGCGGCAAAAGCGGGTGTCATCGGGTTTTCGAAGTCGCTCGCGCGTGAAGTCGGGAGCCGCAACATCACGGTAAACTGCGTGGCTCCCGGCTTCATCGACACTGACATGACCCGGGCGCTCAAGGACGAGCAGCGCGCTGCGCTCGTCAAAATGCTTCCGCTCGGGCGTCTCGGCCGTCCGGAAGACGTTGCGTCGGCGGTGCTGTTTCTGGCGTCGCCGGGGGCCGATTACATGACGGGCTGCACGCTGCATGTTAATGGCGGCATGCACATGGATTGATGGGCGCCCCGGGAAAATGCAACGCCCCATTGAATTTTCATGGCTTTCTTGACAAGCGATTCTGGTAAAATACACGGGCTTTTCACTATGCCCCCGCCGCAGCCGGACTCTTTTTGATTCAGCCACAGTCGAGTTTCTTCCAGTTAAAAGAAAGGGACGTTCATGGAAAACATCGAGCAACGCGTCAGGAAAATTGTTGCCGAGCAGCTGGGTGTCAACGAGGCGGAAGTCAAGAACGAATCGTCGTTCGTGAACGACCTCGGCGCCGATTCGCTTGACACGGTGGAGCTGGTGATGGCGCTCGAGGAAGAGTTCGATACCGAGATCCCCGACGAAGAAGCGGAGAAGATTACTACGGTGCAGCAAGCAGTCGAATACATCAAGGGTCATCTGAAGTCTTAGCAAACCCGCCTGAAGACCTTGGATAGAGCTGAATCAAATGACTCCCGGGCACCAACCGCTTAAGACGGCAGCGGGGTTAGACGCATATTTCCGTAGTTTTTCTTGGTGGGTTTCTTGCAGGCGGTTTTCCCTTAGGAGTTTGTCGGAACTGGTTCCGGCAACCTCCTAACGCATTCCGGAGCAACATTGTCCAGGCGTAGAGTAGTCGTCACGGGACTCGGAATCGTCTGCCCCGTCGGCATAGGGATATCTGAAACCTGGCAGAACATCGTCGCCGGCAAATCCGGAATCGCCCGCATCAGCCGCTTCGATCCGTCGGCGTACAGCGCACAGATCGCGGGCGAGGTGAAAGGCTTCGATCCAACGAAGTACCTCTCGGCGAAAGAAGTGCGCCGTTTCGACACCTTTATCCACTACGGACTCGCTGCGGGGGTCGAGGCGATTGCGGACGCGGGCCTCGATCTGGAGCGGGAAAACCGCGAACAAATGGGGGTCTGCATCGGCTCCGGTATCGGCGGTCTGCCGTTGATCGAAGAGACGCACGACGCGGTGCTAGCGGGAGGGCCGCGCAAGATCTCGCCGTTTTTCGTCCCTGGCACCATCATCAACATGATCGCCGGCCAGCTCTCGATCATGTACGGGCTGAAAGGTCCCAACCTGGCATTGGTGACCGCCTGTACGACCGCCAATCATTGCATCGGGGACGCGGGCCGGCTGATCGAATACGGCGATGCAGACGTGATGGTCGCCGGCGGCGCCGAATCCACCATCTCCCCTCTGGGCGTAGGCGGCTTTTGCGCGGCCCGGGCGTTGTCCTTGCGCAACGACGATCCGGCGACAGCCAGCCGCCCGTGGGACAAGGACCGCGACGGTTTCGTCCTGGGGGAGGGCGCGGGCATCATCGTCCTGGAAGAATACGAGCATGCCCGGGCGCGCGGCGCGCGCATCTATTGTGAGCTCGCCGGCTACGGCATGAGCGCGGACGCTCATCACATCACGGCGCCGTGCGAGGATGGTGAGGGCGCGGTGCGGTGCATGACGAACGCGCTGCGCAACGCCGGTCTGAGGCCGGACCAGGTGGATTACATCAACGCCCACGGCACTTCCACGCCGTTGGGGGACGTCGCTGAAACCGTCGCGATCAAACGCTGCTTCGGGGACCACGCGAAACGGGTCGCGGTCAGCTCTACCAAGTCGATGACCGGACACCTCCTCGGCGCCGCGGGGGGTATCGAAGCGGTGTTCTCGGCGCGGGCGGTGTACGACCAGATCGCACCCCCAACGATCAATCTCATCAACCATGACCCGCTGTGCGACCTCGACTATGTCCCGAATACGGCGCGGCAGATGCCGATCAACGTTGCCTTGTCGAACTCATTCGGGTTCGGCGGGACTAATGGCAGTCTCGTATTCCGGAAGACTTGACCCATCCGCGAACGCGCAGCTTTGCAAGTTCCGCGTACCGGCGGCGAAGCCGGGCGCGGCGCCGATGCCGGCGTGAGACTATCCCTCGATGAAGCGCAAGACTAGACGCGGGCCGCTCGCGTTTCTTCTTATTGGCGGGTTGCTCTGGATCGCGCTGGCCGGCGGCGCATACACGTACTATGCGTACACGAAACTGCCGGTGGCGTCTCTGCCCTTGCAGTTCAGTATCAAGTCCGGGAGCAGCCTGCGGGGGGCTGCCCATCAGATGGCCGCCACCGGCATTCTGCGTCACCCCGAGGCTTTCGTCGTGCTCGCCCGGCTGCTCAACGAATCCGGTAACCTGAAAGCGGGCATCTACGAAATCGACCGCCCCGTCACGCCGCTCGAGCTGCTGCGGAAGATCACCGCGGGCGATTACGCCCAGGCCGGTATTACGTTCGTTGAGGGCTGGACGTTCAAGCAGATGCGCAAAGCGCTCGATGACCACAAGGGATCGAATCACGACAGCCGCGGCCTGAGCGAGGCCGAGGTCCTGCAGCGCCTCGGCATCACCGAGCCCTCACCCGAGGGCTGGTTTTTCCCCGACACTTATTTCTTCAGCACCGGCACGAGCGACTTGAGGATCCTGCGACGCGCCCATCAGCTGATGAAGACCCATCTCTCTGCGCAATGGGACAAGCGCGCGGTGGACCTGCCGCTCGCGTCTCCCTACGAAGCGCTCGTGCTTGCTTCCATCATTGAAAAGGAGACCGCCAAAGCGGACGAGCGGCCGTTGATCGCGGCGGTGTTCGTGAACCGCCTGCGCATGGGAATGAAGCTTCAGACCGACCCTACGGTCATCTACGGAATCGGAAATGCGTTCGATGGAAACCTGCGCCGGGGGGATCTTACCGCGGATACGCCTTACAACACCTACACACGAACGGGGCTGCCGCCGACGCCGATCGCGATGCCCTCGCTAGCTTCGCTTGCCGCTGCGCTCAACCCGGCGCGCAGCGAAGCGCTCTATTTCGTCTCGAAAGGCGACGGCTCGCATCAGTTTTCGCGCTCGCTCGGCGAGCATGAGCGTGCCGTGACAAAATATCAAAAACCGGGACGACGCTGATGCGCGGCAGGCTCATTACCCTGGAGGGCATAGACGGTGCCGGCAAAAGTACCCATCTGCAATGGCTTGCGCAGTTTATCGAGGGCCGCGGCGTCAAAGTCAGGCTCACGCGCGAGCCCGGCGGGACGGAGCTGGGCGAGAAGGTGCGGGAACTCGTGCTTGCCCGCAATTACCAACTGCACCCCGAGACCGAGACGCTGCTCATGTTCGCGGCGCGACGCGAGCACGTGGAGAAAGTCCTCCTGCGGGCGCTCGACACGGGCGAGTGGGTCCTGTGCGACCGTTTCACCGACGCCACCTACGCCTACCAATCGGGTGGCAGCGGTGTCGCATGGGACAAGATCGTCCTTCTCGAACAATGGGCCCACCAGGGACTGCAACCGGATTTGACGCTCCTCTTGGATGTCCGTCCCGAAGTAGGCCGGCAGCGCGTTACTGAGGGCCGGACTGCCGATCGCTTTGAGCGCGAAAAACAGGATTATTTTCAGCGCGTGCGCTTGGCCTATCTTCGTCGGGCACAGGAATGCCCCGAACGCATACACGTGGTGGACGCTAATGGTAACCTTGCCAAAGTTCGCAAAGCCCTTGAGGATATAATCATAAGATGCTGTTTCAATGGTAAATAACTCCTGAGACATCATGGCTTTACCGTGGCATCGCCTCCAGTTTGAGGCGCTCCTCGCGCGCCGGGACCGCCTTCCGCACGCCCTGCTCATCCGCGGGCCGGAAGGCACCGGCAAACTCGCGTTTGCGCTGGCGCTGGCGCAGGCCCTCCTTTGTGAGCGCCCGGGTGCGAGCGGTGCGGGCTGCGGCGCTTGCCCCGGCTGCACTTGGCTCAACCGGGGCAGCCATCCCGATTTGCGGGTGCTCGAGCCACAAGTGCCTGACGACGCAGGCGAGGCAGGGGAGGGCAGGGAGAAAAAACCGCGTCTTCAGATTGCGGTGGAACAAGTACGCGAGCTCGCTCATTTTATGAATCTTTCGAGCCATCGCGGCAAGGCCCGCATAGTAGTGATCCACCCGGCGGAATCCCTGAACGTCAATGCCGCGAACGCCCTGCTCAAGAATCTGGAGGAGCCGCCGCCACAGACCTATTTTCTCCTGGTGGCCCACCGCTGGCACCAATTGCTGCCCACCATCAGGAGCCGTTGCCAGGATGTACCCTTATCGTTGCCCGATACGGCATCGGCGCTGGAATGGCTCAGGGAGCGGGGTCTGCCCGAGCCCGAACTGGCGCTCGCGCATGCCGGCGGCGCGCCGCTGGCGGCGATGAAGTTCGACGAAGACTATTGGCGTGTACGGGAGCGTTTGCTTGCCTTGATCGGCGGAAGCGCGTTCGATCCGCTGGCCGCGGCAGAAGCGCTGCGCGACGCCGCGCCTGCCCTGATCGTCGCTTTGCTGCAGAAATGGTCATTCGATCTCGCTTTGCAAAAAGTGGCCGGGAGGGTGCGTTACAGTTCGGATCGCACAGAAGGGGTCGCGCGGCTGGCGGCGCGCCTGGATGCGCTCGACGTGCTGCGCTTCCAACGCCGGATGGTGCATTTACAGCGGGTGGTGCATCATCCCCTGAACGCGCGCCTGTTTCTGGAAGATCTGTTTCTCGCCTATGCGGAATTGTTGCGCACCGGCAGTCTCAAACAGGCTGCCTGAAACCAGCGTAGGCGACACCGATGCTGGTCGATTCCCACTGCCATCTCGATTTTCCCGAGCTCTCTGGCGAGCTCGATGCCGTTCTCACCCTGATGCGGGAAAACGGCGTGACGCATGCCCTGTGCGTCAGCGTGACCTTGCAGGATTTCCCGCGGGTGAGGGCACTCGCCGAGCGCTATTCCCAGCTCTACGCGACGGTTGGGGTGCATCCCGATTATCCCGATGTACCCGAAGTAGGGGCGGATGAGCTGGTGGAACTTGCCCGCCATCCCAGAATTCTGGGAATCGGAGAAACCGGCCTGGACTATTACCGCATCAAGGACGATTGCGAATGGCAGCGCGAGCGTTTTCGCAACCACATTCGGGCGGCGCGCCGCTCCCGCAAGCCGCTCATTATCCACATGCGCGACGCGGCGCCCGATACGCTGCGCATCATGCGCGAGGAACGCGCGGACGAGATTGGCGGAGTGATGCATTGCTTCACCGAAACGTGGGAGGTGGCCCGGGCCGCCATGGACCTGGGGTTCTATATCTCGTTCTCGGGCATAGTTACCTTCAAGAACGCGCAGGCGCTAAAGGAGGTAGCGAAGCAGGTGCCGTTGGAACGCATGCTGATCGAAACCGACTCGCCATATCTCGCGCCCGCGCCGTACCGCGGCAAAACGAATCAGCCAGGTTTAGTCAAATACGTTGCCGCCGAAATCGCCCGGCTGAAGAACGTGCCCCTGGAGCGGGTGGCCACGGAAACAAGTCATAATTTCTTCCAATTATTCAATGTGAAGGAATCGACTTCTCATGTTACCTGTTAGAAGCTACCTCGGCGCAATCCTGCTTGTTGCTTGCGCCTCCGCCGGGGCGGGAGTCTACGAAGACATGATGCACGCGATGGACATGAGTGACGAGCGGGGGGTAGCGAATCTGCTCAAGCGTGGCGTAGACGCGGACATGGTTGGGCCCAATGGGGACACGCTGCTGATGCTCGCAGCAAAGGGGGGAAAGCCGGGCATGGTGAAGACGCTCCTTTCGGCACGCCCCAAGGTCAACGCCCGCAACCCCTACGGAGAGACCGCGCTGATGCTGGCCGTCTTCCATGGCCACGCCGATGTCGTGCGGCAGCTCCTCGCCCAGGGTGCGGAAGTCAACCACAGCGGCTGGACGCCATTGCTCTATGCAACGGCACGCGGCCGCGTGGACATCGCCCGCCTGCTCGTCGGTCACGGAGCCAAAGTGAACGAACCGTCGCGAAACGGCACGACCGCGCTGATGATGGCGGCCCGGGAAGGTCACCTGCAGATGGTGCTATTCCTACTCGAACAGGGCGCGGATCTCGCGCAAAGGAACGAGGACGGGCATACGGCGCTCAGGTTGGCGCAAGATCGGGGATGGCGCGAGATAGCCGATATGCTGATCCGTGCCGGCGCGAAGGAGTGACGATAATGGCGGGCTGCTTTGTAACCTGCAATAGTTACGTATAATGTATATTATGTCAAATCACTACGGCCTAGAAGAAAAGTGCTGCCATGCTGCGAGTAGGTCATGTCCGAAGAGGAGATCCCGCAATGGCTCGTCAAACGGGGCCGCAAAAAGGATCTCAGCACCGAGCTCGCAAAAAAGCTTGCCGCCGAGTCGCGCCTCGGAGGGCTCATCTTTCCCCATGGCCATATTCGGCTATGCGGCGATGTGACAGTTGCGCGACGCGCATTCAGCCGCACTGGCACCTTACCGTGTAAAATCCCGCCGATTGCGGCTGGGGCGGCCGCGCCGCGGGTAGACCATGTCCGAAGATGAGATTACGCAATGGCTCGTCAAACGGGGTCGCAAAAAGGATCTCAGCATCGAGCTCGCAAAACAGCTCGCCAGCGAGTCACGCCTGGGCTGGTTCATTGTCCCTCATGGCCATAAGGGATTTGCCATCGGCAAAGTCAATCTAAAGAAACTGTCATCCCGCCACGTGCTGACCGAGGACGACGGGCGGGTGATGAACTTCGCCACCGTCGAAGACGCCAAAGCTTTCCTGCGGGACGAATTGCACATACTCGCACCCCACGTTTTCAACTACTAGCGCCTTTCCGATATCGCCTTGCTCCCGGCGGTCGCGACCGCCGCGGTTTCGCCGCCGCTCATCACCACGCGGTTCCGGCCCGAGCCCTTCGCCCGGTACAGCGCAACGTCCGCCACCTGCAACAGCGCCTCAGAGGTCGCTGCATGATCCGGGAACATCGCGATGCCGATGGAAAGCGTGACGGGCCCGACCCCTTGGCCATCGTGCACGATGTCGAGACTTCTTGTCCCCTCGCGAAACCTTTCCGCCCGCTGCATTACCGCCTCCGCAGAGGCTTTCGCCTGCACGAGAACGAACTCCTCGCCCCCATAGCGGCACAGCATGTCTTCCCCGCGCACCAGCGACAGCATGTATTTCGCCACTGCGCTCAGTACTGCGTCGCCCGCCGCATGGCCGAAGGTGTCGTTGCAGCGCTTGAAGTGATCGATATCTATCATCATGACGCCGAGGCGCTCTCCTCCGCGCCTCGCGCGGTGCAGCTCGCGCTCGAAGAAATCCATCAGATAACGCCGGTTGTACAGGCCCGTCAGCGGATCGCGCATGGCCTGCTCGTGCAGGCGACGGTTCGCCTGCGTCAGGTCTTCCTCGGCGACCAGCCGCTTTGAGACTTCCTCCTTGAGCGCGGCACGCGCGGTTTCGAGCTGGGCTGTGGATTCGATCGCGCGCTGCTCCAGCTTTCTCGACGCGTCCTCCAGCTCGACGACATGCCGGTGCATGCTTTCGGAGATCGCGCCCAGATGGCTTTCGATTGTGGACCGATCCCGGAGTTCCGCTTCCGCCGGCGCGACGGGTGGCTCCAATAGCGCGGTTGAAACGGCGTCGAGGACCTCTTGCGGCTCGACCGGCTTGGCAATGACGTGCGATACGCCACAAGACTGCGCCAGGCGGCGCGTTTCGGCCATCAGATACCTCGGGGCGCTGAGTATGAACCGGGGCTGCGAGACGTTCACGCCCGCGCTCGAAACGGCGAAAGGAAATCCGTTCATCGCGGCCATCAGGACGTCGGTAATCACGACGTCCGGCCGCTCGGTTCGCAGGATATCTTTCGCCTCACCGGAGTCGGCTGTTTCGAGCAGACGATGGCCCTTCTGCCGCAGGAGCGCGGCCAGGACTACGCGATTCGCATCGCGCTCATCGACTAAGAGTATCGTCGCCATACCTTCCTAGTTGAAAGCCGATATTCCGGTCTGAGCACGCCCGAGCAGCAGCGCGTGTATGTCGTGCGTGCCTTCCAGCGTATTGACCGTTTCGAGGTTGAGCAGGTGACGGATCACGTGGAATTCGTCGGATATGCCGTTGCCACCCAGCATGTCGCGTGCGGTGCGGGCGATCTCGAGGGATTTGCCGGTCGAATTGCGCTTGAGCAACGAAACCATTTCCGGGGTGGCTTTGCCCTGCTCCCGCAGCCGGCTCAAGTGCAGGCACGCGAGCAGCCCCAAAGTGATCTCGCTCTGCATGTCGGCGAGCTTTTTCTGCACGAGCTGGTTCGCTGCGAGCGGACGGCCGAACTGCTTGCGGTCAAGCGCGTACTGCCGCGCCGTGTGCCAGCAGAATTCCGCGGCGCCCAGGGCGCCCCAGCAGATGCCGAAGCGTGCGTTGTTGAGACACCCGAAAGGCGCCTTGAGGCCCGAGGCGCCCGGCAGGAGGTTCTCTTCGGGGACGAAAACCTCGTCCATGATGAGCTCGCCCGTGGGCGAAGCGCGCACGGAGAACTTGCCCTCGATCTTGCGCGTCGCCAATCCTTTCATCCCGCGCTCCAGGATGTAGCCGCGTACGACTCCCTCTTCGTCCTTCGCCCAGACCACCATGACATCGGCGATCGGCGCGTGCGTGATCCAGAGTTTGGTGCCGGTGAGGACGTAGCCCCCGGCCGCTCTCCTGGAACGCGACTTCATGCTGCCGGGATCCGAGCCATGATCGGGTTCGGTCAGCCCGAAGCAGCCGAGCAGCTCTCCTTTCACCATGCGGGGGAGATATTTCTGCCGCTGCTCCTCGGTGCCATAGGCATAGATCGGTGTCATGGAGAGCGTGCCCTGAACGCTGCACGCGGAACGGAAGGCCGTGTCGACGCGCTCGAGCTCGCGCAGTATCAGCCCGAAGGCGACGTAGCCGATGCCGGCGCAACCGTAGCCTTCCAGGGGAGCGCCGAGGAAGCCCAGTTCCCCGAACTCGCGCATCACTGCCGGATCGAAATATTCGCGGCGGTTCCAATCCTTGATGCGCGGCATGAGCTTTTCCTGGGCGTAGTGCCGCGCCGTGTCGCGCATCATGCGCTCTTCAGGAGTGAGCTGATCCTCGATCAGGAACGGATCCTCCCAGTTGAATTTTCCGCCGATCAGGGTCACCGAGGAGTAGTCTTTGGCCATGGGCTGGGAGACGAAAGCATAACGGCACGAAGACTGCCTGCCGTGTCGTGTCCTCGGGCTTCTTACGCCGGCTTGTCTTGGCGGCGATGCGTCCGCTATACGCGTTCGAGAATCGCCGCCATGCCCTGCCCGCCGCCGATGCACAGGCTCACGAGCGCGTAGCGCCCACCGCTGCGCTGCAGCTGGCGTGCCGCAGTCAGTGCAAGCCGCGCGCCCGAGGCGCCGAGCGGATGGCCCACCGCGATCGCGCCACCGTTCGGATTCACGCGATTGTCGTCGAACGCGACGTCGAGGCCCTTCAGGCACGCGAGCACCTGGGCGGCGAACGCCTCGTTGATCTCGATGACGTCCATGTCCTTGATAGTGAGCCCGGCCCGCGCGAGCGCTTTCTTCGAAGCGGCGACGGGCCCGATACCCATGATGCGCGGCGGGACCCCCATGGCCGCGCTGGCGATGACGCGGGCGATCGGTTTGATCCCCGCCTTTTCGCCGGCCGCTCGTGAGGCGAGGATCATGGCCACCGCACCGTCGTTGACGCCGGAGGCATTGCCGGCGGTCGTCACCCCGCCTTCGTAAAGCGCTTTCATCTGCCCGAGGGTATCGAGATCTGTATTGGGACGGGGATGCTCATCGTCCGCCACCGGCGGCACGGGGCCTTTGCGTGTGGGCGGCATCTCTACGGGCGAGATTTCACCGGAGAAAAAGCCCTCGCCCTTGGCGATTGCATAGCGCTGCTGCGAGCGTAGCGCGAACTTGTCGGCCTGCTCGCGCTTGATGTCGAATTCGCGCGCGAGATTGTCCGCCGTCTGCGGCATCTGGTCGTCGCCGAATTGCTTGGTGAGCCTGGGATTGGAGAAGCGCGGGCCGATCGTGCTGTCGAAGAGCTTCACGTCACGGCCGAACGCCGATTCCGACCGGCTCATAACCAGCGGCGAGCGGCTCATGCTCTCCACTCCGCCGACGAGGAACACATCGCCCTCGCCCGCCGTGATCGCATGCGCCGCGTGCACCAACGCTCCCAGACCGCTCGCGCAATTTCGCTGCAGCACCGTACCCGGTGTCTCGATCGGCAGACCCGCGGCGAGCCCCGCATGCCGCGCGACGCAGCGGCTGTCCTCACCACCCTGGTTGGCGCATCCGACGACGATATCCTCGATCTGCTCCGGCTTGAACGGGGATTTCTTCATCAACGACTTCATCACGTCGGCCAGCAGATCGTCCGGGCGGACCTTGGCCAGGACGCCGGCGTGGCGGCCGAACGGGGTGCGCAGTCCTTCGTAGATATAGGCGTCGAGCATGGGAGCTCCTTTCTACATCGATGTGAGCGCTTGGATCAGGGTTCTGAACTAGGGTTCGGGAGTCAGCAGGGAAACACCCAGCTTGGCGCGGCGCGTGAGCCAGATATTCGGCCGGTAGCGCGGATCGCCGTAGATACGATACATCGCGGAGAGCACCTTGTATACGCGCTCCACGCCCAGCACGTCGCCGAACCTGAACGGCCCATTCGGATAGTTAAGTCCGAGCGTCACGGCCTTGTCGATGTCCGACAGGCTGTGCAGTGCGGCTCTGCGCGATCGAGCAGCCGATATTCACGATCATCGAGACGATTCTCTGCGCGATGAATCCGGGACTGTCGCGGCACACCGTCACCGGCAACGCCGTCGGAGGCGAGCAACCCGTGCGCGGCCTCTCGATAGGCCGGATCGGTGAGCGGGGTGCCCATGATCGTGCGGCGCTTGACCATCGGAAACAGGGTATCCACGGCAACCGTACGCGCCGGGTCCAGCCCCTGCTCGACCGCGCAGGTCGTTGCATCCTCGCCTATCGGCGTGACCAGGCACAGCGCCTTCGGAGCCGGATGGGCCCCTGTCTCGGGAGCAACTCCCAGTTTTTCCAGCAATCCGGATAGCGCTGCATGCCCCTGCGGCTCCGCCGGACTCACCCAAACGCTCTCCGGCCGCGAGGCGGGCGGCGCGGGCTCGGGCGCCACGATGGGCTTCATCTCGGCGTCGTACTCGTAAAAGCCTTGCTTGCTCTTGCGGCCCAGTACGCCGGCTTCGTAGCGGCTGCGCATGATGAGGTTAGGGCGATAGCGCGGCTCCTGGAAGAACTGCTGGTAGATCATTTCGGATGCCGGTTGCGTAACGTCGAGGCCGGTCAGCTCCATCAGCTCGAACGGCCCCATGCGGAAACCGCCGACGTCGCGCATGACGCGGTCCACGTCCGCGAACGCGGCCACGCCTTCCGATACCAGGTGCGAGCCTTCCAGCGAAAACCCGCGCCCGACCTGGTTCACGAGAAAACCCGGTGCGTCCTTCAGCCGCACCGGCTCGCGCGTCATGCGCCGGCCGACCTCCATCAGCGCGTCGGCCACCCAGCTTTCCGTTCGCAGACCTTCGATCACCTCCACGAGGCGCATCAGCGGCACCGGATTGAAGAAGTGGAAGCCGGCGAAGCGCTGTGGCGTCTTCAGCTTCGACGCGATGGTCGTCACCGACAGCGAAGAAGTATTGGATGCCAAGATGCAATCCGGCGCGACCACAGCCTCGAGCTCCGCGAACAGTTCCTGCTTCGCCTGGAGATTCTCGACGATAGCCTCGATCACGACGTGACACGGCTTCAGGTCACCGGGCCCGTTCACGGCCGTTATCCGCTCCACGGCCGCCACGGCTTCGTCCTTTCTCATGCTGCCCTTCTCCGCGGCACGGTCGAGCATTTTGCCGACGAAGTCGCGCGCTTCCTGCGCCGCGCCGGCCCGGCTGTCGGTCATCAGGACGCGCATGCCGCCGGCGGCGGCGACCTGCACGATCCCGCGCCCCATCGCGCCGGTGCCGACCACCCCGACGGTCAAATCGCTACGGCTGGCTTCGAATGCCATGATTTCCCTTTGAGTGGGTGCAAAAGAGAGGATAGCTCATGCTCCCTCATTTTCGTTCCGGTCCGGGGCTGTTGCAGGAGGCAACGGAATGAGGGGATATTTCCCCTCGTGCTCCCCTAAGGCAGGGAAAGTCGCAGTTACAGTGCAACCGCCTCTAGCTTCCTTTGAACCGAGGCTTGCGCTTCCCCATGAAAAGCGGTCTGCTAGTCAGGCATCCGATGCGCGGCCGAAGGCCTCAGCGCACCACCAACACCGGTATCTTGGAGTGAGTCAGAACCTTCGCGGTCTCACTGCCCAGCAGCACACTGGAAAGGCCGCGCCGGCCATGGGACGCCATGAAGATCAGATCGCACTTCTCCCTGCGGGCCGCCGCGATGATTTTTTCGTAGGGCAGGCCGCTCGGCGCCACGATGGATTTACAGCGCACGCCCATCGCTTTGGCTTTCTTGGCAACCTTGGCCACGATACGCTGACCCCGCAAGCCGGCTTCCTGAAGGAAACGTTGCCGCACCGCCGCGCTGGTCGGAAAAAGGCTATCGTCGGCAAGCGCCCTGAACTCGGGTACCACGTGTATCGTGGTGACGCGCGCTTTGATCTGCTTGGCGAACGCGATTCCGCGGTTAACTCCTTTGTCGGACAAGGGCGAACCGTCAGTAGGCAAAAGGATATGTTTGAACCTCATGCTTCCGCCTCCATCATGAGCCTCCAGTGTCGCGCCATCCATGACACTCGGATACGGCACAGCGAATGATTTTGAACCGACCTACATGATACCGCGCGACTGAGCCGCGCGGGGATACGAACGGATCGATGTGGGTGGGCCGGCTCCGCAGCCGGCCTTGGCGTTCAATGCGCTTTGCCAGCGCTGTGCGGCGGTATGGGCAGGGCCACGATCTCGATGCCCTCGTCCACCAGTTCTTCGACTTCCTCGCGGGAAGCGGTACCGCGGATCCTGCGCTCCGGAGTTTCTCGATAGTGAATCTTGCGGGCTTCTTCAGGAAACGCCGGGCCCACATCCTCGGTGTGCTCCATGATTTGTTCGACCAGCTTGAGCAGCAGGTCTTTGCCGACATTCGCGTATTGCTGCCCCGCCTCGCTGGTCCCCGCTGGCCGCACGCTGGCGGCACTCCTAATGTGCGACGCATGCGGGATGCGCGCCACGTTCCCGTTGCTGCACAGCGGGCAGACAATCAGCTTCCGCTCGAGTTGGTGCTCGAAATCCTTGCTCGAGGCAAACCAGCCCTCGAAGCGATGGTTGTTCTCGCAACCCAAATCAAAGACGATCACTGGCCCTCCCGACCAAGCCCGCAAGCCAACTCTTACTCTGACCGCAACTATCCCGTTTTGGCTCCCTTATGAAGCAATAATGATGCCATAATTATCGTCCCCGCGAAATACAGGGCTTCAGTGGATTGGAGCGCTATATCTAGGGGAAATAACGGCCGGCTTTCATGTCAGGTTGACGAGCCTTCGTCGTGTTGTCATGACTATCGACGCCTATACGATTGGTGGGTAAGTCCGGATTCGAACTGCTATGGCTTGCGCCACACCTTTTACGGGGCCTCAGATTATATCGATTGTTGTTCCGTCAGGCATTTGCGGTAGCGCGTTATTATGGTGTGTTGTTGTTTTTCGTGCACACTGTCCTAAAATTGTCCCACGGATTAGGATACTGCTTTGGGATGAAGCCGGGCCAGCGCGCCGCCGCGCGGGCCGGGTTGCTAATGTGAGCGACGTCTAAGTCGCCGCGCGGGGATGGGCTGGGCTTCGCAGGCGCACCTAGATGCGTCGCGCGGCGTTTGTATGTCCTGCTCTAGGAGGGAAACATGTCAAACGGCAGCTTTGTTCGCTGGAGTTTTGTTCGTCATTCTAAAACCGATGCAACCACGTGGCTCTGGCAGCGCTTCGGCTCTGACGGACGAGTTGAGAAGACTTCTGAGCCGCATGCTAGTTACGGCAAAGCGCTGATGGCGGCGCTGCAGAATGGCTTTAGGCCCGACCAGGATGATTACAGCTTGGATCTACCGTATGGCCGGATGCACTTTCCGCCAGGACGGATCCCCGAGTTCTCTCCTGATCCCCTGCCATTGGAGTCAACTTCAGGCGCAATCGATGAGCCGCCCTTCGCAAAAGGACTTTCGCCGAACGCGTGGGAACTACTGGAACTCCTTCATCGGGCCGCTCATGGAGGCCCTACCCCGCCCGTCCCGGATGGCTTTCAGAAAGGGTACAACGAGTTACTGGCCCTGAGGCTTGCCATGCGTGCCGCCGAATGCATAAAGATCACCGATAAAGGTGAAGCCGCCCTGTACGATCGATACCTGAGCAAACGCGAGAGATTCATCTGAACACTGCTGTCCACGGGCTCGCGCATCCCGGCCGGGACGGCGGCCTGCACCCGGGGGCACAGCCGCACCAAGCGGCGCGAGCGCGCGGCAGAGCTGCAGGATTCGAGCGGGGCCGGTCGTTCCTACCTTCGTGCTTCCTTGAGGTTCGCGCGAGCGTTTTCCAGAATCGGCTTCATCAGGGTGCGAATGCGTTTCGCCTCAGTAACGGCAGCTGGATAATCGGCTCCTACCAGGAAGTCCATCAGGCATTGCAGGTTCGGTGTGCCGGCCACCGAATCGGGCTCCCTCCCAACGTGTTTCTCGTGTTGTAGTCGAGAGCGAAACAGTTTCGTATAGTCGTCAGCACAGCCGGAAATGAGCCCTGCCTCACGATTTTCGACTTTACCTTGCCGCAAGGCGTCGAAGCAGGCGCTGAGCACTTTGTCGGCCTCTTTCAGCGTTGTGGATGCCATATGCCTTGTCGTCAACGACGCCATGCTCCCTCCCATTGAATTGCTAACTAATTGATTTCACGTGGTGGGCGATACCGGATCCGAACCGGAAGCGGTATGGCTTGCGCCGAGGCATTTTAAGTCAAAGTTCAACGCAGGGTAAAATCGGCGCGCGGCCCGGGTGGCGAAATTGGTAGACGCATCGGACTTAAAATCCGTAGCTCCGCAAGGGGCATGTGGGTTCGAATCCCGCCCCGGGCACCACGCAGACCCTCAAACCGTTACGATATTCATCCCGAGCGACTTGGCGCTCTCGATCATCGCGTCGTCAAGACAGAGTATTCCCTGTGCGCTCAGACTGGTAGCGATGGCCAGGTGAAGTGCATCGCCCGCCCTGAGCTTCACATCGTCAGCTGCCAGCTCGGCGGCGCGACGGAATTCCTCTCGCCCTGGAACGGCCACCGTGCAATGCTTCTGCGCAAAGTCGCGGACGCGTGCCGTGGCCTGTTGCGCGAGGGCTGCCGCCGCCTGCCCGGTGCGTACCTTGATCGCAGCGGCCGAAGCGAACTCGACTAGGGACCACTCGCTTATCGCCAGACGCTCGCCTGACGACTCGAGCCACGCGATGACTGCCTCGCTCTTCGGTTCCCGGATGAAGACCGGAACCAAGGCGCTCGTATCGACGTAAATCATCAGTAGCGCGCGGCCCGGCGCATATCCCCGATCACCGGAGCCGTTTCCTTCTGGCGGCCAAGGAACTGACGGAGCCGCCGAGCTTCGGACTTGCCGACCACGCGGCCTTCGGGGGCAAGGACTAAGCGCCCGTCAGCCGAGACCTCCGCAATCAGCGTATCGCCCTCCCGAACGCCGATCCGTTTGGCCGATTCAGCCGGCAAGCGCACCGCGAGACTATTGCCCCACTTCGACACCATGAGTTCGATTCGCCGGCCCTTGGTCGCCATCGCATCCCCTAATGTATCTACACGTAGATACACGGTAGGCGATGACGCCAATCGTGTCAACGAACGCGCTCCAGTCGCCTGCCCCTCGGCGCACCAGGATTACGGGCCTGCGAGGCTTATACTTGTCCAACTCACCAGCAGGAGGAGCCCATGAGGATCAAGCACGGATTGATCAGCTGCGATTCGCACGCTCAATTGCACAAGGACACGTGGACCAGCCGCATGTCGGAGGAGAAGTTCGGCGACAAGATTCCCCAGGTTCGGGAAACTACCGACAAGGAGCACATGATCCGCGCCTCCGACAAGCCGGTCGAGCGCTGGTTCGTGCACGGCAAGGTGGTAGGCGAGCGGGGCACGGTCAACTGTCCCACGGTGATGAGCGACCCGGACCGCAAAACTTTTCCACAGCGCTGGGACGAGGTGCCGGCACTCGTCTACGACCCGATCGAGCGTCTCAAGGCCCTGGACCAGGACGGCGTCGACGGCGAGGTGCTGTTCCCCAACGATCCGGTGCAGAGCGGCACCTTTTTCCAGGGCGATGCCGAGTTCGAGCTCGCCTGCGTGCAGGCCTACAACGATGCGCTCGCCGAATGGCGCGAGCACAGCGATCGTTACATTCCGCTCGCGATCGTTCCGTACTTCAGCGGCGTCGATGCCGCGGCGGAGGAAACGCGGCGCGCCGTCAAGAAGGGCCATCGCGGGATCGTCATGGTGGCGGAGCCGAGCATGGTGCGTAAGGGCCTCAAGCATTTCAACGACACCTGGTGGGATCCGCTCTGGGCGACGTGCCAGGATCTCGGCGTGCCCATCCACTGGCATGCGGGCGCCGGCATAGCGCTGAGGGTGCCGCGCTGGAAGGGTTTCACGCCCAACCAGGGACAGGCCATGGGACCGGCGGGCGGATTCGCCAACCAGGCGCAGTTCATCCCCAATCTCATATTCTCGGGCGTGCTGGATCGCTTCCCGCGCCTGCGCTGGGTGTGCGCCGAGACCGGCATCGGGTGGGTGAACTACATGCTGGAAGCCTGCGATCACGAATGGGAGCGCCGCCATCTATGGACGCAGGGGATCGTGACGCGGCCGAGCGAGCTCTTCAAGCGCCAGATCAGCATGAATTTCTGGTACGAACGCGCCGGCATCGAGCTGCGTCACCTGATCGGCATGGACAACATTATGTGGGAATCGGATTTTCCGCATTCGACGTCGACCTATCCCGAGTCGCGGCAGTTCGTCGATCGCACGTTGAAGGGCGTGCCGGAGGCCGAGCGCAATCAGTTGTGCTACGGCAACGCGCTGCGCACTTACGGCCTCAACTAGGAAACTCTGGAAAAGGGGCCACACGCCCCTGGAATCTATCTCAGCTGAATACCTGCTCGGCATGCGGCGCCGCGCAGGTTGTTCAGAGGTTGCTTGAAAGGCTGCCTCCCGATGGAGCTCAAATACGGATTCATCAGCGCCGACGACCACGTCCAGGAGCATCCCGAGGTCTGGACGAAACGGATGCCGGAGGCGAAGTGGGGCGATCGCATTCCGCACGTCGAGCGCCAGTCGGACGGCAGCGAGCGCTGGGTCGTCGACGGAAACCCGGTGGATTTGGGCGGTGTCGCGATCGCAGGCGCCGCCATGCCCGATCGCGCCCGCGAGCCGCAGCGTTGGGAGGAAGTGCCGGCAGTCGCCTACAACCCGCGCGAGAGGCTCACAGCGATGGATGTCGACGGTGTGGACTATTCGGTCCTCTATCCGTCGGTAGCAGGGCGCGCGGGTGAAACCTTCGCGAGTCTCGCGGACGCGGAGCTCGAGCTCGCCTGCGTGCAGGCGTACAACGACTTCCTTGTCGACGAGTGGGCAGCCGTCAGTCCGCGCTTCATCCCCCAATGCATCGTTCCCCTGGCTCCCGACGCGGCGGCGAAGGAAATCGAGCGCGCAGTCAGGAAGGGCCATCGCGGCGTCGTCATGCCGTCGGTGCCGATGATGCTGCGTGAAGTGCCGCACATCAACGAACCCGTATACGACCCCATCTGGGCGGCCTGCCAGGAGCTCGACGTACCGTTGTGCTTCCACGCAGGTGCGACGCGCGCGATTCAGTTCCCGCCCTATTCCGGGTTCTCGCCGGAAGTCGCGGCCGCGATGGAAGCGATCACGCGCCCGGTGAGCACCGTGCTGGTCGTGGCGAACTTTCTGTATTCGCGGATCCTGGAGCGTTTCCCCAGGCTGAAAGTCGTGTTCGCCGAAACCTCACTCGCGTGGGGCGCCTACGAGCTGGAGCTTGCCGATCACCAGTTCGAGCGCCAGCGCCTGCACACCGAGGGCTACGATATCCTGCCGTCGGTGCTCTTCAAGCGACAGTGTCACTTGGTCGGCTGGTTCGATTCGACGGGGCTCAAGACCCGGGAGCACACCGGAGTCAAGAATCTCCTCTGGAGCACGAACTTTCCCCAGAGCACATCCACGTGGCCGGAAAGCCGGAAGGCGATCGCGCGCTGCTTCGAGGGTATCCCGGAGACCGAGCGCCACCAAGTGCTGGTCGACAACGCCGCAAGACTTTACAAGCTCCAGTAGCGCTCCGGTTACCTTGCCGCGAGATACTGCCGCGCCTGCTGCATGGCCTCGTTCGTCGCGAGCAACGTGATGCCCGCGAAATCGCGCACCGTGTCGAAAGGAAGCTTCGGAAAGAGGCTCGGACTCGTCACATGCCCGGTGAACACGAAGAGCACGGTGTAGCGCCGCATCAATTCGGCGCCTTGCCATCCGGCGGCCACGGCGTGGCGGCTTCTTCGATTTGGACCTCGAGCGACTGGAGCAGCTGCGCGAACATCGTCCAGTTCCCGATCGCGACCACCATCTCGACGAGCACGGCGGGTTCCTTGAGCTCCCGCGCGCATTCCGCCCACACGGCGTCGGAAATCTTCCCCTGCTGGCAAGTGTCGTCGGCGGCCGCGAGTACCGCCCGCTCCGCGGGGCCGAAGAGATCCGATTTCCTCCAGTCGCGAACCGCGCCGATCTCCTCGGGTGTGATGCCGGCCTGTGTCGCGATGCGGTAGTGCTGAAACCAGGCGTATTCGGCGCCGGCCCTCCACGCGAGCCGCATGATGATGAGCTCGCGCAGCCGCGTCGGCAGCTTGTTGCGGCTGGAAAGCATCGTCAGCAAACCATAGACGTGCTTCACGAGATCGGGATGGTTCGCGAGCATGCGAAAAGCGCTCCGGCTCGCCTGCGCTTCGCCGATACCGAACTCGCGCCCGAGACGGCGGGCTTCTTCGACGGGAACGTATTCCACACGTCTTGCCATGCTCATTTTCCTCTGTTTCTCTCCGTTTATTCGATCTTGATGCCCGCGAACTTCACGAGCTTCGCGTTCTGCGCGCGCTCGCTGCGGATGAACGCCGCAAACTCCTCCGGCGTGGAGGTCTGCACTTCGTAGCCCTGCTTCACCAGCGCTTCCCTCATTTCGGGCGCGTTGGCGGTCTTCACGATCAGCGTGTTCAGCCGCGTGATGATCTCCCGCGGCACACCCGCCGGTGCGAGGAAGCCGTTCCATCCGGCGCGCTGGTAGCCCTTCAAGCCGGATTCGTCGAGCGTCGGCACCGACGGCATCAGCGCTGAACGCTTGGAGGTGCTCACTGCGAGTACCCTCAGCTTCCCCTGATTCACCAGAGGCAGCGCTCCGGTCACGGTGGGCACGCCGACGTCGATCTCACCCGCTACGACGCCGACGATGGCCTCGGGCGCGCCCTTATACGGAACGTGCAGCATCTTCACGGCCGCCATCATGACGAAAAGCTCGCCGGCGAGATGTCCCGAAGTGCCGATGCCGGGCGAGCCGAACATGAGTTGCCCAGGCCGCGCCCGTGCAAGCGCGATCAGCCCCTGGGCGTCGCGCACCGGCACCGAAGGGTGCACAACGAGGGTGAACACGGTGAGCACGACCAGCGAGATCGGCGCGAAATCGCGCTCGACGTCGTACGGCAGCTTGGCGCGTAGCGCAGGCAGCGTCGTAATAGCGCCCGCCGCATAGAGGAGCGTATGGCCGTCCGGCTGCGATCGTGCGACGGCCTCGTCCGCGATCGCCCCGCCCGCGCCGGGACGGTTCTCGACGACGATCGGCTGCCCCAGGCTCTCGGCCATCTTTTGCGCGACCATGCGCGCCGAGATGTCGCCGGTGCCGCCCGCCGCGGTTCCGAGGATTATGCGCACGGGTTTGACGGGATAGGTCTGCGCCGACGCGTCCACGTTGCAGAAACCGAGGCACGCGATGAAAGCACCAATCAGTTTCCGCACGATCCCCTCACGTCATCAGTGGTCACACGATCAGCGGCCGCCTCCATGTGGCGATGTCACCTGATGGTGCAGGCTTTGCGCGGCCATACGCAGCACAGCTTTTGACCTTGCGTGTGCGCACCGAGGGCACCTTACCGCCGCTGATGCGGTTGTCGGGACACACGCCCACACGGCTTTGCAGGGCGAAAATGCGTTTTGCCGATCAAAGGCTTACGAAGTGATTCTTTCCAAATCAGCGTTTTGCAATTTCTGGTGATATCTAGCAATAACGCTGTACGACTACTTTTTCCCGCCAACTGTCCGAAAAGTCTCAAGAAAAACCGTCCCTCAAATTCGAGCGATTCCGACCTGAGTTTAGCCACTTTCATGATTCGAGTATGTGGAGAGGCGAAGCTTTCCCTTCGGTGAAAGCGCCCTCTGAAGTATTCACGGCGGAGCCTTGTCATCTTCGCAACTCCGTCGACCCGATCGACTCCACGATTGCTTCAGCGCCGCGACATACACTTGAGGATCGTCCCTTCTCTGCGGCGGAATTCAGATGCTCGGCTGCCGATGCGCGGCCGGCACGTGAATCTGTAATCACACCGCTGGTTGCCGCAAGTGCGAGGCGCAAGTCTCTTCGAGCTTTCGGTTCATGCGAGCCAACGCTCATGTTCCGGGACGATCCTGGATCGCCACGCGCGTTCTGAATAATTCTTGCGCATGGGCTCAGGCTGCCCGTTTCCGGTCGGCTTGCTTGATTAAAGATTCGGCGGGAATGCCAAGGTCGGTGTGCAGCCGCTGGATCATGGCGAGCGTCAGCGGGCGCCTGCGGCTCAGGACTTCATATACGCGTTGATCTTCCAATCATCGGGACGAGGTCCTTTGCGGTCATGCCCTTTTGTTCCATGCGGAATTTGATCGCCTCGACCGGATCGGGGAGATCCAAGCGGTAGGCCTGTTCTCATATGCCTCGACCAGCGTACCAGCCGTCCAGCGCTCACCCCTCGTTCGTGCTCCGCGTCATCAGCTTTCGATCTCTTTCAGCGCTACGCGGTAATCCGCTTTGTCTTGATAGGCTTGATTTCCATTTCTTACCGTTTCGATGTGTCTCGCGCGCCCATCTAAGTCGTATTGCGCATGGGTGCCTATGAACCGGACATAGACAAAGCGGTATGGATAATTGATCCAGACCACAGACACGGAATTGTTAAGGATGTTCAATTACCACCCGACCTCATCACCAAGATGCTCGCCCTCCTTCTCGTGACGGCCGCGGGCGACGCCATCCGCCTTGACATACGCGATGACGCAGGTCGATCCTGCGCGCGAGGTCCCGCTCTCCCATCCAATCCGCCTTCGCGGGATGACCGCATGCCGCGTATAGCCCCGCATGGACTACGGCAAGGGCGGCCGGACCCTGGGTCACGCCTTGCGCATGAAATCACGATGAGCCACGAATTCGCCGCCTCGATCAGCTGTATGGTCCGAGCCTGCTCAACTGCCCTCGCGATTAGCTATCCGGACCGAAACGGTCTATGGCTGATGTTTCAACTTTCGGCGGCCGGCCGCGTCCGCGCTTCCCGACGGATGGTCACTGACCGCGGCGCCCGCTCGCCTCACCGCAGGCGCCGAGAGCGTTTGCGAAAACAGCGTCAGACCCGTGCGAGCGTGCCCTGCCCAGTGGCGTCGAACGCCGAGTCGGTCAGCGCCGTTACGACACCGTTGCGACCGACCGTGAACTTGACGATCGCCGGGTAGTCGGGCAGTTCGGGGTCGTGCTTGTAGATGAACGTGTCGCCGTCCAGGTGCTCGAGCGTGAATCGCATTGCGTTGGGACCTTCGACGATGTCGAGCTTCCCGTTCCGCGCCACGATGTTGATGTTACCCACATAGGGATTCGTGTACGTGCCGACATAGGCAGTTTCCGGCCGGGCTGCGGCCGGGTTCGCCGGCTTCGAAACGTCGGGAGGCTTGCCATAGAGACCGGCGAAGCGCTGCTGCCATACCGCGAAGACCTCATCGTCGGTCACCGGCATCGAGTGGAGGTGATTGAAGTACGCCTCTGCTATCGCCTCGGGTACCCCGATGGGGGCAACGTTGGTCAGGACAACGATGCCGAGGCCTTCAATGGGGATGAGCTTCGCCACCGTGGAGGCGCCGACGGAGAATGCACCGGAGTGATTCCATTCCACTTCCGCATAGGGCGTCATGTTGATGACCCACCCGAGGGCGTAGAAGGAAGCCGGGGCCGCGATCGTCGGTGCCGGTGGCCTGGCCATGATCACCGGGGTATGCGTCGCATCCAGTGCGTTCTTGTCGATGATGGGTTGGCCGCCCAGCTCCCCACCCTTTAGCGAGAGGCGCACCCAGTGAGCGAGGTCGACGACGTTCGAGCTGCAGCCTCCGGCGGGGGCTTGGGCGTCGGGGTTACGCTTGAACGCGGGCTTCCACTGGCCGTCGATCTTCACGTGGAGCTCGGCGCGGTTGGCCTGCTTCAGGTAGTCCTGGTGGCGCATGCTCGTGGAGGCCATACCCGCCGGATCGAAGAGCACCTGCTCAGAAATGTCCTCCCAGTTCGTCCCGGCCGCCTTGGCAGCCACGTCACCCGCGAGTGTCATGCCGAAGTTCGAGTAGTCCCAACGGTCACGGAATCGTTCAATGGGTACGTACCGAAGCCGTTGCAGGATCGTGTCGCGGTCGTACTCGATTGTCTCGAGATCGTTGCCGGCAGATGCGCCTGGAAGCCCACTGCGATGTGCGAACAGATCCTTGAACGTGACGTGCTCGCTCACCCACGGATCGCTCAGGACGACATGGGGCGCGTACTTGACGATCGGGTCGTCCCAGGCGAACGCTCCCTTGCCATAGTCGTTCCATTTTCCACCGCCGACCAGCCCAGCCATGATCGTCGCCGACACCGGCTTGGACAGCGAGGCGATCTGGAACACTGTCTCGGGTTGCACGGGCGCCCTCGTCTCGGTGGAGCGGACGCCATAGCCTTTCTGATAGAGAACCTGATCATCGAAGACGACGACCAAGGAGATGCCCGGCGCACCCGTCTGCTCCATCGCTCGCCTCACGATGTCGTCGAGTTTCCCGAACGACTGGTTAACCTTGCTGCGAGTCGGTTTCGTCATGGCGGTCCCTCCGTGGCAAACCTTCATCAGCGTTGCACGCTATTGATCGTCCCCGACCATTTTAGCGGACGCCGGTGCACCAAGAGATACGCTAACGCCATTACACAGATCGAGGCGCTATGAGTACAGCGGTTGTGGAAGCGGTCGTGTGTTGAACCGCTCCGACTGCTCACCCTGTCTCACGTCCTGATCGGCCGTTGGGTTCAGCTGCGAAGGCCCGCTTGAGTCAGCCAGGCTACCGCACGGTGAAGGACGTGTGGAAGAGGTCGTTGGGGTCGGTGTACTTTTTGATCTGCTGCAATCGCGCGTACTCGCCACCGGAGTCGTAATAGAGGTTTTGGGTGGCCGTCAGACTCATGTCGAGCTGCGCGCCGTTCGTACCCTCGTCCTCGAACGAGCCCCAGAGCATGCGCACGTCGGCGCCGCCGCTGAACGTCCCCAGCAAGCCCTTCATCTTCCGCTGGAAGGCTTCGGCTTGGCTCTCGTATCCGTCCTCGTAGAACACGTCGAAGACGATCCCCGCGAGGGCGTCGCGCCGCTGCATGTGCGTTGTCTTCTTCTGCCCATTGGCGCTGAAGTCGCCGCCGCAGATGGCCCCCTGGAACACCACTTTCAGGCCCGAGGACTCGTAGGCGCTATGGACGAGGTCGACGAATTGATCACGGAAGTCCTTCGAGAACGGCGTCTTCGTGTTGTGGAGCGACTTCTTGTACGGCAAGTCGAACTCGCGGCCGCTCTTGGGCAGGCCGGTAATACCGATCTTGCGGACGCCTTCGTCCGCGATCACCGAGAGACGCGTCGCGCCGTTGACTGTACTGAGCTCATATGCCGCGTCGCTGATCAACGTGGGCACGGCTGCGTCGACCGCGTCGATGACGGCTTTGATTTCCGGCAGGCCGGCCTTGTACTTGCACATGGTCTCGACGACCAGCGCGGCCGGCCGCGGGAAGTCGCCCGAAACGACCGTGAGAAAGAGGTCGATGCCCGGCGGCAGCTGGCCTCTGCTCTGTCGGGTCGCCCACTGACGGTAAATCTCCATGGCGGCGCGGAAGCCCTCCTTGATCGTGCCGAGCGGGTACGAATATGGGTACGGATACGAGTAGCCCGCCGAGTCGGGATACTCGCCGTCGGACACCAGATCGAAGGTGATTTCCGTCACGACGCCCCAACTGCTCGGGCCGCCGCCGAGCACGGCCCTGAACACGTCGTCGTCCGTCGGGGCGCCGGTGCCCCCGCCGGTATTCGGCCGGGTGAACTCGCGCTCCACGTAAACGTCGGTTCCCGGCGGCGACTGCGGATCGCGCGTCACCATCTTGAACGAGCGAACCCAGTCCGCCGTCACGCCGAGGCTGCGAAGTTCGTGGCCAAAGCCTCCCGTCTGCACGTGGCCGCCGAGGTTTACGAGCGGGCACTCGCCGTGCGGGATGACGACGCCCTTGTCACGCAGGTCTTTCGAGCCGTCCAGCAGCGCGACGCCCGGACCCACCGTGACCTGAGTCGGGGCGCCGGTGGACGGTGCTAGAACGCGACGTTCTTGAAGAGTCTCATGTCGATCAGCAGCGTGTCGCTGCCGCCCGAGGAGACGCCGCAATACTGGTGTCCGCCGGACCGGGTCACGACCTTGAGGCCTTGCTTCGCAGCGAATGTGACGGCCAGCGTCACGTCCGCCGCGTCCTCCGCCACGGCGACGAACCTGGGGGTCATGCGGGCGTCCACGACCTTTTGCGAGTACGACGAGACGGCGTACTGCTGGATCGCGTTGAAGTAGCTCCGGCCATCCGACTTATCGAGCACATCACCCTTGAAACCAGGGATCTTGTTGCCGCCGGCGCGGTTGCTCGACACCAGGTCGAAGCCAGGCGTCGGCGTGAGGCTCGGCAAGACGGCGACGCCGCGCAGGACGGCCCGGGTCGAGGCGCGCCGAACGAGCGCTCGGCGCGCGACCGCGGCCGTAGGTGAGGCCTTGTCCGCGGGGATCGCCGCAGCCATGCGATCCCGCGCTTCTTTCGCGACCTTCGCGTCGGCCTCCGCGTCGAGAATCTCCGCGCGGGCGACCACGTCGCCTCCCGGCGCGAGCTGGAGCTCCGCCCAGGCCCGAACGCGAGCAGCCCGCGCACGGCCGGTGCGGGAGTTGACGCCGATGGCGAAGTCGACCGCGTCGAGGAATGCGCTCCGAAACTTGGCGTACGGCCGCGGCGCGGCGTTGCTGCCGAACCGCGCCGGGATCTCGCCCGGCGCCGCTTCGCCCGGACCCGTCGCCACCCAGGTAGCGACGCTCGAGCCGGGACCGTCCACCTGCTCTGGACTCGAGCACGGCGAGCTTTGCTGTCTCGAAGGCAGCTTGGATGATCGCTTCGATGGCTTTGGCGTCGCCGTGCCCGGTGGTGCGGATGATGACGAGCTTCATCGAGTACGCGGCCGACGTCACGCGGACGCTCAGGTCGACGCGCTCGGGGACATTGCGCGCGCCGGCGCCGAAGAGCGCATCGCACAGGGCGGCGAAGGTCTTCCGCTCGTAGACCGCCGTCCAGGCCCGCGTCCAGCGGTCGGATTCGTCGGTCTTCGCGGGGTCGGCGTCGAGGACGAGCTTCGTGATCACCGCGGGGCGGCGGCCGTCCAGGACGTCGCGGAGCGCTTTGTTGCGGAGCGTCTTCGCTCGGCCCGCGCCGACGCCTTCGGTCGGTACGACCTCAGCCTCCACGACGGCGTTGCGGAGCGGGCCGAACCCGGTGCCGCTGCGAAGAAAGGGCGACGCGCCCATGCTGAGTACGGCCGAGACGACGCTCTGCGTACGGTTGTCATCGAGCGGGAGGAAGAGGCTCTTGTCGGCCAGCTTCTTGGCAACGTCGCCCGTCGTCGCCGCCGCCCCGACGGTGACCCGATGGTCGCTGACGTCGACGTCTCGAAACGCCTCCAAGCTCACGATCGCGGCGGCCGGTTTGCTCACGGCGGCCGCCGCTGCGCGGGGGCGGCGGCTGGTTTGGTTACGTCGGTGGCCGAGATGCTGCGGCCGCTTCGAACGAATACGCGCCGATTCGCGGCCTGCGCCAAGCGAAGGGCCCGCTCCACGTCTTCGATCGATTCGGGGATGAGGACGGTGGGCTTGCCGCGGAACTCGGCTTGAGCTTCGTGCCACGAGGTGATGCGGCCTTTGAACGACGATTGGAGGTCGCGAGCAGCCTTAATTGTCAGCTTCGGCATGGTGGTGCTCCTTCTGTCAAAGGTCCGATGGACGAGTGGGCGACGTTACCACCGCGGCCCACGCGGCGTCCCGTGGCAGGGATGATTCATGCGCTACGCGAGTCCTCCCATCCTCTGATCCTCCCCTCATCAAGGGGGAAGGAAGAGGTACAGCGCTGCGCGAGATAAGGTTGGAGGCGGGGGTCGGAATCGAACCGGCACGTTTTCATAGGGGGAAAACAGAGCGACAAAGCGCCATTGTCACCCTTACCCTACCTGTTACCCTGCCATCCAAGGCGCGATAAGGCGCCTAGTATGCATCCAGCGTGCGGGTTGGAGGGAAATGGGGTTAACCTAGTGCTGCGGATGCAACCTAGACGCAGCAAATTTAACGGGTCCAGATTAGCGCGCAAAGGGTAAAACGATGTTGAGCCTACATCAAACCACCACGAGATTGGCCACGTTGACCGTGTTGGTCTGGAGCCTTACGGCGCCAGCGAGGGCGGATTTCATTGTCTTTGGCACCAGAGACGCGTTTAGAGCTGCGGTTTCCGGTACTCCTTCCACGACTGAGGGGTGGGATGAGTTTGCTTCGGGCACAATCATTCCCAACGGGGGGATGGTGAACGGGGTGGTATACGTTCTCAGCGATCCGACCGCTAACTTCATTATCACTGCTGGAGGAGCGGATATTTCACCTCCCAATGGACTCGGCAGGACAGATAATCCACTCGGTGGAGAGGCTTTCATCCCTAGCGACATAGTTACGTTTACTTTTCCAACACTCATTAATGGCTTCGGGATCTCCTTCAATACTTTTTCTACTGCCGCAAACGCCTACTTGCTGGCGACGAATCTCGGCGATATCGCCCCCAGCGTCTACGACCCGTTTCCTGGATTAGGTACCGGGCAGTTCGCCGGGTTCATCTCAGGCGAACCTGTTTCTACCGTTACTATACAGACGCTGGTCTCCTTTCAATTTGGATTCGATGACATGATCTCTGTAAAAAGTGTCCCCGAGCCGACCAGCCTCACCTTGTTCGCTCTCAGCCTGCTTGGTCTGCTCGGCTCACGCTTAGCGGGGTTCAGCGCGAAGCGAGCATGATCTCCGGGGGGGCGCGCCGCAAGCGTCGCGCCGTCGCAGGCTGAGCTCCACCGTTAGTGATCAATGCCACCTTCTAGCGCGCGTCAACGCTTGCGCAGTTCGGCGATCGCTGCCCGCAGATCGGACGCGATCGCCTCGTCCTGGATCATGGTGGTTGAGACCTGCTCCACCAGTTCGCGAAATGCCGGGGCATTGACGAGGTTCTCGCCGAACTGGTCGAGCAGGACCGACTCGACGAACAGAATCGCGGTCTTTTGGTGGAACGCGGGATCGTTGTCGGAGACCGAACCTACGCGGCGCCCAACCGTCCTGCGCAGGTCCGCCGGCGATCGAGCACGGGCAGGCCGGGCGGCGGTGCCCTGACCGGCCGGCAGTTTACCCGACAGGCGCAGTGTCTCGAGGTTCTCGGACATCTTGCGCCGCAGGGCATCCATGACCTGCGAGACGCTGTTGATCGGGTCCATGCTCACGTGTAGGCTCGTCGTCGACGGTGCGCAATACGGCTGAGCGCGTATACCGGTTGCCGCGCGATCATTGTAGCCCGAATGACGCCGGCGAGCAGAGTACCGCGCGTGCGTTTCCCAGTTCTGCCGCCGGACGCAGCATTACTGCGTCATGGCGGAATCGACGCGACTCGGGGCATCTCGCGTCCATCGCGCGCGCATTGCAGCCGGCGATAGCGCTTGAAAGCGGGGGTACGATAGCATCAAGCATGCTGCGCATACCGTCCGCGCCAACCAAGACCTATTTGCTCAAGCGCGATAATGCTCACTTCGACGTCAGAGTGCATTTGTGGCTCGCGGGATTTGCCGCGCAGAGAATTGTCAACGTTGATGACATCGTAGGCGCGATCGAATCGATTCCCAATGCCCATCTAGCAGGCCTGCGCGGAGTCATCTACGATCCAGAGCGGGCGACGCAGGAACTCACCGCATATCCGGGGAGTTGGTCGTTCACGGTCAAAGGAGCATTCTTCCTTCAAGAGCGTTGTGTCGTCGTGTACGATTTCGACAGCCTGGCCAAGTTCAGGCACATCTTGTTTCATGAGATCGGCCACTATGTGTTCTACTGGCTGCTGGACCATCACGTCAAACATCGCTGGTCAACGCAACTGGCGCCGCTGAGACCGCACGTCACAAGAATCGCGGCGCGTGATCCCAGCGAGGATTTCGCCGAGTGCTATGCGTATTATCTGCGGGACGGGGAAGCGCTGCGCCGCAATCCGCGCAAGCACGAATTCATGCGTCGCGAGTTGTTTTCCCGCATCGCAACACTTCGTTTCAGGACCTGCAAGGCCCAGAGCTAAGGTGCTAGCGGTCGAACAGGACGCCGTCATCAATCACCGAATTCCGGACAAGCGGCTGCTCCAGGGAGACGCCGAGGCGTGAAGGCTCACGCTGCCACACCACCAGAGGGATCGAACGGCGGCCGTATTGGCGCGTCAGGCTAGGAATCCAGGTCACGCCGTGGTGGCACTGGAAACGGGTTGCCCGCGTCGTCCAGCCCGATGGGAAAAGCATATTTCTCGGGACGACTAGCCGGCTTCGTGTCCGAGACCGGAATTCTCGCCCGCGCCTGCCTGTCCTTCCTCAATATCTCGAGCAGTGAGACTTCTTCGGCAGCCAGTCGCGTCGTGGATGCGCCTCCAACGTGCCCTGTGCGTCGATCTTCATCGTTGACGATCGCCATGGCCTCGTCCTCTTAGATGGGCTGACCCAGAGTGTTATCGCTCAGATAGGACATGACTGCGCTATCCTCGACCCATTGTCCCGCGCGGTAGTACTCACCCCAGAGCGCAGTGTCTGTTTTACAGATGCGCACCAGGTGCGAGACAGTGCCATCCGCATCGTACGATGCAAAATAACGACAGGTCATATTATATCCAGTCTGCAATACCCTTGATTCCACTAGGCCTGGATACCTTGAGCCACTGTTTTTCCATTTCGTCATTGAGCTCCTTCTTGCGCTCAGGCAACGTGGTCTGTAGACGCGACTCCTCATAGAGTTTATGAAGTCGCGACTTCACGTCAAAGCTCTCTTTGGTATGGAATTGGAGCTCAAAGAGCTGGCCTTGCTTGTCCTTGAAGGTGTAGTTGATTCCACGGTAGCTCGGGTTGTTCCATGCATCCCATTTAGCGGTTGCCTCGAAACCCTGTTTTTTCAGGGATAGCTGAATCTCCACCGGTTCCTTGAAATATTTTGCCTCCGGCAGAATCATCGTGTATCGAAGCGCGTCGTTGACCTTCTCGGCCTCGATTTTCACACCCGAGGAAAAATGTCCAGGATCTTCTCCTTTATTTATTCTCGTCCGCACCCTATCTTCCAGCTTCCGAGTCAAGGATTCTTCGGTCTTGAGTCGGTACCTCCAAGCCCTGCAACTTCCCACCATGCTTTGTGGCCAACTGCTCGAGCGCAGGCGTAACCTAAGCCTCCGACCTGGCCGCCTTTTCGAGCAATTCCTTGGCGGCTCTCTGTGCCTCAATTCGTAACGGATCTTGGACGAGGTTGGTAGGTGTCGCAACAGTTGTCGGCACGCCGGTGTCCGGCTTAGTTCCTTCGACCTTTTGCGCTGGTAGCTCATCCAGATAAACGATCCGCTTGCGCACTTTATCGTCGCCTGGGCCGAAGATTCCCTTCACCGGTTGGTCCAAGGTTTCTATTTTCAGCACCTTGAACTGCCGGTTCGGCGGAAATGAAACCTCCAGCTCACTGGGCTGGCCAGAGATACCCTCTATCTTGCGTCCACCGCCTCGCGAGTTGATGACCAACAGGACATCCCCTCCAAATGCACCCTCTCCCCTGCGGGTTGTACTTGCGAAAGCTTTTTCGGTAAATGTTCCGCCTTCCTTGTAGAGCTTATTGAATAGGGCTTCGTTGTCTGAAAAATCTACACCACGGTAAACAGTACCCTGGTACTCTTCCAGGCTGTTCAATCCCCTGGTACCCAGTCTGATATAAGAATCGAAGGCCTTGCCAATTTCCTTGAAGGCTCCTTTTTCAGCGTCCGCGGGCTCCAGGCCGCGCAGCACTGGATTGAGGTAGTTGTAATCAGCCACTCCCCACTTGCCCTGCTGTGGATTAAGGTCCGTAACTACCTTTTCGTTCCTTTGCTTATTGAGGCGCGCTCTATATCCCAGCATGGCGACCTTTTTGTTCTTGCTCCAATCAGGGTCCGAATAGCCCTTGATGGCGGCATACATCACCGGATCCATCTTTTCGAGTTTGCTTACCATTTCCGGGTTGGCTTCGACCTTGACCTTTTCACCAGTCCTCTCGATTTTTATTTCGAATCCTGTCCGGTAATCCTCAATTCTTTGCTTGAGCTGGGCCGAAGTCTTCTCAAAACGAGACAGGTTATCAGGCAATTTAGTACCCTTTGCTAAGAGTTCCTCAATTTCCTTATTGTTGTTGTAAACCGACAGGAAATCCCTCTTCATCCTCTCCAGCGCCTTTTCTTCCGACGAGCCTACGGCCTTGGCAAGCAGATTTTTGGCGGGCTTCGGCAGGTTGGAATCGCCTATCGATTGGGGCAAGAAATACCGCGAAGGTATTCTGTTGTAATCGGGCAGGTCAGCGTCGCGATATTGCGGGTTAGAGGCGTTCGCCTCCATCAACTCCTGCAAGTTTTTGACTGGCGCGGGCCCGCTGTAGGTCGGTATCACATGTTGAGGCGGCAGCACATCATCAAAGAGGCTGACGGGTTTCGGTGTCGCCACCGTCGGTGTGGGCACAGCGTCGTCAATGAGACTGGTGATCGGCACGGTGTTGTCCTCGACCTTGCCCACCGAGCCCTCGGCAAAGTTCGTCACCGATTTTTGGTCGTAGCCGGAGGTCTCGCCCGCGATCAATCTGTTGGTTGCGATCGCCTGATCCAGGCTTGCGCTCTTGTCGAGCCGGTTGGGGCTTAGCGCGTCGCTCAAGGTGGAGTCGGCGTTATCCGCAAAGGTGGGCCGCTTAAAGCTCTTCGTGTTGTCGTTCGCGGCCACGCTCTTGCCCGGGTTCCTGATCTCGAGACTGGCCTTGCCGCTTGCGCTGGCATCGCTGAACTCGGTATCCACGCTTCTTGAGCGATGCCACGACACCGGTTTCGGTCGCTTTGCCGACATCCCCGACCGGCTTGCTGCTGACGACGTCGGGACTGTCGGCGATCAAAACGCGCTTGGTGGGCACGGCCTCGGACGTCGATTGTCCCGCATCGCCGCCGGTGTTCTTGGCGCCGTCGATGTCGCGCATCGCCCGCGATCTCAATGCTCCCAACAACACTTCGCCGGCGATTGCCGGCGCCCGCGGCCACGCCGAGCATCCAGGGTGCTCGATCGCGGCCGTCGTGCGCGACCACCTGCGAACGGCCTCGCCGGCGACTTGCAGGGCGACATCGACGCCGATGGCTGCCACGACGCGCGAGGCGGGCGGCATTGGCGGCGAGCTGTGGCCACCTTGGTCAAGGCGAACGCCGTTCCGGAAGCGATTGCGCCGATGCCACTCGAGGACGCCGCCCGCGATCTCGCCGGCAAACTGCTTCCAATCGAATTCCTGCTGCAGGCCGAAGCCGATGTTGATGCCCTGGGTGATCGCCGAGGCCGCGACGGCCACGACCGTGCCGACGGCTGCGCCGATCACGGCCCCGACGATCATCGTCGCGACCGTGCTCTCGCCCAGGCCGAGCAGCGCCACCGCGGCGGGCGTTGCGACCCGACCGTGACGATCGTGATGATGATGGCGACGATGGCGACCAGAATCGCCAGGATGATCGCCCCGATGATGGCGCAGATGTCGCCGGAGGGCGCGGGCGACTTGAGATTGGGCAGCCTGGAGCCGACGATCTCGGACTCCCTGTAGACCTTGTGCGTGTCCGACGTCAGCCGGCCGGCCTCAACGCTGTTGGGAATGGTGAGCCGCGTGCCCGCCTTGAGCTGCTCGGAGCCCGTGAGTCCATTGGCGTCGGCGATCACGAACCAGAGGCTCGGGTTGCCGTAGAGCTGCGCGGCGATCGACTGCAACGTATCGCCCGCGCGCACCTGGTATTCGCTCGACCGCGGCCGCCGGGAACTCCGCACCGATGTTGGGGATCAGGCCGTAGTTCCCGCTGTCGAGCACGGTCTCGGTGCTGCCGTCGGTCTGGGTCCCGGTTTCCCCGACCGGATTGCCGTTGGCGTACAGGAACTGTGGTCTCTGGGATTGCGTGGTGCCGTCGTGGCGTCTCGTCCGCCATCGTCGTGCAAGCGGCGCAGGATCTGGCCGTCGTTGTTGCGGATGAAGAGCTTGAATTCGGCGGAATCCTGATCGTCGCCCTTGCCCAGATCCAGCTTCGCCAGCCGGTCGTTGGCATCGAAGGTGGCCTTGCTGTTGCCGGTCTTGTCGTCGCTGCCGGTCGCTGTGATCGAGAGTTCGCGGCCGTCTTTCGAATACACGTGCGTGAAGGTGGTGGTCTTCACCTCGTCCGGATCGGTGGAGTCGGTGCGTCCCCTCGACCAGCACGCGCCCGGCCTTGTCGAGCGCGTTCAAGGTGCTGACGATGCTCTTGGCGTCCGGGTCGCGCTGATCGTTGGTGCTGGTCTGCTGCGTGCGGTTATTGGCCGTCTAGCCGGTTGGTCTGCGAAAACTTGACCGTCAAGTTGTCGGCGGCCAGCTCCCTGGTACTGCGTCACGTTGCCAACGGCGTCGTATTGCCACGTCATGTGCGTATCGTCGGAGGGATTCGCCGGCGTTGCGTTCGGCGTGATGTCGGCGCGAACGACGCGATCGGCCGCGTCGTAGCTGTAGGTCGCGGTAGCCGAACCGTCGTTGTACGTCTTGCGATTGCCGGCCGCGTCGTAGGTGTATGCCGCGATCAAGGTCGACGCCCCTGCAGTACCTGGGTGACGCGGTTGTTGGCGTCGAAGGAATAGCGGTGGTCGACGCCATCGCTGCCGGAGACGTGGATCTGGTTGCCGACGGCGTCGTAGGCGTAGCTCAGAGTTCTTGGCTTAGTATGGATCGGACCACCGCACCATGCGGCCGAGGCCGTCATAGTCGTAGGTGATGTTGCGTGCGGTGACCGGGATCGCGGAGAAAGAAGTTCGGCGCCCTGACGGTCTCGTGCATGCGACTGCCGGCCACGTCGTAGGTATAGGTCGTGGATACCTGCGTCGCGGCATCGGTGACGGATTTGACCCGGCCGTTTTCGTCGTACGTGCGGGCGATGTTTTTCGCGCCGGTAACGGTGGCGTCCTTGGGCCGCGTTTCGCTGATCGTGCGCCCGAAGCGGTCGTAGCCGAATGTCGTGACGCGCCCGCCCTCGTCGGTTTGCTTCGTCAAACGGCCGAAGGCCGCCGTAGGCTGAAGAACCGCGTGCGGCCTTCGGCATCGGTCTCCGAACGCTTGTTGCCATAGATATCGTAAGCAGTGGCTTCATTGACGAGCGCCGGGCGGTACGGGCTGGCGGCGTTACTGACCGCATCGATTGCCTGCGCCAGTGTGGTTGGCGTCGGGGTGATGTTGAGCGCATCGATCAATGCCTGTCCGACAGGAGACGCCGAGGTGCGCGACTGGAAACTGTAGATGTTGGTCACGCGACCCATGGCGTCGTAGGCTTGGCCGAAGAAGTGGCGGTTGGCGTCCTCGGTCCAGGTGCGGTTGTCGCGCTTGTCGTAGCGTGTACCGGGTGCTGTTGCCGTTGGCGTCGGTCACCTGCACGAGTCGATCGCGCTGGTCGTAGGCCATCTGCGTCAGTATCGCCGAGCGCGTCCGTCATGCTGGTCTGGCGGTCGAACGCGTCGTAGCCGAAAGCCGTCGCGTTGTTGAGCGCGTCGATTTCCTGGACCTTGCGGCCCGCGGCGTCGTAAACGGAGCGCGTCGAGAAGCCGCGCGCATCGACGCGGCGCACCTCGTTGACCGCGCCGGTCGTAGAACATCTGCGTGACGAAACCCATCGCATCGGTTTGACGAATCAGGTTGCCGAGCGCCGTCGTATTCGAACGTCTGCGCGAGCGCGTCCGGCGTAGGATCGAGCTGGGTCAGCTTGCGGCTCTCGTAGTCGTACGTGACACGGCTCACCGCGCGCGCGCTCGTCTCCTCGATGCCGTCGCCGTTTCGCGTCGACCGCGGTCTTCACGCCGAAGTGCGCGATCTCCAGGTTGCGCGCGTCGAAGGCGCTGTAGGTGACGATCGGAGTGCGCCCGGCGAGCTCGTCGTCACGCGTGCCATAGACGCGGGTTTCGATGGTATTGCCGTTCGCGTCCACACCGAAGCGCCGCCACAAACCGGTGTCCTCGTTCGTGGCGATCTTGGTGCCCAGGGCGTTCCACTCGATTTCGGTGAAATAGGTGGCCGCAACGAGCCCATCGGCTTTCGCCGAGCCCGCGCCCGCGCTGGCGGTGGTCGTGATCGGAACCGTGAATGCAGCATTGCCCGGGTCGACCGCACCGGTGTAGAGCCCCGGGTCGACGTTGACGTCGCCGTTAGCGAGCCGCGTGATCCCGCCATCGGTTTCGCGCGCCACCACGGTCATCGACTTGACCTCCGTCAGGTCCAAGGCGGTCGTGCTGAGATCGTTCACGAAACTGGAGGGCAGACCGGCGAAATCAAACGGAGAGATGTTGTCGATTTGCACGATCGGTGCCGCTAAGACGGTGGCCTCCACCGTGATGCGGCGCCATTCGACGATCACTTCCTGGCCGTCATGGATATACGAGACCTTGATGTCGTACTCACCCGGCGCCAAGGGTGCATCGGCGCTGAAGGTGTTCACGTTCCTGGTCACGGTGGCGTTGGTGAAGCCGCCCAAACCGGTGTTGCCCGCGGCGCGGTACGCCACCTGCAGAGTCGCCGCGGCCCTGGACGCTTCGGCAGCATCCAGCGTCACTTCGATGTGGCTCGAATAATTGTGCTGAAAGGTGAAGGTCCTGGACTTGCCGCCCGGGACGTCTACCGGGGCGCTCGGCGCGCCGGTGGTTTGATGATCCCGATTGGTTACGGTAAAGGCGTGGCTTTCGGCCACGGACTGACCGTAGAGCACCTGGTAGACGTGGCTGCCGTTGGCCAACGGCGCCGGAGTGAACTGCAGCTGGCCGTTGACCTGGAACGCGTTCTCCAGCCGCAGGCCATTCAGCAACACGATTTGCGCATCGCCTTGCGCGGGCTGCGGCACGGGCCAGATGAAGGTGCCGTCGATCGCTTGATGCACGCCCGGCGCTTCGAAGGACGTGGCCGCAGTCGTGATAGGTGTTGCCGTTGGCCGTCCAACGCACCTGGTAAGACAAACCCTGCCCGCCCTGCGCTGGATTGGTGACGATCGCCTTGTAGCTGCCATCGGCCTGCAGGACGAAGGCGACGGTGTTGTTGAGCGCTTGGCCGGCACCGAACAGCAGTTCGGGACCGGTCACGGCTACCGTTGAACCGTGCGGTGATCTCCAGATTGCTGCCGGCCTGCGCCACCGACAGGTTGCTGAGCAGCACCGGTACCGTGACGCTGAACTCATCGGTCCACGCCCTGCTGCCCGCCGCGTCGACCGTGACGACGCGGAAAAAGACCACGCTGCCCGCGCTCAAGCCGGTGAGGGCAACGTCCACCGAAACGGCCCCGCTGCCCTGCTGCCCGCTCTCGTTGGCATAACCCGAGGGGTCATCATGCGCCGTCGTGTCGTAGACGAGGAAGCTCGTCAACTGGTTGCCCGCCACCTCCCAGCCCACGCTCAGGGCATTGCCGATGCTGGCCGTGACGTTGGTCGCCGCGGTCGCCTGGTTCGAGCCCAGGTCGCCGGTCCACGCCTTGATCTTGAAGCCCGCAGCGTCGTACTCGATGAACGAGCGGTTGCCGTCCGGCGAACGCGTCTGGGTGATATGGCCGAGGGCGTCGTAGGCGGTCTGCGTGACAAACCCCTCAGGGTCGGTGCGCAAGCTGAGATTGCCGACCGCATCGTACTTGGAGCTGATCGTGATGTCGTCGGCGCTGCCCGGCCCCATGAGATCGGTGAGCCGGGATTCACGATTCAGCGCGTCATAGGCAAAGGTGGTTTCCTGGTCCTGCGTCACATTGGGCGTGATATCGGCAAGCAGCGTACTCAGCGTCGCCGAGGCCAGGGTGACCGACCCCGAGATGGGGTCGATATAGCGCTTGATTGAAGTCTGGTTGCCGTTGGCGTCGTAGCCGAACTGGTGCAACACGCGCGCATCATTGACGATCGCGACCTGGCGATTGGCGGCATCGTAGTAATAGTGCTCGGTGGCCGCTTCGGGGCTGTCTGCCGCCAGGGTGCGGCTGGTCTGGTTGCCGTTGGCGTCGTAGCGTGTAACGCGTGATGATGCGCTCGGGCACAGCGACGCCATCGATCGCGACGGGAGGCGACTGTCTCTTCGATCAGCCGGTTGGCGGCGTCGTAGCTGCGATCCACCGTGAACGCATCGCCGCTCGGCGTCGTGGGCCGCGTTCCCGCGGTCACTGTCGCCAGATTCAGGGGCGTCGCGTACTTGCGCTGCTGCACCACGTTGCCCTGATCGTCGTAGGCGCTCTCGATCAGATAGCCGGCGGAGTCGACGGTGGCCACAGCGCGTCCGCGCTGGTCGAAGTAGGCATAGCTGAGGTTCCCGTTGCGGTCCGTCGATCGCACCCGCTCGCCGAACGCGTTATAGGCGTGTCGCTCGTCCGGCGTGACCATGGCGGTCGTAGCCGTGGGATCCGCGGTATCGGCGCCGTTCAGGCTCGTCGCTTCGATCGCCGGATAGACGGTGCGGGTCAGCCGCCCCGCGGCATCGTATTCGCTCAGGATGGTGCGAACCTCGCCGTCGGGCGGCGGCGGCAGGTGCCGCATCGTGCGCTGCCGCGTCGACGCGCGTCCATGTAGAGGCTCGCCGCAGTCACGAGTCCGTTGGCATCGTAGGCAAAGGTCCGCAGCACGTTGTCGCCGTTGATCTCGGCGATGCGATTGCGGTTGCCGTCGAAGAAGGCCGTGCTCTTGAAGCCGCTGGCGTCGATTTCCTGGACGATGTTGCCGACTGCGTCGTATTTGGTCTCGCTGGTCGGATGCACGCCGGTCTGCAGGCCGTCGCGAATCGTGAACACGTCGACCGCAGGCAGGATCACCTTCGTGGCGCGGTTGTCGAGGTCGTATTCGAAGCGAGTCACATTGCCGAGCGCATCCGTGATGCTGGTGCGATTGCCCATGCGGTCATAACCGAAGCGGACCACGCCACCGAGCGGATCGGTGATCGACACGATGCGGTTGCCGAGGTCGTAAGTCGTGGTCGTGACATGACCTAGAGCATCGGTCTTGGCGACGACGTTCCCAGCCTTGTCGTAAGCCAGCGTTCCGACCAGATTGAGCGCATCGGGATCGAAGGCCTGCGCGATCTGGCGGTTGTCGGCATCGTACTGATAGACCGTGGTTCGCACCGGGTCGGACCGCGCCGCTCGCCAGGGCCTGCGGGTTGGTGATGGTCTCGCGGATCTTGTTGTTGGCCGTGTCGTAGGCGAATTCCTCGGTCACGCCGTCGACATGGGTGAACCGGGTCAGGCGCCCGGCGGCGTCATAGTCGAAGGTTTGAACGCGCGGCGTCGGGTCGGCCGTCAGGGCGAGGGCGGCAGGCAGGCTCGAGCCGTGGTCGGTGATCTGCCGCAGCTTGCGAGCCGAGTCGAAGACGAAGTCCCTGACGCGTTGATCGGGGTCGGTCTTGCGCACCAGGTTACCCGCCCCGTCGAATTCGTTGCGCGTCGCGCGCGGCGTATCCGACGCCGCCGGGGTGGGCGGCACTTCGTGATCGGCAGGTGCCGTGTAGCGCTGCTGATAGACGTCGAGCTGTATCACGTTGCCGGCCGAGTCGCGGCTGAACGTCGTCAAGAAGCCTTCCGGATCGAGCGTCGCGATCTGCTGGTTCAACTCGTTGTAGTACAAGCGCGTCACGAAGCCCAACGCATCGGTCTGCGCGATGCGGTAGCCGAGCTTGTCGACCTCGAAGCGGGTGCGGTTGCCCAAAGCGTCGATTTCGGCGCTCAGGTCGTTGTTCGCGTTGAATTCGAATCTGGCGATGCGCTCGTCAGGCGTGCCGGCGGCAAAACGGGTGGCGGTTTCGTTGCCGAAGGCGTCGAGCACGTGCTCGGTGATCACTCCCAGGCCGTCGCTCTGGCTGATGACGCGACCGTTGCCGTCGTAGGCAAAGCGCTCGGTCACCCACACCGGGGCGTCGGCGCCACTACCAAACTCACTGCCGCTTTGCAGGGTGTTCTTCTCGACCTGGTTGCCCGCTTCGTCATAGCTCAGCTTGACCACCCCGCCGGTACCGGGGCTCCTGCGGCCGGTGAGCCGATCGGCCTGGTCGTAGCTGAAGGTGACGGTGCGTGCATCGGCTGTTCCGAACCCGGTCGTCTGGCTGATGCGATTGCCGTGGGCATCGTTCGGTAGGCGAGGATGTTGCCGACGCCATCGGTCGAGGCGAGGAGCTGGTCGTGCTGGTCGTAATTGAAGGTGGCGATCAGCGGATGGGCCAGCGCGGCCTTGGCGGCGTCGTAGCCAGGATCCCCTGCGGTCAGAAGATAAAGCCCCTGGGCCATTTTCGTTTGATTGTCGAAAGCGTCGTACTCGAAGACGGCGCTGTAGGCCTGGCTGAACACCGTTGCGGCGCTGAGGCTGTCGACCTTGTCGTATTCGGTGATCGTGGTCTGCCGGTCGCGCTTGTCGTAGGCGTAGGTGGTCTGGCGGGTATCGCTACCGTCGTGGAAGCCGCGGCGGGTCTGGACGATGTTGCCGAAAGCGTCGTAGCGGTTGGTGACCAGAACGCCGCCGTGGTCGGCGCCTTGAACCCAGTTCGTGAGCAAGCGGCCGGCGGCATCGAAGGTGTTGACCGTCTGCGTTCCATTGGCGTCGGTGATCCGGGTGCGGTTGCCCAGGGCGTCGACCTCGTACTGCGTCACCCCGCCCATCGGGTCGGTGACCTGGGTGAGCCGGTTGTCCAGGTCGTAGGCGAACAGCGTTTCACGCTGCTGCCCGCTGATGGACTGGCCTTGATAAGTCCCGGTGGGGTTGCCGTCGCTGTCGTACGCGGCGGCGAGCTGTATGGTCTTGATCTTGTTGCCGGCGCCATCGTATTGGTACTGGGTTTCGACACCATTGCCGTCGGTCTGGCCGATCAAGCGGTTGTCGCCGTCGTAGCGGAAGCGATTGATGCGCTGCTCAGGCAGCCCTGGGGCGACGATCAAGGTCGTTCGATTGCCGACTCCATCGTAAGCGTATTCGGTGCGCTCGCCTTCGCCGTTGATTTGTGCAGTTTGCCTCCGGTTGGCGTCGTACTCGAAGCGTTCTGTGCGCGCCTCGGCCAGCCCCACCGCGCTGCGGCGCTCGATGAGGTTGCCAACACCATCGTAGGCGAACTGGCTAACGACGCCCAAGGCATCCGTTTGCTGGCTGATGCGATCGTTGGCGTCGTACTGGTAAAGCATGACACGAGCAGCGGGCGTTCCAAACGCCTCGTGCACTTCCAGCGCGTTGCCGACCGCGTCGCGCACGGTGTGCGTGACGATTCCCAGGGCATCAACCGTCTCGATCACACGATTGACGGCGTCGTAGTGCAACTCAGTGCGACGCGCAAAAGCCGTTGCGTCGGCCTCGACCATGGCGGTGCGGTTGCCCACTGCATCGTATTCGTAGCGGGTCACAAACCCCAGCGGGCTGGTCTCGCTCACCAGGCGATCGTCAGCATCGTAGCTGGCCAGCGTGACGCGACTCGGCCCGCTGCCCGTGAGGGGCGCCTCGCCTGCCGCGGTCGGCAAGAACTTGTTGTCGAACGCGGTCATCTCGACCACATGACCGACGGCGTCGTATTCGAAAGTCTTGAGGAAGCCTTCGGCGCTCAGGCTGGAAACCCGGCGATCGAGGGCGTCGTAGGCATGGCGGGTGATCTGCTGCTGGCTCGGGTCGGTGAGGCTCAACTGCTGGCGGGTCTCCAGGGTGTTGCCGACCGCGTCATGGCGAAAACTCGTCGCAAAACCCAGGGCATCGACCATGCTTGCGACCCGGTTGATCGCATCGTAGGTAAAGCTCGTCGTGTGGCCGTTCTCGTCGGTCTCGGTCAAACGATTGCCGACCGCGTCGTAGGTACGCGTCTTCGTCTTGCCCAGCGCGTCGGTTTGGCTGACCAGGCGGTTGTTGGCGTCGTAGGCGTAGGTGATGGTGTGGCCGTTCTCGTCGGTCTCGCTCACCTGGTTGCCCGCCGCATCATAGGCGCGGCTCACTACGCCGCCCAGCGCGTCGGTCTGGCTAATCAGCCGGTTAGCGGCGTCGTAGGCGTAGGTCGTGGTGTGGCCGTTTTCATCGGTCAGACTGCTGCGGTTGCCGACAAAGTCGTAGGCATAGGTTTGCGTCTTGCCCAGCGCATCGGTGAGTATGACCAAGCGGTTGTCGGCGTCGTAGGCAAAGCTCGTCGTGTGGCCGTTCTCGTCGGTCTCGCTCACCCGATTACCCACCGCGTCGTAGGCGAAGCTCTGCACCCCACCCAGCGCGTCGGTCTGTTGACCAAGCCGGTTGTCGCGTCGTAGGCGTAGGTGATGGTGTGGCCGTTCTCGTCGGTCAGGCTCGTGCGGTTGCCCACCGCGTCGTAGGCGAAGCGTCTGCACCCCACCCAGCGCGTCGGTACGGCTGGTCAGTCGGTCATTGGCGTCGTAGGCGTAGGTGGTGGTGTGGCCGTTCTCATCGGTCAGGCTGGTGCGGTTGCCGGCCGCGTCGTAGGTGCTGGTCTGTGTCTTGCCCAGCGCGTCGGTGCGGCTTACTTGCCGATTGATGGCGTCGTAGACGATGCTCGTCGTGTGCCCGTTCTCATCGGTGAGGCTGATACGGTTGCCTAGCGCGTCATAAGCAAAAGTCCGCGTCTTGCCCAGGGCGTCGGTCCGGCCCACTTGCCGGTTGGCAGCGTCGTAAGCAAAGCTCGTCGTGTGGCCGTTCTCGTCGGTCGAGCCGGTGCGGTTGCCGGCAGCGTCGTAGGCATAAGTCTGCGTCTTGCCGAGCGCATCGGTCCGGCTCACCTGCCGATTGTTTGCATCGTAGGCAAAGCTCGTCGTGTGGCCGTTCTCGTCGGTCATGCTGGTGCGGTTACCCACCGCGTCGTAGCCATAGCTCTGGCTCTTGCCCAGCGCATCGGTCTGGCTCACTTGCCGGTCGTCGGCATCGTAGGCGTAGCTCGTGGTGTGACCGTTCTCGTCGGTCATGCTGGTTTGGTTACCCACCGCGTCGTAGCCAAAGCTTTGGGTCTTGCCCAAGGCATTGGTCCGGCTCACTTGCCGGTTGTTGGCATCGTAGGCAAGGCTCGTGATATGACCGTTCTCATCGGTCATGCTGGTTTGATTACCCACCGCGTCGTAGCCAAAGCTTTGGGTCTTGCCCAAAGCGTCGGTGCGGCTCACCTGCCGGTCATTGGCATCGTAGGCGTAGCTCTTGGTGTGACCGTTCTCGTCGGTCAAGCTGGTAAGGTTGCCGGCCGCGTCGTAAACATAAGTCTCCGTCTCGCCCAGCGCATCGATGCGGCTCACCTGCCGGTTGACAGCGTCGTAGGCATAGCTCGTCGTGTGGCCGTTCTCGTCGGTCAGGCTGGTGCGGTTGCCCGCAGCGTCGTAGGCATGAGTCTGCGTCTTACCCAACGCATCGGTCCGGCTCACCTGCCGATTGTTTGCATCGTAGGCAAAGCTCGTCGTGTGGCCGTTCTCGTCGGTCACACCGATACGGTTGCCCACCGCGTCATAAGCATGAGTCTGCGTCTTGCCCAGCGCATCGGTCCGCGTGACGAGCCGATTGCTGGCGTCGTAGGCGTAGCTCGTCGTGTGGCCGTTCTCATCGGTCAGGCTCACCAAATTTCCGGCGGCATCGTATGAATGGTTCTGCGTCTTGCCCAGCGCGTCGGTCTGGCCCACCTCTCGGTTGACGGCGTCATAGGCGAACCGCGTCGTGTGGCCGTTCTCATCGGTCAGGCTGATCCGGTTGCCCACAGAGTCATAAGCGAACATCCGCGTCTTGCCCAGCGCATCGGTTTGACCGACCAGCCGGTCGTTGGCGTCGTAGGCATAGGCGGTAGTGTGGACGTTCTCATCGGTCACGCTGGTGCGATTGCCGACCGCGTCGTAGGTGTACGGTCGCACGCCACCCAGCGGATCGGTCTGCTTGCGTCAACCGGTCGTTGGCGTCGTAGGTAAAGCTCGTCGTGTGGCCGTTCTCGTCGGTAGCACTGAGCTGGTTGCCCACCGCGTCGTAGGTGGCGGTCTGCGTCTTGGCGAACGGCATCGGTCTGGCTCGACTTGCCGGTCGTTGGCATCGTAGGTGTAGCTGGTGGTGTGACCGTTCTCATCGGTCATGCCGGTTCGGTTACCGACCGCGTCGTAGGTGTACAGGCGCTCGCCCAACAGCGGGTCGGTCTGCTTGACTCAGCCGGTCGTTTGCGTCGTAAGCAAAACTCGTCGTGTGGCCGTTCTCATCGGTCAAGCTGACACGGTTGCCCACCGCGTCATAGGTGAAAGTCCGGGTCTCGCCCAGCGCGGATCGGTCTGGCTGATCAGGCGGTCGTTGGCATCGTAGGCAAAGCCCGTCGTGTGGCCGTTCTCGTCGGTCATGCTGGTGCGGTTACCCACGCGTCGTAGGCATAGACCTGCGTCTTGCCCAGTGCATCGGTGCGGCTGTCAGCCGGTTGTCGGCGTCGTAGCCGTAGCTGGTGGTGTGACCGTTCTCGTCGGTCTCGCTGAACTGGTTGCCCACCGCGTCGTAGCTGAAGCTACGTTGGCCATTTAGCGGGTCGGTCTGCTGTGATCAGCCGGTTGTTGCCATCGTAGACATAGGTGGTGGTGTGGTTGTTCTCATCGGTATAACCAATGCGGTTGCCCACTGCGTCGTAGGCATGACTCGCTACCCCGCCCAGCGCATCGGTCTTGCTGGTCAGCCGGTTGTTGGCATCGTAGGTATACGTGGTGGTGTGGCCGTTCTGGTCGGTCTCGCTGAGCCGGTTGCCGACCGCGTCGTAGACGAAGGTCTGCACGCCATTGCAGCGGGTCGGTCTCGCTTGATCAGCCGATCATTCGGCGTCGTAGACGAAGTGGTCGTATGGCCATTCTCATCGGTCGCGGCTGAGTTGATTGCCGACCGCGTCGTAGGTGAACAGGCGCTCGCCCAGCAGCGGATCGGTCTGCTTGATCAGCCGATCGTTGGCATCGTAGGTAAAGCTCGTGATGTGGCCGTTTTCATCGGTCTCGCTCAACTGATTGCCGACTGCGTCATAGGTGAAGCTGCGCACTCCACCCAGTGGGTTCGTCTGGCTGATCAGCCGATCCAGCGCGTCGTAGACGTAGTTGGTGGTATGCCCGTTTTCGTCGGTTTCAGCGATTTTGTTGCCCACCGCGTCGTAGGCCATGGTGGAGATACCACCCAGCGCGTCGGTTTGCTTGATCAGCCGATTGAGCGTGTCGTATTCGAAGGCCATGATGCCGGTCGTCCGCGCCGGGCGTGGGCACGGGCAACAGCGCCGGATCGATGACCCCGGCAAGCGGCGTCATGTATTGCCGGTGTGGCGACGACGTTGCCGTTGCCGTCGTAGCTCGTGGTCGACGGCATTGCCTTCGCCATCGACTTTGAGGATGACCTCGTCATCCAGGTTGTAGTAAGTCGTCTGCGGCGTTGCCGCGCGCGTCGATCACCTGGGTGCGATTGCCCTTGCCGTCGTACTTGGTATTGGGTGACATGCCCCAAGCGGATCGGTGATGCTGCGTGACTTGGTTGGCCGCGTCGTAGGCGTAGAGGGTCGTGTGCCCGTTGGCGTCGGTCGTGCTGACGACGTTGTGGTTGGCGTCGTAGGCGTAGGTTGTGGTATTGCCCAGCGCGTCGGTCTGGCTCACCAGCTGGTCGTCTTTGTTGTAGGCGAAGGTGTTCGGTGCTGCGCTTGCGCGGTGTTCGGCCGCGCGCGTGATGCTGACCTGGTTGTCCACCGCGTCATAGGCGTAGGTGGTCTGTACGCCGAGCGCATCGGTCTCCGTGATCAGTCGGTCTTTGGCGTCGTACTGGAAACTGCGCTGGTGCCCCAGCGCGTCGGTTTCGGTGAGCAGGTTGTCTTCCAGATCGTAGGTATAGGTGGTGACCCCGCCCAGGGCGTCGGTGACCCGGATCTGGCGATTGAGCGCATCGAAGGCCGTAGTCGTGGTGTGGCCGTTGTTGTCGGTGAAGCTGGTCAGGTTGTAAACGTCGTCGAAGCGCTGGGTCGATACCTTGCCGGCGGCATCGGTGACTTGCCGCAGATTGCCTTCGGCGTCGTAGACGAAGCGCGTGACCTCGGCTTCGGGCAGTCCGAACGCCGTGGTCTGTGTGATGACACGTGTCCAGCCGGTCGTACTCGAAGCGCATGACCCGGCCCATCGGGTCGGTGGTCTGGATGTAGCGGTTGGCGCCGTCGTATTGCAGCCGCTCGATGCCGCCGTTGGCGTCGATGATCGTGATCGTTGTTGCCCACCCCGTCGTACTCGAACCGGGTCTGGAAGTTCAGCGGGTCGATGATCTTGATGTTGCGGTTGAGCGCGTCGTAGACGTACTGCGTGGCGCCGCCCCGGGCATCGATCTCCTTCAGGCGGTTGCCGACCGCGTCGTACTCGTAGCTGCCTGACGTGGCCTTCGGGGTCGGTCTCGCGCGTCAGCCGGTCGTTCAGGTCATAGATGTAGCTGGTGGTTCGGGCTTGCGGCGGTGCCGAAGGCTTCGGTGTCGGCGGTGACGTTGCCGACGTGGTCGTAGTCATGATGGCGTGACGCAACGCCCAGAGCGGAGTCGGTCTCGTCGATCAGCCGGTCGTTGCCGTCGTAGCTGAAGCTCGTGACGCGCCCCAGCGCGTCGGTGAGCTTGACCAGGTTGGCGTTGCCGTCGTAGCGCAGCGCGGTGGTGCGCTCCTCCGTGGTGCCGACGGCTTCGGCTGCGGGTTTGCACGCGATCGAGCGCGTCGTAGCCCAGCGTGGTCGACGCGACCGAGGTGATCGGTCAGCTTGGTGCGGTTGCCGACCCGGTCGTACTCGTAGCGCTCGGTGAAGCGGTTGAGCAGATTGGTCTTGTCGGCCGCGCTCAGGCCTGCGACCAGCGGGGCAAAGCCCAGCTCGGTTCTGAGGTTCTGGTAGAGCGGCAAGTCGGAGGACACCAGCGCATTGCCCACCGCGTCGGTCGTGGCGACGAGTTGATTGAATTCATCGTAGACAAAGCTCGTCACCGCGGCTTGGCGCTGGCGCTGTCGATCACCACATGGCCGCTCGCATCCAGGTGCGCGTTCACGCCGATGGCGATTTGAGTCTGGTTGTCGCGCGAGTCCCACGTGAAGACGGTCTTGATGCCGTTGCCGTCGGTCACCATCACGATGCGGTCGTCCTTGTCGAACGCATAGGTGGTGACATGGCCGTTCTCATCGGTGGTGCTGACCTCGTTGCCGTTGGCATCGTATTGGTGCAGCACGGTGTAGCGGATGGGCGGCCCCGTGCCGGGTCGGTCACCGTCGGGGCCGGATTTCCTTGACCAACCGGTTGTTCCGGTCGTACTCGAAGTCGGTCTTGTTGCCATTGGCATCGGTGACCGACACCACGTTACCGGGGGCGTCCAGGCCGTAGCGCGTGATGTTGCCCAGCGCATCGGTTTCGCTCGTGATTTGATTCTCCTCGTCGCGACTGAACTTGAGCACGCGGCGCAAGGCCGGCGCGAGCTGCGCGCCGATGCGTGATCTGCACTTGCGGCAGGTTGGCGTCGTAGAGGAACTCGGTGACGTTGCCGATCGGGTCGGTCTGGCGCTTGAGCAACCCGTTGGGGGTGTACAGGGTCTGCGTCACGTTGCCGTTGTTGTCGGTGCGCGTCACGATGTTGCTCTCGCCGTCGTAGGCGTAGGTGGTGTGGTAGCTCACCAGGGCTTCGGAGCCGTTCAGCACCTGCGGGGTCGCCACATCGACGAGCTGCCGGCGCGCATCGAAGGTGTAGGTGGTCTTGCGCCCCTCGGCGTCGGTCACCTCGGTGCGGTTGCCCAGGATGTCGTACTTGAAGGTGGTGGTGCGCGTGAGCGCGGCGCTCACCGCCGGATCGATCGTCGCGATCAGCAGGTTGTTGCGATCGAAGATCTGGGTGATGGTGTGCCCATTGGCATCGGTCATGCTGATGCGGTTGCCCACCGCATCGTAGGCGTTGATGGTGGTGTGCCCTTCGGGATCGGTCGCGGTGAGGAGCCGATTGTCGGCGTCGTAGGTGAAAGTCGTCACGCCGCCGCGCCCATCCACCGAGGTCAGCAGGTTGCCGAAGTGGTCATAGGTCTTGGTGGTAGTGTGGCCCTCGCCATCGACGATGCTCGATGTTGTTGCCGAAGGCGTCGTAGGCGTAGCTGGTGACCTGTTGCTTGCCGGCGTGACCAGGTCGCTGCGGGTCGAGGTAGACGACGGTGCGCTTGGTCAGATTGCCGAAGGCGTCGTACTCGAACTGGGTGACGATCCCCGCCCGGATCGGTGCGCGTGATCAGGTTCTGCTTCGCGTCGTAGGCTGTAGGTGGTGGTGTACAGGGCTCGCAGCGCGGTCTTCTGCGCCTGCGTCAGCGCTCGCGACCCAGGCCGCGAAAGCCCAGCTCCGCGCGCTTCTGCTGATAGTATGCGCCTCGTCGGAGCAGTGGCCAGCGCATTGCCCATGGCCGAGGTCACGCTGGCGACCTTGTTGAAGGCGGTGTAGGTGTAGCTGGTCTGGTTGCCCAGCCCGTCGGTGCGGTGAGCAGGTTGCCGCGGGCGTCGTAGGTGAAGGTGGTGGTGAACTTGGCCAGCAGCGCGGTCTTTCTCCGCCGCGGTCAGGTTGGCCACCAGCTTGCCGTTGCCGGCCAGCATCGACGAAGCCCAGGTCCTTGCGCAGGGCGCGGAAGTAGGCGCTGTCGCTGTTGGTGGCCCCCCACCCATTGCGGTCGGTGACCGACAGCAGGTTGTCCTGGTTGACCGCGCTCTGCGGATCGCCCGCCGTCTTGCCGCCGTAGGTATAGGTGGTCTTGAAGCCCTGCTGATCCGTAACCTCGGTGATGTAGCCGTCCGGATCGAAGGTGTAGCTCAGGCTGAACTGCTGGCGCAGCGCATCCTTCTGCGCCTGGCTGAGGGCGTTCACATCGGCCGCAAAGCCCAAGGCCACGCGCTTTTGCTGGAATTCGGCGGCGTTGGAGGTCGCCAGGCCATTGCCCATCGCGTCGACCACGCGCGTGGTGCCGCCGGCGAAGAAGCGTCCGCCGACTGGCTTGTAGCGCCAGGTCACGGTCGCCGGGTTGCGATGCCCGTGGTGTTGAAACTGAAGTTGTAGTCGAAGGTGGTCACCCCGCCGAGCGCATCGGTGATCGAGGTCAGCGCACAAACTGAGTCGCCCGTATCGAAAGGCGAGTCACGAAATGCGGGTGATCGTCCCAGTTGATCTGCTGGTAGGCGAACTGGATCTCGCGCGTCTCGAAGGTCTGCACCTGCCCGTTGACGGTCTGCTGGAACGGCAGCTGATCTTGCTGAGCAGGCCGTTGGAGTTGTAGCTGTAGGTGGTGACGTGCCCGAACCGGTCGGTCACCGTAGTGAGCAGGCCCTGGCTGTAGGCTCGTAGCTCACCAACGTGACGTCGGCCTGGCCGGCGTGCCGATCGACGATGCTGGTCAGCTTGCCTAGCCCGCCGTACTTGTAGATGATGACGATGCCCGGTGTCATCCGCGCACTCGTCTGCATGCGTGCCGCCCTGGTAGGTGAACTCGGTGGCACGCCGTTGGTGTCCACGATCGAGCGAGCAGCACGAAGTCCTTGTCGAAGTTGGAACTGGCTTTGGTCGGCGCGGGTGAGGATGTACTTCACGCCGTTGGTGCCGTTGCCTGGGAGCACCTGCAGGGTTTCGTAGGCGCCCGCCCCGTCGGTGGACACCCACAGATTCGCGGCTGGCGTCGAAGTCGAAGTGCAGTTCGCTGCCATCGCCATAGGTCACGGTGTAGTCGGTGATGGCGCCGGACCGCTTCCGGCCGGCTTGTCCTGATGCGAGGACAAGGTGACGCTGCGTCGACAGTCGCACCAGCCGTCGGCGCACCCCGGATGGCCCCGCGCGAGTTGTAGGTACGCACCAGGGCGAAGTCCGTCGCCCCGGCTGGGGAGGTAGACATCCCGCTCTTGAATGAGGAGATTGCCGCCCGAGACGTTCGCGTAGGCCTGCATGCGCTGGTCCAGCGTGCCTTCGCCCGTCAGATCGTTGCGATTGAGCAGACCTAGCGAACCGTCCTGCAGTCCCAAGACCGTGCCCACCGATGATCGATCGTCATGAGGAGGCCTCCTGATTACAAGCGATGCGTGTTTTGCCTACTTATGCAATCGCGGATCCGCCAATGAAGAAATCCGAAGAATTGAAAAAACGTTTAGCAACCCACCCATCTTTCCGGGTTTTGAGAACGTGTGGCAGATGGCGGGAAAACCATGTTCGATGAGATGGTCTGGTACTCTTCTGATCCACGCAATGCGACGCCCGATCCAATCCGATACAAAGAATTGAATCGTTTAGTTGAGGAACCAAACTGTCGTGGCCGAGCGACAGTCATTGCAACGAAGAAGTGCGCCTGACAGGTGACTCATTCACGAAAGGCAAGCCGGAGAATCAGCAAGCCGGCACAGGATTGCAGCCCTGCTGGCTGGCTACCGTTAGCAGAGCAACAGACTCAGTGGCGTTGAAAGGGGTGGCTCTTGCGCGTCATGCGCAGACGCCGATGGACTTGACACAAGCTCAGTTCGGCCGCGGCTGCCTGTTGTATCCGGACAGCAGTACGTGCTCGGCGGTGGACGCCGGGCGCTTGACCTCGCGCGAGCTCATGATCCCCATCGAACCCGCTTCCGCCAGATAGCGGCGGCATTCGGCGACGATGCGAGCCATCTCCTCGTTGAGCGGCTGGTTCGAGGACAGGCTGATACCGCGCTCGAGAAAGGGGATGCCTTCCTCGAGTTGATGGTTGCCGACACAGGTCAGCCCGGTGGCCAACAGCCGCAGGGGATCGTCCTGGGCGAGCGTCGCGATCAACGGCTTCCACACCGCTTGCGACTGCTCGAACTCGCGGCGGGTGAAATGCAGCAGGCCGAGTTGGAAGCGGCAATTGATCAGCTCGGGGGCGATGGCCAGTACCTGCGTCAGTTCCCCGATCGCTCGATCCACCATGCCGAGGTTGGAATGCACCATGGCCAGGAGATAGAACAACTCGCTGTCCTCCGGCGCCTGCGCACGCGCGGCCTTGATCAGCCGCAAGGCGTCCTCCTCGCGATCGGCGCGCATGGCCTTGAGCGCCAGGTGCTTCAGCTCATCGACGTCGAAGTTGCTCGTGTCCATGGACATCCCCATATGCGTTCGTGCCCTCCAACTGTACAACCGGAAGTCCGTCGAGGTGGACGACGCGTTTCAAGTTGTGGCCCGTCCGGCCCGGGACCTCCTGACTAGATGCGCGACGTCCTCGCACATCGCAGACGCGCACGGCTGGCAAGTCGAACGGCGCTATCCTCACTTCGAGGACTTGCCGGTCTTCACCGGCACTTCGTCGAGGAAGATCAGGTTTTTGATTTTGCCTTGAGGATCGACTATAATTTACTCTATCGAAATTTTGCTTCGTAGCAGCCTGCACCCTCAGCACCTTGAATCGAATGTTGGGCGGGAACAGAACCTCGGCTTCAGCTGCCAGTCCTACTGGACTAATGTCGCGTCCGCTTCGGCTATTCATGACGTACAACGTATCCGGGTGCCACTTATCCACCCGCTGCAACGCTCCCAACTACAGAGGTGCTCGTGAAGGACTTCAGCGTTACAACGTTTCCGGGCTTGTAGGGTGTAAAGTCGAGATCTTTGACTCCACGGAAAGTCAACCCCTGGTAGTTCGGCAGGTACTCAAGAGCATGGGTCGTCAGTCGGATCTGGCTGTCTAAAACAGACAGCTTGGCAGTGTCGGCGTCTCGAAGGGCTGTGTTGATGACTTTGTAGTCCCCAAGACCGGGATTGGCAAGATCCAACGGGGTGCCGCCTTCGGTGCGAACTCTTTGCTATACGCCGTGAGCGGCACCAGATCTTCGGGATCGACGCTCCGGAAGAACGCATCCTGCGATTTGTTCTGTGCCTTGCGTATCTCGGCTACATGACTGTTGTAGACCCCCTCTCCCAAGTGCGCCCGGAAGTCGCGACGTGCCTGGACGAGGTCCAAGGACGAGAGGTCTGCATAATCCGGAAGCCCCTTTTCCGCTCTTAGCGGCTTTGTTTTGGCCGCGGCCTTCGTCAGATACTCTGTGTATGTCGCGTTTATTGGGCTGCGTCTGAAATAAATAGCGGTATCCGGGTACTTGATAGGTTCCCGGGGTAAGAGGCTCAATGTCCTTTGGTGGAAGCGGGGAGAAAGTGGGCCGTGGGGGTAGCTTGAAGGGCTTCAGTTTGTGTAAGGGATCATCGATGGGCTGATCCCCTGGCAACCCTTGATCGTCCAGCGAAGACTCTTCCGAAAGATCATCGGCCTTGGAGGCTGAAAGATCGTCGTTCTTGGAGACAACGGATGGTATTGAGACGTCCTCCAGGTCACCCGGCTGCGGGACCTCTCGGGGATCTTGACCGGCGGCATCTCCGGCTCGGGAATAATGGGTGGCGCCAAGAGATCGTCCGCGGGATCTGGGTCCGGCGGCTTGATAGTCGGACCTTTGATGCCGTGGCGTCTTCGATCGGCAGCGTTTTGTTTACTGTTTTGCCTACCGTTCCGGCGGCGAATTCAGCGACCGTCTCCTTGTCGAAGTTCGACCACTGGCCGGCATTCAACAGGTTGAGCGATTCGAGCAGCTCGGACTCCGGCGCGTAGTTCTGCTTCGACGGGCTTTGCACCATGGTCAGCACCTCGCCCGCGGTATCGGTCCAGCTCGTCGGCTTCCACGCGGGCTTTTTGTTGGGGCCGCGGTAGACCTGGCTCGGGTCCTTGATCTTGAGGACTCGATTGGCCGCCCGGAGTCGCTTGGCACCCATTGCGTGTCGATCGCCTTGAGCGGGGTGGGTCAAATCCTGCGGTTTGGCGGCAACGTCGTCCACGGACTTGGTCACGATGCTCCCATCAGACTTTTGGAGCGTCACGTTCTTGCCGGCGGCCGCCGGAACATCGGCATCGGCCGCCTGAGCGGCGTCCCCGGCTCCCCGGAAGCGCGCCCCCGCCGCCTTGATGCCTTTCGACAGCGAGCTCCCCCACGGCCACACCGGCTACCGCGACGCCCAGCATCCACGGCTGCTCGATGCGGCCTTCGTTGGCTGCGGCCTGACTGGAAGCCTCGATTCCGACTTCCGCTGCGGCTTCGCCCGCAACGATGGCGACTCGTGCGATCCGAGTCGCAGCGACCCCAAGCTGCGCGGCCTTGACTGCCGTGGTGGCCAGAGCGCCCACCGCACCGGCTATGCCGCTGACAAAGCCGGCGGCTGTGTCAATTCCGACTTGCTTCCAATCGAATTCCTTTTGTAAGCCGAAGCCGATCTGAATCCCCTGCGTTGCCGCCGATGCCGCAAAGCCGATGACCGCGCCGGCGACCGCTGTTATTCCAATGGTCACCGCGGCTACCGCTGCGGTGGAGGTCATGCCGATGAGCGCGGCGGCAGCCGGCGCAAAAACTCCGGCAGTAAGGATGGTCAACGGCGATCGCGACGATCGCCACGAAGACGATGAGAATGATAGCGCCGATGACTGCACAGTTATCCCCGCTGGCGGATTGCTGCGCGGTCTGCGGCGGCGGCGGGGTCTTGAGATTCGGCAGCTTGGAGCCGACGATTTCGCCCTCGTCGTAAAGCACGCGGGTTTCGGCGGTGATCCGGCCGTTCTGCACCGTGTTGGGAATCTTGAGGTGCATGCCCTCCTTGAGCGCTTCCGCACCGCTCAAGCCGTTGGCATCGGCGATCACGAACCACAGGCTGGGATTGCCATAGACCTGCGCCGCGATCGACTGCAGCGTATCGCCTGCCCGCACGACATAGTCGATCACTGCGGCGGCGGGAAAGGCTTCGCCGATGATCTTGATCGGGTCGTAGTTGCCCTCGTCGATTTCCATCCGACCCTGGTCGTCGACTTCGGCGACCGGGTTGCCCATGGCGTACAGATACTCGGTGGTCGGGTTCGCGGTCGCGCTCTCGCCGTCATCGTGAAAGCGGCTCAGGATCTGCCCATCATTGTTGTACGTGAACGTTCGGAACTCGGGGCTGTCCTGGTTGTCGCCCTGGCCCAGATCGAGCCTGGATGAGTTTCTGATTGGCGTCGTACGTGGAGAAGCTGCTCCCCGAAGCGCCTTCGCCTTGCCCGGTCACGGAAGCCAGCGTGCCGTCGGCGTTGTACTTGAACGTATAGGTGAAGTTCGTGCCATCGCTCACCACGGTCTGGCTCAGCGTGCGGCCGGTCTTGTCGAAGGTCGTCGTCGTGGTCTGGGTCCCGTTGACTGTCTTCGCAATCAGGTTGTTGGGGAGGAACGTGTTGGTCGTCGTCACGTCGTCTTCGACGTGCTGCGTGATATTGCCGACGGCATCGTAGATCCAGCTCTGGAGCACCGGGTGCCGCCGTCATCGGTCTCCTCGACCGACGCGATCGGCGTCGTCGTAGGCATAGCGATGAATCGTGCCGGCCTCGTCCCAAGTCGACGCGATTGCCCGCGTCGTCGTACGTCGAACGTGTTGAGCCCCTCTCCTTTGTCGAACGCTCGCGATGCGGCCGTCGGCGAGGTAGGTGTAGGTGTGGTCCAGGCTGCGGTCGTCGGTGGATACCTCGGTCAGATTGCCCGATGCATCGAACGCAGTAGTTGAGATGCTCGCCGGTGACCGCTTCTTCCCAGCGCACCAGACCGATTCGGCGTCGTCGTAGGTGTAGGTGATGTCGCGCTCTAGAGTGCCGTTGACGGTGATCGACTCGGTCGCGCGCTGGCCGTTGAGGTGGTAGCGTAGTAGGTGGTTCTGACCCCGGTGCCGTGTCATCGATCTCGATTAAGCCGGCCGACCGCGTCGTAGCTGCGCTCGATGTTCTGGCCCTGGCGTGCTGGTCTGCTCGATCACGCCGCCGAAGCGGTCGTACTCGGTGGGCGAGCTGAAGGCGATTTTCGCAGCGCCGCTGCCGGTAAAGTTCACGTCCTCGAGGCTGCGCCCCGTAACGCGCCCGAACGCGCCGTAGGTGAAGAACTCGCGCCGGCCGTTGGCATCGGTCTTGATGATGCGATTGCCGAACACGTCGTAAGTGGTCGCCACATCGATCAGCTCATCGTGCAGGCCATTGCCCGGGTCGAGCGCCGCCTGCGCCTCGGCGAGAGTCGTGGGGCTCTTGTTGAAGAAGCTGTACTCGTGGGTGAGCAGGCCCATCGCATCGTAGCCCTTGCCGAACCAGTTGCCGTTGGCGTCTTCGAGCCAGATCTCCTTGTCGCGCTTGTCGTAGTAGCGCGTGGTCGTCTGGCCCATCGCGTCGGTCACCGCTCACCAGCCGGTCGTGCTGGTCGTAGCTCATCGTGATTGCGTGATCCAGCGGGTCGGTGCTTTGAGTGCGCCGGCCGAAAGCGTCGTAGGCGTAGGTGGTGGTCTTGCTCAAGCTGCGTTCGTTTCGGCACTCATGTTGCTGTCGATGTCGTAGGCGAAGGTTCTGCTGTGTTGCTCGGGTCGATCTCCGCCGTGACGTCGCCGCGGCGGTTATAGATTCGCCGGGTGATCGTTGCCCAGCGCATCGATCGATGCGATCAGGTTGCCCACGCCGTCGTAGCGGAACTCACGCGCCTCGCTGTCGCCGGGATCGAGCACCGAAACCGCGCGGCCCGCATAGTCGTAGCTGGTGCGCGTCACCGCATGATGCACTCCGCTCAAGCCTTCGACCGGCGTGGCCGCCTCGAATGCGGCGATCTTTGCGATCGAGCGCGTCGAACGCCGCGAAGCTCAGCGATCGGCTCATGACCCGGCGTGCCCGCCAGGTCAGCTGCCTCGTCGGCCTGCGTGCCGAAGAGGCGCGTGATCACCGCGTTGCCGTTGGCGTCGACGCCGAAGGTGCGCCACACGCCCGAGTCCTCGTTGGTCGCGATCTTGTGCCCAAGCGCGTTGTAGCGGATCTCGGTGTAATAGGTCTGCGACTGCAGCCCGTCGGTGGACAGGCTGCCCGCGCCGCTGCTGTCACTCGTGTCCAGCGTGATCGGCGAGGCGCTGCCTCGCCGGGTCGAGCGGCCCCAGATACAGCCCCGCATCCACGTCGAGCGGACTGTGCCCTGGCGCTCGATCTCGCCGTCGGTTTCGCTCGCCAGCACCTCGAGCGACCGGCCGGTGAAGCTGCGCACGCCTGCCGGATCATCCACGTCGGCCGTGAGGTTGAGCTCGTCTTCCTGACCGTGGAAATCGAATGGGTCGGTGTCGTCGATGACATCGAAGTCATCGGGCAGCTCGGCCTCCGCCACCGTGATGCGCCGCCATTCGACGATCACCTCGTGCCCCGCGGCGTTCATGTAATAGATCTTGACGTCGTACTCGCCGGGATCGAGGGCGAGCGTACCGGTGTACTTGCCGCTCGCCAGAGTGAGCGCGACGTCGTCGGCAAATTCGATGCCGCTGCCCGCCGCCTTGAACGCCGCGTGCACGGTGCCGTCTGGCGTTTCGCCCGCGCCCAGCGTGACCTCGACGTGGGTCTCGATAGTTCTGCTGCCACGTCATGTGGCGCATGACGCTGATGATCTTGTCGTCCTTGTCGCGGTTGACGGTGTCCGGGCCATCCTGGACCGTGGACTGGTGCGCGTGGCTGGTGAGCGTGACGCTGTGATTGGCGCCCGCCAGATTGCCGAAGAACACGTCGTAGCGGTGCGTGCCGTTGGTCGTCAGCTGCGGATCGAACTGCAGCTGGTCGATGACGCGCGTGGCAGTCGTGTTGCGCACCCCATCGACGAGCACGAATTGGCCGTTGCCGACGGGCGCACCGCCCGACTGCGGAACAGGAATCCCGACCATGCCGGCCACTGCGTCGTGCTCTCCGCCCGCCTCGAAGGGTATCGTGCCCGAGCTGAAGGTCTGCACCGCCGCGATTCCCACTCGATGCGGAAGGCGAGCGCTTGCGGATCGGCCGGGTCCGCGATGGTCGCCATGTAGCTGCCGTCTTGCTGCGCGACGAAAGCCACGCTCTGATCGAGCGTGCCGCCCGCCGCGCCGAAGCGCAGCAGCGGGTCTTGCACCGTGGCGTTGAAGCGTACCTTGATCTGCAGATCGTCGCCCGCCTGGGCGACGCTCAAGCTCTCTATCCCCGGCGGGACGGTGGCCACGCGCTCTTCGGTCCACGCGATATTGCCCGCGCTGTCCTGGCTGACGACACGAAAGTAGATTGTCGTATCGGCGGCCGCGGAGATGCTCACGGAAACCGCACCCGAGCCGACGTGGCCGGTTTCGTTATGGTAGGCATCGTGTGGTGTCTTGCCCTCAGGAATGTCGCGCGCCGCGGTATCCCAGACCACCCACGATTGCGAATCGGCACCGGGCTGCACCCAGGAGATGGTGAGTCCGCCGCCGGCGCTGGCGGCCACGTTGGTCGCCTGCTGCGCCGACTGGTTCGGCAGTCCCCCGGTCCAGGCGCGCAACTTCGACCCGGCAGCGTCGTATTCGACGAAAGAAGCCGCGCCGTTCGGTGTCAGCGTTTGCGTGATGTGCCCGAGCGCGTCGTAGGCGAGCTGACTCCTGTTACCCGCCGCATCGACCCGCTCAGTGAAGTTGCCCGCTGCATCGTAGGAGGTCTCGATCGTGATGTCATTGGCAGTAGCGTTGGTGGTCTCGCCCGCCGCGATCATCACGTCGCTTTGGCTGATCAGCCGATTCGCGGCGTCGTACGCGTAGAGCGTGGTTTCATCCTCGGCGGGCTTGGCCGTCACCGCTGCCATGACGTCGGCCCCGGTGGCGGTGGCCAAATCGACTGATTCCGGCACGCGGTCGATGAAGCGCGTCTGCCTGGTCTTGTTGCCGTTCGCGTCGTAGCTTGGAAGTGCCACTCCAGCTCCTGCAGCTTCGTCAGCGGGCGCGGGGATGCCGGTCTTGCGCGCGAGCACGTCGAAGCAGGTCACGGCGGCCATGAGCAGGAGGAGCCACGCGCTCGCCCGAGCGACCGACTCGAGCATCCGCCGAAGGCTGTCGGACAGCCTCAGCAGCGCGTTCACTGCGTCGCGGTCTCGCCGTCGGAGAGGAGTCGTGCCATCGGGTCCCTCCTTCACTAAGCCACCAACCGCACCGCCAGCCAGGACCGACGCAGCCCGCGCTACGCTATCCGTTCGCTCGATCCCGTGTCAAGGAGGAATCGAGCCGCCGCGAAGGTAAGGGGGGCGCGGACCCTCGTCCCCGTCGCCACCGGGAATCGGCCCGGTCCCGAGTTTTCCGCCGCCTGAAAGCCCAGGGCTGGCTCGGCGCCAGAAGCGAGGATATCTCCGGGCGCGTTGGGAGCAGCGCGTTAGCCCTGATCCGAAAATAGCTCACGCGACGAGAGCATGGGCCACCCGATCGTAGAGCGCTTCGGTTGCGGGATTCTTGGTGAGGCGCAGAACCTGGTGCCCGTCGATGCGCGCCAGGCGGCCAGCGCGAGCGATCAGCAGGAAGCGCAGGGTGCGCATGCTCCGGAAGGCGAAGGCGTAGGTCCGCTTCCGCGAGCGGGACTTGGCGGTGGCGGTCGTCTGGAGCTGGAAGCTGCGGAGCAAGTTATGGGCGAGGACGCTCAGGTGTTGCCACGCGCTGTTCGCCCCGTAGTGGTGCGTGGGCACGACGTCGAAGGCAAACTCCCCCTTGAGTTCCCCGTACGTCTTCTCCTGGGCGCCGCGCCCCGCGATGAACGCCCAGAGCGCGGCCGGGGCGAGGGCCTTGTTCGTCGTCACCGCCGAGTACTCGAAATGCCCGTCGTCGGGGGAGAAGAGATCGAGCTGGAAGTTCTTGCGCGTCTGGTGGCCGACCTGCTTCCGGTAGACAACCACCCGGAGGGTCAGGTCCCAGGGTTCCAGCCGCAGCTGAGTCTCGAAGGCGCTGACCTGGGCGGTGATTCGGATCCAGTGGTGTTGGGCCGCGACCAGGGCCTTGAGCCCGACCCACTTCCAGAACCCGACCTTGATCGCGTACTCGCAGCCTTCGCGAGCCAGGAGGGTGAGGATCTTCTCCTGGAAAAAGGCCGCGTCCATGCGGAATTCCAGCGGGAGGCTCCGGCCGAAGCGCTCGCGGAGCTCGTGGATCAGCTCCCGCAGGAACCGGGCGGCCCCGCGGCTATCGTGCACGTTTCCCGGCCGGTTCTTCAGCCGCAGGATGTGCCCGGTCTGGGCGAGATGGGCCAGCAGAGGATAGTAGCTGGGGTCCTTCTTGAAATGGGGATTATAGCCGCGGAAGGCCCAGGCCACCGTGTTCCCCGTGCGGACCACGGTGCCGTCGACATCGATCGTCAGCCGCGGCAGATCGAGCCGCTCGAGCTGCTCATACAGGAGCTCGCTGTTCAGGGTGATGAGCGCTTGCAGGGCTTCCTGGGTGAACTGCCTGAGCCAGTTGGCCACGGTGCGGTCGGTCGGGATGCGCGCCAGCCCGCAGAGCCGAGCGACCAGCGGGTCGTGGGCCAGATACCGCAGGTGTTCGAGACGCCGAGCGCCGACCACGATCAGCGCGATGACCAGGAACACCAGCCGGCCCGCGCCGTAGTCGCCCCCGAGCCCGTACCCGCTGAACGCCTGACGAATGCGGCGATGCAGGCCGAGCAGGCTGAAGTACCGGCGCAGCAGCTCCAGCCCCCCGTACGAGGTCAGCTGCTGGGGGACGAACTCGATGGGCAGATCAGCCTTGACGACGCGGCGCAAGCTCGCTACCGTCAACCTCATCAGAAGGGCCTCCCGTGCGTGAGGGTGAACGTGGGTGCGTTCTCCCTTATGAGCACATCGGAGGCCCTTTTGATTCATTCCGATCGCACTTTCACGTCCTGGCTATTTTCGGATCAGGGTTAGGAGGCCCTTGACACCGGCGGGCTCTCCATCCGATCCTCTTTGCCACCGCGGACGCGCCCCGGACCCCTCCGGGCGCGGGCCGTCGGGGCAGCGGTTGACGGCCGGGTCTCCCCCCGGCTGCCCTAACCACGGAACCCCACAC
>CAWDIV010000017.1:0-37593 GCA_963802355.1 uncultured beta proteobacterium | reverse complement strand
CCGCCGTCAATCCACGTGCGTCACATAGGGAGAAAAAACATGACCCAAGCCATCGAGCATGTCGTCGTCCTAATGCTAGAGAACCGCTCGTTCGATCATATGCTCGGTTACCTCAAGGCCTGCCACTACCCTATTGAGGGATTGACTGGAGACGAGTCAAACCCTACTGATCTGAATGATGTAAATAATCCCGCTAAGCGAGTCAACGTTTCCGCCAACGCTAACAAACTCAAAGACGTTTATCCGCCTGATCCGGCGCACCGCTTCTCCGACGTCAACACACAATTGTTTTGCAATCCCGGCGGCCCGCCGGCGCGGCCGGAGAAAAACGGCGGTTCATATACAACTATGACCAGCAAGCCAAGGTGACGCCGTTGCAGGCTCGCGAGATCATGAAATGCTTCGACGCTGGCACCTCGCCTGTGCTTAGTACCCTAGCGAAGGAATTTGCAATCTGTGATCGCTGGTTTTCATCTGTTCCAGGGCCAACATGGCCGAATCGCCTTTTCACACACGCCTCGACCTCGAGTGGATATGTGGACAATTCGGTGCATGTATACAACTCTCGCACGATTTTCGAGAATCTCAGCGAAGCGCGACGAACCTGGGCTGTTTATTATCACGATACAGCACAATCGATGTGGTTTAATGGTCTGCAAACAGATGAGGCGAAGAGTAACTTCCTCCCATTCCGCGACTTCAGGAGGGATGCACTCGGTCGTTACCAAACTATTCTTTCATCGAGCCACGATTTTTCAATTTCTTCTCGTTAAAGGCGAATGATCAGCACCCACCACACAGTGTCGACAACGGTGAGCAGCTGATCGCTACTATCTATAACGTGTTACGACGCTCGCGCGCGTGGAACACCACGATGCTTCTCATAACCTATGATGAGCACGGTGGCACGTCCAGATCACATACATCCGGACATTCCGGCGATACCTCCAGATGCGAAAACGGCATTGTTTGGCTTCGACCGCTATGGCATTCGTGTTCCGGCAGTTGTGATATCGCCCTACGTTCCGAAGGGGCATATTGAGAATACTTTGTTCGACCATACGTCCATCCCCGCGACGCTGAAGGAGTTGTTTCGGTTGCCAAGGTTTCTCACAGCTCGTGATGCGAAGGCGGCAACCTTTTGTAGGGTCGCGTCGCTGACAAGCGCACGAACTGATACTCCTGATGAAATCGCAGCGCCGAGACCGCAATCGGATATTGAGGATGAACGCCTGGATTCAGTAACCATCCTTAACCAGAAGGAAAGTGGCGAGATGTCCGCTGCGCCGCTCTCGGACCTGCAGCAAGCATTTGTCAGTCACGCGCATGCGCTGGATTTGGGAGACGATCAGTTACTACACAGCTTGAGACTGGCCCGCAGAATTGAGACGGAGCATGATGCTGCCGTGTATGTTCGAGAAGTAACGAGGCGACATTTGTCACGCAGAGGTAAGTCCGCGCCGTGAGCAAGGGCGCTTTGCCCATGTTGCCGACCCTACGAGCCACCAATCGCCGGATTATTGATGACGTATCGCAGAAAGCCGCTATGCGGCGTGTATTTGTCGTAAAGGCCGCGCGCGCGGTATTGTTTTCCCGGGTGTGCCAGTAGAGGCGCGACCAGCCCTGCCCGGTCATCTCGGCCACCAGCCAGTCAATCAGCTGCTGACCTACGCCGGCCGCACGCTGTTGAGGATCGACAAACAGATCCTGGAGGTAGCACACCGGCGTGAGCGTCCAGGTATTCTCGTGAATGATGTAGTTCGCGATGCCGATCACGCCGTCGCCTGCGCGCTCGGCGACGATGCCATGCACAGGCGAAGCCGCGTCCATGATGCGCGCCCAAGTGTAGCGCGTATGGCTTCGGACAGGTCCCTCTCATAAAAACGGCAATAGCCCTCCCACAGCTCGCGCCAGCGCAGCTCGTCGCGTGCTTCGATCTTGCGTATCGTCGCAGCCATCTCTTCTAGCTCCACCTCAAAAGGACGCGCGGTTAAGGCATGGGGACCGGCTAGTGTGTGCCGGACTATTTCCCGACACCGTCGGGCTTCAAGTCCGACAGGCTGCGGGCGGTCAGCTCTGGAAGTCACAGCGAAACTCCACTACCTCTGTACCGGCCTCGGACACGCCGTGCCCGAAGGTGATGACGCCGTAGCCGTGCAAGAACGTTTCCTCCCGGCGCAGGCGCATCTCGCTGCCGCCGAGCGTGACGAAAGTGCCGTTCGAGCTCTGGTCTACGAGCACGAACTTGCCGGAGCGCAGCTCGATCTTTGCGTGCCGGCGCGAGGCCATCCTGTCAGCGACGACCACCGTGTTGTCCGGACCCCGTCCGAACCAGACCGTGTCCTTCATCAAAATCTCGCGTCCGCGGTAGGAGAGCTTGATGGACGGGCCGCTGCCCGCAACCGGAGCGCGCGGACGCCCCGGGATCACGGTGCGCTCGGAGCTCGCCTGCCACATGAACTCGTGAACTTCCACTTCCAGGACCTTGCCCCTGACCGGCATCGTCGTGAGCCGGCGCGTCGTTTCGCGCAGTGGTCGGACATGGTTTCTACGGTTTCGCTCGTAGTCACCACTTGGCCGGGGAGCGCGATGCCGGACATCCGCGCGGCCAGGTTTACAGCGTCGCCGAATACATCAGCGTTTTCCTCGATCACGGGACCAAAGTGAAAGCCGATGCGGATCATGAGCTTCGTCTTGCCTTCGCCCAGCCGCTCCGAGACCTGCGACTGCATTTCGCCTGCCGCTTCCGCTGCCGCGTCCGCAGTGGGAAATACGCACATCGCGCCTCGCCGATGGTCTTGACGACGCGCCCTTCGTACTCCGACGCAACCTCCGTGAGCATCGCGAGGCACTCGCGCACCTTCCCGAACGCGCCGGTATCGCCCAGCGCCTCGTACAGGTGCGTGCTGTCGCTCACGTCGGCGAACAGCACTGCCATGCTGGTTTTTTGTTCCGTGCCAGCTTTGCACCCCCTCCGGTTCCACGCTCAGTTTAGCAAAGCCGGGCGGCGTCCTCTCGCCATGCCTCACCCTGCGATCAGCTCCCGGGGCAAGCATCGAGCCTGGGCGGCTGCCCCCGCCACGCCCGCCGCCCTCGTTCCCGGTGTCGCGAAGCGACAACCCGCCGAGGTGAGCGTCTTGCGGCAGTTCAAAACCCTATACAAAGCAAGGAAGATGCCCGCAACCCGGCAACAAAAGGCGTCCGCGGAAATGGATTTGTTGCTGACGCCTTACCGGTCGAGTCCCGCCGGGCAGAACCTCCAGGAGGCCAGCGCGAGGTGGAATACGCTCGGGCGGCTCTGTCGTCCCGCATGCGCCCGAAACAGCGCCCGGTTTTTATTTTAGATTGGTGGCTTACGAGTGTTTACCCGTCGTACGTGCCGGATAGTCAATCGTCCATCATCGTTCACGGCGGCACGTGTACCGAAGCCGAGTATCGGCTTCCGATCCCCGGCCTGGGCTCACCGGCGTGCTCCTGGGTCGGCGACTTTAATCCCCCAAATGTAAACGTGATGCCGCCGGTTGCCGGATAAGAGACGAAGGGGGGCGTATCGAGCTTCAGCGCCCAGTTGGATTTCCTGGGCTCTATGCCTTCGGTATGCATCCCATCGAGCACCGCGGGGTTGAACGGTCCGCCGCGACCGCGGCGTCGTTGTATTCCTTGAGCGTCTTGATAGCCTGGCGTGGTCCACCTGCAGCTGCTTGACCAGTCCTTCGAGCGTATCCGACTTGAACGGCTCGCTCGTCGAATAGCGCGGCTCGAGAAGGTTGAGCACCTTGGAATCGAAGATCTGGTAGACGAGGCTGCGGGTCTGCTTGACGATCAACCCGCCGTACCTGGCGTAGGTGAACGAATTGATGTCCGCCCCCTCGTCTATCCAGCGCCTCCCCTCCACGTTCACCATCACGCCGAGAAAATAGGAGAGTCGATTGGTCTTGTCGGTCAGGTTCTGCACGCCGTAATCCGCCGCCTCGGCGTTGATCGGCGTGGCGTGGCAGCCGCTCCAGTGACCCCACGGCATCGCCCCGATGTCGAGCGCCATCTTGAGCCCGTCGCCATAGTTGAAGTTGGAGCCGCGCACTTTCGCGTGATCCCACGGCGCGCCCAGGTAACGCAGCCGCCACTCCGGATTGGTCTCGAAGCCGCCGCAGGCGAGCACGACTGCCTTCGCGTTGAACGTAACGAAGCCCTCCGGCCCGCGCGCCACTACGCCCGTCACGCGCCCGCTCTCGCCCTGCGTCAAGCGCTGCGCGCCGGTCTCGTAGCGGACCTCGATGCCCATCTTTTCCGCCGTCTCGAACCAGGTTCTGGAAAGACCCACGCCCTCGTGATGAGTCCGTATCATTGCCCCGCGCGGCCATTTGACCTCATTGCCGACCTTACGCCCATGACCGAAACCGCAAGCTCGAAATGGTGCTTGCCTACATCCTGCAGCCAGCACATCGTCTCATAGGAGTTGTCGATGAGGATGGGCGCGAGCTCCGGATCGCTGCGCCCCTGCGTGACGCGCATCAGGTCCTCACGGAACACTTCGGTTGGATAAGGCTGGACGCCCTTGTGAAAGCCCGGATACTCCTTTTCGGCGTTCGGGACGAAGCGGTCCAGCTCCCCGACATCGTCGTAGATGAAGCGGAAGACCGCGCCGCTGAAATGCGTATTGCCACCGCGCTTTTCCTTCGGCGCCTTCTCCAGCACGAGCACGCGTTTCGCGCCGTTTTCCTTTGCGGACACCGCGGCTGCGAACGCGGCATTGCCGCCCCCGACCACAATCACGTCGTAATCCATGGGCTCCTCGACGTACCTGGAAAAAAAAGGGACGCGCGTAGAATACGCGTAACGCCATGATGAGCGCCATCGAGGAGCCCATATCATGAACTCCGACCTGAAGACCGTGACAGGACCGACGCGCGCCGTCGCGCGCTGGGTATCGACAGCTAACCTACAGCGAGCTCCCTGCACGAACGCGAGAAGTCGTTCGCATCCTCCTGCTGGATACATTGGGCGCCGGCGTCTATGGCTACGCGACGCCGTGGGCGAAAATGCTCCTCGACTGGGCGAGAGCCGGCGCTCCAGCAAAGGGTGCCGCGACCGTCTGGGGCGAAACGGCGCCCGGGCTGCGCGCGGCCGATGCAGCTCTCGTAAATGGCACGGCGTGCCATGCTTTCGAGCTCGACGACTATCACCAGGCCAAGCTTCATCCCGGCGCGGTCGTGATTCCGGCCGCAGTCGCCATGGCTGAAAAGCTCGGCACGGGCGGTGAACGGCTCGTGACTGCGATCGCCGCCGGATACGAAGTCATGATCCGCTCCAGCCTTGCGCTCAATCCCTCCGCGGCGCGGCTGCGCGGCTGGCACCTGACCGGCGTGTGCGGGCCGTTCGGCGCCGCCGCGGCATGCGCATCCCTCATGGGCTTGAACGAAGAGCAGACGGCGTGGGCGCTCGGTCTCGCCGGCACGCAAGGCGCCGGGCTGTGGGCGTTCAATGCCGACGGCACCATGAGCAAGCGCCTCCACGCGGGGAAAGCCGCGCATTCCGGTGTGCTGGCCGCGGAGCTTGCCGCGCTCGGTTTCACCGGGCCGACGCAGATCTACGAATTCCACGACGGCGGTGTGCTGAAGGCGTTCTCCGACGCTTCCGACCCTGCGCCGCTCACGCGCGATCTCGGCGCGCGTCTTTCATCTCGACGCGACCTCCATCAAGCCGTATTCCTGCTGCGGCAGCACGCATTCCTACGTGGACGCCGCCTACGAGCTGCGCCGCAGGCTCGGCACGCCGTGGAACCCGCAGCGGCGCGTGCGCGTGGGGATGGCGAAGGTGGTGGACGTGCAGTGCGGCTTCGACTATGTGCCCGGCACCGCGCTCAACGCGCAGATGAGCCTGCGCTACGTCGTGGCTGCGGCGCTCCTCGAAGGCCAGGTGCTGCCGCCGCAGTTCACCGACGCGAAAATTGTCCGATCCCGCTCTCACGAAATTGGCGGCGCAGATAGAGCTCGTCACGACCCGGAGCTGGACGAGCTCTATCCCGCGCGGTTCGCCGCGTGGGTCGCCGCGGAGAACGAGGGTCGGTGGAGCGCGTGGACGTGCTCGATCCGCTCGGATCCACCGCCAACCCGTCGACGCGCAAGGCGTGATCGAGAAATTCCGCGGCATCAATCCGCAGCTGCCGGTGGACCGGATCGCGGAAGCGGTGTTCGACATCGAACGCCACTCGATGAAGGATCTGCTCGACTCTCTCGCCGGAACGAAGAGAGGCAACGGCGAGAACAGCGTGACTCAGTGACCCGTGACGAGACAGTGCACCCAGTATGAGCAGATGTTCAGTGATAGTATCGCAGCGCGGTCATCATTCAGCATGCGCTGTCATGCTGGCTGATGGCGCTGCGCCCAGCGCGATGGCGCAACCCAAACTATCCGACCAAGCCGATCCGGCTGATCGTACCGTTCCCGCCCGGCGGCGGCACCGACATCGTTGCGCGCGTGATCTCAGCGCGAGCTACGGAGTCGCTGGGGCAATCGGTGGTCGTGGACAACCGCCCGGGCGGCGGGGGAACGATCGGCGCGGAAACCGCGGTCCGGGCGCATCCGGACGGCTATACGCTCGCAATGGTTTCTGCCAGCTACGCTACCAATCCCGCGCTCTACAGGCTGCCATACGACCCGGTGAAGGACATCCAGCCGATCGTCATGATCGGTCAGAGCGGCTGGGTCCTTGCATTGAATCCCACGGTCCCTCTGAAGAGCATCAAGGAATTCATCGCCTATAACAAGGCGAATCCGGGCAAGCTCAACTACGGGTCGACCGGAACCGGTGGCGCCACGCATCTCGCCACCGAGCTGTTCGATCTCATGGCAGGCACGAAGATGACCCACATTCCCTATAAGGGCACGGGTCCGGCGCTGAACGATCTCATCGGCGGGCAGATACAGGTCATGTTCGCAGCGATGCCTTCCGCTATTCCGCAGGCGAAAGCCGGCCGGCTGCGGGCCGTTGGCGTCACGACGCTGAAGCGCGTGGAAGCGCTCCCCGACATACCGCCCATCGCCGAGGTGGTGCCGGGCTATGAAGCCGTAACCTGGTACGGCATTTTGGGACCAAAAGGGCTGCCCAGGGAGGTCGTCTCCCGGTGGCATCGCGAGGTGGCGCGGATACTCCAGACCGACGAGATGAAAAGCCGCATGACACTCGAAGCGATCGAGGCCGGGGGCGGGCCGCCGGAGGAATTCCTGAACGTAATCCGGCGCGACGTCGAGAAATGGACCAAGGTGGTGAAGGCGGCGCGGATTACGCTTGGCAGCTAGGCGGTCCGCACCCCAGTCGCGAACCTTGCGCCGCTCACGGACAACTGACGGCCATGCCGGCATCACCATCGGGTGGCGCAGCATTCTGTGGCGAGCCTGTTTTCGCTTTCTCGAAAACGCAGGATGCCGAGGTGCCGACCAGTATCGGCCCCGCCATTCCCGGTCGCGAGGTGTAGCCCCACGAGTTGACAGACATGATGTCGCCGAACCCGTCCGGACCCAACGGCTGGACCCAGGGGCCACCGGAAGACCCGCCGGAGAGCGCGCAGCTTGGCAACCACCAGTTGACGGCGCCTTCTGTCGTCATGTCTTCAGCGCAGTACATCAGCTTCGGATCTTCGCTGTACGAATAGCCCAACGCGCGCGTGTAGTCCGCCCTGGTGAGCGCATCATCGTGGAACACGGAACCGAAGCTGATCGGGAGCGACCCCGCCGCCTCGTCGAGAATGTCCGACGCCGCGTGTATGCCCGCCGCGTGCGCGCCGGAGTCGGCGACGACGTAATAGCCATAGTCCCAGGCGACGTTGTTGGGAAATGTCCGGATCGACCAGTTCACATCGACGACGCCGAACGACGCGACCCAGCAACCGATCGGATCGTTGACGCAGTTGCGGTCAGTTGCCGCGCCGGTCGTTCCGTCCTGGTCGGGGATGAACATGACGTTGCGTGCGAATGCCTTGTTAGCATCATCGTACACGCAGTGCGCCGCCGTGATGATGATCGAACGTCCCGTCGTGCCGTCAGTAGCGACAGTGCCGGAGCATACATAACCCCACCATGTCTGGCGGTTGGCGTTGCCCGGCATTTCAAAATAGACGCGGCCCGACGCAGACTTTACGTAACCGCCGGAAGTCCAGTGGGCACTGGTTACGGTGTCACCAGAGCCGCCGCCGCTCGTGCCGGTGCTGACTTTGAACGCGACGGTGCCGGACGAACCGGTGTTACCGCCCCTCCGGGCACCATCCTTGGCTATCACCGACCAGTTCCAGTCGCCGTCGGTCAACCCCTGAACGCTCAGCGTCCAGGTGCCATTGCCGGCGGGAACCGCGGCAAAAGACTGGGCAGTCGCACCGGCTTTCTGGATCTTGAACGTGACCGACTTGACTCCGCTCGGATCGGTCACTGTCGCAGAAAACGTGTAGGCTGCTGCGCCGATCGTGGCATTTGCAGCCGGATTCATGTTGCTGATGGCAGGGGGCGTGCTGTCCGCGGATCCGCCTGCGGCCATCGTCACGGGCGGCTGATTCTGCGCCCGCGCTCCTGCTGCAATGGTGTGGCCATGGGGAGCGAGAGAACCGTCCGGCCGCTTCAGGTAGCCCAGGCCGCGCGGGTCGATCACCAGGTCTCTCGGTATCGCGCTGGCGCGACGCTCGCCGGTCCAGTGGTCGATGATGCTCGCCTTGCCGGGCGCCATCGCCCGCGTCGGCTGCGCGGCGGCTGGCGCCGAAACGAAGGCAGCGGAAAACGAAACTGCCAGCCACAGTCCGCCCCAAATATGTCGAATGATCATTTGTCGTACCCTCCCCCCGCTTTTAGCTTTGTTCGTTGGCCACACCGGCCATTACCACCCGGGAATGGGTGGCTGCCCCACCGACCTGCTTTTGGTCTTGTCGCAAAATCTTACAAATCGCCTGCTTTCGGGTGATTCAACACGATAACAGCAACTTTCGTACCGGGGAAGACAACCTATTGAAAATCACGCAAATGCTGCGGAATGAGGCCATCTCGGAGGAGGGAGGTGTAAAGATTTTCGACAAATATGATGCGCGACCCCGGTGGGACTAAGGAGCTGGACCTTCTCAAGGCCCGCTGCGCCAGTCATCGGGACTACTTCATTCCCGTGACCGGCGCGGCCAACCCAGAAGCGCACGCCGATGGCTGTACTCCCCCCAGTGGCGATTCCGGTCCGTTCGTAAGGGCGCTCGCAGCGATTCTCGGGTTGATTGACCGCGCGCCTCGATCGGCGAGATACTGAATTTGCAATCTGTCTCGGTGAATGGCGGACAAGGAGGATCGGGCGGCACACAGCGCCAGGTGGACAGGCGTGCTCTGGAATGCGCAGAACGGGGCATTATGGCAGTTTCACCCGCCGCGGCCCGGGGCGGAGAGTTCGATCGGGCCGGACTTAGCGATAAATTGTATTTTCTTCATTACGCACTGGGAGGGAACAAGCATGACTTACTCCAAGAGCTGTTCGCGTGTTCTTGTGTTTGCCGCAGCGCTGTGCGCAACCCCGTCGATATGGGCTCAGACTAGCATCAGCTACGGCAAGATCACGGCCGTCAAGGCAACGACCGTCGACAACGCCCGGGCACAAACCGGCGGTGCGCTCCTTGGAGGAGCCCTCGGGCTGGTTTCCGGCCGTGGCCATTCGGGCAGCAATCAGGCCCTGCGCGCGGTTGCCGGAGGAGTGGCGGGGCAACAGGTGGCAAAGCTCGCCAGTTCAAAGCAGGCTTTCGAGTACACAATCCTCATGGGTGGGACTTCGACCGTCACTGTCGTGACCGATGAAGCCGGAATGCGCGTAGGCGACTGTGTCGCGGTTGAACGTGGCCCTTACGCGAACCTGCGGCTGGCTGCCGATGCGCAATGTGCTCCGGGTGCGAAGCCGCAAGCCAACGCGTCGCGCGATGCGGAGGCGTGCACGAAAGCGAAGGACGAGTTGCTCGCTGCCAAGGACGACGCCAGCTTCGATCGAGCCGAGCGGAAAGTGCGGCTGCTGTGCGTCGATTGACGCGGCAAGAGTTCGTGTGCGGAGTCAGCGACTCGCGATTGAGGAGAATCAAAACACGCGCGAACTGCCGCGACAGAGCTGAGCGGCTGCTATTGGCCGAGGCTGTGTGAAAACTCGGAAATTGAAGGTCCGAGAAAATTATCGAGGCTATTAGACGCGCTAGGATCGACGATCGGCACTCGGGTAATGGTCTCACGACCCTCAAAATTAGCGTCAAAATCCGTTTTCACACAGCCTCGGCCGGTTTGAGCCGATTGCCGTCGGCCCAAAATTGCCCAGAAGCGGACACTGTTTGTCAGGTCCAGTTGCGACATTACAACTAATTCTTCCCTCGTCCCTCCTCGCGCGGTTTTCCGGCGGCATGGGGCGCTCCTCTCATGCGTTCCGATTTTTCTCTCCATGATTAATCAACGTTAAGACCCGCGACTATACGGCGACGGCGCGACCACGCTCCTGGCCGTGGCCCTTGGCGTCCAAGGCAGGCCAGCATTCCGGTGCATGCCGGGCCAGGGTGTGACGCCGTGTCGAGACTATCGGGCAAAAATGAAAGATCCAGCCGGATTAACCCCGGCCCCATTTCTACCGAAAGCAGCGATCGGAAAGACCAAGAGATTGCAGCAGGAGCCGAGCAACCAGTCGCGAGTCCCGCTACCGCGGGCTCGTGGCCCGGAAGGTGGCTTGGCGAAGTCGAAACGCCACGAGTCGGCCCAACCCCAAGAGCAGGTCGTTTGCCAGGTGCAGGTGCGCGGCAGCAAATCGACTATAGTCAGCCGTGCCGAGCCCCAGCAACTCACTATCCTCGACCGCCCAGACTCGCGCCGAGCGCGGTTCGGCGTCGAAAAAAGCCACCTCGCCTACCACGGAGCCGGGGTGAACAACTCTCAGAGGGGCGAGCGTCTGCTCGCCATACAAGACGGCGGCCTCGAGGTTCCCAGAGACCAGAAAGTAGAGCATCCGGTCCGACCCCTGCTGCTGAATCAGCGTCGAGCCCGACGGGAGCCTCACCTCGGTGGTATAAGAGAAAAGTGTTGTCCATTCGCTCTTTCCCCACCTCGGGATGACAAGCGAATCGCCATGTGCGTCGTTGCTACGCACCTTTGCGAAGGTGTTGACTTTATCTTCGAGGTCCAGCATATGAGTAATAATACAGACAATTCGGTGAGCGAAGGACTGCAATGGGCAATTTTCTGCTCCTCGGTGCGTGCTTTTTCCTTGGGATCCTACTCCGGCGAAGCGGGCGCCTGCCGGACAACGCGGCTGCGGCGCTCAACGGATTCGTGCTTAACGTGTCCCTGCCGGCCCTTACGCTGGTGTATGTGCACGAGCTCTCGCTCAGCGGGTTACTTGTATACCCAATACTGATGCCATGGATCATGTTCGCCATCGGCTGCGCCTTCTTCTATGGCATCGGCAAGTGGCTACGCCTGCCGCCCGCGACAATCGGCGCCCTGATGCTCACCGGCTCACTCGCCAACACATCATTCATGGGCCTTCCGATGATCGAGACGTTCTTCGGGACTCAGGGCATCGCCATCGGGATCCTCATCGATCAGGCGGGGACCTATCTTGTGCTTTCGACGCTCGGCATAACGCTCGCAGCGACGTATGCCGCTCGCGGATCAAGTTTTTCGGCAAAGAACGTGCTGCGCAAGATCGCCGGTTTCATGCCTTTCATTTCGTTGATCGCCGCCCTGGTGCTTATTCCCGTGCAGTATCCAGAATGGCTAACCGACCTTCTCAAACGTCTCGGCGGCACGCTGGTGCCTCTTGCGCTTGCGTCCGTGGGCTATCAAATCCGTTGGAGCGCCGTCCGGGGCAAAGCCCGGCTGCTTGGCATTGGGCTTGCCTTCAAGCTGGTCGCAGCGCCTGCGCTTATTGCCGGCCTCTATGGGGCGCTGGTAGGCTTTGAAAGCGAGGAGATCCGCATCACGATTTTCGAGGCCGCGATGGCGCCGCAAATCGGCGCGGCCATTGTGGCGATGGAGCATGACCTCGATCCGCCTCTCGTCACGCTCATGGTGGGCATCGGAATTCCACTTTCTTTCTTGACCGTGCCGCTCTGGGCTTGGGTGCTCGGCTCGCTCGCGTAATATCGGTCTCTCGAGATACGAAGCTGCTTGCGGCCGAGGACGACGATACTCGCGGCCCGAAAAAGCCGGGTCAACTCAGTCTGACCCTGAGGTCTCCCCAACCGACCGTTTTCGGGGAGCGGCGTAGGCCCATCGACCCGAAGCTGCCGTCCAGGAATTCCACATAGCGGCCATTCGCGGTCTTACTCGATTACCTTGGTCGCCTGCACCAGAATCGAGTTGGGGATCTTGATGCCGAGTGCCTTCGCGGTTTTCATGTTGATCACCAAATCAAATCTCGTTGGCTGTTCAACGGGAATAACGCCGGGTCTCGTGCCCTCCCGATCTTGTCTACGAAGTAGCCCACCCGATGCCACAGTTCAAGCAGGTTTGCTCCGTAGCCGATCAAGCCGCCTACTTCTGCAAAATCGCCATTACCTATCACGGGTAGCCGCTGCTTTGCAGCCAGATCGGCAATCGTTTTGGGATGGGCAAGAAACATTGCAAGCTCAGGAACTGCGACTGCGCCAACACGGCTTTTGACCATAGCCGCAAAGGCTCCGTCGAACTCGTGTAACCCTCTCACTGGGAATTCGTGCAGCGTTACGTTCACTGACCGCGCTGCGGCCTTCATTGACTGTAGGGTTATATTACTTGAGGGATTTTCCGGCTGGACAAACACGGCCACCTGAGTAATCCGGGGAAACGCGTCCTTGAGCAGTTCGATCCGTTTGGCGGCGAGTTCCGTGATGAAAAAGGTCGAACCCGTAATATTTCCGCCAGGCTGCGCAAGGCTGGTAACCAGGCCCAGGGCAACGGGGTCTGCGGTGGCCGCCATGATAATCGGGATCGTCGTGGTCGCCTGCTTGGCTGCACGGGCGGGTGCGCTAGCATGGGTCACTAGAAAATCAACATTCAGACGCACCAGTTCGGCTGCCAGCTCGGGGAGCCGATCGAGCTTTCCGTCAGCCCAGCGGAACTCGATTACAAGGTTCTTGCCTTCCTCGTAGCCAAAGTCGCGCAGCCCCGCGCGCAATGCCTCTATCCGCGTCATGTAACCGGACGGGTTCTCGGAACTCAGCAATCCGATGCGCCAGACTTTACTCTGCTGTTGAGCGAACGTTCCGAACGGCGCAGCGAGCGCACTCGCGCCAAGCGCGACAACCAGTTTGCGGCGATTGTTCATCCACTCCCCCTGGATCGGCACCCATTATGCCAAATCACACGAAGGGCGACAGATTGCCGGCTTAATAGGGGGAGTTATGACCGATCAGGACAAAATTCAAACGTAACACCGAGCGGCCGGATTTGGCCGAACGCCGCCGGTCCCAGTCGAATCTCAGATTTCGGAATAGCTGCCGTTGACGGGCGCAGGCCCTTGCTCTCAGGAGGGATACACGATTGTGCGCAGCATGACGCGGCGCTCGTCCGGCCGGTAGTCTCCGGCGCCGCGATGCATCGTCGCACGTTCGTCCCACATCAGCACATCGCCGACACGCCAGCGGTGATAATAGACGAAGCGCTCCTGAGTGGCATGCTCGGTGAGTTCCTCGATCAGCGGCCAGGCCTGCTCCCGCGTCATGCCCGCGAAGCCATGTGTGTGCATGGGATTAACGAAGAGGATCGGCCGTCCGGTGACGGGATGTTGTGTGACCGCCGGCCATGATACTTCCTGATATTCCTTCTCGGTGACCCCCTTGCCGTCGCCATACAGACGCTCGCCGGCAGGGCCGCTGCTGCGGCAGTGCAGACCAGTGAGGCCGGACAGAAGCTGCTTCCTCGCCTCGGGCAACGCTTCCCACGCGGCATGCATGTTGGCGAATATCGTGCCGCCCTTCTCCGAGGGCACCTCCTTCGCGTGCAGTACGGCCAGCAGCGGGAGAGTGTCCTCGAACGTCGAATCGGTGTGCCAGTCGGTGGCGCGCTTGACGCCGTACCAGTCGATCTGTCCCGTTTCCTCCACGTTGGTCAGCCAGGAAACCTCCGGACACTCCGCGTGGCGATACTTGATCAGCGCGTGGGGACGCGGCTTCCCGAAACGGCGACCGAATGCGGCAAGCGCGGGCGCGTCCAGGTCCTGACCCCGGAACACCAGCACCGGATGTTCCGCAAAGGCCCATTGAATCCAGGCGAAGGTTCCCTCTTCAAGTGGCTTTGACAGGTCGATGCCGAGGACCTCAGTCCCCAGCATGGCGCCGAGTGGACGGAGTTGCGGTACCTGGGTCATGGCCGATCCTCCATGTCTTGCCGGCGAGTATGAGCCGCGGCGGCGGGCGGCGCAATCAACGCGAAGCCCGCCAGCGACCTCCGCTGCATACAAGCTCCTCGCGGCAGTTCGCGAATGACCACCGCGGAGCGACCTCGGGCTAGGGCTTCGACTTCCGCTCTTGGCCGGCACGCGACCATCGACCAACGGTCGCAAACCGACCCGGAGGGGACGGTCGCGTTTCTCTTAAGCTGCCGTTCGTTGATTGCCCGGCGAAACCTGATGTCACCGCGGCGCGTTGCAGAAGGTCGGGCTTCGTCGCCGCATCGAAACTTTCCACCCAAAAGGCTCGGGCATCACCGAAAACAAGCACGCCGCGATGAACCGGAACGACACCGCAGGCCGGGCGCTGACCGGTGCCCTGCAGAAACTCATGCGGCGACACTCCAGGGGCTTGCCGGGATCAGGCGAGCCAGATCATGGCGGTAATTCGGCTCAACGACGCATGGCGTCACCACCGTCTTCCAGTTTTTTAGGCATCGGAGTGTGCAATTTTTGGCGGCGTCTTGTCGGGATGGTCAGCGCTCATCACCGCGCGGAACGTCAGGACCGGAATGGAGGCCCTGTGCAGCACGCGGTCCGATTCGCTGCCCATGATCAGCGACACCAATCCTGGGCGATAGCGGGAAGTCATCACAATGAGATCGCAGCCGTGCTCATTGGCGGTATTTACAATCGCATCGTAGGGATGGTCGTTAGTTGCAACTACGGTTTCGCACGAGACCCCGGCCGCCGTTGCGGTCTTCTTTACGGATTCAAGAAAGTTCGCGGCGCGGGCACGCGCCAGTTCTTCGACCTGTTTTTGCACAGCCGGATTCGCAGAACGGTGATAATGCGGTACGACGTGGATCCCGGTGACCTTCGCTCCGCAAAGCTTCGCCAGCTCGACGCCCCGCGCGATGGCTCTTTCGGAATGCTCGGACCCGTCCGTAGGCATGAGGATATTCTTGAACATAAACCCTCCTCCCGGTATTGACTTACGTCGCCTGCTGATGGTCGTTGCCCTGTCTGCGCGTGACGCTCGGTATTGTCAGCCTTGCCTCCTGCGGGCTCACCGGATCACGCGAATCAGAGCGTTCGTCTCGCCAGTGGCCTCACTCTGACGAATAAAGCACCCTTCAACATGACTTTGACGTATGAACCGAGCGGGAAGTTGCTTCAACCGCGATTGTCCGCGGCGAACGATGCGCGCGGACTCGCTTTCAGGCTCCCCGCACCCGCGCGCGAGAGTGTCGAGCAGGACGCGCCTGGCGTGGTCGATGACTGCGGCATCGAAAGGCTCGGGCGCAGGCCGGCGGCGCGCACGACGCCTGGGCGTAAAGCGTGTGTACATGGACGTGCGCGACGATTGTCGATCATTCGTCAAATTGGCGGGGGCTGCTGTATGACCGGTTGTGGCCGAGGCTGTGTGAAAACATGTCAGGTTGAGTGCACCGGGACGAGGTCTGAGGCGTTCATTGCTCATCAAGGGGATGGAGACAGGGTGGGCATATGAAGCGATTCATCGAAGGTGAAGACCGAACGCAGATTACCCTGCTACCGGAGTGTCTCGATGACTATATCGCCACGGACAACCCGGTTCGCGCAGTTGATGCCTTTGTTGAAGAACTCGACCTGAAGGCGCTGGGCTTTGCTGGCGCCGACCCAGCGCTGACGGGGCGGCCGGCGTACCACCCGAGGGTGCTGCTCAAGATCTACATCTATGGTTATTTGAACCGCATTGCATCCAGCCGCAGGCTTGAGCGCGAGGCGCAGCGCAACGTTGAACTGATGTGGCTGACTGGTCGACTGGCACCCGACTTCAAAACGATTGCGGACTTCCGCCACGACAACGGCGCTGGTATCTGCAACGTGTGCCGGCGATTCGTGCAGTTGTGCCGGGACCTGAAGCTGTTCACGCAGGCCATCGTGGCCATCGACAGCAGCAAGTTCAAGGCGGTCAACAGCCGAGACCGCAACTTCACCCCAGGCAAAGTCGACAAGCGTCAGCAGCAGATTGACGAAAGCATCCGGCGCTACCTGGAGGCGATGGAGACCGCCGATCGCACTCAGCCGCCCGAGGTCGAAGCCAAGACCGAGCGGCTGCGCGAGAAGATCAGCACCTTACGCGAGCAGATGAGGCGCATGGACACGATTCGCGAGGAGTTGAAGCGGCAGCCCGACGGACAGATCTCACTCACCGACCCGGACGCGCGCTCCATGGTCTCCCAGGCCAAGGGCACCGGGGTAGTCGGATACAACGTTCAGGCAGTCGTGGATGCCCGGCATCACCTGATCGTGGCGCACGAGGTGAGCAACGTCGGCAGCGACCGGGCGCAGCTCACCAAGATGGGGATGGCAGCGAAATCAGCGATGGGCAAAGCACGGCTGCAGGCCGTGGCCGACCGTGGCTACTTCAGCGGCCCCGAGATCAAAGCGTCGATTGAGGCCGGCATCGCGCCGCTGGTGCCCAAGCCGATGACCTCCAATGCCAAGGCAGAGGGTCGTTTCAGCAAGGCGGACTTCATCTACGTCGCCAGGGATGACCAGTACCAATGTCCGGCGGGCGAACGTGCCATTCATCGTTTCACAACGGTCGAGCACGGCCTGACCCTCCACAAATACTGGTCATCGGCCTGCCCGCACTGCCCGCTCAAGACGCAATGCACGACCAGTAGCTATCGACGCATCACACGCTGGGAGCATGAGGCGGTGCTGGAAACTATGCAGCGCCGGCTCGACCGCAGACCCGAAGCAATGACGCTGCGACGACGCACGATCGAGCACGTGTTCGGGACGCTGAAACAGTGGATGGGCTCAACGCACTTCCTGACCCGGGGACTTCAACACGTCAGCACCGAGATGAGCCTGCACGTGCTCGCCTACAACATGAAGCGCGTGATCGGGCTGCTCGGAATGGCCAAATTGATGAGGGCGTTGCGGCTCGCAGGTGCCTGAGGGCGCATATTGAGACGCCTCGGGCGCTCTACCACCGCGCCGGTTACGTCGCAACCTCACAACAGACGCTGTTTGCGCCCCGATCAACCACGACAAACCAATCTACCAAGTGCGTTTCCACACGGGCTCGGCCGGTTCGAGCCCGCTGCCGGCAGGTTCCACTTTCCTCGATCGCTGCCGTTGACGGACACGCGCATACGAGGCCAAACGGCTGCGCGAGCTCGGGCCGGATTACAGCGAGGCGAAGCTTCTGGCCTGTACTTATGCATTCGAGCAGGCTACTCAGCTTCGCAAGCTGCCGGCGAGCACGCCGCCCTTGAAGAATGAGCCGTAGTCAGTGGTCAGGAAACGCTCGGACGGTTTCACGCCAGGTTCTCGTGTCATAACAATGTGACATCGACGGCATTTCTCGCTGTGCATTGACAGGGTGTTCCGTGGGGCTAACGTACATTCGCCCGTTACCTAGCAACTGTCCCGCGGGAGGTTCCGATGAATGACTGTCTCCGGTTCGTCGACTCCAATATCGAAGCTGGGTGAAAGCGCTCGGCGGAGCGGGGTGCTGCAACATCTTCCAGTAGAAGGAGACCTTCATGAGTGAGGATATGCCGGATTTTTCCAACGTCAAGAGCGGCTCGAGTTCCACCGCGGTCAAGATCTACGAGGTCGTAGCGGGCGACAGCCTGTCTAAGATCGCCAAGCGTGAGTACGGCAATGCCAGCGAGTGGAAGCGAATCTTCGAAGCCAACCGCGACCTCCTCAAAGACCCGGATAAGATCTTTCCCGGCCAGAAGCTCAAGATTCCGCCGAAGTGACCGGGCTGCCACTCAAACCACGATGGATGAGCCGAACCCATGATTTCCAAATACTTTGTTGTCATCCTCATCGCGGCCGTGATGGCACTCGCTGCCTGCGGCAAGAAGGAAGAGCCCCCGAAGCCAACCGCAACGCCCGCCCCTCCGCCCCCGGTTCAGGCACCGGCGCCGGTTCCTGCGCCCGCCGGCGTGACAGTAAGCACCATCAGCCTCGGCAAAGCGATCGGCGCGGACAAGAAAGTGAGCGCACCGACCGACACCTTTGGCAAGGCCGACACGATCTACGCGTCGATCGACACCACCGGTGCAGGCTCGGCGACGCTCAAGGCGAAGTGGACCTATCACAAGGACGGCAAGGTGGCGATGGTGAAGGAAGACACCCAGACCATCTACCCGACTGGTCCGGCGACGAGCGAGTTTCACGTAAGCAAGCCCGATGGCTGGCCTGTCGGAGACTATGAAGTTGAAGTGCTCGTGGGCGACAAATCCGCGGGCACCAAGAAATTCTCGGTCAAGTAACCACACGAGCGTCCCGGTGAGGCGACAGCGACGATGACACCAAGCCAGTAGCATCCGGGTAGCGCTCCAAAGGAGGCGATCATGGGATTGCTCGATGAACTTCTGCGTGGCGGACTGCAAGGCGGGCTCGGCCAGGGGATGGGACAGCAACAGAGGCCTGCAGGACAGGCGGGCGGCGGCCTTGCCGGCACGGCGATGGCCCTGCTTCCTGTCGTTCTCGCGATGCTCAGCAAGGGCCAGGGCGGCGCATCGGCGCCAAGGGCCGGCATGGGCGGCATCGGCGATATCCTAGAGCAGTTCCAGCGCGCGGGATACGGTGATCAGGCGCGTTCCTGGGTCGGCACCGGCCCGAACATGCCGGTCTCGCCCGATGTCATGGCGCAGGTGTTCGGCCGCGACGGCTTGGCGCAGATCGCCTCGCAGGCGGGACTCAGCGAGCAGCAGGCGTCGGCGGGCCTGACCGAGGTGCTCCCCGAGGTCGTGGACCGGCTGACGCCGCAGGGCGAGGTGCCCGACTTCGATGCGCTTACCGCCAGCGTCGGCGACTTGCAGCGGCGATTCGGTCTCTGAGTCCGGGACGGCGAGGAGAGCCCTCGTGCGGCTCGAAGACCAGCAGCGCTCGAGTAACGTCGAGGACCGCCGGGGCCTATCGGTCGGCCGCGGCGCGGCCGGAGGCGGAATCGGCCTCGTCGTGATCGCGCTGGTTGCGATGTTCTTCGGGGTCGATCCGGGGGTGGTCCTCGACAGCGGACTCGTGTCCGGACCCGGCCAGCAGACGCCGCAGCAGCAGGTCCCGGCGCGCGCTCCCTCGCGCGAGGACAAGATGGCGGACTTCGTGGCGGCGGTGCTCGGCAGCACCGAGGAGACGTGGAGCGAGATTTTCTCCCGCGGCGGCCGGACCTACCGCAAGCCGGTGCTGGTCCTGTTCACGGGTGAGGTGCAATCGGCTTGCGGCTACGCGCAGGCAGCGGTCGGGCCGTTCTATTGTCCGCCCGACCAGAAACTCTACATCGATCTGGCGTTCTACCGCGACCTGCAGGACCGGTTCCGTGCGCCGGGCGACTTCGCGCAAGCCTACGTCATCGCGCACGAGGTGGGTCACCACGTGCAGAACCTGCTCGGGATAGCGGAGAAGGTTCAGGGCGCGCGACAGCGCGCGAGCGAGCGACAGGCGAACGATCTTTCGGTGCGGATGGAGCTTCAGGCGGACTGCCTGGCGGGAATCTGGGCGGCGCACGCGAACCGCTCAAAGCGCATCCTCGAGCCGGGTGATATCGAGGAAGGCCTGAATGCAGCGGCCGCGGTCGGCGACGACAGGATACAGCAGGCCTCGCGCGGCCACATCTCGCCGGAGTCGTTCACCCACGGCAGCGCCCAGCAGCGCGCGCAGTGGTTCCGCCGCGGGCTCGAGAGTGGCGACCTCAAGGCCTGCGACACGTTCGCCGTCGCGCACACTCGCGCACAATGAGCTGCTGCTCTTTGGCGACGTCAATTGACTGCGACCGACTGCTCTTGGCCGAACCATGCCGGATGAGTTCGGGGCCCCGATTTCCGGATAGCCGCCGGTCGCGGCGGAAAGATCAAGCCGCCCTAAAGCTGCCGGTGCTGAACGGTAAGGTGCGACCCGAAGTGGTCAGTCGCGACGCCTATTCGATAACCCGGTCCGCGCGCATCAGGAAGGGCTGCGGAATGGTCAGCCCGAGTGCTTTCGCCGTTTTCAGGTTCACCACCAGCTCGAACTTCGTCGGCTGCTCGATGGGAAGGTCGCCGGGCTTGGCGCCCTTGAACAGCTTGTCCACGATTTGCGCTCCACGCCGATAGAGCTCGGCCAGGTTCACGCCGTAGCCCATCACGCCGCCCGCTTCCGTGAATTCCCGGCCGCCAATGGCGGGTAGCCGCTGCTTCGCGGCCAAATCGGCAATTGCTTTCGCGTTGGCAAGCATCATCGACTCATCGGTGATGACAATTCCCGTCAACACGCTTTTTTGCCATCTCCGAGAATGCATCAGCGAGGTCAGCGGGTCCTCGTACACCGAATTCCTGCAGATCGATTTTGAGTGTGCTTGCGGCGTTCTGTATTGCGCGTAGCGTTGGTCCCATGGCGGAGGCATTGCCCACGTTCATGAGGTAACCTGCTCTGCTGATCCGAGGCATGGCTTCCTTCAGCAATTCGAGCCTTTTCGATAGAAGCTCCTGTTGGAATAAGCTCAAGCCGGTGACGTTCCCGCCAGGATGCGCGAGGCTCGTCACGAGCCCGGCGGCGATGGCATCGCCCACGGCCGCCATCACGATGGGAATCGTCGTTGTTGCCTTTTTTGCCGCCTGAACGCCAGGCGTTCCGTGCGTCACAATGACATCGACATTCAGGCGAACAAGCTCCGCCGCCAGTGCCGGAAGACGCTCATAATTTTCTTCTGCAAAACGCCATTCGATGATGAGATTTTTGTCTTCGACGTAACCAAGGGCACGCAACTCTCGGACAAAGGCATCGTAATAGATATCAGGTTTCGACGCAGTCGAGCGGAAACGTGCGGCTAGAAATCCGACACGCCAGACCTTTTGTTGCTGAGCAAAGCACGCGAGCGGCGCGGCAAGCGCAACGCCGACAGCACGCAACAAGGCACGCCGCGTACTCGATGGCGCCTCATATTGGATCTGGATGGAATCCAACTCCGACCTCTCCCGCTCCCCGAGCTCGTCTTATTGGTAGGCAGCGGCGCCAAAACACGAGAACATCAGCGCAACTGCAGGCTGTTGTAACCCGCATATTAGGGTAGATCGAAACGTAAGCCAATCGATGCCAGGGGCACAATAGGACCGAAGGGTACAATGCGATCCAATCGGCGTTGGCCGACATGATCACCCCGTCCGCGCGCGCCGATCTGCCACTTAGCCACGCCATCCTTAGGACGAGCAGCAGACATCAAGCCAAGCCTCGAATGAACGACCGCTTCTGGCCGTACCCGGTCCCACATTCCCGGCCCCCAGTTTTCCAGATAGCGGCCGGTGGTGGACGCCAATGTCAGTCAGTGCCTCAGATTTCCGCAAAGCTGCCGCTGGTCAGAGGCGGCACCCGACCCCAACCAGTCAGTCGGGGTTCTCCATAGCGGACATTCGCGTTCTTACTGACTACATCGGCTTTTACTCCGGCATCGCTAGTGACGTTAACGGTTGCTCCTGGTATCACACCGCCGCCGCTGTCGGTGACGGTGCCTGTGATGGCTGAGGTCGTAGTGCCCTGAGCGAATGCCGGGCTCACGGCCAATGCGATCACAATGACCGCGCTCAACAACTGCCTACACAACTTCATTGGTCCTCCACCTCGGTGTCCCCGACCCCCAACCATTGAGGCGCAGACACACCGGGACTTCAGGGGGGCCTTGCCGAACCATCCTCCGGCACTGTGAGTTACAGCATTAAGTAATGACGGGAAGATCGTGTCGAGCGTTGCTTTGGCGCCAGCCCGCTCGCGCTATCCGCCCGCCCGGCGGGAGAGCAGGTCGCCGCGCTCGACTTCCGAGACAAGTTGCAGGCCACCCGTCACCGTCCATGCCAGGCCGAACCAGACCCGATCGGTGCCAGACCAGCGTCGGATTCGAATCGTGTAGGTCGCCCCGGGTGTGCCGGTGAACTCGGCGATTTCGTAGCTGTTGTCCCAGGAGCCGCTGTACCCGACCTGATTGCCGCGCGCGTCGAAGATCTTCAGGTCGAGATCGACAGTGAGCACGGAGCTCAGTGGAATCGTGATACCGAGGAACGACAGCGTGGTCACCTTGCTGGTCCACGCGAGTGCGACCTTCACCTTCCTCGGCGACAACACGCCCGACGGCACCTGGATGCGGTAGCTGAACCTCGAGAGGTCCGCATCGTTGAAATCGGACGAGCCAAGGCTGCCGATGTCCCAGCCACGGCGCGAGGCCGTGTTGTTGCGTCCCTTGCGCTGGCCGGCAATGCGGTGGCTCTCGAGCGCGTTCACCGCGCCGCTCCCGTCCGACGCGTCCACGTCGTCCACCACGTCTTCCCACCACGTCTGACTCACGATGTTCTTCGTGGCACCCGCGAGCAGGATGGCGCGACAGCCTTCGGGCCAGTGCTCGAGTGTTGCGTTGGTGTTCTGGAGGAGCGCAACAATGCCGGTGCACGCCGGCGACGCCATGCTCGTGCCGCTTTTCGTGAGGCGGACGGTCGTCACATTCGTGCCGTTGGCCGAGATCTCGGGCAACTCCCGGTCGCCATGGCTGGAGGTCGGGTTGCGGAAGACCGAGCTCGCCGACATCGCGGTGGCATCGTCATTGTGATTGGCGACCGACAGGCTGTTGAAGCCCTTGTGATTCACGAATTCGCTGCTCGGGGGCGAGATGTTGTCGGGATCACCGGCGAAAAAATTGCCGGCGGCCTGGCAGATCATCGGGAACGGCCACTTGAGTGCGAGCCAGTCCTTGTAGATGTCGTCGAAGGACATCGACCCCTGCCTGGGCTCGGCCGAGCGATGAAAGCTCTGGTTAATCGCCGTGCAGTTTTCGTCCTCGACCGCCCAGTCGAGCGCATCCAGATCCTTGTCGTTGGCGGAGAAGAGCTGGCACGATCGCGCGTGGCCACGGGGCAGGTTGCGCTGCGTGTTGCGAATGATGCCGTGGACATGACGGGAGTGGTCCGACGTCGACGGGCTCGAAGTGAACCGGCCGGCGATTGCGAGATCGGCGGTGGAATCCGGACCATCCTCCCAGACCGCCACGCGGATCCCTGAGCCGCGGATGCCGAGGGCGTGGACGTCGTCAGAATTCGCGATGGCCATCGAGTCCTCGAGATCGTCGATTCCGCGCGGGTCGTGCAGGAACAATCCGGCGATCGCCTTGTTGCGAGCAAGACGGTCGAGTTGGTCTCCCGACAAGTCCGCGAACACCACCGGCGCCGCCTTGCTCACGAGCTTGACGCGTCCCTTGAGTTCCTCGACGAGACGAAGACCCGTTTGTGTCGCGCGCTGGATCGCGGCCTGCTGGGCGGCGGCGTACCGGGGGCGGCTCTTCTGGCCTCGAGTCGGGCGGTCGACTTCAAGCAGCGCCGGATCCGTGGCGATCCAGACCGCGACGGGCAGCCGCGCGCCACCCTTGGCCGCCTGCCGGGCGCGGAACAGCGTCTCGTGCATCCGTCCCAACTCCCTGCCGCGCGCCGCCTCGTTCGCCGCCAGGATGCGATCGGCATCGACAGGCTTGCCGCTCTGGTCGAACGCGAGCGAGACCGACGCGTTCGTCCGCCGGTGGGCGCCCTTGATCACTTCGAGGTAGCGGCCCTCAGCTGGCGCATACAACGACAGGCGCTCGGTGCCCGACTTGCCGACGCGAATCCGGACGATGCTTTCGACTGCAACGGAGGCGGGAACGCGAGCGCGCGATCGAACCACCGAAAACGGCAGGGCGGCTTCAGCGGCGAGCTTCGCACCCGTGGTGGAGGACAGGTCCCCCATGACAAACCGGTACCGGCCGGGCGCGAGCGGACGCTCGGGAGTCCATACGGCCCGCCTGCCCCCGTCGAGGAATCGAACGCGGCCGTCGATGCCAGCAACGCCGATGCCTCTGCGGGCGACGTCGCGGTCGAGGACGCGCGGGGCGTCGAGCGTGATCGAGACATCACCGAGCAGGATTTCGTTGGGTCGAAGCGAGAACGCGCGCAGTCCGGGGATGGCAGATGGCATCAGTTATCTCCCGAGGGGTTGTGGTGGTCCACGTACGCTACGCTCGTCGCCCGCCCGAAGCCATTGGACGATTGGCCTACGTGGCCACGCCGACGGTGCGGCTGGGAGAAGCGATCGCGCCGGGGATGGATTTTAAACACCATTTTCCGTGCAAGGACACGCTGTCTCCCCGCCCGTCATATTGTCAATCGCGTGACAATTCACAAAAGTCCGGCTGTTTTCTGCAGAATCTTGCCCGTCGCAGCGGACGATTTTCCCCAGTGCACGCGCTGGCACGAGCGCATGCCGAGCCCACCTATCGGCTTCCCGTCCGCGTTCAAGTATCAAGCCGCATGAAATAGTTCCACGCGCCGCACCGGCGCGCGAGGCGGGGGTTGAGCGGACAATCCCAGATGCGTGAGAGAATATCGAGGCGGTTCGGGTGTTTACGCCACCACTCCGGTCGGGACCTGTCGCGTAAAAGGTTGATAGATTGCAATCGTATCTTGGTTGGAGGCCTTGTCACCCTCCCGCCGTTTCCAGGACCAGGTCATGAGCATCGTCGATAAACGCCGCACGTTCCGCGCGCTGCACCAGAGTGGCTGCTTCGTTATTCCCAACCCATGGAATGTCGGTAGCGCCCGCTATCTGCAAGAGCTCGGCTTCAAGGCATTGGCTACGACCAGTTCCGGTTACGCCCATTCGCTAGGTTATTCTGACGGTGACGTAACCCGCGACATGGTGCTCGCGCATTGCCGCGAAATCGCACAAGCGGCGGACGTGCCGGTGAATGCGGATTTCGAAGGCGGTTACGCCGACGATCCTGATGAGGTCGCCACCAACGTGCGCCTCTGTGTCGACACCGGTGTTGCCGGGTTATCGATTGAAGATTTCACCGGTGATGACGCCGATCCGCTTTACGACTTCGATCTGGCGGTGAAGCGGGTTCGTGCGGCGCGCGATGCAATCGACAAGGCTGGTGGTGACGTGATCTTCACCGCGCGCACGGAAGGTTTCATCAAAAACCGGCCGGACCTGGACGAAACCATCCGACGGCTCAAAGCCTTCGCCGATGCGGGAGCCGATTGCCTGTATTCGCCTGGTATCAGAACCCGTGAACAGATCGCGGCAACGATCAAGGCGGTGGCGCCTAAACCGATCAATTTTCTGAACAGTGGTGCGTTCGGCTATACGGTGAGCGATCTCGCCGCAATGGGCGTGCGTCGGATCAGCGTAGGCGGCACGCTGGCGCGCGTCGCCATGCACGCTTTTGTGCAATCGGCGCGGCAAATCGCGGAAGGCAAGTTCGACAGTTTCGCCGGCGTAGTATCGAATGCCGAATTGAACAAGTTCTTCCACGAAGATCTGCCGCGTCGGCCAAAAATATAACAGAATAAATTCGGCGACCGGGTCTTCCGCCGGCCTTATCCAACAGCGGTGTCGCGGCAGCCAGGCGCAGAGTGTCGATCATTCGTCAAATTGGCGGGGCTGCTGTATGACCGGTTCTGGCCGGCTACGGCGTGCTGCCGGCAGATTCCAATTTTCCAGATAGCGGCCGTTGCCGGACAGACGTAATCGTGACGAGCCATCGTGGGACGCGGAATTCACATCCCAAGCCGACCAGCTACTTCTTGCCTTTTTGGTCCACGATCTTGAGGTCGAACTTCCCGGGCGACTCCTCGTAGAAGAGCGCGCCTTCCTTCGGGTCTCCCCCGCTCACGTGCACGTCGCCGCCCGGAATGGAGGTGTAGGACCCGACACCGACCCGCCGCTCGTTGCCGTTCTGGGGCTTGTAGATGTAGGCGCCCTGCAGCACGACGATCCGGACTTCGTTGGCATGGGTATGCAGCGGATTGATAAGGCCTGGATCGAACTTCGTGAAGGCACCATAAGGCCCTACATCGTGATTACCCCACAGAATCTTCTTCTTGACCCCCGGAACGACCTCCTTGAAATCCGCCTTACCGGATTCCACGAAAACCGGCTCCTTCTTACTCTGGGCTACCGCCACGCCCAGCGAGCAGGCCACCACCGCAGCTCCGACTACCGAGACCAACTTTGCTTGCATCTTCATAGCTCCCTCCTGTGATTTCACTACGGACAACCTTTCCTACCGTTCCGGCTAACTAGTAGTAGTTGGACTAGGACACTATCCTCGAATGGATCTACCGCTACGCGCGCCAGGCGCGGCTCGTGGACGGCACCTCGGAAGTGCACCGGATGGTCCTCGCCCGTTTCTACATGGACGAGCGCGACGATTTCTGGTCGTGGGGCTAGCGCAGCACCAGAACCGGGAGCTTGGTGTGCGTCAGCACCTTGGCGGTTTCGCTCCCGAGCAGCAACGCCGTGACCCCCGCGTGACCGTGCGAGGCCATTATGATGAGCTCGCAATTGTTCTGCTCGGCGGTCCTGATGATTTCGCCGTGGACGATGTCGTTTACCCCCACGATGCATTCGCACTCGACGCCCGCTCCCGTGGCTGCCTTCTCGACCGAGGTCAGAATCTGCTTCGCTTTCTCCTTGAAGTCCTCCTCGACCCGTTTCTTGAGCACCGGGCTGGTCGGCACCTCGAAGCCCTCGTCCATGCGTACGTGAAATTCCGGGATCACGTGCAGGCCGATGATTTTCGCGTTGAGGGCTTTTGCAAACACCATGCTTTGCTGGATGGCTTTCTGCGAAAGGTCGGAACCGTCGGTAGGCAACAGGATCTTGTACATGCGCTCCTCCGGCTGAGTTGATGCGTTGCGATCGGACGTTGCCGCTGCGGGAGGCAGTCACTACTATAGGCCACTTTGTGCCGCTGCGGTGCCCGCGCGGCCCCAGCACCAGTTCGCGTCCGTCGGTCAGATCGGCGTCCGCCGGGGTGGCGGGACCCCGACAACGGCCAGGCGTATTTTTTCGGTGCGATTGTTGAGCAGTTGATGCTCCACGACGCTTAGAGGCTTGTGTATCAGGTCACCGGGGCCGACCGCCTGCTCGCCGCCCTTACCGACCTGATCGATCTCTGCGTGCTCGCCGTCGTCCTCCTCATGCAGAAACTGCGGCCGGTGGGTCAGCCGGCCGCGCAGGATGTCCGCACGTGAGCCGGGCGCAGCTCGCCGTGCTCACGTTGATCGCCGCCGTGGTGGTGGTCGCAACGGTGGTTTACGGCGTATTGCGGCTCTATGCGTGAGAACGCCGCTACTGGCCCGCAACCTCGTGCGCACGCCGAACCTTGACGCGGCTACCGCGCGCGTGGCAACGTACCCAGCAGCACACGAGCGGGGCAAGGCGGATGCAGGACCGCTCGATTGCTCCCGGGCGCAGAACCGGCGCAGCTTGCCTGCCGGGGTTCCGGCGTCCGGCGACACGGCCTTGGGCCGAGGATAGCGCTGTCCGGCGATAACTCGGAAGGCGGGAAAGGCGCCTTCGTTCTCCGTGGGACATCGGGTGGCTCCCGCCACGGAGATCATCTCGACGAGAATCCGGATCGAGCAGGCCGCCCCTGTCTCCGCCGATTGGGTTCCCCGCATTCAGACGGGGACGCCTGTATACTCCGCCGGCCTCTCGGGGCAGCGACCCTAGTGTCCTGTCCTCACTCACACGAGATCGAAGGCTACCATGACGGAGCGCAAAGGCCCGGACGCACAGCTCGGGCCTTTCTCGTTATGGGACGCACACCTTTTCCAGCAGGCGTGGCCGCGAATGCACAGAACACGCGGAAACGGTGTGCGTCCCTGTTTTATTTGGGACGCAGGCCGGCGCGCCTGACTACTCCGGAGAAGGTGTCGATATCGGCGCGCAGTATCCTGTTGTGCTCTCGGCGGCGCGTCGTTGCGGCCTTCCTCCCGCGCCGACCGACGGCTCGCTTACGCCAAGGACCGCTAGCCGGCGAATTTGTCGTGGCAGCCAGGCGCAGAGTGTCGATCATTCGTCAAATTGGCCGGGGCTGCTGTATGACCGGTTGTGGCCGAGCCCGTGTGGAAACGCACTTGGTAGATTGGTTTGTCGTGGTTGATCGGGGCGCAAACAGCGTCTGTTGTGAGGTTGCGACGTAACCGGCGCGGTGGTAGAGCGCCCGAGGCGTCTCAATATGCGCCCTCAGGCACCTGCGAGCCGCAACGCCCTCATCAATTTGGCCATTCCGAGCAGCCCGATCACGCGCTTCATGTTGTAGGCGAGCACGTGCAGGCTCATCTCGGTGCTGACGTGTTGAAGTCCCCGGGTCAGGAAGTGCGTTGAGCCCATCCACTGTTTCAGCGTCCCGAACACGTGCTCGATCGTGCGTCGTCGCAGCGTCATTGCTTCGGGTCTGCGGTCGAGCCGGCGCTGCATAGTTTCCAGCACCGCCTCATGCTCCCAGCGTGTGATGCGTCGATAGCTACTGGTCGTGCATTGCGTCTTGAGCGGGCAGTGCGGGCAGGCCGATGACCAGTATTTGTGGAGGGTCAGGCCGTGCTCGACCGTTGTGAAACGATGAATGGCACGTTCGCCCGCCGGACATTGGTACTGGTCATCCCTGGCGACGTAGATGAAGTCCGCCTTGCTGAAACGACCCTCTGCCTTGGCATTGGAGGTCATCGGCTTGGGCACCAGCGGCGCGATGCCGGCCTCAATCGACGCTTTGATCTCGGGGCCGCTGAAGTAGCCACGGTCGGCCACGGCCTGCAGCCGTGCTTTGCCCATCGCTGATTTCGCTGCCATCCCCATCTTGGTGAGCTGCGCCCGGTCGCTGCCGACGTTGCTCACCTCGTGCGCCACGATCAGGTGATGCCGGGCATCCACGACTGCCTGAACGTTGTATCCGACTACCCCGGTGCCCTTGGCCGGGAGACCATGGAGCGCGCGTCCGGGTCGGTGAGTGAGATCTGTCCGTCGGGCTGCCGCTTCAACTCCTCGCGAATCGTGTCCATGCGCCTCATCTGCTCGCGTAAGGTGCTGATCTTCTCGCGCAGCCGCTCGGTCTTGGCTTCGACCTCGGGCGGCTGAGTGCGATCGGCGGTCTCCATCGCCTCCAGGTAGCGCCGGATGCTTTCGTCAATCTGCTGCTGACGCTTGTCGACTTTGCCTGGGGTGAAGTTGCGGTCTCGGCTGTTGACCGCCTTGAACTTGCTGCTGTCGATGGCCACGATGGCCTGCGTGAACAGCTTCAGGTCCCGGCACAACTGCACGAATCGCCGGCACACGTTGCAGATACCAGCGCCGTTGTCGTGGCGGAAGTCCGCAATCGTTTTGAAGTCGGGTGCCAGTCGACCAGTCAGCCACATCAGTTCAACGTTGCGCTGCGCCTCGCGCTCAAGCCTGCGGCTGGATGCAATGCGGTTCAAATAACCATAGATGTAGATCTTGAGCAGCACCCTCGGGTGGTACGCCGGCCGCCCCGTCAGCGCTGGGTCGGCGCCAGCAAAGCCCAGCGCCTTCAGGTCGAGTTCTTCAACAAAGGCATCAACTGCGCGAACCGGGTTGTCCGTGGCGATATAGTCATCGAGACACTCCGGTAGCAGGGTAATCTGCGTTCGGTCTTCACCTTCGATGAATCGCTTCATATGCCCACCCTGTCTCCATCCCCTTGATGAGCAATGAACGCCTCAGACCTCGTCCCGGTGCACTCAACCTGACATGTTTTCACACAGCCTCGGCCGATATCGGTCCTCATAGACGCCTTAGATCTGACTTGGCCAGACCGTGTCTGACAGATCAGGTCCGAACTAATACAGAATGAAGCGTCGCGATGCTGTTCTTCAACGCTCTGAACCTGCCCTGGTTTCACGTACATCAGATTGCGGGTAAATTTCTGATGAACGGAGGGCACGATGAGCAAGAAGGAGTCGGTTCCGAACCGGCAGTACACCGATGAGTTCAAGGTGGAGGCGGTCAGGTTGGGCGAGTCGATCGGAGGCAACCAGGCCGCCAAGCGATTGGGCATTCCGGAGTCGAGTCTGTGGAATTGGATCAAGCTCAGCCGTGCAGGCAAGCTCAAGGCAGGTGATGCGAAGGGCGGCCGGTAAAGCGATCGGTCACGGAAGTCGAGGCGGAGAATGCCCGGTTGCGGCGGGAATTGGCGAGCGCCAAGCTGGATCTGGAGATCGTAAAAAAAGCGGCGGCGTATTTCGCGAAGGAGTCGCGGTGAAGTACGCCTGGATCGAAAAGCAACGCGACCAGTACAGCGTGAGCCGGATGTGCCGTCAGCTTGAGGTGTCGCGCACGGGGTATTGCCAGTGGAGAACGCGCCCGCCGAGTGATCGCTCGATGGCCAACGCGACGCTGGATGCGCAAGTGGCGGCGATTCATGCGAGTAGCAAACGCAGCTACGGGCGGCCGCGCATCGTGCGAGGGCTGCGCGAGCATGGGCTGCAGGTCAGCCACGAACGGGTGCGCCACAGCCTGAAGCGCCAGGGTCTGCGCCCGGTGTACAAGCGACCCTATCGCGTGACGACCGATTCTGCCCATCGCAAGCCGATCGCTGCCAACGTATTGGATCGCCGCTTCGATGGCTGGCAGATCAATCGAGCCTGGGTGGCCGACATCACCTATATCGCCACCGGCGAAGGCTGGCTGTATCTGGCCTGCGTGATGGACTTGGCCAGCCGCAGGATCGTGGGTTGGTCGATGAGTGAGCGGATCAAAGCCGAGCTGGTGTGCCAGGCGTTGAAGTCGGCGTATTGGCGGCGCAAACCGGCTGCGGGCTGATCATGCATTCGGATCGCGGCAGCCAATACGCAAGCGACGAGCACCGGAAGTGATCAAAGACTACCGGATGATTCAATCGATGAGCCGGAGAGCCAATTGCTGGGACAACGCGGCGATGGAGAGCTTCTTCAAGACGCTGAAAGTCGAGCGCATGCATTGCTTCGCTATGACAATCGCGCACTGCGAGGCTCGACATCGTTGATTGGATCGAAGGCTTCTACAACCACAACGCGATGCATTCGTCGATCGGCTATAAGACACCGGTCGATGTTGAATCGAGCCTCATGGCTGCTTGAAGTGGTGTACGTGGAATCGAGGCAGGGTCACTTGCTGAGACGCTGCGTCTGAGACGCCCTATCTGAGACGCCTCAAGTGTGCAGTTCTATGACATCCCCGTCCGCGATCGGATGCTCGCGTCCGACCTGCTGGCCGCCGAATCCGGACTTGCCCCACACGCGCGCGTACTTCAACGAGTGCGCGAGATCCTTGTGCACGAGCCGGGCGACATCTTCCACCTTCTGCCCGCGGCGCAGCGTGAACGGCCGCTCCTTTTCGGCGGGCTTGCCGGGTGTCTTGGTATATACCCGCACGATGCCGAGGCGCGCGAACAGCCAGGGCCCGATCTCGCCGAGCCCGTTTCCGGTGATTGCCGAAACGGCGATGGCCGGATAGCGTAAGCCGGTCAACTCGCGAAATACCTGCAGCTCCGTGTCCACGTCGGCGATCAGATCCGCCTTGGTCGCCAGCATGAGCGCAGGAAGCCCCAACGCGAACGGATCTTCCTCGCCTTCCGCCACCGCAGCGGTTGATCCCTCGGTCCAGGGCCAGCGTTCGAGGAGCGTGACGCGCATCGCGCGCAGGATCTCGTGTACCGCCTGCACCTCATCGATGCAGGAGGATACCCCGAGATCGACCACGAGCAGGCATGCATCGGCCGTCTGCAATGTGCCGCCCAGCCACGTAACCGGGTGCTCGGGCGACACTGCCGGCAGATCCACGAGCTCGAAGTGAACGTCCTCATGCGTCATCATGCCGGCCTGGGGGAATTGAGTCGTGAACGGATACGAAGCGACATGCGCGTGCGAGCCGGTGAGCCGCGCATGCAGTGACGACTTGCCGGAGTTGGGCGCGCCGATCAGCGCAAGTTGAGCCGCACCCTCAGGCCGGATGACGAGCGCAGGCCCGCTGCGCGCCGCGCCGCCTTTCTTCGGGGCCTCGAGCTCTTCGGACAACGCCTTGATGCGGCTCTTGATGTCCGCTTGAAGGTGGTCGGTTCCCTTGTGCTTGGGGATGGTGCGAAGCATCTCGCGCAGGCAGTCCAGCCGTTCCCGCGGCTCGCGCGCCTTCCGGAATGTAGCTTCCGCGGCCTTGTATTCGGGGCTGAGGTTCGCAGGCATGGTCGTGCCCGATGACCAATGTAGAACGATTCAGCCGGTCCCACAACTTGCTGATGCGCATGGGTCCCGGAACCCCAGTCGCAGGAACCATCTAAGTTGTTGGAGGACTGCGGCGTGCCACGGATTCGACGACGCCTGACAATCTGCCTGCTCGCAGGCGCGGGCGTCGCCGCGGCAGGTTGCGTGAGGGATGAGGCGTTGGCGGCCGAGCCCCAGCGTTCGATAGCGCCGCCGACGACGGGCACCGGGCAAGTATCCACACGAAACACCGTACAGAAGGTCGAATACGCCATAGTGGGCGCCCGGACTCTGATCAGGGTGCGATTCAGGGATGAGCTTCGGGAACGGCCGCCGGTACTGGTCGGCTACCACCCGACCGCATACATCGCGCTGGATTTCGCGGACACCATCAGCGAGGCGAGGAAGGAAACAATGGAAGTGGGTGAACGCGAACTGCGCAGCGTGCAGCTCGTGCCGGGAGACAACCGCGTGCGGCTGATCATGAAGCTCGCGCGACCGGCTCCCTATGAAATGGAAGTAGCGGGCAGGGAATTGCTGATCACGCTGCACCGGCCACAGACCGTCACTCTTACTCTATGCAGTAAGCCGCCACCGGCCGTCTTGCTCGGTCACCCTGCCGTCGCGCTGCAGCTTGAGGACATGCGCGTGCAGCGAGCGCCGCGCGACGGGATGGATTTGCCGCGGGACATCGTCGTAGACGAGCGGCAGCAATTCGTCCAATGTCGCGGGATTCTTCACAGCGAATGCATCGATCACCTTCTGCTCGCGCTTCAGCCGGTGCGCGACGAGTCGGCGTACTTCGTCATGCGGCCTCTCGATCAGGTGACCGTGCCCCGGAGCGAGTGCCGAGAGGTCTAGGGCGAGCAGCCGTTCGAGGAATTCAGGTACACCGTCATATCGCCATCCGGCGGCGAGATCACCACGGTCGAGCCCTGCATGACGTGGTCGCCCGTAAAAATCAGCTTCTGGTCCTCGAACACGTAGCAAAGGTGATTTGACGCGTGTCCCGGCGTGTGCATCGCGCGCAATTTGAAATCACGCGTTGCCAAAACGTCGCCCTCGCATAACGCGCGATCGGGCGTGAATGCCGTGTCCTGGCGCCCGTCGTCGGGGACGCGCGCAAATCCCAGCAACTCCGCACCTGTTGCCGCCTTCAGCGCGCGTGCCCCGGGGGAGTGATCGAGATGGGTGTGGGTGCAGAGTATCCATTTCAGGCGGTTACCTACCGCCTGAAATAACGCGGCGCAGTGCACCGCGCTCTCGGGGCCGGGGTCTATGACCGCGAGCTCAGTCTGTCCTACGATGTACGAGTTCGTTCCGGGGCCCGTCATCACGCCGGGATTGGGCGCGGTGATGCGCCCCACCCACTCGTTCAGCCGCACGAACTCACCCGGCACTATTTTTTCTTTTCCGTTCATTGGAACCCTATCTCAAGACAAAAGCAAAAATTAGCCACAGATACACACAGATAAACACGGATAAATGGCAACCCGCGTTCAGAGTCCTTTCACCCGCCGATGCAGCCGATACACGACGGCTTTGCTGTGCGTTCCGCGGCCGATATCTGCCCGGTTTCGTCTGATCTGTGTTTATCTGTGTTTATCTGTGGCTTGAATCCGGTTTATTTGCGACCGCTTCTACTCGACCTTCACCGATCGCGGGCTGTCCATTCGCCTCGTCCTTCCGGGCTCGCGGCCTCTTCGTAACCCGGTTCGCCCGGTATCACGAGCCGCCCTTCGCGCGTGACGCGTGGCGTGATGGCGGGTACGTCGTGTTCGGCGTCCACCGCCGCAATCAATGCCGCAGTCGTATCGAAATCGGCAAAGCGCCGGAGGGTATGCAGCGTCGGCGTGCGCAGCTTGCATTCGCCGCGCCGATGGCGCTCGATCAGATCGACCGGACGGACCCATTCGTGCGCGATCGCTTCGCGGTTGTCGTGCTCCACGACCTGATGCTCGGGCGCCAGTGCGACGAAGAAACGCGTGTCATACCGGCGTACCGCACCTTCGGGCGTGATCCAATGGCCGAAATACCTGAGACGATCGGCCGCCAATCGCAATCGTTCCACCGCGACGACGGCGCCGAACGGCTGCTCGCCGCTTTCCATGCGCTTGCGGTGCCCGTGAAAGCGTTCCCCTGCCTCTGGTTCCGTCAGGGTCAATAACGCGCCGTCGCTGCTGCGCGCCAGCAACACACCGGCCTCTTCGAACAGCTCGCGGATGGCAGCGATCCAGTAAGCGAGCCCGCCGTGCTCGATACCCAAAATGCGGCTTGCAGCTGCATCCTCCGGACCATCGCACTGCGCTTGCAGTTCTGCGGCATGGTCGGCGTCGTCGAGCGTCCCTCCCGGGAATACGTGCACGCCCGGAACAAACACGGAGCTGAGATTCCGCTTGAGCATGAGCACCTCGGGGCCGCGATCGCTATCGCGGAGGAGAGTCACGGTCGACGCGGGCCGCGGGTCCATATCGGTTGCAAAACCCTGATGGTAAGCGGTGCGCCTCAGCTAGTGGGGCAATTCACGATGTCGATGCGCGGCCGGCCGCGTGCCCTCGACACCTGGTGGGTTGCCCGCATCGAGTATCCCCGCCTCGGACTGGCCTCTCAAAACCTCTTGTTTTCAGTGTGTTGCGCCGGCGCACCGGCGCCCTCCACCATCCGTACGGGCCGCGCCAGAAATACGGACGGAACGGGGAACCGGGAAACGGCGGAAACAAATACGCGTCACGCGCGCGGACCCATTCCGAGTACCGTACCGCGTCGATATAGGTCTGCTGGATGTAGTCGATTACCTTGTCGGGCACGCCCTGCTCGCGCATCTTCGCGAGCTCGGATGCCGGCAATTGATAGACCGCCCGCGATTCATGGATGCGCTGGATGATGGCGTCCGCGCTCTGACCGCTCTTCGCCATCTGGACAATGTCCGCGATGGTTGGCGGCGGGGGCAAAGGCTCCAGGCCGGCGCAGCCCGCGAGTGCAGCAACGAGCAATAGTGTAGCGAGATGCCGCATAGGGTGCTCCTTCCTGCTTGAGACAGCGGCCGCATGGGAAAGTTAATTCCACGTATTCGTAATCGGTGACGCGAAGCAACAGCCAGGTTGGACACCTGGCGAGGATTTGCGACGTAGGCCGATTCGCTGGACTTTCGCAGGTTATTTACGAACGGCACACTCGGGCATTCTGCAAAAGCCCTCCGGGTCTGCGTGCATCGACTATGGAACGAAGACTCGCTATCGCTGCCATCGGTCTAGTCGCACTTGCGGCCTGCCAAGGCAACGGACGAACCATGACTAGAATGATGCCTCCCGCCAGGCGTTGGCGGTCAACTCTTCAACTCGACCACCCTCTCGTCGGCGTCCTCTGGCAGGCGGCTGAGGGCCGGCGCGTCGATGAGCGAACTCTCACCAGCGAACTGCGTACCGCGCGCTATCGTTTGCTCGGCGAAATCCATGACAATCCCGACCACCACGAGATCCAGCTCGAGCTGCTTCGGAGCCTGGCCGAAGCCGGGTTAAAGCCGACCGTCGTGTTCGAGCAATTCGACAAGGAACGCGATCCGGCGCTCCAGGAGCGGCTGGCCCGCGGCAACGTCACGCCTGACGATGTTGCGAGCGCCGTCAACTTCAACCGCGCGGGATGGGATTGGGATTTCTACCGCCCCCTGGTCGAACTCGCGCTGCGCCACGGCATGCCCCTGCGGGCTGCCAATCTCTCCCGTGCCGCCGCCCAGCGCATCATCAAGGAAGGCATGGAATCCCTGGGCTCCGGACGGATCGCCGCCCTCCGTCTGGAAACCGTTTGGTCGCCGCAACGGGAGCAAGCGCTGAGAGATTTAATATTTGAGGGGCATTGCCGCGCCCTGCCCGAGCGGCTCCTTCCCGCCATGGCCCTCGCGCAGCGCGTGCGCGACGCCACGCTCGCCGAAGCGCTGCTCGATTCCGGCGCGGACGGCGCGGTATTGATAGCGGGCAACGGGCACGTGCGGCGCGATCTGGCGGTGCCGCTTTACCTCGCCCGGCCGTTGCCGGCGCATCGACATGCGCCGTTGGGATACTCGAAGTCGAAGCGGGGAAAACAGATCCTCGGGCCTACGTCGAAACCGCCGCCTCACCGCCGTTGGCATACGACTTCGTATGTTTCACTCCGGCGTGGAGCCGACCCGATCCCTGCGAAGTGTTCAAACCGCAGCAAGGAGCGGCGGGGAACGGGCCCGAAGGTGTCAGGAACCTTAGCGTTTAGGGTTCCTGACACCTTAGCGGGCGCTAGATCAGGATGGCCCGCCGATCTGTGACTGCAGGTAGTTTTGCAGGCCCACCTGCCCGATGAGATCCAGTTGGGTTTCCAGCCAGTCGATGTGCTCTTCCTCGCTTTCCAAGATCTCCTCGAAGAGCTCGCGCGAGATGTAATCGCCGCAGGTCTCGCAATAGGCGATCGCTTCTTTCAAAACGGGGTGCGCGGCACGCTCCAGCTTGAGATCGCACTCCAGCGCTTCCTTGGCGTTCTCGCCGACCATGAGCTTGTTCAAGTCCTGCAGATTAGGTAGGCCTTCCAGAAACAGGATGCGCTCGATCAAACGGTCCGCATGCTTCATTTCGTCGATCGATTCCTTCTTCTCGTGCTCGCCCAGCTTCTTCAGTCCCCAGTTGTCGAACATACGAGCATGAAGAAAATACTGGTTGATCGCGGTGAGCTCGTTGGTGAGTACCTTGTTGAGGTGCTGGATGACCTGCTTGTCGCCCTTCATGCGCGCCTCCTTCCGGTGAATCGAAAGAATAGCATTGGAGACAGGTTCTCACCTGCCACTGAAACTCGAAGGGAATCGGACCGGCGCCGGGAACGAGGATTGAGCGAGTTTTACGCGCTGCACGCCAGCGCGCCGCAAGACGTATCGGCGAGCGCGTCGTTCAGGATGTCACAAGCATAGCCGCGGCACTTACCGCAGTCGGTGGCGATGGCGAGGCCCTCGCGCAGGTCGGAAAAAGTGGTCGCCCCGAGATCCACCGCTTGGCGGATCTGACGCTCGGTCACGGCATTGCAGATGCATACGTACATGGTGGTTTTATGTGTATTGCAATACGAATCATTCTCATTTATATTCGCACTTGTGTCAAGCAATTTCATCATCCAAATTTACTGTTGTTCGGCAAATGGTTAGCCGACCGCCCCCTCGCCAGCACCCTGAGTCTTACCATTTGCACT
>CAWDIV010000016.1:0-396872 GCA_963802355.1 uncultured beta proteobacterium | reverse complement strand
CGTGTCCTGGTCGCGTCTGAGCCCTCATGCAGTCAAGCTACTGTGCGATCTCCTGGCGCAATTCAGTGGCGACAACAACGGCGATTGCATCGCCTGGAACCTCATGGAGGAACGCGGCTGGGTCTCGAGACACGCTCTGCAAGGCACGTCGCGAGCTCCTGGAGGCCGGCTGGATCATCCTCAAGACACGGCAGGCGGCAAGCACCAACAGCCTCTATGCCGTGACGTTCTACGCGATCGACGGCTGCAACGGGAAGCTTGAGGTGTAGCCCCGGATTCCCCATCGGGGTTGTGGCGAAAGGAAGAACGAGTTCCGCCCCTGATACCCGTTGAAAGTCGTAACCCGCCAGCTGGGCCAATTACCCGGTTGGCCCGCCAGGTGGGGCGCCAAAGAAGTTAAGAATTCGCCATTAGACCCGCCACGTGGGCCCCAGTCAGCCCCTTTTCGTACTTTCTGTGACCCGCCACGTGTACCCCTCTATAGAAGTACCACTCTTCCCAGGACCGAAGGTCCGCTCTGCCTGTCTTTGATCTGGACGTTATGTTGAACTTGAATTAGACCTAGAACTAATCGGCGCGCTCACGCTTAAGGACTCGACATGAACGAACCAACAAAGAGATGAGCATGAAAACCTACTGCCGAATTTGACGAATGCCGAACTCTGCCGGCAGGCCGACGAGCCCTGGATGGTCCGCTGGTGTGCGAGCTAATGCGGCGATTGCTTGACTCTAGTCGCCTCAATGGGAAGCCAGCACGAGTGATGGAACTGCATTCCGCTAGCTGGCAGCGGATGAGCAAAGAGGTGCGTAGATTTCTTTTGGCGATGACTTACGCTACGAGCAGGCGCTAAAGAGTTGCCGATGCCTACTTTCTGAAGGCGCGGTAATGACGCAAAACCGAACAGCGTATGCGGAGCAACATACGGTCTTTCCTCGATCTATGCAACGCTGACCGACCATGTTGATGACGAAGGGAGAATGAATCGAGACAACGATTCGCGCGCGCGTGAGGCTGCCCGCCAGCGCTTGAGACGGCCAGGAAGGGATCTGCATTGCCGCTCGCTGGTGCGGCCGAGTGCAGCACGCTGGCCCACCGATACACGAGCATGCCAAGAGGACTTGCATGAACACGGGCTGATATCAAAACGCTGGGGGCCCAGCGATGCGAGCCAGGGGGGGTTATTTGTGATTTTTTTCACGAACGGTTCCAGACCGCACGCGACGGTCTCCTTTAACGCAAACCCACAACTCCCGTCCCACCATTGAAAATTCCGGCCCATTTGAGGTTGAAAAAGGCTGATCTGCCGTTCTGGCAGGGAATCCTGCGCTCCCGTGATGGGTGGGGCGAGAGTGAGTTACCAGTCGTGGCACAGCTAGCGCGGTGTCAGGCAAGCGTTGAACTAGAGGCTCTGAAGCTGCAGCGCGAGGGCATGGTGATTGTTATCCAAGGCAAGCCTGTCATCAATCCGCGTTTCGGGCGAGTTGATCGGCTCATATCGTTGGAAATGGCGCTGATGAGACCCTGGGCATAGGCGGTCGCGGCGCTGGTGATCGGCGAGACGAGGCCGGCCGGCGAGCGGCCCAACGCCAAGCCGAACGCGTCCAGGCGGAGCTGAATCGGAAGAATTGTTGGCGCGATTGTGAGCGCACGCCCGAAACTCGATTCCGACCCGCTGTTGATCGCGCTCGCCGAGATCAACGCCCGGCTGGCGCACATCGAGGAAAGGCTGGGGCAGAAAAGAGGTAGTAATACTACCTGTTTTCCCCTGCTCGCCTGCATCGCCCGGTTCTCCGAGGGCCGTGCGTTCTCGGCATGGGAGATTGCAGACCGGGCCAGCTTGCCCGATGCCGATCGAGTTGAAGCAGGCCATCATCACCGCGTGCGGCAGCGTGTCGGCGCGGCGCGTGGGAGATCGTTGAGCGCCCCGGTCGGTGCCTGGAGGTGGCGTGAGGGTTATGGGTGGGGAGTAGGGTCACGCGGACCAACGAAACGCGCCAGACCGCGCGCTGGCTGGGCGTCTCGGAGATGAGAGCAGATCACATGATCTGACCAATTTCTGCGCTGGCTTAGTAGCAAGTCATCCTTTCGGAGGGACAATGCCATGGCGGCATACCTTATCGTTGATACCGAGTCATCGACCAGCAGACCTACGATGAATACAAGCGTCAGGTCGCACCAGTGATCGCGAAGTTCGGGGGCCGATTCCTGGTGCGCGACGGTAAACACGCAGCAAGGTGCCGGGGTCAACCAGGGTCAGAATTTCTGCAACAACGCTCCTTGCCCCGGGGCGCAGTTCTAGCACGACCAGATCGTGCTGCCACTTGACGATCCGACGGCGAACACGAACGCGATTTTTGGACGTTACGCGTATTCTGACAGCGGTGTCTTAGGTGGCCTCAATTCGTTCGGTTCCTCGTTCGATCTTTCATGGAGAGCTTTGTAATCTAGCATCGTTTAGCGTAAGCCATGTCCTTGTCGCGACCGAGGATGCACTTCCTGAACCCGCCACGCTCGCCCTTCTTGGAATTGCCATAGCAGGGCTATGATTCAGGAGGCGCAAGAGAGCGCAACCTCAGCTGCACACGCACAAAACCCCGCTTCGGCGGGGTTCGCTTTTCTTGAACGACCGGCAGCTTTGGGTCGACTGTCGCCGGTGACGAGTGGCAGCTATCTGGAAATTTGGGGCTCGACCCTTCCGGCCGGTTCGGCCGAGGCTGTGTGAAAACATCTCAGGTTGAGTGCACCGGGACGAGGTCTGAGGCGTTCATTGCTCATCAAGGGGATGGAGACAGGGTGGGCATATGAAGCGATTCATCGAAGGTGAAGCCCGAACGCAGATTACCCTGCTACCGGAGTGTCTCGATGACTATATCGCCACGGACAACCCGGTTCGCGCAGTTGATGCCTTTGTTGAAGAACTCGACCTGAAGGCGCTGGGCTTTGCTGGCGCCGACCCAGGACGACGGGCGCTGGCCGGCTGGCTCCCGAGGGTGTGCTGAAGATCTACATCTATGGTTATTTGCAACGCCTTGACCCTGCCGCGGCCTGAGCGGAGGCGCAGCGTAACGTTGAACTGATGCGGCGCCTGGTCGACTGGCACCCGACTTCAAAACGATTGCGCGACTTCCGCACGACAACGGCGGGTATCTGCAATGTGCCGGCGATTCTTGTGCAGTTGTGCCGAAGACCTGAAGCGGCACGGTGACGGCGGTGAGCCACAGGAGTTCAGATTCGCCAACAGCCGAGACCGCAACTTCACCCCAGGCAAAGTCGACAAGCGTCAGCAGCAGATTGACGAAAGCATCCGGCGCTACCTGGAGGCGATGGAGACCGCCGATCGCACTCAGCCGCCCGAGGTCGAAGCCAAGACCGAGCGGCTGCGCGAGAAGATCAGCACCTTACGCGAGCAGATGAGGCGCATGGACACGATTCGCGAGGAGTTGAAGCGGCAGCCCGACGGACAGATCTCACTCACCGACCCGGACGCGCGCTCCATGGTCTCCCAGGCCAAGGGCACCGGGGTTGTCGGATACAACGTTCAGGCCGTCGTGGATGCCCGGCATCACCTGATCGTGGCGCACGAGGTGAGCAACGTCGGCAGCGACCGGGCGCAGCTCACCAAGATGGGGATGGCAGCGAAATCAGCGATGGGCAAAGCACGCTGCAGGCCGTGGCCGACCGTGGCTACTTCAGCGGCCCCGAGATCAAAGCGCGATTGAGGCCGGCATCGCGCCGCTGGTGCCCAAGCCGATGACCTCCAATGCCAAGGCAGAGGGTCGTTTCAGCAAGGCGGACTTCATCTACGTCACCAGGGATGACCAGTACCAATGTCCGGCGGGCGAACGTGCCATTCATCGTTTCACATCGGTCGAGCACGGCCTGACCCTCCGACAAATACTGGTCATCGGCCTGCCCGCACCGCCCGCTCAAGACGCAATGCACGACCAGTAGCTATCGACGCATCACACGCTGGGAGCATGAGGCGGTGCTGGAAACTATGCAGCGCCGGCTCGACCGCAGACCCGAAGCAATGACGCTGCGACGACGCACATTCGAGCACGTGTTCGGGACGCTGAAACAGTGGATGGGCTCAACGCACTTCCTGACCCGGGGACTTCAACACGTCAGCACCGAGATGAGCCTGCACGTGCTCGCCTACAACATGAAACGCGTGATCGGGCTGCTCGGAATGGCCAAATTGATGAGGGCGTTGCGGCTCGCAGGTGCCTGAGGGCGCATATTGAGACGCCTCGGGCGCTCTACCACCGCGCCCGTTACGTCGCAACCTCACAACAGACGCTGTTTGCGCCCCGATCAACCACGACAAACCAATCTACCAAGTGCGTTTCCACACGGGCTCGGCCAATAGCAGTATTCGCTAGGAGTCGTTTCTGGCGTTTCACATTTTTTGACAATTTCCTTTGCCGTCGCCTTCAGGATCTCGATGGCGTTTGGCGGCGGGAGAGATAAGCACCTTCGCGGTAGATGACGCCGACCGGGCGGCGCCACGAGGCTTCCTTGACTGGAAGCGCTTTCAAGCGAATCGCGGAGCAGCCTGTTGGATGACGCGTTTTGAAATGAACCCCAACAGATTGGATGAGGCGACGATCTGGAGCCTCACGCGTACGGAACGCGTCTGGACCGTGACCTGCGGCGGCGGCAGGCCGCCATCCTGAAACGCCTTGTACAGCCAGTGCCACGGGAGCATGTTGACCGGAGCCAGCGCCCAGCGCTCCCGCGAAAGTGCCGCCAACGTGACGATCTTCTGCTTTGCCAGGGGATGCTTGGCGGACGCGTAGACGACGACCTCGTCGTCATACAAGTTTTCCTTGACGCAGCCCTCATACGGCGCTTCGGTCAGATAGTTCACGACTAGATCCAGCTCGCCGTTACGCAGCGCCGGCACCAGGACGTCGTTGTCTGAGACGGTGATTGCCAGAGTCGCACCCGGCGCGTCCTTCAACAAGGCGGTGTAAGCGGCGCACAGTTCTTCCGCCCGCAGTGCGCTTGCGCCGATGCGCAGATGGCCCGCTCGTCCCTGGCTCAGGTTCTCGGCCTCGCGCGCCACGTCGTCCAGAGTCAGACGTATTCGGCCGATCTGCGCACGCAAGGCAGTGCCCACCGCAGTCAGCTGGACGCCTTTGGCGGAGCGCGTGACCAGTTTCGCCTTCACGGACTGCTCCAGTCGGCGCAGGCTCTTGCTCAGGGCGGGCGGGCTCAGTCCGAGGACTTCTGAGGCGCGCCGCACGTTACCGTGCTCGGCCACAACGGCGAAATACTGCAGGTCGCGCAGTTCCATAGTGTTAACCCCAATTCAGCATACGATGAAAGTCGGATAATTGCGGTAAACGTCCAGGAGTGTCAATATCGGGCCGCGTTCCCGAGTTGAGATGCTTGGCCGGAACGCACGATGCGCGCCAGCAACGGCGACACAGGGGAGGCGACATGCGTGCTTTTCAGGTATTTTCTGCAGCAATCGTGATTGGCGTGGCAGCCGCGGCTGTCCCGGCATCCGCGCAGAACGTCGCGACAGGCTCAGGGCAGGCTTACCCGACGAAGTTCGTGCGCGTCATTACCGGGGGCGCGGGCAACATGCATGACATAGTTGCGCGCCAGGTGGGGCAGCGGCTCAGCGAACGCTGGGGCCAATCGGTCGTGATCGAGAATCGACCGGGCGCCGGGCTCACGATCGGCACCGGGATGGCGGCGCGAGCGACGCCAGACGGGTCACCCTGTTGATGTCGGACCGAACCGCGATCGCGGTCGCGCCGAGCGCCTACAAAGGCTTGTCCTATGATCCCGCCAAAGATCTCGCACCGATCACGCTGGTTGCTCGGGCACCGCTGCTGATCGTCGCCCACCCGTCGGTACCGGCAACCAAGCTGCGCGAGTTGATTGACTATGCTAAGCAACGTCCCGGCGTCCTCAATTACGCCGCGGCTGGCCAGGCAACGGTCAATCATATCGCCGGGGAGCTCTTCAAGCAGATGGCCGGCGTTGAGATTACGGCGGTTAATTACAAGGTACGCCGGCAGCGATGCTGGCCGTAGTCAGCGGCGAGGTAAAGGTGGGTTTCGGCATGGTGCCCGTCGCCCTGCAGCACGTGAATGCGGGAAGGCTCGCGCGTATGCCATCACCAGCAACAAACGCTTCTCCGGTTTGCCCGACGTTCCAACCTCGGCCGAAGGAGGACTGCCCGGTTTCGAATCGGACTACTGGATCGGCATGCTCGCGCCGGCGCGCACTCCCGGACAGATCATCGGCAAGCTGAACACCGACATCGTCTCGATCCTGAAGACACCCGAACTGCAGACGTCGTTGCTCGCGCAGGGGGCTGAGCTCGTTGCAGGAACCCCGCAGGAATTCGCCGCGTTTATCACGAGCGAGACGGCGCGGCTGAAGAAAGTGGTCGATCTGGCAGGCATCCGCATGGAGTGAGCGGGACTGCGCTTGGCCCGCGAGGGCGCTGAGCTCGCCCTCGCAACGCCGGCAGAGTTCGCGGCGCTCATCAAGGGCGAAACCCAGAAATGGGCGGCGAGTGATGAAGTCCGCCGGAATCAAGCCGGAGTGAGGCTTCTCTTCGCCGTCGTCTTCAGTATGTCGATGAACCGCCGCGCGGCGGAGAGATGTAGGCGTCCTTCCGGTACCCTACTGCGACCGGCCGGATCCAGTTCGGGTCCTTCAGGGGAAGGATGGTCAGCGCCAGATTCGATGCCGCTGCCTGCACGACCCCTCTCGAAGCCACGCCCAGCAGATCGGATGCCGCCACCGTGCGAAGGCGGAGGGCCACGGAATCCGACGTCAGCGCGAGTTGCGGCGGCGGCAACCCCTGTTGGTCGAACACGCGCTGTAGCCAGGCTACGGCACCCGAGGGCGTGCTTGCCCACCGCTCCCCCGCCACGTCGTGAATTGCCAATCCCCTGCGCTTCGCCAGCCGGTGACGGGCCGAGCAATACACAACGAACTCATCGTCTCGGAGGAGCATTTGCTCGATTCCGGGTACACGCTCTGCCGCGCATGGATCACGACCAAGTCGAGGTCGCCCTTGCGCAGTGCCGGTAACAAGGCATCGTTGTCCTGGACGGTAACGTCCAGGGTGATTCGCGCCGCATCCTTGAGCAGCGTACTGCAGGCCCCGGGCAGCAGCGATTCGGTGTTGCCGGGACTGGCGCCGATACGCAGATGGCCCGCCTTTCCGTGGGCGAGGTCCGCGACCTCGCGTGCGAGATCGTCGCGCGCGAGCTGGAGGCGGCGCACGTGCGACAGCAGCGCGGCTCCGACGACGGTCAGCTCCACGCCTTTCGGCGTGCGTCTCACCAGCTTCGCATCGGCCGCCTGCTCGAGGCGGCGCAGGCTGATGCTGAGCGCTGGCTGACCGAGTCCCAAGGCTTCCGCTGCGCGTCCCAAGTGCCTGTGCTCGGCGATCACGGCGAAATACTCGATGTCGCGAAGGTCCATGTCATTAACCGATTTAATGTGAGTGGAAAACTCAGATAATTGCGTTAATCGCAGGGCGCAGTCAATATGCGCGAAGACGAATCAGAAAGCAAAGCCGAGGGGGGAGGAAATTCATGCGTGGATGGCTGGAAGCCGCTGTCGTGGGCTTGCTCGTAGCCTGCAGTATCGGGGTGAACGCCGCAGGGCTCGCGCAGAACTACCCGACGAAACCGGTCCGTATCATTACCGGTGCGGCTGGAACGTTTCACGATATCGTGACGCGGCAGCTCGGCCAGAGGCTGAGCGAGCGCTGGGGGCAGCCAGTGGTCGTCGAGAACAAGCCGGGCGCCGGACTCACGATCGGAACGGCCCTTGCCGCCAGGTCCAACCCGGACGGATACACGTTGCTCATGTCTGACCGCACCGCGATCGCCGTCGCTCCGGTCCTGCACAAGAGCCTTCCCTATGATCCCATCGCGGATCTGACGCCGATAACGCTGGCCGCCCGCTCACCGATGATGCTGGTTGCCCATCCTTCGGTCCCCGCATCCAACCTGCGCGAATTCATCGCCTACGCGAGGAAGCAGCCCGGGGGCCTCATCAATATGGCGGGCGCGGGACCCGGAACGGCAGCGCACATGACGGCAGAGCAGTTGAAGGTAGCCACGGGGCTCAATCTGACATCGATCCAGTACAAGGGCGGCGGCGCGGCGACGCTCGCGATCGTGAGCGGTGAAACCAAGGCGGGATTTGGAAACATCCCGAACGTGCTGCCTCACGTGACAGCCGGCAAGCTCAAGGTATATGCGGTTACCAGCAAGACGCGCTTTTCGGGAGCGCCCGATGTTCCTACGGCCGCCGAGGCCGGGCTGCCCGGTTTTGAATCGGAGCAGTGGATCGGCATGCTGGCACCCGCGCGCACCAGGGCTGAGCTGATCGGAAAACTCAACCGTGACATGGTGGAGTTCCTGCAGGCGCCGGAAATGCAGGCCGCCATGCGGGCGCAGGGGGCGGAACCTGCTCCCGGTACGCCAGCCGAGTTCGCCCTGTTCATCAAGAGCGAAACGGTCAAGCTCAGGAAGGTGATCGAGCTCGCCGGCATCAAGCCCGAGTGAGTGCCGCTATTTCGCGTAGAGCCTGCGCAGCGCGCGCACGTCCTTGATCTGATCGAAGCTTCAGAGCGCCTTGAGCAAGGCCTTCGAGCGGGCCTCGCCCAGTCCTGGCGGCTTTAGGGCGGGTTGATCTTTTCCGCCGCGACCGGCGTCTATCCGGAAATCGGGGTCCCGAACTCATCCGGCATGGTTCGGCCAGAAGTGGATTGTTTTCTTCGCCCAAACCCGCTTGGTCGTCTTGAGAGGCAGCCCAACCCGCAGCCGTTTCTCATGCGCGCGGACAGGATGATCGAGTAAACGACGCGAGTGACCGGTTTCGCGAAACCTGAGTGGCGGGTTAGGGTCGGATTGTGCCCATCGCCAGACGGTCGCTGACCGGCCAGAGCGGACATTCAACAACGTCGGAGCTCTTGTCTGCCCCCGAGGCTTTCGAAAAATGTGCGCGTCCCGATTGTTCCGCCCCGGATCAATAGCGTTCGCGGGGGGCCGAAGGCAACGGAACCGGCGAAGCACAGGGGCCGAATATGACCCTGCTCTCGTCCTCGAGCAAGGCGCGCTCGCCATCGAGGTACAGAGCGTAGCGTCCATCGCTGTATTTCTCCTGTGCGGCGCTTTCCGCCCGCTGCAGCACGATGTCCTTGCCGTCAATGCGTACCGCGGCATGCCGTCCGTCCGCGCCGCGCGCGACCTGTAGCACCCGCTTGTTCGCGCAGACATAGTCTATGCGCGCCGGCAATATGGTTTCCTCCACGCCCGGCGCCACGCACCCGGCAAGAAGCGGGGCGGCCAGCGTTCCGGTCGCAATCCAGGTGCTAGTGTGTCTGCACAGCCGTTCCCGCTTCATACGCAGCGCTCCCTAGTCGTCCGCATATCCGTGCGGAATTATCGCGCATCCGCCGGGATGTACGTGGCTAGCCTGGCCAGGCTCAATTCTCTGAAGCACACATTTCCCCCTAAGCGAGCGCTTCGGGCGGAAGTTCGCGCCCGTCAACGGCAGCTATTGAGAAGATTGAACCCGACGCGCAGCCGGCAAGACACGGCCATAACCGGCCATTCCCGTTACGTGTAACCTGTGGAGTTATTCCCAGAGATTGCGGGGAAGTACTCGAACTCGATGGAGGTGCCGTGCATCGTTCCGCGGTCCGCGCCGCGGGCTCCGCGCGACCACGCCATGCCGGCGACCAGGACCGCAAGGACGACGACTGCAGGTTCCTTGTGACGATGCTATTTTGAACCCGACAAATTCTCGGCGAATGATTTCAGCTCGGGTGCATTGAGATCCGAAATGGCCCAGAAAGTCATGCCACCTTGGACCCAGTGCACGACGTGATAGCCTCGTTCGGAAAGCGCCAGCGAGGGTGCTGTCTGGGCCACGTTGGCGCCAGGCCAGATAAAAACGTCGATTAAATGCTGGCGGCGGCGATAAACCAATACCGCTACAGGCCGACTATCCACATAGTCAAGGCGGCCACCGGCGAGCGGAAATCCTGCATCCGTCAGGTCCGTCACCGGGGGGAAAAGTCCAACTTCGAGCTTAGCCATGGTTTCACGGTGTGCCGCTCGGAGGATGCGATGTCGAGGCGATGACCGGTCAGCGTCGAGCGCGAGTGACTAGCGATGACCTCCCGTACTACTATGCGCCCGTCACGCGATGGGTGGTTCTGCTGCGATGCTACGATCCACGTCACCACGGCAGTCACGGCAACGAGTGCGACGGGCCGCAACCATTGCCCCCACCAGGCGGGTATGCCTTTCACCGAAGGATCCGCCCTTGAATCAAGCCGCGCGCGAATTTCGTGACGCAGCCTCTCAGGAGCTGCGCGATAAGGCGCGCCTTCCCTGATCAGGGTACTGAGCGAGTTCAAACCATCCGCGGCGCGTCGGCATGTCACGCAGGTGCGAAGGTGCGCTTCGACGGCGGCACTGGCTATCGGATCGAGTTCTCCATCTACATAGCACTCGATATGAGCCCGTGTCTGTGTGCAATCCATTTTATGGTTCCTGACGCTCGTGCCGTACAGGCAGCGAACAATAACTTGCGCCCGCGAGACAGGCGTGACATGACGGTGCCGACCGGAATCCGCGCGATCCGGGCGATTTCCTGGTATGAAAAGTCCTCGATCTCCCTCAAAACAATAATTTCGCGAAATTCTTGTGGGAGACGATCCAGTGCTTGATTCACGATGCGCTTGGCATCCTTGCGCTCCAGGCCGCGGCTCACATCGTCACCTTCGTCAGCTAGCCAACCGGCATCGAGGGCGGGATCCGTCTGGCTACCGTCCTCGTCGAGCGGCACGTTCAGCGCTTCGTGCTGGCTTTTCTTCAGCCCACTGTAATAGGTGTTGCGGACGATAGAAAGAAACCAGGCGCGACTGTTTCCACCACGGAACGTGTCCAAATACTTCAACGCCCGCAAGCAGGCTTCCTGAACTACATCGTCGGCAAGATGATCGTCGCGCGTGAGCCAGAGCAGCCAAATTGTAAGCGGCGTCGAGATGGGCCATTACGGTGGCCTCGAATCGTCGTCCATCATATGGGCTGTCCGGGCCTGGACTCTTAAGCACCATATGAAGACCGCTCCCGATGACTTTTTATTCCCGCTTACGATTATCACCGATTGCGGGAATTTTTCCGCTAGGCCAGAAGTTATATGGATGTCTCCCCACAGCAGGGGTCTCTCGGTTCCGGAAAGGTGACGACAATGAACCCGTCCCAAGTTGTAATTCCGTCCCACAATCGGAATGCCAACCGCCGCGGCCCGCTCGTCCAGACCGGCTCTCACTATCGCAGGGATCAGTTGTTCCGTCGGGTTGCTGCTGCTCATTGCTGCCCAGGGAAATTCGGACGTCATGCGCATGACGGAATCGCCGACCGAAAGCTACCTTCGAACGGGCGCTCCGTCCTTCGAGTATTCCCAGCCCAGTATCGCAGTGATGCGCATGGCATATCGCCCGAACCGCACATCCGGGCGTTCTGACGCATCCAGCAAATGACGAATCAGCAGTATCGGAGCTGACGCATCCACAAACTCCGGGGAGAAATGTCATGGTCAGCCAGAAAGAACGGGCCCGAATTATCGCGACGTGGGGGAAAGAGCCGTTGTATGCTGCAGGAACACTCATCAAGTGCGCAGCCTGCCTGCTGATCCTATGCGGGCTGGCGTTTATTGGCGCCGTGAGCGAGCCGTTGAAGGACGGAGGCGCAGGGAGCGCCAGCCCCTCAGGGGCGGATCACGCCCGCCAAAGGACTCGATACCTCATATCAAGTGCGTACCGAGACCGCACAGCCGGTCACCAGAATAGCCGACCATCCAGGCGAGCTATAGAGTGGTCGGTGACAAAATAGGGTTTAAATTTGTGACGGGAGGCCTGCATGGCGACGCTGCAGCAATTCGGGCACGGCATGATGAAGGGCGGAGGCGCCAATGCCCTCGGCGATCGGCCGCTCGTCGCAGTCCTCGCCAACATGATGGGTGTCAACGGGCAGTTCGCGCACGGTGCGCCGTTCCCTACACCGAGCACCTCTTTGGCAGCGCGTTCGCGCACGACCATGCCGGCAGCGAATATTACCGGCGCAACGTCCGCGACTTTTACAGCGAGATGTCGTGTGACCGGGTCCCGCCTGCGGGCGGGCGGCATCGATGCTGGCTGCCGCGGCGCTTGTCATGACGCTTGGGCAGGTGGCAACTCACGCCGCGCAGACCGAGCGCTATCTAATCGACAGCACCGGCAACGTCGTGACATCGCCGACTGCGGGCGTGTGTGTGCAGACCAGCGAATGGAAGCCCGGCACGGGTGTTCCGCCATGTGATCCCGAAGCAGCAAAACAAGTCGCTGCGCCACAGGCACCGACGCCCGCGCCCAAACCGGCGCCTGCGCCCAAACCGGCAGTCGCCCGGGCGGCGCCCCCTGAAAAGATCAGTTTTGCCGCGGACGTGCTGTTCGAATTCAACAAGGCCACACTCAAGACATCCGCCGTCAAACCACTCGATGAGCTGGTGCAGCTCCTGAACCGCGCCACTGTCAGCGCCATCTCCGTCGTCGGTCACACCGATCGGCTCGGCCGCGTCGAATATAATCAGAAACTTTCGCAGCAGCGCGCGCGCGCTGTGGCGGATTACCTAGTGGCCTACGGTATCGCCTCGGACAAGGTGCGTGCGGAAGGCCGTGGCGAGACACAACCGCAGACCCGTGCGGGGGCATGCAACGGTTTGTCGCGGGCGAAGCTGATCACCTGCTTGCAACCAGACCGGCGTGTTGATGTGGAGATATCCGGCACGAAGCCCGCGATTTGACGAGACACTGCGAAGGCAGAGTGAAAAGGGTGCCGTTGCGGAGGGGAAATGGCGTTTGAAATTCCTATCCGCAGACGATCGGAGAAATGTCATGGGCGAGAAACCGAGTTTTCCCTTAAGTAGCGAAACGATCGCACGCAGCCTCGGTGAACGCGAGAAGGCTATTGAGGCTGGAGAAAGCCAATCGGCGATATTTGCCGCAGGTCGGGCCGATGCCGAGGAGCCGAGCGTGGTCGTGGAGCGGCTTCCTGCCGACGCTCCGTTTGCCACCTGGCGTGCTCGTTTTGCTCAGCGAGAGGCATCGCGATTTCAGGTAGAACACAAAGTATTGACGCTGTCGGAATTAAGTGCGGCTGGCCATCCTCCTGAGCCTCTCCTGCCCTGCCCTGGAAGTTCTCCTTTTCATCCGTTCCCGCGAACTATGCGGGCCGGAGCCACCTCGCCGTCTGAAAAGATTCAACGGCCGCAGCGTTGAACCAGCCTGGACGCAGATCTACGGAGTTGATGACCGGCGTCTGCTGCTTGGGATACAGGCTACCCCTGGTGCTGCACGGGTCGCCTGCACATGGACGGCCCTGGTCGAGATCAAATTACACCGCTTGGCTCGGCCGCGCTGGTCGGCGCCAACATCGCAATCACGGCAAACCACGTCCTGCCGACCGATAACACTCTGGTGTGGTTTGTTCCCATGTGGTTTCTCGGACAGTCTCTACTGCCAGACCAGCCGCGTGCTTTCGTCGTGGGACGAGCATCGATTGCTGCAAGCGGGATGGACGTGTGTGGCTGTGATGTCGCGCTGTTGTGGTTAAGCCTGTCACTAGGGAAAGCAGAGAAGCTCGGACACTTCGGTATTCGCACCTACCACGATGGCAGAACCACAATTACTGGCACAACACCGGTTATCCATCGGAGGGGATGCTTGTTAACGATGAGACGCCTGTGGTTGTTCGCGACATCGCGGTGCGCGACAACGATAGGGACTCGCACGGCACGGTTGAGCTGGAAACGGATTCAGACAGCGCTAGCGGTATGTCTGGCGGGCCGCTATTTGGTTTCTTTGACGACGGGCCTTACATCATTGGAGTCATGAGTGGTCGCGAGACCGAAACTGATTGGACAAGTTCCAGCTTCGACAGAACTCATACCGTATTCGCAGGGTGGACCACTCGTAAATTTAGTCAGATGGGCCAGACAGACTTGGCCAGCGTATTGACGAATCTGATTGCAGGAGGGTTGACATGACTGTGCATGCATTTCGATGGCTTGGCTGGAGCAGCATCGCGATCGCCCTGCTGCTGCCTACAGGTGCCGCGCGAGCGCAAACATTTACTGACAGCAGGATGTGCAACCCGATGAAGTTGCGGGGGGCGAATGTCCCTAGCAGTCAGGCAAAGCACGAGTATGAGTTCGAAGGCTACTGCGAATTTGCCACTGGCAAGTTAGTGGTCTATGGAAGGATTAAGTCGATTTACGACCCTACGACCAGACACGCCCTCGAATCTACAGAACTTCGCTGGATTGACGACCCGTCGCGCTGGATGCGTGCATCAGTCCAGTGGAAATGTCGGACTGATCCATTCATACGTGACACCCGCAACACCCGCGACCCTGCGTGTGAGCTTCTCAACTTCAGTGGGCAAGACCTGCTGACGGGTGCTCCGCCCAATCCGTTTTCACAATGGCAGGCAGATGCGGACGAGGTGCGAAGAAATGTACGAAACAATGATCCGTATCCATGGGAGGCGCTGAAGGACATCGCCCGGCCTGCGCGGCCGCGTAACGTCGTCGGCGCGCTCAGGACTGACGGAGTGCGGCTAAGCTGGGACCGTTCGAGCGAAGACGTTACTTTTCACGTTGATCGTTTACATTGGCCAGGACCCGCGGGCTTCGCGCAGGTCCGGTCCACGCCGTCAAGCCGTTCTACACAAGTGCCACGTGTGGCTAACAAGGGCACCAACGGGTCAAGTCCGAGCGAGCAGCAGGCGATGCAGAGGCCGCAAACAAGTCCAATACAGCTGTACGACCCCGGGACGTACGTATATGGGTCCGGGGTTCCTCTGGTCCCGGTCTCGGGGCCGGGATGCGTGGACAGTTCTAACTCGTCCACAGGAGCAGACACGAAAATTTGCGCAGTCGACGATCCAAAGGACTACTCCGGGTCTTCTCGGGGCGGCCTGTTACGCCGTACGATATCGAGATCTGCGCAGTGAATTCGGTCGGGAAGCGGAGCTGCTCGCCTCAAGTCATTGCGCCCGGTTTCAGAGGAACGCCGAATCAACGTCACTCCGCACGGTGGCGGCAAATAGATTCGGGTTACTCGGGCGCATTCACCGCAGCAATATCCCGAGCAGTGATTTCGAAGACCTTGAGCCCGTCGGTCGACGGGCCGGAATATTTTGATTCTTGGGGGTTCGCGGACACGGGTGCGTTCAGGATGTCCCGTTCCATCTGGTCAAAGTACAGCTCGATAGCGCCGATGGATTGCGCGGGGAAGAACGTAGCGCCAATTGGGTGGGTTATTAGCGCAGTGGCGGCAGGTTGCTGACCGTTCTGCTTTTTTGAACGCGACATATTGGCTTTTTCTACGCCTGCATTCGCATCAGTTCGGCCTATTTTAGTCAGGCGGCTCAACATGTCACTTTGAATGACTGAAGATGGGGTCTGTAAGACTTGAGTCGGAATAGGCGGTGACTGTATGCTTATACAGCTATGGGCAATACTGCGTCACGCATCCCCTTTATTTGCTCTATCTGTGGCGCCGACGAGTTCTCGCAGGTCTACATCGAGAACAAGGAAGGGGTTATACGTTGGACGCAGGCTTACCAATGCAAGGGTTGCACAGCGATGTTCCGCGATGCGGCCAAGTTCACGACGCGCAGGCTGAAGCCAGAAGGGAAGTAGCGCGACCCGGGGCCATACGGAATCAGAGGAGATTTTTGTTCGCAAGATACTGCCGACCGTCTAGCTTGGCTAGGAAGTAGGCATCTAGCATTCCAAGCGTCGGACCGACTTCGATGAAGTTCCTCCGGGTCAGAATGTCGATATGATAATCGAAGATTGATAGCTGAAAATGTTCAAAGAGTCGCTGCTTTTCCGCATAGCCTTGTTTCGCTATTTCGAGAAGCATGTTCTCGGAAAGATCATCCAGAGACTCGCTATGCTGCTTCTTAACGCGTTCCTTGAGGCTGTCTATCTCGCGCTGAAGCGGATTCACCTGTGCCTGGAGTGTGGTGTTCTCCAATTTGAGCGCCTTGTTCTCCGCTTCCAGATCAGAAAACTGTTGATCCAGGGAAACTAGCTGACGGCGTTTCTGGTCCGGCATGACGACATCCCGCAAAGCGTCCACGATCTTGCCCATGATTAGCTCCTAGCGCCGCCGCACCGGCGATGATGAGGCGTAAAAAGAAACCCCGCCGAAGCGGGGTCGGAAAACGCTCAGTGAACCCGATCAACGAGGATCAACACCTACTCCGCCGCGCACACACCAGACAAGATTGTTACTGCCATCTCCTCTTGAGACACCGAATGAAATAGCGAAGTGTCCCACCGGTGGGAGGGTGCCGTATCTAACGCCGAGGTGAACGTCGCTACCGTTGCTGGTCGCACTCCAAATCACAATAGCATCAAAGGTAAACGGGTCGGGAGGGAAGCCAGTAAAAGGGTGGCCCACCGGAAATCCCGGAGCGGTGGTGGCAGACGGGTCGAACACGCTCCCAAGCTCGTTGATGCTTCGGCAGCCGCCAGCCTGCACGGTTGCCCGTTGTTGCGTCTCACCACAACGACTACTGGCGGTCCCCCAATTCGTCGGAGCGGAGGGCGACCGCTGCCAAACCAGGCCCGTCTCCCGGTCCAAGGACGGCCTCGCTGTTCATGTTGGAAAGAACAATAAACCGCGTGCTCGCCGGCAGCGTCTGGTCCCACGACGGTGTGGCGTAGTAAGGCCCGTTTGCCGTGGTCTGTGCTAAAGCAGTGGTGCGGTCAAGCCTAAGCTGATGATGACGGCGGAATACGACAGAATGCGTTTCATAAGTTTCCCCTGACATAGTTAGTTATAGTAGTTAGTAGCTACGTTTGAACCATCGACGTTGCCGTCGCGTTGAACTGCCCGTCGCTACGTTCTTTCGCGCAAGCGCCTGAGACGCGGCATGAACGTGAGTATCAAAAGCGCTGCGGCAAAGAGCGCGAGCGTATTGGGTTCAGGCGCTCCTTGGGGAAGCGTGTTATCGATAATCCTGAAATTTGGATCGTTGCCTTCCTGTCCCGGCACGAACTCGAACAGGATGTAAGCCAGAACACCGTCGCCCGTCACGCCGTTCAGAAGGAATGGATACAAGCCAAACACCTCATCGACTATTCCCGGCAAAAAGGTGAACCCGCTAGTGATGTTTGATAACGAGTTCGCGTCACCGGGCGTGAATTCGGCAGCAAAGATGCCAGGGATGAGCGTAGGCGAGGGCTCGGGGACCACTTGGACGACTGTCTGCTCGTAAAGCAGATCGAAATTCCAAAACTCTAGGTTGAGCGCGCCCGAAATCTGCACCGGAACCAGGAACGTACCCGGCAGGTATCGAAATGGGAGGCGCGATAGGCAGCGGAGGGATGGTGCCCACGGAAATTACCCCCGCACTTGTCGCTCCTGAGACGCCGAGCAGGATGCAGAGTAGGAGCTTCAAATAGAGTCGCTTGATCATGGTGTCGCCTCCGTTTCGCCCGATGAAGCTGGGTTGAACGTGTTAAAAACAATGAAATGGACGCAAGAAATTCTTGCTTCCGTTACTGTTCGAAAACAGGGGATCGAGCACGACGAGAACCGTTGACCTGCAGATCCGTTCGGGACGCACCCGGCAGCAGGAGCGCTGCAAAAGACAAAAACGGGTAACGCCGAGCGTTTACCTTGAAAGTCCTACGTTCCTTGGCACCAGCCTCCCACGCCCCGGTGCTCTGAAACTTTAAGCAGCTTTCATACCAATCCACGCATACGATTGTTTTTCAATGAATACTCAACGGAAGCGAACGTGGATTCTCAAGTCATCTGTAAAGTTTTCCGACAAGGATTGTGCGCCGCGATTCCGCATAGCGATCTAATCATTCGTCATGTTTTCAGCGGCTTGGGGTGCTAACACAGCGGAGCCGCGTCGCTTGCTCCCGAGAATCGCTGTAAAGGAGATCCGACAATGCAATCGGGGATGAAGCAGACCGGCATCCTGAGTTAGTAACCGGCGGGCCGCGATTTTCGTTGATGCGATCCTCAGGGGCACTAGTCCCGCCGACATCCCAGTCGAGCAGCCCACGAAATTCGAGCTGATCATTAATATGAAAACCCCCAAAGCGCTCGGCCTCAAAATTCCAACTCGATTCTAGTGATCGCGGACAAGATGATCGAGCAAGACAATGAACGACCGCTATGGAGAATAGCGACTGACCAGTTAGGGTCGATCACGGGCAGTCACGTTTCCCGAAACCAGCCATTCGCGTTTCAGGAAGCGGCCATTCAATGCAACCGGATAATTGCGGGTCGAAAACAGCCGCCGCGTGTCCATCCCTAATGTAGCCTCCGCTTCCGCTGCACTCGATAGACGCCAGTTTCGGGAACGGCCGGCAGCCTTACGGCGATCTCGGTATCGATAACGGTGATCTCAAGCACTCCACGCGCGATCTGCTGCTCAAGAATCTTCGGGAAAAGCTCTCGGGTTATGCGCGGCATTTCTCCCTTCACCACGACGTACAGCGCGTCGTAGTCGTCCTCCGTCAGATCGAGCATTTTTGGTTCACTCGATCACCTTATCCGCCCGCACGAGGATCGACTTCGGGATCGTGATACCGAGCGCCTTGGCGGTCTTCATGTTTATCACCAGCTCGAACCGTGTTGCCCGCTCGATCGACAGATCGCCGGGTCTCGCGCCCTTGAGAACTTGTGGGCAACATAGGCCGCCCGGCGCTTTCTCACCGAGGAGCGACGGGTCAGACGAGCACAGAAGTGTCTTTGCTCTGACCTATCACCGTTACTTTGCGTGACCCTTCGCCAGTCCCCCGCCGGCACCGTGTCCGCTTGAAATAGCACCGCCCGCTGCGCTGACTACACCACCGTGGGTGACACTGCCCGACTTGCTACCAGCCGTGGTGAGAGCATTCGCCTGGTGGCTTGAGCCCTTGCTGCTGGCGTGCGCGCTCCCTTGGACGCTCGCACCAGTGGCCGTGACAATTCCGCTTCGTGCGGGCTGGCTGCCCGCAGTTGCTTTGAATGGTTTGCCAGTTCCAGCGCTTACACCGACGGCCTGTTTTCCTTTGGCACTCACGACGCCGGCTGTACCGCTGGCCGTGGTGACACCCGAGGCAGTGTGAGCGGGCCGATAGCCTTGGCCGGGTTTGACTCCCAGCTCATGGGCGATTTTCCCCCAGCCCATACCGTCGGCCCGCATCTGCAGGACGCCCTGCATATCCACCCGTTGGCCCGCGTCGTTGGTGATGGTGCCACCCATTAGCGACGTCTTGATCTGGTACGGGCTGGGCTGAGCGACGCCTGCGGCTGCAAGTTGCTGGCTGGAAAGCGCTAGAGCCTTGTCTACGTTGCCATGGCCCATGGGCTTGGTCGGAGGGGTGAATGTGGTGGTCTGGCCGTTCGAACCGGTCAGAGTGATCTCGCTACCTGTGCGCAGCCCGATCGCGAGATTTTCCGAGTTGGACCTGGAGCCGGCGAACGGCGCAAAAGTGTCCGTCGTCCTTCCGATCACTTTGGACTGACCCGGAGTAAGCGTCGCTGCGGTGGTTGCGCTCGACGTCGTTCCGATGCTCGTCGGCGCCCTCAAGGTGGTGCTTGTGGTCTCGGCGGCGCCGCCAGCGGCGGTGAGGACCAAGGCTATAGCGAGTGCGACCATTAGCGCCGTCAAATGGAATTTGTCGTCCATGTCGCTCCTTTCATAGTGTTGACCACTGCTATGGGTAAAGGGGTGCGCGGCTGGACTCCGTTCAAGCCGGGCCCAGAATCTTTTCGGTTTGCAGGATGATCTCAGTCGAAGTCGCGCTGTCGTAGATCAGTGGCCCCTTCTTCGCGATGGTACGCATGCGGGTGGTGTTGGGGCTGATCACGTCCAGTGCAATTTCAATGTCCCTATCCCTGGCTTTGGCCTTGATTACTTCTCCCTCGCCGGTCTTTTGCGATGATTCGAACTTGATCTCCATCTTTTTTAGAGCGCCCAGGGCGGCGGACCGCACCTTGTCGACGGGTCGGGAGAAGGTCTTGTAGGTGTAGCCGCCCATGGTGTGTGACACACCCGCTGCACCCCCGACGCCCACAGCGGTGACTGCGAGTGGAACACAGCCAGTCGTGAGGAAGGCGACTCCGACTAAAACGGGGAGGAAATCTTGGGTCATACGCCGCGTAAGTGAGCAACGAGTCGGAAAATTTTACAAACCGCCCGAACTCAGGCCGATTTATCGGAAACAAGCAAGTTCCGTACCGAACGTTTAACCGATTGAATGCCATTAGCATTACGAAAACTGAGTGTTCTCGACCGGGGGCTGGTGTAAAGAATTTCGACAAAATGCAATTAGGGGGTGAAGCCGACCGGGCCCCCGGCATTTTCCCTCCTCCGCTGAATACTGTAGATTCATACAGTATGGCGAAACCGCCGGTAGTCCTCTGGTTTTGGGAGGAGCGGGACAAGCGCGGGCGGTGGGTGCGGCTCTCGTGGCGCATGACTGACGAAGATGCAGAGCGGCACAGGAAGCGCAACGGCGTTGAACTGCGGAAGATTGAGTCCTCACGCGAGGAACGGCAGGACTACTACGGCGAGGGTTACGGGCATGTCCCGCGCAAGTGAGCTACGAGCGCGAGCCGGGGAGCGATGATGTGAGGAGCGGCACATTTAAACCGCATCCGCCTTCTTTCGACGGAGCGAAATCTGCTCAAGCATTTTAGACAACTCATTGTCGGGACGCTTCTTTTCGAGGGCCTTTATGCGGTTATCGCGGGTCACCGCCCGCGCCTCAAGCTTCGCAATCTTGCGATGTAGCTTCGCGTTCTCAGCCTTGAGCGCGGCAATGATGAGTTTGTCGGGCGACTTCGCCATACTTAGCGTCGTCTCCACCGACTCGGCGCCTTAGCCCGCGGTATCTCTGCTAGATGCTTGCGAATGTCCCGTACGCGCGGCCCGGCTGCCGCAATGGCATCGCTGATAAGCCCGGCGTTCACATACAGGATCTGCGCGAGCAACCCGACCTGCTCCGTGTCCATCGGATTGATGATCTGACGGTCCAGCCACGCCATGTCTTCAGGGGATGGCGGGTGCAGTCCAATCACGGTGCGGCGTTTCATCCTGATGGCCCGCCTTCGCGAGAAGCCTGTAATCGCGCAAGCTCGTGCTTTTTGTCGAGCTCGAGGTATTTTTCCTGACTTACTAGATCAGGGATCGTGGGGGGCCCACGCCTCACGCGGGCCATGTAGAAAGCAGTCTCTTCAAAAGTAAGGCCGACAAGAACCTCGCGGCCCTGTTCATCGGTGGTGAGGGCGCGGAACTCCCTCAAGGTCGCACGCTCCTGATTGGTAAATGTGAACATCACATTACCCCCCGTTGCGGCGTTTCATCCCCGCTTATGCCGTGCCAAGCGCTTTTCCTCGCGCTCGGTGAGGTGCGGGAACCGTTGCTCGGCTGGATTGCAGACCTCACATGGCGCGCCAACGCACGCCTAGTCTTGGATAAGTTCTGCGTGCGCCTTCCTGATCGCGCCATAGGCGGTCTTGATCGCCTGCGCTATTTGGTTCTCATTGCTCGGAGTCCCGAGCATCGGGGCAGTCATTGCAGGCGCGGCCAGTTGAACGGCCAGCGCGAAGTAAGCGTCTTTATCCATGCGTTCTCCTGTTGTCCTGCGTCGCTGCTGCGCGCTAGCGCCGCGGTTGACCTATTGATACCTCCGACGGGCGGCGCTCCATCCTGGCGCGCTAACGCAAACCCCGCGGTGGCAGCGACTTGCTGTCGCTCGCGTATTTATCGCGCAGCGCCGCTTCACCTTTCTCGGTGATCTTGTTTTCCTCTGCCAGGCCGTGCGCGCGCAGTTCTTCGTAAGACTCCCGGAATCCTGGCGTGCGACGGCGGCCGCGATATAAAAGCCCGAGCAGCGCCCATGCTTCGTCCGATAGTTTCGGTGTCACTTTGGCCCTCCCAGCGTGACCTCCTGTGGCTCTGCTGCGCGCTCGCGTCGCTGTTGACGCGCTGATACCTACCTCGGTCTGAGCGGCGCACCCCTGGCGGTTCAGGGGCTTTTAACGGGGTTTTGATAATAAGTAACAGTAACTTACTGATTTATTTCATAATCTGGCGGAGAGAGAGGGATTCGAACCCTCGATACGGGTTTAAGCCCATATAACGCCTTAGCAGGGCGCCGCCTTCGACCACTCGGCCATCTCTCCGTTTACCGTACCTGCCAGCTGCAGCTGCGTAGAAACTATAACAATATCACTTGCCGCGTTTTCGAAGGCGGCGCCCCAGCGCCAGGATTTACGAACGGCTGCGCCGTAGCGACCACTGGGCCATCTCTCCGGTCATAGGTACCTACAAGTGCTACCGCTACGATACCTGTTTACGTAGTCCCTTGCCGAGTGGTCTTCGGCGGCGCCCAGGCGCAAATTTTATCGACCACTGGGCCATCTCGTCATAAACAGGGCTCGGCACGACTTGCGAATTAGGCAAATACTACCTCGACCGCCGCACTTCCTCCAAAGGGAATCGCCGCCCGCCGCCCCGTTTCTTAATATGGAACTGCGCCCCTTAGTGTACTTAACAAGATGAGGGGATAGGATCCCAGCCAATTCAATATGTATTGTCTGATCGCCGACTGGCGATCAATTTAGTTTGAATCGCGGGCAGAGCGCGATTCAAACTCCAGGTTGAAAGATTTGTGCAGCACGCGCACCGCGAGCTCCATGTACTTCTCGTCGATCACCACCGAGATCTTGATCTCTGAAGTCGAGATCATCTCGATGTTGATGCCTTCCTCCGCCAGGGTGCGGAACATGCTGCTGGCGATTCCCGCGTGAGAGCGCATCCCGACGCCGACCACCGAGACTTTCGCAATCTTGTCGCCGCTCACGATCCCCCCCGCCTTGATGTGCTTCATGATGGGGTCGAGCAGCTTCAACGTCCTCTGATAGTCGTTGCGGTGCACGGTGAAGGAGAAGTCGGTAAGACCATCATGGCCGACGTTCTGGACGATCATGTCCACGTCGATGTTGGCGTCGCCGATTGGCCCCAGAATCTGATAGGCGATACCCGGGCGGTCGGGCACCGCCAGGATCGTGATCTTCGCCTCGTCGCGATTGAACGCAATACCCGAAATGATCGCCTGTTCCATGTTCTCGCCTTCCTCGAACGTAATCAGGGTACCTTCGCCCTCTTCCTCGAAGCTCGACAGCACGCGCAATTTCACCCGGTACTTTCCGGCGAATTCGACCGACCGGATCTGCAGCACGCGCGCCCCCAGGCTGGCCAGCTCCATCATTTCCTCGAAAGTGACCGTCGTCAGCCGCCGCGCTTCCGGCACGATGCGCGGATCGGCGGTGTAGACACCGTCCACATCGGTGTAGATCTGACATTCCTCGGCCTTGAGCGCCGCTGCCAGCGCCACGCCGGTTGTGTCCGAGCCACCGCGCCCCAGGGTGGTGATGTTGCCGCGTTGGTCCACACCCTGGAATCCGGCAACCACGACCACATAGCCTTCAGCCAGGTCGGCCCGGATCCGCTCTTCGTCGATGCTCGTGATGCGCGCCCGCGTATGCGCGCTGTCCGTGAGGATCCGCACCTGCGGCCCGGTATAGCTGCGCGCCTTGAGTCCCAATTCCATCAATGCCATCGAAAGGAGGGCTATCGTCACCTGCTCGCCGGTCGACACCAACACGTCCAGCTCGCGCGGGTTCGCCTGCGCCTGCACTTCTGCGGCGAGCGCGATCAGGCGATTGGTCTCCCCGGCCATGGCCGAGACCACCACTATGAGCTGATGCCCGCGCGCCTGCCACCGCGCGACCCGCCGGGCAACGCTCTTGATGCGCTCGGTCGAGCCGACCGAAGTACCGCCATATTTTTGTACGATCAGTGACATGGATCACGGTACAAGGCGAAAAAGTCGCGTATTTTAGTTGATTTTTCGCAGGAAAACGAGTTTGCCGAGGTTCTACCAGCACGGACACCATGCTGTCAGCATTTGAGCGATACCTCCGCGAACTTTGCATGAACCTATTGCATTCCCGCTGGTCATCTAGTGTCTAGGAGGGCATTTTTTTACTGACATGAGACCATTCGAGAGGATTTCCAACCCCCGGCAGATCCGGCACCGCCTGCGCATGAACCAGCAGGAGTTCTGGGCGCGTATCGGCGTGACTCAAAGCGGCGGCTCGCGCTACGAGAGCGGCCGCAAGATGCCCAAACCGGTACGCGAGCTGCTACGCCTCGTGCATATCGAGGGTATCGAGCTGTCCGACGCGAGAGGCGACGATATCAAGATCGCCTGCCTGCTCAAGAAGAACAAGCCCGGCCTCTATCGCAGTCTGCGCAAAGTCGCCAGCCAAAAGACGAACGGCGGGCAAAAGACAAACGGCAGGCAAAAGTAGGCTGATCTGCGGCGCGGCGCTTTAAGGAAGGCCTGAAAAAGGGGCCACGGGCCCCTTTTGAACCCCGATTCGAACGGCGGGGAACGGGCCCCTTCCGGCACATGGAGCCTTCCCGTTCCCCCCGTTCCCCCCGTGCCCCCGCCGCACAATGAGCTTTCTTCGCGGGTTTCAGCCAAGAGGCTCCTCGGTACACGGCGCGAGCCGGTTTTCAGAGGTTATTGAAGCGCGGCAGTGGGGATTGCTATCCCTGAACGTGCGGTAGGGTCGGGACGACACGCCGCCCCGGCTTCGTGTGGGCGGGGCTGCTAGCCCCGTCGCAGCCTCCTCTCCTGGGCGCTTGGCGGAAGGGGTGGGATTCGAACCCACGATGCCCTTGCGAGCATGCCGGTTTTCAAGACCGGTGCGTTCAACCGCTCTGCCACCCTTCCCCTAAGTGTTTTGGCTCCGACCGTGCTTTTTGGCACTTAGCCTTATCAGGTTAGCCTTCGCTGAAGGCGCCCGGCTATCCCTGCTGCTCCCGCCCTTCGGAAGGGGTTGGGGTGAGGGATCGCGCACACGAGGTTACGTAAAGCTCGATAACCGTCACAGGCGGCCCGTATAATACCGCCTTATCAAGTGGTTGAATGGCAATACGGCCGTCTTGAGAATCTAACTCATTGAAACTTTAGAACCCTTTCGGTAGTCTGATACACTCGGAGCAGATCATAAGACCTACAGGAGGGAACTATGGAACCTGAACTGCAACGCAATCAAGCGGTAATTCGGACCGGTGCGGCTGAGATCCCGGTCGAGCAGCAACGCGTCCTGCGCAACACGTATTTACTGCTGGCGCTCACCATGGTGCCGACCGTGGCGGGGGCCTTCCTCGGAATTCGCACCGGCGGCATCATCATGCAGCACCCGTTCATCAGTTTCTTCGTGTTGCTGGGAGCGGTTATCGGTCTGCAATACGCCATCGCCGCCAACCGGAACAATGGGTTCGGTGTGGTTCTGCTCCTCGGCATGACATTCCTGCTCGGCTGGTGGCTGGGACCGCTCCTCGCGGTCGCCCTGACGCTGAAGAACGGGCCGCAACTCGTAGGCATTGCTGCTGGAGGCACCGGCGTCATTTTCTTCGTCATGGCCGGCATCGCGACGACGACGCGCAGGGATTTCAGCTTCATGGGCAAGTTCCTGTTCGTGGGCATGATCGTCCTGTTGCTCGCCCTGATCGCCAACATGTTCCTGCAGATCCCGGCGCTGGCGCTGACGATCTCGGCGCTCGTCATCGTGGTGTTCTCGCTGTTCCTGCTGCACGACGTGAGCCGGATCGTCAACGGCGGCGAGACGAACTACATCATGGCGACGACGGGAGTCTACTTAAGCCTGTTCAACATCTTCGCCAATCTGCTGCAGTTGCTCATGGCGTTGACCGGCGAACGCGACTAGCGATTTAATCGCCGAGACGCGGAGACAAACAAGAGAAGTTCCACACGTATAAGAATGGCCGGGCCGGTGCCCGGCCGTTTTTTTGTACCTCTCAACACGCGGCGGGCGGCCGAGCACGATCCCTCCACTGCTATGCGCCTCATTTGTGCCCCGCCTGTACTCCATTATCCATTGCGATCGAAGAGCGCAATGGATTCGACGTGCGCCGTGTGCGGAAACATGTTGATCACCCCGGCCGCGCTCAATCGGTAGCCGCGCGCATTGACGAGCACCGCAGCATCGCGAGCCAGCGTGTCGGGGCTGCAGGATACATACACGATGCGTGTGGGCACGGGCTCGACCAGCGCCTTGACCAGCTCGACCGCTCCGTCGCGCGGCGGATCGAGCAGGATGCGCTCGAAAGGGCCGAGCGCGCCCAGCCGGGCCGCATCGAGCCGATACAGGTCCAATTCGGCGAACTCTGCCATGTGCGACAGGCCATTGATCCCGGCATTGGCCGCGGCCCGGCTCACCAATACAGCGCTGCCCTCGACACCCGTTACCCGGGCCCCGCGACGAGCGATCGCCAGCGAGAAGTTTCCCAGCCCGCAAAAGAAATCGGCGACCCGCTCTCCGGGCTGCGGGTCAAGGAGCGAAATAGCGCGCCGCACGAGCACCTGGTTCACCGCATGGTTCACTTGCGTGAACTCGGTGGGGAAAAAACCCATACGCAGATCGAACTCCGGAAGTGTGTAGTAGAGATCGGCGTCGTGACGCGGATGGAACGGGTAGGCCGACTCCGGCCCGCGTGGCTGTAGATAGAGGTGCACGGAGTGCTGGTCGGCGAATTGACGCAATAGCGCAGCATCAGCAACGGTGGGAGTCTCCAGGACGCGAAATACCAGTACGTCCGCCGCGTCCCCGATCGCGACTTCGATCTGCGGCAATCGGCTGCGGATGGAAAGCGCGCTGACGAGCTCGCGCAGCGGCGCTATGAGCGCGGAAATCCGCGGCGGCATCACCTCGCAGCTCCTCATGTCGGCGACGTAGCTGCTGTGGCGCTCACGAAAACCCACCAGCGCGCCGCCCTTTTTTGCCACAAATCGCGCGGAAAAACGGGCGCGGTGGCGGTAGCCCCACGCCGGTCCATGGATAGCGGGCAGGATCTGCTCCGGTTTGAGCCTGCCGATATGCCACAGGCTGCTCTCGAGCACGCGCTGCTTGGCCGCCACCTGGGCACGCACGTCGAGATGCTGGAGGGCGCAACCGCCGCACACGCCAAAATACACACAGCGCGGCGTCGTGCGCGCGGAACTAGCCTTCACCACCGCGGCTACCGTCGCGATTTCGTAAGTAGGTTTGCTGCGGCGTGTGATACAGGTAACGACTTCGCCCGGCAGCGCGCCTTCGATGAAGATCGTCTTTCCGTCGCGGCGCGCGACACCGCGCCCTTCCTGATCCAGGGAATGGACTAGCAGTTCTTCCACTTGTTTCCGCGGTGGCGGAGTCAAAGTGCGCCACGAACGCGGAAGCTCTAGTCTAGCTCAATACCGAGCCTTGTTAGAACCTTCTAAGCAAGCCATCCTGTAGATCCTGTTCATCCTGTCGGTGTTGGACTTAGACGGAATCAGACAGGATTAACGGGATGAACGGGATGTTCAGAACATGAAAAAACTAGAATTGCCGGGGTACGCCGCGCTCCTTTTCGAGGCGAAGGAGGGTGCGGAAGGGCGGCCGCTGCTCGTCTTTCTCCACGGCGGAGATGAACGGGGATCCAATCTCGAGAAGCTGAAAGCACATGGCCCGCCTCATCTTTTTCCCCGGTATGGCCTCGATCGTTTTTCGGTTCTAGTTCCTCAATGTCCGGAGGAAAAAAAATGGGAGGCGCGATTCCTGGCGGCCTTCGTCGATGCGGCAGTTGAACAGATAAGACCGGATCCCGGCAGACTGTACTTGACGGGCATAAGCATGGGAGGGTACGGGGCCTGGGAACTGGCAGCAAAAACTCCAGAAAGGTACGCCGCTGTGGCAGTGATATGCGGCGGCGGCGCTACGGAGCATGCGGCTGGATTCTCAGCACTGCCGCTGTGGCTCTTTCACAGTGCATCTGACGAAAGGGTAAAGGTCGAGGGGGGTGATGAGCTGTTCAAGGCGCTGCAGCAGCAAAACGCCCCAGTCACCTACACACGTTATGCCGACGCGAGCCATGTGGATACTTGGCAGCGCGCATACGGGTCCACGATTCTCTTTGATTGGTTTTTGCAGCACACGAGATAATGTGCCGGCTTCGGTTCAATCGTCCCGCTGTTTCCGCCAGATCAACTCGCAGAGTTGCGCCGGGGAGATCGGCGCCTGCGCGATACGCACGTTGAACGGGGAAAGCGCGTCCTCGATCGCCGACACGATCGCGGGAGCAACCGGTATCACGCCGCATTCGCCGATGCCTTTGACGCCCAGGGGGTTCAACGGCGTGGGCGATTCATGGTGGATGATTTCGACGTGCGGCATCTCCGTTGCGGTCACCAGCAGATACTCGCCGAGATTGGTGGTCACCGGCTGGGCGTTCTCGTCGTAGCCCATCCATTCGTAGAGCGCGTTGCCGATGCCATGAGCCGTGCCGCCGAGGATCTGTCCCTCGACGATCGCCGGATGGATCATGCGGCCGCAATCGTGCACCGCAATGAATTCGAGGATCCGGACCGCGCCCGTTCCGACGTCCACTTCGACCACCACCACCGCCGTCCCGTTGGCGTGCGTCATGTCGTCGATCACGATGTGCTCGGTCGCCTCCAGACCCGGCGCAACATCCGCGGGCAGCGTGTAGCCCGCCGTTCCGGCAACGGCGCGTGCCACCTCGCCGAGGCTCACCTTCATATCGGGCACACCTTTGACGTTAATCTGCGCGCCATCGATCTCGAGATCGTGCTCACCGGCCTCGAGCACATGACTTGCAATCTTCAGCGCCTTCTCGCGCACTTTCACTGCGGCGACGTGGGCGGAAGATCCCGCAATGACCGTCTGCCGGCTGTTGGATCCGCCCATCCCCAGGGCGATCGCAGCCGTATCCCCGGCGGTCACCGTGATGTTTGCGAGGTCCCCGCCCAGCTGCTCGGCGACGATCTGGGCGAGCATGGTTTTCGTGCTCTGCCCCATCGCCGCCGCGCCCGTATACACGTGCACTTTTCCCGATGGCCCGACGCGCACGGTTACCGCCTCGAAGGGTCCACGGCCCGTGCCCTTCACGTAGTTCGCCATCCCGATGCCGATGTAGCGGCCGGATTTGCGCGCCGCCTCCTGGCGGGCGGGAAACGCTTTCCAGCCGGCCTTTTCGAGCGCATCGCGCTGGCACTGCGGATAGTCGCCGCTGTCGAGAAAAATGGGCATGCCGCCGCGGGCCTTGAGTTGCGTCTGGTAGGGCATCTTGCTCGCCGGGATCAGGTTGCGCCGCCGCACCTCGGCGCGGTCCAGCCCGAGCTCACGCGCGACACGGTCGAGCAGCCGCTCCATCACGAAGGTGCCCTGCGGATGGCCCGCCCCGCGCACCGGGGTCACCGGCACCTTGTTGGTCAGCGCTACTTTGACGTTCATGTGGTAGGCGGGAACCTCGTACGGCAGCGGCAGCGTTTCGGCGGAGTTGTGCGGAAGGTTGATTCCGCGCGCCGTATAGGCGCCATGGTCATGAATCAGCGAGCCGCGCACGCCGAGTATGCGCGCCCCGGAATCCACCGCGATCTCGACCTCCCAGGTACTGATCGCGCTCCTGGGTGGTGGCGATGAAATGCTCGCGGCGGTCCTCGATCCACTTGACCGGCCGCCTGAGGATGATCGCGGCGAGCGCGGTGACCACGTCCTCCGGATAGAACACGAGCTTGGGGCCAAAGCCGCCGCCGACTTCTGGCGTGATCACCCGCACCGCGTTCTCGTCGCGTCCCAGCATGTCGCACAGGATGCGCTGCGCGGCGTGCGGCATCTGCGTGGAGCTCCACAGCGTGAGCCGGTTCTCGAGAGCGTCGTTGGCGGCGACCGTGCCGCGGCATTCGATGGAATGGCTGCCTCCGCGGTGCAGCCAGATCGATTCCCGGTAGGTGTTCGGCGCGCGGCCGAAGGCGCCGTCCGTATCGCCGTAGCCCATGTTGAACTCGGCGAGAAGATTGTGCGGCGAATCGCGATGCACTCGTGGCGCCCCGGCCACGAGCGCCGCGCGGCAGTCGGAGATGACCGGGAGCGGCTCGTAGTCGACATCGACCAGCGCTGCGGCATCCTCGGCGATGTAGCGGTTTTCCGCGACCACGATTGCGACCGGTTCGCCGACGTGCACGGCTTCATCTCCAGCCAGCGCGGGGCGATTGAGGTCCTGCTTGTAGGCCCGGCTGGGAAGACCGACGGCGAGACGCTCGGTGCGCAAGTGCGGCATCAAATCGGCCAGCGTGAAGACGGCGCGCGCGCCGGGCACTGCGAGTGCGGCGCGCTTGTCGATGCCGCGTATGGCAGCATGGCCGTGCGGGCTGCGCACGAATGCGGCCTCGAGCATGCCCGGCAGCCGGATATCGTCGATGAAGCGAGCCAGCCCGCGCAACAGTTCGGCGTCTTCCAGCCGGCCAACCGGCCTACCGATCACGCGCGCGCTCATCGCCATCTGCCCCTGTCGATTAAAAACCAATTAGATATGGTTTTGAGACCACTGCTAGCCGCGCTCGGCTTCTTTCATGCGCCTGGCGGCGTCGAGCGCGGCGGCGACGATGCCCTGATACCCGGTGCACCGGCACAAGTTGCCCGAAATCGCGACCCGCACCTCATCTTCCGTGGGATCCGGGTTCTCGCGCAGGAACTCGATCAGGGTCGTCAGCAGCCCCGGCGTGCAGAAGCCGCATTGCAGGCCGTGGTGATCGCGAAATGCCTCCTGCAGCGGGTGCAGCCGGTCGGGACCCGGCGCAAGGCCTTCGATCGTCGTCACCTCATGCCCGTTCGCCTGTACCGCGAGCATCAGACACGAGCGCGCCGAGGCACCGTCGAACAGGATCGTGCACGCCCCGCAGACGCCATGCTCGCAGCCCAGATGCGTGCCGGTGAGCCCGAGATGCTGGCGCAGAAAGTCCGCGAGCGTAAGGCGAACCGCAATTTCCGCCTCATGCCGCGTGCCGTTCACCGTTATTGCAATTCGCCTCGTCTCGCTCATCGTGGAGAGCCGATCATCGGTTCGCACGCCTTCTGCAGGGCCCGCTGTGACAGGATCGCGGCGAGGTGCTGCCGATACGCAGCCGGGGCGTGGACGTCGCCGACCGCGTCCAGTTTGCGACAGCTCTCGCCCGCATCCCGGAAGAGGCCCTCTGAAGCAACATTGCCGATGAGCGCCCGCTCGACTTCAGCGGCCCGCACCGGCGCGGGACCCAGGCCGCCGACCGTCACCGAAGCGCGCGTGATTTTTCCCCCGCGGTCCCGCTCCAGGAGGGCCGCCGCGGAGACGATCGCGAAGTCGCCATGCCGCCGGGCGAACTCGACGAAAGCATGGGCGTGATCCTCGTCCCACAAGGGGAAGCGGACGCCGGTTAATATCTCATCGGACTCGAGCGCGGGTGTCATATAGCCAGCGGGAAACTCGCTGAACGGTATTGCGCGCTGCCCTTTGGGGCCGCTCACTGTGATGGTCGCATCGAGCGCAGCCGCGACGGCCACCAGCTCCGCCGCCGGGTCGAGCTGGCATAGCGAGCCGCCCAGCGTACCGCGGTTTCGCGTCTGGCGATGGCCGACGTGCGCGAGCGCCTCGTGCATCAGCGGGCAGCGCTTGCGCACGAGGTCGGAACATTCCAGGTCGCGCTGCCGCGTCATCGCGCCGATTTCCAGCGCGCCGCCGGTCTCGCGCAGCCAGGACAGACCCTCGACGCGATTGAGATCGATCAGGTGATCGGGCAGCACGTAGCGCATATTGAGCATCGGCATCAGGGATTGCCCGCCCGCGAGCAGCCTGGCGTTCTCGAGTTTTCCGAGCAATCCGATCACGTCTGCGACCGTTTCCGGATCGTGATAGGCGAATGGCGGCGGTTTCATCCGCAAATTGAGGCGCGCGGGTGCATGCAAAGGGCGGCGGTGGATTATAGTATCAGGATCGAGTCGCGGTGAAACCGCCCGGGTCTCGATAACAGACAGCTCTCCAGGAAATTTCCGCATGAGGATGTTGGTCCGCATAGGCTGCGCTCTCACCTGCGCATTCGTGATTTCTACGGCTGCTACTGTTGCCAGCGCCCAGAGCTATCCCGCGAAAAGCATTCGTCTGATCGTCCCCTACTCACCCGGGGGCATCGTCGACTATGTCGGGCGGCTGGTTGGACAGCGGCTCTCCGATGCATACGGCCAGAACGTCGTCATCGACAACCGCCCTGGCGCCGGCGGGATCATCGGCATCGAAACCGCCAGCAAGGCGAGCGCGGACGGCTATACCTTGCTGATTATGGATCCGGCAATCGTGATCAACCCGAGTCTGCTGCCCAAAGTCCCCTACGACATCAACAAGGACCTGATCCCGGTAACGATCCTGTCCAATTCGCCCTTGGTACTGGCGATCAACGCCAAAGTTCCGGCTGCCAGCGTGCAGGAACTCGTCAAGCTGGCGCAGTCTCAGCCGGGAAAATTGAGTTTCGCTTCCGCCGGCGTCGGCACCACGCCGCACATGGCGGGGGAGTTTTTCAAGGCGCGAATTCAGCAGAGCATCGTCCATGTCCCCTACAAGGGCAGCGGCCCCGCGATGACGGATCTCATCGCCGGGCAGGTGCAGATGACCTTCAGCAGCATCACCGCCGCGCTTCCCTTCATCAAGGATGGCAGGTTGCGCGGTCTGGCGACTACCGGGGCCAGGCGCGCCGCGGCGTTGGGGAATCTGCCCACGATGTTGGAATCCGGCTTTCCCGGGTTCGAGGTCGATCTCTGGCTTGGCGTGTTCGCGCCCGCGAGCACGCCCAAGAGCGTCGTGGCGACGCTCAACTCGGAGCTCAAGAAGGCACTGCAAAACCCGGCAGTGTCAGCCGGTTTTGAGAAAGTCGGCGCCGAACCGCTCGGCAACACGCAGCAGGAAGCCGCGGTTTACGTGAAGAGCGAATTCACGAAGTGGGCGAAGGTCATCAACGACGGAAAACTGCGCGCCGACTAAGCCGCGAAGACGTCCTCGTCACTCGTCACCCATCACTCATCACTCGGCTACTGCGGCTCCGGCACGGTCCGCGGCTTCGTCGGATCGGAGACCTGAATCACCAGATATTTGACGGGCTGCGTCGAGCTGCCGTTGCGCGAGACGGCGTGCAGCGCGTTAGGCGGCTCGTAGAACGTCTGGCCCGGTCCGAGCCGCTGGATGGGACCGTCATCGACTTTTACCTCGTATGTCCCTTCGAGCACGTAGCCGAAGGTGTGGCTGCCCGGATGGCGATGTGGACTACTGCCGTTTCCTGGATCGCGCTCGGTGCGGCGGATCGTTACCTCGCGGCCCAGCACGTCCTTCATCGTGGTCTGGAAGAGATCTATCTGGCGGACCCGGGTACTGGCCGGAGATTGCGTCTGCGCGTGCGCCTGCGACGGCGCCATCGAAGGCCACCCGGCAAGCATCCAATAGGTGACGCTGGAAGCGAGCACCGCCGTTGCGCAGCCAAATGCGACGTGGGAAATGATCGTTTTCTTCATGGTCTCCTCCGTGTGAGGTAGTGAGATCCGATCCATCGACCGGACCGTAAAAAAGGTGCGTTTCTTATCATTCGGCTATTTTAGACGTTGAACGGTTGCCATGGGTCGCCTACTGCCAGGTCGCGAAGCGGCCAAAACCGACTCGCCCGGGACAAATTCCTTCCCAAGCGAGGATAATAGACGTGCGGATTTCAGGGGGATGTATGAACAATCGCCGCAAACTCGTTATCGCGCTTGGCGCGAGTGCGCTCACAGCGCCGCTTTCCACTTTCGCTCAACAGCCAGCGAGGATGGGACGGATCGGGTACCTTACGCATTACCCGTCCGGCAACGATCAGCGATTTGAAGTATTCAAGCAGCAGCTTCGCGATCTCGGCTACGTGGAAGGCAAGACCATCACTATCGATTACCTGTCGGCGGAGGGGAAGTACGATCGGCTGCCGGCTCTTGCCGCCGAACTGGTCCGGCGCAACGTGGACGTCATCATGGCGCATGGCGGCACCCCAGTAGCCACCGCCGCCAGGAATGCGGCGCGGACAATTCCGGTCGTCTTCCAGGGGGTCGCGGATCCGGTGGGTCAAGGCTTCGTGACCAGCCTCGCGCGGCCCGGCGGCAACCTCACGGGCATCTCCAACCAGCATCCGGAAGTGGCAGTCAAGTCACTTGCGCTCTTCAAGGAGATCGTTCCGTCCGCCAAGCGCATCGCCATCCTGTCGAACCCGACGAATTCATCGCTTCCGCTGGTGCTCAGCGAAATGCAGGCGGCAGCGCGGAAAGTGCGCCTGGAGATTACCGTCGTCAAGGCCGGGGCGCCCGCTGAATTCGAAGGAGCGTTCGCCGAAATCGTCCGCGATCGCCCGGCCGGCCTGGTGATCCTCTCCGATGGCATGTTCGCCAATGAGGCGGTACAACTCACGACGCTGGCGGCGAGGCACCGGCTGCTCACGATGGGCGGGAACAGCACTGTGCCCGAAAGCGGAGGGCTGATGAGCTATGGGGCGAACCGATCGGACCAGATCCGCCGCGCCGCCATTCTGGTGGACAAAATCCTCAAGGGCGCGAAACCTGCCGATCTGCCGGTCGAGCAGCCGACCAAGTTCGAACTGATCGTAAACCTGAAAACCGCCAAGGCGCTCGGCATCCAGATTCCGCAGTCAATTCTGGTGCGCGCGGACAAGGTGATCGAATAGCTTCCGTATGCTTCCGTGGCTGTTCGATTCTTATCGGCGGTCATCGGCGGCCTTCGGCGGTTCCAATTCTTGTTTTCCTTGGCGTGCTTGGCGGCCTTGGCGGTTCAGTTCTTGATCTTATCCGCGTTTATCTGCGTTTATCTGCGGCTGAATCGGTCTTGAGTTGTTTGTGCGATCCAGGATCTCCTTCAGCCGCTGCGGCGTAACGGGAAGCCGCGTGATCGCGCCCGGCACGCCGATCGCGGCGTCGATCGCAGCGGCGAGCGCGGCGCCGACCGCTGTGGCGCCGCCTTCACCCGCCCCTTTCAGCCCAAGCGGATTGAGCGGGCTCGGCGCGTCTTCCGACACGATGACCTCCACCATGGGTGTCTCGTGGACGGTGGGGAGCAGGTAATCGGCGAAGGTTACCGACAGCGGTTGGCCGCGCTCGTCGTATTCGAATTCCTCCAGCAGCGCGCCGCCCAAACCTTGGGCGAAACCCCCGGCCATCTGGCCTTCGACCAGCATCGGATTGACCGCGCGGCCTACGTCGTAGGCGATGAGATAGCGCTCCACTTCCACGCCGCCTGTTTCCCGGTCCACCTTCACCACGGCAACGTGCACGCCGTACGGATAGTTCATGTGCTCGGTCTCGAACCAGCCTTCGGCCGAGAGCCCCCCGGACCCGGTGATGCCGCGCGTGCAACCTCGCCGAGATCCATGGCAATCGCGTCAGCGCTGCCCTTCCTCATTACTTTTCCATCGATGATGTCCAGCGCCTCGGCGGGAACGTGCATCATCCCCGCCGCCGCCTCGATCGCCTTGGCGCGCAAATTGGACGCGGCGACGTGGACCGCCGAGCCAGTCATGACCGTCGCGCGGGAAGCGTGCGCGCCGATACCGTGGGCGATCCGGTCGGTCTGGCCGTGGATCACGCGCACCCGCCGGTAATCGACGCCCAGCGCGTCGGCGCAGATCTGCGCCATGACCGTCTCCACGCCCTGCCCCAGCGATGAGGAACCGGTGACGACCTCGACCTCGCCCGCATGATCCACCGTGACGTGGGCGCCGTCGCGCGGGCCCAGACCGCTCTTTTCCAGGAACATTGCGACACCCACGCCCACCGCCTCGCCCGCCGCACGCCGGCGCCCGAGGTCCGCCCGTAAAGCATCCCAGCCGACGCCGGCAAGCGCCTTGTCGAGCAGGCCGCTGTAGTCGCCCGAGTCCAGCACCACGTGGTCGCCGATGGCGTCGAGCGACCGGTGATAAGGCATCGCCGCTTTCGGGATCAGGTTGCGCCTGCGGATTTCGACCGGGTCCATGCCGAGCCGCGCCGCCAGGGCGTCGACCAGGCGCTCGCGGACGAAGGTGCCCTCGTAACGCCCGGGCGAGCGATAAGTCGCCGCCGGCGTCTTGTTGGTCAAACGGTAGTGCGCCGCTACGCGGTACGCCGGCACGTGATAGGGCCCGGGCAGCATACCGGCCGTCAGGTCCGCCACCCGCGCACCGTGAGTACGCGGGTAAGCGCCCTGGTCGAGGAAAAACTCGTCGTCGATGGCGAGGATACGGCCGGCGGAATCGACCGCCGCGCGCACCCGGTGCCGCTGCTGCCGCGAATGATTGGTCGCGATCAGATTTTCGTAGCGATCCTCGATCCACTTGACCGGGCGCCCGAGGCGCAGCGCGCCCAAGGAGACCAGCACGTCCTCGGGGTAGAGCTCGCCACGGACCCCAAAGCCGCCACCCACGTGTCCCTCGTATAGATGCACGGATGCGGGATTGCGCCCGAGCACGCGCGCGAGCCCGTCGCGGGTCCGGTGCGGCACCTTGGCCGCCCCATAAAGCTGCAGCAGGTCGTGCGCGGCGTCGTAACGCGCGATGGCGCCGCGCGTCTCCAGCGGTACGCCCGAGTGGCGGCCGATGCAGAGATCGAGCTCCACGACGACATGGGCCGCCCGAAAAGCGCCTTCGATATCGCCGTACCCCTTGTAGATGACGGTCGGTTCCGTGCAACGGCCGGGATCGAACTCGCAGGGGGACTCGTGCGCAGCCATCACCGCCGGCAATTCTTCCACTTCCACATTGACGAGATCGCCCGCGTCTTCGGCGAGATACGGATCCTCGGCGAACACCACCGCGAGCGGCTCGCCGACATAGCGCACCTTGGCCCCCGCCAGCACCGGCTGAAGATAGGGGTCCAGCTTTGCGTCGGGCCCTTCACGCAAGGGGATGGACGGGGTACCGGCGATGTCGGCGGCAATCCAGACCGCGACCACGCCCGGCGCGGCCCGCGCCTGCGACACATCGATGGCATTGATCCTTCCGTGCGCATGCCCGGAACGCACGACGCGCATGTGGAGCTGGCCGGGAAAGCTGATATCGGCGACATAACGGCCGCAGCCGGTGACGAGCGGAAGATCCTCCAGGCGCGATACCGGCTGGCCAACGTATGGCGTCCTGTCCGGTGTCATCTGCGTCCCCGCATTTCAACGGCGGCCGCGCGTACCGCCTTGATGATGTTCTTGTAACCCGTACAGCGGCAGAGGTTGGAAGAAAGCGCCTCGAGCAGCTCTTCATCGCCGATGTCGGGCCGGCGCTCGAGCACGCCCGCGGCGAGCATCAGAAAACCCGGCGTGCAGTAGCCGCATTGCAGGCCGTGGTGTGCGATGAACGCTCGCTGCAACGGGTGGAGGGTCGTTCCGTTCGCCAGCCCTTCGACCGTACGGATCCGCTTGCCCGCGGCCTGCACGGCGAACATGAGACAAGAGCGCACCGGTTCTCCGTCCAGCAGGATAGTGCAGGCGCCGCACACGCCGTGCTCGCAGCCGGTGTGAGTACCGGTCTGGCCGCAATCCTCGCGGATCGTATCGGCGAGCGTGCGCCGCGCTTCTACATGAACGGCGTGGTCCTTGCCGTTGATATTCAGCATGACGCTCACCTTCATGCCGCTGCCCGCTCCAGAGCACGGCGCGTCATTGCTCGAATGAGATCGCGCCGGTAACCGGCGGCGTATCTGACATCGTCCAACGCTTCGATGGAACCCGCGGCGGCATCCGCTGCCGCCCGGAATGCCTCACTGGAGGGAGGACGTCCTTCGAGAGCGGCTTCGGCCTCCGCAAGCCGTCGCGGTCTGCCCTCGACGCCGCCGACTCCGATACGCGGCCCGATCATGACGCCCTCCTTGATCCGGTAGGTTGCAAGGGACATCGCGAGCGCGAAGTCGCCGGCGCGGCGGCTGAACTCGCAAAAGCCGAACTGCGTTTCCGTCGGCAGCATGGGCAAGCGCGTGCGGGAGAGTAGTTCGCTCGCGCCGAGCGCCGTCGTCATCGGTCCTCGGAAGAAATCGGCCGCGTCTATGTTGCGCGCGCCGCGCACGCTCTTCGCCTCCATCCTGGCCCCCAGCGTCGCGGCAACGAGACACCATTCCGAGGCCGGGTCGGCGTTGGCGAGGCTGCCGCAAAAAGTACCGCGGACCCGGATCGGATAGTGCGCGATGTGACGGGCGACCTGCGAGAGGAGCGCACCGAGTGGCCCATCCACCACCAGCCGGTGGAAAGCCGCGTGACGCACGCAGGCGCCGATCGAAAGTTCGCCGCCTTCCACCGTCAGCCGGTCGAGACCCGCCACACCGTTGATGTCGACGAGATGCCGGGGCAACGCCAGGCGCAATGCCATCGCCGGGACGAGGCTCTGTCCTCCCGCCAGCACGCGCCCGTCCTGCGGAGCGACCTCGGCGAGCACGGCCACCGCCTCCTCCACCGTCGTTGGCGCGTGATAGGCGAACGGTGCCGGCTTCATGCGATCAGGTTTCCGGCGGGGGTTTCTTGGATGGGCCCGTGATCGAATCCCACGCAGCCTTTCCCAGCACCGACAACCCCGAAATCGGCTTCGCGGACGCTGGAATGCTGCCTGCGCCTGCGTCAGATCCGGAGAGCGCGATCTGTTCCTTCAACGCTTCCCCGAACTGTCCGATGAGTTGCGAGGCTACGCTCTGGATCATCCCGGACCCGCGGCCATACTGCGCGATGGAACCGGAGAGCTTCACGTCGGAATGGATCAGCACCTTCGTTCCGGCTCCGGCCGGCTCAAGGCGGAATTCGATGACTGAGTCCGAGCCGCCGCGCCCTTTCGAGTCCGAGCCCTTTGTTGCAATCCGCGCCCGGTGATGCGCCTCGTCGACTTCTTCGAGCCTTGCCTGTCCTACCAGCGACAGCGCCACCGGACCAACGCGCACCGCGACCTTGCCCTTGTAGGTGCGCTCGTCGACGACCTCGGTCAACTCCGCGCCGGGAATGCAGGAGGCGATGCGCCTGATATCGAGCAGCACCTTCCACGCGTCCGCGGGCGGAAGCGGCACTTCGAGCGTGTTGTCGAACTCCATCGCCTCTATCTCAGCTTCAAGAACTGATTTGAAAAATGGCTAATGTTCATTCGACCGCGCGCAAGGCTGAGGAGAAACACATTCTTCGCAAGCTAGTCGGTGCCGGGCTCAATCTCTTGCGATCCTCTCTCGTAAGGGTGTCAGGAACCCTAAACTCTAAGGTTCCTGACACCCTCGTACGCTCGGTCTAGTCGCAATACGTACTTGTGAATTGACCTCTAGTCTTCTCAGGTCACCACCCGCCACGGTATGGTCTCGCCGCCGCGGTGGATAAGGGCGCGTGCTTCGGGGCCATCGACCTTCATCTCCACCGGCGCTTCCCAGGCGGACCGCTCGAGCGTGATCGTCTCCGAGTTCACGGGCAAACCGTAGTGCCGCGGCCCATTGACCGAAGTGAACGCTTCGAGCTTGTCCAAAGCGTTTTCCTCTTCGAACACCTGCGCATAGGATTCGATCGCCACCGGCGAGTTGAACAGGCCCGCGGCGCCGACGACATCGAGTTTTCTCGTTACCGGGTGCGGCGCAGAATCCGTGCCCAGAAAAAAGCCGCTTTCGCCGGAGATCGCGGCTGCGCGCAGCGCTGCGCGGTCCTTCGCGGTCTTGATGACCGGCGCGCAATACATGTAGGGACGGTTGCCCCATCCGAGCCAGTCGGTGCGCGTCAGCATGAGATGGTACGGCGTGATCGTGCCGCCCACCTGCCCGGCCTTCGAGCGCACGAAGTCGACCCCGTCCTTCGACGAAACGTGCTCGAATATCACCTTGAGGCCCGGAAAGTCGCGCGTGAGCGGAACGAGCTCGCGCTCGATGAACACCGCTTCACGATCGAACACGTCGACTTCCGGGTCGATCACCTCGCCATGGATCAGCAGGCGCATGCCGATCTTCTCCATGCGCTCGATCACGCGGCGGATTTTCCTGAAGTCCGAGACGCCGGCCGCGGAATTCGTCGTGACGTTCGCCGGATATATCTTCACACCGGTGAACACGCCTGCTTTGAACCCGGATTCCACTTCGTCGGGATTCGTTTCGTGCGTCATGTAGCACGTCATCAGGGGCTCGAACTTCGCGCCCCCGGGAAGCGCCTCCATGATTCGGGCGCGATACCCCTGCGCCTCTTTCACCGTGCACACCGGCGGCAACAAGTTCGGCATGATGATCGCGCGGCCGAAATGGCGCGCCGTGTACGGCAGCGCGGCTTTCAGCATCGCGCCGTCGCGCACGTGCAAGTGCCAGTCGTCTGGCTTGCGGATGGTGATGCGGTTCACTGGGCTTCAAGAAGCCTACATCAAGCCACAGATAAACACAGATAAACACAGATGATGAAGATTGATGTTTGGGTTTAGTTTTGTGTCTTCCATGTAATGCAGACGCTGGAAGTGAATTTCACCGGGTTGGCTTGCCGTGTATTCTGTTCTCGTTCTTCTATGTGAACGAATCGCCACGTCGGGCGATTCCTAGCTGATTCCCATCATACCCGCCTCGTAGGTATCGCGCGGCGGGTGGTCGACCATCGCGCCCGTCAAGTCGGTGATGCGCTTGAAGCCGCGCGCCTCGCACCATTTCGCGAGCCCGTCGATGATGGCGATCATCCCCGTGGGATTGCGGAAATTCAGATAACCGACTTCGACGGCGCTCGCGCCTGCGAGCATGTATTCGACGACGTCTTCGATCTTCGTGATGCCACCGCAGCCGATGATCGGGATTTTCACGCACTTCGAGCACTGGTGCACCATGCGCAGGATGATCGGCTTCACGCCCGGTCCGGAAATTCCGCCGTAGCCCTGGCCGATGCAGGAGCGGAACGTATCCAGGTTGATCTTGAGCCCCAGGATCGTGTTCGACACGGTGATCGCGTCCGCGCCGGCCTCTTCGGCTGCCTCAGCAACCGCGGAAATATCGCCCGCGTTCGGTGACAGTTTGGCCCACAGCGGCTTCTGCGTCGCCGCCCGGCAGAGCTTGACGACCTTGTAGGTATGCTCCTCGTTCAGCGCGAAATTGCCGCCACCCGGCTCGCGCGTCGGGCAGGAAATGTTGAGCTCGATGGCATCCACTCCGGGTACGCTCACCTCGCGCGCCATCGCAGCGAAATCATCGATGTCGGTGGAGGTAACGCTGGCGATGAGCGGCGGCCGGTAGCGCTTGTACTCGGGGAGCTGCACCTCCAGAAAGTACTGCAGGCCTTTCGTAGGCAGCCCGATCGAATTGATCATGCCCGCCTCGATTTCGGACACGCGCGGCGGTGGATTTCCCGCCCGATAACCGCGCGAGACCGTCTTCGTCACGAGCGCGCCGAGGCGGTTCAAATCGATGACCTGTGAGAACTCCGTCGAGAACGTGCCGGACGCCGGCAGCACCGGGTTCGGCAGCGTGACGCTGCCGATCTTGACTGACATATCTACCATCCGAGGCACTCCTGAAGATCGAATACCGGACCTTCGACGCACACGCGGCGCATTTCGAGCTTGCCGTTCACCTCGAATGTGCGCACGCAGATGTAGCACGGGCCGAGCCCGCACGCCATGATCTGCTCCATCGCCATCTGCCCGGGAATACCGTGCGCTTTTCCGAGCCGCTTCATGAGCTGCATCAGACGGTTCGACCCGCAGGTGAAGAAGGCGTCCGCCTTCTTCTCGGCGATGAGCCGCCCGAGTATGCCCTCGACGTTCTCGACCGAGCTCGTTCCGTCGCTGTCGAGCACCTTGATGACGGTGCCGACGTTCTCGAACAGATCGGCCGCCAGCGCCATTTCCTCGCTGCGTGCGCTCAGTATGGCCGTCACGCGCACGCCACGCTCGCCGGCAAGCTGCGATATCGGCGCCATCGTTGCCAGCCCCACGCCGCGGCCGAGGACGACGACGTTCTTCCAGTCCGGTTGCAGCGTGAAGCCCACGCCTAACGGCCCCACCATGTTCAACGTGTCCCCCGGTTCCAGGCTCGCGAGGCCTCTGGTGCCGCGGCCGACGACCTTGTAGAGAAACTCGATGCGCGCGCTGGAGCGCGCGATGCGATAGACGCTCTGCGGCCGGCGGAACCAGACTTCGCCTTCATCGGGCGACGGGCACAGCAGGTGGAAAAACTGGCCGGGCTGGGCGGCGAGCGCTTTCGGCGTAGCCTTGACCACGAGATGCTTGTACTGGTCGTTCACCCATTCGTGCGCGACGACCGGGCAGATAGTCTCTTCGGCTGGACACTCGGCCGGTGAATGGCCGCTGCCTAGCTGGCTGGCAACAACGGCGGCAGTCGCGTGATAATTATCTGGCATGAAGTCCCTGGACTGCAGGATGCGGCCACGAACTAGGCGGATTCACTCGACGCGTATGTTGGCGCCCCTGGCCACCTTCGCCCACTTCGCGAGATCGCCTTTGATGATGCAAGACAGAAACAACGAAGGCGCTCGCATGATCAAATTCCTTGAGCCAGGTGCGGCGTCGAGTATAGGTCATAAATCAAGATTTGTCTCTTTTTTGAGACACCGCCTGAATTTCGTGCGCGTGGGGGTGCAGGGGGTTCCGGGAAGGCTCCGAACGCACTTACCGGAAGGGGCCCGTTCCGAATCTCCCATGTCGCGACGAAGATTCATCGTGCGACGGGGGGGTGGGGGGCGCGGGCAGGCCCCTAGCGAATTTGCAGGAAGGGGCCCGCGCCCCGCCACTCCTTTCTACCCGGTCCCCCCCTACTTATGACGCCCCATCAGCCCGCGCAGAAACTTCGCCGCGGCGATGCCCTTGAGCGCCCGGCGCCACATTTCCTCCGCCGCCTTCTGGTGCAGCGCGAGCGCCTCAGGCGCTGAGGTGATCATGGCTACGCCGACGCGGACGTTGGGCTGCTCGCCGAGTCGAAACGGGCTCAGCGACAGCACCTGCCGGTCCGGCTGGCGGAAGATCTGGAAGCCGGTATGCGGCAGGGTATCGGGCACGATGCCGATCTGCACACCGATCGGCTCCTCCTCCACCACTTTCGCAAAGTGCGCGACTTCCAGGCGCGCCTGCCTGCGGCGGTCGCGGCGAGTCTTGTCGGACAGGTTCTGCCGCCCGGCCAGCCCGTCGCGCAGGAACCGCTCGATCTCGGACGAAGCAATCAGGTTGACGATGCCCGGCTGACGCTTGCGATACAACTCCTTGCGCGCCTTGAGGATCGTCATGATCTCCCGGATCTCCTTCAGCGCCCGGTCGCGGTCCTCGAGGTTCTCGGGAATGCTCTCGCTCAGTACCGCCGCCAGCCGCTCGTCGAACACATCCGACGCCAGCAGATAGGAAATTGGCCCGGCGAGCACGACGATGTGCTCCGCGGTCTCCTCGATCTGGCGGAGCCGCTCGAAGTAGGCCACCGCCGAAGCGATGTATTCGACGCCGACGCCGAGGAGCGTCGGCACCGATACACCGAGCAGCTCGGCAAGCTTCTCGAGCGTGTCGATCTTGGCGAGCTCGCCCTTCTCGAAGCGATAGAGCGCCGCCCGCGAGATGTCGAGGCGGCGCGCGATCTCGTCTGCGCTCAGGCCCGACCCCAGCCGGAACGCCTTCAGCCGGTTGCCGATGTCGTCAAAGCGCAGCGCCATACAAAAAAATAGACAATTCTTGATATTCTAGACAGAACGTCGACGCGATGGAAACCTTATGGCACGCGTTCGGCCAGTCGGCTATTTCCAAGGAAAGGGAAGACGCTTGAACTCAAGGTGGCTTCGGATCATTGAGAGCGGAATTATTGGCGTGGACGTTCCCTCGTGGTACACGCTCGTCGTGCCCGCCCGGATCTCACGCGACGTCCTGGACCGGCTGCGGGGGCGACTTGAAGCGAATCGCGGCAATGCGGAATTCCGGGAGCAGCTGGCCCGTCAGGCGATCGACATCCGCGCCGTCGCCCCGGGTGAGTTCCCCGGCTTTCTCAGGACAGAGATCGCGAAATGGGGCAAGGTCGTGCAAACGGTGGGCATCAAGCCCGAATAAAGGCCTTTCAAGCGTCGGGAAATTTGATCTGGGTGAATCGCGCGCGTATCTTCGCGCGCAGCTCGGGGCTCACGTCGACCACCGGCGGGAATTTGCCCTTCAACTTCATATCGTACGGTATGCAAGCATCGATCAGGATGCGATTGTTGAAGTTACCCGGCAGGTAAAGCGGGTCGCGCTTCGAGGCCCACGCTTTCTGGATGAGATCGATGTCGGTGACCGGATCGAAGCGCGTGCACATCGCCCACAACACCTGGTCGAGATCGCCGGCATCGACGTCTTCGTCCACCACTACCGTCCACTTCCCCGCGTAAGCGCCGCCCTGGCAGTTCGACGCGACGTGCAACACGTTGCGCGCGTGTCCCGGATAGCGCTGCTTGATCTGGATCACCGTAAAGCGCGTGGCGGGCCCGCCTTCATGGTTCCACACGCCCAGGATATCGGGCAGACCGGACGCATCGAGCGCGCGCCAGATCTGAGCCGATCCGGCGATGCCTTTCAGCAAGCCGGTCTCGTCCACGGGCTTGTGCTGCGGGGCGCAGGTGAGGATGGGATTGTTTCGGTGCAGTATGGTTTTCACGTCGAGGTAGGGACGGGCCACCGTGTCGTCGGAGTAGTAACCCATCCATTCCCCGAACGGACCCTCCTCCCTGACCCGCCCGGGGACCGCCTCGGCCTCGATCGCGATCTCGGCGCTGGCGGGTATCGGAAACCCCGTGTACGGCCCGCGGATGACGTCGACCGGCTCGCCGCGCAAACCGCCGGCGAAATCCAGCTCGCTGATGCCTTCGGGCAGCGGGCTCGCCGCCAGCATGAACAGCAGCGGATCCTGGCCCGACCAGCACCACCACCTTCATGGATTGCCCGCGCTCGAAGTATTTGTCGCGGTGGATGCGGCCGTGCTTGCCCTCGGTGATCTGGCAGCCGATCGTCCTGCCGTCGTAGACCTGGTTGCGATAGCAGCCCAGATTGAACCAGCCGGCATCGGGATCCTGCGTGATGACGCAGTTCGCGGTACCGATGTAGCGCGCAGTATCTTTCTCGTGATGCCGCGGCACCGGAAACTTCAGCACGTCCGCCTTCTCGCCCTCGATGACGTTCTCCAGGATCGGGCCGTCCTTCACGAAGCGCGGAGCGAGCGGCTTCATGCTCTGGATGCGGTCGTGATACTTCTTGACGATGTCCACCTTGCGCTCGTACTCGAGCGGCAGACCGAGCGTGAGCGCGACGCGCCGGACCGACGAAAAATGCCCGTAGAGCGTGCGGTAACCCTTAGGGTAGCCCGGGATGTCGTCGAACAAGAGGGCCGGCGCATTTCCCCGGCTCTTTTCGGTGAGGATCTGCGTGATGCTCCCCATCTCGGCGTCCCAATGCGCGCCGCTCACCCGCAGCAGCTCGCCCAGCGCATCCACGCGGGCTATCCAGCCCCGGAGGTCGCCGTAGTTCTCCACCTGGTTCCGCGCAAGCGCACCGCTGTCGCCGGACATGGCCTTCTCCTTCTGGTCGCGGGGATCTGAGAGCAGTCTAGATTCTGATACAATTCTCAGAAAATTTACAGTGCCATTCTCGAGGAGCGCCGCGCCAGTGGTGCGATCATGAACCTTCCGCGCTTTCCGTGGCCGTTACTTGCCGCAATCGCATACGCGTGGACCGGCTCGGCACTGGCACAGCTGCAGCCTGCATCCGGTTATCCCGCGAAACCCGTCCGCATCGTCGTTCCGTACGCGCCCGGCGGCGGTCTCGACATCGTCGCGCGGATGATTTCGCAGCCGTTGAACGAGCGCTGGGGCGTGCCGGTGATCGTGGACAACCGCCCTGGAGCGAGCGGCATGGTGGGCTCGCAGATCGTGGCGAAAGCGCTGCCCGACGGTTACACGCTCGCCATGGTCTCGATCGAGTTCATGACGGCGCCGCTCGTCTACCGGCAGGCGCCCTACGACACCATCAAGGACTTTGCGGGCGTCATCCAGACAGCGTCGCAGTCCTACCTCCTGGTGGTCCACCCTACGCTGCCGGTCCAATCCGTACGCGAGCTCATCGCGTTGAGCAAGAGCCGTGCGCTCAACTTCACCTCTTCCGGCATCGGTGGCATAGGGCATCTGTCGGGCGAGCTGCTGAAGCGCATGACGGGCATCGAGATGGTGCACATCAACTACAAGGGGACCGGCCCCGCGCTCACCGACACGATAGGTGGCCAGGTGCAGGTCATGTTCGTGAATCCGCTGCCCGCCATGCCGCACGTCAAGTCGGGACGTCTCAGGCTGCTCGCCAGCACCGACGCCAAGCGCCTTGCCGCCCTGCCTGACCTGCCGACGATCGCCGAGTCCGGGGTCGCGGGGTTCTCCACCAACGGATGGAACGGATTGATGGCGCCGATGGGTACCCCGAAGGACGTGATACGAACGATCAATGCAGCCGTGGCTGACATCATCAAGTCGCCGCAAGGGACCGAACGCATATTGGCTGGAGGAGCGGAGCCGGCAGGCGGCACACCCGAAGCGCTGACGGCGCTCATGCGCGCCGATCACGAGCGCTGGTCGGAGATCATCCGGACGATGAAGATCGGCCCGGAATAGGATTTTCCTGCAATCGCCGACTGATCTCGACAGACTCGATTGGAAAACGACTAGAACTGATTTCATAAATGGCTGATGTTCATTCGACCCAGCGTAAGACTAAGGAGAAACACATTCTTCGTAAGTTAGTCGGTGCCGGGCTCGATCAATTGCGATCCTCTATCGTAAGGGTGTCAGGAACCCTAAACTCTAAGGTTCCTGACACCCTCAGCCGTATCCTCGGTCAAGTCGCAATAACTATTTATGAATTGAACTCTAGTATGTTTTCAACGACAAGGAGTACGCAGTGGCAAATCCGGACTTGAGAGACTGGCTCGCGCAGATCGAAGCCGCAGGTGCGCTGCAGCGCGTGAGCGGCGCCGAGCGCATGGAGGAGATCGGCGGCATCGTCGACATCTACCAACGGCAGACCGGCCGACCGACGTTGCTCTTCGACGATATCCCGGGCTATCCCCGGGGATATCGGGTCGCGGCGAACATCCTGATGGGCGTGAAGCAGATCGCGCTGACCTTCGGGCTGCCTGCCGACTCCACCGAGATGGACCTCGTCAATTACTGGCGCAAGTACCTGGGCGAATCGAAGTCGATCCCGCCGGTCACGCTGGAAACCGGTCCCGTCTTCGAGAACGTCGCGCGCGGCGAGGACATCAATCTTGCCAAGATCCCGACTCCGAAATGGCACGAGGATGACGGCGGACCGTTCATAGGCACCGGCTGCATGGTCATCATGAAGGATCCGGATTCGGGCTGGATCAACTACGGCGCCTACCGGGTGCAGGTATACGACGATCCGCGCATCGCCTCCGTGATGATCTCCAAAGGCAAGCACGGCGACATCCTCATGCGCCGCTATCACGAGCGCGGCGAGCGCTGCCCCATAGCGGTCATCGCCGGGATGCACCCGATGCTGTTCTCGATCGCGGGTATCGAGGTGCCCTACGGCAAGAACGAATACGATGCCGTCGGCGGCATGATGGGAAAACCGGTCGAAGTCGTGCTGGGTCCCCAGACCGGCCTGCCGATACCCGCCAACGCCGAGATCGCGTTCGAAGGCTACATTTCCCCCGACGACCGGATCGAGGAAGGCCCGTTCGGAGAATGGACGGGGTATTACGCGGGCGGCAAGGAATTGCAGCCCGTCATCCGCATCGAGACGTTCATGCACCGCAACGACCCGATCGTGCTCGGTGCAGTCCCGGCGGTCCCGCCGTGCGACGATACGTTTTATCGCGGCACCTACCGCTGCGCTGCCATCTGGGGCCAGCTCGAGGGCGCGGGCGTGCCCGGCGTGCAAGGCGTGTGGGCGCACGAGGCGGGGGGCAGCCGCATGTGGCTCACGATTTCGATCAAGCAGATGTATCCCGGCCACGCCAAGCAGGCCGGAATGGTCGCGTCTCAGTGCCACGCCGGCGCTTACGCCAATAAGTGGACGATCGTGGTGGACGACGATATCGACCCGGCCAACATGAATGACGTGATCTGGTCGTTGTGCACGCGCGTCGACGCGCGTGAGGATCTCGAAATCCTGCGCGGGTGCTGGAGCACCACACTCGATCCGACGAGCTATCCGGAAGAGGAGCGCAGGCTCAACTCGCGCGTCATCATCGATGCGTGCAGGCCCTGGGTGAAGCGCAATACCTTCCCCAAGGTTGCGCGGTCGAGCCGGCAGCTCGACGAGCGCGTTCGAGCCAAATTCGCGAAGGTGCTCCGCAACTACTAGAAGCTACTTCAGCAATGTTGAAGGACGCTGCTCAAGATGGAAAATTTGACAGGATTAACAGGATGTACAGGATGGTGTAACTGCGCTCTTATCCTGTTCATCCCGTTCATCCTGTCCGTATGCCGTTTTTGAGTTGCTTGTAGACACTTACCAACCACGGATACACACGATAAACACGGATCAAGAACAAGCTTCAAATTCTGGCCTTGAAATTTTTCATACCCACCGTCCTTCTTGTCGGCCGCGCTGCCTGGTCTCATCTGTGTCTATCTGTGTTCATCTGTGGCTTGTTCACAGTGAGCGGGACGACGTGGGCGCAGGTTTATCCCGCGAAACCCATACGGATGATCGTCGCGTTCGCGCCCGGCGGCATCGCCGATTTCGCCGCGCGCAGCATATCTCAACGGCTGACGGAGGCGCTCGGGGTGCCGGTCGTCGTCGAGAACCGGCCGGGCGCCGGCGGTGTCACCGGGGCCGAGATCGTCGCCCGCTCGGCGCCGGATGGCTACACGCTGCTCGTCACGAGCATTGCACATACCATCAACCCGAGCATGAGGAAGAACCTGCCGTTCGATGCCGTGCGCGACTTCGCCCCCGTCACCTTGATCACCGATGCCCCTAATCTCCTCGTGGTTCACCCCTCAGTGCCTGTCAAGTCCGTGAAGGAGCTCGCCGCCCTCGCGCGGGCGCGGCCCGGCCAGCTCACGTATGCCTCGTCCGGGGCCGGCACCTCGACGCATCTCTCGGGCGAGCTTTTCAGGGCCATTGCAGGGGTCGATATCGTGCACGTCCCGTACAAGGGAGGCGGGCCGGCGGTGATCGACTTGATCGGCGGGCACGTGCTCATGATGTTCTCCACGCTGCCCTCGGTGCTGCAGCAGGTTAACGCCGGCAAGCTGCGCGGCCTCGCCGTGACGGGCGCGCGGCGCTTTCCACCATCACCGCAGTTCCCCACGATGGTCGAGGCCGGTGTCCCGGGCTATGAAGTCAGCGGCTGGAGTGGCCTGTTCGCCCCCGCCGGCACGGCCAAGGAGTCCGTCAGCCGGCTCGCGAGCGAGATTTCGACGATCCTGCGCGCGCCCGAGCTGAAGGAGCGCTTTTTCGTTCAAGGCGCCGAGCCGGTCGGCAATACACCCGAGGTGTTTTCCGCGTTTGTCAGTTCCGAAATCGCGAAATGGAAGAAAGTCGTCGAATTCAGCGGCGCCCGAGCGGATTAAGGGGGAAAACGCCGCATAGCTTATAAGAACTGATTTCATAATTGCCCGATTTTCATTCGACTCCGCGCAAGGCTGAGGAGAAACGCATTCTTCGCAAGTCAGTCGGTGCCAGCCTTAATCTCTTGCGATCCTCTATCGTAGGGTGTCAGGAACCCTAAACTCTAAGGTTCCTGACACCCTCAGGCGTACGCGCGGTCAAGTGACAGTAACTATTCATGAATTGACCACTAGTTAAGGGTGATGCCGGTGGTTTTTATGACCTTCGCCCATTTAGCGATTTCGCTTTTCACATATTCGGCGAACTCCGCCCGCGAACTGGCATGGGCGTCGAATCCGAGCGCGGCGAGCCGCTCACGCACGTCGGTCTGACGCAGGGCGTTATTGATTTCCGTGTTCAAGAGCTGCACCACGGCAGGCGGCGTCTTCGCAGGCGCGAAGTACGCAATCCAGGAAGCGTTCTCGAAATCGGGAAAGCCGGACTCGGCCAGCGTCGGCACTTCGGGCAATACGGGGATTCGCTTGCGGCTCGCTACAGCCATGACCCGCAGCGTGCCCTGCTTGATCAAGGGAAATGCGGTCGGCACGGTGGTCGTTGTCATGTCGACCTGCTGGCCGGCGACCGCTATGACCGGCGCGGTACCGCCCTGGAAGGGAACGTGCGTCGCGTCAAAACCGGACACGGCCTTGAACAGGTACTCGGACGTGAGATGCTCGGTCGTACCCACACCGGCGGTCGAGTAAGTGAACCGTCCCGCTTTCGCGACACGCAGATAGTCCATCAGGTTCTTCGCTGCTACGGAGCGGTGCACGGCGAATATCGTGGGCGTACTGGCCGTCAGCGCGACCGCGGTGAGTTCGGTACGCGGATCGACGGCCTCCCTGGCGGTGCTGGCGTTGACGGCGATGGCAGCCGTGATGACGAGCAGCGTGTAGCCGTCGGATGTTGCGCCAGCGACCAGCTTCGCTCCCACCGTTCCGCCGGCGCCCGGCCGGTTGTCCACGACCATCTGCTGCCCGAGGCGGTCGGCGAGCTTCTGGCCGACCAATCGCGCAACGGTGTCGGCGATGCCGCCCGGCCCGAATGCGACGACGACGCGTATCGGTTTGCTCGGATAGGGTTGCGCCGGCACCGACGGCGCGCACAAGAGGCAGGCCCAAAGCGCAACGATGCTTAGTGCCTTCACGGCAGTCGCTCTCAAACCGTAGTCAGGCTATGAAGGAAAACTGTCCGGCACCCCGCTGAATGACTCCCGCAGGAAATCCACATAACGGATCCTGCACGTTTGCGGCGCGTGTGTTCTGTTCGATATTTCCCAAAGAAGGGTGTCTTCAGCAAGCGATACAGGAACATTCGGATTTTCTCCAGTGTGAGCGCCCAATGGTTAGCGAGCTTACGAAATGTCGTTTATTAGACACCTGAAGTCGGCTTGATGTCATCCGCATGCTGGAATCAAACGTTAGATGCATGCAACGCGGCCCATCTCGTTTATAGTATTCTCAGACGTTCTGGCTGATAGAGATCGTTGAGGTGTCGCATGCGTTCTCCGTGTGAGTTCTCCGCCGCCGCGGCCGCGCCGCTCATCGCGAGCGGCGCGTTGACCAGCGAGGAGCTCGCCGCCGCGTGTCTCGAGCGCATCGCCGCGCGCGAAAAGGAGGTCCAGGCCTGGGCGTTCCTCGACCCCGAGCTGGCACTCGACCAGGCGCGCGCGCGCGACCGCGAGCTCGAACACACCGCCCCGCGCAGCCCGCTGCACGGCATTCCGGTCGGTATCAAGGATGTCATCGATACCGCCGACATGCCCGCGCAGTACGGCTCGCCCATTTACAGCGGCCACCAGCCGCGCGCCGACGCGGCGTGCGTTGCGCTCCTGCGCCAGGCCGGCTGCGTGATTCTGGGAAAGACCGAGACGACCGAGTTCGCCAACAATCACCCGTCGCGTACACGCAATCCCCGCAACAACGCGCATACGCCCGGTGGCTCTTCGAGCGGGTCGGCGGCCGCGGTGGCGGACGGCATGGTGCCGCTCGCGCTCGGCACCCAGACCGGCGGCTCGACGATACGGCCGGCCGCCTACTGCGGCGCCGCCGGGTGCAAGCCAAGCTTCGGCAGCATCAATCGTGCCGGGCTCAAGTTCGTCGCCGAGTCCCTGGACACGATCGGGCTATTCGCGCGCTCCGCCCAGGACCTCGCTCTCGCGCTGCATGTGCTGACTGGAAGGACACTGCCCGATTTCGCACCACGGCGCGCGCCGCGCATCGGCATGTGCCGTACGCCGCGCTGGAACGAGGCCGATGGCGCGACGCACGAGATCATAGAACGCGTCGCCGCCGCGGCAGCGACAGCCGGCGCGCGGGTTACGGAATTCGAACTGCCCGCAGGAAGCGAGCGCCTGTTCGACGAACATGCAATCATCATGCAGTTCGAGGCGGCCCGGGCCCTCGCCTGGGAATACACGCACCATCGGGATCAAATCAGCCGCTCGCTCCGGCCGCGGCTGGAAGAGGGCTGGCGGTTTACGAGAGCGGCTTACGACGCAACGCGCGAGCTGGCGTGGGACTGCCGGGACCGCCTCGCCGATGCGATGCGAGAGTTTGATTTCCTGCTGACGCCAAGCGCACCCGGGGAAGCACCGGGCACGCTCGATACCACCGGCAGTTCGCTCTTCAATCGCGTCTGGACGCTGCTCGGCGTTCCATGCGTAACGCTGCCTTGCGGCGTCGGCCCAGCAGGACTGCCCCTCGGTGTGCAGCTCGTCGGCCGCCATGATGCCGACATGGCGCTGCTCGCGTGGGCAGGATGGGCGGAACGTGAAATAACGCCCTCGTGAAGGTTTCCAACAGCTCGACGCCGGCAGCTACCGCGACCGGCTGAGCATCCCCGCGCACCCGGAAATGAGTAGATCAGATAGCAGCAGTAGGAGAGCCGGCGTGGCCAAACTCATGCTTGCTTCATTGCCGGCTGGCGCATATGGATATGTTCCTCCGGCACTGGATAGCCTGCGGCGCCGAAGGTATCCGAGATCGCGCGATTGATGTCGAAATACACCTGCCAGTAATGGTCGGTATCCGTGTACGCTCTGACCGCCAGCACCGGCCCACGCGCGTTGAAGTCGACACGATCAGAAACGCCCCCGCCGCGAAATTCGCCAGATGCGTTCGAAGTCCATGGCTGTATCTCCTTTCAGTTTCTAGCGGGAAAGAGTGCTCGGTCCTCTAATTGCCTGAAGACGCATTGGCCTACAACATCGCGAGGAGAAACAAGGCGTCGATGGCTATCACCGCCACCGCCGCGCGAAGAAACGCGCGTGCCGGTACGAGGTGCACGTCGGTGATCCGCGGCGCCGCGTTGAGTCCGGTGGCACACGCTATGGCAGCGGCAGAAAACCCGAAGCACAGGGATTTCAGCACCTCCAGCGCCATCGCCCCGATCGAAACATTCTCGGCGAAGCGCCGCAGCTGCTCCTCGAGAGAAACGTCCAGCATCAGGGCCGATACGGCGAAGCCGCCCACGACCGCAACGAGCTGGAAGTAGAAGCAGCACCCTACCGTCGCCAGCGTTACCGCCGCCACGCGCGGGACGATCAGGTAGTCGTGCACCGGTATCCTCAAGTGACGCAGCGCGTCGATCTCCCCGTTGCACCGCATGAGCGCGAGCTCGCTGCTGATCGCGGTGGCGCTGCGCCCGATGATGACGATCGCCGCTCCGAGCGGCGCGGCGTTGCGCACCAGCACCAGCTCCACGATATCGTACAGCCGCGGGTCGGCGCCCAGGATCAGCGTTACGTTCCCGACCAGGGCGCTTCCGACGACGAGTGCAGCGACCGAGAGCAGGCGCAGCGACTGCACCGCCGTGTAGTAGATCTGCCGCAGGAACACGAGCCTCACCATCGGGTTGGCGAGCACGTGCAGCCGGGACAGACTGCTCGCCACGAGGGCTGTGTAGAGTTTGACGCTCTCGACGAACTGGTCGATGGCTTGCAGTTCTCTGGCGGCCATGGCGGGAGTCCGTTCGTTCGCCGGCTACTCGGTCTCGTGCAGGAGGTTCCGTGCCGCCCTGAGCAGCGTGGTCAGCCTGGCGCCGTCGGCTACCTCCACGGCGCGGCGCGCGTAGCCGCGCGCCGCCGCGCGATCGCCGAGCGCGAGCTCCAGGCGCGCGAGACCGAGGAGATCGAGCGCGATTCGTTCCGGCGCCTCGATCCGCCGGTCGATATCGAGCGCCGCTGCCCATGCCTTGCGCGCCTCGTCGCCACGCCCCGCCGCGCCCGCCGCCTCGGCAAGCGTGCGCCACGCGTTTGCCTCCTCCCGCGCGTCCTTCGCGCGACCCGCTGCGGCAAGCGCGTCCCGCGCCCGCGCCTCGGCCGTCGTGTAGTCGCCACCACGCAATGCAATGCCGGCCTCAACGTTCAGCAGCGCCGCCCGCCACGGGCAGTCCGGCTTTTGACAAAGTTGCGCCGCGCGCTCCGCGCGACGGGCAGCGTCTTCGGGCCTGTCCAACTGCAACTCGATCAACGCCAACCGCACCTCGGCGCGACCCAGATATCCGGCACCGAATGGAGGCTCGTGCTCGACGAGCTGCACGAGCCTTGTGCGCGCCGCCTCGAACTCGCCGGCGCGGTGCAGCACTGCGGCGATATTCAACAGATTGATCGCAATGGCGTCCCCGTTCTCCATCGCTCGGGCCTGGTCGAGGGCGATTTGGTACTGCCGCACGGCACGATTCGGTTCGCCGCGCAGGAGCGCTTCCGTGCCGCGCTGGTGCGAGCGGGCGAGCTGCTCGCGCCGGTACTCGCCTTCCGACTGCGGGCCGGGTCCCGCGCAAGCGACGAGCGCAAAGACTGCAGCTCCCGCCGCCGCCCCTTTTCCTGCCCGTATAGCCGCCATCACTTCGCCGGTTTTCGCGTTCCGACGTGCTCGGCCCCATCGGCGCTGTCGAGCTCGATCAGCTTCTCGGCAGGCGCCGACAGGAGGTTCCGCACCGGCCAGGCCCGCCTTACCCCGCCGATCACCTCATCGGCATCGTCGAGCGCGGTTTCACCGCGCCTGATCACGCGCGGCATGTCCTCCGCGATCGCCCGGTTCAAGTTCTCGCTGGCCGCACGCGCGCTCTGCAGGCTGCGGCGCGTATCTTCGACCATCGCGGGAAGGGCTTCATCCATCTGCTGCAGCATGGCATCAGTGCGGGCCAGGCTGCGCTGTGCGTCGCCCAGAGCGGACTCCGCCCGGACCAGGCTACGGCGGGCGTCGGTCAGTAACGGATCGATCCGCCCCGGCACTCCGCGAACGAGAGTGCTGCCGTCGGCCGCAAGCTGGCGCAGACCATCCGCCATGCCCATAAGCGCCATCGCGGCTTCGTTGAGATTCTTGATCGCCTTCTGCGCGTTGCCTTCGGGATCGTCCACGCGGGCGGTGAGGTTACGGATCTCATCGAGCACCGGTCCGATACGATCGACGAGGCCGGTGACCGCTGCGCCGTAATCGAGTTCGCGTTCGTACACCAGGACGCTGCCATTCTCAACCGGTCCCGGGTCGCCAAGGCCCGGAATCAGTACCAGTATGTACGTTCCAAGCAGGCTTTCCTTGGTGAGCCGGATGCGCGAATCCTTGCCGAGGCTGTCCCGATAACGTCGGTCCATGACCACCTTGCCCTTCACGCGTAACTCTCCGACGACCGACACCTGATCCAGCGAGCCGACGTTGAAGCCAACCAGCTTCACGGCCATTCCGCGGTTGAGGCCCGAAGCCGTATCAGCGTAAAAATAGATGTCCATCGTCGGCGTAAACCAGCGCTGCGTGTAGGCGAATGCGGCCAGTACACCGAGAATGCCGGCCGCCGCGAGCCAGAGGAAGGCGCGCGAGGCGAACGACATTCTGCCCTCGAGCCTGCGTTGGATCTCGGTCTGGACTTTCACGGGACCTTCACTCCGCCGCGGCCCGGACGTCGGCGTCGATGTCCGGACATGCCATGCCCGCCCGGTCTATGAAAACGACCGCGCCGGCGGCAACGACCCTACGGTAGTGCCGGGGGAACTGCGCGACCCGTTTCATGTCCTCGGCGGTGAGACCCTCGAATACACGCTCGAGCACCAGCACTGCCGGGCGCATGAGCAGCGCGCGCAGCAAAGCGACCAGCAGCCGCTCGAAGCCCTCGACCTCGCCAGCCGAACGCTCGCACAGCGCATCGGCCTGCTGGCGGTCGAGACCGCAGGCGTCGAACGTCTGGTAAATCCGGTTCGCCAGTTCCGGCCTTGCGACGCGTCCGTGATAGACGGCGGGCAACACCATGTTTTCGAGCACCGACAGGTTGGACAAGAGGCCGCCGGAGCGCGATACCAGCTGCATCTCCGGATGACGCAACGCTTCGTGCACCAACCTGTTGCATGCTTCGACACTGCGCGCGCTGACGTAGTAGGTCTGCGAGCTTGCCGGAACTATGCGCAGCGGCGGGTCTCCGTCGGCGCAATGCAAAACGATCGGCTCAAGGAGCGAGGGATCGCCGGTGACGGCCGGATCCATACTGATGGAATGAGCGACCATCGGCCTATTATGACGGCGATACGGGACGGCGGCGACCCTTCACCAAAGGACGATACGGCCCGGCGCGTATAAGAGCGCTTCAGTGTCCAATCGGCTCGCTTCGAGCCGCATCCGGGTCACGCCGGCGGCATCGCGCAGCTCCAGCGACTCGCCTGAGATGCGATGCGACGCCGTGCTCTCCAGGGCCTTCACGAACGCAGACTCAAGCGCGTTCCCTTCGGGGGCGACGCACGCGCGCCGCGTCATCAGGAGCTTGTCGAAGCGCAACCCATCGGCGCTGTGCCTGAATACGCCGCCGAGCGAGTTACAGCCCGTATTGCCGCTCACCCTCCCTTCGCGCGTCAGCACGAGGTGCGCTTCGCGCTCGCCGGGCGAGATGGTTACCGGCTTGCCGTCTATCTCGACCGGGCGCCAGTGGGTTTCGAGCAATTCCGAGCGGGCGGCCGGTCCGGCCTGCTCCGTGGTCGCGGCGCAGCCGGTGAGCAGCGCAGCAAAGCAGAAGAGCACGGGCGTGTAGGCTCTCATATGCGCCATCTGCGCGCGGGATACACGATCACTTCGTCGTTTGCGGCGCGCCGGGCTTGACGTCGCCCGCGAGCGGAAGATTAGCCGCCAGTTCGTAACGCACTTGCGCGTGGATCTTTCCCTCGAGCTGCAGGTAGCGCGCCACCTTGCGCGCAGGCAGCACTTTGGCCAGCCTGGCCGCATACGTCCTGCGCAATTTCAACTCGGCTTCGTCCACCGCGAGCGTCTCCTCGGTCAGCTTGCGCGCGCTTTCATCGGTCAGCGTGTTGTTGCGGTAGTGAAGCGCGTAGGTCTCGATGACCTTGACGAGACGGGTATTGATCTGATTGAGCTCTTTCTGGTACCCCTCGTAAACCGCCCAGAAACCATCCGCTTCCGCGGGCGTGAGCTCCATGTTCAGGGCGATCCACGCCTTTTTCTCCGTCCTGATTCTTTCCAGTTCCGGCTGCTGCTGCGCCGTAAGCGGCGCGGCGAGTATCGATACGAGCAATATCACGCTTAAGCGAATGATCGTCATGTCATCCCCCGTCACGTTTTGCGATCACGAGGATCCCTCTTCAGCCGCGCCAGCGCTTAAGGAACTCCTTCCAGTGCGGCTCGGATGACGCAGCCAGCGTCCCGCGAACCAGCTCGCACTCCGCCCGGTGCTGCTCGGCCGTCAGCGCCTCGCGCATGAGCTGAAAGCGCAGGAACACGAGATAAGTGTTGACGACGTCGGTCTCGCAGTAGCGCCGGATATCGGCGATCTTGCCCTCCAGATACGTCTTCCATACCCGCGATCCATCGAATCCGAGCTTGCCGGGCAACCCCAGTAGCTGCGCGAGCTCGTCCAGGGGAGCGCAGGCACGAAGCTGGTACAGAGAAAGAAGGTCCATGAGGTCGGTGTGGCGCAGATGATAGCGGCTGATGTAGTTGTTGAAGCGAAACTCACGATCGTCGTCACCCACGTCCCAGTAGCGCCGCGCTTTGACGCCGTGGATCAGCGCCCGGTAATGCAACACCGGCAGATCGAAGCCGCCGCCGTTCCAGGAGACGAGCTGGGGCGTGTACTTGGCGATGCCGTCGAAGAACCGCTGGACGAGCACTGCCTCACCTTCCGCCTCCCCGCCCAGCGACCAGACACGAAAGCTGTCGCGGTCACGGAGCGCGCAGGAGATCGCCACGATGCGCTGCAGGTGCAACGGAAGGAAGTCGCCGCCGGTGGCCTGCCGGCGCAACTGGAACGCCATGTCGACGACTTCCGGATCGGTGAGCTTGCCGTCGAGCCCGTGCAGGCGGCGCAGACCTTCGACATCGGGCACGGTCTCGATATCAAATGCGAGGACTGGCGACATTGGAAATGAACGTTTATCGCAGTGATCGCGGAATCGAAACGCCCACCGTCATCGCTGCAAATGTCCTCGCATTGAACGCAAGGACGGGAATTTACTATTTTTTTCAAGTTCATGAGGAACGTCTGCGCAGCCGTTTGCGCAGAGGTTCCTCATTTGCGGGCCCACGTCCCGCCCGCGGTCTGGTAGTACCAGCCGGGCTGCGCCTTTTCGATCCAGCGCTGGCCGAACGTGTTGCGGATGTCCTGTTCCCACTCCGGGTGCCCGTTGGCGCGCGCGACTTCGCGGTAGAGCGCCGCGCGGTCGGCGTTCTCAGCAGCGATCAGCGCGTTTACCTGCTGGCGCTGCGGCAGCGGCACGAGATTGGCATCGCGCAGCGCAACGTTGCCGTCGCGCGTCAAGCCGATCGCGCCGCTCGCGTAGTACGGCGCGAGCTCCGCGTGGCGCCGCTGCATGCTCTGCTGCAGGGCCGCGATGGCCGGCGTATTGATCTCGAGATTTGCCTGCGCAAGCGCGCTTGCGGCGTACCCCACTGCCGCAAGCGCGCTTATGAAAAGGAAAGCCAGGATCTTCATTTCTTCTCCTCCGGGGCGGGCTTGACGGTGACCGGCGCGCCCCCTTCCTTGAGCTGCCATACTTCGTCGATGATGCGGTCTGCCGCCTTTTCCGCGGCTGCCGCCGGAAAATAGATGTTGATGGTGACGCAGCCCGCCAGCGCAAGCGCGCACGCGAGCAACACGGCGTGCCCGAACCACCCCGCCCGCACCTTGGGCACTCCTACCCGAGCGGAAAGAGACAGATACGTGTCTAGGTCCAATGCCATGCCGAGACCTTTCTAATTCTTACTCATTAGCGCCGATCCAACCGCTTGTTCGAAGCTCCGAGGCTCACCTGCTCTGGCGGTCCACCGTGCCACCCGTGGTTGGATTGGACCAAAAGTTGGAGCGGCGCTAGCGCACGACCGCGTGCACGTTGTCCTGCACCACCCGCTTCAGCCGGTCGATCAGGTCATTCCAGTTTACCGCGCGATTGTAGCCCATCACCGAAAGCGCCGGGACGCCGCTGCCCTTGACGATCACGTAGCCCTGCGGCGTGTCTTCGACGCCGCCCATCCGGCACACGTTTCGTTCCAGCCGGCAACTCCAGCCGAGCTTCTGGTAGCCGAATTCCTCGAAGAACCGCAGGAACGAGCGCTGGATCGCGGCCGTGGCCCCGGCGCCGCCGAGCGCGGTGATGTTCTGGACCGCGGCCTGGCTGATCTTCCGCGGGTAGTCGCCGGGACTGCTTTGCATCTTTGCATCGAACTTGATCGGGCTCCAGTTGACGAGTTCCAGGCCGGCGACCGTGGCGTCGATGCGCCCGGTGATCTTGCCGAAGGAAAAGGTGCGCGTCAGCTGATCCAGCTCGAGGTTGCGCATCTCCAGGTCGGCCGCGAAACGCGGGGTTTTCCCGAAGGGTTCGGCCAGAGTCACGTTCCTGGCCTCCACGGTTCCATCGAATACTTTGAACACCAACGCGCCATCCACCCGCAGCGTTGACCGCGCATAAGTGACCTTCGGAATCGCCGCCGCGATGACCCCGTGCATCACCGGCCAACCGACAGCCTCCGTAAAGCGCTCCATCGAAATCGGCGTCATCGAACCGCTAAAAGACCAGCGCCAGTCTTCGTCTCCAGGCGGATCGGTCGCGAAACCCTTCACCGTGAGCTTGCCATCGAGCACCGGGATTTCGACCGTGTCGAGGCGGAATCTCATCCCCCGCATCGTGAGCGGTAGCTTCACCGCGCCGAACGGCATCTTGAGGGCCTCGCCGCCCTTGACCTGAAGATCCAGCTTCGTGGTTTCGGTGTGGTGCCAGGGGATGCGCCCGTTCATGCCAAAGATGGCGAAACGGCGGTTCAGGTCCTCGAAGGACAGATCGCGCACCGTGATATCCACCGCCTCGAGCTCCCCTTCGCGGATGCGCAAGCTGGAAAACTCCATCGTGCCCGCCACCCGCAGATCGGAAAGCGCGGTGCCCGCGAAATGCGGCTGGAGCACTCTTGTGTACAAAGCGGGCGCGTCAAGCGTTCCCGAGCGCACGGTCGCGCTCTGCAAGCGGCCGGCTCGGCGGTCCCATTCGACGCCGGCGGCTTCCACCTCGCCGACACCCGGAAAGCGGAGGGTCGAGCGCGCAACGCCTATGCGCCGCTCGTCGAGCACGCCCTCGGCGCGCAACGTCTGGCTGCCGGCGCGCAGGTAGAGCGGTTGCCAGAAGACCTCTCCGCCTTTCCATTCGAGCGCCGCCTGCCAGCGCCATTCCGCTGCGGCCCCCTGCGCGGTCAGCTTGAGGTCGGCATCGAGTCTTTCGCCGGCGTGCAGTCCGCTCGCGTCGCTGAACGCCACCCCACGCAGCTCGACGTCCCCTGAGAGGCTCTGCGCACCACCCGCGTCGATCGTGAACTTGCCGTTGAACGTGCCGGCGCTGGTCTTCGGCAAGCCCCCCGGTATCCATGCGGCAAGGTTCGCGAGCGAGCCGTTGTCCACCGCAAGCTCCATCCGGCGCGTACGATCCAGGAAGCTTGCCTGCAGGCGCCACGTTTCCTTCGCCTGAGGCTTTACCGTCAAGTCGAGCGCGCGGGTTTTTGGCCGGTAGGAAAACGCCACGGGCATCTTCGATCCCATATCGGCGGTGCCGTCGCGGCACTCGATAAGGTCGGATTCCATTCGAAACGTGCCGCAGGTAACGCTTACGTTGCGCCACGTCCTGCCCAGGATCGCGAGCTCGCCTACGCCGAGACGGAACGCCTTGTCGCTGATCGATACGGTGACGGCCTTGGCGGTGAAATTAGGGGCCTCCAGCCCATCCACGGAGAAAGAGAGTTCGACGGCTTCGGCCGCGCCGGCCGTGAGCGTACATACGATCAGCCAGGCCGCAGGAATGCGTCGCACTTTCGTTCGACACATTCCTGACTCAGGACTGCATGCGGAAATACGGCAAGATGGAACTACGACTGCCGGCCGGTTCGACAGGCTGCTAACCCGGGAAGACACCCGTGGAAAGATAACGGTCGCCGCGGTCGCAAATGATGGTGACGATCACGGCATTTTTCGCCTCGCGCGAGACCTCGAGCGCCGCCCACAGCGCGCCGCCCGAGGAAATGCCGGCGAAGATGCCCTCCTCGCGCGCGAGCAGCCGCGTGGTTTCCTCGGCATCCGCCTGCGAAATCTCGATCACGCGGTCCACGCGCTTCCAATCGCAGATCTTCGGGAGATACTTCGGCGGCCACTTGCGGATGCCCGGGATCTGCGATCCGTCGGTGGGCTGGCAGCCGATCACCTGGATGGCGGGATTCTTCTCCTTGAAGAAGCGCGAGCAACCCATGATCGTACCGGTGGTGCCCATGCTGGAGACGAAGTGCGTGATGCTGCCCTGCGTATCGCGCCAGATCTCCGGCCCGGTGCCCTCGTAATGCGACAGCGGATTATCCGGGTTGGCGAACTGGTCGAGTATTACGCCCGTGCCTTCATCGCGCATTTTCTCCGCGACATCACGCGCCATTTCCATGCCGCCTTCCTTGGGCGTCAGGACGATCTCCGCCCCGAATGCAGCCATCGACTGGCGCCGTTCCACCGAAAGATGCTCCGGCATCACCAGGATCATGCGATAGCCCATCATCGCCGCGCACATCGCGAGCGCGATGCCGGTGTTGCCGCTGGTCGGCTCGATCAGCGTATCCCCCGGCTTGATCGTCCCGCGTTCCTGGGCGCGCTTGATCATCGAGAACGCCGGCCGGTCCTTGACCGACCCGGCCGGATTGTTGCCCTCGAGCTTCGCGAGGAGCGTATTGCCGGTCTTGCCCGGCAGGCGCTTCAGCCTCACGAGCGGCGTGTTGCCGACGAAGTCTTCGAGCGTCTTCAGCGCGGGTGCGTTTCGGGTATCCATCACACGTGTACCATTGAGATAGGTTCCCATGATAACTGATGCCCCGGGACCGCCCACCCCGTCCTACGTAAATGAATGACATTCATTTACGTCTCGAAGCTCCCCTCTCCGCTCGGGAGAGGGGAGGGGGTGAGGGATTGAGCGTGTCAGACACCTAAGCAACGCTCAATAAGACGAAATCCGACGGTGCTTATGAACGAAGGTGTCAGGAACCTTAGAGTTTAGGGTTCCTGACACCTTATCCCGCCGCCCGCTGCAGTAATCTCTGACAATACCGCGGGACGCCCTGTTCCACTGTAAGAAACGGGGTTTCGTAACCCGAGCTGCGCAGCGCAGATATGTCGGCCTGCGTGTAGCTCTGGTATCGCCCCTTGAGGTCCTCCGGAAACGCGATGTACTGGATGACGCCGCGCTCGCGCATTGCCGCAAGCGTGAGCGGCGCCTCGCCCCGCGCTTTGCGGGAGGTATTCACCGTCGCGACCGCCACGTCGTTGAAGCTCTGCGCGGCACCGGTGCCCACGTTGAAGAGGCCGGATTTCCCGGGGTGGTCGAGGAAAAAGAGATTGACGTTGACGCAGTCCTCGACCGAAACGAAGTCGCGCCGCTGCTCGCCGTCGCCGTAGCCGCCGCTGCCGCTGAATAACCGCACGTGGCCTGCACCGCGGTACTGGTTGAAAAAGTGGTACACCACCGACGCCATGCGGCCCTTGTGCTGCTCGCGCTCGCCGTAGACATTGAAATAGCGCAATCCCGCGATCTGCGCGGTGCGCTCCTCGAACCGCCGCCGCACCAGTTGATCGAACAGGAACTTCGAATACCCGTAGACGTTTATCGGGGATTCGCACTCGCGCGCCTCGCGAAACTCCCGGCCCGCGCCGTACAACGCGGCGGTGGAAGCGTAAACCAAGTGGACCTCGTCGCGGATGCAATAGTCGAGCAGCTCTCTCGAGTACTCATAGTTGCTCCTCATCATCAGGCGGCCGTCGGACTCGGTCGTATCGGAGCACGCACCCTGATGCAGGATGGCATTGACCCCCCCGTCGAACGATCCTTCCTCGATCTTTTCGAGAAACTCGTCCTTGTCCAGGTAGTCGGCGATATCGCAATCCGACAGATTCACGAACTTGTCACCCTGCCGCATATCGTCGACCGCGATAATGTCGGTCACTCCCCGCTCGTTCAACGCCTTGACGAGATTGGAGCCGATGAAGCCGGCCGCACCGGTGACTACGTAGTACATGCGCTGACGCTCCATGTAAAGGAGGAAGGCGGAAGGAGGAAGGCGGAAGGAAAAACAGGAACTGCAGAAACCTCGCCTGCCCTCTTTTCGCCCAACCCGCTCATACTTTTGCCTTTCGCCTTTCGCCTTCCGCCTTGCCAAAGAGCTCTTCGGGCGTGACCACCGCCGTGCCGAACTTTCCGATCACGATACCGGCGGCCCGGTTGGCGAGCCGCACCGCCTCTTTCATGCGCACCCCGCTCGCCACCGCCACACCCAGCGTCGCGATCACGGTGTCGCCGGCACCGCTCACGTCAGAGACTTCTCGCGCTTGCGTGGTAACGTGAACCCGCGCGCCGTCCTGGAACAACGTCATACCTTCCTCGCCGCGTGTCACGAGCAACGCCTGTGCGTCGAGCTTGCGCCGGAGCTGCTGGGCACGCTCCGTCAGCTCGCGCTCTCCGTTCCATGCTCCCGCCACCTGCCGGAACTCCTTCCGGTTCGGCGTGATGACAGTGGCGCCGCGGTAGCGCAGGTAATCCTCGCCTTTCGGATCCACTAACACCATCTTGCCGGCGCGCCGCGCCATGCCGATCATCTTGACGATGTGGGTGAGGCCGCCCTTTCCATAATCGGACAAAACGACGACGTCGACGTCACCCAGCATCTGCCCGAAATCGCGCAACTTGGAAGAAAGCGCTTCGTGGCCGGGTGCAGTCTCGAAGTCGACGCGCAGCAATTGCTGATTGCGTCCGCCGATGACGCGCAGCTTGACGGTCGTTCGGATGCCGCGGTCGCGGTGCAGCTGGACGTTGACGCGCTCGCGCCTGAGCAAAGCCTCCAGCCGGGCGCCGGGTTCGTCCGTGCCCACGACCGAAAGCAGGCTCACCTGCGCGCCCAGCGCCGCGGCATTGCGCGCGACGTTGGCGGCGCCGCCCGCGCGTTCCTCTTCCCGGCTGATCTTGACGATGGGAACCGGCGCCTCGGGTGAAATGCGCTCGACCTCCCCGAACCAATAGCGGTCGAGCATGGCGTCGCCCACCACGAGCACGCGGGCGCGTGCGAAGGATGAGGGATGAGGGATGAGGGATGAACTTCCGGCGCTCCGCGCCGCCATATTTTTCTTTCGCCTTTCGCCTTCCGCCTTCATCCTTGCCGTCATTGTAGCGTCATGCGCTGCTTGCAGCGGCGATGGCATCGTTGATGGCGCGCAGGGCGGCGAGCGGGTCGTTCGCGCGCGTGACCGGCCGGCCGATGACCAGGTAGTCCGCACCGCTAGCCACCGCGGCGGCGGGAGTCGCGATACGCTGCTGATCGTCTATCTCACCCGCGGCGGGCCGTATACCGGGCGTTACCAGCAGAAAGGCTTTCCCGCATTCACGGCGCAAAACGGCGGCTTCCTGAGCCGAGCACACCACGCCGTCGAGCCCGCACGCTTGCGCCAGGCGCGCGAGCCTGATCACGGCTTCCCGCGGCGTGCCAGAAAGCCCGACGTCTTCCATATCGGCGGCACCCATGCTGGTCAAGATGGTGACGGCGATGAGCCGGGGCGGCGCGTTGAGCGCGGCGAGCGTTCCCCGCGCGGCGTGCATCATGGCACGACCGCCCAGCGCGTGGACGTTGATCAACCACACGCCGAGCCTCGCCGCGGCGAGGCAGGCGGCAGCGACGGTATTCGGGATATCGTGGTACTTCAGATCGAGGAACACTTCGAAACCGGACTTCTGGAGTTGCTCGAGCAATTGCGGGCCTGCGGCCGTATAGAGCTCCTTACCGACCTTGACGCGGCAGATCGCCGGGTCGAGCCGCGCAGCCATTGCGAGTGCGTGCTTTCCTTCCGCGAAGTCGAGTGCCACGATGACGCGAGGATCGCTCACGCAGGCCGCCTCTTCCAGCATTTCCTCAAGTTTACGATCTGGTGTCGGCGGCCTGAATGCGATCCGCAGATCGCACTTCTATCAACAGCATGGCTCACGCTGTGCTCGCCTCTTCGTTCTGCATCACGCTGGGAGCTTCGCTTCTTCGGTCCGGCGCGGAGAATAGGTCTCCCACGCCGCGCAGGCGGGGCAATGCCAGTAATACTGGCGTGCGCGGAAGCCGCAGTTGTCGCACTTGTACATGGCGAGACTACGGGTGTGCTGGTTCACCAGTTCCTTGATCAGCCCGAGATCGCGCCGCCGCTCGAGCGGCGCCTCGAGCATCTGCGCCTCGAGCAGTTTATCGAGCCCGAGCAGGGTAGGCGTGCGCCGCAGCTCGTCGCGTACGAGCCGGTACGCCGGTGCGGTGCCCTCCATCTCCAGCGTGCCCTGAAACACCACGTTCATGAGGTCGAGCGAGGGGTACTTGGCGAGATAGCCGCGCAGCAGATTGCTTCCTTCACCGGTCTTTCTGCGCTGCTTGAATGCGTTGTAGATGCGCTCCGCGACCAGTGCCAGATATGCCGGGTTCTGGCTCTCGATCCTTTTCCACGCCTCGATCGCGGCCTCAGGCCGGCCTGCCTGTGCCTCGAGATCGCCGAGCAGCACGTTCGCACGTACGCACAACCGGTGATGGGCGAGGGCCTCTGCAATGTGCGGGCGCGCCGCGTCCGGCCGCGATTGCATGATCTCGCTGCCCGCGAGTTCACAGTGGAAGTTGGCGATTTCCTTCTGATGCGAACGGCCGGTCACGGTCTCCAGCTTTTCTGCGATGCCGATCGCTCGCTCCCACTCCTTCTCTTGCTCGTAGATTTCGAGCAGGAATCTCAATCCGTCCTCGGTATGGGACGAACCTTCGAGCTTGAGAAACAGCTCTTCGGCCCGGTCGAGCAGCCCGGCCTTGAAGTAATCCTGAGCGAGCTCGTAGAGCGCATGCAGCCTTTGCTCGGGGGCAAGATCGGAGCGCTCGACCAGGTTTTGGTGCATGCGAGTCGCGCGCTCCACTTCGCCCCGCCTCCGAAACAGGCTGCCGAGGGCGAAATGCAACTCGACGGTCTGCGGATCGACCTTCACGACCTCGATAAAGGCCTCGATCGCCTTGTCCGGCTGCTCGTTCAGGAGAAAATTGAGGCCCTTGAAGTACGACATGGGAAGCGCCCGCGATTCGGAGATGAGCTGCTTGATGTCGATGCGCGCGGCGAGCCAGCCGAGCGCAAAGAACAGCGGCATGGCGAGGAGCCACCAGTACTCAATTTCCATCGCTAGCAGCCTGTCGGACTTACGTAGAATTTGCGAGTTCGTAGCGCCATCGCCCGGGTTTCTAATACCGACTGAGCCGACAGGCTGTAAGGTCGAGCCCAATCCAAATATGACCAACCCGCACGCGACGACCTCAGGGATGGGAAGTCCGACACATTGCTAGGCCTGAAATTCGCTTTCAAGCTTACCTTTCGCCTCCCCGCCTACCCGGTTGCTGTCGGTTTGCGGCAAGCGGCCTTTGAGCGCGACGATTTCGCGGCGTTGCCGGAATATCCTGGCGAGGCCCGCAAAGAGGCCGCATGCGACTCCGGCACCAAACGCAACGGCCAGCACCAGGAACAGCGGCGCCTGGGATTCTCTGCCGAGATAGTAATGCACCGTCACCGTATCGGTGTTCTTGACCATGAACAGGAACGCGAGCAGGAACAGCGTGAACTTGAGGATCCAGAGAAGATAACGCATGCCGCCCTTTCGCTCATCCGACTTGAGACCGGGATCAACGCTGATCGCGGTCAAGTTTCCGGAAAAAAAAACGGCATGATCTTTCGATTATGCCGCCCCGAAACAAACGCTGCCCTGTGTTGATCGTTACTATTTCTTGATATCCACACGTTCACGCAATTCTTTCCCGGCCTTGAAATGAGGAACGTATTTTGCGGGCACCTGGACTTTCTCGCCCGACTTCGGATTGCGCCCCGTGCGTGGCGGCCTGTAGTTCAGGCCGAAACTGCCGAAGCCCCTGATTTCTATGCGCTGACCCTGGGCCAAGCTCTTGCCCATCGCGTCGAGTACCATTTTCACCGCGAGCTCGGCATCCTTCGCTACCAGCTGCGGGTAGCGCGCCGCGAGCTTCGCGATCAACTCGGATTTGGTCATGGTGCTTCCTTACTGTTGAGTATTGGCCACGTCCAGTTTGGCCTTGAGCAACGCGCCGAGATTGGTGGTCCCGGTGCTGGCCTGCTTGTCCTCGGCGAGCTTTTTCATCGCCTCGGCCTCGTCCGCCATGTCCCTGGCCTTGATCGACAGATTGATGGTGCGGTTCTTGCGGTCGATGTTGATGACCATCACCGTCACCTTGTCCCCCTCCTTCAGTCGGGTGCGGATGTCTTCCACGCGGTCGCGCGATACCTCGGACGCGCGCAGATAACCCTCGACGTCGCTGTCGAGCTGGATCACCGCTCCCTTGGCGTCGATCGATTTCACGGTGCCGGTCACGATGGAATTCTTCTCGTGAGCCTGGATGTAGCTTGAGTAAGGATCGCCTTCGAGCTGCTTGATGCCGAGCGAGATCCGCTCGCGCTCAACGTCGATCGAGAGCACGACGGTTTCGACGTCCTGGCTCTTCTTGTAGTCGCGAACTGCCTCCTCTCCCGGCCGTCCCCACGACAGATCGGACAGGTGCACGAGCCCGTCGATGCCGCCCGGCAGCCCGATGAAGATGCCGAAATCGGTGATCGACTTGATCTGCCCTTTCACCTTGTCGCCCTTCTTGTGGTTCATGGCGAACTCTTCCCACGGGTTGGGCAGGCATTGCTTCATCCCGAGCGAGATGCGCCGGCGGTCTTCGTCGATTTCCAGCACCATGACCTCGACTTCGTCGCCGAGCTGCACTACCTTCGACGGGTGAACGTTCTTGTTCGTCCAGTCCATTTCTGAAACGTGTACCAGCCCCTCGATGCCCGCCTCGATCTCGACGAACGCGCCGTAGTCGGTCAGGTTGGAGACCTTGCCGAAGAGACGCGTGCCCGGAGGATAGCGGCGCGAGAGGCCGACCCACGGGTCCTCGCCGAGCTGCTTCAGGCCCAGTGAAACGCGGTTTTTCTCCTGGTCGAACTTGAGCACCTTGGCCTCGACTTCGTCGCCGACGGTGAGGATTTCCGAAGGATGCTTGACGCGGCGCCACGCGAGATCGGTGATGTGGAGCAGGCCGTCGATGCCGCCCAGATCCACGAACGCGCCGTAATCGGTGATGTTCTTGACGATGCCTTTGACGACCGCGCCTTCCTGCAGCGTGGCGAGCAGCGCCTCGCGCTCGGCGCCCTGGCTCGCCTCCAGCACCGCGCGGCGGGACACCACCACGTTGTTGCGCTTGCGGTCGAGCTTGATGACCTTGAATTCCATCTGCTTGTTTTCGTACGGCGTGGTGTCCTTTACCGGACGGATGTCGACGAGCGAACCCGGCAGAAAGGCGCGTATGCCATTGACGGTCACGGTGAGGCCGCCCTTGACTTTGCCGTTGATGACGCCGCTTACGACCGTGCCCTTCTCCAGCGCTTCCTCGAGATCGAGCCATGCCGCGAGACGCTTGGCTTTTTCGCGGGACAGGCGCGTCTCGCCGTGGCCGTCTTCGAGGGATTCGATCGCGACTTTCACGAAATCGCCGGGCTTGGCCTCGACTTCGCCGCGATCGCTGCGAAATTCGTCTATCGGGATGTAGCTTTCGGACTTGAGACCTGCGTTGACCACGACGTAGTTGTCATCGACCCGGATGACCTCGGCGGTGATCACTTCCCCTACCCGCATTTCCTTGCGGGAGAGGCTCTCTTCAAACAACGCGGCGAAAGATTCCGGGGATGCGGTTACGGGGGATGCGCTTTTCGTGGATACGGCCGGGGAAGGCGTTTTCATCATTTCAGATTCGGATAAGCCCGCCGCTGCCGGCGGGGCTGGTTAAAAAAACCATGAGGTTGGGGTATCCCTCATGGCGCCCTGGGTGCCTGTTTATATAGCGCCAGCACCTGCGCCACCGCTTCCGCCACCGACATGTGGGTGGTATCAAGCAGCACGGCGTCCGCGCGCTTTTGCAGAGGAGCCACGGCCCGCCCGCTGTCGCGCTCATCGCGGGCCCGTATATCCTGCAAAAGGGCGGTCATAGTAGCATCCATTCCTTTTTCCATCAACTGTTTATGTCGTCGTGCCGCACGCTCTTCCGGACTCGCCGTAAGGAAGATCTTGAGGACTGCGTCGGGGAAAACCACCGACCCCATATCCCTTCCATCCGCGACCAGTCCCGGCGGGCGGCGGAAGGCGCGTTGACGCTCGAGCAGGGCGTTCCTGACGGCCGCGTTTGCGGCAACCCTGGACGCAGCTGCGCTGATGGCTTCGGCGCGGATCGCGTCCGTGACATCGCGCCCGTCGACCACGACCGTCTCCCCTGCAAATTCGGCTCTGAGGCTCCGGGCGATCGTCACGAGCCTGGGCTCATTTTCCAGGCCATCCCCGGCTTGCGTGGCAAGCAATGCAACGACCCGGTAGAGGGCGCCGCTGTTGAGGTAATGAAACCCCAGCCTAGCCGCAACAGCCTGCGCCACCGTGCCCTTACCCGATGCCGACGGACCGTCAATCGCGATAACCGGAGGCGGGGCCGCTGCCACGTTCAGCTTTATATTCAGTGTCCAGCTCAGCGTTCAGAAATTGATGCAAGCACCGCGAAGTACTCGGGAAACGTCTTGGCAACGCAGCGCGGATCGTTGATGCGAACCGGAACCCCGCCCAGAGCCGCGAGCGAGAAGGCCATGGCCATGCGGTGATCGTCGTAGGTATCGATCGACGCGTGAGGCGTGAGGCGTGAGGCGTGAGGGGGGGTGATTTTGAGATAGTCCGACCCCTCTTCCACCTGCGCGCCCAGCTTACGCAGCTCGGCGGCCATGGCGGCGATGCGGTCGGTTTCCTTTACCCGCCAGCTGCCGATGTTGCGCAGGGTGCTCGTTCCGTCGGCGAACAGCGCCGCCACCGCTGCGGTCATGGCCGCATCCGGAATGTGATTGAAATCGGCGTCTATGGCCTTTAGCTTGCCGCCGCTGGCGCTGCCCGGCGATGCACCGGCCTCGATCCAGTTCTCGCCCATTGCAACGCTCGCGCCCATGCGCTGCAGTGTCTCGGCGAAACGGATATCGCCCTGGATGCTGTCGCGCCCCACTCCTTCCACCCGCACCGGTCCGCCGCCTGTGAGCCCGCTGATGGCACCCGCTGCAAGGAAGTACGAGGCCGAGGAAGCATCGCCCTCGATGTGGATTTCCCCAGGGCTCGTATAGCGCGCACCTGCCGGGATGGTGAAGGCCGTCCAGTCGTGGCGCTCGATTTCGACGCCGAAGCGGCGCAGCGTATTCAACGTAATCTCGACGTACGGCTTCGAAATGAGGTCGCCATCAACGTCGACGACCGTTTTGACGCCGGTAAGCGGCAGTGCAATCAGCAAACCGGTGAGGAACTGGCTCGAAACGTTGCCGCGTATCCTGACGTGGTCGCCCGCGCCGATCGCAGCCGCATGGATCGCAAGCGGAGGGTAACCTTTCCGCCCCAGGTATTCGATATCCGCACCGAGTTGGGAGAGCGCATCGACCAGATCGCCGATCGGCCGCTCGTGCATGCGGGCGACGCCCGACAGACGGTATTCTCCTCGGCACAGCGCGAGGACCGCCGTCAGCGGGCGAAACGCCGTGCCGGCGTTGCCAAGAAAGAGTTCCGCATGCTTTACCTGAAACGGGCCGCCCGCTCCCCGCAGCCGCAAGGTCCGGTCGCTTTCGTCCGTGCATGTGATGCCGAGCTGCCGCAAAGCCTCGAGCATGACGCGCGTGTCATCGGATTCCAGCAGATCGCGGATCCGGGTCTCGCCCTGCGCCAAGGCGGCAAGCAGCAGTATCCGGTTCGAAATGCTCTTGGATCCCGGCAGTTTGACCGTGCCGCGCACTCTGCGGATGGGCGTCAGATCGAGATGGTCCATGCCATATTCTCCGGCGGATCCGAGCCGCTAGGAGCGGCCCTTTAGCAGCCACTTCTCGCGCGCGCTGCGCGCGCGCTCGAACATGCGTTTCAGCCCACCCGCGTCGCCGCGCTCGATCGTCGCGCGCAAGCGCTTCAACTCATCCTCGTAGTCTCCGAGCACCTTCAGCAGGGGCTCCCGGTTCGCAATGCAGATGTCGCCCCACATCTCGGGCGAGCTGCCGGCGATGCGCACCGTGTCGCGCAGACCGCCGGCGGAGAAACCGAACAGTTGCCTTGCATTCCCCCGGCGCGCCAGCGCGTTGACCAGAGCGTAGGCAACGACGTGCGGAAGATGGCTCACCGCCGCGAAGATCGCATCGTGCTCCGGGGAGTGAGCCGAAGCACGCGCCCGCCGCAGATCTCCCACGCCGAACGCACCAACCGCACCGCGCCGGCTGCCGTCTCCGCCTGCGGCGTCAGAATTACGGTCCGGCCGCGAAAGAGATCGGGAAACGCCGCCGTCGCGCCGCTCTTTTCCGTGCCGGCGATCGGATGCGCCGGCACAAACCGGGAAAAATTACCGTCCAGAAAGCGGCGTGCGTGGGCGATGACATCGCGCTTGGTGCTGCCGGCATCGGTCACCACCGTATGCGGGGATAAGTGCGGCGCGATCCGGCGCCATGGTAGCGGGACATCTGGCCGACCGGCGTGGCGAGCAACACGAGATCGGCATCCTGAACCGCGAGGGCAGGATCCTGCGTCGCCTCGTCTATTGCGCCGAGATCGAGCGCGGCGGCCAGGTTGCCGCGGGTTGCGCCCCACGCCGACCACGAGCTTCACAGCGCGCGCCCGCTTCAGTGCCAGCGCAAACGACCCGCCGATCAGCCCGACGCCGATCACGACCAGCTTCCCGATTTTTAATCTAGCCGGCATGACTTTGCAAAAACACACAAGTAAAACACTTGAACCGCCAAGGCCGCCAACGCGCCAAGGAAACCAATTCGGAATGATAACTACCCATTGCCCACTTCCTCGCTTGCTTGTGCCTGCCGCACAGCGCAGCCGGCTCGACTGCGCCCGCGCCGTCCAGAAACCGCTGCGTTCTTCGGCCTTCGGCAGCGCCGACCGTCACGCGCAGGTGCTCGGGGCATGCCGTAGGTCCCGCGACCGGGCGCACGATCGACGCCGCGCTCGAGCAGCCGCCGGTAGACAGCCTGCGGCGTCGCGCGACTTGACGCGTCACGAAGTTGCCGAATGAAGGGATGAACTCGACGCCGAGACGCTCGAAGCCCTCCGACGAGCTGGCGCATGCCCGCCTGGTTCAACTCGTAGCTCTGGCGCACGAACTCGCCGTCCTCCAGCGCGGCCGTCGCCGCGGCCAGCGAAATGCTGTTGACGTTGAAAGGCTGGCGCACGCGATTCATGAGATCCGCGACTCCCGCCGCGGCGAAAGCGTAGCCCACGCGCAGGCCCGCCAGCCCGTAGACCTTGGAGAAAGTGCGCGTCACGACCAGGCTGGGAAAACGCCCCAGCCATGCGATGCTGTCGGCCCTGAGATCCTCGGGCAGGTACTCGTTATACGCTTCATCGAGAACCACCAGAACTTCCGGCGGAAGGTCGCAATGAATGCCTCGAGCTCGTGTGAATGGACCAGGTGCCCGTTGGATTGTTCGGATTCGCAATGAAGACGATCCGCGTTTTCTTCGTCACGGCGCCCGCGCATGGCGGCAAGATCGTGGCCGTAGTTCCTGGCCGCGACCTCGACGCCCTTCGCGCCCAATCGCCTGCACCACCAGCGGATAGACCGCGAACGCATGCTGCGCGTAGATCGCCTCCTGGCCGGGCGTGAGAAACGCGCGGGCGGCAAGCTCCAGCACGTCGTTCGAACCGTTGCCGAGCACGATCTGTTCCGATGCCACGCCGTAACGCCGGCACAGCGCCTGCTTGAGCTCGAAACCGTTGCCATCCGGATAGCGCGCGAGACCGGCGACCGCGCGCTCGATCGCGCGCTGCGCGAGCGGGCTCACGCCGATCGGGTTCTCGTTGGAGGCGAGCTTGATGATGCCCGCCTCGTCGCAGCCCATCTCACGCGCCAGCTCCGAAATCGGCTTGCCGGGCTGATAAGGCGCGATGGCGCGGATGTAACCGGGAGCGAGGTCGCAGATGTCCATGGACGGCAATGCTGAATGGTGACTGTTGAATGTCGAATGAAAACACTGACCGTATGCATTCAATTCAGCATTAAGCACTCAGCATTCATAATTGCACTAAGTGACGGCGGCCGGGTAGGAGCCGAGGACCTTCAGGAAGGACGCTTTCTCCTGGAGCTCCGCGAGCGCCCGCGCCACGTGCGCATCCTGCTGGTGTCCTTCGATATCCACGTAGAACACGTACTCCCAGAGGCCCGTGCGCGACGGCCGTGATTCGAGCCGGCGTCATGCTCACGCGGTTCGCCGCGAGCGGCGTGAGCAGCTCGTGCACCGCGCCCGGCACGTTGCGCGTGGACATGACCAGCGATGTCTTGTCGCGGCCGGAAGGCGCCGCATCGTGCTCCGCGAGCACGAGGAAGCGGGTAGTGTTTTTCGGCTTCGTCCTCGATGTTGCGCGCGAGAAGATCCAACCGGTACAGCGCCGCCGCGGTCTTCGGACCGATTGCCGCCGCGCGGCGCTCCCGCGCCGCCAACCGCGCCGCTTCCGCGTTGCTCACTACCGCGACGCGCTCCGCCTGAGGCAGCGCGCGCGCGAGCCATTGCTGGCATTGCGCGAGGCTCTGCGTGTGCGAATAGACCTTGCGGATGCCGCTCAACCTGCGCTCCCTGCTCATCAGGCACTGGCGGATCGGCAGCATGACCTCGCCGCAGATCTTCGACGGGGTCGCAAGCAGCAGATCGAGCGTGCGCCCGATCGCGCCTTCCGTGGAATTTTCGACCGGCACCACCGCGTAGCCGACCGCCCCGGTCTCCACCTGGCGGAACACCTCGTCGATCGAGGCGCACGGCACCATCACCGCAAGTGCGCCGAAATGCTTGAGCGCCGCTTCCTGGCTGAAGGTACCCTGCGGGCCGAGGTAAGCGACCGCCAGCGAGTCCTCGAGCGCGCGGCATGCCGACATGATCTCGGTGAACAGGCGCGAGAGCGCCGCGTCGGACAGCGGACCGGAATTGCTCTTGAGGACGCCGCGCAGCACCTGCGCCTCCCGCTCGGGACGGTAGGCCGCTCCTGCCTTGACCTTGCCGACACGCTGCGCGAGCCGCGCGCGAGCGGACAGCAGCTTGACCAGGCGCCGGTCCAGGGCGTCGATCCGTTTGCGCATGCTCTTGATGTTGTCGTTCATGATGCAGTAAGCGGTAAGCAGCCAGCGGTAAGCAGTGAGCGTGACGGAGCCTTGCGCCCGCGCCGCGGGACAGGCCTCCCGCTCACCGCCTCACCGCTCACCGCTCACTGCTGTTTGTGATTCACCGGCAGATAGCGAAACGACAAAACGCCTCGATGCCCGATGATCTGCTCGCATACCTTGACCGGCACGACGCTGTCCACGTCCACCAGCGTGTAGGCCATCTCCCCTTTCGACTTGTTCATCATGTTGTGGATATTGAGCCCCGCCTTCGCCATGGCGGTGGAGATCTGCCCCACCATGTTGGGGACGTTGGCGTTGGCGATCCCGACGCGGTACGGCGACTCCCGCGCCATCACCACGTCCGGAAAGTTCACCGCGTTCAGGATGTTGCCGTTCTCGAGGAAGTCCCGCACCTGGTCGACCACCATCACCGCGCAGTTGTCCTCCGCCTCGCGCGTCGAGGCGCCGAGGTGCGGCAACGCCACGACCTGGGGATGGCCCTGCAGCTTCCTGGCCGGAAAATCGCATACGTAGTAGCGGATGCGTTTCGACGCGAGCGCCTCGAGCACGGCATCGTCGTCCACGATGCCCTCGCGGGCGAAATTGAGGAGTATCGCGCCATTTTTCATCAGCTTCACCCGCTCGGCGTTGATCATTTTCGCGGGTGACGTCGAGGAGCGGCACGTGCAGCGTCACGAAATCGGACGCCTTGACCACTTCCTCGACGCTATGGGCCTTCTTGCACCTGAGACGGCAGGCTCCACGCCGCATCGACTGTGATGTGCGGATCGTAGCCCAGCACGTTCATGCCGAGCTTGATCGCGGCATCGGCGACCAGGCTTCCGACCTTCCCCAGCCCGATGACGCCGAAGGTATGGCGCGGCAGCTCGAAACCGGAGAACTGCTTCTTGCCGTCTTCGACCAGCTTGTGCAGCGTCCTTGTCGTCGCCCTCCAGCTCCGAGGTGAAGCGCAGCGCGGGCACCAGGTTGCGCGCCGCCAGCAGCACGCCCGCGATCACCAGCTCCTTCACCGCGTTGGCGTTGGCGCCGGGCGCGTTGAACACCGGCACGCCGCGCTTGCTCATCTTTTCGACCGGGATGTTGTTGACCCCGGCGCCGGCCCGGCCGATCGCTCTTACGCTGGACGGAATGTCCATACGCGTGCATGTCCTGCGAGCGCACCAGGATCGCATCCGGATTCTGCACCTGGCTGCCGCACACGTAACGCCCGGCAGGCAGCCGCTTCAGACCCACGCTCGAGATCGGGTTGAGCGTGAGGACTTTAAATGGTTCAGCCGTTCCTTTTTTCGAAGTCACGCATGAACTCCACCAGTGCTGTCACGCCTTCCAGCGGCATGGCGTTGTAGATCGACGCGCGCATGCCGCCAACCGAGCGGTGGCCCTTGAGCTCGATCAACCCTTGCGGCTTGAGCCTGCTTGAGGAATTCCTCGTCGAGCGTGTCGTTGCGCAACGTGAACGGGACGTTCATGCGCGAGCGGTCTTCCTTCGCAACGGGCGAATGGTAAAACTCGCGTCTGCGTCGAGATAATCGTAGATGAGCTTGGCCTTCGCGATGTTGATCTCTTCCATCTTCTTCAACCCGCCGAGCTTCTTCAGCCACTGGAACACCAGCCCCGCCATGTAGATGGCGTAAGTCGGCGGCGTGTTGTGCATCGAGTCCGCTTCGGCCTGCACCTTGTAGTCGAATATCGCGGGCGTATCCGCGGCGGCCGTGTCCGATCAGGTCGTCGCGGACGATCACGATGGCAAGACCCGCCGGGCCGATGTTCTTCTGCGCGCCGGCGTAGATCAGTCCGAAACGGCTCACGTCGAGCGGCCGCGACAGGATGTGCGACGAAGCATCGGCGACCAACGGGACGTCGCCAGTGTCGGGGATCCAGTGAAACTCCACGCCGCCTATCGTCTCGTTCGACGTGTAATGCACGTACGCCGCGTCGCGGATCGACCTTCCATTGGTCCTGCTTCGGCGCGTAGCTGAAATTGGCGTCTTCGGAGCTCGCCGCGATGCCGACCTTGCAATAGCGCTTCGCTTCGGCGATCGCCCTTGTCGCCCAGTGACCGGTGTTCACGTAGCAAGCCGCGGCCTTCCCGCGCAGTAGGTTCATCGGCACGACGGCGAACTGGCCGGCGGCGCCGCCCTGCAGGAACAGCACCTTGTAGTTCTTCGGGATCGCCAGGAGCTCGCGCAGGTCGGCCTCGGCCTGGGCGTGGATGCCGATGAACTGCTTGCCGCGGTGGCTCATCTCCATCACCGACATGCCGCTGCCATGCCAGTCGAGCATTTCCTCGGCTGCCTGCTTGAGCACCGGTTCCGGCAGCGTCGCCGGCCCGGCGCCGAAATTGAAAACGCGTGACATTCCAACGTCCTAGGAGTGGGTCAGACTTAAGGTGGGAGGTATTCGGGGGCAGGAAAGTTCAAATTCTACGACGGCGGAGACGCCTCACGCCCGGCTTCCAGGTCTTCTTCTTCCGGCTCGACGATCTTCTCGAGACCGGCAAGCCGCTCGCCATCGTCCAGATTGATGAGCCGCACGCCCTGGGTGGACCGGCCCTGCTCACGAACCTCCGCGACGCGCGTGCGGATCAGCACCCCGCCGGTGGTAATCAGCATGATCTCGTCCTCGGTGTTCACCAACTGGGCGGCGATCAGCTTGCCGTTGCGTTCACTGCACTCGATCGCGATGATTCCCTGCGTGCCGCGCCCGTGCCGGGTGTACTCGGAAAGCGGGGTGCGCTTGCCGAAGCCGTTCTCGGTGGCCGTCAGCACCGACCGGCTCCTCATCGGCCGCGGTCAGCAGCGAAATCACCCGCTGGCCCGGCTGCAGCCTCATGCCGCGCACGCCGGTCGCGCTGCGGCCCATTGCGCGCACTTCGTCTTCCGCAAAACGCACCGCCTTGCCGGCGTCGGAGAAGAGCATCGCGTCCTGCTTCCCGTCGGTGAGCGCCACGCCGATCAGGTAGTCCCCGTCTTCGAGACCCGACGGCGATGATGCCCTTCGCCATCGGACGCGAGAACGCCGACAGCGCCGTTTTCTTCACCGTCCCGAACTGGGTCGCCATGAACACGAAGTGATCGTCGTCGAACTCCTTTACCGGAAGGACGGCGGTGATCTTCTCGTGCTCCATCAGCGGCACGAGATTCACGATCGGCTTGCCACGCGAGGTCGCGGCTGCCCTGCGGCACCTCGTAGACCTTGAGCCAGTAGACGCGCCCGCGATTGGAGAAGCACAGGATATAGTCGTGCGTGTTGGCGATGAACAGCTTCTCGACGAAATCGTCGTCCTTGGTGGTGGTCGCCTGCCTGCCGCGTCCGCCGCGCTTCTGCGCCCGGTAATCGGCGACCGGCTGCGATTTCATGTAGCCGCCGTGGGAAATCGTCACGACCACGTCCTCGGCGAGCGATCAGGTCCTCGGTGGAGAGCTCCTGGGTCGTCGTCACGATCTCGGTCTTGCGCTCGTCGCCGTACTGCTTCTTCACTTCCGCCAGTTCCTGGGAAATGATGGTCGTCACCCGCGCAGGCTTGGCCAGCACGTCGATGAGATCTGTGATCTTCTCCATCGTTTCCTTGTACTCGGCGACGATCTTGTCCTGCTCCAGCGCGGTAAGGCGCTGGAGGCGCAGATCCAGGATCTGCTGCGCCTGGACTTCGGAGAGGCGATAGCCGTTCTTGTGCAGGCCGAAGTCACGCGACAGCTCCTCGGGGCGTGACAGATCGCCTTCACCCCGCGCCAGCAATTCCTCGACCAGCTTGGAGCGCCAGAAGCGCGCCATCAGGCCCGCCTTCGCTTCGGCGGGCGTCTGCGCAGCCTTGATCAGCGCGATCACCTCGTCCACGTTGGACAGCGCCACGGCCAGGCCCTTCGAGCACGTGGCCGCGCTCGCGCGCCTTGCGCAGCTCGAATACCGTGCGCCGCGTGACCACTTCGCGCCGGTGGCGCAGGAAAGCGTCGAGCAGTTGCTTCAGATTGAGTAGCCGCGGCTGGCCGTCCACCAGTGCTACGACGTTCATGCCGAAGGTCTCCTCCATCTGTGTTTCCTTCCACAGATTGTTGAGGATCACCTCCTCGTTCTCGCCGCGCTTCAGCTCGATGACCGCGCGCATCCCGCTCTTGTCGGACTCGTCGCGAATGTCGGAGATGCCGTCGAGCCTCTTCTCGCGCACCATCTCGCCGATCTTCATCAGCAGATTGGCCTTGTTGACCTGGTACGGCAGCTCGTCGATCACGATGGATACGCGCCCGCCCTTCTTGTCCTCCTCGAAATGGGTGCGTGCGCGCATCACCACCCTGCCCCGGCCGGTGCGATAGCCCTCCTTCACGCCGGCGACGCCGTAAACGATGCCGCGAGTCGGGAAATCGGGTGCCGGAATGATCTTGATCAGGTCGTCGATGGTCGGTCTCGGGCGCGTCCAGCAGCAGCTGGCAGGCATCGATCACATCGGACAGATTGTGGGGCGGGATGTTGGTCGCCATGCCAACGGCGATGCCCGAGGAGCCGTTGATCAGCAGATTGGGAATGCGGGTCGGCAGCGCCAGCGGCTCCTGCTCCTTGCCGTCGTAATTCGGCACGAAATCGACCGTTTCCATGTCGATGTCGGCCAGCAGCTCGGAGCTGATGCGCTCGAGACGGCATTCGGTGTAGCGGTAGGCGGCGGGCGAATCGCCATCGACGGAGCCGAAATTGCCCTGGCCGTCGATCAGCGTGTAGCGCATCGAGAAATCCTGCGCCATGCGCACGAGGGCTTCGTAGGTCGCGGCGTCGCCGTGCGGGTGGTATTTGCCGAGCACGTCACCCACCACCCGCGCACACTTCACGTATGGCCGGTTCGACACGTTGTTCGCTTCGTGCATGGCGAAGAGGATACGGCGGTGCACCGGCTTCAATCCGTCGCGAACGTCCGGCAGCGCACGCCCCACGATGACGCTCATGGCGTAATCGAGGTAAGAACGGCGCATCTCTTCTTCGAGGCTTACCGGCAGCGTTTCTTTGGCGATCTGGTCCATGCGGCGCGGGAACGAGGGGAAACAGCTTTGAGGGCGCGAAAAAAAGGGATGATTTTAGCATGCGGTGACGGCGCTTTTCGCCCTGATGCACCGCCGCGATTGGTGCTTTTACGTTCGCGACCGTTCTCGCGGACGCCGTACGCGAGGCAGCGCGTGCTCTTGCGCCCGCTGCAAAGCGCATCGGCGCCATCCGGGTCCACGTATCGACGTGATGCGCTCGACGACGCCAGGTCGCCTACGATAATCGTCTTGAAGGGAAGCGGACGGCAACGGGCGGCGCGCCACTTCCGGTCGGAAGTCAGGGGTTGGGTAGGGAGGGAGAGCGGGTTCGCTGCATGGCTGCCGGCACCCGATGAGGGACCGTCCCACGGCGGTCGGAACCTAACCTCCGAAAGAGGGGTCTGGAAACGGGTCCACTTGGTGAAACGGTCGAATTCGGGAAAGCGTTTCTTTTTAGCAACACTCGCCTAGGGCTTTGACTTAAAAAGTGTTATGTTTTAAGCATAAGTTGCCTTTTTTGCCCGGGGTATGCTATTAAGACAACGTAGGGAGACTGAGGACAAATCAGTCGTTCCGGCTGGTCCGTATCCATCGCATAAAAAGGAGGATCAAAAATCATGAGTTCAGCAATCCGGATAACGCTCATTGGGATGGCCGCCGCCGGCGCGTTGCTGCCGCTGCCAGCGTCAGCCCAGTGGAAGAACCAGGGTATCTCACTGATACCCAGGGCAATGTCGTCCGCGCCATCGGCGCCAATGTCTGCGTGCGCACCAGTGACTGGACGCCGGCTCGCGCGATCTATGAATGCGATCCGGATCTGGCAACCGGCGCGCTTGCCTGTCCGAAGCCGCCAGTAGTCGCGCCGCCGCCGAAGGTAGAGAAGCCGGTAGAGAAGCCGAAGCCCAAGCCCAAGCCGGAGTTCCTCAACATCGAGGAAAAGATCGAGCTGCAAGGCATGCCGTTTAACAAGGCCGAAATGACGCCCGACAACAGGAAGGAACTGGATGAATTCCTGGCGGGTTTGATGAAGGCCACGAAGGCACGCTCCGCGGTGCAATTCGGCGCCGTAATCGTAACGGGGCATACCGACCGTATCGGCAGCCTGAAGTACAACATGAAGCTCTCCGAGCGCCGCGCGGTCGTGGTCAAGGACTATATCGTCGCCAAGGGCATCGACCAGAAGCTGATCTTCTGGGAAGGCAAAGCCTTCAAGCAGCCGATCCCCGTGACCAAGTTCTGCGACAACAAGATGAAGCGCAAGCAGTTGATCGAGTGTCTGGCGCCGAACCGTCGGGTAACGGTTGAAGTCGTGGGCCGCGCTGAGTCGCTGGCCAAGCCGAAGCCTGAGGCGAAGCCTGAGACGAAGCCTGAGGCGAAGCCCGGCGCGAAGCCGGACGCGAAGCCGGAGGCGAAGCCTGAGCCGAAGCCAAAACCATAAGTTCGAGGAGCGTTGATTTGAAAGCCCTGCTTCGGCAGGGCTTTTTTTTATTCCAGGAGCGGTTGAATGCCTGAACACGTGGATGCGGTGGTCGACGCTCGGTGGGTGGTTCCCGTAGACCCGCCGGGGCAGGTCCTCCCCGATCACTCCGTCATCGTCAGTGGTGGATGCATCCGCGATCTCCTCCCAACTGCGGCAGTACGGGGCCGCTATCGCGGCGCCGCGCACACCCAGCTGGGCGAGCACGTCCTGATCCCCGGCCTCGTCAACCTCCACACCCATGCAGCGATGGCGCTGATGAGGGGGCTGGCGGACGACCGCCCGCTCATGGATTGGCTCAACAACTACATCTGGCCGGCGGAGCTGCGCCTGGTTTCCCCCGAATTTGTCGAGGACGGAACGCTCATTGCGTGCGCCGAAATGCTGAGAGGAGGAATCACCTGCTTCAATGACATGTATTTTTTCCCCGAGGCGGCGGCACGCGTGGCACTACGGTGCGGTATGCGAGCCGCACTGGGGATGATCGTGATCGAATTCAGCTCGCCGTATGCGAGCGACGCCGCCGACTATCTGAGCCAGGGTCTCGCCATGCGCGACCGCCTGAAGAATGAGCCTCTCCTCTCGTTCTGCCTGGCGCCCCATGCCCCGTTCACCGTCAGCAATGCGACCTTCGAAAGGGTCGCCACTTACGCAAGCGAGCTCGATCTTCCGGTTCACGTGCATCTGCACGAAACTGAAAATGAGATACACGAAAGCCTGGCAGCGCATGGCGCGCGCCCGATCCGGCGGCTGCAGGAGCTGGGCTTGCTGGGACCGAATCTGATCGCGGTGCATGCCGTGCACCTGCTCGACGAGGAAATAGCGCTGCTCGCCGGGCACGGTTGTCATGTCGCGCATTGTCCTTCCTCCAACCTGAAGCTCGCGAGCGGGCTCGCGCCGGCCGCGCGGCTCATGGCCGGCGGCGTCAACGTGGGGCTGGGCACCGACGGCGCGGCGAGCAACAATCGCCTCGACATGCTCACCGAGATGCGGCTCGCGGCGCTGCTCGCCAAAGGCACGAGCGGCGATGCCACCGCGCTGCCGGCGCATATGGTGCTCGCCATGGCGACGATCAACGCGGCGCGCGCGCTCGGGCTCGACGGCCGGATCGGCTCGCTTGTCCCTGGGAAATCGGCGGACATGACGGCGGTGGACCTCTCCTCGCCCGAGCTGGCCCCGTGTTACGACCCGATCTCACATCTGGTCTACGCGGCGGGCCGCGAGCACGTGAGTCATGTGTGGGTCGATGGAGAGCTGCTGGTGGAGAAAGGGAGACTTACGCGCCTCGAATCCGCCGAAATCGCCGCGAAGGCGGCATACTGGAGGGACAAGCTCATTGGTTAGGAAACCGCGTCTGCTTAGAAGGTCCGTTTTATTCGCGATTGCATGGCTGACCCTGGCCGGCGGCTGTGCAAGGCTGCCGGCTACTGGCGTAACCTCGCTGAAAGCCACAACCTTAAGTGAACTACAGGGATATTTACTCAATCACAAAGCCGATGTTGATCAATTCAGGTTGCGCGGACCATTTGCCGTGGCCGTGCATGAAGACCACGAATTACGCCTATCGACCACTGAGCGCATTGATACGGATTTGTTCTTGTCTGCGCCTGCTCAAAGAGCACCTCTAGTTATTTTCCTGCACGGACATGACAGCTCGAAGGAAGCACATGGTTATCAGGCCATGCATCTGGCATCCTGGGGAATGCATTGTTTGGCCCTACAGCTACCCAATAACGGTCCATGGGTCGGCAATGGCAAGACGCTGGCAAGGATCGTCGATTTCATTTACCGCCGGCCAGAAATCATCGATAGCCGAATCGACGTAAGAAAGATTATTCTCGTCGGACACTCTTTTGGTGGTTCGGCAGTAGCTATCGCGCTGGCTGAAGGTGCTCCCGCCGCCGGCGCCATCCTGCTTGATCCGGCGGGAGTTGGTAGGGACCTGCCCAGTTTTTTGCAGAAAATCAGTACGCCCGTGATGCTACTTGGGGCCGACGAGAAGATATCTTCGACGCACAACCGAGGATACTTTTATCGATTTGTGCGCAGCGGCATTGCCGAGGTGTCGATTAGGAACGCAAGCCATGAAGATGCGCAGTATCCTTTTGAGCATACCCTGCAAATGTTTGGAATCGAGCCCCATACCACCGAAGAGTCGCAAATCACCTTTGTCAGCGCATTGACCTCAGCTGCCTTCAGCCTGGCCTCTACCGGAAAATTCGACTATGCCTGGGCAAGTTTTAGCGAGAATGGTAAATTCTTCAACGCGAGGAAAAAGTGAGTTCGTAAGATGACGGCCTTGAAAAATACTGGAATACGCATCCTGATCCTGCTTGTTTTACAAACCCTGTGGCTGGCGGCGTCCCATTCCGAATCTCCCGGCAACCCCAAACTTAATGAAGAATTTTCAAAACAGGAAACGATCTATCGGAGCGAAGGAGAGCGAGTACCGCAAGGCTACACCATCGATAGATCGCTTTTAGACTATGCAAAGGCTCTACCCTCCGAGTTCGATCGCGCGTTGGCACATCTTGGCCCGGGAGGTCGCTGGCTGGATATTGGAGCGGGCAAGGCCCAAGCTATACTGGATTATTACACTCCAAGCTACGACCTGACGCATCCGGAAGGACGAGAGGAGCGTGGCAAGAAAGCACAAGCCGTCGCAATATCCATAGAAGACCGGAGGACGCCCCTTTGGCACCAAACGGCAGCAAGCCTCGGAGCAAATCAAATACAGTATTTATCTAACCGACGCCTGCGAGAGTATTCGTCGGAAGAACTAGGACAATTCCAGGTCATTACCGATGTAGTCGGTGGTTTTTCATACACAGAAAACCTTTCGCGATTTGTGGAGAAGGTTCTTGGCCTTTTAGAATTGAACGGCAGTTTTTATACCCTTCTACAAGATGCAAATTCGGAAGATGGAACGAAGCAACCCCACTACCCCGGTTCGCCATTTTTGACCGAAATAGAAGATGCCGACGGTTCCGAAGTGAGAGTTTGTCGTTGGCTTAAAAGTATTACTTGTGTGAAAGTTTCCTGCGAATCAAAAACAGGCTGGATACCGCCCATTGAGGTATTTCGCATTCAAAAAGTTTGCAATGACACTACAGTTCCTGCTTTGGCACCGATTCACTACGAGGCTGGAACTCCTCCCGAACGGCGATTTCGATTAGCCGATTCCCACGTACCTGGTCTCTAACCCCCGTCTTCCGCCTTTCCATGATCAACGTCGATCCCCTGGAACTGGAGAAGTTCAGCGAGCTGGCCCACCGCTGGTGGGATCCCCACGCCGAGTTCAGGCCACTGCACGAGATCAATCCACTGCGGCTCGACTACATCGATCGTACCGCCGGGCTCGAGGGGAAAGCGGTTCTCGACGTCGGCTGCGGCGGCGGTATCCTAGCCGAAAGCATGGCCGCGCGCGGCGCCCGGGTCACCGGCATTGACCTTGGGGAACAGCCGCTCAAGGTGGCGCAATTGCACCTGCTTGAATCGGGCCTGGACGTCCATTACCGGCTGATCCCTGCGGAGGCGCTCGCGCAGGAGATGCCGGGGCGATTTGACGTGATCACCTGCATGGAAATGCTCGAGCATGTGCCGGATCCCGCTGCGACCGTGGCAGCATGCGCGCAGCTCGTTAGGCCGGGTGGCCACCTGTTCTTCGCCACCATCAACCGCAATCCCAAGTCTTATCTGTTCGCGGTGCTCGGTGCGGAGTACCTGCTGGGCCTGCTTCCACGCGGCACTCATGACTACGCTAAGTTCATCAAACCCTCGGAGCTTTCCACCATGTGTCGGTCGGCAGGTCTCGCGGTCGCTAGCCTGACCGGCATGACGTACAATCCGCTGAGCCGGGCGTATGCGCTCGGCCCGGACGTTGGAGTGAACTATATTCTTCGCGCCATCAAGCCGTGAGCGCTGAATTGAGCCGGACTGTTCGACCTTTTTCATGAGCAGCGCTGCGCCAGCCGCACAATGACGCAAGCGGTTTTCTTCGACCTCGACGGCACGTTCGCGGACACCGCACCGGACCTGAGTTTCGCCCTCAACCGGATGCGCGACATCCGCGGATTGCCGCCTCTACCCCTTGCGGCCACCCGTCCCGTCACCTCGCTGGGGGCGCGCGGGCTGCTGCAAGCCGGATTCGGCATGGCTCCAGAGCATCCCGACTATCGCACGATGCGCGAGGAATTCCTGGCGATTTACGAGTGCAACATCGACCGTGAATCGCGCCTCTTCCCCGGCACGAGTGAGCTGCTCGAGACGATGGAAGCGCGCGGACTTCGATGGGGCATCGTGACCAATAAGGCAGAGCGTCTCGCCCGTCTCCTGCTCGAGAAACTCAAGATGGCGTCCCGCGCCTGCTGCATCATCGGCGGCGACAGCACTACCCACCTCAAACCCCACCCGGAACCGTTGCTTGCGGCGTGCCGCGCCCTCGGTGAGGAGCCGGCCGGATGCGTTTATGTAGGCGATGACCGGCGCGACGTCGAGGCCGGGCATGCCGCAGGGATGAAAGTCGCAGTCGCCCGATGGGGATATCTCAACGGCGGGAAGCCGGAAAGCTGGCAAGCCGATTGGATAATCGATAATCCGCAGGACGTGCTGCGGCTTCTCGATTAGGAATTTCCATTCATGATTCATGGGGGGGCGAGCCGGCACCGCTTGAATTCCAGCCACCCGCCCCAATCTGAGATAATGCAGATGCAATGGACCCATGAATCATGGGGGCGACTTGGTTTCGACGCGGGTAACGAAGCAGTACAGGGCATGCCAAGGTCCAGTTACCTTGTAAAACAAGCTGGAAACACTTCAAACGCCAACGACGAGCGTTTCGCTCTAGCCGCCTAATACCGGCTAGACGCTGCACTAGCTTGCTGATGGGCTAGGCCCGGGGGACAACGAGGCGCAAGCCGAGTTGCTCTTGGGTGCAGCGTCATTTACATCAGCCTCTCCCCCGGTCTGGTCGCTTGGCCGGGCGGATCCGTCGAAGCGACTGGCCAAACGTCAGCCTGCCGGTTGGCGGACGCGAGGCGAGATCCAAATAACCAGGCTAAGCATGTAGTCCTGGCTGTGTAGGACTTGCGGACGCGGGTTCGATCAGTATGGTTGCCTCTGCCCGTAAGGGTAGAGTGATAACGGGGCTCACATCGGCGAACCCTTGGCTGCCGTAAGGCAGTGTGGCAACGCCGAGGGGTAGGTAGAGGGCCAACCTCAGGCCTGCCCTGTAGAGACTCATAGCACCGCTGAAGGGATGACCTGAGCGGTAACTAGGATTCGGCTGAACTTGGCCGGATAAGACGCCCCGCATCCTGGCAACAGGATGAAGGCATAGTCCAGCCCGCCTCGAAAGAGGTGGATAAGCTGTCCCGCCGCCTCCACCATTACGGACGGCCACCCTCGGGTGGCCGTTTTTTCTGTACTCAGAACAGGAGGAACGGGAGCAGTTCGAAGACGACCTACTTGCTATTCGGCCGCCCAGAATGGAAGAGATTGTTCAGCCATACCGTGCCAGTCGCACGTAGCGGGCCACGATTAGAGGCGAGGCCCCAGCGAAACTTGCGCAGACAGGCCCTTCACTCTGACTGTGTTCGTGTTCCTTAGCGCCTGCTGCTGCCATCGCCGATGCGAATCTGTCGCGCCTGGCAACCAGCACACGGCTCTGCCACGACTCTCACGCCGGCTGCTTGGCCTTGGGCGCTCGGCGAGTAGTCGTGAATACGGCACCCTAGATCCGTTCTTGATTGTGATCTAATGTAAGAAAAGCCGGGCGCACTGGATTTCCTTAGGCCGCCTGGATGTTGCTCGCCTTGGTTGCCGCTGGTGATCTCGAAAGAGACCTTCTGGCCTTCCTTCAGGTTCTTTGAATCCCGGCATGTTGATCGCGGAGAAATGCATGGTCGGCAAGCACGTTCTTATGTCGACTGCCCAAAGATCAACGCGCGCACCTGCTCGCGCCGCGGCAGCGCGGCAGGATTGAACCTTGCCAGCCGGATTCCGGCTGCGCTGAGGCGTTGATTCACGACCTGGGTTTCCTGCCGGCCCGGCTGCGCGTCCAACTGGACGGCCGCCACTACCTGCATGCTCTTATCGCAAATCACGAAATCGATCTCGTGCCGCGCCGGCAAGCGCGCTGCCAGCGCCGAAGCTGGAGTGTTTTCAGCCGCCGCTATCACCGAGGCCAAACTGATCCGTGGAAATATTTCATGGTCGGGCAGTCCGGCCTTGAGGACGTAGTACAGCAGGGTTTCCGGCTGGGTCAGGAATCGCGGGCGAGCGGCTGGCCGTGCGGCGTCGGCGGCCAGCTTTGAAACGACAGCCGGCGCAGTCTGTTCCTTCCGAGCCGCGCTCCCGGCGGCGCGGGCGCCTTCGACAATCCCGACCAGGGCCGTCAGGCGCTCCCGGCTGGCAGCTTCCTTCGCGGCCGCTTTGTTCCGATACGCCCACAAGACGTAGACAATCGCGAAGACCGGCGTCAAAAGCAGAAGGTACCAAAAGGCTGTGCTCATGCTTCCATTGCGCGCGCAGACGGGAATTAAGCGTCAGGTTCGAGTCCCCGGAGGCCGCGCGCGGTTGCGGCGCCGGTCCAGCCACCAGGCGAGCGCCGGCAGTATGAAAAAACCGCCGGGGATGACGAGCACCACCAGGTACGGGCTGATGCGGGAGAGCCGCCGCAACTGGATCACCAGCTCGGCTTTGTCTTCCTCCGTCCAGCGCTGCTTGTTGCGCGGCTTCATGAGCAGCGGCATCAGCCCGCGCACCTGCAGAATCTCGTCCTGCAGGAATTTCCTTTCGCGAGTGGTGCCGTCGCGCACGGACCTTGCGAACGCTACCGGCAGTAGACTGAGCTCCCTAAGGCGCGACATGCCCTGCATTTCCTCGCCGGCGGCTCCCGGAAAAATCCATACCGAATCTCTGCGCCCAGGTTCGTATGGTGCGCCACAGGCGCCATACGCTGACACCGCGCGCGAGCAGGCCAACCAGGGAGGTGCGCCGTCTTGCCACCATGATTCCCGCTATGGCGGCACCGATCAATACGGGATGCGAACGGAAGAACCGCGCGATCTTCAGCACGCGATCCGCAATGGCGATTGGACGGTCCAGTTCGCGGAAAGCGCCCGCGATGGCGGCCCGCTGCACCGCGCAGCGCTCGATCAGCCGCTGCTTGCGGTGAACGATGTCATCAAGATCCGGCATTCACGTCGTTACGAGGCAAGCTCGTCGCGATCTCTCCTAAGCTCGGCGAGACTGGAGGAAAAGAGCTTGGATCGCTCTTTCGTGAGCTTGCGCACGCTCAGGGCGAGGGCTATTCCGATTCCGAAATAGAGAGCCGTGAGCAACCCAGCCGCAAGCAACCCGTGTGTCTCCCACGCGAGGAGAATGATGAAAATCGTCAGCGTGACGACACCAATCGAAAGAAAAAACGCCGCAATGACCGACAGCAGCAGTATCCGGACAAACCGGGTGCGTTCCTCCTCGATTTCGACGATAAGCAGCTCGAGGCGCGTGTGCAGCAGCGCTATCGCGTTTCCGGTGAGCCTGCGCAGCGCGGCCAGCACCCCCGGATCCGGAGACGCGCCGGGCTGTCCCTCGTCCACGTTCAGACTTTCACGGCTCAGCGCCGGCCAATCAGCAGGCCGATCATGAACCCGATGCCGGCGGCGATGCCGACCGCGCTCCAGGGGTTGTCGTGGACGTACTCGTCGGTGACGCGGGCGGCTTGCTTGCCCTTGTCGATCAGGATTTCCTCGGCCTCGGCGAGCTTGACCTTGGCGCGACGCAGGCTCTCTTGCACTTTCTCACGGGCCACAGCCACTTTCTCGCCGGCCTGGCTGGCGGTTGCACGAAGCAATTCCTCGGCATCGGAGACGACGACCTTAAAATCCTGCACGAGCTTCTCTTTGGTGACTGCATTTTCGGTGGTCATGGAATCTCCCACTGTCAGTAAATGATGTTGGACGGCGTCGAGAACGGAGATTGATCGGGACCGTTAGGCTACCGATTTATCCCGTTAGAATCAAGCAGTTTTGCGTGTGGTCCCGGGTCTTGCGATGAAACAGCCCGGGTGTAGGTGTGCCGAAAAACGGCTCTGGCAGTCCCGCGTTTTCAAAGGGGAACCGGCCGGATCCCAAATTCCAGAGTCTGCAGATCACCGAACACGTAAGTCGCCGGCGCGCTCACGCCCGCGACTGTACCGGGATCGATGCGCAGCGTCTCTTCCCCCTTGACGTTTCGGACGCGCTCCACCACGGCGCGGTGCTCATGACCGTTGCACACGAGGTCGTAGTCGCCCGTCAGCGCCATGGCCCTGGCGTAATGGGGGTAATGCACGATGAAAATCCGCTTTTCCGCCAGCGTGATGGATCCGTCCTGGCCGTAGTAATGCAAGCGGTTTTCGGGCTCCTGTGCGAGCCTGGACAGATGAAACAGGTCGCCCGCGTTGTTGCCGTGAATCAGGTGGATCGGCAGCTTCAATCCGATGATCGCGTGCAGCGTGGAAGGCGCCACCAGGTCGCCGCAGTGCAGTACGGCCTGCGCCCCGAGCGATTTCGCCTCGGCGACTGCCGCGGCAAGGGGCTCGCGATGATCGTGGCTGTCGGAGACGATGCAGATCTTCAGCTTGCTTCTTTCCGGGGTGTATGACTTTCGCCGGCTAGTGTCTCATATTGCGGCCCGCCACGCGCCCGGGCTTGAGGCCTGCGGGGGGATAAGCCTGCAACCGGGGCGCTGGCCGGCTTTGAGGCAACGCCTCGAAGTTTTTTCTATGGCTGCATAGCCCTTTTTTTGCGTTCGCCTGTCCGCGCGCCCTTAAAATCAGCGCAGTAAGGGGCCATTGAGGGGGCCAATGATCTTCACCAGCAATCCGTTTGCCGAGCTTTCGGCGTCCATAGCGCCTGCCGTCATGCAGACCTATGTCGTCATCATGATAGTCCTGGTTGCAGCGGGGACGCTGTTCGACATCGTGCATAAGGGGAGCGCCAGGTATTTTTTCGACAATTGGCGCAAATCGAAGAGCAAAAAAGGGGCACAGGAAGTCGGCGGCGGCGAATTGGTGTCGATCGCCGTCAAGACCGGCCTCGTGGACGTTCTGGCGTCCGGTGAATTCTGCAACGCGCGCCGCCGCGTCGCCCATCTGCTGACCATGTACGGGTTCCTGATCTACGTCATCACTACCGCCGTGATGGTGTTCGGCTACCCGACCCCCGCGGCTGCGACCCCCGCCTTCCTGCCGCAGCTTTGGTGGATCGGCGGCCTGATGATCTGCTTCGGCGGATACTGGTTCTGGTTCTTCATTCGGGCGGATGTCGCCGCCGAGGGCAACTCGCCGTTCCGCGTCATGCACGCGGATCTGTTCATCCTCTCGCTTCTGGGCAGCGTGACGCTGGGCCTGATCTGGGCCTTCCTGCAGGCGAGGGGTAGTTCCGCGGCCACGGTGTTCTTCGGCTTGTACATCATTGCCACGACTGTGTTGTTCGCATCGGTACCGTGGTCCAAGTTCGCTCACATGTTCTTCAAGCCCGCGGCGGCGTTCGAGAAAAGGGTTTCCTACGCGAACGGCACGAGGAGCAATCTGCCCGCCCCCGCCGACAAGCCCGAGCAGTTCGGCAGCGCTCGCGAACAACCCCGGCACTATTGATTAGGGAGAAACAAAACCATGCCGACCTTCGTCTACATGACCCGGTGCGACGGTTGCGGGCATTGTGTCGACATCTGTCCGTCTGACATCATGCACATCGATAAGACCCATCGGCGCGCCTACAACATCGAGCCGAACATGTGCTGGGAGTGCTACTCCTGCGTGAAGGCGTGTCCGCAGAACGCCATCGATGTCCGCGGCTATGCCGACTTCGCCCCCTTGGGGCACAGCGTCCGGGTGCTGCGGGAAGAGAAAAAGGGGACGATTTCGTGGCGGCTCAAGTTCCGCGACGGCCGCGAGAAGAACTTCGAGTCCCCGATCCGCACGACGCCCTGGGGATCGATCAAAGGACCGGCCGAGTACGACGCGCCCCGGCCCGAGGATTTCGCCAAACAGGAACTGGCACACGAACCGGAAGCGCTCAAGATCAGCGGCGGATTGCCCGCGTTGCGCCCGGATCAGCTCAAGCGGGGAGTCGTCTGATGGGCCTGTTCGGCGGCAGGAAAACCGTGTTCGTCGACGCAGACATCCTCGTTATCGGCGGCGGCATGGCTGGTTGCGGGGCAACTTACGAATCCCGCTACTGGGGACGCGATCTGAAGATCGTCTGCGTCGAGAAGGCGAACATCGAGCGCAGCGGCGCCGTCGCCCAGGGTCTGTACGCCATCAACTGCTACATGGGCATGCAATGGGGCGAGAACCAGCCCGAGGACCATGTCCGCTATGCCCGCAACGATCTCATGGGCCTGGTGCGCGAGGACCTGGGCTACGACATCGCCCGGCATGTGGACTCCACGGTGCACAAGTTCGAGGAATGGGGCCTGCCGATCATGCGGGACCCGAAGACCGGACGCTACCAGCGCGAAGGCAAGTGGCAGATCATGATCCACGGTGAAAGCTACAAGCCGATCGTCGCCGAGGCGGCCCGCAAAGCCGCGACCGAGGTCTACAACCGGATCATGGTCACCCACCTGCTGATGGACACGAGCAAGGCCAACCGGGTAGCCGGCGCCGTCGGGTTCAACGTCCGCACGGGCGATTTCCATGTGTTCCGCGGCAAGGCCGTCATCGTCTGCGCCGGCGGCGCGTCGCACATCTTCAAGCCGCGTTCCGTGGGCGAGGGAATGGGGCGGACCTGGTATGCGCCCTGGAGCAGCGCGTCCGCGTACGCTTTGCCGATCCAGGTCGGCGCCAAGATGACGCAGATGGAGAACCGCATCGTCCTGACCCGTTTCAAGGACGGCTATGGTCCCGTGGGCGCCTACTTCCTCCATCTGAAGACGTACACGCAGAACGGCTATGGCGAGGAGTACGAGAAGAGGTGGTACGAGGACACCAAGGCTTTGGTGGGCGACTATATCGACCGTCACCCGGTGCCGACCTGCCTGCGCAACCACGCCATCATCAAGGAGGTCGCGGCCGGCCGCGGCCCCATCCGCATGGTGACCAAGGAGGCGTTCCAGGACCCTCACAAGGAGACCGTCGGCTGGGAGAACTTCCTCGGCATGACGATAGGGCAAGCGGTCGTCTGGGCATCGCAGAACATCGACCCCAAGCACATCAACCCCGAGCTGACCACGTCCGAGCCTTACGTCATGGGCTCTCACGCCACCTGCTCCGGCGCGTGGGCGAGCGGACCGGAAGACTACGCCCCCGCGGAATATCAGTGGGGATACAACCGGATGATGACGGTCGACGGGCTCTTCGGCGCCGGCGACACCATCGGGGGCACCGCCCACAAGTTCTCGTCAGGGTCCTTCGCGGAAGGCCGCATCGCCGGCAAGGCGGCGGTCAATTACGTGAACGACATGGGGAAAGCCCGGCCTCAGGTCAGCGAACAGGAATATCAGGACCTCGAAAGGGTGATCTACCAGCCCATGGAGAACTACCGAGTCGGCCGCAACGAGATCGCCGCCGGAACCGTATCGCCGAGTTACCTCCTCCCGCTCCACGGTCTTCAGCGCCTCGAGAAGATCATGGACGAATACGTCGGCGGCATCAGCACCAACTACATGACGAACGGCGTGCTGCTCAGCCGCGGCCTCGAGCTACTGGCCATGCTGAAGGAAGACATGAGCCACATGGGCGCCGAAGACCTTCACCAACTTCAGCGTACGTGGGAGCTGCACCACCGGCTCTTGGCCTCGGAGTCCGTGACCCATCACACGCTGTTTCGCGAGGAAACGCGATGGCCGGGGTATTACTATCGGGGCGATCATATGAAGCTGGATGATGAGAATTGGCATTGCTTCACCCTGTCCCGCTACGACCGTAATACGGGCGAGTGGGAAATGGAGAAGGCGCCGGTCTACCACATCATCGACTGACGCAGCGACTGGCACTGCTTCACGGGCTCGCAATACGACCCGAAGTCCGGTGAGTGGAAGATGTCGAGGCTTCCGGTCCACCGAATAGTCGAGGGTTTCGAGCTACTGCAAAGATGACTTAGCAGGTCATGAACAGCCCCAGAGGGCCGCCCGCAGTCATAGCTGCGGGGCGGCCCTTTTTTGTGCTTCAATAGATCATGGCCGACCGGCGCCTACAGGTATTCCACGCGGTAGCGAAGCACCTTTCCTTCACCAAGGCCGCCGAAACGCTGTTCATGACCCAGCCGGCGGTGACCTTCCAGGTGAAGCAGCTCGAAGAGCACCTGAACACGCGGCTCTTCGACCGCGCGCAGGGGCGGATCTCGCTCACGCCCGCGGGCCAGCTTGCCTTCGAGTACGCCGAGCGCATCCTCGCGTTGTCCGCCGAGCTCGACACGCGCCTGAAGGAGATGAGCGGCCAGGCGGCAGGGCCGCTGCTCATCGGCGCGAGCATGACGATCGGCGAATACGTGCTGCCGCAGCTCATCGGCAAGTTCAAGGCACGCTTCCCGACCGTGGTGCCGACGCTCTTCGTCGGCAATTCCGAAGCGGTCCAGGACCGCGTCGCCGAGCGCACGCTCGACCTGGGCTTCATTGAAGGCGACTCGCACCTTTCCTCGCTGCAGAGCGAAGTCTGCTGCGAGGACGAGCTGCAGGTCGTGTGCGCGCCTTCCCACCCGCTGGCAAGGGAAGCCGGCGCGCTGCCCGCGTCCCTGACTCAGCATCCCTATATCAGCCGCGAAGCTGGCTCGGGCACCCGCGCGGTCCTTGACCGCTACCTGCAGGAGGCCGGCGTCTCGCTGGAATCGATGAACGTGGTCGTCGAGCTCGGCAGCCCCGAGGCGATCAAGGGCCTGGTCGCCACCGGGCTGGGGTTCGCGATCATGTCTCGCGTCATCGCTGCCAAGGAGCTGCAGCTCGGGCAGCTCGTCCAGGTGCCGCTCAGGCCGCCGCTGATCCGCAATTTCTCGGTGGTGTATCCGAAGGAGCGGTTCCACTCGAAGCTGGTGGCGGCCTTTCTGCAGTTCGCGAAGGAGCGGCTCGCGGCCGCGCAGGGCATCGCCGCGTAGCGAGGACTCGGTGGTCTAACGCGTGGTCTGGCCGGTCAACCTGGCTCCGGTCATTTCTTTCATCCCGGCGTAGTCCTCGCGCAGGATCTCGAGCACCTCCGGCCGGGAGAATTCCGGCGGGACTTCGCTGCCCTCTTCCAGCCATTTCCGCAGCTGGGTGCCCGATACTTGCAACTGGTCCTTGTCGCCGTGTGGACACGTGCGCCCGGAAGCCATGCCGGCGCAGCGGTAGCACCAGAACGTCACGTCGAGTTTGAGCGGCTGCGTGTCAAGCGCGCCCGGCGGGATCTCGTCGAAGATGCGATGCGCGTCGAACGGACCGTAATACTTTCCGACCCCGGCGTGATCGCGCCCGACGATAAGGTGCGAGCAGCCGTAGTTCTGCCGGAACAGCGCGTGCAGCAGCGCCTCGCGGGGTCCCGCGTAGCGCATGTCGAGGGGATACCCCGCCTGCACGACCGTGCCGGGACGGAAGTACTTGTCGATCAGCACGGCGATCGTGCGCGTGCGCACTTCTGCCGGGATGTCGCCCGCTTTGAGCTGGCCGAGCAGCGAATGGACCAGCACCCCGTCGCAGGTTTCGATCGCCACCTTGGCCAGGTACTCGTGCGAACGGTGCATCGGGTTGCGCGTCTGGAACGCCGCGACGCGCGACCAGCCGAGGCGCTCGAACTCGGCGCGCGTCTCGGCGGGGGTCATGAAAAGCGCGCCGTACTTCGCCTTGAAGCCGCCGTCGGACAGCACCTTCACCGGGCCGGCGAGATTCACGTCGCCCTGCGCCATGACCATCTTCACGCCCGGGTGCTCGAGGTCGGTTGTCCTGAACACCGACGTGCACTCGTACGCCTTGTCAATGGAGTATTTCTCGGTAACCCGCAAGACCGCCAGAATTTCACCGCCGTCGGGGTCGACGAGCGCGACCTCGGCGCCGGTCTTGACGGAATCCGCGGCGTTCGCTTCTACGGACAATGTGATCGGAATCGGCCAGAACAGCCCGGACGCCGTGCGGTACCCGTCGCATACGCCTTGCCAGTCGGCGTGCGTCATGAGCCCCTCGAGCGGCGTGAACCCGCCGATGCCGAGCATGATGAGATCGCCGCGCTCGCGCGATGAAACGGGCAATCGCGGAAGCGCGCGTGCACGGGCGCGCTCGGCGCTAAGCTCCTCCCCCGTGAGCAGGAGCGGCCGCAGACCTGTTCCCCCATGGGGCCTAACGAGCTCTCGCACGAATCCCCGCGCCCTCCCGCGCGTCACGCCGTTGGTGTGGATGCCCGTATGTTATATGAGCTGTTCTTGCGTCGCGAGGTAGACGGAGTCGCCCTCGACTTCCACCGTGTACATCGGCAGCGGCGCCTCCGCCAGCCCGTGCGGCGTGCCGCCCTCACGCAGGCTCCACTGCCACAGGTGCTCCAGGCAGGTCAGCACATCGCCGTCGAAAATGCCCTCGCACAACGGAATACCCTCGTGCGGGCAGGCCGCCTGGCAAGCGAAGAAACGGTCTCCGGCGTTGATCAGACAGATCTTCTTGCCCCCGGCAGTCTCGAATTCCTTCACCGTGTTCACCGGGATATCGGCGACGCGGCAGATCGGTGCGCGGCTCATGTCGGTTCTCAGACGGTGTTGGAATGCTGCCACAAGCCCGGCGCCCGAACTGTCAATTACTTGACAGCGTGAACCGGCCCAACCGCGTATTGTTTCTTCGCCCCCATATGCCTGAAAAAATGACCAAGGCCGGCTACCGGCGCCACGTTTTCGTCTGCTTCAACGAGCGCGAACCGGGCCACCCGCGAGGCTGCTGCAAGCATCGTGGCTCGGAAGAGATCTTCAAGGTGCTTAAGGCGGGCGCGGCCAAAGCCGGCCTCAAGGACGTGCGCATCAACCGGTCCGGGTGCCTCGAGCACTGCGAGTACGGTCCCAGCGTCGTCATCTATCCCGAAGCGGTGTGGTATCACTGTCCCACCGTCGAAGATGCGGGGGAAATCCTGCGCAGCCACGTCCTGGAAGGCCGGATCGTCGAGCGCCTGCTCATGGACCATATCATCTAGTATGCATCGCCACAGGAGCCATCAACATGGATCAGGCAGTCAACAAGCAAGCCGGTGATCGATACAGGGCCGCCGAAGACGCTTATCGCTCGAAGAGCAAGAAGCTCGGCCAGGAGTACTTTGTCGTCGACTGCGACCGGCACATCATCGAGCCGCCGGAAGCATTCACGAGTTTCCTCGACAAGGAATGGCAGCACATGGCGCCGAAGCCCACGACCGACAACACGCGGCGCGCCGCGCCTGATGGTCGAGGGCCGCCTCTACCAGAAGCCCTCCGGCTGGGGCCCCGGCCGCACCGAGGGATGCGGCGACCAGCGTCCGCGCGGTGAAGGACTGCCATACGAGCGCGCGCACAAGCACGCGTTCGAGAACCGCGACATCGACATGGACCTGAGCGGCATCGACGCCGCGGTCTGGATTCCGACGCTCGGCCTCTTCATCCCCGACATCCTGAACTGGGACTTCCAGTACGCCGTGTGCCGCGCGCTCAACGACTGGACAGCCAAGGTCTGGGCGACGGGCAAGCGGCATTTGTGGTGCGTGACCATCCCGCTCGAGCCCGCGATGGCCGTCGATGAGATCAAGCGCTGCAGGAAGCTCGGCGCGACGGCGGTCTGGATGCGCCCGAACGTGATGCAGGACGTGCGCTGGTGGGGCCGCGACTGGGATCCGGTATGGAAGACGATGACCGACCTCGGAATGGCGCTGGTGTTCCACGAGGCGACGGGCACCTACAACGCGACCTACAGCACCGATTACAAGTACGACAAGTACTGGCTCGCGCACGTCGTGTCGCACCCGCTGGAGATGGCCACCGCTCTCTGCGGCATCATCGGCTACGGGGTTCTCGAGCGCCATCCGAAGCTGCAGGTGCTATTCTGCGAGGCGGGCGCGACGTGGGTGCCGTACATCCTGTTCCGGCTCGACAACCACTTCGAGCGCGCGACCCAAGGAGATGGACGCGCTCACGATGCCGCCGTCGGAGTACTTCAAGCGCCAGTGCGTCATCTGCTCGTTCGAGCCCGAGGAGGCGCTGCTGCGCGAGACGATGGACTGGTTCAAGGGCAAGAACATGGCGTGCACCAGCGATTATCCGCACTGGGATTCGAGCGGCGTCTCCGGCGTCGTGCGCTACCTGAAGAATTACCCGGATATCGAGGAGGAGACGCGGGTGAACTTCTTCTCCCGCGCGGCGATCGATGCGCTCGGCTTGCAGGGATAAGCGCAGCCGCCGTCGAATCCGGAGGGGAGCGCAGACTGAACTGAACCGGCGGCAGGTGCGTTATTCCGCCGCGGCGTGCAGACGCCGCGGAATGGGTGCGCAGGAGGAGCGGCCGTGCATGAATCAGGTGGACCGGGCAGGATCGCCCTGTCCGCTTTTCTTCTGATTGCCTCGCTCGCGTTGGCGGCGTTTGCCGTCGCGCCTGGCGTAGACCCGACCATGCTTGCGCGCGATATCGCGGGGCCGCAGACCTGGCCGCGCGCGATGTTGCTCGGGGTGGCGCTGTGCGCGGCAATACTGCTTGTGGGGGAGGGCCGCGCCTTTCTGGCCGCCCGGGCGGGCGCGCAGCGCGTGCGTTCCACCGCGCCCGCAGCGCCCGAAGCCGCCGCCGATTGCATGCCGGGCGACGGCGAACCGGCCCCCGCCTCTTCGCGCACTCCCGCGAGCGAGCCGGGATACGGCCGGACGGACAACCTTCGAGCGACCTTGGCCATCGTCATACTGGTTTTGTATGGCGTCGCGCTCCCTCTCCTTGGCTTCGCCTTCGCCACCGCGCTCTTTCTCGTCGTGTGCCTCGGTCTGGGCGGAATTCGCAAGGCGCACGTCGTGGCCTCGGTCAGTGTCATCGGCACCGTCGTGCTGCTCTACATCTTCGTCAAGGTTTCGGTCATGCCGCTCGAGCGGGGTGTGCCGCCGTTCGGCGATCTGACGATCGCGGTCTACCGGCTGCTCGGCATCTACTGACACGACGCGGCGCGTCATGGACATCCTGATCAACCTGTGGAGCGGCATGTCCACGGCGTTTCAGCCGCTCAACTTTGCCGTAATGATCGGAGGTTTGTTCATCGGGGTTATCGCGGGGAGCGGTGCCGGGAATATCGTTCGTGAATGCCATGGCGCTGAGCCTGCCGTTCACCTATCTCATGTCTCCCCTGGTGGCGATGATGTTTCTCGGCGGCATGTACGTCGGAGGCGTCTTCGGAGGCTCGATCTCCTCGATATTAATCAACATCCCCGGCGATCCGGACTCCGTGCCGAGCTGCTGGGACGGCTATCCGATCGCGAAGCGCGACGGGACGGTGCACGCGTTGAGCATCGCCATTACGGCGTCGGCCATCGGCGGGCTCTTCAGCGCCTTGCTGCTCACGTTCGTCGCACCGCCGTTCGCGCGGTTCGCGCTCTCCTTCGATCAGCCGGAATACTTTGCCGCGACCCTGCTCGGCCTGGTGAGCGCCCTCGCGATCTGCCGCGGGAACGTGCCAGCGGGGCTGCTTTCGCTCTTTCTCGGCATCGCGCTGGGCTCGGTCGGGCCCGATCCGCTGTTCGGCGTCAACCGGCTGACCCTGGGCGTGCCGCTGCTCGAAAACGGCATAGAGTTCGTCGTGGTGATGATCGGGATATTCGCCGTCGCGGAAGTGCTCGAGGCGTTCGCGGTCAGGGAGCAGCCGGACCTGACGGTAAAGGACAAGGGCAAGATGGGCCTGCTTTCGCTCGCGGACATCTGGCGCTTGCGCGCCTCCATCGCCCGTGGCACGGGCATCGGCAGCTTCATCGGCGCCGTCCCCGGAGGCGGGGCCGCGGTCGGAGCGCTGGTCGCCTACGGCATCGAGCGGCAGGTCAACAAGCGCGGAGCGGAATTCGGAACCGGGATCGAGGACGGACTCGCGGCTCCGGAAGCCTCGAAGAACGCGACCACCGGAACGGCGCTGATTCCGTTGCTCACCCTGGGGATCCCGCACAGCGCCGGCGCCGCCATCATGCTCGCCGCACTGATGCTGCATCAGGTTCAGCCCGGTCCTCTGCTTTTCACCAAGAATCCCGATATGATCTACGCCATCTTCGCGAGCTTCACGCTTGCGAATCTGTTCATGATTCTGGTCTCGATGGTCGTCGCGCGCGGCTTTGGAGTGATCATGAAAACGCCCCCGACCATACTCTACGCATTCATCCTCGTGCTGAGCCTGCTCGGGGCGTATGCGGTGCGCAACAACATCGCCGACGTCTTCATCTGCATCGGCTTCGGGATCGTGGGCTATTTCATGCGGCGGATGAATTTTCCGACTGCGCCCCTGGTGCTCGGCGTGATCCTCGGGCCACTCGGGGAAAACTATTTCCTTTCGTCCGTCGCCAACTACGGAACGCTCACCGTATTCTTCACCCGTCCGATGTCCGCGGTCATGATGGCACTCACGCTGGCGTTCGTGATCTGGGCCCTGTATCCGGAGATACGGCGACTCGGCAGGTTCCTGCCGCGGGGCGGAGCGGCCACGGGGCCGGTTCACGGTGACGGTGACGCCCCGGGCCCTGAGCGCCAATACAAGGCAAAGGAGTCTCCATGAGAACGATACGCGTCAAGGTATGGCTGGTCGCCCTGGCAATCGCGTCCCATGCAATCGTGCTGTCGTGCGCCCGCACCGCTTCGGCCCAAGAAAAATTCCCGAATCGCCCGCTCGAGATGATCGTGAATTTCGGCCCGGGCGGCGGCGCCGACCAGCTCGGACGCATCGTGGCGCAGCTGATCGAGCCCCATCTCGGCGTGCCCGTCGGCGTGGCGAACGTCGCCGGTGCCTCGGGTAACGCCGGGCTCGGAAAAGTGGCGAGCGCCGCGCCCGACGGCTACACCATCGGCACGCTCACGGGCATCTCCGTTTCCGCCTGGGCGTCCGGCCTGGGCAATCTCAACGTGAACGATTTCGCCTACGTGGGCGTCGTGCAGTCCTCGCCCTCCATGCTGTTCACGCTGGCAGACAGCCCGTTCAAGACCTATCGCCAGCTGCTCGAGCACGCCAAGGCCAACCCCGGGAAGCTCAAGGTCGCTACAGCCGGCTTCGGCACGCTCGACGACTTTGCGGTGAAATTCCTCGCGGGGAGAGGCTACCGGATGATCAACGCGCCGTACGCCAAGCCGGGCGAACGTTACACGTCCGTGCTCGGCAAGCATACCGACGTTCTGTTCGAGGAGCCGGGCGATATCCTGCAGTTCCTGCAAGCGAAGCAGATGGTGCCGCTCGTGGTGTTTGGCCAATCGCGACATCCGGATTTTTCCGACGTCCCGGCGTCGTCGGAGTTCGGCCAGTTGATCGATCTCCCGAACTGGAGAGCGATCGTGACGTCGGCCAAAGTTCCTCGCGAACGGCTCGAGGCGCTGAGCGCGGCGCTGCGCAAGGTAACGGAAACCACTCAGTGGAAGAAATTCTGCTCGGAAACGTACACGTGCATAACGCTCAAGACCCCGGCCGAAAGCAGGACCTTCGCGCAGAAGAACTTCGAGGATGCGAAGCAGTTCCTGAAGGACTCGGCACCGGCGGCGAAGTGACGGCGCCGGCCCACGCTTCCCCCGGATGACGGGACAGGTTGAAGCAGCGATGGAGTTCACTTTCAACCCCTATGCCGCATTCGCCTGGTGCGTGCTCGCGGGCTTCATGATGTCGATGGGCGCGGGCGGCGGCGGGATCCTCGCCGGAATCGGGCACATCTCTATCCTCGGCATCGGCGACCCGAACATGATCAAGGCGGTGAACCAGATCCTCGAGTTCTCGAGCCGCATCGTTTCCGTGCCGCTCTACCACCGGCAGAAGCGGCTCGTCTGGAGCCTGGCGGCCGCTTTCGGGATCGGAGCGCCGATCGGAGCGGTCGCTGGCTCGTGGCTCTCCAAGAACTACCTGTCCGACATGTCGCGCTGTATCGAGCGGCTTTCGGCGTCCTGGTGACGTTCGTCGCGGCGCGGGTGCTCTACGAAGGCTGGGTGCGCCGCGCGCGGGACCTCGGAGCGCCCAAGGCGCCGGACAGCACCAGGCTGGGCGGCGTGCGACGAACCGCGCACCACCCAGTTTGGCTGGAGGGTATGGCGGGTGAGTTTTGCCGGGGACATCCTCGGCTTCAACCCGTGGACCGCGGCTGCCGGCGGTTTTGCGATTTCGTTCGTCGGTTCCCTGTTCGGGGTGGGCGGCGGTTTCCTCGTCACTCCTTTCATGGCGAGCGTGCTGCTCTTTCCCATGTACCTGGTAGTCGGAACGGGGCTCGTCGCGCTGATGATCCCGCTCACCGTGAGCGTGTTCACCTATATCGCGCTGAAGGTTGGCATCGACTGGACGCTTGTTGCGGTGGAGGTGCCGGGGATACTCGGCGGGATCCCTTCTCGGACCGGTGCTCAACCGCGTATGAACGAGCATGCGCTGAAGATCTTTGTTGCCGTCGTGCTGCTCGCGATCGGCGTCTACTACATCGTGATCTAAGGAGGCTGTGATGACATCGAGAAGAGAATTCCTGAAGCGGACAGCGCGCACCGGCATGGGCGTCGCGGCGGGAGCGCTCGCGCCCGCCGCGCCCCACGCACAGGAGGGGCGCACCGGCAACCTGCCCCCGAACGTTCCATCGTGGATGAAGGAACAGGGCGCGGCGGTGAACGCGCGCCCGTACGGCCTCCCTTCGGAATTCGAGAAACAGGTGGTCAGATTCAAGCGCCCGTCGGTGCTGCCGACGGAGGGCGTGTCGCTCACTCCGTTCCAGCATCTGCACGGGACCATCACTCCCTCCGGTGTCGTCTTCGAGCGCCATCACGGCGGCGTGCCGCACTATCGACCCCGACCAGCACCGGGTGATGCTGCACGGATTGGTGAAGCGGCCGCTGATTTTCACGATGGATGACGTCGTCAGGTTCCCGTCGGTCTCCCGTATCTATTTCATCGAATGCTCCGGGAACACGTCCCGCGATTGGCGCAGCCCCGTTTCCCCCAATGTCCAACAGACGCACGGACTGCTTTCGTGCTGCGAATGGACCGGCGTGCCGCTCTCGACGCTGCTCGAAGAATCGGGCCTCACGGCCCAGGCGAGCTGGATCCTCGCGGAAGGTGTCGATGCCTCCGGGCACACGCGCAGCCTGCCGCTTGCGAAATGCCTGGAAGACATCCTCGTCGCGTACGGCGCAGAACGGCGAGATGCTGCGGCCGGAACAGGGCTACCCCGTGCGGCTCGTCGTACCGGGGTGGGAAGGCAACGTCAGCGTCAAGTGGCTGCGCCGCCTCAAGGTCGGGGACGCCCCTTTCATGACGCGGCAGGAAACCTCCCGCTACACCGATCTCATGCCCGATGGCACGGCGCGCGAGTTCACCTTTGTGATGGAGGCGAAATCGGTCATCACCTACCCGTCCGGCCAGCATCGATTGAAAGGCCGGGGCTTCTACGAAATCTCCGGCATCGCCTGGAGCGGAAACGGGCGCATCGGACGCGTCGATGTCTCGGTGGACGGCGGGCGAAGACGTGGCGTCCGGCCGTGCTGCAGGAGCCGGTGCTGCCGCGGGCGCTCACGCGCTTTCGCTTCCCCTGGAACTGGGACGGCGGCCCCGCGGTTCTGCAGAGCCGCGCCATGGACGAGACGGGCTATGTTCAGCCCACTCGCGGCCAGATCGTCGCCTTGCGCGGCTACAACTCACGCTATCACTACAACGCCATCCAGAGCTGGGGCGTCGCCGCCGGCGGGGAGGTGACCCATGTCCAAGTCTGAAACCGCGCTCGCGCCTCTGCGGCAGGCGTTCTGCTCGCTCCATCCGTGCACGCTGAGAGTCTACGGACTTGGCAAGCCGGCGACCGCCGCGGGAGATCGCGGGCTGGAACATCGATGTGTCGCCCGACGGGCGCGGCCTGCCCGCGGGCAGCGGAACGGCGGCTCGCGGGAAACTCCTCTACGACCAGCACTGCGCCGCATGCCACGGCGCCGAAGGGCGAAGGCAAGCCCGCAGACCGGCTCGTCGGCGGCCACGGCACGCTAAACACCGACAAGCCCGTAATGACGGTCGGGAGCTACTGGGCGTATGCGACGACAATCTACGACTACATCAACCGCTCCATGCCGTTCGTGCAGCCGCAATCGCTCAAGCCCGACGAAGTCTATTCGATTACCGCGTATGTCCTCTACCTGAATGGAATCGTCGCGAGACCGATGATGGATGCGACGAGCCTGCCGAGCGTAGAGATGCCGAACCGCAAAGGCTTCGTTTTCGACCCGCGCCCCGATTTGCACAATCCGGCCTGCAAGCGGATTGCCGCTGCCGGATCCCGATTCGGAAGCGGTGGGGGCCATCCGCGCGAGACGCCAGCCTGCAGCGCGGCGCGAGCACTTATAATTCGCCGCATGGTGGCATAAACGCGCCGATCCGCGCGCCGATGGCCACCTCGACGTACTCGCGTCGATCCCGCCGGTTTTCCGCAAGGCGGTCCTCGAGCAATGCGACGCGCCTGACGCTCCGGAAGGGCGAGGCGATCTGGGAGCAGGGCGAGCCGGCCGATTCGGTCGCATTTCTGGTGTCCGGCAAGGCGATGTCGCTTACCAGAGCCGCAACGGAAAAACCGGCGCGACGGGCTTCTGGTGCGCGGGCGACATCGTCGGCGCCGCCGATCTCGGCACCCCCGACGTGCGGCAATTCACGCTGCGCTGCCTGGCCGCTGCGAAATCTACCCTGCTTTCCTTCGAGCTTCAACGAGCTCGTGCGGCGCTTCCCGGAGATCGGGCTTGGCGATCATCCGGGCGTTGTCGGTGCGGCTGCGCTGGGTCGCCCAGCTCGCGGTTACGCTGGAGACGCAATCCGCGCTTCGAGCGCATCTGCGCAGTGCTGCTCGCGCTGTCCGAGCACTTCGCGGCGCCGGGGCCGCAGGGCGTCGTCATCGATCTCAAGCTCACTCACGAGGACCTTGCCGCGATCGCAGGCGTTTCCCGGCAATTCGCCAACGCGACGCTGCAGAATTTGCGCAAGAAGGGTGCCATCGCGATGCGCAGGAGAAGCCTGATCGTCACCGATCCCGCCTTGCTCGAGGCGCTCGCCTACCAGGCCTGAATCCTTTCAACACTTTCCTACTGTGGCAGGGGCACGCCACGTGGTTGACCGCCGGTAACCAGTCTCGCAGCGCACAAAATGTTTCGCGCGGAAACCGCGCGCAGCGTCCATTCCAAAATGAAACGATCGGCATTTCTTGCCAACACCGGAACGCGCGCGCATACTGAATTTTACTTTTCGACAAGGAGGGGGACATGTCGAACAAGCCTGAACACGACGCCGTTCGCCGTCGCAGGAATTTCCTACAACAGACCGCCGCTCTTACCGGAGGTGTATTCGCCGCAGGCGGCGCTGCGCGCGCCGCGCCGCTGTCGATTCCGGCGGTCAATCAGGAGCCCGGCCGCATCATCGAAGAGACCGCGTACGGCATGCCCTCGAAATACGAGGCGCACGTCAAGCGCCGGCGTACCGATATCTTGAAGAACCGGCAGAACCTATCGGACTGGAGCATGACGCCGCTGCAGCACCAGCCCGGCATCATCACGCCGAACGGTCTCATCTTCGAGCGCCATCATGCCGGCACGCCCGACATCGATCCGAAGACACACCGCCTCGTGATCCACGGCATGGTCAAGCAGCCGCTGCAGTTCACGATGGACGATCTCACTCGCTACCCGTCGGTGTCGCGGTTTCATTTTCACGAATGCTCGGGCAACGGCCTCACCGACTGGCTCAAGCCCGCCTCGACCACCGTGCAACAGACGCACGGGTTACTGTCGGGTGTGCTCTGGACCGGGGTCCCGGCGTCCACGCTGATGGAGGAAGCGGGCATTGATCCCCGCGGCAAATGGGCGCTCTTTGAAGGCGCCGACTCCTCGGCGCACACCCGCTCCGTCCCGATGGAAAAAGTGCTAGACGATACCATCATCGCCTACGCTATGAACGGCGAAGCGCTGCGACCCGAGAACGGTTACCCGGTGCGCGTAGTGATCCCGGGCTGGGAGGGCAATATCAGCGTGAAGTGGCTGCGCCGCATCAAGGTCGGCGACCAGCCGTGGCACTTCCGCAGCGAGACCGCGCGGTATACCGATCCCATGCCCGAGGGGAAGTGGCGGCAATTCAGCATGGTGATGGAATGCAAATCTGTGATCACGTCACCGTCGGGCGGTCAGCAACTCAAGGGGCCGGGATTCTACGAAGTCACCGGCCTCGCCTGGTCGGGCGCGGGAAAAATCCGCGCCGTGGACGTATCCTTCGACGGCGGCAGGAACTGGCGCGAAGCCATGCTCGAGGAGCCCATCATGGACAAGTGCCTCACGCGCTTCAAGATCGGCTGGAACTGGGATGGCGGTCCGGCGGTGCTGATGAGCCGCGCCATCGACAATACGGGCTACGTGCAGCCGAGCGTGCAGGACCTACAGAAACGGCGGGCGATCGTCGGCTTCGTGCAGCACCACAACGCGATTCAGCCGTGGTCGGTCAATGCGAAAGGGGAGGTGCGCAATGTTATCGGCCAGGCTTAAGCTGCTCGCTGCATCGACCGCTGCCTCACTTGCGGTGTGGGGCTGCGCCAGCACCGGCTCCGGCGGCATGGCTGCGAAGTCCTCGAGCGGCATTCCGTTGGGAAGCTCCGGGCCGCATGCCGTTCGGCCCTTGCCAGACAAGCCGCGTTTTGGCCAGGCGGTGAGCGAAGCTGATCTCGCCACGTGGAACATCGACATACGCACCCCTGACGGACTGGGATTGCCTGCGGGGCGCGGCTCGGTCGCCGAGGGGCAGAAAGTCTACGTCGCAAAATGCACCTCCTGCCACGGCGCCGGCGCCAAGGGTGGGCCGGTGTACGGTACGATGGTCGGCGGCATCGGCTCGTTCAAGGGCAGTCCCCGAGTGCTCACGCCCGGCAGCATGTACCCGTATGCGCCGATCCTGTTCGATTACATCCGCCGCTCGATGCCGATGGACCGGCCGCAGACGCTCACCGCGAACGAGGTCTACGCGGTTTCGGCGTACCTGCTCAACCTCAATGGCCTGGTTCCAGACGACGCCGTGATGGACGCGCAAAGCATGCCCAAGGTCCAGATGCCCAATCGCGACGGATTCATCGTTGACGACCGTCCCGATTCGCAGGCGGTACGGTGCATGATAAATTGCAGGTGAGCAGCCCCCGCACGCCCTAGAACGGCCGGGCCAGTCCCGGCCGTTTTTGTTTCCGGCGGGCATACGTTTCTCTGCGAAACGCGGAATAAGCAAATTACGAGGATACCGGCGCACGAGAGTCTTGCCCCGCCCATGCCGCAGGGACAGAATTGCCCTGAAGGAGGACTCTCGTCATGGCCAAATCTGCTGCCGACTGGAACGCGCTGCCGAAGTTTCCGGCGACCCATTACGTCGATTCTCGTATCTATACCGACACCGCAATCTTCGAGGAGGAAAAAGAGAAGTTGTTCAGGCCTTCGTGGATCATTGCCTGCCACGAGTCTGAGCTGCCCGCGCCCTTCGACTACCGGCTGTTCACGCATCCGGCGGGCGTGCCGCTGATCGTGATCCGTGGCGACGACGCGAAAGTGCGCGCCTTCTACAACATCTGCCCGCACCGCGGCAACACAATCCTCTACGATCCTTCGGGCAACGCCAAGCGCATGACCTGCATCTTCCACCAGTGGTCGTTCGACTCGCGCGGTACCTGCCTCGACATCTCGCGCGGCGAGCAGGGATACCAGGACCGCTTCCGCAAGGAAGACGCCTCGATGCGTGAGGTGAAGTGCGATGTAGGGTATGGCGGCTTCGTGTGGGTGAACCTGACCGACGATTGCATGCCGCTGCGCGAATTCATCGGCGGTTCGATGGACGTCCTCGAGCCGTACATGCAGGAACCGATGGAACTGTTCCACTATCACAAGGCGCACGTGCGCACCAACTTCAAGCTGTGGCACGACACCAACAGCGAGTTCTACCACGATTTCCTGCACTACTTTAACCGCATCACCGGCATGATGCAGCCGGGGTATTTCGACCGGCGCTACACCGGCTTCCCGAACGGACATGCGAGCGTGGGTTCGATGCAGATCCAGTACGACAAGTACGAAGGCTCCAAGGAGCGCGCCGTCGGCTGGCCCGGCCTGGCGCGCGGCGGCTGGTACATGGTGGATATTTTCCCGGGGATGACCTACAACCTGCGCACTTCGGTACTGCGCATCGACACGGCGATACCGCTCGGCCCGAACGAGGTACTGATCGAGTTCCGCGGACTCGGGCTCAAGAGCGACACGCCCGAGGATCGCGCGCAGCGCGTCTTCGATCACAACACGATCTGGGGACCGTTCGGCCGCAACCTGCACGAGGACCTGCTCGGCGTCCACGGCCAGGGCCGGGCGATGCGCCAGGGCACCGACAGCCGCTGGGTGCTCCAGGGTCGGGAGGAGAACAGCACGATCCACGACGAGATCGGGATGCGGCACTACTACGCCGAGTGGTCGAGGCGCATGGGTCGGCCGGCGTACGATCCGTACCGGGAGGGCAAGCCCGAGCCCGTGAAAGCGGCGGCCTGAAGGGAAGGGGCGGACGGTGAAGCCGGAACTGCGACAGACGATCGAGGAACTCGTCTACCGGTCGTGCCTCGCGCTCGATATGAAGGATTTCAAGGGTTTTCTGGCGCTGTGCGAAACTGACTTCCACTACACCATCAGCGCCTACAGCCCCGAAATCCGCCGCGAGATGGTCTGGCTCGACCACGACCGCAAGGGCATGGAAACGCTGTTCAACAACCTGCCCCGGCACAACAGCGACCATTCGCCGATCACGCGGCACGCGACTGTCTACACCGTCGACGTGAACGGCTTGGCGGCGAGCGTGGTTTCGGCACTGCAGGTGTTCCGCACTCAGCTCGACGGCGGCGCGACCGAATTGTTCGCCGTGGGCCGGTTCCACGATACCGTCAGGCTTGACGACTCGGGAGCCAAGCTCGCGCGTCGAGTAGTACGGCTGGAGACGCGGCTTCTCGGCTACGGCTATCACATCCCCTTCTGAGAGCGCCTTATGACGAAGCGTTTGGTGTGCCGTGTCGAGGATATCCCGGAAAGAAGCCTCAGGGAGTGTCAGGCGGAAGGCGGGTTGACGCTCGTCGTCGCGAACTTGGACGGTCAGTTCTATGGCTTCCAGGCGCTGTGTCCCCACCAGGAGGTGCCGCTGTGCGATGGCATGTTGGACGGCTCGACGCTCACCTGCCACATGCACCTATGGCAATGGAACGTGCGCACGGGCGCCCCGCTAGGGCCCGCCGAGAAGCCACTGCAGCTCTACGAGCTGACGCAGGAGGGCGACGTGATCTATCTCGGCGACGAGGCAACGGCGCCGGGCATCGGCGAGGCCTTATCGTGATAGGGAGGCGAGGGTGACGACGGACGGGAGGGAGCTATGAAATGGACGCGGCTCATGGCAACGGGAATTGCGGTGTTGATCGGCGCCTGCATGGCGATGTCCGCTGCATTTTCCACTTTGGCGGCCGACATCGACTACGGCAAGCCCGGCGGGCCGGTGAAGCTGGTCATCGGCCATCCATCGCACTACACCGCCATCTGGTCCGTGCACGTCCTGCACGGCAAGGAGCTCTGGAAAAAGCATCTGCCGCCGGGGTCGACCGTCGAATACCAGATCGGGCTGCAAGGCTCGGTGATCGTCAACAACATGCTCGCCGGCAAGCAATACATCGGGTACCTCGGCGACATCCCGGCGATCGTATCGACGACGAAGGAGGATGTGGCGGACGTGCGCATCGTCGCGACCCTGGGGCTGGGCTACGACCAGTGCAACGTGTTCCTGGTGAGCAATGACGCCCCCCGCTTCAAGGATCAGGCTGAAGCCGTCAAATGGATCGAAGGCAAGCAGATGGCGATACCGAAAGGCAGCTGCGCCGACCGCTTCGCCGAGGTCATCTTCAAGAACGGCAAGGTGAAGCCCGCCGCGTACCTCAATCAGAATATCGAAGTCATCACCAGCGGGTTCCGTGCCGGCAAGCTGGACGCCACCGTGATCTGGGAGCCCGTCGCATCGCGTCTTGCGAAGGAGGGCCTTGCCCGGCGGGTGCTGTCCGGAGTGAACTTCAACGAGATGGACGGCGCATTTCTCATCATGCGCGCCGACCTCATCAAGCAGCGGCCAGACGTGGTGAAGGGCTGGCTCAACGCCGAGCTCGACGCGCAGCTGTTCCTGTCGGACCCGCGCAACGCTTCAGAGGTGATGCGCTGGGTGAAGGCCTACACGACAGGAATGGAGGACAAGTATCTCTGGGCCGCGCTCTACGGGGCTTATCCCGCCGATCAGGGCGGCAGCAGCCGGCGCTTGATGTTTCCTTTCGTGATTAACGCCGAAGCAAGCGCGCTCATCGACAAGGCGACCACTTTTCTTCATTCGATCAAGGGTATACACGTCAGCAAACTACGCCCCGATGCCGTGATGCCTGACTTAGCACAGCAGGTGCTGGCCGAGCGCAAGATGAAGACACCGGTCGGCGCGGTCTCCGCACTACCCGAGACGGCATTCCGCCAATGATCGGTTCTATTACGTAGCACCTTACGGAAACGCAACCAAGAGGAGGCAGTCATGAAACGGAGGGGATTCATAGCAGCGGCAGTTGGAGCGCTGTTCGGCGTCTGCATGGCAATACCCGCCTCATTTTCCACTTTGGCGGCCGACATCGACTACGGCAAGCCCGGCGGGCCGGTGAAGCTCGTCGTGGGCTACCAGCCGTACTACACCCAGTCCTGGTCGGGCGTGGTGATGCGCGGCAAGAAGTTCTACGAGAAGTACCTGCCGAAGGGCTCGGAGGTCGAGTTCCAGATCGGCCTGCAGGGCGCGATCATCGTCAACAACATGCTCGCCGGCAAGCAGAACATCGGCTACATGGGAGACATGCCTTCGATCGTCTCGACCACGAAGCAGGACGTGGCCGATGTGCGGCTGGTCGCGAACCTCGGCCTGGGGTTCGACCAGTGCAACATCTTCCTTGCCCGCAACGACGCACCCAACTTCAAGGACGCGAAGGAAGCGATCAAGTGGCTCGACGGCAAGACGGTAGCCGTGCCCAAGGGCTCTTGCACCGATCGCTACGCGCAGGCGACGTTCAAGAAGCTCAGCATCAACCCGAAAGAGTACCTGAACCAGAACATCGAGGTGATCACCTCCAACTTCCGAGCCGGCAAGCTCGATGCGGCGGTGATCTGGGAGCCGACCGCCTCGCGCCTGGTGCAGGAAGGCCTGGCGCGGCGCATCGCCTCCGGCGAGAGCGTGCAGGAGAACGACGGCGGCTTTCTCGCCATGCGCGCCGACCTGATCAAGGCGCGGCCCGACGTCGTCAAGGCCTGGCTGCAGGCCGAGCTCGACGCGCAGCTGTTCCTCGCCGATCCGAAGAACGCGACCGAGGTGATCAAGATGGCCAAGGAGCAGACCACCGGCTTCGGCGAGCGGGTACTGTGGTATTCGCTGTACGGCACCTACGCCCCAAGCGCAGGCGGTCATCCCGTGCGCAACTACCTGCACTACGGGTTCACGCCCGAAGCGCGCGAGCTGCTGACCCGCGCCACGGCCTTTCTCCATTCGATCAAGAGCATCAACGTCGACAAGATGCGCCCGGAGGCGGTCGAGTCGAAGTGGACCGAGGAGATCCTCAAGGAGCGCGGCCTCAAGGCGCCGATCGGGCAGGTGAAAGCGCTGCCGGACTCGCAGGCGCCCAAGAACTGATGGAGGCGGCTCTGGGAGTTGGCTCGGCCGACGACTCGGTCGCCGTCCTGCGCGAAACAACGCCCTTCGCAGACGCCCCCGAGGCGTTGTTGCAGCGTATTGCGGCGATCGCGCGGCGGGAGCGCCATGCGGCAGGCGCGCGCATTTACAGCGCCGACGACGTCGCCGGCGACATCTTCGTCGTGGTATCGGGCCGTGTCGAGCACGTTTTCAAGCCCGAGGTTGGCGCGCGCGAGGCGCTCAAACGCATCACCCGCGGCGGCGTGTTCGGATGGGCCGGCCTGCTCCTCGGTCAGATGAAGCGCCTCGCAACGGTGACGGCGATCGAGCCGACCGAGGTGCTGCGCCTCGACACCGAGGCCCTGGTCGGGCTGCTCGAGTCCGAGCCGCTCGAAGGCGCACGCGTCATGGAGCGCTTCGCGACCATGATCCAGCGCGAGTTCACGGTGCCCGCGCTCCTCGCCCAGGTACGGCGGCTGTCGGGGCCGCTCACCGAGGAGATGTCGAGCGTCAGCCTGACGATGTACCGGGCTTCGCTGTGGCTGACGAGCCCGCGGCCGTACCTCATGGTCATCGGCTTCGCGCTGTTCCTGGGCTTCTGGTACCTCGCGGTCGAGGTATGGAAGCTGCCGCGCTTCCGCGAGATGCCGGGTCTCACATCGGTGGTCAAGGAGTGGCTCTCGCCCAACCCGACCTACGGCCTGTCGCTCTACACCGAGGAGTACTACAAGCACATCGCGGTCTCAGTGTGGCGGGTGACGCAGGCGTTCTTCCTCGCCACACTGCTCGGCGTGCCGGTCGGGCTGCTGCTCGGCTGGTCGAGAAAATTCAAGCAGTACGTGTTCCCGGTGTTCGAGACGCTGCGGCCGATCCCGATTCTTGCCTGGGTGCCGCTCGCCATCGTCATGTTCATCGCCACCGAATCGGCAGTCGTGTATCTCGCCTTCCTCGCCTCGTTCTTCGCCACCGCGCTGAACACGATGCTCGGCGTCGAGTCGATCGACGAGTCCTACGTCCGCGCCGCCAACTGTCTCGGCGCAAACCAGTGGCAGGTGTTCCGGCACGTGGTCATCCCGGGCGCGCTCCCCTTCATCTTCACGGGCCTGCAGATTTCGATCGGCGTGTCGTGGTTCTCATTGGTGGCGGCCGAGATGGTTTCCGGGCAGTACGGCCTCGGCTACGTCATCAATACCTCCTACATGATGGTCCGGTACCCGACGATCATCATCGGCATGGTGACGCTCGGCATCGTAGGCTATGTCACCAGCGCGCTGGTGCGCATCGCGGGCGACTACCTGATGGAATGGCGCGTGCGCGAGCTCGCGCTGTCGGGGGAACGCTAGCCGATGGACCAGAGCGCCGGCGCGAGCCATATGGGACGGCCACCGAGCGGCTCGACCCGCGGGCACATCCTGATCGAGGACGTGGTCAAGATCTACGACCCGCAGGGCGCGGCAGTCATGGCGGTCGACCATTGCACGCTGGAGATCGAGCCGGGCGAGATCTGCATGATCGTCGGGCCCTCGGGCTGCGGCAAGACCACGCTGCTCAATGCCATCGCTGGCTTCCACGAGATCACCTCCGGCCGCATCGTCATGGACGGCGAGGTGCTGTGCTCGACCGCGCAGCCCAAATCGACGCCGGGGCCGGACCGCATCGTGGTGTTCCAGAACGGGGCCCTCTTCCCCTGGAAGAGCAATCTCGAGAACGTGATCTTTGGTCCGGTGGTGCAGGGCAAGCTCGCGCGCAAGGACGCGCTCGACAAGGGCCGCGCGATGCTCTCCGACGCCGGGCTGTCGGGCGTCGAGCACAACTACCCCGGCGAGGTGTCCTCCGGAATGCGCCGGCGCGTCGAGATCGTGCGCGCGCTGATGAACGACCCGAAGGCGCTGCTGCTCGACGAGCCCTACCGCGCGCTTGACTCGCTCACCAAGAGCGTGATGCACGAGGCGCTGCTCGAGATCTACTACAAGAACAAGGTGACGATCTTCTTCATCACCCATGACCTGGAAGAGGCGATCTTCCTCGGCCACCGCGTCGCGATCATGACCACGCGGCCCTGCAAGCCGAAGAAGGTCCTGAACGTCGACATCCCGCACCCGCGCGACTACGGCGTGCTGACCTCGAAGCGCTTTCGCGAGCTGATCGAGGAGACCAACGAGGCGGTGCACGAGGAAGCGCTCAAGGCCTTCCAGGCCGGCGAAAAGGAGGGGTAGCGCGTTGCGGAAAATGCTCTCGAATCCGGTGTTCTGGCGCGGCGCGGCCTCGATCGCGGTGTTCATCATCCTGTGGGAGATCGGCTCGCGCTCCAAGCAATGGATGGCGCCCGAGTTCTTCGCGCCATTCAAGGAATTCCTCGGCGCGATGGGCTTCAAGAAGGACTACCTGCCCTGGATCGGTGCCGTGCCCGCGCCCTCGGCGGTGCTCAAGGCCTGGGTCGCGGTGCTCGGCCAGCAGGGCTATTGGCAGAGTTGGTACATGAGCTTTTTCCGCGTCACGGGAGGCTTCATCGCGGCGATGCTGATCGGCATCCCGTTCGGCCTGATGCTCGCCGTCAGCCGCGCCGCGCACGGCGTCGCATTCCCGGTGTTCGAGGTGCTGCGGCCGATCCCGCCGCTCGCCTGGGTTCCGGCCTCGATCATCTTCTGGCCGACGCAGGAATCGGCGATCATCTTCATCACCTTCCTCGGCGCCTTTTACACCATCGTCATCAACGTGCTGGGCGGCGCGCGTTCGATCGACGTGCGCTACTTCCAGGCCGCGCAATCGATGGGCTCGTCGAACTGGGACATCTTCAGACGCGTGATTCTGCCGGGCACCCTGCCGTCGATCGTGGTCGGCTCGGCGGTCGGCATGGGCATCACCTGGGAAGTGGTGGTGGCCGCGGAGATGATCTCCGGCGGCGGCAGCCAGCAGGCCGGCACCGGCGGCGGGCTGGGCTTCTTCATCTGGAACTCCTATGTCGGAGGCTCCTACGAGCAGATCGTGGTCGGCATGATCTCGATCGGCATCGCCGGTTTCGTCTCGAGCGAGCTGCTGCGCTGGGGCGGGCGCTACGTGACGCCGTGGCTGAAAGCCAGATGAGCGAAGCCGCCGTCGCGCGCCCAGCGATCGTCCCCGGCGAGATCTCGCTCCAGGGAGTGAGCAAGTCGTACGGGGCGACCCATTTCCGCAAGGAGGTGGTGCACGACTGCTCGTTCACCATCGAGCGCTCGAAGCTGACGGTCATGGTGGGACCCTCCGGCTGCGGCAAGAGCACCCTGATCCGCCTGCTCGCAGGCTTCGAGCAGCCGACGCAGGGCACGGTGAGGATCGACCGCGCGCCCATCACCGGCCCCGACCGCGAGCGGCTGGTGGTGTTCCAGGAAACGGCGCTGTTTCCGTGGATGACCACCTGGGACAACATCCTCTACGGCCCGCGCGCGCGCGGCGAGCTGACGAAGGAAGCGGTCGATTTCGGCGAGTTCCTGCTCGCCAAGGTTGGCCTACAGGATTTCCGCGACAAGTATCCGGGCCAGCTCTCGGGCGGCATGCAGCGCCGCGCCGAGCTCGCGCGCGCCATGATCAACAACCCGAAGGTGATGATCCTCGACGAGCCGTTTCGCGGCCTCGACGCGATGACCAAGGAGCTGATGTGGGAGTACTACGCGCGCCTGTACGAGGAGAACCGGCGCACCAACTTCTTCGTCACCACCGACATCGACGAGGCGGTGTTCCTCGCCGACCGCATGCTCGTCATGTCCAACATTCCGACGCAGGTGCGCGCGGTGATCGACGTCGACCTGCCGCGGCCACGCAGGCTCGCCGATCTCGTCGAAAGCGACCGCGCCAACGACATCAAGAAGCAGGCGCTGTCCATCCTGCATACCGAGGCGATGCGCTCGTTCTCGCGCGGCTCGAAGGCCGCCGCCGATTTCGTGCAGGCCTACCTCAAGCGCGCGATCCGCACTTAGCCGGCCGCCCGTATGGACCTGCTGCTCACTCGGCCGGCCGTCATTGGTCTGGCCGTGCTCGGCGCGCTGTTGTCCGGCGCCGCGTCGTTTCTTCAGGTCCGCGGCTATATCGGCGAGAAGACGGGGCGCGCGCTCAACCTTGCCGGCTACACCGCGATGGGAGCCAGCATGCTGCTTTTCATCGTCGCCGGGTTCCGGTCATGACAGGCGCGGCTGGCCGGTCCTAGGTCACTCGCCGATCCCTGGACCATTCGTCGTAGCACCGCAGCCGCCGGACGAGTTCCGCGTAGTCCTCGAAGCGCATCAAACTCTCGAATTCACCAGGCGTGCCCGCGCGCAGCTTGAGTAGGCCCTCCCGCGCATACGGGTAGGCATTGATGCGCGCGGGATGCTGCATCAGGGTTTCGTTCACCTCGACCACCACGCCGGCGACAGGAGCCACGATCTCATAGGGCTTGCGGTAGCTGTCGCACCAGCCCAGGGAGGCCCCTCTCGCTACCTGGTGTCCCACTTTAGGCAAATCGACGCATAAGATGTCGCCCAGGCTGCGCTGGCAGAAGTCCGAGACCCCGATGGTCACGACATTCCCCGCTGCGCCATCATCGACGCGCGCCCAAACGTGCGATTCGTTGTAGCGCAAGTGGTACGGCGAATACGTACTGACGGTGGGCTCGTCCTTGACCCGGCGTGGCGCGAAGGGGATAGGCACGATACGCGCCCCGGCTTTTCTACCCCGGATCTCGATTTCCAGCTCGGTGCCGACCCGCGCGTGCTCGGATGAGACATATCCGAGCCCCAGATTGCGCCCGGCGATGCCCGCCGACAGCGGGCCGCTCGTGACCTGTCCGACCTCCCGACCGTTCCGCATGATCGGATAGCCGTTTCGCACCGTATGGGGCCCTTGCACTTCGAGGCCCACGAGCTTGCGCGCTACCCCGTTCGACTTGATGCGCGCGAGTGCGTCGCGTCCGATAAAGTCTTTCGATAGCTTGACCACCCACTCGAGTCCCGCCTCGAAGGGGTTGGTCTGCGCATCCATGTCGTTGCCGTTCAGCAGGTAGCCGGCCTCCGTTCTCAGACTTTCGCGCGCCGCCACGCCATGCGGCACGACGCCGAGCGGCCGGCCCGACACCAGGACTTCGTCCCAGACCCGGGGCGCCAGTTCGCGAGCGACCATGATTTCGTAGCCGCGCTCGCCGGTGTATCCGGTCCGCGCAATGATGCACGGGAACTTCGGCGTGCGCGGTGTGGATCTTCGTCTGGGTGAACCAGTAGTACTTTAGAGGCGAAAGGTCCGCCTGCGCGATGCGCTGCAAGCACCTCCCTCGATTCCGGCCCCTGCAATGCGAGGAGCGCCGTGTCGGTCGAGATGTTGCTCACCGTCACGTTCATCCCGCGCGCATGCTTGAGCACCCACTGATAGTCCTCGTCCGTCTTGGTGACGTTGACCACCCACACGAAGTGATCGGCGGCCAGCCGATAGCAGACCAGATCGTCGATGACCATGCCGCGCTCATCGCACATCACCGAGTACAGGGCTTGGCCGACCGCGAGCCGGCCGGCATCGTTGGCGATCACCTTCTGCACCAGCGGCAGCGCGTCCGGACCCCTGAATTCGAGCTCGCCCATGTGCGACACGTCGCACAGGCTGGCACGCTCGCGCACCGCCCGATGCTCCGCCGCGTGGCCGCTGTAATGCATGGCGCGCGCGAACCCCTTGAGGTTGATCACCGTTGACGCGTCTCGGAGGTGCTGCTCGTACAAAGGAGTGTGTTTCATGGCGTGCGGATTCCCCTATCTGACCGGCATGGCGATGGATATCACGAATCCGATGGGTGCTCAACGGCACGGCGCGGCAGATGCCGGCCCGGATCGTAGAAAGGCAGCCGCGCGACCCGCGCGAGCCGCCCGTCCCGCAGGCTCGCGAGCATGCCCGGCTGTGACGCTTCGCGGTCCACGAAGCCGAGACCGATTGCCCGGCGGAGCAGAGGTGAGTAACTTTCGCTGGTGATGCAAGCGAGCGGCGGTCCGTCCGGCATGCGCGGCAGCGGCGGGCGGGCGGCGATCTCGAGGCCGCGAAGAATGCGTGCGGGCCTCAGCCAGACGTTTTGCCCGCAAGGCGGGCGCCCCGATGAAGTCCCGCGCATCGAATTCGACCAGTCGCGCGAGGTCAAGCTCGAACGGATCCGAACTACCGTCGATCTCACGCCCGAAGATCACGTACCCCGATTCGATGCGCAGACTGTCCGCGGCCTCGAATCCGCATTCGCGTATGCCATGCGCCCTCCCCGCTTCGAGCACGGCCTGGCGGAGCCTGTCACCCTCCCCGGCAGGTGCGATCAGCTCGTAGCCCAGCTCGCCGCTGAACCCGAGCCGGCCGATCACCGTGCGCCGACCTCCCACCAACGCGGGAGCGAAGCGGAAGTAGCGCAGGGCGCGAACGAAGTCCAATCCGACCAGGTCGCCGAGAATGGTGCCGCTCGCGGGACCCTGGAGGGCGATGACTGCATGCTCGCCCGAGCGATCCACGGGCGTGCACCGGCCCTTCGCGCAGTCGCCGATCCACGCGGAATCGCTGCGCCGTCCAGTGAAGAGCCAGAACCGGTCGGTCTCGAGGCGCCAAGCCGTCGCGTCGATGAACACGCAGCCGTCCTCGCGCAGCAGGAGGGTATAGACAATACGCCCGGGCTCGATGCGTCCGAGGTTGCGGGTCTGTAGTCGTTGCAGAAACTCGAGCGTTCCGGCGCCGGCGATCTCCCACTGTCCCATGAAGGAGAAATCGTACAGGCCGGCCGCTCGCCGCGTCGCGAGATGCTCCTCGTGCGAATTCGGTGCCTTCACAGCGATCGGGCCGAGCAGGAGACCGCCTGTCGCGACGCACAGCACGCCGGCAAGACAGCGCAGCGCGGTTTCGCTCACCGTGTGCGCGATGCGCGCGCCGACGAGCACGCCGACGAGTTCGAACACCGTGACGAGCGCGGCGACGCGAAAGTCTATGGTGCCGAAGCGCAAATTGCCGATGGACCCAGAGCAGGAGGCGATGATCTGCAGGACCTGACTGGTGCTTACAGCGGCCAACGGCGCGTAACGCAGGATCACCATGAGCGGAACGGAAAACAGCGGCCCGCCTGCCCCGGAAAGCCCGGATCCAAAGCCCGACACTACGCCGATACTCGTCAGGAGCGTCTGCTCGCGCCAGCCGCGCACCGGTGCGGTTGACCTGCGCAGTGCGTGGCGGCACGAGAACGTACACGCCGGCGCCGACGATCACCAGCGAAATGATGACGGCGAGCGGCAGCGGATCGATCGCCGCCGCCGCCGCAGCGCCCGCGTAACCGAACGCTGCAGCCCCGAGGCACACGGGCGCCGCGACGCGCCATTCGATGGAACCGCGGCGCCCGAACAGCCAGGTGCCGAGGATCCCGGTAAACAGGAACGTGAAGAGCGAGGTCGCCGCGGCCTGGTGGATGCTCAGCCCGCCGTAGAGCGCGAGGTAGGACACCATCAGCACGCCGCCTACCCCAACCGTCCCGATGAATACCCCGACCACCGTCGCCACCGCGGCGAGCAGGAGATCAGCGGGACACTCCTGCAGCCCGGCGCGGCTCAGCCGGCGGCGAAGGCGACGAGCTCGCTGGTCAGCAGCGCCGCGAGCTGCTTCATCGAGCGCATAGCCGAGAGTCGGTTCGGCATCCATCAAGGCGCGGAGCTCCGCACCGTTGATCGCGAGCACCTCGCTGTCGGTGAGGCAGTATGCGGTGGCGATGCGGTGCGTATGCCCTTCGACCAGCGGAGCCCATCCGAATACGTCGCCGCGCCGGATGATCTCGCCGGCGGAAGTCTCGCGCTTTCCCAGACCGAGGGTGAAGCGGACCATGCCGTCGGCAAGCACGTAGAAATCGTTCACCGGATCGCCGACCACGTAGATGCGCGTATCCCTGGGAAAGGCGCGCCGTTTCGCGAGCGCGCCAACGCGCTCGAGCTGCTCGGGAGTCAGGCGGGAAAAAAAGCGTGCCTGCGCGAGTACGCCGGTTTCGGCGACCGTCACGTTGCTAGCCGCGAGCGCCATGCCGATATATCGCCGGATGAGGTTATTGCTTCCAACCCACCTTTTCCTTGAAGCTCGCGAGCTCGTCCTCCTTCATGAAGACGGTGTGCTCGGGGCCCGGGTAGTGGCGCGCGCGGACGTCGTCGCGGTAGTCGGTGAGTCCCTTCTCGATGATGGGAACGAGGTCGGCGTAGACCTTCGAATGGCGCGGGGTGTGTTTCTCGTACAGGTGGAACAGGTCGGAGCCGATGATATGCACACCGTGCGCGCGGTTGCCGGCGCCGAGGCTCACCACCGGAACCGGCAGCGTCTCGGCGAGATACTCACAAACCTCGGAAGTCGTCACTTCGCACATGATCGAAAAACAGCCCGCATCCACCATCGCCCAGGCGTCGTCCACGAGTTCCTTGGCGCGATCGGCGGTCTTGCCCTGAGCGAAGAAGCCTCCCAGCTGCGCCATGCGCATCGGCGTGATGCCGATATGCCCCTGTACCGGGATGCCCGCCCTGATGATCGACTCGATGTATTTCGCGTGATGCCGGTTGCCCTCGCACTTCATGACTTCCGCACCACCCTGGGAAACGTACTTGGCTGCATTGTCCACCGCCTGCTGGGCGGAGAGGTGAAAGCTCATGTAGGGCATGTCAACCATGCGCAGCCCGTACTTCGAGCCGCGCTTGACGGCCTGTGCCATGAACATCACTTCTTCGAACGAAACCGAGGTCGTGTCCTCGTGCCCGAAGAGCACCATCCCGCCGGTATCGGACACGCACAGGATGTCGATGCCGACGCGGTCCGCAACGATCGCTGTCTCGTAGTCGTAGACCGCGAGCTGCACGATCGGCTCGCCCTTTTTCATCTTCTCCATGAGCATCGGGATCGTGACCTTCTTGCGCGCTGGCTGCGCGGGAGCGGGCTTGGACTCAGCCATGTCGTTCCTCCTCTGTCAGATGGGTAAATCCCTCAATAGCAAGACCTTCGCCAGAATGCAAGCCCCGTCAGCGCCCGCTACCACGCCGGCGTTTCACAATGAAACCCCGCATTTCGGGGCGAAACATCCTCGGAGTGCCGGCGAAATCAAGGGACGCCTCCCTTATGCTCCGGCATCAGCGGCGTCACGCATTCCCGCCCACTCTCTCAGTGATCAGCCTTGCGGGTGCGTTTGAGACCCCACTGGCGGCGTCGCATCCAGAGCGCCTTGCGGCCTATGCCGAGCAACCTTGAGAGCTCGCTCTCGCTGTACGAGTCCTGGAAGCGCTCGACGACCTCGCGGATGTATTGCTCGACCGCTATCGGCCGGGTTCCGCCCATGAGTGGCGCCGCGGCGCGGACCATCGGCAGCGCCGGCGCCACCTCGGCGAGGTCTCGGCCTGTAAGCACCTCGGATTCCGCCAGGATCACCGCGCGCTCGATGAGGTTCTCGAGCTCGCGGACGTTGCCGGGCCAGGCATAAGTGGTCAGGAAGGAAGAGAACTCGGCGTCGAAGCACGGGACCGGCTTGCCGAGCCTGCGCGCCTGCTGTTGGGAGAAGTGCCGCGCGAGGAGCAGCGCGTCCTCGCCGCGTTCGCGCAGCGGCGGCACCGAGATGGCGATCACGCTGAGCCGGTAGTAGAGATCCTTGCGGAACTGTCCGCGCTCGACTGCCGCCGCCAGGTCGCGGTGGGTGGCGGCGATGATGCGGACGTCGACTGGATGCACTCGTCTCACCATCTTCTCGTCCAGCGCGCGCAGCAGCTTCCCCTGCAGCGCCGGCGCGATCTCAGAGACTTCGTCGAGGAACAGCGTTCCGCCGTCCGCCTCGCGGATGACACCTTCCCCGCGCTCGTGCCCGAAAAGCTCGTGCTCCAGCTGCTCGCGCGGCAACGCGCCGCAATCCACGGGGACGAACGGACCGTCGGCGCGCGGGCTGCGATAGTGAAGCGCAAGCGCGATCAGCTCCTTGCCGGTGCCGGTCTCGCCGGCGATCAGGACGCTGGCGTCGGAAGGCGCCACCTTGCTTACGAGATCGATGACGCGGCGCATGCCAGGGCACTCTCCGACCATCGGTCGCGCCTCATAAACGTTTTTCAGACTGCGCTTGAGCACGGCGTTCTCGCGGCGAATGCGCCGCTCGTTCAGCGCTCGGGCGACGGCATGGATGAACTCCTCGTTGTCGAACGGCTTGATGATGTAATCCACGGCCCCCGCGCGCAGCGCGGCGATCGCGCTTTCCATGGACGAGTAGCTCGTGATCATGATTACCGGCAGCTCGGAGTGCGCGCCGCGGATGCTGTGGATCGCATCGAGGCCTGTGCCGTCGGGCAGCTTGAGGTCCGTGACGACGAGGTCGATATCGCCCGCGCCAACGCGCGCAAGACCGGCTTTCACGGTGTCGGCGCGCTCCGCCACATAGCCCTCGCGGGCGAGCAGCAATTCGATCACTTCGGCGAGGCCGGGATCGTCGTCTATGACCAGCACGCGCGGGCCTTTGAGGGGTCGCGCCAGCACGGCTAACCCTCCCAAACCGGAAGAACGATTTCGAAACATGCCCCACCCTCCGGGCGGTTGGATGCGCGTATCGTCCCACCCATCTCCTGCACCACCTCGGAACTTATCGCGAGACCCAGCCCGGTACCTTCTCCCGCCTGCTTGGTGGTGAAGAAAGGCTCGAAGATGCGCGCGAGGTGCGCATCCGGAATGCCTGGGCCCGTGTCGCAGATCGAAAGTTCCAGGCTGCCCTCGCGGGTGGTTGCGGCCCGGACCTCGATACGACCGGCCCCACTCATCGCCTGTGCGGCGTTGAGTAGAATATTGAACACGATCTGCTGCAGGTTCCCGCGCCGCGCGAGCACGGCCGCGCCCGGGGCGCTTCGGTAGTCCACCCTGAGCGCGAGACCGCAGGCGCTGTGGCGCAGAAGCGCGATGGCCTCCTCGACCGCGCCATCCACCGACACCGGGACTGGCGCCTCGCCGCCAACGCGGGAGAAATCGCCGAGCTTCTTCGTGATCGCAAGCACCCGCGCGACATTCGCACTGATGGAGGCCAAGCCCTTCTCGATCGTCTCAGGGGTGACGCCGCGCTTCGACTGCAGGATCTGAAGCATGGAGTGCACTGCCGAGAGGGGGTTCGAGACCTCGTGACACACGGCTGCGACCATGAATCCGAGCGAGGCGAGGCGCTGCGTCTGGGCACTCGCCTGAGCGGAAGCTGCGCCGATCGTGAGGACGCATGCGCCGAGACCCTGCAGCGCGAGCGGCACACGCTCGCACGCGCCTGGATTATCCAAGGCGCGCATCGCTGCGTTGGCGTGCAGAACTTCACTTCCCACGCTCAGCATGGCCGGAACCGGCAGGGCATCGAGAATTACCCGCACCTCGGGAATCAGCGCGGCGGCGGGCGCACTGCGCACCTTTGGGCTGCTCATGCCGGCACCCGGCCATAGCCTAAGTCCACCGAAATCAGGCGCGGAAGTAGCCCCGCGCAGCGCCTCAGGAGATCATCTGGTAGTAGAGGTTTTGCCGGTGATTGGCCTGCGCGAAGAAGAACCGGCGTTCTTCGATCGCCACGCGTATTTGGGCGAACAAAACGCCCGTGAGCAGCGGTGGGGAGGCATGGGCGATGCCTGCTGCCAGCAGCGCCATAGGCACGGGAAATGAGCGGATGAGGAATGCCCACTTGACCAGCCTCACTAAGCCGACCCCACACCCGTGGAAGAACTCGCGGGTGTTGACATCAACGGGGCGCAATCACTGTGGCCCCTTTCCCTAGAGACTCGCCACCAGCGTTGCGTGGTCCGCGTCTCCCGTCGCGAGTCCCCACGATCGCATCCATGCGTACACCTGGTCGAAGCGCCTCGCTTCATAGGCAACGTAGTGCGTGTAGCGAACGTAGTGGTCGCTCATCTCGTGCGGGGCGAGCGCGCCGCGCGTCTGCTCGGTGACGTAGTGCTTGTACCGGCCGAAGTCCGCCATGATGCGGTCGGCGGCCTGGTTGATGGCGTCGAGGTATGCCGTGCGCTGCTCGGGCGAGAGATCGGGGGCGATGACTTCCGCGCCGCGATAGAAAGTGACATCGACGATATGCGCGCCCTCCTTCAGCCCGAGGCTGATGAACGGCTCCATGACCGCGACCGCGCGCACGCTCCGCTGCTTCAGAGCCTCGTAGCGCCGTTCCGGGATGCCGACGTGCTCGACGACGATCTCGCCGCGGGGCAGCACGCCCTCCAGGCTTTGGAGCGTCGTGTAATGCGACCCAGTGCGCTCGTTGATCCCGACCGCCACGCCAGCGAGGTCGCGCGGCTCCTGGATCGCATCGTCGAAGGCCATGATCGCCTGCGCTCCGACGGCCGGGCGCAAGGCAAGCACCTGGGCGCCGCGGCAGCTGCGCTGGCTGCGGTCGATGCCCGCCCATTCGCAAAGGTTGTAGACGTCGGCCTTGCCCTGCTCGAACAGCGACTCCTTGAGGCGCTCGAAGGCTTCGCGGTCGGACGGGTTGCGCTCCGAGGTACTTGGCCTGAAAGCGCACGTCGATGCCGGCCCGCTCGAACAGTCCCTCGTCGCGGGCAACATAGAGGGGAAGATCGAACACGGGATTGTTCGGTGAGATGGTGACGGTCGGGCGGGTGGACGGCGCAGTCATCGTGATCCCCTGAGGAGTATCCTGTGGCAAATCCCAGTGTATTGCCGCCGCATCCGGCAGGTCAATGAGGAGTCCGTCATGAACGTCTACGCACGAGCATTTGTTGCCGCGGTCCTGATCTTTGCCGTTGTCGCGCCACTCCGCGCCCAGGACTATCCCAAGGGTCCGATCAGCCTGGTGATCCCGCTTGCACCGGGCGACACGACGGATCTCGTCGGCCGCACGGTGGCGGATGACCTCTCCCGCGAGCTCAAGGTGCCCATCGTCGCTGTCAATCGCCCGGGGGCCGGCGGAGGGCTCGGAACCAATATCGTCGTCAAAGCGAAGAACGACGGTTACACGATCGTCCTGGCGAACAACGCCGCCCTCATCTTCCGCTCGCTGCTCGACCCGGCGTCCACGGGCTACGACCCGTTGAAGGATTTGACGCCGCTCGCGGTGGCGATGCGCTCGCCCAGCACGCTCGCAGTCCGCGCCGATGCGCCGTACCACACTCTGCAGGAGCTGATCGCGTACTCGAAGAAGAACCCGGGTGCCGTTCGTGTCGGCACGGCCGGCGTAGGATCGGTCGGCGACTTCTGCGTGAAAGTCATCAATTCGGTCGCGGGGACGGACATCACGATGGTGCCGTACACCGGCGCGACGCCTGCCGTCACCGCTTTGCGCGGCGGGCACATAGAAGGCCTGGTGCTGGCGCTGGGAACTCTTGCCAGCCACTTCCGCAGCGGGGCGCTGCGGGGAATCGTGATCTCGAGCAAGTATCCCGATTTCCCGGACATACCGACCCTGCCCGAGCTGGGCTACAAGCAGCCGCTGTTCGACGTCTGGGCGGGTTTCCTGGCGCCGGCAAACGTGCCCGCCGAAGTGACGAACGCGCTGGTACCCGCGTTGGAGCGCGCTATCAAGTCGCCGGCCCTCGCAGCCAAGCTCAAGCCGCTCGGGATCCTGATCGACTACTCGGGGCCGGAAAAAATGTTCGCCGAGATACGCGACGAGCACAAGCGGGTCCAGGACATCGGACGGCAGGCAGGATTGATCAAGTAGCCGCAGGGCGCCCGGGGCGGGCGCCTCACGACGCGTCGCGCCCGATCCACTTGCCGGTTTCCGGCAGCCGGGCGCTCTGCAGTCGCGCGAGCACGGATGCGGGATCATCCTCGACGAGCAGCATCGCGCGATGGGCGGGCGTGACGAAGCGCTGGTCCACCGCGTGATCCAGGAACCCCATCAGGTCGTCGAAGTAGCCCGCCACATTGAGCAGCGCGCAGGGCTTGTGCTGGAAGCCGAGCTGCGTCCAGGTCAGCATTTCGAAGAGCTCATCGAGCGTGCCGAAGCCCCCGGGAAGAGCGATGAACGTGTCAGACAGCTCCGCCATCAACGTCTTGCGCTCGAGCATCGTTTCGACGATGTGCAGTTCCGCAAGATCGCGATGCACCACCTCCCTTTCGAGCAGGCGGCGGGGTGCCACGCCGATCACGGTAGCACCGGCAGCCAGCGCGGCGTCGGCGAGCACGCCCATCAATCCGATGCTCCCGCCGCCGTAGACGAGCCGCAATCCGGCGCGCGCGATAGCGCGGGCCATCGAGCGCGTCGCATCGGCATAGGCTGCGCCCGACCCGGTATTCGAACCGCAAAACACGCACACGCTGCGCAATTTTCCCGCTCCTCCCGAATCTCGCAATTCTAAGCGATTCGGCGCGTCCAAATTCGCACGGCCTATTAACCCCTTTGCAATCCCTGCTGCGTTTAATGCAGGCAGACCCACCATTCGCCGGAAGGAGCAACAATGCACGCCGCCACCACGACCGCCATGAGCATGACTGCCGCTTTCGCCTGCCTCTGCTTAGCGCCGGCGCCTGCGGCCCACGGCGGTGATGCGCTGACTATTTACAGCAGCGCGCGCCCCGGGGCAGTGCCGCCCGAGCTGTACCGCAACGGCGGTCGGGGCCAGCCGATACCCGGCTATGCCGTCGTGCGCAACGAGCGCGAGCTCACCCTCAACCGCGGCCGCAATACCGTGCGCTTCACCGACGTCGCCGCGTTGATCGATCCAACCACCGTCACGTTCGAATCGCTCACCGATGCTGCCGCGACGAGTGTCGTGGAGCAGAATTTTCAGTTCGACCTGGTGAATACCGATAAGCTCATGCAGAAATACGTGGACCGCTCCATCAGCGTCGACCAGATTCGCGGAACGGGGGTCGAATCCTTCAATGGCACGCTGCTCTCCACAGCCGGTGGCCTGACGCTGCGACGCGAGGACGGCACGCTGCAGATCCTGCCACACAACACCGGCGTGCGCCTGCCCGAGCTTCCCGGCGGTTTGATTACGCGCCCGACGCTCGTATGGGATGTCTCCGCGCAGCGCGCAGGCGCACACCGCACGCGCGTGTCGTACCAGACGTCCGGCATCACCTGGTGGGCTGATTACAACCTGACCTATGCCGAGGGCAAGAACGCCAACGCGTGCCGCCTGGACGTTGGAGCATGGGTGAGCATCCTGAATCAGTCCGGCGCGAGCTATCCCGAAGCCAGGCTCAAGCTGGTGGCTGGCGATGTGCAGCGCGCAACGCCGCAGGGACGCGTGCTACCTCAGACCGCGCAGCGGGCAATGGCGATGGAGGACCGTGCGGCGGGGTTCGAACAGAAGGCGTTCTTCGAGTACCATCTCTATACGCTGGGCCGCTCTACTACGCTGCCGGACAACTCGACCAAGCAGATCGAGCTGTTTCCGGTCGCGCGCGGCGTGACGTGCGAGAAAACCCTCGTCTACTACGGCGCAACACCCATCTACGGCTACGGTCCCGACCCCGTTACCGACCGCAATTTCGGCACCCAGGGCAACAAAAAGGTCGATGTCTACATCAGCTTCAGAAACGCCGCCGTTAACAACATGGGCATGCCGCTGCCCGCGGGGCGCATCCGGGTATCGAAGCTGGATGAAGCCGACAAGACGCTCGAGTTCATCGGCGAGGATGCGATCGAGCACACGCCGGCGAACGAGAAGGTGCTTATCAAGCTCGGTTCGGCGTTCGACGTCGTGGGCGAACGCCGGCAGCTCAATTTCTCGGTGGACAAGTCGCGCCGCATCATGACCGAGGAAATCGAAGTGAAGTTGCGCAATCAAAAGAAGGAAGCCCTGACGGTCATCGTCAAGGAGAATCTTTACCGCTGGGTGAATTGGCAGATCACCGCGAAGACGCACGAATTCGAAAAACAGGATGCGCGGACCGTACACTTTCCCGTCAAGGTCGCCCCGGGCGGGGAATCCGTCGTGCGCTACACGGTCAACTATTCGTGGTAGACATACCGCATCTCAGATAAGGCGCCCGATAAGATGACGCGTCCAGGTGAAATTCCCCTCCTGCCCAAGGAGGGGTGGCGCGGAGCGCCGGGGTGGTGGGAGCGTCACTCCATCACTTCGTCACTTCATCACAAGTTCAGGTTATATGGTCCCCTCGCGGGGCCCAGTGACTCTCTTTGCCCCCCAAAGAGACTCACGAGAGAAAGGGGATCGGTATGACTCACACTCATGGGTAACAAAGGAGTTCAAAGACATAGGTAACAGTTTTTATCCTGCATGGACATCTATGGGAGGTGCCCATGCCTTGGAAGGATCTGAAGCCTATGGACCAAAGAGTGCTGTTTGTTGCCGACTATTTGCGTGAGCTCTACAGTTTCACCGAGCTGTGTATGCGCTACGGGGTTAGCCGTAAGACGGGCTACAAGTTGGTGGAACGCTACCGACTCGAGGGTGCGGAAGGATTGGAGGAGAGGAGTCGCCGACCGCTCAGCCAGCCTACCCAGGTGCCCTATGCGATCCAGCAATCCATCCTCAAGTTGCGCGGTAGCCGTAGCACTGAGCTGGGTCCGAAGAAGATTCAAACCAAACTGCGAGAGCGTTACCCAGACCAGCCGGTGCCTTCGCGCACCACGATCTACAACGTGTTGAAGCGGGCGGGGTTGATTGTGCCGCGGCGCGATCGGCGTCGGGTGGCGCGCTCGGGCGTGCTCGTAGAGGGCATCAAGGTACCCAATGGTCTGTGGAGCGCTGACTTCAAAGGCCAGTTCCTTACGGGCGATCGGTGCTGGTCCTACCCACTCACCGTTATGGATCATGCCAGCCGTTACCTCTTGGGTTGCCGAGGACTGCCGGGCACTCGAGGAATTGAGACCCGGATCACCTTCGAGCGGTTGTTTCGTCGTTATGGATTGCCCGAGCGGCTGCGCACCGACAATGGCGTGCCGTTCGCCAGTGCGGGCACGGCCGGGCTGTCGCGCCTTTCCATTTGGTGGATTCGGCTGGGCATCGTGCCTGAACGCATTGCCCCAGGATGCCCAGAACAAAATGGCCGTCATGAGCGCATGCATCGCACGCTGAAGCGGGCTGCAGCGCAACCGCCGGCTCCGACTACGCGGGCCTTGCAGCAACGCTTTGATGCATTCCGCCGCCACTACAACGAGCAGCGTCCTCACGAAGCGCTGGGGCAACGCACACCCGCTAGCGCATATACCCTCTCGCCGCGTCCTTATCCCAAACACCTGCCTGAAGTGGCTTACCCCAGCTATTTCCATTCTCATCGCGTTTGCGACAGTGGTCTTGATCTATTGGAACGCCTGGCGAATCTATGTAGGCTATGTACTCGCTGGTGAGAACGTCGGCATCGAGGCCGTAGCCGATGGACTATGGAAGGTGCACTTCGGACCTGTGTGTCTCGGCGAATTCGACGAAAGAAATCTCAAGCGAGGAGAGGACTATTTGACCCTCAAGTTGTAACCCATGTCCTTGAACTCGAGTGTTACCCATGTCCTTGACTCGTACAATCCCCGGTTCGCCGCCGCCACCTCGTAAACTCGTAGCGGTCCCGTGCGCTGCTCGACCAGTCCGGCGGTCTGCGCAACTCACTTACCATTTCCTCTCCGACGGCATGGTCGTGGACGGTTCCTTCGTCACTCGAACGCCGACACTCTGGTTCGACAGTGCTCGACCGAAACCCCGGACTGATCTCCGCTGCTCGGCGGCTCTCAGGGGCCCCAAGGTCAAATGCACGGGCCAATTTTCGAGCACGCGAATTGAATTCCCCTGTCCGCGGCCTAACAGCCGAATCGAGAGCGACGCCAACGAAGCAGCGCCGCGCGCTGCCTTCAGCGCGCCTTATTCGGGACGTTGAGCATTTTAGGGAGCCAGACTCGTTTGCCTAAACGTCTGTGTCGGGCCGCAACCGCACAAGTAAGATCAAGCCGCGACTAGGTACTGCTGATGCCTCATCTGGGACGCTCGTCACAGGGTTTTTCCCTCATCCCTCATCCTTCATCCTTCATCCCTCAGGTGACGCTTCATCTGAGACGCTTCATCTGAGACGCTTCACCTGAGACGCTCCATCTGAGACGCTTCATCTGGGACGCTGCATCCGAAAGACCTTCCCTGAGATAGAATCCCCGGAGTCATCCGCTCTCGGGGAGGGGCTATGGGCATCGGAACCATCATCGTACCTGGGCGTGCTGGTAGTGGTGGTCGTCTATGCCATCATGCTTTACAACAATCTCGTCCAGATCAAGCACAACGTCACCAAGGCCTGGGCCAACATCGACGTGCTGCTCAAGCAGCGCCACGACGAGCTGCCCAAACTGGTCGAGACCTGCAAGCAGTACATGAAGTTCGAGCAAGACACGCTCACCAGGGTCATGGAGGCGAGATCCAAGGTGTTTACCGCGCGCGAGCAGCAGAACATCGGCGCGCTGGGCCAGGCCGAGGGAACATTGCGCGCGACGCTCGGCAACCTTTTCGCGCTGGCGGAAGCCTATCCCGATCTCAAGACCAACCAGACGTTCCAGCAATTGCAAAGCCGCATCTCGAGCCTCGAGAACGCGATTGCCGACCGCCGGGAGTTCTACAACGAATCGGTAAACGTCAACAACGTCCGCATCGAGCAATTCCCCGACAGCATGGTTGCAGGCATGTTCAATTTCAAGCCCGCGCAGCTGCTCGAATTCGAGGCCGAGGAGAAGGCGGACGTCGATGTGAAAAAGCTCTTCGGGTCCTGATTACCGCATGAGATCGTATGATCAAGAAATCGACGCGGCTGCACCAGCCAGGATGGCTCTCGGGCGCCATCCACCTGGCTATCCTTTTTGTCGCGTTCGAAGCCGAGTCCCGGGAAGTCTGGCCCTATGCCCTGTTCGCCATGGCGGCGGTGAGTTTCTGCGCATGGGCCGCGAACTACCGGCGCTATCGCCAGATCCACGATCTGCCTACGTCCAAGATCGCCTCCGCCGCGCAGGGTTACGTGGAGCTTTTTGGCCGTGCGGAAATGATTGCGGGCGAAGCGGTCCGGTCCAAGCTCAGCAGCCAGCCCTGCTGTTGGTACTCGTTTCAGGTAGAGGAACGAACGTCGGACAACAAGTGGCGCACCGTCGACAGCGGAAAGAGCGTAGAGCACTTCCTCCTGGTGGACGACACCGGCCAGTGCGTCATTTCGCCCGAGGGTGCGGAGGTCCTCACTTGCGACTACAAGTCATGGGAACAAGGAAGCCACCGCTACACCGAGTGCCTGTTGCTGCCTGCCAGCATCCTCTACGCCATCGGGGAATTCAGCACGTCTACCGCAAATCCGGTCTCGGCGCGGGACGAACGCGGTGACGTGAGCGCTTTGCTCGCGGAGTGGAAGAAGGACCCGACACGGCTGCGCGAGCGTTTCGACTTCGACCGGGACGGCCGGATAGACCTCAAGGAATGGGAACTGGCCCGGCTGCAGGCACAGCGCGAAGTCCGCAAGCACCATGCGGAAATGCAATCGGGCTTGGTGGAAGGCGTTCATCTCCTGGTCAGGCCGCGCGACGGGCGCCTGTTCCTGCTCGCCAACGAGCTTCCCGACAAGCTGGGCTCGCGCTACCGGCTCTGGAGCTGGGTGCACCTCATCATCTTTCTCGGCACCGGCAGCGCGGGACTGATCATGCTGTGAGAGCTACACAGAGGCGGTAAACTGCTGCGAGACCGCTGAAGCGTGAACAACCAAAGGTGCGCCGCAAGAGATCCAAGACATGAGAAGTGATGCTGTCCTCTGCCTCGGCACCAAGGGTTTCCACCGCATGCACTACGTGGAATGGGGCGATCCCGCCGCCGAGCGCGTAGTCGTATGCGTCCACGGGCTCACCCGCAACGGCCGCGATTTCGACACGCTGGCCCAGGCGCTGCAGCCGGAATTGCGCGTCGTATGTCCGGATGTCGTGGGGCGCGGCAAGAGCGACTGGGTGCAGGCCAAAGAGGAATACTCCTATCCCCAGTATTGCGCCGACATGACGGCCTTGATCGCTCGGGTGACGGCATCCACGAGCGGCTCTGCCCGTCAGGTTCACTGGGTGGGGACTTCCATGGGCGGTATCATCGGCATGCTTCTCGCCTCTCGCCCGAATACACCGATCGCAAGACTCGTGCTGAACGACGTCGGACCGTGGATCCCGAAAGCCGCGCTCGAGCGACTTGCCACCTACGTCGGCAAGGATCCCCGCTACCGGACGCTGGAAGAGGTGGAAGCCTACGTGCGCTTCGTGTCGGCCTCGTTCGGTCCGCTTACCAACGAACAGTGGCGTCATCTCACCGTTCACAACGCGAAGCAGCACCCGGATGGCTCCTGGGGCATGAATTACGATCCCGGCATCGGCTTACCGTTGCAGCAATCGCCGCTCGCGGACGTTGACCTCTGGCCGTATTGGGACGCGATCACCTGCCCCACATTGCTGCTGCGCGGCGCGCAGTCGGACCTGCTGCTCAAAGAGACGGCGACCGTGATGTCCCGGCGCGGCCCGCAACCTAGTCTCGTGGAATTCGAAGGCGTCGGTCACGCGCCCATGCTCATGGCGGACGACCAGATCAAGGCGGTGAAGGACTTTTTGCTGGCTCAGGGCTTGCCGCCAAGCCCCACCGCATCGTAAAAATCCTTGTACTCGGCCAGACGCTTGACGAGGAATCGCGAGAACTCGGCGCTGCCCAGGTAGATGTCCTGGTACATGTTGCGCGCCGCATGTTCCTTCCAGAACGGCGACTTATGGGCGCGCTCGAGCGCGGCCTCCATGATGGTCACGGCCTCTTTCGGCACCGCGGCGGGAAACGTGAATCCGCGTATCGTTCCGGCCTGGATTGCGTAGCCGGCCTCTTGCAGCGTCGGCACGTCCGGTATGTGCGGCAAGCGCCGGTCGGCATGAACCAGCTCGATTGGCTTTGTCGGATAGGATTGTGAAAACGTCGGAGAGCAGGCGAGCGCGCTAAGCGCGGCGACGACGCTGGAGAACAAGCAACCACGCAAGGCTGGCGCGTTCATGTTGCCTCCGCTGAGGGTTGGGAGCGCTCTACTTTCACGGGCGCCCTTTGCCTCTTGAGTATGCTGAGTTACGTGTGCCATGCCCGCTCGACATCGCGGTCAGGCACGGCTCACCGGCGGTACGAGATTGAAACCGCCTTGCGGATGAAGGCCTTGCGTTCGGTGGGATCCTTGATTTCGTCGGCGATGAGGAGATAGAGCTCCGCCTCGTCGCGCGCCTTCGCGGCCGCGCGCCTTACCACCACCCTGGCGATCGCACCGATATACTGCGCGAGCTGCGTTTCAGCCTTCTGCAACGTGTCGGCACCGAATTTCTGCGAGACTGAAGCATCGGCTAAGCGTTGCGACGCAACGCCGCTCGGTTTCGTGACGGCATCGTCGTCGACGAATTTCTTGAGGAACAAGGAGCGCTCCGTCTCGTCGGCGATGTCACCGGCGACCGCCTCCGCGAGAGCCGGAATCGATACGGCCGACTTGGCGGCGTTGCGCACCACCACCGCCGCGATCGGGCCGATGCGACGCGACAGCTCGACCTCGATTCGCTTCACCCGCTCGCGGTCGAGGGCGACACCGGGAGTTCCGCCAATGCCGCTTGCGTCGACGGGCCTTGCAGGAGCGGCGGCCTGCGGCACGGTGCGGTCCGCCGGCCTCGCCTGGGCAGCCACGCCCAGGAAGGCGCGCCTGAACTCGGCGATGCTTTGCGGCCGTTCTTCCTCGTGCGGCTTCATCGCCCAATCAATGGCATCCAGAAACTCGGCGGTATAGAGCGCCGCGTTGTCTACGCGCGCCGCGGGCGGCATGATGTCCGTTCTAACGCGCGCCGCGGCCTCGACCGGCCTGTTTCCTGTGATCATCCAATACATCACGCCGCCCAACGCGTAGATGTCGCTCCACGGACCTTGCTTGCCGTGCGTGTGGTACTGCTCGAAAGGCGCATAACCCGGGGAAACCACTGCGGTCAGCGTCTGATCGCCGCCCGTCAGCAGTCGCGCCGACCCGAAGTCGAGAAGCACCGGAGAGCCGTCGTCGCGTATGAATACGTTGGCGGGCTTGACGTCGCGGTGGAGATAGCCCGCCTTATGTATGACCTCCAGACCATCGAGCAGCGGGCCGGCGATGCCGAGCAGCGTCTGCTGCGCCAGCGGGCGCTGCGACTCGACCCATTCCGTGAGCGGCTTCCCTTCCACGAACTCCATCACCATGTAGCCGGTGCGGTTCGCCTCGAAAAAGCGCATCACGCGCACGATGCTGGGGTGCCGGAAGGAAGCGAGAGTGCGGGCCTCGGCCATGAAACGCTGCAAGCCCCACTTGTAGGACTCGGCCGTGGACGTAGCCTTCGGCTGCACCGTGCGGTCTTCGCCGCGGGCGGCGAAGTCGCCCGGCAGATACTCCTTGAGCGCAACCTTGAGATTCAAGTTCGCGTCGGTCGCGAGATAGGTGAGGCCGAAACCGCCCGCCCCGAGCAGGGAATCGATGCGGTACTCGTGCAGCGCGTACCCGCGCGGCAGTGCGTTCGCAACTTCAGCGTCGGGCATCACCCGGGATCTCGAACCACAAAGGATACAAAAGACACAAAGGTATCACTTAATAGAACCGTTTCAATCTTCTTTCTTTCTTTGTGCCCTTCGCGGTTAAAGGTTCTTCTTATTTTTCAATGAGCTCGATGGCCTTTTCCAAGCTGCGTCGCATCCGGTTGAACGACTTGGCGAGCAGCGACACCTCGTTCCTGCCCGCTTCGCTGAACTCGGGGATCTTCATGTTGCCGGTGCTGATCTCGTCGGCCGCCTTCGACATCCGGGTGATCGGGCGCACGATCAGCGCGCTCATCATCACGTTGAGGATGACGAAGAGCACGACGAATACCGCGGTAAGCGATCCCATGAAGGTCAAGAACGCGCGATTCGCGTTCTTGACCGGCAGCGACATCGGCACTGAAACGATCTGCGCGCCGATCACTTCCATGTGCTTCCAGCCGAAGCCGTTGTTGGGGCCGTAGATCTTGACCATCGCGGGCGGCGCCTCTGCCGCCGTGGTGTGGCAGGCGAGGCACGCCTCGTCCTTGATCTGTAACGGACGCGCCAGATAGAGCGATTGCCCGGTCGGGGTTTTGCGTATGCCGCTGATCTCGCCGCGTTCGGGATTGTTGCGAAACGCGTTCACGATATCCGATTCCCATTCCACCGCCTTGTTGCGCGGGTTGGTGGGGTTCAACGTTGCCTCCTTGTACGAATAGTCCTCGTACTTCTTGCGCAGCGAGTTCATGATTTCCGTCGCCGAATACGCCGGTACGCTTTGCGGATGGAAGATGTCCGCGCTGTACGGGATCAACGGGCGGATCTGGGTGTTGGTGTAGCCGCGCATGGATAGCGCCGCCTCCATCATCACTCCGGCATTGCGCAGCACTTCGTCCTGCGCGTTCTTGTGCAGCAGCTCGTGCGAGAGATAGCCGGTGACGCCCAGGCCCAGCGCGAACACCAGCAGCAGCACCAGGTTGAACTCCAGCCGAAGTCCCATCGTCGCCCTCTCCTATTGAAACAGGTTTTCCAACCGGTTACCGGTCAGTCGTCACCGGTTTAGCCGGTGATTCGCGCCGCCAATAACCCTGCAGCTCCTCGGTCGTAACGCGCCCGTTTCGATCGGCGTCGATTTCCGAGAATTTCTCCCTGAGATGCGGAAGGTTCCGCGCGATCTCTTCGCGGCTGAGGCCGGTGCTCGGGGCGTCGACCGCCTGCGGCGGCGCGGCGCGGGGCAGCAACGGACGACCAACGGACCTGACCGTTGGCTGGAGAGCTGCGCGCCCATGCTCGCGTTCTTTCACAATATCGGCTCCTTCGACGAACAAGAAAAAAATCACCATGCCCAGCGCTATCCACACGTATTTCCGCGTCGCGTAGGGTTCGGCACTGGATTCCACTTTTGCGCCGGCGCGAGGCGAGGCCTCACGCAACAGAGCGCGGCGCCACTCGCCTACGTTGCGGGGCCGCCGGTCCTCCTCCACCATCAGCGCCCACTGGATCGCCTCGATGAACGGCCCGCTGTACCAAACGCGCGCGGCGTTGAGCGTCTTTTCGACATGGTCCATCCGAGTCCGGCTCATCGCATCCGGAGGATGCTCGCCGGTCACCGCGAAGAAGAGCACGGCGCCGAGCGAGTAGATATCCGACCAAGGTCCCTGCCGGCCACTGCGTATGTATTGCTCCAGCGGCGCGTATCCCGGTGTGAGAACGGACATGATGTCCTGTATGGCGTCGCGGCTGGCGAGCCGAGAGGCCCCGAAATCGAGCAGTGACGGGCGAACCATCGTCCCTCAAAAAGATGTTGCCGGGCTTGATGTCACGGTGCAGAACGCCGGCTTCGTGGACCGCCTCCAGACCGTCGAGCAATGGTCGCAATATTGCCTTGAGCGTCGCTTCGTCGGGTTGGGGTGTGCGCGCAAACTGGTACGCAAGCGATTCCCCTATCTCGTACTCTCTGAGCATATACGCCGTGCCGTTCGCCTCGAAATGGCGGTCGACCCGCATGATGTTCGGATGCACGAACCGGGCAAGCGTCCGGGCTTCGACCACGAATTGCGCCAGTCCCTTCTGAAAGTTCGCTTCGCTGTCTTCGCTCACCGGCGTTACGACGCCGTCCGGCGCGCGCCGCGCCAGATCGGACGGAAAATACTCCTTGAATACGATGTCCTTCTGCAGGACGGAGTCGTGTGCGAGATAGGTGATTCCGAAGCGGCCCGCACTCAGCACGGACTTGATCCGGTACTCGAGCAGCACGCTTCCGGCAGGCAGTGCGTTCGGGTTGTCCAGCTCGGCCATGATTCAGTGTATACAAATCCGTGATTGAGTGATTAGGGAACCGAATCACCCGGTTTCTGCACGCGCTGCTGCGCCTGCCAGCGGCGCAGCTGTATAAATTCTTGCAGCGAAATTCGCCCGTCACCATCAACGTCAACCCGCTGGAATTCCTTGGAGATTAATGGGAAACGGCGCGCTTCACCCTGGGATAGGTAGCCATCGCCATCGGAATCCGCGCCACGGAACTCCTGCGCCGCTTGCCGCCGCAGCGGGTCGTCGGCACTTTCCTCCCCCGGCCGGTCCCCGCGTTCGCGCGACGGTCGTTCCGGAACGGCTGCAGCGACCTGCGGCTGCTGTCCCGGTGGAACGCCCGGCTTGGGCCTGAGCTTGGGCTTTTCGAGCGCCCGTTCCGCCGCCCTTGTCGCCGGCGCCAGGATCGTCTTGTCGTGCTGGCGCTGATTGTTCCACGTCACCACCAATGCCACTGCTGCGAGCAGGGCAAGGCCCACACCAGCCCAGGTCCAGTAAGACCGATCCGGCCCACGCGGTGACGACACGCGGCGGCGCGGCGCCGGCGGTAACTCTTCCACTGGCGGCGCTGCCTCCGGCTGCGACGGGTAAACCGTAGCGGTGTCCGGCCTCACCGTGGTAGCGAGACCCGCCGCTGCGGGGAGAGCGGGTATCCGCGTTTCGCCGAGCAGGGCGCGGCGCCACTCGCGCACGCTTCGGGGACGCTGATTCTCGTCGAGCGCGAGCGCCCACGCTGCCGCATCGAGAAACGCGTCGCTCACCTCGCCGCGCACGGCAGCGAGCTTCTCTGGGAGGACATCGCTGCGCAAGCGGCTTACCGCATCCGGCGGGTTCTCGTTAACGATGGCCCGGTACAGTACCCCGGCAAGCGCATACATATCGGACCAGGGCCCTGGTGGCCATCGCCTGAATACTGCTCGAGTGGGGCGTAGCCCGGCGTCAAGATCGAGGTCAGGCTCTTCGTCGCACCGCCGATGGCCTGGCGCGCGGCGCCGAAGTCGAGCAGCACCGGCATGCCGTTCTCGCGGATGAACACGTTGGAAGGCTTGATATCGCGGTGCAGAAACCCCGTCTCGTGGACGGCCTCCAGCCCGTCGAGCAGCGGCATGAGCATCGCTCTCAACTGCGACTCCTGCGGCCGGGGCGCGCGCTTCAAGAGCTGCCACAGCGATTCCCCTTTCTCGTAGTCCATCACCATGTAACCGGTGCCGTTGGCCTCGAAGTAACGGTTGACCCTCACTATGTTGGGATGACTGAAGCGGGCGAGCGTGCGCGCCTCCAGGATAAAGCGGTCCAGAGCCCACTGATAGTTGTAGCCGTGCTCGGTGGTGACGGGCACGACGCTCCCGTCGAGTGCACGCACCGCCAGTTCGGTCGGCAGGTATTCCTTGATCGCGACGTGCTTTTCGAGATGGGTATCCCAAGCAAGATACGTCATGCCGAAAGCGCCCGCGCCGAGCACCGACTCGAGGCGATATTCGAGCAGCCTCGACGCGAGGGGCAGCGCGTTGCGATAGATGGTATCTTCCGGCATCCGGAAAGTATGGTAAATGACAAATGTCCGGACGAATAGCGCAGGCGCTTGCCGCCTTGGCGGGCCGGGCGCCCCGCTCACCATGTCACGACCCGCCACACGAATACTGTCGTCACTTGCCGTCATCGCGGCGCTCGTCGCCGCGTGCAGCGATCCCGGGTGGCAGGAGCTCAATATTCCCGACGGGGGATTTCGCATCATGGGTCAGGGCCCTCCGCTCGTCGAGAAGCACGAGCTCGCGACGCCGGTCGGAAAAATCATTGCGCACTGGTACTCGATCGGCACCCGGGATGCCGTGTATCGGCGTCGGCTATGCGGACTGGCCCGAGCAGGTGATTCGTGCGACGGAACCGCGGCAGATTTTCAGCATCCTGCGCGAAGGCTGGATCAAGCGCATAGATGGCAAGCTGCAGGGAGACGGCACGGATATAAAGCTGGAAAACAAATACCCGGCATGGAGTTTATCGCCTGGGGGAAGCTCAAGGATCGCGACGCCTACGTGAGGGGCAGGTTCTATCTCGTCGACAACCGTCTCTATCAGGTCGTCGTGTTCGGCAACAAGAGCGCGATGCCCGCTTCCGACATCAATCGGTTCCTGAACTCGTTCAAGCTGGCGCCCCGCCGCGAAACGCAGGAGATCACTATCGGCCCTCCGAAGGACGAGAAGACGCAGTGACGGGAAACGAGTGTCGAGGGTCGAGGGTCGAGGGTCGGGTGCCGGGTGTCGAGTGTCGGGTGCCTAGGGGAAGAGCGTTGGTATCTCGTCTTTCTTCACTCGACACTCATTCCTCGACACTCCCCCGTTCCTCATCCCTCGCCTTTAGCTGCCTGCTCCATCGCATCCAGCAACACGTCCGCGTCCTGCGCGCCGGATACCCCTACTTTGCGGTTGAAAATGAAGAACGGCACTCCGCCGATGCCGGCGGTGCGCGCTTCCGCGTCAGCCTGCTCGACCAAATCGCGGTCGGCGTCGCTCGCCAGATAGGCCGCCACCTCGCCGCGGTCGAGTCCGGCACGCGCCGCCACGTCGGCCAGGGCGTCCCTGTCGGTCAGGTTCGTGCCCTCGAGGAAATGCGCGCGGAACAACTCCTCGGCCAGCGCGTCTTGTTTCCCCCCGCGCTCGGCGTAATGCATCAGCCGGTGCGAGTTGAGCGTATTGGGCTGGACCAGCATCTTCTCGTAGGCGAACGGGATGCCAACCTGAGCGCCGGCGGCGGTGACGCGAGTGTTGACGCCCTTGCCGCGCGTACCGAACTTGCGCGCGACGTAGTCCTCGCGAGGTATGCCGTTCTCCGGCAGGTCGGGGTTCAACTGAAAGGGCAGCCAGCGCACCGCCGGCTCGGGTCCATCGGGATGGCGTTCGCGGTAACGCTCAAGCGCCCGCTCGAGCTTGCGCTTCCCGATGAAGCACCAGGGTCAAACCACGTCGGAAACGATATCGATTTGCAGTGTTTTTTCGCTCATTCCGCTCTCCATTCTGGAAGAAGTGATTCGTAACTCTTGACTCGTGACTCGAACATTTGCGTCCGCGTCCTGCCATCTGGAAATCAATTCACGAGTCACCAGTCACGAGTCACTTTTCCAATTCTTGAACTGCTCCCGCAGTTTAGCCTTCAACATCTTACCCGTCGAGGTGCGCGGGATCTCCTGCGCGAAAACAAATCCGTCGGGAAGCCAGATCTTCGCGAATTTCGGCGCGAGGTAGGCGCGCAGCTCGCCTTCGGTAGCCGACTGGCCCGCTTTGAGCACCACCACCGCCAGCGGCCGCTCGCCCCATTTCTCGTCCGGCACCCCGATCACCGCCGCTTCCGCGACCTTGGGATTCCCGACGAGCGCGTTCTCGAGATCGACCGAGCTGATCCACTCGCCGCCCGACTTCACGAGGTCCTTGATGCGATCGGTGATCTTGACGTAGCCGTGGGCGTCCAGCGTAACGACGTCGCCGGTGCGAAACCAGCCGTCGTCGCTCCACTTGTCGGTCTCTTCAGGCAGGTCGTGATAGCCCGCCGCGATCCAGGGGCCCCGCACTTCCAGCTCGCCCATCGCCTCGCCATTCCAGGGCGCCTCTCCCTCCGGAGTCATGGCGCGCACTTCCACAAACGGCAGCGGAACGCCCTGCTTCGCCCGCACCGCGTAACGCTGGTCGCCGTCCACGCCTACGAGCTCGCGCTTCAGGTAGTTCACGGCCCCGATCGGCGCCGTTTCCGTCATGCCCCAGCCGTGCATCACCGTCAACCCGAAGCGGTCGAAGGCGCGGATCATCGACTCGGGCACCGCGGCGCCGCCTACTACCATGCGCAAACCGGCGGAAAACCTCCAGCGCGACGGCTCATGCTCCAACGCCTGCAGTATTCCCATCCAGATGGTAGGAACGCCCGCCGACAGCGTCACCTGCTCGGATTGATAGAGATCCAGAAGGCTCACCGCGTCGAGGTGCGGACCGGGAAAAGCGAGCTTGGCGCCGGTCATCACGGCGCTGAACGGGATGCCCCACGCATTGACGTGGAACATCGGCACTACAGGGCATACCGTGTCGGCGTTGCTCAAGCTCATCACATCGGGTAGCGAGGACGCGAGCGAGTGCAGAACCAACGCGCGATGGCTGTACACGACACCCTTGGGCCGCCCCGTCGTGCCCGAGGTGTAGCACATTCCCGCGGGGGCCTCTTCCCTCAGCACCGGCCACTTCACCGCTCTGCCCTTCTCGATCAGTTTCTCGTAGTCATCGTACCCGGCGGGAATAACCGTGCCGCTCAGCGGCACGACAATGATTTTTTCAAATTTCGTCTGGTCACGAAATTTCTCGTAAAGCGGCAGCAGCACGTCATCCACGATCAGGAAGCGGTCGCCGGCATGATTGGCGATATAGGCGATGTCGTCGGGATGCAGCCGGAGATTCAGCGTGTGCACGACACCACCCGCGCACGGGATCGCGAAATACGCTTCGAGGTGCGCGTAGTGGTTCCACATGAGTGTCGCCACGCGATCGCCGCGTCTGAGGCCCATGCGTCGCAAAGCACCTCCCAGCGCCCGCGCTCGCCGGTAGAAGTCCGCATAGCGATAGCGGTGGAGTTGCTTGTCCGGCAGCCGCGAGACTATCTCCGTTTCCGGAAAATCTTCCCCGCGCGCTCGAAGATATGCGTGAGCGTAAGGGGAAAGTGCATCGTAGTGGCTTGCATACGCCCATTCTAACCACCGATGGCCGCCGATGGCCGCCGATTCAATCAACAAAAAGCGGCGCAAGCACACGGAGGCAGAGATCTTCCGCAGACACTTCATCCCTCATCCCTCATCCCTCCTCGGTTATGATCCGAAGGAACGACGCATCGTAACGGAGAAACCGAATGGATCTGGGCATCAAGGGCAGGCTGGCTCTGGTGACGGGCTCGACGCAAGGCATCGGGCGCGCCATCGCGGAAGCGCTGCTCGCGGAGGGCGCGCGAGTGATCGTCAATGGAAGGCGTGAGCCGGCTCTCGACGAGACCGTGGCAGCATTGTCGCGGCGGGGCGAAGCTCACGGCGTTACAGCGGACCTCGCGACAGCAGAGGGCGCCCAAAAAATCCTGGCCGCAGCGGCCGGGATCGGGGCCGTTGACATCCTCGTCAACAACGTCGGGTTATTCGAGGTGAAGCAGTTTACCGAAATCTCCGACCGGGACTGGCTAGACATGTTCGAGCTGAACGTGATGAGCGGCGTGCGTTTGGCCGGGTGCTCTTGCCCGGCATGCTGGACCGGGATTGGGGCCGAATCGTGTTCATCGCGAGCGACCAGAGCGCCAAGCCCAATCCCGGCATGGCCCACTACGCGATGTCGAAAGCGGCGCAGGTGTCGATAGCGCGCAGCCTCGCCGAGCTCACGAAGGGCACTCGTGTCACCGTCAACAGCGCGCTAGTCGCGCCCACCTGGTCGGAAGGCGTCGAGGTATTCCTGCGCAAGATCGCCCCGGACGCCGGCAAGACCGTGGATGAAATGCGGACCGCCTACTTCGAGACTACCGGCGTGTCCTCGCTGCTTCAGCGCTGGGCGGAACCGCAGGAGATCGCCGCCCAGATCGCGTTCCTCTGCTCCGAGCGTGCGTCAGCCATCAATGGCGCGGCACAGCGGGTGGATGGGGGAATCATCCGCTCGCTGTTCTAGCCGGCGGAAATATGGTGACCGCGATTTTTCGGGCGGCGGGGTAAGGGTAGCGAAAGGGTGACGGGCTACGGTGTTTAATTAGACTAGGCGTCTGCATCTACATCGCCCGCCAATCCCGCCAGAATCTCGTTCGACCCTCTTAGCGTCCGCGGGACAGCGCGCGCCGGAAGCGCTCAGCGGTTTCTAGCGTCAGGGGTCGCTCGACGGTTGGCGGATGATTTGGATGTCGCCTGTCCAGCGGAACTTTGGCCGAATCCCGCTTGCTGGCCGCCGACGATGAAGGTCAGCGCCGATTGACCGCGATCGATTGATGCTGGGAGTGAATGTCCACGCCAAGTACGCAGCCCCACTCCATGGCGCCCCCGATCAAATACCGCGATGAGCAGGCGATGAGCTTCGCAAGAAACCGGATCATCGGGCGAAGGCGGTCCCCTGAACTTCTGATGGGTGGCGCCTGAAGATTCGATTGGTGATGGAGGGCGCAGCCGATTTACCGCACAGCGCCATCGAAGATAAAGATATGCGAAAGCGCGGGCAACAATAGATCGCAGCGAGCGCCGCCAGGCTCGAAATCGCCCGGACCCGCTCGCTCGCGGCCCCAGCATCTTCATCGCATAGATTTGCGCGCATTGTCGGCGCGCCGCGAGGCGTCGCCGGCGGGTCACCGTCTCGGCCGTGCAAGCATCGAGGTCGCCTGTTCCGCCGCTCGACGGTATCGTCTTTCCCAGTGGGCACGCTTCTGGGGAATTGCTAGTCGTGACCACTCGTGCCGAGCCGCTTCGATCACTTTCAGCGCGCCGGCCATCGGGCTGCCCGGCGGCGGAGAGCAGTCGCCCACCGCGGTAACGAGCGGCGAAGTCCTCGCCACTTGCGGCGGCGGGCACGCTATTGGGATCTGCCGGAAGCACCACTCGTCTCCCGCACGAGGCCTCACGTCGTGTACACCTGAAATGGAACGCTTCGCCAGTCGCCGCGGTCAGGGTCGTTTACGGCGTACGGCTTGCCCGAAGGGCCGCGCCGATGAGGTAATCAAACGCTCGTCCGGTTGGCGATGCCGGTGAGGCCGATCCGGTTGGCGAGCATCGCGGGCTGGCGGTTCGCCGCCGTAATGAGGCGGAAAGCTCGACCTGTTTGCGCCGGATGTGATGCAGCCGGTGAAGCGCCCATATGTCGCGCTCTGCACGACCCCAATGACCGGCCTGATTCACTTTGTACGGGTGCCATCGCGGACGTTCCGTCCACTCGATCTTGACCAGTCTCGACCTGACCTGATCGTAAGGATCGCCGTAGGATTGATGAGGTATCTGATTCTCGGTGCCCGTGCACGCGTCAGCGAAATGCGCCGTTGCCGTCTCGTCCACCCATGCTGGTCGACCGTCGGCGTGCCGCAAGTCGGCGCGTACCTGCCCTCCTGGCCGCCTACCCGCGGGCGGATAATTGCCTCGACGGCCTTAACAGCTGTCATACAGTCCTCCAGTCATGCATTTGGTCTTGCGCCGGAAAGAATTGCGCCGATACATTGGTCACCGGCTCGATGCTTGGATCGGATCAGCCGCCGATGGGTATCGCTGCGCTCCGCCCGATCGTACGCTGCTGGGCCCGAACACCTGGACTCGTCATTATTTATCTTTGACACGCGCCTCGCAATGTAATCAAGAGACCATAGCGTGATCATGTCGGCCGCAGCGCGCCACCGGGGATCGCATCCCGCATAGCGGGTCCTCTGCTCCTCCTCTGAGCTCTACCTCTTTCACCTGTGCTCGCGGCGCCGACACGTGACCCCGCGAACGCCCGTAGTCTCGATGAGCCGGGTAAACGAGCCCGGAGTCTTTTCGCGTCCTCGACGAACCCGCGCAGAAAGCTTCGCGCCGGCCTCCAGGCTCTTGGGGCTCGCGATCGTCTTCCGGGTCGCCATCGAGCCGCAGCCCTCGAGCACGCGGGAGTCCCGGGAGCATTCCTGCCGTCCGCCGGAGGCGCGGCCTGAGTCCGACGAGGGCGTCCAGTTCGCTCGCGACGAACAGCTCGAACGCCGCATGGGTGCTCGATGCGCTCATCAGGCGCGCATGCTTCAGATTCCGGCTCAGGTAGAACTCGTAGGCGCTCTTCGCCGCAATGGCGATGCGGACTCCCGGGCGATCCACGTCGCCAGCAGTGCGCAACGGTGATCCGGCATGCACGAGATAGGTGGCTTCGATCTTCAGGTCGGCAGGGCTAAAGTTGACATCAGCTTGCGCGCGCCGGCTCAACCCGTCAAGAACGCGACGTCTAGGACCCCGGACTTCAACCCTTCGACCATCCCGCCGGCTGCTTCATGGCCGGCCAGTTCCCGCAGGAACGCCCAGCCGGCCCGGGCCAGCTCGCGCGCGAGATCGACGTGCACGCCGCGCAGCTCCCCGCTGGCCGGATCCTTTGCCGCGAGAATCACGTTTCCATAGTTGATTCCCGCGCGCAGCTTGGCTGTCGGCACGAGGTCCAGCCGCACGGCAGAATTCGCCAGAGGTACGCTCATGGAGGAGGCAAGATCAATCCGCGGCGCAGCGAAACCCGATCTGTCGGTGGCCCGTGGCCGGGTTGCGAAACCAGACGGTCCGGTTCCAGGCGACCGGCTTTCTCGGTGCTGGCGTCGGAAATATAGTTGCCGCCGCGCACCACGCGCTCACCCCCAGCACGTTCGGAGTCCTCGCGCGCGTCATCGGCGCGATACGGATAAGGGCGGTCGAGCGTGCTGTGCGTCCGTTCGAGCAGGCTACCCGCCATATCGAGCAAACCTTTGGGGGTCGCGCCGCGCGGCCGGCTGCCAACCGGCACGGTGGTCCCGCTCGGGAGGCCGAGGAGTGGACTGGGGGAGCTTCGGCTGTCTCGGGCATCGCCTCACCCAGGGGAAAGGACGGCCCTCCAGTCCCCCGGGCCGCGGCCTCCCACTCCACTTCCGTCGGCAGGCGGGCGCCACGCCACCCGGCGGTACCGCGGAGCCGCGCGCCGGCCCATGTGTTTCGGTCACCGGATGGTTCTGCAGTTTGGGCCGGGGTCGGGAACGAAGCGCCCGTCGCGCACGCCGATGTGCGCATCTTCGTCATCGAGATCGATCATGGTGTACCGCGAAGGCCTGCTGCTGAACTCGAGGGATCGCGGGCGCTCGTCGGGAGCTATGTTGGCCGCCCCGACCTTGCCGCCCAGGGCGGTACCGGACGGTTTGACCGGCAAGGCGATGAGAAACTCGGCGAACTGCGCGTTCGTCACTTCGGTGCGGTCGAGACGGAACGGACGGATGGCTACTCGATGCTCGGGCATCGCGGCCTGGTTCGCGAGCGGATGCCGCTGCGGCGAGCCAACGGTGTAAGTGCCGCCGGGAATGCGCACCATTGCCGCGTGTTGTCGGGCCGACGCAGGCGAACTTTGGGCATTGTATGGTGCAGCCTGCGGAAATTTTGGCGGCGCAGTCATCGGCGACGCCGTCTGCGCGATTCCATCGCGCGGCCACGCGACGCCGATTGCCGAAAACGCAAGGAACACGACAATCGCCGCCCACCGCGGATGCGCAAGCCCGCTCATGAACCGTTCCGGGAATGGCAGCTCCGCTTGACCTTGATCCTATCCGCGTTCATCTGCGTCTATCTGCGGTTGCATTGTTTGCCTCAGCTGCCGCGTCCCAGCAGGCGCGAGTCGGCCGGATCGATCGCCGTTAGCAGGCTGATTCCATGCGCTGAAAACCGCCGCGCGGCCGCCAGCGCCCGGCGGTCCTTCTCGTGCTCCAGCGACCATTGCGCGTGCCGCGCCAGCAGCGCGAGCTCTACGGTCCGGCCGACCGTCATCGCGAGCCGTCGCGCCCCGGCCTCCGTCTCCGCCGTTCCGGTCTTCACCGACTGCACGAGCCATGCTTCCGCCTGTTCGAGCGTCTTTTCGATCCGCGCGGAAATCTTCACGAGATCGGCCTCGCGCACGCCCTGAAGCATGAACCCGATCTCGCGCTTCAGCACCGCGAGTCCGCCCACCGCGTCAAGCGCGCGCAGCGTGTCGAGCGAGAGCACGTTCGTCGTGCCCTCCCAGATCGGCAGCACCTGCGCGTCGGCGAGCAGCCGCGGCAGGCCCGTGTCCTCGACGTAGCCCGCGCCGCCGAACGCCTCGATCGCCTCGGAGGCACCGCGACCGCCTGCTTGCCGGTCGTGAGCTTCGCGATCGGCGTCAGCAGCCGCAGCGAGCCGCTCGTGCTGCTCGCTCGCCTGTCCCGCCTCGCTCCGGCCGAGCAGCTCCACGATCCGGAACGCCAGATGGAACGCGCCGGCGTACTCGGCCTCGATGCCCGCGAGCGTGTCGGCGTGCAGCGGCTTGTCGACGAGCAGCGCGCCGAACGCGATGCGGCGTCGCGCGTAGTCGCGCGCGAGCGCGAGCCCGCGCCGCATCGCGCGCACGGCGCTCACGCGTTCCACGTGCGCGTGACGTTCAGCATCGGCGTGATGTGCTTGCACGCCGTCGCTCGTGCCGGCGACCAGCGTCGCGGGCGTGCCGTCGAGCGTGAGCTCCGCGGTCGGCACCTTGCGCGTGCCGAGCTTGTCCTTGAGGCGATTGACCTGGATGCTTGCGGACGTCCCTCGCGCGTCGCGCATCTCGACGAAGAACAGCGCGAGCCCGCGGCCGCCGGGCGGTTGCCCTCCGGCCGCGCCAGCGTGAGCGCCATCTGCGAGGTCGTCGCCGACGTGAACCACTTCGTGCCGTAGAGGCGCCAGCCGCCGTCCTCCTGGCGCGCGACGGTCTCGGTCTGCGCCACGTCGGAGCCGCCGGTGCGCTCGGTCATCCACTGCCCGCTCGTCCACATCGCGCGGATCGCGGCTCGTGAGCCGCGGCAGCGACCCGGCTCGATGAGCGCCTGGTTGCCGACTGCGAGCAGCGTGCGCGCCGCGCCGTCGGTCATCGCGAGCGGGCAGGCGTAGACGTCGAGCGAGGGCGTGAAGCACGTGCACGAGCGCGAACTGGTGCACGCGTGAGAACGCGCCGTGCTTGCGCTCGTAGGCCGCCGCGACCATGCCGTGCTCCGCGGCGAGACCTGCGCCTCGCTTCCACAGCGGCGATACCTCGATCCGGTCGATGCGGTTGCCCCACGCGTCCCACTGGGTCAGCACGGGCTCGTTCTCGCGGTCGGCGAGCTGCAGGCGGTAGAGCTCCCCGCCGGCGCGCTCCCCCATGTGCCGCAGCCCGACCTCGATTTCCGCAAGCACGTCTGCCGGCAGAGTGCGCGCGAGATAGGAGCGCAGCGCAGGATCGTCCTCGGTACTGGTTGCCAAGCTCGGGCGGCGGCTGGACGAACGGCATGCAATGACACGCCGGCCAGGACGCCAAGAGATAACGGGAATGAAACTCGCACGATGCAATCGAGACTGGTGCGAACGGTGTTTTCAGGTTTTCGTCCCTCATCCCGCCAGTCCCTCATCCCTCGTCCCTGTCAGCCAAACACTTCCCAGCGTCCCTGGTTCCACAGGAATACTTTTCTGGAAAGAGCGTTCTTTCCTGCGGTCTCGTACACATCGGCGGCCACGCCTTTCAATACGTCGACGTTGCGGGTGACCGCTCGGTTCGAGAATACCAAGGCGTCGCGCGCCGGAACCGCTGCGATGATTTCGCTCCCTGCGCGCTGCCGCTCCTGCTCCCAGAATCTCGACTCCAGCATGAGAGAAGGCTCGAGCTCCCCCGCGCCGATGACCGAGGCAAGATGCGGTTGCAAACGCTCGACCTTGAAGTTGGGGTAAAGACGGCGGAAGTTGGCGATCGATAGCGGCAGCAGTTCTTCGCGCTTGAGCTTCAGCCGCTTCAAGTCGCTGGCGCTTACACTCGACAGGCGTTTAGGATCGTCGAAGGAGTACCGCAACTGGAGGTCGCCGACGAAATAATCGATGAGCGGCAAATGCTCCGGCTGCACCGCGACTCCCGGGATCTCGACTTCGGGGATCGGTTTGATTTGCTGAATATCCGGCAGTGGCCCGGAATCGCCCCGGGCGAACGCACGAACCGCCGCGACGATCTTGTCCCGGGTACGGTCGGCGTCGCGAAACTGGGGGCTCTGCGCAACGGCCGTCGCACGGTGCAACCCGGTCCCAACCGCGATAGCGCCTCCGACGAGCTTCAGTATCCTGCGACGCGTAGCTATCATCTCAAGTCATTGTTTTGCCGGCAATTATCGAGCGTTATCAAAATGATTAACACGCTCGATCCCTCACCCCCACCCCTCTCCCGAGCAACGCCCCTGCGTTGCTCCCTCACCCCCAATCCCCTCTCCCGAGCGGAGAGGGGAGCGAAGCGTCGGAAATGGTTTGTCAACCATTTAGCGAATGATCAGTAGGACCGCAGCCGCCATTATCCTGTGCCTTGGCCGTGTCTGTCATACAGGTAACGGTCGAGTCCATCATCGCTTTCGTCAAACAGCACGATAATCAGGCCCGGGGAATCGTGCTGAAGCTGGACTAGCCACGGCAACCGGTGACCGGCACGAGGAAACGCCTAACCGCGAAGCCTCTCCTGATGCTTCGACTATCACCCGTTCGGCCTGAGCGCGTCGAAGGCTTCCTGCGAACGGGGCGGTCAGCACGGTGACATCGCGGTAAGCCCGGGTGTCTAATAAACGATATTTCGGAAGTTCACTATGCGTTGAGCGTCTCCACGCGTACCGTTACCCGGTAATGCACGCTGCTAACAGGAGGTACCAAAATGACTAGAGCCCGCACGTTTTCGCTTATCCTTGTATTTTCTTTGACGACGATATGGGCAAGCCAAGCCGAGGCCCAGCTTAAATTGGGATCGATTCTCTACACCCCACCACTCTGGGGTAACCATTTCGTGTGCTCCATCGCCAACGTTAGCTCAGCATCGCAACTGGTCTCCGCAAAGGTTTGGGTCAAAGGCAAAGAAGTCAGCACTAACCCTATCTCTGGCGGTTGCAAAACTATTAACCTCAAACCGGGGCAGACTTGCGGAGAAATCGCTTCCTTCCAGGGAGTTGAATTAGCCTACTGTCAGGTTTCCGCCATTCCCGGATCGAAAGACGACGTTAGGGCCAGTCTGATCGGAACAGACCAAGGCACCGGAAGAAGTGCGGCTGTCGATGCCCGGTAGAGGCCGCCTCGACCCCACCTGGCGGCATTGCATCGCTGTTCCAATCGACGCGCCTCCTGGCCGCCGTCGCTGAGCTTGGGTCGTTTGATATGGGCTTCTCAACCGTAAAGTTCATCAACCTTACACGAAAGAGAGAGCCCGCCATGACGTCAGTTCCACCTGTTGCTGATGCTGTCACCGAACTTGCCGGCACGTTTTCCGGGGCAACTCCTCAGCCCAGCGATGCGAGCTACGAGGAGGCAAGGAAGGTCCACAACGGTCTGGTGAACAAGCGCCCGTCATTGATTGCCCGCTGCCGTGGCGTGGCCGATGTCGTCGATGCCGTCAAGCTCGCGCGCAAGCTGGGTCTCGAGGTCGCGGTCCGTGGCGGCGGTCACAACGTGGCGGGGCGCGCGACCATCGACGGCGGGCTGATGATCGATCTGTCGCTCATGAAAGGCATTCAGGTCGATCCGCAGTCCCGCACCGCGCGGGCCCAGGGCGGCGTCACCTGGGCCGAGCTCAACCGCGAGACGCAGCTGCACGGCCTCGCCGTCACGGGCGGCGTCGTATCCACCACCGGCATCGCCGGTCTCACGCTCGGCGGCGGACTGGGCTGGCTGATGGGCAAGTACGGCCTCGCGCTCGACAATCTCCGCTCCGTCGAGCTCGTCACCGCCGACGGCCGGTGCTGCGGGCGAGCAAGGACGAGCATGCCGATCTGTTCTGGGCCGTTCGCGGCGGCGGCGGCAACTTCGGCGTGGTCACTTCCTTCGAATATCGGCTTCATCCGGTGGGTCCTACGATCACCGGCGGCCTCGTCGCGCACCCGTTCGAGCGCGCGCGCGACGTGCTGCGGTTCTTCCGCGATTTCACCCCGTCGCTGCCCGACGAGTTCACCGTGTTCGGCGGGCCTCATTCACGCCCCCGACGGCTCGGGCGCCAAGCTGGCGGCGATCGTCACGTGTCACTGCGGCCCGCTCGCCGCGGGCGAAGCGGCCGTGCGGCCGCTCAAGCAATTCGGTCCGCCGGCGATGGATGCCGTCGGCCCGATGCCTTACTGCCAGCTCAACGCGATGCTCGATGCCGCCTATCCGAAGGGGGCGCTCAACTACTGGAAGTCGAGCTTCCTCGCCAATTCAGCGATGATGCCATCGACATGATGATCGAGTGCTTCGCCCGCTGTCCCACCCCGATGGGCCAGATGCTGCTCGAGCACTTCCACGGCGCTGCAACCCGGGTGAAAGTCGGCGACACCGCCTTTCCCGCACCGCGCGGATGGCTACAACCTCCTCGTCCTCTCGCGAATGGATGGACCCGGCCGATACCGATCGGTGCATCGCTGGGCGCGGGAAACGTATGCGGCGATGGAGCCCTTCATGGCCTCCGGCCGCTATGTGAATTACCTGGCCGACGACGAAACGGGCGATCCGGTTGCCGCTGCGTACGGGCCCAACTACCGGCGGCTCCAGGAGCTCAAGACGAAGTACGACCCAGGCAATTTCTTCCGCATGAACCAGAACATTCGCCCATCGTCTTGAGGGCCCATGCGCACCCTGCTCTTTCTTCTTGGAGGGGTCTTGCTCCTGGCAGCGTTTCTATTGCTGGCAAAGCTCTTCTCCGTTGGCTTCGCTGATGCCACGCGCTGGGCAACCATCGCTTACATCGCGCTGTGGTTCATCATTGCCGCGGCCAACATGTGGATCGGCGTCGCGAGAGCCGGCTACTCGGTTGCCGAAGAGCTGCCTATCTTTCTTCTAATCTTCGGCCTTCCCGTGGCCGGGGCCATCTTGATCAAATGGAGGTTTTTGTGATCGTCGACGCTCAGATCCATATCTGGAAGAACCACAAACCGACCAACCCGAACCACCGTCAAGTCACCGACTTCACGGCGGAGGACGTGCTGAAGGAGATGGACGAAGCGGGCGTCGACGCGGCCGTGATCCATCCGCCGGGATGGGATCCCGATTCCAACGCGCTCGCGATCGAGGCCGCCCGCCGGCATCCGAACCGGCTCGCGATTCTCGGCAATTTCCCGCTCGATCGTCCGGAGAGCCGGACACTGATCGACGGCTGGAAGAGCCGACCGGGGATGCTCGGGCTGCGCTTTGCGTTGCTGCAGCCGCATCAGCAGACCTGGCTCACCGATGGAACCATGGAGTGGCTGTGGCCCGCGGCCGAGCGCGCAGGACTGCCGGTCGCGCTCATCGGAGCCAACCTTCTGCAGGTCGTCGGCCCGATCGCGGAACGACATCCCGGGCTCAAGCTGATCATCGATCACTTCGGGAGACCCGATGCGGCCTGGACAAACCTGCCGCAACTCGTCGCGGTTGCGAAGTTCCGCAACGTGGCACTGAAGGCGACGGGCGCGCCGAGCTACTCCACCGACCCCTATCCATTTCGCAATATCCACGGGCACATTCGAAAACTCTACGACGCCTTCGGGCCCGAGCGAATGTTCTGGGGCACCGACATCACGCGCATGCCGTGCTCGTGGCGGCAGTGCGTGACGATGTTCACGGAGGAGCTGCCGTGGCTGTCCGCGAAGGACAAGGAGCTGATCATGGGGCGCTCCCTCTGCACGTGGCTCGGCTGGAATGTCAAAAAATAAGTGTCGGTGGTGTGTTGTTTGAAGTTGACTCCTTCTTCCTCCGCGCCTCTGCGGTAAATATTGCATTTAGTCTTCTTGGCGGTCTTGGCGTCTTGGCGGTTAATTTCTAGCCGCGAAGCGGAGTAAGGTCCAGCGGACTGCCGAAGAACTTCGGGACGCTTGCGAGAAACCGCTGTGCCCGCTCCTTCGGCCAGCCGCCGTGTTCGCAGTTGCCCAGGAACTTCGCTTCGATTTCGCCGCGGGAGAGCGGCTCGTGCGCGCCGCCCCGGATGTGCGGCTGGCGTTCTTCCAGCACCCGCCCGTCCTTGAGCGTCATGCGGACGTGGCCGGTGTAGGCCTTGGGGTAGGGATCGTTTGGATTCACTTCGTAGCGCACTTTGGAAGAAAGGGCCAGGATCCGCTCGTCGCGAACGGTCTTTTCGGTAAATGCCGACAATCCTGCACCGCCCGTAACGAACGCCACCGCGATGTTGAACGGGGCACTGAACTTCGCAATGTACTCGTTTGGCGGCCGATGCTTAGCGGGCAGCGGGTCCCAGAGGCGGTGCACGTAACCCTCGGCCGTTTGGCAGAGCACGTCCTTGACGTCCTCCGCGGCTAAACCCCTTCTTCGCGAGCCTCAGCGCGCAATCGATGTACGGCTGGTTCATGGTGCCGGTCGCGTAGGGCTTGAAAGTGATGGCATCCATGTACCACCGTTTGCCGAAATCACCCGCGATGAGGTCGTAGTTGCCCTCGACGCTGCGCGCAAAACCGTTGAAGAGGCCGTGTATCCCTTCGAACACGGTGCGCGGACCGAGAAAACTCTGTCCGGCGATGCGAGCGGCCTGCAGGCCGGCCTGCGCGGCCCACCCGGGATGGAGGCGCTTGGTCCAGGCGCCTTCCGCAAGGTACTCGATGATGCCACTTGCAAAGCTGCCCGCATGGCCGAGTGCGTCCACGGTCTTCTGGTGGTCGTGGCCGAGCACCGCGGAAACTGCCAGCGCCGCGCCCATCGTGCCCAGCACGCTGGTGGGATGAAAACCCGACTTGTGTACCGCCTTTGGTGTCACCATCGACAATCGGCACGTGGTTTCGACACCGGCGACGATACCTATCAGCGCAGCGCGCCCGTCACGGCCGAAGCGCTCGCACGCAGCGAGCACCGCCGGAACGATGACCGCGCTGCTATGGACCGGACCGCCCTCGAAGGTGTCGTCGAAGTCCTCACCATGCACCGCTGCTCCGTTGATGAGAGCGGCGCTCTCTGCGCTGAACGTCGTGGCATGTCCGATCGCCGTGCACGGACCGCCGTGATCCAGCGCGGCGACGAGCGCCGTCATATAGTCGGTGCGCCGCCCGGCCACGCACAATCCGACGGCGTCGATCAGCAGCTCCTCGGCACGCGCCCGCACCGTGACTGGAACGCTCCCGGGCGTCAGGGCCAGGACGCGGTCGGCCAGCAGCTCGGCCGCGGATTTGTCGGGCAACTCTGCGCTCATTTTTTCGTCCTTAGAAGTTCTTAGCCCGCACGCTCCGGGTACTGATTCCTGGCCGGTTACTTACGCGCTGCACGGCGATCTTCGAGTGAGACGTGCGGGCTAACGATAGGTCTGGATACCGGCTTCCTTGAAAATCTCGCGCCGCTGGGCAATGAACTCATCCGCCGAACGCGCAAGGCCTGCGCCCTTCTGGAACCCGTCTTCCACCTGATTATCCTCCAGGTACTTGCGCCAGGCCTCGCTCTTGACGAGGCGCTCGAAGAGGTTTTCCCAGTATTCCGCCGCCTCCCGTGGAATGCCGGGTGGCGCGGCCACGCCTCGCATCGAGCCCACGACCGGAATGTCATAGCCCGCCTCTCTTGCGGTGGGAATACCTGGATACGCGGGCATGCGCCGGTCCGTGACTTGGGCCAGGAGTCTAATCGAGCCGTTGCGCAGATATTCTCTTACTTCCTGGATGTCTGGAATGTAGACGTCCGTGTGCCCGCCCAGGACCGCCGCCACGCGTTCTCCGCCGGCGGGAAACGGAATATAGGTCCACGTAACCCCGGCCGAGCGCTGCAGCAGCATCCGGATGAGGTTATCGCGCGCCTCGATAGATCCGCCGGCCTGCTTGAGCTTTCCCGGAGCCTTTCTGGCGGCTTCGATGAAATCCGACAAGGTCTTGTACGGGGAATCGGCCTTCACGGCGACCACGATCGGATCGAGTATCAGGCGCGCGATCGGCGTCAGCTCGCGAAATTGCACCCTCGCTTCCTTGCTCGTGAGCGGTCCGCCGATCCAGATCGCCGTAAAAAACGCGAGCGTATGCGTGTCGCCTTTCTTCTCCGCCATGTACGCCGCAGCGACGGCGCCATTCCCCCCAGTCTTGTTGAGCACCTGCATGCGAACCGGCAGCAGTTTCTCCTTCTCCAGCGTGGTCGCGATGAAGCGCGAGGCCAGGTCCCCGCCGCCACCTGGACCGTTGTGGGTCACGATCTCGACGGGTTTGGTCGGTTTGAATCCCTGAGCGGCGCTCGGCCCTGCGCCGATCGCCGCTAATATGAACAACAACACAATAGACAATGGGGTCATGCCCTGGCTCTCGGTCGGGGACAAGGAGCGTCCCTAATCCTCATCCCTCATCCCTCAGGTGATCGCCGCGCACCTGTCGCGCCGATCAACGGGCAGTCTTCACTCCCGCGTCCTGAAGTATGCCGCGAACCTGTTCCGGGAACTGGCTCACGAACTTCGCCAGCTCGGGCCCTTTCAGGAAGCCGTCTTCGAACAAATTGTCCTCCAGGTATTTCTTCCACGACGCCGTCCGAGACATGCGCCCGAAGAAATCCTCCCAGAACGCGATCACGTCCTTGGGCATGTCCGGCGGGCCTAGGACGCCGCGGATAACCGCATACGCGGGAAGATCGAACCCGGCTTCCTTGAGCGTGGGAACCTGCGGAAACGGCGGCAGACGCTTGTCTGCGACCTGAGCGATGACGCGCATATTGCCGGCGCGGATGTGCTCGCCCGCTTCCTGTGGGTCAAGAACCATCATGTTGACGTGACCGCCCAGCAGCGCCGCCATGCGCTCGCCCCCTCCGGGAAAAGAGATGAACGCCCAGTTTGCACCGGTGTATTTCATGAGCATCTGGCGCATCACCCAGTCGCGGCTGCCGATCGATCCGCCCGACTGCTTCAGCTGACCCGGACTCCGCTTCGCCGCGTCGATAAAGTCCTTGAGTGTCTTGTACGGCGCGTCGCTTTTCACCGCGATGATCCCCGGCTCCACCACCAGCCGGACAATAGGCGTGAGATCGCTCATCGTGACCTTCGCTTCCGCGCTCATGATCGGCACCGTAAACCAGGTGTTCGCGAACAGCGCAATCGTATGCGTTTCGCCCTTTTTTTCGACCATGTAGGCCATCGCCGTGAGCCCGCCCCCGCCCGGCTTGTTTACCACCTGCACGCGCACCGGCAGCAGCTTTTCTTTTTCCACAATCGTCGCGATCGCCCGCGCCAGCACGTCATTGCCGCCGCCCGGCCCGGTATGCACGACCAACTCGATCGGCTTGGTCGGCTTGAACCCCTGAGCGGCACTCGGCCCGGCGCCGATCGCCGCTAATATGAAGAACAAATTCCCAACAAGGGAGATCACAAATGACGATCGATTACACATATCCGCCTCGTGTCATTCCTGCAGTTATTTTCGCCTCTTCTCCATGTAATAAACGCCGCGTGCTTCTTGCGGCGTTTATCGAACCACTTTGACGCCGCCCTCCTTCAGAATGCTGCGCGTCGTCTCGGAGTACTGGTCGATGAACTTGTTCAACTCGGCGCTGCGCTGGAAGCCGTCCTCGAACAGCTGGTCCTCCAGATATTTCCTCCAGGTCGCCGTCTTTACGAACCTGGCGAATACGTCTTCCCAGTAGGCGACGACATCCGCGGGTATCCCGGGCGGCGCGACGATTCCCCGCACCTGCGGCACGTTGGGAATATCGAAACCGGCCTCCTTGATTGTCGGGATATTGGGAAACGGAGGCAGGCGTTTGTCCGCGACCTGAGCGATGACACGCATATTGCCGGCGCGGATATGCTCGCCCGCCTCTTGCGGCTCGATCACCATCATGTTGACGTGGCCGCCGAGCAGCGCGGCGATCCGTTCACCTCCGCTTGGAAACGAAATGTAAGTCCAATTGGCTCCGGTATTCTTCATCAGGAGCTGGCGCACGATCCAGTCGCGGGCGCCGATGGAACCCGCCGACTGCTTGAGCTCACCGGGTTTCTGCTTCGCGGCGTCGATGAAGTCCTTGAGCGTCTTGTACGGCGCGTCGTTCTTCACCACGATCATCGCGGGCTCGAGCACCAGCCGCACCACCGGCGTGAGGTCCTTCATCGTTATCTTGGCTTCCTCCCGCATGATCGGGTTGGTGAACCACAGGCCCGTGTACACCGCTATGGTATGGGTGTCGCCCTTCTTCTCCGTCAGGTAGGCCATCGCGGTCGCCCCGCCGCCGCCGGTCTTGTTATTGACCTGCATGCGCACCGGCAGAAGCTTTTCCTTCTCCATCGCGGTCGCGATCGCCCGCGCAAGCACGTCGCCGCCGCCCCCCGGACCCGTATGGGTGACGAACTCGATCGGCTTGGCGGGCTTGAATCCCTGAGCGGCGCTCGGCCCAACGCCGATCGCCGCTAACATAAGGGCAAATAGGATCGATCTGGTCTTCATGAGTCCTCCTCGAAAATTATTGTAACGGCCGAACGGCCTGACGGGGTTTACCGAGTCACTGATCACGTCACGTCACGGGTCACCCTTCCTAGCTGATCGCTTTTACGCGCCAGGCGTTCGCCTTTCTGAAGAGCGGTATGATCAATATCAGTGCCGTCAAAAACAGCATGGTCGCCGAGATCGGTCTGGACACGAGTATGGACAGATCTCCCTGCGACATCATCAGCGACTGGCGCAGCGCGCGTTCCATGCTGTCGCCGAGCACCAGCCCGAGTATCAGGGGCGCGGCCGGGTATTCGAGCCGCCGCATCGCGTAACCCAGCAGGCCGAACGCCGCCAGCATCCAGACGTCGAACAGGCTGCTCGAGACGCCGTAGACGCCGACGATGGATATGCCGAAGATCACCGGAAAGAGCACGTAGACCGGCAGGCGCAGGATCTGCGCGAACACCGGTACCAGCGGCAGATTGAGCACCAGCAGCATGACGTTGCCGATGTACATGCTCGCAACCAGACCCCAGAACAGCGCGGGGTTCTCCTGAATCATCAGCGGCCCCGGCTTGAGGCCCCACAGGATCAGCGCCGCAAGCAGGATCGCAGTAGTGCCCGAACCCGGTATACCGAGCGTCAGCATCGGCACGAGCGCGCCGCCGGTCTCCGCATTGTTGGCGCCTTCGGGAGCGGCAACGCCCTCCACCACTCCGTGGCCGAATTTCTCGGGGTGCTTCGATACGGCTTTCTCGATGCCATAGGAGATGAAGGAGGCGATGGTCGAACCCGCGCCCGGCAGAACACCGATGATGAAGCCCACCACCGAGCCATTGAGAAACGCGAAGCGGCAGTCCTTCATGTCCTGCCACGTCGGCATCAGGTTGCGCAGTCCTTTCGGCACCGGCAGCATCTGCTGCCCCTGGCGGACCTCCATGTTGCCGAATACCTCGCCCAAAGCGAACACGCCGATCGCGACCACCACGAAATCGATGCCGTCGAGCATCTCCGAATTGCCGAAAGTGAAGCGCGAGGTCGAAGTGAAAAGATCGGTGCCCATGCCGGCGATCCACAGTCCCACCAGCATCGCGAGAAATGCCTTGATGAACGATTCTCCGGCAAGCAGAACGACCATCGCGAGGCCAAGGCTCATCAGCGCGAAGTACTCGGGCGAGCTGAACGACAGCGCAAACTTTGCGAGCGGCGGCGCAACCAGCATGAGACCGATCACGCCGACCGTCCCGGCAATAAAGGAGGCGATCGCGGCGATGCCGAGCGCCGGCCCTCCGCGGCCCTGCTTCGCCATCGCATAGCCGTCGATGCATGTGACTACCGAGGCCGACTCGCCCGGGACGTTGAGCAGGATGGAGGTGGTAGAACCGCCGTACTTGGAGCCGTAGTAGATCCCGCCGAGCATGATGAGGGCGCTCGTCGGGTCCATCTTGAAAGTCAGCGGCAGCAGCATCGCAATCGTTGCCGCCGGCCCCAGCCCCGGCAGAATACCGATCACGGTACCGAGAAAGCAACCGATGAAACACCACATCAGGTTATACGGGGAGAGCGCGACCGCAAAGCCGTGCAGCAGATGGCCGAGACATCCATGTTTAATGTTTGATGATTAATGCTCAATGACAACCGTCGTTCATTCAGCATTCAACCTTAAGCATTCAAAATTGGGTTCGCTAGAACCCGAACCGGCCGACCGGTAGCGCCACGTTGAGCGCCAACGGGAATAACAACCAGAAGCCCACGGACGTGCCGACCGATACCGCCAGCGCGATCACCAGCGGGCGGCGGTACATCACGGCGACCAGGAAGAACGTGAAAAGTCCGAAGGCGAGCAGGAAACCCAGGACCTTGAGCAGGCCGACGCACAAGGCAAGTCCTGCCCAAGCGGTGAGCGCCCTGCCGACCTCGCGCCAATTAACCGGCTTGCCTGACTCACGGGCGCTCTGCAAGAGGCTCATTCCCACGAGCAAAAGCGCCAGCGCGACCATGCACACACCGTACCACAGCGGGAAAAAACCCGGACCGGGTCCATCCGGGCCGAGATACTCCCAACGCCGCGCCTCGGAGATGATGAAGATGCCGAGCCCGGCGAGCACCGCGCCGGAAAGAATGTCGCCGGTTCTGATCTTTCGCCCTTCCATGGTATTGGCCGGCTACCGATTGGTCGCAGACCAGCGAGTCTCGCAACGATGCCGTCCGGCGCGCGGAACTTGACGGGCATGACCCCCGGTCACTGATGATCTAGCAACCTACTCTTCAAATCAGCCGCCGCGCATCGACGTCGTCCACCTCGATAGCTCAACGTGATGGATCGCACGGCTTATCAAAGCCCGCGTGCCAGCGATTCCGCGGATGTCGTGCCATTCGTCATTCACTATCATGCCGTCTTTGTAGTCGCGCTGACCGGACGGTCTCTGGCAACGATACCGTGATCGCGCGGACTTGACGGGTCTCGACTTCCCGGAAACCGAATACTTTCCGGTAGAACTCCGTGGCCTGTTCGAGGTTTTCTACCTTGAGCGCGAGATGAACGATGCGGTTCATATTGAGTCCGTGATGGGTGATGGATGGTCGGTGATGGCTGAGTGATTAACACCTTGTTCTCTCAGTCCTGAAGCTCGTACCCCGCAGCTTTCAGCATGGCCCGCGCCGAAGGCGCGGTGAAGCGTATCGATGAAATTGCCTGCCATCTCCGGATTTTGCGCCTTCGCCGCAAGACCGGCGGCGTATACGGTCTTCATTTGCAGCCCCTCCGGCAGCGGGCCCACATATGTTACACCCTTGTTGGCGAGAATTTCCGTGTTTTGGGTGATGCCCATTTCGAGGAAGCGGCGGCTCATCGCGAGCCAGCGCATCGCAGCAGAGCCGTTCGGAAAGAAATGCAGCCGGCGCCGTCCTTGCTCGCTGATGCCCAGGAGCTCCAGCGCCCGCATCAGGACCTTGCCCGCCGTAGCGACCGCCGGATCGGGGCAGACGATGCGGCTTGCGGCCAGCAGGTTGGCGTGCAGGGAGCGGGTGTCGGAAACGTCCGGCAGCGGCGTCCCCGCCCGCACCGCCACACCGGTGCCGACCGTGCCGAGGTCGCGCCGTGACCCGGCCAGGAGGTGCCCCGATGCGAGAAGATCCTCGATGAGCGCAGCCGAGAGAATAACCACGTCGACCGGCTCGCTTCCGACGACGCGCGCCTTCATCGCGCCCACCGCGCCGTAAGCGGCCTGCACCTCGCAGCCGGTCTCGCTGGTGAATCGGGCGGCTATTTGCTCCGTGGCGGATTGCGCGGCTCCCGCGCTGAGGATATTCAATAGCTTCATTTGAACCACAGATAAACACAGATGAACACAGATAAAACCAAAAGCCAAATTGAAATGATCTTGAATTTCACGTTTGAATTTATCCGTGTTTATCTGTGTGTATCTATGGCTAAGCCCTGAATTTCGTTTTTGAAGATAGGTTCTAGTCCAGTATCGCGGCAGCGACGGCGTCGCCCATCTGCACGGTCGTAGCGGTCCCGCCAAGGTCGGCGGTCAACGCCTTACGCTCGCGAATCACCTGCTCCGTCGCCGACTCGATCAGCTGCGCGGCGCGCACCGCGCGCGGCTCGGCGTGCTTGTGGCCGAGCCAGGCAAGCAGCATCTGCCCCGACATGATCATGGCGTAGGGATTCGCGATGTTCTTGCCCGCGATATCGGGCGCCGATCCGTGCGTCGCCTGCGCCATGGCACGCTGCGGCCCCGCCGACAATGCCGGCGCGAGGCCCAGGCCGCCCACCAACCCAGCCGCCGCATCCGAGAGGATGTCGCCGAAGGTATTGGTGGTGACGATCACGTCGAACTGCTGCGGCTTCATGACGAGCTTCATCGCGAAGGTATCCACCAGCACCTCGTCGTACACGATGTCCGGATACTCGCTGGCGAGCGCGCGGCATTCTTCGGCGAACATGCCGCAGCCCAACTTGAAAACCGTATCCTTGTGCACCGCGGTCATCTTCCTCCGCGGACGCGTGCGAGCGAGCTCGAACGCAGCGCGCGCGACCTTGCGCGAGCCCTGGCGTGTAATGAGCCGGATCGAGATCGTCATGTCGGGCGTGGGCCTGAACTCGCCGTTGCCCAGGTAAGTGTTGCGGTCGGGCGGAAACCCCTCGTTGTTCTCTCGCACAATGACGAGATCCACGTCCGTGTAGAGCGAGGGCAGCCCGGGATAGGCCTTTGCCGGACGAATGTTGGCGAAAAGGTCGTAGTGCTTGCGCAGGATAGGGTGCGGATTGATGGAATTCGGATTGCCCTTGGGATAGGCCTGATGCCCGATCGGCCCCAGCACCCAGCCCTCCAGCGTGTCGAGTTTCTCCAGAGTGCCCGGCGGCAAGGTGTAACCCAGCTCGTCGAACGCTTGCTTGCCGATCGGCATCGGGTGCCAGTCGATTTCCAGCCCGGCCTTCTGCGCCGCAGCGCGCATCGCCTTCACGCATTCAGGCACGACTTCGAGCCCGATGTCGTCGCCATCGAGAATTCCTATCTTTAACGCTCGGCTCATGGTGATGGGGCGCGTCGAGAGGCGGAACAGGGGCCCCGACGATTTCCGTCGGGGATGTGACCCCCGGTGACGCGCGGGGCGGCCGATATGGTTGAACAAAGATCTCGCATTATTAGTTTCAGAGGCCGCCGTTGAGTGATGGGTATTTAGGACGCTTTATCTGGGACGCTTCATCTGGGACGCTTCATCTGGGACGCGTTTCTTGCCTTCAGCGCGCCAGTCCCAAGTCCGTCAGGACGCTCTTCGCCGCGTCGTACTCGCGTGCAAGATAGCTCAACGCTTCCTGGCTACGCTGGAACGGAGGGCTCCAGTAGTTGAAGTCCATGTACGCTTTCCATTCCGGGTGCTGGACTGTCTTCGCCAGCATGTCCTCCCAGTAGCGCACCTGCGTCGCGTTGAGGCCGCGTGGCCCCATCACGATGGTCCAGCCGGTAACCGTGACGTTCATTCCCAGATCGCGCAAGGTCGGCACTGTGGCGAACTCACCGCCGAGGCGCTGCGAAGAAGTCACCGCCAGCGCGCGCATTTTGCCCGACTGCACATGGGGAACGACGTTGTTGATCGCGGAGATCATCCCGTCGATGTGCCCGCCCATCACCGCGACGACGGACTCCGCGGAACCCTTGAAGCTGACGGTTTTCAGGCGCCTGGCATCGCCGCCCAGCGCCTTGTAGGCGCGCGCCAGCGCCATATGGCTGGTCCCGCCGGGCGTGCTGCCGATGCTGATGCTGAGCGCCGCCGGATCGCTCTTCAGCCGGTCGAACAGTTCCTGAGCCGACTTGATCGGCGAGTCGGCTCGCACGGCGATCGCGCTGGGTTCGATGCCCAGGTTAGCGATGATCGAGAAATCCGTATAGTGGATCGGGCTCGAGCCGGTGATGTGATTCGTGAAGAGCCCGGCCTGGGCGATGCTCAGGAAATGGGCATCCCCGGGATGCTGGTTGAGAAACGTATAGGCGACCGCCCCTCCGCCGCCCGTCCGGTTGACGACCGCCGCCTGCCGGCCGAGCTCCTGCCAGATTTTCTGTATGGTACGAGCGGTCTTGTCGTTGCCTCCGCCGGGAGCGGTCGGCACTACGATCTCGACATTACGCTCCGGACGCCAGGCCTGCTGCGCGCCGGCGGGGCCGATTGCGCCCGCCAGTCCAACGGCGGCCAGCCATACCCAGGCATGACGTCTTCCGTGCATTGCAGATGTCAGAAATCTTCCCGCGGAAACACCGGCGGCACCGGCTCCACGCGGTTCATTTCCTCGCTCAGCTCCACCTCGATCTGATCCATCGCCGAGAGCAACGCGGAAACCCGGATCGTTACATTGTCGAGGTCCTCGTCCGGAATTCTGAGATCCACGGCGGCAGCCAGCAACTTGACCTGATCGCGTGTCAGCTTCATGCCGGCAGCGCTGCCTGTTGCAGAGTACGCGCGAGATCGGGATGGCACCGGTGCCATGGCGTCGCCTGCTCGTACGCATGCGCCACGCGAAATACCGTGCTCTCGTCGAACGGCTTAGCCGCAATCTGCAACGACACCGGAAGTCCGTTCTTCGTAAATCCCATGGGCACGGCGATCGCGGGCACATTCGCCATGCTGAACGGATAGGTGCTGATCCGCCGCAGCAGCACTTTCCGGTCCATGTCCTCTGCCGTGGAGACCTTCTCGGCGACGGCTTCGTTGCGCCCCGGTGGATTGAGATTTGTAGGGGACAAGAGCGCATCGCACCCGGAAAACGCATCCAGCACTTCCTTGCGCACGAGCGCCCGCGCTCGCATCGCGCGGTGGTATATGGCGGCAGGTATCAGGCAACCGGCCGCCAGGCGCGTGCGGGTGCCGACATCGAACTCTTCATATCTGTCCCGCAGCCAGCGCTTGAGCATCATCGCCGCGATGTCTGAATCCGACGTCAGGAGCTGCAGCGGGACGGCATGCTTCGCGAGCTTGAGCGAGATCTCTTTCACTGTAGCGCCCAGATCGCGCAGCACGACCAGAGCAGCTTCCATGGCGGCGCGCACTTCGGCGTGCATGCCATCCGGCCATGTCATTTCACGCACTACTGCCAGGGTGAGCCCTCGCAAGTCCGGGGTGAGTGACGCAATGTAATCGGGAACCGGTCGGGTGCTCGACAGCGGGTCTGCGGCATCGTGACCGGCGATCGCCTGCAGAAACAAGGCGTTGTCCGCGACGCTGCGCGTGAGTGGGCCTATCGTGTCGGCGGTCCATCCGTACATCAGGCCACCATGACGGCTCACCCGACCAAACGTCGGTCGCAAGCCGACGATGCCGTTTGCCGCCGCGGGGCTGCGCACCGATCCGCCGGTATCCTCGCCCAACGACCCCGAACAAAAACCCGCGGCAGGCGCGATGCCCGAGCCGCTCGATGAGCCTGCGGGTGTGTGGTCGGGGTGCCAAGGGTTGCGCGGCTGCCCGTAGGGAAAGACGTTGGTGCCGCCCTTGCCGAATTCGTGCAGATTCTCCTTACTGATGAGAATCGCGCCCGCCGCACGCAGCCGCGTGATCACGGTCGCGTCGGTATCGGGCACATAGCGGGCGAGAATGCGGGAGCCGGCCGTGGTGAGAACGCCGCGCGTGCAGAGCTGGTCTTTCACACCGAACGGCAGGCCATGCAGTGGGCCGCGCCAATCACCGCGCTGTATTTCGCGCTCGGCCTCGCGCGCCTGGGCCATCGCAGGTTCGGTAAGGACTGTGATACAGGCGCGCAGCATCGGGTCGTAAAGCTCGATGCGCGCCAGGCAGGCCCGCATGAGATCGACCGGCGATATCTTGCGGTCGCGTATCAGCCGGCCCTGTTCGGCGGCGCTCAGGAAAACCAGTTCATCGTTGGCCGGCATGCAAAAAGATGTGACGGAAAAAAGGATGGGACGAGGAGCGTGCCGCGTGGCGATTCTAGCACGGGACCTTTCGCACTCCCGCGATGCGCCGTGCACCAGGGTTTGCCTCACGCGCTACAATCTGGTGCGCGATATGGCCGCCTTTATGCGCGACCTGCCACGCCAGACGGCGTGGCATGGAGATTGCTGATCACCAAGTGCGAGCGCTTGCCACCAGGGCGAGCGCTCGCGCCACCAGTGACAACACGACGGGGGAGTACGTACGTATGTTCTCGAACCAAGGCAATCTGGTTTACCGCATCGGGAAGCTGTGCATTCCAGTCTTGGCAGGTATGTTTCTGCAGCATGCCGCTCACGCGCAATGGAAGCCGGATAAGACCGTCGAAATGGTGGTGCCCACGGCGGCCGGCGGCGGCAACGACAAGACGGCGCGCGTCATCAAGAAGATCTGGGATGAGAACAAGATGGTCGACGCGGCGGTCACCAACAAGGTTGGCGGTGGCGGCTCGCTCACGTACACCTACGTAAGCCAGAAGACCGGCGATCCCCACTTTATCGCCATCACGCAGGCCGGATTGGTCACCAACCATATCAGCGGCCTGAGCCCGGTCCACTATTCCGACCTCACGCCGCTTGCGTTCATCGGCAACGAGCCGGTTGGGTTCACGGTACGGGTAGACTCGCCATTTAAGAGCGTCAAGGAATTCGCGGACCAGCTGAAGAAGGATCCACAGTCGCTGACGATCTCGGTCGGCAGCACGCGCGGCGCCATCAACCACTTCACCGTAGCGCTGCTCGCCAAGGCCGCCGGCATCGATCCCAAGCCCCTCAAGATCCTCGTGTTCGGAGGCGGCGCCGAGGCCACCACCGCCCTGCTGGGCGGCCATATCCACGGCACGTCGCTCGCCATCAACAACGCCATTCCACACCACAAGGCGGGCAAGCTGCGGATACTCGCGATCAGCACACCCAAGCGCTCGTCCGGCCTGCCCGATGTGCCGACCTTCCGCGAGCAGGGCTACGACGTCGTAATGGAAGGATGGACGATCATCACGGGACCGAAAGGCCTCACGCCTGCGCAGATCGCATACTGGGAGGGCACGCTCGCCAAAACGGTCCAGCACCCGGAGTGGAAGCAGTATCTCGAGTTCAACTCTTGGGAATGGGGTTTTCGCAATTCGAAGGAAACGCTCGAATATCTGAAGCGGGACTACGATCAGTCGAAGGTGCTGCTCACCGAGCTGGGGATGGCCAAATGACCACCAAGATCACGCCCGAGCTGATCCGCGAGCACGGCGCCCAGTTGCGCCGCCTCTCACTCGATGAAAAGCGTGCAGCCGAGCTCGCGGAGGAAGTGGCGCGTCTGAACGATGCGGTGATGAATGCCGCGGACAAGCGGCTCGAATTCGATGATGACCCCAACCGCTTTGCCGCGCTCCTGGCTTCCGCCGCGCAACCCGCAAAGGGCGACAAATGAGCGGCGACCTGCTTGAGCTCCCACTCACCGAACTCGCCGGCGCGATCCGCAAGAAGAAGGTGTCATCGGTGGAAGTGACCCGCGCGTGTCTCGACCGCGCCAGGCGCGTCCACGAGAAGTTGAACTGCTTCATCGCGATCGAGGACGAGGACGCCCTCGAAGCAGCGAAAAAGGCCGACCGTATGCTCAAGCGCGGCGCCAAGGTCGGGCCGCTGCACGGCGTGCCGCTCGCGCACAAGGATATGTACTACCGTAAGGGCAAGATCTCGACTTGCGGCAGCAAGATCCTCCGCGATTACCGTCCCGACGTGACCGGCACGGTCGTCGAGCGCATGGAGCAGGCCGGCGCGATCTGGATCGGCAGCCTCAATATGGCCGAGTTCGCCGCCAATCCCACCGGCCACAACGACCATTTCGGCCACTGCCGCAACCCCTGGAACCCGGCGCACATGACCGGCGGCTCCTCGAGCGGGTCGGGAGCGGCTGTCGCCGCCCGCGCCTGCTATGGCGCGCTGGGTTCCGACACCGGCGGTTCAGTAAGGCTGCCGGCCGCCGCCTGCGGCGTCGTGGGGCTGAAGTCCACGCACGGTCTCATCAGCCGCTACGGCATCATGGCGCGCTCCTGGTCCCACGACACGGTCGGGCCGCTCACCCGCACCGCGCGCGACTGCGCGCGCATGACGCGCGTTATCGCCGGCGCCGACCCGAAGGATCCGACCTGCTCTACACAACCCGTCCCGAACTACGAGAAGACGCTCGAAAGCAGCATCAAGGGACTAAGAATCGGCGTGCCGACCAACTACTATTACGACGGTGCGACGCCGGACGTGAAGCAGTGCATGGAGGCGAGCCTCACTGTCCTCAAATCCCTGGGCGCGCGCATCGTCGAGCTGGCCGTTCCCGATCCACAGGAGATACACCGGGTGTCGTCCACGGTTTCGCAGTGCGAGGCGGCGGCCCTGCACGCCCGATGGATGCGCGAGCGGCCGCAGGACTATTCGCTCTACGTGAGAAGCCGCGTCGAGGCGGGCTACCACATCCCGGCGACGACCTATCTCGAGGCGCTCAACCTGCGTCCGACCTTTCTCGCGGAGTTCCTGGATAGCGTCTACACGAAGGCCGATGTTCTGCACACTCCCGTCATGGTGATGCCGCCACCCACGATCGCCGAATCCGAGCCCAAGGCCTCGGGCGACGTGGCCGCGCTCGTCGCGCACATCTCGCGCAACACGCGGCCTTCGAATTACCTGGGTCTGCCGGCGCTGTCGGTCCCGGGGGGATTCTCGGCCAACGGATTGCCGCTCGCCTTTCAGCTGATGGGGCGGCCGTTCTCGGAGGCGCTGCTTTTCAACATCGCGCATCTGTACCAGAAAGAAACCGACTGGCATGCGCGGGTGCCGAACTTGTGAATTGCAAAATATTGAACCGCCAAGACGCCAAGGCCGCCAAGAAGAGCAACAATTAATTCAAGAACAATTTAACCGCCAAGGCACGGAGGAAGATGGAGACGACCAATATGAACTGCCAAGGCACCAGGAAGACCAAAATGGAACCGCCGAAATAGTTAGGTGCCCCCGCTTGTGACAACAGAACAGATCCTGGGTGACGTTGGCGCTTTGGTGGCCGGCTGGTGTGACCGCAGAGCGTTGAAGCCCCTTCGATACATTTTGAGTGGGTACCCAGTAAATTCTGGCCTGACAGATGAGTGGGGCCAATTGTTGGATGCGATGAAGAACATCAAAGCGCAATGTCGCTCTGACATAACCCCGGAAGAGCTAGAGAAACTGAGCCAATTAATAGTCAAGGTGAACAAGATTGTTTACAGATAGGCACTTACCTTCTACTTCGAGCGGACGGCAGGGAATTCTTTGGCGGCTTGGCGCCTTCGCGGTTCGACATGGTTCTATATCTATGTTCTCTCCTCTTCCTCCGCGCCTTGGCGGTTAATTATTGTCGTGTCTTGGCGGTCTTGGCGTCTTGGCGGCTAAATTTGAATTTGTGAGCGAATGAGCGAAGCGCCCTTGGTCAAGGTCGAAGACCTCAAGGTCAAGTTCGTGAGCCGCGACGCCGCCGTGCACGCGGTGAACGGCGTCAGCTTCACGCTCGCCAAGGGCGAAGTGCTCGGCATCCTCGGCGAGTCCGGCTCCGGCAAGAGCGTCACGCTGCGTGCCCTGATGCGTCTCCTGCCGGCCCGCACGGCGCGCATTTCAGGGCGCATCGAGATCGGCGGACGCGACATCATGGCGATGGCGCAGTCGGATCTCGCGCGCGTGCGCGGCGCGACCGTCGCGATGATCTTCCAGGAACCAATGACGGCACTCGATCCGGTTTTCACGATCGGCGATCAGATCGCGGAAACGATCATGCGCCACGAGCCGGTGGGCCGCGCCGAAGCGCTGCGGCGCGCGCTCGAGCTGCTCGATCTCGTGCAGATCCCCTCCGCAAAGCGGCGCCTGGACGCGTATCCCCACCAGCTTTCAGGCGGCCTGCGACAGCGTGCAATGATCGCGATCGCGCTTTCGTGCAAGCCGGCCTTGCTGCTCGCCGACGAGCCGACCACCGCGCTCGACGCCACGGTGCAGATCCAGGTCCTCCTGCTCCTGCGCACGCTCCAGCAGGAGCTCGGGATGGCGATGGTATTCGTCACCCACGACCTCGGGGTCGCGATCGAAGTCTCTCACCATCTCGCCGTGATGTACGCCGGGCGCTTCGTCGAGACCGGGGCGCTCTCTGACGTCGTGCGCCGGCCGAAGCACCCGTACACCGAGGGCCTGATGGGCTCGACCGTGCACGAGGTCCCGAAGGGCGCTCGCCTCACGCCGATTCCCGGCTCGCCTCCGAACCTGGCCGCGCTCCCAGCGGGCTGCAGCTTCGCGCCGCGCTGCCGCTACGCCGAGACCCGCTGTCGCGCTGAGTTTCCTCCCCCGCTCCGCGTAGGCGCGCATGCCGGCTTCGATCATGTCACGCGCTGCTTCTTCCCGGAACGGGTGGGAACAGAACTATTGATTATTTCGAAACCGGATGACAATCCGGACTCGCTCGATGCTCCCGTCGCCCCTCAGGGAGAGGGGTTGGGGGCGAGGGGTCGAGCGACGTAACGAAGTTATGCACAGCTCGATGGAGGCGGCGCCGCAATGACCAACGCACTCAACCAGCTTTCCGCAACCGAGGCTGCCGCGCGCATCGCGGCGGGCAAGCTCAAGTCCGAGGCGCTGGTCGCCGCCTGCATCGAGCGCATCCACCAGCGCGAACACGAAGTCCAGGCATGGGCGCACTTCGACGCGGAGCTCGCGCTCGCGCAGGCGCGCGCACGCGACAAGGAAACGCCGCGCACGCGGCTGCACGGCATTCCAGTGGGCGTGAAGGACGTGATCGACACCGCCGACCTGCCGACCGAGTACCGGCTCGCCTATCTACCACGGTAACCGCCCGGCGAGCGACGCCGCGTGCGTCGCGCAGGTACGCGAGCTGGGAGGCGTCATCCTGGGCAAGACCGTTACGACGGAGTTCGCGACCGACATCCCAACAAGACACGCAACCCGCACAATATCGACCACACGCCGGGAGGGTCGTCTTCCGGTTCCGCCGCGGCCGTGGCCGACTGCATGGTGCCAGTCGCTTTCGGCACGCAAACCTCGTCTTCCATCATCCGCCCCGCGGCCTACTGCGGCACGGTCGGCTACAAGCCGACGGTCAATTGCGTTAACCGGGCCGGAATGAAGCCGCTCTCGGACTCGCTCGACACTATCGGCGTGCTGGCCCGCACCGTGCCGGATGCGGCGCTGATCGTGGAGGAGCTGTCGGGTTCGCCGGCGGCCCCGTTCGGTCAGATCACAAATCTCAAGCCGCGCATCGGTTTCTGCCGCACGCCTTACTGGACCAAGGCCGACCGGGCGACGCAAGCCGCGCTTGAAGGCGCGGCGCCGCGTCTCGCCACGGCCGGAGCGCGGGTCGCCGAGGTGGCGCTCGACGGCGAGTTCGCCGATCTCGCTGAAGCGCAGATCCGCGTGAGTGCTTTCGAGTTCTACCGCGCGCTCGCCTACGAGCGCACGAAGTTTCCCGAGCTCATCTCGGAAAGCCTCATGGGCCGGTTATTGGCCGGTGGCTGCGTGACGCGCGCGCAGTACGAGGAGGCGCAGGCGATGGCGCGCCGCTGCCGTGCCCGGCTTGCGGACATCTACCGTGACTACGATGTGCTGCTGTCGCCCAGCACGACAGGCGAAGCCCCGAAAGGACTCGAGTCCACGGGCGATCCGGTGTTCGGTCTCACGTGGACCCTCATGCTGGGCCCCGCCGTGACGCTGCCGGTCTTCACCGGACCGTCTGGCCTGCCGCTCGGTGCGCAGGTCACCGGCCCGCGCGGGAAAGACGCCCCGACGTTGCTGTGCGCCGAGTGGGTATGCCGCGCGCTGGCGGAGTAGACTTAGATCCCGTCTTAGCCGCCGATGAACAGCAAAAACAATGCTTTTCGGTCTTGGTTTGCCTGGAGGGGAACATGAAAGTGTCTTGCATCAGACTCGCCGCATACTGCGCGCTGCTCGCGGCGGCGCCGGGTTTCGTCCTGGCGCAGGGAAAGCTATTGCGTGTCGGCATGACGCTCTCCGAGATCCCGACAACGAGCGGCCAGCCCGACGGCGGGTTCGAAGGATACCGTTTCACCGGCTACACGATCTACGATGCGCTGGTGAACTGGAAGCTCGATGACGCCAACGGTCCGCCTACCCTCGTCCCCGGCCTGGCTACGGAATGGAAAGTCGATGACAAGGACAAGACCAAGTGGGTATTCAAGCTGCGCAAGGGCGTGAAGTTCCACGACGGGTCCGATTTCAACGCGGACTCGGTGATCTGGAACATGGAGAAGCTCTTCAACAAGGCCGCACCGCAATACGATCCGAAGCAGACGGCGCAGGCGCGCGGGCGCATCCTGTCATTGAAGGCCTGGCGCAAGGTGGACGATTACACGGTCGAGCTCACGACCGACGCGCCGGACTCCACTTTCCCTTTCCAGACCACCTACGTCTTCTATTCGAGCCCTGCACAGTGGGAGAAAGTCGGCCGCGACTGGGCCAAGTTCTCGTTCCAGCCTTCCGGCACGGGTCCGTTCCGCCTCGAGCGCCTGGTGCCGCGGGAGCGCGCCGAGCTCGTGCGCAATTCGAGCTACTGGGATCCCAAGCGCGTGGCGAAATCGGAGCGGGTGGTCCTGCTGACGATCCCGGAAGCCACCACGCGCGCGTCCGCGCTGCTCTCGGGCCAGGTGGACTTTATCGAAGCGCCGCCCCCTGATTTCATCCCGCGGCTGCGCGCGCAAAAGTTCCAGATCACCTCCAACGTCTATCCGCACATCTGGCCGTACTTCATGAGCTTCAAAGAGGACTCGCCGTGGCGCGATCTGCGGGTGCGCAAGGCGGTGAACCTCGCGATCGACCGCGACGGCATCGTCAAGCTGCTCGGCGGCTTCGCGGCACCGGCAGCGGGCGCGGTGGACAAGTCGAGCCCGTGGTTCGGCTCGCCCAAGTTCCAGATCAAATACGACCCGGCAGGCGCGAGGAAGCTGCTCGCCGAGGCCGGTTACACCAAGGACAAGCCGCTCACGCTGAAAGTGCTGGTTTCGCCGTCGGGCTCGGGCCAGATGCTGCCCCGGCCCATGAACGAGTACATCCAGCAGAATCTGAAGAACGTGGGAATCAATCTCGAGCTCATCACCGCGGACTGGGAGAAGCTGCGCGATTGCCGCCGCGCCGGGGCCGGCTCCCCGGTCTGCCAGGGGGCGCATGGCATCAACAACTCCTCCGCGACCAATGACCCGTTTAGCGCGTTCAAGCGCATTTATTCCAGCGGCGCGGTGCCGCCCAACGGCTTCAACTACATGCACTACATGGACCCGGCACTGGACCAGATGATCGAGAAAGCGCACAACACCTTCGACGAACGCGCGCGCGACGAATGGCTCGCCCGGATCCACAGCTACATCGTCGACCAGGCGGTGGACGTCTGGGTCGTGCACGACGTGGGACCGCGCGCGATGTCGCCGAAGGTGAAAGGCTGGGTGCAGGTAAAGCACTGGTTCCAGGACCTCGCGCCGGTCTATGTTCAGTGATGCGTGATGAGTGATGGGTGATGGGTGATGGGTGATGGGTGATGGGACGGCAGCGGCGCAAAGATGCAGGGATGAGGAGACTGGCATGAAATCCACCCGAACCGGATTCGCGGCATGTAGCGTCGTGCTGGCAGCCGCTTTGCTGCCGGGTGCTTTGCACGCCCAGTCGAAACCACTGCGCATCGGGATGACGCTTTCGGACATCGCCCTCACGACCGGGCAGCCGGACGCGGGCGCCGAAGGCTACCGCTACAGCGGCTACACGCTGTACGACGCCCTCATCAACTGGCGGCTCGACGATCCGAAGCTGCCGCCGACCCTCGCCCCGGGGCTCGCGACGGAGTGGAAGGTGGACGAGAAGGACCGGACGAAATGGCTGTTCGCGCTGCGCAAAGGCGTCAAGTTTCACGACGGCTCGGATTTCAACGCGGACGCGGTGGTCTGGAACATGGAGAAGATCTACAACAAGGCCGCCCCCCAGCACGACCCCAAGCAGGCGGCGCAGGTGCGCCCGCGGCTCACCTCGCTCAAAGGATGGCGCAAGGTGGACGACTACACGGTCGAGTTCACTACGGTCGCTCCGGACTCCACCTTCCCCTACCAGATTACCCAGGCATTCTTTTCCAGCCCCGCGCAGTGGGAGAAAGTCGGCCGCGATTGGAGCAAGTTCGCTTTGCAGCCTTCCGGCACGGGACCGTTCCGGCTCGACCGCCTAGTGCCGCGCGAGCGCGCCGAGATGGTCCGTAATTCCGGCTATTGGGATCCCAAGCGCGTGCCGAAATCCGAGCGCATGATCCTGCTCACCATCCCCGAGGCGACTACGCGCGCTTCGGCGCTGCTCTCCGGCCAGGTCGATTTCATCGAGGCGCCTCCGCCCGATTTCATCCCGCGCCTGCGCGCGCAGAAGTTCCAGATCACGTCCAACGTGTATCCACATATCTGGCCGTACTTCATGAGCTTCAGGGAGGATTCGCCGTGGCGCGACATTCGCGTGCGCAAGGCCGTCAACCTCGCGATCGACCGCGAAGGCATCGTGAAGCTTCTCGGCGGCTTCGCGACGCCGGCCGCGGGCGTGGTCGACAAGTCGAGCCCATGGTTCGGATCGCCCCGGTTCCAGATCAAGTACGACCCCGAGACGGCGAAGAAGCTGCTCGCGGAGGCCGGCTATTCTCCGCAAAAGCCGCTCACGCTGAAAGTGCTGGTCTCGCCGTCCGGATCGGGCCAGATGCTGCCCCGGCCGATGAACGAGTACATCCAGCAAAACCTGAAGACCGTGGGAATCAACCTCGAGCTCATCACCGCGGACTGGGAGAAGCTGCGCGACTGCCGCCGCGCCGGAGCCGGCTCCCCTGCCTGCCTCGGGGCACACGGCGTCAATAACTCCAACACCACGATCGATCCCAACACGGCGTTCTCGCGCGTCTATACGAGCGCCGCACTCCCGCCCAACGGCTTCAACTTCATGTTCTACCAGGACCCGGCCCTCGACCAGATGATCGAGAAAGCGCACAACAGCTTCGACGTCCGTGCGCGCGATGAATGGCTCGCCCGCATCCACAGCTACCTCGTCGACCAGGCCGTGGACGTGTGGGTGGTGCACGATGTAGCGCCGCGCGCAATGTCACCAAAGGTCAAGGGATTCGTGCAGGTGCGGTCTTGGTACCAGGACCTGACGCCCGTGTGGGTGGAATAGTGCGTGATGGGTGATGGGTGATGAGTGATGAGTGGCCTCTGGCGGCCGTTGAGGCGCAGCCAGACCTTACGCGGGATTTGCGAGCTGTCGCCGGCTCGTGGTCGGAAACGGGTTTTCCCATCACCCATCACTCATCACTCATCACGCCTTAAATGTTGTATTACATCCTCCGCCGCATCCTCTACGCTCTGCCGATCGCGTTCGGCGTTTCGCTCGTCGTCTTCACGCTCATCCATCTCGCGCCGGGCGACCCGCTGTCCGCGGTTATCGGTGAGGCCGACGCCAAGCTCGTCGCGGAGATGCGCGCCGCGTTCGGTTACGACAAGCCGCTCTATATCCAGTATTTCATCTGGCTCGGCAACGTCGTCACGGGCGAGTTCGGTTATTCGCTGCGCTCTGGCCAGCCCGTGTTGAACGCGCTGCTGCCGGCCGCCGCCAATACCATGACGCTCGGCGTTCTCGCTTCGCTCTTCGGCTTTTCGCTCGGCATCGTGGCGGGCATGTTCGCCGGCTACAACCACGGCACCTGGCTCGACAAGGTGGTGTCCTCCGCCGCCATCACGGGCGTCTCGATGCCGCATTACTGGCTCGCGATCATCCTCGTCATCGTGTTCTCGGTCGAGTTGGGCTGGCTGCCCGCCATGGGCCTGGGCAACGCGAACTCGCTCTTCTCCCTCGAAGCGCTCAAGCACATGATCCTGCCCGCCGTGGCGCTCTGCGCGATTCCCTGCGCCATCGTCGCCCGCACCACCCGCGCCTGCGTGATGGAGATCCTCAACATGGAATTCGTCGAGGCGCTGCGCGCGCGCGGTCTGCCCGAGCGGCGCATCCTGCTGCACGTCACGCGCAACGCGCTGCCCACTATCATGGCGGTGATTGGAATTCAGTTCGCTCATCTCCTGGCAGGCTCGATACTCGTCGAAACCGTATTCTCCTGGCCGGGAACCGGCTATCTCTTGAACCTCGCGATCTTCGACCGCGACATGCCGGTGCTGCAGGGAACGCTGCTGCTGCTCTCGATGTTCTTCGTGTTCACCAATCTGGTCGTGGACATACTGCAGACCTGGGCCGATCCGCGGGTGATCAGGTAACCTATGAACACTGTGGAAGGCGGCAGGATCACGGTCGAGGTACAGGCGCCGTTCGGCGTTCCCACCGCACTCGACGTGCCGCTCGGGCGCGCTGCGGCAGCGCACCTACTGGCAAACCGTGTGGAGCCGCGTGCTGCTCGATCCCGTGACGCTCGCCTGCAGCGCGATCCTGATCCTCCTCTCTGCGGCGGCGATTTTCGCGCCGTGGCTGGGTCTTGCCGATCCCACCGCCACGAATTCGGGAGACCGCCTGCTGCCGGTCGGCTCGCCCGGGCATCTGCTCGGCACCGACGAGCTGGGGCGCGACATGCTCTCGCGTCTGATCTACGGCGGGCGGCTCTCTCTCATGATGGGCGTCGTGCCGGTGGTGAACGCATTGGTCATCGGCGGCACGCTGGGCCTGATCGCCGGGTTCGTGGGCGGGCGCACGAACATGCTCATCATGCGCGTGACGGACGTCTTCTACGCGTTTCCCTCCATCCTGCTCGCGGTGGCGATCGCGGGGGCGCTCGGCGCCGGCGTGAGGAATACGCTGCTCGCCATCACCATCGTGTTCATCCCCCCCATTACCCGCGTGACGGAGTCGGTCACCACGCAGCTCCGGGCGATGGACTTCGTCGAGGCCGCGCGCGCGAGCGGGGCGAGCACCTTTGCGATCATCCGTACCCACATACTCGGCAACGTGATGGGGCCGGTGTTCGTCTATGCGACCGTGCTGGTGAGCGTTTCCATCGTGATCTCGGCCGGACTCTCGTTCATCGGGCTGGGCGCGAGCCCGCCCGACGCCGAATGGGGCCTGATGCTGAATACCTTGCGCAACTCGATCTATCTCGCGCCGCTCATCTCGATCCTGCCGGGGTTCATGATCTTCATCACCTCGATGTGCTTCAACCTGATCAGCGACGGGCTCAGAAGCGCAATGGATGTGCGATTTTGAAGGATGAAGGATGAGAGAGAGAGATAAAAAAACACGCCTCAAGCTGAGATTATTCCCTCGGATTCGAACCGACGCGCGATGAATGCGCCGCTGCTCGAAGTGCGCAATCTGCGGAAGTACTTCCCGGTGAAGGCCCAGCAGATCGGGGCGGCGAGCCTTCGGGTGCAGGCGGTGGACGATGTGAGCTTCGCCATCACGGAGGGCGAGACGCTCGGTATCGTCGGCGAATCGGGATGCGGTAAATCCACCACGGCGCGGCTGCTGATGCGTCTCATTGCACCGGATGCCGGCAAAGTGGATTTCGCTGGAAGACCGGTACTCACCGGGGACGGCCTGAGTCTGCGTGAGCTCCGGCGCAATATGCAGATGGTGTTCCAGGATTCCTACGCCTCCCTCAATCCGCGGTTGAGCGTCGCCGACACCATCGCTTTCGGTCCGCGCACGCACGGCGTGCCGAGGGACAAGGCGCGGGCAAAGGCGCGCGAGCTGCTCCAACTCGTCAAGCTCGATCCCGACCAGTTCGGGCCGCGCTACCCGCATCAGCTCTCGGGGGGCCAGCGCCAGCGGGTCAACTTCGCGCGCGCGCTGGCGCTCGAGCCGCGGCTCGTGATCCTCGATGAGCCGGTGTCCGCCCTCGACAAGTCCATCGAGGCACAGGTGCTGAACTTGTTGATGGATCTGAAGAAGGACCTCCGGCTCACGTATCTCTTCATCTCGCACGACTTGAATGTCGTGCAGTACGTGAGCGACCGCGTGCTGGTGATGTACCTCGGCAAGGTGATGGAGTACGGTCCGGTCGATGAGCTCTATCACCGGCCGCAGCATCCTTACACTCAGGCGCTACTCGCCTCGCGGCCTTCGATGAATCCCGACTTCAAGATCGAGCAACCACCCATCAGCGGTGACCCGCCGAACCCGATCAATCCGCCTTCCGGCTGCCGCTTCCGCACGCGCTGCGCTTACGCCGAAGCGGTGTGCGAGCGGGTGGAGCCGCGCCTGCACGAATTGATACCGCAACATTCAGCCGCCTGCCACATGGTCATCCCCGGCTCGGGGCACAGCAAACAAGCCGTGAGCGGTAAGCAGTGAGCAGGGAGCAGTAAAGAACCTGCGAAGTGGAATGCCCCGCTCACCGCTTACTGCCCACCGCTCACTGCCCTGATGAAACAGGTCCACGTCGCAAAGCACGCCCCCGAAGCGCACCTCGTGAAGGGCTTTCTCGAGTCGAACGGGGTCGCCGCCGTAGTACGAGGCGAGTTTCTCACCAGCGGCTGGGGCGAGCTGCCGGTGGACGTGTGCGCCGTGTGGATTACCGATGATGCGCAGTACGAGCGGGCGCACGCCCTGCTCGTATCGTTTCTAAAGGGCGATCTCGCGCGTGAATATCGGGGCGCAGCCTGGACCTGCCCAGCCTGCGGGGAACGCCTGGAAGGCCAGTTCACGGCATGCTGGAAGTGCGGAGCGGCAAGGCCTTAAGGCGTGACGGCTGACGGCTGACGACTGACGGGTGACGGAATTTGAGTCCGCCGCAGCGCTCACCGCCCTAGACTCGTCGTTCTTGCGATGTCAACGCTGTGCGAGGTACGCCTTCGCGCGCGCGAGTTCGGGCCGTCCCGTGTCGGCGTTTTTCGACAGATCGACGAACCTCGCGAAGTACTCCTTGGCTTTTTGACGGTCGCCGGCAGCGTCCGCGGCGCGCGCGGCGCCGTAGATGCCGCGATAGCGGTTGGGGTAGGCCTTATTGGCAGCCTCGAACTCCGACAACGCGAGAGCGGCTTGCCCCATTTCAAGCAGCAGATCACCCAGCAGCTCACGCAGCGGATACAGACGGTTCTCCATCGTCACATGCTTGACACTGCCGTCTTCGCTATCTGCAGCGGCGCGCATCAGCTTTTCTGCCTGTGCGCGGTTGCCCTCCGCAAGTGCGATCCACGCGGCAACGGCCAGCATCTGCTCTTCCGTGCGGCTCGCCCAGTAGGACTGATCGGATTTCTGCAGCGCGCCGCGCAGCGTCTCCATTGCTTCGATCTCGCGCTTGGCGCCGCCGGCATCGCCACTGCGCGCCATGCCGAGACCGCGCGAGAACCGAGTAAGGGAGTCGGCCTGTGGATAACGGGTGGAAGTCACCGGCAGCGCGGCAGCGCCGGCCCAATCCCCGCGCTCAATCACATACCGCGCGGGCATTGCTGCGCGTGCAGTGAAGTCGCCAAGTCCGATAGGGCGATCTCCTCGACGCGGCGTGTTGATCGCTTTTTCGATCATCTCTCTGGCTTTGGCATCCTGCGCGAGTTGCAATGCTGCATAAACCGAAAAATCATAGGCATGAATGTAGTCAGGCTGAATCTCCAGCGCCGACAGGTTCGACTTGATGGAGTCTTCCCACAGCCCGACCATCGAGTAGATATGTGAAGGCATATGCCGGGCGTGCGGCACCGCCGGCGCGATGGCCGCATAGCGCCGCGCGGCCGCAATGCCCTTCTCTGCCAGCGGCGGATAGTCATAGGCATGGATCAGGAAATGCGACACGCCGGGATGCTGCGGGTTCTGCTTGTACAGCTTCTCCAGAATGGCCGCAGATTTGATCTGCGCGGCGTAGGTGACGTCGGTCTTCGACGCGGATGCCTGCAGTGTCAGCGCGTAGAACACCTGCGCTTCGTAGTCGTCGGGGTAACGCTGCGTCAATTGCTCCATCGCCTTGTTGTAGGCGGCGAGGCGGGTATCGACCGGCACCTTGTCGTGATCACGGTAATAGGCGCTTACCGCCTCGATCCAATCGCGCTCGCGCGCCGTTTTCGCCCCGATAGCGCGCGCCTGTTCCAGTGCCGCCCAAGCCGCTTGTGCATCTTTCGGCTGCGGCGGGGACGACAGCGAGTTGCCGAGCAGATCGAGCGCTATCCCCCAGTAAGCCATCACACAGTTCGGGTCTTTCTGCAGCACCGACCTGAAGGTTTTGCCTGCGTAATTGAACCAGTACCGAATGCAGCATGGCGACGCCGCTCTCGAACTCGGCCTGCACTTTTGCGTCGCACGACGTCGGGAATGTCACTTTGCCGAGCGTATCAGCGGGTTCATGCGCCTGCACGACACCCGACGAAAACAACAAGAGCGTGGATATAGCGACGAGGGATTTGCATGGATTCATGACAGCCTCTTTCTTGGACGGGCGATCGGATAACGATGTTGACACTCCATCACGTCTCCCACAACCCCGCTCGGCGTGCGCTATCGAAAAGACGCCTATCTCTCTCCCGCCGCCCGGCGGTTCATCGAGTTATTGAAAGCGACGGCGAAGGAGATTGCCAAGGAAAGGCAATGATGAGAGAAAGCGGTCCCCAGAGAAGCGTTACTGTCACGCAGTATCTGCGACGCCTTATCTGAGACGCTCTATCTGAGACGAATGTCGCTACCTTTAGCGACAAGTGTTTGACTGGTAGAAGAAAGTAAGCGGGCTGAGAGCCTGCCGCGGGTACTATTGTGGTGTCTGAAATCACGATAGATAACCATGGAGGATCAGCCCTGATGGAGAGATACCAAAAAAAGTCTGCTTGATGAGGCCCGGCGCTTGCGCCAGCAATTTGTGCAGGGTTCGGGGATCGAGCTATGCAATGTGTTGAGCGCCGGGGAGTTGGAGCAGGCGGTGCAGCAATACGCCGGCGAGTATCGCGATCGGATCTATCCGCCGCTGAGGACGCTGGCGCTGTTCATGGGACAGGCGTTGAGCCAGGATGGGGCGTGCCAGGATGCAGTGGCGCGTCATGCGAGCGAGCGTAGCGGCAGGGGCATGAGGCTCTGCAGTTTGAGCACGGGGCCCTATTGCAAGGCGCGAAGCCGCTTACCCATGGAATTGGTCGTGCAGTTGCAGCGCCAAGTGGGCAGGCACATGGTGCAGCGCTTGCCGCACAGCTGGCGCTGGCGCGCCCACCCGGTGAAGCTGCTCGACGGCACCACGGTGTCGATGCCCGATACGCCGGCGAACCAGGAGGTGTTTCCGCAGTATCGGAGCAGAAGCCGGGGCTGGGCTTTCCGCTGGCGCGGGTGGTGGGGATACTGTGTTTGGGCAGCGGCGCGGTCCTGGATTGGGCCATGGGGCCCTATCAAGGCGAGGGCAGCAGCGAGCAGGCGCTGTTTCGAACCCTGCTCGATTCTCTGGAAGCGGGCGATGTGCTGCTGGCAGATTGCTATTACTGCAGCTATTGGGTGCTGGCGATGCTCAAGGCGCGCGGCATCGATCTGCTTACCCGCCAGCACGCCGCGCGGTTGTTCGACTTCCGCCGCGGCCAGCGGCTGGGTCAAGGCGATCACATCGTGCGTTGGCCCCGTCCGCCGCGACCGGCGTGGATGGACCGGGATACCTACGCCGCGATGCCCGAGGCTCTGACGGTGCGCGAGGTGCGGGTCCGGGGACGCGTTCTGGTAACGACGATACTCGATCCTGCATGGTTGCTCCAGCGGAACTGGCCTGGCTCTATCAGCAGCGCTGGCACGTCGAACTCGATCTGCGATCGATCAAGATCGCCATCGGCATGGACATCCTGCGCTGCAAGACGCCCGAATGGTACGCAAGGAGGTCGCCGTGCATCTGCTTGCCTACACTCTGGTGCGCGCTGTGATGGCACAGGCAGCCAGTTTCAGCGGCGTGCTGGCGCGGGCGCTCAGTTTCAAGGCGGCTTTGCAACTGCTCAACGCTTATCACCAGCAGCTTCGTCATGGTGCTGGCGCCCGCATTTGCATGATGATCTCTCACGTCTGGGGGCCATGGCGCAACTGCGGCTGCACGTGCGTCCCGGGCGAGCAGAGCCCCGCGCGATCAAACGAAGACCGAAACCGCATCGCTTGCTTACCGAGCCCAGATCCGTGGCTCGCGCCGCGATCCTCGCGCACCGCGCCAACGCGTTAAGGTCAGGACCATTCCTATCTGAGACGCAGTATCTGGAACGCCGTACCGGCCAGGAGCCATTACTCAACCTTCGCGCCCGAGCGCTTGATGACGTCGGCCCATTTGTGGCTTCTTTTTCACGAACGCCTCGAACTGCTCCGGGTACCGCCCACAATTGTGTAACCCATCGCGGGAAACTTTTCCTTCAGCACCGGCGCTGCGAGCGCCTTGTTGATCTCCGCATTGAGCTTCGCGACTATCGGTTTCGGCACGCCGGCGGGCACCACCACGCCGCCCCAGACGGTCAGTTCGAAGCCGGAGACGCCCGCCTCATCGAGCGTAGGCAAGTCAGGAAGAGCGGGCGAGCGCTGCAAGGTGGTCACACCCAGCCCGCGCACCCTGCCGGCCTTGACGTGCGGGAAAATCGAATTGAAGTTGTCGAACATCAGGTGCACCTGCCCGGCGATCATCTCGGCGGTCGCCTGCTGCGCCGCCTTGTACGGCACGTGCACCATCTGCGTGGCCGTCATGAGCTTGAACAACTCCATGCCAAGGTGCAGCGTTGTGCCGTTGCCGCTGGAGCCGTACGACAGTTTGCCGGGGCTGCTCTTCGCGTAAGCGATCAGTTCTTTCACCGATTTGACCGGCAGCGAAGGCGCGACCGCCAGCAGGTTCGGCTGATAGCCGAGTTGCGCCACCTTGCGCAAGTCCTTCTCCGGGTCGTGCGGCAGCTTGGCGTACATGGACTGGTTGATCGCCAGCGCCGGCACCGTTCCATAGCCGATGGTGTAGCCGTCGGGAACCGCTCTCACGACCATCTCCGTGCCTATGCTGCCGGCCGCCCCCGGCCGGTTGTCGATCACGATCTGCTGCCCCATCTGCTTCACCAGCTCAAAAGCGAGCAACCGGGCGTTGATGTCGGGCGCACCGCCAGGAGCGGAGGGCACGATAAAGCGGATCGGCCGCTCCGGGTACTGAGCCGCTGCCGCGACGTGCACGCAAAGAAATAACAGGAGTATCCATCCGCTTGGGCGCCTTGCCATGGTTTTCTCTCCCCTCCGGCCTGCCTCGTGCGACGCCTGACTTGGTTGCCGGGGTATACCAGTCGCGCAGTTCTCACCGATCATTGCCTGGCAAGCCCCAGCTCGACCAGCACCGCTTTCATATCCGCGTGCTCCTTGTCGAGGCTCTTGGCGAGCGCCGGGCCAGTCAAGTAGTAATCCGACCAGTAGTTACGCTCGAGCTCCGCCTTCCATTCCGCTGTCTCGGTGACCTTGCGCAGGGCGCTTTCCCAATAGGCGACGTGCTCGGAAGCGAGTCCTTTGGGCCCGATGATGTTGCGCCAGCTCCCGTACACGAGATCCACACCCTGCTCCTTCCACGTCGGAACGCCCGCCATCGCTCCCGGCAAGCGCTGGACCGAGGAGATTCCCACGGCCCGCAACTTGCCCGCGGCAACGTGGGGCGCGGCATTGATGGCGCCGGTGGAAACCAGTTCGATGTGGCCGCCGAGCACTGCGATGATGGCCTCGGCCGAGCCTTTGAACACCACCGGTTTGAGGTCGCGAACAGGGGCGCCGATGCCCTTCATGAAGAGCCCCGCTGCGATGTGATGGTGATTGCCGAGCGCCGATGAAAACCCCAGCGGCATCGCCTGGGCCTCCGTGCGCATCCTGACGATGAGGTCCTTGCCGGTTTTTACCGGCGAGGCGGTATTGACGGCAAACACCATGTAGTCGTTGAAAATCGAAGCGATCGGCGTGAAGTCCGCGTGGCTCAATTTGCTCGAGCCCGTGATATGGCCACCGAGCAGCGTCGGCGTGCCGATCATCAGGTAGTGCGGGTCTCCCGGGTGCTGGCCGAGATAGACGGCGGCAATCTGGTTGCCGGCGCCCGCCCTGTGCACGATGGATACCGTCGAATTCACGAGCTTCCCGGTAATGAGAGTGCGCTCGACCGCGCGGGCGAGCTTGTCGTTGGTGCCTCCCGGCGCGCTGGGGACGATAATCTCCACGTTTCTTTGCGGGGACCAGCCCTGGGCGTGTGCTACGGCTCCCAAGCACAGCAGCGCTGATGCAGCCAGCATGCGATAAAATTTCATCGTCACCCCGTCGCTCGTCACTCCCTAGTCAACCTTGATGCCCGCCGCCTTGACGACCTTCCTGAGCTTGCCGACGTCCTCGGCCACGAGCTTGTTGAATTGCTCCGCCGAGCTCGATATGAGCGCCACGCCCTGCACCAGCATCTTCTCCTTGAGATCCGGGAGATTGACGACGCCGGAAACGGCCTTGTTGATCTGCGCGATGGTGGCGCGCGGCGTGCCGCCCGGCACGAGAACGCCATACCACGTGTCGTAATCGAACCCGGGCAATCCGGATTCCGCGATGGTCGGCACGTCCGGAAACGCGGGAGAGCGCTTCGCGGTGGTCACTCCTAGGGCCAGCACGCGGCCATCCTTGACGAACGCCACCGCCGGGCCCGTGGGGGAGAGCCAGGTACCTGAACGCGCCCCGCCGCGGTGTCGACCAGGGCTTCCGGGGTACTCGCGGTAGGGAATGTGCACGACGTCGATTCCCGCCGCGAACTTGAACAGCTCGCCGCCCATGTGGGTGCCGCTGCCGATCCCGGCCGAGCCGAATAGCAGCGCGCCCGGCTTCTGCTTCGCGAGCGCGATCAGGTCCTTCACCGACTTGACGCCGATGCTCGGGTTGACCACCAGGATCAGCGGGGTGCTTGCGATCTGGCCGACGCCGACGATATCCTTCAGGGGATCGTACGGCATTTTGGTGTAGAGGGCGGCGCTCACGGCATACGCGATCGAGGTCAGCAGGAGCGTCTGCCCGTCCGGGTTGGCGCCGGCGACGATGTTGCCGGCCACGATGCCGCCGGCGCCCGGGCGGTTGTCGGACACGACCTGGTGGCCCGAGGTCTCGGCCAATTTCGCGCCGATCACGCGCGCGAGGACGTCGGTCTGGCTCCCGGCAGTGAACGGTATGATTATGCGCACCGGCTTGGTCGGATACTTCTGCGACTGCCCCTCACCGATTACTGTCAGCGAAAGTGCGCCAGCAACAGCGAGCAATAATGTCTTCATGGCTCTCCTCCCTTTTTTGTGGGGATCTCCTCGGCGGGTAAATCCCTCATCCTTCATCCCTCAGCCCTCATCCCTCAGCCCAGAATATGTCCCCCCGCTGGTACTCCGGCGGCCACGGAACCTTCGCTTTCAACACTTTCGCCGCGTGGAGCGGCCAGTACGGATCGTTGAGGAATGCGCGCGCCATGACGACGAGGTCCGCCTGTCCGCTCGCCACGATCTGCTCCGCCATGTCGGCACCGGAGATCATGCCCACCGCGCCGGTTGCAATGCCGCCCCGGCTGCGGACCGCCGCCGCGAAAGGCACCTGGTAGCCGGGATATATATTGACCTTCTGGCGCGGATCTACCCCGCCGCTCGAGCAATCGACGAGATCCACTTTGCCGCCCGCCTTTCAAGAGTTGCGCGAGCTTGATGCTCGCCTCCAGGTCCCAGCCGCCCTCCATCCAGTCGACGCAAGATATGCGCACGAACAATGGTTTGTCATCCGGCCATTCGGAGCGCACAGCGTCAACGACTTCCAGCAGAAAACGCACGCGATTCTCGAAGCTGCCGCCATAACGGTCCCCGCGGCGGTTCGTGATTGGCGACAGGAACGAGGAGATGAGATAACCGTGCGCGCCGTGGAGCTCGATGAGATCGAAGCCAGCCTCGCGCGCGCGGCGCGCGGACGCTGCGAACAGCGATACCGTGCTGGATATCGTCTTCTCGTCCATTTCCTGGGGCACGGCATGGCCCTCCGCGAACGCGATCGGCGAAGGCGCGATGATCTGCCATCCCTGCTCCGGGGGGAGCCCCTTGCCGCCTTCCCACGGGCGCGCTGTCGAGGCCTTGCGCCCGGCATGGGCGAGTTGTATTCCCGCGGCGGCGCCCTGCGATTTCACGAATCGGACGATGCGCGCATAGCCATCCCGCTGCTCGTCGTTCCACAGGCCGGCGCAGCCATGCGTGATGCGCCCGCGTGGCTCAACGTTCGTCATTTCCGCGAACACGATGCCCGCCCCGCCCGCGGCGCGTGCGCCAAGATGCTGGAAATGCCAGTCGTTCGGAGCGCCGTCCGTTGAGGAATACTGGCACATCGGCGACACCACTATGCGATTGCGCGCCGTGACGGACCGGAGCGCGATCGACCGGAAGATGTGCGGGTTCGGATCGCGCTGCAGGACCTTGCGTTCGTTCTCCCCGCTGGTGGCATAAGGATGGGACTGGGTTTTCTGATCCATGTGGAGAAATCTACAGTTTGTCCAAGAGCAATGAAACCACGGATAGACACAGATGAACACAGATGAGGCCGGCACCGAACAACCGGTCTTGGGTTGTCATCCGCGTTTATCTGTGTTTATCTGTGGCCGATAAGAGGTATGCCATCCTGTTCTGCGACACAACGAAGTCTCCCATGAAAACCAGGCCTCAGGAAGTATCCGAGCTCACCTCAACGTTGAGCGCCTACATCGCCGGCGCAGTCAGGAAGCCGTTGCCCAAAGAGGTTGCGGCGCGCGCAAAGCTCCATTTGGTAGATACGTTCGCTGCCATGATATCGGGATCGCGCCTGCTTCCCGGGAAAACGGGGATCACCTACGTCAAAACGCTCGGCGGCAAACCCGAGGCCGGGGTCATCGGCAGCCGTATCGTGACCTCCGCGGCCAACGCGGCGCTTGCCAACGGCATGTCCGGCCACGCTGACGAGACCGACGACACCCATCCGCCATCGCTCACCCATCCGGGAACGAGCGTGGTGCCGGCAGCGCTGGCGATCGGCGAGCGCGGAAAGCTCTCAGGATCCGCCGTGCTGCGCGCGATCGTGCTGGGCTACGACATCTGCGCGCGCGTGCTCCTTGCGCTCAAGCCCATGCCGTTCCTGCGTTCCGGTCATCATGCCGGGGCTTTCGGGCAGCTGTTCGGCGCCGCGGCCGCCGCGGGCGCCATACTCGGCCTCGATGCGCGGCGGGTGCGCTACCTCCTCTGGTACACCGGCGAACAGGCGGCCGGCCTCTACACGATGTTTCGCGACCCCGAACATATCGAGAAGGCCTACGCGATGGGCGGCATGCCGGCGCACAACGGCACGGCCGCGGGTCTGATGGTTGCAAGCGGTTTTACCGGCGTCGAAGACATGTTCTCGGGCGAGCGTGATTTCTTTTTCACGTTTGCTCCACCGGAAGGCGCCGATCCGGAAGCGCTCGTGCGCGGTCTAGGTAAGGACTACGAATTGTTGCGTGGCGGCATCAAGCGCTGGCCGGTAGGCGGACCAATACAAGGGCCGCTCCATGTCCTTCGCGACCTCATACAGCAACACAACATCAAGGCGGATGACGTGGGAAAGCTCGTCGCGCGACTGCCGGACAAGGAGCTCGAGATCGTCAACAACCGCGATATGCCCGACATCTGCGTGCAGCATCTGCTGGCGGTGATGCTGCAGGACGGGACGGTGACGTTCGCTTCGGCGCACGACTTCAAGCGCATGAAGAACCCGCGCATCCAGGCGCTGCGCCGGCGCATCGAGGCCATCGGCGATCCGGCGCTCACCGACCCGGAGCGTCGCTGGCGTTGCGTGATGCAGATCAGGCTGAAGGACGGCCGCACGCTCGAGCACCGGACGATGGCGGCCAAGGGCAGCTACGAAAATCCGCTCACGCCCGCGGAAGAGAACGAAAAGGCGCTCGACCTGATCGCGCCGGTGCTGGGCAAGGCGCGCGCTCATTCCCTGCTCGAAGCGCTGTGGGTCTTCGAGACGATCAAGGACGTGCGCGCGCTTCGCAGGCTCTATGCGGCTTAGGCGTCTCCACACGCAGTATCGAGCCGGTCGGCTCGCTCGACGACCATCTTGATAACTACGTTTTGGTGAACCGCGCCACGACCGGGCCGGTGCGGCGCGTCCGCGACTTTACCTTGGGCCGGATGACCGGCATCCAGCGCCCGTGTCGGACAGCGCCTGCCACTCGGGCGTGAGGTGCAGGTTCTCCTTCGTCATGAAGTAGATGCGCGCTGTAGACGAGGTAGCCCTTCTCGTTGCGGCCCGGGTCGCGGAACCGGATGACTTCGGTGACGCCGTCGAGCTTCATGATGTTGGGGATGTGGTCGTTGTCGTAGACGTCGTTGAATTCGGCCTCGTCCTCCGGAGCGATCTCGAAGGTGATCATCATGCAGTAGGGCGCGCCGATTCTTTTCGAGATACTTGCCATGATCGACACATCCGTGTTCAATTGGAACCTATTTCATATATAGGCGCGTGATGCGTTGTGGCCAGGACGGATCGTATGCAAGGCGCCCGACGAAGGCCGGCCTGCCTCCTGAATCAAATTCAGGAGCCAGGCTGTCGATATGGTCGAGGAGGGCAACGCAGCAGACGACCGTCCTGGCCGCAACCCCGGAGGGGACGGGGCGATCTGGGCGCATCTCTTTGTCGGGAGCCCTCGCAATATCGACATATTGCTTCGGACTCTCCTCCTCGACCTGCATCCCACCTCGCCTCCGTCGCACACGTGCCTATATATGAAATAGGTTCTGGCGACGCATTATAACGCGGAGGGATCACGATGTCGCGCGCACGGCTTTCGCCGACCACGGTGTGGGTTCCGGCCCTGCTGGTTCTGCTCTCCTGCGCTGCGCAGGCGCAGGACTTCCCGACCAAGCCGGTCCGCTGGATCATTCCGTATCCCACCGGCGGCACGTCCGACTTCCTCGCGCGCCTGATCGGCCAGAAGCTCACCGAGGCCTGGAAGCAGTCGGTGCTCGTCGACAACCGCAGCGGCGCCAACGGCAACATCGGCACCGAGATGGCCGCACGCGCGCCGGCGGATGGTTACACGATGCTGCTCGTCGCGAGCACGTTCACGATGAATCCGGCCGTGTACCCGAACCTGCCCTTCGACAGCGAGAAGGACTTCGCCGGCGTGACCACCATCCTGTGGCAGCCCTATTTGCTGTCGGTGCACCCGTCGCTGCCCGGTGAAGTCCGTGAAGGAGCTCGTCGCGCTCGCGAAAGCGCGCCCGGGCGCGATCGATTACGGTTCGGGCGGCGTGGGCAACGCGACGCACATCGCTGGCGAGCGCTTCGCGTCCATGGCGGGCGTCAAGATGAATCACGTGCCCTACCGCGGCGTGGGCCCTTCGATCCCTGCACTCCTCGCCGGTGAAGTGCAGGTGCTCTACGCCTCTTCGGTCGCGGTGCAGCCCTACATCGGGAGCGGCCGCATGCGAGTGCTCGCGGTGACGGGAGAGAAGCGCATCGGGCAGATGCCGGACGTGCCGACGGTGCAGGAGGCGGGCGTGCCCGGTTACGTCGAGGGCAACTGGCAGGCTGTGCTCGTGCCCGCGAAGACGCCGCGCCCGATCGTCAACCGCCTGAACCAGGAGCTCGTGCGCATCGTGAGGAGCGCCCGATATCAGCGCGCAGATCCTGAAGGTCGGCGCCGAGGTGATCGCGAGCTCCCCGGAGGAGACGAACGCGCTCATCCAGGCGGACCTCAAGAAATACGCCGCAGGTGATCCGGCGCCTCAACATCAAGCCCGAGTAGATGCTTCCAGCCGCCGGCGCCGACCGGGAACCGCCCGCCTACCTTCACGAGATCTGGCGCTTCCTCCGCGACACGCGCTTCGAGGACCTGCCGCCGGCGGTCGTCGACCGCGCAAGCGGCTGACCGCCGATCGCTTCGCGATCGTCACGGCGGGGAACCAGAGCGAGGAGCTCAGGCGCTCGCGCGACTACCGCCTGCGCAGCGTGCAAGGCGGGACGAGCTGGGTCATCGGCACCGCCGCATCGCGCAGCGGCGCGCGACGCGGCTTTTCTGAACGGCATCGCGAGCACCTGGCACGATTTCGACGAGGGCAGCACCGTCGCGTATTCGCATCCGGGAAGCCAGACGATCCCGGCGGCGTTCGCGATCGCGCAGGAGCTCGGGTGTCCGGGCCGCGACCTCCTGCTGGCGGTGGTGATGGGCTACGAGGCGAGCGCGCGGGTCGGCATGGCCGCGAAGATGCGCGTCTCGGTGCACCCGCACGGCACCGCGGGGTCGATCGGTTCCGCGGTCGCGATCGCGCACATGAAAGGCTTCGATGAAGCGCGCATGCGCCAGGTGATCAACGTCGCGGCGACGATGGCCATGGCGACCAATCGCCAGGCGATGCTCGACGAGGCGACCGTGCGCAACGTCTATTCCGGGCACAGCGCGCTCGCCGGAGTCGACCGCGGTGCAGCTCGTGGAGGCGGGCTTCACCGGGCAGCGCGACGGCATCGGCTTTACCTACGGCACCGTCATCGCCGATGGCTTCGACCCGCAGCGCTACGTTCAGGGGCTCGGACGCGACTGGCTGATCCTCGCAGGGCTATTTCAAGCTGCACTCCTCGGGGCGCTATCCGCACGCCGCGATCGACGCGCTGGAGGCGGCGCTTGCGACGCTGCCGCGGACAGGCTCGATGTGGCGAGATCGAGCGCATCGAGGTGAGGGCGTTTCAGATGGCGGCGCTGCTTTCGGGGAAGAACATCACGACCTCCTTTGGCGCGAAGTTTTCGATTCCCGTTCGCGCTGTCGACGATCCTGGTGCACGGCCGCTCGAGCTTGGACTGCTTCGACATCGGCGCGGTGCAAAACCCGCGGGTGCAGGCGCTCGTCGCGAAGGTCGATGTCAGCGAAGAGCCTGCCTACACCCAGGCCTATCCCGGCAAACAGCTCTGCGACGTGGTGATCCAGCTCGAGACGGGCGGCACGTTCGCGGGCGCTGCGAGATCATGAAGGGCGAGCCGGGCAACCCGCATCGGCCGGAGGACGTCGAGAAGAAGTTCTTCGACCTCATGGTCCCGGTATGGGGCGTCGGGCGCTCGCGCAAGCTCTACGACACGCTGCTCTCCGTCGAATCCGTGCCCCACATGGGGGAGTTCGGCGGGAGTTTGCGCTGTAGCGGTCGGTAACGGCTTATTCGCGCTTCGGGGTGCTCGAACCACTCGAGATCGGCGAGGTCTTGGGCACGCTCCGACGAAGTCATTGGGGAATGAGAAAAAGGTTCCGACACCATAGCATCGGAGTATCATCCCGGCAAAACAACCGTCCCTGAAGGGGAGCACATGTTCGTCAACTGTACAGACCGAGGCGCGGAAGATCCGCGCTAGTCTGAAGCACCCGATCATCGACGCGGACGGCCATTGGGCCGAGTTTGCGCCGGTCATGCGCGAGGAGTTCCGCCGTATCGGCGGCGACACCGCCGTGGAGGCGCTGGCGCTGGCGAGCGCGCGCATACCCAATTCGTTGTCGATGTCGGTGGCCGAGCGGCGCCGCCGGCGGATCGGGCAGGAGGCGTTCTGGTTCCTGCCGACCAGGAACACGCTGGACCGCGCGACCGCGATGATGCCGCGGCTCCTCTACGAGCGCCTGGACGATCTCGGGCTCGACTTCTCCGTGATCTACCCGACCGCCGGCCTCGGTTACTACCGCCTGCCGCCGGACAAGCTGCGGCGCGCCCTCTGCCGCGCCTACAACGTGTTCACCATGGACCAGTTCCGGCCCTACAGCGATCGCATTATCCCCGCGGCGATCATCCCGATGTACACCCCTGAAGAGGCGATCGAGGAGCTTGAGTTCGCGTCCCAAGCCAGCTTGGCTTCAAGGTCGTGATGCTGGGTAGCCTCATCCGGCGCCCCATCCCCGCGCTCGTCGAGGAGCACCCGGAGGCCGCGAAGTTCGTGGAATGGTACGACCCGATCGCCATCGACAGCGCGGACGACTACGAGCCGGTGTGGGCGAAGCTTCGCGAGCTGCGCATCGCGCCGAGCTTCCACAACGGCGCGCGCTCGATCCTGCTGCGCAACTCGCCCTCGAACTTCTGCTACAACCACATCGGGCACTTCGCCTCCGCCAGCGAGGCCATGGCCAAGGCCATCTTCTTCGGCGGCGTCACCCGGCGCTTCCCGGAGCTGAACTTCGCCTTCCTGGAAGGCGGGGCGGGCTGGGCGTGTTCGCTCTATGCCGATCTCATCGGACACTGGGAGAAGCGCAACGCGCGACGCTCTCGAGAACACGAACCCGGCGCGACTCGACCGCGCGGGAATGCTGGCGCTGGCGGAGAAGTACGGCAAGCCCGACCATGGTGGAAGCGGTGCGCCGCGGCGAAGGCCTGGACGATAACGGCGACGGCACCGGCGGCGTGGAGGATCTCGACGACTACTCGCGCTGCAAGATCACGCGCAAGGAAGATTTCAACGACCTTTACGTCAAGCGCTTCTACTTCGGCTGCGAGGCCGACGATCCGATCAACTCGTGGGCGTTCAATCGCAAGGCCAACCCGATGCACGCGCGGTTGAACGCATTCTTCAGCTCGGACATCGGGCACTTCGACGTCCCGGACATGACCGCGGTCGTTCCCGAGGTGTACGAGCTGGTCGAGCACGGCCTGCTCGACGACGACGATTTCCGCGACTTCATGTTCGCCAACGCCGTGCGCTTCTGGGGCCGGGTGAACCCCGACTTCTTCAAGGGCACGGTGGTCGAGAAGCAGGCGGCGGAGGTCCTCGCCCGGTCGCCCGAATGAAATGACCCGGGCGGGCGTTGTCCTGCAGGCTCATTCCGGTCTTGATTCCCGCGGTCTTGATGACTTTGCCCCACTTTATGGTCTCGCTCCTTGATGAACGCCGCGAATTCCCCCGGCGTGCCCGGGCTGCGGCCCCGGCGCCTTGATCGACCAGCACGGCACGCATTGCGCAGGTTGTCTGCAGGATTTCGATCACTTCGCGGTTGAGCCTCCCAACGAGGGTCGTCGGGCGTACGTGCCGGCGCGAGCATGCCGATCCAGTATCTCCGATTCCAGGTCCGGCACTCCCGCCTTCGCCACGGTCAGCATGTCCGGTGCGCCGGGGAAGCGCTTGCGTCATCGGTGATCATATACGCTTTGACCTTGCCGGCCTTCACGTGCGGCAGCGCGTTAGGCAGCATATTGATTCTCACTTTCACTTCCGCCCCCCAGGATAGCGATCATCGCCGCGCCGGTACCCTTGTAGTGAACAGGCACCAGGTTGGCGCCGGTCAATTGCTTCATGAGCTCGCCCGCCAGGTGGTTGACCGTGCCCTGGGCCGCCGGTGCCGTGAGCTGAGTCCCTTGCGGCATCTGCTTCGCGTATGCCACGAACTCACGCAGGTTGGCCGCTGGTACCGACGTGTGCGCCATCGATACAGAGCGGCGACGTGGCGACTAGCGTGATCGGGCGCCAGATCCCTGCACCGGATCGTAGGCAAGGTTCTGGTACAGGCTCGGAGCGGACGCGAGGCCGTTCGGTCCGACATGACGAGCGTGTAGCCGTCCGGCGGAGCCTTCGCCGCAATCGCGGTGCCGATGGTGAGACCGGCGCCGGGCGGTTTTCCACTACCACCGGCTGCCTCCAGCGTTCATGGAGCCGCGGGGCGATCTGACGCGTGAGGATATCGCCCAGCGCCCCGTTGCTGCCGGTGATGATGCGGACGGGCTTCGTCGGATAGGTCCTGCCCGGCGGCTGGCAGTCCGGCGGAAAGCAGGATTGTGATCACAAGAAATCTTGCCTCGAGCATGGTGCCTCCCAGTGTTGTTCGATATGACAAACGCGAGGCGATATTGACATTCGCATGCGTTCACCGAAATTATCTGACTTTCACTGATGTACTCACTTTTAGTTAACACAGCCGCGGCGATATGGAGCTACGCGATATCGAGTACTTCGCCGTAGTAGCTGAGCATCTGAACGTGCGTCGCGCCTCTGAGGTCCTGGACCTGAGCCCCCCAGCCCTCAGCAAGAGTCTGCGCCGGCTGGAATCATCGGTCGGGGCGAAGCTCGTCACCCGTACGCCAAAAGGCGTTGAGCTGACGACGGTCGGAGCCGCCCTTGCGGCCCAGGTCAGGCGGATACGCCTCACTCTGGAGGACGTGGCGCGCGAGGCCGCGGACCTGAGCCAAGGCCGGGCCGGCCACTTGCGAATCGCCATTGGACCGACGATCCCTGAGCAGCTGCCGCGCCTATATGCCGCCCTGCTGAAGGACGCGCCGGAGTTGACACTGGACATCATCGTTACCGACAACGACGAGACGGTGCCTCTCCTGCGCAAGGGCGAGCTCGACCTGGTGTTTAACACGCTTCCCACCCCGCCCTACGAAGGAACCGTGCAGGAGTGGCTGTACGACGATGACTGGGTGGTCTGCGCTTCCGCGGACCATCCTCTGTTTCGCCGCAAGCGCATCACCGTCCAGGACATCGGGAAGGAGCGGTGGGCGCTGTCGAACGTCAATCTTATGCCGCAATACCCGCTGCCGCGGTTCTTTCAGGACAACGGCCTGCCGCCGCCAAAAGTCGCGGTTCAGACGCGCTCATTACGTCTGCGGCTGCTCATTTGGTCGTCTACCAACCTGCTTGGGTTCAATTCGAAGCGGGTCATCCAACACGCCGCGCCGCGCTTTCGTCTGAAAGAGATTCCGTTGAAGGAACTGACGTGGCGCCGTCCATTGGGGGTGATCTACCGCAAGGATGCGTACCTCTCTCCGTCGACCCGGCGCTTCATCGAGATCCTCAAGTCCAGCATCATGGACATGGCTGCAGTGAGGCGGTAAGTGCCTTGGCGGTCACTCGGACCGGCCGATAGGATGCATGTCGTCCTCCTGTTCCGTCGATGTACGGTCACGGGATCAAGGTTCCTGATACCTTTTCCCTGCTTCCGAAGTCGCCGGGCTGCCTTGAATAGATCGAGCATTGCTCTTCTATTGTGCGGTCGAAAGTCGCCAAGGCCACCATAATCGTTAAGAAACTGTGACGCATAATCTCGCATTGTGAAAACTTATTTTAGAATGTCTCTTTCGTTCCCGTACGCGTAGTCAAATAATCCTAAAATCTTCTGCCTCTCTTCTCATTCAACCACCGCCCCAGCAGCAGCAAGCCAGCCGCCATAAAGATCATGCCGATGGAGAAGCCAAACCAGAACGCGATATCGGCACTCACTTGATTCTCCTCAGCGTTGGTTTCTCCGCGCGCAACTCGGCCTGGGCTATTTCGTCTTTCCTGACCGCTTCTTACGACTGCACGCTCAAGCACCAGACGATGGCGGCGAGGGGCAGCTACGAGAACCGGCTCACACCAGAGGAGGAAAGTGAGAAAGCGCTCGACCTGATCGCGCCGCTGCTCGGCAAGACCCGCGCGCAAGCGTTGCTAGAGGCGTTGTGGAGCTTCGACCAGTTGCAGGACGTGCGCACGCTGCGCAGCCTATATGCCAGGTAACATCCGTTTGCACGGCGATTGATCTTGCGACGGGGGGGGGGGGGCGCGGGAACGACCCTCGCGAATTTGCGGGAAGGGGCCCGCGCCCCGCCACTCCTTCCTGGGCCCGTTCCCCGCCGCCTCTACGGATGCAGGTCGAGCGCCGGGGCGATCCTGTCGTAGGGTATCTTCGCCACCTCGTTCAGCACCTCGACTGTCGCGCTGTCCTGCGCTTCGAACAGGCAGGAGCAGGCTCCGCTGTCCGGCACGAAGGTCGAGCGCAGGTACTTGACGTGCCGTCCTTCGCGGCTGAACCTCTCCGCTGTGTCAATCGCGCGCTTCTGTGCGGCAGCAAGCTGGTCCATCGGGATTCCCTTGAGCGAACGCTCGACGACGAATACTCGCATGGTTCTCTCCATTGAGATGACAGCGCCAGTCTAGGCGCGAGCGCAGCGACCAGGAAGCCGGGTAGCCGTTATCGATCCATAATTGCCGCTATCGTGGCTTGGCGATAGCATGTGAGCGCCATGGAAATGCAACAGATTCGCTACTTCCTCGCGATCTGCGAGCACGGTGGCTTCTCCCGCGCGGCAGAAGCCTGCGGGGTCACCCAACCCGCGCTTACCACGGCATTAAAGCGCCTCGAGCAGGAGGTCGGTGGCGATCTTTTTCACCGTGAGGGCCGCAGGCTGGTGCTCTCGGAGGTCGGACGCCTGGTCAAGCCGCACCTGGAAAAACTCTTCCAGGAGAAAGACGCGGCGATGGCAGTCGCGCGCAATTTCCGTCTGTTGCGTGCGACGCCCTTGCGCATCGGCGTCATGCCCACGATCGGACCGGCGCGCATCTCCGGCTACCTCGCCTTGTTCCGTACCGCCCACCCCGGAATCGACGTCGCGGTGAGCGAGGCACCACTCGACCGGCTGCTGCACCAGCTCGAGGACAACGAGCTCGATCTTGCGCTCGCCAGCGTGCCGGACGGCCTACCCGACGGATTTCGCAGCGAGCGCCTCTACGACGAGCGCTACGTGGTCGCGTTTCGCCCCGGGGAACGCTTCGAGACGATGAAGGCGGTGCGGCTTGCCGACGTTTCAGGGGAGTCGTACGTCGACCGGTTGTCCTGCGAAATCCGGGAACAGGTGATGGCGCTCTGCGGCCAGCGCAAGATCGAGCTTTACGCGAACTTCCGCAGCGAGCGCGAGGAATGGGTGCAGGGCATGGTGCAGGCCGGACTCGGTATCGCCTTCATGCCCGAGTATTCGGTGACGCTGCCCGGCGTGCTCGCGCGTCCGCTCATCGAGCCGGCTGTCGAGCGTGCCGTGCTCGCTGTGGAGGTGCGGGGCCGGCCTCGCACGCCCGCGGTAAAGCTCTTCGTCGAGAACGTCGTGCGCGATTCGGCGAGCGGCAAGGTTAAGCGCCAAACATGAAGGAGATCCACTCATCCTTCAATGCTCACTCCACCCTGATGTTCGCCCCCTTGATGAGCGGCCACCATTTTTCGATTTCGGATTTGTGAAACGCGCCCAGCGCCTGCGGCGTCATCTGGTCGCGTGAGGGCAACTCCTGCCCAAGATCGGTGAGCCGCTTGGTAACCACGGGATCGGCAAAGGCCTTGACGACAGCGTCGTTTAATCTGGCGATCGCCTGCCTGGGCGTTCCTTTCGGCGCCCACAGACCCTGCCAGAACGCGATATAGGTATCCGACGCGCCGACTTCCGCCATGGTGGGAATTTCGGGCAGGGGCCGCCAGCGCGTTTTCGACATCACCACGAGGGGCTTGATCTTGCCGGACTGAAAATGCGGCAGCATCTGCGACGCCTCGCCGCAGAACAAATCCACCTGGTTCGCCATCAGGTCGGCCATCACCGGAGCCCCGCCCCGGTACGGTATATAGCGAAAACGGGTGCCGATCTTCTGCTCGAAATAAATGCCGCAAACGTGGGCGCCGCTGCCGGCGCCACCGTCGCCATGGTCGCCTGGTCCGGATTCGCCTTGACCCAGGCGATCAGCTCCTTGCCATCCTTCACCGGCAAGCCGGTGCGCCCGACAATAATGAGCGTCGTGGTGCTCAGCATCGCGACCGGCTCGAGGTCGGTCAGGACATTCCATGGAACCGGGTAGACCGCGCTCGCGCCGACGTGGCTCGTCCAGTTGCCTATGCTCAATGTGTAGCCGTCGGGGGCGGACTGTATGGCGCGGGCGACGCCTATCGTCGAGCCGGCGCCGGGCACGTTCTGCACCACGATTTGCTGGCCAAGCACCGGGCGCATGCCTTCGCCGAGGATACGCGCGAGGATGTCAGTAGAGCCGCCGGCCGGGAACGGCACGATCACCATGATCTGCCGCGTTGGAAAGTCCTGCGCCGCGGCGGGCCCGATGAGGACAAGACCGGCGACGAGCGAAAGGGTTACGCGCCGGAGCCAGCGCTGGCAGGCGCTACGCCATCTTTCCCGTTGCGCCGCGGCGAGCTTTTGAGAATGGGCATGCCCGATCGGGGTGGTGTTCATTTCCCGTGCTCCTCGTTGTTTCCGAGCGCCTGCCGGTGACTTCGATCGCTGTTTTTACTGGCGACTTTGGCTGTTTCAAGGCGCCCGCAGCCCAGCAGCTACCACCACTTTGGAGAACGTGCCGATCATGCTGCGTATGATCCGGTCGTATTCCTCGGGCGAAGTAGGGCCAGGCTCGAAAGTGATCGCCAGCATCTGCTGCTTGACCTCGGGCAGATCGAGGACGCGGGCAACGTCCTTGCTGATTTGATTCAGGATGGGGCGCGGCGTCCCCTTGGGAGCCAGCAATCCGTGCGTCGCGTCTCTTTCGAACCCGGGCAGGACTTCCGACAGCACCGGCACGTCCGGCAGCAGCGGGGAGCGTTTTTGAGTGACCACTGCCAGCGGCACCAATCGCCCCTCCTTAATCATGCCCATCGCAGGTCCAAGACCCGGAAAGCCGTAGTGGATGCGTCCGGCCATGATCTCGATCAGCATCTCCGGCTGGCCCTTGAATCCCACGTGGACGGTATTGATGCCCGCGACCATCTTGAACCGCTCCGCGGTCATATGTATCCCGCTGCCCGCGCCCGCCGAGCCGTAGAAGATCTTGCCCGGCCGCTCCTTGGCGAGCGCGATCAGCTCCTTGACCGACTTCACGCCCAGTGAAGGCGCCACGGCGAGAAAACCGGTGGACGCCCCGATCTGGGTAACACCCACGAAATCCTTGAGCGGGTCGTACGGCAGATCCTTGTGCAACACCGCGCCGATCGCGAATGCGGCGGAAATCAACGCCAGCGTGTGTCCGTCCGGCGTGGCCCTGGCGACCGCGGCGCTGGCCAGCGTACTGCCCGCGCCCGGGCGGTTCTCGATGACGACCGGCTGGCCCCACATCTCGGAGAGCCGCGGGGCTATCATGCGCGCCGTGATGTCGGTCGCGCTGCCGGCGGAAAAACCCACTACGATGCGAACCGGCTTGTTAGGAAACTTCTGCGGTGTCTGCGCGAAAGCCGGGACCGCCGTAAACAGAATGGCGGTAGCGATTGCGGCTGCGAAGGCGACGCATTGCAAAAGGAGTGGCGGGGCGCGGGCCCCTTCCTGCAAATTCGCGAGGGTCCTTCCCGCGCCCCCCACACCCCCGAGGATGGAGCGGCGGGGAACGGGCCCCTTCCGGCAATTCATCGGGACCTTCCCGTCCCCCCCGCACCCCCCGGCGCACGATGAGCGTTTTTCGTGATAGCACATTCGAAGCGGGCTCCTTCCTGAGAGCTTTCTTCGCGGGTTTCAGCTGAGGTTACCTAACGATTCCAGCTTAAGGAACCGGGATCATGTTGACACGGCGTATTCAGCTACGCAATCGTCCCGCGCCCCCGCCTGTCAAGCATGTGGGACGCAGTCCTGAGACTCGCCCCTCACGGGGCACGCAGACCCGCAAGCTTGACTACACGGGAAAACGCCTCGATCTGGGCTCGCAGGATGCGATCGTGTTCCTGCGGCGTGGTAGGTGCCGGAACGAACCCCATGGCCTGCATGCGTTCCTTGACGTCGGGCAGTGCGTGACCTTGATGCCGGCGGCAAGCCTGAACCTCTCTCCGAGCATGTGGCTCCCACCGCCTGCGCCGGAGGAACTGAACAGAATCTGGCCCGGCTTGGGCTGGGCGAGCGCGATGAGGTCCTTGACCGTCTTTACGCCAAGCGAAGGCGCGACAACTAAAGCGGAAGTCGAAAAACCGATCTGGGTGGCCCTATCAGGCGTGCCATGACGTCGGACTGGCTGCCGGGCGACAAAGGCACCATCAGGCGGATCGGTTTGCTCGGGAAATTCTGTTTTGTCTGTGCAAACGCCGGCACCGCCGCGACCGCGATGCCTGTCGCGACTGCGGCGAAGGCGAAGCTTCTTAGAGTCCGCATGGTCGTTCACCCACACATCGCCAGACGTGAAATCGTGAGTCGAGAGTCTTGAATATCCCTCATCCCTCATCCCTCGAATTCTCACTCCGGCTGAATGCCCGCTCTCTTGACGATCCTCGCCCACTTTTCCGTCTCGGCGCGGATGTAGGTGCCGAATTCCTGCGGCGAGCCGGCGATGACCGCCATCCCTTCCTTCTCGAACCGTTCCCGGATGTCCTGTGTGCTCATCACCGACACGATTTCCTTGTGCAGGCGAGCGATGATGTCCCCCGGCGTGCCCGCCGGTACGAGCAACCCCCACCACTGCACCGACTCGTAGCCCGGGACTCCCGCTTCTGCGATGGTTGGCACGTCGGGCATGACTGCGACCCGCCGGGCGGTCGTCACTCCGAGCACGCGCAGACGCCCGGAGCGGATGTGTGGAAACGCGGCCGTCGTGCTCGTCGTCATCGCCGACACGCGCCCGGACAGCAGGTCGAAGAGACCCGGGCCGGGACCCTTGTACGGCACGTGCAGCATCCTCGTGCCGGTCATCACGAGGAAAAGCTCCATCGACAGGTGCGGCAGGGTGCCGGTACCCGACGAGGCGAATGCGATTTCTCCCGGCCGCGCTTTTGCGAGCGCGACGAGGTCCTTCACCGACTTCGCCGGCAACGACGGATGGACCACCAGAACGTTCGCCACCGAGGCAAGCTGCGTAACCGGCGCTAAATCGCGCAGCGCGTCGTAGGGGACCTTCTTGTACATCGCAGGAGCGGTCGCGAGCGTGCCCACGCCCAGCAGCAGCGTGTACCCGTCCGGCGGGGATTTGGCGACGACTTCCGTGCCGATCATCGTGGCCGCGCCGGCACGGTTTTCGACCACCATCTGCTGGCCCAGGCGGTCGGACAGCGGCTGGGAGATCAATCGCGCAGAATAGTCCGCGCCACTCCCGGCAGATGACGGCACCACGATGCGCAGCGCCCGGGTGGGATACTGCGCCTGCGCCGGGCAGACGAGCAGCGCCAGTAGCGCCAGCCCCGCGAGTGACGAGATATGGGTGAAAGAGGTGCGCGTCGAGGGACGGAGCAGGGACCCCAGCGTGCTGGGGATGCGATTCCCGGCGGCGCGCTGCGGGCGACATGATGGGTACATGATCTCGCGAAGACCATGCGGAGGCCGCGGGTGACGAGATACGGGCGGTACATCCCCACCATGCTGTTCCTTGCCCTTACTCGTCACCATTTTTCGTCACCCTTATTCGTCACCCTTATTCGTCACTTCTTCCCTATTCCGGCTTGATCCCCGCGGCCTTGGCGACCTTCGCCCATTTTTCCGTCTCGGCGCGCATGAAGCTCGCGAATTCTTCCCCGGTGCCAGCCACCACCGTTCCGCCATCATTGGCCAGGCGTTCGCTCACCTCCGGCGCGCGCAGGCTCGCCACGGCCTCCTTGTGCAGCCGCGCGATGACTTCCTTCGGCGTGCCGGCCGGCGCGAGCAGTCCGTACCATTGCAGCGACTCGTAACCGGGAACGCCCGCCTCGGCGATGGTCGGGATGTCGGGGGCGCCCGCCACGCGACTCGCGCTCGTGACGCCGAGCGCGCGCAGCCGCCCGACCCGGACCTGCGGCAAGGCGCCCAGCATGGAGTTGACGGCGACCGAGACGTGGCCCGACGTGACCGCAATGATCGACTCGCCGCCTCCCCTATACGGCACGTGCAGCATGCGGGTGCCGGTCATGTACAGCAGAAGCTCCATCCCCATGTGCGGATTGGTGCCGAAGCCGGCCGAGGAATAGGCGACATCGCCCGGCCGTGCTTTCGCCATCGCGACGAGCTCGTTGACGGATTTCGCCGGAAACGACGGGTGCGCGACCAGCATCATCGTCTGCTTCACCGCATGCGTGATGGGAATGAAATCACGCAGCGCGTCGTACGGCACCCTCCGGAAGGTCGCCGGATTGATCGCCAGGGTGCTGATGCCCAGCAGAAGCGTGTGGCCGTCGGGCGGCGCTTTTGCCGCCGCTTCGGTTCCGATCATGGTGCTCGCCCCGGCGCGGTTGTCGACGATAACCTGCTGACCCAGGCGTTCCGTGAGCGACGGCGCGATCAGCCGCGCCACCACATCGGCGCCGCCGGGCGGCGAGGTCGGCACGATAATGCGCACCGGCCGGGTGGGATATTGCTGCGCGCCGGCTCCCGCCACCATCGCGCAGCAAAGGATGAAGGATGAGGGATGAAGGATGACCTTGATCCTGTCCCCTTTCGCCTTCCGCCTTTCGCTTTCCGCCTTACGTCTCATCACTCGTCACTCATCACCCATCACTCTCACTCCGCCTTGATGCCCGCTTCCTTGATCACCGCCGCCCAGACGGCAGTTTCCGATCTGATGCGGGCGGCAAGTTCCTGCGGTGTGCTGGTCTCCACGTCCATCCCCTGGCGCGACATTGCTTCCTGCACGTCGGGCAACGCCACCGACTGAACCGCGGCGTCGCGCAGCTTGTTGACGACAGTCATCGGCGTCTTCGCCGGGACGAGCAGCCCGTACCCACGAGCCCACGTCGAATCCCGGAAATCCGGATTCGATCATGGTCGGAAGCTCGGGCACGACCTTGGACCGCTTCGTTCCCGTGGTCGCCAGCGCCTTTAGCCGGCCGCTCTTGACGTGCTGGATCGAGGAAGCGACGCTACCGAACAAGACCTGCGCTTCGCCGGCGAGCAACGCCGCGGCCGCGGGACCGCCGCCCTTGTAGGCGAGGTGAACCATCTTCACACCGGCGCGCTTCTGGAACAGCTCCGCCGCCAGGTGCAGGGGCGTTCCTATGCCTCCGGAAGAATAGTTGAGCGAGCCTGGCTTCTGCCGGGCCAGCGCTATCAGCTCCTTGAGGGAGTTGGCCGGCACGCTCGAGTGGATGACCAGTATGTACTGCGTGGTCGCGAGCAACGTCACCGGCTGAAAATCCTTCTCCACGCTGTAGGGCAGCTTGTAAAGGCTGGGATTCACCGTCAATGTCGTAGCGAATCCCATGAAGACGGTATGCCCGTCGGGGGCGGCCCGCGCGACGGTCTCGGCCGCGAGGTTGCCGGCGGCGCCGCCGCGATTGTCGACCACCCACGGCTGTCCGAGCAGATCATGAAACTTCGGCGTGATGATGCGCGAGATCGCGTCCGCCCCGCCGCCGGGCGCGAACGGTACCAGCAAGCGCACCGGGCGCGTCGGATAGGAAGGCTCGGCGCCTTGCGCCGACACGCACACGAACGACACGAGCAACGATGCGCACGCGATCAGAAAATGGCGCCGGCTTAGAACTGTAGTCATGATGGCCTCGTCGTATTACTTGTGCAGAGGTTCCTTAATCCTGTCATTTCTGGTTTTGTCGGCGTCCCTCAGCGTTCATCGGCGGTTCCATCGCTCTTGAAAAGTCATTCGGCGCGTATCCCGGAATCCTTGATGAGTCCCGCCCATATCGCGGTCTCGGCCTTGATGCGCGAGGCGAGCTCCTGCGGCGTGCTGGTCTCGGGCTCCAGTCCCTGGCGCGACATCGCCTCCTGCACTTCGGGCATCGCGACGACTTTGAGGACGGCACCATGGATGCGGTTCACAATGGCCATCGGCGTTCTGGCGGTTACGAGCATCGCGTACCACGAGCGCACGTCGAAGCCGGGATAACCGGACTCGGCGATGGTCGGCAGGTCGGGAGCCACCTTGGAGCGTTTGATGCCGGTGGTGGCAAGCGCCTTCAACCGGCCGGCCTTCACCTGCGGCAGCGATGACGCAACGCTGCCGAAGATCACCTGCGCTTCGCCCCCCAACACCGCTGTCGCCGCGGGGCCGCCGCCCTTGTAAGCAATATGCACCATGTCGACGCCGACTCGCTTCTTGAAAAGCTCGGCCGCCAAATGCACCGGCGTACCTATCCCGGCGGACGCATAGTTGAGCGCGCCGGGTGTTTGCTTTGCGAGCGCAATGAATTCCTTCAGCGAATTCGCCGGCACGCTCGGATGGAGTACCAGGAGATACTGCGCACCCGCCAGCGATGTGACGGGTTGCAGATCCCGCTCCACGTTGTACTGCAGCTTGTATAGATTGGGGTTAACCGTGGTTATGTGATTCAGTCCTACGAGAGCGGTGTAACCGTCCGGCACGGCTTTGGCGACGAGCTCCACCGCGATGTTCCCGGCGGCGCCCGCGCGATTGTCGACGACCCATTGCTGTCCCAGCGTTTCGCCCAGCCTCGGCGCGAGTATGCGCGCGAGGGCGTCGGTGCCGCCACCAGGCGACGTGGGCACCAGCAGGCGGATGGGACGTGTCGGATATTCCGCGGATTCAGCGGCGTACGGCGCGAGAGCTGACAGGGCCCACACGCAACATGTCACGCACGTCCGGAGAAAATTCGCAACGATCCGCCGCTGAATCAATTGATTCTCCAAATCAAGGATGCTGTATCCTTTCCGCAGCACTCGCGCTTGCTTTCAACACGCGATGGGAGGGACTCTGACTATCATCGGAAGAAGTATGAAACGACCGCATCTGCTCGCCGTATCGATAATGCTGTGTGGCGCCGCCTTCGGCCAGTTGCCTTCGACTGGCCTTGCACAAGCGTATCCCAATAAGGCGATCCGCGTAATCGTACCGTTCGGGCCGGGCACCGGGACCGACATCTTGGCGCGCATCCTCACCGAGGACTTGCGCGCGGCGCATAGCTGGAACTTCGTGGTGGACAACCGCGCCGGCGGCTCCGCCCAGATCGCCGCAGAGCTTGCGGCGAAGGCTGCGCCCGACGGCTATACGGTATTCCTCAGCACCAACACCCCCCACTCTGCGAACCCGTTCTTGTTCAAGAAAATTAACTACGATCCGATCAAGGACTTCGCCGCAGTCTGCCGGATCATCCACTACGGGTTCATCCTGGCGGTGAATCCGAACTCAGGAATCAAGACCGTCCCCGAGTTGCTCGCGTTCGTGAAAGCCAATCCCGGCAAGACCTCGTATGCTTTCGGCAACAGCACCGGGCAGGTCAACGGCGCCTACTTCGTCAAGGCGGCCAAGCTGGATTCGATCGCCGTCCCCTACAAGAGCACTCCGCCGGCGATGACCGACATCATCGGAGGGCAGGTCCATTACATGTTCGTCGACATGGCTTCGAGCCAGGGGCACGTCAAGGCCGGGCGCCTGCGCGCGATCGGCGTCATGTCGGACCAGAGATCTAAACTCATGCCGGACCTGCCCGCCGTCGGCGAAACAGTGCCGGGCTTCGACACGACGCCGTGGGCCGGCTTCTTCGTGCCGGCCGGGACGTCGAAAACGATCATTTCCAAACTGAGCAGCGAGACCCAGAAGACGCTCAACAAGCCCGCAATCAACCAGAAACTCACGGAACTGGGGCTGGAGCCCGTGCCCAGCGGCCCCGAGGAGCTCGACCGGTTCGTGCAGCAGCAGCTCAAGAACTGGGGGAAGAAAATCCGCGACGCGGGAATACAACCGGAATGACGAGTGACGGGGCGCGTCGAGGGGCGGAGCAGGGACCCTCTGGGATGTGACCCCCGGCGGAGCGCTGGACGGCCGACGGAATGCAGTAAATCTCTTGCGACTGCCGATTAGAGGCCGCCGTCGACTGACGAAGTGACGACTGACGGGTGATAGGTGATAGGTGATGGGTGAGAAGCTGAAGGGTTTCCCTTTCTTCCGCCGAGACAAATCGCAGATCTCCCTCTGGACGAAGCCCAGAGATTATTGACGAGCTTTGCGCGCAGATTTTCCGCAAAGCTCGTCAATCCCATGACCAGAAGTCGTTCCGCTCCTCCATGTAGAACCGGGCGAGCACCATGCGATGCACTTCCGATGCGCCGTCGACCAGCCGCGCCTGGCGCGCGTAGCGGTAGATCCACTCGAGTATCGTGTCCTTCGAGTAACCGCGCGCGCCATTCAACTGGATCGCGGTGTCGACCGCTTTGTGCAGCACGTCTGCGACGGCGATCTTGGCCATCGATATTTCCTTGCGCGCGAACTCGCCCTGGTCGAGCTTCGCCGCCGCGCGCATCACCAGCATCCGTCCGATCTCGATCTGCATCGCCGCTTCACCCAGTTGCCACTGCACGCTCTCGCGCTCGGCGAGCCGGCTCCCGCCCGATTGCGCGCTGCGACACGTATTCCGCCGCGATATCCATCGAGCGCCGGGCGAGCCCGAGCCAGCGCATGCAATGCGTGAGCCGCGCCGTGCCCGAGCCTGATCTGCGTGACTTTCAATCCGTCGCCGACGCTCATCAGGCGGTTGTCGTCCGGAATTTCGAGGCCGTCGAACTCCAGCTCGCAATGCCCGCCGTGCTCTTCCGGCCCCATGATCGGAATGCGGCGCACGATGCGCCAGCCCGGCTGGTCGCGGTCGAACATGAAGGCGGTGAGGCCCTTGCGCTTGTCGTCGGAAGTCTTCGCGATCAGCAGGAAATGCTGCGCCACGCCCGCACCCGTGATGAACCACTTGCGGCCGTGCACGATCCACTTGTCGCCGCGCGGCTCCGCCGTAGTGAGCATCATGCCGGGATCGGAGCCGGCACCCGGAGACGGCTCGGTCATCACGATGGAGGAGCGCACTTTGCCGTCGACGATCGGCTGAAGCCAGCGCTGCTTCTGATCTTCCGTGCCGATCTTCTCGAGCACGATCATGTTGCCGTCGTCGGGCGCCGCGCAGTTGAACGTGACGGGTCCGAACACCGAGTAGTTCATCTCTTCGTAGCACGCCGCCATGCCCACGACGGGAAGCCCCTGGCCGCCCCGTTCCTTGGGCATCTGCGGCGCCCATAAGCCTGCGGCTTTCGCCTTCGCACGCATCTTCTCCAGGACGTCCAATCGGATGTTCTCGTGGTCGTCCCACGCTTCCGGCTCCCGCTCGAGCGGCAGCAGGTGCTCGGCGACGAAAGCGCGATAGCGCTTGCGATAGTCTTCGATGTGAGCTGGCAGCGTGAAATCCATTCGCTGCCTCAGAAGCAGATTGGAACCGCCGATGGCCGCCGATGGCCGCCGACAAGATTGAATTGGAAACGCCGATTGGCTGCCGATGAGCGCCACTGTACTCCGATGGGAACGAGCAAATACTTCGGAGTGCTACAACCCACACTGAAAAGGATCCAGAGCCACGCAGACAAGGACCCCAAGAGAGCGCCTTGCTTCACGCTATCGTGATATCTGTACTGGTTTAATCTGCGGCCATCGGCGGCCATCGGCGGTTGCCTCATGAATTTGATTCTCATCGGCGTTCATCGGCGTTCATCGGCGGTTTCAAGTCGTCCTTTGTCAGCTCGCGCGCGCGCTCGCGCAGCACGAACTTCTGGATCTTCCCCGTCGCGTTCTTCGGCAGGTCACCGAACACGACCCGCTTCGGCGCCTTGAAGTGCGCCATGCGGTCGCGCGCGTAGCCGACGAGCTCAACCTCGGTCGCGGCCGCGCCGGCCTTGAGCGTCACGAAGGCGACGGGCACTTCGCCCCATTTCGGATCGGGGCCGGCCACTACGGCAGCTTCCATCACCGCGGGGTGGGAGCAAAGCGTGCGCTCGATCTCGATCGAGGCGATGTTCTCGCCGCCCGACACGATGATGTCCTTGGCACGGTCCTTGATCTCGATGTAGCCGTCGGCGTGCATCACGCCCAGGTCGCCGGTCCTGAACCAGCCGTCGGGTATCGCCTTGCGGGTGGCGATCTCGTCCTGATAGTAGCCCAGCATGACGTTGTTTCCGCGCAGCGCGATCTCGCCGAGCGTCCTGCCGTCCGCCGGCACGTCCTTGCCGTGAGCGTCGACCACGCGCAGCTGCTGTGAGACCACGTTGCCCACGCCCTGGCGCGCCTTGATTTGCGCCTGCTCTTCGATCGTGAGCCCGCTCCACTCGCCGCGCCATTCGCAGATCACCGCGGGACCGAAGGTTTCGGTGAGACCGTAGAGATGGGTAACATCCATGCCCAGCTCCGCCATGCGCTGCAGGATCGCCGGCGTCGGCGGCGCGCCGCCGGTCGCCACTCGCACCGGCACGTGCAAGGGGCGCAGCAGCAGGATGCCATGCCAGCATGACCAGCACCGTCGGCGCGCCGTTGAAGTGCGTGACGCTCGACTCGCGCAGGTGCCCCCACACGATGCGCCGGATCGAACTTGCGCAGACACAGATGCGCCGCACCCGCGGCGGTCACGCTCCACGGGAAGCACCAGCCGTTGCAGTGAAACATCGGCAGCGTCCAGAGAAAGGTGCTGTCGCAGTCGAGCCGCGTTTCCAGCGCCATCGCGAGCGCCTGCAGGTAGGCGCCGCGATGGTGATACATGACGCCTTTCGGCCGGCCGGTAGTGCCGCTGGTGTAGTTGATCGAGATCAGCCCGCGCTCGTCGGTTACCGCGCCGGTTGCAGGGAGCGGAGTGGTCGAGCAGCCGCTCGTATGGGTCATCGGGATCGCCCGGCGCGCACCAGCCGCAAGCCATCGCCCACGCGCGCGGCAATCTCTCCGGCTGTGTCCTCGAACTCGTAATCGTAGATCAGCACCTGCGCGCCGCTGTGGGCGACGATCAAGGAGAGATCGGCGGCGGCAAGCCGCATGTTGAGCGCGACCAGCACCGCGCCGGCAAACGGCACGCCGTAGTGCGATTCGAGCAGCACGTGGGTGTTCGGTGCGAGCACGGCGACGCGTCCGCCTTCGGGAACGCCCATGCCGCGCAGGGCGCCGGCGAGCCGCAGGCAGCGGTCGAGGAACTCGGCATAGCTGAACCGGCGTTCGTCGTCGATCACTGCGCCGCGGTCGGCGTAGACTTTGCCCGACCGCAGGAGGAAGGACGTCGGAGTCAGGGCCTCGAAGGAGCCGCGTGTGCTCACGTGGATCAGCTTCGCAAACCCGATTGAAACCGCAGATAAACACAGATAAACACAGATGAGTTCAAAACCAATGTCTGGTCTTGCCTCGCACTTATATCTGGTTCTTCACGGACAGCACCTTGGGATTCGAAACCGCCAGTTTTTCTTCGGTCGTCCGGCGCAGGTGTTCGAGCATCGCGGCGCGCTCCTTCCCGTCGAACCGCCCGGCGCGGATTTCGTCTGCCAGGCGGCGATTATAGCCCGCCAAGGCGTCATAGAGCCGGTCACCCGCGGGCGCTGCGGGGCGCTCCGACAATAACTTGCACAGGCGCTCGTATTCGGCGCGTGCCGGCGCATCGCCCGCCGCGATTTCGCGCTGCGCGATCGCCATGGCGTTTGCGATCATGAGCCCGGTGTAGCGGAACCGCCGGCAGCGCGGGCAGAATCTCGGTGGAAAAGGCATCGCAGGCGGTCGCCAGCAGGTCCCGCGCATGGGGCCGGTCGTTCATGTATGCACCCGTGAGATCGAGTATTTCGAGCTCCATCTGGCCGACGATGTGGCCGGTCAGCGCCAGCTCGAGCGAAGGGCTCGGTTCCCGACAGATGCCGCTCGAGTTGCTGCAATGCGATCACCGCCCAGCGCAGGTGTGCCATGACCTGCCAGTAGTTGAGATCCTGCGACGGAAACCTGACGGCCGGAGACGCGCTCGTATTCTGGAATGAAATCCTCGACGCCGGCGATACCCCCGACGACGAGATCAGGGCGCGCGAAGCGCCAGCATCGCGCGCAGATCCAGCCGATGTCCTCGAGCGGATTGCCGAACGCGGGAAACTCCCAGTCGAGCACGCCCGCGAGACGCCCGTCGTGCACCAGATAGTTGCCGGTGCGATAGTCGCGATGGATGAACGTCGTCTCCTCGCGCTGCGGCGCGTTGATCTCGCACCAGCGCAGACCCCATTCGAGGACCGGATACGCGTGGGACAGCGTGTCGAGGTAGCGGCGGTAGTGGGCTATACAGTCGCGGGCCAGCATCGTTTTCAGGAAGCCGAGCCCGGCTGCGGCGGCCTGATCCGGTGCAGCCGCGCGAGATTCGCCGCGAGCTCGCGCGCGAGCCGCGCCGGTTCCGGCACCAGCTGTCGGATCGCGGGTGATCCTGTGGCCCGCGGCGACGCCAGGCAGCCGCTGCATGATGAAGAACAGCCGGCCCGTGACGGCAGGATCCTCGCACAGATATACCGGCTCGGGCGCGCAGCACGTCCGCGCGCGTGCGCGACCTTGAGCACCGCGAACTCCTGCGCCCGCGTCAGGCTCTCGCGCACGGCCGCCCGGGCATCGGTACGCAGCACCCAGCGCCGCAGCTCGCCGTCGAGCTCGACGTCGAGCGCCCAGTTCTCCTGCACCGCGCCGCCGCTCATGCTGCTCGAGCGCGATGATCGGCGGCTTTGCGCGCGCCGGCGGCGCGCGCGATGAACTCGGCGAGGCGCTGGCGGGTGACGGGATCCGTCATGGATTCATGTGAAGCGTGACAGCCATTTGCACCCGTTATGCGCCCGCGGCAGCACGGAGCAGCAGGCTCCTCAGACCGCAAGATACCGCCGGATCACCTCCTCGTTCGCCCACAGCTCCGTCGAGGCCGCCCGAGTAGCGGATGTGCCCCTCCTCCATGATGTAGCCGCGGCCGCCGACGCGGCGGGCGAACTTGACGTTCTGGTCGGCGATCAGCAGCGTCACGCCCTCGCTCCTGGATCTGACGTATCGCCTCGATCAGCGTCTTGACCATGAGCGGGCTCAAGCCCTCCGAAGGCTCGTCCAGTATGAGCAGGCCGGGATTGCCCATGAGCGCGCGGCCGATCGCGAGCATCTTCTGCTCCCCGCCCGAGAGCCCCGCACCGCGCTTGCGTCGCAATTCCGCGAGCACCGGGAAAGAGCTCGAAGCACGCGCTCGAGCGTCCAGCGGCCGTCGCGCCGCGTCACGCGCCGGACGATCTGCAGATTCTCCTCGACCGTCAGGTCCGCGAAGATGCGCCGGTCGTCCGGGATGTAGCCGATGCCGAGCCGGGCGATCTCGAACGGCTGGCGCCCGGTGATCTCCTGGCCCATGAATTCGATCGTCCCGCTGCGGGGCGGCGTGAGCCCCATGATGCTGCGCAGCGTCGTGCTCTTGCCGGCGCCGTTGCGGCCGAGCAGGCAGACCACTTCCGCCGCATTCACCTCGATCGAGACGCCGTGTATCACCGCGCCCAGCGCCGTAGCCCGTCACCGATGATCGCGCACCGACGAGCATCACGCCAGCGCCTCGTCCCCGAGATAGACCTCGCGCACGGCGCGGTTCTCGCGGATCTCGGCGGGCGTGCCTTCGGCGAGCACCTCGCCCGCGGTTCATGCACCACGATCCAGTCCGCGAGCGAGAACACGGCGTCCATGTCGTGCTCGACGATGACGAAGGTCGTGCGCCGCTCGGCGGAGAGCTTGCGGACCAGCTCCAGCACCGCGCCACGCTCGACCGGACGTCAGCCCGGACGAAGGCTCGTCGAGGAAGCAGAGCTCCGGGCGCGGTGGCGATCGCGATGCCGAGCTCCAGCAGCCGCTGGTCGCCGTGCGAGAGCGCGCCGGCCGCAGCGTGCTCCTGTTCCGGCAAGGCCGATCTCCTCGAGGAGCGCGCGCGCCTCGGCCATCGCTTCGTCTTCGCGCTCCATGACGCGAAGCGGCATCCCGGCGCGGCCGCGCCGCGCGAGAACCGGGCACGAGAATGTTCTCGAGCACGGGCAGGCGCGCGAAGACATTCATGATCTGAAACGAGCGCGACAATCCCTTGCGAATCCGGTCGTGAATCGGCGAGGCGCGTGATCGCTTCGCCCTTGAAATACAGATCTCGCCGGAGTCGGGCAAGAACGCGCCGGTGACGAGGTTGATGAGCGTCGTCTTGCCGGCGCCGTTCGGGCCGATGATGGCCGTGAGGCGGCCTGCGGGCAGCGCCAGGGTCACGCCGTTGATGGCCACGAAGTCGCCGAAGCGCTTCGGTGCACGCTCGAGTCGCAAGCAGGTCCATCACGTTCAGCTCGTCGCTCGGCACGGCGCGCCGGCTCTGCGCGCGCTTCTCGAAGATGCTCATGACGCCGTTCCGGAAAGCCCATCACGAGCGCGACGACGATGACGCCGAACCAGATGAGCCAGTACTCGGTGAACCGGACGATCACGTCCTTGATCACGAAGAACAGGAACGGCCCCGACGATCGGGCCCGCGAACGCTGTGCATGCCGCCGATCAGCGTCGCGAGCACCGGCTCGGCCGACGTGCTCCAGTGCGCGATCGGCGGCGTTACCGTGTTCTCGAGCGGCGGCAGCAGCGCCCCGGCGAGCCCGGCGTAGAGCCCGGCGATGGTGAACGCGACGAGTCGGTACTTCCGCACCGGCACCCCGGCGAACGCGGCGCGCGTCTCGCTGTCGCGTATCGCCTGGAGCGTCGAGCCCGAGCGGCGAGCGCACGAGCCGGTACATGGCGAGCGATCGCGAGAAGCGACAGCACCAGGACGACGTAGTAGTAGTGCTCGATCGCCGACACGCTGATGCTCAGCAGGCCGGGGATCTCCAGCGGCGCGCGCGGAATCCCGACCAGCCCGTCGTCGCCGCCGGTGAAGTCGCGCCACTTCCACGCGATCGAGTAGATCATCATGCCGAACGCGAGGGTCAGCATGGAGAAGTAGATGCGCGTGTGGCGCACGGAGAGCGATCCCGAGAAGCAGCGCCGCGACACCCGCAAGCACGACGCCGCCCGCGATTCCGAGGAAGAGATTCGGGACGACCAGCAGGATCTTGGCGCACGCGTAGGCGCCCACCGCGAAGAATCCGGCCTGTCCGAACGAGAGCAGCCCCGTGTAACCGAACAGCAGATTGAAGCCGAGCGAGAACACCGCAAGGATCAGGATCTGCATCGCGAGATAGATCGGGTAACGCCCGGCCACCCAGCGGCAGCAGCGCGAGAGCGGCGACGAGCAGCGCCAGCAGACGCAGACGGAGGAGAGGCGGCCGCTCATCGATCGGCGCTTCACCGCGCGAACAGGCCCTGCGGGCGCACGAGCAGCACGACCGCCATGATGACGAAGATGAAGAACAGCTCGAACACCGGGAAGAAGAGCGTGCCGTAGGCGCTGAGCACGCCGACGATGAGCGAGCTCACGAACGCGCCCTTCAGATTGCCGAGACCGCCGATCACGGTGATGATGAAAGCCTGGATGATCATCGCCGCGCCGATCCCGGGCGCCGCCACACGCACCGGCGTGCCGATCGCGCCGCCGAGCGCGGCCAGCATCGAGCCGACGACGAACACGCCCGAGAAAACGCGCGGGACGTTGATGCCGATCGCGCTCGCCATCTCGCGGTCGGCTGCGGTCGCGCGCACGATCCGTGCCCCACCACGTCTTCTCGAACGCGACCCACAGCACGAACGGCGACGCACGACGCCCATCGCGATGACGAATACGTTGTAGACCGGGAACGGCCTGCCGAAGACGGGCCACGCGCCGTCGAGGAATTCGGGCATCGGCGGGATCCTGAAGACGCCGCCCCAGATGATCTTGACCGCGTCGTCGAGGATCAGGATGAAGCCGAACGTGAGGAGCAGCTGGTACGCCTCGTCCACCCCGTAGATCCGCCTGAGGAAGCCGCGCTCCATGACGAAGCCGAGCAGCCCGGTGCCGAGCGAGGCTCAGCAGGATCGCCAGCGCCGAACGGCAGTCCCAGCTGGCCGTAGAAGGTGTACGCGAGATACGCCCCCACCATGAAGAGGCTGCCGTGGGCGAAGTTCACGATCCGCAGCACGCCGAAGATGATCGTGAGCCCGGCCGAGATGAGCCACAGGTACATCGCCAGCGACAGGCCGATGAGGCCCTGGAAGGCGATGTTCTCCATCACAGTCGCCGGACTCACGCGTCGGGTCGAGGCGTCAACGGCATGCCTCCGAACGCTCGCTTACTTCGCCTTCGTGGTCGCAACGGGCGTGAACGGCGGGTGCCGGTAGTAGTCCTTGGCCGCGAATACCTTCAGGTCGCCGAGCACCGGGATCGGGTACTTCGCGTCCATCATCGGGCGCCCGGCAGGCACGTTGTAGATGAACTGCTGGTCCTCGGCCCTGAACGTGCGCACGCCGCCGGGATTCCTGATCTGCATGCCTTTCAGCGCTTCGACGACCTTGGCGCGTGTCCAGGCTGCCGGCCTTCTCGACGGCCGCCTTCATGATGAAGAACGCGGAATAGGTCGTTTCCGCGGAGTAGTTCGGGATAGCGCTTCCAGCGTTTCGTGAAGCGCTCGATGAATGCCTTGTTCTCGGCAGTGTCGGGCCAGTTGTGGATGTAACGGGCGGTCGCCCAGAGCTTGCCTTTGAAGCGGTCCTTCTGCGACCTCCGCGGTGATCCCCTCCAGCACGTCGACCGAGCCGCCCATCGCCTGCCACCAGACCTGCACGCTGTCGAACACGCCCTGGATCAGCGGCCGTCCGCAGGAGCTGCACGGCTTCGCCCGCCCACGGTGTGGCGAAGATCGCGTCGGGCTTCTGCGCCATCACCGCCGAGACGTGGGGAGAGAAGTCCAGCGTCAGGAACGGCGCCCACGCCTCGCCCACGAATTCCACGTCGGGACGGTATTTCTTCAGGGTCTCCTTGAAGAGGTTCCACGCGACGTAGCCGTACTCGTAGTCCGCGCCGATGTTGGCCCAGCGCTTGATGTCCTTGCGGTCCTTGAAGATGAGCGCGGCGATGATCGCGTCCTGATAGATGGGAACGCTCACCCGGACGATCTCCTTGATGCCCTTCGACGCCACCAGCTCCTCGGTCAGGCGATGGGTCGCCGCGTGGGTGAAGAACTGGATGCGCTTCAGTTCCGCGAGCACCGGCCCCATCGCCATGGCGACGCCGCTCGAATCGGTCCCGACCGTAAAGTGCGCGCCCCAGTCGGTCACCAGCAGCCGCGCGTTCTTGCACGCCGGTGGCCGCCCGGTTCTCGTCGTCCATGAACCGCATCTCGACCTTGCAGCCGAGCGATGCCGCCGGCCGCGTTGATCTCCTCCATCGCCAGTGGTGGCGCCCATCTCGATCTGGCGTCCGTAGTCGGAGTGCGGACCCGAAGCCGCGCCCTGCACGCCGACCTTGATGGCCGGAACGCCGAGCTTGCACTGCGCATGAGCAGATTCGGAGGCAAACTGCAACAGGATAAGAGAAAAGAGGACGCTCAGAACCGCCAATTTCTTGTTCATGGAAGCCTCCCTTGGGATGACCAGCGACTAGCGTAAAGACTTTAGGAAGGATCAATACCCGTGTCAACAGCTCGACCCGCCGTGTCGCTGGGTATGCTTATCCTGCCGCGGTCAATCGCACCAGATCGCCGGCATCAACCAGGTTCTCGAGCTCCCACATCGTTTCGAGCAGGCGATCCGAGCGACTTTGCTGCTGCACCTTTTCGGCGAGCGACCGGAACTTCGTTTCGACTTCCGCATCGGACATCGGGTTCTTCCAGTGGCCTTTGTGGTATTCGACCATCGCGGTGTGGTGCTGGCCGTTTTTTGTGACAAGCGTCAGCTTGCAGAGCATCGCCTCCGGCATCCGCCGGTCGGCCTCTTCCGATACTTCGACTTTGACCCGCTGCGCCAATCCGCGGATGTCCGGATCGTACAGATACTCGTTGCCGAAGTGATGCTCGGCGACCACGCCATGGATCAAGGCGACGGCGACCGTGTACGGCATGCTGTGATCGGCGGTTTCGCGGGTGGCGGGAGCCCACTTGTCGGGATCGCCCGCCATGAGTCTGACTGCCGTTGCACCCGTCTCAATCCGGACTTCGGCGATTTCTTCGGGGGAACGGATTTGCTCCCGCGCTTCGAGGGCCGCCTGCACCACGGTCTGGGAATACTGGCCGAGCGGGAAGCGCTTGATGCTGCATTCCATGATCTTGTACGGATGCTCGCGCCCGCCAAGCGCGGCGAGCTGGAAAGGCCCATGGGTTACCGCCCTGAAATACCCTCCCGGCGCCCTCGAAAATCGGCGCCGGCCCGGTCATGCCGCGCTCCGCCAGCATCGTCGCGAACAGGGCGTTGCGGCTCGCGTTGGCGTAGGCGCAGCCCTTCCACATCGAGACGCTGCCGATGCGGGTCTGGTAGAGCGCGATATTGGGGGCGATCCCCAGATTGAACGCCTCGGCGAGTTGCTTGCCTTCGAGTCCGAAGAGCTTTGCTGCAGCGGCGGTGCTTGCGATACCGCCCACGGTTACGTGATCCCAGCCGAGCGGCTTCAGGTCGACTTCGTCGCAGATGCGGCAGAAGATCTCATAGGCGAGCACGGTCGCCGCGATCAGGTCCTTCCCGCTGCGCCGGGCGGTTTCCGCCGCCGTCAACGCGGCGGCTATGCTGTCGCTCGGATGGCCGGATTCACCGGTGCTCGTGTAGCCATCGTTGAAATCGAGGAAACGGATCATCACGCCATTGGCGAAAACAGCGAGATCAGGGCTTGTACGCTGGCCGCTCACCATTATGGTCGCCGGCTGGGTGCTGGTCACCGTCCCCGCGATGTCCCGCGCGATCCCCGCGGGCTCGCTGTTGGCGCCGCCGAGCGCGCAGCCCAAGGTGTCAATGATCAAGCGCTTAGCTTGATGCACCACCTCACGGGGCAAGTCCTCGTAGCGCAGGGCCGCGGAGTAGGAACTCAATTGCTCGACTATCGTTGTCATTTTCCGGCTTCTCCCCCCCATTTGCACAAGGATAGGGTGAGTGGGGGGATAACGGTGGATAACCCTATTGCCGACTCCGATGGCGCGCGACGCGGCTCGATAGCGCGCCGTGCGTGGCCCGGCGATTCTAGCACGAGGAATTTTTCCGCCAACGGTATAATCGACCGGCAACTAGGTTCTTATTCGCAGTTCATTCATGCCCTTCAAACTCATTCGTTCTGTGCGCTGGTGGGGACTCGCGGTCACGCTGGTGATTGCAGCGCTGGTTGTGTTGATTGTCGTGCCGCTCGTCGTTACCGAGGTGCGGAGCTCGAATTTCCAGGCGGAGTACTTTGCCGAGGCCGCGAGCAAACTCAAGTTCTGGGTGGAGCCGGGCACTAGCACCTCGATTCGCTTTCCGCAAAGCGGCCCCTACGATCAGCGTCTGGGCTACAGCGAGCTGCCCGCTTTCCTGGACCGGCTGCGCGCCAAGGGGTACCGGCTCGAGGCGCAGTCTCGCTTCTCTCCCGAGCTCACCGAGTTGATCGAGAGCGGCTACTTCCCGCCCTACCCGGAAAAAAGCCAGGCGGGGTTACGCGTGCTGGACTGCGGCGGCGAGCCGGTATTCAGTTCCAGCTATCCCGAGCGCGTCTACACGCACTTCAACGCGATTCCGCCGCTGGTGGTCAATACGCTGCTTTTCATCGAAAACCGAGAGCTGCTCCAGACGGCCTATCCGCATCACAATCCGGCCGTGGAGTGGGGACGTCTCGGAAAGGCGGTCATCGAACGTGCCATCAAGGTTTTCGATCCCGACTACGATGCGCCGGGCGGCAGCACGCTGGCGACCCAGATCGAGAAATACCGCCACTCCCCTGGCGGAATTACCGCGTCCATACAGGAAAAATTCCGGCAAATGGTGTCCGCTTCGCTGCGCGCCTACGTGAACGGTATGGATACTTCCGAAAGGCGCCGGCAAATAGCGGTCGACTATCTGAATACCGTCCCGCTTGCTGCCGCCCTCGGCTATGGCGAAGTCAATGGGTTGGGAGACGGTCTGTGGGCGTGGTACGGCGCCGAGTTTCATGCCGTGAACGCGCTGCTCCACCGAGGAGCCGACGATCCCGGCCTGGATCTGCAGGAACAGGCCCACGCCTTCCGCCAGGTGTTGAGCCTGCTGATCGCGCAGCGCCGCCCCTCTTATTTTCTGGGCTCCGGACGGGACTCTCTGGCGGAGCTTACCGACAGCTATCTGCGGCTGCTCGCGGATACCGGCATTATTCCGCCCGAGCTGCGCGATGCGGCCTTGGAGATCTCGGTATCGTTCAGAGACGAAGACGGGTCGCCGTTGAGCGTGCAGGTCAGATCATGGAAGGGCGCGAATTCGATCCGTACGCGCCTGGTTTCGCTGCTCCAGACACCGCGCCTTTACGACGTCGACCGCCTCGACGTGACGGTGAAGAGCACGCTCGATGCGGAATTGCTGGACAACTCAACCACGACGCTGCGGCGTCTGGGCGACCCGGAGTACGCGAAATCCGTCAAGTTGCGCGAAGCGCGGCTGCTGGCGGACGGGGATCCGACGGCCGTGCTCTACAGCTTCACGCTTTATGAACGCGGGGAGGACGCCAATCTGGTGCGCGTGCAAACCGACAATTTCAGCCAGCCCTTCGACATCAACGAAGGCGCCAAGCTCGAGCTGGGCTCCACGGCCAAGTTGCGCGCACTGGCCACCTACCTGGACGTACTCGCGACGTTGCACGAGACCTACGCCGGCCTGACGCGCCCGGAGCTGCGAAAAGTGGACGTCGGCCGCAGAGACCATCTGACGCGCTGGGTCATCGATTACCTGTCGAATGCGAAGGACCCCGGCCTGGCGGCGATGCTGGACGCGGCGATGGAGCGCCGCTATTCGGCCAGCCCGAGGGAACAATTTTTCACCGGCGGCGGGGTCCATACTTTTTCGAACTTCAAACGGGAAGACGACGGAAAAGTGCCGACGGTGCGCGAAGCGCTCCGCGATTCGGTCAATCTCGCGTTCGTGCGCCTGATGCGTGACATCGTGTATCACTACATGCACCGGGCCCCGGAATCGCCTGCGCGGGTGCTCGAAAGCATGCAGCATCCGCGGCGCTCCGACTATCTCGCGCGTTTCGCGGACCGCGAGGGGCGGGAGTTCGTCCGGCGCTTCTACCGCACGTACCGCGGCATGAGCCCGGACGAGGCGTTTGAGGCGCTGCTCCACGGCGTGCGCCACAGCCCGCAGCGGCTTGCCGTCATTTTCAGGTCGGTGGCCCCGTCGGCCGGAATCGAGGCCTTTGCCGATTTCATGCGCAAGCGCCTGCCGGCTTCCAGGCTCCCGGACGAAGAAGTAAGGAAACTCTATGAGCGTTATGCCATTGATCGCTACTCGCTCGCCGACCGCGGTTACCTCGCGCGGGTCCATCCGCTGCAGCTGTGGCTCGTCGGCTACCTGCGCAGCCACCCCCAGGCGGACCTCACGCAAACGATAGAGGCGAGTGCCGCAGAACGACAGGACGTGTACACGTGGCTCACCAAGACACACCAGAAGAACGCCCAGGACATACGGATCCGCTCGCTGTTGGAATTGGAAGCGTTCAGCGAAATTCACCGCCACTGGAAACGTCTCGCCTATCCGTTCGAGTCCCTCGTGCCCTCGTACGCCACCGCGATCGGCGTATCCGGCGATCGGCCGGCAGCCCTGGCAGAGTTGATCGGGATCATAATGAACGAGGGAATGCGTTACCCGACCGTGCGCATCGAGGAGCTGCATTTCGCCGCCGCGACACCCTATGAGACGAGTCTCCGGCGCGTGCCGGCGGCCGGCGAGCGGGTGATGAAGCCAGAAGTCGCCGCCACCCTGAAACGCGCCCTCACCAGCGTTGTTGAAGACGGAACTGCACGCCGGTTGCGCGGAGCGTTCTCGCTCCCCGACAAATCCGTGCTCGCGGTCGGCGGCAAGACCGGGACCGGAGATAACCGTCATGCGGTCTACGGCGCGGGAGGAAGATTGGTTGAATCGCGCGCTGTAAACCGTACCGCCACCTTCGCGTTTTTCATCGGGGATCGCCACTTCGGTGTGATTACCGCCTACGTGCCCGGGGCGGCTTCGGATAATTACAGTTTCACGAGCTCGTTGCCGGTGCAGATCCTGAAAGTCATGGCCCCGCAGTTGACGCCGTACCTGCGTCCGGGCAGCGGGGTCCGCTGCGCCAAACACTGACCCGCTAGTGTGCTGTCCCATAAATACCGCGCATAAGTAGACGATACCTAGCTCGGGCACGGTCGCCCGATTGATGCCCAAAGTGCCAAAATTTTCTCGAAATCGGTGCCAGACGCGAAGCAAACCGCAGCCAGGTTGGACACCTGGCGACGATTTGCAACAAAGTATGGTGCCGATTGTCGTGGAAATTTCACAGGTTATTTATGGGACAGCACACTAACCCGCATGCTTCACGCGTAATGGAGTTGAGAGGTTTTTTGGGGACGACACTTCGGTCGGCGTGCACAGCATGCGGGCTGATCTTCAGTTTTTTCGCCTCAGACCGGGGCGCGATCCTCGGCGAGATCCCAGAATAGACCGGTCATCATCTGCAGTCCCTCGCGGAGGATGGGGGCGAGCACGTGCTCGTTGGGCGCGTGCTGGGAGCAGCCCGCGTACGAATGCGGCACCCAGATAGTCGGCAGTCCCAGCACCTCGGAAAAGCAATCGTTAGGCAGCGATCCGCCCACGTTCGGCAGGATCGCGGGCTTCATCCCGGTCGTGCGACGGACCGATTCCGCCGCCCATCGCACCCATGGGTGATCGGGATCCAGCCGGGTCGCCCGCATGAAGCTTTTCCGCGCCATTGCGATTTTCACCATCCCGTAGCCGTTCGAATCGAGGTGCCGGCGCAGAATCGGGATGAAACTGTCGGGATCGGATCCGACGACGAAGCGGATCTGGCAGGTCGCCGTGGCTTTTCCCGGAATCGCGTTCACGGGGTTGTCGGGATTCCCGGTGCGGAAAGCGAGTATCTCGAAAGTGTTCCACGCATAGACCTTTTCCGCCGCGGAGAGTCCCGGCTCACCCCACCACGCATCGATTTCCGGCTCCCCTGCTTCGGGCTGCGGCGCACAGTCGGTAAGCGCGGCGCGCACGGCGTCCGGAATTCGTTCCGGGAGCAGGTCGCGCACCAGCACCTTACCCTCCCGAGTAACGATGCTCGCGAGCGCGTGGGCGAGAACGATACCGGGATTGGCGAGCAGTCCGCCCCAGTTGCCGGAATGGTGCGCGCCCTCGCGCAACTCCACGGTAAAGTTGAAGTTCATCGAACCGCGCGAACCCAGGTACAACGTGGGACGCCTTGCCGCAAGACGCGGGCCGTCGGAGGCGATCAGCACGTCGGCCTTCAATCGCTCGCGATGCTGCTCGCAGAACTCGCGCAGCCCCGGTGAGCTCAGCTCCTCTCCCGTTTCGAGCATGAACTTGGCGTTGAATCCGAGCCGGCCGCGCTCGGCGATGACCGTGGCCAGCGCCGCCATATTGATGGAGTGTTGCGCCTTGTTGTCGGCCGAACCTCGACCGTAATAGCGTTCCCCTTCCTGTTTCAGGTTCCAGGGCGACAGCCCCTCGCGCCACTGGTCTTCGAGGCCGCGGATCACGTCGCCGTGCCCGTACGACAGAATCGTAGTGAGGCCCGGATCCTCTATGCGCTCGGCGAGCAGGATCGGTCCTACGCCCGCGACCGGATTGGGCAGTATGTCGACCTTGAATCCCATCCGATCGAAGGCAGGCGCAATTTCTTCGCGCAGGTAAACGTCCATATAGGGGCGGCTCTCCGGCACCTGGCTCTCCGTGCGGATCGCCACCCGGCGCGCCAGATCCTCGATGAACTGCCCTTCATCGAAGTGGCGCGTTGCGCGCGAGATTGCCGATTCCCGGGTCATATCCTTTGTGGCCGTATCAAAATCAATGATACGGCCCCTGATGTAGGGGAGCACGAGGGGAGTATCCCCTCATCTCCGATCTCATTATAGGCAGAACGATAGGCTATCATCACGCGATTGCGGTTTTCCTTTCTGCGGCAGTGGGGGAAAGTTCATGCGTTACACCATCCGTTCGATCGGTGACAGTTTTGCCCGGGAAGTCGTCGGCCTGCAGTTGTGGGAAAAACAGGACGCGCAAACGACGAAGGCATTGCGCGCGGTGTGGGCGGAGCACGGAATACTCGTCTTCCGCCGGCAGTGCCTGTCCGAGGACGAGCTGGCGAATTTTTGCAGCAATTTCGGGCCGCTCGAATTCACTGTCCGCACCGACTGGGCATCACCGGTGCGGCCGGAAATCGGCATCATCTCCAACCTCAAGGATGGAGACGGGAAGGCTATCGGAGGCCTGGGGGATGGCGAGCTTCAGTGGCATTCCGATCAGTCGTACATGATGAATCCCGCGACCGGTGCGATGCTCTATGCCGTGGAGATCGCGCATCAAGGCGGGACGACTTACTGGGCGAATCTCGCGCGGGCATACGAAGCGCTGCCCGAGCGCCTCAGGAAAATGGTGGAAGGCAAGCGCGCCGTTTTCAGCTATGCGAAGCGTCTCGCCGGATACAAGGAGGAAAAGGACCGCACGATCAGCGAGGAAGCGAAGCGGAGGACTCCCGACGTGATACATCCGCTCACCCACGTCCATCCGGTCACGGGACGCACGGCCCTGTACCTGGATCCCACCACGATGATCGGAATCGTCGGGATGGACGACCAATCGGGCAGCGCGTTTATCGACGAATTGAGCGAATTCGCAACGCAGCCCGAGTTCGTCTACCGGCATGAGTGGCAGGTGGGTGACGCCATCTTGTGGGACAACGGATTCCTGCTCCATCGCAGGGAACCCTTTCCAGCTACGGAACGGCGCCTCATGAAGCGAACCACGATCATACTTCCGCGCGACCAGCACATCGTACCCGAAAGCATGCTCGCGGCGGCATGAGACCGAGCTCACCAACGAGATTGCCCGTTAGTTCAAGCGCCGACGGCGTCCTCACGGCTTCCTGGGCACGAGCGCGATAGCGCGCACGGGTCCGCCGCTGCCGCCATCGATTTTCATGGGCAGTGCGATGACGGTTGCGCCGACCGCCGGCAACTGGTCGAGGCCCGTCAGATTCTCCAGTCCCGGCACGTTCCCTCCCATGGCAATGCGATGGACCATGAAATCCCGGGAGCGCCCGTAGTCGATGGATGCGGTATCGACGCCCAGCAACCCCGCTTTGCGCTCCTCGACGAGCAGCCTCGCCGCGTCTTCGCCGTAGCTGGGGAAGCGGAGCTTCGATGCATCGCCCGGCGTATCGTCTCCAAGATACGCCTTGCGATCGGGCCAGAACCGGCTCCACCCGGTACGCAGCAGCACCATCGTCCCCGGCATGATCCGGCCGTGGCGCTGCTCGAATGCGACCACGTCATCGCGAGTGAGCCGATAGTCCGGGTCTGCGGCGGCCTGCTTCGTGACGTCGATCACCACTGCGGGCGCGACGAGCTGCTCGAGCGGAATCGCTTCGGCGGTGCGCCGGCCCTGGGCAAAATGAATCGGCGCGTCGAGATGCGTTCCCCCGTGCTCCGGGGCGCAGAATGAATTCGCCGCGAAGAAGTACCCCGCGCCGGTGTCGCCGTACGCAAGCCGCTGCAACTTGAAGGTGGAAGGTGACGTGGGCCAGTAGATCGTACGCTCGTTGAACGCATGCGTGAGGTCAACCAGTCGATAGGCACCCGGATCGAACGCCTGCGCAGCCACGGCCACGGGCGCAAACGCAAGGAGGACGCAGAAGAGTTCAACCGATAGGAAGCGTTTCACAGACCACCCCCGCGATGTCAGCTTGCAACGGTCGTCCGACTATGCATTCAGCACACGGAATCATCACGGAAGCCACACACCGAGTATTGTCCGGTCGTTCCGTGGCACCGTTGCTTTCCAGTTCCATGTGTTTCCGTGTGATTCCGTGGCTGTTTGGCTTTTATCGGCGGTTTCAGTCGGCTTTCCTAAATCGCTCCGGCGGCGCGCAGCGCTCCGATGGTCCCGCGTCGTAGCCCAGCTCGCCCAGTATGCGCTCGGTATGCTCGCCGATCGCGGGCACCGCGTCCATGCGGGCTTCGAAACTCGCAAACGTCGCCGGCGGCAATGTAGCCGGTAGCGGTCCGACCGGAGAGTCCATCTCGCGCCAGCGATCGCGCGCCCTGAGCTGCGGATGATTCCACACCTCTTCCGGCGCATTGATGCGGGCATTGGCGATGCCTGCGGCGTCGAGTTTTGCGACGACGTCTTCCGCCGTCAACGTTGAAAACGACTTGTGTATGAGCGCCGTGATCTCCTGCCGGCGCTCGAGGCGCTTGGCATTGCTGTCGTAGCGGGGATCGGTGGCGAGCGCCGGTTGTCCCAGCACCTTGTCGCAGAATGCCACCCATTCGCGCGCGTTCTGGATGCCCAGCATGACGTTCCTGCCGTCGCCCGCCCGGTAGCCGCCGTAGGGCACGATGGTGGCATGGTCCGGCCCGGTGCGCGGCGGGGCATCTCCGCCGAAATGCGTGTAATAGAGCGGAAAGCTCATCCACTCGCCGAGCGATTCGAACATCGTGACTTCGACGCGCCCGCCCTTGCCGGTCCGCTCGCGGTCGTAGAGCGCGGTGAGCACGCCCGAGTAGGCGTACATGCCGGTCGCGACGTCGGCGATCGAGATACCGACCTTGCTCGGCGTCTCGCCGGTGCCGGTCACGGACAGCACGCCGGCCTCGCTCTGCACCAGCAGGTCGTACGCCTTCTTGTGCGCGTACGGACCGGAATCGCCGTAGCCGGATATGTCGCACACGATGAGGCGCGGATGACTTGCCAGCAACGCGTCCGCACCTAATCCCAACCGTCCCGCCGCACCGGGAGCCAGATTCTGGATGAACACATCAGAACGCGCGATGAGCTTTGTCAGTATGTTTTTCGCTGCCGAGTGCTTGACGTCGAGGGTGAGGCTTTCCTTGGAGCGGTTCAACCAGACGAAGTGCGAGCACAGGCCCTTGACCGTCGTATCGTAGTCGCGGGCGAAATCGCCCACCTTCGGCCGCTCGATCTTGATCACGCGCGCACCCAGGTCCGCGAGCTGCCGCGAAGCAAACGGCGCGGCCACGGCCTGCTCCAGAGAAACTACTGTAATTCCGTCTAAGGGACGCATTCGAAGCAGATATTAACCGCCAAGACGCCAAGTCCGCCAAGAAATCCAGGAATAATAGCCAAATGATGGATCGATGGTAGAAATGCGCCCGACCCGCTCGCACAAGCCGTATTCGCCTGTGAATTCGCAAGCGTTGTTCGCTTGGAACGGCCGGATCACGCAACCCGTGGGTGTATCATCATGGCCGACCGAGACCATCCACTGACGGGAGATGAATCATGCTTACCCAGCGCCTTGCGGAGTTCGTCATCGACACACGCGCAACCGACGTCCCGAACGATGTCATGAATGCTTCGCGCGATGCGCTGATCGATACTGTGGGAGTCGCGCTGGTCGGATCGCTCGACGAGGTCGGTGAGATTTCGCTGCGCTACGTATCCGGTCTTGGCGCGCGCCCGGAGGCCACCGTCTGGGGCAGCCATGTCGCAACCTCGATGGCCGAGGCGGCTTTCGTCAACGGCGTCTTCGGCCACGCGCTCGATTTCGACGACGTGCATGCGAGCGTGCACGGACACCCGAGTACGACCATGATCCCGGCGGCCATCGCTGCGGGCGAGGCCGCGGGCGCTTCCGGCAGGGACGTGCTCGCAGCCTACGCCGTCGGTCTCGAAGTCGGTGGCAAGCTCGGTATCGCGTTCGGCAACGGGCACTACCAGCGGGGCTGGCATAGCACTGCGACCACGGGCGTGTTCGCATCGGCCGCGGTGGCGGCGCGTCTGCTCGGTCTCGATGTCGCGCAGCTCAGAAACGCGTTCGGTCTGGCCGCCTCTCAGGCCGCCGGGCTGATCCGCAACTTCGGCACCATGACCAAGCCGTTCCACGCCGGTCACGCGGCGCGCTGCGGCGTGCAATCGGCGTTGCTCGCCAGGGCGGGACTGACCGCCGATACCTCGATCTTCGACGGCAAGGACGGCTTCATTCGCACCTATGGCGAGCAGGATGCTCAGCCACTCGAACCTCTGATCGACCGGCTCGGCAAGCCCTGGGAAGCCCTGACCCCGGGCATCAGCTTCAAGCGCTGGCCCTGCTGCTACTGCAACCATCGTCCGGTCGGCGTGCTGCTCGAGATGATCAAGCAGCACGATATCCGCGCCGCTGACGTGCAGGCGATCGAGATCGGTTTCCCTCCCGGCACCGACACGGCCCTGATTCACACCAATCCGCAGACCGGCCTGGAAGCAAAATTCAGCATTGAGTACGTGGCCGCGGCGACCGTGCTCGACGGCAAGGTCGGGATCGACTCCTTCACCGATGTCATGGTGAACCGACCCGCCGTGCGCGCATTGCTCAAGAAGGTGCGCCGCTATCGGATCGAGGACGGCAAGATGTATTCGGGCGCAGTCGGCTACAACGATGTGCTGGTGCGCACCACGCGCGGCGAGTTCAAGGCGCGCGAGGACAGGGCACCCGGGTCGCCGGCATGGCCGATGAATGCGGCGGAGCGCGACGAGAAATTCCTGGATTGTGCCGGTCGGGTGCTCGGTGGCGTCGGTGCAAGACGCGTGCTCGACCTGGCGATCGGCGTGGTTTCCCTAGCCAACGTCGCCGATCTCGCGCGCGCGACCGTGCCCGCGCATGAATCCGCGCGCACGGCGCGCAGCGAGCCCAGCGGCGTCATGGCGAAGTGAGCGGCTGGGTCGGCTCCTTGTTCGCAAAGCTCGTTCTTGCTCAACCAAAGCACCACAATCCGAGGCGCTCGAGGATGCGCCGGATGACTATGCGACCGTCGCGGCAGGCGAAACCTTACGGCGACGCAATTTCTCAACGGCGAACTTTGCGGCTGGAGTTGCCGTGTACATCTGCATCTCTTCGAATTCGCTGTCCTGCACGGGCGTCATGGCTACGTCCGTATAAGACCCCGGGTCGCGCTCGACGCGGCGAAGAGTGCGCCAGTGTTGCCAGGTACATCAGGCCGAGTCGAACGTGCTTGGACAGGATCTCCCAAGCGTAGCGAGAGTAGAACACGAACGGACTTTCAAGTGGCATCCCGGTCCGGCGGTCATGGCGGTACTTTCGCCGGAAAAGCCCTCCTTCCAAGGGATGCACCTTCTCGATACGCGGAACAGCGTGGAACGACAGCAGCTTGACCATCATGTTGCGCGGATCGTAACCCCACTCTTTCGCCCTGCGTATCACTCTCTCAACGTGCTCGGGTGAATAGTAGATATCCCACGCTTTGCGATAAATCCCGAGCAGTTCTTCGTCCGACATGGTTGGATGGCGGGTGTTGACATGCACGAGGTCATACTTGTTCATGTCGCGCTCCATCTCCACGCCTGCCAAATGCAGCTTCTTGTGATCGGCGGAGCCCGGCAGCGGCGTCAGGATGAAGAATTCGAGCAGATCGATCGCAAGCTCACGTTGAATGATGCGGATGTCACGCTCGATAGAGGCCGGCGTATCCCCTGGGAACCCCAGAATGTAGCCCGCATATGTGAGCGTGCCCGCGCGATGCCACGCCTGTAGCATCGCACGGTACTCGGTGATCTGATTCTGGCCTTTCCTCGCCGTCTTAAGCGCCTCTGGATTGATGCTCTCCAAGCCGATGAAAACGCGATTGACTCCCGCCCGGCCCGCCTTCGCGATGAAGCCGCGAATCTTGTGTGACATGGTGTCCACCTGAGCAACGATCTGAATGCGCAAGCCCTCTTCTTCGCGCATCCTGATCAGCCGATCGAAGATGGCCTCCCAATTCTGGTTTCGAGCGAGGTTATCGTCGGTGATGAAGAAGTTATGCACGCCCTGGGCGAGATTGGCACGTACGAGTCGCTCGACGTCGTCGGCGCTGCGCGAACGCGATTTGCGTCCCTGAACGTTGATGATCGTGCAGAAGCTGCATAAAAAGGGGCATCCACGGCCGGCGTCGAAGCTCGTCCGAGTGCCGCTGGTGCGGGCAACGACGTCGACCGGCAGATAGGGAACTGGCGCGCCCTCCAGGCCGGGGAGATCCTTCATGAAGTTGCTGAGCGGCCGCAGCTCATTGCGATAGGCGGCGCGCAGCAGATCGTCCAGCCGTCGTTCCGCCTCGCCAGCGAACAAGGCGATGCCGAGATTCATCGCTTCGCGCAGCTCCGGCGGAATTTCTGGAAGCATCGCGATGCACCCGCTGACATGGAAGCCCCCGATGCAAACGGGAATGCCCGCGGCGCGGAGCGGCCTGGCGATGTCTACGGCGCGCGGAAACTGATTGGTCTGAACACCCACCAGGCCGACCAACCCGCGGCCTCCGCTTTTGCGTATCTGCCGAATGATTTCGTTCGGCCTTATCCGAGTGTTGGTCTCGTCCCAGGCGGTGATCCGGATGTCGATGTCTTCGCCCAGCACGTGGCGCTGGGCGCAATCCAGCGCAAGGCCATACAGCGTCGCCAAAGTATTAGCAGGAATGGACGAGCGTGCCCACTGGATGACGTAACCTTCATCATCATAGTGAGAAGGCTTAATCAGAAACAAATGGAAAAGTTCTTTCGCGCTTGCTTGCGTGGCGGTCATTGCAGCCTTCCATCTCCGGCTGGTAGGGCCAAGTAACGAAGTCTACTGGAGCTGCCGGAACTGCAGCAGGAAGCCGATCGCGACGCACACGGCGACGAAGATGAGCGGCCGTGTAAGGTCGCCATTTGTTGTCGGTTTCCTTAGTCTGTGGAAGTAACCTTCATGGCATGACTTTCCAAAGCCAGAGTATCAAACCAGACGTCACGAGTGCACAACCAGCAATCAACATGACAGATGCCAAAACCTGCGCCTTGGACTTATACGGTACATTTATTCCGATTATCAAACTAATAACAACCAGGGCCAAACCCACTGCGGTCACGCTATTTTCCTCAAAGGCCGTATCAAATGAACGATACGGCCCCTAATGTAGGGGAGGATGAGGGGAATAATCCCCTCATTTTGTTATGTACTCTAACCTTAAATCCCGAAAGGCTGCTGTCCTTCGTAGGCCGGATTGGAGACGCCGACAAAATAATAGTTGGGCGTTTGCGTCGGCGGTAACAGAGAAACGATCTTGTCCCGAAGCGTGCGGTAATTGCCTCTAAATCTGCCGCCGTTCCATACTTGTTTGAGAGTGCCGGTGAAGGCGCCGTTGTTGTCACCGTCCATGGAAGTTTGATTGTCCATGCAACCGGAAATGAGTAACACACTGGCGTTAACCTTGGTGTTCTCGGCGCCGCGGTAATTCTTCTGAATGCTTCGATAGAGCGCGCTGTTCGCGCTTTCCACCGCAATGCCGACGGCTCGAGGCATCGCACGAGGACGCGGTCCTCCGCCCAGGAAGGCCGGGATATCGCGCACGACTGTCCCGCTGTGACAGCTGTCGGATAGAACTAAAATGCGCACGCCCGCTTTGAACTTGGCCCAGATGCTATAAAGTTCGTCGTCGACCAACTGGCGATCGAACAGCACCCAGGTTTCGTCCATGCGGTCGTTGTCCTTCTCATCGCTATTGGTGTCGCGGACTTGCCCGCCGTGGCCCGAGTAGGTGAGAAACAAGATATCGCCTTTCACCAATTTTTTACTGGCATCCAAGATCGCCTCGCTCACCGCGGCGGCAGTGGCCTGTCCATCGACGAGCAGGGCGTTGCCGCTGAATCCTTTTTTCTTCGCCAACGCGCGCATATCCTTGGCGTCGGCGATGCAGGCGTTAAGCTCACCGTCCCAGCCTTGGTAATGTTTCGGATCGACGTGATTCAAACCGATGTGAATGGAAATGCCCTTGGCCATTCTAACCTCCTTCCTTGAATTCAAAGCCGAGCAATGTAAAGTCTAGAGGCTGGCGATTTCTTCTGTCAAGAAACTTTACCCCGCATTTTTCCTTCTCAGCGCAACGGCGGAGTGTGCTGGTTGAGCACGCGTTCGAGCAGATCGTTCACGCGCCTTTTCCTGCCAGCTTATCCACCACAGATAGTCTCCAGTGTCGCCTATCAACAGTCACGCCGGCTCGCTCGACGGCGACTCGCCGCTCGACGCATCGCCCTGCAAGCGCTTGCGCACCAGATCGATATAGCTGCGCAATGCGTACAGCTCATCGGCATACGACAAGGGCACGCTGACTTGCTCGACCCGGCGCTCCAGGTCATCGAGCCTCGTCAGCAACCCGGCCCGCTTCGCATCTGCCGCATCGGCTTGATTGGCAGCGTCCTCAATCTCGCGCAACTGCCGGTACCAGCGAAACACGCGCGAACGAATGCGAAACTCGTACATCGGCGGCACGATTCGCGAAAGCGGAATCAGAATCGCAATGAGCGACACCAGCACTACCCACATGCGATCGACCAGGTTCGCTAGCCAGAATGGCAGTTGCCGCTGCAACAGCGGCGGACCGTTGCGATAGAACCGATCCGCCTCCTTGGCGAGCGGAAACTCGGTTGCGACGCCGTTCGGAAACTCCCGGGCGGGACCGAACCAGGAGCTGTCGCCATGGATGCGCTGGCCGGCCTGCACGAACAGTTGTATCAGCGCCGGGTGCAGGCGATCCGTCGCCACCATGCTCGCAGTGGCGGCCACCAGACGAACGTCTGCGGGCGGCACGTCCTGTGCCAGATCCACTGTGCCGCGCGGCATCGTGATGCTCTTCAGAAAGGAGAAACGACGCGCATAGGCGTCGGCGTGGGTGAACTCGAACAAACGAATACCCGGCGTCTGCAGCAGCATGCGCACCAACGCCGACTCGGGCGAGGATACGAACGCGAGCGCGTCCAGCTCGCTATTGAGCAGCGCGACCACGGCAGGTGTCGGCGGCAGTCGCTGCAGCTTCATCTCTGCCGCGTCGATCTTGTTTGCGTGCAGCAGCTTGCCGATCAGATTGGCGGCGCCGCTGCCGCGCGCGCCGATATTCAGGCGCAACGGCGCAAGCTGCTGCAGCTGATCCAGCGTGCCATCGGATACCGTGCGCCGCGCCGCATCGGCTCGATAGAACAACCACACAGGCTCCAGAAACAAGTTGCCCAACGAAACCAACGCCCGTCCGCTCGTGTCTTCGTCCACGGCGTAAATCACATCGCTGGCGCCGCTTTGCATAAATGCAATATCGACGCCGGAACCTGGATCGCGCAGCAGTCTCCGATTCTCCGCGGCGCCCGCGGTCGTGCGCAATTCGACGCGAATGTCGAATCGCGCGAGCTCCCTGACATACCGTTTGCCAAACTCGGCGTAGGCTCCCTGCTCCGGGCCGGTGGCCAATACCACGGTGCGCGGCGGCGTCGGATCCAGAATTAGATAGGAAAGCCACAGCAGTCCCAGCGCAAGAAGGACGAATGGGCCGGCGCTGATGACCAATTCGCGCAGAGACACCAACGACATACGCACACCTTTCGTAACGAGTGTAAGTGCGGTAGATCGCATTCGCGTCACATCACGATTCACGAATCACGAATCACGCTTTTCCTCAGAAAGAGCGCGGGAGGCCCAATACGTGTTCCCCGATATAGGAAAGAATCAGATTGGTAGAGATCGGCGCGATCTGGTAGAGGCGGGTCTCGCGAAACTTGCGCTCGACGTCGTACTCGGCGGCGAACCCGAAACCGCCGTGCGTCTGCAGGCAAACGTTCGCCGCTTCCCACGACGCATTGGCGCCGAGGAGCAGCGCCATGTTCGCTTCCGCCCCGCACGGCGTGCCGGCGTCGAACAGCGCCGCCGCCTTATAGCGCATGAGGTCGGCCGCCTGCACGTTCGCGTAGGCGCGCGCGATGGGAAACTGTATACCCTGGTTCTGGCCGATGGGCCGGTCGAACACCACGCGTTCCTTGGCGTAGCTCGATGCTTTGTCGATGAACCAGTAGCCGTCGCCGATGCATTCGGCGGCGATCAATATCCGCTCGGCGTTGAGGCCGTCCAGTATGTACTTGAGCCCCCGGCCCTCCTCGCCGATCAGATTCACGGCGGGCACTTCCAGTTCTTCGAAGAACAGCTCGTTCGTCTCCTGGTTCGCCATGTTGCGGATCGGCTTGACCGTGAGTCCCTTCCCCACCGCCTGCCGCAAATCCACGATGAAAACCGAAAGCCCTTCCGATTTCCTCTTGACCTGGTCAATTGGAGTCGTGCGCGCGAGCAGGAGCAGCAGGTCGGAATGCCGCACGCGCGAGATAAACACCTTCTGCCCGTTCACGATATAGCGATCGCCTTTCCTGACGGCAACTGTCTTCAGGCTGGTCGTGTTCGTGCCGGTGGTGGGCTCTGTGACCGCCATCGACTGCATGCGCAACTCGCCGCTCGCGATCTTCGGCAGATAGCGCCGCTTCTGGTCTTCCGAAGCGTGCCGGAGGAGGCAGCCCATCACGTACATCTGGCCATGGACCGCGCCGGCAAACGCTCCCGAACGGCTGATTTCTTCCAGTATGATGGACGCTTCGGTCACGGAAAGCCCGGAACCGCCGTACTCCTCGGGTATGAGCGCCGCGAGCCAGCCGGCCTCGGTGAGCGCCTTGACGAAGGCATCGGGATAGGCGCGCTCCTCGTCGAGCTTCCGCCAGTACTCGCCGTCGAACTTGCGGCACAAATCGCGCACCGCATCGCGCAATTCGACGTGGGTTGCTTCAACGGTAAGCGTTTTCATTGACGTGCCGCGCGAATGCTGGAAAATACAGCCGATTATACTCATGCAGACGGCCTGCGGCCGTCTCCATAACGAACCCCAAGGGAAAGACAAATGTACGTCGCGGACAGCAAGCGACTCACGCTGGCAGGCGCGAGGAAGATGATGGACCACGCGACTGAAAAAGCGCAAAAGGCCGGCCACGCGATTGCAGTCGCCATCGTGGACGCGGGCGGCCATCCGGTGCTGATCCAGCGTATGGACGGCGGGCGCTTCCATACCGTGCACTCCTCCACCACCAAAGCGGTATGCGCCGCCTCGAACATGAGGCCCACGACGATGAAAGGCGCGGCAGGCCAGTCGCTCGACACGATGCACGCCCTCGGCCTCGCGCTGGCGGCCGGACCCGAGCGCTGGACAGCAATGGAGGGCGGCTATCCGATCATCTTTGACGGTGTATGCGTGGGCGGCATCGGCGTCTCCGGCGCCACCTGGGAGCTGGACGACGAGCTCGCGCGCGAGGCGGTGGAATCTATTGGCGCCACATACAAGATCGATAAGGCGTGGCGTGATAATGCGTGACGTAATGATGCGTGACATGGTAAGCGTGACGTGATGATGCGTGACACGGTAGAGCGTGACGTGAAGATGCGTTCTTAGCTAGGAAATCAACGACGCTCCACATGTCACGCCTCCTCATGTCACGCCGCATCACGTCACGACCCATCGTGTCACGCGTTGGATATTCGATGAGAAGCTATTCATGGCAACCGAGCCGGTCAGAGTAGCGTGCATCGGCATGGGCTGGTGGTCGGACGTGCTCGCGGATGCCATGCAGCGCTCCGGCAAGCTGAAGATCCTCTCCTGCTACTCGCGCTCCGCTGACAAGCGCGATGCGTTCGCCAGCAAGTACGGCTGCGAGGCCGTCCCCACCTACCGGCACATACTCCGCGATCCCGACGTGGAAGCGATCATCAATACCACGCCCAACAACATGCATCTGCTGACGACGCAGCCGGCCGCGGATGCGGGCAAGCACGTGTTCCTCGACAAGCCCATTGCCAATACGATATCCGACGCGCGCGCCATCACCGACGCATGCAACAAAGCCCGCATCGTGCTGGCCCTCGGCTACCAGCGACGCAGGGAAGGCCATTTCCGCTGGGTGCGCAAGCAGATCGACGACGGCGTGTTCGGCAGGCTCGTCAACGCCGAAGCGAACATCAGCCGCGACCGGGTGGGCAAGATCGACTTGAGCTCCTGGCGCTACACGGCCGAGGGCATGCCGGGCGGTGTCATGCTGCAGATCGGCATCCACTATACCGACGTGCTCGAATACCTGATGGGGCCGATCAAGTCGGTGAGCGGCAATCTGGCGCAACTCGTGTTGCCGGGTGACAATCCCGACGTCGCGAGCCTCGTGATCGAGCACAAGAATGGCGCTCTCTCGACGCTCAACGCGAGCTATGCTTCGGCGTCCGAGTACTACGTGATGAACGTCTACGGCAAGGAAGCCACGGCGTTCTACGACCTGCACCAGGGATTGCGGTTCCTGAAACGGGGTAACGACAGCGCGGACCTGGTGCCGTACCCGAAGAACGACGCGATTGTCGAGGAGCTCGAGGAATTTGCGGCCGCCGTGCGGGGACACGGCCAGCCGGAGATGAACGGCGAGCGCTCCACGGCTTCACTGGCGGTGCTGCTGGCCGGCATCACTTCTGCGCGCGAGGGCCGCCGCGTTACGGTCGCGGAGATACTTGATGGGGCGTGACTGGTAGCGCGTCGAGGGGCGGAACAGGGGCCCCCGACGATTTTTGTCGGGGGATGTGACCCCCGGCGGCGCGCCGGCAGCCGACACGATGTGTTGAAAACCTGCGATGTCGGGACGGAGGCTGACTCGTGACTGATAAGACGTGGAGGAATGTGATGCGACTGTGTCCCAAGCTGTTCAATCCGATCTGTGGCGCAGCGCTGCTCGCGAGCGCCGCGCCAGCGATGGCGCAGGATTTGCCCTTTCCCAAGCGGGGAAACGTCGAAATCACGGTGCTGTTTCCCGCCGGCACTTCTGCAGACGTCACAGCACGTGTGCTCGCGGAGGGCATGGGGAAGCAGCTCGGTGTCAACGTGCTCGCCGTCAACCGGCCCGGAGCCGGCGGCGCGATCGGCTACCGACACGTCGCGAGCCAGAAACCCGACGGCTACTCGTTGGTGTGGAACTCCAACTCGATATCCACGACCTTCCATTCGGGCCAGTTACAGTTCGACTACAAAGCTTTCGACCCGGTTGCGCGCGTGCTGGCGGAATCCGTAGTGATCGCGGTCCGCGGCGAAGCGAAATGGAAAACATTGAAGGAGCTCGTTGCGGAGGCGAAGGCGCGCCCCGATGCGATAACGGTCGCGAATTCCGGCGTCGGCAGCCACACCCATATTTCCGCGGTCGCGCTGTTCAGGACGGCAGCCGCACAGGTCACCGACGTCCCCTACGCCGCGGCTCAGATCGTACCCAGCCTGATGGGCAGCCACGTCGACGCTGCGGTGCAGTTCCCGGCGGCGCTCGCGGCAAACGTCCAGGCAGGCAGACTGCGCCTGCTTGCGACGTTGACCGCCCAGCGGGACCCGGCGTTTCCCGACGTGCCGACGGCTCGCGAATTGGGGATAGATGTCTCGCTCGATGCGTGGCGCGGCATCGCAGTCCCCAAGGGCACGCCGCAAGCGATAATCGCGACGCTCGAAAGAGCGATACGCGAGGCCGTGGAAAGCCCCTCGTTTGCGGCAGCCAGCGAGAAGCTTTACGCGCGTCCGGCGTTCCTGCCGGCGGCGGAATTCGGAAAGCTGATCGCAGCGGAGGATGCGTATCTGGCACGTATCATGGAGCAGGTCGGACTCAAGAAATCCCCGTGAACGGGTGAACGGGTGAACGGGGAAAGAAACCCCTCTCCCCCGTGACCGGGGAGCGGGTTAGGGTGAGGGGGCTCACCGTTCACCCGCTTCACCGTTCACCCGTTCACTCGTTCACCTCCTTATAATCGATTCATGAAGCCCATCGCTTGGCCCGACGCCATCTATCACGTGCTGCGCGAGAACGGCGTGCGCCAGGTCGCGTACGTGCCGGATTCCGGCCATGCGCGACTGATCGACCTGTGCCGCGCCGACCGCGCCATGCGCGCGGTGCCGCTCACCACCGAGGAGGAAGGGATCGCGCAGCTTGCCGGTGCATGGCTGGGCGGCGATCGCGGCGTGCTGCTGCTGCAGTCGAGCGGCGTCGGGAATTGCATCAACATGCTGGGGATGTCCGCGGAATGCAAGTTTCCGCTCCTCATGCTCGTCACGATGCGCGGGCATTGGGGCGAATTCAACCCGTGGCAGGTGCCGATGTCGCAGGCGACTGCGCCCGCTCTTGCGGCGATCGGGGCGATCGTCCATACGGTCGATGACGCCGCGCGAGTCGAGGAGACGGTAAGCGCCGCCGCGCGGCTGGCGTTCTACACGTCTCGCACTGTAGCCGTCCTGATCTCGCAGCGCGTCATCGGCGCGAAGGAGTTCAAGAAGTGAAGCATAGAAGGCCGATACTCGACCGGCGTCACGCTGTGGCGGAGCTCCTGAAGCCGCGCGGCAACACGCTGGTCGTGACCGGGCTGGGCGCGCCGACCTGGGACGTGACAGCAGCTGGCGATCACCCACTTACCTTCCATATCTGGGGCGGCATGGGCGGCACCGCGATGGTCGGTCTTGGGCTGGCGCTCGCCCAACCCGCGCGACGCGTGCTCGTCATCACGGGGGACGGCGATCTGCTGATGGGATTGGGGTCGCTCGCGACGATCGGCGTGCAGCAGCCGAGAAACCTCGCGGTAGTCGTCGTGGACAACGAAGCCTACGGCGAGACCGGCATGCAGGAAACGCACACGCGTTACGGCGTCGACCTTCCGGCGATCGCGCGCGGAGCGATGTTCCGCAGCGCTGGCACGATCTACAACCCCGCGCAGTTGAAGACCTGGATCCCGCGCCTCTATCGCCAGCCCGGCCCGCTATTTGCCTCGATAAAGGTCAAGAACGACAAGTTGCCGATCGTGCTGCCGCGGCTCAAGGACGGCGTCGCGATCAAGAACTGCTTTCGCGAGGCCTTGCTCGGCGACAAGGCATATGAATGAGCCTCCCTCTCCCCGAGTTGGGGAGAGGGTTGGGGTGAGGGGATGACATTGAAAGGTTATTCGTCGACAGCTCGCAATCGAGCGAGACGGATGCGCAAGACCCTCACGCACGCAGAGATGCACCTCTGGCAATTGCTTCGAGCCCGCAATCTGAACGATTTCAAATTCAGAAGGCAGCATCCGCTCGGACCCTATGTCGCGGATTTCATCTGTTTGGACCGGAGACTTGTAATTGAGGTTGATGGCGGTCAGCACCAGGAGCAAGCTCCATATGACGCCAAACGTACCAGTGACCTGGAAGCAGCCGGGTATCGGGTGCTGCGATTCTGGGACAACGATGTTCTTCTTAAGACCAACGACGTGATGGAAGCAATTTACAAGGCACTTCACTCCGCCCCTCACCCTAACCCTCTCCCCGTGCACACGGGGCGAGGGAACTCTTGAGAGAAGCGTATGGATACTGCGACAGTCAACCTCGCGAAGTACAAAATGTTCATCGGCGGCGAGTGGGTCGAAGCCGCGAGTGGCGAGCATTTCCCCAGCGATAATCCCTTTACCGGCAAACCCTGGGCGCTGATTCCCAAGGGAAGCGCAAAGGACGCAGACCGCGCTGCGCGCGCGGCGCACAAGGCGTTCACTTCCGGAGAATGGCCCAAGTTGAACGCCTCGAGGCGCGGCGCGCTCTTGAGAAGGCTCGCCGATCTCATCGGCGACAAGTCCAAGGAGCTTGCCGAGATCGAAGTCCGCGACAACGGCAAGCTCTACGCCGAGATGAGCGTCCAGACTGCGTACATGGCGCAGTGGTATCACTACTACGGCGGGCTCGCCGACAAGATCGAGGGCGCGGTGATCCCCACCGATAAGTCCGATATGCTGAATTACACCCGCCACGAGCCACTCGGCGTAGTCGCGGCTATCACGCCGTGGAACTCTCCTCTCCTGTTGACGGCGTGGAAGCTGGCGCCCGCGCTCGCCGCCGGCAACACTGTGGTGCTCAAGCCTTCGGAGTTCACCTCGGCGTCGGTGCTGGAGTTCATGAAGCTCGTCGAGCAGGCGGGATTCCCGTCCGGTGTCGTCAACGTCGTGACCGGCTTCGGCCCGGACATTGGCATGCCGCTCGTCGAGCATCCGCTGGTCGCCAAGGTCGCGTTCACCGGATCGGACAGGACCGGAACGCTGATCTACCAGACGGCAGCCAAGGGCCTGAAGCGGGTCACCATGGAGTTGGGCGGCAAGTCTCCCAATATCGTGTTCGACGATGCGAACCTGGAGAATGCCGTGAAGGGTGTCATCTCCGGCATCTTCGCGGCCACCGGCCAGACCTGCATTGCCGGCTCGCGCCTGCTGGTGCAGCAAAACATCCATGACGAATTCGTCGACAAGCTCGTTGCGCTCGGCAAGACCGCCAAAATGGGCAACCCGATGAGCATGGACACCCAGGTCGGACCGGTCACCAACCCGCCGCAGTTCAAGAAAATCCTCGACTACATCGACATCGCCAAGGGCGAAGGCGCGAAGCCGGTGCTCGGAGGCGGCCGCGCCACGCGTCCCGAATGCGGCAATGGCTGGTTCGTGGAGCCGACGATCTTCACCGGCGTAAAGAACTCGATGCGCATCGCGCAGGAGGAAGTGTTCGGGCCGGTGCTCTCCGTGATCCCGTTCAAGGACGAGGATGAAGCGGTCGCGATCGGCAACGACGTTGTCTACGGGCTCGCGGCCGGCGTGTGGACCCAGAGCATGCGCCGCGCGCTCACGATGTCCGAGCGCCTGCAGGCGGGGACGGTGTGGGTCAACACCTATCGCGCGGTTTCCTACCTCTCGCCCTTCGGCGGCTACAAACGGAGTGGCCTCGGTCGCGAAAGCGGACAGGACATGATCAAGGAATACCTGCAGACGAAGAGTGTCTGGATATCGACCGCCACCGAAGTCCCCAATCCCTTCATCTTGCGCTGACGGATCAGCACGGTTGGCGGCCGCGGAGGTGGCGGTCGATCAATCGAACCTTATGAAGGGCGTGCTCGCTGCCCGATCCGCACGGCATGCCCCGTTACACCTGCGTAGAAGCCGGGCGTCCGGAGAAGGTGTTGCTACGGACCCTGGCCGGCGCTACGCTAGGCGCGAGCGCGCGGGCAGCCGCGCCAATCGAGAGGAGAGTCCATGGAGCAAGTGCAGGACAAAGTCAGGCCCGATATGCGGCCGAGCCCGGTCCGCATCAGGAAGCTGGGCCACATTGTGCTTCAGGTGGGCGATGTGGAGCGCTCCATCAAGTTCTACACCGAGGTCCTGAACTTCCGGGTGTCGGACCGCCAGAACACCGGCGGTGCTTTTCTCACCGCGGTGGGCGATCACCATACCATTGGCCTGTTCCCGTCGGCCGGCCCTGATGCCGGAAAGCCCGCCGAAGACGCGGTGCGGCTCCATCACTTCGCATTCCAGGTGGACAACCTGGAGGCATTGTTTGAAATCCGTTCCTGGCTGCAGAACCGCGGGGTGCCGCTCGTGTTTCAAGGACGCCGGAGGCTGGGCGGTCACTCCAGCGTGGAGTTCCTCGACCCAGACGGCTACCACGTGGAGCTGTTCTGCGACATGGACCAGCTCGGGCCGGATCAACGCTCGCGCCCCATGAGCCCCGGGCCGCGCCTCGAAACCCTGGAAGCCGTGCGCGACAACCCCAAGTCGCCGACTTGGTAGCGCATCTACCGCGCATGAGGTCCCCAATCCGTTCATCATGACCACCTTCAAGCATTTCCTGGCTGCGGGACTTCTTAGCGTTACGTGGATCGTCACCCCTTTTAAGGATTCGACATGAGCACATCCCTACGCGACAACTGCAAGATCGAGGCCGATCTCGGCCCGGGCAAGAGAGGCCACATCTACTCGCTTCCCGCCCTCGAGCGGCACACCGGAGCGCGGGTTTCCCGGCTTCCCATCTCGATCCGCGTCGTCCTCGAATCGCTGCTTAGAAATTGCGATGGCAAGACGGTGCTCGAGGAGCACGTCCTCGACCTCGCGCGCTGGCAGCCCAACGCGCCGCGCACGACGGAGATTCCGTTCGTAGTCGGCCGCGTCGTGCTCAATTGCGCGGCGGGCATACCGCTGCTCGGCGATCTCACGGCCATGCGGGGCGCGATCGGGCGCCAGGGACATTCGCCCTCCATGGTTGAGCCCAAGGTGCCGGTGGACATGACGCTGGACCATACCCTCACCGTCGATTACCACGGAACGCCGGACGCGCTACAGCGCAACATGCAGCACGAAATCGAGTGCAATCGGGAGCGCTTCAGCTTCGTGAAATGGGCGATGCAAGCCTACAAAGGCATAAGGCTGATACCGCCCGGCTTCGGCATCCTGCACCAGATCAACCTGGAGTTCTTCGCGCCCGGACTGCTGAGCAAAGATGGCGTGCATTATCCCGACACCCTGGTAGGCACCGATTCGCACACCGGCATGATCGCCGGACTCGGGACCATGGGCTGGGGCGTGGGCGGCATCGAGGCGCAGGCGGCGGTGCTGGGCCAGCCGGTCTACATGCTCACTCCCGATGTGGTCGGCGTGCACGTGACGGGCGAGCTGCCTGCCGGCGTCACCTCGACCGATCTCGTCCTGCACACGACGGAGATGCTGCGCAAGGCCAAGGTGGTGGGCAAGTTCGTGGAATTCTTCGGCGAGGACCTGGCTAAGCTGAGCGTTCCCGACCGCGCGACGATCTCCAACATGGCGCCCGAGTACCGGCGCGACGGTGGGCTTCTTTCCGGTCGATGCGCAAACCCTGGCGTATTTGCGCCGGACGGCCCGCACCGAAGCGCAAGTCGCCGCAACCGAGGCCTATTACAAGCTGCAGGGCTGCTTCGGGCCGGTGCGTCCCGGCGAAATCGACTACAGCCAGGTGGTCGCTTTGGATCTCTCAGCCATCACGCCCAACGTCGCAGGACCCAAGCGTCCCCAGGACCGCATCCCGCTCGCGGATCTCAAGTCGTCGTTCGAGTCACTACTGAGGAAGCCGACGGCGGACGGCGGCTACAGCAAAACGGATGCCGTGGCGCGTACGGGGGGCAGCGATGCGACCGTCAAGGCCGGCAACGGCGACGTGGTGATCGCCGCGATCACCTCTTGCACCAATACTTCCAATCCTGGCGTCATGCTGGCGGCCGGATTGGTCGCCAAGAAAGCCGTGGAGCGCGGGCTGCAAGCGAAACCGTGGGTGAAGATGTCGCTCGCGCCCGGGTCGCGCGTGGTGAGCGAATACCTCGGCGCCACCGGCCTGCAGCGCTACCTCGACCAGATCGGTTTCATGCTCGTGGGCTACAGCTGCACGACGTGCTTCGGTGCGTCCGGCCCCATCGACGCCGGTCTCGAGAAATCGATCAACGACAACGATGTCGTCGCGTGCGCCGTGCTGTCCGGTAACCGCAACTTCGAGGCGCGCATCCATCCGTCAGTGCGCGCGGCCTTTCTCGCCAGCCCTCCGCTCGTCGTGGCGTTCGCGCTTGCCGGGCGCGTCGATATCGATCTGGCGCGCGAACCGCTCGGCCTCGACCCCGCCGGCAAGCCGGTATTCCTGAAGGACATCTGGCCGACGCAGGAAGAGCTGGCGGACGTGCTCTCCACGGCGGCGACTCCCGAGCAGTACCGCGCCGTGTACGGCATGGACCACGCACTCGCCAACCCATTGTGGAAAGGCGTTCCGCAGACGAGCGGCCCGAGCTATGCCTGGAGTGCGGATTCCACCTATATCAAGGAACCCCCGTTCCTCGAAGCGAGCCTCACCGAATCGGGGCTGCGGGAGTTCAAGGGCGCCCGCGCGCTGGCGATACTTGGAAATTCGATCACCACCGATCACATCAGCCCTATCGGCAGCATCAAGGCGAGCTCTCCCGCCGGGATGTACCTGCAAAGCCTCGGCGTGACGCCCGTCAACTTCAACAACTATGGCTCGCGCCGCATGAACCACGAGGTGATGGTGCGCGGAACGTTCGCCAACACGCGGCTGCGCAACGTGATGGTGCCGGGCGTGGAAGGCGGCGTGACCATCCATCAGCCCGGCGGCGAGCAGACGACCATCTACGAAGCCGCCATGCGCTATGCGAAGGACAAGGTGCCGCTCTTCGTGATCGCGGGAGAGGAATACGGTACGGGCAGCGCGCGCGACTGGGCCGCAAAGGGAACGCGGCTACTCGGGGTGCGGGCGATCGTCGCAGCAAGTTTCGAGCGCATACACAGAAGCAACCTCGTCGGCATGGGCGTGCTGCCTTGCCAGTTGCCCGCCGGCGTGACTGCGGCGACCCTGCAATTGAAAGGCGACGAGACTTTCGATCTTACCGGCCTCGATGAGAACGCGACACCGCGGCAAACGGTGACGCTCGTGATCCACAGGCCCGGCGGCGCGCAGGACAAGGTCGCCCTCACGCTGCGCCTCGATACTCCGGCGGAAATCGACTACGTGCGCCACGGCGGGATCATGCCCTACATCCTAGAAGAGCTGGCCGCCTGAGGAATTCGCCGGCCTGGCGCCGGCGAATTCCTGGTCCGCTGCCCATCTTCGAAGGCAACCGGGGAAGACGACCTTGAACGCGCAAAACTCGTTGCGGTATTTGATCCTCATTCTTGCTTGCTGTGGCATCGCTTTGCCTGTCGAGGCCTGGGCGCAGGCGGCTTCGACACGTTCCCCGCAGGCGTGGCCCACGCATCCGATCCGCCTGATCGTGCCGTTTCCGCCGGGCGGCGCAACCGATGCCAACGCGCGGGCCATTGCGAAAGAGGTGGAAACCGTGCTGGGCCAGCCGCTGGTAATCGATAACCGCGCCGGCGCGAACTCGATCATCGGCTGCGAGCTCGTGGCGAAGGCTGCACCCGATGGCTATACCGTGATGCACATCTCTGTCGCTTTCGCCATCAACCCCAGCACCTACAGGAAGCTGCCGTTCGATACGAGCCGGGACTTTACGCCGATCACGAACCCGATCGTGGGACAGGGCTCGCTCCTGGCCGTCAATCCGTCAGTGCCGGCGAAATCGGTCACCGAGTTGATAGCCCTGGCCAGGAAGCAGGAGCTGACATTCGGTTCGCCGGGCGTTGGCAACGTCCTGCACCTGATCACCGAAGCGTTCAACCAGCGCGCCGGCATCCAGATGCTGCACGTGCCGTACAAGGGAGCGGGACCCGCCATGATCGCGCTCCTCGGAGGAGAAGTTCAGGTGATGGTTGTCCCGCCGTTGATAGCGATGCCGCACCTCAAATCCGGTCGCCTCCGGCCGCTGGGGTACAGCGGAGCGAAGCGTCTGCCGGCCATAGCGGATGTTCCGACCATCGGCGAGGCCGGCCTGCCCGGGTTCCAGATGGATACCGGCTGGCACGCCTGGTTCGGGCCCGCCAGGACACCTGCCCACATCGTCAACGCCATACACCGCGCGATACAGAAATCTCTGCAAGCTACGGCGCTGCGCGAGTTTCTATTGGCGGGAGGCTACGAGCCGACGGCGGACCCGCCGGCCCAGTTTCAGAAAGGCTTTCAAGACGATCTCAAGCGCTGGGGCGAGCTGGTGCGGTTGGCCAAGATCGAGCCCATATAAGACGACTCGGATTGATTGGCTCAAGGAATTCATCAGCTTCGATCTCGGGAGAGGGCGACTTCACCGCCATGAAAGTTCCCCTCCATGCGGGTGGGCAAGGGCGAGGAGTTCGTCCCGGCGCTGCCCTTTCGTAAAGTGCGTACGCCCCAGAAGATACCGAAGGTCGCTTTGCGCGGGCGCCAAGGCAGTCATCTCACGAATGACCCCGGGCGCCTCGTTCGAGAGCCACACGACGTCTCTCCGCTTCGACGCATCCGCAAGAATTTCGGCGAATGCCTGCCGACGATCAGGGCCCACGTAGGTCAGCACCGCAGAGTGGAAGACGACGAGCTGGGCCTCGTCCGGTACATCGGCCAGCAGGGCGGGAAGGTCATCGACCAGGTCCCCGGCACTGACAGCAGGAGGGTTGGCCCTGGCCAAATCGATCGCACTTTCGAGCCTTCGCCGACGCTCACGATGATCCGGGTAAACGCACGCCAGCAGCCACCGGACTGCATCGTCGTCACGTACGTCGATCGGACTGGTGTCTAAACCTCGTCGCCATACAACCTGGGGAACTGCAGGAGGGAGGGGAACAGGTCCAACAACCATGCACCGCACGTGGACGGGTGAGGACATGTCGCCGATGGGAATCGATCCGAATTCGTAATAGAAGTTGTCGAGGAGCAGGCACAGGCCAGCGCTCGCACCGACCTCGACGAGCGCCAGGGGCCCAGGTGGCAAGGCTGGAAGCAACACGGCACAGCGTCCGACCTCGTTAGTCTGTGTCCGGCGCGACCGCATCACGTCACTAATCTCGCGGCCACGCCGATGTACAAATGCCCGCAAGTCGGAGCCAGTCTTCGGCATGTCGTCAGGCCCCGTGAGAAGCTGGATGGAGGCAAAGAAGAGGTTCGGCTGGATCACGGGCATTTCAGCGATGAAGCCGACCACTTCATCGTCCTCGCACACGGCAAGTGCAAGCGCGTAGTAGCTGTCGGAGTAACCCTTGCACTCCGTATCGGCGAACTGCCGATACCTCCGCTTGATGCGTACTGGGTCATTCATTGGAGCCTGTCGTGATCCAGGCTAACGCCGCGCCGCGCGGGCCGCGCTGCGGCCGGCGAGGCGGCCAAAGACGGCGCCGCTCGTCAGGCCCGTGGCGCCGGGATAGTTGAAGTAGAACAATCCGCCCACCATCTCGCCCGCCGCGTAGAGGCCGGGTATGACCTCGTGGCTCGTGTCGACCACCTGGCCCTCGGTGGTGATGCGCAGCCCCCCGAACGTGAATGTCACACCGCACGTGATGGCGTATGCCTCGAACGGCGGATTCTCGAGAGGATTGGCCCAGTTCGACTTCGGGAACGCCAGCCCTGCGGCGGAACGGCCGTCCTTGACGTTCGGGTTGAACGGGACGTCCCGCTTCACGGCGGCATTGAATTCCCTGATCGTTCGCAAAAACTGCTCCCGATTCACGTCCTCCAGCTGGTCGGCCAGTTCCTCGATGGAATTCGCAGTGACCTTGGTGACATGCTTGCTTCGATATTCGGGACGCAGCAGATGCAAGACCTTAGAGTCGTAGATCTGCCATGCGAACTGGTCGGGCTGATCCAGAATGATCCGGCCGTACTTGGCGTAGGTGTAGTTCCGGATGTCCGCGCCCTCGTCGAGGAAGCGTTTCCCCTCGGCGTTCACCATGATCGAGAACGGGTAGCTGTCCCGCTCGTAGTCGTCGGTCAACGCATAGTCGCCAAAGTCGGCGGCATAGCGTTCCCAACCGACGGCGTGACAGCCGGACCAATGACCGCACGGCTGCGCGCCGATCCGCAACGCCATGTCCAGACCGTCGCCCGTGTTGTATTTCGTCCCGCGCACCTTCGCGAGGTCCCAGCCTTTTCCTAAGTGCCGGCTCCGCCATGCCGCGTTCGCCTCGAATCCGCCGCAAGCCAGTATCACGCTCTTCGCCGAGTATCTTCGGGTCGTTCCGTCGAGCTTCACCACCACGCCGGTCACGCCCTCGTCGGTATGCACGAGGTCGCGCGCCCACGCCTTGTAGAAAACCTTCACGCCGGCCTTCTCTGCGGCCTTATAGAGGCCATCTACGAGCCCCCTTCCCCCGCCCACCGCCGCGAGAGTCGCCCCGCCCCAAAATGTGAACTTACCGTCGATCTTGAACGATTGCCTGCCGAACTGGGGCAGGAAGCGGATTCCCTTCTGCCTCATCCAGTGCATGACGGCGTTGCTGTTGCGCACCAGGATCTCGCACAGATCGGGATCGGTCCGGTTTTGCGTGATCCGCGCCATGTCATCGAAGAACTTCTCCTCGGTATAAGTGCCGAAGTCGCTCGCCATCTCCTCCGCGGTCAGGTCGGGGGAGAGCGCCTGGATATCGTCCGCCCCGTTGTAGACGAACCGCATGAGACCTTCCGTGAACGAGCTGTTGCCGCCCCGCTCCTCTTCCGGGGCGCGCTCCAGCAGCAGCACCTCGGCGCCTTCCTCGCGGGCGGTGAGCGCCGCGCACAGCGCCGCGTTCCCGCCGCCGACGACAATCACGTCGTAATCCGCTTTTCGTGTCCATGAATGGCTGGTTTCGTGAACTATCCTAAGACTACCCTACCAAAATATGGGGATTGCCTCATGCTTCTACTACTTACTTACTCCGCTCGCAGATTGAGTGCCTTCACCATGTTGCCCCACTTCACGTTCTCTTCCTTAAGGAAGGCTGCATATTGATCCGGCGAATTGCCGACGATCTCCAGCCCAAGCTTGATGATATGTTCCTTGACGGCCGGGACAGCGAGCATCTGGACGATCTCGCTGTTAAGCCTGTTGATGATCTCGACCGGCGTCCCGCCCGTGGCCAGTATGCCGAACCAGGTAACGACTTCGTACCCTTTCAATCCCGATTCCGCAATCGTGGGAAATTCGGGCGCGATCGTCGAACGCCTTGCTCCGGTTACCGCAATGCCCCTCAACTTTCCTGTTTTCACGTGCGGCAGCAGTCCCGCCATGCTTGCGAACATGATCGGCACGTGGCCGCCGAGCAGATCGGAGATCGCCGCGCCGTCACCCTTGTAGTGGATCGCCACCATGTTGATCCTGGTCATGCTCTTCAGCAGCTCAACCGACATGTGGGGCGATGAGCCGATGCCGCCTGTGGCGAAATTGAGTTCGCCCGGCCGCACTCTGGCGAGCGCTACGAGTTCCTTCACCGACTTGACGCCCAGCGACGGATGCGTCGTGCAGAGCAGCGGGTTGTGCGCCACCAGCGACACTGTCGTGAAATCCTTGATCGGGTCGTAGCCAACCTTGCTGAACATGTACGGCGCCACTGCGTGTGTGGTCTGGCTTGCGAGGTACAGCGAATGACCGTCCGGCGGAGACTTCGCAACCAATTCGGCCCCGATCATCCCCGTCGCGCCGGGGCGGTTCTCGACGACGACCGGCCTGCCCAGACGCTCCGTCAGTTGCTGCGCGACGATACGCGCGACGATATCGGAGGGACCGCCGGCAGCGAAGCCCACGACTATCCGCACCGGCCTGGATGGATAGGGCTGTGCCTGTACGTATCCGCTGGACGTCGCCAGCAACAGCAGCAGCAGGTATCGTGAAATCATCTGTACGTTGCTCCCCGGTTTAATTGTTCTTGAAGGTTTCTTCTGATTGTTCAAACTATCTGCCCGCAACCGCGAGCATCAGGTCGGCGCCTTTCTCCGCTGTGGCGATCGTCGGGATATTCGTGTTCGATGAAGGAATCGTTGGAAAGACCGATGAGTCGATTACCCGCAGCGCGTTGATGCCACGAACTCTCAGATCGGGATCGACCACGGCAGCGGGATCCAGCCCCATCTTGCAGGTTCCGATCATGTGCCAGCAGGTCTGTACCGTCTCGCGCATGTAGTCGAGCAGCGCCGCGTCGTCCTGGGCTTCAGGCCCCGGGCGCGTCTCGCGCACCACCAGCGGCCGCAGGGCCGGCTGCTGCGCGATCCGGCGCGCGAGCCGCAGGCCGTCGAGGAAGAGCTGCGCGTCGGCCTCGTGCGAAAGATACTGCGGATCCATGCTCGCCTGCTCGAGCGGGTCCGCGGAACGGATATGCAAGGTGCCGATCGAGCGCGGCTGCAGGATTTTCAGATTGAAAGTGAAGCCCGGATGCGGATCGAGGCCGTGGCCCGGCGTGCGGGCGTAACGGTCCTTGCCCGAAAGCGGCTGCAGCAGCATCGCCAGGTCCGGCTGTTGCGCGCCCGGGTGGCTGCGCCAGCAAACCTGAGCCGTTGCCGAAGAGATCGTCAGCAGCCCCTCGTTCCTCGCCATCCAGCGCAGCCCCTCCTTCAGCTTGAGCCAGGGACTGCGCAGGACATCATTGATGGTGATTGGCTGCGCGCACTCGAACGTGATGCGCGAGCTGGGATGGTCGCGCAGATTTTCCCCCACGCCGGGCAGGTGCTGCACGACGCCGATGCCGTGCCGCCCCAGAATCTCGCCGTTGCCGATGCCGGACAGCTCCAGCAGCTGAGGGGAGACGAGCGGCCCCGCCGACAGCACGACTTCGCGGCGCGCGCGCACCTGGCAGCGCGTTGTGCCGCGCCGGTACTCGACGCCGGTCGCTCGCTTGCCGTCCATGAGCACGCGGGTGGTCGGCGCGTCGGTCAGCACTGTCAGGTTGGCTCGCCCGCGCGCTGGGCGCAGGTACTCGCGCGCCGAGCTGCTGCGCCAGCCGTCGCGCGTCGAGTACTGGAGATAGTACGCGCCCTCGTAGCTGCCGTCGTTGTAGTCCGTGAGCTGCTTGAAGCCGGCCTCGCCACACGCCGCGACGAACGCGTCGGACAGCGGATCGAACTTGTTGAGGTTGGTGCAATGAATCGGGCCGCCGCTCCCGCGCACCGCCTGATCGCCCTCCGGATAGTCCTCGAGCCGCTTGAAATACGGCATCAGATCCGAATAGCCCCAACCGGCGCACCCCTGGTCGCGCCAGCCGTCGTACTCCAGCGGGTCGCCGCGCACGAACAGATTGCCGTTGATGGAGCCCGAACCACCGATGACCCTGCCGCGCACCCAACGTTGAGGCTTGTTGTTGAGCCAGGCTTGCGGCTCGGTCTGGTACTGCCAGGTATAGCGCTCATCGTTCAGAAGCTTGGCGACCATGAGCGGGATCTGGATGTTCAAGCTCGAATCGCGGCCCCCTGCCTCGATCAGCAGCACTGTGTGGTGCCCGCTCTCCGTCAAGCGGTTGGCAAGCACGCAGCCGGCCGACCCCGCGCCGACGACGATGAAGTCGAATTCGGCATTTTCAGGAACAGAAGAAACGTACATCGGGCGACTCCTCGCTATGTGCGGCGACCCATTTAACAGCGATGAGAACGGGCTGCCAGAATATCGTAATATCCAATTGTAACCAGGGAGCAAAAAGATGACACACCCCGGCTGGCTCTGGCCGCACGACAAACGCATCGCGGTCGTCTTCAACGTCTGCCTGGAGGCATGGTCCGACGGCAAAGCGCCGGGCATCAGCCCGATGGGGAATCCCCTGCCCGCCGGCGTACTCGACAACATGGCCATCTCCTGGGCGGCCTACGGTGTGAACCGCGGCATCTATCGCCTGCTCGAGTCCTTCGCGCGCTTCGACGCGAAAGCGAGCGTAATGATCAACGCGATCATCGCGGAGCGATCTCCCGAAGCGGTCAAGGCAGTCGCCGAGGGCGGGCACGAAGTGTTGTCGCACTCCTACACCATGGACGTAATTCCCGCGCTGCTCTCAAAGCCGGAGGAGCGGCAGAATATCAAGCGCTGCACCGACCTGCTGGAAAAGGCTTCCGGGAAGCGCGTCCTGGGCTGGCTGAGCCCACGCGGCACGCCCAGTCCCAGCACTCCCCTGCTGCTGGCCGACGTCGGTTATCGCTGGTACGGCGACGTTTTCAATGACGACTTGCCGTACATTCATTCGTTCAGCGACCGCCGTATTGTCGCCATTCCGCTCTCGACCGACGTGAATGACATGCCGTACATGAAATACGGCAGCCCGCCGCGCGCGATGCTCGAGACGTTCGAGGAGCACCTGCAGCGAGCGCTGCAGAGGGAGCAGGGACCCGTCATGATCGACGTTACGGCACACGCGCACATCTTCGGCCGGCCGCACGGAGCGATGTACCTACGAAAAGATCATAGAAATTGCGTCCCGGACTCCTGAGGTATGGATCGGCACCCGGCTCGAGATCGCCGATCACATGCTCGCTCTCGACACGGCTGCCAGTGCGACGACCGCCAGACAGCCCGTCCGGAGCTAGGGTTTGTCTCCGCAGCAGAATCTTCTAATTGACGGTACTTTCATTCGACTGAGCGTATGACTGAGGCAGAGCCCTCGGCCTGAAGCGCGTTGGAGGATCGCGAGAGATTGAAATCGGCGTCCACTGACTGCCGAAGAATTTGCTTCTCCTAAGCCTTACGCGTTGATCAGATGAACCTAAAAAATGACTTTCCCTTTGCCCTGAAAACTCTGATCGGGCTGTTGGTCGGCGCGTGCTGCTTGATGAGTCTTGCTGCGTGGTCCCAGGAGGGAACCTTCCCATCTCGCCCGATCCGCATGATCGTGCCGGTCCCGCCGGGCGGCACCGTCGACATCGTGACGCGCGTCGTGGCCCAGAAGATGGCGGAAGTCACCGGGCAGAGTGTGGTGATCGACAACCGGGGCGGCGCCTTCACCATCATCGGCAGCGAGATCGTCGCGCGCGCGCCGGCGGACGGCTATACGCTGCTCAGCAACACGCTGCCGCTGGTCGTGAACCCGAGCCTGTTCGCCAAGCTGCCGTTTGACGTCGCGCGGGACTTCGCTCCCATCTCGCTCGTCGCTTCGGCGCCATTCGTGCTGGCGGTGCATCCATCCGTGCCTGCCAAAACGGCGGCGGACCTCGTCACCCTCGCGAAAGCGAAGCCCGGCGCGCTCAAGTACGGCTCGTCCGGCAGCGGGTCCAACCTTCACGTAGCCGCGGAGCTGTTCCGGATGCTGACCGGAACCGATATCTCACACGTGCCGTATCGCGGCGGCGGCCCGGCGCTGATCTCATTGCTGGGCGGCGAAACGCAGCTCTGCTTTCTATCGCTGATAGCCACGGCGCCGCATATCAAGGGCGGCAAGCTGCGCGGGCTGGGCATCACCACGCTCAAGCGCTCGCCCGTGCTGCCCGAGCTGCCGCCGCTCGCCGAATCGGGCGCGCCCGGCTACGAATTCTCGAGCTGGGTCGGCGTGCTGGCCCCCGCGCAGACGCCTCCGCGCATCGTCGCGGTGCTCAACGGCTTCATCGTGAAGGCGCTCCAATTGCCGGGCGTGACCGAGCGCTTCGCCGGAGAAGGCGCAGAGATTGTCGCCAGCTCCCCCGCCGAATTCCGCGCTCATCTCGGCTCGGAGCTCAAGCGCTGGGCCAAGGTGGTGAAAGAAACCGGGATGCGGCCGGACTGAATAGAGGATGAGGGATGAGGGATGAGGGATGAGGGATGAGGGATGAGGGATGAGGAGCAAACATCCACCCTTGACTGGTGTCAACTAAATCATCAACCAATTCGTCAACTATTTTGTCAACCAATTGAAGTTGCGTAAGGACAAGACGATGGTCGACGAAACGATATTGAAAAAAGCTCTCAGGCTATATGCGGGCGACCATGTTCTAGAGCGGGTCCTTGGGCTTGGCGAAGAAGCGTTTTCGCAGGAGCCTATTTCACAAGTATTGACGCTCATGTTTTTAGAGCCCGTTCTTAGCGATGCAGTGCTGGACGAAGGACTTACCCTAAAGGACTTGGCTACAATGATCAATTCCTGGTTGTCTGCAACGACCCGATCAAATCGAAGAAAAGGTGTCAGGAACCTTTTCCGGGGCAGAAAACATCTATCAGGGACCCGTTTGCTCGCGCGTAAATAAAGGTTCCTGACACCTTTCTTGGGTTTTCAAAGGAAATGTCGTGGGGAAGCCGCACCGCAAGGAAGCAGCGATGAGTGAGCAATCCGGATTCCAGGTCAGTGGCAATGCCGCAGAGCTGTATGAGCGGTGACGCGGTCCCGTACATGATGGGGCCCTGGGCGCCCGAGCTGGTCGAGCTAGCTGCCCTACAGCGAGGGGAGCGGGCACTGGATCTCGCCTGCGGGACAGGTGTCGTCACTCGCCTTGCGGCCGCTATGGTGGGACCAACTGGGCAGATCACGGGCCTGGATTTCAACGCCGGGATGGTGTCCGTTGCCCGTTCACTGCCGCCACCGACCGGCGCGCCGATTACCTGGGTGGTAGGCAGCGCGATGGACATGGACCTGCCGGATGCCTCCTTTGACGTGGGACCTGTGTCAGCAGGGGCTGCAGTTTTTTCCCGACAAGTCGGCCGCGTTGCGGGAAATTCATCGTGTCCTCATAGCGGGCGGACGGGTGCTTCTTAGTGTATGGAAATCGGCGGGGCCGTACAACGTCGCCGTGGGTGAGGCGCTGGAACGGCACGTCGGATTGGAGATCGCGACCCGGTATCGCGCGTCACGGCTGGTGCCGGATGCCGGGAAGCTGGAAGGTCTGCTCCTTGCCGCGGGATTTCGTGCGGTACGCATTCGCGCGAGCAGGATGACGATCCGGTACCCTCCGATTGAAGCGTTTGTCCTGAATCATCTGTCGGCCATGCCCGTGGCCGGTGCGGTGGCTGCCTTGAGCGCGCAGGAGCGAGCATCTCTGGCGAGGCAGGTCAAGACGGCATTGCGATCCTACGCCGACGGTGAGGGGGTAGCGGTACCCGATGAAACGAACATAGCGATGGCGCACACCTAACGCATGTCGGCGCGGCGTTCACCAACACGTCAATCCCGATGACCGCGACAGAAATCGTCCGGATCGGTCTCATCTCCGACACGCACGGGCTGGTTCGGGAGGAAGCGCTCGAGGCCCTGAACGGTTGCCGGCACATCATTCATGCCGGCGATATCGTCAAGCCCGACATTCTTGAGCAGTTGCGCCGCATCGCGCCCGTCACTGCCGTCCGTGGAAATAACGACAAGGGAGCGTGGGCGAACTCGCTGCCCGAATATGACGTAGTCGAGTTCGGTAAGGTATTGGTCTACGTCCGCCACGATCAGTCGGAACTCGACATCGACCCTGCGGCGGCGGGATTTCGCGTCGTCGTGTCCGGCCATTCGCACCAGCCTATCGTGAAAACGCGGGATGGAGTGCTGTTCGTCAATCCCGGGAGCGCGGGTCCGCGGCGGTTCAAGCTGCCGATCGCGGTTGGCGAATTGCTGATCTCGGGCGACCACGTCGACGCCCGGATCATCGAGCTGGCGGTAAAAAACTGAGCCGGCGAGGCGCAAAGATCGACTTCAAGAAATACAAGATGCTCACGCCTGACGCAGCCGCGCCATCAGGTCTGCCGCGGCTACCGGTTCTCCCAGGTAGTTACCCTGCGCGCGATCGCAGCCGAGATGCGCGAGCGCCGTCATGATGGGCTCGTTTTCGACGCCTTCCGCGACTACCGAGAGTTCCAGATTGTGGGCCAGGTCGATGAGCGAGCGCACGATCTTGAAGTGGTGCGGCACTTCGAGCATGTTCTTCACGAATAGAAGATCGATTTTCACCTCGTCGAGCGGCAGTTGTGCCAGATAGTACATGGAGGAGTAGCCTATGCCGAAGTCATCGATCGACAGGCGCACGCCGTGCGACTTCAGTTGGTGCAACGCCTCGTTGGCGGCGTTCTGGTCGCTCATCATCGCGGTTTCGGTGATCTCGACGGTCAGACTGCTGCCCTGGACCTCCCACGTCCGCAGAGCGCGATCGATATAGAACGGCAAATCCACCTCGCGCAGGTTGGACGGCGACACGTTCACGCTCACCGCGAATCCCGGACGTATCTTCTGAAACTCCGCGCATCGCTGCACGGCGCTGGTGACGACCCACAAGGTGAGCCGATCGATCAGTCCCGACGATTCGGCCACCGGTACGGCGATGGTGGGCGGCACGAAGCCAAGGACCGGGTCATTCCAGCGCAACAAGGCTTCGGCGCCGGCAAGGCGTCCGGTACGCAAGTCCACGTGCGGCTGAAAATGCAACGTCAGGATGTTCTGCTCCAGCGCCAGCCGCAGCCGGTTCTCGTATTGCAGTTGATTGATCGGCGATGAAGCCTGCTGCGGCTCGTACAGCCACATCCGGTCGTGGTGGCCCCGCGCTGAATGCAGCGCATGCTTCGCATGCTGCAGCAATTCTCCCGCGTCTCCGCCGTGCTCCGGAAACATCGCTATGCCCACCGCAACATCCGCCGCGATCGACTTGCCGCCGAATTCGACCGGCGAAGTAAACAGGTTAAGGACGCGCTGCGCGGCGAGTATTGCAACACCCGGGGACGACGTGGGCCGCAAGATGCAGACGAATTCGTCGCGCGACAGCGTCTGAATGCTGTCGTGTTTGCGCAGCGCTTTGGCCCGCAGCACGTTCGCAATGCTGGCGGAAAGCATGTCCCCGGCGTGGAATCCGTGCATGGCGTCTATCCGGTCTATGGCCGGTGAATGCACCATCAGTAGCGCGACCGGTTGTCGCGCGACCTGGGCCTCCGCCAGCGCGTTTGCCAGACGCCCCACCGCAGGATTCAGGAGCTCGCCTTCAAACATCTCGGGAGCCGCAATCGTCGCCATGGCAGCCATGTTCAGGGAATGAGCTCCTCGAAATCCATCGGAAGCTTGCCTTTGGGTATCGTGCGCCGGATCCGGTACGGCTCGTCCGGCGTCCCCCTGGGCTCCTTGACGAGATCGAGAATCTGCTGAACTCGCGTTGGCTTCCAGTCCCGGTCGAGTACCACCATCACGCGCGGTTGCAAACGGCGCACCAGGTTCTGCGCGATCACGATGCCGATTTCGCCCGTGTTGAGCTCGACCACGCTGCCCACCGGATAGATTCCGATGCACTGGATGAACTGCTCCACCAGCGCTTCGTGGAAAAGCTTGCCTTTCTGCTGAAACAGCAGGCTGAGGGCGTTGGAAGGGGACATCTGTTCGGCGTGCCGCCGGACCGACGTAACCGCGGAAAAGCTGTCCACCAGTCCGGCGATGGCGCCGTCGATCGAGATCTGGGAACCGCGCAGGGCTCGCGGGTAGCCGCTGCCGTCCTGCCTCTCGTGATGCATCAGCACGATTTCCTCCAGGCCTTGCGGCAGACCCGACGCAGTGCGGATCAGCTCGACCGAATGCGTGACGTGCGTCTTTGCCAGCTCGTATTCTTCAGCGGTCAGCAGATCCCTCTTCTTCAGAAGGGGGTCTGGAAGCTTGACCTTGCCGATGTCCATGAGCAGCCCGGCCAGCCCAAGAAGTTCCAGGCGCTCGCTCGGCAACTGGAGAAAACGGCCGAACGTGATCATGAGCACCGACGAGTCGACAGCCCGCCCCAGCTCGTAGCTGCCCTTCTCCTTGATGCTCTTGACTAGCATCATGGTGTCGGGGTTGCGCTCGATGCTCCGAGTCATTCTGCGTACGGCGCTTTCAAGCGGCTTGGCATCCAGCTTTGCCTCCAGCCGCAGCAATTCGATGCAATTGCGGACGGTCTCCTCGCAGGCGGAATACAGCTCCTTCGCCACCGTGAGCTCTTGTTCGACCGACGTCACCTCCGGATAAGTGGCCGATCCACGCAAGTCGCCGCTCTGGCCGCCCTGCGCGGGGCGGTTGTCCTGCCATTCCCGCTCGATATCGATGAAGACGCTCTTGCTGTACCGCCTCAACGACTCGATCTGGCCTTCGGAGGTGAGGGCAAAGCCTTGAAAATCGAACGGCGTCCCCAACCATGGACGGTCCAGCTCGACCACGTACATACCTACGCGAAGATGCTCGACCGAAATGAGCTTCTTGTTCAAGCGCGGCTCCCTCGAAAGCGCATTATAGCCATACGCCTGGTGAATGCCTGGCAGGGGCAAAGGCCGTGGCCTGGCGATTCACCCGCCGCTGGAGCCCGCAACGAGTTGAGGGGACATCTCCTCTGATGATCCCCGAGGTCTGGAATAACCGGGACGCACACAGTTTTCAGGAATTGAGAAGATGTGCATCATGCTGCCATGACTCCGGCGCTCAACGAGGAACTGCTCAAGGGAAATACCTGCTTCGGGTGCGGGCCTGACAACCCCGAGGGCCTCAGGATCCGCATCTTCCGCGACGGAGCGCGTACCGATCGCCTGGTCGGCGTCTATCGGCCGCGCGAGACCGCAGGCGGCTTTCCGCATATCGTCCACGGCGGTCTCCAGTTCACCGCGCTCGACTGCATGGCCGGGTGGACCGTGTTCATCCTGCGATCTCCTGGAAAAATGATTCCGCTCACGAAGCGTGCCAGCACGCGATTTCACCGGCCGGCACGGCTGGGCACCGAGCTCTCGCTTTCGGCCGAGGTGGCGCGCGACGCACCGTCTCTACGCGAGCCGCTCCTCATCCATACCGAGATTCGCGACGCAACGGGGATGCTCCTGACAGAGATCGACTTCGAGTATGTAATGCTCCCGCAGGAGCGATTCATGAAGGCGGTTGCGATCGACGTCATGCCCGACAGCTATCGCCGGCATTTTGGTGATAAGTGATGGGCGCCGAAGGTCCTTAGATCCGCCTGACGAGGAACCGCCGCGTGTCGAAAGGTCGGGGACTTCCGTTCGAACACGCGGCGTCACTTCTGCGACAGCGAACTACCGCTTACTGCTCACTGCTTACTGCTGACCGCTTACTGCTCACGGTAGAACACGTACTTCGCCTCGTACGGCACTTGTTGCTTCTTCCCGATCGCGTAGGCGTCGCAGGTCGCCGGAGGCGCTATGCCGTCCTTCGTTTCCAGACGCTGGATGAACGTCACTCCAGTCATCCATCCATTGCCCATGGCCGGGTCGGCCTTCACGAGCTGCAGCGGTATGCTCTTTGGCGCCGGCGCCGGCGCAATCGCAACCTGCTTGCCGCTGACCTTCGACCCGTCAGCCGCCTCCCAGGTCGGTCCACCGTAGTACTTGCCCATCGTCTTGCGGTTCATGTCGTAGAGGGTTGCTACGGGAGTGACGAAGGCCCACGCGAACTGGCCGGCCGTGCTCTCGCGGCATTCGTAGGTGATTTCACCTACACCCAGCGTTTCGAACTTGACGACGTGTCCTGCCGGCACACGCACGGGTTCCGGCAACGAAGCGTTGTCGACGCCCGCGGAGGCGGTACCCGCGGTCAGCAGCAGACAGGAGAGAGATAGAGGCTTGAGCATGATTTCGTCCTTCGTGGTTGATTGTGGGATACGGCGCCGCATCGCGGCGTCGAACTCCCATTACGCAACCACGGGACGTCCGGATGCAGTCGCCGAACCGCACACGTGACATGCATCACGTTTCCGAGGTTCTGGCTCCACCGAAGCGCCCCATCAACCCCAACACTTCATGACCTCATCACCGCATCACTTCATCACGCCTTCTTCGCAAATCCCGGCGGCAGTGTCTCCTTGAAGGACTTCCGGTGAATCACACGGGCATGCCAGCGCGCGAGCTTCGGCGCGCGGCTGTGCCAGTCGTGCGGATAGCGGAAGTCGGTGTACTGCAGCGCCACGCCCATCACCAGGTCGGCCAGGGTGAATTCGCGCCCGACCAGAAAGCGTCCACGGCGATAGGCGCGCTCGGCGGCATCGATCGCGCGGCGCATCCGCTGCTCCTCGCGTGTCATCACCTCCGGCATTTGATTGCGAGGCAGCCGTCGCGTTTCGAGCACGCGGTGAACCACCGCGTCGATGATGCCGTTGCCCAGTGCCTGCCACCATTGGGACTGCCAGTAGCCGGCGGAATCTTTCGGCTGGAGCGGATTGCCGTCGAAGTGATCCAGATAGTGCAGCACGAACACGGATTCGAACAGACACCTGCCGGGCGCGACTTCGAGCACCGGCACCTTGCCGAGCGGATTCCGGCGGGTGATGGGGCTGCCCTCCTCCCACGGGTCCTCGACCACGAGCTCGACCGGCAGGTTCTTCTCCTTGATCAGCACGCGCGCCTCGCGCACGTAGGGGGAAGTGAGCGAACCGTACAGCTTCATTCTCGTTCTCCTGGTTCCGTGTGTTTCCGTGTGATTCCGTGGCAAAAAATGTTTGTAGAGCCGACTGCTTCAGGACGCGCTGCCGCCGGCCGCCCGCATCTCCTCGAGAATCCGGTCGTGATTCCAGCGCGGCGCGACGAGTTGCACGAAGTCCGATACGTAGCGCCGCAGGTACGCTTCGCGTCGCAGGCTCACCGTCATCACGCTCTTCGGAAAGAGACTCGTCGCATCCACGGCGACGAGGTTGCGATCGGTCTCCGGGTCGAGCGACAGAGTCGGGACGATCGCGATGCCGAGGCCTTCGGCGACGTACGCCTTGATCACGTCTGAATCGATGGCGCTCACCACCAGCTTGGGCTCGAGCCCGTGCTCGAGAAAAGTCGAGGCTACGATCTGCCCGCCGCGCTGCTGCGGGTTATACCCCACGAGCGGATAGCGGGCGATATCCGCCAGCGTGACGCGGCGTTTGCGCGCAAGGGGATGATCTGATGGAGCAATGACACTGCGCTCGACCTCCCGGCCGGCAAGAAACACCAGCTCCGGATGCTCTTCCGCGACCTCGGTACTGACACCGACGTCGGAGTCCCCGGCCGCTACGAGCTTCAGGATATCGTCTGGATCGGCCTGACGCATGTGGAGGCGCACGCCGGGGTGGCGCAAGGCAAACGTCTTGATCGGGGTGAGCAGCGTGTAACGCGCGTGCAGGTGGCTCGTCGCAACGGTGAGCTGCCCGCCCTCCTCGCGCTTGAACTCGCCCGCGATCGAGCGAATGTTTTCGGACTCGGTCAGCGCCCGCTGCACTGCGCCCAGTATCGCGCGGCCGGGCTCGGTGAATCCGGCAATCCGGTTCTTGCGCCGGACCAGCAGGTCGACGCCCAGCTCCTGCTCCAGCAGCTGGATCTGCCTGCTCACGCCCGGCTGCGAGGTGTGCAGCGCCTCCGCGGCGGCGGAGATGCTGAGTGAGTGACGGGAAAGCTCACGCAGAATCCGTAACTGTCTCAGCGTCATGGAGCTATCATAATGTAATAGCATGACTCTATGATCTTTTATTCTTTTACAGCATGAACAACCTGCCGTACGATACGCTGTCGATTGCCAGGAGACACTCATGACCGCAACCACAGCTACCCGGAAATCTGAGAAGACTCAAGAAGTTAAAGTCATACGCCTAGGCCAGCATCTTGGCGCAGAGATTCGCGGGGTCGATCTTTCCCGCCCGTTAGACGACGCAACTTTCAATCAGATCGCGAAAACATTCTTCGAAAACGAGGTGGTTTTCTTCCGCAACCAGAAAATCACCCCGGATCAGCAGATCGCGTTCACCCGGCGCTTCGGCGTGCTCGAGCAACATGTGCGCAAGGAGCACCGGCTCAACGGCTATCCGGAAATCCTGATCGTTTCCAACATCCTCACCGACCAAGGCAAAGCTATTGGAGTCGAGGACGCGGGCCGCTTCTGGCACAGCGATCTCTCCTACAAGCGGGAACCGAGCCTGCTGTCAGCGCTGTACGCCCTCGAAGTGCCGATCAAGGACGGCATCGTGCTTGGCAACACCAACTTTGCCAGCACCACCGCCGCGTACGACGCGCTGCCGGAAGACCTGAAACAGCGCGTCCACGATCTTCAGAGCGTGCACAGCTATCGCTTCTACCGCGAAAAGAACATCCAGGCGCAGAAGGAAGAGCAGGCACGCGGCGCGCGCGTCGTGCAGGAGCACATCCTCACCGAGGAGCAGTTGAAAAGCGTGCCGGACGCGGCGTCACCCATCGTCCGCACGCATCCAGTCACCGGCCGCAAGGGGCTCTTCATCAACGAAGCCCACACCTCGCATATCGTCGGCCTGCCCAAGGCGGAGAGCGATGCGCTGCGCGCCCGGCTCTGCGCGCACATTATCAAGCCGGAGTTTCAGGTACCGAGCACCACTGGCAAGCCGGCGACCTGCTGATGTGGGACAACGCAGCGGCCCAACACAAGGCGAATTTCAACTACGAGCTGCCGCTGCGCCGGCTGATGCACCGCACCACGGTGCGGGGTCCGGCTGTCGTCTAAGCCTTCGCCGGCGGGTCTCGGGTCACGGGTCTCGGGTCGGTTGACTCGGGACGCGCGACTCGCGACTCGTGAACCCTGGCAGGGCACGATAGTGAGCGCAGCGAACGGCTTGATCGCAGTGTGGCTCGACGTTCCGCCGGAACGGGAGGAAGAATTCAACGACTGGTACAATCTCGAGCACATCCCGCAAGTCGTGCGCTTGCCCGGCTTCATCGGCGGGCGCCGCTATCGGTGCGCCGATGCGCCGCTCAAGTACCTCGCCTGGTACGATACCCTAGACGAAAACGTCGAGCCCGGGGCGGACTTCCAGCGCATCGTCGCCGAGCCTACGCCCTGGTCGCGGCGTATGCGCAGGCTTTACGGCGACAAGCACGAACGCTTCAATTTCCGGCTGATGCGCGACGTCGGCCGCGCCTCAGAACCTGACACTACCTGGCTCTACATCGTGCATACCGACATTCCCGGACATGTCGTGGATGAATACAACGAATGGTACGACCAGGAGCACTTGCCGCGGCTCGTGACCGTGCCGGGCGTCGTGCGTGCGAGGCGTTACACCGCGGTCTCCGGAAGTCCCAGATACCTGACCGCCTACGAGCTGACCGATCCCAATGCCTTCGAAAGCCCGGAGGGCCTGAAGGCGCGCAAGACACCCTGGACCGAAAAAATGCGATCCCTGTTCCAGAACACGCGGCGCAGCATGTGCCAGCTGATTCTGCCCAGCGTGCGCCAGAGGCAAGATCGGTGACGCATGACTGAAACGGGGCTTAAAAACACCCCCTCGCCCCGTGTCAACGGGGAGAGCGCTGGGGTGAGGGGCAACCAACCCGGCGGTTTCCATAGGAGAAACGAACGCACTGCTTTCCCCCTCACCCTAACCCTCTCCCCCGAAACTGGGGGAGAGGGCATTCTTTAGATGAGATCCAGTGGCGCGTGACGCGAAGACGCTCGTTTTAACGCGCTTGATGGAACGCGAAAGCGGTCGGGTGGCTTACGTGACCGTGAACAACCCGGAGAAGCGCAATGCATTGGGGCTTGCGGGTAAGAAGCAGCTCGCGCAGGCCTTCCGGACTCTTGCCAAAGATAAGACGCTGCGCGTCGCCGTTCTTACAGGCGCTGGAGAACGATCCTTCATGGCCGGCGCGGATCTCGCGGAAATGAAGGACCTCAAGCCGAAAGAAGCCCGGGAAGTGCATACCTGGGTCCACCGTGCATGCGAAGCGATCCGCGCTCTGCCTGTTCCGGTCATTGCGCGCATCAACGGTTACTGCTTCGGCGCCGGAATGGAGCTCGCCGCCTCCTGCGATATGCGTGTCGGGGTGACAACAGCGAAATTCGGCATGCCGGAGGTGCGCTTCGGCATTCCTTCGGGCATGGAGGCCTGCCTGTTGCCGCAGCTCATCGGCTGGGGCAAGACGCGCGAGCTCGTCTATACGGGAAACCACATCGACGCGGCCGAAGCATACCGCTGCGGGTTCCTGGAGAAGCTCGTCGAGCCGTCGGCACTCGACGCCGGGGTCGATGACTGGGTGACTTCGATACTGGCAGCGGGCCCGCGCGCCATACGGCTACAGAAGAAGCTCGTGCGCGACTGGGAGCGCATGTCGACGGCGCAAGCCGTGCAGGCGGGCATACGCGCTTGCACCAAGGCACGCGAGACCGATGAGCCGAAACGGCTCATGGCCGCCTTTCTTGCCCGCAAGAAAGGCGGAAAAGCGTGACATGGTAGTGCGTGACATGTTGGTTCGTGACATGGTGAGGCGTGACATGATGAGGCGTGATCGGCCTTGTTTCCTAGACACGCACTGTCACGTCACGCCTTATCACGTCACGTAGCATCACGTCACGCTCCACCATGTACCTGCTAGAGCACGACGCCAAAGAACTGCTCGCGAATTACGGCATCGTCGTACCCGCGGGCCGGCTGATCGAACGCGGCGAAGCGATCCACCGCCTTGCGATCGGGCGTGGCCCGTGGATGGTCAAAGGACAGATCGCCGCAGGGGGGCGCGGCACGGCGGGCATCATCCGCAAAGCGGAGACGATGCAGAATGTCACCAGCCACGTGGATACCATTCTCGGCGCGACCATCAAGGGACGCGTGGTGGATGCCGTGCGCGTCGAGCGGCAGGTGACCGGCGCGGCGGAAACCTACATCGGGCTGTTGCTGGACGCGGCGGCGGGCGGCGTGCGGGTCATCATGTCGGCGCAGGGTGGCATGAACGTGGAAATCCTGCCGCCTGATGCCATCCGCTCCGAAGTTGCGGCATCCGATATCGGCGCGCTTACGGCTTGTGTAGAGCGGCTTGCCGCGTCGTTCGATGGGCCCGCAAGCAAAGGTTTGCGTGACGCGGGAGTGTGCCTCGCGCGCGTATTTGTCGAGCGCGAAGCGCTGCTGATCGAAATCAATCCGCTGTTCATTACTTCCGATGGGGGGTGGGTCGCCGGGGACGCGAAGTTTGTGACCGACGATAACGCCCTGCCCCGCCAGGACGCGCTGCGTGCCCTGGTCGAAGCACGCGCCAGGGCCTATCCGGACGTCGCTCGCAAGCACGCCCATGGCTTCGACTACGTGGTCGTGGACCCTGAAGGCGAAATCGGCTTGCTCACGACCGGCGCGGGCCTCTCGATGATGCTGATAGACGAGCTGCGGGAGGCCGGATTGAAGCCCTACAACTTCCTGGATATCCGCACCGGCGGCTTGCGCGGGGACACCAAGCGTCTCACCCAGGTGCTGCACTGGATCGGGGAAGGGCGGAAGGTAAGGGTATTACTTGTCAACATCTTCGCCGGCATCACCGACCTCGAGGAATTCTCGCGGCTGCTGGTCGCCGCGCTCTCGGCCGCTCCTAAACTGGAAATACCCGTCGTCGCCCGCTTGCTCGGAAATGGACTCCCCGCGGCGCGCGAAACGCTGGGCGCGGCGGGCATTCCGCTGCACACCGATCTCGATGACGCACTGACGTCGGTGCGTCATCACTTGGCAGAAAATAAATGAGACGTTGAACGATTGAATGAGTGCCGCTTTCCATTTTCGTTTTTCTGTCTGTGTCCACGAGTAGTTGGCTCCAACAAGCTTTGACGATTGATGACTGCGATACTCGTAAATCCACGAATAGACAGAAAAACGCCCGTTATCGTTCAGGGCATCACCGGACGGGCGGGACAGTTGCACAGCCGCCTGATGATGCGGTACGGCACCCGCATCGTAGGCGGCGTGTCGCCCGATGCCAAGACGCGGGAAGTCAACGGTGTTCCCGTTTTTGCGAATTGCGATGCGGCGGTGGCGAACGCGGGCGCGCAGGCGAGCGTGCTGCTGGTGGGGGCGCTGCAGTTGCTATCGGCGATGCAGGAAGCGATCTTGGCGGGCATCCGGTATCTTGTTACGCCCACCGAAGGTATGCCGGTGCACGACGCACTGAAGGCGCGTGAGCTCGTCCGTGCAGCGGGCGCTGTGTGGATCGGCCCGTCGACTCCCGGCATGGCGATAGCCGGCGAGGTGAAGCTCGGTTTCCTGCCTGACGATTCGCTCAAGCCCGGGCCGCTGGGACTGATGTCCAAGTCCGGCACGCTGTCGGTACGAGGCCGGCTACCGGCTCGCCCAGCGCGGCATCGGGACATCGGTATGGATCGGCGTCGGTGGCGACCCGGTGAAAGGCACCCGTTACACCGACCTCGTGCCCTTTTATGCAGCCGATGCGCAGACTACCGCGCTGCTCATCATCGGCGAGATCGGCGGCAATGAGGAGGAAGAATTCGCCCAGGCGCTCACGGCGCAGCGCTTCGTAAAACCGGTGTTTGCGCTGATCGCCGGCAAGAGCGCCCCCGAAGGCGTCACCATGGGACATGCCGGCGCGCTGGTTCACGGCAGTCACGGCACGTACGCCGCCAAGCGCGCCGCCCTCGAGTCCGCCGGGGTGACCGTGTTCGCCTCGCTCGGCGAGATGGTGGCCGGCATCAGCCGCCAGATAGAGCGTCCCAGATAAAGCGTCTATGCCAGGACGCTGTACCCTGAGACGCAGTACCCTGGGACGTTTTACCTGAGACGCAGTACCTGAGACGCAGTATAGATTACTGTATCTGCGCCGCGCCGGTCATCCTGATGATTTTCTCGTACTTGTCATAGTCGCTCTTCAGGCGCTGCGCGAATTCATCCACTGTCATCGGCATCGGGTCGAGCGCCTGCGAGCCCAGGATCTTCGTCGCGTCGGGATGCTCCAGCGCCTTCCTGAACTCAGCGTTGAGACGCTCCACGATCGCCCGCGGAGTAGCCGACGGCACGAACGAGCCGATCCACGCGGTCAGCTCGTACCCGGGAACGGTTTCCGCGACCGTCGGAATGTCGGGGAACTGCTTCAGCCGCTTATCAGACGCGACGGCCAGCGGGCGGACACGCCCCGCCGGGAGCGCCGCGGTAAGAGAGCCGATACCCACGAAAAATGCCTGTACTTCCCCGCCAGTGAGCGCGATGGTGGCCGGTCCGCCGCCCTTGTAGTTGACCTCCAGCATCTTCGTCCCGGTCATTTGCAGCAGCAGCGCCATAGTGAGCCAGGTGTAGCTGCCAGTGCCGGTGGAGGCCCAGGCGATCTGGTCCGGCTTCGATTTCGCGAGCGCTATCAGCTCCTTCACGTTCTTCGCCGGCAGCGACGGGTGCACGACGAGCATCCCGACCTGCACCGCCAGCGGCAGGATGCCGGTGAAATCCTTCATCGTGTCGTAGGGCAGCTTCTTGTAGATATGCGCGTTCGCGACGTGGGTGGCGGAGTTGACGAGGATGGTGTAGCCGTCCGGCGGGCTTTTCGCGACGAGGTCGGAGCCGATGGTACCCGTCGCGCCCGCCCGGTTCTCGACCACGAACGTCTGACCCAGCGTTTCCGTGAGCTTCTGGGCCATTACGCGCGCGACGACGTCGTTGGATCCGCCCGGCGGCCACGAGACGACGATACGAACGGGCTTGACCGGATACGCCTGCGCGAGTGCTAGCGGTGGCACCAACAGCGACGCCAGCGCAACGAGCAACCCGACCGGCGGAATGCGCTTCAGCGTTTCGAGTCGCATCATACGTCCCCTCTCTTTATCTCTCCCCAATCCGGGGAGAAAGGACTCTGAGAATGGATTCCGCTAACCGGTTACTGTCACCGGTTTCCAGTTACCGCCTCAATCAATCTTGGCGCCGCTGATCTTCACGATCTTGCCGTATTTTTCGTAATCGGATTTCAGAAGCTGGGCGAACTGCTCCGGTGACATGTGCATCGGATCCAGCGTCTGGGAGCTGAGGTTCTTCGCCACGTCGGGGTGATCGAGCGCCTTCTTGAGTTCGGCGTTGAGCCTGTCTACGACCGGCTTCGGCGTTCCCGCGGGTGCGAAACAAGCCACCCATGCGGTGAAGTCGTAGCCAGGAACGGCTTCCGCCAGCGCCGGCACGTCCGGGAACTGCGTGGTGCGCTTCGCTGAAGTCACGCCGATGGGCCGTACCCGCTCCGCCCTCAGGTTGGGTATCACCGACGCTATCGTGGCGATAACCGACTGGATCTCCCCGGCCGCGATGGCGATATTGACGGGGCCGCCGCCCTTGTACGGGACGTGTATCAACTTGGTTCCCGTCGTCGAAGTCAACAGCTCCATCGCGAGATGGAGATAGCTCCCGTTGCCGGCGGAACCGTAGACGACCTCTCCCGGGCGCTTCTTTGCGAGCGCGATGAACTCCTTGGTAGTCTTAACCGGCAGCGAGGGATGCACGACCAACATGCCCACCTGCCGCGCCAGTGTCGTCACGCCTATGAAGTCACCGAGCGTATCGTAGGGCAGGCTCTTGTACAAATGAGCGTTGGCGATGTGCGTCGCCGACTGAATCATGAGGGTATAGCCATCCGGCGGGCTCTTCGCGACCACATCGGCGCCGATCGTGCCCGCCGCGCCTCCGCGGTTATCGATCACGAACTGCTGTCCGAGCTGGTCCGTCATCTTCTGGAATACGATGCGTGCGACCACGTCGTTCGAGCCGCCTGGCGGGAAGACGACGATTACCCGGACGGTCTTGGCGGGATAAGCCTGGCCAAACGCGGCCAACGGCAGGAGCATCGCCGTAGCCGCAATGACCCCCGCGACGGTGAAGGCCAGTTTCATAACTCCTCCTCCTCTTTTAGTTGCTACAATTCCAACACATATTGGACTCCGATGTCGAGCCGGAATTCCCTCGGCTCGTGTCGTCCAGGAGAAAGACCGCATGGCGCTTCCGCTTGAAGGAGTCAAGGTCCTCGACTTTACCGCGATCATGGCGGGCCCCTATTGCACGCTTATGCTGGCCGACATGGGCGCCGACGTCATCAAAATCGAATCGTTTCCGGAAGGCGACGGCTCGCGGCGCTTCGATCCAAAGGTGAACGGCGAGAGTTATTGCTTCGCGGTATTGAACCGCAACAAGAAGAGCGTTGCGCTCAACATGAAGGACGCGCGCGGCAAGGACGTCTTCATGAAGCTCGCCCGCGACGCCGACATCATCATGGAGAACTACCGTCCCGGCGTCACCCGCAGGCTCGGCATCGATTACAACGCCCTCAAGGCGATCAATCCCGGGATCATTTACGCCTCGGTCTCCGGCTTCGGTCAGACCGGGCCGTACAGCCAGAAAGGCGGCTTTGACATCATCGCGCAGGGCATGAGCGGGATCATGACCATGACCGGCGCGCCGGGCGGACGCCCCGCCAAGGTTGGCATCGCGATGAATGACATCGCGGCGGGCTCCACGGCGTTATATTCCATACTCGCGGCCTACATCAAGCGGTTGAAGACCGGGGAAGGCACGCACCTCGAAACCTCCCTGATGGAAGCGGGCATCGCCTGGACCTTCTGGGAGGCCGGAGCCTATTTCGGCGGCGGGGAAATTCCGGTCGCCACCGGCACCCGCCACCGCCGCTCGACCCGTACCAGGTGTACCGCACCCAGGACGCCTACGTCACGGTCGGCGCCAACAACGAGAAGCTCTGGATCGCCTTCTGCCGGCAGGTGCTAGAGCGGCCCGAGATGCTCGAGGATCCGCGCTTCAAAACGCTCGCCGCGCGCCTAAAAAACATCGACCAGCTCGAGCAGGAGATCGAAAAGGTATTCACGCAGCAACCGACCTCCCATTGGGTGATCAAGCTCGACGCGGCGGGCGTGCCGGGTGGACCCGTGTTCAGCTACGACCAGGCGCTCGAGAACGAGCACTCGCAAGCGCGTAAGCTGGTCGTCGAGATCGATCACCCGAAGATCGGACGCATGAAAGCGCTCGGCAATCCGGTAAAGTCGACCACGGAACTCGCGCGCTCCCGCCTGCCGGCCCCGTGGCTCGGGCAGCACTCCAGCGAAGTCTTGAAAGCTCTCGGCTACAGCGACGAGCAGATCACCGCGCTCTTTGCCGAGGGCGTGGTTTTCGACCGATATCGCGAGAAAGCCACCGCCTGAGGCGTGAACGAGTGAACGGGTGAACGAATGAGCCCCCTCACCCCAACCCTCTTACGCTCTGACGCCTTACGCGCTCACGTGATTTTGGAAAGAAGATGACAAACGAATAGTGCCGGGTGTCTAATTGGGACGGCAGGTCCGACGTCTTCCGCCAACCGGCAACCAAAGGGAGGGGCACATGGGCTGGGATTGGTACATGCAGGTGCTGAAGAAGTACGCCGTCTTTACAGGAAGGGCCCGTCGCAAGGAGTACCGGTTCTACGTCTTGTGGTACTTGATCATCAGCATCGGGCTGGCTATCGTAGACAATATCATCGGCACGTACAGCGCCAAGGCGGGTATCGGCCTGTTGGGCGGAATCTATGCACTGGCGTTGCTGATTCCGGGTATTTCAGTCACCGTCAGAAGACTGCATGACACGGGACGACCCGGATGGTGGCTCCTCATCATATTGATTCCGCTGATTGGCGCCATTGTGCTCCTGGTATTCATGCTCCTCGATAGCCAGCCGGGTGACAATGAATACGGGCCTTCGCCAAAAACTGCCGGCACCTAGTGCGGCAAGGTGACAGGTGAGGGGTGCAAGAATTTGATCGCTCGACCGATCTTCCCCAGAAATCGCGCCTAGCTTTGAACCTTCAACCCTTGGAGCTTCTCATGTCCCAAAATACTCCTGTGATTGCCGTCGTGATTATCCTTATTGTATGGGGCGCTATCGCACTTATCGCTGCATTCAATGTGATCAGCCCCCCACCACCTCCTGTTTGGCTCGACGCGTGGAGCAAATTAATTGCAACGGTAGCAGTAGCTGCAATCGGGGCTAGAGTATTGTGGTCTGCTCCAAAACAGCTCCAAGCGTTCCTAGACCGCACGAAATAACTGCGTGGGCATCCTAGGCAGATGTAGGGCTCGGGTCGCAGCTGGTCTAGTTCGAGCGGACGCGCTGAAGTGCGCCGCTCAACATGACGTTTAGCCGGCACAAACCGCCGATCTACATCACATCGGAACCAAATGATGTGGTTGTTCTGAATAGCGATCCTGCTATTCCAAGCAAGGGTGCCGCCAGGGAGCATTAGTCCTGGCGGCAATCCTGCATGCACAGCACCCGCTGCAGCTCTTCCACTCCTCGCGCCGCGCGGATGCGCGCCTGGCTGATGAGGCGCGTCAGGTGATTGTTGGTACGCGCCAGCGCCTGCAGCAGCTCCTGATTGATCGAGTCCTGGAATCTGGCGGCGAGGCGGTCGTTTCCCGCGAACAGCCTGTCGAAAGCGGTCTTGCCGAGCTCGAGGATACCCTTGATCAGATCCAGCGTCGCCACCCGCCCTCCCGCCTCCCCCGATGTCGCCCGCCCAACGACTATTTGGCTGCAGCTGGTTCTTTCGACGCGCCCGGTGGTTCTTTCGCTTCCACGGCGTCCAGCGCCCGCGTAGGCTCTGTCGGCTTGGTCGGATCGTCGTCCATCACGCCGTCCAGCACGCACTGCGAGTTACCTCGCACAACGGTCAGGCTGCCGTTGATCTTGCCTTCCGCGCCGCAGTAGCGCATGCGGTCCACATCGCGGAATATAAAATGGTACTTGCTCGGATCGTGTTGAATCAGGAAAGCGCCCGTTTCCTCGGTTAGGGTCACGGTCGTGACCTTTCCCTGGTCGACCCACTTGCTGTACGCGTCCGCGCGCTTGAAACTGACCGAGCAAGTGCGCGGCTTCCAGATGCTGTAATACGCGAATTCCTGGACCCTCCCGTTCAGAAGCTCGACGGCGATCCGCGCGTGGTTCCATTCCGTGCCGAGCTTGCAGGCGAATCTTTCGATTTTCTTCGGCGCAGCCTTGGACGCTCTCTTCTCCGCCGCGGTGGCTGTTGCGGGCAGGGCAGCAAACGACACCACGCAGCAGGCGGCTAGCGCTACTTTCATCGTATCCAGTCTATTCGTGTCACTTCTCATTTGTTCGACCCTCGCGGATTGTCAATTGGCCATTATCCCGGCGTCCTTGATCACCTTGGCCCATTTGTCGAATTCGGATCTCATGTAGGCTCCGAACTCCTCGGGCGTGCTGGTCCTCACCTCGAGCCCCTGCGTCAGCAGTGCCTGCTTGACGTCGGGCAGGTGCAGCGCGCGCACGATTTCGGCGTGGAGCCGATCGATGATGGGCCGCGGGGTCTTCATGGTGGTGACGACGCCATACCAGTTATCGGCCTCGAAGCCGGGCAAACCGGATTCCGCGATCGTCGGCAGCTCGGGCAGTATTACCGAGCGCTTGGCCGTCGTCACCGCCAGCCCGCGTATCTTGCCCGCCTTCACTTGCGGTACCGCAGTCGGCGCGGAGGAGAATACGAGCTGCACCTGGCCCGCGATGAGATCGATCATCGCCGGTGCCCCGCCCTTATAGGGAATGTGCACCATCTTGACCCCGGCCATGGTCTTGAACAGTTCCCCCGCTAGGTGCCCTGCATTGCCCGCGCCCGAAGACCCGTAGCTTAATTTGTCGGGCTGCGCCTTAGCCAGAGCGATCAACTCCTGCACCGACTTTGCCGGGACGGAAGGGTGCACGACCAGCACGTTGCTGCCCGAGGTGGCCCACGTGATGGGCGCGAGATCGCGCAGCGGATGATACGTAAGACCCTTGTAGAGGTTGGTGTTGACCGCGAGTCCGCCGACCGAGGCGACCATGATCGTATAGCCGTCGGGCGCCGACTTGGCGACGATGTCCGACGCGATACTCCCGGCTGCACCCGCGCGGTTATCCACGATGACCTGCTGGCCGAGCGCGGCGGCCATCTTGGGCCCGATCATGCGGGCGACGATATCGAGGCCGCCGCCCGGCGCATTGGCGGCGATGAAGCGTATCGGCCGCGTCGGATAGTTTTGCGTCTGTGCCGCGGCTTCTGTTGTCGCGCCGAGCACAAGCATCACGCACAGCAGCCCTGCCTGCCTAGCGATCACGAATGCGAGTGTTTGAATAGTCTCCTCCTGCGTATACAGATATCATTGCATCGACGCAGAATAACAGATTCTTGAAAAATATCGGAGGAAGCGATGGCAACACGCACGGTATTCAAAACGCTCGCTTGGACAACAGCCGCGCTGGTTTTGTTTCCGGCCATCGCTCTGGCTCAAGCCTATCCGAACAAGACGATCCGCTTGATCGTGCCATTTCCCGCCGGCGGCGGCGTGGACTACATCGGGCGTATCGTGGGCAAGGGGCTGTCCGAGCGCCTCGGACAGCAGGTGGTGGTCGACAACCGCCCCGGCGCCAACGCCATACTCGGCCTGGAAGCGCTGAAAACGGCCCCACCGGACGGCTACACCATCGCAGCGGCTTCCGCCGGTCCCCTGGCGGTCAATCCATTCATGTACAAGAAGCTGCCGCACGATACGGTCAAGGATTTCACCTACATCGCGAACATGTGCAGTTTCCCGCTGCTGCTGGTCGCGCATCCGTCGCTGCCGGTGAAGAACGTGAAGGAATTGATCGCGCTTGCCCGGGCGCGGCCGAACGAGGTCATTTACTCTTCGCCCGGCGTCGGCAATACAGGGCACCTCGCCGCCGCGCTGTTCGACTCCATGGCCAAGATCAAGACCGTGCACGTGCCTTACAAGGGCACGGCGCCCGCCGTCCTCGCCGTGCTGTCCGGTGAATCCCAGTTGACCTGGAGCAGCATCCCGACGATCCTCCCGCACGTGCGCAGCGGACGGGTGCGGGCCCTCGGCGTGGGCAACGCGAAACGGCTTCCATCGCTGCCCGAGTTCCCGACTATCGCGGAAGCCGGCCTGCCGGGATACGAGTCCTTCGCGTGGGGCGGCATGATCGGTCCCGCCAACATGCCGAGGGACATCGTCAACCGTCTCAACAAGGAAATCGTGGACACGCTGAAGCAGAAGGACGTGATCGACCGCATGCTGTCGGAAGGCACCGTCCCTACGCCCTCCAGTCCGGACGAGTTCCTCGCTTACATGAAGGCGGAGCTCAAGAAGTGGGGCGAGGTGGTGAAGGTGGCGGGCATACAGCCCGAGTGAAACAACGTCCCAGATAGAGCGTCCCGGATACCGCGTCCCAGATAAAGCGTCCCAGATACGGCGTGTCTGTTACGCTTCACCGGACGCTTCATCTGAGACGCCTCACCTGAGACGCCTCATCTGAAACGCCTTATCTGACACCTTCCTGCGACCGGTAATTTTCCTCAGCAGCGGCGCGCACATCGTCCGGCGGCGTGTCGCCAGTCCAGACTACATATTGGTCCGGGCGAATCAGGATGAGGCGCGATTCGTAGCGTGTCAGTTCTCCCCCGCAGGTGTCGCGAACGACCTTGAGCGGCACGCACAGCGACTTTGCCGCCTGTTCAAACATCTGAACGGCGCGATCGTCAGCGTCCTCATTTGCGTCCAGTGCAAGCAACGTGTAGCCTGCGCCGAGTTCTTCGTAAACATTCCGGCCGTTGGACAGCGGCTGCGGCGTGAGATGGTGGCCGGCCCTGGCCTTGAACGCGTGTGTGCCGTGGGCGCTCGACCTGCCGCCCGGCGGGCCGGCTACAACCGGCGATCCTTCGTAGTTCGGCTCGTAGCTCTGCACGCGCGTCCCGCCCTCCGTCTCCCGCGCTTGCCATGCCCGCTCGAATTCCTCCCGGTCGCGCTTCGGGTCGTAGCGCGCCAGGAAAGCCCCGTCCTTCTCAATGCGCGCAGCGATGAAATCTTCCGCGATCTCCTTGAAGATCGGACGGCGCTCCTCACTGTACGATCGCAACAATGCGTCGCTTCCCCAGCCTTGCAGCCGGGCCGCCAGTTTCCACCCGAGATTGGCGACATCTTCCAGGCCATTGTTGAGGCCGAAGCCGCCGTAGGGCGGATGGCTGTGCGCCGCATCCCCCGCGATGAAGACACGCCCCACCTGGTAGTTCTCCGCGACGGCAACGCGTAAATCCCAGAACCCTACGTAGTCGAGCTCGCAGGCGAACTCGAACCCGGCGGCTTCCTGCATCAGTCCATGAAAGTCGAAGCCCTCAGTTGTCAAGTTCGTCGCCGAGCCAGCCGGCACCGGCGCGTGGAAAAACCATCCCTCACCCACATCGATCCGTCCGAAGAACTGCCAGTAGCCTTTCAGCTCCGGCCGCATCACACGATAGGTGGAGCGGTCGGGAAAGCGCTTGAGGCCCTCGTGCAACGCGCGCGAGCGGAATACCGCCAGCACCATCATTTGCTCGAAGTCGGTCCCGCCCCGCTCGATGCCGACCTGGCCGCGGACGAGCGAGTTGCTGCCGTCGCAGCCCACGAGATAGTCCGCTTCCAGGACATCGCGCCCCGGCCCCTTTTCCTCGGCTATGGTTACGCGCGCGCCTGCATCGTCCTGATCGACCATCTTCGCCGTCCATCCGAAGCGGCTTTCCACGCTCTCGAGCGTGGCCATCTTCCTCCGCAGCACCGCTTCCACGCAGTACTGCGGCAGCCGCTCGTTGTCCTGGAAGTAATAGGGACGGACCACCTCTCGTCCCGGCGCCGCGTGCCAGTATTCGCTCATCAGGTTGCCGTAGGCGGTGACCTCGCCTATCGGATAACCGGGAGGCATAACGCGCGCGGCCCGTATTTCGTCCACGACGCCCCAGAAATAGAAATGCTCCAGCGTGCGCTGGGTAAGGTTTTGTCCCTTGGGGATCTGCTGCAGACCGGTGCGGCTCTCCACGAGAGCACAGGACACGCCTCGAAGGCCGAGATCCACGGCAAGCGCGACGCCTACCGGCCCTCCGCCCACGACGATAACTTGGTGCCGCTTAGAACCTATCACCCTGGACCCGATTGTATGCAATTTCCGCGATATACTGGGACCGGTCATTGCGACGGAGGCTTCCATGAAGCGTTTTCTTTTCCTGGTCGCGGCGCTGGCCATCGGCACGGCCGCGCACGCCGGTGGACTGCCGTTCGCCGTGGATTCCTTCCAGAAAGCACAGGCGCTGGTCAAACAGGACAGCGGGAAGCACGTTCTGGTGTTCTATACAAGCGACAACTGAAGTCAATGCCGGTACATCACCGGCCAACTCTCCGGCGGAGAGCTGCAAAAAATGTTTTCGAAAGACTTCGTGGTGTTCGAAGCCAAGGCGGCGGTGCGCTACGAGCAGACGGACGAGCTGCGCAAGCTGTCGACGTTCGCTTTCACGCCGAATTTCGTGTTTTTGGATTCGAGCGGCAGGAAGGTGCTGGAGAGACGCGGATTCAGTACGCCACGCGAGGCGCGGGCGATCCACGAGTTACGTGACCAAGCGGCATTACCAGAAGACGACATTCCAGGACTTTCTGGCGGCGTACCCCACTTGATTGAAACGCGTGACGTCTTCAACGACCGCTTCAACTCGCGCTTGACCAGGGTCATGGCTTGATTGGCTCGAACTCTGCAATGTAGTCGAACCCCAGAACCCCACGGGCGTAGCGCATGCGCACGGCCTTCGCGTCCTTGAGCTGCAGCGCCGTCTGCTCCGTGATCAGATAGCGCTCGCGCCGACCGTCATCCACACTCACGACGACGTGCCACCGGGTGCCTTTTCCTTCCCGAATCGAGTCGATCGCGGCCATGCTCGACCGTTCGGTCGGTGTTGCGAATGTGCGGTTCACGTAAGAAGCCGATGCCGTGCTCACGAACGCCACCACCGCCGTCGCGAGCCAGAGCTGGATATTGGGTCCCGACAGCGAAAGCGCCGGCGTAACGCCGGTGTAGTGCGTCCACCCCGCGAAGCCGACGATTGCCCCTCCGAAGAAGGCGATCATGAACAAACGATCGCCGGCTATCGTGTTGTCGAAATGCACGCCCTCGCGCGCCAAGGCGACGCCGGTGAGCACGACGCCCATCAGCAACAGCGCCGTGAGCACTCTTTCACTGTGCGCACGATCGAAGTCGGTCATAAGCTCTGGCGCGGCTGCGAGAACCCTGGTTTCAGATCCGCGATCAGATCGGCACAAGGACTACGGCTCCTTGGCCAGTGGCGGCGTGGTCGCCGGCGGCTTGCGAAGCTGAGTGCCTGCTCGAAGGCATAGGCGTAGGCGAGCAGCTTCGCCTCCGAATACTCCCAGCCCGAGAAACTCGGCGCCGACCGGGACGCCGACGGCGCCGACGCTGTCGGCGTCGAAAATCCGCCCGGGAACGTGACCGCAGGGAAGCCGGTGCCGTTCGAAAGCGTACCGTTTCGCTCGAGCTGATCGGCCGGCCGTCATCGGCGCGACGAGGATCTTCTGGAGCGGATAGAGGATCGCGTCGAGGTTGAGCTCCGCCATCTTCGTCGCGACAACGAGGCTTGCAGCTTGTCCCGGTTGAGCGTGCGGTCCTTGTAAGCCTGGCTGTTCATGCCGTCGACGACCGCCAGCTCCGTTTCCAGCGTCTTCTGCACCGCGGACTTCTTCGTCGCGACGAGATCGGCGAACGTCTTGATCGGCGCGTTCGGCCCGAGCGCCGCGAAGTAACTCTCCATCACCGTGCGCGCTTCGAACTGCGAAGTCGCGACGACCGCAGCGAGCTTCGTCGTATTCCGGCAGGTCGAAGCGGACGACGGTCGCGCCGAGCGACGCCACCTTGGCGATCACGTCCTCCATCACCTTGTTCACTTCCTGATGGCGCTCCGCCGTCCCGAACATGTTGTTCATGACGCCGATCCGCGCGCCCTTCAGCGCGTCCTGGGCTCAGCAGATGCGCATAGCTTTTCGGAATGCGCCCGATGCTGAACGCCGTGATGGGATCGGCCGGGTCGTAGCCGGCCATCACGTCGAGCAGCAGCGCCGCATCGCGAACCGTGCGCGTGATCGGGCCGATCTCGTCCTGCGTCAGGCTGTTCGGAATGACGCCCGCACGGCTGACGAGACCGCGGGTCGGGCGAATGCCGACGAGGTTGTTCGCGGATGCCGGCGAGCGAATCGATTGTCCCGTGTCGCTTCCCGTGCCGAGCAGCGCGAAGTTGGCGGCGATCGCGACGCCCGTTCCGCCGCTCGACCCGCCCGGCGTGCGCGTGAGGTCATACGGGTTGAGCACCTGACCGCCGAGGCTGCTTCTGGACATGCCGCCGCGCGCGAACTCCTGAAGGTTCGCCTTGGCGAGGATCAGCGCGCCGGCCTTGCGCATGCGGTCCACGGTGAACGCATCGGCGGGCGGCATCGAAGTCCTTCATCGCCGATGATGCCCCGCGTCGTGGGCATGTCGAACGTATTGAAGTTGTCCTTGAGGATGATCGGAACGCAGTGCAGCGGTCCCAGCGCCGCAGGATTTGTCCGCATAGCGCGCGGTCCATCTCGCGGCCGCGACTCGAGCGCCTTCGGATTCACCGTGATGATCGCGCGCAGTGCCGGGCCCTTGAGGTTATAGGCTTCGATCCGGTCGAGATACAGCCGCGTGAGCTGCGTGCAGGTCATCTCGCCGGCCGCCAGCGCGCGATGCACGCTCGCGACCGTCGCTTCCTGAAATCGGAAAGCCGTGGTGCGCTCGGTCATTGCGCAGCCCGCAATGATGAGACTCCCAGCAACGGCTCCCAGAACAGGCAGCCCGCTACCGGCATACCTCGATCGCATGGCTCTCGCATCTCCTTCATCACTGCATCATGAGACGACGCGCGACAGGTAACGAGCAGCGCAGGCAGGTGGTTTCCTCACCCATCACCCATCACGCTTCAAACGTCACGTCCTCTTCCGGCACGGCTGCACTCGGATGCGTGCACCGAGTCTCGTAGTATTTCCGGTAGCGCTGGTATTCCTGGAGGATGCGGCGCAGCTCTGCGACAGTTCTGTCATGAAGATCGACGCGCAGGTCAATCTCGGGCGCATGGCCACGGTCAACGACGCGTATCCACGCCGAGCGCTCCGGCCGGTGGCGTCCGTTCGACATCTGCCCGCCAGCATCACGACCGCCTTCGAGCGCTGTCATCAATCTGTCTTCGAGCGGCGCATCAGGCTGCGCGAGGAAACCGCGGACGATACCCTCCACGGTTTGCGGACCCGCGAGGCCGTTGCCATAGGCGGCGTAGTACGGACCTACCGTATGCCCGGCCCACTTTCCCACACCCGCGCCGGTGTGTGCCACGACATTGCTCTCGCGATCGATGATGCCGAACTGGCGGTAGTCGAAATCCGGGTCATCAGCCTCGAGCACGCGCGCGATGTGCCGCGGCGTGTAGCCTTGCTCGAGCATGTTCAAGACCAACGGATCGACATGGCGCAGATAGTACGCCTGTGATTTGCTGATACCGACGTTCGGGCGGACGCTCTCGCTGCGGCGGCCGCATGCCATCGAAAAAGTGGTCGAGCCCACGCCGAAGCGGCCGGTGTGCGGGCAGCGCGCGATGATGGAATACGTCATCCGGCTTCCTTTTCCTGCCTGGCCTTCAGCATGTCCGCAAACTCCATCGCCGGGATCGCATTGCGTGGATTCCGCGCGCGTTCTTCGTAGTAGGCGATCGAGGGTTTGTAATCGCGGTAGATGCGCTTGAGTTCCGTGACCGCCCGCTCGTGCAAATCGACGCGAATATCGAGTTCGTTGTGTGTGCGGTTGCCCCACACGATCAGCGCGGCCGAGCGTGCCGGCAAGCGACCGTGGGCGCCAGCCATGCCGCCTGCGCTGGCGGCTGCTTCCAGCGCCTGTAGCAGCCGCTCGTCGAGACCCGCCTGCGGCGACGCTTCGAATCCCATCACCAGCGCGTCCAGCACCTGCTTTCCGGCGAGCATGTCGCCGAACGCGGCGTATCCGCTGCCCGTCCGGTGCCCCGCCCACCGCCGTACCCGGCGCCCCGAGTACACGACCGCCCGGTCTTCCCGATCGACCACCGCAACCTGGCGGTACTCGCAATCGGGATCGTTGGCAAGAAGCTCAGCCAGCGCCTGCCTCGCGGTGTGTCCCTGCGCCAGCAGGCTGATTGCGAGATAGTTGTTGCGTCGATTGGGCGCGCCTTGCGTGAGAGTCGCGCCGGTATTCGCGCGCAGCGCACCGTCGCAGTAGAGCCCGACCGCGATGGAATAGCTGGCGATCCCGATGCCGAATTGCCCGCTACGCGAACAGCGGGCGATTACAGCGTAGGTCATGCCGTGCTCTCGGAATACAAGGAGGAGTGGAAGCGTAGCATATGCCAGGTGCTCGAAGACGGTGGAGCGGAATCCGTCAGCGCCACGCCCGCGCAGTTCGCCGTGGTCGCCGACGAGATTTCAGAATATTTGCCAAGGACCGGCACGGGCCTGTGCCGCCGGCCCCGCCGGGAGGGTTACGCAGGTTGGTGGCGGAGCCGGGGCGCTGGAATAGGAACGCTTCGAATCTGCTTTCAAGTATTGCTGGCGAACGAAGCGCTGTGAATACGTCGAATGACCTATGCTTCACTGCACCTGCGCGCCGCTGTCCGCCACCACCTTCGCCCACTTGGCGGACTCGACCTTGAGGAATTCGTAGAAGCGCTCGGGCGTGTCCTGCCAGGCCGGGTCCAGCCCGGCGCCGCGCAGGGTCTTCTGGAATTCGGGATTCCTGAGCAGGCGCAGCAGCTCGTTGTGCAGCCTCATCTGGATCTCGCGCGGCAGACCTTTCGGTGCCGCGATGCCGTTCCACTGCACCATCTCGTAGCCCTGCACGCCGGCTTCGGCGATCGTCGGCACGCCGGGCAGTTCCGCGGAGCGCTGCGATCCCGACACGCCGAGCGGCCGCAACCTGCCGGACTTGATGTAGGGCAGCATGCTGGCGATGCCCGGAAACGAGACCATCACCTGCCCGCCGATCAGATCGGAGGTCGCGGGTCCGCTGCCGCGGTACGGAATGTGCGTCATCTGGATGCCGGCCATCTTGCAGAACAGCGCGCCAGTCAGATGCTGGGTGCTGCCGTTGCCCGAAGATGCATAGTCGATCTGTCCCGGCTTCGTTTTCGCGAGCGCGATCAGCTCCTTCACCGTCTTCACCGGCAGCGACGGGTGCACCACCAGCACGTTGGGCGCACTTGTTACCTGGGTCACCGGCGTGTAGTCGTTGAGCGGGTCGTAGGCGAGCTTCTTGTGCAGCGCCGCGGCGACGAAGTGGGTATTGGCGATCCAGAACAGCGTGTAGCCGTCGGGCGGCGCCTTGGCGGCAAGCTCGGCGCCGATCGTGGAGCCCGCACCCGGCCGGTTGTCCACCACGACCTGCTGGCCGAGGGATTCGGAGAGGCGCTGCGCCAGCATGCGGCCCTGCACGTCGCCGGCGCCCCCCGCGGAGTACGGCATGATGAGGCGGACCGCCCGAGCCGGATAGGTCTGCGCTGCACCCTCGGTCGCAAGAGCCATCAAGCATACCGCAAGTACTCAGAGTAGCTATCCTCAAGCAGGTTGATTTCATTCGTTCCCCGCCTACTTTGGATCCAGCACCTCGGGATTACGCACATTGATGGGTTTACCGTCGAGCCAGGCCTCGATGTTCTTGACCGACTCGCCGTAGAAGTGGCCGAAGATGTCCGTGTTCACATAGCCCAGGTGCGGCGCAAGCGTGACGTTCTGCATGCTGCGCAGCGGATGATCGATGGGCAGGGGCTCGCGCGTGTACACATCCAGCGCAGCGTGCGCGAACTTGCGGCTCCTGATCGCTTCGATCAGCTCCGCTTCATTGACGATCGGCCCGCGCGAGGTATTGATGAGTATCGCGCTCGGCTTCATGCGCGCGAAATCGGCCGCACCGATGAGGCCGCGTGTGCGATCGCTTAACACGACATGGATGCAGACGAAGTCCGAGGTGGCGAACAGTTCCTCCTTGCTCACGTAGCGTGCGCCGCATTCCGCTGCTCGCGCGGGCGTGAGGTTCTGGCTCCACGCCACGACATTCATGCCGAACGCCTTGCCGTAGCCTGCCACGCGGCTGCCGAGCCGCCCGAGACCGATCACACCGAGCTGCCGTCCCTCGAGTACCGTGCCCACGCGCACATCCTCGTGCCAGCGCCCGGCGCGCACGCCGCGCTCGGCATTAGTGAGATCGCGCGCCGCGGCGAGCAGCAGCGTCCAGGTTAATTCAGAGGTGGACGCGGCGCCCTCGCCGCCGTGGGTGTTGCTTACGGGGATGCGTCGCTCGGTCGCTGCCGCGAGGTCCAGGCTCGGCGCGCGCCGCCCGGTCATGGCGATGAACTTGAGATTGGGCAGGCGCTCGATCAACGCCCGCGAGAAGTGCGTGCGCTCGCGCAGCAGGTTGACGATCTCGAAGGGCGCCAGTTTCACCGCGGCATCCTCCACCGAAGCGAACGCAGTGTCGAACACAGTGATCTCCACGCCGCGGTTGCAGATACCCTCCCAGTCGGCGCTCGCCAGCGCGACCTTCATGTAATCATCGAGAATGGCTAGTTTCATTGTCGGACTGCTCAGATTTCGATCATCTTCTTCGGGTCGAACAGTTGGTTCTCGCACTCTATGCCGTTGCCCCAGGACGCGCAGTAGCCGCGCGGATTGCACACTACCCGTGTGCCGTTCAAAGTGTAATCGAACGAGTCATGGGTGTGTCCGTGCACCCATAGCGCGGCGTTGCCCATCAAACTGTCCAGGTCGGACGCGAATGCGGCGCTGGTGAGGTCCTGCTTGAAGCGATCGGCAACCGATTGTCCGCTGGGGAGAAAATGCGTGACGACGATCGTCTTCTTGTCGGTGGATTCGCCGAAACGCGCTTTTAGCCAGCTACGGCTCGCAAGATGGCGGGCGCGCACGAGCTCCGGCACCAGCAATGATTGTCCGTCCGTCCGCAGTTTGCCGTTGACCTGGTCAAACCCGGTCTGCGAGCGCGACACCGAGATCCGCACATAATCGGTCATGTATTCCTGTGCCACGCGCATGGCGTCGGCTCGCTTGTCGGTGCCGAAAAAATCGAAATCGATCCACAGCGCCGTGCCCAGAAAGCGCACGCCGGAAATGTCGACCGCGTCGTTTTCTAGAAAGTGGACCCGGTGGCGGTGCGCTTCCTCGCGCAAGTCATCGAGCAGCGTATCCCAATCGTTCCCGTAGAACTCGTGATTGCCAGCAACGTACACCACCTCGTGATCCGGAAACGATCGCCTGCCCCAGGAGATGCCCCTCACGCCCAGATCGATGTCGCCGGCCAGCACTACGACGTCCGCTTCGCTGGCGGCAGGTACCAGCGGGAGGAATTCGAGGTGTAGGTCGGAGAGGATGAGAAGCTTCACGTCGAAACCTATTCCTCTTCACCCGTGTCGTCACCCTCGGGCAGGGCCTTGCGCCGTCTGTCTGCCGAATCTCTGAGACGCGCCGCCGCGGTGAAATATACGTCCACGGTGCCACCCTCACGCAAGCGCAACACCGGAGGATAGAGCCTCAGGTGCGCGTCGATGAAATTCACATTCCGGTCTTGGTCGCGCATGCTCGTCCAGGTGGTGGCGCCGATCGCCACGACCGGCAGCAGCACGGCGATCGACGCGGCCGTGGATCGCTTCATCGTCGATACCCGCGTCAGGTGCCAATAGAGCGCCAGCGCCAATGCCGCGATCATCAGCAAAGAATCAAGCCACGACCATTGTGGCAGAGCGAGCGAAAACGACGCCAGATCCACCACCCAGTCGAGCGCCAGCATCGCGGCGAACACGCCGAACAGGATCGCGGCGTGGGTCATCCCGCGCCACTCGCCAGTCATCACCCGCGACAGCAACGCCCAGAGCGCGATCCACGCGCCGGCGACCGGAAGCGCCTTCATCATGCTGGTCGCGATCACGGCGGCGGTATCCCACGGCGCCGAGAGCCAGCTGTAATAGCCGATGAAAAGGGCGCAAGCCAGCGCGCTGGGATAGGCGATCCTGTCCGCTCCCGAGTAGGCCGCGGCATGATCCGGCCTTTCCGCCGCCAGCTTTTCGCCTCGAGTGCGCACCCGCAAGTGTGTGCGGCCCACCTGCAACAGGCCATCGGGCAATTCGAGGCTTTGCGCGTTCCTGTGCCGCTTTTCCCTGACGATGATGCCGTTGGCCGAGCCGAGATCCGTCGCGCGCAATCCTTCCGGCGTGACTTCGATCGCCACGTGCAGGGCCGCGACGAACGGGTCGTCCAGCATCACGTCAGCCGCAGTGCTGCGGCCCACGGTGAAGGTACGCCGGTCTGCCGACAGGCTCAAGCGCTCGCGCGCATGCACTTGCCCGTGGCTGTTCAGCACCTCGACGACGACCGTTTCCGCCGTCATGGCTTCCATTGCATGCTCTCGACATAACGCCGCACGAACCGCATGCCGGCATCAAAATCGACGCCGAGCATGTCCAGGTGACTGGCGAAACCGCGCGTCGGCTGGTTCAGGCTTACCACGCGCACCGTGATGTCGTAGAGGCCCTCGAACTTGCGGTAGCTGCGCGTACATACCAGCAGGGCCGCAGCGAAGCCTTGCAACTCTACCGTGCGGTCCCTGCAGGCGAACGGCCCGACGTTCTTGCGCTTTCCGGCAACCCCGGAAGCCGCCGTCTGGTTGCTCAACCGGTGGGCGAAACGCCAGGCGTCGAGTTTCTCGGTGGTGAGCACATAGTGCGAATATCTCAGGTCGCCGCTGTGCAGGCCCTGTCGCACGTAAAGCCCGGCCTTGGCCGCGCAACTGATGTGCACGGTGTGCACCAGCTGGTCTGGCGTGGGATCGCCCGCGGCATTGCAGTCGATGAAGGCAGAGAGTTTGGCCGGCAGAGAATAGCCGGCCACGCTCTGAGTGGTCAGTGTACCCTCCAGCGAGCCCAGCAGCCCGGCAGCATGGGCGCGCAGTTGCGCCACAACCTCCTCCCTTGCGTCTTTGCCAGTGAGCGGCTCTCTGCGCGCCCGGTCGATCAGCTCCTGCGCATGCGCCGCCGGCACCAGAAAGCTCACCAGTTGCTCGAAGCGATAGCCGGAAACATTGATGCCGATCACCTTACCTGCCGCGTTCAACGCCGGGCCGCCGGACATGCCGCCGTTGATCGCGCCCGAATAATGGATGCGCGAATCGAAGGAATCCTCGACCCTGCCGTTGGAGACGCCTTCGGTGATGGTCAGGCCGACGTCGAGCGGAAAACCGATGGACCAGGCGCGCACGCCTTTGGCGGGAGTAGCCGAATCCAGGGCCAGCGGCGGCGCGTCGAACCCCTCCGCTCTGACCACTGCGAGGTCGTGGCGTACGTCGATCGCAAGCACCGTGATCTTTCCGATTTGGCCATCGGGCGTGCGGTATTCGAGCCGGTACTTCTCGGGGTAGAGCACGCTCTCCGCCACGACATGGTAGTTGGTCATCACCACGCCGCCCGGCGCGACGGCAAAGCCGCTGCCGTGAAATGCCTGCGCGGTATTGCCGCCGAAAAAACCCTTGATCTGCACCACCGACGGCCGCGCGCGCCCAAAAGCGTCCCGCGCGCTTTCGGACAGTGACGCCAGATTGGATTCCGCCGGCGCGACGGCGCTCGGCGGGGATTGCGCCTGCGCAGCCCCGGTCAGTGCGAGACAGACGATCAGGATTGCATGCCTTCTCATCCGAGCACGTCGTTCGATGTCCACTTTCAGATCGGGATCACTTTGTCACCCGCCCGGGAAACTACACCGCCGCGGCTACCGCGTCGCCCATCTCGACCGTGCTCGCTTTGCCACCTAAGTCAGTGGTGAGGTGCTTCGCCTCGGCAATGACTTTGTCCACCGCCGTGTCAATGAGCCTGGCCGCCTGAATTGCCTTTTCGTCGTTTCGCTTGCGCCCCAGCCATTCGAACAACATCTGGCCGGACATGATCAGCGCGTAGGGATTGGCGATGTTCTTCCCCGCGATGTCCGGCGCCGAGCCGTGGGTCGCCTGCGACATCGCGAGGCGCTCGCCTACGCAGAGGCCCGGCGCCAGCCCGAGTCCGCCGACAACGCCCGCGCCCTCGTCGGTCAATATGTCGCCGAACTGGTTGGTGGTGACCACGACGTCGAACTGCTGCGGGTTCATGACGAGCTTCATCGCGAAGCCGTCCACCAGCACCTCATCGAGCTTCACGTCCGGGTACTCCTTCGCGAGCTTGCGGCATTCCTCGGCGAACATGCCGCAGGCGAGCCGGTACACCGGCTCCTTGTGCACCGACGTGACCTTCCTGCGCGGCCGCGTGCGCGCGATCTCGAAAGCCTCGCGCGCGACACGGCTCGAGCCCTTGCGCGTGATGACGCGCGAAGCGATGGTGATCTCGTCGTTCGGACGGAATTCCCCGGCGCCCGCGACCACCGTGTCGGACGATTGCATGCCCTCCGTCACCTCGCGCAGGAACACGATATCCACGTCCTTGTGCACCGATTGGATGTTGCTGTACGACTTGACCGGCTTGATGCTGGCGTAGAGATCGAGCCGCTTGCGCAGCGGCGGCATGATCCAGGTCGGGTCGTTGCGGGGATAGGCGCCGTGCCCGATCGGCCCGCAGAGGAACCCATCGGTCTTCTCGAGCGCTTCCACCGTCGCCTGCGGCATGGTATGGCCGTGCAGCTCGTGACCTTTGCGACCGATCGGATGGTCGCTCCACTGCACCTCGAGCCCGGTCTTCTTCGCCGCAGCTTTCATCACCTTGACGGCCTCGGGCACCACTTCGAGGCCGATGTCGTCACCAAGAAGAATACCAATCTTCAGCATGTTTTCCCTCTCTCGATTCTAATTTGATCCCCCGGTGCGCTACGACTGCCCTGACTGTCGGTTCCTCCGCGGAACGACGATGGTTCCGCCGCGGCTCAGCGCCGGGCGAGCGCGAGCTCCGTTTAGCCCGGCGCGCATCTGCTCGTATTGACCCTCCAGCGCCTTTCTGCTTCCGGTGCTGCCCGTATAGCTGTTCACCCGGGAGTTCTTCTCCAGGTTCTGCTGCCATTCGTCAGCCGCGACCATCTTGCCCAGGAGGCTTTCCCAGTAGGCAATCTGGGGTGCCGCCATGTCCTTCGGCCCCACTACACCGCGCAGATTGTCGATCACGACGTCCGCACCGATTTCACGCCACGTCGGCACGTCAGCCAGCACGCCGGCTAGTCGCGCCGGCGCGGACACGGCGATGATGCGGACTCTCCTTTCGGCATGGTGAGGCACCAGATTGGAAGCGGGCGATGCGATCAGGTCGATGTGGCCGCCGAGCAGTGCGGTCTGGCCTTGCGCCGCGGCGGAAAAGACCACGGCTTTCAGTTTTTTGGCATCGCCTCCCGCCGCTCTGGTCACGAGAGCGAGCGCGATATGGCCGGTGTTACCGAGACTCGTGCCGACCGCGGCGCTGAGGGCGGAGGCATCGCTTTTCAAGCGGGCCAGCAGCTCCTTGCCGCTCCTGATCGGCGAGTCGGCGCGCACCGCGACCGCGACGGACTCGCTGAAGAGCTGCGCAACCGGCGTGAGATCGGTGTAGTTGAGTGGACTCACGCCGGTGATATGGTTGGTGAGCAGGTTTGCCGTGCTGATCGCCAGATAGTGGCCGTCGCCTGGATGCTGGTTCAAGCCGGTCCACGCAATCGCTCCGCCCGCGCCCGGGCGGTTCACCACCGCGAGCGGCGTCTCCACCAGCTTCCGTTCCTGCAGGATGCGCTGCACCAGCCGCGCCACCTCGTCCGATCCGCCCCCGGCTCCCGACGGCGCGACGATCTCGATGTTACGCGTGGGCTTCCAGGTTTGCGCTTCGCCGGAGAGCGGCAGCGTAACCGCGATGGCCAATTGCATCAAAGTAAAAAACTTGGCCACGGAATCACACGGAAATACACGGAATGAGAACTTGGGCCGTTCGCTTGACTGGACCCACTAGTCTTTCGCTGGGGAAAGTTCGGAGCGGTGCCCTCATTCGACTTTGGCGCCGGAAACCCTGACGACTCTTTCGTACTTGGCGTCGTCCGATTTCATGCGCTGGGCGAACTGCTCCGGCGTCATGTACATCGGGTCTAGCGTCTGCACGCTCAGCGTTTTCGCGACCTCGCGATGCTCCAGGGCCTTCTTCACCTCGGCGTTGAGCCGGTCCACGATCGCCTTCGGGGTTCCCGCCGGCACGAAAGATCCGATCCAGGCCGTCAACTCGTAATCCGGCACGCCCGCCTCCGCCACCGTCGGAATCTCGGGAAACTGCGCGATCCGCTCCGCTGAGGTCACCGCGAGCGGCCTCAGCCGACCCGCCTTGATCTGCGGGATGACCGCGGCCACGCCTATGATCATCGCGTGCGTCTCCCCGGAGGCCAGCGCGATCACAGCCGGGCCACCTCCCTTGTACGGAACATGCAGCATCCTGGTCGCGGTCATCTGGTTCAAGAGGGCCATCGTGAGATGCACGAAACCGCCGCTGCCGGTGGAGGCGTAGATGAGCTGGTCAGGCCGGGAGCGCGCGAGCGCGATGAACTGCTTCACCGTCTTCGCCGGCACTGACGGGTGCAGGACGAGTATCCCCACCTGTCGCGCCAGCGCCGTCACGCCGATGAAATCCTTGAACGGGTCGTACGGCAGCTTGCTGTAGAGATGCGCATTCGCAACGTGGGTGGCCGAGTTGACCAGGACCGTGTAGCCGTCGGGAGCGCTTCTTGCGACGATCTCGGTGCCGATGTTGCTCGCCGCTCCCGCCCGATTCTCGATCACGAACTGCTGGCCAAGCGTTTCCCCCACCCGCTGGAACACGATGCGCCCGACGATATCGTTGGAGCCGCCGGGGGGCCACGGGATCAGGACGCGAACGGGCTTGACTGGATACGCCTGGGCGCGCGCCGCGGGCGCAACCGCCAGCAGTGCAATCCCAACCATCACTGCGACCGCCAGAATCAGCTTCATCTGGCCGTCGCCTCAGCGTGCGCCTGCGGATCCCGCCCGTCACCCAGCAATTGCTACCTTGCGCCTCCCGGCCGGCGTTCCCTCGCCGCTGGTGCTCGCCCCCGCTGCCTTGTCCGCCTTCTGGAAGTCGGCCTCGGTGAACCCGTAGAGATGCGCGCCGCCCATCAGGATTTTCGCCGCGGTGTCGCGCGAGCAGCTGGCGAGCACGTTGTTCGCAACGTTCGGGAAGTTGGAATCGAAGTGCGGATAGTCGCTCGAGACGCACATGCGGTCGGCGCCGATCAGCCCGGCGGTCGCCTCGATCTCCGGCTCGCTGCCCTCGACGCCGGCCCAGCAGTTGCGCCGGAAATATTCCTTCGGCGTGAGGCTCAGGTACGGCGCGTGCGAGTCGCGGAACTGCGGATAGTCCCATTCGATGCGGGTCAGCAGCCCGGGCACCCAGGAGTTCTGGCATTCGAGGAACGCTACCCGCAACTTCGGATGGAACTCGAACACGCCGCCGATCACCTGCGCGATCAGCGCCTGCTGCATCTCGATCCAGTGACTCGCCACGTGGCGGTAGAAGCGGTTCTCGCCGTACAGCTCGAGCATGTGGGAGTAGATGGCGCTAACGCCTTCGTGGAATCCCCACGTCACGCCGAGCTCCTCGTGCACGCTGTAGAGCGGGTCCCAGTAGTTGGAGTGCCAGTAGTGGCCGTTGATCAGGTTCGGCCGGATGAAAGAGCCCACGGCGCCGAGCTCTTTCACGCACCGCACCAGCTCGCGGCAGGCGAGATGCACATCGTGCATGGGCAGCATCGCCGCGAACTTCAGGCGGTCGGGGCTGTGGCTGCAGAACTCGTGGATCCAGTTGTTGTACGCCTGGCAGATCGCGAGCGAGAGCCGGGGATCGATACCGTTGCGGCCGAGGAGGCCCAGGCCCATCGTGGGATAAAGCACCGCGATGTCGACGCCTTCCATGGTCCATGCCCCATGCATCTGGGCTACGGCGTCGTAGTCGCGCTCGATGGCGAAGTCGAGACGGTTCGCTTCGTGGATACGCGAGCCCGAGAGCGCCGGCTGGGTGCTGGTCGCCGCGAGCGCTTGGTCGGCTTGCGGTACTGCTGAAGGTCCAGGTCGGAGGTCGGCTACCCGTCGATGAGGATCGTGCCGGTCTGGCCGCGATTGGGGCGGCCGTCGGCCCCTACTCTCACACTGACGCGATCCTTGAATTTGGGGTCCAGGTACCGCTCGAAAAGATCCGGCGGTTCCATGACGTGCATGTCGGAGTCGACGAACCGGAGACTGTCTTTCATCGGATCCTCCCGTGGGAAAGGGTTATGAAATGGACGAGGGTACCGTAAGCCGCCGGGGAGATCGTGTCAATGCGCGGGCGCATTGCCGCCGCGGCCACCATGCTCTCAGCGGTCCTGGTTTCCCGCGCTTACGAGGGATGACCGCGATCCGCGTTACTTTGCCGCGACCTCCGCTGCACGCCCCGTGAGCCGGATGATGTGCAGTCCCGTGCCCGCACGGTCGGCACTGTAGATGAGACCGCGATCGTCGACTTCGACGTTGTTGGTCTGAATCACCTTGATGCACGCGGGAGTGATTTTCGGATCGCCGTCCGGATGGCTGACGCCATCGGAGCAGAAAGCCATCGTGTTCTTGTTCGGCGCGGGAATGAAATAGCCGACCTCCTCCACGGCAAACGGGTTGCGGATATCGAAGACGCGAGTACCCGCGTTGAACCACGAGAAGATGGCAAGCTTCCCGTAGTAGGGGGGATAGAACGATTCGTGGCTGGCGTGGTTGCCGAACCGCCCGCCCCGGCCGCAGAAATCTCCCGGCATTTCTGGAACATGGAACGTTGCAAGCGGCCATGGGGTCGGTTCATTCGTGATGTCCAGCAGGAACCCGAAGTGCGGAGCGGGACGGTTGTTATTGGGGCCCGGCCTGCAATGCTCCCCTCGCCCTTGCTCCGAAGCGACGATCATGAGGTCCCGGGTCCTCAGCGCCGTATGGCCCTGGAAACCGGGAATCGGCACGCCGTATATCGGCAACGTGGTGTGCGCGCCCTGGTCGGGTGACATGACGATGTATCCCACCTGCGGCGCGAGCATTTCCTCGCTCGTCGGCTTGAGAGCGTTGGTGAACTCGGTCAGCAGCTTTTTGCGGTCCAGAATCTGGATGACACCGTTCGCTCCCGTGCCGTAGGCCGCGTAAACGCGGTTCTTGGCAACCCCGGCCGAGATCGGCCCGTGGATTCCGATACCCGCGCGCGCGCCCAGGAATGACGTGGCGCCCGGCTGCTGACCGAGCAGCCCGAAATCCCGAATGTAAACGCGCTCAGGCGACTTGCAATGCTTTCATATCTCCTCCCTTGCTCTCAATCCAAACAGTGGCGAGCTACTAGCCGCCGTCGCCATACGATGATCACACCGCCGCGGCCACAGCGTCCCCCATCTCCGTCGTGCTCGCCTTGCCGCCGAGATCGCCGGTCAAGTGCTTCGCCTCGGCGATCACCTTGTCCATCGCCCCATCGATCAGTTTGGCCGCCTGCGTTGCCTTCGGCTCGTTGCGCTTCCTGCCGAGCCACTCGATGAGCATTTTTCCCGACAGGATCATGGCGTAGGGATTGGCGATGTTGCGGCCTGCGATGTCGGGCGCCGAACCGTGGGTCGCCTGCGCCATTGCCTGCTTCTCCCCGGCGCAGATTCCCGGCGCGAGGCCCAGTCCGCCGACCAGCCCAGCGCCTTCGTCGGTGATCATGTCGCCGAACTGGTTGGAGGTCACCACGACGTCGTACTGCTGCGGGTTCATCACCAGCTTCATGCACATGGTGTCGACCATGGTCTCCTCGAACGTCACGTCAGGGAACTCCTTGGCCACTTTGCGAGCCTCCTCGGCAAACATACCGCAGCAAAGGCGGTACACCGGCTCCTTGTGCACGGCGTTGACCTTCTTGCGCGGGCGCGTGCGCGCAATCTCGAACCCTTCCCGCATCACTCGATTGGCGCCTTTGCGAGTAATCACGCGCATGCCGACGGAAATGTCGTCGTTCGGGCGGAATTCCGCGCTGCCGGCGATGACGACGCTGCTCGACATCATGCCCTCGTTGACCTCGCGCAGAAATACGATGTCCACGTCCTTGTGGATCGACTGGATATTGGGATAGGACTTCACCGGCTTGATGCTGGCGAAGAGCTGGAAGCGCTTGCGCAGCGGCGGCATCACCCAGGTCGGATCGTTGCGCGGATAGGCGGCGTGCCCGATCGGTCCCATGATCCAGCCGTCGCAGCTCTCGAGCGCCTGCGCCGTCACCGGCGGCAGCGTGTTGCCGTGCAGCTCGTGCCCGCGCTTTCCTATCGGCAGTTCCTGCCACTGCACTTCCAGTCCGGTCTTCGCCGCCGCCGCCCTCAATACCTTGACGCACTCGGGGACGACTTCGAGCCCGATGTCGTCGCCCAACAGAATCCCAATCTTCATGTTTTCCCTCTTTCGATTCTAATTTGATCCCACTGGTTCGTCGTGTCTGCCCTCAAAGTCAGCACCTGTACGGAAAGACGAGGGAAAACAAACATACCACCTGCGGCGGAATGGGTAGGATACAAGAATGGATTTCATTGAGCCGCGGCTGTGCGACGACCTCATCCATGTGTTGCTGGGGCCAACGGTTACTCGTCAGCTAAACTACGCTACGGTGATTCGGCCGCGGCTAATCATACACGGGCATCCGGAGGAGATTCCAAACTATGGCTCGCACATCGATCCGGATCATGCTGACGCTTGCCGCATTGGGGGCCCTGCCGAGCGCGGCCTGGGGACAGGCGAGCTGGCGCCCGGAAAAAGCGGTGGAGATCGTCATCACGACGGCTCCCGGCGGCAGCAACGATCAGGTCGCCCGTCTCATCCAGAAAATCTGGCAAGACGAGAAGCTGGTCGACTTCGCCGGTGCTGATCGTCAACAAGCCCGGCGGGAACCAGACGCTGCGGTGGTCTATCTCACCCAGCACGCCGGCGATCCGCACTTCCTGCTGATGGCAAACCCGACGGTCATCACCAACCACATCGCGGGCATCACGCCGCTCAACCCCTCCGAGTTCACGCCCATCGCGCTGCTCCTCATCGAGCATACGGCGATCTCGGTGCGCGCCGATTCTCCGATCAGGAACATCCAGGACCTGGTGACTCGCCTCAAGGCGGACCCCGAGTCCATGACGCTCGGCATCGTCGCCCGGGGCGGGGTGAATCACCTCGCGGTGTCGCAGGCCGTCAGACGGCCGGCGTCGATGCCCGCAAGTCAAGGCGGTCGTATTCAAGACCAACGCCGAATCCATGACGGCGCTGGTGGGCGGGCATATACAGTTCGTCGCCTCTTCCGTGAGCACGGCGATGACCCAGGTGGGGACGGGCAACGCGCGCCTCATCGGGATTGCGGCATCCCAGCGCATGAGCGGCCCGCTTGCTGGCGTGCCCACGTTCAAGGAGCAAGGCATAGGGTCCTGGGTCTCCAACTGGCGCGCGATCATGAGCCCGAAAGGCGTGACGCCGGCGCAGATCGCGTTCTGGGAAGAAGCGCTGGCGAAGATGGCCGCCACCGACGAGTGGAAGAAGCAGACGGAAGCGCGCGAGTGGGGCGGCCACTTCCTGCGCAGCCGGAGTTCGCGAAGTATCTCGAAGGCGAATACGCCGCCGCCAAAGCCATCATGGCCGAGCTGGGGCTGGCGAAGCAGTAGCAGCTGCTGCCGCCGGTGAGTGACCCATGACCCCGCTGGCAGGAGGGCTCGAGCCGGCTCCGTTCTTCGTGCAGGCCTCACAGAGATACAAGCCATGGCAACGAGGATGATCCGCGCAGCGCTGTGCAGCCGCGCTCGCCCTGCCGATCGCGGCCTGGGGACAGGCGAGCTGGCGCCCAGAGAAAGCAGTGGAGCTGGTGATCACGACGGCCCCCGGCGGCAGCAACGATCAGGTCGCCCGTCTCATCCAGAAAATCTGGCAAGACGAGAAGCTGGTCACCTCGCCGGTGCTGATCGTCAACAAGCCCGGCGGGAACCAGACGCTCGCGGTGGTCTATCTCACGCAGCACGCCGGCGATCCGCACTTCCTGCTGATGGCAAACCCGACGGTCATCACCAACCACATCGCGGGCATAACGCCGCTCAACCCCTCCGAGCTCACGCCCATCGCGCTGCTCCTCGTCGAGCATACGGCGATCTCGGTGCGCGCCGACTCTCCGATCAGGAACATCCAGGACCTTGTGACTCGCCTCAAGGCGGACCCCGAGTCCATGACACTCGGCATCGTCGCCCGGGGCGGAGTGAATCACCTTGCGGTAGCGCAGGCCGTCAAGACCGCCGGTGTGGATGCCCGCAGGATTAAGGCGGTCGTATTCAAGACCAATGCCGAATCGATGACGGCGCTAGTGGGCGGCCATATCCAGTTCGTAGCCTCTTCCGTGAGCACGGCGATGACCCAGGTGGGAACGGGCAACGCGCGCATCATCGGGATTGCGGCATCCCAGCGCATGGGCGGCCCGCTCGCGGGCGTACCCACGTTCAAGGAGCAAGGCATAGGGTCCTGGGTTTCCAACTGGCGCGCGATCATGGGCCCGAAAGGCATGACGCCGATGCACACCGTATTCTGGGAAGAAGCGCTGGCGAAGATGGCTGCCACCGACGAGTGGAGGAAGCAGACGGAGGCGCGGGAATGGGGCGGTCATTTTCTGCGCGGCCGGGAGTTCGCGAAGTACCTCGAAGGCGAGCACGCCGCGGCCCGCGCCATCATGGCCGAGCTGGGGCTGGCGAAGTGATGGGTGGAAGGGCGAGCCTCGCCCCTATTTCCTCACGCAGCCTGCGATTCAACCGTCCTGTGACTTTACGAGCTTGATACCCATGTAGATGAATATTCCGCCAACAGTACGGTTCAGCCAAAGCGCGAGGCGGCCCGATCCGTCCAGGCGGCTTGCTACGCGGCCGGCTGACCAGGCGACGAATAAGTTCCAAAGAGTGCCGTTCAAGATAAAAACGAATCCCAGAAACAGGAAGGCAAGCGCTTTGTTCGATGCTCCGGGATCCACGAACTGCGGCAGGAACGCCAGAAAGAACAGCGCTACTTTTGGATTCAGAACGTTCGTAAGGAATCCTTGCACGAACACTGTGCGTAGCGTCGCCGCGCGTATCGCAGGCGCAGGCTGGCGGATCGCCGGGCGCGCGAGCAATAGCGTGATACCTGCATAAACCAGGTAGGCAGCACCGATCCACTTGACGAGAGTGAACGCCGCTGCTGACGCAGTAATCAGCGCCGATAGACCGACCGCAGCCGCAAAGGTATGAACGAAGAGGCCGGCACCGATACCCAGCGCCGCAACCGTGCCTCCGCGTGAACCCTGAGACGCGGTGCGGCTGACTATGTAAAGAGTGTCGGGCCCCGGCGTGATGTTCAGGAGCAGCCCGGCCACAACGAATAGCGCGAAATCAGTAGTGCCAACCATGAGCGCTAACGTCCCCGTTGTGGCGCGCGGAGCGAGATGCGAAGCGCCACTCGAAACGCGTCGCTCCCGAACCAACAGTTAGTCTGCAGCAAGTCTCGTCCTCCAACGGAATTCGGACCCGAATGCCTATGAATAGCGAACTTCCGAAACATCGTTTATCGCAGCGACTCGTCGGCCAGGTTAAGCTTCGCGATGACTTTCGCCAGCTTGTCGACCTCCGCCTTGAGAAACGTGCCGAACTCTTCTGGTTGATTGCCAACGGCCGTAGATCCCATTTCCGCAAAGCGCTTGCTCACGTCCGGCGTATTCAAGACCGTGACGACGGCATTGCGTATTACGGCAATCGTCTCCTTGGGAGTCTGGGCCGGAACCAGCAGGCCGTTCCAGAGACTGAACTCGTAGTTTGGATAGCCGGACTCCGCGACGGTTGGAATGTCGGCAACGAGCGGGATTCTCTTTTTCGATGTGACGGCCAGCGCGCGCAACCGCCCCTGACGCATGTGCGATATCGCCACGACGAGCGGCGAGAAATAGACGGCCGTCTCCCCGGACACGATCGAGAGCAGTGATTCACCACCCCCCTTGTACGGCACGTGCGTAAGATTCACGCCCGCGTCCGCTTTGAAAAGCTCCGCCGCCAGAAAGGTAACCGTGCCCGTGCCCGCTGAGGCGTAATCGAGCGCGCCGGGCTTCGCTTTCGCCAGCTTGACGAGATCGCCGATCGATTTCGCCGGCAAGGAAGGGTGGACGACGACCACGTGCGGAGACGAGTCGATCTGCATCACGGGCGCAAAGTCGCGTATCAGATCGTAGGGCAGCTTCTTGTGGAGGCTGACGTTCGCGGCCTGGGCATTGTTGATCATGATCCACGTATAGCCGTCGGGCTGAGACTTCGCCACGATCTCCGAGCCGATGTTGCCGCTCGCGCCGGCGCGGTTGTCGACGACGACCCGCTGGCCCAGTACCGGCGGCAGCGCGTTCGCCACGAGACGGGTGACCGTGTCAGCGCCGCCACCCGCCGAGCTGGGCACCACCCACCGAATCACTTTTGCTGGGTACCCTTGCGCCCAGCCCGCGTGAGACCCGATCGCACAGATCAGGGAAATTGCGGCTGCATGCAGCTTCGCGTTGCTCATTGTGAATGCCGTTCCCCTGAACGCCCTGCTATTTGGCATCGTGGGACGCGATCGCAACGACAGCAGGCCTCGTCGATCGATTGCTCCACGCATGATTCGTGCCGCGCTGAACGACGATTTCACCCGCCTTCAGCGGCACTTCCTGCGTGTCGAGCACGAGCACGATCTCGCCTTCGAGCACGACGCAGAAGTCCAGGGTGCGCGTCTTCTGCATGTACGGATGCGGCGCTTGCGGCGTGTACGCTGAAGCCTTGGGCGATCCCATCGCCTGAAAATACGCCGCCGCCTCCCTTGCCCCTACCTTGCCTTTCCACTCCGCGTCGGGAGGAAAGGTAAACACGTTCAACACCGATCCGTTGCGCGGGGGCTCGAGCGTGTGCGACAGGTGCAGCGTCTCGAACACGATCTTTGCGGGTGCGCCGTCGACGACCCACATGCGGTGCAAGGCGAAGCCCGGACGGGCGGAATCGCCGCGCACGTCCGGTGAAGCGGTGTCGCCGACGAGGCTCGACTTCCCTGCCTCGCGATCGATGGCGACGACACGGCGCTGCGGCTTCACGCCCGGCGGGAGTTTCTGATGCTCCGGCGGGCGCATCGGCCTGTCGTTCCCTTGCGCGGTGCCTGCGGGCCCGTCGACGAATTCCGCGTCGAACATGTCGAAGGCCATCAAGCAGCCCGTCTTCGAGCTGTCCCACAGATGCCAGGCGCCGACGTCGATGACGACGTCGCCGGGCTTGAGCGTGAGCTTGCAGTCGTCGAGCTCCATCACGCGCTCGCCCGAAATCAGGATGCCGTAGTCGACCGATTTGGTCTTGTGCATGTACGAGCGGTTGTAGTGGTTGCCGCCGCCGCGATCCCAGGTGCGGCCGTGCGGTTCCGGCGCCTTGTAAGGCTCGTTCGGCGGCGACTCTGCGGTCTTCGCCAGCCAGTGCACGACGCGGAGATGCCCTCCCCCGACCGGACACGGAAACTCGTCGTTCCACGTCCCGGCGTCCTCGGTGCCGTCGAGCGGCGGCGGCGTCTCCCGCCACACCCAGAAGTCGGTGTGTCCTCTGCCCTTGATTCCCGTTTCGTGAGTGCCGGGAGAGGGTCCATCCCATACCACCTTCGATCGGCCGCGCTCGTCGTTGCCCGTGACGACGCGCCGGATTGGTGTCAGTGCCATGTTTTCCCTCGTTCGATTCGAATTGGAATTCGCTAGTCTACGGGACTGTTCCCAACATCATCCTGCCAACGGAGCGACGAGGGAAAACAGATCCAAAGCCTAACCCTAACGCCCACATGAACAACAACCCGCAGGCGTTGACGGCCGCAACAAAGATCGGATCCGAACCAGGTCAGCGCCGTCATCGCGAATCGTCAGATCTGGTCTTCAAAAGCCGGGCGGCGTTTTCTTCCAGTATCTGCTTGCGTTCCTGCGCTGTGAGCCCGGGAATGCGATCGACGAACTCGACCGGACGCGGATACCCGGCATCCATGTTGTAGTCGCTGCCCACCACGATGCGGTCGATGCCGACCATCTCGATCAGGAACCGCACGATCTGAGGATGGTGGCTGATGGTGTCGTAGTAGAACCGCCGCAGATAGCTGCTGGCCGGCTGCTTCATATGGCCGAGCTCGCGCTTTCTGGTCGCTACGCCATTGTCGAAGCGGCCGATCAGCCAGGGAAAACTGCCGCCTGCGTGGGGAAGGACGACGTCGAGCCGCGGGAAGGCGTCGAGCACTCCGCCGAAGATCAGATCCGCGGCCGCGATCGCGGCTTCGTGGGGATTACCGATGAGGTTGCGCATATGGTACAGGCGCATGCGCTCCAGACCGCACGGGTTCACGGGATGCAGGCAGAGTGGCAATCCGAGCGCTTCGCATTGCGCGTAAACCGGCCAGAACGATTTGTCGTCCAGATTCTTGCCGTTGATGTGCATCGCCATGTACACGGCGCAAACGCCGGGAAGCGCCGCCGCGCGTTCGAGCTCCCGGACGGCGAGCTCGGGCGCCTGCATGGGGAGCGTCATGGCGCCGCGAAACCGGCGCGGGTGCTTTTGGTACGCCGACGCACAGGCGTCGTTGAATGCCCGCGCCAGCCGCAATCCGAACTCGGGCGGCGCCCAGTTGATCATGGGGTTGGTGAGCGAGAACAGGCGCACATCGATGCCCGCTTCGTCCATCGCTCTCACCATGTAATCGAGGTCCACCATATCCGGCGGGAACGACGACACGAGCGCAACTCCCGGGATGGCGATCGGTACCTGACGCCCCTCTCGTTCTTGCCGATCTTCGCGCCATTCGCACCGGCCTCGCGCTCGAGCAATTGCACCCATTCGGGCGCGAACCAGTGGGCATGAATGTCTATGACGGGCATTTCACTTTCCTGAAATGCGTGACTCGTGACTGGTGACTGGTGACTGGTGACTTGTAATTTGCCGGCGCGATGCATACCCAGAGTGCGCGGTGCTCGCTACTCGTCCCCTGGCGGGAGCCAGTGCTCCTGACCGTCATCAAGAAATCGAAGATCGAGTCACGAATCACGAGTCACCAGTCACGACTCACGAGTCACGCAGTTAGAGCTTCAAGAGCCGCTGCGCATTTTCGCTCAAGATCATGCGGCGCTCGCGCGCTGACAACCCGGGCACCTGCTCCAGGAAATGCACGGGGCGCTCGGTACTGCATGTCCTGGTCGTAATCGCTGCCGAGAACGACGCGGTCGGCGCCCACCAGATCGATGAGATAGCGCAGGACCGCGGGGTGATGGGTGATCGTATCGTAATAGAAACGGCGCAGGTACGCGGTCGGCTTGCGCTTCATGTGCTTCAGCTCCTTGCGCACCTTGTGTCCGCGGTCGAATCGGCCGACGAGCCACGGGAAGGTGCCGCCCGCCTGCGGCAGCATGACGACGAGCTTCGGAAATGCGTCCATCACTCCGCCCAGGACCAGAGACGCAGCCGCCAGCCCGGTCTCGTACGGGTTGCCGCACAAGTTGCGCATGAAGTGCCTGCCCATGCGGTCATCGCCGCAGGGATAGAGCGGATGCAGGAAGATGGGGAGACCCAGTTCCTCGCAGCGCGCATACACCGGCCAGAACTCGCGCTCGTCGAGGTTCTTGCCGTTCACGTGCGTCGCCATGTGCACGGCCCGCAGGCCCGGCAGCTGTGCAGCTCGGTTCAACTCCCGCAGCGCAAGATCGGGAGTCTGCATGGGCAGCATGATCGTGCCGATAAAGCGCCCGGGAAAAGCGTCGTGCACCGCCGTGCTGGCGTCGTTCCAGGTCTGTGACAGCTGGAGCCCGAAATCCGGTGTCGCCCAATACACCATGGGGTTGGTCAGTGTGAGCGTGTACGTATCCACGCGGCGCTTGTTCATGGCCTTGAGGATGAGGTCGGGCTCGATCATCGACGGCCTCATCACCGACTTCGGCAAGACATCCGGCAGGGCGAACACGGGATGGCCGTCCGCCGTGCAGTCCATCGAGGCGCCGTTCGCCGCAGCGCCCTCCTGCAACATCAAAATGAACTCCCGCGGATACCAGTGCGCGTGAGTATCTATCACGCTCGTGCCGCGGCCTGCTCTCTTACTTTTCACTTAGCCCCCTATTGGTCGGACAAAATCAAATAGCAAAACAACCACGGAAACACACGAAATCACCCAGAAGTGTACATACCTATCACCGTCGGTGCGCATCTTGGGCCGCAGGCTCGTAGCTTGCCGCTGTCAACTGTTGCGAAAATACATCGGAATCACTGTGCAATGCCCTGATAGCGTTGCAAAAAGTCGACGCCCCGTAGGGAACCCGCTGTGCACTGAGGCTCACACCACCCCGTCACCTGCTGTGGCACCCCATCCGGCGCGCCGCGCCGCATCGCGTCTTGCCATTCACCGACTCCTTCACGCCCGCCCGTCCCTGGCGCGCCGGGGCCGCAAGCACTACCCGACTACGACCTCTGGCGTATGTGCCCCGGCTGTCGAATGCGAAAGAATATAGTGTGTTTAGTTCTGCTTGAATTCACTTTCGAAAGGAGCAAATCCGATGGCGCGAAAAAAATCGTCCAAGCAAAGAGGCCCCAAGCTGAGCGGGCCGGGCTTTACCATTGCCGAGTTCGAAACACCGGACATCCCTGATTACGTCGTGGCGGAGCTTCGCTATGAAAGCCCGGTCGCATACACGACTTCGCGGTTCGTCGCGCCAGCGGCAGGCAAAAGCCAAGCCGACCGGCTCAATGACGTTTTGGAAAAGTTCGATATCGCGTCGATCCGCTCGCAATTCGGCCTGAAAGTGCCCGAGGTGCGCGAGCGTGTTGGCCTGGCGGCCGCACTCCCCGCCGAACCATCCGCGAGGACGCTTGCCGCCAAGGGCGCCGACACGGAATTTCGCGAGTCCGGTTTCGTGCAAATCGTTCCCAAGCGGGGAGCGGACGCCAAGAAACTGGCGGTCGCGTTGAACAATCAAAAGTCGGTCTGGAAGGCCTACGTGGCGCCACGCCCGGTACCGGCGGGGCTTTCTGGCAGCACCGCGGGGACGCGTTTGTTCGAGCCGGCACAAGGATATCTCTATTCGGCTCCGGATGGCATTGGCGCAGCCGATACGTGGAGTCTGGCTGGCGCAAAAGGAAAGGGCATCACGATCTGCGACATCGAAGGCGCCTGGAACACAAAGCACGAAGACCTCCCCGCTGGAATATCGCTCATTGGTGGCACGATGCTCGCCGATATCGGCTGGCGCGACCACGGAACCGCGGTGCTGGGCGAAATGGTATCGATTCCCAACAGCAAGGGGTGTGTGGGAATCAGTCACCAAGCGAAACCCGTAGTGCACTCGGCGTTCATCAACGGGGTCTTTAACCTGGCCCAAGCTTTGACGAATGCGACCAGCCAGTTAAAGACGGGCGATGTAATCCTTATTGAGTTGCAGGCCACGGGACCCAATAACAAGTATGTCGCGATGCAATATTGGCCTGACATCTTCACGGCGATTGTCGCCGCCACGGCGAAGGGCATCACGGTAGTCGAGGCAGCCGGCAACGGGAACGAAAACTTCGAACTGCCGATCTTCAACAACACCGGCCTGCAAAAAGATAGCGGCGCCATTGTCGTCGGCGCCGGGATCCCGCCCTCGAACTTTTTCGATTTCGATGGCGACGGGGTCGGTGCCGCATACCAGGAGATTGGCGTGCCGCGATCGCGTATCTGGTTCTCCAACTACGGCAAGATCGTCAACGTGCAGGGCTGGGGCTTCCATGTCGCCACGCTTGCCTACGGCGATTTGCAGGGCGACGCATCCGAAAATAAATGGTACACACTTCGCTTCTCCGGGACGTCAAGCGCTTCACCCATTGTTACCGGCGCCGTGGCGTGCATTCAGGGCCGCGCCAAAGCGAAAAACGGCGCACCTCTGTCTCCGGCTAAGGTCCGAAGCATATTGATGAGCACCGGCACTCCGCAAGCGGCGGGACCGGGAGTGCCGTTGTCACAGCGCATCGGCCCGCTGCCGAACCTCGTCAAGGCGATGGACCAAGTCTGAGACGGATTGCAACCGGCCGGGCGGCGGAGCACAATAAATTTTCTATGTATCCAGCTATTCCGCCGCCCAAAGGCCTGGTTGCCAAGTCGGTTGATTTCAAGCTAAAGCCAGGCTGGCGCTACGACGAAGCGAAAGGAATCTTTGTCGACAGCAGAGGCGCCCGGTTTGCACCCCCGCCATTGCCGAAGAAGACCCGCATCCTCTACAAAGTACCCAGCCTGGCGAGATCATCCCCGCATGGATTGTCCAAGGCCGAACGGGATCTACAACGTTACATGCAAGTGCTTCTTCCTGCCTCCGATGCGCCGGAACAGTACGTGAAGACGATCCAGACCTGGCCCTGTGTCGACGAAGCTCATGTCGCGCCTGAAGTCAGTCTTCCCATGGAGCAATTGCCGCGTGAGCAAACGGCGCGCGGTAGACGGCGCGGTCGTTAACATCATTCGGCAGCAAACGGAAAGACACGTCGAGTAGCCGACTGGGTCAAGAGTGAGAACGAAACTCTCGTGTGCGTGACACGATACTTTACGCAGCCCATGCTCATCGTCCGTTATCGCGCCCGTTTCTTCGCTTGCGTTGGCTGCGAACCGAATCGCGCCACACACCCATCGGGATCAAGCGCGGGGCGTGGTGCACAAGTGCCCTGCGTGCTGGCGGTCATGCCACCCCAGAAGAACGTTCGTACCGCACCGTGTCCAATACTGTAGCTCACAGAGCTGTGGTTGCCGATACGCTGGCGCCAGTGTTGGGCTGGCTCGCGGTGCAGGCGATGCGGATACGATGAGATCGGGGTGGCGAGAGCGGCAGTCCATTCAGAAACCTTGGTTCGGTGTCCAGTGTGTTTAATGGCTGTGCCGGTCTCGCCGTGATCGTCGCGTTACGCGAAACAGCGCTTCACGTCGAAGGGCTTGCCTTCTTTAAGCATGTGGTAGCAGGCGCGCGCGAGCTTGTGCGCGAGCGCCTTGGTGGCCACGATGTTATTGGTGGCCGCTTGCTTGCGCTCGAAGAAGCGTTTGGCCTGCGGGCAGTAGCGGCGCGCGAAATGGGCCGCCTCGATGAACGCCCAAGCGAGAGACTTATTGCCGTTCTTCACGTTGCCCGCGCCTTTCTTCTTGTTGTTGGAGCGGTGCACCGAGTCCACGCAGCGCGCGTACCAGGTGAAGTTCCCGACCGCGGCGAAGCGCTCGATGGCACCGGTCTCCAGCATGATGATAGTGGCGAGCACCTCGCCGATCCCCGGTACGGTGATGAGCACCCGATACTGGCGGCGCAACCGCACCCGCTGGCGCAGCCGTGCTTCGAGCTTGGCGATCTGAATGTTGAGCGCCTGAATCACCGCCACGTTCGCCGCCATCGCCGAGGTAACGTCCTCGGGCAAGCCCAGTGCGCCCGCCTCGGCCGGCGTCATGCGTTTGACCGCGTTGCTGCTGAGCCTGCCCCCGGTCTGGCGTGCCCAGGTTGCTCTCCACCCAGACCACCTGGGCGTTACGCGTGACGAATTCAGCTGCAGGCGCTTTCGCGCCAAGTCGTGCACCGCCCCGCTCCTCCGGCGGGCAGATGTAGCCGGTGGCCAGAATCCCCAGACGCAGCAGGTGCGCCAGATACTGCGCGTCGCTCTCGTCCCCACGATGACTCGATCCCCTCGTAGCGACCTGATCGCCGCCGGGTTCGCCAAATGCACCCGGTGACCCGCTGCCTTCTAGTCCGTCGACCAGCCAATACCAGTTGTAGGTCGATTCCACCACCACCCCGGCCAGCTCCGAGCGATACGGCTCCAGTGCCGCCGTGATCCCCGAGAGCTCATTGGGAAGCCGCCGCTGATAAAGCACCCGGTCCGCCTCGTCAATCACGACCACCACGCTGTGGTCCGTGAGCAAAAAGGCGGGAAGAGCACCCTCACCTTCAGTTATCGGTTAGTGGCCAAGCGGAAGGACATTGCGGGGCCGCGCCTACAAAAGGTGACGCCGCCTGCCAAGCGGCCACTACCCCCGGCAGTCGTGAAGAAAACGGGGGCCGGGGGTGAACATAGTTGAGACCGCTATGTCGTCGCCTACACCGGTGCCTGCGCGCTCATGCCGCCGCGCACGGCGGCGCCGGCTCCGCTCCCGGCGATCCGCCCGAACACCGTGCCGGAGACGAGTCCCGTACCCGCCGGGTAGTTGAAGTAGAACAGCCCGCCGACCATCTCGCCCGCGGCGTAAAGCCCCGGTATGGGGTCGTAGCTCAAGTCGAGCACCTGCCCGGTCTCGTGGTTGATGCGTAGTCCCCCGAACGTGAAAGTAATGCCGCAGGTCACGCCGTAGGCTTCGAAGGGGGGCGTGTCCAAGGGGTTCGCCCAGTTCGACTTCGGCGGTTCGATGCCCACCGTGCATCGCCCGTCCCTGATGGCGTGATTGAAGGGCACTTCGGTACGCACGGCGGCGTTGTATTCGCGCACCGTCTTGAGAAATGCCTGCGGATCGACGCCTTCCAGCTTGGCCGCGAGCTCTTCCAGCGTGTCGGCGATGAACTTAGTCACGTTTCTGCCGCTGTATTCCGACTTCAATAACGGTTTCAGCTTGGCGTCGAACACCTGGTAGGCGTACTGGCCGGTCTGCTTCAATACTTCGCCACCGTACTTGGCGTAGGTGTAGTTGTAGAAGTCCGCCCCCTCGTCCACGAAGCGCTTGCCCTCCGCATTGATCATGATCGAGAGCGGATAGCTGTGCCGATAGGGATCGTGGGAGCGCTCGACCACGCCGAATTCCGGAGCGTGGCGCTCCCACGACACGGCATGGCGGCCCGACCAGTTGCCGTAGGGGCAGGCGCCGATGTCGAGCGCCATCTTCAGGCCTTCGCCCAGGTTGTGGCGCGTGCCGCGCACCTTCGCGAGCTCCCATCCCGGGCCCAGGTACCGAGTGCGCCATTCGGGATTGGCTTCGAAGCCGCCGCATGCGAGCACCACCGCGCGCGCATGAAACTCGACCGGCTTGCCCTTCTGCTTGGCGCGAACACCGAGCACCCGCTCGCCGTCGTATATCAGCGAAATTGCCCGGGTCTCATAGAAGATCTCTATGCTCTTTTTCTCGGCAGTCTTGGTGAGATCCGCCACCAGACCGGCTCCGCCGCCGTTCACCGTGAGCGGAAAACGTCCGAAGAACTTGCGCTTGCCGTTGACGATTGCCGACTGGGAGCCGTAGTTCGGCACGAAGCTGGCGCCCTGGCTGCGCAGCCATACCATCCCCTCGTGGCTTCTGGTGATCAGGGTCTCGCTCAGGTTCGGGTCGGTGCGGAAACTCGTGACGCGATAGAGATCGTCGTAAAACTCCTCGATGGTATTGCTGTCCCAATCGGTGTTCTTCGCTTCGTCTTCCGGAATGTCGGTGATCTTCTGGAGATCCTCGACCGAGCTGTACGCGAAGCGCATGACCCCGCCGGCGAACCGGCTGTTGCCGCCGGATTCATCCACCGACGCGGCTTCGAGCATTGCCACGCTAACGCCGATATCCCTCGCTGACAGCGCCGCGCACAGTGCGGCATTTCCTTTACCCACCACCACCACGTCGTACGTTCTTTCCGCCATTTGGGCCTCAAGTCTGATGGCGCATCAGCTACGGAATCACAGGGAGAGATGCAGCACGCATTGTCGGCCCCGGCCGACAAATTCTCAGGCCACGCCGCTGCCGACTACGGTCACTTCCCTGATCTTGCCCGCGGCGTGGCCTGGCTCGAGCAGCTTCGTAAGTTCGCGCAGCGATGGCAGCTTGTCGAACGATTCGATTTCGCGGCACACCGCTGCGGATGCCTTGGCCGTCAGCACCCGCGCCGCGCAGTTTTCGAATTTTGCCTTCATGTGCTCGTAGGCGATGGCATTATCCGAGGTCCTGCCGAGCGGCCGGTCGACTTTCTCGGCAAATGTCGTGCCGTCGGTCAGCGTGATCCTGACTTCGGCATCGAATGGATCGTCGTCCGAGAACAATCTTCCCGTGTAGGGCGCGGCGTGGATACGCTTGAGCAGCTCCCGGAGGGCCGGATCGCGCCACGCTTCGTCATCGAAATGCTCGAGCGCCACCTTGCCGTCCAGCAGGGCTCGGGCCACGCAGTACCGGACGCTGAACTTCGCTTCGAGCGCACTCTTCGGATCCGGCCGGTCGGTGTGAGCCAGCGCTCGTGCATGCGTCCACGAATCGACGCGGGTCACATTGCGCGTATCGAATGGACCGTGGCGACGGACCAGGTTGAGGGTCGCTTCCACCGCCGAATGCGTGCTGTAGCAGCAGGGATAGAGCTTGTAACTTGCGCCCGGCGCAAGAATCTCCCAGTCGCCCCAGCCATCCAGGGCGCGCGCCGGATCGTAGGGATTCTTCCCGCTGAATACCGCGAAGAATCCCTGCTTGTGCTCGAACGCGCCGGTGTTTGCCGTAAACCCTTTGCGCGCGAGGAGGGCCGCGAAAAGACCGCCCCGCGCGCACTGACCGGCGTGCAGCGGCTTCGTCATCGTGCCGAAATTCGCCTTGGTGCCCGCGGCGAGAGAAGTGGCGAGCGCCAGCGCGGTTTCGGTCTGCTCGACCGTCAGCCCGAGCAGCCGCGCGCAGGCAGCGGTCACTGCGAAGACGCCCAGCGTCGCGGTCGGATGCCACCCCTTTTCGGAGTGACTCGGATTGACGCAGCGCCCGACAGCGGCCCCGACCTCATAGCCGGCAGCATGGGCGAGAAGTACGTCGCGCCCGCCACCGCCGAACGCTTCCGCGGCCGCGACGAGCGCGGGCACCACCACCGCCGAGACGTGCCCGCCCATGCTCCTGGCGGTATTGTCGAAATCGAGCGCATGCGCCGCGGTGCCGTTTACGAGCGCGGCGTCGAGCGGCCCGACGCGCCGGGAGGTGCCGAAAAGGAGGCATGGCCCTTCCGCCGGCCGCGTGCCCAGCACATCCTCGACGATCCTCGGTGCCGCCTCGACGGAACCGGCGAGTGCGACACCCAGCGTGTCGAGGATGGCGACCTGGCCCAGCAGTACGCCTCGGGAGGGAAGTCCTCGTAACGCAACGCAGTAATGCGCGCCGCGAGTTCGTGTGCCAGGCTCATGAACCTATCTCACCAATGGGGAATTAGTCACTATGGCTTCAATCCGGTTTTTGGCCGTCAGCTTGCGATGACGATTTTCGCCTCTTTCACGACCTTCTTCCACTTTTCCACATCTCGCCTGATCCGGTCCCAAAACTCTTCCGGGGGACCGCCGGCGGGTTCCATTCCTTCTCCCTCCAGCCACTTCTGCATCGCCTCCGTTCGCAGTACTCTTGCGACTTCCCGGTTCCACCGCGTCACGATGTCCTTGGGCAGGCCTTTCGGCCCCCAGATGCCATACCAATGAATCACCTCGTAGCTGGGCACTGTCTCGGCAATTGCGGGCACGTCGGGCATCGCGCGCGAACGCTTGGGCGTTGTGACGCCGATCGCGCGCAGGCGCCCCGCCCTCACGTGCGGGATGCTCGGGACCAGGCTGCTGAAGCTCGACTGCACCTCTCCGCTGAGGAGAGCGGTCATGACCGGGCCGGTGCCCTTGTATGGAACGTGGGTGAAATTGGTCTTGGTCTCCAGCTTGAAGAGCTCGCTTGCAAGATGTCCTAGACCACCGGTGCCGGCCGAGCCGAAGTTGTACTTGCCGGGGTTGGCCTTGATCGACACGATGAGCTCCTTCATGCTCTTGATCGGCACCGACGGGTGCAGGGTCACGACGAGCCCGGTGGTTCCGATCAGGATGATCGGCTGGATATCCGAGACCGAATCGTACGGCAGCTTGTGGAGCGCGGCGTTCGCGCCGTAGCTGCCCGAAACCAGGATGAGCGTGTAGCCGTCGGGGTCGGCGCGCACCACCATCCCGGCGCCAATGGTGCCGCCGCCTCCGGGCCGGTTGTCCACGACGATCGTTTGCCCCAGCGACTCCGACACCTGCGGTCCGATGAGACGCGCGAGAATGTCCGTGCCTCCACCGGGAGCGAAGGGCGTGATCAACCGGATCGGCCTTAAGGGATAGCCCTGCGACCATGTGTCCGTGCCGAGCGTGGAAAAAAGGACAGCGGCAAACAGCAGCAGTACGGTTTTCATGTCCCGCTCCCTAGCGCACGGTCTTACGCGCGAGGACGAGGTTGTGAAAGACGGGATTGAACATTGCGCAATAGTGATTGGAACTTAGCGCCACAATTTGCGATTTGCACGTCGATCATACCTCGATTCACGCGCCCGCCGCGATTTGATATGCTGTGTCCAAGCTCACTCAACCGCCGGGGTCAACCATGAAATATCGCAAGAACGAAGCCAAGGAATACGCGAAGAACATTCTGCACGGCGTGTGGACCGCGCTGCCCACCATCTTCACCAAGGACGACAAGCTGGACGAGGCCGGCAATGCGGCCAACCTGGAGCATTGCATCTCGAAACTGAACCTCGCCGGCCACTACTGCATTGGCAACGTCGGTGAGTTCTGGGCGATGACCAACGAGGAGCGGATGCGCGTCGTCGAGATCAACGCAGCAACCGCCAAGGGGCGGATTCCGCTGATCGCGGGATGCCATCATCAGAATCCGTACGAGGCGGCGAGGCTCGCGCAGCACGCGCAATCGGCCGGTATCGATTTCGTGATCATCTTGACGCCCTACATCGCCGCGCGCAGCGACGACGCCGTGTATGACTACTTCAAGCTCGTGTGCGACCGGGTCGATATCGGCATCGTGCTCTTCAACACCGAGCAGACCTACCCGATCTCGGCCAAGCTCGCCAAGCGCCTGGCGACCCTGCCTAACATCTGCGGCTTCAAGCAGGGCGTCGGCAAGCCCCAGCCGACCACCGCGCTGCGCGACGCTGTCGGCAAGGACATCGAAGTGAGCGTGGCGGACGAGGCGCCCTTCGTTTACAACGTCGCCGTCTGCGGTGACCGCTGGCTGCTGAACTACTGCCCTCACCTCTACCAGGTTCCCGGCTACACCCCTGTCAACGACTACTACCGCGCGGCGGTCGCCGGAGACATGAACAAGGCGATCGAGCTTGCCCGCAGCCTCAATCCGCTGCGCTCGGTGCTGGCGAAGTGGATCCCCGGATACGGAGGCGCCGGCCGCCTGGCGATCGCGGAGCAGAAGTTCTGGATGGAGTGCATCGGCATGATCGGCGGACCGGTGCGCGTGCCGTGCCGCGAGATGACCGAGGAAGCCAAGAAGGAGATGCGCGCGGACCTAGAAGCAACCGGGCTGGCCGCGAAGGCCCGGGCATCGAGCGACACGAAGCGGCGCGCAGCCTAGTCTCAGGTCACTCTGGAAGGGCAGCTCGGTTTAGTCGGCTAAACAGGGAATCGGCCCGGATAAACGCAAATCATCGAGCAGCAACAACGCCAAGGGCGTTCCGGGAAAACCGGAACGCCCTTGGCGTTTCAATATTCCAATGTCGTAGCCGCCGTCAATCGGCGCCTTGATGCGATCGCCCGAAACTGCGGGAAAATCGTCTTAGATTGATGCCGTCTCCGGAAAAAGCAACCTTGGAAGCTGAATATCGAGATCTCGTTGAACCATACAAGTCATTGAATAACCGGAACTATGCCATTTCGGCTAAATTGGCACGAAGTTTGCTTTTCCTAGCCCGATTCGCATGAAGGGGGGAAGCAGGCGATGACTCTAACGACAAATTTCAGGAGAGCACATGTTGATCGTTCAAGACTCTAATAGGAACTGCAGCACCCCTGCCCGCTTCGCGCGAGCCACAATCATGGTTCTCGCGCTGGTTGGAGCGGGTTTCGTGATGTCGACTCAACCCGAAAGCGCGGTTGGCTCATCGAAGGCCGGAAATCCCGTGGTAGCTGAAGCCGGGCAGGAGAACTTCGCACCAACCGCCTATTTCCCGGCGCAGTACGTGAACCATGGCAAGACCATCGAAGGGCACATCCAGGCTTTCTAAATCAGAACACAATAATGGGAAGGGCGTTTCTGGCGTGACCAGGACGCCCTTTTTCATTTAAGAATTTCGCTCCGGTCGGGTCTCGATACTGACTATGTGTGCCTGGATTTTCCCGTCCACGGCGCCGCGCCCGAACCGCCGCGCGATGGCTTCAGCTGCTAGATCGGTTGCTTCGATCAGCCGCGAGGCATTCCGTGCCTCGATCTCGTTGCGCAGCGGTGTTCCCTGGCAAAACGCGATGGCCGGTATCTCGAATGATTTCGCACGGCTGCGGGCCGCCAGTGTGTCGAACACGGGTGCGGCAGTGAATCCACCATTTGCCAGATCCCGCCCGATAGTCTCATGGTCGTGATAGCCGTGCGGTATGCGGGCCATGAAGCGAGGTGGATCGGCGGGGAAAAGGGTTCCGAGCGCCATCGTCACGATGTCCGCGAATTCGTTGTCCTCGATCCGGTCCCATACATTGAACAGGAATACGCCCCCGGGACTGAGCATTCGACGCGCTTCGGAATACGCTCTCGCTTTGTCAGGGAAGAACATCACGCCGAACTGGCATACGACGGCGTCGAACGTCCCGTCTCGGAAGGGGAGTTGCATGGCATCGGCCTGACGCCACTCGACGGCGCGGCTGGTCCCGATCGTGGAGGCGCGGTCGATCATCGGCTGGTTCAAGTCCGTGGCAACAATAGACACGTTCTCGGGCAGCGCGGACGCCAGGGCACGGGTTACGACGCCCGTGCCAGCTGCAATTTCGAGCACGCGCGTGAGCGGCCTCGACGCGAGCCGGGCAACGATATCCGCCGCGTACGGGTCGAAGATCAAGGGGACGAGATACGCGTCATACAGCTCTGGAATTGAACCGGTGAACAGTCTGTCGGTGCCGTGGCTGGCCATTCAGTCTGCCCGCATCCGCTTCATCAACCGCGCGACCGCGATCAATACCAGCAGCGCAGTCGCCGCCTCGAGCCATATCGTCAGATTCATCGTGAATGTATGCGCCGACAGCGGCGCCAGGCCGTAGTGGCCGAGTCCATCGAGGCCGAGCGCGCCGTAAACAGCCACCACGACAAGTCCGGCAATGCGGTAGCCGCCGCGAACCAATAGATAACCGACAAGCCCGACCACAGTGACACCCAACCACGCTAGGTAGACACGTAGCGGGAGAGAGCCACGCCGGCAGATTCGGGTATTCAGCCAGGAACGTGGCGTTGTGGGCGTAGTGGAGAAGACTCGCAGCGCAGTACGCGAGCAGCAGGATCAGCAATCCGTCAACGCGTATCGCCTGTCCTTTCCAGTTCATAGTTGTGGCTGGACCTGAATCGTCGCGGAGGGACCGTTGCCGATCACCTGAATCACGACTTCCCCGTCTTTGGCCCAGACGTAGTGCGGCTGCTTCGCAGGCTCGGTAAAGATGCTGCCGGCGGGCAGCGCTTTCATCGCGCCGTCGTCCATCTGCTCGCCGTAGCCCACGTACAGCGTTCCGGAAACGATGGTTACGATCCGCTCGTCGGGGTGATAGTGCGGCTTGTTGCGGAAATTCGCGGAAATCTCGCGCGATAGAGGTACATCCCCTGCTTCTTAGGATCGCCCGCAATCAACGCATTTTGGTTTCCGGTCGGACCCGCCACCCACTTCATCTCATCGGCGGTCACTCGCACCGCCTTCAAGGGCTCGCTTTGCGCGAACGCACCCGTCACGAACAGAGCAAGCGCGGAAGCACATGCAATACGACAGATCGTAGTAGTCATCGTCCCCTCCGTGACAGAAACAGATTAGCGACTCGAGACACTAGGATGCCACGAGCTGCACGGTCTTTTTACCCGGCACCGAAGCGCGCGCGACCTCGCCCGCGTCCTTGAGCTTGCCGATTTCCCAGCACAGGCCGATCAGCCGGTCGGTCTCGGACCTGGACAGGATGGGGTCGGTCAGGCCCCGGAATTTCGCCTCGAGGTCGGCGTCGCTCATCGGCTTGCCCAGGCTGCCCACGGCGTGCTCGACGTACTTTTCAAGCGTCATTCCGTTCTTCATTCTGATCGAGACATGCGTCTGGTCTTCATGCATGGATCGATCCACAACAGCCGAGACCTTGTCGCGCAGCGACGTTATGCGCGCGTCGCTGACGACCGCATCGCCGTACTGCGCTTCGCCCGCCGCGCCGTGGATGATGGCCACTGCTGCCGAATGGTAGACGCTGAATTTTCCTTCAAGGCCGGTCTGTGGCGTCTTCTTGCCGGTCAACTCGAGCACCAGCGGGTGCACCTTGAGTGAAATGCTCTCGATGTCCTCGGCCTTGATCTTGTGCTCGTTGCGCAACTGGATGCAGCCATCGATGATCGGATGCTCGACGATGCCGCACGCGAACGGCTTGTAGGTGTTGAGCGCGATCTCCCACGTTTCTCCCAGTTTCCGAGTAATCTCTTCGGGCTTGAACTCGGTGGACAGCACGTGCGCGAAGCCGCGCGGTGCTTCTATGCCCTGGTTCGAGCTGGTGAAGTCCTCGGGCGGCGAGCAGCGCGGCGAGCAGCCCGTTGCGCGCGGCGTTGCCCGGGTGCATGGGCTTCACCATCGTGCCGAACATCTCGCGCAAGCCCGACGACTGGGTTGCGGCGATGCCGAGCGCCCACATCATCTGCTGCTCTGTCAGGCCGAGCAGGCGGCCCGCCGCGGCCGCGGCGCCAAACACGCCGGCCGTACCGGTAATGTGCCAGCCCACGTCGTAGTGGGCGGGATAAACGGAATTGCCGATGCGGCATTCCGTTTCCACCCCCAGTATGAACGCGTGCAGGAAGTCCTCGCCCTGCACCGGCGCCTTTTCCGCGAGCGCGAGGATGGCCGAGGCAACGGGGCCGCTGGGGTGGATGACTGTTTTCAGGTGCGTGTCGTCGAAATCGAAGACGTGCGAGCTGGTGCCGTTCAAGAGCGCGGCCAGCATCGCATCGACTCGTTCGCCCCGCCCGAGCACCGTCGCTTGCGGCGGCCCCGAGAACTCAACGAGCGCGGCGAGGGCGCGGTCTATCGTCTCGTGCCGGCAAGCGCCTACCGCGCAGCCCATCCAGTTGAGGAACGACCGCGCCGCCTCGTGCCGGACTTTCTCCGGGATGTCACGATAGTGATGCGTAACTATGAACTTTGCGAGTGTCTTGGTAACTTCCATAAGAAACTCCGTGAACGAGTGAACGAGTGAACGGGAGGCAAAAGCAAATTCCCTCTCCCCAACACCCGGGGAGAGGGTTAGGGTGAGGGGCTCACTCGTTCACCTGTTCACTCGTTCACCTGTTCAATAGATATTTTCTCTCCCATTCCTCGATCTCGTCGAGCTTGAGCGCCTCGTTGTACTCTTTCAAGCCGAGCATCCGGCCACGCACGGCTTTCGTGTTCCCGTCGCGTTTCAGCGCAGCAACCGCTTCGTGGATCGCGAAGCCGGCTGCGCTGCGCGCCAGGCCAGGGTAAATCGCTATGCGCAGGCCCAGCCGCCCGATTCCTTCGGTGTCCAGATCGTCGAGTTTACCTCCAGCGCCCATGTTGACGAGGCACGGCACGTCCAGTTCCGACGTGATGCGCTTTAACTCGGCCAGTATGGCCGGACCGGCTTTCATCTCGACGAAGATTACATCCGCGCCCGCTTTGCGGTATGCCCGGCCGCGCTCGATCGCTTCGTCGAGGCCGTGCGCTTCCGCCGAATCGGTCCGGGCGATGATGACGAAATCCGGATCCCGGCGCGCCGCCACCGCCGCCTCGATCTTCCCGACCGCCTCACCGAGCTCGATTACCGGGCGGGCGCCTGGAAGCTGACCGCACCGCTTTGGAGAAGCCTGGTCTTCCAGATGAATCGCCGCGACGCCCGCGGCCTCGAACTCTTCGACCGTACGCCATACATTGACTGCGTTGCCGTAGCCGGTGTCCGCATCGCAAATTACCGGGATATCCACGCAGGCCGCGACGTGGCGGGCATGGCTCGTGATCATGGTGAGGTCCACCAGCCCGACGTCCGGCCTTCCCAGCAGGCTCGCCGAGACGCCGTTGCCGGTCAGGTAAACCGCTTCGAAGCCCGCCTGCTCGACGAACCGCGCGCCGTACGCATCATAAATGCCCGGGGCGACGATGACCGGGCCCTGAGTGAGCCGCCTGCGTAGACGCTGCCGTGGCGTAGCTGCCGTCGACATGTACCTGCCCCAGATCGTGTATCTGATCGATTATCGCCTACTTTTACCAGCATCCAGCAGCGTTGCCACGCCCGTGTTGTGCCGCGAACACCTTTCTCCGAAAAGGATTTCGGTCTAACCTAACCTGATCTGAACAACAATCGACACGAGGGGGCGCATCATGGCTAGAGGTAGTTCAGCGTGGCATACCGCGGCTTTCCGGAGTACGACGCTTGCAACAGTCGTGGCAATGGCCGTGGCTTACGCCATAACCGGGATCCCCGGCGCGGCGGCGCAGGAGTGGAAGCCGGAGAAGCCGGTAGAGCTCATAGCGACCAACGCGCCCGGCGGCGGCTCCGACCGGATCCTGCGCATCATGACCAAGATCTTGCAGGAGCGCCGCTACGTGCCGGTGCCGGTATCGGTCGTGAACAAGCCCGGTGGTGGTGGCAGCGTAGCCTACAACTACGCCAACCAGCATCCCGGAAGCGGGAATTTCCTGGTCATGGGATCGCGCTCTTTGCTCACCAACAACATCTCGGGTCACGGGCCGAGTTATACCGAATTCACCCCCGTGGTGCGTCTCTTCGACGAGTACATCGCCGTCACCGTCAAGCCGGTGTCGCCGATCCGGACCGGCAAGGACTTGATCGGGTTCATGAAGCGAGACCCGACCGCACTGAGTTTCGGCATCGCCACCAGCCTCGGCGCGCCGAATCACTCGGGCGTAGCTTCGGCCTTCAAGGTCGCCGGTATCGACATGAAGAAGATGAAGAACGTGATTTTTCCGTCGGGCGGCGCCGCCACCACGGCCCTGCTCGGCGGACACGTCGACGTTGTGCCGATCTCCGTCGGATTCGCGTCGTCCCTGCTGCGCAACGGCCAGGTTCGGATAATCGCGGTGGGTGCGCCGCAGCGATTGCCCGGGATACTGAAAGAGGTACCAACCTGGAAGGAGCAGGGATACGACGCAGTGGTGTCCCAGTGGCGGATTTTCATCGGGCCGAAAGGAATGACGCAAGGACAGCTCGCGTACTGGGAAAACGTCATGCGCCGCATGATCGAGGCGGACGACTGGAAGAAAGAACTCGAGGAGAATTTCTGGACCGGCAATTTCCAGACGAGCGCCGAATCGCGCAAGTTCCTGGCGCGGGACTACGAGGACGCGAAAGCGTTTTTGACCGAGCTCGGACTGGCCAAGTAGGGCCAAATCCGGACGCGTGGCGCCGGTTTGGCTGCGCGTTCTAACGGACGCACGAAGGCCGTTCAACGCTCGGTCCCCACCAGTCACGAGTCACCAGTCATGAGTCACCAGTCACGCCTGCAAGAGGAAGCCATGAAAATAACGGTTGCGTTCGGGCTATGGAATCTTTCGGGACCCGCGATACTCGCCGCGTGCGCCGTGCTCGGCGCACCGGCCTTTGGCGCCGCTGCGGCGGAGTGGAAGCCCGACAAACCCGTCGAGCTCATAGCCACCAATGCACCGGGCGGAGGATCCGACCGGATCCTGCGCATCATGATCAAGATCCTGCAGGAGCGGCGCTACGTCCCTGTGCCGGTTTCGGTCGTCAACAAGCCCGGCGGCGGGGGCAGCGTAGCCTACCACTACGCCAACCAGCATCCCGGCAGCGGCAACTTTCTGGTCATGGGAGCGCGCGCACTGCTCACCAACAACATCTCGGGCCATGGTCCGAGCTACACCGAGTTGACGCCGCTGATTATCTCTTCGACGAATACATCGCCGTCACCGTCAAGCCCGTGTCCCCGATCAAGAGCGGCAAGGACCTGGTCACCTTCATGAAGAAAGATCCGACCGCGTTGACTTTCGGCATCGCCACCAGCATCGGCAATCAGAATCACCAAGGGGTGGCCGCCGCATTCAAGAACGCGGGGCTGGATCTGAAGAAGATGAAGAACGTCATCTTTCCCTCGGGCGGCGCCGCCAGCACCGCCCTCCTGGAGGGCACGTCGACGTCGTGCCGGTCTCCGTGGGGTTCACCTCTCAGCTCCTGCGCAACAACCAGGTCCGGGTCCTCGCGGTGACCGCGCGGGAACGCTTGCCCGGAATATTCAAGGACGTTCCGACCTGGAAGGAGCAGGGACACGACGTGGAGGTGACCCAATGGCGCATGCTCATCGGTCCGAAAGGGATGACGAACGAACAGATCGCCTACTGGGAGGGCGTCTTTCGCCGCATGATGGACGATGAGGCCTGGAAGGCTGAGCTCGAAACGAATTTCTGGAGGACCAATTTCCAGGGCAGTGCCGCGTCGATCAAGTTCTTGGCGCGGGATAATGAGGACGCGAAAGCGTTTTTGACCGAGCTCGGACTGGCCAAATAAGGGAGGCGTGAACCGTAATCAGACTCGGCGCCGCTCCCGCCGGCTGCTGGCCGATCTCAATGAATCAGTGCCCGTTGACTCAGCTCGAGGCGTTGTCCGCCGCGCATCACTTCGATCTGGACCTGCTGACCGAACTTGAGCCCGGAATAAATGGCCGTCAGCTCCGATGGCATCGAGAGGCGGCGGCCATTCACGCTCAGCACGACGTCGCCTGCCTCCAGGCCGAGGCTGTCGCTCAGGCCTCCGGCGTTCACGTTTACAACGACTAGACCCCCGGCTGGGCCGGGCGCGAAGCGATCGGAACCGTCATCTTGCTGCTGGCGCTCCTCTGGCGCGGCAGGGCCTGCCTGCTGCTGCGGCCTGCTCGCCGGCTGGGCGCCCTTTTCCAGGTCAACCCGCTCCACCTTTCCGGCGCGACGCAACAGGATGTATCCCGGGTAAACGGCCGTGAGAACGACGCCGGAAAGGACTTCACGGCCGACACTGATGGTCTGCTCGTCACTGCCTGTATTGACGATGGCGTATCCCGACCCTTCGCCTGCCGCGACTATTCCTCTCAGCGTGATATTGAGTGAAACGACCTCGGAGGTTGCGGCCGGAGCCGAACCCACGCGACCGCCGGAAACGTGCGCTGGGACGACACCGGCCGAGGTAACGGCATGACTCTCACGCGCCCCCGCCCCGGTGCGCGGTTTTTCGCTTTCGGGCGGCGGCTGGAACCCGTGCGCTCCCGGCGAGAGTAGCCACTCCGACAGCAGGACGAACGCCGCTGCGAACGCGATGCTCGCGCGGCGTTTGCCGCTGGTTGCGGGCACTGCGTGAGAACGCCAAGGCGCCGTCATTTCCGTTGATGCCACATCAAAAGAACTGGTCCTTCATTCTACCGGACACCGCGGCTGACATTTTCAAATGTCATTCATCTCTTCAATGTGGACTCCCACGCCTTCCTATTCATTGACAGTGTGCGAGACTCAAGCATAGACTCAAAAAAAGAAAATTTCGTGCCGAGCCGCCGCGCATACTCCCCCGACGCGCGGCGGCAACCAAGGGAGGATCGACGATGGTACAAGCAGGCAGCAGTTTTCGCAGGCATTCCAGCATATTGGCAGCGGCGGTCGCGATCGCGTTGCTGTCTCCGGCGGCGGCGCAAGCCGTGTCCTTCTGCGTCCCGGGTCCCGGCGACCAGCCTGAAACGGGCCTGCAGGGATCGACCTCGTTCGCGGACCGGAACGGCCCCAACGGGTTCCAGGGCCACTGGTGCGGCGTCCGCAGGGTAGCCCAGCACACGCTCTTCAACCGGGGCAGCTACGGCGAGACACAGCACATCGGCAATTGCGTGTACTCCAGCATGCGCGATCCGTCCAACCTGAACCTGCTGACGACCGGGACGGCCGTCCTGGACGCTAAGGTTCCGTCCAATCTCGTGATCACACCCGATACCGCGAATCCGCCGAATCCGAACGGCAAGATTCTGAGGACCCCTGCGATGATCCGGGCGTATTCGGCGCTCGAGGTATCGGGCAACCTCATGGTGGCGGCGTTCAAGGATTTTGGCCCGACGGTCAACGGCGTCGCGACCAATCCCCTGGACGTCTACGACATTTCGGATTGTCTCAACCCGGTGGCGCTGTCGACCACATACAGCACAGCCGGCGGCAATCACGACGGATGGCTCACCCCCGATGGGAAGACCTACTACGGCATTCCGTTCGGCGGTGTACGCCTGCTGTCGGGTGCGAACAACACGATTAATCCGGCCCGCATCGACATGCACGTGACGGATCTTTCGGACCCGAAGAATCCGAAGCACCTTTTCAACTGGAACCGGCTGAGCCTGCCTGGCAGCCTGAGCGATCCCAACAGCCCGCAAGGCCGGACGCTCGCCACCACCAACTTCCACGACGTGAGCACCAACGACGCCGGGACCCGGCTGTACATGGCGCTCTACGGCGGGAACAACTCCCTAGGCGGCAACAACAACAACCCGATCCCGGCCCAGAACCAGCGGTGCGCCAACGGCCTGCTGATCCTCGACTCGACGCAGGTCGCTACCCGCACGCCCGGCCCGAACGGGTACGAACTGCCCTACATCAGCTTCCGCTCCTGGTGCGATCAGCAGATCGACCCCGATTTCGGCGACGGGTCCACGGCGTCTGCCCACGCGACCGAATACATCATTCACGAGAACGGCAAGGAATATGTCGTGTCGACCGACGAATCCGGCGGCGGTCTCAATGGCAATGCAGCCGGCGTATGCGCGCAGCGTACGTATGCCCGCATCATCGACATCACCGACGAGCGCAATCCGCAGGTCGTGGGGACCTTCAAGCCCGATGTGAACAAGCCGGAAAACTGCGCGGCCAACCTCGCTGCCGATACCGACGGCGGAATGGTGCACTACATCGGGTTCGACGACCGCTACAAGGCGCGGCTGGTGATATTTGCCGCCGCCAACCAGGGCATACGCTTCGTTGACATCCGCGATCCGGCGAACCCGAAGGAGATCGCTTACTACAAGAAGGAGCGCCATACCACCACTGCCGCCGGTGAAACGGACTTCACCCGGCCGGATGTGCGCTACGATGCCGCAAACTGCTTCGTCTACACGGGGTGGAACCAGGGCGGCCTGGTCAGTATCGAGCTGACGAATCCGGATTACAATCCGTGCCTGCGCAGGGAAGCTGAGGGTGGCGGCTGGATTAGCGGCGGCGCCGGCGGCCGCAACAAGAGTTACGTTCGGCCTGGAAGGGAGCCGCATCGGCACGAACCTGGTCGGCAAGCTCAACCTGATAGACCATACCACCAAGGCTCATGTCCAGATCAATCAGTGGACGTCCCTGGGGAGCGTCCGTGACCAGTGCGGAGCAGTGCCCCCCGGCGCCACTTCGATGCAGCTCGACGGCGTGGGAACCTACAACGGTGAGAAGGCGACCTTCCGGGTGTGCGTGCAGGATAACGGTGAAGGCTCACGCGCGCCGGCGGACGCTCTGCACCTCACCTGCACCGCAGGCTGCAATTACACGATCGGCGGCGCAATCGGCGGTGGCAACATCGAGGTGCGCCAGAAGTAACAAGCTGCGCCGACGCGCGATAGCCTCGAAAGGCCGGGCATTGCCCGGTCTTTCGCGCTTTCCAGCGTGCAATGGTTGAGCGAGCCCGGGTCCGGACGATCATCTGCATCGTCGCGGCTGTCGCCATTGCAGTTAGCGGTGAAATTCTGCTCTTGCGAGGCGCTTCTGCTGTCCCGCCTTGTGCATCCCTCAAGGCGTCCAAGCTGGCTTCTGATTCTTCCGAGGGTCAATCACGCAAGGTCTTCGAGTTGACGCTAAAGGGCGGCAAGGTGACTGGTATCGATGACACCATCAGGGCACGCCGGGGCGATCAGCTCGAGCTGCGATGGTTGAGCGACCGGTCCATGACGCTCCATTTGCACGGCTACGACATAGAGACCCGACTGGCGCCGAACACCCCAGCTGCCATGATCTTCAAGGCGAACTTGGCGGGACGCTTCCCAGTGTCGGAGCATCGCCAAGGCCCGGGACATCATCGAGCGGTCCTCTACCTCGAAGTTCTTCCTTAGAGGCCGTAACAAAATGACGGTTACGGCCCCCGATGTAGGGGAGTATGAGGGGAGTATCCCCTCATTTCGTTACCGTCTCCTAGGATAGCCGTGGCGGGTATCCGCACCGCCCGCGTGTGCAAAGTCGCGCCTGGCGCAGCCTTGTTCCTGGGCGCGGCGACTCCGGCCGCCGGGCACGGCTTTGGACAGCGCTTCGACTTGCCGCTGCCCCTCTGGCTATGGATGACCGGCGCGGGTGCAACCATCGGTACTCACGTTCGCGGTGATCGCCTTCTACATGCGCGAAGGAACAATCGCCGGGCGCTACCCGCGGCTTAACCTCCTGCGACTCGCGCCGCTTCGATGGATCGCCCATCCGGCGATCGTCGCACTCGTGCGCCTGCTCGCGGTCATGGTGTTCGTGCTGACGTTATACGCGGGGTTTGTTGGCGTCCAGAACCCGTACTCCAACCTCATCACGACCATGATTTGGGTCGTATGGTGGGTAGGCTGCGCCTTCGTCTGCGCGCTAATCGTCGATCTTTGGATGCTGGTCAATCCGCTCGACACGATTTTCGCCTGGTGCGAAGCGCTCTACGCAGCGCTGACTGGCGGCCGTTCCCTGTCGCGCAGGCTCCCGTACCCCAGCTGGCTCGGCGCGTGGCCGGCGGTGGCGCTTTTCCTGTGCTTTGCCTGGGCCGAGCTCATTTGGCAAGACAACGACGTACCGGCCTATCTCGCTCGCGCCATCGTCGTTTACACCTTGGTTACGTGGTCCGGGATGTTTCTCTACGGCCGCCAGGTGTGGCTACAGAACGGAGAAGCGTTCACCATTTTGTTCGGAATACTCGGACGCTTCGCGCCGCTGGCGGCTACACCGCCATTCATACCCGGCGCCGCCCGCGCGCTCTACATGCGGCCACCAGGCGCCGGGCTGCTGGCGGGCGACAGGGTGCGGCCCTCGTTGCTCGTGTTCGTGCTGCTCATGCTCGCGACCGTGACGTTCGACGGTTTCCTGGAGACGCCGCTGAACCAGCGGCTGCACACCGCGGTTCAGAGCTCGCCGGCTCTGACGTCGCTGCTGTTCGAGCTTTCCGAGCGGGGATTGGGGGAAACCCAAGTCATCAATACCGTGACGCTCGTCGCGTTTGCGCTCGGTTTTATTGCCGCCTACTGGCTCGCGAGTTGGGCCATGCTGGGGATGGCGCGTAAATGGTCGCCCGCTCCTTTCTCAGTGAGCGAAGCTGCCTGCGCGTTCGTGCTGACCTTAGTCCCGATCGCGGTCGCTTATCATCTGTCGCACTACTTCTCGCTGCTGCTTACCGCCGGTCAGCTCATCATCCCGCTTGCATCGAACCCTTTCGGCTTCGGTTGGGATCTTTTCGGCACCGCGCAGTACCAGGTCGATCTGGGGATCGTCAGCCCGTACGTGTTTTGGTACGGCGCCGTAACGCTGATAGTGGTCGGCCACGTCATTGCAGTCTTTCTCGCCCACGCGGCGGCGCTGCGCATGTTCGGCAGCCGCCGGGCGGCGCTCGCCAGCCAGATCCCAATCGTCGTACTGATGGTCGCCTACACGACGCTCAGCCTGTGGATCCTGGCTCAGCCCATCGTAGGCTAGGCTGGCCGGTGACTTATCGTGCAGGTGTCGACCCGCGCTGACTCTGAGCGCGCGCCTGAAATGCCGCGTCGTTCGTCGACCAATGCAGGTGAACGATGCGAAACAGGTCCCCGGTGCGGCGCAGCACGGCGGTTTCGAGGGTGAGATGATCGATGGGCGTGCCATCGGGCAGCGTCCCGGTTACGCGATAAGTGCTGAGCACCCAGCGCTCATTCCCCTCGCCGCCGACGCGCCGCGATTCGAGCTTCCAGCGCGTGATCGCGGCCATGTCCATGTCGAAGCGTAAATGGCTGAAGGCATAGGCCTCGACGGTCGGATCAACCGTGCCGAACTCGTACACCACGAGCCCGCGATCGAGCAAGGAAAGCGCACCCGGGGTGTCCTTCGCTCGCAGCGCGGCATGGAATGCGTCTACCGCATCGGCTGGAATGCGGGCACCCTGGGCTGCGATCCCCGGCGCACAGAGAACCAGCCAGCAGAAAACCGCGCAGGTCGCTACGAGTCTCATCTGCGCGCTAAGTACCCTGTCCGCGGCGGCCGTCCGGCTCGGGAGCCAACGGGCCGGCGGCGACGTCCTCCACGATCAGGACGTCGCGTTCGGCGAGTCCGTTCAACGCGCCACTCTGCGGGTTGACGGTGATCTCGGTTTCCGTGTTGCTGCGCACCTCGAAGTGACTCGCGAAGAGCTGACCGGCGAGTATGGTCACGCGCCAGCCCCGCATCTGACCGGCGGTCACTGCCTTGAGTCCTTCGCGGCCGATTTGCGCAACTCGGAAGGAATAGACGCGGCCATCCTTGTCCGGGGGACCCACCGCAGTGACGACGGCAACAAAGCGTCTGAAGGATGGGATAACGACAGCATCGTGTCCAACACGCAGCAGCCCCTCTGAGCCGGCGCGGATAGTCATCTGCGGCAACTCCGCCCCGGAGGATGCTGCTCCGGACGCAAGCAGGCAAGCCATCATCACGCCGGCGACTATGCGGCTCGTATCCTTGTACATGGTGAAATCTTAGCATTCCTCGACTGTTCCAATCGATAGCGTAGACCGCGAATCGTGGGCCGAAGATCCGGGCGCGCTATTCCCGGGCACTGGTAGAATCACGGGCCTGAGCGACGACTTACGGTGATCGAAATCCTTTGTAGGTCTGACGTTCGCTTCTTCCGCATCGAATAGACAGTTATGAAAAAATTCAGAATCGCAGTCATTCCCGGCGACGGCATCGGCAAGGAAGTGATGCCGGAGGGCTTGCGCGTGCTCGAGGCCGCCGGCCGCAAGTTCGGCATCCAGTGGCAATTCGACGAGTTCGACTGGAGCTGCGACTACTACGCCAGGCACGGGCGCATGATGCCGGAGGATGCACTCGACCGGTTGAAGCAGCACGACGCCGTTTACTTCGGTGCCGCCGGCTGGCCCGCCACGGTGCCCGACCACGTCTCGCTGTGGGGGCTGCTGATCCCGTTCCGCCGCGGCTATGACCAGTACGTGAACCTGCGACCGGTACGCCTGATGCCTGGAATGAAGTGTCCGCTCGCCGGCCGGAATGTCGGGGACATCGACTTCTGGGTGGTGCGCGAGAACAGCGAAGGCGAGTACTCGTCCGTCGGCGGGCGCATGTACGCCGGCACCGAGCGCGAGTTCGTGACGCAGCAGGCGGTGTTCTCGCGCCAGGGTGTGGACCGCATACTCAAGTACGCTTACGAGCTCGCCATGACGCGCCCGAAAAAGCACCTGACCTCGGCCACCAAATCGAACGGCATCTCGATCTCCATGCCGTACTGGGACGAGCGCGTGAAGGAAATGGCGACCCGCTACCCGCAGGTGAGGACCGACTGGTACCACATCGATATCCTGTGCGCGCACTTCATAATGAATCCCGACCGGTTCGACGTCGTGGTCGGCTCCAACCTCTTCGGCGACATACTCTCGGACCTGGGGCCGGCTGCGACCGGTACCATCGGCATCGCGCCGTCGGCCAACATGAATCCGGAAAAGCAATTTCCGTCCCTGTTCGAGCCGGTCCACGGCTCGGCGCCCGATATCTACGGCAGGAAGATCGCCAATCCGATCGGCCAGATCTGGGCGGGCGCGATGATGCTCGATCACCTCGGCTGCCCGGAAGCGGGGGCCGCTATCCTCAAGGCGATCGAGAAGGTACTGCAGGATGGCCCGAAGACGCCGGACCTCGGCGGCAAAGCCGGCACCGCCGACCTCGGCACGGCGCTGGCGCAAGCGCTTTGAATCATCGATTGCGCCAAGATTCTCCCCGAACACGCCGCGATATCCACTTGCGAGAATAGTCATGAGCACCGGGAGGTCCCTGACCGCCTATGTCGCTGATTTCATCACGCGCACGCGCGCGGCGGATATCCCTCCCGATGTAGCGCACTGCGGCAAGCGCTCCATACTCGACGGCATCGGCCTTGCATTAGCCGGCAACGCCGCCGAGTCCGGGCACATCGTCCGCGACTACCTGGGAACGCTGGGTTTTCCCACCAACAGGGGCTGCACGATAATCGGGAGCGGAATGAAGGTCCCGCCGCGCTTCGCGGCATTCGCCAACGGCATCGCCATCCATGCGGACGATTATGACGACACGCAGCTTGCGGTCGCGAAGGATCGTGTCTACGGGCTGCTCACCCACCCCACCGCACCCGCGCTCCCGCCGGTGCTGGCACTGGGCGAGCGCGATAACCGCTCCGGACGCGACGTACCTGACCGCGTATCAGATCGCGGTAGAGGTCGAAACCAAGATCGCGGAAGCGATCAATCCGCGGCATTACGACCACGGGTTTCACTCCACCGCCACCATCGGTGCGATCGGCGCGACCGCGGGCGCGGCGCGAATGCTGGGCCTGAATGTCGAGCGGACGCGCCGCGCGCTTGGACTTGGCGCGAGCCAGGCCGCCGGACTGCGGGAAAATTTCGGCACCATGACCAAGCCGTTCCACCCGGGTCGCTCGGCGGAGAGCGGCATTGTCGCCGCGGAGTTCGCCAAGCTCGGCTGGACAGCGACCGACAGCGTGCTCGAGGCAAACCGCGGGTTCTTCAGGGCGGCCGGCGGCGGCTACGATAACGCTGCGATCGAAGACAAGTTGGGCAACCCATGGACGTTCGCCTCTCCCGGCGTTTCGATCAAGCCGCATCCGAGCGGTTCGCTCACACATCCGGGCATGGGAGTGATGCTCAACCTCGTTCTAATGCACGATATCCAGCCGGAGCGGGTCGTAAAGGTCAAGGTCGGGACCAACCGCCATATGCCGAACGCGCTGATCCACCACCGCCCGAAGAACGAGCTGCAGGCCAAGTTCAGCATGGAATTCTGCATGGCGATCCTGCTCATAGAGAGAAGAGCCGGGCTCGCCGAGTTCACCGATCGCGTGCTCAGGCGCAGTGACGTTCAGGCGTTGATCGAAAGAATCGAATTCGGCGTGCACCCGGACGCCGAGGCAGCCGGCTACGAGAAGATGACCACGATCATCGAAATCGAGCTCGCCGACGGCCGGAGGATCGGCGGCCGCGCCGACTTCGGCAAGGGCAGCCCGGCGAATCCGATGAGGGATGAAGAGCTCGCCGTCAAGTTCCGCGATTGCGCCGCCTGGGGCAAGCTACCGAAGGCGAACGCCGAGAAGGTGGTCGAGCTGGTCTTCCGCCTGGAAAAGCTGAAGAGTATCCGCGAGCTCACGCAATTGCTCGCGATCGGCGGCAAGCCGCGCGCGACCTCACCGAAACGTCGCCCGCGCTGACAGCCGGCAGGGAACCTCCCTGCCCCGCGCGTATACTCTTGATTTAAGGAATATCGGCCTATGAGCGAACCCCTTCCTGTAATCGGCATGATGCTCGGCGACATGACCGGCATCGGGCCGGAAATCAGCTCGAAGCTGCTGGCTTCGGACGCGGCCAAGGCGCTCGCACGCGTGATCGTGTTCGGCGACCGGCGGGTGCTCGACCTGGGCATACGCGAGACCGGCGTCACCCTTCCCTACACCGTCTACCAGCGCGTCGAGGAAGTCAGATGGCCGCGCGCCGATGTACCCCTCATCGACCTGCACAACATCGATCCCGGACGCATCAAGCGTGGCGAGGTATCGGAGGAATCGGGCCGCCTGTCGGGGGACACGCTCAAGTTCATGATCGACCTGGCGCTCGCGGGCAAGCTTGACGGCATCTGTTTCGCACCCCTCAACAAAGCGGCGCTGCATCGGGGCGGATGGAAGTTTCACGACGAGCACCAGATGTTCGCCAAGCTCACCAACCACAGCGGCTTTTTCGGCGAGATGAACGTCATCAGGCAGTTCAGCACGTTCCGCGTCACGTCGCACGTTGCGTTGCGTGAAGCGGTCAACATGATCACGGCGGAGCGCATCGAGGCGGCGATCCGGCTCGCCGACGAGACCCTGCGCGCGGCCGGCGTTGCGCATCCGCGCCTCGGAATCGCTGCGCTCAATCCCCACAGCGGCGAAGGCGGTCTGTTCGGCGACGAAGAAATCCGTATCATTCGCCCCACCGTCGAGAGACTGCGGGAGGCCGGCCTGGCGTGCGTCGGCCCCATTTCATCGGACGTCATCTTTCTCAAGGCGCTCCGCGGCGAATACGACGGTGTGGTAACCATGTACCACGACCAGGGGCAGATCGCGACCAAGCTTCTTGGCTTCAACCAGGGCGTGACCGTGACGGCGGGCTTGAAGACCGTCTTCACCACGCCGGCGCACGGTACGGCGTTCGATATCGTGGGTCAGGGCAAGGCCGATCCCGGCGCGCTGGAGCACGCGTTCACGCTCGCGGCGAAGCTCGCCGCCGGGCGCAAAGCCGCGAGGCAGGCCGCAAGCTCGGCACGTGAATAAACTCGCAGCAATGACGGACCCGTCACCGCGACTGAATCGGCATGTTCTAATTCCACCGCTTGCGGCCAAATATGAATACCATAGATCGTTCACGAGGAGAACACATTGAAAGTTGAATAGGTATCTGGCAGAAGAATTCTGCCTTTAGTCTGCGGCGACGATTAATGATGGCGGTGTCGCCCGCTACTCTTGCCGCAGACTGGCCGAACCGGCCGGTCCGATTCGTCGTCGGCTTCGCACCCGGCGGCGGTACCGACACCACCGCGCGTGCCATCGCGGCCAAGCTCACCGATATTCTCGGGCAGCAGGTGATCGTGGATAACCGCGCCGGCGCCACCGGCAACATCGCGACCGAGATCGTGGCCCACGCTAACCCCGACGGCTACACCCTGCTGATGGGTACGATCGCCGCGCTCTCGGTCAACCCTAGTCTCTTCGACAAGCTGCCGTTCGACCCGCAAAAGGACCTCGCGCCGATAACGCTGGCGGTTGATTCGACCAATGTGCTGGCGCTGCACCCTTCGGTGCCGGTCAACTCGGTCAAAGAGCTCATCGCTCTCGCCAAGTCGAAGTCGCTCAGCGCTGGCTCTTCGGGCGTCGGCGCCACCGGGCATCTCGCGCTGGAGCTGTTCAACACCATGGCGGGCGTGAAAATGGTGCACATCCCGTACAAAGGTGGAGCGCCGGTCATGATCGACCTGATCGCGGGGCAGGTACAAGTGGTATTCGCCACGATCGCCACCGCTGCGCCTCACGTGAAGAGCGGCAAGATAAAGGGCATCGCAGTGAGCACCATCAAGCGCTCTTCGCTGCTACCCGATATGCCGACTGTGTCCGAGGCCGGGCTCAAGGGATTTGATGCCAACAACTGGTACGGCCTGCTCGCTCCGGCGAAAACGCCGCGCCCGCTCATCAACCGCTTGAACGCCGATGTCACCAAGGTGCTCACCATGCCGGACGTGAAGCAGTTCCTGTTCAACCAGGGGCTCGATGCGCATCCCACCACGCCCGAAGAGTTTGGTGCCTACATCAAGTCCGAGACCGCCAAGTGGGCGAAGGTGGTGAAGGCGGCGGGGATCAAAGCCCAGTGACCGGTGACCTGTGACTGGTGACCGGTGAAGAAGAAAGGAACCGATTCCTCGACACTCCTCCTCCCTCGACCCTCGACACTCCTCCCTCGGTCACCCGAGCCAGTCCGGCCGTTTCCCCCCGCCCGCGGCCACGCCAAGCGCGGCGCCGCGTGGGCCGATGCCAGGGCCTTCGCGCTGGAAGTTGGTGCAGTAGGCAAACGCTAGATTGCGGTCGCGGTCGCACCAGGCAAAAGCCCCGCCGGTGCCGGTGTGGCCAAACGCTTTCATGTTCTCCCCCATGGGCACGGTGTTGGGTTCGTTGTGCATGAAGCCGTAGCCCATGCGGATACGGCGCTGCGTCATGATGCAATCGTCCTCCCACACCAACGTGGAAGCGCGCTCGACAGCATCAGCGCTCAGCACGCGCACACCGTCGATTACGCCGTTACCGGCGAGCATCGCATAGATGCGCGCCATCGCCCGCGCGCTGCCGTGACCGCCAAAGGAGGCTACTTCGAGCTCGCGAATCTCGCGGCAGTTCTGGAAATATCCCATCTTTGGCGCGGAGCGGAATGCGCGGCCCAGCGGCGTGGAGTCGTCGGATGCAATCTTGAAGAACCCGTTCTTCGGATTGCGATGCATGTCGGAAACGCGCGCGATCTCGTCGGGCCGCAGGCCGATGTGGTAGTCCGCGCCGAGCTTGCCGGCGACTTCTTCGCGCAGGAAAGTACCTACGCTTTTCCCCGTCACGCGACGCACGATTTCGCCGAGGATGTAGCCGATGTTGATCGAGTTGTAGGCGCCCCTGGTTCCCGGTTCCCACGCGGGCGCCTGCTGTTCGATGGCACGGATGTGCACCTTCCAGTCGAACCACGAGCCGGGTGGCGCGTGATCGCAATAGATCACGCCGCACGTGTGCGAAAGGACATGGCGCACCAGTACGTCCTCCTTGCCCGCGGCAGCGAACTCGGGCCAGTAGCGTGACACCGGCGCGTCGAAGTCGACGAGTCCGCGGTCGATCAGGATGTGCGCACACAGCGCGCACATGCTTTTCGCCACCGAATTCATGATGACGATGGTGTCCTCCGCCCAGGGAACCGTGCGCTCGGTGTCCTTATGTCCACCCCACAGGTCCACCATTTTCCTGCCATCCTGATACACGCACACGGCCGCCCCGACTTCGCCGCGGGTGCGGAAATTGCGTTCGAACTCCTCGCGCACGGCTCCGAAACGCGGATCGCACACGCCGTTGACGGGCATCAGTGCCGTGGTCATTGCAGTTCCTGCTGAAAATCCGGAAATTGATTGGCGCTACGCTGTGCTCTTCATGGCCGGCGTTTCCCCGAACCAGCGTCTCGTCATGTCTTCAAGAAACGGGAAAGCTCGTCGTACACGAGGTCCGGCACCTGCTCGGCCGGGTAGTGGCCGCACGGCAGCGGGCGTATGCGCACGATGTTGGACGCATACTGCGGCCACGCCTTGTACGGGTCAAAGAACTTTTCGGTGTGGCTCTGCTCTCCCCAGAAAATCGCCGCCGGGCACGCGATCTTGCGCCCGGCCTCGAAGTCCGCCGTGTCCATTTCGAGATCCACGGTGACAGCGGCGCGGTAGTCCTCGCACACGCCATGGATGTTCTCGGGCGTGCAGCAGCGCGCGTATTCCTTCAGGGTTTCCTCGGTAAAGCCCCCTTTGCCGATTCCGAGCTGCGTCAACTTCTTGAGGATGTAGAAATCCTCCTTGCCCTCGATCAGCCTCTCGGGAATATCGTAGCGCTGAGCCATGAAAAACCAGTGTGATGAGTTCAGCGCCCAGCCCAGATTGACGTGGGTGAGGATGTGATGCGTCGGCAGGATGTCGAAGCTGGCGAATTTCAGCACCCGGTCGGGGTAGTCGAGCGCCATGCGGAACGCCGCCCGCCCGCCCCGGTCGTGCCCGCCGACGCAGAACCTTTCGAAACCCAGGTGCTGCATGACGTCCATCTGATCCTGCCCCATCCGGCGAAAGGAATAGTTGCTGTGATCTTCCCGCCCACGCGGCTTGCTGCTGTCGCCATAACCCCTGAGGTCGGTCACGACCACCGTATAGTCGTGCGCGAGCCGCGGCGCAACGAGGTGCCAGTGAACGTGCGTGAGCGGATTGCCGTGTATCAGCAGCACCGGAGGCCCCTTGCCGCCGACGCGCCCGACGATCTTTACCTCGGGGTCCGAAGTCTGGATCTCGAACCGCGTGAAGCCTTCGTACATGAAACTGCCTTAATTAATTTAGTAAGCGGTAAGATTGGATGCAGCTCTTCCTGGAAGTTCCCTGTTCACTGCTTAGTGCTCATCGCTCAACGGTCCTTCTGCTCACCGCTACTGCTTACTGCTCACCCGGCTCGCTGCGGCGGGCCTTTCAGTTCGACGACGTTGCCTTCGGGGTCGGCCACATAGAGCGACGGGCCGGTGCCTTCGGCCCCGTATCGAGTTTTGATCTCGCCGGCGACGATCCCGTGCGATGCCAAGTGGCTCACCACCGCCGTCGCGTCGAACGGTTCGATCCTCAGGCAAAAGTGATCGACATTGCGTCCCTCCGGCCCTGCAGCGGCGCCGCCTTTGCGGCCGAGCTCGCCATCCACCGCCACGAGATCGATCATCGCCTCACCTGCTCGCAGGTGCGTAAGCCCCAGTTCCTCACGCACGCGGTCCACCCTGCAGCCCAGCACCTCGCAGTAAAACCGCACCATGCGCCGAACGTCGCGCACGCGCAGCACGATGTGGTCGAGGCCGAGGATCTGGATCATGAAAACGAATCTTGAACCACGTGTCCTTCGTGGTTCAAGCTGTTGGGGACACGCAAGAGACTGGAGCGGCTTACTTGTCCAGTCCGCCCACGCACAAGTACTTGATTTCCAGGAACTCGTCCATGCCGTACTTCGAGCCTTCACGCCCGATGCCGGATTGCTTCACGCCGCCGAACGGCGCGACTTCGGTCGAGATGATGCCAACGTTGATGCCGACGATTCCCGACTCAATGCCCTCGGCGACCCGCCAGACGCGGCCGATGTCGCGGCTGTAGAAATAAGCAGCCAACCCGTACTCGGTATCGTTGGCGAGCCTGAGCAGCTCGTCCTCGGTCTTGAACCGGTAGAGCGGCGCGACCGGCCCGAAGGTTTCCTCGTGCGTGATCTTCATCGAGGGGGTCACATTGGCGAGCACCGTGGGCTGGAAGAACTGCCCTCCCTTCTCGTGGCGCTTGCCTCCGGTAACGAGGCGTGCACCTTTGGCGAGCGCATCCGCAATGTGCTCCTCGACTTTTTCGACCGCCTTCGGCTCGATCAGCGGTCCCTGCACCACGCCCGGTTCCAGCCCGTTGCCCACCTTCATCGCCCCGACTTTTTCGCCGAGCTTGGTGGCGAATTTGTCGTAGACCTCATCCTGCACGAAGATGCGGTTCGCGCACACGCAGGTCTGTCCGGTGTTGCGGAACTTGGACGCCATCGCGCCCTCGACGGCGGCGTCGAGGTCGGCGTCGTCGAACACGATGAAGGGGGCGTTGCCGCCGAGCTCGAGCGACACTTTCTTCACCGTGGTCGCGCATTGCGCCATCAACTTCTTCCCGACTTCGGTCGAGCCGGTAAAAGTGAACTTGCGTACGAGCGGGTTCGACGTGAGTTCCGTGCCGATGGGACCGGACGCTCCGGTCACCACCGACAGCACCCCCTTGGGCACGCCCGCGCGCCCGGCAAGCTCGCACAGCGCGAGCGCCGAATACGGGGTCATGCTCGCCGGCTTGATGACCATCGTGCATCCCGCCGCGAGCGCGGGGCCGGCTTTCCGCGTGATCATCGCGTTCGGGAAGTTCCACGGCGTCACCGCCGCGCATACGCCGATCGGCTGCTTGAGCACGACGATGCGGCGGTCGTTCGCCTGCGCCGGTATGGTGTCGCCGTAGACGCGCTTGCCTTCTTCGGCGAACCATTCGATGAAAGACGCGCCGTAGGCAATTTCGCCGCGCGACTCGGTGAGCGGCTTGCCCTGCTCGACGGTCATCAGCACGGCAAGATCTTCCTGGTTCGCCATCATGAGGTCGTACCATTTGCGCAGGATGGCGGCGCGATCCTTCGCCGTTTTGCCGCGCCATGCCGGCCAGGCCGCGTTGGCCGCTTCGATCGCGCGGCGGGTTTCCTCGGCGCCCAGGTTGGGCACGGTGCCGATCTGTACTCCATCAGCGGGGTTGTAAACGGGGATGGTTTCCTTCCTGTCGGCGTCCAGCCATTCGCCATTGATGTAGCACTGCTGGCGAAACAGGTTCATATCCTTCAACTGCACCGCGGGTTTCACTTTTTGTAGCATGGTCTGGTCCTCACGTCGTATCCGGGTTATGTCGGGCAGGTGACGAGCGACCCGCCGCTCGAAGTCAGTATAGCAAAGGACCATCTCATGGAATCGACCGCAAGAATTACACCATGACGCGTTGGCGAGGGTCCGGCCGCGTGGGCCTTGAATGCTCGCAATTTTCTTCACGTTTTCTTCACGGATGGCGGATTTTGCAACACGTGCCCGGGATGATGGGCGGAAATTGACCTGTAGTGCGTCCATGACTTGACGTTGCGTTTTATTAAGCGCTATAAGACGTAGCAGGCGCCGGCCTGCCCCCTTGCCGGTGCTTGGATTTCGATCCAACGTCAACAAACACAAGGAGTATTTGATGAGACGACTCTACAAGCTGATAGCACAAATATTAATCGTGAGCATGGTATGGATGCCGTTCTCGATCCACGCCGGGATGGTCGGCACCGACCAGGTGGTCGCAAGCGCGCAAGACCAGCTCAATCGCGACAAAGTGGCCAGCTTCATGAGCCGCGGCGACGTCGTCAAGCAACTCGAATCCTTCGGCATTTCAGCCTCGTCCGCGAAAGAGCGGGTCAATGCGATGACGCAGGATGAGGTCAACAAAGTAGCTGGCAAGATCGATTCGATGCCCACCGGCGCCGGTGATGAATGGTGGATTGTCGCGGTCATCGTCATTGGCATAATCATCTGGCTGGTGTGGTACAAGAAGTAATACTCCAAGCACTCTTGCGGTACCGGAAAGCCCGCCCGATAGCGGGCTTTCTGCTTCTGGGCGCGCTCCTCAACGGGTGCGCCCTCATCCTCCCCCAGTACACCAAACTGACGGAGGAGCGCCCTCCCGACCTGCCCGTCCAGGCCGAGTTGAAGGAGGTGCCCTTCTTTGCCCAGGAGGAATACCAGTGCGGTCCGGCCGCGGTTGCAATGGTCATGAACGCGGCCGGCGTCAAGGTGACGCCTGAGCAGATGGTCGAGCAAGTCTACCTGCCGGCACGAAAAGGCAGCCTGCAGATCGAAATGCTCGTGGCGCCGCGTCGCCACGGCCTGATTGCCTACGAGCTCGCGCCGCAGCTCACGGACCTGCTGCGCGAAGTCGCGGCGGGGACGCCCGTCGTGGTGCTCGAGAATTACCGCTATCGATGGTGGCCGTTGTGGCACTACGCGGTCATCGTCGGCTACGACCTCGAGGAAGGTCAGGTCATCCGGCGATCGGGCACCAAGCAGCGCCAGACCATGCCGTTTCCCGTATTCGAATACGTGTGGAAGGACGACGACTACTGGGCAATGGTGGTCGTGCCGCCGGATCGCGTACCGGTGACGGCGACGGAGACGCGTTACGGTCAGGCCGTGGCGGCGTTGGAGAAGAGCGGCCATATCGGAAACGCCCATATTGCATACAACGCGATGCTCAGGCGTTGGCCCTCGAGCCTCGGCGGCTTGATGGGACGCGGCAACACCGCGTACGCCTTGAAGGACCTCGACACCGCGGAATCCGCGTTCAGACAGGCAGCGCGAGATCACCCGGATGCCCCCGCTGCGTTCAATAATCTGGCCCACATACTCGCCGAGCGTGGCGAGCTCGATGACGCGCTCGCCGCCGCCGAGCGCGCGGTGAGCCTGGGCGGGCCGCTCCTGTCCACCACACAGTCGACGCTCAACGAGATCCGCGAGCAGGCGGGAACCAGGACTCCCTAGGATTTCGACTTGCGGTTTTCGTTTAGGCCTGTCGGCTTCCAGTCGGCGGCTGATAGTGCCGCCGCTCACCCTCTTCGGGGGCGGATGATATCGGCATTCCTTACCCGGTTAAGGCTTGATATAATCTGTTTCGTCACGGACTTACGAATAAAAACTCCAGGAACGCCTCCGATGGTTTCCGCGCTAACCCACGTGTGGGTTCCTTTTTGCCGCCTGCGCGCGGTGGTCCTGTGCGGACTGATCGCGCTTACCCTGCTTGGCGGATGCGCTTCGACGGGAAATCCCCGGGATCCGCTGGAGCCCATTAACCGCGGCATCTATCACTTCAACGACGGGGTCGACCACCTGCTCCTGAAGCCTGCCGCCGAGATCTATCGCGGCGTGCTCCCGCAGTTCGCGCGGACGGGAGTGAGCAACTTCTTCTCCAATATCGGCGACGTGATCGTCGCCCTCAACAATCTGCTGCAGGGCAAGTTCGGTCAGGCAGTATCCGACGTGGGGCGCATCGTGGTCAATACGACGTCGGGACTGCTCGGCTTGATCGACGTCGCGACGGAAATCGGGCTGGAAAAGCACAACGAGGATTTCGGCCAGACGCTCGGTTACTGGGGAATAGGCGATGGGCCTTACCTCGTGCTGCCGTTCCTCGGCCCCAGCAACCTGCGCGATACCGTGGGTTGGGTCGTCGATTTCTTCACGGATCCGATGACTTATGTTAATGCGCCGTATCCCCGCAACCCCCTGTGGGGCCTTCGGTTCGTGAACCGCCGCGCCGAGCTGCTCGAAACATCCAAGATACTGGACACGGCTGCGCTCGATCCCTATGACTTTCTGCGCGATGCCTACCTGCAGCGGCGCCGCAACCTCGTCTTTGACGGCAACCCGCCGCCAGACAAGGACGATATCGAGATCAAGGTGAAGCCCAAGAAGCCCGGTCCGTCCGGTTCGGCGCCTGTTTTTCCGTGGTCCGATACCGTACAGGGACCCGGTTCGGTTCCCGTGAGCGGGGAGTTGCTCACGCCCGCACGGCTCGAAGCACGCGAGCATGAAGCCGTGCAGCCCCGCGCCCCTGAACCGCTGGGGGATTCCACTGCTGCCGCTGCACCTCGCGCGGCGCGGATCTGGCTGCCCCTCAGCCGGTAGGCCCGCTTTTTCCGAGCGTCGAACGGCGCGACCGCGTGCGGTCAAGAGCCTGTCGTCGAGCGCCGCGTTCTCGTTGTCGCCAGGTAGATCCCCGTGAATATGATCGCGGCCCCCGCAAGGTGAAACGGCTGTAGCGTTTCGCCTAAACAGATCACGGCCAGCGTTATCCCAAACACCGGCACCAGGTGCATGAACTGGCCCGAACGGTTGGCGCCTACCTCCGCTACCGCCTTGTTCCAGAAGAGCAGCGCGAGGACCGAAGGAAATATCCCGGTATAAGCCACCCCAAGTAGGACACCCGGTGTGAAGACCACCGGAGCGGCGCTCAACGATTCCCACCAGTACAGCGGAAAGAGCGTGATCACGCCGATCACGATCGACGCGCCCAGGAACGTAAGCTGGTCCAGTTCGCGCGGCCGCCACCGCAGACACGCGGTGTAAATGGCCCAGGAGAGCGCGGCGGCGAGCAGCAGCACGTCACCGCGCACGAGCTCCAGCGTGAGCAGCGCCTGCGGCGCGCCGCGAGTGACGATCAGCAGCGTTCCTGCGACCGATACGGCGAGGCCGGTCCACTGGCGGGCGGTAGCGCGCACGCCGAACATCAGATAGTTCACCGCGATGATCATCACCGTGCAGGCGCTGTTGACGAGCAGGCTGTTGGTGGCGGTCGTGGTGTGCAGGGCGGCGTAGTTGATGGTGTTGTACGCGGGCACACCTAGCACCGACAGAAATATCATGACCTTCCAGTTATTCAGCACCACGCGCCAGTGGGCTGCAAGCGATCGGGCGACCCAGGGCAGCAGGATCACGAACGCGATGCACCACCGCCAGAAAGAGAGGGTGATGGGCGGTACGTCATCGGCGAGCGCACGCCCCAGCACCGAATTCCCAGCCCAGAAGAGCGCAGTCAGGGTCAACAGGACGTAGGGCGAGCGCCACCACGAAGGGCCCGGCCTGTCAGGCATTAAATTTCTGCCGCAAAGCTTCGCCGGCGACACCACCTACTGCGTTGGTCAAAGCACTGGCGAGGCCGGTAGAGCCTGCCGCTACCGCAACGCGCGCCCCGAACTCGCCCAGGGGCACACCGATCAGGGCGCCCAATACTATCGCTTCGGCCGCGCCGCCCACTCCCCCGACGCACGCACCCGTGACGAGGCCGCCAGCACGGCACAGCCATCCCGCCAGTATTCCCGGCGCAACGGACGTGAGTGCCCTCAGCAATAGTTCGCCCGGGGCGTACCAATCCGGATAAGAGCCGTCTGTATCGAGCAAAGCGACGTAGTGAAATCCGTAAAGGGCGAAAACCAACGCCAGATACAGCGCCACGCCGATCACAACTAGCGGTCACCCGGCTATTCATTACGTTCATAGCGGAAGAGGCCGTTTTTAAATCTGTATCTCGCGAAAACGCTTTCATCGTGCGACCGGTGGCACGGGGGGAACGGGAAGGCTCCGTAAGGGTGTTAGGATCCCTAACACTCTTAGGTTCCTGACACGCTTCGTTCCAGTCGGCTCAATTCAGGCGCGCAGCGAGCTGCTGCAGCTCCGCAACCTTGCCCCGCACCTCGTCCACATCGGCGGCTTTCGGCTGCAACCGCAGGTACTGCTGGAAGTCTGCCAGTGCGGCGCGAAAGCATTCGAGCTCAAAATAGATCTCCCCGCGATCGCGATACTCTTCCGCGGCTCCGGGATCGAGCACCAGGACGCGAGCGGATGCCGACAGCGCCCGCTCGAGATCCCGTTTCTGCAAGTAAATGCTCTTCAGGTTGCGCAAGACTCGCCCCAGTATTTCCTTCTTGCTGGCCGAGACGAGCATCTGCCGCACGGCTTCGTCGGACACTTCGGCCGTGCCACCCCGCAGCGCTTGCAGCCGCTGACGCAGGTCGTCCAGACCGAGTGAGGCGCCGTGGGCATAAGGATCGAGCACGACTGCCCCATCACGCACCAGGCACTTCACCAGGAAGTGCCCGGGAAACGATACGCCGCGCACTGCCAGTCCCACCCTTCGCCCGATCTCGACGTAGAGCATGGACAGCGTGATCGGTATACCGAGCCTGCGGTCGAGCACTTCGTTGAAGAAGCTGTTGCGCGGATCGTAGTAGTCGGCCGCGTTGCCTGCAAAACCGAGCTCGTCGAATAGGTAGCAGTTGAGGGCTATGACGGTTTCCGCGGTCGAGATGTCGTGGCGCAGCCGCGCCTTGAGCGTTCCCGCCATCTCGTGGATTCGCCTCAAGTACGCGAGCACATCGAGATTCCGGTACTCCTCCGTGGCGATCACCAGCGCGGCCTCGGCGAGGTCTATCTCCTCCTCGGGCCGCGCGGCGATCTCCTGCCATTGCCCGGCGGGCGTCATCCGAATGCTCAATCCATATCAAGTATGTTCTTTAGCCGCAGATACACGCCGATGAACGCCGATGAACATGGACAATCAGCTCTCAGAATTCAGCCTAAGGCGCACCGTCGTGAGTGCAATTGTCTCTTGAGACACCGGCTCTCAGGTGCGCCTGGCGAGCGGCAGATTCATGAGCAGGTTTTGCGGCTTCATGCGCAGCGTGCCGTCGGGCGCCATGGCGAGCCCGAGAAACACCGGCGCGCCCGCCATTTCGGGACGCAGTACGATGGGGTCCCGGAAGTCCATGCGAAACAACCCGATGACACGCTTCATCCGCTCCTCCTCGACCTCGCCGCCATTATAAATCTCATTGAGCATCGCACTGGCGTCGGCATCGAGGCCGACGTGCCAGATCCATTCATCGTCCGGGATCTCGCGCACGGACTTGACAGTGGCGCGCACGCCGTGGAAGTGTGCGACCCACCGTTCCAGCACCCGCGCGAATGCCAGGCATCCGGGTCGCCCGGAATTTACGTTGAGCACCGTGTCGAAGCGCTCATCACGGTCGAAATAGCGCGCGGCGCTCGTCTCGTCTAGGATGTCGAGCTCGACGGTCCGCGCCGGCGTCTGACCCTCGTGCAACAACCGCCCCAGGTTGCCGAAGCCCGACCCCGTCGCATGCATCTGAACGGTTTCATCGTCGGCAAGCATGATCGCCCCGTCCTGTATGCTCACGCGCTGCTTGCGAAAGAACAGTTCCGCCGCTCGCGCTTCCAGCCCGTTCGGCTCTCCGTCCAGGATCGCGCGCAGAATGACCTGTGCGGTGTGATGTATGAAGTCCGGTGGGAGGGCCACTTCCTCTTGAAAGATATTCGCGTAGAACCCCTCCAGGGTCGGCGCTGCCAGGAGCTGATCGCGGAATCTCATCATGACGCGGTAGTTCTCACGGGCGTCCGGGTCGGCTATCGCGGAGATCTCCGCGTCGTCTATTCTCCGGCGCGGCTCAATCATTAGGGCGGCATGCAGCGCGCGCTCCACCCCGCAGCTTTCGGCCACCGAAGCCAGCTCCGGCCGGGAATAGTAGAAGCGCAGGTAATCGTCGGTGACGAGGAGCCGCCCGTCGGGGGCACGCCCGAGCAGGCGGAATCCGGAGTTTTCCCAGAAATCAGGCATTAATGACCCGTGAGCGGTGAACGGTAAGCGGTGAGCGGTAGACTTTGCTCGCGATAGTCCTGCGGGCCGACGCCCGATTACGTCTTCCTCGAGGATATCCTAGCAATTTCATGCAGATGTACATAATAATGCGGATTATGAGCCACCGAGTGGGCGGCCACGCGGAATAAAAGACGCCCGCATGCTCCAAGGAGCGGCGGGGGTCGCGAACCGCCAAACGCCTGTCAAAGGCCAAAGGAGGTTAGACGTATATGCCAGAACGGGTTTCCACAGTAGGTACGGTACCGGCGCGTGCAGGATTGACCGGGCGTGCCATGCGCGCCATCGGAGAAGGAACGAGCATTTGTTTTCGCGTCGTTTTTGCCGACGGCTCGAGCTATCAAAACCGGGATGGCTCGCCGGTGGCGACGCTCACCTTCCGTAACGCGGCGGCGGAGCGGCGCGTCTGGTTGTTCGGGCATGTCGGGCTGATCGAATCCTACATCGACCAATGGCTCGACGTCGAAGGCGACTTCGCGCTCGCATTCCGCGCCGGGATGGAATCGCGGTTCGACTGGCGGTCCAACCCGCTCAACACGCTGCGCAACTACTGGCACGAGTTTCGTTTCAACAATAGCTCCATCACACAGGCCAAGTTGAACGCGGAGTTCCACTATGCCCTCGGGACCGAGTTTTACCGCTATTGGCTCGACAATCCGTACATGATGTACACCTGCGCTTACTGGAAGGAAGGCACCACTACGCTGGAGGAAGCGCAGCAGAACAAGATGGAGCACGTGTGCCGCAAGCTCCAGCTCAAGCCCGGCGAAACCTTCGTCGACATCGGCTGCGGCTGGGGCGGCTTTACATTCTATGCGTGGGAGCGCCATCAGGCACTCGGCACCGGCATCAACACCACGCACGAGCAAGTCGAAGCGATGCGCCGGGAGATCGCGCGCCGGGACCTGGAGACCACCGTGAAAGTGATCGAGGCCGACTTCAGGGAGATCCCGGGCGTCTACGACAAATGCGTATCGATCGGCGTCCTCGAGCACGCGGGACGCGATCAGATCGCCCAGGTCGTGCGCGCGCACGCAGAATGCCTGAAGCCCGGCGGCATCGGCATGCTGCATTTCATCGGGCATGTCGGGATGCACAATACCGAGTACTGACATCCGCAAGCACATCTTTCCCGGCGGGTGGATACCGAGTCTCGCGGAAACGATCACCGCGATGGAACGCGCCGGCCTGGAAGTGCTCGATGTCGAAAACCTGAGACGGCACTATGCGCTGACCCTCGATGCGTGGGCGCAGCGTTTCGAGCGGCACTGGCCCGAGATCCAGGCCCTCGATCCCGCGGCGTTCAACGAACGGTTCCGGCGCAAGTGGCGCACCTACCTCTATTCGTGCGCGGAAATGTTCCGTTCTCCGCACGGCCACACGCACCTCTTCCAGATCGCCTATAGCCGCGGCCACATCCGGGACTACCCGATGAGCCGTGCGCACCTCTACGCCGGCATGGGGGGTGCGGGGGGAACTGCAGGGTCCCGATGACTTGCCGGAAGGGACCCATTTACCCTCTCCGTGTTCGTGCAGGAGTTCCATCGTGCGACCGGGGGGTGCGGGAAGGAAGGTGTCAGGAACCCTAGGACCTAGGTTCCTGACACCTTGCAGGAAGGGGCCCGTTCCCCGCCGCTCCTAAATGGCCGATACGTTTGCAGCAAGAAAGGATCGCTTGGCCGGCCAGCTGGCCGGCGGTGGCGGTGAGATCGGTCTCAGGAAGCGCACCAGCTCGAACCTTTTCCGTTACGCACCACGCGCGAAAGCCGGTCGCACGCTGGACCTGAGCGGTTTCGATCATGTCCTGCAGGTGGACCGCCAGGCCCGCACGCTCGAGGCGGAAGGCCTCGCGACCTTCGAAGCCATCGTCGACCACACGTTGCCGCATGGCCTCGCGCCGTTGGTCACGCCGGAGCTCAAGCACATCACCATCGGCGGCGCCACCGTCGGCATCGGCATCGAGTCGAACTGCTTCCGCCACGGCTTCGTGCACGACGGACTCATCGAAGCCGAGGTCGTGCTCGCCGACGGGCGCATCGTGACGTGCACCGCCGTGAACGAGCACGCCGATCTGTTTGGTGCGCTGCCGAACTCGTACGGCACGCTCGGCTACATACTGCGTGCCCGACTGAAGCTGATGCCGGCCGCCCCTTACGTCCACCTGCATACCAGCGCCTACAGCGATCTGGACGCCTACCTCGAGGCGATGCGCGCCGCGACCGAGCGCGCCGGGATGGGAAACGAGGTGGATTTCGTCGAAGGGCTGATCTACGGCTCGGACCGGCAGTACCTGACGCTTTCGCGCTTCGCGGACACCGTGCCGCGGGTCGACGATATCCTGCGGCGGAATGTGTTCTACAAGCTGGTATCGCGGGAATCCGACGTGTACCTCACCACCAAGGACTATCTCTTCCGCTACGACCCGGAGTGGTTCTGGAACCTGCCGGAAACACCGGCTTACGATCTCTTCAGGCGTCACGCACCCGAGGCGTTCCGCAACTCGGGTTTCTACAAGCGCTATACGGTCTTCAAGCATGGGCTGGTGAGCGCGCTGCCGTGGCGCCGGGACGACGATGTAGAACCGTTGATCCAGGACTGGGAGGTGCCGTGGGAACAAGCCGCCGCGCTTACGCGGTTCGCGATGTCCGCAGTGGATCTGGCGGGCAAGCCGTGGATCGTGACACCCATACGCACGCGCGGCACCCCGACTCTTTATCCCGTGCGGCCCGACACGCTCTATTACAACTTCGGTTGTTATTGCCAGGTAAAAAAACGGCCCGACAAGGGCAACTATTACTATACAAAAATCATCGACCGGACATGCTTCGACCTGGGGGGGATCAAGATGCTTTACTCGTCGACCTTCCTGCCCGAGTCCGAGTTCAACCGCATCTACAACGGGGCCGCTTACGCCGCACTAAAGAAAAAGTACGATCCGACAGGAGCGCTCCCCACGCTATATCAGAAATGTGTGACGAGTGAATCGTAATAAAGCGTCGCAGATGAAGCGCCCCAGATGAAGCGTCCTAGGTGAAGTGTCCCACGTAAAGCGTTTTTCTAGACACGCCGTATCTGAGACGCTTATCTGAGACGCGTCTGACGCATCTGAGACGTTCTATCTGAGACGCCCTTCCATTATGCCCGTTCGGAAATCTCGACCAGATTTCCGTCCGGATCCCGCACGTAGACCGAGCGTATCGTGAACCGCGCACCGGTCCGGTTGGACGGCCCCTCCTCGATCGGAATCTTTTCCCGCTGAAGGTGGGCGATGACATCGTCCAGCGGTCCATCAGCCAGAAAACACAGGTCGAGCGAGCCCGGCGTAGGCGTTCGGGCCTTGATGCCGGCATCGAAACCCGGGGGATGGACGTTGAACTTGTGATCGCCAAAGCGCAGCGCGATCCGGCCCTTCCCATACGTCTCCAGCCGCATGCCGAGCACGCGCGTATAGAAATCGAGGCACTTCTCGAGATCGCGGGTCGTCAAAACCACGTGGTCTATGCTCTTCAACATGACGGCGTAACTCGTGACTGGTGACTCGTGACTGGTCTCATGTCTTCCCCGGCTTCTGCAGGTCGGCAATCACCTCCGCGGCATTCAGCGACGGATTGACGCCGAGATAGGTCTTCTCAATCCGACCGTGCGGATCGATTAGAAACGTGTTGCGCCTGGCGAGCTTCAGGAATCCCAGGTTGAGCAGCGAGCCATAGCGCGCCGCGACCGACCCACGGCTGTCGGACAGAAGCGGGAACGGCAGACGATATTTCAGGACAAACCGCGCAAGGCGGTCGGTTCCGTCCACGCTGATTCCGCATACCGCGGCGCCCAGCGCCTCGATCTCCTGCATCGCGTCGCGAAACCGCGCCGCCTGCTCCGTTCACCCCGGCGTATCGGCGCGCGGGAAAAAGTAGAGCGCGAGCCACTTGTCGCGGAAATCCGCGAGCGAACGCGTCTTTCCGTCCTGATCCAGGAGCGAGAATTCGGGCGCGGCATCGCCGGCCTTCGGCACATCGGCGGCCATGGCAATGTTACGCCAGACCAGGAATCCGACGATCAGAACGACCGCGATTGTCAGCCATGTCAAACTCATCAGCCCCCTTTCCGCCGATGAATTATTACACGGAACCGTTTTGCGCGACGCGCCGGTTGTTGCTACATTGACCGTGTCCGCCGTCGTCGGGCAAGCCGGCAAACTCCACAGGAGAGGACAACGCCATGCCAGCCATCCGTATCGCGGTGCTCGTAGGCATTCTGCCGGGAATGCTTATTGCATCCGAGCCGGGCGCGCAGAGCTTCCCTGCCCGCCCCGTGCGCTACATCATGCCGCTGCCCGCCGGCGGCGAGACCGACGTATTCGGCCGCGTGCTGGCGAAACACCTCGCGGACGCCTGGGGCCAGCAGGTCGTCGTGGAAAATCGTCCTGGCGGCGGCACCACGATCGCTACCGAGTTCGTCGCCAAGGCGCCTGCGGATGCTCATACCCTCTTGCACGCCATCACGCCGTTCGGGATCAACGCGACGCTGTATCCCAAGCTGCCGTACGACACCCTGAAGGATTTCGCCTGCATCACCCACATCGGCAACCTCTACGGGGTGTTGGCCGCGCACCCTTCGTTTCCGGCAAAAACCCTGGCCGATCTGATCAAGCTCGCCAAGGCGAGGCCGGGCGAGATCGCCTACGCCACGGGCGGGTCGGGTACAACCAACCACATCACCGCCGAGGCGATGCGCGCGGCAGCCGGCATCGACATCGTGCACGTGCCCTACAAGGGAACGCAGCCTCGCGGTCCTGGACGTTCTGCCCGGACGCGTGCCACTGCTTTCCACGGTGCTGGTGGAAGCGATTCCCTACATTCAATCCGGCAAACTGAAAGTCATTGCGACGACCAGCCCCAGGCGCGCGCCTTCGCTGCCCAACGTGCCCACCATCGGTGAAAGCCTTCCTGCTTATCACGCGGGCGCGGGCTTCTGGGCGCTCGTGACGCGCGCAGGCGTGCCGGCCGCGACGCTCGGCAAGCTCAACGCCGACATCGTGAAGGCCCTGCACGCACCGGACGTGCGGGCGCGCCTGGCCCAAGCGGACATCGAAATCGTCGGCTCCAAGCCCGAGCAGTGCGATGCGTTTCTGCGGGAGCAGGTCGCGGTATGGGGAAAGATCGTCAAGGCCTCGGGCGCGCGCGTTGACTAGCGCGCGCCTCGTGACGAGATACGGGTGACGAGATACGGGTGACGAGATAAGGGTGACGACGTAAAGGTGATCCCCTCATCCTTCCGCCTTCCCCTTCCGCCTTCATCCTTCATCCTTCCGCCTTCATCCTTCATCCTTCCGCCTTCATCCTTCGGGGATTTAGCGCCGTGCGCTAAAATCCCTCCCGGGCCCCGGTAGCTCAGTGGATAGAGCAGCCCCCTCCCAGAGCCCATAACACGACCAAACGCACGCGCGCTGTCACGGTTTTGGCGGCAGTACGAGCGTCTATCTAACGGAATCAACGGACGTCGCCGCATCGAAATAGATGGCCAAAACCGCGCCAGCCACAGGGGTTGCGGCCACAATCGCCGATAGCTTTGTCGCTCGGCTTGCCAATACGGCGAGTATTGGCTGCACCTCGCTTCGCGCTCTCGACGATTCTGACTCGCAACGCGCGCGCGTTTGATCGTGCTATGGGCTCCCGGGTCAGGTCGGACGTTCGATTCGTCTCCGGAAATATGCCGCGAAACCCTTTCGCCTTCCGACTTTCGTTTTCGCCTTAATGATTCGAGGCCGTATGGGCTAGAATCATGTCCCACACGCCCCGGTAGCTCAGTGGATAGAGCAGCCCCCTCCTAAGGGGCAGGTCGTAGGTTCGATTCCTATCTGGGGCGCCAAAAAACAAATACTTTACATAACTATAAAAAGGCCTCTGGTAATTGAAGCGCGCCTGAAGCGCAACATTACTGAGTAGAAGGGGAGTTTTAGCTGGTGTTCTTTCACGTTCTTGCGCTTCGAAGCCGAAACAAGACGAAGCTGATCAATAACCGAACGGAAGCCCAAGTCCTCACGGAATTCGTCATTCCCTATCTACAGACGGGCACGATTCAGACTACGTGGGGGAAGAAATCGCAGACCGTTCCAGTCGCCGACCTTGAGGTGTATCGGACGGAGGAGCGCTATGACAAGACACAGGCATCCCGTTCGAGAAATTCAAGAGAAATAAGAAAAATCTCTTTCCAAAGCTCTCGGCGCAAACGCAAAAAGGTCTCTCGAAAACGAAAACACGCGTGTTCGTGATCATGCCCATCCAGGGCGAAGAGGAAGGAACGGCTGATGAACAACGCGTCTATACCGAGTACGAGGCTCGATTCGAAGCGATCAACGAAATCCTAAACGACCTCGACTTGCGCCGACTCGCCCAGCCCCCAACGGAGTCTGTTTGTCGGAAAACTTTACAAACCAGACTGAAAAAGCAGTAGGTTAATTATCGTAAGCAAGCTGTAGACCATCGTCATCAAGCGGTTGAAAACACAGGAATGAATTGGGACTGGTGCGGTTCAGGAACGGTTGAAGTGTAATATTTTTCGACAAACAGGCAGAATTCCGGGTATGCGAGCCCCGCCCCACGTCTATCGCAAACCCCTCACCCGTTTCCAGCTTCATCAGATAGCGCTGCGCCGCCGTGACGACGCGGACGTGCAGGCCCTGCTGTGGGAGATTCGACGGCTTCATGGCGTCCTGGTCCGGGCGCACGAGCTCGGCGATGGGTGATGAACTGCAATTCGGCGGATGATGTTCACTTCATCCTTCCGCTTTCATCCTTGCGTTTCAGGACAACTCCCTGACCATCCTATAATCGCTTGAAAGCGCGCGTCGCAGTCGCTTGCGTTCTCCGGCGACGGCCCCGGTGCGCCGCGAACACACCCATGTATTTCGACTGGCAGCTCTGGAGCATGACCGCGGGACTGCGCGGGCGTATCGCGCTCGGCGTGGTGCTGGGGATGCTGTCGCTGTGCGCGGGGATCGCGCGGTTCGTGTTCCTCGGCCGCCTGTTGGTGCTGGTGTTTCAGGGCGCTGACCTCGAGGATGTAGCGGCGCCCGCCATCGGGGTCGCGGCGGCGATCGTGCTGCGCGCGGCGCTGGAACAGGCGCGCGTCATGATCGCGCACCGCACGGCCGCCCGCATCCAGGAAAGCCTGCGCGCGCGCCTGTTCGACAAGCTCCTCGCGCTCGGACCGGGCTGGTTCGCGGGCAGCCGCACCGGCGGCGTGATGCTCTCGGTGGTCGACGGCGTCGAACAACTGCAAACGTTCTTCGGCCAGTACTTGCCCCAACTCTTCATATCGGCCGCCGCGCCGGTCGCCATCTTCGCGTTCATCGCCTGGTGGGACCTGCCGGTCGCGGCGGTCATGCTCGCCGGGGCGCTCTTCGCGCTCGTTTTACCCGGGCTTGCGCACCGGAGCAATCGCGAAGCCTCGATCTCGCGGCAGAAGGCGTTCAAGTCCTTCGGCGAGGAGTTCCTGGACGCGATCCAGGGACTGCCCACGTTGAAGGCGTTCGGCCAGGGCCGCGCGTACGGCCGCCGGCTGGCTGAGAAGGCACGCACGCTCTCGAACGAGACCCTGTGGGTGCTCGCCATGAGCGTCATGACCCGCGGTATTACGGACGTGGGGATTGCCGCCGGCGCCGCCGCCGCGCTCGCACTCGGCGCCTGGCGCGTGTCGCACGGTCTGATGAGTCTGGAAGCACTGCTGATCGTACTGATGGCGGGCACCGAGATCTTCCGCCCGTTGCGCGATCTGCGAACAGTGCTGCACCAGGGGATGAACGGCCAGTCGGCGGCGCAGGGCGTGCACGCGTTGCTCGAAGCCATGGAATCCGCGCCGACCGGCAGCGAGATGGTCTCCGCGGAGACGCGGCGACGGCCGTCCATCGTGTTCGAGGACGTCCGTTTCGCCTATCCGGGCGTGCGCGGCGCCGCACTGGAAGACCTGACGTTCGCCGTGGGCGCCGGGGAGCGCATCGGCATCGTCGGGCCGAGCGGCGCCGGCAAGTCCTCGATCGTGCGACTGCTGCTGCGCCTACACGACGCGCAGCACGGGAACGTGCGGATTGGTGATCAGGACCTGCGCGAGCTCGATCCCGAGGATCTGCGGCGGCACATCGCAGTGGTCGCGCAGGACACCTACCTCTTCCACGGCACGGTCGAGGAAAACCTCCGCCTGGGCCGTCCGAAGGCCACCCAGGCCGAGCTGCAAGCGGCGGCCCAGGCGGCGAACGCGCACGACTTCATCCAGGCGCTGCCCGATGGCTACCAGACCGTCATCGGAGAGCGCGGGACGCGCCTTTCGGGCGGCCAGCGCCAGCGTCTCGCCATCGCGCGCGCCCTCATCGTCGATGCGCCTATCCTGATTCTGGACGAGGCGCTGTCGTCGGTCGATGCGGAGAACGAGGCGGTGATCCAGCAGGCCCTGGATCGGCTGATGCAGGGGCGGACGACGCTCATCCTCGCGCATCGCCTCTCCAGCGTGATCGGCGCCGAGCGAATCCTGGTGCTGGACGGCGGGCGCGTGGTGGAAAGCGGCCGCCACGCGGAGCTGATCCGCCGGGACGGCCCCTATCGGCGCCTGATGGCGTCGCAGGCTGACGGCGAATCCGGGCCCGGTGGCCCTGTCGCTCACGCGAGCCGTGGCATCGCCGAGCAAGGCGAGCATGCCGACTCCGGCGCGAGCACGGCAACGAACCCGCGGGCATTGCGCTGCGCGACTTGAGCGCCGACGCGGCCGCCGTGGGCTGGCGCGCGACGATCGCTGCCCTTCTCCGCTTCATCCGGCCGTGGCGCGGCCAGCTTGCGGTGACCACTGCCTGCGGCATAGGGCGGGTGGCCGCGTTCATCGCCGTCGGCGTGCTCGGCGCCTGGGCGATCGCCGGGGTCAAGGGCGGGGGCTTTCCGCAGACGCTCGTCATCGCGCTCCTGGTCGTCGCGCCGCTCGCCGGGCTGCTTCACTGGCTCGAGTCCTGGCTCGCGCACGACATGGCCTACCGACTGCTCGCCGAAATGCGCATCGCGCTCTTCTCCAGGCTCGAGGCGCTCGCGCCCGCCTATCTCTTCGAGCGGCGCTCCGGTGACCTGGTCGCGCTCGCAGCCCAGGATGTCGAGACGGTCGAATACTTCTACGCGCACACGATCGCACCGGCGATCGTGGCCCTGCTGGTTCCGTGCGCGGTGCTGGCGTGGCTCGCCGCTTCGGCGTGGCCGCTCGCGCTCGCGCTGGCGCCGTTCCTCGCCTACGCCGGTTCGTCCCCGTTCCTGCGGCGGCGCCACGTGGACGCGCTTGCAACGCGCTCGCGCGCCGCCCTCGGGGAGCTGAGCGCGCACGTGACCGAGACCATCCAGGGGATGCCCGAGCTTCTCGCCTTCGGCGCCGGCGACCGTCGGCGTGAGGCATTCATGGCGCTCGCGCGGCGCTACCAGGACCTGCGCTTGCACCTCCTCGACGATCTCGCGCGCCAATCGGAGTACCTCGAGCTTGCGACCGGGCTCGGGGGTCTGGCGATTGCGATCCTGGGCGCGCAGCTCGCGGCGGGCGGTGGGATCGACCCGGCGCTCGTGCCGCTTTTCATCCTGATCTCGGTGGCGGCCTTCCTGCCGGTCTCGGAGATCGCACAGGTGAGCCGCCAGCTCGCCGATACCATCGCCTCGACCCGCCGGCTCGAAGTCGTCGAGTCCGAGCCGGTTCGAATCACCGACGGCACGCTGGACGTTCCGGCGGCGCGCGGGGGAATGGGCGTGCGCTTCGAGCATGTCCAGTTTACGTATCCGGGGCGGAGCAAGGCGGCACTGGCGGACGTGAGCTTCGAGGTGCGGGCCGGAACCACAGTGGCGCTGGTCGGTTCCTCCGGCGCCGGCAAGACCACCGTCGCGAACCTACTGCTTCGTTTCTGGGATCCTGGCGCCGGGGTGATCCGACTGGACGGCATCGAGTTGCCGCGGTTGACGCTCGATGGGCTTCGCCGGCACATCGCCCTGGTCGCGCAAGACACCTATCTCTTCAACGGCACGCTGGAGGCCAACATCCTGCTCGCGCGCCCGGAGGCATCGCGCAAGGCCCTGCTCCTGGCCGTAAAGCAGGCGGCGCTGGCGGAGTTCGTCGCCGGGCTCCCCGAGGGACTCGCGACCCCGGTCGGCGAGCGCGGCGTGCAGCTCTCCGGCGGCCAGCGGCAGCGGGTCGCGATCGCGCGCGCATTTCTGAAGGATGCCCCGGTGCTAGTGCTCGACGAGGCCACCTCGCACCTCGACTCACTGAGCGAGGAGCAGGTGCGCGGCGCGCTCGACTCGCTGATGGTCGATCGCACCACGATCCTGATCGCTCATCGCCTGTCGACTATTCGCGCGGCCGATCGCATCCTGGTGCTGCACGAGGGCCGCATTGCCGAGCAGGGCACGCACGCCGAGCTACTCGCACGCCGCGGCCTCTACACACACTTGGTCGAGCGCCAGAGCGCGGGCGCGCGCGAGCGTGTGGTCGGGCTTGCGTAGGGTAGTATTACCGCTTCGCACCAGTGCCCACCTTCATCCCCTTTGGGGGTGCCAGGAATTCAACGATGAATGATGAGTGCAGAATACGGAACGAAGTGCCCTGGCTCTAGTTCATCATTCATCATTCCGCATTCATCATTGCCGTTCCGGGTCGGACGTTCGATTCGTCTCCGGGGTGCATGAACACCGGGTTGGCTTTCACCGACGTGCCACCTGAAACACCGCCGCCTTGAGCAGGCCAATCAGCCGCCGCGCTGCCGGGGACAGATATGATTCGTTCCGGTAGATCACGCCAACCGCGCGGCGCCACTCTAGTTCCTTTACCGGAAGCTCTTTCAGCCAACAGCGCGGTGCGAGCAGCTGCAGTGTTCGCCGTGCGCTGAAGGTCAGCAGATCCGTGGAAGCGCAGAGCTGCAGGCGCAGTCCGAGCGGGCGAGCCTCGATCGCGACCCGCGGCGCAGGCAGGCCGCTCGCCTGGAACACCTGATGGAGGTGTTGCACGTTGAGCACCGCTGGAGCAGAGAGCGTCCACCGCTCGTGCGCGAGCTCGGCCAACGGCAAGCGCTTGCGCCGCGCCAACCGGTGATCCGGGGACGCGCAGACGACGAATACGTCATCGAACAGGTGCTCCTGGACGCAACCCGCATACGGCACGTCGGGGATGACGTTGAAGATCAGGTCCAGTTCCCCGTTGCATAGCGCGGGCACCATTACGTCGTTGTCGGCGACGATGATCTGCGCGGTCAGGTTCGGCGCTTTTTTCAGGAGCGTAGCGCAACCTTCCGGCAGGTCTTCAACCGTGGTCGCACCTACGCCGATGCGCAGGTGTCCCGCGAGGCCCTGACTGAGGTCCTCGGCTTCCCGGCGAATGTCGAGCAGCGTGAGCCGGAGCCTGCGTACCTGCGCGAGCAAGGCAGCGCCGACCGGGGTCAAAGTAACCCCTTTCGGCGTCCGCTCGACCAGCTTCGCCCGCATCGAGTTCTCCAACCGTCGCAAGCTCTTGCTCAGCGCAGGGTGGCTCAGTCCCAGCGCCTCGGATGCACGCCGTAGGTTGCCGTGTTCCGCGACGACGGCGAAGTACTCGATGTCACGCAGCTCCATTTGTGGTAACCGCAATTTACCGATAGGTAACACTTGGATAGTTGCAGGAACCAGAGACCCGAGTCAATATGCGGTCCGATCGTGTAACAGGGAGGGAAATTCGATGCGCCCCATCATCCGGGTGTTGACCCTTGCGGTGTGCTTGTCCTGCGGTGGATCCGTTCTCGCACTCGCGCAGAGCTACCCGGTCAAGCCCGTGCGGATGATCGTCCCGTTCCCGCCCGGTGGCGCCGCCGACCTGATCGGCCGCGTCGTTGGGCAGAAGCTCTCGGAGCAGCTCGGTCAGCAGGTGATCGTCGACAACCGCGGCGGCGCGAGCGGCAATATCGGCGCAGATCTGGTGGCGAAGGCGCCCGGCGATGGTTACACCATTCTGCTGGGCGCACTGACCTCGCACGCGATCAACTACACCCTGGAGCGCGACATCCTGCGCTACGACCTGAAAACGAGTTTCGCGCCGATAACCATCGTCGCCAGCGTGCCGGCCGTGTTCGTGGTGAATCCGTCGGTCCCGGCCCAGTCGCTAAAGGAACTTATTGCTTACGCGAAGGCGAAGCCGGGCCATCTCAGTTACGGCTCCTCGGGCGCCGGAGCGCCGCAGCGCCTGGCGGGCGAAATGTTCAAGCTGAGAACGGGTGTGGACATGCTTCACGTGCCCTACCAAGGGACTGGCCCGGTCATCATCGGGCTCATAGGCGGCCAGGTCCTCACGGCGTTCGAGTCTGTGCCAGCGACCCTACCGCACATCAAGGCAGGGAAGCTCCGGGCGCTGGCAGTGACGACCGCGCACCGCGTCCCGATGCTGCCCGACGTTCCGACTGCCTCGGAAGGGGGTCTATCCAACTTTGAAGTGAGTTCCACGTTCGGCATCCTGGCGCCAGCCAGTACGGCGAAGCCCATCATCGCCCGGCTGAACACCGAACTGGTCAAGGTCTTGCAGCTTCCTGACGTGAAGGAAAAGCTCCTGCAGCAGGGCGCCTTCAGCATGTCCACCACACCGGATGAGACCATTCAGCGCATCCATTCGGAAGTGGACATGTGGGCGAAGGTGATAAAGGCGGCAAACCTCAAACGCGACTAGTCAGGAACAACCTCGCACCAGTGCCCAACTTCATCCCCTTTGGGGTGCCAGAACCTACGGGACTCTAGACAATCGAACAAACTCTGCAACTTCTTACCTCGTTTGTCCTCACCCATCGCGACCGAAAGCCCTTTTGCGACGACGGGCGCCCGCAAGGTCACACCATCCTAACGATAGTAATTAAAGGCCTGGGACTAGGGGAACCTTGACGCTACCCTTACGTCCAACCTATCCGGAAAAACCTATGGCCGAATACTTCGAGTGCCCAGCGTGTCGCGTCGTCACCGTGGTAAGCGTGACACCCCCGAAGTGCTATAAGTGCGGAAGCGGCTGGGGGCACGTTAGATCGAATCTCAGGAAAGAACTCGAAAAGATCACTGGCGCTGCCGCATCGGACGACAAACGCGCATCGCCAGAGCTCCCAATGCAGGAGCGCCGCCAGCAGCATTAGGCGGACGTAAGCGTCGGGACTCGCATATCAGTGCAGCGTCACGCTGTCATTGCCGCCAAACGTGCGGCGCAGCCATTCGGATTCGGCATTCACGGCCAGCCGCTCAGTGCGCAATTCCGATATCAAGTCAATCAGGCAGCCGTCAGTTAGGCGAGCGGTCCCGGAGTGCTTGCGCGGAGAGATGCGCGGATCGCGGATGCAACGCGAGACGTGCCCAATCCCCGTGGGGACGCCAAAAAAACCGCCAAACGGCGGATTTTTTTCGCCCTCGGAGAACTGACGGCGTAGTATTGGCAAGAAAGCGCGCCCTTTGAGCGCGGCGGCGTTCTCACGCCCCCGGGCCGCACGCCGGCATGCATCCCGCGAGGGGCAAACGTGGCGAGGAGGAAAACATGGAAAGCGCAGCGGTTCGCAGGTACCTGTTTCTCGCAGCCGTGGCGGTCGCGGCATTCGCGGCGCCCCCGGCATCCGCGCAGGCCTTCCCGTCCAAGCCGATCGAGCTCGTGTCGCACAACTCGCCTGGCGGGGGCACGGACGTGATTGCCCGTGTGGTGGCGGAAATCCTGGTGAAGGAAAAACTCGTCAACCAGCCAGTCACGGTTCTCAACAAGCCGGGCGGCGCCGGCGCCATCGCCTACACCTACATCAAGAGCAAGCGCGGCGACCCGCACACCATCATGTCGGTCGGGACGCTCGCCATGCTCGCCCAGGTGGTGCGTCCCGAGCTGGATCTCGGATTCGAAAACTACACGCCGCTCGCGTTTCTTGCGCAGGATCCGCAGGCGGTGATGGTGCTGGCCGATTCGCCCTTCAAGACGATGAAGGATCTCGTCGACGCAGCCAGGCGCGAGCCGAACACGCTGGTGGCGAGCGTCGCAACCGCCACCGGAACCGCGCGCATGCTGGTCTGGCTCCTGGAGCGCGAGACGGGCGCCAAGGTGAAAGTGGTCACGAACAAGGGTGGTGGCGACGCGATCATGCAGGTGATGGGCGGGCACACGCATTTCAGCACCGAAAACATCGCCGAGGGCTACGGCGCGGTGGAATCGAAGAAGCTGCGGGTGCTCGCCGTGTCCTCGCTCAAGCGGCAGCCGGTGGTGCCCGACGCGCCGACGCTGAAGGAGCTGGGCATCAACATCCACCTCGGCACGGGACGCGGTTTCGCGATGCCGGCCGGTGTGCCGAAAGAGGCGGCGGCCCAGATGGAGGCGATCCTGCAGAAGCTGTACAACAGCGCGGCATGGAAGGCACATGCCGAGCGCAGCCTGTATGAGAACATCTGGCTGGGAAGCGCCGATTACGCGAAGCACCTCGCCGAGCGCGCCGTCCAGGTGCGGGAATTCCAGCAGGCTATCGGTTTGGTGAAGCCCTGAGAAACGTCTAACGCGTCATACCGGCTTATCGGCTGACATCAATTGGTTGCGCTGGTCCGACCCGAATAAGCGCAGCTTCCGTCTCCGGGGTGCCAGAACTTCAAGGATGAAGGCGAAAGGCGGAAGGCAGAAGTCTTGCAGGTCTGCCGATTTACCTTCATCCTTCATCCTTCCGCCTTCATCCTTGCTTTTGAGGCGGTCGGACGTTCGATTCGTCTCCGCGCGTTTAACCTGCGTGTTTACCTGTTTACCCTCCTTCGCCTTCGTACTTACATTGCAGTAAGCAAGGCGCATCGGAGTAGCGTATGGTGATAGCGAGTGCGGGCCATATCGGCTCGCGGCGCTTGTGATTGGGAGATCCCAATGCTAAACCTCAAGTCGTCGGGTCGCTGGAGTTTCGTGCGGCATTTAGCAAATGGTCGATACACCTGGCTATGGCAGCGCTTCAGCGCCGATGGGCGAGTCGAAAAGACCTCGGAGCCCCATCCCACGTACGGCAAGGTGCTGATGTCTGCCTTAGGGAACGGCTTCCGGCCAGGCCTGGACGACTACAGCATGGATCTGCCATCTGGCCGGATGCACTTCCCCCCGGGACGGAGACCTCAGTTCGTTTCCGACAATCAGCCCACAACGAAACGGCCCAGGACCAAACGGTCTGCGTCCGAACGCCCGATGAAAGAGGGCTAATGCGGTGGCGACGTAAGAGAAAACGAAAAGGTGTGAGGAACCCTAAAGACTGCATAGCTTCCTTGACTTCCGTCAGCCCCCCAACGTTAACCACCGGAAAAGGCGAGTGTCATGAAGATCGGTTCACTGGTCCGAGCGGCCAATACCGGGCTCCTGTTCCTGCTCGCAGGCAGCATCGCGGCGCAGGCCGCTGAAATCAGGGTGTTGGTATCCCCGGGCTTTGTCCCGATCATGCGAGACATCGGGCCGACCTTCGAGCGCGCGACCGGGCACAAGCTTGCGGTCTCGGGCGACACGCTGGGCGCGATCGTAAAGCGTGTCCACGATGGCGAGATTTTCGACGTCGTCCTGAGCCCCCGGTCCGCGATTGACGGCTTCGTGAAAGACGGGAAGGCGGCCGCCGGCAGCGTGACCGTGGTCGCGAGCGCCGGCATGGGAGTGGCCGTGCGCAAAGGCGCCCCGAAGCCCGATATCTCATCGCCCGAAGCCTTGAAGCGCACGCTGCTCGCCGCAAAGTCGATTACTTATCCTGATCCGAAAAACCTGGCGGGCAACCCCGCGCTTGGCATTCACTTCACGCGGGTGATCGAGCGCCTGGGTATCCCCGACGAGATGAAATCGAAGACGGTTTTCCCCGGCTCGCTCAATATTGGAGAACTGGTTGCGCGCGGCGAGGCCGAGGTCGGCATTGCGCAGCTCCAGAATCTCAATCGAACAGCGGGTATCGAGATTGTCGGCCCGCTACCCGCCGATCTGCAGGACCCCGTCGTCTTCGCGGCGGCGATCATGGCCGGCGCCAAGGATATCGACGCGTCGAAGGTGCTGGTCAATTTCCTGCGCACGCCGGAGGCGACAGTGGCGATCAGGGCGCAGCGTATGGACCCGGTCAATCCTTGATGGCTAATATGACCGTTTCGCACCAGTGCCCAGCTTCATCCCCTCCGAGGTGCCATGTCACGCGTAGACTTTCCGCCACCGCAAGCGCTGCACGACCTCAGTCGGCGCGCAATGGCTGCGGCCGGCCGGAACGGCTGAAAAGCACGGGACCGATTTTCCTATCGTTGGGAGGGCTCTGCCGTGGGTCTGCATAGAATTGCGCTTGGAACGATCCGGCGCGTGCCGCAGAGGTGCGCTCGCTCGCCAGGCACCAGGCGTCCCTGTTCTACTCCGACCCCGTGTCGCTCGCATTCACTTACAACGTGTTGCATCCCGATGCCGCCGATTTCTCCAGGAACGCGAACAACCCGGGCGCGGGAGTAACGCCGTGATTCAATAGCTGCTTCCGGGGGGACTCGAGCACAAAGGCGCGGTGCTCACGTCCGCCCCATAGGCCATAAGGCCGATTGGTGATTGCCGCCACGTGCGTTAGAGTGAGTTCCGCTTCCTCCAAGCAGCAGCAAGCTTCTAGGCGCTCTCGGCTCCCCCGGCAGCGCCTATTTTTTTGCGGCCTGGCGAGGCAAGGATAAAGGGGCCAGGGGAGGTCGCCCCTACTCGCGCTGGAGCCTGCCCTCGGTCCATCCTCTCGTTCTTGTCCATCGCGGCAGATGGGTTCGAACAGTGCGTCGGCGACAACCATAGATTGCACCCCCGCCAGTATGTCAATGACGGGCTTAGCGCTGAATCCCGATACGGCAGCGCTGCCGATGTGCTCAATCTCGATAAACTCTATATCGGGTGCCGATGTTCATTCGGTACCACGGCCTGGATGCGCTGATACCCCCGGGAAAAGTTACACTGAGCCGACTTACCCCGAATTCCCCATAGCTGGATGAGATTGCCCATGACTGTTTCCTCGACATTCGCGGCAGCTGACGGCGACGGATACGAGCTCCAGATGGGGCGCTGGAGCCAGCGTCTTGCATTGCCGTTTCTTGACTTCACCGGCGTCGCGAATGGTGAACGTGTTCTCGATGTTGGCTGCGGTACCGGCCGCCTGTCCTTTGCTCTGATGGAAAGATGCCAACTAAAGGAGTTGCGCGGCGTGGATTTTTCCTCCACCTACATTGAGCACGCCACACGCAGCAATCATGATCCAAGGATTAGCTTCGAGGTTGGAGACGCCTGTGCTCTCGCTTTTCCAGATCACAGCTTCGACCGCGTTCTGTCGCTACTCATGCTGCATTTTGTTCCAAGGGCGAATGAAGCCATTGCCGAGATGCGGCGCGTCGCCCGGCCGGGCGCCGTGGCCGCCGCGGCCGTGTGGGACATTCGCGGCGGCTACATCGCCAACCGGATTTTCTTCGATACGGCCGCGATGCTCCATCCCCAGGCAAATGAGCGCCGGGCACGTAATTACACCCGCCCAATGTCCCGGCCGGGAGAGTTGGCGAAAGCGTGGTTCACCGCGGGCTTCCGCGACGTGGTTGAGACGACTTTGAGCATCCGCATGGATTTCGCCTCGTTCGATGATTACTGGGCGCCCTACGTCGGCAAGGATGGGCCAGGCGCAGAGTACGTCGCAGCACTCAACGATGCCGAAAGGGCGCGGCTTCGCGATGCCGTGAAGTTAGCGTACGTCGATGGAGAAGCGGATGGTCCGCGCTCTTATGCGGCGCTCGCCTGGGCTGTGAAGGGCATCGCGCCCGGCTAGTTCTTAGACGCCATCACATGTGCCCAGTTTTGGCACCGGGGAGATCTCCCGCGGTAAGACACGTCACTGTCGCCGCACGGGCACCGGATTTACAAAGTCCATCCCAGCCGCAGATGGGCTTCGCGGTCACGTGCCCGCTCGGCCCGGATGCACCACGCCTCATATCCAGTTTTTGTTCATCGCCCCGCAGCTTCGAGTTCAGCTTCCTTCAGACCCCACCTCGCGGTGACGCCCTTGGCACTTCCCTAGCCTTCGGCTCTGCGAAAACCTGGCTGTCGGACTTCCACCGACATAGTTACGTGCCATGCACGGCACACATGTGTCACGGTGACCCGTGCGACGCACCGGTCTTCCGCGCGTCGGGGTTGACCAAGAGGTCAGGTTGCAGCGTCTTCTGGTACGGGTACGAGTGCAGCACACCGAAGCGGTGCTTTGCGACACTTACCGACCGATAGCCAAGCCTTTCATAAAAAGGGCGAGCTAGAACGGTGCTCTCGAGCCTTAGCTCTCGCAGTCCCCATGCATTTGCCTTCTCTTCAAGTGCCAAATGGATCGCGTTGCCCATGCCTTGACGTTGCGCGTTCGGAGCCAGGTAGAAAAGTTTAATTTCGCCACCGCGGTGAAGAAGACCAACGCCGCATAAACGACTGCTAGCCTCTGCAATCACGCAGAAATTGTCGTCGTTTGCGAACCAGGACACGAAGTTCTGCACGGTCTTGTTGGAAAGCCATTTGGCGATGGTGTCTGCGTCACCACGGTGATCGGCCGTGCACAATTCCGTGATTGACCGACGTACTACCTCGACTGCCGCCTCGGCATCTCTTGCTTCTGCTCGGCGCACCGAAAACATTCTGCAACCTAACACTTGCCATCAGGGACAGGAACAGGCCAGCGAAGCACCGCTTGTGAGTGTCCCTTGCATGCGGGGTTAGACGTCATTTTCAGCGCGTGCCGTCAATTCGGGTTCGATCTCGTAGCATGCACCCGACCCTCCAAGCCGACAAGATGGGCGAGGATGGCTGTGTAATAAAGGCGGAAAGCAGAAGTCTTGCAGTTCTGCGGGTTTCACTTCATCCTTCCTCTTTCATCCTTCATCCTTGCCTTTCAGATGAGTTCCGCATCGTTCGATTTCGCGCCGCTTTTGCCCGCGGGGCTGCCGCCGCCGGCGGCGCGCTGGACCGGGCGCGTCAAGTACGATTTCACCGGCGGCAACAATGACGCCGACAGGCTGCCGCTCGACGGGCTGATCGCGGCCGCCGATGCGGTGCTCAGACGCGAGGGACGCACGCTCTCGACCTATGGGCTGAACAGCGGTCCGCAGGGCTACCGGGCGCTGCGCGAGTTCCTGGTCGCCAAGCTCAAGGCCGACGCGGGCATCGACTGCACTGCCGACGACATCCTGATGACCTCGGGCTCGCTGCAGGCGCTCGACCTGGTCAATGGCACGCTGCTCGCGCGCGGCGATACGGTCATCATCGAAGAGGACTGCTACCAGGGCTCGATCAACCGGCTCAACCGGCTCGGCGTCACGCCGGTCGGCATCCCGCTCGACCGCAACGGCATGAGAATGGATGCGCTCGCGACCGCGCTCGACGATCTGAAGCGCAAAGGCATTCGCCCGAAATACATCTATACCATCCCGACCGTGCAGAACCCGACTGGCACCATCCTGCCCGTGGAACGGCGTCAGGAGATGCTGCGGCTGTCAGCGGCGCATGGCGTGCCGATCTTCGAGGACGACTGCTATTGCGACCTGATCTGGTCGGGGAAGCGCCCGCCCGCGCTCTACGCCATGAGCGAGCGCGGCGGCGTCATCCATATCGGCTCGTTCTCGAAGTCGATCGCGCCGGCGCTGCGGGTCGGCTACATCGTGGCGCCCTGGGACGTGATGTCGCGTATGCTCGCGCTCAAGACCGACGCCGGTTCCGGCGCTCTGGAGCAGATGGTGCTGGCGGAGTACTGCACGCGGCATTTTTCCAAGCACGTTCCGGCGCTGCGGCGCAGCCTGCGCGCCAAGCTCGAGACGCTGATGGAATCGCTCAGCGAGCACTTCGGGACGGCGGCGGAATTCGACGATCCCAAGGGCGGCATCTTCCTCTGGGTCAAGCTCCCCGATGGCGTCGACACGATGAAGCTCTACCAGCCGGCGCTCGCGGCGGGCGTCGCGATCAATCCGGGCCCCCAGTGGTCGGTGAACGGGGACCACAGCCGCAGCCGGATGCGGCTGTGCTTCGCGAGTCCGAGCCACGAGGAGATCCACCAGGGCGTCGCGGCGCTTGCCGAGGTGTGCCGCCGCGAGTTCGGCGTGCCTGCGCCCGGTGTCCTGAGTCGCTAGTTCGCGGATTACCCGCGAGGAAGATGAAGATGATCAAGTTGCAGCGCATCGGCCACATCCTCTTCACCGTTCGCGATCTGGAGCGGTCGAAGGCGTTCTACACCGATATCCTGGGGTTCAAGGTGCTCGAGCAGGATCCCGGTCACGGCGGAGTGTTCCTGTCACTGGGGGAGTACGGAAACACTCTGGACCTCTTCCCCAGCACGAAGCCCGATGCCTATCCCCAGCCGAAAGCGGCGCTCGGCATGAGGGATGGCCTCGGCGTCAAGCACACGGCATTCGCGGTGGCGAGCGAGGAGGAGCTTGCCCGGGCTTATTTCTCGCTGAAGGACGCGGGTGTCCCCATACACAAGGCGCTCGACCACGCGAGCCAGAAGAGCATCTACTTCTACGATCCCGACGACAACCTGCTCGAGATCGTCTGGGAGCGGCCCAATACGCGCGAAATCTTTGCGCAGGGCCGCGGCGATGGCGATACACCGATCGAATTTGAACGGCCTTCCGAGGAATAGCTGCTCAACCCCGCCGTCCGAGCCCACGCAAGAGCTTCCCCGGACGTGCACCCGTGAGAATAAGTGGAGCCTGCCCCCTTTTCTGCTGCGCAGCTTCATCCTCTTTCGGGTACCGCGAAATATGCTTATCATCAGCACCTTGCTGTACATTCCGAAAGTGTGTCCGATAGGGCCAAGACGAGACAGGTGCAGAAGAACAGGAACGCTGCGGCGTCAGGGGAATGGCCATGGGAAAGGTCGCTAGTTTTTTTCGAGAGCAAAAGATCACTTTGGCGTCGCAGCAACAGCAACAGATGCTCGCGCTCGACAAGGAGTTTGATTCGCTGGAATCGAAGGTGACAGCTCTCGAGGCGGAAAATCTGGAGCTTCGCGCAGAGGTAGATCGTCTCAAGCAGGAAGTCGAGCGGCTCAAGAATCAAATAGAGAAAAGCGCGGCGTATGCCGGCGAGCTGGACGACATTGAAGTCAAGATATTGCAAACGCTTTCGTCTGCAACGGGTCGCGTAATTGCTATGTCACTGGCAATGCATCTTGGCATTTCACAAACCAAAGCCGAATACTATTTGGCTGAACTGGAGAATGCCGGATTCATACGCGGCACCCTACTTAGTAGTGGGCCCCGTCTTGATCCTGGACAATCTTCAGAATACTCTTTGACGGAGTTTGGACGAGAGCATTTGGTGAGATATAACCTGATGTAACCCGAGTTACGCACTCACTTCGCCCCCCTCTCCGCTCGGGAGAGGGGTCGGGGGTGAGGGATAGAGCGTGTCAACCACTTTGAGAACGCTCGATAACGCCTCTACGCTAACAATTCGGGCTAACCCTTTGATTCACGGCAGGACGCAAAGACCGGCAACTAACCTTCAGTGCCCGCGGTCTGACTTTACGCCTCGAACATGTTTTTCGTCGATTGGGTTGAAAAGAGGAGGCACACAGATGCGCAAGCGAACCATCGCCCCAGTTCAGCAAGAAACCGCACCTGATGATCAGGACTGGTTGAATGTGGACGGTCTTGCGGAGGTGGAAATCACATCGGAGGACGCCGATCATCCAATTGAGTCCGCGCTGCTGCCCGGTCGCGCCTCGGGGTGGCGCGCCGCAGGGCCCGGAAAACAGACGGTCCGGCTTCTCTTCGCCCGTCCGCAACGGCTGCGGCGGATCTGGCTGAGCTTCGTAGAGCCCCTTACCGAGCGCACCCAAGAGTACGTCTTGCGTTGGTCGCCGGATGGCGGGCAGTCCTTCCAGGAAATCGTGCGGCAGCAGTGGAACTTCAGCCCCCAGGGCGCAACCTCCGAGACCGAAGACCATCACGTCGCGCTCCCGGCGGTCACGGTCCTCGAGTTGAATATCATTCCGGACATGAGCGGGCGCAAGGCGTTCGCTTCTTTGGCGCAGTTGCGGCTTGCCTAAGCACGGGTCGCGCACGGGTCGGACCACTATGGTCCTCGCACTCTCTGTGCTTTCATGTCCAACGGCGAAGGATCGACGCCGCTTTCGCGCTATCATTGGGCATGCTCAAGCGGCTCGTTGCCTTAGTCTGCGTGTCCGTGCTGGCTGCGTGCGCGAACAAAGGAACGCTGCCCGAGAAACCTGCGAGCGGTTTCTCCGCCTCGCAGCTCGCCAAAACGGACATCGACCGGGTCGCGGAAGCGCATCAGCGCGAAATTTTCTCGAACTTGAGGCTCCTCGCCGAAAAGCTCTACCGGCGCAATCCGCGAGAGTTGAAAAAGAGCAGCCGGACCAGCATCGCGGCAGGCATGGCACGAATCTTCGAGGGACAGCACGCGTGGAATTTTCCCGAGCTACAGGGCAAGCGCGGCACGCAGGCGATTCATCTCACCTTCCAGGAGGACTACCGCGGCGACCGGGTGTTGGCGTTCATGGCCGGGCTCGGGGGCATGATCCAGACCGCCTTCCAGGACAAGACGGAGTTCTTCGTGCTGGACGACCTGGATCCGCAGAGTCTCTACAACGCCGCCCGCAACGTGGAAATTGCGGTGTGGAAGCTCTCCAACGCCCGCACCCCTCAGAGGGAACCGTACCTGCTGTCCAATGAAGGCGCCGGGCCGGTACCGAACCTGACCTTCGAGCGCGAATTCGGCAAGGTCATCGGCAGCCTCGACGTGCTGTCGAAGATCATCGCCGACAAGACCGACCGCACGATCGTGAGGGTGATTCAAAGCCTCGCCACGGCGGTCTTTCTGCCGATCAAATAACTTCAGGCTTTCCGTCCGAGCGGACCGCGCAGCAGCTGTCCCGGGCAGTGCGCCCGTGTGCTTGCCGTCGCGGAGCAGAATCTCGCCGTTAACGACCGTCGCCGCCACGCCGCGCGTGCGCTGCACGAGCCGGCGCGCGCCCGCTGGGAGATCGTCAACCACTTCCGGCATCTCGGCCATGATGGTCTCGGGATCGAACACCACGAGATCGGCGGCCATGCCCTCGCGGATGAGGCCGCGGTCATGGAAACCCCAGAGGGTTGCCGGCACCAGCGTGAGCATGCTGCACGGCCCGCTCGAGCGTGAACGCCTGCTTGGTGCGCACCCAGTGGTAGAGCAGGTGCGTCTGGAGCGAGGAATCCATGAGCTGCGAGACGTGGGCGCCCGAGTCCGAGAACGTGGTGACCGTGCGCGGGTGGCGCATGATCTCCAGCGCGATGTCCTGATCCTCGTTGGCCACGGGCTGGAGGAAGAACAGGTCGAGATCTTTCTCGAGCGCGAGTTCGATCATGGCCTCGGCCGGATGCTGGTTGCGCTCGCGCGCGACCTCGGCCACCGAGCGGTGCGGCCCCTCTACGGTGTCGAACACGAACAGCCAGTCGTAGTCGGCGGGCCGCGCCTCGGTGCCGAGCGCCTTGCGGCCGTCACGCTCACCCGAGGTCTCGACCAGCTTGCGGCGCAGCTCCGGATCGCGCAGCTTCTGCTGCTGCTCTCTCGATCGGCAGCTTGCGGATGTCCTTCCAGACCGGCAGGCGGTCGAACGGCATCTGGGTCTTGAACGAGAGCAGCGCGCTCAAGCGAGCGGCTATGCGCCTGCGCGAACATGCGGCCGCCCATGGCTGCGGTTTCGTCGAGCAGGTCGAGGTACTTCTTCCAGACCCCTGACACGCCGCGCCGGCTGAAGACTCCGAAAGTGACCGGCCGGCCCGACTCGACGGCGAGATCGCGCAGCCGCGTGTGCCAGTCGCGCACGCCCGGGTCACCCGCGTTGCGATCCACGCCCTCGCCGGCGATCTCGAAGAGGCCGGCGTTCAGCTCGCCCATCACGCCCACCAGCCGTCGCACTTCGTCCCACGCGGCCTTGCGGCTCGCCACCGGGCGGCCGTCGGGCGTCTCGTGGGCTCGGCGAGCGCGAGGTCGTGAAGCCCATGGCGCCGGCGCGCATCGCATCGCGCACTTGGCGCTCCATCGCCTGGAGATCGTCCTCGGTCGCCGGCTCGTCGAACGCGCGCTCGCCCATCACGAACGTACGGATCGCGGAGTGTCCGACGTAGCCCGCGTAGTTGATGCCCTTGGGCAACGCCTCGAGCGCGTCGAGAAACTCGGGATAGGTCGTCCAGCTCCACTTGATGCCGGCCTCCATCGCCGCGGGCGGGATGTCCTCGGCGCGCTGGAGGTTGCGCACGACGAGGTGCTTATCCTTGGCGGCGCACGGCGCCAGCGTGAAGCCGCAATTGCCCATCACGACGGTGGTGATGCCGTGATAGCAGGAGGACGTGCCGAGCGGATCCCAGAAGACCTGCGCATCCATGTGGGTATGACCGTCCACGAAACCGGGGGCGACGACCTGGCCCTCCGCGTCGATGACCTCCCGCGCGCGCTCGCGGATACGGCCGATCGTTACGATCTTGCCGTGGCGCACGCCGACGTCCGCCCGATACCGGGGCATGCCGGAACCGTCGATCACCGTGCCATTCTTGATCACGAGGTCGTAGGGCATCGTCGGGGTCCTCCATCGGGTAGAACCTATGGGTTCTCGTCGCCTCTGGGCAAATCCTGCACCCGGGCCCCGCATTCGCGCAAGTGCCGCTAGCCCGCATGCTTCACACTGTTAGACGGCGGTGCGGTTTTCGGGCTGGGGTCACCACGAATTAGCGCCGGAGCATGCGGGCGATGAATTTTTGGGCAAGAGGTCTGCTTCAGGGAAGATGATCAACCCGCGCAGGCAAAAAAATAGGCGGACCGCCCACTATGGCACGGCCCGCCTCCGGGGGAGACAATTCGTTTAGGGTTGGCTAGCCAAGCGCATACACGCGGTCGAGGAAGGCATCGACGTCGATCGTCGTCAAGTCCTCGGGCAGTCGTGGGCGCAGTCCCTGTTCAGTCTGGTAACACGACATCGCGACCAGTGCTATCGCGGGGTTCCAGTTCACGCTCAAAATCTCTTCGTCGTAGCGGCGCGTCGGCTCGGTGCGCTTCACTTTCGTTTTCTGCCAGTCCATCGCTTGCCCCTAACGCTGTTCGATGTAATGCCTAATGCAACGCACGTTTCATGCCAGCGCCCAGCCCCGCAACCGGTGTGGTATGTAACCCACTGTTTCATTGGTAATGCCTGCCAAGAATGGACTATTTGGCAGGCTGCTAGTTCTCGGTCAGGGCACCCGCGACTGCCGTCGCGCTCGACGGCGTATCGAATTCTCGACAGACCCAGAAGATCAAGGACCTGTTCTGATTCACCGTTTTTTGCGGGGATTAAGTTCTCTGGCCACTCGCGCGGCGGCGTCCCGCGTGCGAAAAGTCCTCGGCTGCCCATCCTTGCTGCGGATGGTTTTCCGTCCTTTCCGGACCGTAAAGCGGACTCCTGACCGACCGATGCGCCATTCGACTGTCTTCTTGCTCTTACGACTCTTCCCCATCGTCATGTTCCAGTGAGCCTCGAATTCGCCACCGTCAGGCGTGCGACCAGCACCCGCAGGAACGCACGGTCGAAGTTGAGCCGGCAGATTTCGCTGGCGCGCTCGAGCGCGGCGATCGATATCCGGACGATGTGCAATTCCGAGGCGGCGACAACGTCGGCAGTGCGCGGCTTGTTCTCACCTCCCAGATAGGCCATTTCTCCGAAACACTCGCCTTCCCTGAGCATCGAGAGCAGGCGCCCCTTGCGCAGGACTTTCGCATCGCCTGACACCAGTATGCAGAAGAAATCCCCCGGATCGCCTTCTCTCACGATAACCCGGTCTCTCTCCGCCAACCTCCAGTCGGAAAACCGCAGTACCTCCCACAGCTCGACGTCACTGAAAGAGTGGAAGAAGGGCAGATTGCGCAAAGCATTGAACTTCTCGGTTTCCAGTACGCCGTGCTTGGGCAGCGGCGCCCGCCCCGCGACGGCGGCGAGATCATCAGAGAACCGCTGCCAGGTCTGGTAACGGACCGCAGGATCGCGATCGATGGCGCGCCTCACGATGACGTCGATTTCGTTCGGGATATCGCGCCGGAACTCGGAAGGCAGAGGCGGGGCGCTGTTCAGCACCTGGTAGGATAGAGCAGCAATGTTATCCGCCTGGAACGGCAGCCGCCCCGTCAGTAGCTGGAACATCACCACGCCAAGCGCGTAGATGTCGGTCTGCTGCGTGAGCTTCTTGTTCAGATGCTGCTCGGGCGACATGTACGCCGGCGTTCCAATGCCATCCACCAGGGTGCGTGTCGTCGTCAGCAAGGCCGCCGCACCGAAATCGCTGATCTTGATGTCGGTTTCGCCGTTGATGAGGATGTTGGCGGGCTTGATGTCACGGTGTATGACCCCGTGCTGAGAGGCGAAATCGAGCGCGCGCGAGCACTTGTAGATGATTTCGATCACATCGCCCAGGCCGAGCAGATTGTCGGCGCGAGTGAATCTCTGCAGCGTGCCTCCATCCACAAATTCCATGACGATGTAAGCATGGTCTACATCCGCAACGGCGTCGTAAATCTCGACGATATGCGGATGCATGAGCTTTCCCGCGAGCGAGGCCTCGGTCAGGAACAGATGGTGGGTTAAGTTGGCGCTCGCCGCATCCCTGAGCGCGCTCTGCGTCACGACTTTGATCGCGACATCCCGGTTGGCGAAATTATCGTGGCCGAGATAAACGCTGCTGGTCGCGCCTTCGCCCAATTTGCGAAGAACGTCGTATTTGCCGATCTTTTGGTTGCCCGGCGGCGCCTCAGCTCTGGGGCTCGGAGTGATCACTGTGTCATGCTAATGCTTTTTTGGCTACTTCGCCATGACGGCATATGCCAGACAGGCGTCAATGCAACGAGCCGGCGCGGTCGTGATAGCATTCGTCGCAACATCCTATGATCGAACACGCGTCGCCGCGCTGGCAGTTCTGGATTGACCGCGGCGGTACCTTCACCGACATCGTCGCGCGCCGGCCCGACGGCTCGCTCGTCACCCACAAGCTGCTTTCCGACAACCCGGCACGTTACGAGGACGCAGCACTCGCCGGGATCCGCGAGCTTCTCGGCGTGCCGCGCCGCTCCGCGCTGCCCTCCGAGCGCATCGCCGTAGTGAAGATGGGCACGACCATCGCCACCAACGCCCTCCTCGAGCGCAAAGGCGAATCCACTGCGCTTTTCATCACGCGGGGATTGCGCGATCAACTGCGCATCGGCTACCAGAACCGGCCGCGCATCTTCGATCGCCGCATCGTGTTGCCCGAGCTCCTCTACGGCGCGGTCTACGAGGTTCACGAGCGCATTGGCCCGCGCGGCGAAATGATAGAGCGGCTCGATGTCGAACGCGCCCGGATAGCCCTTGAAGATGCCTACCGCCGCGGCTATCGTGCGGCCGCCATCGTGCTGATGCACGGCTATCGCCATCCGGAGCACGAGCGCGCGCTCGCCGATCTGGCGCGCGAGGCCGGATTCACACAGATTTCCGCCTCCCACGAGGTGAGTCCTCTCATGAAGCTGGTCGCGCGGGGCGAAACGACGGTGGCCGATGCCTACCTCTCCCCCGTTCTGCGGCGCTACGTGGAGCGGGTGGCGAGGGAGCTGCCGCAGGTGCGGTTGATGTTCATGCAGTCCAGCGGCGGGCTCACCGGTGCGCGCCTGTTTCAGGGCAAGGACAGCATACTTTCCGGCCCCGCCGGCGGCGTGGTAGGAGCCGTGCGTACCTCCCTTGCGGCGGGCTTCGACCGCGTCATCGGGTTCGACATGGGCGGCACCTCCACCGACGTATCGCACTTCAACGGCCACTTCGAGCGCGTCTTCGAGACCCTCGTTGCGGGCGTGCGCATGCGTGCGCCCATGATGAGCATCCATACCGTCGCGGCGGGAGGCGGCTCGATACTGCATTTCGACGGGACGCGCTATCGCGTCGGTCCCGATTCAGCTGGAGCGCAGCCCGGACCGGCGTGCTACCGCGGAAACGGGCCGCTCACCGTAACCGACGCCAACGTGATGCTCGGCAAGATCCAGCCCGACTTCTTCCCGCGCGTCTTCGGCCCGCGCGGCCACGAGGCGCTCGATACCGCCGTCGTGCGGCGGAAATTCTCGGCGCTTGCCGGTGAGATCCAGGCTGCAACCGGTGATGTGCGTTCCCCCGAAGCGGTCGCCGACGGCTACCTGCGGATCGCCGTGGAAAACATGGCGAACGCGATCAAGAAAATCTCGGTCGAGCGCGGGCATGACATCACTACCCATACCCTCTGCTGCTTTGGCGGCGCTGCCGGTCAGCATGCCTGCCTGGTCGCGGATGCGCTCGCCATTCCGCGCATCTTTATCCACCCGCACGCCGGCGTGCTGTCCGCTTACGGCATGGGATTGGCTGACATCACCGCCATGCGCAGCCTGGCCATAGAGGCCCATCTCGAGCCTGCGGTCATGCTGCAGCTGGAGGACGCGCTCGCAAAGCTCTCCGACAGCGCGTGCAAGGAAGTGGAAAACCAGGGTGTCCCGCAGGAGAAGGTCCATGTCGCCCGGCGCGCGCATTTGCGCTATGAAGGCACGGATACCGCCGTGGTGGTGGACTTCGGAACGCCGGAGCAGATGCTGAAGCAGTTCGAAGCGCGCTACCGGCAGCAGTTCAGCTTTCTCATGCCCGGCCGCGCATTGGTGATCGAGGCGGTTTCGGTCGAGGCGACCGGTGCGGGAGACGTCGTAAACGAGCCGCCCGCACCGCCGGCGCGCCGCGCCGAGCGGCCGCGGCCCGCACGCAAGGTGCGGATGTTCAGCAACGGCGCCTTCCACGACGCGCCGGTATACCGCCGCGAAGCCTTGCGCCCCGGTGACGCGATCACCGGACCGGCGATCATCGCCGAGGCCAATGCCACGACCGTTCTCGAGCCGCAATGGCAAGCCCGCGTCACTACGCTCAATCACCTGGTGCTCACCCGCAACTCGCCGCGGCCGCAGTCCGAAGCGATAGGCACGAAGGCGGACCCCGTGATGCTGGAGATCTTCAACAATCTGTTCATGGCGATTGCGGAGCAGATGGGCGTGGCACTGGCCAATACCGCCTATTCCGTCAATATCAAGGAGCGGCTGGATTTTTCTTGCGCGTTGTTCGACACCGAAGGGGATCTCATCGCCAACGCACCCCACCTGCCCGTCCATCTGGGCGCAATGGGTGAAAGCGTCCGCGCGGTCGCGTCGGGAAATGCCGGGACGATGCGCTCGGGCGACGTTTACGTGCTGAATAACCCCTATCAGGGCGGAACGCACCTACCCGACGTCACGGTCGTCACGCCGGTTTTTGAACGGCCGCCGTCCGAACCGCCATCGCGAGATGCCGACCCGAAGCCGTCGGGGGCCGTAGGCGGCTCGTCCTCCAGACCCTCACAGTCCGAGCCGCGCATTCTTTTTTATGTGGCGTGCCGCGGCCATCACGCCGACATCGGCGGGATCACTCCGGGCTCGATGCCACCCGACAGCACTCACCTCGACGAGGAAGGCGTGCTGATCACCAACTTCCAGCTCGTCGCGCAAGACCGTTTCCGCGAACGTGAAATGCGCGAACTGCTCGAGAACGCCCGTTATCCGGCCCGCAACGTGGAGCAAAATCTGGCCGATCTGCGGGCGATGGTCGCCGCCAACCAGAAGGGCGCCGTAGAGTTGAGACGCATGACGGACCACTTCGGCCTCGAGGTGGTGCAAGCGTACATGCAGCACGTGCAGGACCATGCCGAGGAATCCGTCCGGCGCGTGATCGACGTGCTGAAGGATGGCGAGTTTTCCTACGAGATGGACAACGGCGCGGCCATCCGCGTGAAGATCACCATAGACCGCCAGGCACGCAGCGCCGTCATCGACTTCTCCGGCACCTCGGCGCAACTTTCCGATAACTTCAACGCGCCGGCCGCAGTCACGATGTCGGCCGTGCTGTACGTGTTCCGCACCCTGGTGGGCAGTGACATTCCCCTCAACGCGGGCTGTCTCAAGCCGCTCAAAGTCGTCATACCCGAGGGCAGCATGCTGAACCCCGGCTACCCTGCGGCCGTCGTCGCAGGTAACGTCGAGACCTCGCAGTGCGTCACCGACACGCTCTACGGCGCGCTCGGCGTGATGGGCGCTTCGCAGGGCACCATGAACAACTTCACCTTCGGCAACGAGCGCTATCAATACTACGAGACGATCTGCGGGGGCTCGGGCGCCGGAGTGTTGACGAGCGGGGACGGAACGCCGCAGGGCTTCGACGGGACCGACTGCGTGCATACCCATATGACGAACACACGCTTGACCGATCCGGAGGTGCTCGAATGGCGCTTTCCGGGTACTGGTCGAAGAGTTCGCCATACGCAACGGCAGCGGCGGCGCCGGCCGCTGGCGCGGCGGAGACGGCGCGGTGCGCCGCATCCGGTTTCTGGAGCCCATGACCGCGGCCATCCTGTCGGGACACCGCCGCATGCGCCCTTACGGCATGGCTGGCGGCGAGCCCGGCATGACCGGCCGCAATGCGGTGATGCGAGCGAACGGCGAAATCGCGATGCTCAAGGGCTGTGACAAGACGGAGATGCAGGCGGGCGATATCTTCGTGATCGAGACGCCGGGCGGCGGAGGTTACGGCGCGCCTGAGCCGGCGAAGAAGTGACGAAGATACGGCGGACCACCCTTCGCTCTATCCATCTAACATGGCAAGGCACAAATCGAAGGATGCTCCCTCAAAACCCAGCAAGAGTGCAGTCTAAATCCAAGAACGGACAGGATTGACAGGATTTACAGGATGTTTTGTTTACAGGATGTTTTGTGCCCGTAATCCTGTTTATCCTGTTCATCCTGTCGGTTTTCCGTTTTGGGGATGGGTTCTAGGCCAGGCAATGCGTTAGATTGTCCCAATTAGGAAGAAACCCATGCTTATGAACTCGCGGAGCATGCTCAACGCTGCTATCGCGGCCGCTACGATGCTCGCCGTAGCGTCCGCTTCGGGACAGGCATACCCCACCAAGCCGTTGCGCATCGTCGTGCCGTTTTCCGCGGGCGGTCCCACCGATATCACCGTGCGCACCATCGCGCCGCGCCTGACTGAGCTGCTCGGCCAGAGCATCATCGTGGATAACCGCGCCGGCGCAACCGGCATCATCGGCGCAGAGCTCGTCGCGAAATCGCCGCCCGACGGATACACGCTGCTAATGGCGACCGCGAGCGTGGTCGCGATCAACATGGTGACCTACTCCAAGCTGCCCTACGACACGCTGCGCGATCTGCAGCCGCTGACGCCGGTCATGACGACCGCTACAGTGCTGGTCGTGCACCCGTCCATGCCGGTGAAGAACCTGAAGGAGCTCGTGGCTCTCGCCAAGGCGCGGCCGGGGCAGATCGCCATGGCTTCCGCCGGCAACGGCGGCACGTTGCACCTCGCGCTCGAGATGTTGATGAAGGAGGCAGCCGTCAAGATGACGCACGTGCCGTACAAAGGCGCGGCGCCGGCGGTGATCGACGTCATCGCCGGACAGCTGAACGGTATGTTCGTGGATTTGCCGGTGATCTCGCCGTACATCAAGAGCGGTAAGGTGCGCGCGCTCGCCATGGCGAGTCACACAGCGCTCGGCGTATTTTCCGGAGGTACCGACGACGAAGGAAGCGGGCTACCCCAATGTCGAGCTGCAGAACTACTACGCCCTGCTGCTCCCCGCGAAGACACCGCGCGACATCGTCGCGAAGCTCCACGACGCAGTGGTGAAGGCGGTCAACACGGCCGGCGTGCGGGACAAGCTCGTCGCCGCCGGATCCGATCCGCTCACCATGACGCCTGAGGAATTCGCACGCTTCCTGCGCGCGGACATCGAGAAGTGGGACAAGGTGGTGAAGGCTGCGGGCGTCAGGATCGAGCAGTAGGGCATAGGGCGTGATGGGTGATGGGTGATGGGTGATGACTGTTGAGGGCTGACGTGCCCAATTGCACCTATCGCGCGGTCCGCCAGGTCGCCACCGCCGTCGTTGCCGCAGCCGCCGCGCTCCCCGTGCCGGGCGGTGCGCAGCCCGCCGGTTATCCCGCCAGGCCGGTCCGGGTGATCGTGCCGTTCAGCGCCGGCAGTCCGGTCGAAATTCCCGCGCGTCCGGTCGCGCTGCGGCTTGCCGAGATGCTGGGCCAGCAATTCATCATCGACAATCGTCCCGGCGCAAGCGGCACGATCGGCACCGAGCTGGTCGCCCGGGCGCCGCGCGATGGCCACACCTTGCTCTACACCAACTGCTCGCACTCATCGAACCCGTCCCACTACAAGAAGCTGCCATACGATTCTCTCGCCGACTTCGCCACGGTCACCCAGACCAACACGACCTACGGCAACGTGCTGGTCGTCCATCCGTCGGTCCCCGCGCGCTCGGTGAAGGAGTTCATCGCGCTCGCCAAAAAGGCTGCCGGGCAAGCTGAACTATGCCTCGGCCGGCGTCGGCAGCCCGCCGCACGTTACCGGCGCGCTATTCGCTTCGATGGCCGGCATCCAGATGGCGCACGTCGCCGTACAAGGGCACCGCCGTCGCATTCACCGACGTGCTAGGCGGACATGTCGAAGTGATGTTCGCAAGCCCGCCCTATGCCTATCCCTATATCCAGGCGGGGCGCGTGCGGGCGCTCGGCATAGGCGGGCCGCGCCGCACGCCGTTGCTGCCCGACGTTCCGACGTTCCACGAAACGGGATTGGCGGGCTTCGAGGTCACCTGCTACCACGGCATCTGGTTCCCGGCCGGCGTCCCGGCAGAGATCGTGCGCCGTCTGAACGCCGCGGTGGTGAAGGCGCTCGCCCTGCCGGAGATCCGCAAGCACTATGAGGATGAACGGCCTCATTCGCGGTCGGCAATACGCCGGAGGAGTTCGCAGACTTTCTGGTGAAGGACATCGCGCTGCAGGCGAGCATCGCGCAGAAGATCGGCATTCAGCCGCAATGATTTCACCGCGCCGTAGCGCCGTGAAATCATGAACATGAGGGTGCCCTCATGCTCCCAAAACACTTTCTGAGAAAGTCTCGAACCTGCCTTCGGTCACGCCGCCTTCGCGGTTTGCACGCGGCCGAGCAGACCGGCTGCCTCGAGCTCGACGCGCAGTTCCTGACCTTCCTACCCGGTGATCTGCGGCACCCGCACACAGCTCAACATTTGGTGAACACCACTGATCACCCATCACCCATCACTCATCACTCATCACCGCTTTTCCTGGGTCCGGTCACTGTCTTTGGGAAAAATGTCCGCCCCCGGATCGAGGCCGAGCAGTTTCAGTATCCACACGAGGACAAAGCCGGCGACCAGCGGCCACCAATGCATCAGCACGATCGCAAGGCCCGCGGAAGCGCCGTAGGTCAGTCCCATCAGGAACATGCCGTAATGACCGGTGCGGCGGTACGCAAAGAACAACGCCAGCATCATCAGGATGAATGACGCCGCGAAAACGTAGATGATGATCGTCACCGCTTCCATTTTCTCACCAGTGGTCCCCCGTCACTCGTCACCCCGTCACTCGTCACGCATTTCGCTGTTATGATTGTCACAGAATCGTCGCAAAAATGTAATGGGATCGGTCGCTGATGGCGCGGGAAAAACCGAAACGCACGCTCGCAACCTGCTGCACCGTCCACGCGGTCCACGACGGCTTTTCCGACGTCACCTACGTGCTGCTGCCGTTGCTCGCGCAGACCTTCGGCCTGTCGCTCGCCCAGGTCGGGATGATCCGCTCCGCCCACCGCGTGGCCATGGCGTCGTTCCAGATCCCGGCAGGGTTGATCGCCGAACGCTTCGGCGAGCGCAACCTCCTCGCGATCGGCACGCTGATCGCGGGCGTCTCGTTTATCGCGCTCGGCTACGCCCCCGGGTACTGGGCCATACTGCTCGCGCTTTTCTTCGCGGGCGTCGGCTCCGCGGTCCAGCATCCATTGAGCTCCACTATCATATCGCACGCGTACCCCGGCGAAGGCCGGCGCATTGCGCTCGGAACGTATAACTTCTTCGGCGACGTCGGCAAGTTCGCCTTCGGCGGTATCGTGAGCCTGTGCGTGCTGGCCGGCATCTCGTGGCAGGCGCCGGTAGTCGCGTTCGGCGTCGCGGGCGTCGCAGCGGCCGTGATGGTGTTCCTGATGGTGAAGAACACCCGATCGCACGCGCCGAAGGCCGTCGCGGAGAAGCCCAAGGTGCAGGGCTGGGGCATCCGCCACAAGCCGGCGTTCGTCGCGCTGTGCGCGCTCGACGCGGTCGACAGCATGACGCGGACCGGTTTTCTCACGTTCATCGCGTTCCTGTTGATCGCGCGCGGCTTGCCCGAAGGCTGGGCCGCGCTCTCGGTGCCGCTGATACTCACCGGCGGCATGGCGGGCAAATACGCCTGCGGCGTGCTCGCCGAGCGCTTGGGCGTGCTGCGCACCATCGTCATTACCGAAGTCGCAACCGGGTTGGGAATTCTGCTGACGCTCGCGCTGCCGGCGGTCGCCACGTTCGTGCTGCTGCCTCTGGTAGGCATCGTGCTGCAAGGCACATCGTCGGTAATCTACGGCACGATCGGCGACCTGGTCGAGCAGGACAAGCTGCCGCGAGCGTTCGCGATGGTCTATACCGTGAGCGCATGTTGCGGCATCGTCGCGCCGCTCGCCTACGGGCTGCTGGGCGATGCGATCGGCATCGAGAAAACCATCGCCGTCGTCGGCGGGTGCGTGCTGCTGGCGCTGCCGCTCTGCCTCGTGCTGCGCCCTTCCCTGCGCCTCTCCGGGCAGGCAGGAACCTGACTGCAAGAAGTGACGAAGTGATGTAAGACGGGCTGGAGGGACGTGCCTTCCCGCGCAGCCCGGCGTCTCATGCGCCGAGCGCCTTGAGCTCCAGGGCGATCTCTTCCGAGAGTTTTTTCGCGGCGGCGTCGGTTTGCGCCAGCACTTGAAGCTCCTTCAGCGCGGCAATCGCCTGCTCGCGCTTGCCGAGTTTGCCGTAGAGCTTTGCCAGTTCGAACTTCAGCCCCACGTCCTGCGGCGCGAGCGTTGTCGCCGCCTGAAGGTTCAGCTCGGCGCGCTCCAGGCTCGCTTTCGGAACGCCGGTAGTGCCGTCGGGCAGCTTGTTGCGGCATCTGCGACACCTGGCCGAGCAGGATCAGCGCTTCCAGGTTCTTCGGGTCCATCTCGACCACGAAGTTGAGCTCGGTCGTCGCCTGCTCGATGCGCCCCAGCTCGACCTGCACCTTGGCGTGCGCCACGTGCGGCGCAATCGAGTGGCGGTCGATCTTCTTCGCCGCCACGTACGCCGCAAGCGCGTTGTCGTGCTGCTTCAGGCCGTGATAGGCGTGGCCGAGGTGCAGCCAGGCGTCCATCGAGTTCTTGTCTTCCGCGGTGGCCTTCGACAGCTCCGCCGCGGCGCGCGTCGTACTTTGCCCTCGGCGAGCAGCGCCTTGCCCTGGCGACGCAGCGCTTGCTTTCGCCGCCACCGCCGCAGCCGGCGCGAGCAGCGCGGCAGCGCGACCGTCGCAGAGCCGGCCCGTTCACAGGATGCGCGCCCTGACGCGCGCACAGCCCAGTCGGAGACCAACACCAGCACGAAGATCACCAGGATGCAGGTCGCGGTCTCGTGGTACTTGAAGAGCTTCATCGTCTTGATGAGCGAGAAGCCCAGGCCGCCGGCGCCCACCAGGCCGAGGATGGTGGCGGCGCGGATGCTCACGTCGAAGCGGTAGATCGCAGTAGCTGATGAACGCGGGGATCACCTGCGGCACGATGCCGAAGAGGATCACCTGCAGGCGGCCGGCGCCGGTCGCCTGCATCGCCTCGATCGGCCCGCGGTCGACGCCCTCGACCTCCTCGGCGCAGAACTTGGCGAGCATGCCGGTCGCGTGCAGCGCGATCGCGAGCACGCCGGCAAACGGGCCGAGGCCGACCGCGGCGACGAAGATCAGCGCGAACACCAGCTCGTTGATCGAGCGCAGGGCATTGAGGAACAGCCGCGTCACGATGAAACACCACCAGGTGCGGCGTGGTGTTTCGCGCGCCGAGCAGCGCGAGCGGGATCGAGAGCACTATCGCGAGCAGCGTGCCCCAGACCGCGATCTGAACGGTCTCGACCGTGGCGTCGCCGAGCAGGCGCAGGTGCGCGAGGTCGGGCGGGAACATGCGCGAGAAGAAATCCAGCATGAACGGCACGCCGCTGCACCAGCGCGGCGGGATTGAGGCCGATCTGCGCGGCGGTGAACCACAGACACGCGCCGTCGCGGCATCCGTCGCCGCACGAGTCAGCCGCTTCCGCCGCTCGGATTCCTGCGCGAGCACGCCCGATACCGCGGCCTCGAAGGTCGTGGCGCTCGTGGGAACAGGGCCGCGGGCCCCTTCCGATTGATGCGCTCGGGGCCTTCCCGCGCCTCCCGTGCCCCCGTTCATGCCTCCTCCTTTTCCGCCTCGCCGGGCTCTCGGTAATAGATGCGGTGCAGCACCTCGTCGGTGAGTTGCGACGACGGGCCTTCGAACACCACCGACCCGCGGCTCATGCCGACGACGCGCTCGGCGAACTCGCGCGCGTACTCGACCTGGTGCAGGTTGCACAGCACCGTGATGCCGAGCTCCTTCGCGACTTCGCGCAGATAGCCGAGCACCTGGCGCGCGATCTTCGGGTCGAGGCTCGCCACCGGCTCGTCGGCGAGGATCACCGTCGGCTGCTGCGCCAGCGCACGTGCGATCGCAACGCGCTGCTGCTCGCCGCCGGAGAGCGTGTCGGCGCGCTGGAACGCCTTGTGCTCCATGTTGACGCGCGCCAGGCATTCGATCGCGATGCGCTTGTCCGCCTCCGGGAAACTGTAGAACAGGCTGCGCAGCACGCTGCGGTAGCCGAGCCGCCCGGTGAGCACGTTGGTGAGCACCGACAGCCGCTTCACCAGGTTGAACTGCTGGAACACCATGCCGAACTGACGCCGGATCGCGCGCAGGTCGCCGCGATGCCCGGTGATTTCGGCGCCGTTGTGAAAGACCCTGCCCCTCGCTCGGGTCGACCAGGCGGTTGATGCAGCGCAGCAGGCGTCGACTTGCCGGCGCCGCTCGGGCCGAGGATCACCAGGAACTCGCCCCGCGGCAACGTCGATGTTGATGTCGTTCAGAGCCCGCACGCCCCCGGTGTAGGTCTTCGAAAGACCACGGACGGAGATCATCGGCTTGGTTTCAACCAGCGGCGCGTTCACCTCATCAGGGGCATCGTTCATCTGATACGGCCTCTCAAGATGCAGGCCCGTAAATTCGGCCGCGTATGCAGGTGGAGGCGAGGTCGATCACCGTGACCATGGCAAGGATCAGGAGCAGCACCACGCCCGTCTCGCGCCATTCGAACAGGCGAATGGTGGTGACCAGCTCGAAGCCGATGCCGCCCGCGCCGACCATGCCGAGCACGGTCGCCGAGCGCACGCCGACCTCGAACCAGTAGAGGTTGTAGGTGACGAACTGCGGCAGCGCCTGCGGGAACATGGCGTAGACGATGACCTGCAGCCGGCTCGCGCCGGTCGCCTGCAGCGCCTCGACCGGCCCCGGGTCGATGTTCTCGAGCGCCTCGGCGTAGAGCCGGCCGAGGATGCCGCCGAAGTTCACGCCCAGCGCGAGCGCGCCGGGAAACGGCCCGAGCCCGACCGCGGCGACGAAGAACACCGCCCAGATCAGCTCGGAGATGCTGCGCAACAGGTTCAGCATCGCCTTCGCGCCGTTGCGCAACAGCGGCGAGCGCGTCACGTTCGCCGCCGCCAGCACACCGAGCGGCAGGCCGATGGCGAGTGCGATGACGTTGCCCCAGAGCGCGATGTAGAGGGTTTCCGCCGCCGGCTTCCACAGCACCGCCGAGAACTCCCACTTCGGCGGCGCCATGCGATAGAAGTACTCGCCGATCACCGGGATCGCGCCTCGCGACCTCGCTCGGGCGCAGGTCCACGCCGTCGGCGCACCAGGCGAGAAAGGCGATCACGCGCGGCGGCGAGCGCCGATGTGCTGCAGCCGCCAGCGCTTGCGCGCCGCGAGCTCCGCCAGCACGGTCGATCAGGAGCGCGCAGGACCGCGCGCTCACGGGGCTATTTCATCTTGCGCAGGTCGAGCTTGAGCGCGGAGGCGATCTCGCGGATCGGGTCGTAGTCCTTGTCGGTCGCCGGGTCGAAGCGGGCCACGGTGCCCATCTCGCCGAACGCGAGGTTCTTGACGCTGAAGAACGCCTCGCGGATCTTCTTCTTCATGTCCTCGGACAGGTTCTTGCGGTAGAGCAGCGGGTCGTTGGGAATCGGCGGGCGAGGTCCAGACCACCTTCAGCTTGTTGCAGTCCGCGAGCCCCTTGGCGCAGCCGCGCTCGTAGATGCGGTCGGCGACGCTGCCGGCATCGACCTTGCCCGAGCCCACCGAGACGATGGTCGCATCGTGACCGCCCGAGTACATCACCTGCCTGAAGTCCTTCTCGGGCGTGATGCCGGCCTTGATGAACGCCGCCGAGGGCACCATGAAGCCTGAGGTCGAGCCCGGGATCGACGAAGGCGAAGGTCTTGCCCTTCAGGTCGGCGAGCGAATTGATCTTGCTGTCCTTCGGCGCGATGATGATCGACTGGTAGCTCGGCTGCATCGTGCGCGCGATCACCGTCACCGCGAACGCCTCGACCGGCGCCACGGTCGTCGCGAGCACGTAGGAGAACGGCCCGAGCAGCGCGACATCGATGTGGCCCGCGCGCAGCGCCTCGATGGTCGCGTTGTAGTCGGAGCCGACGAAGGTGTCGACCTTCATGCCGGTGTGCTTGGCGACGATGTCGAGGATCGCCTGCGACTGGCGCACCATCGCGCGCGAGTCCTCCGCCGGGATGAAGCCGACCGTCAGCACGCCGGGTTTCGCCGTGCCCTGCCCCCAGGCCGGCAATGCAATCACGGCAGCCACGAACGCAAGCAATATTCGCCTTGCGGTTCAAATCGTTTCATTTCGCTCTCCCCAATGAAAGTTACGGAAAATCAGGCTACTACCTTCGAGTGACGCTTTCGTACGTGACGCGCCCTACCACCGCATGTGGATGTTCTTGATCTGGGTATAGCTCAGCAGCTCCTCGAATGTCTCCTCCACGCCGAGACCGCTCGATTTCCAGCCACCGTAGGGCGCACCGAGGTAGCGTCCGCTGCCGTTGATCCAGACGTAACCCGCCTCGACGCGCTCCGCCGTCTCCATCGCCTGCGCGAGATTCTGCGTCACGATCGCGGCAGTGAGCCCATAGGCGAGGCAGTTCACATTGGAGAGCATCTCCTCCGTATCCCGCCAGGTGAGCACCGACATCACCGGGCCGAATATCTCCTCGCTCGCGATCCTCATCTTCTGCGACACGCCGTCGAACACGGTCGGCATCACGAAGAGTCCGTTTTGCAGTTCCGGCGCGGCAGGCTTGCCGCCGCCGGTCATGAGCTTCGCGCCCTCGGCCTTGCCCGACTCGATGTAACCCATCACACGCTTGAACTGCTTTTCCGACACGATCGGGCCGAGCTCGTTCTTCTCGATCCAGGGGAAGCCGACCGGCAGCGCCTCGGCAAGGCGGACGATCTCCTGCAGCACGGGCTCATGCAGTGACTCGTGCACGAACACGCGCGAAGTGGAACTGCATGACTGCCCCTGGCGGTTCATGTTCATGCCCTTGATTGCGGCAGCGGCAGCGGCTTTCGGGTCGGCATCCGGGAAAATGATGATCGGGTTCTTGCCGCCGAGCTCGAGGCTTACCCGCTTCAAGCCCTCGGCCGCCATGCGTGCGACAGTGCGGCCGGTTTCGACCGAGCCCACAAACCCCACGCGCGTCACCTGCGGGTGCGCTACCAGCGCGGCGCCGGTTGCGCCGTCGCCCGAGATGACGTTGACCACCCCTGGCGGAAATACGCCTTCACAGAGCTCGCCGAGCCGAAAGCTCGACAGCGGCGCCTGTTCCGAACCCTTGATGACCACGCAATTTCCCGCGGCGAGCGGCGCCGCAGCCTTCTCGGCGCAGAACCGGAACGGATGATTGAACGGGTTCAACTTCGCCACCACGCCGTACGGCTGCCGCCGCGTGAAGTTGAGGTGCTGCGGTCCCTGCGAGCTGGTTTCGCCCTTGATCTCCGTGATCAGCCCCGCAAAGTACTCGAGACTGTCCGCGGTCCAGTCCATGTCGGCGCGCATGCCGGTCACTGCGTTGCCGCCGTCCACGGCATCCATCATGCCGAGCTCATTGCGCTGCTCGCGTATGCGCCTCGCGAGCGCCTCGAGGCAGCGCGCGCGCTCGCGAATCGACACGCGCCGCCACTCCTGAAACCCGCGTGCCGCCGCGTTGACGGCGCGATCGACATCGGCCGGGCCACAGTAGGGCACTTCACCGAGCTTCGTGCCCGTTGAAGGATTGAACGTGGCGAAGGTGCGGCCGTCGGCTGCCGGTTCCCACTTTCCGCCGATGTACAGGCCACGCGCGGAGAACCCGAGGTCCGGCTCGTTCACGGGTCCATCGATCGCTGCGCGCAGCACCTTGCGCGTCCGCCGCGTCCTTCATCGCCTGCCCCACTTCCTCCAGCTTGTACTTCCGTCTACCAGGTCATGGAACGGGAAGCGCTTGCGGTTCGTGTGCACGAAATCGAGCGCCTGGATCAGGTGCCGCAGGGTGGTAGTTGTGCACGCCGCAGCAGCGTGAGGAGCTTGCGCAGGATCTGGTTCGCGTCGATGCGCACGAACGCATCCGGGTTGACGAGTCCGCCCAGCACGTAGCGCCCGCCGGTGCGCAGCATCTGGATCCCCGAGGGAATCACTTCCGGGTAGCCGCAAAGCTCGATCACCGCATCCGCGCCCTCCGGCTTGCACAGCGCCTTCACCTTCTTCACCAGCTCTGCTTCGGTCATCGCCGACGGATCGAACGAGTGATCAGCGCCGAAGCGCAAGGCCAGGTCGCGACGCGCGGCGACGTTATCGAGGCCGATCACCAACCGGGCGCCGCGTGCCTTGGCGAGCGCGCAGCCGTACAGGCCGAGCAGGCCCAGGCCCTGCACCACGACCGCGTCCCCCATCAGCGATCTCGGCCTTCTCCGTGACGCACACCACCGTCGCCACGCCGCAGTTGATCGGTGTCGCTTCTTCATCGGTCAGCTCGGACGGCAGCTTCAGGATCCACGAGCGCGGCAGGATGTAGCAGTACTCGCCGAACCCGCCGTGATGGTAGGGCTCGGTCGTGACAGCCATGTGACCGTACTTGTCCACGCCGGGGGACTTCTGCGGAAGGTCGAGCACCTCGGTGTAGTAGTTGGCGCCGGGGATGAAGTACTCGCTCCAGGTGATGCGATCGCCCACCGCGAGCGCATCGCCGCGCATGTCGTGGGTGATGTCCTCGCCCAAGCCGACGATGTTGCCGATGATCTCGTGGCCGAGCACGCCGGGACAGGGATTGGGCCGGTGGCCGAGATAGGAATGAATGTCCGAGCGGCAGATCGTCGACATCCGGATCTTCACCAGCACCTCGCCCGCGCGCGGCGCGCGAATCGGAAAGCTGCGCACCTCGAATGGCGGGTTGGGCGCGTCGTACACCGCGAGCCGTCCGCTCTTGACCATCAGAGCGCCACGCCGCTGAGCGTCACAACGCGACTCCATTCAACGCGAAGTCGAAGACCTGGTAGCTCTTCAGCGTCCCGCCGGCCACCTTCAGCCGGTACTCGTCGTTGAGCGGCCGATTGATGATGATCGGCACCTTCGCCTCCGACACGCCGCCATGGGTGCGCAGCCGGTGGCCCTCGAGCCCGTTCAGGTCGTGCTCGGCCTCGCGCGCCGCCGATGCACACGTCGGCGCGCGAGATCACCGCGACGTCGCCCTCGCGGTCGGGCGGCAGCTCGTAGAGCCGGCACACGCTCGCCTTGTCCAGCACCTGCTCGATGCCGTCGATGCCGGCGATCGCCTCGATGACCCCGCGCGGCGTCGCTTTCCCCTGGCAGTAGACGCGCACGAAACCGCCGAGCGCGCCGTGATGGCCGACGAACGCGTCGGTGATCGGGCAGATCACGCGCGTGTCGCCCTTGCCGAACCTCGCGTCGAGAATGTCCTGCAGCCAGATGACATTCGGCTTGCCCTCGGCGTTCGGACTTGTCGTTCATGCCGTGGTCGGCGGTCAGCGCCACGGTGGCGCCGAGATCGGCGAGCCGTGCCGAAGCGCGCGTCGAGCTCCCGATAGAAGCGCTTTGCCTCGGATTCCTCCGGCGCGTACTTGTGCTGCACCCAGTCGGTGAGCGAGAGGTACATCAGGTCGGGACGGTCGCGCTCGAGAAGCTTGATGCCCGCCTTCGAGCACGAAGAGCGACAGCTCCATCGAGTACATGTCCGGCTGCGCCATGCCGACGAACTCGAGCGCGTCCTCGATGCCATTCTCCTTCAGCGTGCAGCGGCTCGAGCGAACTCCGAGGAGAAGCTGATGTTGCCTTTCGAGACGTCGAGATTCTTGCCGAGCTGCCTGCGCAGCTTGTCCTTCGCGGTGATCGAAACGACTTTGCGCGCCGGCCGCCGCGAACTGCGAAAGGATGGTGTCGCCGCGCAGCAGCTCCGGCCCGGTCATTACCACCGGCTTGCCGGTCGCGGTGTCGAGGTAGTAGTTGCCCGAGATGCCGTGCCTCGAGGCCGGCGTTCCGGTGATGATCGACATGTTGTTCGGGCAGGTGAAGCTCGGCATGGTGCCGTCGGCGACGGCGCTGAAGCCCTGCCCGATGAAGCGGGCGATGTTGGGGATGGCGCCGTCGGCGAGGAACTGCTGGAAATAGGCCGGATCGCCGCCGTCGATGCATACGACGACCACGGGCTGCTGCGGCCAGCGGTACTTGATTCCGTTGGCTTCCACCAAGGGCTTGCCGGTATTCGTTGCCATTTCGCTTGCGGATCCTCCCTATTGACAGTGGAGCATGCGGCTTCGTAGATTGTCAACGATCTACGGTCCATGGATCGCCGTGCTTGTCACCACGGCGTCATCGAATCGCCATACGCTCGCCAAGGGAGGATTCCAAATGAAATTTAGCGACGTCCGGCGTTGTTGTCTTCTGGGATTCGTAGGCGTCGCCGCAGCCGGCCCCGCCGCGGCGGCGAACGTCACTGCCCCTTATCCGACGAAACCGATCCGCGTGCTGGTCGGATTCCCGGCTGGGGGCAGCACCGACGTGCTGACGCGCCAGATCGGAGCGCGCCTGAGCGAGGCTCTGGGTCAGCAGATGATCGTCGATAACCGCGCCGCCGCGGGCGGCAGCCTGGCGTCCGAGTTGACCGCCAAGGCAACTCCCGATGGCTACACGCTGATGATGGCCACCGTAGCGAGCCATGGCATCAACCCGTCCCTGTACAGGAGCATCCCGTACGATCCGGTCAAAGATTTCTCGCCCGTAACGCTGGTGGCGACGTACCCTCTCGTGCTTGCGGTAAATGCGTCGACGGTCCCGACAAAGACCGTCAAGGAATTGATCGACGCGGCCAAGGCGAAGCCGGGTCAGTTCCGCTTCGCCTCCTCCGGCAACGGCTCGCCGGGACATCTCAGTGGCGAGATCTTCAAGTCGCTTTCGAAAGTCGATATGACGCACGTGCCGTACAAGGGCGGCGCGCCCGCCAATCTTTCCGTGCTGTCGGGTGAGACGCATCTTACGTTCGCAACGCTGCCCGGCATGATCCCCCATGTGAAGACCGGAAGAGTGGTCGCGCTGGCGGTTACGACGGCAAAGCGCTCGCCGGCCCTCCCGAACACGCCTGCCGTCGCCGAGTCATTACCGGGCTTCGAAGTCAGCTCCTGGGCGGGATTCGTGGCGCCGGCGGGCACTCCGCGTAGCATCGTGGCGCGCCTGCAAAACGAGACGGTCAAGGTGATTACGAGCCCCGAGGTACGCGAACGGCTGGCGAGCGAAGGCGCCGAGCCGGTGGGCAATACGCCCGAGCAGTTTCACGCTTTTATCAAGGTGGAGCTGGACAAGTGGGCGAAGGCCGTCAAGCAGTCCGGCGCGCAGATCGACTGATCCAGTCCGCCAGTGGAGTCGGGACCGACCCAATCTCTTCGTGTGGAGGAAGCATGGCACGAGCATACACGCTCAACGTCAACGGCCGGATGGTCAAGGTCGAAACCGAAGACCCGCAGACGCCCCTGCTCTACGTTCTGCGCAACCATCTCGGCTTGACCGGCCCGCATTTCGGCTGCGGCCTCGCCCAGTGCGGCGCTTGCACCGTGCACGTGGCGGGCAAGGCGGTGCGATCGTGCTCGTTCCCGCTGGCGGCAGCCACCGGGAAGGAGATCGTCACGCTGGAAGGGCTCGGCGCTTCCGGCAAACCACATCCCCTGCAGCAGGCCTTCATCGACGAGCAAGCCGTGCAATGCGGCTACTGCATCAGCGGCATGATCATGCAGGCGAAGGCGCTGCTCGACTCCAACAAGTCGCCCACGGACGCCCAGATCAAACAGGCGCTTGCCGGCAACCTGTGCCGCTGCGGCACGCACCTGCGGATCGTGCGCGCTGTCAAGCGCGCCGGAAAGATGATGGCCTAGTGTCCCGAATCGCTAATTCGCTGAACAAGAGATGCATAGGGCACTGCCAAGGTAACGGATCTATCAACGAACTAGCGACTCGGGACACTGGAGGACCGCGCCATGCCGAACCCAATTCTGAACCGCCGCGAATTTCTCGCGGCCAGCGGCTCCCTGGTAGTATCGTTCGCGCTCGTCCCCGGAGCCTTTGCCCGGCAACCCGCGCCCGTCAAGACCGTTTCCACTGGCGAGGTCGACGGTTTCCTCGCCATCGCCGCAAACGGCACAGTCACCGTCTACTCCGGGAAGGTGGACCTGGGCACCGGCGTGCGCACCGCACTCATGCAGATCGCTGCCGAGGAACTCGACGTGCCGCTCGACCGGATCAAGATGATAGAGGGCGACACGCTGCTCACGCCCGACCAGGGCGCGACCACGAGCAGCGTCACGATCTCGCGGGGCGGCATGGAAATCCGGCAGGCGGCGGCCACAGCGCGCGCGGCGCTGATAAGCGAAGCCGCGAAAATGCTGGGATTGCCGCCGGAGCAATTGACGACGGAGAGCGGCGCCGTCGTTTCCCGCCTCGACGGCCGCAATGTCCCTTACTCCCGGTTGGTGGGCGGCAAGAATTTTTCGCTCAAGCTCGACGCCAAGGCGCGCCTCAAGGACCCGAAAACCTACACGATCGTCGGCAAACCGGTAGCGCGGGTCGATATCCCGGCGAAAGTAGCCGGCACGTTCATTTTCATGCACGATTTCCGCGTCCCGGAAATGCTGCACGCGCGGGTAATACGCCCGCCAACCATGCGCGGCAGGCTCACCTCGCTGGACGACACCGCGGCGCGCAAGATACCGGGCTACGTCAGCACGGTCCGCAAGAACGATTTCGTAGCCGTCATTGCCCGTGACGAATGGGCGGCGATCCGTGCCGCGCGCGCGGTGCGCACGGAATGGGCAAAGTGGGAGGGCCTCCCTGAAAAAGCGAAGCTGTGGGAAACGGTCCGCGCCACCCCGGTGGTGCGCGACGATGTGACGCAGAACATCGGCAACGCCATGGCAGCGCTCAAGACCGCGCCGCGCACGCTCAACGCAACGTTCGATTTCGCGATTCAGACGCATGGCTCGATCGGCCCGTCGTGCGCCATCGCGCAGTGGCAAGACGGCAATCTCACCTGCTGGACCGCATCGCAGCAGACGCACGAGCTGCGCAAGCAACTCGCGGACATGTTCGGCGTAAAGCACGACAACGTGCGCTGCATTTACCTGGAGGGCTCGGGGTGCTACGGTCGCAACGGGCATGAAGATGCCGCCGCCGACGCGGCATTGCTCGCCAGGGAAACCGGTCAACCGGTCCGCGTGCAGTGGAGCCGAGAAGACGAGCACGTGTGGGACCCGAAAGGCCCGCCCACGCTCGTCGACTATGCCGCTGGGCTCGATGACCGCGGCAACGTGGTCGCATGGAGTTCCGAAGCCTACATACCGCAGGGCCAAGCAGTGTCGCGAGCGACGCTGATCGCGGCCGACCTCGCGGGAATGCCCAAGGATGCGTCGCACCCGGGCAGCATTCAGCAGCATCTCGCGATCCAGTACCGGCTTTCCGAACGTACGGACCGTCGCCCACCGGCTTGCCGACACGCCGTTCCGGCCGTCGTGGATACGCACGCCGGGGCGCATGCAGAACACCTTCGGCAATGAAGTGTTTCTGGACGAGATCGCCCAGGTGTCCGGCGCCGATCCACTCGAGTTTCGCATCCGCCACCTCAAGGACAAGCGCGGTATCGAGGTCCTGGAGCGGCTCGCCCGCCTCGCAAGCTGGCAGCCACGCGGCAAGGATTCCCGGGGGCAAACCGGCAATGTCGTGTCGGGACGTGGCGTTTCGTACATGAAATACGAGCTCGTCCGCACCTACGTCGGGGCCCTTGCCGAGGTCGAGGTCAACCGGAAGAACGGTGAGATCCGGGTGACGCGCTTCTACGTCGCGCACGATTGCGGCCAGATTATCAATCCCGACGGGCTGAAGAACCAGATCGAAGGCAACGTAATCCAGACCACCAGCCGCGCGCTCATGGAAGACCTGCAGTTTAACCGCTCCACGGTCACGAGCAGGGATTGGGCAGGTTACCCCATCCTCCGCTTTCCGGACATACCCGACGTCGTCATCGATCTCATCGATCGGCCGGAGGAAACGCCGTGGGGTGCCGGGGAGCCGACCGCCGCGGTCGTGCCTTCGGCGATCTCGAACGCGGTGTTCGACGCCGTCGGCGTGCGGCTGCGCTCGGTGCCGTTCACGCCGGACAAAGTCCTCGCGGAACTGCGCCGGATTTGAACTTGACGGGCAGGAAAAAATCGCGTCCCGTCGCTTCGGTGCGGGAACGACTCCCCCCAGGTACAGTGTCATAGCTTAGTCCCCTACGCCAAGGAGAAACGGGTATGAAGACGACCGTCGCAGGAATCGGACTGGCATCGCTCGTTCTCGGCGCTGCCTGCGCCCAGGCCCAAAGCGTGAATGTGATCGTCTCCGGCGAGGTAAGACCAGGTGTCTATGGACGCGTTGAGATCGGCAACGCGCCGCCGCCACTGGTTTACGCCCAACCCGTCATCATCGTGCGCGAGCGCCGCCCGTCGCCGCTGGAACCGGTATACCTGCACGTTCCGCCCGGCCACGCGAAGAAGTGGGACAAGCACTGCCACAAGTACAATGCCTGCAACCGCCCGGTCTACTTCGTGAAATCGCAGGAATACGAGCCCGGCTACCAGCACGACAAGGGCAAGGGCTACGCCAAAGGCCACGGCAAAGGCAAAGGCAACCAAGACAGGGACTAGAAACTAGAGCCGGCTTCACTTCCCTCCCCGACCGAGTTTGCTTTTGCCACTATTACGACGAGCGCGCGAGTAACGCGTAACGAGCGGATACGTTCATCTTTCCTCCTCTGGACTGGCCGGCCATTCTACCTGACGCCCTGGCGCACGCTTCCCGCACGCCGGACGCTATACTTGCCATTGGGCGCGGTGGAAAAGACAAACGATGGAGGAGTTACGTGAATAGAACTTATATGAGAAACGCCGCGTGCCTGTGCCGCGCGCGGATCTTCCCGATTGCTCGCGCCGTTACCCTCGTAGTCTTCCTGAGCAGCGTGGCAAGCGGCGTTTCTGCGCAGCAAGATTACCCCAACCGCCCGATCCGTTTTCTCGTGGGCGTCGTTCCCGGCGGCGCGACGGACATACTGGCCCGCGTGATCGGACAGAAGCTGGGCGAGAACTGGGGCCAGCAGGTCATTATCGACAATCGCCCGGGGGCGAACCAGATCATCGCGGCCGGGCTGACCGCGAACGCGGCGCCGGACGGCTACACCCTCCAGATGATCCCGGCCGGTTTCGCGATCAACCCGTCGATGCACAAGAAGCTGCCGTACGACCCGATACGGGATTTCACGGCGGTGAGCATGGTCGCGGACGTCCCGAACATAATGGTGGTCCACCCCTCGATACCGGTGAAAAACGTTGCCGATTTCATCACCTACGCGCGCGCGCGGCCCGGGCAGTTGTCATACGGCTCTTCCGGCGTCGGCTCTCCCAGCCACTTGTGCGGAGAGCTGCTCGCCATCGTCGCCAAGATCAACATCACCCACGTGCCGTACAAGGGCCAGGGGCAGGCTGTCATCGACCTGCTCGGCGGGCACCTCAAGCTGCTGTTCCCCTCGATACCGTCCAGCATTCAGCACATCAAGTCGGGCAGGATAATCCCGCTGGGAGTGGCGTCCGCCAAGCGCTCCTCGTCCCTGCCCGAGGTGCCGACGATCGCGGAGTCCGGCCTGAAAGGCTACGAGGTAAGTGGCTGGTACGGCGTGATCGCGCCGCCGAGGATGGCGAAGCCTCTGCTCGCAAAGCTGAACGGCGAAATCAACCGGATCATCGCCGTACCGGAAACCCGTCAGATCATGTCGCAGCAGGGCGCCGATCCGCTGGGAAGCACGCCGGAAGAATTCGCGAAGGCGATCGCGATCGACATCGAGAAGTGGAAGAAGGTGGTGGCGGCGGCGGGAATCAAGCCCGAGCAGTAGGCTGCGTCTCAGGTGATGCGTCCCAGATAAGCGTCCCAGGTGAGGCGTCCTAGGAAAAAGCATTGCTAGAGCGCAGTAACGGATACGCCCTATCTGAGACGTCTTATCTGAGACGTCTTATCTGAGACGCTGTTTCTGAGACGCAGTTGAGGCTTTATGTCCAGACATCTCAAGATCGCTGCCGCTCAACTCGGGCCCATCCATCTTGCCGAGAACCGCGAAGCCGCCGTGAAGCGCCTGATCGCGCTGATGCGCGAAGCACACGGCCAGGGCGCGCGCTTTATCGTGTTTCCTGAGCTCGCCCTCACAACCTTTTTCCCGCGCTGGTGGATGGAAGACCAGGACGATGTCGACCGCCGCTTTTTCGAGACGGCTATGCCTTCCCCTGTCACGCAGCCTCTGTTTGACGAGGGTAAGCGCCTCGGCGTCGGTTTCTACATCGGGTACGGCGAGCTCGCTCGGGAATGTGGACGCACGCGTCACTTCAACACTGCGATCCTGGTTGGGCCGGATGGGAATATCGTCGGCAAGTATCGCAAGATTCACCTGCCCGGACATGCCGACCACAAGCCGGAGGCTGCGTTCCAGCACCTCGAGAAGAAGTATTTCGAAGTCGGCGATCTCGGCTTCAGAGTCTGGCGCTTCATGGACACGATCACCGGAATGCTGATTTGCAACGACCGGCGCTGGCCCGAGGCGTTTCGCGTGCTCGCCTTACAGGGGGCGGAGATCGTCGCGCTGGGCTTCAATACGCCGACGGAAAATCTGCATTACCCAGAGCCGCCTGCCCTGCGCGTGCACCATCATCTCATCATGGCGCAGTCGATGGCGTTTCAAAACGCGAGCTGGCTCGTCGAGACCGCGAAGTGCGGCGCCGAAGACGGCTTTCGCATGTTCGGTCATTCGCTGATCGTCGCCCCGACGGGAGAGATCGCCGCGAGAACGACTACCGAGGAGGATGAGGTCGTCTGCTTCAACTGCGACATCGATCTCGCGCAGAATCTCAAGCGCACGATGTTCGATTTCGCTGCGCACCGGCGCCCCGAACACTACAAGCTGATCGTCGAGCGCGTCGGAGCGGAAGTCACTCCGGCCAATTAAGGTGTCAGGAACCCTAAGTCAAAAGGTTCCTGACACCTTCGCCCTTACGCCGGCTCCAGGCCCTTCCTGCGCAGCACGGCGTGAGCTGCTTTCGATCTCAGGAAGCTCACGAAAGCCTGGGCTGCCTCGCGTTGCGTCGACTGCGGGAAGGCGGTGGCGCCGTAGATGATCGGCTGCTGCAGTTCGGCCGGCAGCGGCTCCAGAATCTCGATGCCCGAGACCGGCAGGAGCTCGCTGATCTGCTGCACGCCGATGTCGGCGTCGCCCCTCGCCACCACGGCGCCGACCAGCTCGCCCGGACGCGGGGCGACCCGCTTCGCCGCGATCGCATCGGCGATGCCGAGCCGTTCGAGCACTTTGACGAAATGCATGCCGCTCGCGCCCGTGCTGTACGACACCGAACGGGCCGCAAGCAAGGCGCTCTTCAACTTCTCCGGCGAGCTGATGTCCGGTTTCGGTGCGCCCGCCCGCACCGCAAGGCCGGTGGTGGAGCGGGCGAACGCGGTGCGGCTGCCCGCGAGCAGTCTGCCTTCGGCTAAGAGAGGACCGGAGAACTCCTCCGGGCCGATGAAGAGGTCGCCGCGTGTGCCCTCGCGGATCTGGTTGGACAGGCCCGATCCGCCCGCGTAGGTTATGTTGACCTTGTGACCGCTTGCGCGCTCGAACTCGGGCACAAGCTCGAGCAGCGCCTCCTTGCAGGAAATCGTGCTGAACACGACGATCTCTGCGCTCTGCGCCGTGCCTGCCAGGCTCATGACCATCACCCCCGCTGTTATGATTGCTGAAAAGCGCATCCTGGACGTCAACTTATCAAAGTTTTGGTACGCACGAAGCGCGTACCAAAACTCACCCGTTATAAAACCGCCGCCCCCAGTCCCGCAGCCATAGGCGCACGAGATGGCGCTTGCGCTCGGGTTCGGGAGAATCCCGGAAGCCCGTGCGCCGGTGGCCGAGCCGGCGATTGTCGAGGATCTGGATCTGCCCGCGCTCGAAGAAGAACTCGCGATTGATCCGCGGCGTTTTCATGATCTCGTCCAGCGCCTCCAGGGCTGCTTCGCCCTCGACGTCGAGCGGTACCTCGGCGAGTGCGTGACCGTTTCGCACCTGGTAGCGCGACAGCCGTCCGGTCAGCCGCTCACCGTCATACTCGAACAGGGGATGGCGCAGGACCATGGCATCGTCGGGTGCGTGTTCGCGCTGCCGGTCGAACAGGAACGGCGCATAGAGCCGCCGGAGCAGCCCGGGATGGCGCGCCAGCATTTCGTTGTGCGCCGTGTAGAAGCTTACGATGTGACTGATGCCGCCTTCCATCGCGGGACGCAGGCAGAGCAGCGCAACGTAGTCCGGAGGACAGAGGTTGTAACTGTTGTCGGTGTGAAAGCTTTGCTCGGCGTTGGTGATGTCCGGGCGTACGCCGTTTCCTGGCGGGCGGCCGAGGTCGCGCACGTCGTAGATCATCTTGCCGTCCCAGCTCTGGGCCACCGGGCGCGCGAGTAACTGCGTGAGCACCCAATACAACGCTTTGGCTTCATCGGGCGTGCAGTCATCGAGCGACAGCCGGTCGATCAGCACGTAACCGACGCCGCTTTCGAGCAGGTTTTTCGCCCGGACCATGAGCTCCCGGCAGGCGGGAAGCTCGAAGGCGGCGGGCTCGATCATTAGGGTGGGCAGCGGGTTCTCGCGAATGGCGGCGAGCGCAATGTCCAGTTCCCTGCGGCAATCGGGGCCAAGACGGAGCACGCCATCCTCGGGCGCCAGCGTGTCGCGAGTCCAGGCGATGGGGCCGGTGAATGGTGTCTCGCGGACGCGGGCCGAACGCTCTGGCGTGGATTGGGAGAGAATGGCAGCGGGCATGCGTGGCAAGATAGTGCCGCCTGAACGTCGGTGTCAATGCGTCTCGGAGGAGTACCCCATCCCCACCCGCTGATCCCGGGAGGTCGGGAGATCGGAAGATCGGTAGAGCGAATTCCGTCCCACTTCCCGTTCACGCCCTCACGTGGGACGCAGTACCAATTAGCCCGATTCCTATCCCGCCACCCTCTCCTTGCCGCTCGCTCGAGCGGCGTTAAGTTTTGGTACGCGGGGAAGCGCGGACCAAAACTGATCAGTAAACGGTCTCCACCGGAACCCCGAACAAATAGCCGACGCCGCGCTCGGTGCGGATGTAGCGCGGAGAGGCGGGATCGGCTTCGATCTTGCGGCGCAGCCGCATGATCTGCGCATCGACCGACCGGTTATACACCTCATCGTTGTGCAGGCGGGACATGTCGAGAAGCTGATCGCGGGAAAGTATGCGATCAGGGGCCCCGAGCAGGACGACGAGGAGGCTGAACTCACCATTGCTGAGCGCGATCGCCTGACCGTCCCGTGTGGTAAGGCGCCGGGTGTTGAGGTTGAGCTCCCAGCCGTCGAAACGGTAGGCGCGAATTCCGTCCGGCCGGCCCTGCCGCACCTCGGCGCGGCGACGGCGCAGCACCGTGCGAATCCGCGCGAGCAGCTCGCGCGGGCTGAACGGCTTGGTGAGGTAGTCGTCGGCGCCCAGTTCCAGCCCCATCACCCGGTCGGCTTCTTCCCGCCGACCGGTGAGCATGATGATCGGGATCGCCGATTCGTCGCGCAGCCGGCGCGCGAGCGCCATCCCGTCCTCGGTCTGCAGCTTGAGATCGAGGACTATGAGGTCGACGACCTCCTCCGCCAAGACTTTCTGCATGGCCTGCCCGTCGGCAACGGCCGTGACCCGGAATTCGTTCTGGCCGAGATAGTCGGCCATCAGCTCCCGGATCGTGGGATCGTCGTCGACCGCCAGCACGTGAGGCAGCGCCGGTCTGCTGGATCGGGTGCTGTTGCGCGCTCATGACCGGTCGTAGTCCTCATGACGGGTGAGTTTAGTCACGGCTCACGGCCGTCTGTGACAGGTGTAATCTGGCGCGAGATACCTGCAAATTACTCGTAATCGGCACAGTATGGAATAGGCGCCGTGGAAACAACAAATTTCAGGCCAGGCAGGCCCCCGGACGTTCTCGTCATCGACGACGACGAGATCATGCGCGACCTCGTGGCCGACTGGCTGGAGGCTGCGGGTTACGGGGTGCGCAAAGCTGCCGACTGCCTCGGCGCGCTCGCGGAAGTCGAACGCAGCAAGCCGGCGCTGATCGTGACGGACATGTGCATGCCGGGCCCTAGCGGGAGCGGGGTGATCCGGAACTTGAAGCGCGACCATCCGGCGATTCCGATCATCGTGATCTCGGGATATTTCGGCCTGAGCGGCTGCAGCGCAGACGAGGCGGTCGCGCTCGGCGCGGCGCGGGCGCTGGCAAAGCCGGTGAAGCGCGACGAGATCATGCAGGCGGTAGCCGAGCTCGTCGGCCCGCCGGGCCGATAGCGCGACATGCCCGCGCGCGCGAGCCAGGCCGCCTCCCGCATCACGCTTCGCGGCGCCCTCATAGCGCTCGGCGTGCTGCTGGTCATCATCAACGTCGGCGCGGCGGTCTGGGACGCGCGCGCCGAGCACGGTCGCACGGAGCGCCGCGCGCTGCGAGACCTCTCGAACCTCACCAGCCTGCTCGCCGAGCAGACCGCGAGCGCACTGGAGTCCGTGGACCTGGTGCTTCGCGATGCGGTGCGCGAGGGGACTGTGGCGAGAGCGGCGGCCATCACGCCGCGGCTGAGCGACGAAATGGTCCGTATTCCGCAGGTCTCCGCGTTCCTCGTGGTCGACCGCAACGGGAGCGTGGCGGGCCGCACCAATGAGACCCCCACGATCGACAAGAAGGACTTTGCCGATCGCTCGTACTTTGCCGCGCACCGCGACGGGCGCGCCGAAGGCCTGTTCCTGAGCGAGCCGTACCTGGGCGGGCCCGAAAACACGAAATGGCGCTTCGTCATGTCGCGGCGCCTCGCGGCACCTGGTGGCGGTTTCAGCGGCGTCATTGCCGCCGTGATGGAGCTCGAAACTTTCGATCGCCTCTACCGGGCGATCGATCTCGGCAAGGGCGGCGGCTTCATCACGCTGCGCTCGCAGGAAGGGATGATCATCACGCGCGTTCCCGATCCAACAGGCGCTCGCGGGCGCCCATTCCGCAATCCAGAGATCGATGCCGGGATCCTGCGCGAGGGCCGCTTCAACGGCTGGACGACGAGCCCGATCCTGAACGAGCGCGTGCTGGTGGCCGCGTCCGGGGTGCGCGGGTTTTCGCTGCAGATACTCACCGGCGCCACCGAGGATGCGGTGTTCGCCCCATGGCGCGGCGAGGCTTCGCGCATCGCCCTGCGCGCCCTCCTCACCTCGGCCGCGATGCTGCTCCTGATCGCGCTCGCGGCATGGGGCCTCGCCCAGCGCGAGCGGGCGCTCGAGCGCGAGCGCAAGCTTGCCGATGCCGAGCGCAGCCGGCTCGAGCAGCGGCTGCGGCAGGCCGAGAAGATGGAAGCGGTCGGGCGCCTGGCGGGCGGGATCGCGCACGACTTCAACAACATCCTGGGCGGCATCCTGGGCTACGCCGAGATGCTGTTCGAGCAGACGGCGGAATCCTCGCCGCTCAAGCGCTACGCGCGAAACGTACTCGCCGCGGCGAACCGCGCCCGCGGGCTCGTCGACCAGATCCTGGCGTACAGCCGCAGCCAGCGCGGCAGGCGCGCCCCGGTCGATTTCGGCCGTATCGCCGCGGAGACGCTGGAGCTGATCCGCGGCTCGCTGGGGGCGGGAATGCGGCTCGAGGGCAAGCTGCCGGCGGCTCCCGTGTTCGTGGTCGGCGATCCGACGCAGCTGCACCAGATCATGATGAACCTGTGCACGAATGCCATCCAGGCGATGGGCGAGCACGGCACCCTGAGCGTCACGCTCGAGGCCGCCGATGTCGATCTGGAGCGCACTCTCGCGCATGGGGCGCTGCAGCCGGGCCCTTACGCGCGCCTGACGGTGGAAGACACGGGGCCCGGCATGGACGAGGCGACCATCGCGCGCATATTCGAGCCCTTCTTCACGACCAAGGAATTCGGAAAGGGAACGGGGCTCGGCCTGTCGCTCGTTTACGGCATCGTCACCGACTCCGGCGGCGGCATCGACGTGAAGAGCGCCGACGGACGCGGCAGCACGTTCACGATCTACCTCCCGCGTGTGGACGCCGCCGTCGAGGTCGCGGGCGAGCGGGAGGCGCCGGTCCCGCGCGGCAACGGCCAGCGAGTGCTCGTGGTCGATGACGAGGAGCCGCTCGTCGCGGTGACCTCCGAAGTGCTGTCGCAGCTCGGCTACGAGCCGGTGGGGTTCTCCGACAGCCGGGCGGCGCTCGCAGCATTCGAGTCTGCGCCCGAGCGGTTCGACGCGGCGATCACAGATGAGGTCATGCCGCGGATCACCGGAACCGAGCTCGCGACGCTGCTGCGGCGGCGCCGTGCCGATCTGCCGATCGTGCTCGTCAGCGGCTATATCGGCCCGATGCTGGCCCAGCGGGCGCGCGGCGCCGGCGTGACCGAGATCCTGAAGAAGCCCGTGCAATCGCGCGAGATCGCGGAAGCGCTCGCGCACGTGCTGCGGCTGCGCCGCGCAGCCTGATCCGCGCCTACACCGCGCCTGTGCGCGGCTGCTCGCAGGTTCCCGAAGCACCGTCCCATAGCCATCGAATTCCCTGCACGAGATCGTCGGCGCTCGCATTCGGAAACAGCTCCGCCGAGTTGCCTGGGACGGCGGTGATCGCGAACAGAAGTGCGAAGGCGATCAGCACCGCAGCGTAATACACCGGTACTTCCCAATCTCTGGCGGTCTTCATAACCCTTCCTGTGTCGATATCGCCTATGCAATGGGAAGTGTGACGCCCCGCAAGTGCGATTCGATGTCACAAGGCGCGCTTTCGGTTGCAGATGTAACCAGCGTGACAACTGTCATGCCGGGAAACCCGATGTGCAATGATCTCGACGTTCGGCGATATCAGAATTCGACCGCGGGAGTAGTTCTGAATTCGGGAGATCGCCGATGCAATCGGGAAATGCGCAGCGCCGTAATACTGTCGTCACAATCTCGACGGGCATCGTGCTGGTCACGGCAGCGCTGCTTGCGGGCTGCGACAGCGGCAAGGCGGCAGCGCCCGCTTCACAGCCGCCGGAGGTCGCCGTGGTGACCGTCCAGCGAGCGGCCGTTCCCGTCACGACCGAGCTGCCGGGGCGTACGTCGGCGTTCCTGGTGGCGCAGGTTCGCGCGCGGGTGGACGGCATCGTGTTGAAGCGCGCCTTCAAGGAGGGCGGCGCCGTCCGGGCCAACCAGCTCCTCTATCAGATCGACGCGGCGCCGTATCGCGCGGCGCTCGACAGCGCTGCGGCGACGCTCGTTGCGCTACGCGTTTCAGATCTGTGGCGACCACCGTTACCGATGTCACACAGCGCGGGTCAATGGACAGAACTTAGAGATTCGCGAAGCGCTCAATGTAACCGTAACAGGTGAGACGCTGAAAAGTTCGCGGAGTGCTCCACCGATTTTTGCAGAAAGCGCGCGAACGGCGAAACCAGATTTCAGTATTCCGCGTCTGGGACTTCGGAATTTTTAGGCGGAATGCACAGCTCGAATATTCATCAGGAGATTGTCATGAAACGCATCGCAACAGCATTGGTACTGGGTTCACTCATCGCCGCAACCGCAACCGTAGCGGCAGAATCCACGTTCCCCCAAGGTGCAGACGGAGAACCGCAAGGACTTCCCGCGCTCAGCACTTACGCCGACCGCCACACCGGGGAGCCGGCGCAGGCCTTGGTATCGTCGTTCCCTCGAGTGGGAAATCCCGCGTTCCCCAATACCGATTGGGCATACGCGCTTCCCGCGCAAAGCACCCACGCCGACCGTCACGCCAACGATCCCGTTAGCATCGTTGGGTCGCCGTTCCCCGAGGGCGCAGACGACAGCGCCGATTGATGGCGTCATTTCCGGCGGAGTGGCCTGGGGCTCGCCCCGGGCCGTCCGCGGGTCCAACGACGGCCACGCTGGCGCCTAGGAGGCTCTCACATGGCATTACGTTTCTTAACGCCATTAGTAACCTTTGTTTTTGCCGCAGCTGCAAAGGAGGCTGACTCAAAAGATCGTGCGTACTCCCTGGACGATGTTACCGAAACCATGGAGCGCTCGCCCCGCGAGTCAACGCCCGGATGGGATGCGGTGGACCAGGCGGGATGGGAATCGTTTCCGGCCAGCGATTCGCCGGGATGGTGACCACACGCCTAGCGGCTCCGGGTCGCTTTCACGAACTCGAGCGAGGCCCGAAACAGATCGAGATCCTTCTCGTACTCGGACGCCTCGGCGCGGTCGATCTGCACCCATTCCCTGGAGCTTGTCATGCCGCCGGGCTGAAACGGGCTGATGTTGTCCCTCGAAAACTGCAGCTCGGTCGCGGTGGCGACGGGCAGCCTCAGCCCGACGCCGTTGCCGCTGATGCAGGCGAACATTTTGTCGCTGACGAAGTAGGCGTCAAGGCCGTTGATTTTTCTTGCGCTGACGCCCGGCAGGGCGAGAAGCAGAGCGTCGATCTGCGCCTTGCGGCTGGGTTCGGGGATATCGGTACTCAAGGGGATCCGCCTGGGTTGTTATGAACAGTGCGATTGAATCTCGAGCGTTGTATCTGGGACGCTTTATCTGGGACGCTTTATCTGAGACGCCGTATCTGCGACGCCTCTAACGCCCGGCGGCGCGTAATCCTGGGACACGCGAAGCGCGAACCAGGACCTGTCCTTCAAACATGCGCCGCTGGGTACGATAGAACGCCCCCTGCTCCGCGTACCACTGCCCCTCCAGCTTGCGCACGGTCGCTGCCACCGTCAGCACGCCGGACGGCATGGCGATGCGGATTTCGGATTCGGGGTTGTTAGTCGAGCGCGTGGCCTCGTGCACGACGCTGCCTTCCAGCCTCGCGGCGACGGCCATGCAGAGCGTGCATGTCAGCGGCAGCGCCCGGTGTGGCTGGCCGTTCGACATCATGCGGCCGGTAAGGTCCACACCTGTTGCGCCGAGGGCCTCGCCCGTCAGGGTCTTTGCATCCTGGGGCCCCGATACGAATCCCACGAACGGCACCGACTTGCGCTTCGCGGCCTCCTCCGGTGTCTTCATCACGCCCATGGCAACCGACGCGGCGACCCGGATTGCTTCGAGCTTCTTCAGCAACTCGGGATTGGCGTCTATGTCGTCCGGCAATTCCGTTCCCTTGATGCCGAGGTCGGCTGCACGGACAAAAACGCAAGCGTTCGCCGCATCGACCATCGAAACGCGCACCTTGCCGAACCCCGGCACGTCCAGCGTGTCCGCAACGTTGCCGGTGGGCAGGAGCTTGCCGGTCGTCGCGCCGCCGGGCTCGCGGAACTCGAGCTTCACCGACGCCCCGGTGCCGGCGACGCCCGGGATGGCAAGCTCTCCGTCTACTGCCGCCTGACCGTCATCCAGCGGAAATCGAGACCAGATGATCTTTTTCGTGTTCGTATTGTGTACGCGAACCAGCGCTTCCTGGCCGGAAACCTTCACCAATCCCTCGTCCACGGCGAACGGCCCCATGGCCGCGGACATGTTGCCGCAGTTGGCGCCATAGTCGACCTTTGCTTCCTTCACCTGCACCTGGGCAAAGGTGTAGTCGATGTCCGCGTCGGGACGGGTCGAGGGTCCGATCACGCACACCTTGGAGAGCGAGGAAACGCCGCCACCCATGCCATCGAGTTGACGTCCGTAGGGATCTGGACTGCCGATCGCGGCAAGGAAAATATCGTCCCACTGCTTCCGGTCGTCAGGAAGATCGCGCGCGTTGAACACGACGGCGTTGCTGGTGCCGCCGCGCATGAATACTGCTGGAATCTTTAGCTGCTTCATTGATAGCTCCGATATCACGCTAATGGGGTAAAGGCGTGATGAGTGATGGGTGATGGGTGACGAGATGCGGTCTCAAGAATACTCCTTCCTTGCTCACTCAGGCTTCACGCCCGACGCCTTGATCGCCTCGGCCCAGCGGGCAATGTCCTTCTTGATGAGAGCCGCGAACTGCTGAGGCGTTCCGCCGATCGGATCGGTCCCTAACACGATCAGCCGGTCCCTGATGTCGTCCTGCCCGATGATCCGGTTTACCTCGGTGTTGAGCCGCGTCACGACGGCTGCGGGCGTGCCAGCCGGCGCGAGTATGCCGATCCAGAAATCCACCTCGAAGCCCGGCAACCCGGAATCCCCGGCGGTCGGCACCTCGGGCAATGCCGGCGAACGCTTGGGACCGTTGACCGAGAGCGCACGCAATCGCCCCGCCTTGATATGGCCGAGGGCCGACGCAATGCCGGTGAACATGAGCGACGCCTCTCCGGTCACCGTCGCGGTAACACCGGGCGTGCTTCCCTTGTAGGGGACGTGAACGATATTGGTCACCGTCATGGTCCGGAAGACTTCCGCCGAGAGATGCGGCGAGCTGCCGATGCCCGCGGACGCGTATCGTAGCTCGCCTGGCTTGGACTTGGCGAGCGCGATCAGATCGGCGATGCTCTTCGCGGGAACCGACGGATGCACCACCAGCACGCTCGTGGAATACGCGATGTTGGCCACCGGCGCAAAGTCCTTCACCGGATCGTATGGAATCTTTCTGTAGAGGCTCACGTTGATGGCGATGGTGGCGGTCCCGCCGGCAAGCAGCGTATACCCGTCGCCCGGCGCCTTTGCCACGAGCTCGGTGCCGATAATGCCGTTGGCGCCGGCGCGGTTGTCCACCACTATCTGCTGGCCGAAGGTATCCGACAGCTTCTGCGCGACGGTGCGCGACAGGATGTCGGTGGTGCCTCCCGCCGCCTGCGGCACGATGAAGCGGATCGGCTTGCCGGGATACGGTTGCGCCGATACCGGTGGCGCGAGGCCGATTGCCAGAGCCAGCGCCATCAGGAATCGGCGGGTCAATGCTTTGTCCTCTGTCGCTTTTCCCGCGGCGATTTGCGGGAAGTCCTCTTTCTCCCGCCGGCGATCAGGCGCACGATGCGCCGCACGCCCTCGGCGCTCTGCTGTTCCAGCCGATCGAGCTTCGCGAGCACTTCATCCATGTCATTCCGCGGAAGCGCTCTGCTGAAGCAGTCCTGAAGCTTGTCGAGATGGTCCGCCGGCTGCAGCGGCGGCATGCCCCAAGTGCCCTTCGGGCCTTTGCACACGGCCCTGTGCGTGGCGCCGTCATCCGTTTCGACGGTAATCTCGATTCGCATGTCGTGAAGATCGTTCGGTATCGATGGGTCCTGCGTCAGGCTCGTCTTGCCCAGCATCTCGACCATGTCGCCGCTGAAGCGCCGCTTGTCGGAGAATGCGTCGATCTTGACGCTGCCGTCGAGGATTGCAGCAACGGCGGTGTACTGCAAGCTGAATTTGCCGTCGAGGCCGGAAACCGGCGCCGGGCGATCGACGTACTTCATCACGGGCCCGTTGATCGCGATGCGCCGGATACGGCGCGGATCGCCGACCTGCTCGTGGATGTCCAGCCCGGCCGTGATGGAGAACTGGGTCGCGAATTGCGACGGAAAGAGCTTGATCGTATGACCCGGGTCGACCACGCGATACGGCTTGCCGTAGGCAAGGAAGCGCCCGGTGTCGAAGCCCTTCCGGTAGTAGGTGTCTACGATCCCCTTGTGCGCTTCGAAAATATCCATGTTGGCCGTGAAGCCGCGGCGCGCCAGGAGCGCCGCATCGAGCCCCGACGCGGCTGCGTTGCCGCAGTGGGTCGATTTGGTCATGGATCCGATATTCGCGAGCAACGCCCCCACGCGCGAGCCGGCGATGCCGATGGCGTGACGCAGCCGGTTGGTATCCAGCTTCAGCAGGTGACCGGCGGTGACTGCCGCCCCGATTATCCCGGCTACGCCAGGCGGATGAAGTATGAGGTCTTCGGGCACGTACTGGTCGCCCGCGTACTGCATGCGCCCCTGAATCTCCAGCCCTTTCGCCACCGCGGTTACGATCTGCCTGCCGGAGTAGCCGTTGGCTTCGGCAAGCGCGAAGGCCACCGGCACGATCGGTGACACCGAATGCGTCGGCGGACTCCACATCGGCTCGAAATCGAGCACGTGAGTTGCCATGCCATTGACGAACGCCGCATGGACCGGCGAAGTCTTGAACCCGTGCCCCCACACCGTCGATCGCGGCTTGGCACCTTGGTCGGCTACGTGCGCGGCTGCTATTCGCACGGGCTGCTGATCGGCGCCCGCGACCGCGACGGCCAATCCGTCCTTGATCGCGAATTTGACACGGTCGACGCAGGCGCTGCCCAGGTCGTCGTAACTGATGCCGGTGATGATTTCGCAGATTTGCTCCGTGATGCCCAACGTCTACCCCCAACTCACGAACAAAGTTTCAGCCACAGATTGTCGTCCGGCCTCCGAGCAAGCCCGCGCGCCGCGACAGTTGCAGCTTGCACGGCGACGGCGCCCCCGTCTCGCCGTCCGGTAAAACCTCATGCAGCGTAGATTTGCCTGTTCGCAAACGCGGCGGGAGCGATCTTCGGGTCCTCGAAGCGCAGGAATTCGGAGCCCAGCGCCCCGATCCCCGTGCACCCGATCAGCGCCATGACCCGGTCCACTTCGCTTTTCAGCAGGTTGAGCGCGTGCAGCACGCCCTCCTCGCCGCCCGCCGCCGCACCGTAGAGTGTCGCGCGCCCGACGAACACCATGTCGGCGCCCAACGCGAGGGCCTTCACGATATCGGAGCCGCGCCGGAAGCCGCTGTCCACCATGACTACGATACGCCCGCCCACCGCCGCGGCGATTTGCGGCAGCACTTCGATAGGCGACGGGGCGCCGTCGAGCTGGCGGCCGCCGTGATTCGACACGAAGATGCCGTCTGCGCCGTGCTGCTCGGCGAGCCGCGCGTCTTCCACCGTCATGATGCCTTTCACGAGCAGCTTCTTCGGCCACAGCCCGCGCAGCCAGTCGAAGTCTTCCCAGTCGAGCGCATCGCGCCGTTCGCGAAACCCCGTGAGCGTGGTCGAAACGATACGCCCCCCGACATTCACATCCAGGTTCCGAAAACGCGGCATCCCGGACGAGAGCAACGTTCGCAGAAATACCCCTGCGAGCCAGCGCGGATGCAGCATGCCGTCGAGCATGTTTGCCGGTCCCAGGCGCATGGGGATCTCGAAGGCGTTGCGGCGGTTGAACTCGCGATTGCCCGCTACCGGGATGTCCGTCGTGTGGACCAGTGCGCCATAGCCCGACTTGAGCGCGCGGCGGACCAGCCGCTCTGCAGCATCACGATCCTTGGACATGTAGAGCTGGAACCAGGGATCGCCGCCTCCTCCGCGATGACGCGCTCCATCGGAACGAATGAAGCGGTGGACAGCGCGAACGGCACGTTTGCGCGGCGCGCCGCCCGCGCGAGCACGACGTCGGCGTCGTAACAATACAGTCCGGCCGCGCCGGTGGGCGCGATGCCTATGGGACTGTCGTAAGTCTTGCCGAATATCGTGACCTTCTGCGAGCGCCGCGATACGTCCACGAGCGTGCGCGGAACGAAGCGGATGCGTTCGAACGCCTTGCGGTTTGCGGCGAGCGTAGTCTCCTCCTCGGCCCCGCGCTCCAGAAAATCGTAAGCGATACGCGGCAGCCGCCGTTCCGCGATCGCGCGCAGATCTTCGATGTTGTAAGCCGCGCGCAGATTCACGACGTGGTAAAACCGGAGGTGTGTGACGCGCGCGGCTTAATGAGAAGAGTCACAATGGGTTATTCTATCGAGCTTTGCGTAACTGCGTGACGCCGGTTTGGACGTCATTTCCGCAACTATGAACAATTGCACCTGAGCGAATACAAGGAGGCGCATGAAGCCGTTGCTGCTCTTGCTGGTGCTGATGCTGATGTCAAACCTCATGATGCCGCTTCGCGAAAGCGAAGCGGCATCGGCATATCCAGACCGTCCGATCCGCCTCATTGTCCCGTTTCCGCCGGGTGGAGGCACCGACCTGGTGTCGCGGACCATCCAGCCGGAGTTGCAGGGGCGGCTGGGACAACAGGTCGTTATCGACAACCGGGGAGGTGCGCAGGGTTTGCTTGGCACCACTTTGGGCGCGCAAGCCGCTCCTGACGGTTACACCTTGACGATAGCGGAGATCGGCGCGATTGCCCTCGCACCGGCCATCAGCGACAAGGTGCCGTTCGATCCGGTAAAGGACTTCGCGCCCATCACCAAGCTGATCGAACAACCCTACATCATGTCGGTGCATCCTTCGGTGCCGGCGAAGAGCCTCGCCGATTTCGTCAAGCTCGCAAAATCGAAGCAAGGCGCGCTCAACTATGGATCGGGCAACACGACGGCGCACGTCGCGCAGGAGGTGTTCTACCAGACTGCCGGCATCAAGCTGCAGCACATACCGTATCGCGGCTCCGGACCCTCGGTGGCCGCGCTCCTGGCCAACGAGGTCCAGGTGCTGTTTTCGGGCCCAGGGGCGGCGATCCCGCAGATCACCGCGGGCAGGATACGTGGCCTCGCGGTGACCACGCTGAAGCGCTCGCGTGAACTGCCCGATCTGCCCACGCTCGACGAGTCCGGCTTCAAAGGGTTCGAGATCAGCGGCTGGTATGGACTGGTGGGGCCGGCCCGCACGCCCACCTCCATCATCGCGCGGTTGAACGGCGAACTCGGCAGGATCCTGACCGAAGGAGATGCCGCCCAGTTGTTGAGCAAGCGCGGCTACGATCCGGCCCCGACGACACCCGAGGCATTCGGCAAGTATCTGCAGGCGGAAGTCGTCCGCTGGACGAAGGCCGTCAAACAGTTCGGCATCAAGTCCTTAGAGTGACTTGCGACTGAGACTTATCAAGCCACAGATAAACACAGATACACACGGATAGAATCAAGAACAAGAAGGCGTACATCGTTTCAAGGCCATCTTCGAACGTCGTCCTCGCGAAGGCGGGGACCCAGTCTGCCGCTGCTCCGCACTTGTCGTGCGTTCTTGATTCAGCAGTCTTTGAAATCTGTGTTTATCTGTGTGTTTATCTGTGTTTATCTGTGGCTCAAATCCGTTCTCTAAGGTCATCCATGGCGCTTACCAGGATCGTTTCCGGCGGGCAGACCGGGGTGGACCGCGGCGCGCTGGATGCGGCGCTCGAATCCGGCTTTCAGTGCGGCGGATGGTGTCCAGAGGGCCGGCAGGCCGAGGACAATCCGATTCCGGCGCGCTATCCGCTCACGGAAATTGCCGGCGGCGGCTACGCCGAGCGCACCCTCAAGAACGTCCTCGCTTCGGATGCATCGGCCATTCTCTATTTCCGGAAGATCGAAGGCGGGACACAACAGACGATGGTCCATTGCATCGAGCATGGCAAGCCGCACGAAACGATCGACGCCGGCTCGACGTCGCCCGAAGAGGGCGCTGCGAGGCTCGCAGCGTTCATCGCGGCCAACAATGTCGCGGTGCTCAACGTCGCCGGGCCACGGGCGAGCAAATGGCCGGGCGCGCGCGACTACGCCTACGAGCTAGTAAAGCACCTACTGCAAACCCGCGAAAAACAAGGAAACAACTGACCGCCTCGCGGCCTCTGGCCATTCGTCACTGGTTACCGTCACCCGTTACGTGATGGCGGCTGTTCTCGGTACGTAAAGCTTCCAGGGAATGTAATTCTCGGACTTTCGCGCTGACCAAGTGATAGAAGTAACGCTTGTATGGTCCCCAGCTTCAGGCCGCCTCCTTTGCAGCATTTCCGCGACCTTGAGCGCCCGCCTGATGGCGTCCAGCTCGGCGCCGGCGGGCTGATTCGTCGGGCGGCGCACCACCGGCGACTTGAGGAGCCCAGCGAGGAACATCGCCATCTTCATCCGGGCGTGGGCGTCCCCGTGGGCTCGCCGAAGCCGTAAACCGCTTGCTTCAGGGGGTTGATCTCGAACTGGAGCTGCATCGCCCGCTTGAGGTCGCCTGCCTGGACCGCGTCCCACAGCGCGACGATCTTTTGCGGAATGAAGGAAGCGAAACCGACCAGCGCTCCGTCTACGCCCTGCACCATCGAGGCGAGCAGGTACTCGTCGTGGCAGGTGAGAACCGCCTTTTCCGGCGCCGCTTCGCGGATCGCCCTGATGTCCATCGGATATTTGTTCATGTCGCGGGTGCCCACCTTGAACGCCTTCACCCACGGCAGGCGCGCGAGTTGCGCGAGGAGCTCGCCCGAATACGCGGCGCGCGTCCAGGAGGGATAAATGTGCACGACGAGATCGAGGCCCGAGGCCTTCCCGATCTCGGTGAAGTGCTCAACGACGTGCTCCGGCCGCATGCCGAAGCGCAGCCACTGGTGGGGCGGCATGACGAGAAGCGCCGAGGCGCCGGCCTCTTTTGCGAGTAGCGCGTGCTCGCAGGCTTCTCCGATGCCCTCCACGCAGATGCCCGACACGACCGGCATGCGGCCCTTCACCTCGTCGGCGATGATGCGCGTCACCTCGGCGCGCTCCCCGGCGCTCAGGGCAAACACTTCGCCCGTATGGCCGTTGGGGACGAGACCCGTGATGCCCTTCGTCCCCGCGAGCCACGCGGTAAACCGCCGCAGCTCCGGCTCGTCGATCGAGTAATCCGCCTTGAACGGCACCTGCATCGCAGGGAGTATCCCTGTGTACGAAAAATGGGCCATCGCTTCCTCCATGATAATTCCCGGACGATATTCCCGCGTCTTGCGACCGCGGTCCACATCTTGATTTCCTTGCGCACCAACGCGTCGAGCGTCGCCGGCGTGCCGCCCACAGGGCTCACGCCGATCTTTGCCAGTGTCTCTTTCATTTCGGGAAGCGCCAGTATGTTGTTGATTCCGGCATTGAGCTTGACGATGACGGCGGGGGGCGTCTTCGCCGGCGCCATCACCCCGGTCCAGTTTTCGACCACCATGTTGGGCATGCCCGATTCGGCCAGCGTCGGGACTTGCGGAAACTGGGGCATCCGCTCCCGTCCCATGACGGCGAGCATGCGCACTCTTCCGCCTTGCGCCAGCGGTGCAACCGTCTGGAATACCAGGATGCTCGCCTGCACGTGCCCTGCGGCGAGATCCCCCAGCACGCCCGACATGCCCTTGTATGGGACATGCACGATGTTGATGTTGTGCTCCTGCTTGAGCAGCTCCATGGTGAGATGAAACACGCTGCCCGCGCCTGAGGTCG
>CAWDIV010000015.1:0-1179347 GCA_963802355.1 uncultured beta proteobacterium | reverse complement strand
ACCATGCGCCTGCCGTCTGGAGACCAGACGGGATCGCTTGACAAGCCGCTGCGGAGAGTGAGCCTGTCCCTCGTGCCACGCGCCGAGTCGCTCACCCACAGGTCTGAGGAGTCTCCACCATCCTTTATAATTCCGAACGCGACGCTGTTCTCATCGGGAGACAACGAGACCGTGGTATACGTTCGATCCGGCGGGGCGACGACGGCCAGGCGCTTCCCTGCCCGGTCCCTCCAACTCACCTCCCACCGTGCCGATGCCGCCCCCAGTAAATGCCAGCATGCCAGTTTGCGATAACGAGAACGCCCCATTCCCCCCGATTCAACGCCATTCCGACCTCTTGGGCGACCGGGAACATCTGGCCCGTCAGTGTGGCGCGATCGACGTCAAACGCCTGGGCCATGAGCGTCGTTTCGCGGCGGAAGAGCAGATGTCCCTTGGTCACTGACTCGCCGGAGGGTACAGTATGCGGCTTTCGATTCGTCGGGTAGCAAACGCACGGCTGGCGCACTGTCGGGCGACGTGACGTGAGATCCCCGCTTTGTCAGCTTCCGTGCCGCTGATGACATACAACAGCCGTCTGCCACCTGGCAGAAACGTGGGGTACCGATGTAATTCGCCAGGTTGAGCTGAGTGTCGTAATTGCCTGGGGCACACCGCCCTCATCCGAAACGCTCAGCAGGCCCTGAGCAAGACTTCCCGAAGACGATTACTCCGTCACCGCTCCACAGTACCGCCGCGAGCTTCTGACACCGCACACAAGGTTTGCGGTGGGCTCCCGCTGACCGCAATCTTTTTCAGCTTGCCGTCCCGCGAAGAATCCGATGGACGCGCTGTCCGGTGACCAGAACGGGAAGGTCGCGTCATCAGTGCCCGGGAGTTCGCGGGATATCGACTGACTCGAGCGGGCGCACCCAGAGACGCCGACGCCCCGCCTGCTACCCCTGAGACGACCAGAAATCGCGCGTTCGGGGAGAGTTGAAACATTACAGCAGTGGTCTGTTCGGGCAGCGCCACGTCAAAGCGCATCAGTGGGGCCGACTCAGACGTCTCCCCCATATGTATAAGGCTCACCGTCAGTGCCGCAATATTCCCGCGATCCCGATGCCCACGGCAGCGCACGCGCCACGTGGGCTGCGCACTGAGATTCGATCTGTCCACGGCATCGTCAGACTGACCGGTGAGGATCTCGTCGATTTCACGGCGTACCTCGCCGATGTCGCGCAGGCGCGCGCGCGAATCTTTTTTAGGCACAGCATCAGCACGCGGCGAAACGAGCGCGGCGTCGCAGCGGGCAGCGCCGTCCATCCGGCTCACGCTCGATCACCCTTGCCATCACATCCGATATGGTCTCGCCCGCAAACGCCCGCTGGCCGGTCAACATCTCATAGAGCACGACACCGAACGCCCAAATGTCGGCGCGCCTGTCAACGACCTTGCCGCGCGCCTGTTCGGGACTCATATAGGCGGCGGTTCCCAGGATCACTCCGCCCATCGTATCGCTGGCGAGGTGATCGTCGGCGACTGTGAATGCTGGAATCGCTCTGAGCCAGATGTGCCCGGCGGCCGCTCCATCGCCTTCGCCAGTCCGAAGTCGAGCACCTTGACCGTTCCGTCTTCACGGACCTTGATGTTCGCGGGTTTCAGGTCGCGATGGACAACGCCTTGTTCATGTGCGGCCTCCACGGCCTCGGCAATCTGCCTCGCGATGGGCAGCGCCTCGGCGACAGGAATGGCCCCCTGAGGGATGCGATCGGCGAGCGTCGGACCTTCGACAAGCTCCAGCACCAGCGCGCGGTGCATCTCCGCCTCTTGGATCCATCGATCTGCGCGATGTTGGGATGGTTAAGGGAGGCGACGACCTGCGCTTCCCGTTCGAAAGCGAGCCACACGTTCGATCGGACGCGAACGACGTCCGTCAAGAACTTGATCGCCACCTCACGATGCAGGCGTGTGTCGCGGGCGCGATAGACCTCGCCCATGCCGCCGGCACCGAGGAGCGCCACGATCTCGTAGGAGCCGAATCGGCTGCCGGCAGCGATGCTCACAGTTCGGTTCGATATTATCCACGACGTCTACGATCCAGACGCGAACCATGAGACGCAGACTGGAATCGAAGGCGCAGCACCGAAAACGACTTGGGCCTTCCGATCACCGGTCCCAACCCGCTAATGGAGGCTACTTAAACGAACGAATCGTGTCTTTTCGCGGATCGCCTTGAATTCGGATCCTTGCTGCCATGCTGGCCACTTGCGTGAATCCGCGAGACTGCGCCCCATACGATGTAGCAGCGCAATGTTCATCACCTCACCGCGCAGATCCCAGTTCTGCAACCATTCGTCCGAGGGCTGGTGATACCGTTTTGCGATGTATTCGTCCGTTGCGGCTTTCCCTGCGGCAACCCCTCCATCTACCAAGTCTTTGACCAGGGCGGAATGAGATCGCAGGTACGCCGATTCGCGAAACTGAAGTGATCCGATCGAAAAAACAAACCAGCTTCTGGTCGTGGATCCGGTAAGCAGCACAGGCCCTCCAGCCGTGCTGCCGCTGCTAAGTCTTCCTCGAGACTGATAGTCCTTGTAGTAGATCGTCGTGCCGTCCTTCACCGTAATCGTGTTCATCTGCGTTCCTCCTGACTCGTGCAAATATCCGCGAAGGATAGGAATTCCAACGGCACTTCCGGAATTGTCTCTTCGCCGTCAGCCGTGGTCAATAGGGGATTTCGTGTTGAGCGCCCGAGAAATGGCAAGAATCGCCATCCGCGCCTCCCTGGGTCACACGACCGGCCGCAGAAGGTCGGCCTGAGGGCCCCGCACGGAGCGCTGACCGAATTCGTAATCCGGTGATGGCGGGGCCTGGGTCGAATCTGTCCTTCCCGGATCCCGCATCTCCCACAGCGCTGGTCCGCGAGTTGGCGCCAGGCGCGCGTGTGAGGTCGGTTCGCCCAGGCGCGCGAGGATTTGGCGCACGCTCGGCGCCTCGGTGAGGAAGGCGATGATGCGCATCTCGGCGCCACACCGCGGCGAATAGCCGCTATGGCATCTTAACCTGCCGCTCGAAAGGGCCGTCTTGCACCACCGTCAATGTCTCCACCTGGCCGATAGCGCCAGTTGGCGGGCGCTGGCGCAATGACCGCAAACGCGGCATTGCTGCCTCGTTGGCAGCGGGAAGCTTAACGGCAGCAAGGATGGATACCGGGCCTACGCCGCTCCCGAAAGCGGTCGGTCGCGGTAGGCGAAACCAGTCACTCGCAGTCAGATCAAGTCGCCGACCACTACACGGCATGCGCTCCCATCATCCATCACCCATCACCCATCACCCATCACTCGCGTGTGGTTCGCAGTTCGAACGTGAGCGACGCCCAGAAGCTCGCCCACTCGGCGTTGGTGCCGGCAGGCGCCGGAACCATGTGGACGGCTTTGACCAACCACATCCCGCCCGGCCGCAACCGGAATCGCACGCGGCCGTCGTTGTCAGTGCGAGCCGCCAGCTTCTCGGAAGGATTCAGACGGTTCATGGCAACGACGAGCGCGCCCGCGAGCGGACGGTTCTCGTACGTCAAGCGAACGGGAAGATCCTCGCCGGCGCGGAGTGCGTACGGATTCCGTTCGGCCACGAGTTCGAGCGTAAAACCGAGTGGCCGATCGCCCTGCGCCTCGCTCGGCGATCCCGAAAGCACCAGGCTCTTCGCGCAGCGTGAAAAGAGTTCGCGGGCTTTGGCGCCGGTTTCGTTGCGACGGGCTCTCAGTGCCGCGACCGCATCGAGCCCTTCTTCCTTCAGATACTGATTGAACTTGTCTGCCGCCAGTTCGACTGCGCTCGGGTTGCTGCGATAGCCGATGACGAGCAAGCCGGGCGTGGCGACACGCAGGAAGCCCGCCGGATCGGCGCCGTCGCGGCCGACGACTGGCTTGCGGCCGGCCGCATCCTCGACGACAAACTGATTGATGAGCGCGGGATCGCGCGGCAGTGGATCGCCGAGGAGGTCCTGCCCGACGCGTAACCGCACGCCGACGATCTGGCCAGGTTCCGGAGAGAAGGTCGTCGGCTCGATCCACATGTCGTGGGCGAAGAGCGGCGCACTGCTCAAGGCGATGACCGCCACCAGCCAGCAGCCAGACGAAACGATCGATGAATCCTAACGGTGACATCGTCAGCCTCCTCGGGATGGTCCCCGAAGCGGGGACCGTCCCGATGCGATCGCGGATTGGATGAACGCGTTCAGGAGTTAGGGAATCGGGATGTTCGGTACGGTCGGAACGTTGATGCCGCCGTGCCCCTGGAGCAGACCCTGGTGGGCAGGCGCCAGGAACGGGAACCGGTCGAGATAGTTCTTGTCGTTGACTTCGACGCCTTTGGCGAGGCCGGCAGCCGGGTCACCCGCGACGATCAGGCTGATCAGCACGCTGTTCACGTTCACCTGATTGCGGTTCGGCGCAGTCCCGCCGCCGAGGCGCCGGCCGTTGGGAAAGCTCGAATCGATGGCCGCGTCGAGGGTGATGACGTCGCCGGTGAAGCCGTCGGCGACCGGGATCGGCCGGCCCAGGTTGATGGCCTTGATGATGTCCAGGCGCGGACCCTTGAGCGTGGTCACCGCGTCGGCAGGAACGCCCAGGGCCTTGTAGATGCCGAGCGCCTCGGCGTCGCGCACCAGCACCGGGAACAGGATGTCGGCGCCGAAGTTGGTCACGTCGCTTGAGCGGGCTGCTGCGCAGGTAGAGCGTCTGACGCTGCGTCCCGACGAGGCCGGCGTTGAAGAGCGGCAGGGCATTGCGGCCGACCTGCACGCAGTCGCCGGACCCCTTGAGGCCGGTGATGATGTTGTCGGCATCGACGGTCTGCGTCTGCTGACGGCGTGATGCTCGACCACACCCGGAGCAGGCTGTCGGTCGAGTTCGGGCCTGAGCACGCCGTTGTGCGGGATGCCGTTCGGGAAGATGTCGGCTGATCGGGATCTCGAGGGCGATCGAGAAGACGTTGAAGCCCGTGAACACGTCTTTCGCCGGCGGACGGCGCGCGCCCGGGATGCCGCCGAGATCGTCGCGGCTCAGGTTGACGAGATCGAAGATGCCCTTCTCATCGAGCTGATAGGGATCGTCGAACTGGCCGGCGATGATCCGCCCGCCGTTCGCAGAGCGTGTGGATGAAGGTGTCGACGAACGCCTGATCGTAGAGACCGACTTCACGGCTCGTGGGATCTCCGGAGTCGTAACCCTTGAAAGGCGCCGAGACCGTAGACGAGCCGATCGGTCTGCGGGCCGTGGTTGTTCGGCAGGACCGGCAGATTCTTGCCGAGGACGACGACGTCGTCGTCACCGTCCCGTAGCTCCGCCGCTGGCGCGGTGTCCGATCGATGCGCGTGACCTTCATGGTCTCGGTGCCGCCGGTGAGCTGCCAGAGCAGCTCGTTGCCGCCGCCCAGAGGATCCGTCGGGACTCGGAGCCGCTTCGGGCGTCGAGCGTGTTCGTGAACTCGACGCGGTAGACCACCTCGTCCTTGAGGCTCGCGCCCTTTGCGATGTGGAACTCGTAGCGGTAGCCGTTGCACGCGCGCAGGCCCTGGTTGCCCTGACCCGGCTCGTGGAGCGGGTTGAAGTTCATGATCAGGTAGAGCTTGTCGTGCGCGCCGTCCGACACCCAGGCGTAGGTGTCGGTGTTGTCGGCGCAGGGCTCGTTGAGGACCGCCAGCGCCTCGCGGTGGCTGGACGCCAGGGCCGGAGCGACAGCAATAACGGCAAGGGCGAACCCGAGCGCCACAGCGGAGAGAATTCGGCCACGAAGAGATTCGAGACAAGGTGTTGCAGGTTCCATTGTTGCCTCCCGGATAGTAAGTTTAGTAGAGCTCAACTGGCGTCGTGCCAGTCCGCCTAATACGCGGTCGTGCTTAAGTTGGATGTGACAACGATTAGAAGTTGTCTCAAATCCCCAGCAAGAGCGCAGTCTAAAACCGAGAACAGACAGGATTGACAGGATTTACAGGATGTTTTTGAGCCAGCAATCCTGTTTATCCTGTTCATCGTGTCGGGTTTCCGTTTTTGAGATGGGTTCTAGTCTTACTAACGCGCCGGGTTGACGCGTCATCGACGCTCGCTGTCGCGCGCGCCGAGAAAACTAAGGCTACTTCCGGGCGTATCGGGTGATCGCCTGCGTCGTGCGCAGGAAAAGCAGGGCGCCCGTGTCCGAGCGGAGCTCGCCGTGGTGACTGCCTTTCGGGGCAAGGTGATAGTCGCCGGCCCTGACCCGGATGTCACCGAGGTACACCTCGCCCTCGAGCACCATGCATTCCTCGTCGTCTCCATGCGAGTGCGCGGGCAGCGAGCCACCCGGTGCCATGCGCAGCAGCACGGAATGGTAGCGGCCGTCGAAGTGGAGCACCTTGATCTGTACCCGCGGCCAGAGATCGATCCACTGGCCGGTCTCGGATGGCACTGTGACGTAGTTCTCGCCCGCGACGGTGCTTTCCCTGCGGGCCGCCTCCAGCACCCGTCGCTTGATCGCGGCGGCCTGGTCCGGCGCGGGCGCGACCGGTGCGCTCGCGAGCAGGAGTTGTTCCAGGAGTTCCTGGTCCAGGACCTCGCGTTGTCTGTTCGATGACTTCATGCTGACCTCCTCGCGGAGGTCGGGCAGGTGCTCCCGCATTACGGTCAGTGCCTTTCGGATGTACGTCTTTACGGTGCCCAGCGGCAGGCGCGCATGCGCCGCGATCTCCTGGTGCGACATGCCCCGGAAGAACGCCAGCGCGATGAGCTGCCGCTGCACCGGTTCCAGCTTTGCCAGCGCCGCATGCAGCGCGGCATGTTCCTGTACCGCCGAGAGCAGGTCCTGCGCGCTTGTCTGCTCCGACGCCTCCGCCCGCAGGGCTTCCGGCTCGGGATGCGTCTCCGCCTCGTCCGCGCGCCGCAGGTGGTCGAGCGCGCGGGTACGGCAGATCGTCATGAGCCACGTCAGCACCTTGCCGCGGGTCGCATCGTACCGGTCCGCCTCGCGCCACACCTGCAGGTAAACGTCGCTCGCCACTTCCGCCGCCGACTCCGGTTGTCGCGTGATGCGCAGCGCCAGGCCATAGACCCGGCCGACGGTCGCATCGTAGAACGCCGCCAGCGCGGCCTCGTCCCGCCGCGCCATCGCGGCGAGCCAGTCGCGGCAGGCGGCTTCGGTCAGCTCCGGGGCCGGCACTCGCGGCGCGGTGGCACTGCGCTCGGTCGCCGCCGGAATTCCAACAACCGGCACTCGTTCATCGTGCGCTGCGCCCCCGGTTTCCCCGTACGCCGGGTTGCTGGTAGCCATGATCGGTCTATTCCCTCCGGAAGATGGGTCCCTCTTCCTTTACGCAGGAAATCGCGATCCGGATTCGACGCGCCCGATTCGGCCGCGCTCGGATGGAAAATTCTTATATTGTCAGTCCCTTATATGCGCTCGCGAGCACGCGTCCGGAGCGCAGCGTGGCTTACATCCAGACTCGAGCGAGACCGCGTATAGGGGGTGCTGGCACGACGCCAGACCAACCCTATAAAGGAGCGACACATGAATTCCCATGACAACGCACCCGCGGTGCCCCAGCGGCGCCGCTTCCTTCAGACCGCCGGCACGGCCACGCTGTCAGCCGCGGCGATCGCGCTGCTCGCCGGCAACGAAGCCCTCGCGCGGGCCGCGAAAGCGACCCCCGCGCAGGACGTCGGCATCTTGAACGTCGCGCTTGGGCTCGAGCACGAGGCGATCAACGCCTACCAACTCGGCGCGCAGAGCGGCCTGCTGCAGAAGCCGGTGCTCGACGTGGCGGTGCTCTTCCAGAGCCACCACAAGGGGCATCGCGACGCGCTCGTCGCGACCATCCGCAACCTCGGCGGCACGCCGGTGGAGGAGAAGCCGCTGACCGACTACGCGCGCGCGTTGAACGCCGCCGCGCTCCGCAACCAGACCGACATCCTGGAGCTCGCGGCGCGCCTGGAGCTGGGCGCGACCAATGCCTATCTCGGCGTCATTCCCGCGTTCAAGGACACAGGGCTCGCCAAGGTTGCGGCGCGCCTCGCGGCCGACGAGACCATGCACTGGAGCATACTCAGCAACGCGCTTGGCAAGCCGCTTCCCGCCGCCGCGCTCTACTTCGGCGCGTGATCTTCACGCCTCCGGCACGCGCGGGGGCTCGCGTCCCCGCCGTGCCGCGGCCCGCTTCTGAACCGGAACACATCATGCACAAACTCTGGTGGAGCGCGGTCGCCCTGTGGGCCCTCGGTCCGGCGCATGCGGCGCAGCCCGGGGATGCGCAGCGCGGCGGGATGCTGTACGAAAGCCGCTGCATCGCCTGCCACTCGCTGGAAGCGAACCGCGTCGGGCCGCTGCATCGCGGGGTATTTGAGCGGCGGGCCGGCGGCGTCAGGGACTACGATTACTCGCCGGCTCTGAAGAAAGCTGGCATCGTCTGGAACGAAAAAACGCTCGATGCCTGGCTCGCCGATCCCGAGAAGGCCGTGCCCGGGCAGAAGATGGGATACCAGGTCCCGGACGCGAAGGATCGCGCCGATCTCATCGCCTATCTCAGGCGCGAGTCGGGAATGTAGTGGTGACAGCGCACGTTGGCCCGCGCCCGGCCTTCCCGGCCAACGCAATGCGGCACAATGCAACTGGAGACACGGTCACTCAGCCTGCGCGCCGGCTGCCTGTATCACCTTCGCGTACTTATCGACTTCGCGCTTGAAGTAGCCGGCGAATTCCTCCGGCGTGCTGCCGAGCGGCTCCGAGCCGTCCTTCGCCATCAGGGAGCGGACGTCCGGATCCTTCAGTACCTTCATCATCTCGGCGTGGTAGCGCGTGACGATCTCGCGCGGGGTGCCGGCGGGGAAGAACATCCCGTACCAGTTGTCCATCTCGAAGTCCTTCAAAGTGTCGCTCATCGTCGGCACGTCGGGCATCACCGCCGAGCGCTTGAGCGTGGTGACCGCGAGCGCGCGCATCTTGCCCGCTCTTACATGCTGCACTGCAGGCGGCATGGTGGAGAACAGCATGTCGATCTCCCCGCTCAACAGCGCGATGGTCGCCGGGCCCGAACCCTTGTACGGGATGTGGGTCATTTTGGTGCCGGTCAACGTTTTCAGCGAGCTCCGCGGCCAGATGGCTCGTCGAGCCGCTGCTGTTCGAGCCGAAGTTGAAGCGGTCCGGTTTCGCCTTGGCAAGCGCGATCAGCTCCTTCACATTCTTTGCCGGCACCGATGGATGCACGACCAGCACGAGCGGCGTGGACGAGACGAGCATGACGGGCGCCAGATCGCGCAGCGCGTTGAAGTTCAGCTTGCGGTAGAGGGTCTGGTTGACGGCAAGCGAAGCCGACTGGAACAGCACCGTGTAGCCATCCGGCGGCGCCTTCGCCACGATCTCCGCGCCGATGTTGCCGCCGCTCCCGGGACGGTTGTCGACAATCACGGTCTGTCCGAGGGCCGGTTGGAGCTTCGCGCTGAAGAGCCGGGCCTGAATGTCAGTCCCGCCGCCCGCGGCAAACGGTACGATCATCCGGATGGGCTTGGCGGGCCAGGCTTGTGCCCCTGCCGCACCGGTCCAGACGACAGCGCAGGCGGCCAGCGCCGGAACGAGATATCGTTTGTTGCGGACGTACATTGCATTTCCTCCTGTGCGCGATTTTCAATTCGTGATTTGCTTCGCTTTTCCACTGAACTCTAGCACAGCGGATGCGAGCGGAGCGTGTCGTTGCCCCTGCTACAATTGGCGCAGGGCGCGCATTTGAGAGCTCGCGAACGCGGGGAGCACACCATCGAACGCAAAGAATTGGGCCTCGCCATCGTCGGCTCGGGCCGCATCGGCACGCTGCGGGCGCGGCTCGCCGCGGGACATCCGGCGGTGCGATACATCGCGGTCTCTGACCAGGACTCCGGCAAAGGCGCGCGATCTCGCCGGCAAAGTCGGCGCGCAGTTTCATTCCGGCGACAACGCCGAAATCATCGCGCGTCCCGAAGTGAATGCCGTCATCGTTTCGACCAGCGAAGGCGAGCACCTCGCGCCGATGCTCAAGGCCATCGAGCTTGGCAAGCCGGTGCTGGTCGAGAAACCGATCGCGCTCACGCTCGCCGACGCCGACCGCGTGATTCAAGCGGTCGAGAAAGCGGGCGCCAACGTGCGCGTAGGCTACAGCCGGCGCTACAAGGAGCGCTACCTCATCGCCAAGGAGCAGATCGTCCAGGGCCGCGTGGGCAAGATCGTCGGCGGCGCGGCGCGCGTCTACAACTCGCGCTCGCAGGGCATGGCGGTGCTCAAGCGCGACCGTCATGCCACGCCGGTGGTGGACGCGCTGACCTACTACGTGGATCTCATGGGATGGCTGCTGGGGGGCACGGCCCTCTGCAGAGGTCTATGCTCGGGGGCAGAAAGGCGTGCTGAGTCAGGCGGGCTTCGAGGCCAACGATGTGGATTGGGCGGTGTTTACCTACGCCGACGGCACCGTCGTGAATCTCGGCATCAGCTACGCGCTGCCGGACAAATATCCATCGCGCGGCCACGCCGCGCGCGTCGAGATCCTCGGGACCGAAGGCGTCATCATCCTCGACGACGATCACACCGATCAGTTGATGTATACCGAGAAGGGCATCCCGCACGTCTATCTGCCGAATCAGGACGTGAACATGGTCTTCCTGCAGAGCGGCACGCCGGGCGATTGGGCGCTCGGGGAGTTCTGGGGACCCATCGCCAACGAGACGCGAGCCTGGCTCGACCATCTGGCGATGGGCAAGCCGTGCGTACTCGCCACCGCGCGCGAGGCGCGCGCCGCGCTCGAAGGAACTCTCGCCATCGAACACTCACTCGCGAGCGGCAAGCCGGTCAGGCTGCCGCTGGCGGGCTGAAGCCTTACCACGAAGGACACGAAAACACGAAGGAAGGCGAACAGCCTCAACGCGAAGGCCGTGGTTTGATTCTGATTATTGTTCCTTTGCGTCCTCCCCGGCCTTGGCGGTAAAGCTTTTCTCTTCCTTAGCGGCCTCGGTGTCCTTTGCGGTGAAGCTTTCGACCTAGCTAGTGCAGCCACTATCTGCGCCGGGGATCCTCCGGGACCTCGTGCGGCCCGATGCGGTGGGCGGCCACCAGTGCAGCATGACGCCCACGCAGGCAAATGCGCCAGAACATGCGCCGCCGAGCGCTGTTACAGTCCCGCGTTACTCGGACGGCGGCCACGATCACGCCGGTGGACCGCGGCGAACTCGTACGACACGGATCATCAACGGCGGCCGCAACGGTGGCGAGAAGTGCGGCCGGCCCGACGTTGACCACGATCGGCAGCACGATCGCGGTCACGAGGCAGCGCCGAAGAGCGCCATCACCGGCATTGCCGGTACGGCGAGCCGCGCGCCTTCGGCAAGCCCCGTGCTGGACCAGCGAGGCGCGTGGGGGCGCTCTTCTATAGCACTGATGGCCAAACCAGGCCTTTCATCCCGCTCTGTGGCAAGTCTGCTAGGCGCGGAGGAGTTTTCCGGAAGCGCTGATCACAGTAATTCCCGAATCGTTCAGCCATTCATCCTTCATGCCCTCCTCGGCGCTGATCAACACGGTGCCAGGGCGGTCGAAAGTAAAGCTCTCTCCCGCCGACAGGTAGATGTCGCGCGCATCGTTTTCCTGGGTGATCCAGATGGTGCCGGCGCAGCACATGAGCGTATGGCCCACCGCGTCGCGCAGCTTCAGCGATTCGCCCGGCGTAAGCCGTCTCACGCGTATGTCGTCGGCATCCGCACCCATGCCGGCATTTTAGAAACCCCGGCGCGCCGGTTACAGTTTCAGAAAAAGTAAACTGTATACAGGACAGTTTGCTTTGTGGGAAACTGTACCTCCCAGTCGCCGCCACAACTGTAACTATGCCGCGCGCCCCTCAGGCGCGATGATGGAGTCATGGAATCCGCTCCCGCCCCCATCCTTTACGAATCGGTCGCGAGCGACATTACCGCATTGATCGATTCGGGCACGCTGGGTCCGGGCGAGCGCGTGCCGTCGGTGCGCCGCCTGAGCCGGCAGAAGCGCGTAAGCATCTCGACCGTACTGCAGGCGTATCGGCTGCTCGAGAACCGCGGCATGATCGAGGCGCGCCCGCAGTCGGGCTATTACGTCCGCTCCCGCGGCCGCGCGGTCGCCGAGCCGGCGCTCACCAATCCGCCGCGCTCGCCCAGCCCTGTCGGCGTGCACGACCTGGTGAGCCGCGTTCTTGCCGTTTGCAGCGACCCCAACGTAGTTCGGCTGGGCGCGGCGCTTCCGGGACACGAGCTGATGCCGGCCGCAAAGCTGCGGCGCATGCTGTCCGCGACCGCGCGCCGCTATCCCGAATCGCTCACCACCTATGCGGTACCGCCTGGGCGCGAGGAACTGCGCCGCCAGATCGCGCGCCGCGCGCTCGACTGGGGCTGCAATCTCACCGCCGGTGACGTGATCGTGACCAACGGCTGCATGGAAGCGCTCAATCTCTGCCTGCGCGCGGTGGCGAAGGCCGGCGATATCATCGCGCTGGAATCGCCCACCTATTTCGGTGTGCTGCAGCTGATCGAGAGCCTGGGCATGAAGGCGCTCGAGATCCCGACCCACCCGCGCGAGGGCATTTCGCTGCAGGCGCTGTCGCTCGCCTGCGAGCGGGAGCGGGTAAAGGCCTGCCTGCTGATGTGCAACGTCAGCAATCCGCTCGGCAGCGTGATGCCCGACATCGCGAAAAAGCGCCTGGTGCAGATGCTCGCCGGGCACGGTATCCCGCTCATAGAGGACCTGGTGTACGGCGACCTGTACTTTGCACGCACGCCGCCGCGCGCGGCCAAGGCCTACGACAAGCAGGGCATGGTGATGCTGTGCTCTTCGTTCTCGAAGACGCTGGCGCCGGGCTTCCGCGTCGGCTGGGTCGCGCCCGGACGCTATCGTGCGCAGGTGGAAAAGTTGAGGTTTGTCAGCTCGGTCGGCACGCCGGAGCTGCTGCAGCTCACGGTGGCCAATTTCCTCGAGAATGGCGGATACGACCACCAGCTGCGCTCGCTGCGCCGGGCGTTCGCCGAGCGCATAGCGCGTGTCCAGCGCGCGGTGAGCGAATATTTCCCCGCCGGCACGCGCGCGACCAGCCCGGCCGGCGGCTTCGTGCTGTGGGTCGAACTGCCAACAGGCGTCAATGCGGGCGTCGATTCGCTTGCGCTCTACGAGGCCGCGATGCGCGAAGGTATCAGTATTGCTCCCGGGCCGATGTTTTCCGCCTCGGACCGCTACCGCAATTGCATACGGTTGAACTGCGGCTGCGCGTGGACGCCGGCGATCGAGCGCGCATTGGCGCGCCTAGGTGATCTGGCAAAGGCCGAGCTCGCGAACGGGGACCTGCGTCCGCCTCCAGCGTAGCAACAGTGACCAGTGACCAGGGACGAGTGACTCGAACTGTTTTCATAAATGGCCAATGTTCATTCGACCCTGCGCACGCCTGAGGAGAAACACATTCTTCGCAAGTTAGTCGGTGCCGGGCTCAATCTCTTGCGATCCTCTATCGTTAGGGTGTCAGGAACCCTAAACTCTAAGGTTCCTGACACCCTCGGTACGCTCGGTCAAGTCGCAATAATTATTTATGAATTGACCTCCAGCTTGCGCCGCCGCTGGTAACTGATTCTCTCCGTGGCGGGTATCAAAGCGTGATCTCGCCCCGAAGATACTCGACGGTGCGGCCCGCTATATCGACGCGGTCGCCGCGCAGCCTGCAGTAGAGCTCGCCGCCGCGGCGCGAGAGCTGGCGCGCCGTGAGCTCGGTCTTGCCCAGGCGCTGCGCCCAATAGGGGATCAGCGTGCAGTGCGCCGAGCCGGTCACCGGGTCCTCCGGTATGCCCGCTCGCGGGCTGAAGAACCGCGAAACGAAATCCACTTCGGCGCCGGGCGCGGTGACGATGATCGCGAACGCATCCACGGCCCATATCGCTTGCAGATCGGGCTCCAGGTCGCGCACGTTGGATTCGGCGTCGAACACTGCCATGAGGTCGCGCGCCATGTAGGCCTCGCGCGGCCGCCGGCCCAGCGCCGACACCACGGCATCGGAGACCGGCACCGGCTTCCCCGGGCGTGACGGGAAATCCATGCTGAGGAGCCCGTCTCGGCGGCTGACGGTGAGCTGGCCGCTGCGCGTCTCGAACACGAGCTTCTCCTGCGCCGGGAAGTGGTGGCGGAACAGGACGTCGGCCGTGGCGAGCGTCGCATGGCCGCACAGGTCCACCTCCACCTTCGGCGTGAACCAGCGCAGCGGCATCGCGGCGAGGCGCGGGATCACGTACGCCGTTTCCGCGAGATTGTTCTCGGCCGCAATCGCGGCGAGCACGTCGTCCGGCAGCCAGTCCTCCAGCACGACCACGGCTGCGGGATTGCCGCCGAACAAGCGGCTGGTGAATGCGTCGACCTGGTAGAGAGGCAGTTTCATATCGATATCCGGGTTGAATTGATCGTCAAGAACGCGTGGGGTTCACTATTCGATTGTAAAGAGCAGTTGGCGCTGAGCGTAGGCTCAGCGTTCGGGAAATGTGCGCAGCACAGTTCCCGTTTGACACTGTTTTGCCACGGCGGCTAGACTGCGAAACGCTTTTTTCCTCAACTACAACAAGGACTCGCATGGCTGCCAAGCTCAAGCTCAAGGACACGCGCGACAAGAAGCACAGAAAACTTACCCGGAAGGACGTGCACAAGGCGGCGCAGCGCTACAAGAACTGGGGCCGTTGGGGAAAGAGCGACGAGATCGGCACGCTCAATTTCACCACACCGGAAGACATCGTCGCGGCCGCCCAACTCGTGCGCAAGGGTAAGGTGATTTCCCTCGCGCTCAACTTCGACCAGCAGGGCCCGCAGGGCGGCAAAACCAAGTACCCGGCGCTCGGCCGCTTCAATCCGATACACATGATGACCCGTACGGGAACGGACGCGTACTCCGGCGTGCTTGACCACCGCAGGATTCGCGGCACCGACGACATCATCATCATGCCCCTGCAATGCGGCACGCAGTGGGACGGACTGGGGCACATCCTGTACTACGATCACATGTGGAACGGCTACGACTGCCGCAATGTCACTAGCGCCGGCGCGCAGAAGGGCGGCATCGAAAAGACCCGCGAGAAAATGGTCGGCCGCGGCGTGCTGCTCGACGTCGCACGGGCCATAGGCAAGAAATGGCTCCCGGACGGCTTCGCGATCACCAACGAGATTCTCGACTACACCGAGGAAAAGCAGGACGTGAACGTGCGGCGGGGCGACTACGTACTGGTGCACACGGGTCATATAGAGCGCTGCCTTACCAGCAAGAGCTGGGACGGCTACTCCGGTGGCGACGCGCCCGGCTTCGCATTCGAGACCGTGGAATGGCTGCACAAGAAGCAGATCGCCGGCGTCGCCACGGACACCTGGGGCGCGGAAGTGCGCCCGAACGAGACCGAAGACACCAATCAGCCCTGGCACTGGATCACCATTCCCATTATGGGGTTGACGGTAGGCGAGATCTTCCATCTGACGGATCTCGCGAAGGACTGCGCGGAAGACGAGCGCTACGAATTCCTGTTCGTCGCGCCGGCGCTCCCGATAACGGGCGCAGTAGGTTCACCCGTGAACCCGCTCGCCATCAAATGAGACGCTTCATCTCCAACGTTAATGCTTCTCTCCGTATTTCTCCGCGTCTTGGCGGTAATTTGACTTTTTGACATGGGTGTTGGGCGAAAGAGCGGGGCGATCTCCCCGATCATGCGCAGGTTGAGCGCGTATATCGCCGAGGTGCCGCACCGTCCGTTGTCCGCTGCGGTCACCGAGCGCGCGAAACACCATCTGCTCGACACGCTGGCAGCAATGCTTTCTGGCTCGCGGCTTCTGCCGGGACGCAGAGCGATCGAGTTTGCCGCAGTGCAAGGCGGTGCGCGCGAGGCGTGCGTGATCGGCAGCCGGATAGTGACGTCCGCCGTAACGGCGGCCCTGGCGAACGGGATGCACGGGCATTCGGACGAAACCGACGATACCTATTACCTCGCGCTGGTTCATCCCGGATGCAGCATTGTGCCGGCGGCGCTGGCGATGGCCGAGCGCAACCACGCGGGTGGCACGGCGCTCTTGCGCGCCATGGTGCTCGGCTACGACGTGTGCGCGCGTATGTCCAAGGCGTTGGGCCTGGAGTCGTTCCGCAGCGCCGGCCATTCCACCCACAGCTTCGGCGGATTGTTCGGCTCGGCAGCGGCCGCCGGCGCTATCGCAAGGCTCAATGCCGACCAGGCGCGCTATCTGCTGTCTTATACGGCGCAACAGGCTTCGGGGTTGTCGTGTTGGGCGCGTGATATCGAGCACATCGAGAAGGCATTCGATTTCGGCGGGATGCCAGCGCGTAACGGCGTCACGGCTGCCGTGATGGCGGCGATGCGGTTCACCGGAGTCGAGGACGTATTCTCCGGCGACCGCAACTTTTTCCAGGTGTACGGCCGGTTCGGGCGCCCCGAAAGACTGGTGAACAGGCTGGGGCGGGAATTCGAGATCATGAATACGGCGATCAAGCGCTGGCCGGTGGGCTACCCCATACAGGCGCCGCTTGACGCGGTATCCAACCTGATCGCCGCGCACGGGGTGCAGGCGCGCGATGTCGAGCGGGTGGTCATTACCATCGACGAGCAGGGCGCGCGCACGGTCAACCAGCGCAAAGTCAGCCGGGGGCATGAGAGAGGGGGTTTTTCCGCTCGGGCGGCGGGAGCGGGTGAGGAGACGCAGAGAGCTCAGGGGAGCGCGGCATTCTTGAAGACAGAGAGGACGCAAGAGATAGTAGAGATCAGAGGCGGCGGCGCGCGGCTGCGGCATCACACAACGGCGGTGCGTGGTACGGCGACGAATCCGATGCCTCGCGACGAGGTAGCGGCCAAGAGCCGCGATCTGCTCGTACCGGTGATCGGCCCGCGGCGCACCGAGCGACTCATCAATGCGGTCTGGAACATCGAGCGCATCCGCGACGCGTGCCAGCTGCGACCGCTGCTGCAGGTCTGAATAACAACCGAGGAGAAAACATGAGAAAAAAGACGAGCAACACAATTTGCGCAGCGGCAACGCTGCTGTGGGTTTCTGCGGCTGCCGCCGCGGAGCCGAACTATCCGGCGAGGCCCATCCGGATTATCGTGCCCCAGTCGCCTGGAGCGTCTACCGATATCACGGCCCGGCTGATCGGGCAGAAGCTCAACGAGACGTTCAAGCAGTCCGTCGTCGTGGATAACCGCCCCGGCTCCAGCGGCATAGCGGGTACCGAAATCGTCGCCCGGGCCGTGCCGGACGGGTATACCCTGATGGTGGTCGCGTCGTCGTTCTCGATCAATCCCGCCCTCCAACCCAAGCTGCCGTACGATTCCGTGCGCGACTTCACGCCTATCACGCAGCTCTCGAAATTTCCGAACATGCTGGCGGCGCACCCGTCCGTCCCGGTAAAAACGCTGCAGGACGTGATCGCGCTCGCGAAAGCGAAGCCGGGACAGCTCAACTATGCCTCGGCGGGGTCGGCCACCGGCACGCACATGTCGGCGGAGCTGCTCAAACAGATGACCGGCATCGATATCGTGCACATTCCGTACAAGGGTGGCGGTCCGGCGATGGTGGCGACTATGGGTGGACAGACCCAGCTCATCTTCGGCACGACGATCGGGCTGCTGCCGCACGTGAGAAGCGGCAAGTTGAAAGCGATCGCCCTCACCAGCGCGAAACGATCGGCGGCCGCGCCGGAGATTCTCACCTTCGCCGAGTCGGGCGTGCCGGGCTACGAGCACGAGCCCTGGAATGGTATGTTCGCCCCGGCAAAGATGCCCAAGGCCGTGGTCGCGAAGTTGAACGCCGAAGTCGCCCGTATCCTCCAGACGCCGGAGGTCAGGAAGATATTCGAGCACGAAGGCGCCGAGCCCGTGGGCAATTCATCCGAGGAGTTCGCCGGCATCGTCAAATCCGAAACAGCGAAGTGGGCGAAGCTGGTGAAGGCCGCAGGGATCAAGCCTGAGTGACGAGTCTGCTATCCTGCGGGGGCCGGAATCCTATCAAGGTTTGCTTAACGTACGTTTCGAGAGGAGCAGCATGAGCAGCAAGAAGAAAAGTAAGACGGGGAAAAGGACGACCGGCAGGAAAAAGACGCTGAGCTACGATCTGCACAACCACGTCATTCCGCCGGCCGTCGTCGATGCGATCATGCGCAATCCCGAGAACTTCGGGACGAGAATCGAGGTAAGGGACGGTAAGCGCTACTTCGACAGCCACGGGCGCATGACGGAGCTGCTGCCGGCGTTTTGCGACGTTGAAGCCAAGATCGACTGGATGGACCGCGCCAAGCTCGACGTGGCGGCGATTTCGGTCGGTCCTCCGATCTATTTCTACTGGCTGAAGCCCGAGCACGGGCTGGAGGCCGCCCGACTGGCGAACGACGGCATCGCGCAGATGGTCGAGAAGTATCCCGACCGGCTGCGCGGCATGGCGCATTTGCCCATGCAGGATCCGGACGCCGCGATCACCGAGCTCGAGCGGGCCGTGAAGGAGCACAAGTTCAAGGCGGTGGAGCTCGGCACCTCGATCGAAGGCACGCCGCTTGCGGACATGAAGTTCCGCAAGGTCCTGAAGACCATAGAGCAGCTCGGGCTTTTCGTCTTCACGCATCCCTACCAGTGCCTGGCGCAGGGTGGCATGGACGGCTACTACTTGCGCAACTTCATCGGGTTTCCGCTCGATACCACTATCATGCTGGCGCATCTCATGTTCAGCGGCGCGATGGACGATCTGAAGAAGCTGCGCATTCTGTGCGCGCACGGCGGCGGTTTCATGCCGTACCAGATCGGCCGCTTCGCCCACGGGCATGACGTGCGGCCGGAGCCCAAGGTCAACAACGCGAGCTCCCCGGCGAAGCTCTTCAAGCGCTTTTACTTCGATTGCTTGACCCACGAGCCGCGCTCCGCCCGCCATCTCATCAATATAGCCGGCGCGGATCACGTCTGCATAGGAACGGACAACCCTTTCGACATGGCACCCAAGGGACCGGCGATGCAGGTGGGCCAGGTTGACGCGATACCCGGCATCACCGCAGACGAACGCGAGTGGATACGCATGAAAACCGCGAAGAAGCTGCTCGGCGAAGGCTAAAGCGTCTTCGTCTGCACTGAATGCCGCGGACTGCTCCAGCGACCAGACCCACGCCATGAGCCGCGAAGAGAACGTTGCCTGGTGGAATCGCGTGCGCCGCATGGGCTTCTGGCGGTTTGTGGTGATATATGGCGTTATCTATTTTGGCGGGGTCTCTTTCGTGCTTTGGATGTGCGCGTACTATTACGGGCTCGTCGGCGCGCGCTACGGGGTCCTGGGAATGCTGTCGTGGTTCGCGTTAGGCGGGTGGATTTCGGGTGGCCTCATCTGGATGACGAACGAATTCATCCATCGCAAGCTCGGGTAATCCATCCTTGCCGCATGCTCCTTTTCGGTGATGTTCGATCGCCCCCGTCGGGACGGGGCGTACCGGACGCGCGCATGGATCGGCATTCGAATCGACGCGCTACTCCCGCCAGCTCGAGTGGTCGCGCGCCCAGCGGGCGGTCGGCTTGGCGCGGCGCAACATCTGCCGCCGACCCCTGCTGGGAGGCTCGTTTGGCGTTTCGCCGCAGGAACATCGGGTCTCATTCAAGTGTCATACGCCCGTCACCATTAACCCTCGAGGAGCGTACCATGCTCGGAAAGATCTCGCGATTGCTGGGCGTAGTGTTCGTGGTGGTAGGGATACTCGGTTTTGTCCCGCCACTCGTGCCGAACGGCAACTTGCTCGGCTTGTTTCCTGTGAATGCCGTACACAATCTTGTCCATATCGCTCTCGGGGTATGGGGCCTCGCCGCCGGCGGTACGTTCTCCGGCGCGCTCTTCTATCTGCGGGGGCTGACCGTCGTTTACGGCCTGTTGGCGATATTGGGCTTGTTCCCCGCCACCAATATGCTATTCGGCCTTGCTCCGATCCATGGCGCCGACGTTGCCCTCCACGCCGTACTGGCGCTCATCGCGGCCTATTTCGGGTTTGGTCCGCCGTCCAAAGCGGGAGTCCAGGTACCCGGACGATGACCTATTGAAACTTCGCTAAATGAGTGACCAAACCATTTCCGACATTTTGCCCCCCTCTCCGCTCGGGAGAGGGTTGGGGTGAGGGATCGAGCTGTGTCACCCATTTTGAGAACGCTATAAGCGGGAGCTCCTCTTCGCGCCTCCGCCTAACGCGTATCTTGCGCGCCGACACGGGATTCTTCGGCCGGCGCGAGATACCGCAGGAACCATTGCCGCGCGGGTTCTTGTCGCGCTACCTCATCGAGCGCGCCGGGCTCTTCAAAGGAGATGCCTGGCGCCCGGACGATCACGAGTTGCTTTCGCAACGCAGTCTGCGCGACAGCCGCCTGATTCAAACGAACCGATGGCTACCGGCGTGCAATACAAAAGGCCGCCTTGCGGGGCCAGGCGCCGGCCTATCATCGTAAGATGATGGTTCAATCAAGAAAAGGGTATGAGGGTCTATGGCAGCTGGCGGGTCTCAAATCGAAACGACGAAGATAGGCCGCAACGATCCATGTCACTGTGGCAGCGGCAAGAAATACGAACAGTGCTGTATGCACCTTGCGTCAGCCAGTGCTGGCGCAGAGAAGGGGTCGGTTCCAACGGCCATGCAGGCTGCATTGGAACACCATCAGGCCGGGCGCCTGCCTCAAGCAGAAGCCCTCTACCGGCAAGCACTCCGCTTGGCGCCGAACCACGCGGACGCTCTGCACCATTTGGGAGTCATAGCGTATCAGATGGGGCAGAGCAAAAGCGCCGTCGAACTTATCGGCAGGGCGATCAGTGCAAAGCCGTCCAATCCACTTTATTACAGCAATCTGGGGTTGGCGTTTCAGAATCAGGGGAAGCTGAACGACGCCGTCGCTTCCTATCAGAAGGCGCTCTCGTTCAAGCCGGATTATGCCGAGGCGCACTACAACCTCGGGAATGCGCTCCTGCAACAGGGCAAGGTGGACGAGGCGGTCGCCAGCTACAGCCAGGCGCTGTCGTTCAGGCCGGATCATGCCGAGGCGCACAACAACCTGGGTATGGCACTTAACGTACAGGGCAAGCTGGACGAGGCGGTCGCCAGCTACCGCCGGGCACTTTCGTTCAGGCCGGATCATGCCGAGGCGCACAACAACCTGGGCATGGCACTAAACGTACAAGGCAAGCTGGACGAGGCGGTCGCCAGCTACCGCCGAGCACTCTCGTTCAGGCCGGATTTTGCCGAGGCGCATTACAACCTGGGCAATGCGCTCCCGAAACAAGGCAAGCTGGACGAAGCGGTCGCCAGCTACCGCCAGGCGCTTTCGTTCAGGCCGGATTTTGCCGAGGCGCACTACAACCTGGGGAATGCGCTCCTGCAACAAGGCAAGCTGGACGAGGCGGTGGCCAGCTACCGCCGGGCGCTATCGTCCAAGCCGAACCATGCCGAAGCGCACAACAACCTGGGATTTGCGCTCCTGCAACAAGGCAAGCTGGACGAGGCGGTCGCGAGCTACCGCCAGGCGCTTTCGTTCAAGCCGGATTATGCCGAGGCGCACAGCAATCTATTGTTCGCGATTTATTTTTACCCCATGGAATCGCCGGCAAAACTGATGGCGGAGTGTGAACGGTTTGCGGCGCAATTCGAGACACCGCTGAGAGCCCGATGGCAGCGGCATCGAAACATCCGGAAGCCGGAACGGCGGCTGAAGGTGGGATATGTTTCCCCGGACTTTCGGCGCCACGCCGTGGCGTACTTCATCGAGCCGGTTCTGGCGAATCACGACAGGGACAGGTTTGAAGTTTTCTGTTATTACAATCATGCACAGCATGATGAGTTTACTGACCGCCTGGCCGGATACGCGGACCGCTGGCTGGACTGCAAGAATATGACGGACCAGCAACTGGCCGGACGGATCCGTGTTGACGGCATTGACATCCTGGTTGATCTGGCGGGACATACGGCGGGGAACCGGATGCTCACCTTTGCGCGCAAGCCGGCGCCAGCCCAGATCACCTATCTGGGATCCCCGGGGGCCAGCAGCGGGCTTACGGCGATGGACTATCGGCTGACGGACGCCCACGCCGATCCGACAGGCAGCGAAGCCTATTACACCGAAAAGTTGCTGCGGCTGCCGGACAGCCTGTGGTGTTACCGCCCGGACAAGGACATGCCGGAGAGTGTTGCGGTGCCGGCGCAGCAGAACGGATACATCACGTTTGGCTCGTTCAACGCCTTCAACAAGATCGGCAGCCCGTGCATCGAACTCTGGGCGCAGCTGCTGCTCGCGGTACCCCACTCGCGACTGCTGATGGTGACGGTACCGGAGGGAGAATCGAGGCAGCGGCTCACGAAACAGTTTGCGGCTCTGGGAGTGCCGGCGGAACGGCTAGAGCTTCACGGCAAGCTTCCCCGGAGTGAATTTCTCCGGATGTTTCAGCGAGCGGACATTGCGCTCGACCCGTTCCCGGTGTCGGGAGGGACGACCACTTGCGAAACGTTATGGATGGGGGTGCCGGTGATTTCGCTGTTGGGAACGCGCTGCATGTCGAGAATGGGATTCAGCGTCTTGAGCGCGGCCGGTCTGCAGGACTTTGCTGCCGCCACGCCGGAGGAATACGTCAGGATTGCGGTCAACCTGGCGGCGAATCTGCCGTGGCTGGCGGAACTCCGTGCGGGGCTGAGGGCGCGGGTGGCGGGCTCGCCGCTCGCGGACGAAGCGAAGTTCACGCGAAACCTGGAAAAAATCTATCGGGAACTCTGGACAGAGTGGTGCAACACGGCTGTCTAATGACCATGAAAGCAATCGCGGAATCCGTTCACGCTTACGAGCGCTGGCTCAAAGCGCAGCTGGGCGCTGAATTCGTCGCGGACGATCTCCAGGACAAGCACGACAAGATGCGCAAAGGGCCTTTCCCTTTTCTGCGCGCAACCTATTGGCGTTGGGCGGAGACGATGTTCGAGGTCTGCCCGGACTCGAAGGACGCGCCCACGGTGCTCGCGGTCGGCGATATCCATCTGGAGAACTTCGGCACGTGGCGCGACGACGAGGCGCGGCTCGTCTGGGGCGTGAACGACTTCGACGAATCGGCCGAGATGCCCTACGTGCTGGATCTGGTGCGCCTGGCAGCGAGCGCCATGCTGGCCCGCCGGTCGCATGAAATCGATACGAAGGATATCTGCAAGGCGATCTGGGAAGGGTACGGCAAAGGCTTGGTTGCGCCGGCACCGTTCGTTCTCGACGAGGAGTACGCCTGGTTGCGTAAGCTATTCATCGCGACCGACGAGGACCGAAGCGACTTCTGGCAGAAAATAGATGATCTCAAACGCTCTCGCAGGGGCCCCGCCGCGCATTTCCGCGCAGCGCTCGAGGCGGCGCTGCCGGAGCGTGGCATCGAGCTCGACTTCCGTCGGCGCAAGGCCGGAACCGGCAGCCTGGGGCGCCCGCGTTGGGTCGGTATCGGTAGCTGGCGGGGCGGGCGCCTGCTACGCGAGGCCAAGGCGCTGGTGCTCTCGGGATGGTCGCTCGCGTTCGATTCCCGTGCGAAGAAGCTGCACGTAGCGAAGATTCTGGCGGGTAAATACCGTGCGCCCGATCCCTGGTTTCGCGTGGACGGCAACATCGTGGTTCGCCGGCTCTCACCCAACAGCCGCAAGATAGAAGTCAAGGAGGACGCTGCGGTGCTGCTCGACGAGCGGATACTGCGAAAGATGGGTCACGAGCTGGCCAACGTGCACCTCGGCACCGGTAATGCACAGGTTCGCGTGCGCGCGCATTTTTCCAGACGCGACGCCGGCTGGCTGCAGGATGCCGCGAAGGCGGCAGCCAGGTTTGTTTCCGGCGAGTACGAAGCGTGGAAGGCGGACTGATGAAGCATTTCTTCGCTACGGTACGATGCCAATCCGTAGTGGCGCCCCCGAAGAGCCGCGCAGCCGTCTTACCTGCGAAACATGCGGGCTAGTCCTCGTCACTCGTCGTCACTTCGTCACCCGTCACCCGTCACCGGTCACCGGTCTTCAATGCGCATCCGGCAACACGCCCACCTGCGGCATTTTCGCCAGGCCGGTCTTGCGCGCGTGCTCCTCGAACGCCTTGTTGCGCCAGAAGAAGGCGCCGGGCATGGTGGTCGGGATCACCAGCACGTAGAAGAGGGCGCGGCCGATGAGCGCCGTGGCGACGATCAGTAAGGCGGCGAGCACCCAGACCCAGAAACCGGCGGCGCCGTCGGCATGCGTGACACCCAGCAAGACTACGAGCGCGATGGCAAGTGCAAGGCCTGTGTTGCGCAGAATGTAGGTCTTGCCGAAGCGCGTGCGCTGTTCCATGTGCGAGGCGGCCGCCTCGCCGCCGCGGCGCTCGAGGTCGCGCGCATGGGCGATGAGCCCCAGGCCCTCAATCGCCAGTCCCAGCGCCATCGGCCAGGCAAGCACGGCGAGCAGGCCGGAAAACGCCCGGCCCTGATAGGTGAGGACACCGGCGTAGACCAGTGCTACGACGAGCGGGCCCAGGGTCAGCATCGAGCCGTAGAAAGAGGTCGCCACCTGCCAGTGGTCCCAGTACGGGCGCGCCTTGATGCGGTAGATGCGGTACATCGCATACAAGGCCACCGGCCCGGACAGCGCTGCCAGCCAGCCGGCGACGTTTTGCAGCATTTGCATCAGGTTCTGCGGCAGCAGCCAGGAAAACAGTCCCGGCCCGCCGGTAACCAGCGCGGAAAGCAGCGTGTAGGCGCCCAGCGCATTGAAGAACACGGCGATGCCGGCCACCTCGCGGCTCACCGGCGACCAGCGCAGATTGTAGAAGGCGCGGTAGAAGCGCTGCGGCTTTCCGAGGTGAGCAGTAGAGATGATCAACGCGAACGTCTCCAGCGCAAGCAAGACGAACAGCAATGCCGCCCAGACGGTCGGATGAGACTGCTGCGAGAGCACGCTCAGGCCGAACAACGGCCCCAGGAACAAGGTGAGGAACGCGCCGATGACTGTCTGCGAGATCAAAGTGAATATCACCAGCGGATCCTCGCGCGAGCGCAGTTTCTCGAAGCTCCACTCGCGGCCTGCCGGTCCTTCGGCGACCTGCGGCCGGTAGCGGATCTTGTCGGCTTCCTCTTTCTTGACGTAGATGAGCGGCATGCTGTCGGTGCGGCGCATCTCGCGCGGCAGCTCGCGGATCTGCTGGAAGCGGATGTTGGGATGGGTGATCTCGGGGTCGGGGAAACCGGGGATCTCGAGCTTGGCCTGCACCCGGTTTTCCGGCGGGGTCTCGACCACCCCGAAATCCAGCGCCCCGGCAAGGCAGGCCGACACGCACGCCGGCTTCAAGCCCACTTCCAGGCGATCGACGCACATGTTGCACTTGGACACCTCGCCCTTCACCGGGTCGAGCTGCGGCGCGTTGTACGGGCATACCCAGGTGCAGTAGCCGCAGCCGAAGCAGATGTCCGGGTCCTGCAGCACCGCGCCGTATTCGGCGAACTTGGTGTAGGCGCGCGTCGGGCAGCCCTTCAGGCAAACCGGGTCGTCGCAGTGGTTGCACGCCATCGAGATGTTGACGCGGCGGAAATCGGGATAGCTGCCGCCTTCGACGTAGCCCACCGAGCGGAAGCTCAAGTGCGCCGGCAGCGCGTTCTTCTCGCTGCACGCCGCCTCGCAGGCGTGGCAGCCGATGCAGTTATCGGCGGTGAAGTGAAAGCCGTGCTGCTTGTAGCGATCCGGATTGGTGCTGACCGCGGCGCTCCCATTGATCTTCAGGCTCTTCCCTGCGAGCGGATCCTTTTCGCCGACGAGATCGATCGGCTTGCCCCACTGGTTGACTTGCGCGCCGTTCGACGGCGGCAGCAAGGCGTAAGCGGGCTCGTTCGTGCGAGCCTTGAAAGCAGGCGCCTGGGACTGGCAGCCGGCGCCGCCGGACGCTTCGATGAAAGCGAGGCCTTGCTTGTCTACGCCTACCTTGAGCACGCTACCCCCTAGTAGCTGCGCGCGGCAACGTTGGCCGCGGCAGCCGCCAGTTGATCGGTCGCCGGCTCGATTTTCACCGCGCACTGCTTGAATGCGGGCTGGCGCGAATACGGATCGAGCAGACCCAGCGTCAGGCGGTTGACGCATTCGTGAAAGTGGAACGGGATGAACACCATGTCGTGGGGCACGCGGTGCGTCAGCTGCGCCAGCACCACCGCATAGCCGCGCCGCGATATCAGCCGCGCGTAGGTCATGTGGCCGATGCCCAATTCTTCCGCCGCATCCGGGTTCATCTCCATGTACGGCGTGGGCGAGAACTTGTTGACGTTGCCGATCTTGCCGGTGCGGGTGCGGGTGTGGAAATGCTCGACCACGCGGCCGCTGTTCAGCCAGAACGGGAACTGCTTGTCCGGCCGCTCGTTGTTGTCGACGAACGGCAGCGCCAGCAGCTTGGCCTTGCCGTCCGGGTGCTGGAAAACGCCGTCGGTGTACAGGCGCGGCGCGCCCGTCTCGGCGCCTTCCGGACAGGGCCACTGGATGCCGCGCTGCTTCTCGATCTTGTCGTGGGTCATGCCGGAGTAATCGAGCATGCGCCCCCTGGACAGCTCGCGCATTTCCTCGAACACCTCGGCCGACGTTTCGGGAAAGCGGATCTTGCGTCCCTGCTCGAAACGCTTCGCCATCTGGTTGAAGATCCACAGGTCGGGCTTGGAATTGCCGTGCGGCTCCATGACCTTGCGAACGAGGTTCACGCGCCGCTCGGTGTTGGTGAACACGCCTTCCTTTTCGCCCCACAGCGCCGCCGGCAGAAAAACGTGCGCGTATTGGGTGGTCTCGACGTCGGCATAGGCGTCCTGCACCACCAGGAATTCCAGGTTTTGCAGTGTCTTCCTGATGCGCGGGATGTTCGGCATCGAGGTCATCGGATTGGTCGCGATCAACCACAGCGCCTTGATCTGGCCGGTTTCCATGGCGGGGAAGATGTCGGTCATGAAAAGCCCGCGCTGCTTGGGGAAGAACTCCGGATCGATCCCCCAGAATTTCGCGATCGTTTCGCGGTCCTGCTCCTTCTCCAGCGCGCGGTAGCCGGGCAGGCCGGAACAGGACGACCATTCGCGCGTGCCCATGGCGTTGCACTGGCCGGTGATGGAGAGGCTGGTGCCGCCCGGCTTGCCGATGTTGCCGGTGATGAGATTGAGGTTGTTGATCGCAGCGACGCCGTCGGAGCCGTGCGTGCTTTGATTGATGCCCATGGTCCAGATCGACATCGCGGTGCCCGCCTTCGCGTACAGCCGCGCGACGTGGCGTATGGTGTCTTCGTCTATGCCGCAGATGCCCGGCCGCGGTGGTCGGGTCGTATTGCGCCACGAGCTGCGAAAACTCCTCGAAGCCGCTGGTGTGCGCTTCGATGTAGGCGCGGTCCTGCAGGCCTTCCTTCAGGATCACATGGGCGAGACTGTTCAGCAGCACCAGGTCTGTGCCGGGCGTGACCGGCAAATGAATGTCCGCCATTTGCGCAAACATGGTGACGCGCGGATCGACGACGATCACCGGGAACTTGCGCTTCTCCAGCGCCATCTTCAGGCGCCAATAGATGATCGGATGCTGCTCGGGCAGGTTGGAGCCGAACGCCAGCAGGCATTCGGTGTGCTCGAAGTCTTCGTAGCAGCCCGGCGGCCCGTCGGAGCCGAACGAGCGCTTGTAGCCGGACACAGCCGAGGCCATGCACAGAGTGGTGTTGCCGTCGTAGTTGTTGGTGCCGATGACCCCGCGCGTCAGCTTGCCGAGCGTATAGAACTCTTCGGTCAGGATCTGTCCGGTGGAGACGATGGCGATGCTGTCGCGCCCGTATTTCTCCTGGATGCGCTGGATCTCGGCGGCGGTGAAGTCGAGCGCCTCGTCCCAGCCCGCCTCGCGGTAGGCGTCGATCGCGCGCTCGCGCAGGAGCGGCGTCTTGCCGCGGTTCGCGGAATTGAACAGCTCGTGCTCGAAAATGCCCTTGATGCAGAGCTTGCCCTGGTTGACCGGCGCGTCGGCCACGCCGCGCGCGGCCACCGCCTTGCCTTCGGCGTTCAGCCCCACTTCGATCGAGCAGCCGGTAGAGCAATAGCCGCAAGTCGTGTATTTCCACTCCACGACTCCCTTGTCGGCGATCTTGATCGGATTCTTGGTGTGCCGTCCGAATAGCATGGTATCCCCCTACGCCTGCACCAGGACCGTGTCGCCGTCGATGCGCACCGGGAACACGGCGAGGCGCACGCCCGGATCCTCCAGGCACTCGCCGGTGGCGAGGCTGAAATGCTGCTTGTACACGGGCGATGCCACGACCAGCTCTCCCTTGAGGTCGCCCACGATGCCGCGCGAGAGCACGTTCGCCCGCGAAAACGGGTCGCGATTGTCCATGGCGTAGACGCTGTCATCGTCCAGCCGGAATACCGCGACCTGGCGCCCGCCCACGAGCGCGCACACGCCCGTGTTCGGGCACGATGTCGTCCAGTCGGCAGACGGCAATCCAGTCGCCTATAGACAACCGGCTCTTGCACTTCGGTCCCATCGTAGGAGTCCCGGCCCCCTCGCCCGCTGCACAGGCTCACCCCGGTTTGGGAGAGCTGCGGAGGCGGCGAGGCGGCATGGGCTAGGGTGAGGGGGTAACGAGGTTTCCCGGTCTTGCCATGGAACCCGATGTCGTCTTTCCCCTCACCCCAACCCTCTCCCCATTGACACGGGGCGAGGGAGTGTCATTGAGACCGTTTCCTGAAACAGCGCTCGTGGGTTCCTCGCGAGAGGACCGTCTGAGCGTTCCCGAGCCTTCGCGAGCGACGCATCCTTCATACCTCTACCGCCTCCAGCGCCGATTCCCGCTCCTCGGGACGCGCGGGCCGGATTTGCCCGCGCTCGGCGACGAACACCACGTTGCTGGTCCGGCTCGTCGCTGTTCACGAAGTGGCGGAAGCGCTTGAGCGTTTCGGGGTCGTCGATCGCCTTCTTCCACTCGCACTCGTAGGTGTCCACCAGCCGCTGCATGTCGGCTTCGAGCTCCGCGCCGATGCCCAGCGAGTCCTCGCACACGACCTTGCGCACGTAGTCGATGCCGCCTTCCAGGTTTTCCAGCCAGGTGCTGGTGCGCTGCAGCCGGTCGCCGGTGCGGATGTAGAACATCAGGAAGCGGTCGATGTATTTGATGAGCGTTGCATCGTCGAGGTCTGTGGCGAGCAGGTCGGCGTGCCGCGGCTTCATGCCGCCGTTGCCGCACACGTAGAGGTTCCAGCCTTTTTCCGTGGCGATGATGCCGACGTCCTTGCCCTGCGCCTCGGCGCATTCGCGCGTGCAGCCCGACACCGCCATCTTGAGCTTGTGCGGCGAGCGCAGGCCGCGGTAGCGGTTCTCGATGTTGATCGCCATCGCCACCGAGTCCTGCACGCCGTAGCGGCACCAGGTGCTGCCGACGCAGGACTTCACCGTGCGCAGCGCCTTGCCGTAGGCGTGGCCGGACTCGAAGCCCGCGTCCACCAGTTCGCGTCCAGATGAGCGGCAGCTGCTCGACGCGCGCGCCGAAAAGATCGATGCGCTGGGCGCCGGTGATCTTGGTGTAGAGGCCGAACTTCTTCGCCACTTCGCCGAGCACGATCAGCTTCTCCGGCGTGATCTCGCCGCCGGGCACGCGCGGCACGATCGAGTAGGTGCCGTTCTTCTGCAGGTTGGCGAGGAAGTGGTCGTTGGTGTCCTGCAGCGGCGCGTGCTTGGGCTTGAGGATGTATCTCGTTCCAGCAGGACGGCGAGGATCGAGGCCACGGCCGGCTTGCAGATGTCGCAGCCGCGCCCCTGGCCGTGCTTCGCGATGATGTCGTCGAACGTCTTCAGTCCGCCGACGCGGGTGAGGTGGAACAGCTCCTGGCGCGAGTAGGGGAAGTGCTCGCACAGGTGGTTCTTCACGTCGACGCCGCGCTTCTTCAGCTCGCAATCGAGGATCTGCTTCACCAGCGGGCCGCAGCCGCCGCAGCTGGTGCTCGCCTTGGTCTGCTTCTTCAGCGCGCCCAGGCTCGTCGCGCCGGCGGCGACGGCGTCGCAGATCGCGCCCTTGGTGACGCTGTTGCAGGAGCAGATCAGCGCGCGTCGCGGGCAGCAGATCCACGCCCAGCGCCTTGCTCGCGCCGCCTTCGCGGGCGGGCAGGATCAGATCCTCCGGGATGCTCCGGCAGCGGCAGCGCGTTCAGCGTCATCTGCAGCAGGCTGCCGTAGTCGGCGGCGTCGCCGACCAGGATCGCGCCCAGCAGCTGCTTGCGGTCGCCGGAGACGACCAGCTTCTTGTAGACGCCCGCCACCTCGTCGGTGTAGACGTAGTTGAGCGCGTCCGGGCGTCGCGCCGTGCGCGTCGCCGATCGAGGCCACGTCCACGCCCATCAGCTTGAGCTTCGTGCTCATGTCGGCGCCGGGGAACTGCGCCTCGTCTCGCCGGCCAGGTGCCGCGCCGCGACTTCCGCCATCTGGTAGCCCGGCGCGACCAGCCCGTAGATGCGCCCGTTCCACAGCGCGCATTCGCCGACGGCGTAGATGTCGGGGTTCGCTGGTCTGGCAATGGTCGTCGATCACGATGCCGCCGCGCTCGCCGACCGCGAGCCCGGCCGCGCGCGCGAGCTCGTCGCGCGGCCGGATGCCGGCGGAGAACACGATCAGGTCGGTCTCGAGCGTGGTGCCGTCGGCGAACACCAGCTTGTGCCGCGCGTCGTTCGCCGTCGACGATCTCCTTGGTGCTCTTCGAGGTGTGGACCGTGACGCCCAGCGCCTCGATCTTCCGGCGCAGCAGCCGGCCGGCCGAATCGTCGAGCTGCACCGCCATCAGGCGCGGCGCGAACTCGACCACGTGCGTCTCGAGGCCGAGGTCCTGCAGCGCCTTGGCCGCCTCGAGGCCGAGCAGGCCGCCGCCGATCACCGTGCCGACCTGCGCGCGTGCCGCGCGGCGGCGCGTGATCACTTCCAGGTCCTCGATCGTGCGATAGACGAAGCAGTCGCGGCCGTCGCTGCCCGGCACTCGGCGGCACGAACGGGTAGGAGCCGGTGGCGAGCACCAGCTTGTCGTACGGCACCTCGCGGTAGCGCGCCGAGCGCACCACCTTGCGCGTCGCGGTCGATGGCGAGCACGCGGTCGTTCGAGCCGCAGCGTGATGCCGTGCTTCTTCGAAGAATCGCGTCCGGCACGACGTTCAGGTCGGCGGCCGACTTGCCGGAGAAGAAGCTCGTGAGCTGCACGCGGTCGTATGCCGGGCGCGGCTCCTCGCAGAACACGGTCACGTCGACCTCGTCGCTCGATCGCCGCGCGCGACCAGCTGCTCGAGAAAGCGCTGGCCCACCATGCCGTTGCCGATGACTACGATCTTCTCGGTAGTCATGCGCCATCCTCATGCGGCGCGCTGCGCGGCCAAAGCGGCGTGCTGCCGCGCGAAGCGTACGACCTCGCCGATTACAGGATCGCGCGGGCTGGCGAGCCTGCGCTTCGCGCACGGCGGCCGGGAGCTTACCCAGCGTCGTCACGACCTGTCTCTGCGTCGCGAGCGTGCCGTTCTGGATCGCGCACGCCGGCGTGTCCGCGGCGAAACCTGCGCTCCAGCATGCCGGCGACGATGCCAGGTCACTCGTCGCGACTCCCATGTAGATCACGAGCGTCGTGCCGGTCGCGCGCAAGGCGCGCCAGTCGGCTCGCAGCCGTCCCGGGCATGGCCGGTGACGAAAGTGACGCCGTGCGCGATGTCGCGGTGGGTGACTGGAATGCCGAGCGCGGCGGGCGCGGCGATGCCCGCGGTGATGCCGCGGATCACCTCGACCCTCGATGCCCGCCTCGCGCAGCGCAGCGCAGTTCCTCGCCGCCGCGCCCGAACACGAACGGATCACCGCCCTTGAGGCGCGCAACCGACGCAGCCGCTCCGCGCCAGGCTGCACCATCAGCCGTCTCGATGAACGCCTGCGGCGTGGACTTGCAGCCGCCGCGCTTGCCCACCTCGATCACGCGCGCGCCGGGCCGCGCATGCGCCAGCACGCCGCGGTCGACGAGATCGTCCACCAGCACCACGTCGGCCTCGCCGAGCGCGCGCGCCGCCTTCAGCGTCATGCAGCTCGGGATCGCCCGGCCCGGCGCCGATCAGGTAGACCTTGCCCGGTTTCATTCCTTCGTCCTTCATCCCTCTGCCTTCATCCTGCACGGCGGTCACGCAGCCTGCTTGAGTTGCTTCTGGTACAGGAACTCGAGCACCGCCTGCGCGCAGATCCATGATAGCGCGGGTCGTTGACGAGCCCGAGGCGCTCGCGCGGGCGCGGCAGGTCCACCGTCGAGCACCTCGCCGATGCGCGGCGGCGGGCCGTTGGTCATCATGACGACGCGGTCGGAGAGCAGCACCGCCTCGTCCACGTCATGCGTGACCATCAGCACCGTGGCGCCGGTCTGTGCCGACGATGCGCATCAGTTCGTCCTGCAGCGTGGCGCGCGTCAGCGCGTCGAGCGCGCCGAACGGCTCGTCGAGCAGCAGCACCTTGGGCTCGATCGCCAGCGCGCGCGCAATGCCGACGCGCTGCTTCATGCCGCCCGAGATCTCGTGCGGATACTTGTGCTCTGCGTGGGTGAGGCCGACCAAGTCCAGCGCGGCATGGGTTCGCTCCTTACTTCGCTTTCAACTCGGATGCTCCGAATACCCTCTCGACCGCGAGATGGACGTTCTCGAAGCACGTGAGCCACGGCAGCAGCGAGTGGTTCTGGAACACCACGCCGCGGTCGGGCCCGGGCCCGGCGATCTCGCGCTCGGCGAGCAGGATCGCCGCCGCTCGTCGGCTCGAGCAGACCGGCGACCAGATTGAGCAGCGTGCTCTTGCCGCAGCCCGAATGGCCGATCAGCGTGACGAACTCGCCCTTGCGGATGGTGAGATCGATGCTCGTGAGCGCCGGTCAGGATCTTGCGAGGCCTCGAACGTCATGCCGACCTCTTCGATACTCAGGTACTTTTCCGGGTCCATGTCCGTAACTCCTAGGTATAGCTGAAACGCTTGGCGAGCAGCACCAGCGCCTGCTCCAGCAGCAGGCCGACGACGCCGATGGTGAAGATCGCGATGATGATGTGCTCGACCTTGAGGTTGTTCCACTCGTCCCACACCCAGAAGCCGATGCCGACGCCGCCCGTCAGCATCTCGGCCGCGACGATCACCAGCCAGGCGATGCCGATCGAAAGGCGCACGCCGGTGATCATGTACGGCAGCACCGCGGGGAACAGGATCTTGGTGAACACCTTCCACTCGGAGAGGTTGAGCACGCGCGCGACGTTCAGGTAGTCCTGCGGAATCTGGCGCACGCCGACCGCGGTGTTGATGATCATCGGCCACAGGCTGCAGATGAAGATCACGTAGATCGCCGCCGGATTGGCGGCCTTGAACACCAGCAGGCCGATCGGCAGCCAGGCGAGCGGCGAGACCGGCCTCAGCAGCGCGATGATCGGCGCCGCCATGTCCGAGAGGAACCGGAACCGCCCGATCATGAAGCCGAGCGGGATGCCGACCAGCGCAGCGAGGCCGAAGCCGATGCCCACGCGCTGCAGCGACGATGAGCACGTTCCAGCCGATGCCCTGGTCGTTCGGGCCCTTGCTGTAGAACGGGATCGGCGAAGATCTTCACCGCCGCGTCCCAGACCACGCCCGGATCCGGGAGTCGGCCGCCCAGCTTGGCGACGCAGCCCCACGCGCCGATGAACAGCGCAAGCCCGGCGAATACGGCGAACGCGCGCACCAGCCAGTCCGGCGCGCGGGTGCGCGTGTAGAGCCGCTGCGACGGCGTGTAGACCGTCGTGCGCGACACGGGCTGCATCCGCGCGCTTGCCGAGCATTTCCGCGGCCGGATGCGGCCCGGTCGTGCGCAGCGGCACGACTGTCGCGTAGCCGTCTTCCTTCTTCAAGGAGAGGGCGCTCATGCGACTCTCATCTTGAAGGTGCCCGCGTACTTCTTCGGGTCCTTGCCGTCCCAGACCACGCCGTCAATCAGTTTCGAGGTGCGCATCGGATCCTTGGGCACCGGCGGCCTTCGCCGCCGCCGCCGCCTCCTTGTAGATGTCGATCCGGTTCACCTTCTTCGCGACCGCGAGGTAGTCCGGGTCCGACTTGAGCAGGCCCCAGCGGCGGTGCTGCGTCATGAACCACATGCCGTCGATAGGTAAGGGAACGGCGCGTAGCCGTCGTTGTAGAACTTCATGTGGTCCTTGTCGTCCCAGGTCTTGCCGATGCCGTTGTCGTAGCGCCCGAGCATGCGCGCGACGATCACCTCCTTGTCGGTGTTAACGTAGGACCGGTCCGAGACGACTTCGGCGGTCTTCTGCCGGTTGCGAGAGCGAAGCGTCGATCCAGCGTCCGGCGTCGATGATCGCCGCGGTCATCGCGCGCGCGGTGTTGGGGTACTTCTGCACGAACTCGGCGGTGCATGCCGAGCGTCTTCTCGGGATGGTCCTTCCACATGCCCTGCGTGGTCTTCGCGGTGAAGCCGATCTTGTCGATGACGGCGCGGTAGGGCCACGGCTCGCCGACGCAGATAGCCGTCCATGTTGCCGACGCGCATGTTGGCCACCATCTGCGGCGGCGGCACGATGATCGTCTTGACGTCCTGGAACGGATGGATGCCGTGCGCCGCGAGCCAGTAGTAGAGCCACATGGCGTGCGTGCCCGTCGGAAAGGTCTGCGCGAACGTGTATTCGCCTTTCTCCTTCTTGATCAGCGCCGCGAGGCTGGTGGCGTCCCTGACGCCCTTGTCGTAGAGCTTGCGCGAAAGCGTCATCGCCTGGCCGTTGTGGTTCAGGTTCATGAGGATGGCCATGTCCTTCTTCGGCCCGCCCAGCCCCATCTGCACGCCGTAGATCAGGCCCTAGAGCACGTGCGCGGCGTCGAGCTCGCCGTTCACGAGCTTGTCGCGCACCGCGGCCCACGACGCCTCCTTGGAGGGCATGATCTTGATGCCGTACTTCTTGTCGAACTCCATCACCGAGGCCATCACCACCGACGAGCAGTCGGTGAGCGGGATGAAGCCGATCTTCACTTCCTTCTTCTCCGGCGCGTCCGAGCCCGCGGCCCACGCCGTGGTGCGCACCGCATCCGGAACCAGGCTCATGAGCGCCACGGCTCCGGACCGCTTGAGAAATCTCCGGCGCCCGGCCGCCGTTCGCTGCTTCGGTCCCGCGGGTTTGTGGCTACCGTTTGCATCCATCGTTTGCTCCGCTTCCTGATCGTCGCCAAATAAAGAGGGCGTTCAACCGCGGCGCAAACCGCGCCACGAATGAACGCCCTCGTTCCGGTACGGACCGCCATTGGCCCGCACTCGATAATTCCTAATGCAACTTGTGTGCCAACCTGCTACTGGCGCCAAGAATATGCCGCATACGTTTGGTTCTAAGCCAGAAATTGCCTTGGGCTAGCTGGCCTGTAGGGCTTCCCGAGATGCCCTGTTGCGGTGCACAAAACGGATCTGTGCACCGTACTCGGTACATCTCGGTGGCCGGTCATCCCAGCAGTCTCGCTACGGTAATCACCTGTTCGGCGAGCGCCGCCACGGAGAGATTCTTGTCCATCGCGAGCTTGCGGAGCAGCCGATACGCGTCCTCTTCGGGCAGTTGTTTCTCCTTCATGAGGATGCCCTTGGCGCGCTCGATCAGCTTGCGCTCGGAGAGCTTGTTCTGGTCTCGTTCAGTTCGTTCTTGACCGTCTGGAACGCCTCGAAGCGGGCCACCGCGGTTTCGACGATGGGCGTGATGCGCTCGGGCGACAGCCCGTCGACCACATAGGCGCTTACCCCCACGCGTACCGCCTCGCGTATCGATTCCCGCGCCGCGTCCTGGGCGAACATGACGACGGGACGCGGACAGCTCTCCGTGATCATGCAGATGTTCTCGAGCGTGTCGCGGCTTGGGGAATTCGTATCCACGATGATCACATCGGGCGACAGGCGCAGCGCTTCGTCGTGCAGCGTGCGCGGATCGCCGATCTCAGCGACGACGTCGTAGCCCGACCCGCTCGAGCACGAGCCGCAGGTAGAACGACCGCTCCGGGGTGTCGTCCACCAGCATGATGCGCAGCATGCCCTGGCACGTGCAATTACCGTGCCAGAGGCGGCAAGCGTTCAGCCACGCGCTTTCCGCCTGACCAGGATCAGCCATGCACCGAATTAGGGAATCAGGACATCGAGATCCAACCATTCCGCGGCTGGTCCTGAAACCGGCGCGGGAGGCCCTGATGAACGAACAACTCGAAACGCTGGAGCACGTCAAGCGCACGGCCCTCGACCTGGCCATACAGTTCGGGCCAAAGGTACGGTCGACGCGATCAAGCTCTTCAACACGACGCTCAGGCACCCGGACCGTTCGCAGGTGGTAATCCCGAACCGCAGAATCGTAGGCGAGATCCTCCACAACTACGGAAGCATCCGCCAGCTCGCCATCGTCGTCCGCGTCGCCTACGACACGGATCTGAACCAGGCCCTCGCAGTCATCGACGAGACCCTGCAATCCAACGCGCGTCTGCTCAAGGATCCCGCTCCGGTGATACAGGTTAGTGTGCTGGCGGATTTTTCGGTGAACATCGCCGTAAAACCCTGGGTCGCGGTGCCGGATTTTGTCGTCGCCCAAGGCGAGATCAGTAACGCGATCGTCGAGGCGTTCCGCGGCCGGAGCATCGTCATCCCGTTCTCCCAGCGCGAAGTGCGCATGCTGGACGGGTGGCTAAAACACACCTCATAGTCGGGGTTATGCGCCACGCTGGGCTCCGGGCTTGCCGTCTTCCACCGTCCACGCGGCGAGCGTGCTGATTCCGGCCGCAGGGCTCAAAACGTCGGTGACTGCGCGCATCCGCGCGGTGCAGCGGCGTGCCGTCATGTCGATCGTCGTATAGCCGCGGCGGGATACTGTTGGCGAAGTGGATGTGCGGATTTTCGGCGCGCCAGTTTTCGAGCTGCTTCTGCCCGGTTCCCTGGGAGGTGATGGAGGTGCCGACGAACTCCGTCGCAACGATCGGCGCCGCGGATCGTTGAAGTTCGTCTTGAGATCGGCGACGACATACATGTGTATGTCGCCGCCGATGACCATCGGATTCGCGACGCGGCTTCCCGCTATCGCGCGCAGCAGCCGTTCGCGCGCTTTCGGGTAACCGTCCCAGCCGTCGGTCCAGAACGACTGTCCCTCGCCGGGTTTGCGATCGACCTGCGCCATCATCGTCTGCTGGACTATCACGTTCCAGCGCGCTCGCGACGCCGCCAGCCCTTCGTGAGCCACCGTTCCTGCGCCGCGCCGAGCATCGTGCGGACGGGCTCCTGCAGCTCGGGGCATACGGCGGCCGGAACGATGTTACTGCCGCCGCGGCCTTCGCGCGGGCAGACCTGGTGCGAGCGGTACTGGCGGTCATCGAGCACGTGCAGTGCGGCAAGCTCGCCAAAGCCGGCGCGCGTGTATATTCGCATTTCATGTCCTTGCGGCCGCATGTTCTTCGGCAGCGGCATGTGCTCGTAGTAGGCACGGTAGGCGGCGGCGCGGCGCTGGAGAAAGACCTCGGGGGATCGAGGTTCTGCCACTGCTCGCTGGCGTAGTCGTTCTGCACCTCGTGATCGTCCCAGGTGACGAGCCAGGGAAACGCCGCATGCGCGCTTTTCAGGTCCGCGTCGCTCTTGTAGAGCGCGTGGCGGTTGCGGTACGCATCCAGCGTCCTCGGCTCCTCGGCGTGTGCTTGCGCACGTGCACCCGGCCCCACGACGATTCGTAGATGTAGTCGCCAAGATGAACCACGAGGTCCAGGTCTTCCTGGGCGAGTGGCGATAGGCGGCGTACTAGCCCTGCTCGTAGCTGCTGGCAGGACGCGAACGCGAAGCGCAGCCGCTCGCCGGCCCCCGCCGCTCAGAGCCGTGTCGTGTCCTGCCGACCGGGCTCACCACGCCGCCGGCGTGAAAGCGATAGAAATACGCGGCGCCCGGGATCGAGGCCCGACGACCTCCGCGTGCACCGAATGCGCCCATTCGGCGGACGCCGCCTCCGTCCCGCGCCGCACGATACTGCGGAAGGCATCATCGGCCGCAACCTCCCAGCCGACTTCCACGGACGCTTGCGGCATGCCGCCGCCGGCGAGGGGTTCGGGCGCGAGCCGCGTCCATAGCACCATGCCCTGCGGCGTCGGATACCCCGACGCAATGCCGAGAGTAAACGGATCCCTGTCGAACCGCGGCTGGGCGAGGACGCGGACGACGGGCGCAGCGGCGGCAAAACCGGCAGCGTAGATCAGGAAACGGCGACGGGAAATGGGCATGCAGATACCACTATAACGTTGTCTCGCGCTGCGGCTGACGACCGCGGTTGCCGGGAAGGGCTAGAATGGGGCGCTCATGGATCTGCCGGATTTTAGGGAATCGCTGAAGGAGCCGCGCCCGCCGCGCGGACTCGCCGCGCCGCTGCGCGCGCTGTGGCACGATGCGCGCGGCGACTGGAAGCGCGCGCACGAGATCGTGCAGGAAGAAGGCGGCAACGCCGCCGAGCGCGTGCACGCCTATCTCCACCGCAAGGAAGGCGATACCGCCAACGCCGACTACTGGTATGCCCGCTCCGGCGAGGAACGGCCCCGAGGGCCTCTCGACAAGGAGTGGGAGAGCCTGGCGCGGTCGTTCCTCACTGAGAATGCGTGAACGAGTGAACGGGAAAAAAGGACCCTCTCCCCCGCTACCGGGGGAGAGGGTAGGGTGAGGAGGCTCACTCGGTCACCCGAGTGAGGGGGCTCACTCGTTCACCCGTTCACTCGTTCACCCCGGTGATCGGTCCCTTACGTGGCGATTTTTCCTCCGGGCTGAATCCAATCGACGCGCGACGTGAAGACGCTCAACATCATCGGTTCGGGCAGGTCGGGCGTGCGTGCGGGCGCATGTGGGCACAGGCAAAAGTGTTCGAGATCCAGGACGTCCTGACCCGCTCTCTGCAAAGCGCCGGCGAGGCTGTGAAATTCATCGGCGCCGGGCACGCTGTGGGGAAACTCGAGGAAATGCGCGAGGCGGACGTATGGATGATCGCCACGCGCGACGACGCCATCGTGCCGAGCTGCGCGACTCTCGTCGGGTCGGGCAAGATCGCGCCGGACGATATCGTGTTCCACGTGAGCGGGGCCACGCCTTCGAGCGCCCTCAAAGCGGTTGCCGGGCAAGGGGCGCTGATCGCGAGCGTGCATCCGATCAAGACTTTCACCGACGCCGAGCTGGCGGTGCACAGCTTTCCTGGGACTTACTGCAGCGCCGAGGGCGATGGAAAGCGCTGAGAGTCCTCAAGCCCGCGTTCGAGAAAATCGGTGCAAAGGTGTTCGACATCGCGCCAGAGCTGAAACCGATCTACCACGCCGGAGGTGTATTCTCGTGCAACTATCTCGCGGCGCTCATCGAGGCGGCGCTACGCGCGCATGAGAAGGCGGGCATACCGCGCGGCGTGTCCCTGAAAGCGCTCGAGCCCATCGTCCGCGAAACCGTGGAGGCGATCTTCGACAAGGGACCGGCCCGCGCGCTGACCGGCCCGATCGCGCGCGGCGATGCCACGACCGTCGCGACGCAGCTCGCCAGGGTGGAAAGCTGGGAGCCGGCGTTGGGAGCGCTATACCGCGAGCTGGGTCTGATCGCGGTGGCGCTTGCCGAAAGCGACGGGCGGCTCGAGGCGCGCCGCGCCGCGGAGCTGCGTGCCATACTGGAAAAGCGCGGCGGGCTTAAGAGTCCCTAACACAAGGGCAACCATGGACAAGAAGCTCAAGAAAACCATCAAACAGGTCCACAAGTTCGACGAAGCGTACTGCGTCAGCAAAGGAAAGAATTTTCGCCTGAAAGACTACGATCCCGCAGACACGGGCCGCCTCGGCGCTGAGGACAAGCCGCGCACCAAGGCGGCCCTGAAGATGGTGATCGAGCAGCTAGCGGCGCTGCAGGACAAGCTCTACGCTCAAGATCGCTGGGCGGTGTTGCTCATCTTTCAGGCCATGGACGCCGCCGGCAAGGACGGAGCCATCAAGCACGTCATGTCCGGAGTCAATCCACAGGGCTGCCAGGTAAAGTCTTTCAAGGCGCCTTCCCAGGAGGAGCTCGACCATGATTATCTCTGGCGGTGCGTAAAGCACTTGCCGGAGCGGGGGTTGATCGGCATCTTCAACCGCTCCTACTACGAGGAAGTACTGGTCGTGAGGGTGCACCGCGAGCTGCTGGAAAATGAGAAACTGCCGCCGGAACGCGTGGCCAAGCACATCTGGAGCGAGCGCTTCGAGGACATGCGCAATTTCGAGCGCTACATGAACCGTAACGGCGTGCTCGTGCGCAAGTTCTTCCTGCACGTCTCGCGCGAGGAGCAGAAGCGGCGCTTCCTGGAGCGCCTCGATAACCCGGAAAAGAACTGGAAGTTCTCTGAGAACGACGTCCGCGAGCGCGCGTACTGGGACGATTACATGGAGGCTTACGAGGAAATGATCCGGGAAACGGCGACGGGGCACGCGCCGTGGTACGTGGTGCCGGCGGACAACAAGTGGTACACGCGCATCGTAGTCGCTGCCGCGATCGTCGAGGCGCTGGCTTCGCTCGATCTCCAGTACCCTAAAGTCGGGAAGCTCAGGCGCAAGGAATTGGCGGTGGCCCGCAAGCTGCTGCTGGCCGAGAAGTAACGAGCTCCCACGCCGCGACGCCAGACCAGAATCGAGCATGAATTCCTCGAGCAACAACTGCGCCCCAAGCGCGGCACGCTCGCCGGACGCGACGCCAATGAAGGGAAAGACCGAATGATCAGAACGAACCGTATGAAGGCGAAACTGCTTGCCGGCGAACCGGTGTTCGGCGCGTCGGTCATGATTCCCTCGCCGCAGATCGTCGAAATGCTCGGCGCGTTCGGCTTCGATTGGGTGCTGCTCGACTGCGAGCATGGGACGCTCACGCTGGAGAGTGTCGAGCTGATGGCCATGGCGGCCGAGGCGAGCGGCATGACGGCGATCGCGCGCCCCGCGACGCGCAGCGCCGATCACATCCTGCAGGTCCTGGACCGCGGCGTGATGGGCGTGCAGGTCCCGCACGTCAATACCGCTGCGGACGCCCGCGAGGTGGTCCAGGCGGTGAAGTACCACCCGCTCGGCCGGCGTGGCCTCGCGGCAGGCACGCGCGCCGCCGTGTACGATGCGCACGGCACCATGGCCGACTACGTGCGCACGGCGAACGATGCGACGCTGATCGCGATCCAGCTCGAGGAGCGCGAGGCCATCGAGAACCTCGACGAGTTGCTCCAAGTGCCGGAGGTGGATGTTTTTTTCATCGGTCCCTCCGACCTTTCGCAGTCCATGGGGCATCCCGGCAACCCGAAGGCCTCCCCGGTCGCCGATGCGATCAACAGGAGCTTCGAGCGCATCGTCGCTGCGGGGCGGATTCCGGGGACGCCCGCTACGGCGGAGAACGTGCGTGACGTTCTGGGCAAAGGAGTACGTTACATCTATAACCATGTCCCACGCCTGCTCGCGGCGAGCGCGAAGGCGTACTTCGAGAAGGCGCGCGACTGACTCTGACTTTACTCCGACCAAAGGAGGCAGAAATGAAACGGCTCCCGGTAAGCTTGGTTGCAATCGTTTCCGCCCTGTGTGTTGCGGGCGCGTCCGCGCAACAGCCCTATCCCACCAAACCGATCCGGCTGGTCGTTCCGTTTGCGCCGGGCGGGGCGACCGACACCGTCTCGCGCGTGATCGGGCAGCGGCTTTCGGACCGGCTCGGCAAGACGGTCCTCATCGACAACCGCGGCGGCGCCGGCGGCACGATCGGCACCGAAATTGTCGCCCGCGCCGTCCCTGACGGCTACACCCTGACCATGGGTTCGAGCTCCACTCATGCGATCGCCGTGGCCACGTTCTCCAAGCTCAGATACGACGCGATCAACGACTTTGCGCCGGTGGCGCTGGTCGGCGCCTCACAGTACCTCCTGGTGGTGCATCCGAGCTCGCCGGCGCGCACGCTGAAGGAGTTCGTCGCGCTGGTGAAATCGCAGCCGGGCAAGCTCAATTACGCCTCTGCCGGCTACGGCACCACGACGCACCTTGCAATGGCGACGCTCACCACCGTTGCGGGGCTCGACATCGAGCACGTTCCGTTCAACGGCAACGGGCCGGCGAGCGCGGCACTCTTGAGCGGCGAGGTGCAGGCGCTGTTCGGCGCCGTGCCGGCCGTGTTGACGCTCGCGAAGGCGGGCCGGGTGCGCGCGCTTGCGATCAGCTCGGCTCAACGCTCGGCGTCGCTGCCGGATGTACCGTCGGTCGCTGAATCGGGCTATCCCGGTTTCGATGTTTCGCTCTGGCTCGGAATCTTTGCCCCCAGGGGCACGCCGGTAGCCGTGATCAAGAGGTTGGAGTCCGAGTTGAACAGCATCGCGCAAATGCCGGAAGTGAAAGAGCAGCTCGAACGCAGCGGCGCCGAGGCGCGCACCAGCACCGCGGCGGGGCTCGCGAAGCTCGTCAAGGCCGACATCGAGCTCTACCGCAGGGTGATCAAGGCCGCCGGGATCAAGGTGGAGTAATAACGCGGTCCTCGCGGTCTTGAAATCGGGCGGCAGCCCGGTATACTGTATAAAAAGCCAGCCCCCCTAGCCATGCCGCTCAAGACTGTCTCCGGCAAGCATAAGGATCCCCGCAAGGGACGCGGCGCGGGCATTAATCCAGAGGGTCGATTCGAGAAAGAACAGCGCGAAGCCTTCGACGACGGTTGGGACCAGCAAGAAGAAGAGCTGCCGCCGCTCAAGACCCACGTCACCGCCGAGCGGGTAAAGAGCATCATCTCCCGCAACGATTCGCCCGATATCGGTTTCACGCAGTCGATCAATCCCTATCAGGGATGCGAACATGGTTGCAGTTATTGCATGGCTGGAGAAACGCCAATACTCATGGCCGATGGCAGCACACGCCTGATCTCGGACGTGCGTGCAGGCGATGCGATCTACGGCACCGTCCGTAGCGGTTGGTATCGGCGCTATATAAGGGCACACGTGCTCGCGCACTGGAGCGTCATCAAGCCGTCGTATCGGATAACCCTGGAAGACGGAACAGAGATCGTTGCGGGCGGAGACCACCGGTTTCTGACGGAACGTGGCTGGAAGTTTGTCAGCGGAACCATGACGGGCCCTGCGCAACGACCCTTTCTTACGACCGGCAATAAGCTCATGGGCACGGGAGCGTTCGCCTCCCCGGTCATGAAAGACGAGGATTACCGGCGTGGATATATGTGCGGAATGATTCGCGGGGATGGTTACCTCGGGGTGTATCGCTATCAGAGAGCCGGAGGATCGTATGGTGAGTCGCATCGTTTCCGCCTTGCCCTCTGCGATATAGATGCTCTACAGCGGGCAAAGGGATATCTACTCGGCTCCGAGATCACGACACAAGATTCCGTGTTTCAAAAGGCCGCAGTCGGTTACCGGGCCATGCACGCGATTAGCGCGTATGCACGTCCTAAGGTCGCACAAATTCGGAGGCTGATAGCTTGGCCCGCTGCGCCCACACGCGGCTGGACCGCTGGTTTTCTTGCAGGAATTTTCGATGCTGAAAGCACCTATGGTCAGTGGATCGTGAGAATCAGCAACACTGACGATGAGATTATTGGGTGGATAGCCACCTGTTTGCGCAACCTCGGGTTCCAGTTTGTGGTGGAGCATGTGAAGAGTGAACGTTCGAAGCCCGTCAAGGTTGTTCGCCTCATCGGAGGACTACGCGAGCATCTGCGCTTTTTTCACACTGTTGACCCGGCGATCACGCGGAAGCGGGATATTGAGGGCCAAGCGGTCAAGAGCGAAGCGCGCCTTGGCGTTGTCAACATAGAGCCGTTCAGCAAAGGGATGCGGCTCTACGACATCACCACGACCACCGAAGACTTCATCGCGAACGGCGTCGTGAGCCACAATTGCTATGCGCGTCCCAGCCATGCCTACCGCAACCTTTCACCGGGCATCGATTTCGAGACGCGGCTCTTCGCTAAAGTCAACGCGGCGGAAAGACTGCGCGAGGAGCTGTCGCGGCCCGGCTACCGCTGCTCGGTGATCGCGCTCGGGGCGAACACGGATCCCTACCAGCCTATCGAGCGTGAGTTCAAGATCACGCGCGGCATCCTGGAAGTGCTGTCCGAATTCAATCAACCGGTCGGCATCGTCACCAAGAACGCGATGGTTGAGCGCGATCTGGACATACTCACGCCTATGGCGCAGAAGAACCTGGCGAGCGTCTTTATCTCGCTCAACAATCTCGACCACGATCTCGCGCGGCGGCTGGAGCCGCGCTGTTCGGCCCCGACGCGTCGGCTGCTTGCCATGAAACGGTTGAGCGACGCCGGCGTGCCGGTCGGTGTGCTGGTTGCGCCGGTTATTCCGTTTCTCACCGATCACCAGATCGAGCCGGTGCTGGAAAAGGCGTGGGAGCACGGCGCGCGCAAGGCGGGGTATGTGCTGATGCGCTTGCCGTGGGAGGTGAAGGATATCTTCAAAGAGTGGCTGGAGCGCAATTACCCCCTGAAGGCGAAGCACGTGATGAGCCGGGTGCACGTCATGCGCGGCGGGCGCGACAATGATCCCAATTTCGGCAGCCGGATGGTAGGGCAAGGCGAGCTCGCGAAGCTTCTCGGGCAGCGCTTCGAAAAGGCCTGCGAGCGGATCGGATTCAACGCCCCCGAGCGCAATCGAGCCCTCGACACGACCCTCTTTCGCGCGCCGGACCGCTCGGGGCAGCAATCGCTCTTTTGATAGAAAATAGCTATGGCTGAATGTTTCGTTCGCGAGGAGATCAGATGAGCACGGGGAGGCGGAAGTTTCTGGCCGGTGCACTGGCCGCCGGTGGCGCGCTGCTCGCCGGTTGTGCAGGAACGCAAACGCAACAGACGGCGCGCCGCCGCCCAAGCGTGCCGGTGATCGATATCCACGCGCACTGGCATGCTCCGGACTTCGTGGCGTTGCTCGAGCATTACGGATAAATCGAGGTCTATCACCATGGGCAAGCTTGTCGATTTCAGAAAAGGCTCCCCGCAACAGATTGCGCCCGGCGTGAGCCGGGTCGGGATCACCAACGGCGAGGGCAAACACATGACGGCCGACGTGCTGAAGCTGGAAGCGAACGCCAGGCACGAAGCCGCCGCTCCCGCGGGGTCCGACCAGTATTTCTTTACGCTCACCGGCGAGGCCGCGCTTACCGTGCACGGCGTACGGCACGTGCTGGGCGCCGGCCGCTTCGGCATCCTGCAGGAAGGAAAGCGGTATGCGCTTGCCGCGGGCGGTGCGCCGGCCGAGGTATTAAGCGTGATGGCTCCGCCTCCGGCTTCCGGGGCCAACCTCCCGGGATTCGCCGGAGGCGTCAAAGTCATGTCGAAGGATGACGAGCCGGTGGACGATATTCCCGCCGCGAAAAAGCAGCGCATCTACTTCGTGACCCAAGAAACCTGCGGCTCGAAGCGCGCGCACGCCATGATCGTCAAATACCTTCCGGATACCGAGACCACGCTGCACGCGCATCCTGACGCCGAGAGCCTGTTCGTGTTCCTGGATGGCACGACCCGCGTGACCGTCAACGGCAAGGAGTCCCGGGTTACGCTCGGGCAAGCGACGTTCTTTCCCTCGGGCGACAAGCACAGCCTTCATGGCGACTCTGGGCCGTCGAACTTCCTCGAGTTCCACATTCCGTACGGCTACACGACGGTGCGCTGAGTTGCCGGTCTTCGTCCAATTCGGCCGTAGATTTCGTGTGCGCGTCCTCGGCGGCAGCACAGTGCACCTGCTCAGGATCTGCCAAGCCTTAGCCACGGAAGCACACGAAGGCTACACCCTGTCGAGCTGTGGACCAATTGGTGCCATTCCAGCCGCTCGAGTTCGGCACCGAGCCCCGTGGAGCGGTAAACTGGAAGCAGCAGGATGGACTTTCAATCGGATGCTGGAACGGCACTAGGAGTTGCTCGTGAAAAACGAAGTTGCGCTGTATGTGGGCGAGTCCCTGGGCAGGTATGGTTTTCCCAATGGCCATCCGTTCGGCCCCGACCGCCAGGACGCATTCTGGAAGGAGGCGGTGAAGCAGAAGCTGGACAAGCGCACCGCGATCACCGATCCGCGGATGGCGGCGCAGGAGGAACTGCACCGCTTCCACACGCCTGAGCACGTCGCGTGGGTCAAGGAAAAGTCCGAAGAGGGTAGCGGCGCGATCGATTACGGCGACACGCCGGCCTATCCCGGGGTGTACGAGGCGGCCGCCACGGTGGCGGGCTCTGCGCTTCACGGGCTGGACACGGTGATGAGCGGCGGCGCGTTGCGTACCTTTCAACCCATAGGCGGACTGCACCATGCGCGGCGCGGGGCGGCGGCGGGGTTCTGCGTGTTCAACGACGCCGGCGTCGTCATCGACACGCTGCGCAGCCAGTACGGCGTGCGGCGCATCGGGTACGTAGACATAGACGTGCACCACGGCGACGGTCTCTACTATCCATACGAAGAGGATCCGGATCTCATTTATGCGGACATCCACCAGGACGGGCGCACGCTGTACCCCGGCACGGGCCACGCCAACGAAACCGGCAAGGGCGCGGCACAGGGGACGAAGCTCAACATCCCCATGCTGCCCGGCATGGGGGACAAGGATTTCTTCGAGGCGTGGGAAGCCGTAGTCCGGCACTTGCGCAGTTTCAAACCGGAATTCATCGTGTTCCAGTGCGGCGCCGACAGTCTCGCCGGCGACCCGCTGGCGATGCTCCAGTACACGCCGGCGGCGCATGCGCACGCGGCAAAATCGCTGTGCGCTCTCGCGAACGAATTTACCGGTGGACGCATCATGGGCTTCGGCGGCGGCGGCTACAACCGCGCGAACCTCGCCGCCGCCTGGTGCGCGGTGCTGGATGAATTCACGCGCGCCTCGACGTAAAAGTAATTTCTCGCGAAAAAAGGCTCATGGTGCGACGGGGGGTGCGGGATAAGGGTGTCAGGAACCCTAAACTCTAAGGTTCCTGACACCTTCGGGCCCGTTCCCCGCCGCTCCAATGAAGCTTGGCATTCTCGACCAGTCTCCGATTATCAGCGGTAACCCGCCGGCGCGCGCCGTGCACGAGACGATCCGCCTAGTGAAAGCCGCGGAGGCGCTGGGGTATCACCGCTACTGGCTGGCCGAGCATCACTCGATCGCGGCGCTCGCCGATCCCTGCCCCGAGATCCTGCTCACCCGGATTGCCGCGGAAACCACGCGGATCCGGGTCGGAACCGGGGGCATCCTGCTGCCTTATTACAGCCCGTTCAAGGTCGCGGAGCAGTTCCGCATGCTCGAAGCGCTGTACCCCGGGCGCATCGACCTCGGTATAGGACGCGCGCCGGGCGGCGATCGCATGACGGCTTTGGCGATGAGCGGCGGGCACTACCCCGAAGTGGACAATTTTCCCGAACAGGTGCAGTACTTGGTGGCCTATCTCGATGACGCGATACCGGCCGGGCATCCGTTCGCCAAGGTGATGGTGATGCCGGAAGGCCCGACGGCGCCCGAAGTATGGCTACTCGGCTCTTCGGATTACAGCGGCGCGTTAGCGTCGCAGCTCGGCCTGCGTTTTGCCTTTGCGCACTTCATCAGCGCCGATGGCGGTGACGTCGTGACGCGCGACTACAGACGGGCTTATCAACCTTCTCAGCGGGAGCCGGCACCGCGCGCGCTGGTCTGCGTTTCCGCGATCTGCGCGGAGACAGCGGAGGAAGCGGAGAGGTTGGCCGCCAGCATAGACCTGCGCCGGCTCAACATGGACCACGGCCTCAACGCGCCCGTGCCGAGTTACGAGGAGGCGCGCGCCTACCCGTACACCGAGGCCGACCGTAGGCGCATCACCCATAACCGGCGACGGCTCATGCTCGGCACCCCTGCGACGGTGCGCGACCAGTTGCTTGCGCTGCAGCGGGAATTCGAAGCAGACGAGCTGATGGTCATCACGATCACCGGTGACTACGACAGCCGCCTGAAATCCTATGAGCTGCTCGCCGCGGCGTTCAATCTGCGCGACTAAGCGCCTCGGGACGTACCGCTATTCGACGGATCCACGCACCGGTGTGACGCAGAGTTGGAACGGCACTAATCGAGTAGACCCTGCACCCGTCCGGCGGCAGCGATGGAACCGCCGCTCAAAAAACGGTCGTGATTCTTATCGACTTCGCTCGGATCGTAACGGTAGCTCACCATCATGCCGTAAGACTGGCGCAAGCCCCGCGCCGACGTATCCGCGAGCCAGAAAATCCGGCTCACGCGCGCGCCGTTGGTCAGGTGAAATTGCGCGACGGTATCGAGTGGCTGCGTACCCGATTTTTCCCGCAGCAGGTAGCGCGCGCAGAGCTTTTGCAGCGGTCCGCGCAGCGCTTCGGCGAGACGCGCATCTGCATGCCACTCGGCGCGCGCGAGCGCGTCGGCGAGTGCGGTGTCTGGTTCGGGATGGCCGATAGCCGCGGCGAACTTTGTGGCGTCCGCTGCGGGCAGGACTTTCTGCTTCTCCGCCAACGCGCCATCCAGCCATTTGCGGAACCCCGGCAGGGGCGATAACGTGGCGAACACCTTCAATCGCGGCAGATCGCGCTGCAGGTCCACGATGACCCGCTTCAGCAGCAGATTGCCGAAGCTGATGCCGCGCAAACCGCGCTGCGTGTTGGAGATCGAATAGAAGACGGCGGTATCCGCGGTGCGCGGGTCCTGGACCGGCGCGTTTTCGTCGAGCAGGGCTTGCACGCTCTCGGGCGCGCCCTTCGCCAGGGCGATCTCGACGAAGATCAGCGGCTCGTTCGGCAACCGCGGATGGAAGAAAGCGTAGCACCGGCGGTCGGTGTCGAGGCGGTTTCTCAAATCGTTCCACGACGCGATCGGATGGACGGCCTCGTAGGCCATCAGCTTCTCCAGGACGAGCGCCGACGACTGCCACGTGATGCGTTTCAATTCCAGGAAACCGGGGTCGAACCAACGCTCGAGCAAGCCGTCGAGCTCGACTTTCAACACTTCGAGACCGGAATCCTCCGGCAGCAGGGTGAGCAGATCGGAGCGCAGGTCGACCAGGAACTGAACCCCGTCGGACAACAGGTTGAACTGCGCGAGGAATGTGGCGCGCGGAGCGTCGAGCGCCAGCCGCAGACGTGCTTCGGCGCGGCCCAACTCGACCTCGTTTCCGGCAGCCTGCAGCGCGGCGATGGCGGTATCCAGTTCCCCGCGATCGGGAGCGAACTCGTGAGTGATCAGGGCGAGTATGGCGGCGCGCTGAGGCAGGCTGGCGCGGCGGTAAATGGCTGCAATCTGTGCCGCACGTGCCCGCGCCGAGATCTCTCCGCCGCGCTGGCTCCGGCTTGCCTCGAACAGCTGCCTCAACTGTCCTATGACGCGTGCGGTGGCCCGGTCGGGCGCATTTCCACCCCGTGCGGGCACCAACACCGCTGCCAGACGGTCCCACCAGACACGCAACCGTCCGAATGTCGTCAGCGGCGGGAGCGCGGGCAGGGGGGATATGCTGTCGGTAGCGCGGTCCATCTATGGAATATCTGGAATAAAAACCGTGGTTTATGATTAAGACAGCCTCATAATCCAAGAGTTGCCAAGCGCCTTTGTACTGTGGACTAGGTCATATTTGAATGTGACTACGCAAGTTTCATGCCCGCTTCCTTCATGTTGCTATCATAGATCGGTGTTGTGAAGAATCCGAGTCATTGCGTATCGCGCCTGCTGGCAGCACTAGTGCTCGTGACGGGGGAGACCATGACGGCTGAAGCGCAGAATACTTACGCTCGCGAGCGCAGCCGCATGCTGGAGGAGATTGCGACACTTACCCGGGAGACGCGCCTTGAAACAGGGCGCGCCGCGCTCGGCGAAGGGGTCATGGCGGCACTCGCGAAAGTGCCCCGGCACGAATTTGTGCCCCCGGACCAGCAGCGTAACGCCTACCAGAACCGGCCGCTTCCCATTGGGGCAGGGCAGACCATTTCCCAGCCGTTCATCGTGGCCCTGATGACCGATTTCATGGACGTCAAGGCGACTGACAAGGTGCTCGAGATCGGCACCGGCTCTGGGTATCAGGCTGCCGTTCTCGCCCAGCTGGCGCGGACTGTCTATACCATCGAGATTGTCGAACCGCTGGCGCGGGAGGCTGCGGAACGACTCCAGAGGCTTGGGTACCGCAATGTCGTAACCAAAATCGGCGACGGGTACCAGGGTTGGGCCGAGCACGCCCCCTTCGACTCCATCATGGTGACTGCCGCCCCGCGGGAAGTGCCTCAGCCGTTGATCGACCAGTTGAAGCCGGGGGGCAAGCTGGTGGTGCCGGTCGGTGGGCAACTCGCCGGCCAGATGCTGTTGATCGTCGAGAAACAGCCCGACGGCAGAGTCGTTCGGCGGAACGTTCTTGCCGTGCGTTTCGTGCCGCTCATGGACAAGGCGGGGAAGCAGCAGTAGAAGAACAGCGATTAGCTGTTGGCTATTAGCTAACCGCTAACTGCTGAACCGCCAATTGCCAGCTAAAAGCGGTAACGGACCCCAAACCGCAGCCCTTGCATGCGGAACAAATTCGGGTCGTTGGAAAGCAGATCGTAGGACAGCGCCCAACTCGGCGTCAGCCAGTGCTGGCCGGTGAATGTGAACTGCCGCGGGCCATTGCCCAAGATTTCGAAGCCCGGCGTGAAAGTTTCCAGCTCCCGGCCCAAGGCGAGTCCGAACACGTTCGCGGCGTTGTACTGGTAGCTCAACTGCAATTGATAGCTCGGTCCGAACGACACGCCGGGAAGATGCGCCGGCACCAGGGCGTACGTGCCCATCGCATCGGCGGGCATGCCGGGTCGGTGCCCGCTATCGGTATCGTAGATGCGGTACTTGAAGCCTAGGTTCAAAGCGCTTCCACCCGCGAGCGCGGAGTGCAACTGGCCCGCGAGCGAGTAACGCCGCGGCGCTAGCGGCGACCCTTGGAGCACGCCGGTCTCGAGCGAGGCGCCCCACGTGTCGGACAAGGCGTAGTAGACACCCGAGTAGGACTCGGCGGTGCGCAAACCGAGCCGCGCGGTTACGCGCACGCCGCCGTAAATCACGTCGCCGGCTGCAGTCGCCTGCCACACGCCGGGGGACTCGCCCCGAAACCCGAGCGCGGGCAGCGCGGGGGAGCCCGGCGCCTTCAGGCCGAGTCCCGAGCGCTCGAACGATATCCCGGCTGCTGCTGCCGCGCCAATACCGACCACGCCGGCCAGCGCCGACGCCAATAGGGCGATCCTGAAGTAGTGCCGCACGAGCACGGAGCTCCGTTGCCTTTCGTCCAAGTCTACAGAATTGGCGGGCGGTTGCCCCGTACGGTTGCATTCTTGATGCATATGACGTCATCTTGGGCGCTGCACCGTCGGAATTTCGCAACAGTTCATAGGTCGCCTCGGTGGCACGGGCGACCATAGTTGGCTAAAATAAGGCCGCGCTCTCCCGAACAGCCTTACTTTCTAAGTGGAGGAATCGGAATGAAAAATCCGCTCGACTCGCTGTGGGGCACCGTCATCTGCGGTCTCATCCTGACGCTTATCCTATACAACGTCGTCAAGTTCGCCATGCAATGACAGGAAGGACACGGCCATGATGGATTTCATACAACTCGGGATTGGACGCTGGCTGCATATCGCGGCAGGTGTGATGTGGATCGGCCTGCTCTACTACTTTAACTTCGTGCAGGTACCCGCACTCGCGGAAGCCGGAAAAGATGGCACCGCTGCCGGTATCACCAAGCACGTCGCACCGCGCGCGCTCTTCTGGTTCCGCTGGGCCGCGGTCGTCACCTTCCTTGCCGGCGCGATGATTGCCGGCAAGAACCTCGTCGATGTGCTCTTGTTTTTGAAGCCCGCATATTATCCGATCGGCGTAGGCGCTTGGCTCGGCACCATTATGCTGTTCAACGTATGGGTGTTGATCTGGCCCAATCAGAAAAAAATCCTCGGCATGGTACCGGCGACCGACCCGGAAAAGGCGAAAGCGCGCCGCGTCGCGTTCCTGGCTTCACGCACCAACGTCATGCTGTCGATCCCGATGCTGTTCTTCATGATGGCGAGCGGCGGTGTATTCCGCACCGCGATCTTCAGCTGAAGCCGGCCGACCAAAAAAACAGCCCGGGCCTCCCCGGGCTTTTTTGCGCGCGGTCGCGATGACCGGTGACCGGTGACAATCATTTAACAGAAGGTTTGGATGTCGCCTGTCACGCCTATTGCGCTGGCGGCGCGCGCTCGATTCCCTCGATCTTCGCACCAGGTTTGATGCCGCGCTTTCTGAACCAACCTCGATTGACCTCGAGCGCGTACTTCACCGGCTTCGCAGCCGGGTGAGTGTCGCGGGTATGCGGTTCCATGTCCTCGATGTTGATGATGATGCCGTTCCCGTCGATGAACGCCACCGACAGCGGGATGTGGGTATTCATCATCCACATTGCGTGGATTGCGGTCTCCCGGAACACGAACAACATGCCTCTGTTCTCCGGCAATATGCGCCGGTGCATCAATCCTTCCGTGCGCGTGGCCTCCAGGTGCGCGACTTCCGCCGTGAGCTTGTGATCGTTGATTGCGAGCGCGATCTCTGGCAGCTGGGCGTGCGCAGTCGCGGAAAATGCAAGCATCGCCGCAACGATCAAGGTCACTTTGAACCGCCGAGGCGCCAAGGCCGCCAAGACAAACATTTCCACTCGAACCATCCACGCAGTCACCGAGGTTGTTGAAGCAGTACCGCAGTGTCGAGCGGCTGAGAAGTTGAAATCAGATCGCACGCCCAACTCCGTGCGGCTGTTGTCCATCAAAGCGGTAGGGATTCACAAGATATCGTCCGTATCTTTGTCTGCCTTCTGTCGATGCCATTTCTTGGCGGGCTTGGCGTCTTGGCGGTCAAATAACGTTCTAGCGCGGCACGCCGTTGACGAGCCAGACAGCGATCGCGTCGAGCAGTGATTGGGCTTCCCCGATTGGCGGGAGCGCGACGATGTCCAGAGCGGGATGCTGCTTGCGGATGGTCGTGAGGAGCCGCGGAAGATCGCGTTTTAGATGGCCGCCCATTCCCAGGAACAGCGGGGCGACCGTAATACGCTGGTGGGCCGTGGCAGCGAGCTCCGCAATGCACTCCTCGAGCGGCGGCGTCATCAGCTCGAGAAAAGCCAGCGTCACCGTGAGATCGGGGCGGGAAAGCGCCACGGTATCGCGGATCGTCCGGAACGGCTCGGCCCATGCGGCTTCGCGCGCGCCGTGAGCGAACAGGACCAGCGCCGATTTCATCAGCAAGGCGGAAGGCGGAAGGCGGAAGGCGGAAGTAACCTGTGACCCGCCGACGCAATGACTTCCGAAACCTTTGCGGCTTTGCGCCTTCGCGTCAAGTTTTTTTCTCGATCCCGGGTTCGACTTGTAAAGCCGGGCGACGTGCGCGATCAGCTGGCGGGCGATCTGTTCCTTGGGCGCGCGCGCGAGCTCGTGCGCGCCCTTGTCGTCAAGCAGCGTGACCTCATTATCGTCGGCGCCGATCGCGCGCTGCACGAGATTGGCCGCCAACAGGGGCACCTTCTTGGCGCGGCGCTTCGCTTCGGCGTGCTCGCGCAGCTTCTCGCTTTCCGCTGCGAACCCGACGCAAAAAGGAGGCCGTGGCCGGCCCGCGACCCAAGCGAGTATATCGGGATTTGGCGCGAGCTCGAGCTTGAGGTTGCGGTCGCTCTTCTTGATCTTGTGCGCGCGCGGATTGACCACGTGATAATCGCCGACCGCTGCGACGCTGATGTAGATGTCCGCGTTCGCTACGTGCTTCTTCACGGCGTGGAACATGTCGCGCGCCGACACGACGTCGATACGCTGCACGCCGAGCGGGGCGGCAAGACTCGTGGGGCCGGATACCAGCGTTACGCTCGCCCCTGCTTCGCGCGCGGCCCGAGCCACTGCATAGCCCATCTTGCCGGAGCTCTGATTGGTGATTCCCCGCACCGCGTCTATGGCCTCGAACGTGGGGCCGGCCGTTACCAGGACGCGCGTGCCGTTCAGCACCTTGGGCGCGAGGAACAGCGCCACCGCCTCGGCAATCTCGCCGGCTTCCACCATGCGTCCCATCCCGACTTCTCCGCAGGCCTGATCGCCGCTCGTCGGGCCGAGGATCGCCACTCCGTCGCGGCCCAGCTGATCGATGTTGCGGCGGGTCGCGGGGTTGTCCCACATCTCCCGGTTCATCGCCGGCGCGACGATGAGCGGGCATGCCCGAGCCAGACACAGCGCCGAGAGCAGGTCGTCGGCCAGCCCGTGCGCGAGTTTGGCGATGAAGTCGGCGGTTGCGGGGGCCACGACGATTGCATCCTTTCCTCGCGACAGCTCGATATGCGCCATGTTGTCACGGACGCGCGCGTCCCACATGTCGGTAAACACCGGGTTTGCGGAGAGCGCCTGGAATGTCTCGGGCGTGACAAAGCCGCGCGCCGACTCTGTCATGACGACCTGGACTTCGAACCCGTTGCGCGTGAGCTCGCGGGTCAGCTCGGCGGCCTTGTACGCGGCAATGCCGCCCGTTACGCCGAGCACGATCTTTTTGGGAGCAATCTCCGCCACGTCGTTGTTTTGCAGAGGATTAGTCGGAGCAGTGTAACCGCAAAGCGGTAAAGGGTAAACGGTGAACAGTAAACCGATGAGATGCTCGCCGCGTTGGTTATGTGTCTGTTCGCCGATAACTGTTTACTGTTCGCTACCGATGGCTATCACCGACTGGCCTCTCAACGATCGCCCGCGAGAAAAGTTGTTGTCCAGAGGGGCGGAAAGCCTGTCGGATGCCGAGCTCGTAGCGATCTTTCTGCGCACGGGCGTGAGAGGCAGAAGCGCACTCGACATCGCGCGCGAGCTGCTCGCGCGCTTCGGTTCGGTTTCGGCGCTCTTTGCGGCCGACGCGCAGGCGCTGCGCGCGACCGCCGGCTTGGGCAGCGCCAAATTCGCCCAGCTTGCCGCCGTGATGGAAATCGCGCGGCGCGCGCTGCGCGAGAAGCTGGACCGCGGTTCCATGTTGAGCTCACCCCAGACGGTGCGGGACTACCTGCGGCTCAAATTGCAGGAGCGGCCGCACGAAGTGTTCGTAGCGGTGTTTCTCGACGCGCAGAACCGCGTGCTCGCGGTCGAGGAGCTGTTCCGCGGCACGCTGACGCAGACCAGCGTGTATCCGCGCGAAGTCGTGAAACGTGCGCTCCATCACAATGCGGCGGCGCTGATCTTTGCCCACAATCATCCATCGGGCGTAGCCGAGCCGTCGCGTTCGGATGAAGCGCTCACGCAAGCGCTCAAACACGCTCTCGCGCTGGTGGACGTGAAGGTCCTCGACCACTTTATCATCGGGGCCGGCGCGGCGATGTCGTTCGCCGAGCGCGGCCTGCTCTGACTTTGCAGCGGAAGATCTGCTTGAGCCATCAGTGAAAACGCTGTAAGATCCGTCGCTTTCGCGGTTCCGGAGCTACCCATGTCACGCGTCTGCCAGATTACCGGCAAAAAGCCCATGCTGGGCAACAATGTTTCGCACGCGAACAACAAGACGCGGCGGCGCTTTCTGCCGAATCTGCAGTATCGCCGTTTCTGGATTGAGGGTGAGAAGCGCTGGATCGGGCTCAGGGTATCGCAGGCGGGTTTGCGGACGATCGACAAAAAAGGCATCGACGTCGTGGTCGCGGAGTTGCGGGCGCAAGGCGAAGATATCTGAGGAACGGTGGGGAACGGGCCCCTTCCGGCGAGGCATCGGGGCCTTCCCGTTCCCCCCGCACCCCCGGTCGCACGATGAACCTCCTTTGCGAGAGAACTGGCACGCCGGAAAGCGGATTTACTTACGACCAGTACACTTAGGTTGAAACACCTTCAGGAGTGAAGACATGCGCGAAAAGATCAAGCTCGAATCGACGGCAGGGACCGGTCACTTTTACACGACAACCAAGAACCGCCGCACGATGACGGAAAAGATGGAAATCAAGAAATTCGACCCCGTGGCGCGCAAGCACGTCATCTACAAGGAAACAAAAATAAAGTGACGAGCTGACGGGTGACGACTGAAAGAATTCTCCCGCTCGCCCAATGAAAAAAGCCCGCCGTCTGGCGGGTTTTTTATTGAATCTCGTGTCCTTATTTAGTGCCGTTCCGAGAACTCGGAGGGAGCGGAACGATACGCGCTGGTCTTCGTACCGGGGCGCGGAATTCGAAGTCGCGGCCCGGAACGGCACTAGGCGTAGCAGCGCAGCCGGCGGCTGAATTCCTGCAGCGCGATAATTCCGCTCGCTTCGGCGCGCGAGCACCAATCCTCGAGCTGGTGGACCAGCTGTTCCTTGGAGGTGCTCGAGCGCTGCCATAGCGCCGTCAGCTCCTGGCGCATGGTGTACACCGTAGAGAGCACGTTACTGTTCTTAAGCGCCTGATTGATCTCGGCGCGGTCGGTGGCGGGCAGGGCGGCTACGTCCATGTGCAGCATGCGCCTCACCATCGAGCGGTCCACGCTCACGGCGCGAGCTTTCAAGCTCTGGATCTCTTCCGCGCAGGTGCGACGCAGCGATTTCGCGTACTTGGCGAGCACTTCATAGCGGTGCGTAATGACGGCCTGAACCGTGGCGAAATCGCATCTCGTTTTGGCCGCGTCGAGCCTGACTTCGGGCGCGACTTTCTTCACCTGCGCCAGGCGCAGCGTCTCGAGCAGGCGGATGTAGAGCCAACCGAGATCAAATTCGTACCAGCGACTGGAGAAGCGCGCTGAGCTCGCGTAGGCATGGTGATTGTTGTGCAACTCCTCGCCACCGATGAGTATGCCCCACGGCACGATGTTGGTGCTCGCATCCTGCGGCTGGAAAGTACGGTAGCCCCAATAGTGTCCGATCCCGTTGATGACGCCAGCGGCGAAGAACGGAATCCACGCCATCTGTACTGCCCAAATTGCGATGCCGGCGAATCCGAAGAGGACGAAGTTGATAACCAACAGGCTGCCGATTCCTATCCGATCGTGACTGGCATAGAGATTCCGCTCGATCCAGTCGTCCGGGGTGCCGCGGCCGTACTTCGCCCGCGTTTCTTCGTTGAGCGCCTCCCGGCGGTAGAGTTCGGCGCCCTCCCACATCAACTTGTTGATGCCTTCGATCTGCGGGCTGTGCGGATCTTCCTCGGTCTCGCAGCGAGCGTGGTGCTTGCGGTGTATCGCTGTCCAGGTCTTGGTCACCATGCCAGTGGTAAGCCACAGCCAGAAGCGGAAGAAATGACTGACGACCGGATGCAAATCGAGGGCGCGATGTGACTGGCAACGGTGCAGGAAGATGGTGACGGCGGCGATGGTGATGTGGGTAACGGCAAGGGCGTAGACGATATAACCCCACCACGGTAGATCGAACACGCCCGTCAACACGCCAGTTGGCATCGGAATTCCCTCCAGGAAAATCTTCTTTTAGGTGGGGGCAGTCTAACCAAATTCCAGACTGAGGCATAGCCTCCCACGCAACACTCTGGATTTGCTCGCCTATTTGCGGGACCCACTTCACGAGGGTTGAACACCATGCGAAAAGCGACCCCGCACGCGATTCTCGAACCGCAAGTCACGCTATTCGTTGGCACATCAAATGTCCGCCGCCTTGAACCGCCGCCAGATTTCAGTATAAATATCGGAAGCGACATCGGCGTGTCCCGCCTCCGGATCTTCGATCCATACCCCCAGCTCCAGGCTCACGCCCGTGTTGGCAAGTTCCTTCACCACGGCCCTGGGCGCAGGATCGCGCAGCACGCGGGGATGGGTCCTGCCCGCTTCTTCCATCAGGCGCAGAGCGGCCTCGAGATCGGAACGCCGGCCCAGCTTCACCGGCACCGCCACGCGAACCCGGCGGTCGGAATAGGAGTGGTTCACCACCGGCGTGCTGATCATCATCTCGTTGGGAATGATGGTTTCCGTGCCGTCGAGGCTGCGCAAAACGACATAGCGCGCCGTCATCCGGGTGATCTGCCCGATGTAGCGCTCCACCGTGATCACATCGCCGATGCGGACCGACCGGTCCATCAATATAATGAATCCGCACAGGTAATTGCTCGCCACCTTCTGGAGGCCTAGGCCGAGTCCCACGCCCAATGCGCCGCCAAAGACGGAGAGCGCGGTGACATCGAGCCCGATTGTCGGCAGCGTGATTAAGACGGCAAGAAGCACGAGGCCCGCGCGCACGAGCTTGCCAACCATTACCCGCAGGTTGATATCCAGCCCGCCGGCGCCCATCACGCGCGATTCGATCGCGCTGCCCAGCCACAGCGCGGCAAGGAGGGCGATTCCTATGGTCAGCAGCGCTTCGAGTACGAGCAGGAGGGAGATGCGGTCCTTGCCGACGCTGAAACCGATATCATCGAGAAAACGGATAAGCTCCGGAGCGAGCCCCGTGATGTAGATCGCGAATCCGATCCACACCGCCCAGGCGACGACACGCTCCGATGTTCGAAGCCCGCCGCCGGGAGCGAACACTCGGCGCAGCGCATATACCACGATGCGTACGATCGCAGCCGCCGTCAGCAGCGGCACCGCCAGGTTCAGCAGGTTGACGTCGGGGTGCCACTCCCTCAGCAGGGCGCGACCCGCGAGGACCACCACGAGCGCGGTCAGGGGCATCTGCGCGCGCTGCAGGCCGCCGAGACCGAAATTGACCGTCTCGTCTGGCGTGGCAAAACGCGGGCGCAACAGGCGGTTTACCGAGACGGCGAGCGCCAGGGCCGCGCCGAGCACAGCCAGCTCCCATAACACGCGTATGTCATGCAGATCGGTCCAGAGCGCGAAGAGCGGGCTGTAGAGGTCGGAAGACTTCACGACGGGGAAGGCGGGATGCGGAGCGCCGATTCTAGCATGCGTGCCGGCGCATTCCCGTGCCCGCGACCGCTCGTTCGCCGCGGCAAAAGCCGCAGCCGGATGTTGGTAGTATGATGTGGAACCGAGTTAGTCACAAAATGAGGGGATACTCCCCTCATGCTCACTGGAACCTATCTCAACCATAGGCACGTGGGCGACGGAGGCGATATGGGATGCAGTTCGAGGAGGAGAACCCGGAGCAATATGTCGATATTGCAAGGGTTCCCGACAACGAAATGCGCCCCTGAGCAGGCACTTGTGCCTGCGCTTCCTCACCTTGCCCAAGGGCGACGCACAACCGCGAGAATGCGGGTGTGCGGCGCCCCGTCCCTTCGGGTTGCGGCCAGGAGGCACGCGGAGGGCGGAGCAGTGCCTGCGCGTTTACGCGTAGGTGCGACCCCGGAGCGGGCCATAGCGCCGCATTCATCGCGTGCCCATGCGCGCCTGCGCGGTCGCATCCCCGGAAACCGGGGCCCCTGCTCCACGCTGCGGCGCGCCGTCTGCGTCGTTGCCCGGTTTATCGACAGGCTGGCTCCTGAATTCGATTCAGGAGGCAGCCCGGCCTGCGCCGTGCGCCTCGCATCCATCCCGTCCTGGCCACAACGCATCACGCGCCTATGGTTGAGATAGGTCCCTATGAGGGGCCGTATCATTCATTTTGATACGGCCTCTAAGAGAGGACACGGGCATGAACGATCCAGACCGTTTCGTGTTCGAGGCACCGGGCTCGGCGGGGCCCCAGCGCATTGCGGCTGTGGCGGCCGCCGTTCCTCCCGAGCGCGATGCAGGCGGCGGCCTGTTGGAATTCGGGCAGCGCCAGCTGCAGGATTTCGAGAAGAGCCCGCGTCCGATGCGCATCTTCGAGCGCGAGACTTGCCAGTACCTCGCAGTCAACGACGCGGCCGTGGCGCTCTACGGTTATACGCGCGAGGAGTTTCTGACACTTACGGTGAAGGATACCCGTCACCCGGACGAGCACCACGAACTGCTGGAAAGTTTCGACAAGCCGGAGGGCTACCTCATGCATTTCGAGCCGCGCCGGCACGTGAAGAAATCCGGCGAGGTCTTCGTGGCGGAAGTCGTCACGCAGGATATTCTTTTCGAAGGTCGCAGAGCGCGCGTGAGCCTCACGATCGACGTCACGGAGCGCGTGCGCGTGTTGGATCTGCTGCGACAGCGCGAGCAGGAATTCGAGGCGCTGGCAGAGCATCTTCCCGATCCCATTGCCCGTTTCGACTGCAACGGGCGCTTCGTGTACGTGAACTCGGCCGTTGAAAAGCTGACAGGTGCCAGCCGCAGCGCCATTCTAGGCAGGACACAGCGCGAACTATTCATGCCCGACACTGTGGTGGAGTTGTTCGAACGTAGTCTTGCCGAGACCGCGCGCTCCGGCCAAGCCCATACCTTGGAATTCAGCTATCCGAGCGCCTCTGGCAACGACCGCCTGTTCGAGGCTCACCACGTTCCGGAGCGCGACGCGACAGGGGAGATAGTGACGGTGCTTTGCGTCGCGCGCGACATTACCGAACGGAAGAAGAGCGAGGACGATCTCCGTCGCCAGAAGAACCTGTTCGCCGCGATCGTCGACAATCTTCCAGTAGGAGTCTTTATTCGCGATGCGCAGACCTTGCGCTATGTTATTCGCAACCGCTACTGCGAGAGCACCTTCGCTCATTTCGGGGAAAGCTGGGTAGGAAAAACAGTCCACGATCTGTTCCCGAAGGAATATGCCGATCGCTCCGTTGCAACCGACCGCCAGGCGCTCGAAAGCGGGAAGATGCTCGAAATCCCCGAGTGGAAGGCGCTGGAGGGCCAGATTCATCACGTCCGCAAAGTCCCGCTCTACGGCGACAATGGCGAGCCCTGGCTGGTGGTCGGTATTGCCGATGACATCACCGAGCGCAAGCGCACCGAACGGGATCTGCGGAAGAACGAGGAGTTCCTGCGCAGAGTAATCGAAAGCAGCCGCGACTGCATCAAGGTGCTCGAGCTCGACGGCAGCATCGCCTGGATGAGCGCCGGAGGGCAGCGCCTGATGGAAATAGAGGACGTGGCCTGCGTGCTGGGAAGGTCATACGTGGATTTCTGGAGCGGGACCGACCGCGAATCCGCGTTGGCGGCGCTGGCCACGGCGCGCGCGGGCGGCGCGAGCCGGTTCGAAGGGTCTTGCCCATCCGCGAAGGGCACTCCCCAGTGGTGGGACGAGATCGCGACGCCGATACTTGGCGCTGACGGCACGCCGGAACGGCTGCTGGTGGTTTCGCGCGATGTCACCGAATCCAGAAAGGCCGAAAACGCGCTGCGCGAGAGCGAGGAGCGATTCCGCCAGCTGGCGGAGAACATCCGGGAAGTGTTCTGGGTCAACTCGCCCGCCGGTGACAATATGGTCTACGTCAGCCCCGCGTACGAGGAGATCTGGGGCAGGAGCTGCGAATCGCTGTACCGGAATCCCCGCGGGTGGATGGGGCCGATCCATCCCGAAGATCTGCCGGCCGTGCGGGCCGCTCAAAAGAGAATGCCCGGCGGCGAGCATACGGACGTCGAGTACCGCATCATTCGTCCGGACGGAGCCTTGCGCTGGATCCGGGACCGCTCTTATCCAATGAAGCGTGATGACGGGGCGCCGCTCGTATGCGGCATTGCCGAGGACATCACGGGGCAGAAGCGGGCGGAGGAGGAGCGGCTTACTCACGCAATACATCAGCGCGACGCGCTCGTCAGGGAAGTCCACCACCGCATCAAGAATCACCTGCAGGGCATTGCCGGGCTGCTTCGCAACAAGGCCGCGGACGACCCGGCTACCACCGACACGATCGAGGCGGCGGTGGCGCAGTTGCAGTCCGTCGCCGTGGTGTACGGCCTGCAAAGCGAGCTGGCGGAAAGTGGCGTTCCGCTGTGCCGGGTGCTCGAGGCTATTTGTTCTTCGGCGGAAGGGTTGAGCGGCGCGCGCGTCGTGCGCGCTTTCGCGGCAGACACGGGCAGTATCCGGCTCGCCGCGACGGAAGCGGTGCCGGTAGCGGTCGCGCTGAACGAGCTGGTGTTCAACGCGATCGAGCATGGCGTCCCGCGCGGTAGGACACCGCGGATCGAGGTTGCGCTGACCGAGAAGAAAGACGGCGCCGATATCCGGATCGTCAATCGTGGGAAACTATCCGCCGGATTCGACTACTCCCGGGGGATCGGGACCGGGACCGGACTCGACCTGGTGAAAACCTTGCTCGGACCGTCTGGCGGCAAACTTCGGTTCGGCAGCGGTGAGGGGAGAGTCGAGGTGAATCTCAGTCTGCGGCCGCCGCTCGTGCCGCGCGGAAACGGCAAGCACCGGCGGCCGAGTCGCATCCCGGAAAATGAACGCTGACAAGACCGCGCGGCACATACTCGTGGTGGACGATGACCGCCTGGTGCTCGCGTCGATTTCCCGCGGCTTGAAACAGGCCGGATACCGCGTGAGCGAGGCTTCGAACGGAGAAGACGCGGTCAACGCCGCGGAAAAATCTTTGCCCGACCTCGCGCTGCTGGACGTCCGGATGCCGGTCATGAACGGAATCGAGCTGGGCCGGTTGCTGCGCGAGCACGCCGGCGTGCCGTTCATGTACCTTTCCGCTTACGGGCAGGCCGACATCGTCACGCAGGCCGCCGAGCAGGGCGCGCTCGGCTACCTCGTGAAGCCGCTCGAGATCGCGCAGATACTCCCCGCCGTCGAAACCGCCCTGTCCCGGGCGGCGGAAATCCGGAAGCTGCGCGACACGGAGGGCCAGTTAACGACGGCGCTTGCCGGATCCCGGGAGGTGAGCATGGCGGTGGGTCTCCTGATGGAGCGCCACCATCTCGGCCGGGACGAAGCCTTCGAAGCGTTGCGCTCCCGCGCGCGCGCAGGCCGCCGCGCGCTCCCCGATGTCGCGCGCGAGGTTCTGGACTCGTCGGAAAAGCTCAATTTCTACAAGAAGATGGAGCCGGCAACGAAACCCGGGAAGTAGGTGTGACCAGGACACTCATCTCCGATGGGGTAAGGAATTCTGCGTAAATCTTGAGAACTCTTGATAAAACAATAATTTGGCGCTATAACTGAGTGTAAGGGCCCAGACCTCGCCCTACCGATGCTGTCAGGCGTGCCGTTCGAAGTATCCGGCACCTCATAGGCCCGCCCTCGCCTCGATGCTGAAACTTGCGTTGCTGCGCGCCGGTAGTGTGTCGCGATGGGACGAACGAAGCTGGGGGGGGATGCCAAGAATATCCAAGGGGGATGGTCCAAACGCCATTGGCGATGGTTTGCCGGGGCGAACTACGTCGCGGCCTCGAGGGAAACGCGGTGCCAGCGCGCCGGATGTCGGCCGCAGCGTCGCCGTTGCGGCCGATCTGGATTTCAAGCTCCTGTTCGAAGGCGCTCCCGGCCGCTTTCTCGTACTGAGCCCCGATCCGGAGTTCACGATCCTGGGCGCAAGTGACGCCTACCTTCGCGCGACGCTTACCGAGCGGAAGAATATCGTCGGACGCGGGCTCTTCGACGTGTTCCCCGATAACCCGGACGACCCCCACGCGACGGGTACCGGCAACTTGCGCGCTTCCCTCGCGCGGGTCGTTGCGGGCAAGGTATCCGATGCGATGGCCGTGCAAAAGTCCGACACCCCCCGGCCTGAAAGCAGGGCTGGCGATTCCGCGGAGCGCTTCTGGAGCCCGGTGAACTCTCGGGTGCTCTCAGCGAGCGGCGAGTTTCTTTACATAGTGCATCGCGTCGAGGACGTCACCGAGTTGGTGCAGTTGAGCCGCATGGAGGAGCGCGAGCGGGAACGGTCGGCGGCCCTGGAACGCCGCACGGAAGCGATGAACCGTGAGCTCGAGTCGTTCAGCTACTCGATCTCTCACGATCTGAGGGCGCCGTTACGCGCGATCGACGGTTTCTCGCGCATCGTGGAGGAGGACTACGGCGAGCGGCTGGACGACGAGGGCCGCCGCCTGCTCGGCGTCGTCCGCGACAACAGCCGGAAGATGAACGAGTTGATAGAGGACATCCTGGAGTTCTCGCGCCTCGGCCGCAAACCGCTTGTCATGACCGACATCGACATGACGCGCATGGCGGAGGAGGCGCTCCAGGAGGCGGGCTCGGGCGCCGGCCGGACCCCGGAGGTGGTGCTGCATCCGTTTCCTGCCGCGCACGGTGACGCGGCTCTGGTCAGGCAGGTGTGGATAAATTTGCTTGCCAACGCGGTTAAATTCAGCGGCGCGCGCGAGCAGCCTTTGATCGAGGTGAGCGGGTATGAAAGCGGGGCCGAGAACATCTATCGCGTGAAGGACAACGGCGTCGGCTTCGACATGCAGTACTACGACAAGCTGTTTGGGGTATTTCAACGCCTGCATTCGGAGCAGGCGTTCGCCGGCACCGGTGTCGGGCTTGCCATCGTGCAGCGGGTCATCGTTCGCCATGGCGGGCGAGTGTGGGCCGAGAGCAAGCCGAACGAGGGCGCGACGTTCTATTTTTCGCTTCCGAAAAGCGCATGACATGGCCCCGTTCGGGAAGGGAAATGTAATGACGCGTGCGACCGTCCCGCTCGACTTGCCGAACCGCGATAGCGAGGCGCACGCGCGCGCGCGTGACGCGCGCACGCGCTGGAGATACGCGATAGTGTTGTGTCTGGCTGTCTCGTCGATCATCGCGCTGGGAGCGCAAAGCTACCATGCGATCGACCGCGATCTCACCGACGCCGCGATGTCGCGCAGGGCCGCCGTCGCGCATCTCGCGGCGGTCACTCTGACGGAGAAACTGGAGCGCTTGATCGATGTCTCGGTTTCTCTGGCGACTCGGGTGCGTTTCCGGCAGCTCATTGCCGAGAGACAGTGGGTCGAGGCCATCGGGATACTGCGTGCGATTCCGCGCGACTTTCCGTTTATCGACCGCCTGGTCGTGCTCGATACCGCAGGAACGGTCATGGCCGACATTCCGGAACGCCCCGAATCGAGGGGGACGAGTTTTGCCGACCAGGAGTGGTATCAGGGCGTCAGCCGGGAATGGAAGCCCTATGTATCCGCGGTGTATCGGAGATCCGCCACGCCATCGGCCAACGTCTTCGCGGTCGCCGCCCCGATTCGAAGGGAAGATGGCGCCGTGGCAGGGATACTGTTGTTGCAGACACGGCTCGACTCGTATTTCGAGTGGGCCAAAACAGTCGAGGTCGGTCCCGAAGGAATCGTCTACATCATCGACCAGAAGGGGCGGGTCGTTTTCCATCCGGGCTTCCCGCCCCAGGAGGAAATCGTCGACTTTTCGCAGGTGCCGGTGGCGCGCAGTGTATTGCGCGGAGAGCACGGCATAGCGATCGCGCCGGTTCCCGGCGCAAGAGAAGAAGCGGTCTCCGCTTACGCCGCGATCCCGAAGTTTGGATGGGGCATCATCGTGCAGCAGCCCACGCGCACCGCGTTTGCGGCAAGGAACCAGCAGCTCATGCGCTTGCTGTTTGGGTATGGTCTGGTCTTCCTGTTCCTCGTCCTGGGCGCGTACCTGGCGTCGCGTATCGTGGTCGAGCGCAGCCGCGCCGCGGAGGACCGGCGCCTTAGCGCCGAGCTGGAGCGCAGAGTGGTCGAGCGAACGGCTCAGCTCGAGGCGAGCAACCGCGAGATCGAGGAAAGCCGCGAGCAATTTCGGGCCGTGACCGAAACGGCGAACGACGCCATCGTCTCGGCGGACGCGCACGGCAATATCGTTTATTTCAATCGAGCAGCGGAGCGGATTCTGGGCTACCCGGCGCAGGAGGCGCTGGGCCGACCGTTAACTTTGCTGATGCCCGAGCGGTTTCGCGCTGCGCACCAGGCGGAACTCAAGCGATTTCTCGCGACGGGTCAGGCACGCATGTTCGGAAAGACAAACAAGCTGGTCGGGAGGCGCAAACACGGGACCGAATTCCCGATGGAGGTAACGGTCGCGCACTGGACCACCGCCAGGGGAATGTTCTTTACCGCGATACTCCGCGACATCACCGCCCGCGATGACGCCGAAGAGGCTCTCAAAAAGAGCAACAGGGACCTGCAAGCGGCCAACAACGAGCTCGAAGGTTTCAGCTATTCGGTCTCCCACGATCTGCGCGCGCCAGTGCGGGCCGTCATCGGCTTCTCCAAGCTGCTGCTGATGGAAGACCACGCCAAACAGCTCGATGCGGAAGCGCGCAGAAAGATCGACGTCATCCAGAGTGAAGCGCAGCGCATGGGGGTGCTCATCGACGAGCTGCTCGCATTTTCACGACTGGGACGCCGGACGATGCAGATGACCGATCTTGATATGGCCCAACTGGCGCGAGCCGCCTTTGAAGGGCTGAGCGGGCTCCATGAAGGCCCGCAAACCGACTTCCGCCTCGGCGCACTGCCCAGGACGAAGGGCGATCGGATTCTGCTCGGTCAGGTCTGGACGAACCTGCTGTCGAACGCAATCAAATTCAGCTCGAAACGGGAGCATCCGGTGGTGGAGGTAAGCGCGATCGCCGACGACAAGGAGCACGTTTATTTCGTCCGCGACAACGGTGCGGGATTCGATCCGCGTTATCAGTCGAAATTGTTCGGCGTGTTTCAGCGCCTGCACTCGGAGGAACAGTTCCCCGGCACCGGTGTCGGGCTTGCCATCGTGCAGCGGATCGTCGTCCGCCACGGCGGCCGGGTCTGGGCCGAGAGCAAGCTGGACGGGGGCGCAACGTTCTATGTCTCATTGCCGAAAGAGACGGCATCTGACAATTAGTGGCCTCAGGGACATTACGGGGTGCTGGTCGCACTCGCGTGCGCGCCGGGATACGCGGCCCCGGCGCGGGTGGCCGATCTCACCGATCTTAGCCTCGAGCAACTGGTCCGGCGCGTCGGCTCGCTGCCCCAGCCGATGCTCCCGGGCTACACGGCAGTCGATGCGCGCTGGGGCTGGAAGGTGAGCCACGACCTGGAGGTGTCCCTCACGCTGCAAAACCTTCTCGATCCCTCGCATCCGGAATTCAATGCAGCACCGGGGCGCAGCGAGTTCGAGCGCTCGCTGTTCGTCAAGCTGCAGTGGCACATATGAGCATACGGGCTGAACCGAGTCGTATGTTGCGCCGCGTTCTGCTCGCGGCGTTCGTTGCCGGTGGCATCGTCTGTGCGACATGGAACGCTCGCACCGCCGAAGAGCCCAGCACCCTCGAGAACCAGGTCAAGGCAGCATTTCTGTACAAGTTCGCTGGTTACGTGGACTGGCCGTCGACATCCTTCGCGCGGCCGGATACACCGTTGACGATCGCGGTGGCGGGCGCCGACGCCATCGCCGCGGAACTCGTTCAGGCCACAAGCGGCCGCACGGTGGAAAGCCGGACCGTGACGGTGAAGCGCGTCAAAGCCGGTGAGTCGCTGGCCGGTGTCCATATCCTGTTCGTCGGAAAAGCCGAAAGCGCGCGGCTCAATCAGTGGGTGCAGAGCACTCGGCCGCATTCGGTGCTGACGGTTACCGAGTCGGATGGGGCGCTGGCGCAGGGGAGCGTGATCAACTTCGTGATGGCCGATCGGCGCGTGCGGTTCGAAGTGGCGCTGGATTCGGCGGAGAAGAGCAAGCTCAAGCTCTCCTCGCGGCTGCTCGCAGTCGCCCAGCAAGTGCACACGGGGACGCCCTGATGCTGCGAACCGTGCGCTCCATACGCCATAAGGTGGCGCTCGTCGCGGTGGCGACGGCACTGGCGGCGTTGATCGTCGCGGGGGCCGCGCTGGTGACCTACGACCTGCGTGCCTATCGAGAGGCGAGCATCAACGATCTCGTCACCCAGGCGGACATACTCGGCCGCGCCAGCGCGGCGGCGCTCGCCTTCGACGACGCCAAGGCAGCCCGTGAGAATCTGTTGCTGCTCAAAGCGAAGCCCATGATCGCTTTCGCCGCGATCTACAACGCAAGGGGGAAGCTGTTCGCCGGCTACGCGCGGGTCGGATGGACGGGAGCCGGCGTGGCCCCGCTTGCCGGAGGCGGACGGGTCGCGGATCGAGGGGAATGACCTGGTGTTCTTCCAGCGCATCGTCGAGAACAACGAAATACTCGGGACGGTGTACCTCAAGGCGGATTACAAACCGATGGGTCGGCTGCTGGATTATCTGGGAATATTCGGCGCCGTGGCGGCATTGAGCCTGATCGTAGCGTTGCTGATCTCGGCCTGGCTGCAGAGGTCCCTGACCGCGCCGATTCTGGCCATGGCGGCAGTGGCCCGTCAGGTGATGGAACGCAGAGATTTTTCGCTGCGGGCCACCAAGATGTCGAAAGACGAGATCGGAGAGCTGGTAGACGCGTTCAACGACATGCTCGGCGAAATCGGCCGGAGGGCGGAAGCCCTGGAAGCCTCGAACCAGTCGCTCGCGCGCGAAATGGCCGAAAGGCGGCACGCGGACGAGGAGCTGCGGCGGCTCAATACGGAGCTGGAAAGCCGCGTCGCCGAGCGCACCGCGCAGCTCGAGGCGGCCAACAAGGAACTCGAAAGCTTCAGTTACTCGGTTTCGCACGATCTGCGCGCGCCGGTGCGCGCCGTTCTCGGGTTTTCCCGGCTGATGACGGAAGACCACGCCGCGCAGCTCGACGCGGAGGCGCGGCGAAAGCTCGGCGTCATCCAGGAGGAAGCGCATCGCATGGGGCTGCTGATCGACGACCTGCTCGCGTTTTCCCGGCTGGGTCGCAAGGCGATTCAGATGAGCGAGATCGACATGACCGGGCTCGCGCGCGCGACGTTCCAGAACCTGGACGGATACGGCGCGGCCCCGAGGGCCGAGCTCCACCTCGGGGCATTGCCGCGGGCCGCGGGCGACCGTGTGCTGCTCGGGCAGGTATGGATCAACCTGCTCGCGAACGCGGTGAAATTCAGCTCGAAGCGCGAGCAGCCGGTAATCGAGGTGAGTGCGATCAGCGACGACCGAGAACACGTCTACTTCGTTCGCGACAACGGTGCGGGATTCGATCCACGCTACCGGTCGAAACTGTTCGGCGTGTTCGAGCGCCTGCACAATTCCAGCGACTTTCCCGGCACCGGCGTTGGACTCGCGCTGGTGGAACGCATCGTGACCCGCCACGGCGGGCGGGTATGGGCCGACGGGAAACCGGACGAAGGCGCGACTTTTTATTTCACGCTACCGAAGGAGCAGCCCCATGGAACAGTTTGAGGAGGTCGAGATTCTATTGGTCGAGGACAACGCGCTCGACGCGGAGCTGACCGTGCGCGCGCTCAAGGACGGAGGGCTTGCCAACAAGCTGCTCTGGGTGAAGGACGGACAGCAGGCGCTCGACTACCTGTTCCGGCACGGGGATTACTCGAACCGGCCCGACACCGTCCCGCGGCTCGTCCTGCTCGATCTCAAGATGCCAAAAGTGGACGGCATCGAGGTATTGAAAACGGTCAAGGCGGACGAGCGCACGCGGCGCATTCCCGTGGTCATCATGACCTCTTCGCAGGAGGAAAGAGACCTGGCGAAGAGCTACGACCTGGGAGTCAACAGCTACGTGGTCAAACCGGTCGATTTCAACGCTCTCGCCGATTTCGCCCGGCAGGCCGGCTACTACTGGCTGGCGATCAACCGGACTCCGACCGGTTGAGCGTAGGCATGCACGACACGACGGGAGCGGATGAGTTGGACCTGAGCGGTCACGCGAACGGCAAGAGCCTGCGCATCCTGATCGTCGAGGACGTGCCGGCTGATGCCGAGCTGTGCCAGCGCGAGCTGCGCCGCGCCGGGCTGAAATTTACCGCGCGGTGCGTCGAGACGCGCGGGGATTTCGAGCGCGCGCTGCAGGAATTCGAACCCGATCTCATCCTGTCCGATTTCAGCATGCCCTCGGCGTTCGACGGCCTGACGGCGCTCGATCTGGCGCGCGCGAAATTCCCGCACGTCCCGTTCGTGTTCGTTTCCGGCACGATCGGCGAGGACCGCGCGGTGGAAGCTATGAAACGCGGGGCGACCGATTATGTCCTGAAGGACCGGTTGAACCGGCTCGTTCCGGTCATCCAGCGCGCGCTGCGGGAGGAAGAGGAGCGCGCGGCGCGCCGCAAGATCGAGCAGGAGCTCGAAGAAACCCGCAGCCGGCTCGACAACATCGTGTCTTCGCTGCCCGATGTCGTCTGGTCCTATTCGCTGCGCGACCGCCGGCTGCTCTACGTCAGCCCGGGCTGCGAGCGGGATCTACCGCCGGCCGCTTACCAGCCTCATCGCGAACCCCACCGGATGGATGGACCTGGTCCATCCCGAGGACCGGGAGCGCGTGGAGCGAGACCGGCGTGGATCGCTTTCGACACGGCTGCTGGATTCCACCTACCGCGTAGTGCTGTCCGACGGCGAGGTGCGGTGGATACACGATCGCGGCAGGGTGATCGCAAGCGACAAGGGCGAGTTGCTGCGCATAGATGGGCTCGCGCGCGACGTGACGGAGCTCAAGCTGCAGGAGCAACGGATCCGTCGCTTGAGCCGGATCCACGCCGTGCTTTCCGGAATCAACTCCGCGATCGTGCGCATCGACGACCGGCAGATGCTGTTCGAGGAGGCCTGTAACATCGCCGTCGAGCATGGAGGTTTCGGGATAGCCTGGATCGGCATCTTGAATCCAGAAACCCTCGAACTTATTCCTGTTGCGTGGGCCGGCGTTGAAGCGGAATCGTTCCTCGCGCATAGCCGGAACACGGCTCGGGCCGATGCGTCCCTGGGCGAAGGCGTGGCCGCGCGCGCGGTCAGGGAAACGCGCGCCGTGTACAGCAATGATCTGCTCACCGAACCTACCCAGAGCGGCGAGCGCAGGAAGGAAGCCATACGCCGCGGCTATCGCTCGGTCGTCACACTCCCATTGCTCGTGGGAGAAACGGTGGTGGGGAATCTGTCGCTCTTCGCCAAGGAAGCGAATTTCTTCGACGACGAGGAGATGAAGCTGCTGACCGGACTCGCGGACGACATCTCGTTCGCGCTCGACCACATCGCCAAGGAAGAGAAACTCAATTATCTTGCGTACTACGACGTGTTGACCGGTCTGCCCAACCGCACGCTGTTCCTTGACCGGCTCGAGCAGCGGGTGAGCGCGGCGCGGCGCGAGCAGAAGATCTTTTCGGTGCTGATGCTCGACATCGAGCGTTTCAGGCAGATCAACGAGACGCTCGGGCGAAAGTCCGGCGACGACCTGCTGAGGGAGTTCTCGCAGCGGCTGAGAGGCGCGCTGGAGGATACCGACGTGCTCGCGCACATCGGCGGGGACTATTTCGCGGTTGCGAGCGGACACGCCGAGCGAAACGGGAGACATCGTACGCATGCTCGACCAGGTCCTGACGGACGCCGCCGGGCGGCCGTTCGAGGTGGGCGGCAGCGAGCTGCGCATCGCGTCCCGCGCGGGCGTGGCCGTTTATCCGGCTGATGGTGCTGACGCCGACGGCCTGCTCAAGAACGCGGAAGCGGCGCACAAGGACGCCAGGCGCACCGGGCACCGCTACCTGTTCTACGCCCCGCAGATGAACGCGCGGGTCGCCGAGCAGTTGAAGCTTGAAAACGACCTTCGACGCGCGGTGCTGGAAGAGCAATTCGTGCTGCATTACCAGACGCGGGTAGACCTCGTGACGGGTGCCATCACCGGTTTCGAGGCGCTGATGCGGTGGCTGCACCCTCAGCGGGGGCTCATATCCCCCGGCGAATTCATCCCCATCCTCGAGAGCACGGGGCTGATCCTCGAAGCAGGCCGGTGGGCGCTCAGGCGCGCGGCGCAGGACCATGCAGCATGGCGCGCCGAAGGCTTGACGCCCCCGCGTATCGCCGTCAACGTTTCAGCGATCCAGCTCCGTCGCAAGGAGTTCGTGGAGGACGTCATGTCGGCGCTGGCCGGGACCCACGGCTTCCAGCACATCGATATCGAGATCACCGAGTCGATGTTGATGGAAGACGTCGAGGGCAACATCGAAAAACTCCAGGCGATCCAGGCGATCGGCATGCAGATTGCGCTGGACGACTTCGGCACCGGCTATTGCTCTTTGGGCTATCTCGCCAAGCTGCCGGTCAACTCATTGAAAATAGATCGCTCCTTCGTCTGGCAGATGGCCCATCGCGCGGAACAGATGGCGATCGTCTCAACCATCGTATCGCTGGCGCGCGCATTGAGCCTCAAGGTGGTGGCGGAGGGCGTAGAAACGCAGGAGCAGGCCAATCTGCTGCGCTTGTTGCACTGCGATGAAGCCCAGGGCTTTCTGTTTGGGCGCCCAGAGCCTTGGGATCAAGCGCGCCAGCAGCTTTAGCAATCCTTCCTATCTGGTGGTACCGATTCATTGTGCGACCGGGGCGGGGAACGGGAAGGACCCGAAAGATCTTACCGGAAGGGGCCCGCCCCACCGCTCCTATATGTGCGACCGGGGGGCGGGAACGGAAGGCTAAGGTGTCACGAACCCTAAACTCTAAGGTTCCTGACACCTTCGCTCATCCATTGCACCGCACCGGCTCGAGATTGAAGACCCCGGGTACCGTCGTCTTCCCAAGGAATTCCATGGCTTCCTGCTCCGAGCCGAATTTCTTCGCACTACCGGAGGATAGCGCGCACAACCGGCCGTTCTCGGCGAGAGCGATACCTTCCGCGTAGCCGCTCGCGGCGCCCCCACTCGTCCCGGCACTTCCCGCCACGCGTAACTCGTACCACCGCTCGAGAGCCATGACACTTCCCTCCAGTGAAACAGGGCGACGGACCAATTATCCACAAACAAAAGGCGATGACTGCTATCTACCTTACCACGCGTGTATCCAAGAGAAATTGTCCTAGGTCAAGAGGCGGACAATGTCATCGCGTCTCTTCCAAAGCGATCGCCGCCGCAAAAAAACCGTCGGTGCCATGCAAGTGCGGAAGAAGACGCAGGTTTTGGCCGGTGTCCAGCGCCAGATCCTGACGCTTCAGCAACTCGCCGCAATTCAACTGCCGAAAGCGCGGATGCCCCGCGAGAAAGTCTGCAACGACCGCTTCGTTTTCCTCGGGCAGGATGCTGCAGGTGGCGTAGACCATCCGGCCCCCCGGTTTAAGTAGCGCCGCAGCCGACCGCAGTATCGCCGCCTGCTTGATCTTCAGTTCCTCGACCGACTGGGGTGACTGGCGCCACTTGAGATCCGGATTGCGCCGCAGCGTTCCCAGCCCGCTGCACGGTGCGTCCACGAGCACCCGGTCGATCTTGCCGGCGAGCCGTTTCACGCGCACGTCGTGCTCGTGCGCAATCACGTGGGGATGGATGTTCGACAAGCCCGAGCGCCTGAGACGCGGCTTGAGGCGGGCGAGCCTTGCTGCCGAGGTGTCGAAGGCGTAGATGCGCCCCTGGGAGTGCATCAGCGCGCCGAGCATGAGGCTCTTGCCTCCGGCGCCGGCGCAGAAGTCCGCGACGAGCTCGTGCCGGCGCGGCGCGACCAGGAAGCCAAGCAGCTGGCTGCCTTCGTCCTGCACTTCGACCGCCCCGCTCGTGTAGAGCGTATGGCGATTTATCGCGGGCCTCCCCTTGACGCGTATGCCTACCGGCGAATGAGGTGTGGGCGCCGCCTCTATTCCAGCGGCGGCAAGCTCCTGCAACACCGCTTCGCGCTTCGCGCGCAGCGTGTTCACCCGCAGATCGAGAGGCGCAGGCTGGTTCAACCCGCGCGCGAGCACGAGGATATCGGCCTCCTGGAGGTTATCTTTCAGTCGGTCGACCGCCCAGTCGGGAAGCTCGGCGCGCACGGCGAGGGTCAGACCCTCGAGCGGCACGGCCTTCACGCGCGCGAGCCATTCCTGCTCGCCGGGCCGAAGCAAAGGGGTAAGCTCTCGCACGCTGGCGCCTGCCAGGCGCGCAAGATACGCGAGCAGCATCTGCCGCGGCGCGCCCCCGGGAGCCACGTGGTCGACAGTCCGCTTGCGCCGCAGCACGCCGTAGACCGACTCGGCGACGAATGCGCGGTCGTGCGCTCCGAGCGCGCGCCGCGCGCGAAAGAAATCGTGCAGAACAGAATCCGCCGGCCGGTCGAACTTGAGCACCAGCCCCAACGCCTCGGTTGCCGCTTCGAGGTGCGTGCGGGTGATGGTCACTGAGTCGAGCGACGCGTGATACGGGGTGCGGGGTGCGGGATGCGGGTCACGGTCCTTCCCAGCGATTGCGCCGATCTCGCGTGATACGCGGCCGCGCGTTGCGGATGGGAACGAGCTCTGCCGGTGCGTGTACATTGAACGGCAGCCATACGGTTGCCAGGAACCGCGCAATGACGACTACCAGCATCGAGCACATGGGCCTAGCCTCCAAATTCCGGTCAATTCCGCCGGTGGCGGCTGCAATCGATCGAGTTTTGGCGCACCGACGGCAATTTGGCGTTTTACCGCATTGCCTGCGATACTACGGATACGGGATCGGGATGCGGGATGCGGGATGCGGGGATGGCTGTATCTAAGATGTATCGTATCTCGTATCTCGTCACCCGACACCCGACACCCGTTACCGGTTTGGTCGCTGCCGAAATGCTTCGCGCACTTCAGCGCGCAGCCGGTCTGGATCCCAGTTCTTGGAGAGAAACTTGTGGATGCCCGCGTTGTTGACAGCGCCGCTCAGCGTGGCGAGTCTTTGCTACCTGTGATCACCACGCGCACCGCGTCCGGGTACATTTTCCTCACGTGGGTCAGGAACTCGATGCCGCCCATGCCCGGCATGTAGTAATCGCTGATGACGATGGCGACGCCGTCGCGGGCGAGCACCTCGAAGCCGGCGGCGGCGCAGTTCGCGGTCAAGATATGGAAGCCGTCGGAACCGAGCGCGCGCTTCATCAACGCCAAATCGTCCTCATTGTCGTCCACCAGCAGCAGCGCAAGCAGTCCGTCGGTCGCTGTACCTCGGGTTGCTGCAGCCGACGGTCCTCGATGAGCGCCTGCGTGCAGTCGTCCACCGCGAGCGGGCGCGAAAAATAATAGCCCTGCATCTCGTCGCACCCATGCAGGCGCAGGTAATTCAACTGTTCCGCGGTTTCGACGCCCTCGGCCACCACCTTGAGCCGCATGGTGTGGGCGAGGTTGATGATGGCGAGGGTGAGGATGGCATCGTCCGGGTTGCTCGCCGCGTCGCGGACGAACGTGCGGTCGATCTTGAGCGTATCGAGCGGGAAGCGCCTGAGGTACGCGAGGCTCGAATAACCGGTGCCGAAATCGTCCACCGAGAGCCGCACCCCCAGGTTCTTCAGCTCGCGCAGCATCTGCACCGCCTCCTCGGCGTCGCTCATGAGGAGCGACTCGGTGAGCTCCAGCTCGAGCAGCTCGCGCGCGACCCCGGTCTCCAGCAGTATCTCCCGCACCGTCGTCGCCAGGTTCTTCTGCTGGAATTGACGGGCTGAAAGGTTCACCGCAATCGGCCGCGGGAGCAGTCCCATTGCCTACCACTTCCCGATCTGAGCGCATGCGGTGCGCAGCACCCACTCGCCGACGGCACGATGAGCCCGGTGTCTTCGAGAATGGAGATGAATTCCGCGGGCGACACAGCTGCCGTCCTGCTCCCAGCGCAGCAGCGCTTCGAATCCGCTGATGACCCCGGTGTCGAGCCGCACCTTGGGCTGGTAGTGCAGCCGGTACTCATCCCGGTCCAGCGCCCCGCGCAGCCTGGACTCCAGCGCATGCGCTCCATCAGGCGCTCGTTCATTTCCGGCAGATAGAACCGGTAGCAGTTGCGCCCTTGCTCCTTGGCCCGGTACATCGCCGTGTCCGCGTTCTTGAGCAGCGTATCGGGCTCGTTGCCGTCGACCGGGTAGAGAGCGATCCCGACGCTCGCGGAGATATAGGTCTGATGCCCGTGGAGCTCGAACGGCGCTGACAACGCGTTCACCACCTTTTGCGCGACCAGCCCGGCGTCGTCCGTCTTCGCCAGGTTCGAGACACGACCGCGAACTCGTCGCCGCTCAAGCGCGCGACGGTATCGGCGCTGCGCACGCAATTCTTGAGCCGCCGGCTACCGCGTTGAGCAACTGGTCGCCGACGCCGTGCCCGAAGGTGTCGTTCACCGCCTTGAAACGGTCCAGATCCACGAACAGGACGCCGCCCACCCAGCTGTTGCGCCGCGCCTGGGTGAGCGCCTGGCCCAGCCGATCGCGGAGGAGGTACCGGTTCGGCAGGCCGGTCAGGGCGTCGAACTGCGCGAGGTGCGCGAGCTTGTCCTCGGCGTTCTTGCGTTCGATGGCAATCGCGAGAATGTTGGCCACGCTGCGCAGAAAGCTCAGGTCCTCGTCGGTGAAGCGCCGCACGCGCAGGGTATGCACGCTCAACACGCCGAATACGCCTTGCGGTCCGAATATCGGCACTTGCACGCCGCTGCGGATCCCCATAGCCGGCAGAGGCGAAGCGGAAAACTCGGTCTCGGCGGCATAGTCCTCGATGATGAGGGGCTCCTTGCGCGTCAGCACGCGCTCCAGGCGGCTGCCTGGATCCACCGGCACCACGCGGTGCCCGATCCATTCCCGGGGCCAGCCCACCGCAGCCCTGTAGGTGAGGCTCCGTCCGTCCGGGGCGAGCTGCAGCACGTATGAGAAATCGACTTTCAACGTGTCCGCAACCAGTTCCGCGGCGCGGTTCAGTACTCCGCCACGTCGGCGCTCGCGAGCGCCTGCTGGCCGAACTCCGCGATCAGGCGCTGCTGCAGCGCCTGGTTGCGCATTCTTCCCTCTGCCTGCTTACGTTGCAGGAACTGGCCGATCTGGCTGCCGATTACGCCCACGGCTTGCAGCAGCCGCTCATCGGGGTCGCGCACCTTGGTGCTATGGAACGACAGCACCCCGATCGGTTTTCCTTCGGAAATGACCGGAAAGATGAACGTGCCGCGCATGCCGATCTGACGCGCGATTCCCTTGTGTATACGGGTGTCCTTGGCGATGTCGGTGACCCACAACGGCTGGCTCGACTGCCACGCCTCGCCGATCAATCCGGCCCCGGGGGCGTAGGAAAGTTCACGCGACTGCTCGATGAAATGGTCCAGGTCAACGCTCGGCACGTGCCAGAACTCGCTCATGACCAGCGCCTCGGCCTTGTCGTCCTCGCCGAAGTAACGTCCGCACTCCCAGCCCTCAGACTCGCCCATGGCGCGTATCGCGGCAGTCAACCCCGCCGGGGCGCTGTCCGCCTCCGCGAGGCTGCGAGTCACCGCATGCTCCATCGCGAGCAGTTTTTCCTCGCGCTTGCGCCTGGTGATCTCCTTGCCGACTCCGCGATAGCCTTTGAACGCGCCGGACGCGTCGAACACGGGCTCGCCGCTGACGCTGATCCAGACGCGCTCGCCGGCGTCGTCCAACCGGCATAACTCCAGGTCGCGAAACGGCTCGCGCGCGTCGAGCGTCGCAATGTGGGCCTCCCAGTCCGCGGCGGACATGTTGTCGTAACCCTGTTCCCAGCGCTTCTTGCCAAGCCATCGCAGGGTTGCCGGGTTGACCAGTTCCGAGCCGGTTCCGCCGAATGACGTAAACCGGTACTGATCGTCCTGCTCCCAGTAGACGTCAGACGAAAGCTGGGTCAGATTGCGGAAGCGCCCTTCGCTCTCGCGCATTACCTCTTCGGCCTGCTTGCGCTGGAAGAACTGGCCGATCTGGCCGCCGATCGCGTGCACCGCCCGCAGCAGCCGCTCGTCCGGTTCGCGGATCTTGCGGCTGTTGAAGGCAAGCACGCCGATCGTCTTGCCTTCGGAACTTACCGGGAAGTGGAATGCGCCATGCATGCCTGGCTCGCGTCCCAAGGCCGTCGGCAATGCTCGAGGTTCGTCCTGAACATCAGCGAACCACGTCGGTTGTCCCGATTGCCAGGCGTTGCCCGCCAGACCGACCCCTCGACCAATAACGGTGTCGCGCTTTATGGCGATAAATTTCGCGATCGTCTCGTCCGGCGCGTGCCAGGTACTCGCTGAAACGGAGCACGCCGGTCGGCTCGTCCACCCGTAGGTAACGCCCGCATTCCCAGCCTTCTGCTTCGCACAGGGCGCGGATCACGGAGGTCATCGCCGCGGACGCGCTCTCGGATTCCGCCAGACTGCGGGTGACCGCATGTTCCAGCGCCAGCAGCTTTTCCTCGCGTTTGCGCGCCGTGATGTCCTTGCCGATGCCGCGATAGCCCTCGAACCTGCCGTCGGTATCGAAGATCGGCTCCCCGCTGACGCTCACCCAGACTTGCTGGCCGCTTTCATTGAGCCTGCACAGCTCCAGGTCGTGAAACGGTCGCCGTGCTTCCAGGTCCGCGATGTGTGCGGCCCAGTCGGCCTCGGTCATGTTCAGGTAGCTCCGGTCCCAACGCTTCTTGCCGATGAATTGCCGGCGCCCCGCTTCGATCGACTGGGGGCCCGCACCTCCGAAAACGGTGAAACGGTCCTCGGTCGTCCTGTTCCCAGTTAATGTCGGAGGAAAGCTGGGTCAGGCTGCGGAAGCGCGCTTCGCTCTTGCGCAACACCGCCTCGGCGTCCTTCCGTTGCAGGAACTGCCCGATCTGGCTGCCGATCACGCGCACGGCCTGCAGCAGGCGCTCATCCGGCGCCCGATTTCGCGGCTGGAGAAGCTGAGCGCTCCTATCGTTTTGCCCTCGGAGGTGACCGGGAAGAGGAACGCACCGCGAATTCCGGCCTCGGCGGTATAGGCGGCCCGAACCGCGCGCGCGTCCTGGCTGGTATCGGCGATCCACAGCGGCTCGCCCGACTGCCATAACCGGCCCAACAGCCCGACGCCCGCAGCGTAAGTGAGCGGGCGCGAGCGCTCGATGAACTTCTCGATCCCGGCGCTCGGTACGCCCCAGGCTTCGTCGAACCGCAGCACGCCGGCGGGCTCGTCCACGCGGAAATAACGGCCGCAGTCCCAGCCTTCGCTTTCGCACACGGCGCGTATCACCACCTTCAGCGCCGCCGTCGCGCTCTCCGCCCCGGCGAGGCAACGGGTCACCGCATGCTCCAGCTCGAGCACCCGCTCTTCGCGTTTGCGCTCGGTGATGTCCTTGCCAACGCCGTGATAGCCCTTGAACTTCCCGATTCGTCGAACACGGGTTCGCCGCTCACCGCGGTGTAGTGGATACCGCCGCCAGCGTGGGACCGCCGGAAGAGCACGTCATGGAACGCTTGGCGCGCCTCCAGCACCGCACGATGCTCCTCCCATGTGGTTCCCACGATCTCCAGCCCTGTTTCCCAGCGCGTCCTGCCGATATAAGGGTGCTGCGCTGCGCTGTGCGCTTTCGACGTAGTGCGCCCCGTTATCTCGACGAAGCGGAAGCGCTCGTCCTGCGCCCAGTACCAGTCGGAGGACACGCTCGTCAGCCTGCGAAACCGCGTTTCGCTCTCGCGCAACACCGCCTCGGCCTGCTTGCGCTGCAGGAATTGCCCGATCTGGCTGCCGATGGCATTCACCGCCCGCAGCAGTCCGTTGTCCGGCTCTCGCGCCTGGCGCGTAGTAAACGTGAGTATCCCCAAGTGGTGCCCTGAAAGACAACCGGAAAAGCGAATACCCCGCCATGAAGTCCCGCATTCCCTTCCGCGTTCTTCAACAATCCCGATCTGCGGGCGTCGCTCGTATTGGCCGACCACTGCGGCTGTCCGGATTGCCATGCTTTGCCCGACAAACCCACGCCGCTCGGGTAAACGAGTTCCCGCGACTGCTCGATAACCTGTTGGACTTCGGGCTCCGCGATACCCCACGCGTCGCTGAAGCGCACAACCCCCGCTTTTCGTCGACCATGAAGTAGCGGCCGCACTCCCAGCCTTCCGTCTCGCAGATGGCGCGTATCACCGCCTTCAGCGCTGACGAAGTGTCTTCGGTTTCGGCAAGGCAACGCGCGATCGAGTGTTCGAGGTTTTGCAGTTGCTCGGCGCGCGCTCGCTCGCTGACGTCGCGCAGGATCGCGACGATGATCCAGCCCTGTTCGGTGTGCACCGCGCGGCGGAAGATCTTCTATCGGGATCGACGTCCCGTCCTTCCGTCGGTGCTGGCTTTTCTGCCAGGTGCTCTGCCCGCTGGCGATCATTTCATCGTAGGCGCGCTCAGATTATCCCGGCTGATTCCGGCGACGTCCTGCGGCCCGACCGGAGCATTTCCTCGCGCGTGTATCCCTGCATCTCGCAGGCGGTGGCGTTCACGTCGATGTAGCGCATCGTGGTGCGATCGACGAGCATGATCATGTCCGAGGACGTGTCCATGGCCGCGCGAAACGGCGCAGCTCGGCCGCTCCCTGCATGCGGTGCAGGAACTGTCCGATCTGGCTGCCGATCACGATGACAGCTTGCAGCAGGCGTTCATCGGGTTCGCGTATCTCGCGGCTGGAGAAAGCGAGCACGCCGTGGGTCTTTCCTTCCGATTTGACCGGGAACAGGAAGGCGCCGCGGATCCGGATCGGCCGTATGGCCGTCCCCAGAACGCGGTTGTCGTGCCGGATGTCGGCGATCCACAGCGGCTCACCAATTCCCACACGTGGCCGGCGAGCCCGACGCCGCGGCGGACTGCGATCGCGCGTGAGCGCTCGATGAATTCCTCGATCCCGGCACCGGGCACGCCCCAAGCTTCTTCGAACCGGAGCATGCCGGCCAAGTCGTCCAGGCGGAAATAGCGACCGCAGTCCCAGCCCTGGTTTCACATACCGCGCGTATCACCATTTTCATCGGGTCCCCGAGCTGCCCGCTTCTGCGAGGCAACGCGTCACGGTATGCTCGAGCCGCAACAACCGCGCGGCGCGGTCTTCCCTGCGCGGGTCGTGATGGTCACGGTCCTTCCCAGCGATTGCGCCGATCTCGCGTGATACGCGGCCGCGCCTTGCGGATGGGAACGAGCTCTGTCGGTGCGTGTACATTCGAACGGCAGCCATACGGTTGCCAGGAACCGCGCAATGACGACTACCAGCATCGAGCACATGGGCCTAGCCTCCAAATTCCGGTCAATTCCGCCGGTGGCGGCCGCAATCGATCGAGTTTTGGCGCGCCGACGGCAATTTGGCGTTTTACCGCATTGCCTGCGAAAGTTAGCGACGATTTGATAGGCGCCCAAGTCCCGGTCGGACTCGATGGTTTGCCGCTCTGTGATTATCGGCTTCTTATAGCCGAAACACTGTGCGCTAGCGAACACATTCCTTCCCCTCGCCGGGCTCTAATCCGATCTCGGTGAATGAACGGATCCTCCACTGGCCATATCATATGCCGCGGGTCAGCTCGGCAGGAGGCGATTCTGGAGCCGTATCGGAGCTTGCGAGGGGATGGCGATTAAAGTCACAAAATTCAATGAGTTAACTCAGTCCTCGCTGATGCGGATCTCGGTAACGACCTGCTCGCCGGAGAAATTGCCCTCGCGGTCGTAGTGGCGGATCTTCACCGGCAGATAACGGTATTCCGATGCGAGCCAGAATTCGACGCTCTCGGACCCGGCTGGCGCGATCTGCTTCACGGGCAGCGCCTTGAGCGTGCCGATCGGCGTCTCGATGCTCTCTTCCACTGCGACTTCGATATCGTAGACATCGTAGCGGGAGCCGGTCGTAATAGGAAACCGGTGGCGGCCGGGCGCCGGGGGCGTCAGCGAAAACTGATACATGAGGCTCATCAGGTCCTGCGCCCCCTGCGGTAGCGCCACATGCTTCTGATCCCGCGCAGTGCCGTATATGAGTTGGCCCGCATTCCAGTCGAAGCGCGCCTGGGACGCTTCGTTCTGACCGCGCCGGGTGCGGCTGACGAGGAAGCTGTCGGGCCGCAGCCCTTGCGGCACGATCCTGCCCTGACTGATGTATCGCATGCGTTGTGGGCGGAACAGGTCCACGATGCCGCTCGTTTCGGCCTCGCTGGCAAGCTTATAGGCGTCGGCCTCGACTTCCCAGGACTGTACCACTTTCCCCACGGACAAGCGGTTGTTACCGTAGAGAACGTTGAAAGCAATGCGCCCTTTGCGGGGCAGCGTGCGCACGGCGGCGGCAACCGCGCTCGATTCGGCAACAACCGCGACGCGTTGCGGTGGTTCCGGCGCAGCCGGCTCGGCGGCCGCTGCTTCCGTTTCACGCGGAGGATCGGGCAGGAGCGGCGGCTCCGGCGCGGCCAACTCGGGGGAGGGGACAGGTGCGGGGGCGGGTGGGGCCGAAGAAGAAGCAGCCGGGGCAGTGGTGCGCTTTTGACGGGCTCGTGGCGCCGGCGGGATTTGGGGCACCGGTTCAGCCACCGGCGAAGCGGCGACCAGCCGCGCTTCGAGGCGCGGCGGCGGTCCAGGCAGCTGCGGAACTGGCAGCCACGCGCCGGCCATCACCAGCGCGTGCAACGCGAGTGACGCGAGAGCCGCGGTAGCAAGGCGTTCGCGCGTGGTCACGTCAGATTGTCTCGGAAACGAAAGGCTCTATGGAGCCGCGGATGGCCGCAGATAAATCCGTGTTCATCAGAGGTTTCATTGAGACGGACTCTTGATTTCGATGCGAGTGACGACCTGCTCATAGCGGGTGCCGTTGCTTTCACGGATCAGCATTCTTGCCGGCAGGAAATGATGCTGGCGCGCCAGCCAGATCTCGGTGCCGCTGCCGTCGGGTTCGGTCTGCTTGACGAGATGCAGCGTTGCCATGCGCCCGAGGGGCGTATCGATCTCGACGTTGGGTGTCACGAGATAGTGATGCTGCGTGAAGCGGCGGCCGTCAGTCATCGCGAAGTCGAGCCGTTCGCGCTGGTTGAAAGTGTAGTACATGAACTGATACATGATGGAGAGCCGGTCCTGGGTGCCGGCCGGCAGCGCGACCGTCTCGGCCTTGCCGTCCTGCCCGAACGTGAGGCGCTCGCCGCGCCAGTCGAATTCCGCCTTGAGCTGCTGGCCGCTGCCGATGCGCCGGCCCTCGAACCGCTCCGGGCGCAGCCCTTCTGCGGCGATTCGTCCGCTGCTGACGGCCGTGACCGGCTTCTGGAATAGTGCCAGCGCCCCGATCGGGACGCTCTCGCTTGTGATCCGATAGGTGCCGTCGCGCGCCTCGAACTTTTCGTTCATGACGGCCACCTGCGTGCCGTTCATATATACGTTGTAGCTGGCGGACACGGACTGCGGCGCGGGGGCGGCCGCCGCGGCCCCGTAAACCGCCAGTCCGATGAGCGCCGCCGTCGCACGAAGAAGAGAGCCCATTTCAAGGATCCAAAAAACCAGATACATGCCTGAGTATTTGACCTTGCTTCCAGCGCTTGGTGCCGCAATCAGCGCGCTTCGAGGGGCGGGGACGCGAGGGAGCCGTCGGCGTTCCACCCCTGCTTCAGGGTGACGCGTCCGTCCGGCCCGAGCGCCGCCCGCCCGTCGCAGATCCAGCGTATGGCCTGCGGGTAGATACGGTGTTCCTCCGCGAGCACGCGTTCCGCGAGCCGCTCCTCGGTGTCACCCGGCAACACCGGCACGGCGGCCTGTACGATGATCGGCCCGCTGTCGAGCGCTGGAGTCACGAAATGCACCGTACAACCATGGATGCGCACGCCGGCCTCGAGCGCCCGCCGGTGCGTGTACAGGCCTGGAAACGCGGGCAGCAGCGAGGGATGGATGTTGACGAGCCTTCCCTGGTAGCGTTGCACGAAAGCATCCGTCAGGATCCGCATGAAACCCGCGAGCACGACGAGATCCGGCCGGTGACGATCGATTTCCGCTGCAAGCGCGGCGTCGTAAGAAGGGCGGTCGGGAAATTTCCGGTGGTCCACTATCGCGGTTGTGACGCCGTGCTTTGCGGCAACAGCCAGTCCGCGCGCCGCGGGCTCGTTGCTGATCACTGCACCGTAGCGTACCGGCAGCCCCGCCTCGAGGAGGGCCTCCAGGTTGCTGCCACGGCCCGAGATCAGGACGACGAGAGTCTTGTCAGCCATTTTTACGGTAAGGAGTGAGGAGTGAGGAGTGAGGCGGAAATCGCACCGCATTTCGCGCCTCTGGTTGCATTGCGCTCCTCACGCCTAACGCCTCACGCCTCCCGCCGTTAGACCAGAACGACCTGTGGGCCGTCATTCTCGCGGCGCACGATGCGGCCGATGTGCGACACGGTCTCGCCTTCCGCCCGCAGCAACCTCACCGCTGCATCCGCTTGATCGGCACTCACGACCGCAACCATTCCGACGCCGCAATTGAACACCCGGTAGAGCTCCTCATCGGCGACGTTGCCTTGTTCCGCCAACCAATGAAACAGGGGGGGCACACTCCAGGCAGCGCACTCGAGACGCGCCGCGAGCCTCTCCGGCAGAGCACGCGGCACGTTCTCGACGAGACCCCCGCCGGTGATGTGGGCAAGGCCTTTGACCGCGACGCTCTTCAGCAGCTTCAGCACGGGCTTCACGTAGATGCGCGTCGGCTCGAGTAGCACTTCACTCAACGTCCGGCCGTGGAAGCGGGAGGACAGGTCGACACCTTTCACGGCGATGATCTTGCGGATGAGGGAATAGCCGTTGGAGTGTGCGCCGCTCGAAGCGAGACCCAGCACGGCGTCACCCTCGACGATCGCCGAACCGTCGATGATGCGGCTTTTTTCCACGATACCCACCGCGAAGCCGGCGAGATCGTACTCGCCGGTCGCGTACATCCCGGGCATCTCCGCGGTCTCGCCCCCGATCAACGCGCAACCCGCCTGCGCGCAGCCTGCGGCGATTCCTTTGATGACCTCGGTGGCGGTCGTCACGTCGAGCTTGCCGCACGCATAATAGTCGAGAAAAAAAAGCGGTTCGGCGCCCTGCGTGAGTATGTCGTTGACGCTCATGGCGACCAGATCGATGCCGATCGAATCGTGACGGTTCAGCTCGAAGGCGAGCTTGAGCTTGGTGCCGACGCCATCGGTGCCCGCCACCAGCACGGGCTCGTGGTAGCCGCGCGCAAGCTGGAACAGCGCGCCGAACCCGCCGACTCCCGCGAGCACGCCGTCACGCCATGTCTTCCTTGCGTATGGCTTGATCTTCTCGACGAGCGCGCCACCGGCGTCGATGTCGACACCGGCGTCCCGATAGCTCAACGATATGGATTTTTCGCCGGGCGGTTTCAACTCACACCCGAAAACGGCAATCGATCGGCCATACCGGACAGGTCAACCGCGGTTCCGCCCGGAAACCCGGAAGACAAGGAGAGAACGGCGGATTCTGAGATAAGATAATGCCCCGCGCGCAAAGAATGGATGTGAAAGGCACTGGAAATTTTGATACGGCCTCTAAGTGTTTCTCTGCGCCCTGGAAGAAGTTTACCGTAAATGAAACAGCTCGCGCTCGACTTCGCCAATCCGCCGCTGCCGACGCTGGAGAACTTTGTCGCCGGGCTGAACACCGAGCTTGTACACAACCTCCGCCGGCTCGCGGGGGGAAATGCGCCGGAGCGATTCATCTACCTCTGGGGCCTCCCGGGCTGCGGGCGCAGCCATCTGCTGAAGGGAGCGGTCGCCGCGGCACACGGCAACGGTTTGAGCGCGACCTACATCGCTTGCGCTCCGGGCACGCAGCTGCCTCAGGGCAACGGGCGGATCGATTGCTGCGCGCTCGACGATGTGGAGCGGCTCGACCCGGAACAGCAGATTGCGGCCTTCCATCTCCATAACACGTTGCGCGAGCATCAAGGCGCGTTGGTGGCCGCGGGCGCTGCGCCGCCGGTCCAGCTGCGGCTGCGGTCGGACCTGGTAACGCGTCTGGGATGGGGTCTGGTGTACCAGGTTCACGCGCTGACCGATGAGGACAAGGCGCGCGCGCTCGCCGATCACGCCGCCCTGCGCGGTTTCCGCCTGCCGCCGGAAGTCTGCGAATTTCTGTTGACGCGAGGCCGCCGCGACATGCCGTCGCTGATCGCGACGCTGGACGCACTCGACCGCCACTCGCTCGAAACCAAGCGTCCGGTGACCGTGCCGCTCGCCCGCGAGCTGCTGCGCGCGGCGGGCGGGCGGGATGCGTGATCCGGGATACGGCATGATGCGGGATATACGCGATACGGGATACGGGCTGCGGGATAGGTCGCCCGCGTTGCGCGAAAAACAGCTTCTATCTCGCATCACGCATCAAGCATCATGCATCTCGTATCTCGGATCGGGGGCGGGCGATTGAGCAACCGGCTCGTCCTGTTCGATCTCGATAATACGCTCCTGGCGGGTGACAGCGACTTCGAGTGGGCGCAGTTCCTGATCGAGCAGGGCGTACTCGACCGCGAGGTGTACGAAGCGCGCAACCAGGAATTCTACGATCAGTACCAGACTGGCGTGCTCGATATCCACGCTTTTCTGGATTTCCAGTTGAAGCCGCTGTCTCGCCATCCGCGCGCGGTGCTCGATGTCTGGCACCGCGACTTCATGGCGCGCAGGATCCGGCCCATGGTGCGGCCGGCGGCGCGCGAGCTGGTGGAGCGCTACCGGGCCGATCTGCGGGTCATCATTTCCGCTACCAACACTTTCGTCACCGCGCCCATCGCAGCCGAATTCGGGATCGCAGACTTGATCGCGACAGAGCCGGAAGAGCGTGCGGGTGAGTTCACGGGCGGCGTTTCCGGCGTGCCTTGTTTTCGCGAGGGAAAAGTGCGGCGGCTCGAGACCTGGCTCGCGCAGCGGGGGAGAACGCTCGCCTCTTTTGGGGAATCGCGGTTCTACAGCGACTCGCTCAATGATTTGCCTCTCCTTACGCGAGTTACCCATCCCGTGGCAGTCGATCCGGACGATACGCTGCGCGCGCATGCGAAGCGGCACGGCTGGCCGATCATCAGCCTAGCCTAGTTTCGAGTTTCGGGTTTCAAGTTTCAAGTTATAGCTCGTCGGCGACAAGCGCAGCGCCCGAGGCCATGCGTTCGCAACCTCGAACTTCAAACTCGAAACTCGAAACTTGAAACCGACTTATCTGCCTGCTCCCGTATAATTCCAGTTCTTCGATGATCACCCGATTTCTCGGCAAAGTCTTCTCCGGCAAGCTGTTCAGGCAGGCACGGCCGAAGATCATCCCGTTCAGCGTGCACCGCGTCGGGCGCGACGCGATCAGCGCCTGTGCCTTGCGCACGACACAGACGTTGCAGCAGCAAGGTTTCGCCGCGTTCATCGTCGGCGGCGCGGTGCGCGATCTGCTGCTCGGCCGCAATCCCAAGGACTTCGACGTGGCCACGGACGCGACGCCCGAGGAGGTGCGGCAGTTGTTTCGCCGCTCGCGGGTGATCGGCCGCCGCTTTCGCCTGGTTCACGTGCTGTGCGGCGCGGAGACGGTGGAGGTTTCCACCTTCCGCGGGCCCAACGCGGTGGGGGAAGGCGAGGATCGTGGGGTGGACGAACACGGGCGCATCCTGCGCGACAACGTGTTCGGAACCCAGGAGCAGGATGCCACGCGCCGCGATTTCTCAGTAAATGCCCTGTTCTACGATCCGGCCTCGCAGGAAATCTGGGACTACCACGACGGCGTGGCCGATCTGCGCCGGGGCCGGCTGCGCATGATCGGGGACGCCGAGAAGCGCTTTCGCGAGGATCCGATCCGCATGCTGCGTGCGGTTCGGTTTGCGTCCAGTCGCGGCCTCGAAATCGACGCACGAACGCGCGCACCGATCCGCCGTCTGGGGGGGCTGCTCGCCAGCGTTCCCCCGTCCCGGCTGCTGGACGAAATGCTGAAGCTGCTGCTCTCCGGGCATGCAGTGCAGGGCGTGACACAGCTGCGCAAGGAGGGGCTGCACCACGGCGTGCTGCCGCTCCTCGATGTCATCATGGAGCAGCCGCTGGGCGAGCGCTTCGTGATGCTGGCGTTGAAGAGCACAGACGAGCGCATCCTCGCGGGCAAGCCGGTTTCGCCGGGGTTCCTGTTTGCCGCGCTGTTGTGGCACGAAGTGCTCGCCGCGTGGAAGGAGTACGAGGCGAAGGGCGAGCCGCAGATCCCCGCTCTGCATCGAGCGATGGAGCGCGTCCTGCAGGCACAGCGAGAGAAGCTCGCGATTACGCACCGCTTCAGCGCGGACATGATGGAGATCTGGGCCTTGCAGCCGCGTTTCCTGCAGCGATACGGCAAGCGCCCCTGGCGGCTGCTCGAGCACCTGAGGTTCCGCGCGGCCTACGACTTTCTCCGGCTGCGCTGCGAGAGCGGCGAGGTGCCGCGCGAAATCGGCGAGTGGTGGTCGCGCTTTCAGTACGCGGGCGAAAACGAGCGCCAGCAAATGCTGGTGCGCGACGGGGAAGCCCCCGGAAAGCGCCGCAGGCGCAGGCGGCGCCGCCGCGGCGGCGGACAGGGCAAGGATGAGGGCGGAGCGATGAGGGATGAGGGTGGAGAGACGAAAATCGAGGGATGAGGGATGAGAAGAGAGTGTCGAGGATTGAGTGTCGAGGGATTGGAGCGAGTGTCGAGGATTGAGTGTCGAGTGGAACACCAATGACCAAACGCTTTCCAGTCACCCCTCGCTCTTCGACACTTGTCACTCGACATCCGACACCCGACACTCGACACTCGACACTCGACACTCGTCCCTCGTCACCCATCACCGCCTTCATCGCGCTGGGCAGCAACCTCGACGATCCGCCAGCACAAATCCATAGCGCGCTGCGCGCTCTTGCGGCAATGCCGGAGACGCGCCTCGTGCGCGCATCCTCTCTTTATCGCAATCCGCCTGTGGGATATCTCGCGCAGCCCGATTTCGTAAATGCCGCGGCGGTGGTGGAAACCCGGCTTGCGCCGCGCGAGCTGCTCGAGCAATTGCTCGTCATCGAGCACAGGCACGGCCGCGTGCGCGATTTTCCCAACGCGCCGCGCCCGCTGGATCTGGATATCGCCCTCTACGGTGAACGCGTGATTCGGGAACCGGGGCTGACTATTCCGCACCCGCGCCTCCTCGAGCGGGCGTTCGTGCTCGTTCCACTTGCGGAGATCGCGCCGGACGCGATCGTCCCGGGTCGCGGACGCGTCGCCGACCTGCTGCGCGGGGTGGACACCACCACGCTCGTCAAACTGACCGACGATGCAGCAGCCGATGACCGCCGATAAGAGACGGCAGATCCGACGTCAGGGTCCTATTACCGCCGATGGCCGCCGATGGCCGCCGACGAAACTCAATCCATTCTCAGACAGTCCAGGACGTTTTACTTCAGCACTGTCCGCGGCTTTTTGGGCCGGCTCGGTTCATGCGCATTTGTTATCAGTCCTGATTTTTTCGGCGGCCATCGGCGGCCATCGGCGGTTCCCTGTATTTGTGGCTGTACCGTCAACATGACCGCGAAGCTCCCCGACAAGTACCGCTACGTCGTGATCGAAGGTCCGATCGGAGCGGGAAAGACCAGTCTTGCCCGCGTGATGAGCGAGCGCACCGGAGGGACGGCTCTGCTCGAAGATCCCGATTCGAACCCTTTTCTCCCAGGGTTCTACCAGGATCGCGCCCGCTATGCGCTTCCCGCCCAGCTCTATTTCCTGTTCCAGCGGGCTCGTCATGCCCGCGCGCTCAACCAGCCCGATCTGTTCGCGCGGCTCACGGTGGCCGATTTCATGCTCGAAAAGGATGCGCTCTTCGCGCGGCTCAACTTGAATGACGACGAGCTTGTCCTCTATCAACAGGTCTACGCGCAGGTGCAGCCGCTGACACCCGCACCGGATCTGGTGATCTACCTTCAGGCTTCCACCGAGACGCTGATCGAACGCGTGCGCGGCCGCGGAGTCGCCTATGAGCGCGATATGCCGGAGGAATACCTGCTGCGGCTTGCCGAAGCCTACGCGAGGTTCTTCTATCAGTACGAAGCGGCACCTCTGCTGATCGTCAACTCCGAAAATCTCAACTTTGTTGCTCAGCCGGGTGATTTTGATTTATTGTTGCATCGCATATGCGCGATGCGCGGTCCCCGCGAGTTCTTCAGCCTGGGAAGCTAGGACATTGCACCGCAGAGACGGGAGAGAGCACAGAGGAGATGGATTGTTCTTGGCTGGGGCGCATCGATGCCGACAGGGGTGACGGTTGTGATTCCGGATTCTGTTGGGGCCTTTCTCCTTGTCTCTGCGCCTCTGTGGTAAAAAAGGAGTTGTCGAATGAGGATCACGCTAAGCACGCTCCAGAAGATGGCGCAGGAAGGCAGCAAGATCTCGATGCTCACCTGTTACGATGCCAGCTTCGCCGCCGTGCTGGAAGAAGGTGGGGTCGAGAGCCTCCTCATCGGCGATTCCCTCGGCAACGTGCTGCAGGGGCACGAATCGACGCTGCCGGTGACGCTGCGCGATATCGTGTATCACACCCAGTGTGTGGCGCGCGGGTCGAAGCGCGCGTTCATCCTCGGCGACATGCCGTTCGCCACTTTCCAGATCTCGCCTCAGGAGACGCTGCGCAACGCCGCGGAGATCATGGCCGCGGGCGCCCACATGGTGAAGATCGAGGGCGGCCGGCCGATGCTGGAAACCATCGAATTTCTCACCGATCGCGGCATACCCGTGTGCGGGCATCTCGGGTTGACGCCGCAGTCGGTGCACCAGATCGGAGGCTATAAGGTACAAGGCAAAGGGGAGGGCGCCGCCCAGCAACTGCTGAAGGAAGCTAAACAGCTCGCGCAGGCCGGAGCCGGCATGATCGTGCTCGAGGCGATCCCCGCGGCGCTGGCGGGCGAGGTCACCAAGTCGATCCAGGTGCCGACCATAGGTATCGGCGCCGGCGCGGACTGTTCGGGGCAGGTGCTCGTGCTCTACGACATGCTCGATATTTTTCCCGGCCGGAAGGCGAAGTTCGTCAAGAATTTCCTGCGCCTCGCCGGTTCCGTCCAGGGCGCGGTGGAGCTGTACGTCAAGGAAGTGAAGTCCGGGGCGTTTCCCGGTCCCGAGCACTCTTTTTCCGCCTAGGAATTCGACGGGTTTTCGCCCGCCGAATTCCTGAGGCAGCCTGTGCGACAGGCTGCTAGGATGGAACGAATATAAGAGGCTCCATGTTCAGGATTCGGGCTCCCGGCATGATCCACGAAGCGGGAGTCCCATCATTCGACTGCCCGTAAGAGTATCCCCGTCCCGAATCCTAATCCTATGGATATCATTCACTCCGCATCCGAGCTGCGAAGGCGGTTGCAGCGCGAGCCGAACAATGTCTTCGTGCCAACGATGGGCCATCTGCATGACGGGCACATCCAGTTGATCAAGCTCGCCAAGCCGCGGGCGGCGTGCACGGTGGTGAGCATCTTCGTGAACCGGCTGCAGTTCGGGCCGCGCGAGGATTTCGAACGCTATCCGCGGACGTTGGGGGAAGACAGCGAGCGCCTGAAGGAAGCCGGCGTGAACGTCGTGTTCGCACCGGATGAAAGGGAAATCTATCCGGAAACGCAGACCTTCGTGGTCGAACCGTCGGACCTGCAGCACATTCTCGAAGGCGAGCACCGGCCGGGACACTTCCGCGGCGTGGCGACGGTGGTTTTGAAGCTCTTCAATCTGGTCATGCCGCACTCGGCGATCTTCGGCAAGAAGGATTACCAGCAATATCTCGTGCTGCGCGACATGGTGCGGCAGTTTGCGTTGCCGATCGAAATCATTCCGGCGGAGACGGTGCGAGCGGCTGACGGACTCGCGCTGTCGTCGCGCAACTTCTATTTGTCCGCGAATGAGCGTGAGGAAGCGCCGCGGCTTTATCTTGTGCTGAAGCAGGCGCATACCGAGATCATCGGCGGCGCCCGCGACTTTCAGCGCATTGAGCTGCACTGCATGTCGGAGCTCGCGGACCACGGCTGGCAGCCCGATTACGTCGCGGTGCGTCGGCAGGCCGATCTGCAGCCGCCGAAAGCGGGCGATAACGAGCTCGTCGTGCTCGCGGCAGCGCGCCTGGGGCGCACGCGGCTCATCGATAACGTCGAGGTTCGGACCGGCTCCGTTTGATCAAGCTTGCCGGGACTGCCGCTTCGGTGGTGGGACTTCTGCGGCGCGGGCGGCGGCGGTCTCGCTGATCACCACGCGGTCGCGGCCGCTGCCTTTAGCGCCGTAGAGGGCCTCGTCCGCTGCGCGCAGCAGAGACTGTGGATCTGCGGCGTGATCGGGGAACAGCGCGACGCCGCAAGAGGCAGTGAGCGTGCCGAGCGGCTGGCCACGATACATCAGATTCAACACCGAGCTCAACAAACGTGTCGTCGAGCGCACCGCGGACATCGCGGCGACCAATGCCAGACTGGTCGAGGAAGTGCGAATGCGCCGGGAGGCGGAAAGCAGATTGCAGGGTTTGGTGGACCGGGACAGCCTCACGGGGCTGTATACCCGCCGCTACTTCGAGGAGGCGGTAGCGCGCGGGCGAAGCGCGCGGGCCGCAATCGCGTGGAGGTGGCGGGGCCCGAAACCTAGTTCCGAGTTTCAAGTTTCGAGTTTCGAGTCAAGGACCGAACCAACCCGAAACCCGAAACCTTCGAACCCGAAACTGGATTGCTGGTGCCGGGAGAGAGAATCGAACTCTCATGCCATCGCTGGCGCGGGATTTTGAGTCCCGTGCGTCTACCAATTCCGCCATCCCGGCAGGAATGCGCGATTATCGCGCATTCCTTACATGGCAAACAATCAGCAATCTGACGGAACAGTTCACCACGAGTCACGCCCTATCAGTCACGCCACATCAGTCACGCTTCATCAGTCAGGAGTCACCAGTCACGAGTCACCAGTCACGCCTCATCAGTCACGCCTCATATAATGAGGCATGCGCCGTGACGATTTCGATTACGAATTGCCAGAGGAATTAATCGCGCAGCATCCCGCGGCAGAGCGGGGCGCGAGCCGGCTGCTCCGGCTGGACGGCACGACGGGCACTTACTCCGATGGCCAGTTTCGCGACATCGTCGGGCTGGTCGCGCCCGGCGACGTTATCGTGTTGAACGACACGCGGGTAATCAGAGCGCGGCTCCTCGGGCGCAAGCAAACAGGCGGGCGCGTAGAAGTCATGATCGAGCGCGTGCTCGGACCGGATGAGGTGCTCGCGCAGGTGGGGGTGAACCACCCGCCGCAGTCAGGCGGCACGCTGCTTCTCGCAGACGCCATCGAAGCGACCGTCCTCGAACGGCGCGGCGAGCTCTACCGGCTGCGGCTCGAGGGATGCAAGGATGTGTTCGCCTTGCTCGAGCGCCACGGGATCGTGCCGCTGCCGATGTATGTGTCGCGTCCGGCGGAGGAACGCGACGCGGAGCGCTATCAGACGGTCTACGCGCGCGAGCCGGGAGCGGTGGCGGCGCCCACCGCCGGCCTGCATTTCGACCGGGCGCTGCTCACCGAGCTCCAACGGCGCGGCGTCACGCTCGCGTATCTCACCCTGCACGTGGGCGCCGGAACGTTTCAGCCGGTGCGTGCCCAGGATTTGTCGGTGCATCGCATGCACAGCGAGTGGTACCAGGTGCCGCAGGCGACGGTGGATGCGATCGCGCGCGCGCAAGCCGCCGGCGGGCGCGTGCTCGCGGTAGGAACGACCGCGCTGCGGGCGCTGGAATCGGCAGCCGCCGGCGGCAGTCTCGCCGCGGGCCACGGGGAAACCAGCTTGTTCATACTTCCCGGCTACCGCTTTCGCGTCGTCGAACGGCTGCTCACGAACTTTCACCTTCCCCGATCGACGCTCGTCATGCTGGTTTCGGCGTTCGGCGGCATGGATAATATCCGCCGCGCCTACCGGCACGCGATCGACAGCCGCTATCGTTTCTTCAGCTACGGCGACGCGATGCTGATTGAAAAACAGTGATGAGTGATGGGTGATGAGTGATGAGTCCATCGGCGTTCATCGGCGGCTAATTCTTGACGCAGTTCTCCATCACAGCGACTGACGGCGCCGCGCGCCGCGGGGTGTTGACGCTGCCGCACGGGCGCGTGGACACGCCCGCTTTCATGCCGGTCGGCACGTACGGCACGGTCAAGGCGATGAGCCCGCAGGAACTGAAGGAAGTCGGTGCGCAAATCGTGCTCGGCAATACGTTTCACCTGTGGCTGCGCCCCGGCTTGGACGTGATCGAGGCGCATGGGGGACTGCACCGCTTCATGGGATGGGACGGCCCTATCCTTACCGATTCCGGCGGCTTCCAGGTATGGAGCCTGGGCGCATTGCGCAAGATCTCGGAAGAGGGCGTACGGTTCCAGTCACCGGTGAACGGCGATCCGTGTTTCCTCACTCCCGAGGAATCGATGCGTATCCAGCGCGTGCTGAACGCCGATATCGCGATGGTGTTCGACGAGTGCACCCCCTATCCGGCCGCGCTCGAGCAGGTGCGGGATTCGATGCGGCTTTCCCTGCGCTGGGCGGACCGCTCGAAGCCGCGCGCACGAAGGCAACGGGAATGCGCTCTTCGGGATCGTGCAGGGCGGCATGCACGAGGAGTTGCGCGAAGAGTCGCTCGCGGGCCTGGCGGACATCGGTTTCGATGGCTACGCGATCGGAGGCCTCTCGGTGGGCGAGTCCGAAGCGCGACATGATGCGCATTGTGAGGCATACGGCGCCGCGCCTGCCCCAGAGCACCCGCGCTATCTCATGGGGGTGGGAACTCCACATGACATCGCCGCAGCCGTCGCGGCGGGCATAGATCTGTTCGATTGCGTGCTGCCGACGCGCAACGCGACGCAACGGCTGGGTGTACACGCGGCGCGGCGTGATCAAGCTGAGAAATGCGCGTTACCGGAACGACCTCGCGCCGCTCGACCCGGAATGCGGCTGCTATACCTGCCGTAACTTCACGCGCGCCTACCTCCATCATTTGCAGCGCGTGAACGAAATCCTCGGCGCGCGGTTGAATACCCTGCACAACCTGCATTACTACCATGAACTCATGCGAGAGCTTACGCGCGGCGATCGAGGGTAGTCGGTTGGCGGATGTCGTTTCTGGCGCTGGAAGCCGCTGGCGCCGGTTGAATCGTGATAAAATTCCCGCCTTTTCATAGACCTGCCTCGTAAGGCTTCCGGAGCCACTCCATGTTGATCAATCCAGCTTACGCCCAGGGCACGGGCGCCGCGGGCGGCGGCTTCGAAAGCATGATACTCATCCTGCTCATGTTCGGCGTGCTCTATTTCCTGATGATCAGGCCGCAGATGAAGCGGGCGAAAGAGCACAAGACGATGATCGAGGCGCTGCAGAAGGGCGACGAGGTCGTCACGGCGGGCGGAGTGCTCGGCCGCATCACCAGGGTGAGCGAGAATTACGTCGCCGTCGAAATCGCGAACAACGTGGAAGTGCAGGTACAGCGACCCGCCGTGCAGCTCGTGCTGCCGAAGGGGACCTGAAAAATCTCTAGTGAGGCGTGATAGGCGATGAGGCGTTAGGCGGAAGAACATCGGATTCGCTCCTCACTCCTCACCCCTCACTCATCCCATGCAGCAATGAACCGCTACCCCCCCTGGAAGTACTTCATCATCGGCCTGGCGCTGCTGTTGGGGTTCGTCTACACGCTGCCCAACTTTTTACGGCGAAGTGCCGGCGGTGCAGGTCATCGCCGGTCAGGGCCACGCTCAAGTCCGACGCGGCGCTGCTCGCGCGCGTCGAGGACACGCTCAAGAAGGGCGACGTATCCGACGAACGGCATCTTTCTCGACCCAACCGGCGTCAAAGCGCGGTTTGCCGACACCGATACCCAGCTGAAGGCCAAGGATCTGCTGCAGAGCCAGCTGGGCGACGACTATGTCGTCGCGCTGAACCTGCTCTCCAACAGCCCCGCGCTGGCTCGACGGCGATCGGCGCGAAGCCCATGTACCTCGGGCTCGATCTTCGCGGCGGCGTGCATTTCCTGCTGCAGGTGGACATGAAGGCGGCGCTGACCAAGAAGATGGAAGCCTCCGCGAACGACATCCGCACCGCGTTGCGCGACAAGCGCATCCAGTACGCGCGGCGTGGCGCGCGAGGGAAATACGGTGATCGTGCGGTTCCGGGACCGCGCGATGCGCGACCGGGCGGTGGATGAGATCGTGCGCAGCATGCCCGATCTCGACTTGAGGAGCCCGGATGAAGGCGTGAATCCCGCATCGTCGCCACGTTGAAGCCGGAGGCACAGCGGCGCACGGCGGACTTCCGCGTTGCAGCAGAACATCACCACCCTGCGCAACCGCGTCAACGAGCTGGGCGTGGCCGAGCCCATCATCACAGCAGCAGGGCGCGGAACGGATCGTCGTGCAGTTGCCGGGAGTGCAGGACACCGCGAAAGCGAAAGATATCCTCGGCCGCACCGCAACGCTCGAAGTGCGCTTGGTGGATGATGAGGGATCCGCCAATCCGGCGGTACTCGCATGCGGCGATGAAAGGTCAGGTGCCCTTCAACACCGAGCTCTACGTCGAGCGCGGCGGCGCAGCCGCTGCTGGTGAAGAAACAGGTGATCCTGACCGGCGATCGCATCAACGACGCGCAGCCCGGGTTCGACAACCAGACCGGCGAGCCGGCCGTGCACATCAATCTCGACGGCACCGGCGCGCGCATCTTCCAGCAGGTCACGCGCGAGAACGTGGGCAAGCGCATGGCGATCCTGCTGTTCGAGAAGGGCAAGGGCGAGGTCGTAACCGCGCCCGTCATCCGGTCCGAGATTCCGCGGCGGACGCGTCCAGATCAGCGGGCGCATGACCACGCAGGAAGCGCAGATGTCGCGCTGCTGCTGCGGGCCGGCGCGCTCGCCGCGCCGATGGAGATCATCGAGGAGCGCACGGTGGGACCCTCGCTCGGCGCCGAAAACATCCGCCTCGGTTTCCAGTCGATGTGGTATGGATTCGCCGCGATCGCGGTATTCATGATCCTCTACTATCACATGTTCGGCGTGATCTCCATCATCGCGCTGACGTGCAATCTGCTGTTCCTCGTGGCGCTGCTCTCGATGCTGCAGGCCACGCTCACGCTGCCCGGCATCGCGGCGATCGCGCTGACGCTCGGCATGGCGATCGACGCCAACGTGCTCATCAACGAGCGCGTGCGCGAGGAGCTGCGCAACGGCAATACGCCGCAGGCGGCGATCTACGCGGGTTACGACCGCGCCTGGAACACCATTTTCGATTCGAACGTGACGACGCTGATCGCGGGCCTCGCGCTGTTTCTCTTCGGGTCCGGCCCGGTAAAAGGATTTGCCGTCGTGCACTGCCTCGGGATACTGACGTCCATGTTCAGTGCGGTGATGGTGTCGCGCGCGATGGTCAATCTCTACTACGGCCGCCAGCGCAAGCTGGAGAAGGTTTCGATCGGGCAGGTTTGGCGGCCGCAAGCGGCCGCCAAAGGATGAAGGCGGAAGGCGGAACGATGAATATGCAAGGCGGAAGGCGGAAGTCGGAAAGCGGAAGGTGCGTACCCTCGCGGTGCGGGAGCTCCTTTCTCCTTTCTCCTTTCGCCTTTTGCCTTAGCGGAACGGGAGCGTAGCGATGGAGTTCTTCCGCATAAAGCGCGACATCCCGTTCATGCGCCACGCGCTGATCTTCAACGTGATTTCGCTCATCACGTTCCTGATCGCGGTAGGCTCGCTCGCGACGAAAGGCCTGCACTTCGGCGTGGACTTTACCGGCGGAACGGTGATGGAATTGAACTACCAGCAGCCGCCCGAGCTCAACAAGATCCGAGAAGCGATGTCGCGGCTCGGCTTCACCGATGCCTCGGTGCAGAACTTCGGAACCGCGCGCGACGTTCTGATCCGCCTGCCCCTCAAGCAGGGCGTGACCAGCGCCAAGCTTTCAGAGCAGGTGCTGCAGGAGCTCAAGAAGGAAGGACGCAGGCCGTGGAGATGCGGCGCGTGGAGTTCGTCGGACCGCAGGTCGGCAAGGAGTTGTTCGAGGCCGGCGCGCTCGCGCTGTTGTTCGTTTCGCTGGGCATCGTCGGTTATCTCGCGCTGCGCTTCGAATGGAAGTTCGGAGTGTCCGCGATCATCGCCAACCTGCACGACGTGGTGATCATTCTGGGCTTCTTCTCGCTTTTCCAGTGGGAGTTCTCGCTGCCGGTGCTCGCGGCGGTGCTCGCCGTGCTCGGCTACTCCGTGAACGAGTCGGTAGTGGTCATGGATCGGGTGCGCGAAAACTTCCGCAACCGCCGCTTCCGCAACGTGCCCACGCCGCAGGTCATCGACAACGCGATCACCGCGACGATGTCACGCACCATCATCACCCACTGCTGCACCCAGCTCATGGTGTGCTCGATGCTGCTTTTCGGCGGGGAGACGCTGTTCTATTTCGCACTGGCGCTTACCATCGGCATCTGCTTCGGCATCTATTCCTCGGTGCTGGTCGGCAGCCCGCTTTTGATGTGGCTCGGCCTGCGGCGCGAAGACCTGGTCAAGCCCGAGGCTGAAAAGAGAACCGCGTCCGGGACGGTCTAGACCGATGACTGTTTGGTCCGCACCGACAAAAGCCTCACCATAAAAGATACGAAATCAGGTGACTTGGTCATCAGAGCTGGGATCTGACCGAGAGTACGTCTGAGGTAGAGCCCACGGCCTAAAGCAAGTTAGGGAATAGCGAGAGATTGACCCCGCACCGACTAACTTCAGAAGAATGTGCTTTTCCTCAGTCCTACGCGAGGTCGAATGATCCCTAAATCAGCGATTAACGCACAAGTCTTTGTTCAGGCTGGGCTCGCCACTGACGGAGTCAGAGATTGCGTGCGAGCTGTTGACCGACATCGTGTCCTTCGCGGCTTGGCGTGAAGCTGTTGATCGGCTAGCCATTTGGAACTCCTCGCCACTTTCTTCGACATCGTCTTGCACCTCGACCGCCATCTGCAGTGGCTGGTGTCGAACTATGGCGTGTGGATCTACCTGATTCTCTTCGCAATCATTTTCTGCGAGACCGGGTTCGTCGTAACGCCATTTCTTCCCGGCGATTCCCTGCTGTTCGTGGCGGGAGCGCTTGCCGCCGCCGGGGACATGTACATACACGGGCTTTTCGCGGCGCTCGCGGCGGCCTCCTTTCTCGGGGACAACACCAACTACTGGATCGGCCGCTACGTCGGGCCGCGTATTTTCAGCCGGCAGCGATCGCGGCTCTTCAATCCCGAGCATCTGCGCCGCACGCAGCAGTTCTATGAAAAATACGGTGCCAAGATGATATTCCTGGCGCGGTTCATGCCGATCGTGCGCACCTTCGCGCCGTTCGTCGCCGGCATCGGACGCATGAAATATGCGACCTTCCTGTTCTACAGTTTCTCCGGCAGCATCGCCTGGGTGGGCTCTCTCGCCTACGCGGGTTACTACTTCGGCAACGTGCCGGTGGTGAAGGAAAACCTGACGATCGTCATTGTCATCATCGTCCTCATCTCGATCTCTCCCGCGATCATCGAATATGCGCGCCACCGGCGCACAAAACCCGTGAACGAGTGAACGGGTGAACGAGTGAACGGGCAGGGAACTCCCTCTCCCCCGTAACTGGGGGGAGAGCACTCGGAGCGGGGTGAAGGGGCGGGGTTGGGTGAGGGGGTTCCCCGTTCACCCGTTCACTCGTTCACCTCGAAACCTGGGGCGGCTCTCATGAACCTGTACCTGCGCCTGCTGTTCGTGCTGTGGAAGATCTGGCGGCTGCCGCGCAAAGGCGTGTTCGATGAATCGCGCATCGCGTTTCGCGTGCTGCCGACCGACTGCGACATCAACTTCCACATGAACAACGGGCGCTACCTCTCGTTCATGGATCTGGGAAGGCTGCACATGACGGCGCAGATCGGGCTGCTGCCGATCGTCGCGAGGAAGCGCTGGATGCCGGTGCTGGCCGCCGCCGAGATCAACTTCATCCGCCAGCTCGCGCCGTTCCAGAAATTCGATCTGGTAACGCGCGTGGTGACCTGGGACGAAAAGTACGCCTATATGGAACAGCGCTTCGAGTCGAACCGAACGCTGTGCGCCCACGCCTTCGTCAAGGGCCTGTTCCTGGACCACGGCAGGAGGCTAGCCAATTCAGCGGTGCTTGCCGAACTGGGCTATCGGGAGGAGCCGCCGGCCATGCCGGAGGCACTGAGGATCTGGGCCGAGCTCGACAGCATCAAGAAGCAAAATGCGTGAAACGTCGAGAAGCAAAAAATCTTAAACCACCAAGGACACAAGGGACACAAAGGACGCAAAGGAACAAAAAAGATGGTGGATGGAACCTTCGTGTCCTTGGTGTCCTTTGTGGTTCAGCTTTCCTGATTTCAGCTAACGATGGCCGGCTACTCCGGCTTGATGCCGGCCTCGTCGATCACCTTCCGCAAGCGCGCAGTCTCTTCGCGAATGAGTTTGGCGAAGGCGTCCGGCGTCACAGCAGCAGGCTCGAATCCCTGCTCGATCAGGACCTCGCGCGCGTCATTCGATCGCAGGGTGGAGCCGAGCTCGCGGTTGAGTAGAGCGGTCACCGCGCCGGGCGTGCGCGATGGAACGAACACGCCTACCCATAACGAGGCGAACAAGCCGGGGAACCCCGACTCCGCCACGGTCGGAGTCTGCGGCAGCGCGGAAACCCGTCCGCGGCTCGTGACCGCCAGCGCACGCAGCTTCCCGGCCCTGACCTGTGGCAGGGATGCCGGAATGGTGCTGATGTTCAGCTGGATCCGGTTTGCCAGCAGGTCGATCAGCGCGAGGTTGGACCCCTTGTAGGGCACGTGCACCATTTCGAATCCGGCCGCTTTCTTCATCATCTCGCCGAAGAGGTGCCCCATGCTGAAATTGCCGACCGATGCGTAGGACACCTTGCCGGGATTGGCGCGCGCATACGCGGCGAACTCCTGGACGTTTGTCGCCGGTAACCCGGGGTACGTAGTGAGGAAGTAGGGCGCGTCGCCGAGCAGGGCAACCGGCGTGAAATCCCTGGTCGGGTCGTAGCTCAGCTTCGGATTGAGTATGGCGGCGAGCGCATGCGTGCTCGTCGTGCCGAGCCCCCACGTATGCCCGTCGGGCGTGGCTCGCGCTACGGTCTCGACCCCGATCGTGCCGCTTGCGCCCGAACGGTTGTCGATCACGATTTGCTGGCCAATGCGCTCGGCGGTTCGCTGCGCGATGAGCCGCGCCACGACGTCGGTCGTCGTTCCCGCCGGGAACGGGACAACGAAACGTATCGGCCGCGCCGGAAACGCGAGCTCCGCGGCACGCGCGGGCGCTGAAAAGAACAACTGAACCGCCAAGACGCCAAGCCCGCCAAGGAAAAACAATATGCATCGAAGACAGAAGGCTTCCACCTGCTTTGGATCAAGGCCTCTGAATCTGTTCGCGTTTGCGTTCATTGGCGTGGGTCCGCGGGTTCCCATTTTGTATTCTTGGCGGCGACCGGCGTACCTGCTCATTCTCCGCGATGCTGCTTCATTGTGCGACCGGGGGGTGCGGGGGGAACGGGAAGGCTCCGAAAGCTCTACACGGAAGGGGCCCGTTCCCCGCCGCTACTTAGCGCAGCGTCCAGTCCCGTCAGCAGCTCTTCAAAATCTTCCAGTGCGTTGAAACGCGGCTGGGCTGCGAGGTGAGGCGTGATGACGACGTTACGGAAGCCGAGCAGCGGGTCGTCATCGCGGCCCGGCGCCTCGTACAGCGGGTCGAGCGCAAACCCGCCAAGCCGGCCCGCGCGCAAGGCGTCGAGCAGGGCGTCGCGGTTCACCAGGTCCGCGCGCGCGATGTTGACGAGAAACGCGCCGGGTTTGATCGAGCTGAGTTCGCGAGCGCCGATGATCCCCCGTGTGGCGGAATTGCCGGGAAGGTGCAGGCTCACGACATCAGAGTGTGCCAGCAGCTCATCCAGCGTGCACCAGGCGGCGCCGTAGCGTCGTTCTTCGTCCGGGGACAGGCGCCGGCGCTGGGTGTAGACGATGCGCATGCCGAAGGCGGCCGCGCGCACGGCGAGCTCGCGGCCGATCTCGCCCAGCCCGAAGATCCCGAGCTGCTTGCCGTTGAGCGTGCGCACGCCCTTGATTCGGGCCCAGTTGGAGTTGCCCGTGTGCGCGCGGTCGTACTGCGTCGGCGCATGGCCGGCGGCAGTCAAGCGCCCGGCGCTCACCAATCCGTTGGTTTCCGTGATCTTGCGCGCGAGCGCGAGCATCAGGCCCATCGTGTGCTCCGCACAGGCGATGTTGGCCCGGCGCCTCAGGGTCAAAACGCGCACACCGCGCGCATTGCACGTTTGCATATCGATGTTCGCAGTGACCATGCCGAACTTCTGCACGACCCGCAGTTGCTGTGCCTCAGCCAGCTCCCGCGGGCCGATCTCCAGCGATTCCACGACTGCAGCCGTTGCGCCAGCGAGGTTCGCCGCCAGCGCTTCCTGCGTAGTGACGAGCTCGACGCGGGCCGGATGGAGGAATCCGAGGCGCTCGCGCAACCGCGCGCACCACCTCGGAAAGTCCGGCAGCTCGTGGCCGAAAAAGTGAGCGAAAGCGGCGATCCGGGCGGGCGCGACCGCCGGATCGAGGACGATCTCGATGATACGCGTGAAGGCGTCGTCCTCGACGACCACGAGGGGCCGGGTGATGGGTGATGGGTGATGGGTGATGGGGTTGGTCCGTCCCGCTGGTGCTTTCACGCCCCTGCGCTTTGGCTTCTGGGCATTACGAACACGCATCACTCATCACCCGTCACTCATCACGCCTTCTCAGGATCGACATCGAGCGCCTTGAGCACGCGGGTATGGAGATTGTAGGCGGCGATGAGAACGGTCAATTCCACGGCCTGGCGCTCGCTGAAATGCTCCCGCACCGCGTCGAACACCGCATCCGGGACCTCCACGTCGCGGGTCATTGCGTCCACGTAAGCGAGCAGCGCCTTGTCGCCGGGTCCAAAATGCCTCGAGCTGCTCCAGTCAGCCAGGGCTTCGGATTGTGCCGGCGTGACGCCCGCCGGCCCGGCATAGCGGGCCTTGTGGATACTCAGCACGTAATCCGCGCGGTTCAGGATCGCGACACGCATGATGGCGAGTTCGCGCAAGCGGTCGTCGACGCCGGTTTGGTAGCGCACCGCGTTGTTGAACTCCAGCCAGGTGGCCGCCAGCGGCGGGCTGTGCAACAGCGCGCGATAGAAGTTGAGCAGACGCCCACCGCGCGCGCCGCGGATCCTTGCGATGAGCCCGGCGAGCTCGGGATGGCTGCGCTCGTCAATCGGAGTTACGCGGGCCATAGTGATAGTGCGTGACGAGTGACGGGTGACGAGTGACGTGTCGAAAGGGTGAGGGCGGGTTCAAGACTTGCGCTGACTTCACGTGCTTTAGGGCGTGCTTGGCTCACTTATGTGAGGGCCAGATAAACAAGATCACGGGTAGCCTGGGCTTGGTCAAACTTTTTTGGCGAGCTCGGCTGCCTTGCCGATGTACGTAGCCGGCGTCATCGCCAGCAGGCGTTTCTTCTCTGGGTCGGGTATGCCCAGATCCTTGATGAGAGCGTGCAAGGTCTCGCGCGTAATCCCGGTCTGGCCGCGCGTCAGCTCCTTCAACTTCTCATAGCCGCCGGTGACGCCGTAGCGCCGCATCACGGTCTGAATCGGCTCGGCGAGCACTTCCCAGTTGCTGTCCAGATCCTCATTGAGACGCTGCCGGTCGACTTCCAGCCGGCGCAAGCCGCGCAGGCAGGAATCGTATCCGAGCAGCGCGTGGCCGAGCGCGACTCCGAGATTGCGGAGCACCGTGGAGTCGGTGAGGTCGCGCTGCCAGCGCGAAATCGGGAGCTTGTCGCTCATGTGTCTGAGCAGCGCGTTCGCGAGGCCCAGATTACCCTCGGAGTTCTCGAAGTCTATCGGGTTCACCTTGTGCGGCATGGTGGAGGAACCGACCTCGGCGCCCGCCGCTTTCTGCCGGAAGTATCCGAGCGCTATGTAGCCCCACGCATCGCGGTCGAGGTCGATCAATACGGCGTTTACCCCCGCGTACGCGTCGAGCAGCTCGGCGATCGCGTCGTGGGGCTCTATTTGCGTGGTATAGGCGTTGAATTCGAGCCCCAGGCTCTCGACGAACGTCCGGGCGAGCTGCTCCCAGTCGACCGTCGGATAGGCGGCGAGATGCGCGTTGTAGTTGCCCACCGCGCCGTTCAACTTTCCGCTCAACGTGACCGCGGCAATGCGCCCGCGGCCGCGTGCGAGCCGTCGCGCCACGTTGGCGAGCTCCTTGCCCATCGTGGTCGGGCTGGCCGGCTGGCCGTGAGTGCGCGCAAGCATGGCCGCATCCGCGAGCTCGCGCGCCATGTCGTTCAACTTCCCGATGACGGCGTCGAGTGCAGGCAGCATCACATCGTCTCGCGCCCGTTTGAGCATCAGTGCATGAGCTAGGTTGTTGATGTCTTCCGAGGTGCAGGCGAAGTGGATGAACTCGGCGACCTTCATGACTTCGCGGTTCTCCGCGAGCTTCTCGCGCATGAAGTACTCGATCGCCTTCACGTCGTGATTGATCTTTGCTTCGATCTTCTTGACCGCCGTTCCGTCCGCCTCCGAAAAGCCGGCGCCGAGTGCGTCGAGCGCGGCTATCGCCGGCGGCGTGAACGCCGGCACTTCCGCGATCGCCCGCTCCCGCGCGAGCGCCTTCAACCATTCAACTTCGATTAGCACGCGGTAGCGGATGAGCGCGAGCTCGCTGAAGTTGTCCCGTAGCAGGGAAAGCTTCTCGTGGTAACGGCCGTCGAGCGGGGAAAGAGCGGTGAGGGGCGAGAGCGGCATCGGTTTTTGCGCCCGGGCTACGTTGGAAATCTTATCACAGCGGATAGCGCCGGCTGTATCAAGGCGTCCCGGCCGTAATCCGCGCGGGGGATCCCGGCCCGCGCAGCGCCTGCACGACGATGTCGTGCTTGAGATGCGGCGCGAACCACTCGATGAAGTCGAGCGCGTAGCGCCGCAGATAGCCGTCCCGGCGCAGCGTGACGTAGATCGTGTTGGGCTCGAACAGGTGGCTGGCGTCGATAGCGCGCAGACCCCGGTCGCGGCGCGCGTCGTACGCCATCTTTGCCACGATGGCGATACCGAGACCGGTCTCGACGTGGGTCTTGATGACATCCGTGTCGATAGCGCTCAACACGATGCGCGGCTTCAATCCTTTGGCCTCGAACGCGCGCATTACGCGCGAGCGGCCGACGAAGGCTTCGTCGTAGGTGATGATGGGGTAGCCGGCCAGCCGTTCCAGGGTAAGACGCTGCCGGAGCAGCGCGTGCCGCGGCGGAGTCAATACGATCCGTTCCAGCTGATAGGCGGGCAGCATACGAGCGCCGGCGAGCGCGCCGGCGCCTCGCTGGCGATCGCGATGTCGGCCTCGCCGGCCCGCACCATGTCGGCGACGGCAGGCGGATTGCCCTGCCGCAGCGTCAGCTCGACTTCCGGATACCGGGCGGTAAAGCGCTTGACGACCTTGGGGAGCGCATGGCGCGCCTGGGTGTGAGTGGTCGCCACCACCAGGGTTCCGCTCTGAACGGCGGCGGAGTCGCGGCCGATTTTCCGCATGTTGCCCGCCTCGGTCAGCATGCGCTGCGCCGCGGCGATGACCGCCTGCCCCGGCGCGGTGATGCCGGCGAGGCGCTTGTGATTGCGAACGAAGAGGTCCATGCCCAGCTCGCGCTCGAGGGCGCGCAGCTGCCGGCTGACGGCGGGTTGTGAGGTGTGCAGCGCCGCCGCGGCGCCGGACACGCTGAGTCCCTGCTTGACGATCTCGCAGACGCATTCGAGCTGCTCCAGCCGCATGGAGTGCATTATATCAAATATGATATAAGACTATGCATTCACCGGCCATTGAGCGCATAAGACGCGGCAGCTAAAATGCCCGTTTCCTAATGGAGGATTCCGCCGTGCAAAAGCTGACCGTGCTCAATCCCGCGATCTTCGATGCCGTTCGCTCCGTTCCAGCAGCCCCGGCCTTGTCGCAGCTGCGCGGGGCGCGCGTCGCTTTCGTGGACAACAGCAAGCAGAACGCCGACCTGTTCCTCGGCCGTTTGAGGCCGTTGCTCGAGGAAATGCACGGGGTGAAGACGGGTGCGACGATACGCAAGCTCGCGCCCAAGGACCAGCTCACCGACTCCGATGTGGCGAAACTCGTCGAGTACGATGCGGTGATCCAGTGTTTCGGCGACTGCGGCACCTCGACCTCGATGAGCGTGGCCGACGGCGTCACGCTGGAACGCCGCGGGATACCCACGGCGACGGTGTGCAGCAGCGCGTTCTATCGCGCGGCGCAGTTTCAGGCCGCCGGCCGGGGGATGGCGGACCTTCCCGTCGTCGAGATACCGCATCCCATGCATTCCGCGCCGGAAGGGGTGGTCCACGAGCGCGCGAGCGCGGTCGTGGATCATCTGGTGTCGGCTCTGACGCAACGCGCGCCGCCATCGCGTGAGCTCGGGCGCGAGCACTTGCCGGAGCGCGTCGGGCTCGACGATACGCCGGACGCCGTGCAGGAGTTTTTTTTCGAGCAGGGTTGGAGTGACGGGCTGCCAGTCGTGCCTCCCACGGAGCAGGCGGTGCGGGCGATGCTCGCAACGGTGGACCGTGATCCGGATGAAAAGATCGGTCCGATTCCGCCACGCATGCGCATGGCCGCGATCGAGAAGATCGCCGTCAACGCCGTCATGGCCGGTTGCCGGCCCGAGTATTTCCCGGTGGTGCTGGCCGCCGTCGAAGCCGTGCTCGATGACGAGTGCCGCCTCTACGGCATACAGACAGCGACCAACACGACGACGCCCTTCATCATCGTCAACGGGCCTGCCGTGCAGGCGCTCGGCTTCAATGCCCGCGGCAACGTGTTCGGACAAGGTTGCCGCGCCAACGCCACGGTCGGCCGTGCGCTGCAACTCGTGCTGCGCAACGCCGGCGGCGACAAGCCGGGGGAGACCGACATGTCGACGCAGGGCCAGACCGGCAAGTTCACCTTCTGCATTGCGGAGAACGAGGCCGAAAACCCCTGGCAGCCGTTTCACGTCGAACACGGCTACCGCCCTGAAGAAAGCACCGTATCCGTGATCGGCGCATCCGCCGGCCACAACATTTTCACCTATGGCTGCGAGACCGGGGCCGAGATACTCGATCACTTCGTCGGTGCGATGACGGCGCTCGGCCACAACAACGTGATCTTCCCCACAGGACCGGTCATCGTGCTTGGTCCCGAGCACGCCGGCGTCCTCGCGCGCGACGGCTACACCAAGGACTCCATACGGCAGCATCTCTTCCGGCACGCGCGCATTCCGCTGTCGCGGCTTCCGCGCGCATGCGCGAGGCCTCAAGCGCCGCCGCTCTCGCTTGTTCGCGCAGGCGGGCGACCCGGACACATCGGCATCGCGGACCATCCGGCGCACATCCACATCGTCGTGGCGGGCGGCGCCGGCATTCACTCGCAGTTCGTTCCGACCTCGTTCAGCTACAATCCCGTGACCAGGCCGGTGCGCTTCAAGAACTGATACCCGCGCGCCAGAACGCGGGATGGTCGGCAGCGCCACCGCGCGCGGGCATAACTTCTGTATGGCGAATTGGAAATGACCTGGCGCGGGATCTCGACTGGCACCCTACTGGCTCTCGCATGGTGGCTGAGCCCGCCTGCGCACGCTCAGGCGATGGCGCAGACATGGAAACCCGAGAAGAACGTCGAGCTCATCGTGCCGGGTGGCGCGGGAGGAGGACAGGACCGCACCGCCCGCATCATGCAGAAGATCATGCAGGAGGGCCTGGTGCCCACCACCGTTACGGTCAGCAACCGGGCTGGCGGGGGCAGCAATCTCGCCTACGTCTATCTCAACCAGTTCACGGGTGACGCGCACTACCTTGCCTCCGCGACGGCGACGCTGCTCACGAACTACATATTGGGCGTGAGCCCGCTCAACTACACGCACTTCACGCCGGTCAGCGTCCTGTATGGCGAGGTACATCGGATTCGCGGTGAAGGCCGACGGTCCGCTCAAGTCCGGCAAGGACATCATCGAGCGGGTAAGGGCTGCGCCGGATTCGGTTTCTTTTGCGTTCGGCACGAGCGTCGGCAACGCCAACCACATCGGCATCGCGCTGGCGCTGAAGGCGGCGGGCGTGGATCCGACGAAGATCAAGACGGTGATCTTCAAGGCTTCCATCGAGGCCACCAACGCGCTGATGGGCGGGCACGTGGACGTGGTGGCGACGCCGATGTCGACCTACATCCCGGTGCTGGGCACGGGGAAGATCAGGATCGTCGCGATAGCCGCGCCGCAGCGCGTCGGCGGCAAGTTCGCCGACGTTCCGACGTGGAGGGAGCAGGGCAACAACACCGTGATGCCGAGCTTCCGCATGTTCATAGCCGCCAAGGGCCTCGACGCGCGGCAATTGCGCTATTGGGACGGCGTGTTCGCGAAGCTGGCCGTGAGCCCGGATTGGAAAAAAGAGCTGGCCGACAATGAATGGCAAAGCTCGTACATGAACAGCGCTGAATCGCTCAGGTACCTGGACGCGCAGGCGCAGTCCTACCGCAAGATACTCGCCGAGCTGGGACTGGCCAAGAGGCAGGGGTTTCTGTGGAGGGGTGCTGCGCCGTCCGCCCGCGCGCAATCTGGACCGGAGCATAACCGTTTATGGGGATCACCGGGGAACTCGCGGAATGGTTGTGCGCGCAGCGCTGGAAGGATATTCCGGAGGCAGCGCGCCGCAAGGCGGTTGACGTCGTATACGACTCGGTCGGCGCGATGATCGCGTGCTCGCAGCTCCCCGAGGTCGTGGCGATCGTCAAGTTCCTGCGGCGCATGGGCGGGACCGAGGAGTGCACGATGATCGGCCACGCCGGCTTGACCAGCCTGGTGAATGCGGCGATGGCGAACGGCGGCATGGCGCATGGGGACGAAGCCGATCCCGTGCATCTCAAGTCGGTGGGCGGGCATGTCGCGTCGGGACCGGTGCCGACCGCGATTACGGTGGGGCAGTGGACGGGCGCCAGCGGCGCAGACGTGCTGCGCGCGGTGGCGCTCGGCTATGAAGTCGGCGGCCGGCTGATGACCATCTTCTACCGCGAGCGCGATTACGCCGCTCGCCGCTTCTATCCCACCGCGGTCGTGGCGACGGTGAGTTCCGCGGTCGCCGCCGCGCTTCTGCTCGGCGTCAACCGCGAGCAGATGCAGGTCGCGATGTGCCTCGCGGCCTACCAGGCTGCCGGTCCCGACAACATGACGAAGGATCCGGCGCACATGGGCAAGACGTTCCAGGTCGGCGCCGCGAACCGGAACGGCGTGACTGCAGCGCTGCTGGCGCAGGACGGCTGCCACGCCCCGCTCGATATCCTGGACGGATCGCACAGCCTGTTCGACGCGTACTTGAGCGCTCCGGGCGCGGGCGACGACATGCTGAAGGATCTCGGAACCTACTATTCGATCACCGACGTCATGCACAAGCGTTATACCGTCGGCAGCCCGAATCAGACCTACCTGCAGGGCGTGTTCGGCCTGATCGAAAGCAACGCGTTGCAGCCGCGCGACATCGCGGAAGTCGAGGTGCAGATTCCACAGCGCGGCTTGCGGCGCATCCCGACCACGCGCCACGCCTCGATATCCGCGCTGACGGTGTGCGCCATCGCAGCCGCTCATGGCAAGCTCGATTTCTACCGGCTGCACGATCCGGCCGGGGCGATGGACGCGGCCGCGAACGAAATGCAGCAGCGCGTCAAATTCATCGGTCGCGAGGACTGGAAGGACATGGAAGCCGGCCGGCATGCGATAGTCACGATCAAGACGCGGGACGGGAGGACGCTGACGGAGGAAGTCTGGCATCAGACCATGACCCCGGCCGAGCTCGACCGGAAGTTCGACGAGCTGGTCGTGCCGCGCTTCGGCAAGGACAAGACCGCCCGGATGGCCGGGGTGCTCAAAGGACTGGAAAGCGCCGGCAGCGTCAAGCCGCTCATGACGGAGTTGCAACATGCCTGAGAGAAAACCAGCGAGCAGCGCCTGGCTCGGCGCCGGCGTATTGACAGCGTTGCTAACGGGAGCGGTCACGGCCGTGGCCGCGCAGCCCCCGGCCTGGAAACCGGAGAAGGCCGTCGAACTCATCGTGCCTTCCGCTTCCGGCGGCGGCACGGACAAGACCGCGCGGCTGATCCAGAAGATCTGGCAGGACAAGCGCGTGCTCGAGGTGCCGGTCTCGGTGGTCAACAAATCGGGCGGTCAAGGGCAGGTGGCGCTCACCTATCTCAAGAGCCACACCGGGGATCCACATTTTCTGGAAATCGTATCAGCGGTGCTGCTCACCAATCAGATCAGCGGCACCAGTCCTTTCAGCTATACCGATTTCACGCCTATCGCGTTGTTGAACAGCGAATACGTGGTGTTCGCAGTGAAAGCCGACTCGCCCATCAAGACGCTCAAGGATCTCATGGCGCGGCTGCAGAAGGACGCGGCTTCGGTAAGCGTCGCCGTCGGCACCAGCCTCGGCGGGGCGAACCACGTAGCCGCGGCGTCCGTGGCGCGCGCCGCAGGCGCCGACACGAAAAAGTTGAAGACGATTGTCTTCAAGTCATCGGCCGATTCCGCCATCGCCGGCCTCGGCGGGCACGTCGACCTCGTAGTCTCCAGCGCATCCATACTGTTGCCGCACTTCAGCTCCGGCGCCATGCGTTTCCTCGCCGTCTCCGCGCCGAAACGCCTGGGCGGCGCGCTCGCTCCTGTCCCTACGCTCCGGGAGCAAGGCGCAAACGCCGTCGTGGACAATTTCAGGCTGGTGATGGCGCCGTCCGGCATATCGCCGGCGCACGTCGCCTGGTGGGACCAGGTAATGATGCGGTTGAGCACCACGGACGAATGGAAGAGAGATCTCGAATTAAACGGATGGGAGAACGCGTATATGGGGAGCCGCGACACGCGCAATTATCTCGATGCTCAGCACACGGAGCTGAAGAGCGTGCTCGCCGACATGGGCTTGGCCAAGTGATCTCCGCGACGCGCGTGCTTTGGCGGACGACGGTGGCGGCCATCCTGCTGGCGGCGACCCCCGCTACCGCGCAGCCGTGGCGGCCCGACAAGCCGGTCGAGCTGCTGGTGGGCTCCGGCGCCGGGGGCAGCAACGACACCATGGGGCGTCATCTCCAGAAGATCATCCAGGAGCAGAAACTCGTGCCGGTGCCGGTCAACGTGTTGAACAAGGTGGGCGGCAACCAGACCCTGGTGCGCACCTATCTCAACCAGCACCCGGGCGATGCGCACTATTTCGATCTGGGCAATCCGACGCTCACGGTGAACCACATCATGGGCATCTCGACCCAGCACTACACGGATTTCACCCCCGTCGCGCTGTTGCTGAACGAGTACACCGCGTTCACGGTAAGGGCGGACTCCCCGGTGAAGAATGCGCGCGATCTCATCGAGATGATCAGGAAGAATCCCGATGCATGGTCCGTGGGCGTCAGCAACCTGGGCGGGACGAACCATCTGACGTATACGCTGCTCGCCAGGTCGGCCGGCCTCGACGCGAGGAAGCTCAAGGTGGTGGTGTTCAAATCGAATACCGAGGGCATGACCGCCGTGATGGGAGGGCACCTGAACATGGTCTCTTCCGCGGTTTCTTCGGTCATAGCGCAAGTCAGAGCGGGCAACGCTCGGATCATCGCGCTGGGCGCGCCGCGGCGCATGGGCGGAGCGCTCGCCAGCGTGCCGACGCTGCGCGAGCAGGGCATAGATATCGTGGTTTCGAACTGGCGCGGCATCATCGGCGCCAAGGGGTTGAGCGCGGCGCAGGTGGCGTACTGGGAAGACGTTTTCGGCAAGGTGGTCGTGGCCGAGGAGTGGCTGAAGAGCCTGGAGGCCCAATTCTGGGAAGGCAATTTCCTGCGCAACCGGGAATTCGCGAAATACCTGGAGAACGACTACAGCCAGACCAAGGCGGTCATGAACGACCTCGGATTGGCGAAATGACCTCGGAGTAAAGTAACCAGAGCTTGTCTCAAAAGGGGTTGTTATTGGCTCGGTTAGGTGACACCTGATGGGACTTTGATTTGACCGAGCGCAGGGCTGGGTAGAGCCCTCGACCCAAAGAACGCCAGGGGATCGCGAGAGATTGATCCCGGGACCGACTCAGTTCCGAAGAATGTGTTTCTCCTCCGCCCTACGCGATAATCAAATACCATCAAATACCTTAAGACTCATATCAAGATGAATGATATGGGCCTAGGGGAGCATGAGGGGACCCTGAAGATACTCAAGCGGTATGCCGTTTCAGGAGATCGGTGTACTGCCGCGCCCCGCGAGCGATGATGTTGTTGGTACGCACGTTCAGCCAGCGCACGCCTCTCGAAATGAGCCACGGCATGCGTTCTTCCCAGTTGGTGAGCACATTGAGGGCGGCTGTCTTACCCCCTTTGACGACGCGCCCGATGGCTGTTTCGAGCAACGCGGTGACCTCCGGATGCTCCGGCTGGCCGGGGAAGCCCAATGCCAGCGCCACGTCGTTCACGCCGATATTGATCACGTCGACGCCGGGCACCGCCGCGATCTCGTCGATGCGGTCGATTGCGGTCGGCGTCTCCACCATGATGATGACGATCTTGTCGGCATGGTCCTTGGGCCGTGCGTAGCGCACGATGTCGATCATTCTGCGCGCGGTCGCGCCGTCCTCCACGTGCGGCACCATGATGCCGTCCACGCCGCAGTCGAAATAGCGTGTGATCAGGCCCGCGTCGTTCAGCCACGGCCGCGCCACCGAGGCAATCCCAGCCACGCGCGCCGCGCGCGTCATCTCTTCGATGCGCTCGAAGTCGTAGCTCATGCGCTCGGCGTCTATCCACACCACATCGAGTCCGAATCCTGCCAGATACTCGACGAGCCGCGGCGATGCGAAGTCCGGATTGAACATCGTGACCACCTGGCCGGCGGCGAGTTTTTGCTTGACCTTGTTCATCGCTGCTCCCCTGCACTGACACCGGCCCGTGACGCGGTAAAGCGCACGATGACGCGGCGCTGCCAATGCGGCATTATAGGTGCCGGCGGCTCATCCGGTTTCGAAATGATCAATAAGGAACGCGAATATGAACGATCCTAACATCAGCGGCGTGCGTCAAATGACCACCGCCGCGCACCAGCTTGCCGAATTTGCCGTCGGACTCAGGTATGAATCGATTCCGCCGGAAGTCATCGAGCGCGCCAAGGACTGCATGATAGACACAGTCGGTGCCTGCGTCTTCGGCTCGCAGCTTCCCTGGACACAGACCGTCATCGAATACGCCAAACGCAACAGCGCGGCCGGCGAGTGCAGCGTGTTCGGAACGCCGATCAAGGTGCGCGCGCCATTCGCTTGCCTGTCCAACGGCGCGGCGGCCCATGCCTTCGAGCTCGACTGCCTGTGCGAGCCGAGCGTCGGTATCCATCCCAGCGCCGCGCTCGTCGTTCCTGCCCTTGCTCCCGCACAAGGCCGCAAGCTGAACGGCAAGCAGGTGCTCTCGGCCATCGTTGCCGGCTACGAAGTCCTGTACCGGATCGGGAATGCGGCGAACCAGTCGATCGAAAAAGTCGGCTTTCATTCGCCGGGCGTGGTAGGCGTGTATGGCACGGCGGTCGTCATCGGCAGGCTCTTCGACCATGACGCGAAACAGATGGCGAACGCCTTCGGCATCGCGGGCTCCATGAGCTCGGGCCTGATGGAATTCTCCCAGACGGGCGGGATGGTCAAACGCCTGCATCTGGGGCGCGCCGCGGAGGGTGGGTTCATGGCCGCGGTTCTGGCCCGCGACGGCTATACCGGCCCCGAAGGCGTATTCGAAGGGAAATTCGGCTTGCTCAATACGTTCTGCCGTAATGCGGAGCCAGCGCGCCTGACCAAGGACTTCGGCTCCACGTGGCACGTCATGAAAAACAAGATCAAGCGCTACGCGTGCCATTCCACGGCGCAAGTCCCGGTGACGCTGGCGCTCGATCTCAAGGAAAAACATGGCATATCAGGCGGCGACGTCGCCCGTATCACGATCGCCGGAAATGAGAAGACGGTGGACTATCACAACATCACCGAGCCCATGGATCTCACGATGATGCAGTACAGCGTGCCGTTCTGCGTCGCGCTCGCGCTCTACCTCGATCCCACCGATCCGCGGGTATTCTCGGAGGCGAGCCTGAACGATCCGAAGATCCGCGCCCTTAGCAAGAGTGCGCAGCTCGTGCCGATGAAGACGGCGGAAAGCCACGTTTCGCCGGCTTCCCGCGTGACGCTGCATCTGAAGAACGGCCAGGAGGTAGCGGCGGAAGGGCACGACTTCAAAGGCACGCCGACGATGCCGTTGACCCGCAGTGAGCTATTGGAAAAATTCCTCAAGCTGACGGCGCACCGCGACCGCGCAAAGGCGGAGCGCTTGTTCTCGCAGCTGGCTGAGGCGGAAAAGGCGGCCGATTTCAGCAAGCTCGACTTTGCGTTGTGAGAATGCCATGCAACCGCCGTTGGACGGCGATGGACGCCGACCGGTGCAGGTGTTGAATGAATCGCATTGGCGGCTTCCTTTTGATTGCGTGCTGTGCGTTCCCGCTGCCGGCGCAGGTGCCGCCTTCGCCGACCGAAAAGGCGGGCTACGCGGGACTGCTTGCCGCCGCGGGCCGCGGCGATGCCGCACAAATCAAGGCATTGACTGCCAAGGGTGAGAAACCCGATGTTCGCGACGCTTACGCGCGCACGCCGCTGCACGTAGCGGCCTACGGCGGCCATCACGAGGCGATGCGCGCGCTCATCGCGGCGGGCGCGAATCCCAACGCGCTGGAAAAAGATCGTTACGACATCGTCACCATCGCGGCCGTCGCCAACGATGTGCCGACCCTCAAGCTCGCACTCGCATCAGGCGCTAGCGCGAAGAACATCACCAGCCGCTATGACGGCACCGCGCTGATCGCCGCCGCGCACCTAGGCCATGCGGAAGTCGTGCGTACGCTGATCCGAGCGGGGGCGCCGCTCGACTATGTCAACAACCTCGGCTGGACGGCACTGATCGAGTCCATCGTGCTCGGAGACGGCGGCGCCCGTCACACGGATACCCTGAGGGCGCTGGTCGAAGCGGGGGCGAACGTCAGCCTGGCCGACCGGAACGGGCAGACGCCGCTCGCGCTCGCGCGTTCGCGCCGTTATGGAGAGATGGTGAAAATCCTCGAACGCGCGGGCGCGCGGTAGGCGTATTGTTTATTGACGCCGTAGGCGGGAGTCTTTTTGAAAAGCGAGCTCTCACTTCAAGAAATAGGTTTGACAAGAAGTCAGCGAGAAACGAAGATCGGGTGACGGGGAATGGCGTGCCTGAATTGCGCCGGAACGGCCGGCTGGCACAGGCGGAGCGTGCGCGTTGAGCGGATTACACGAGCTATCCATAGAGGAGATACGCGAGCGTTACCTCGAGCAGGGCGAGCCGGTTTCCGCCCGCTTGCTGGCGCGCCTGCAGCGAGATCCGCGTCAGGGCGCCCGCAAGCTCTACACGGTGCTCAAGAAGCGCTTCGACAAGCAGCGGGAGGAGCGACTTCGCATTGGGGCCATGCTGCATTTCGAGCACGTCTTGTGGAAGTCGGGGGTGATTCACATCGCCGGGGTTGACGAAGTAGGGATGGGTCCCCTGGCGGGCCCGGTGGTGGCGGCAGCCGTCGTGTTCGAGCCGGGCACCGAAATCGAAGGCGTCGATGACTCGAAGCGGCTCGATCCGGCGCGCCGATACGAGCTTGCTGAAATCATTCACGGCCGCGCCAAGGGCGTCGGCATCGGCCTCGCCGACGTGGAGGAAATCGACCGGTTGAACATCTATCACGCGGGTCTGCTCGCGATGAAGCGCGCGATCGAGGCGCTGCCCATGCGTCCGCAACACGTGCTGGTGGATGCGCGCACCATTGCGGTGGACATACCCCAGAACAACTTCAACAAGGGGGACGGCATCAATTTCACGATCGCGGCAGCTTCCATCGTGGCGAAAACCCACCGCGACCGCCTGATGGAAAATCTCGACCGGGACTATCCCGGCTACGGATTCGCCGCGCACAAGGGCTACGGCACGCTGGAGCATCGCGACGCCATCAGGCGTCTGGGCCTGTGTTCTCAACACCGGACTTCGTTTCCGGTAATCCGCGAGCTGTGCGGCGAATACTCGGGCTTGTTCTATGAGCTCAAGCGTCAGCTCGACGTCGCGACGTCGCGCGAGTTGCTGGGCGCATTCGAGGTTGACCTCGAAGCGCGGATCCAGGAGCTGAAAGATCTCGAGTGCCGCAAGCTGCGGCTCCTCATCGGCCGGCGGTGGAAAACGGTCGGCATTCGGAAGGCGATCCAACCGCTGTCGAACCCGATAGGATCAGGCACCGAACCGCAAAACCCTTCCTAATGCTTCTGCTAACTCGAGAAGCCTGCGCGCGCATCTTCAATTGTCGGCATCTTTTGTTCGGCGAATTGGCGACGCGGGACGCTCGGGAGGAATGGGGGAAATTCTCGAGCGGGCGGGAGCGCAGTGACCCTCTACTCCTTCATCCATGACAGAGGGGATGTGCAACAGGGCTTCGGCGCCAGGCTGCTGCGGCCTCGCGTCAAGTTCGAGCGGGGACTGCAGGCGCGGCCGCTGACGACAAACTACCAGATGGTCGCCGGCGCATTCAGCTATCTCCTGCGTTTTTTCCTGCAGCGAATCAATCCGCAGGCATGCGTGTCGGCGTGGACGGCGGAAGCCGGAGCGGAACTTATCGGTGGCGCCCAGGAAGTGCCGACAATCAGCCGTCACGCCCGTGGGGTCAGGGCCGCTGCCTACGTCGCCGACGCCAAACGCCGGTGTCAGGCCTATACCGAAGACGGCCGGGTTACGGAAGAACTTCTGGTTGCCGCATACAGGCTGGCCCATCTCGACCTGGCGGTCCGCGCTGGCCCGAATCGTGTCGACTGGCGCTCCATCAACTACCTGCGCGCCGATGATGCTGCCGATCTGAAGGCGCTGCTCGATCTCGTTGACGAGAAGACATTCCGCGCTGCCCGCATCTGCATGCTGAATCCTCGCCTACCTGCATCGGAACTGGTGGGAGGGGCCGATCCGGATTTCATCCTCGATTATTGTGTCGTGGATGTAAATACCACGCACGTGGCGAGATTCGACCTGCGCGACGCCTATCGGTTGGTCGGTTACTACCTGTTATCGGGATTGGGCGGAATCGGCGGCGAGAACGGAAAAGCGGAGCAGTGGCCGGTTACTTCCATAGGCGTCTACTTTGCCCGCTTCGGGCAGTTCTGGAAGATGCCGGTGAAAGAGATCCTGCCACCGAGCTCCGTGCCGGAAATGACCAGGTGGTTCGTTGAAAGCGCATGCGGCCCGGGCCGGGATCGTGCAGGATCGCCCGGTGCCTTCGAGGGGCCGCTCGCGGTGCATCTCACCGACGGCGGCGCCATGAAGAAGAGGGGGAGGTGAAGCCATGAAATACGGGCTCGCGCTCATTGTCTTCATGGCAGGCTTCGGGGGAGGCGGTTACGCTCCTGCGGCGGACTACCCGGTCAAGCCCGTGCGCGTAGTCATAGGATTCCCGCCAGGCGGGTTCGTCGATCTGACCGCGCGGCTGGTGGGCGCTCCGCTCGGCGCGGCGCTCGGGCAACAGGTAGTTGTCGAGAACCGGGGCGGCGCCGGCGGCATCGTCGGCACCGAGATCGTGGCGCGCGCAGCACCCGACGGCTACACGGTGACTGTGGGCAGTGCCGGCACGCATGCGGTCAACCAGAGCCTGTACCGCAAGCTCCCCTACAACGTCCTGCGCGATTTTCAGCCTGTCTCGCGGCTGTCGGACGCGCCGAGCATACTCGCCGTGCACCCATCGCTTCCCGCGCGCTCGGTAAAGGAGCTGATCGGCCTGGCCCGCGCTCAACCGGGTCAGATCATGTACGCGTCCGCCGGTTCCGGCACGTCGACCCATCTGGCCGCGGCGCTCTTCGAGCATCTGGCCCTGGTCAAGCTCACGCACGTGCCGTACAAGGGCGGCGGACCGGCGATCGTGGACGTCGTCGCGGGGCAGGTCCCGGTTACGTTCGGGACCGCGGCGTCGGTTTCCCCCCATACCAGGAGCGGCAGGCTGCGCGGCCTCGCTGTGACTGGCGGCCAGCGCTCTGTGGTGCTGCCGGACTTGCCGACCATCGCGGAAAGCGGCGTTCCGGGCTATGCGATGCTCAACTGGCTGGGATTGTTTGCGCCCACTGGCACGCCGCGCGCGATCGTGGAGAAATTGAACATGGAGGCGCTACGCATCGTGCGCTCGCCCGAAATCCGCGACAAGCTGAACGCCGCCGGCGCAGAGCCGTCGCCGCTGGCGACCGAACAGTTCGCGCCGTTCGTGAAGAGCGAAGTAGAGAAATGGGCGAAGGTGGTGGCGGCGACCGGGATGACGGCGGACTAGTGGCTCAATTGGCCTTCGCCAATGTAGGCCAGGCGTCGTGCTTCACTCGGGCAACGATCTCGAAATCCTTTCCCAGCGGCCGGATCACCGCGGCTTCGCCCTCTGCCAGATACGGCGCTCCGGCGACCGCGTAGAACGGGTTGCCGTGGCTCGCGACGACTAGGTTGCTGCCCGGTTTGACCGGTGCGGACAGCACCGTGCGCAGCGGCGCGTATCGATCTTCGCTTCCGGGTGATGCTGGTCCGGCCCGCGCCTCGGGCGACTTCTCCGCCTTTCCGAACGCGAGCATCGCGGTTTCCATCGTGCGGCAGCGCGGGCTCGCCAGCACCCGCTCGACCGGAATTTTCAATTCGCGGAACGCCGCGCCGATCTCGCGCGCCTCGGCTCGTCCCTTGTCGGTCAGTGGCCGCTGGTTGTCGCAATCATCATCGCTTTTTGAGCGCGTATCATCCCGAGAAAAATCCGTCGACGTATGGCGGAAGTAGATCACGTAGCCGCCCTTACGCAGCTGCGAGAGCAGTTGCTCTCCGGAAAGCGGCGTTGCCGGTAGTGCGCTGCGGCCTGGGGCAGGCGGCGGCACTCCCTGGAACTGCTGGGCCGACACTGTGGCGCACGCCAGTCCGGCGCAAAAAACCAGCGCCGCGTTCCAGATTATTCGTGCCTTGAAAGGTTGCATCCGCGCCTCCGTCCGGATGATATGCTCCATGCCGTCTCGCGGGAAGCCGCTGGCCCGAGTGAATAACGCCCGTCGCAACCACCCACTTCAACGAAGGAGACCATGAAGAGAGCCGCAGGCATCATCAGCACGTCGGCAACCGCCCTGTTGTTGGTATCGACTATTTCCGGCGCCCAGACCTGGAAGCCACCTGCCGAGAGCGAGCGCTGCCCATCGAAATGGGGCGCCGGCGACGAGCGGGGTTCGGCCAACCACATGAAACCGGCATCGGTGCTTGCCGCGGCGCGGCTGATCCGTACTGGAGAAGTGATCGAAATCGGCCATGTGCTCAGAGCGGGCATGCCGATTCAGGCCACGCGCCGATTCGATCTGCATACCAAGCGCACGTTTATGAATCCGCAGTCGAACCAGCGCGGCAGCAACGAAGAACTCGTTACCACCGAGCTCGGTCAGGTAGGTACTCAGTTTGACGGTTTTGCCCACCAGAGCCATGGGGACAGCCTTTACAACTGCTTCAAGATCAGCGAAATCTCGTCGCGCACCGGGTTTACCAAGCTCGGCATCGAAAAAGTCGGCACCCTCATGACGCGCGGGGTGCTGATCGACGTCGCCGGACTGAAGGGCGTGGACACTCTGCCCGATACTTACGAGATCACGGTGCAGGACCTGCAGCAGGCGCTGCAAAAGCAAAACGTGACTCTGCGTCCCGGCGACGCCGTGCTCATCAACACCGGCTGGGGCAGGCTGTGGGGCAAGGAGAACGCGCGTTACATGAAGGGCAACCCGGGTGTCGGAGTGGCCGCCGCCGAATGGCTGGTCAAGCAGGACCCGATGCTGTTGGGCTCGGACAACGGTCCGGTCGAAGTCTCGCCGAATCCCGATTCACAGATTTCGTTGCCGCTACACCAGATTGCGCTCGTGGTGAATGGCATTCATCTGCTGGAGAACCTGAAGCTCGACGAGCTGGCGGCAAAGCGCGTCCACGAGTTCGCTTTCGTGATGCAGCCGCTCAAGATCCAGGGCGCCACGGGATCGACGGTCGCGCCGATCGCCATACGCTGAAGGGCGGCCGCTGCCGCTCCGGCGGAGAAATGCGTGTTTCGTGAACAGTGATCGTGGCCGCCCGCACTCTGAAGGACTGGGGCATGTTGCTGGCGCTCGTCGCGTTCTGGGGCTCCAATTTCATGTTCGTCAAGCTCGCTGTGTCGGCGGTCCCGCCGGCGACACTGGTCGCCGCGCGGCTTGCGCTCGGAGCCGTGGTTCTTGTCGCCGTGGTGCGCGTAATGGGCTATACGTTCCCGCCGATCGGCCGGGCGTGGACGCCGTACGTCGTGCTGGCGCTCGTAGGCAACTGCCTGCCGTTCTGGTTCATCACGTGGGGACAGAAGCCCATAGACAGCGCACTCGCCGGCATTCTCATGGCCATTATGCCGCTCGCAACGCTGCTGCTCGCGCACTTCTTCGTGGCCGGCGAGCAGATGACCCGCAATCGAGTCGCCGGCTTTGTGCTGGGCTTCCTGGGCATCGTGGCGCTGATGGGGCCGGCCGCGCTCGCCGGGTTGGGCGGCTCGCCGATCGAGATCCTGGCCCAGCTGTCGGTGCTGTGCGGCGCGCTCTGCTATGCGGCGAACGGGGTGATCGCGCGCCGCATGTTGCGGGGCGACGTCGTGGTGGCGTCCGCAGCCATCGTCGCTCTCGCCGCGCTCATCAGCCTACCGGTGGCGCTCATGATCGATCAGCCGTGGCGTCTCGCCCCGAGCTGGGAGTCGATGGCGATCCTCATCTGGATCGGCATCGGCCCGACCGCAATCGCCACCATCGTCTACTTCAACCTGATCGGTTCTGCAGGTCCGACGTTCACGTCGCAGCTGAATTACCTGGTGCCGTGCGTGGCGCTGTTGCTGGGCATGACGCTGTTGCAGGAAGAACCCGGCTTAACCCTATATACAGGACTTGCATTGATTCTTGGCGGCATCGCCGTGAGCCAGCTGCGTCGATAACGGCCCGTCAGGCGCGATGGGCATGACAACGGGACAGGGATTGGCTGTCCTGCTTTCCGTCCTCAACTGCGATCCACGCGGGAGCGTCAGAGTTTCGTGCCGGTGGTTTTGCTCAACAACCATGTCGAGGCTCAACGCCGTCCGGCATAGTCCGCCGATGACCAGTTGTAGTGGAAGCCTCACACGCGCTCGTGTCCGTCTTGAAATTGCGCCGCGCTAACTCGCTGTATTTATTGGATGACAGCGATGCGGTGATTGAGTTCACGGCAACCTTTTTCGCGTACCCATTGTCATCCGTAGACAGGGCGGGGCGTTAAAGAGAAGGAGGCCCGCTATGAACGTGATCTATAACAGTGACAACTATTACGTGGTCGAGTACCCCACTCAGCATGGGTACGAGCTCGTGGACAAGCAGGCTCAGCGCGGAACCTATTTCCAGGGTGACGTCGCGGACAAGTTTGCGCGGTCCATGCGCAATGCCGTTGCCGAAACCGGTTCGATCGAGGGCGTCGACGAGTTCCTAGGGAACTTCGGCGTCCTGATGACCCAGTCCGTGCTGTATCACTAGCCCGCATGCTTCACAGCGCGCGGTGCGGTTTTTCGGGCGGCGTCACTACGAATTGGCGCCGGAGCATGCGGGCTGATTGTCTTTTCAGCCGGGTCTCGTAAACAAACCCTTCTCAGCCGTGTCGTACGCGATCCGCGTGCCGCCGCGGAGCGTCACCTTCCGACTATTTTCGGTCACTGGTCATTCATCTTTCAGCAGGTTCTTGCCGATCGAGCAGCGTTACAGCGTGGCGAAATGCCGTCTCGATAGGCTTTCGCACAGTCCTACCGTGACCGAGTTAACGCCCACCGTGGCAAACAGGGGTGATGTTCCGCAATGGCACGTTAGTTGCTTCGCAATAGCGGCAAGGCGGCGCACATGAACGTGATCTACGAAAGTGACAACTACTGCGTGGTGGAGTATCCCGCCCAGCACGGTTACGAGCTGGTGGACAAGAATACCCAGCGCGGCACGTTCTTCCAGGGCGGCGTCGCGGAAAGATTCGCGCAGCGCATGCGGGATGTCGTTGCGGAAGAGAACGTCTCAGCCGAGCGCTTCGAGGAATTTCTCGAAGATTTCGACGTACAGATGAATCAGCCGGTGCTATACCACTAAACGGGCGAGGCCCGTTTAGTCAGTGACGGTCACTCGTCACGCTTCTGAAGCAGATGCTCGAGCCGGCCTGCTTTGACGATCTCCGTTTTAACCTGCCCCATCAGCGCTTCGCCGCGGAGACTTTCCGCTACGGTGACCTTCCGGTTGCGGAATCGAGCGAGCCGGCCCGTGCGACGCGCTACCGTGAGACCGGCGCCACTCCTGGGTTTCACTACGAGGCTGTAATAAGAGACGTCTTCCCGGGGCTTCCGGTGGCGCAATACGGCTACGGCATCGAGCGCGGCGATGTCGGCACGTGTGACGCGCCGTTCGCGCAGAGCCATTCCGAATACACGCCGCTGGCTGCGGATTTCCGCTTCGGTGACCCGTACGGTGAGCGAGTTCGCCACCTGATATACGGCCAGCGTGACGAACAGCAATCCGAACGCGATGAACGGGAGGATGAAGATGCTCATGAGCACGATCGAAAGCATCCCGGCCGGGCCGGACTCAGCCAGAGGCGCGACGGCCATCGCGGCAAAGAAACCGGGGATGAAACATGAAATGCCGAAGAGAGCGAGCATCAGCGCGGCCGCCGGGTCGCGCAGCGGAGGGAAGTAAAGTTCTATGCCCTGCAACGAGCGGGTCAGCCGGACGGTGCCGGGCAGCGGCTGCATAAGGCTAGTGAGCGGTGAGCAGTAAGCGGTGAGCGGGAACTTCCGAAAGAACGCACACCCAATCTTACCGCTTACCGCTTACCGCTTACCGCTTACCGCTTACCGCTTACCGCTTACCGCTTACCGCTTACCGCTTACCGCTTACCGCTTACCGCTCACCGGCCGTTGCCTGGTAGCCGATCGCGCGTGAGATTGTCTCCGCTGTCTGTCGCACTTGGGCCGCCCATGCGTGATTGAGCCGATCCGACGGCGCGGACACGGAAAGTCCCGCCACGAGCTTGCCTTCGTCGTTATAGATCCCTGCGCCGATGCAGGAGACGCCTTTTTCCGCTTCCTCGTTGTCGAAGGCGTATCCCAGTCGGCGTATCTTCTCCACTTCCCTCACCAGGCTCTCGGAGTCGGTGAGCGTGTTGTCGGTGAATCTGGGCAAGCCGGTGCGGCGTGCATAGTCCGCCGATCCCTTGGGGCCTTCCTCCGCCAGAAACAGCTTGCCCACCGCTGTGATGTGCAGCGGAGCGCGCGCTCCGATGATCTGGACGACGCGCATCATCGAATTGTTGTCGGAAGTCCGTTCTATGTAGACGACCTCGTCATCGTGCCGCACCGAGAGGTTGATCGTCTCGCCTAACTCCTCATGGAGCGTCTGCATGTGGTGCAGCGCTTCCTGGCGCACGCTGATGCGCGACCGCACCAGACTTCCCAGCTCGAGGAGCCGTATGCCAAGCCGGTAGGTACCGGGCTCGATGCGGTCTACCAGCCGGTGCTCCACCATGACCGACAGAATGCGGTGAGCGGTGGAAGGATGAAGCTTGGTTTCAGTGGCGAGCTGCTTGAGATTGACGGGTGAGGGGTGGTGCCCAAGCGTGGCAAGGAGACGCATCATGCGCTCGATCACCTGTATCGATGATTTCGCTTCTTTTTCGGGCACGGGTGCGATTTTTTGCGCGGTTGCAGCCGATTTTATAATATGAAATCGGCAGGAACAACCCAAAATAGTGGTTTTGGGCCTAGCTTCTGAGCTACCCGGCAGGTATCGCCAGTAATACATTGTTTTTGCTATAATATAAAGCTCACCCTTCTACGCTCACTCGCCAGTCAGCTCCATATGGGAAAGCCAGTCACACGCATTCGCAGTCGTAATGGACATCGCAACGGAAGCAATGGCAACCGCAACGGCAGCAACGGCAGTCGTAACGGCAAGCACGCTGCCGGGCAGATTTCGCAGCAGGACATCAAAAACTACATTACGCCGCATGGTTATGCGCGGCTGAAGACAGAAGTCACGCGTCTCCTCGACATCGAGCGGCCAGAGCTCGTCAAGGTCATCGCGTGGGCGGCTTCCAACGGCGACCGTTCCGAGAACGGCGACTACATCTACGGCAAAAAGCGGCTCCGTGAAATCGATCGCCGCATTCATCAGCTCACTGCGCGCCTCGACATCGCGCAGGTCGTGGATCCCGCGGCGCGCGGCGAATCGGATCAGATCTATTTCGGCGCTACCGTGACCTACGCCTACGTGAACGGTGGGCGTGAGGAGCGCACGATCACTATCGTGGGCGTTGACGAAGTGGATACCAAGCGTGGCCACGTGAGCTGGATCTCCCCGATCGCAAAGGCTTTGCTCAAGAGACGCAACGGCGACGTCGCTATACTCGCCACCCCCACCGGGGAACAGGAAATCGAGATCCTGAAGGTTCGCTACCGTCCCCCAGCCTGAGCGGACCGGTTAAGGAGAGCAGGCTGAACGTCCTGCGGCGCGTCGGGAGCAGAGGTCATGCCGAGCTACCCGCCTGCCCACGTTCCCGTTGCCGCGCCGCGAGCACCCCGATAACATGGGCTCACTGCCCGCGCCGCGTTTCCGATCGTGACCGTTTCCTTCTTTGCCGCCGCGCTCTCTACCTGGCGTGCCACCCACGTCGCGGTTCCCGAGCTGTACGCCGATACGGTGCCCTTGGAGGGCGTCGTAAAGTTGAGCATCAAGGCCGTTCCCGAGGCACGTACCGCCGACACCCTGGGCGCCGAACGCGAGGGCACCGGGATCGTGATAGACGAGAAGGGCCTGATACTCACGATCGGCTACCTGCTGCTGGAGGCTGGCTCCGTATTGGTTGTTGCAGGAGATGGCAGGGTGTTCCCCGCGAGCATAGTCGGCTACGACCACGCGACCGGCTTCGGGTTGGTGCGTTCGGCCGTTTCCTGCCGGCCGCTCGAGATCGGGGCATCCAGGACCGTGCGCGAGCTGGCGACGGTACTGGTTGCCGCTCACGGCGGCGCGGGGGGGACTTCGCGCGCGTGCGTCGTCTCGCGCCGGCGTTTCACCGGCTGGTGGGAGTACATGATCGATGGCGGGATCTTCACGGCGCCGCCGCGCTTCGAGCACAGCGGCGCGGCGCTGATCGACGCGGATGGCAAGCTCGTCGGAATCGGCTCGCTGTGGGTCAGTGACGCGCTGGAAATCGGCGCCGCGTTTCCCGGCAACATGTTCGTTCCCATCGACCTGCTCAAACCGCTGCTGGACGACATCATCACAATCGGTCACCGCCGCGGGCCGACGCGGCCCTGGCTCGGCGTCTATTCCGAGGAGATCCAGGGGCACGTGGTGGTGACGCGAGTGCTGCCGGAGTCGCCAGCGGCGAAAGCCGGCCTGAAGCGTGGTGACATCATATTGGGCGTAGGCGGCGAAGCCATTGGCCGCCAGAGCGAGTTCTACCAGCGGCTGTGGGGAAGCGGTGAAGCAGGCTCGGCCGTCACCTTGCACGTCCTGCAGAACAAGCTGGTAAAGAAGCTGAACGTGCGTTCCGCGGACCGGATGGATTATTTGCGACCGTGGGGCCACTAGCTCGAAAGGCGTGACCGATAGGACGTGACTGATGTGTCAGGAACCTTTTCCCTCAAGGTTCCTGACACCTTCCTTCCGCCTTCATCCTTCAACCCTTGCGCCGGGAACGCGCCGCAGGTCCCGGCGCATAGTCGTCCGGCGCGCCGGGCGGAATCGGCGGAAACGCCTTCAGGCTTTCCTGGAACTCGTGGATCATGGTCCGCAGGGGCGTGCGCGCCCAGCTCGAAGCCATGTGCACGTCGGTCTCCTCCTTCGGATCCTGCACGAGGTTGAAGATATACGGCGTCTCGAGGTGCACGGGGCCTTCGTTCGGCTCCTTTTCCCACACGAGGTGCATCTTCCAGTTGCGCCACTTGGCCGCGCGCAGCTCGCCCTTGATGTAGTAGACGAATCCCTCGCGGCTCGACTTCCTTTGTTTTCCCAGGAAGAAGTCGAGCTGATCCACGCCGTCAATCGGGCGATCGGCCGGCAGTTTCGCCCCGGCGAGGCGCGCGAGGGTCGGATAGAGATCGGTGACGTGCACGATCTCGTTCGAGACGCCGCCCGCGGGCACGTGCCCGGTCCAGCGCAGCATGCACGGCGCACGCAATCCTCCTTCCATTGCCGTGTGGTACGTGCCCGTCCAGGGACCCGCCGTGCCGCGCCACGGGCGGCGGAACTCCGGCCCGTTGTCGCTCGCGAAGATGACCACGGTTTCGCCCGCGATGCGCAGCGCAGCGATCCCATCGAGGACCTGTCCGACACGATGATCCATTTCCGCCAGCGAATCGGCGAACTCTCCCGCCCCGGTCTTGGCGGCGAAGTCGGGGTGCGGCAGCGTCGGATAGTGCAGCTGGGTGAGCGGGATGTAAGCGAAGAAAGGCCTTCGGGCCTTCGCCTGACGGCGCATGAAAGTCGAGCGCCCGCGTGACGAGCTCCGAATCGATGCGCCGGCGCTTCTCGAGGTCGTACACGCACGACGTTTCGGGCCTTCGTGCCCTTCCGGCCCTGCATGACGTAGGGGAGGGGGACCACCGATCGATCGTACCCGGGTGCGCTCGTGAACATGCTCTCGTTGGTGGTGCGGGGATCCCGTACCACTCGTCGAAGCCGCGATCCGTCGGATAGCGGCCGGGGCGATCGCCGAGATGCCACTTGCCATGGATCGCGGTCGCATAACCCCGGCGGGAAAGGAGCTGCGCCAGCGTGATCTCCCAGGGCGAGATGCCCTGCGGCAGTCCGCCGGAGATGGATTGCAGCGCGCCGGTGCGTATCGGGTGCCGCCCCGTCATCAGCGCCGAGCGCGTCGGCACGCAGTCGCTCTCCACGTTGAAGTTGAGCAGCCGCAGGCCTTCGGCGGCGAGGGCGTCGATGCGCGGCGTCGGCGCCCCGCGCAGCGCCCCGCCGCCGTAGCAGCCCAATTCGCCCCAGCCGAGGTTGTCAGCAAGGATCAAGAGGATGTTCGGCGACTTGGGTGTCATGGCGGGGCAGGCCCGAATTATAGTGCCCTCCAACGAGTTCAGGATCGGCGCGGCAAGTCACCGGCGAGCTTAGAGGATCCAATGGCATGAAGGTCAATCCGGCTTCAAGCCGAGCTCCTTGATCAGCTTGGCCCAGCGCACACGCTCGCGGTGTATCAACGTCTGCACTTCCTGCGGCGACCCGGTACCTGGGCTCCAGGCCCGCTGCCTCCAGCTTTTCCCGTAGTGACGGTTGCGGCAGGGCTCTTGCTGATTCGCCGGGCGATGACTTCCTGCGGCGTTTTCGCGTGGACTCGCGGCAGGAGGAAGGAAGCCTAAGCAGTGGTAAATTAGCGCGGGAGCTCCGCTCCAGAGGAGGAGCCATGCAACTCACGACCGTCAGGATCGAAAAGCCGGAAACGACGAACTTCATACTCGGGCAGTCGCATTTCATCAAGACGGTCGAGGATATCCACGAAACACTCGTTACCGCCGTGCCGGCCATCAAGTTCGGCGTGGCGTTCTGCGAAGCATCGGGCAAGTGCCTAGTGCGATGGTCGGGCACCGATCCCGCGGCGACCGAGCTCGCCCGCAAGAACGCGCGGGCCCTCGGCGCGGGCCATTGCTTCATCATCGTTCTCGGTGACGGCTTCTACCCGATCAACGTCCTGAACGCGGTCAAGATGGTGCCCGAGGTCTGCCGCATCTTCTGCGCGACCGCGAACCCGACCGAAGTGATCCTCGCCGAAACGGAGCAGGGGCGCGGGGTCGTGGGCGTGGTGGACGGCTTTTCGCCGAAAGGCATCGAAGGCGACGAGGACATCGCCTGGCGCAAGGGGCTGCTGCGCCAGATCGGCTACAAGCTAGGATAGGAACCCGTCCAGGTCCCAGCCGCGCATGAACCAGCCCAACATTCTGCTCATCACTTCCGACCAGCAGCGCGCCGATTGCAACGGTTTCGAAAACCGGCACATCCGCACGCCGCATCTCGACCAGCTTGCGCGCGAGGGCACGCGCTTCTCGGCGAACATCACGCCTAATCTCGTGTGCCAGCCCTCGCGCGCGTCCATCCTGACCGGGTTGCTGCCGCTCACGCATGGCGTGTGGGACAACGGCGTCGATCTCGATCCCGCTACAGGTGAGCAGGGATTCGCGGGGACGCTGGGGCGGGCGGGTTACCGGACTGCGCTTTTCGGCAAGGCGCATTTCGCGACGAAGTCGACGTTTGCACCCACCGGCACGCCCGAATGCAATAAGAGCCAGGCCGGTTATGGCCCCTCGTGGTTCGGGCCGTACATGGGCTTCCAGCACGTCGAGCTCTGCGTGCTTGGACATATGCACCGCACGCGCCCGCTCGAGCGCCCTGCCGTGGGGCATTACGAGCGCTGGCTCATTGCACGCGGCACGAACGAGGAAGGCCTGAAGCTATGGGCGCAGGAGACACGCCCGGGCTCCGGAGCCGCGCAGACGTGGTCGTCGGCGCTCCCCGCCGCGTGGCATAACAGCACCTGGGTCGCAGATCGTGCGATCCGCTGGCTGGGAGAGGACCGCAAACAGGGCGGGCCGTTCTGTGCGTGGGTCTCGTTTCCTGACCCGCACCATGCGTTTGACTGTCCCGAGCCGTGGAGCTCGATGTACGACGCGAAGGACGTGCCGTTGCCCACGCACCGCGCCAGAGATCTGGAGCGCCGGCCGTGGTGGCACAAGGCGGTGCTGGAAGGGACTCCCCAACTTGCCGATCCGGCCCTGCTCAAGTACCGCGCCGAGGGCTCACGCGTCCCGGACCAGACCGACCGCCAGCTTGCCGAGATGACGGCGAACTACTACGGCATGATCTCGCTGATCGATCACAACGTCGGGCGCATCCTCGCTTTGTTGAGCGACAGCGGGCTCGAACGGGACACGCTCGTCGTCTACACCACTGACCACGGCGAGCTGCTCGGCAACCACGGCTTGTATCTCAAGCACCCGATCCCATACGAAGACTTGCTGCGCGTTACGATGATTGCGCGCGGACCGGGCATCGCGGCGGGGAAGGTCGTCGACGAGCCGGTTTCGACGCTGGATCTCGCGGCGACGTTCTACGACTGCGCCGGTGTCTCTGAACCGATGGCACTGCAGAGCCGCAGCCTCAGAAAACTGCTTGCCGGCAGCGCCGCGACGCGCGACGTCGCCTACAGCGAGTGGCACGTGCACCCGTCGCGCTGCGGCGTGGATCTCAAGCTCCGGACCGTCCGGACCAAAACCCACAAGTGCACTTTCGAGCTCGGTTCCGGCGCGGGAGAGCTCTACGACCTCGCGAACGATCCGGCGGAAATGGACAACCGCTTCGACGATCCCGGTTGCGCGGACGTGAGGAAAGAGCTGCACGACATGATGCGCGCGCGCCCGGGCACAGTGCGCTCCGATCTCGCCGAGCCCGTCGGCATGGCCTAGTGCTCATCCACTCGCAGTCGGGACAATTCGGTCAGAAGGTCGCGCAGGCGCGTCCTGACAAAGTGAAAGCGCTGGTGCTGGTGGCGCGCGCCGGTCTAGGCGATCCCCGAGCTCGTCGACGGGCTGAAAAACGTCCCCATCCCCACCGCCGGGTGCATAGCGCGCGCAGGTCGTACTTCGTCCCAATCCGATCACTTGGCAAGTCCCAGCTCGAGGAACACGGGGCGAATCTGCTCGTGCTGGGCATCGAGGAACTTCTTCGACTCGGCGCTGCGCATGAACTGCGGCTCGCCGGAGGCCTTTACCAGGTAGTCCTTCCACTCCGGTGTCTCGACCACCTTCGCAATCGCTTCCTCCCAGTATGCGATCTGCGCGCGGCCCATTCCCTTGGGACCGACCAGCCCACGCCAGTTGCCGACCACGGCTTCGGCGCCGAGCTCGCGCCAGACCGGGACGTCCGCGAGCACGTCGGGGAGGCGGTTCGGCGCGGTGATGGCGAGCGCGCGCATCTTGCCGGCCTTCACGTGCGGGATGCCGTTCGAGGCGGACACCGCGACGATGTCGGTGTGTCCGCCGAGCAGCGAGGCGAATGCCTCGGGCGAGCCGCCGAACACCACGATGCGCAGCTTCTTCACGTCCACGCCCAGCGCCCGCAGCGGCAGCATCAGCCCGACGTGGTTCGCGGCGCCGAGTCCGGGGCTGACGCAGATGCTGTAGGCCGCGGGGTTCTTGCGCAGCTCGGCGATCAGGTCCTTCGCCGACTTGAGCGGCGATCCGGCGGCCACCCACACCGCGGTGTACTCGGTGAACAGTTGCGCCACTGGTGTAACGTCCTCATGACCGATCGCCGAGACGCCCTGGATCTTGTTGGTCAGGAGCGAGAGCACGCTGAGCGCCAGCGTGTGCCCCTTGTCGGGGGCCTGGCTTATATGGGTGAACGCGATGTTGCCGCCGCCGCCCGCTCTATTGACGATGATCGGCGTGAGCGGAACGATCGAATGCCTCTGCATCGCTTCGCCGACCAGCCGGATCACCCGGTCCTGGCCGGTGCCGGGGGGCGAGCCTACGACCAGGTCCACCTGTTGCTTTTCCGGCTTCCATCCTTGCGCGCTGCCGTTTGCAGCGACGGCGAACATGAACGCGGCGCCAGCGACAGCGCAGAGCATCGGTCGGTTATGCATCGTCTCCTCCTTGCGAGGGTGCCGTCGGTCCGCCATTGGCGACTCGGCTCAGGCTTTTACCGCCTCCGGATTGATCACATCGATCGGCTTGCCCTCGGCGTAGGCGAGCAGCCGATTAATTGCGCCCTCATACATGCCCTCGTACTGTTCCTTCTCACAGTAGCCCAGGTGCGGCGTGCACAGCGCGTTCTTCATTTTGAGCAGTGGATGGTTGGCACCCGTGACGGGCTCGCTCTCGTAGACGTCGACCGCCGCAAATCCGGGCCGCCCCTTCTGCAGCGCCGCGGCGAGCGCCCCTTCGGCGACGATGGGCGCGCGGCTGGTATTGACGAGCAGCGCGGTCGGCTTCATACGCGCGAGATCGTCCGCGGTCACGATGCCCCGCGTGTCCTTGCCCCCAGGCAGGTGCAGGCTCACCACGTCCGCGTTCTCGAAGAACGCCGCACGGCTCGCCGCGACCTCGAAGCCCTCGGCCTTCGCGCGGGCGGTCGAGCCTTCACGGCCCCAGCAAACCACGTTCATGCCGAATGCCCGGCCGACGCGTGCCACCGCCGCGCCGATGTGCCCGAACGCATACACGCCGAGTGTGCGGCCGTACAGGCGCGTACCGGCCGTCGACTGCCAATGGCCTTGCTTGAGGCGTTCCACCTCGAACGGAATGTGGCGCAGCGACCCGATGATCAATCCCCAAGCGAGCTCGGCAGTGGTGGAGTACGGGTTGACGCTGCCGCGGCCCCCGCCATGGCCGGCGGCGGAAATCACGATGCCGCGCTCGGTACACGCGGCAACGTCGAGGTGATAGACGTTGCCGCCCGTCTGGCTGACAAACTTGAGATTCGGCAGTCGCTCGATGACTTGGCGGGTGAGCGGTACACGCTGCTGTGTCAGCAGCAACGCTTCACATCCGGAAGCCTGCTCTACAACGCGCGCGGGATCAGTGTAGGCATCGGTGTGGACGACGACCTCGTGCCCCTTGAGCTTGGAAAAAGCGCGCGTCCCGCGGAACACATCGGCGTAGTCGTGGATCACTGCTATCTTCATTTGGCTCTTCCCGAGGATTCTTGTTCACACGACGAGTGGTTGCTGCTGAAACCGCGCTTTGCGGCCCGCAGCCTCATACGGTGCTCATGACGCCTGCCCTCTTCAGTTTGGCGTCGAAAAACGCCAGTGCCTTCTGCCACGCATCCTCGGCTGCCTGAGGATGATAGCGGTCTCCGAACTGGTCCTGGAAGGCGTGATTGGCGCCCTCGTAGCGATGGAAGGTGTGCTCCACGCCCGCCTTGGTAAGCGCCGCATCGTACACGTCCACGTCCTCGGGCGAGGGACCCTTGTCGAGATTGCCGAAGAAACCGATCACCGGGCACTTGATGTTGCCGGCAAGATCGATGGCGGGCGGATTGCCTTCGCCCATAGCTTGTCGCACGCGCCCGCCGTAGAAGATCGCACACGCCGCGAGCTTCGGGTTCGACATCGCGCCCACCCAGGACACGCGACCACCCCAGCAGTGGCCGACGATGCCTACGCGGTCGCTGCGCACGTTTTTCATGCGCGCGAGCAGGTTGTAGGCGGCCATCAGGTCGGGAGCGGTCCGGTCGTCCCGGAACTCCCTGCGCTTTACGTCGATATCGCCCGACTTGGGCCACCAGTGAAAGATGAAAGGGATGGCGACCATGTAGCCGTTCTCCGCGTAGCGCTCGCCCACGCTGAGGGTGAAGCGGTCGTTCTCGATGCCGGTGTGCCCGATCGGGATATGCTGGCAAACGATCATGCCGGGATGTGGGCCCGTGCCCTTGGGCTCGAAGACGAATATCTCCATCGGGCTGCCCTTCACCTCGACGGTTTCTATGCGATGCGTCATGGAGCGCTCCTTGTTGTTTCCTACAAGATGACATGTGCCCCCGGTTCCCTCTCCGCAAGCGGCGACGGGGATTTCACCGGTCACGCCGTATCAGTCACGCCGTATCCGTCACGAATCATCAGTCACGCATCATTCAACTTTGATGCCGGCGAGCTTGACCACTTTGCTGTATTTGCCGATCTCGGCGCGGACGAATCGTGTGAATTCGTCCGGCGTGCTGGCTTTTCCCTCCTCGCCCTGGAGCATGAATTGCTTCTTGATGTCCGGAAGGTCGACGATGCGCGCGATCTCCCTGCTGATCTTATCGACGACCGGCCGCGGCGTCCCGGCGGGCGCAAACACGCCGAACCATGCCTGGAATTCGTAGCCGGGCAATCCAGCCTCCGCCATCGCGGGCACGTCGGGCAAGACCGGCGAGCGGCGCGCGGTGGTCACCGCCAGCGGAAGCAACCTGCCGTCCTTGATGAACGGCAACGCCGGCACGAGAGGCGACAGGAAGTAATGGACGCGGCCGGTTGCGATGTCGATGAGGGCCTCCGGCACGCCCTTGTAGGGCACGTGGACGACATCGATTCCCGCGCCAAACCTGAACATCTCGCCATTCAGGTGCGTGCCGCTGCCGACCCCCGAGGAACTGTAGCTTAACTGTCCAGGCTTCTGCTTGGCGAGCGCTATGAGTTCACTGACTGATTTCACCCCGAGCTTGGGCGAAACCAGCAAGAGGCTCGTGCTGATCGAAATCTGGCTGATGTACGCGAAATCCTTGAGTGGATCGTACGGGAGCTTCGAGTACAGCGCCGCGTTCATCGCGAAGGCGATCGAGTGCACGAGGAGAGTGTAGCCGTCGGGTGTGGCCTTGGTGACGATGCTCGCCGCCAGCGTGCCGCCCGCGCCGCCCCGGTTGTCGACTACCACCTGCTGGTTCCAGTTCTCGCTCATCTTCGGGGCGATCCGGCGCGCGAGTAGATCGGTCGCGCTGCCGGCAGTAAACGGCACGATGAGGCGGACCGGTCTGGTCGGAAAGTTCTGCGTCGTCTGCGCCAGAGCCGGCGCGGCGCCCCCACTCGCTACGATGACACTTACGAACACCAGTCTTTGCATGGCATGCATAGCAAGCTCCGCTCATTCGTCACTCGTCAGCCTCACGTGTTACCCATTACCCAACGGCGGCCTCTGAAAGTCCGGGCCAAGATTTCACCTTCATCATGTCGGCCGCCCCGCGCGTCGCCGGGGGTCACATCCCCATAGAGAGTTATGGGGCCCCTGTTCCGCCCCTCGACGCGCCCCATCACTCGCCGCCGGCGCCTTCACAGCAGGATAACCTGCGTTAAATCCGGACGCTACGCGCCGGTTTGACGCCGCGTGGACCCGACGAGGTGCTCCACCATTAAGAACCCTTATTCAGACTTCCTTAAGTGCATGATTTCATGCGCAGGTGACAGATCGGCACGGAGTGATATTTATTGAATGAGCGCACGGATGCGCAGATCATGTCTTGTCCCGTCCCGAATCAGGAAGTACGTGTGGCTTTGGTGAGCTTTTACACAGTCGACCTGTCGTCCCAGCACTGTCACCGACATGAGCGCATTATCCTTGGTGCCTAACAGCGCGCCCCACGCAGTGCGGAAACAGCTCTTCTGGCTGGCGGCGGAGGCTTGTGCGGAAATGTAGCGCGGCAGTCATCCACGATGGCGCTTGTTCGCGGCGCAGTCCTTGGAGAGCAGCAAGAATGAAGCTCATCAGTGGCTGGTCACTGTGGCTACTCCGGCGCAATCCTCGCGCTCTCGAACACCTTGCGCCACTTGGGAATCTCGCGCTTGATGTGCTCGGCGAAGGCTTCGGGCGTGCTCGGCGTAATCTCCAAAGTGCTGAAGCGCTCGCTCATTGCCGGCTGCCTCAGCACCCTATCGATGTCTTGGGAAAGGCGCGTGACGATAGCGGCGGGCGTGCCGGCGGGCGCCAGCATTCCGTACCAGAGCGTGACTTCAAAGCCCGGCACTCCAGCCTCCGCCACGGTAGGAAGCTCGGGCGCGGCCGCCGAGCGGCGAGCGGTGGTGGCGCCGAGCACGCGCACCTTGCCCGTCTGGGCGTCGGCGAGCCCGGCGGCGCCGAACATGAGGCTGACGTGACCGGCCATGACGTCCACCATCGCCGGCGCCGCGCTCTTGTACGGCACGTGCAGCATGTCCACGCCCGCGAGCACCTTGAACAGCTCGCCGGCCAGATGATTCGTGGTAGCGTGGCCGCCGGAGGCGAACGTGAGCCTGCCCGGCTGCGCCTTCGCCAACGCGATCAACTGCTTGACCGATCTGACGGGCAGCGACGGATGGACGACCAGGTAGAGCGGAGTGGTAAAGCACAGCGCGACCGGCGCGAAATCCCTGACGGGGTCGTAGGGGAGGTTCTTGAACGCGCTCGCATTGGTGGCGAGGCTCGTCGTGGTGGCAAACACGAGCGTGTAACCATCGGGCGGCGACTTGGCCGCGAGTTGCATGCCGATGATCTGGCTCGCGCCGGGACGGTTCTCGACGATCACCTGTTGCCCCAGCGTGTCGGTCAGCCCCGCGGCGACGGCGCGCGGCAGCAGGTCGCCCATGCCGCCGGGCACGAAGGGCGAAACGATCCTCACGACCTTGGCAGGATAGGTCTGGGCATGGCCGGTTGTAACCGCCGCGACCGCGAGGAGCAGCGCAACGGCGCCAGCCACATTCGTTGCGGAAGACGTGAATCGTGAGCTGTGAACTGCACATCGAGGATCGGTTCTCATTTCGTCACTCCATCACTTCGTCAGTTCGTCAGTCGTCACCCCTCGTCATCAGGTGACGAGGATGACTCGGTAATCGTTGACGTTCGTGCGCGTGGGGCCGGTGATGACGAGGTCTTCGAGTGCGCTGAAGAACCTGTAGCCGTCGTTGTTCTCGAGCAGTTTAGCGGGATCCAGTTTTTTTTTCGCGCCACGTTTCAGTGAATCCGGCGTGAGGAGCGCCCCGGCGTTGTCCTCGGTACCATCTATGCCGTCGGTGTCGCAGGCGAGGGCGTAGATGCCCTCGGTGCCGTTGAGCTCCACTCCGAGTGCCAGGAGAAACTCGCAGTTCCTGCCACCGCGGCCCTTCCCGCGCACGGTAACGGTCGTCTCTCCGCCGGATATCAGCGCGACCGGCGGCTCCCAAGGCAAGCCATGGGTCTTCACCTCGCGCGCGAGTGCGGCATAGACCTTGGCCACTTCGCGAGCTTCCCCGGTCACGGTGTCACCCAGGATCGCGGGATGGATGTCGTGCGTGATGAAGAATCTCGCCGCTGTCTGCAGCGATTGCTGGGCCGTCGCGATCACGCGGTTTTCGACGCGCTTGAAGATTTTGTCGGCGGGCTTGGGCGTTTCGGGAATCTTCCCTTTCGCGCCGCGCGTGAGACGATCGACGACCGCCTTGGGCGCTTTGACCTCGTAGCGTTTCAGGATATCGAGCGCGTCCTGGTAGGTCGTCGGATCCGGCGCGCACGGCCCCGAAGCGATGTGCGTTGGATCGTCGCCCGTCACGTCCGAGATGACGAGCGCGGTTACCGGCGCGCGGGAGGCCGCGGCGAGTCGCCCGCCCTGTATCGCGGAGAGATGTTTGCGCACGACATTCATGGCCTGTATCGGCGCGCCGCATTTGAGCAGTTCCCGGGTGGTCGCTTTGAGGTCCGCCATGCTGACGTTTTCGGCCGGCAGCGAGAGCAGGGCGGAGCCGCCGCCGGACCAGAGAGCGAGCAGCCGGTCGTCCGGCGTCAGGCTTTTCACGCGGCGCAGGATCTCCTGAGCAGCCTTCTCGCCGCTCTCGTCCGGCACGGGATGACCGGCCTCGACTACGGTAATGCGGTTGGTCAGAAGACCGTGCTGATAGCGGGTGATAACAAGGCCGTCGACCGGCGCGTCCGCCGGCCAGTTCTGCTCGACCGCGAGCGCCATCGATGCCGCCGCCTTGCCGGCGCCCACAACCAGCGTCTTGCCCTTGGGCGGGCTGGGCAGGTGCTGCGGGACGATCTTCTGCGGATCGGCAGCAGCGAGCGCCGCGTGGAAACTTCCCAGCAACAGCTCGCGCGGATTCACCTATTCGAGCGCCAGATGCAGCTTGACCGCAGCGTCGATCTGCTGCATGAATGTTTTGCCCAGCTCTCCAGCCTTTCCCGTGTGCAGCCGTTCCTTGGAGATCGTTCTGATTTGCTGAGCCATTGCCTTCGAGTCCTTCGGCAGACCGCTCTGTTTGATGGGAAGGAGCACTTCGAATGGAAATACGCGGGATATGTTGGAAGTGATCGGCAGCACCGTCACGGTCGCCGCGGCTCGGTTGTTGGCGTCATTGCTGACCACCAGCACGGGACGACGCTTATTCGTTTCGGAACCCACTGCAGGGCTGAGGTCGGCGTAGTAAATTTCACCACGTCTCATCGGGTAGCCCGTCCGAGTTGGCTATATCGTATGCTGCGTCCGGCTCGCGCGCCGCTTCGCGGTACGCTGACTCCAACTCACGCTCCCGCAAGACCGCGATCGCCGTCTCGATGACGCGAGAGCGGCTTTTCAGTGCATGGCTCTTGCGGTATTGCTCAATGAAATCAAGGGATGAAGCTGGGATAGAAATCGAGAGCTTCTGGGCCATGGTCGGTATTCCCACAGGTAATACCATCAATACTACCACTGGTAGGATTACACCGCCAAGGTGGTAATCCGCCGCCCAATAGCACGAAAGTCCCCCCACGCGCTAGTCTAGTTCAGGACAGTCTTGAGATACTCGCCGGTATAGCTTCCCTTGTTCCTCGCCACTTCATCCGGCGCGCCTTCCGCAATCACCCGCCCGCCGCCCTCGCCGCCTTCGGGACCGAGGTCGATGATCCAGTCGGCGGTCTTGATGACGTCGAGATTGTGCTCGATCACGATCACCGTGTTGCCGTGATCGCGCAGGCGGTGCAGCACGCGCAGCAGCAAGTCGATGTCGTGAAAATGAAGCCCTGTCGTGGGTTCATCGAGTATGTACAGCGTCCGGCCGGTATCGCGCTTGGACAGCTCCAACGACAGCTTCACCCGCTGCGCTTCGCCGCCGGAGAGCGTGGTCGCGCTCTGGCCGAGCTTGATATAGCCCAGACCGACGTCGAGCAGCATCTGGAGCTTGCGCGCGAGCACCGGCACGGCGCTGAAGAATTCCGCCGCGTGCTCGACCGTCATCTGCAGCACTTCGTGGATATTGCGGCCCTTGTACCGTACTTCCAGCGTCTCGCGGTTGTAACGCTGGCCGTGGCAGACGTCGCACGGTACGTAAATGTCGGGCAGGAAGTGCATCTCGACCTTGAGCACGCCGTCGCCCTGGCACGCCTCGCAGCGCCCGCCCTTCACGTTGAACGAGAAGCGGCCCGCGCCGTAGCCGCGCGCACGCGCTTCCGGCACTCCCGCGAAGAGCTCCCTGATCGGCGTGAAGAGGCCCGTATAGGTCGCCGGATTGGAACGCGGCGTGCGCCCGATCGGGCTCTGGTCCACGTTCACCACTTTGTCGAAGAAATCCATGCCGCTCACCGCCTCGTGCGGCGCCGGTTCGGCCGTACTGCCGTATAGCGCCCGCGCGGCTGCGTGGTAAATCGTGTCATTGATGAGCGTGGACTTGCCCGAGCCCGACACACCGGTCACACAGACGAAGAGTCCCACCGGTATCGACACGTCTATGTTCTTCAGGTTGTTCCCGCTCGCGCCGCTGACGACGAACTGGCGCTTCGGGTTGGCGCGGTGCCGCAGCGCGGGGATGTCGATCCGGCGCCGGCCGGAGAGATATTGGCCCGTGAGCGATTCACCGTGGGCCGCTATTTCCCGGGGCCCGCCCTGCGCGATTACTTCGCCGCCGTGTTCGCCGGCACCCAGTCCCATGTCGACGACGTAGTCGGCATTCATGATGGCTTCGGCGTCGTGCTCCACGACGATCACCGTGTTGCCGGTGTCGCGCAGGCGCTTCAGCGTGGCGAGCAGCCGCGCGTTGTCGCGCTGATGCAGGCCGATCGAGGGCTCGTCGAGCACGTACATCACGCCGGTCAGCCCCGAGCCGATCTGGCTCGCAAGCCGGATGCGCTGCGCCTCGCCACCCGACAGCGTGTCCGCCGACCGGTCAAGCGAGAGGTAGTCCAGCCCGACATTGTTCAGGAATGCGAGCCGTGTCGCGATCTCCCTGACGATCTTGTCGGCGATCGCCTGCTTGTTGCCCGTCAGCGCAAGCGTTTCGAAGAACTGCGTCGCCTTGGCGAGCGTCAACGCGCTCAATTCGAAGATCGTCCGGTCCGCGACCGTGACGTGCCGCGCCTCGCGCCGCAGCCGGGTGCCGTCGCATTCGGGGCAGGGCTGCGTGTTGAGATGCTTCGCGAGCTCCTCGCGCACGACGAGGGAATCGGTTTCGCGGTAGCGGCGTTCCAGGTTGGGAATCACGCCCTCGAACGCGTGCTCGCGCACGTAGGACTTGCTGCGCTCGCCCATGTAGGTGAACTTGATCTTTTCCGAGCCCGAGCCCTGAAGGATCACTTCCTGCACCCGCGGCGGCAGCTCGCCGAACGGCTGCTCGAGGTCGAAGCCGTAATGAGCGGCCAGCGATTGCAGCATCTGGAAGTAGAACTGGTTGCGGCGATCCCAGCCCTTGATCGCACCCGAGGCGAGCGCGAGATCAGGGAATGCTACGACGCGCTTCGGGTCGAAAAAGCTCACCGTGCCCAACCCGTCGCAGCGCGGGCACGCGCCCATCGGGTTGTTGAACGAGAAGAGACGCGGCTCCAGCTCCGGCAGGGAGTAGCTGCAGACCGGGCACGCGAACCTCGCCGAGAACAGGTGTTCCTTGCCGCTATCCATCTCCACGGCGAGCGCGCGTCCGTCGGCGTGGCGCAGGGCGGTTTCGAACGATTCCGCGATGCGCTGCTTCACGTCGGGGCGAACCTTGAGCCGGTCAACTACGACCTCCACGGTGTGCTTGATGTTCTTCTTGAGCTTGGGCAGCTCGTCTATCTCGTGGACCTTGCCGTCTATGCGCAGCCGCACGAAACCCTGCGCGCGCAGCTCGTCGAAAAGGTCCACCTGCTCGCCCTTGCGACCGACGATGAGCGGCGCGAGGATCATGAGCCGCGTGTCAGGCGGCAGCTCCAGCACGTGATCCACCATCTGCGAGACGCTTTGCGCCGAGAGCAGGATCTTGTGCTCCGGACAGTGCGGGTCGCCGATGCGCGCGAAGAGCAGGCGCAGATAGTCGTGGATCTCGGTCACGGTGCCGACGGTGGATCGCGGGTTGTGGCTCGTCGCCTTCTGTTCGATCGAGATTGCCGGCGAGAGTCCCTCGATCAGATCTACGTCGGGTTTCTCCATCAATTGCAGGAACTGCCGCGCGTAGGCAGAGAGCGATTCGACGTAGCGACGCTGACCTTCGGCGTAGAGCGTATCGAAAGCGAGCGAGGATTTCCCCGAGCCGGAGAGCCCGGTGATCACGATCAAGCGGTGCCGCGGCAGATCGAGATTGATGTTCTTGAGGTTGTGCGTGCGCGCGCCGCGGACGCGGATGAATTCCGCCGCCGCCGTGTTCGTTTGGGCGATCTCGGCATCTGCAGGGGGTTCGATGCCCGTGGTTTCAGCACCGGTCCGTAGGGGGATGACGCTCGGTTGATGTGCTGCCATGTGGAAGGAAGAGCCAGAAATCGCGGTAAACCTGCTAATATACCTAAGTTGTTTTCCTTTTCCCAACCTGTTTGATCCCATTTTGTGTGTAGTTACAAGCAGCCTGCGGCTGGCCGCAGATTATCCGGGCGCGTGCGGCCGCATTTCAAAGGCTTGCGGCTTGTCGCTCGCGGTGCGGGCAGCGTGGAGTAATGTCGCGCCCGGATCGGATGAGACCGGAAGAGCTGCGTGCGGCCATGAGCCTCTCCAGCATTTTCGCTTTGCGCATGCTCGGGATGTTCGTAATCCTTCCGGTGTTTGCGATCTATGCGGAGAGCCTGCCGGGGGGCGACAACCTGACGCTCGTTGGCATTGCCATCGGCGCTTACGGCCTCACCCAGGCGATGCTGCAGATTCCATTCGGCTGGTGGTCCGACCGCTATGGCCGCAAGCGCGTGATCTACGTTGGGCTCGCGATCTTCGCCGCGGGCAGTTTTGTCGCGGCGCTCGGCACGCATATCTACGTCGTGATCGCGGGACGCACGCTGCAGGGAGCGGGCGCGATCTCGGCCGCGGTGATGGCGATGACCGCGGATTTGACGCGCGACGAGCATCGCGCGAAGGCGATGGCGATGATCGGCTCCACCATCGGCGCTTCGTTCGCGCTCTCGCTTGTTCTGTCCCCGTGGCTCAATCGTGTGATCGGCGTGCCGGGCATATTCGTGATGACCGGCGTGCTCGTGATCGCGGCGATGGGGGTGGTATATGGACTGGTTCCCGATCCGCCCCGGGAACCCCGCCGCGCCGAGCGTAGCGGGGTCGAGCAATTCCTGCGCGCGCTCCGCGATCCACAACTTGCGCGGCTCAACTTTGGCGTCCTCGCGTTGCACGCGGTACTGATGGCGCTGTTCATTGCGGTCCCGCTCGAGCTTCGCGCCGCCGGATTGCCGGTAGACCAGCACTGGGCCGTCTACCTTCCCGTGATGGCGGGTTCGTTCGTGCTCATGCTGCCCGCCATATTCGGCATGGGAAAACCGGGCCGGTTCAAGTGGATACTCATCGCATCCATTGCCGCGTTGCTTGCCGACCAGCTTGCGATGCCGTGGTTGACGGGCGGGGTGTGGCCGATCGCGATGTTCCTGCTGGTGTTCTTTACCGCCTTCAACGTGCTGGAAGCCACGTTGCCGACGCTGGTTTCCAAGCTGGCTGGCGCCAGCGGACGGGGCACCGCGATCGGCGTGTTCACCAGTATCCAGTTTTTCGGGACTTTTTTGGGTGCGGCGGCGGGTGGTTATCTGTATGGGAGGTGGGGCGCTACCGGCATTGTCATCTTCGATACGGCCCTGCTCGTTATCTGGCTTATGGTGGCGCTCGGTACTCGGGTGCCCGGTCGGGACTCGGCGCGCGCATACTGATTAAGCGTTGCCCGGGCTCGCCCGCGAACGGGTTGGTGGATAGCCGGTTCGGCTCAATGCCTTAGCGGGCGTACATGAAGTACGCAGTGAGCAGTAAGCGGAAAGCAGTTAGCGGTTAGACCGTTCCTAGTAACTTCCGCTCACTGCTTTGCTCACCGCTCACGGCACCGTGATGGTGGACAGTGCCGTTCTTGACGAAGAGAATGTGCGAGATTCATGGCACGATAGACGGTGCTCAGTGCTTACCGCCCACAGCTCACCAGTTCATAGGAGTTAAAAAATGGCTTCGGTCAATAAAGTAATCCTGATCGGCAATCTCGGCCGCGACCCGGAAGTGCGGTACATGCCCGAAGGCGGCGCGGTTACCAACATCAGCATCGCCACCACAGACACGTGGAAGGACAAGAGCGGCGAGAAACAAGAGCGTACCGAGTGGCACCGCGTAGCGTTCTTCGGACGGCTCGCCGAGATCGCGGGCGAATACCTGAAGAAAGGCAGCCAGGTCTATGTCGAAGGCTCGCTCCGTACGCGGAAGTGGCAGGACAAAGAGGGGCAGGAGCGCTATACCACTGAAATCGTCGCGAATGAAATGAAGATGCTCGGCCGGCGCGAGGGCAGCGGCTCCGAACCGATGGCGCGTGAGCCGCGCGAGCCCGCCACCGCTACTGCCGCATCCGGCGGCAAACCCGCGCCCAAGAAGGGCGGGGGTGGGTTCGATCAGATGGACGACGATATCCCGTTCTAACGAACGGGAAAGGCGAAAGGCGGAAGGCGGAAGGCAGGGATGACCTGAATGCCGCTCCCGCAGTGCGGGGGTCATCCTTCATCCCTCGTCCCTCGTCCCTCATCCCTCATCCTTCAAGCAGCGTGCGTGAGCACGCTGCGCGTATGCCGGGCGATCACTAGCTCCTCGTTTGTTGGAACCACGCATACGGTTACGCCGCTGTCCGGCGTCCTGATGACGGAATCATGCCGCTCGTTTGCGGCAGGGTCGAGCGTGATTCCAAGCCAGCGCGACCGTTCGCAGATCATCGCGCGCACCGGTCCCGCGTGCTCGCCGATGCCTGCGGTGAAGATCAGTGCGTCCAGTCCGCCGAGGGCGGCGGCTAGCGAGCCGATCTCGCGCGCTGCCCGGTATGCAAAAAGCTCGACAGCCTCCTGTGCGCGCGGATCGCGGCTTTCCAGCAGCGCCCGCATGTCGCTGCTCACGCCCGATACGCCGAGGAGTCCCGATCGCCGGTACAGCAACTCTTCCACCGCGTCGGGCGTCATGCCCTTTTCCCGCATCAGGTAGAACAACACTCCGGGGTCGATCGCGCCGCTGCGGGTCCCCATGACCAGACCGTCAATGGCGGTAAAGCCCATGGTGGTGGCGACACTCTTTCGATCGTGAAGGGCGCACAGGCTCGCGCCGTTGCCGAGGTGCGCGACGATGACGCGCCCGGCGGCGCGGCGGCCGAGATGCTCCGGCAGCACTCCGGCGATGTATTCGTAGGAGAGGCCGTGAAATCCGTAGCGCTGAACGCCGCTGGCAGTGATTTCGCGGGGGAGCGCGAACTGCCGCGCAAGCAGAGGCTGGACGCGGTGAAACGCGGTGTCGAAGCATGCGACCTGCGGCAGGCCGGGCTTGAGCTGCATCAGCGGGATCGACACCCAGGCCTGAGATGATGCCATGCAGCAGTCACGCCGGCTCCCGTTCGGCGGTATAGAGCGCGAACCTTATGCTCGACGAGCCGGAATTGAGGACGAGAATCGCACAGGTCATCTGACGACGGAAAGGCGTGATGAGGCGCGTTGAGGGGCGGAACAGGGGCCCTATAACTCTCTATGGGGATGTGACCCCCGACGACGCGCGGGGCGGCCGACATGATGAAGGTGAAGTCTTGGGCCCGGACTTTCAGAGGCCGCCGTTGCGTGATAGGTGATGGGTGATGGCCATCTCGCACGTGCCGCGGCATTCTCATGGCCCATCAGTTCCCTACGCGGTCTTGTTCCGGTGCGAACGCCGGCACGAGTAGGAGCAGCCCGAAGACAGGTAATCGAATCGTGTGGGAGATCGTCACGGATGGTCGGGCCGGATCGCGGGTTCGAAATTGTGCCGCGTGCGCCGCGCCCTGCCACCTGCTGGGTGCAGCATGCGACGCGCAGCTTGCAATTCCCCCGTTTCATCCCCACGTCTCGTAGAAGCGGTCTAACCTTCTAAGGTATAATGCTTTTTTGGGTTTGGAGGCAGCATGCCGATCTACGAATACCGGTGCAGCGCTTGTGGATTCCAGAAGGAATTCCTGCAACGCCTGAATGACGTGCCGCCCACCGAGTGCCCGCAATGCGGCAAGCGCAGCTTAAAGAAGCTCGTCACCGCAGCTGGCTTCCACTTGAAAGGCACCGGCTGGTACGCGACCGACTTCAAGAACAGCGGCGCCAAGCCGGCAGCGAAGACGAAAGCGGACGATGGTTCCGCCAAGGAGGCTTCGGGCAAGGACACCTCGAGCAAGGAATCTTCCGGCAAGGACGTGTCAGGAAAAGAGGCCACCGGCAAGGAAGCTTCCAAGAGCGATTCCAAGAGCGATTCCAAAGCTGGTTCCAAGACCGATACCAGCCCGGCGAGCTCATGAAGAAAAGCTCCGTCAAGCGGTACCTCATTGCCGGCCTACTCATCTGGGTGCCGTTGGTGATCACCTTGTGGGTGCTCGACTTGCTGGTCACCGCCATGGACCAGTCGCTTCTGCTGCTGCCGGAACAGTTCCAGACCAGATCCTGGCTCGGCATGCACATACCAGGACTGGGCGTGTTATTGACACTGCTCATCGTTTTCGTGACGGGCGTGTTTGCCGCCAACATCATCGGTCAGAGGCTGGTGCGATTCGGCGAGCGGATCCTCGCGCGCATTCCCGTCTTCAACTCGATCTATCACAGCGTCAAGCAGGTAAGCGACACGGTGTTCTCCCCGAGCGGGCAGGCGTTTCGCAAGGCGCTGCTGGTGCAGTGGCCGAGCGAGGGAACGTGGACGATCGCATTTCTCACGGGGCAGCCGGGAGGCGACGTGGTGAATCATCTCAAGGGCGACTATCTCAGCATATACGTGCCTACGACACCCAACCCGACCGGCGGGTACTTCGTAATGTTGCCGCGCTCGCGGGTCATCGAGCTCGACATGTCGGTGGACGAGGCGCTCAAATACGTGATCTCCATGGGCGTCGCGGTGCCCGCGAATCCGGGCCGCAGGGGCGTTGTCGCTCCCACCCCGTTGCCGCAGGCGAAGGCGGCAAACGAGTAGGAGCGAGCGTGGCCCCGACCGGTGATCGATAGCCGGTGCTTCGCAAGTTCTTGTTTGACGCCGATCGCCCACTGTTATCCATCAATCATCTCCGACCGATCATGCGCAGCGAATATTGCGGACTCGTCAACCGTGGGCATCTCGGCAAGACGCTCACCCTGTGCGGGTGGGTGCACCGCCGTCGCGACCATGGCGGCGTAATCTTCATCGATCTCAGGGATCGCGAAGGTATCGTCCAGGTCGTGTGCGACCCGGACACGCCGGAGACCTTCAAGACGGCGGACGGGCTGCGCAACGAATTCGTGATCGAGGTGACCGGAAAAGTCCGCGCCCGTCCCCCAGGACAGGTGAATCCAGACCTGACTAGCGGAGACGTGGAGCTGCTCGCGCAGTCCATCACGATACTCAATCCCTCGCTCACGCCCGCGTTCCAGATCGACGACGAGAACTTGAACGAGAACGTGCGGCTGGAGCATCGCGTGCTCGATCTGCGCCGCCCGTTCATGCAAAGAAACATGCGCCTGCGCTACCGCGCATCGATGTCAGTGCGGAACTTCCTCGACCGGCTGGGCTTCATCGATATCGAAACGCCGATGCTCACGCGCTCCACGCCGGAAGGCGCGCGCGACTACCTCGTCCCGTCCCGGGTGCATGCGGGCCAGTTCTATGCATTGCCGCAGTCGCCCCAGCTCTTCAAGCAGATGCTGATGGTGGCGGGCTACGACCGCTACTACCAGATCGTGAAGTGTTTTCGCGACGAGGACTTGCGTGCCGATCGGCAGCCCGAATTCACCCAGATCGATATCGAAACTTCGTTCCTCGACCAGCGCGAGATCACGCGCATCATGGAGGAGCTCATCCGCCACGTGTTCAAGGAAGTGCTCGACGTGGCGCTGCCCGATCCCTTTCCGCGGCTCACCTACGACGATGCGCTGGCCCGCTACGGGTCGGACAAGCCGGACCTGCGCGTGCCACTGGAGCTGACCGAGCTCACCGATGTCATGAAAAGCGTCGCTTTCAAGGTCTTCGCCGGTCCCGCCAACGCCGCCGGCGGGCGCGTGGCGGCGTTGCGGGTACCGGGCGGGGGCGCGATCAGCCGGGGCGAAATCGATGCCTACACCGAGTTCGTGAAAACCTACGGCGCCAAGGGTCTCGCCTATATCAAGGTCAACGACGCAGGTCAATTGAACGAGACCGGCCTGCAATCCCCCATCGTGAAGAACCTGTCCGAGGAGTCGCTGGGAGCGACGATAGAGCGCTCGGGCGCGAAGAGCGGTGACCTCATTTTCTTCGGCGCCGACAAGGCGCGGATCGTAAACGAAGCCCTGGGAGCGCTGCGCGTGAAGATCGGGCACGACCGCGGTCTTGCCGAATCCGGCTGGCGGCCGGCATGGGTGCTCGATTTCCCGATGTTCGAGTGGGACGAGGAAGAGAAGCGCTGGAATGCCATGCACCACCCCTTCACTGCGCCCGCGGACGGCCACGAAGATCTGCTGCAATCGAATCCAGCCGCCGCGCGCGCCAAGGCGCACGACATGGTGTTGAACGGCTCGGAGATCGGCGGCGGCTCGGTGCGGATACATCGCCAGGAGGTGCAGTCGAAAGTGTTCGAGGCGCTCGGTATCGGCCCGGACCAGGCACGGGAGAAATTCGGGTTTCTGCTGGAAGCGCTGCAATACGGCGCGCCGCCGCACGGTGGCATCGCCTTCGGGCTCGATCGTATCGTCGCGCTGATGGCGGGTGTGGATTCGATTCGTGACGTCATCGCGTTTCCGAAGACGCAGCGCGCACAGTGCCTGCTCACGCGCGCGCCGAGCGAGGTGGACGAGAAGCAGTTGCGGGAGCTGCACATACGCCTGCGGCAAGAGAAGCGGTGATGGGAGCGCGGCGAGAGGCGGAACAGGGGTGCCTATCTGGATGGGGATGTGACCCTCGGGGCGCGCCGCGCGGCCGACGTGACAATCTTGCGATGATATGTCAGGACGCGGTTGGGTGATGAGTGACGGGTGGCGCCGCCTGCTGGCGGCGCTTCTTGCGTGTGTACTGTTTGCCGCTGTTGGTGCGGACGCCCGTGAACCGGTTCCGGCGCTGCCCGAGATCGCGGTGCCCGAGTTGCCGGCCCAGGCGCGGGAGACCCTCAAGCTCATCAAGCAGGGCGGCCCGTTTCCCTACGAGCGCGACGGCACGGCATTCGGAAACTTCGAACGGCTGCTGCCGCAGCGCAGCCGCGGCTACTATCTCGAGTACACAGTGAGAACACCGGGCGTGGAGAGCCGCGGCGCGCGGCGCATCGTGGCCGGCCGCGGCGGCGAGCTTTACTATACGGACGATCATTACCGGAGCTTCCGGCTCATACGCGAGTGACGACAGACGAGTGTCGGGTGTGGAGTGACGAAAGCAACCAGTGACCAACGAGACTAAATTCCCGCCTTCGGGCGTATTTCTTTCCCCACCGGACGTTCAGGCATTGCGGGAAAAAACGGCACAGGCGGGAGTTGCGTGGTTCGAACTCAATCTCGCGCGCGTCCAGAGCAAGCGTGAATTTCTGGCGGCATGCGCAAAGAGCCTGCGTTTTCCCCAGTCGTTTGGCACGAATTGGGACGCCCTGGCCGACTGCCTGAAAGATCTCTGCGCGGACTCGGTAGTCAACTGCCGTAGCTGCGGTCAATTCGCCGAAGCGGCGCCGGACGACTACGCAACCGCGCTTGAAATCTTTCGCGATGCCGCAACCTACTGGGAGGAGCGGACCAGCACGTTCCTGGTGCTGGTCGATGCCGAGCCGCAGGGCGCGACGCTGGCGCGGTTTCCCGCACCCTGAAGGTGCCGCGGGCGCGTCACGCCAAGCAGGCGAACATCTTAAGGACGTGGACATTCGGCGTCTGAAATGGCTTACAAAATTCCGGTTTCGGTCCTCGTGGTCGTGCACACGCCGGAACTCCAGGTGCTCCTGCTCGAGCGGGCCGACCGCCCCGGATTCTGGCAGTCGGTCACGGGCAGCCAGCAGGAGGGCGAGACACTCGCCGAGACAGCAGTACGCGAGCTAAAGGAGGAAACCGGGATCGACGCAAGACGCTACCCGCTTACGGACTGGGGGACGCAGAATCAGTTCGAGATTTACCAGCACTGGCGCCATCGCTATGCTCCGGGGGTCACCCACAATACCGAGCATGTATTCGGACTGCTCGTACCGGAGCCGCTGCCGGTCGCCGTCGAGCCCCGGGAGCATTTGCGTTTCGAGTGGCTGCCCTGGCGTGCAGCTGCCGAGAAAGTGTTCTCCTGGACCAATGCCAACGCCATAAGAGAGCTCGCGCAGAGGACGGCCCGGCGGAACCTATCTCAATGATAGGCACGTGTGCGACGGAGGCGATGTGGGATGCAGTTCTAGGAGGAGAGCCCGCAGCAATAAGGGTTCCCGACAACGAAATGCGCCCAGAGCGCCCCGTCCCTTCGGGTTGCGGCCAGGACGGGCGTCTGCGTCGTTGCCCGGCTTGACCATATCGACATATGGCCTGCACCGTGCGCCTCGCATCCATCCCGTCCTGGCCACAACGCATCACGCGCCTGTCATTGAGATAGGTTCCATACCCTGTCCAATTTACGGACTTTGCGAACTTCCGGCGGATTTTTTGTCATACTAGAGCAGCCTGCCGGGTTTCATCATACGACATGCTGCTTATTAGGATGAAAAGCACTTGCGGACTGGAGAATGAAACAGGATAAGATCTATGTTCATGCGCCGGCGAGACGGAAACGGAATCGTGCCGCTGTCTCGGTCGGTCTTCGTTGCTCGTATTCCTGGTTTCATGTAAGGAAATTGTTGGACGACAGTCCGGCAAATTCCTAGGAGGACCGTGATGGAAGCTGCCACGATCACTTTTGACCGTTTCAAACCGCTCGCCGACGACGCGTGCGAGCAGCGCATCGTCGCCGCCAAGGCCAAACTTGCCGGGCAGGCGGTGATCCTCGGCCACCACTACCAGCGGGCCGACGTTTACAAGCACGCGGACCTGACCGGCGATTCGCTCAAGTTGTCCAAGCTCGCCGCGCAGACCGATGCCCAGTACATCGTATTCTGCGGCGTGCACTTCATGGCGGAGGTCGCTGATATTCTGTCCAAGCCGCATCAGATTGCGATCCTGCCCGATCTGAGCGCCGGCTGCTCGATGGCCGACATGGCGAATCTCACGAAGGTCGAGCGTGCATGGCGCGAAATTGCGGGGGTGCTCGATCCGGACGAGCACATCACGCCGGTGACCTATATCAATTCCGCCGCCGACTTGAAGGCGTTCTGCGGCGAGCACGGCGGCATTGTGTGCACGTCTTCGAACGCGCGGGAGATCTTGCAGTGGTCGTTCGCGCGGCGCGAGAAAGTGCTGTTCTTCCCGGATCAGCATCTCGGCCGCTGGACGGGATACCTTATGGATATTCCCCTGTCGGAGATGCTGGTATGGGATCCGGACGAGGCGTTGGGCGGGCTTACCGCGCAGGAGATCAAGATGGCAAAAATCCTGCTTTGGAAGGGGCACTGCTCGGTCCACCAGATGTTCCAGCCGCAGCACATACTGCGCTGGCGCGAGCAAAACCCGACCGGGCAGGTGATCTCGCACCCGGAGTGCAAGTTCGACGTGTGCAAGCTCTCCGATTACGTCGGCTCGACCGATTTCATCATCAGGACGATCGCCGGGAGCCCACCGGGTACGCGGTGGCTGGTGGGCACGGAATTGAACCTCGTGAACCGCATCGCCGAGCAGTATAAGCCGCAGGGCAAGGTGATCCAGTTCATGGCGCCTACGGTCTGCATGTGCTCCACCATGGCGCGCATCGATCCGCAACATCTCGCGTGGACGCTGGAAAATCTGGTGGCCGGCAAGGTGGTCAATCGGATCAAGGTGCCTGCGCACGAGGCGGAACTTGCCCGCATCGCGCTCGACCGAATGCTCGCAGTGTCGTAGCGGCCTGTCGGACTTACTTCGAATTGGCGGATACGTAGCGCCCGCCGCCACCGGGGTTTCTAATGCCGATTGAACCGACAGGCCGTGGATAGAAGGCTCCAATGCATCGACACTGACATTTCTCTGGTTGGTTTCAGGCTCGCAGACCCGCAAACGCTTCGCGTAGTAAGCCAAACATAGCAACGTCCATCCGCTTTTGACGTCGTCGAGCTCCGCGGCATTCGCGCTCGACCACCAGCGATGGAAAGTCCGACACACTGCTAGGCTATGTCATATGGCCGCCACCCTGCGCACGCTGCTGGCGCTCTGTCTGTGGGTTTCTCTCCAGGTACCGGCAGCCGAGGTCATGGTCCAGGCCACACGCGACGGCGACGTGCTCCTGATTGAGGCGACTGCGGATTTCGAGGGCACGATCGCACAGGCCTGGCAAGTGCTCACCGACTACGAGCGACTGCAGGAATTCATACCCAACCTGCGGTTGAGTCGCGTAGTCGAGCGCAACAGGGGCGCGGTTACCGTCGAGCAGAAGGGCGAAGCGCGACTGCTCATTTTCAGCTATCCCATCGAAGTCAGGCTCGCCATCAACGAGTTCCCGCCCGGCAAAATCGTCTCGCGGGCCATAGCCGGGAATTTCAGGGAAATGTCCGGCGTCTATACACTTGAAGGGAAGCAAGGCCGGGTGCGGCTGCGCTACTCGGGGCGCATGACGCCGGATTTCTTCGTGCCGCCGCTGGTGGGCACCTGGATACTGCGCCATCACGTTTACGAGACGTTCGCCGCGCTGGTGGATGAGATCGTACGGCAGCAGCGCGCGTCGGGGCCGGCAGCGGAAGGAACAGTGAGCGGTGAAGAGCAGGCCCCATGGCAATATGGCGCTTCGATTTCTGCCCCCTGGCAGCGGCGGTAAGTCGCCTGCGTTGTCCGCGTGCCGCTTGCGGCTGCTACCATCCGTTCTTTCCCCAGTGAGTCGGGAGTGGATTGACCATTCACCAACTACGCATTTGAGGCCATGCAGACACTACGGGTAGCGACGTACAACATCCACAAAGGCCTGTCGTTTCTGAACCGCCGGCTGGTGATACACGAGCTGCGCGAAAGGCTGCGCACGCTCCATTCCGATCTCGTGTTCCTTCAGGAGGTGCACGGCGCTCACAACCGGCACGCAGCGAGGTTCGAGAACTGGCCCGCGGCGCCCCAGTACGAATTCCTAGCGGATACGGTGTGGGGCGAGTACGCGTACGGGAAGAACGCCGCCTACGACGAGGGCCACCACGGCAACGCGATTCTGTCTCGCTTTCCCATCCAGAGCTGGGACAACGAAGACGTTTCTTCGCACGGCTACGAGCGCCGGGGACTGCTGCATTGCGAGATCCAGCCACCCGGCTGGCCGGAAACTCTGCATTGCGTGTGCGTGCATCTCGGCCTGTGGGGACGTCACCGTGGCCAGCAGATAGAGCGCCTGAGACAGCGCATCGAGCGGCTCGTTCCGCCCAAGGCGCCGCTCATCGTCGCGGGGGACTTCAATGACTGGCGCCGCCGCGTCACGCACCAGCTCGCCCATCCGCTGAACCTCCACGAAGTCTTCGAGTTGATGAAAGGCAGGCCGGCGCGCAGCTTTCCGTCGGTGATGCCGCTCATGTCCCTCGATCGCATCTACACGCGCGGGCTCAGGGTCGACGACGTTCACGTGCACCATGGCCGGATCTGGGCGCGCATGTCCGATCACGCCGCACTTACCACCACGCTGACGCTCATTTGATGGAGCCGGTGGGGGGAAATCGCGTCACGCTGGTCCGAAGCGGTGTGGAGTATTTCCCTGCGCTGGAGGCGGAACTCGACGCTGCACGCCGGGAGATCCATCTCGAGACCTATATCTTCGAAAGCGACGACACCGGGCGGGTTATCGCCGCAGCGCTCGCGCGGGCGGCGCGCCGCGGCGTATCCACCTACGTGATGGTGGACGGGTTCGGCTCGAAGAATCTCAGCCGGAAACTGGTCGACGAGATGCGGGGGGCGGGGGTGCATTTCCTCGTTTATCGCGCGAAAATTTCGCCATGGACGTTCAAGCGCGCGCGGCTGCGGCGGCTCCATCGCAAGCTGGCAGTGATCGACGCCCGAATCGCATTCGTCGGCGGCATCAATATCATCGATGACGAGGACACCGTGCACGGCATCCCGCCGCGCTTCGATTACGCGGTGCGGGTGGAGGGACCGCTCGTGGCGAGCATCTATCCGGCGGTCAAGCGGTTGTGGAAACTGGTATCGGCCACGCAACTGCGATCGCGCCGTCCGGAGACGCGGGCCCTGGTGCCGGATGCTGTTCCGCGCGGCAGCCAGCGCGCTCAATTCCTCATCCGCGACAACTTGCGGCATCGCCGGGAAATCGAGGACGCCTATCTCGCGGCGATCGAGCGCGCCCGGTCGGAAATACTGATCGCCAACGCGTATTTCTTTCCCGGATTGAGCTTCAGGCGCGCGCTGATGGATGCTGCCGCGCGCGGCGTGCGGGTCACGCTGCTGCTGCAGGGCCGTGCGGAGTACGTGCTGCTCTACTATGCTTCGCGCGCGCTCTACGGAGCTTTCCTCGATGCCGGCATCGAAATCTACGAGTACCATCGGAGCTTTATGCATGCCAAGGTCGCGGTGATCGACGGGCGCTGGGCTACGGTCGGCTCGTCGAACATCGACCCGTTCAGCCTGGTGCTGGCGCGAGAAGCCAACGTGGTGATCGAGGACTCTGCGTTCGCCGGCGAGCTCCGGGACAGCCTGACGCGTGCGATGGAGCAGGGGGCGACGCAACTGCAACGCGAACGGTGGACCGGTGCGCCGTGGCCGGTACGGACCGCAACGTGGGTTTGTTACGGCATTACCCGCATCCTCACGGGCATGTTCGCGTATGGGAGGGGGAAGGAGTTCGCTTGAGGCGATTGGGATTTACGTGGCTCGGAGAAGGCCGAGCGAAAAGAGCTCACCGATATTTCGTGGCTTGAAGGAATCTTCAAATGTCCATCATCGGCGGTGGCGCAGTCGCGACACGGTCGCTGTCAGCGTTGCCGACACGATCGCCGATGATCGTGCCGGCGATTGCGCCGGCGGCGGTCGCGGCGGTCCTGCCGCTGCCACGACCGACCTGATTGCCGAGCACGCCACCCGCCACGCCGCCCACAATGGGGCCGACCAGACTGCGCTCGCGCGCCGGCGCCGGAGCGTACGCGGTGTCCGGGACGCATTCCTGGCGCTGATCGGTGACGCGCTCGATGATCGGTGTGCCACATGTTAGGATTACTCGGCGCATTTCAACGTGGCCTTTCAGCATTCCGCCGGCAAGAGCCTGCGGGCTTGCACTACTGCCTGCTAGTGTCCCGAGTCGCTAGTTCGTTGATAAATCCGTCACCTTACCAATGTCGGTCGCATAGCTCCCCGTACGCTCGATCATGGCTTTTCACCACAGCACTGTCTCCGAGGCGCTGCCGCGCGCCGGGAATGTTCGACGGCGCGGCGAGTGGCGCACGCTCGCGTTGCTTGTGCCATATCTGTGGGAGTTCAGAGTCAGGGTCGCCATCGCCCTTACGTTCCTCGTAACGGCCAAGCTCGCGAATGTGGGCGTGCCCCTGGTGCTCAAGGAAATCGTGGATGGGGTCAATCCGACCCGGGCGGTCATGGTGTTGCCGCTGGCGCTGCTCGCAGCCTACGGACTGCTCAGGTTATTGACGACGCTGTTCGCGGAGTTGCGCGATGTCCTGTTCGTGCGCGTGACGCAGCGGGCGATCCGCCGCATTGCGCTCAACGTGTTTCGCCACCTGCACAGCCTCTCCCTGCGGTTCCATCTCGAACGCCAGACCGGCGGCGTGTCGCGCGACATCGAGCGCGGCACGCAAGGCATTTCGTCGCTGCTGTCGTACATGCTGTTCTCCATCATCCCGGTGATCCTCGAGTTCAGCCTGGTCGCCTTCATCCTGCTCTCGCGCTTCGACTGGCGCTTCGCGGGGGTGACGTTCACGGCGGTCGGGCTCTACATTGCGTTCACCGTCGGAATCACGGAATGGCGCATGGAAATCCGGCGCCGCGCCAACGACCTCGATTCGAAGGCCAATGCCCGTGCGATCGACAGCCTGCTCAACTACGAGACGGTGAAGTATTTCAACAACGAGGAATTCGAGGCGCGGCGCTACGACGAGAACCTGCGGCAATACGAGGGGGCGGCGGTGCACTCCGAGGCTTCGCTCGGGGTGCTCAATATCGGCCAGAGTTTCATTATCGCCGCTGCGGTGACGCTGTTAATGATCCTCGCGGCGCAGGGAGTGGTGGACAAAAGCCTGACGCTCGGCGACCTTGTGCTGGTCAACGCCTTGCTGATACAGCTCTACATTCCGCTCAATTCCCTCGGCTCAGTCTACCGCCAGATCAAGCAGTCCATGGTCGACATGGATCGCATGTTCCGCCTGCTCTCCGAGCACCGCGAGATCGAGGACCGCCCGGACGCGGTGCACCTCCCGGCGGGACCGGCGACGGTCCGCTTCGAGCGCGTCAACTTCGGCTACGAGCCCCAGCGCCAGATACTATTCGATGTCAGCTTCGAAGTCCCTGCGGGCGCCAAGGTGGCGGTTGTCGGCACGAGCGGTTCCGGCAAATCCACGCTCGCGCGCCTGCTCTACCGCTTCTATGAGGTGGGAAGCGGCCAGGTCCTGGTGAACGGTGTCGACGTGCGCGATCTCCGTCAGTCGACCCTGCGTGGGGCGATCGGAATCGTGCCCCAGGACACCGTGCTTTTCAACGACACGATCTACTACAACATCCTCTACGGGCGGCCGGACGCAAGCCGCGAGGAAGTCATCGAAGCCGCGCGCGCGGCGCATATTCACGACTTCGTCGAGAGCCTACCGGAAAAGTATGACACCCGGGTGGGGGAGCGCGGGCTGAAGTTGTCCGGCGGCGAGAAACAGCGGGTCGCGATTGCGCGCGCTATCCTCAAGAATCCGCGCATCCTGATATTCGACGAGGCGACTTCGGCGCTCGATTCGGCCACGGAGCAGGGAATCCAGGACGAGTTGACGCGCATTGCGCAGGGACACACGACCCTGGCGATCGCGCACCGCCTGTCCACGATTATGGATGCCGACGAGATCCTGGTGCTGGAGGGCGGCCGCATTGTCGAGCGCGGCTCGCACCGCAGCCTGCTCGAGATCGGCGGCGCCTACGCCAGGATGTGGGCGCTGCAGCAGGAAGAAGCCGACCTCCACCGCAAGGAAGCGGAGTTCACGCACCCCACTTGAGAGCAAGGCAAAAGGCGAAAGGCGAAAGACGAAAGACGAAAGACGGCTAGCGTCTCCTTCCTCCGTTCGCCTTCCTCCTTGTAGTTCAGGCTGCCATCGGCAGCGTGACGCGCACCACAGTTCCCGCGCCGTGGGCGCCGCTGGTGAGGCGGGCATCGCCACCGTGACTCTGCGCGATCTCGCGCACGATGGCGAGTCCCAGGCCGCAGCCCTCGACGCCCGTTCCGAGCACGCGGTGAAACCGCTCGAACGCCCGTTCGCGCTCGGCGACCGGGATGCCGGGTCCGTTGTCCTCCACGCTCAGCACGATATCGCGCGTATCCGGAGTGACGCGCACCGTCACTTGGCCGCCGGTCTGCGTATAGCGTATCGCGTTATCGAGGAGGTTGTTGAGCATCTCTTTCACCAGGAACGAATCGCCTTCGATCCGCGCCGCCGCGAGCGCGCTGTCGAACCCGAGATCGATATCGCGCGCAAGCGCACGCGGCACCCATTCGGTCGTGGTATCGCGCGCCAGCCTGGTGAGGTCGAGCTTCTCTGTGGCGCGGGCGCGCTCGGCCCCCGGCTCGGCCCGTGCAAGCGAAAGCAGCTGGTTGATCAAGCGGGTCGTCTGCTCGGTGGCCGTCTGCAACTGGCGCAGGGTACTCTGCGCTTCGGCTGACTGTGCCTGGCGCAGCGCGAGCTCGGTCTGCGTCTTGATGCCTGCGAGCGGTGTTCTCAGCTGGTGGGCGGCATCCGCGATGAAGCGCTGCTGCGCGGCCAGCGCCCGCGACAGACGCTCGAGCAGCTCGTTCATCGCGTGTATCAGCGGCCGCACCTCCTGCGGAGTCTGCTCTTCGGGAAGCGCACTCAAGTCCCGGTGCGAGCGGTGGGCGATTTCGCGCTGCAACGCGGTCAATTGCGAGAGCCCGCGACCTACCGCATACCATACGGCAAACGCCGCGAGGAGAATCAGCACCACCTGCGGCAACATCATGCGCAGCATGATCTGGCGCGCGAAGTCCGTGCGGCCCGTCACCGATTCCGCGGTCTGGATGAGCACCATGCCCTTGTTGCGGTCGCCTTCGAGCGGCAACGAAAGCGCAGCGATCCGCACCGGTTTGCCGAGATACTCCGAGTCGTAATAGGAAACCTTGTCGGCTTCCGGCTCCGGCGGCAGCGGCAGGCCCTTGTGACCGGCGATGTACTCGCCCTCGGGACCGGTGATGAGGTAATAGAACTTGCCGGGCTCGCCCGTGACCAGCATTTCCAGCACGACGTCGGGCAGGTCGGCGTGGATGCGGCCCTCCTCGAGCTTGATCTGCTTGCCGATGTCGATGGCGGAGTCGAGGAGCGAGCGATCGTAGGCGGAAGTGACGAACTGGTTGGCGATGTCGTAATCCACCAGTGTGCTCATCGACCACAGTACGGCGAGCGGAACGGCAAGCCAGACGATGAGCTGACGCCTGAGGGTGCGGGGTCTAGAAGCCATCTACAAACCCAAGAAATCTATCTGCGTTCATCGGCGGTTTCACCGCCTTTGGGTGATCTCTCCAGCAGGTAGCCAAGTCCCCGTATGGTCCGGATGATGACGCCCGCGGGCTCCAGCTTCCGGCGCAGCCGGTGCACGTAGACCTCGATCGCGTTCGCCCCCACTTCCTCGTCCCAGCCGTAGAGCTCCTCCGCGAGCTGTTCCTTGTTTACAACCCGCCCGCTGCGCAGCATCAGCACCTCAAGTACCCCGAGTTCCCGCGCCGAGAGGTCGAGCGGCTCGCCATTCAGCGTCGCCCGGCGCCCCGCGGTGTCCAGGCTCAACGCCCCGTGCGACAGCACGGAGCCGCCGCCCGAATGGCCGCGACGGATCAACGCGCGCACCCGCGCTTCGAGCTCGGCCAGCTCGAACGGCTTGCTCAAGTAATCGTCAGCGCCCAGATCGAGACCTTTGACGCGGTCCTCGAGCGTGTCGCGGGCCGTGAGCACCAGCACGGGAACCCGGGACCCGCGGTGACGCAGCCGCCGCAGCACTTCGAAGCCGTCGAGCTTGGGCAGCCCCAAGTCGAGAATCACCAAGTCGTATTTCTGGGCGGCCAGGACGTGATCGGCCTCGACGCCGTCGTTCGCGCAATCCACGGCATAGTCGGCGTGGCGCAACGAACGGGTCAGCCCGTCCGCCAGTACCCGGCTCGTCTTCAATGATTAGTATGCGCATGAAAAGCGTTAAGCAGTAAGCGGCGAGCAGGGAACGGCTGAACCCCCCGCTCACCGCTCAATGCTCACCGGGCCTGGACAGTCTATCCCACCGCTTTCGTCCATATGCTGAACGTGAGTTTTCTAATTATGGCGCAGAAAGTCACACGTCATGAGCGCAGCCGTAAGCTTCACGTAAGGTCAGGAAATTATTCTTCACTTTATTGACGGGGTGCTCAGCTTTCAGCCCCGCAGGTTCGAGCGCAGCTGGTTCGGTCCTTCCTCCTCGGAGGCCTGGTAGTTGCGGTTACCTGTGCTGAGCAGGTACTGCGTGGCCTCTTTGCCTCCGCCGGGACAACCCACACTGTCCCGAGCGGAGTTTTTTTGGCCCGAATACTGGTTGAAAAATTCCACCTAACCCGGTATTTTGGCAGGGTAAATCCCGTGAGGCACTTGCGGGATTGCCTGCCGCCGGGAGCGGCAGTGCCCCACCGAGGAGGAGAATAGTTTGAAAAAACTGCTGCTGGCGGCGGTATTGGCGTGTCTAGCGTGCGGGCCGGCGCTCGCGCAGAAAAAGATGCGTATCATTCAGCGCGTTCCCGACCACCAGGCGCTGGTACACAGCCTCCCCGGGAAAGCGGACGAGCTCAACCTCAAGTCTGCAGGGGCGCTGGTTATCGACCAGAGCGCAAATCGCGTGCTCTACGCGAAGAACGTCGACGCGGTGGTTCCGATCGCGTCGATCACGAAGTTGATGACCGCCCTCGTGACGCTCGAAAGCAACGGCGCTCTCGACGAGGCCATCGTCATCAGCGAAGCCGATGTCGACGACCTCAAGCACACGCGCTCCCGGTTGCGCGTCGGCACCGTGCTGACACGCGAAGCTCTGTTGAGACTCGCCCTGATGGCTTCCGAAAACCGCGCCGCGGCGGCCCTCGCGCGGGCGTATCCGGGCGAAACACGTGCCTTCGTCTGCGGCCATGAATCAGAAGGCCATCGAGCTCGAAATGCTGCGCACGCGGTTCGTCGACGGCACCGGGCTTTCCAGCGAGAACGTGTCCACTGCGCAGGATCTCGCGCGGCTGGTAGTTGCGGCTTATGCGCAGCCACTGATCCGGGAGTTCACCACCGCTACCGCGTACGCGGTGGAATTGCCCAACGGTCGGCTGATGTATTACAACAACTCCAATGGGCTGGTTAAAAACGCCGGTTGGACCATAGGCCTTTCGAAGACCGGCTACATCAGCGAGGCGGGACGATGCCTGGTGATGCAGAGCCGCATTGCGTCGCTGCCGGTCGTCATCGTGCTGCTCGATTCGTGGGGCAGGAACACACGCATGGGCGACGCGAACCGCATCAAGAAGTGGATGGAAAGCATGTTTTCCCGCCAGCCGGCGGGCTGAGAGCACTGACCGGTGACCGATGACCGGTGACTGGTAGCGGTAGACGGTTTCCCGCTCGCATCGTCACGAGCGCAATCGGCGCCTTTCGTTAAGGCGCAGAGGGAAGGTCCGGCGATGACGCAAACCGCTCCGCGATTTTCATTCCACGATTTGCGCCCGGATGCAGGCAGCTTCCTCGATGACGTGGTTGCCGGCCTGTCGCGGCCGCAGAAGGAGCTGCCCCCGAAGTACTTCTACGACGAACGCGGCTCCGCGCTCTTCGACGCGATCTGCGAGCTGCCCGAATACTATCCAACGCGAACCGAAACCGCGATCATGCATACGCATGCGCGCGATATGGCACGACATCTGGGCCCGCGCTGCGCTCTCATCGAGTACGGCAGCGGTAACAGCCGCAAGACGCGCATTCTTATCGGCGAGCTCGCGCCGGTTGCCTACGTGCCCATCGATATCGCGGGCGCCCAACTAAAGGCGTCTTCAGCCGAGCTGGCCCGAACGTTTCCCCGGCTCACCGTCGTCGCGGTATGCGCCGACTATTCACGGCAGTTCGTCCTGCCCCGGCTCACCGGCATGGACGCGCGGCGGCGCGTGATCTATTTTCCGGGCTCCACGATCGGCAACTTCACCACGGCCGAGGCGGCCGCGTTCCTCGCGAACGCGCGCGCAGTCGCCGGTGCAGGAGGCGCAATGTTAATTGGCGTCGATCTCAAAAAGGATCCCGCGTTGCTCAATGCAGCCTACAACGACGCGCAGGGCGTCACCGCGCAATTCAACCTCAATCTGCTCGCGCGCATCAATCGCGAGCTCGGCGCCAATTTCGAGCTTGCTGCATTTCGCCATCGTGCCTTTTATGATGCGGCGCTTGGCCGCATCGAGATGCATCTCGTAAGCGGGCGTGACCAGCAGGTGACCCTGCCGGGACATGTCTTCCGTTTCCGCTCCGGCGAAACGATACATACCGAGAATTCCTATAAGTACTCGGTCGTGGAGTTCCAGGATCTGGCACGCGGCGCCGGATATGCACCTCAGTTGTGCTGGACCGACCCTGAGCGATTATTCGCAGTGCACTATCTGACCGCGGAGCCCTGACGACTTCTCCCAGGGGAAATCCGGGCACGCTGGATGCGCCGCACGCGATCCATTATTTGGAATGCAGAGCCTAGAGCCGAGCGGTTGACGATAAAATACGGGCTGGCAATCTTCCTCGTTGGGCAGCGCGAGCGGGACGGCACGGCTTCCGCTCCCAGGACGATTTATCTCAATCACAGCTACTGCAGCGACCGCGCCATGCCGGCTTGAGCGGACGCTGCCGGACCCCGCTCCCGGATGGCGATATACCTGATAGTACTCACGTGCGTGCTTACGCACGCCGGTTTCGGCGGCGCCAAAATGGCGATTCCGCTGCACGCGCTAAATCTGGGAGTGGATGCGTTTGCGGTCGGCGTGATCGTGGCGTTGGGTGCCCTGTTTCCGATGCTGATCGCCCTGTATGTCGGCAAGCTCGTCGATCGCATCGGCCCGCGGGTACCAATGATAGGGGGTTCGGCGGGCGTGGTCGTGGCGCTGCTCATTCCGTATTTCTTTTCCGGCGTGATCGCCCTCTGCGCGATGGCGATACTGGTGGGCACCGCTTTCCAGTTTTTCTTCGTGCCCACTCAAGGTATTACCGGGGCGCTGGGAGGGCCTGAAGACCGCGCCCGGAATTACTCGCTGCTGTCGATCGGGTTCTCGATCGCCTCGTTTCTCGGCCCGCTGATCGCCGGATTTTCGATCGACTACCTGGGTTATCAGACTGCCTATCTTGCACTGTCCGCCGGACCGCTGTGCGCCGTGCTGCTGCTCTGGTACAAAGGTGATCTGCTGCCGAAGGCCGCAGTTGCGACAGGGGAAACTAAAAAGCCAGGGAGTTCGTTCGGTCTCCTGCGCAATACCAAGCTGCGCGATGCGATCGTTGCGAGCGCGCTGATCTCTATCGGGTGGGACCTGTACCAGTTCTACTTTCCCATCTACGGCCACTCTATCGGCCTGTCGGCCTCGACGATCGGGACCATCATCAGCACGTTTGCCCTCGCCGTGTTCACGATCAGGATTGCGTTACCGCGGCTCGCCAGGAGATGGAACGAGTTCGAGCTCCTGCTCTACTCCATCGGGTTCGCCGGCGCGGCTTTGCTGCTGTTTCCCCTGTTCCGCGATCCCTATCTGCTCGCGGCGGCATCCTTCGTGCTCGGCCTGGGATGTGGCGTCGGTCAGCCGATGTCCATGTCGCTGATCTACAGCTTGTCGCCGTCCGGTCGCGCGTCGGAGGGGGCGGCGCTGCGCGTGATGTTCAACCACTTCACGCATCTGGTGGTGCCGCTTGCCTTCGGCGGCATCGGCACGGTGCTCGGCTTCGCGCCGGTGTTTATCTCGGGCTCCGCGCTCCTCCTCGGCGGCAGCTGGTACGGCCAGTTGAGCGAGCGCAGATCCGCGAAGGCCGCCGCACCCTGATCAAGATCCGTTAAGAGTTCGAGCGACGCGGTCGAGGAAGCCGATCATGTTCTTGTTGAACTCGTCCGCCTGCTCGATGTTCGAGAGATGGGCCGCGGACGGGATGATCTTCAGCTCCGATCCCGGCAGGTTCTGCTGGATCACGCGAGCCGCTTCCGGCGGCGTGCCGTGGTCGTGCTCTCCCACCATGACCAGAGCCGGAACCTTGATTTCCTTCAGCCGGTCGAGGTAGTCCACTTTCGAGATCGCGTGGCAGCAGCCGACGAAGCCGGCTACCGGCGTCTTGCGGATGTCGTCGCCGATCTTCGCCATCACGTCCTTGTGTGAATTGCGATAGGGCTCAGTGAACCACCGGGCGAGCGTACTATCGACCAGCGAATCCATACCTTTCGTTTGCGCGCTCTGGACGCGCTCGCCCCACATTTTCGCCGCATCGGGTGGCCGGCGGCTGGTAGTGTCCGCGAGCACCATGCTCAGAAACACGCCGGGGTACCTGAGCGCGAACGCTTGGCCGATCATTCCGCCCATGGACAGTCCCGCCCAGTGCGTCTGCTTGATATTGAGCGCGTCGAGCAGCCCTTTGACGTCGTCCGCGAGTTGATCCAGCGCGTATTCTCCGGCGGGCGCGCTCGACTTGCCATGGCCGCGGGTATCGAATCGCAGCACTTTGAATTTCTTTGTCAGTACCGGCATTTGCAGGTCCCACATACTGATGTTGCAGGCGAGCGAGTGGCTCATGGTGAGCCATGGCCCGTTACCCTCGACTTCATAGTTGAGCTCGATACCGTTGGCCTTGACGTTCATGTGTAGCTCCCGGTTTTCTGGCGGGTGCTCAGTATAAACTTTTCGCGGAAACGCAGGCCAAAAGGTAGTTCGGAGCCCACGCAAAGGAGCCGAACATGAAATTCCGTGCAGCGATCGCACTGCTGGCACTGTTCTCTGGGACGGCCACGGCCGATGACAGAACCGATCACAACCGCCGCGCTGCCGAAGCCGACCAGGCCGGTTACCGCCAGCTCGACCTGAATGGCGACGGCCGGCTCACCCCCGAGGAGGTTCGGGGCGATGTCAACTTCCGACCGCGCTTTGATGACGTCGATACCAACCGCGACGGGACCATTGCCCCCGACGGGATGCGCCGTTATCTCGAGCAGACGTATGATATCCCCGGCACATCAATAATAGGGTTATAGAACAATAAGTTAAAAGAAAGATGCGGGGCCATTCCCGGGGCCGTCATTTCATTTCGATAGGGCCGGGGTTAGCTACGGTCGGTTCTAAGCCGGCCCGCCAAAACGGGGTCGAGTAATAGCTCTTGAAATGGCACGGTGCGACCCCATTTCGCTCTTGCATTGGCGGTCCTCGCCAATAGGCCAACATTTTGTTATCAGACAGAGGAGCGATTACATGAAAATCCGTCCCTTACACGACCGTATTATCGTCAAACGGCTGGAAGAAGAGCGCAAGACCGCTTCAGGCATCGTCATTCCCGACACCGCGGCTGAAAAACCCGACCAGGGGGAAGTGGTCGCCATCGGTAAGGGCAAGATCCTGGAAGATGGCAAGGTTCGCCCGCTCGACGTCAAAATCGGCGACAGGATTCTATTTGGAAAATATTCCGGCCAGACGGTCAAGGTCAAAGGTGACGAGCTGCTCGTCATGCGCGAGGAAGACGTGATGGGCGTGCTCGAGGCCGCGTAAGACCGTAACCAGTAACCAGTAACCAATGAGGGGAATACTCCCCTCATGTGCGGAATAAACACGGAGGTATTCAGTCATGGCAGCGAAAGACGTCAAGTTTCACGAACACGCCCGCAACCGGATCGTTGCGGGAGTCAATATCCTGGCCGACGCGGTGAAGGTGACCCTCGGGCCGAAGGGACGTAATGTCGTGCTCGATCGCTCGTTTGGGGCGCCCACGGTCACCAAGGACGGGGTGTCGGTGGCCAAGGAGATCGAGCTGAAGGACAAGTTCGAGAACATGGGAGCGCAGATGCTGAAGGAAGTGGCTTCCAAGACCTCGGACGTGGCGGGCGACGGGACGACCACGGCGACGGTGCTGGCGCAGGCGATCGTGCAGGAAGGCATGAAGTATGTGGCCGCGGGCATGAACCCGATGGACCTGAAGCGCGGCATCGAGAAGGCGGTGGCGGCGGTAGTGGAGGAGTTGAAGAAGATCTCCAAGCCGTGCAAGACGACCAAGGAGATCGCGCAGGTGGGGTCGATCTCGGCCAATGCCGATGAGAACATCGGCAAGATCATCGCCGACGCGATGGACAAGGTGGGCAAGGAAGGGGTGATCACGGTCGAGGACGGCAAGAGCCTGAACAACGAGCTCGAGGTGGTCGAAGGCATGCAGTTCGACCGCGGCTATCTGTCGCCGTACTTCATGAACAATCCCGAAAAGCAGATCGCAATCCTGGAAGACGCCTACATCCTGTTCTACGACAAGAAGATCTCAGGCATACGCGAGCTGCTCCCGCTGCTCGAGCAGGTCGCCAAGGCCGGCAAGCCGCTCCTGATCGTTGCCGAGGAAGTCGAAGGCGAGGCGCTCGCGACGCTGGTGGTTAACAACATCCGCGGCATCCTGAAGACCTGCGCGGTTAAAGCGCCGGGCTTCGGCGACCGGCGCAAGGCCATGCTCGAAGACATGGCTATCCTCACCGGCGGTACGGTCATCTCCGAAGAGCTGGGTCTCAAGCTCGAGAATGCGACGCTGAAGGATCTCGGCCGCGCCAAGCGCGTCGAAGTGGAGAAAGAGAACACCACGCTCATCGACGGCGCCGGCGAGAAGAAGCAGATCGAGGGCCGCATCAAGTCGATCCGTCAGCAGATCGAGGACACGACGAGCGACTACGACCGCGAGAAGCTGCAGGAGCGGGTGGCCAAGCTCGCCGGCGGCGTGGCGGTGGTGAAGGTTGGCGCCGCGACCGAGACGGAGATGAAGGAGAAGAAGGCGCGTGTTGAAGACGCGTTGCACGCGACGCGCGCGGCAGTGGAAGAGGGTATCGTGCCGGGCGGCGGCGTAGCGTATCTGCGGGCTCGTGTCGCGCTGAAGGACAAGCTCAAGGGCGACAACCATGACCAGGATGCGGGCATCAAGATCGTGATGCGCGCTCTGGAGGAACCGCTGCGCTGGATTGCGGCGAACGGCGGGGGCGAATCCTCGGTAGTGGTCAACAAGGTCGCCGACGGCAAAGGCAACTACGGCTATAACGCGCAGACGGATCAGTATGGTGACCTGATAGAAATGGGGGTGGTAGACCCGACCAAGGTCGCGCGCTACGCGCTGCAGAACGCGGCTTCGGTCGCGGGCTTGATCCTGACCACCGACGCCATGGTGGCCGAGCTGCCGAAGGACGAGAAGCCGGTGGGCGGCGGCGGACATGGGCACGGCGGCATGGGTGATATGGATTATTGATCGGTCGCCTCAGTTAGTGCTAAAAAGCCCCGCGGTCGCGGGGCTTTTTTTGATCCAACTCAGCCACGAAAGCACACGGAATCCGATTGGAACTCATGCAAAAAATCCCCTCGCCCCCGATCGGGGGAGAGGGATAGGGTGAGGGGGGAATCACGAGTCTCCGAGGTTATCTCTAATACCCTCATATGGTCCCCTCGCGGGGCCCAGTGACTCTCTTTGCTCCCCCCAAATAAAGTCACCAAACAAAGGGGGCTGTCCCCGCTACTGCTTCAACCGCTGGCCCGCCGGATAATCGCCCGAGAGCAGACTACTCCCACACCGCCACGAGGACCAACGACATGACGAGTCACAATAGAATCAGGCGAGCGTGACACTAAGCCCGATGTCCTCTTCTATCGTTGGCGCGACATATGGCGTGCCGATTGCCGAAAAGCACATCGAAGGCTTTCGGGCGGCGGTCGATCGCGTTGCGAGGGAGCACCGGCATCTCGCGTTTCTCGAGGCGCCGCCGCTGACAGATACGCCGCGAGTCCGTGCTCGGGAACGTCCGCAATGACCGTCCGCAGTTCGTCGCAGCCTGCTGATGGCGGTTCTGTTTGAGTCCCTGAGGTGATTTGCCCGTTGTTATTAACGCCTGGATGACATGGTGCAAAGCAACAAAAGGCCGTGGCGCAGCCCTTTACGCACATGCTGCCGCGGCTCTATTAGGTGGTGGTGCCTTCGCTTCAACCGGAACGCCAGGAGCAATTGAAAGCCGAGGCTGTACGGCGCAGAATGAACGCGACGGCCAACGATGCGCTCGACATCAAGCCGCAGCCCGCCAAGCAGAGGAGATGACCATGCCGCAACGCCCCGTGAGACGCGTCATAGAGAATCGGAGCATCGTTACCGCGGCGGCGAATACGACGGTCATCGAAGCGGCCCGACTGATGCTCGAAAGGCGGATTGGTGCGTTACCCGTGGTCGACCAAGGCCGCGTGGTCGGCATCTTTACCGAGCGCGATGCGCTGCTTCGCGTGCTCGCGGGGGCAAGGGATCCGCACACGACGCGGCTCGCGGAAGTGATGACCCCCGACCCGCAGACGATACATCCCGACCAACCGTTCGCACACGCGCTCCACATGATGTACGAAGGGGGATTCCGGCACGTGCCGGTCATCGAGAACAGCAGAGTCGTCGGAGTGGTCTCGGTGAGAGATGCGCTCAACCCGGAGGTCCAGCAGTTCACATCGGAGCTGAGGGATCGCGAGCACATCGCGGAAATACTCGGCTAGCGCCTGCCCGCTCTTCCGCCCTCGACCGCCCCTGAGTTGTTCGCCTAGATATAACAAGCTCCGCAGTTGCGGGGCTTTTTTTACTTGATCAGCCACATCTGGGAAAACTGGTGTTGCGGGTCACGCTGGGCATGCTGATCCTGCTGCACGGGATAGCGAAGGTGATCAGCGGGCCGGCGTCCATATTGGGGCCTCGTCGAGAAAGCCGGCTTGCCTCCGTCATTGGGTTACTTGGTGTCTATCTGGTCCACCGCGCGGAATTGTCACGCTGTCCAAGACCGGTCGCTGGGCGCTGGAGCTGCAGGGGTTGTACTTTTTCGCGGCCGTAGTCGTAGCATTGCTGGGCGCGGGCCGGTTCAGTGCCGGCGGGGCCCATGGCCGGCTGAATTAGCGTGAGAATGGGAGCGTTGGCGGAAGCTCGGCCAGGGCCTTTTTGATCGTTTCCACCACCGCTGCTTCATATGCGCGCAGGAATTCCGCGCTATCTTCGGTGGCGATCCCGTGCTGCTTCATGACCGCGGCGCGCGCGGGCTTGATTCGATCCACAAGCTTGAAGAACGCGACGGTACGCGAAAGATCCCGCTCGAACGCATCGAATATGCTTTCCAGGAACGGATAGTGACGGCTATAAGTCATGTCGTTCGCCAGTCTGACATTGTTCAGTGGGCCATTCTTCCATGACAGGGCGCGTTTCGCCCTGCTGAATATCATGGCGCGCTCGCGCATGAGCGCGTCCTGCGTCACTTCCTTCCGCTCGTAGCGCGCGTACAGCGTGGCCAACTGCTCGTAATGGACGATCGTGGCGCGAGTGCGCTCCGACTCGACGCTGGCGTAGCGGCGGATGGTGCGGTCCTCGCGGCCTTTGGCCCCGAACTTGTGATCGCTGAACGCCGCCATCGCCTTGTAGGTGATGAGGTTGCAGAGCGCCTCCTCGACGCCGTACGGCAGCTCGAACTGATCGTGGCAGTCCTCGTGTATGACGAGGTAGAGAAAGCGGTCCAGCTTGGAGGTGATCATGGCCGGAGTGACGGCCGTGCCCATTTCGCCGAGCGCTTCCACCTTGCCGAAAAGGAAATCGGCGCCGTCAGCCAGCGTCCGGCAATCCTGCTCCGTCACGGAATCGCGCCACCGGATCGCCGGATCCTCATAGAGTACGGCAGCGTCAGGCGCGACGCATAGCCGCAAAACGCAAACGCCTGATGCTCGTCGGTGATCTCGAGGAAGTTGTCCGTTGGCTCGAAGCCGATGCGGCGCTCGAACGATCTGACATCGTCGACGAACGCCGCCCACTCGCCAGGAATGCCGGGGGCCGGGAGAAAGAAGTCCCCCAATGTTGCGCATCCGGCAATCAGGAGAAGGAAGGACGCCAGAACTGCAAGTTTGGAAACCGCGTTCGAGCTAGCAGCCTGTCGGATTTGAAGCTCCGCCAGGCTGCTAAAGGAGTCTGTCGGGACAAAGTCCGACACACTCCTAGGCTGTTCGAAAATGGCTGACACTCCTCGGTTTGTACTCGATTTCGCGGGCGCTGTACAAGCCAAGCACGGATGTCGTTAATGCGCGACACAAAAAATGTTGGCAATCCAGCGGGATAAGCCCGATCCCGCGAAACTGTCGGCGTAACCCGACAACAACGTGCGATCGGCCGTGCATCGCGCGCAGCAGGTGGCGACGCTAACTCCTGAGGGCAAAAGGCAATTTCCAGTCACGGCGCGCTTGCTCCGTGCTGGGCACGGCGCTTGCTGAAGCGGGGTGCATGCCTGCGCAATTTGAGATGGGGGCGACTTGAATCAACACACATTGCAAGCGGTCACGGGGACGCCCGGCCAAAGCAGCAGCTGGGGGCTGCCTGTCGGCCCGGGACGCTGGCATGTGCTGTTCGGAGACAAGGATCAGCCGCTCCTCGTGCCCGTACGCGCTAACGCAGCCCCGCGGTGGCACCTGCCGGTCTTGGTCGGAACCGGGTGGAAGGCGCTACACGCGCAAATATTGCTGCAGTTGAACGCCGCATTTCCGCGCGCCGGGTTGCTTCCGGAATTCCGGTCCGCGGAAGGCGGGCACGGCTTCTTTCTCAGCCAGTCTCCCTTCGGCTGTCCGTCGCAAGCCGTGATACAGATCGGGCGGGCGGGTCCGAATCAGACGGCGACGCTGCTGCTGGTCTCGGAACGCGGCGATAACCTCGCACTCGCGAAGATTGCAATGGTTGCGAGCGCGGATAAGCGCCTCACCGGCGAAGCCAAGTGGCTGCGCGAGCTGGAGTCCGCGCCCGAACTTGACGATCAGGTCCCGCGGCTGCTCGCCGAAGGTGTCGCACCCAACGGCCGGCGCTACCTGGTCACCACTCTTGCGCCGAGTGCCCGCACCACCAGGGCGTTCACCCCGGCGCATGCGGCGTTCCTCGGCGCCTTGGGACGTGCGGGCCAGGAAGTGATGAGCTTCGCAGCGTCGCCATGTTTCGAATACCTGGAAGATGCCGTCGATCGGCTCGTGCCTTTTCTGACGCGCGGAGAGCGCGCTCAACTGCAGGCGGCGCTGCACGATTGCCGCTCCTGGCTCGCCGGCTGGACTGGTCCCTTCGTCATCGGGCACGGCAACTTCATCCCGAACAATGTCCGCCTCAACGAAGAGCGAATATTCGTCTTCGACTGGGAGGACGCCCGAGCGCGTGCAAACCCGCTGGCCGATACCTTGGATTATTTCGTGCGTCAGCGGGCGATATCCCGTCGCGGCGCCAGCCCGGCGTTCCTCGCAGCAACGCTACGCCGCACGGAAGAAGTAGCGCGGCAGCTCTATCCCGAATGGACCTGGCGCGCGCGCGTAGTTTCGGCACTATGCCTCGCTTACCTGCTCGAGACCGTTCTGCGCTGCTGCGCAGCAAGCAAGGATCTCGCCCGCAGCCAGCCCGTCACAGTCGGCTACTTTGGGTTGATCGAGCAGCGTTCCGCATGGATGGCGGCGTGAAAATGAGCTGATGTATTCGCATTCGTCGATACGCAAGGGAAACACATGATCATTAGAGCCACTATTCTGGTCTTCGCTTTGATGCTCTACATAATGGTTACCGCGGGTGGGCATACCACCCGCGCGGCGTCTTCCCCGGACACTGACGATTCCTCACCGACGCGTGAGCACGCAACCCTGCTTCGAGAAAGACCGACAGACGCGCAGAGCGCCGCGAGCAAGGAACGGGCTGCGACTGAAAGCACGAAGCAGCATGCGGCGCCGGACCTCATAAGAATATCGGCTTACGACCATCCGGAAGTCGCGGTGCAAAGTGCGCGCTCCCCGGAAGGCAAGATCGACTTCGCCCTGCTCGATGAAACAGCGCTCCAGGGTCTCACCTACGCCACGGCGGAAAGGGCGATCACGGAACAGCTCACCGGTAAATCCGCGGCTCACGGACCGCAGATGAAGGTGCGGCAGGCGCTCATCCTCGGTTGCGGGCTGATGATGCGCGAGGCGCGGTCGATGGAAGTCGAAAGCAGGGGCAAATTCGAGAAGTTGGACCTGCATCGGACGCTTGCCGACTCATCGCCGTCCATCAGCGTTCCGCACGTATCGGAGCGCACTTACTAGCCCGCATGTCTTACCAGCGTCACGATTTTGGCGTGAGGCGCTGAACTCACGCAAATCCGCAGCGCGACACATGCGGGGTGATGAATTTTAGGCAGAGACGCAGCGGCGCGCGATAAACTTCGCCAACCTATCCATTCCTCCTGCGAGTTTCGTGCTTTGAACGGTCAGCTCGCAGCTCGGCTATTTCAGTATCTGAAACAAGTTGTTGAAGTCGTCCGTCCAGACCCGCATGCCCGGGATGTCGTCTATTTCGTCCCCGCCCTCCGCGATTTCGGGGCGCCCCAGTACCGCCTCGTTACGGGCCACGAGCACCCAGTCGGTCTTGGACAGGTCGCTTTCCTCCGCCTCGTCCACCAGCAGAATGACGTGCAGGTGCTGATCGTCGGCGATGCGCTTCACCACGGGGGCCAGGCGCAGGAAACGGTTCGTGACGTGAAACGCAATGACGCCGTCGGGTTTCATATGCCGTAGATACACGGCGAGCGCCTCGCGCGTGATGAGGTGCACCGGTATCGAATCGCTCGAGAAAGCATCGATGACCAGCACGTCGTATTGCTGGGACGGCTCGCGCTCCATGGCGAGCCGTGCGTCGCCGAGCACGGTTTCTATCTTCGCCTTGCTGTCGTTGAGATACGTGAATTCCCGCCGCGCGACATCGACCACCTGCGGATTGATCTCGTAGAAACGGTAGACGTCGCCCGGCCGGCCGTAGACCGCGAGCGTACCAGTGCCGAGCCCGACCACGCCAACCCGGATTGGAGCGCCCTGGACGTTCCGGATCAGGCGCGCGATGCCCGAGGTTGCGCCGTAGTACGTGGTCGCCTCGCTGCGCCGCGACGGAACGAGATACTGCTCACCGTGCATGATCACCCCATGCATCAGGCGCCGGACGGCATCCTTCTCGTCTACCGCGCCCGTGTCTTTCACCCGTAGCGTGCCGTAGAAGTTGCGCGTCATGACGCGAGCATCCTTGGAGAGGTGCCCGATATAGCTGTAGACGTAGTATCCAGTGAAGCCGACGACGCCCAACACCAGCATCGGCACGAAGGTGTGCATGTGGCGTGTTACGTACACCGCGATCAGCAGCGTAGCGACGAGGCCGATGCTGAACTCGTAGTAGGTATTGAACAGCTTGGGCGCGACGAACCCTACCAGCAACCCGCCCATCGCCCCGCCGAGCGATATCATGAGGTAGAAACGGGTAAGGTAGCGCGGGTTCGGCTTCATGGCCGCAAGCTCGCCGTGGAAGAACATGCACATCACGAAAAGCCCGCCGCAGAACAGCGGCACCGCCTCCTTGATGTCCACGATCCCCCGCTCCGCGTAGACCGCCCATGCCATTGCGCCCACGATGACGAGCAGCGGCCCAAGGAAAAGATGGCGCTTGTACCAGCCGCGTCCTTCGAAACAGAAGATGAAGCTCAGAAGGTAGAGGGTGAGCGGCAGGATCCAGAGGAAGGGCACCGACGCGACGTCGTGCGTGATGTGGTTCGTGACCGCCAGCAGCATGAATGAGCCCATCGCCGAGAGCAGGAGCCACATCGCGTAGTCCCGCGGCTGGGGCGGAGGCCCCGGCTTCCGACGCAACGGCTGCCGCTACGCCGGCAGCCTGTGGGCGCGCGCGCGCGCTGTAGATCGCGGAGCAGGCGCACAGCGTTACGAACAGGATATATCCCGCGCTCCAGACCCAGGACTGGTGCGCGGTCGTGATCCACGGCTCGACCGCAAACGGGTAGGCGATCAGCGCGAGGAGCGATCCGAAGTTGGATAGCGCGAAGAGGCGGTACACCGTCCCCGCCGGAAAGGTGCGCGCGAACCACGCCTGCACCAGCGGGCCGGTAGTGGATAGCAGGAAGTAGGGCAGCCCGATCGTGGCGGTGAGCAGTCCCAGGATGCGCCAGGTCGGGTCTTCGTCGCCGGCGGGTTTCCAGCTCGCATCCGGGATGATAGGCAGCGAGACGAGGCTCGCGGCGAGTAGAACGATGTGTATCGCGATCTGCCTGCGCGGCTCGAGCTTGCGCGTCGTCCAGTCGGCATAGGCGTAGCCGAAGAGCAGCAGGAACTGGAAGAACACGAGGCAGGTCGTCCACACCGCGGCGGAACCGCCGAACCACGGCAAAATCTGCTTCGCCATGATCGGCTGGACGAGAAACAGCAGGAACGCGCTCGTGAAGATCGTGATGGCGTAAAGAGGCATCAGATCAGCCGCAGATAAACGCAGATGCACACGGATAGACTCGGGTCATATCAAACCGAACACCAAAAGCACATTAGCCGCCGATGAACGCCGATGGCCGCCGCGGGAACCACAAACAATTGAGCCGCGGATAAACGCAATACACGCGGATAAGATCAAGAGCGAGTTGAGCCACAGATAAAGTATCGACAGTGGGGGGCACGCGCGCAAAAGCGCGTATTATAGCGGCGGCATGACTTGGCACCACCACAACGCATGGCGATCAGTTCGGGTTGACAATGCGCGCAGGGAATGGCTATGCGAACCAGCATCGAAATTGATGACGCGGTGATGCGGCGTGATCCGGCTCAGCAAGCCCAAGACCACAAACGCCGTAGTCGAGGCGGGGCTACGGCTTCTTGTCCAGCACGCGCACAGCCGTCAATCCGCGGCCGTCAGCGGCGAAGGAGACTAAGAGCAGAAGGTAGAAGTTAGACGGAGGAAAGGCCTTTATTTCATCCTTCATCCTTCCGCCTTCATCCTTAGCGGTACACGACCGGGATCTTGCAGTTCGTGATGACCCGCGCGGTTTCGGAGCCGACCAGCTCGCCGGTGATGCCTTTTCGCCCGTGCGAGGCCATGATGATGAGGTCGCAACCGTGCAGTCTTGCGGCCTGGATGATCGCCTGATGCGGCGAGACGTGCTTCAGCGAGTGCGTCACGCACGGCACGCCGACTGAGTTCGCCTTCGATTCGATCGCGGTGAGGTATTGCCGCGCCTCCTGTGCGCCGGCCTCGGTGGGATCGGGCGTCTTCACGTCTACGGGTGCATAGTCCTCGAACGCCTCCGGCTGCCGCTCGACGATGACATATAAGCCGGTCACCCTGGCACCGATCGCCTTCGCAAACTGCAGGCCGTTGTCGATCGCGACCTCCGACAGCGGCGAGCCGTCGGTCGGCAGGAGCACGTGCTTGTACATAAGGCCCTCCTTCCGCAGGTTGGTTGGCCTTACCCGCCCGTATAGTATATGCCCTGGCTCGGGAGGCCAGAGGCGCGCAGCGAGGAAGAAGAGGGCCCCGGCTTGCATGCCGGCAGCATTACCCGCTACTGAAAACTATGAGCATCTACAGCCTGAAGCCCAGGTTCCAGGCGCTGTTGCGCCCCTTGGCGGGAGGTCTTGCCCGGCGCGGGGTAATGGCTAATCACATGACGGTGGCAGCCTGTCTCATTTCGATCGCAGTCGGGGTCCTGCTGGTCATGAGGACCGAGCACCGCGTCCTGTTCCTGATCGTTCCCGTGTGGCTGTTCGTCCGCATGGCCTTCAACGCCATCGATGGCATGCTGGCGAGGGAGTTCGGGCAGAAATCGGCGCTCGGTGCTTATCTCAACGAGCTGACGGACGTCGTTTCGGATGCCGCGCTCTATCTTCCCTTCGCTTTTCTACCCGGATCCTATCCCTGGCTCGTTCTCGCCGTCATTCTGTTGTCGGTCATTTCGGAAATGACCGGCACCGTCGCGGTAATGACGGGAGCCAGCCGCCGCTACGACGGGCCCATGGGCAAGAGCGACCGCGCGTTCGTCTTCGGCCTGGTCGGTTTGCTGGTAGGGGCGGGAGTCACCCCGGGGGCGTGGCTGAACTGGATCTCGACTGCCGTTGCGGTGTTGATTGCAGTCACGATCGTTAACCGCGTGAGAAAAGGCCTGGCCGAGCTTCGCCAGGACTGAGCATGCGATAGGAGAGGGAACCATGCGTATCGCGCAAGAAAGGAGGTTCACGACGCACGATGGTACCGTGTTGTTCTACCGCTACTGGCCCGCGAAGGTGCCAAAGGCGGACCAGGCGATAGTGCTGTTTCACCGCGGCCATGAGCATTCCGGCCGCCTGCAGCACATCGTCGACGAGCTCGGGCTCGACGAGCTCCCGATGTATGCATGGGATGCGCGCGGGCACGGCCGCTCGCCGGGAGAGCGCGGCTACAGCCCCAGCCTCGGCGTCTCGGTCAAGGACGTGGACACGTTCATCCGCCACATCGCGGGGACGTATGACGTACGCACCGAAAACATCGCCGTTATCGCGCAAAGCGTCGGTGCAGTGCTGGTCGCTACCTGGGCGCACGACTACGCGCCCAAGGTCCGCTGTCTCGTTCTCGCATCGCCCGCATTCAGGGTGAAGCTGTAAGTTCCCTTTGCTCGCGCGGGCTTGAAGCTGCTGCACCGCGTGTTCGGCAACTTCTACGTGAACTCCTATGTGAAGGCACGCTTTCTTACGCACGATACCGAGCGCATCGAATCCTACAATCGCGACCCCCTGATTACCCGCCCCATCTCAGTCAACATTCTGCTTGGGCTGTACGAGGCGGCCGACCGCATCGTCGCGGATGCGCAGGCGATACGGCTGCCGACGCAGCTACTCGTCTCAGGGGATGATTGGGTCGTGCATCAGTCGCCACAGCACAAGTTCTTCGAGCGCTTGGGCGCGCCGGTCAAGGAGCAGCACATACTGTCCGGCTTTTACCACGACACACTCGGCGAAAAGGAGCGTCGCCTCGCGCTCGACAAGGTGCGCGAATTCATCCAGCGCATGTACGCGCGGCCAGTCGCGGCCGACTCGCTGCTGCAAGCCGACCGGCAGGGCTATACTAAAGACGAGGAGGAGCGGCTCAAGCGGCCCCTGCCCGCGCTCTCTCCGAAACGCCTGCAGTTTGCGTTGACAAAAGCGATGATGCGCAGCGTCGGCCGACTTTCCGACGGTATAGAGCTCGGGATACGCACCGGCTTCGATTCGGGCAGCACGCTCGACTACGTCTATCAAAACCAGGCGGGCGGCGGCGCTCTCATCGGCCCCCTCATCGACCGCAATTACCTCGATGCCATCGGCTGGCGCGGCATCCGGATCAGAAAAATCAACATCGAACGGGCGATCGGCGAAGCGTCCGCCCGATTGAGATCAAGCGGATGGCCGGTTCGTATCACCGACATTGCCGCAGGCCACGGCCGATACGTGCTGGAGGCTGCCGTCCGGCTCGAGCCGCGTCCCGAAGCCATCCTGCTGCGGGACTATAGCGACATCAACGTGCGAGACGGCACCAAACTGATCACCGAAAAGAACCTGCAGGGCCTGGCGCGGTTCGAGCAGGGCGATGCGTTCGACGAAAAGAGCGTCGCGTCGCTGCAGCCCCGGCCGACGATCGCGATCGTATCCGGCCTCTATGAGCTTTTCCCGGACAATTCGCGGGTGCTCGGTTCGCTGCGCGGCCTGGCGCAGGCGGTCGAGCCCGGCGGTTACCTCATCTACACCGGTCAGCCATGGCATCCGCAGCTCGAAATGATCGCGCGTACGCTTACCAGCCATCGCGATAACCAGCTTTGGGTCATGCGCCGCCGCACACAGGCTGAAATGGATCAACTGGTCGAGAGCGTCGGGTTCACGAAATGCGAACAGTGGGCCGACGAATGGGGCATATTCACGGTTTCGCTTGCGATGCGCTCGTGACTCCGCCGATGCCGGATCTGATCGCAAATGCGGCTCCGGCGCAGCGACCGTGGAGGGAGGCCCTGCTGTGGCTGCTATTGCTCGGCCCGTTCTTCTTCGCTACCTACGGCTTGGCCAACTGGCTCGCAAGCAATCGCCCGGAAGTCGGGGCGGTCGTGTTCAGCTGGGAGCGCGACATTCCTTTCCTGAGTTGGACGATAGTCCCATATTGGTCCATCGACGTGCTTTACGGGCTGTCGCTGTTCGTTTGCGCGACCCGCGAGGAGCTTCGAGCCCACGTGAGGCGCCTGCTGGCCGCCCAGGTGATTGCGGTTAGCTGCTTTCTCGCATTTCCGCTCAAGTTCGTCTTTGCACGGCCGGAGACGGAAGGGCTCTTCGGCTGGATGTTCGAAGTGCTGATGGGCTTCGACAGGCCGTTCAACCAGGCGCCGTCGCTGCACGTCGCCCTGCTGGTCATACTTTGGGTGCTGTACGGCAAGTACGCGACCGGCGCGTGGCGGTTGTTACTGCACGGCTGGTTCGCACTGATCGCAGTATCGATATTGACTACATATCAGCACCATTTCATCGATCTGCCGACCGGGCTGTGGGTCGGTTGGCTCTGCGTATGGTTGTTCCCGGAGCAGGGGCGCTCGCCGCTGGCGACTTTCGCGGTCACGGCGGTCCCCGTGAGGCGCAAAATCGCCTTCCGGTATGGTGTAGCCGGTCTGTTGTTAGGGATTGCGGCATTTTTGGGCGGCGGCTGGATGCTGTGGCTGCTGTGGCCCGCGAGCGCGCTCGCATTGGTTGCCGCAATCTACGCGTGTCTGAACGAGACTGCGTTTCAGAAAAATCCCGATGGCTCTTTGAGCGGCGCGGCGTGGTGGCTGCTGGCGCCGTATGTCGCCGGCGCGTGGATCAATTCCCGCTGGTGGACGCGCTCGATGCCTCGGGCCGATGCCGTCGCGCCCGGTTTGCTGCTCGGCAGATTTCCTACCCGCAGGGAGCGTGAAGCATTGGGTGTGCGCAGCATGGTCGACCTTACCGCGGAACTGCCCTGCGACGCGCGCGGTGCAAGCTACCGGCTCGTTCCCCAACTCGATCTTGTTACCCCGTCGCAGCAACAGCTGGAGAGGGCTGCCGAAGCCATCGAAGCCTCCATGTCGAGAACCCCGGTACCTGGTATGCTGTGCGCTGGGCTTTTCACGCAGCGCCCTGGCCGTCGCGGCGTGGCTGCTGCGCACCGGTCGGGCGGGCAGCGCCGCCGAGGCGATCGCGCAGATACGATCCGCCCGGCCGGCGGTAGTGCTGCACGCCGATCACGTCCAGCAGATGGCGGAATTCGAGCGCCTTGCAAGATGAGTTCGAGTGCGCTCATGAACCACAGCCGGGATATGAGTCTCATCAATCGGGCAATTGCCGGGCTGCTCACTGAATCCGTCCGGCTGCTTACCGGCGCGCAGGCACGCTGGATCGGGTGTGCCCCCGTCCCGGCTCAGCGCATCTATTTCGCCAATCACGGCAGCCACGCCGACTTCGCGCTGGTCTGGGCGGCATTGCCGCCGGCTCTGCGCGCCACCACGCGGCCGGTGGCGGGCTCCGATTATTGGGAAAAGGGTCCCTTGAGGCGCTTTCTGATACACGAGGTGCTGCGCGGGGTGCTCATCGATCGCGACCGCGGCACGCGTACCGAGGATCCGATCGAGAAGATCGTGTCGGCCCTGGATGGCGACGCTTCGCTGATCGTCTTTCCCGAGGGCACCCGCAATGTTACCGACGAAAGGCTGATGCCGTTCAAGAGCGGGATCTACCACGTGGCGAGACGGCGGCCCGACGTCGATTTGGTGCCGGTCTGGGTCGAGAACGCAAGGCGCGTCATGCCGAAAGGCGAGGTGTTTCCGGTGCCGCTGCTGTGCTCGGTGAATTTCGGCACGCCCCTGCGCGTGCAGGAGGCGGAGGAGAAATCCGCGTTCTTGCAGCGCATCAGCCAGGCGTTGCTGGATCTTGCCTCCAGCCTCCATACGAACTGACCGGCCATGCACCTGACCGCCCAACAGCAAACGCTGCTGCTCTTCGCGGGTATTGGGGGCATCCTCGTGCTGGCGTCTCTCGTCGGCTATGTCCTCAAGGTGCGGATCGCGCAGGGCCAGCCGCATTCCGCGATCGACAACCTCAACTCTCGCGTCAAGGCCTGGTGGATGATGGTGGTGCTGATCGGCATCGCCTTCATCTTCGGCAGGACAGGGGTGATCGTCCTGTTCACGCTCGTTTCCTTCGTCGCGCTGCGCGAGTTCGCCACGCTCGCGCCGACGCGGCGCGGTGATTACCTGCCGCTGCTGGTGTGCTTTTTCTTCGTCATCCCGTTCCAGTACCTTCTGATCTGGATCGAGTGGTACGGGCTCTATTCGATCTTCATCCCGGTGTACGTTTTCCTGATGCTTCCGATCCTGGCGGTGTTGTCCGGGGAGATCCGGAGCTTCATGGAACGTACGGCCGTGGTCCAGTGGGGGGTCATGCTATGCGTCTTTTGTATCTCCCACGTTCCGGCCCTGCTGACGCTGGAGATACCGGGCTACGAGCAGCGCAACATGCTGCTGCTGTTCTTCCTTATTCTGGTAGTCCAGTCGAGCGACGTGCTCCAGTACGTGTGGGGCAAGCTGTGCGGTCGGCGCAGGATAGCGCCTGAGCTATCGCCCTCCAAGACCGTCGAAGGATTCATAGGAGGCGTGCTCTCCGCCACTGCCGTGGGCACGGCCTTGTGGTGGATCACACCGTTCTCGATCGTCTCGGCAGCGCTGATTTCCCTGGCGATCACATTGATGGGCTTTTTCGGCGGGCTCGTCATGTCGGCCATCAAGCGCGACCGCGGGGTAAAGGACTGGGGCGCCATGATCGAAGGCCATGGCGGCATGCTGGACCGCATGGATTCGGTATGCTTTTCCGCTCCGGTGTTCTTCCATATCGTCAGATACTGGTGGTCGGCTTGAGCGGTTAAGGGGCTTCTACGCGGACGTTCTTGCTCGCGCAGTAGCCCTCATCGGAACCGCTAGGCGCGGCGCGCGTCGAATCAGGGTGAGCAATCAGTCGCATAAACGCCCCGCGCCGTGACCATGAAGTCGCAAAGCCGTAAACGGCACGTCACCATGCAGGTCGTGGCCATCGCGGTGGTGCTGTTGCTGTTAGTGCTGGTCGCGGCGGCATGGCGCTGGACGCCGCTCAACGAATGGCTGAATCCGCGGTCGCTCATCTCCATAGCCGAAAGTCTGCATGAAGGACCCTATACCCCGCTCGTCGTTGCGAGCGTGTACGTGGTGTCGGCTTTCGTGGTGTTTCCGGTCACGTTGCTGAACACGGTGATCGTCATCGTGTTCGGACCTCTCGTCGGCGCCTGCTATGCACTGGGCGGCGCGGCGCTCAGCGCCGCCATCAGCTATGGGATCGGCAGGCGCTTCGGCCGGAAGACCGTGCGGCGTATCGCCGGAGCACGCGTCAACCGCTTGAGCAGCCGCCTCGCCCAGCGGGGCATAATGGCCATTACTGTGGTGCGCCTGCGTTCCCATCGCGCCGTATACGGTAGTAAACCTCGTTGCCGGGGCGTCGCACATCAGCTTTCGCGATTTCATGATCGGCTCCGTGCTGGGCCTCGTCCCCGGTATCACCGCCACGGCAATTTTCGTCGACCGGGCCGCCGCGGCACTCAAGGATCCCGGACTCGCGACGATCGGGATGTTCGCCGCTGTCGCGGTCCTCATTGCGGCCGCTGTCATCCTTTTGCGGCGCCATCTGGCCACAACTTCTGACGCACGGCGCGCCGGCGCGGGCGGGTGAGCGTGATGCACTCTCCGGTCAGAATCGCGTCGTACAACATACACGGCGGCATCGGTATCGATCGCCATTTCGTGCCGAAGCGCATCGTGGGCGTGTTATCGGAACTTCGTGCAGACATCATCGCGCTGCAGGAAGTCGAATCGCGCAGAACGGGGTTCGACATGCTGGGTTACCTCGCGCGCGAAACGGGATACCACGCGGTGGCGGGGCCCACCCTGTTCATGGGAGCGGCGATTACGGCAACGGCCTGCTTTCGCGCTATCGCCCGCTCGCCGTACGCCGCTTCGATATCTGTGTCACCGGATGCGAGCCGCGGGGCGCCATCGACGTCGAGCTCGATTGCGGAGAGCCCCTGCGCGTGATGGCGACGCATCTGGGCCTGCGGCCCGCAGAGCGGCGTGAGCAGGTCCAGCGGCTGCTGGCTGAGCTGGGGGACGGAAAGGCGATGCCGACGATCCTGATGGGCGATCTGAATGAGTGGTTCTTGTGGGGTCGCCCGCTGCGGTGGTTGCACGCGCATTTCCAGCACACGCCATCGCCGGCGACGTTTCCTTCGAGTTTTCCCATGTTCGCGCTCGACCGCATCTGGGTCAGGCCGCGCCATCTGTTGCGGCGCCTCAGCGTGCACTCCAGCCGGCTCGCGCGGCGCGCTTCGGATCACCTGCCGGTGGTGGCCGAGCTCGGATGATTGCGCGCGCGGTGATTTTCGCGCGCGCGGAATCATTATTCGGGACTTCAAATAAGAAATGGGGCCGCTCGGGTTAGTATTGGCCCTAGTCACAGCGATCAGCCATTAGCCAACAGCTTATAGCCAACCGCTAACCGCTGATAGCTAAGTGATAGCTATCTATCAGCGACTCGCCAGTTCCAGCAGCGCTGCGGTCAGCACTCTCGCGCCGGCGGCGAGGTCTTCGGGTTTCGCGTTTTCCGCCTCGTTGTGGGAGACGCCGTTCTCGCACGGGACGAAGATCATGCCGGTCGGACACACGCGCGCCATGTACATGGCGTCATGGCTGGCCCCGGAGGCGAGGCGCATGTGCCCGAGTTTGAGCGCGCCCGCGGCGTTCTCGATGGCCGTCACCACCCGAGGATCAAACACGCAGGGATCATCGTGCAGGGTCGGGGTCACCTTCACGGCGCAGCTCGCGGCGGCTTTCTTTGCCAGCGGTTCGACCGATTCCCCCAGCCGCCGGATCGTCCCCGGATCCGGATGGCGCAGGTCGACCGAGAAGAGCACGTGGCTGGCTACCGAATTCGGCGAGTTGGGGGTCACCAGCATGCGGCCGACGGTGAAGCGCACGGTATCGGCCGGGTCGCGCGTCAGCTCGGCGAGCGCGTTGATGATGGCGACGGCATCGCGCACGGCGTCTTTCCGCAGGGCGAGCGGCGTGGTGCCGGCGTGGTCGGTCTTGCCGGACACTTCGACGTTGAACCAGCGTAGGCCCTGTATGCCGGTGACGACGCCGATCGGCTTGTTCGGCTTTTTCCAGCAGCGGGCCCTGCTCGATGTGCGCTTCGATGTAGGCGGCTGCGGGTGCGTTGAACGGGCGCGGCGCGGCTTCGGATGTGGCGGCCAGCGTGTCCGCGAGCGCGTCGCGCAGCAGGACGCCGGCGTTGTCGCTGACTTCCAGGACATCCTCCAGCCTGCGCGCGCCGGTGTAGACCGCCGAGCCCATGGTGCAGGGCTGGAAGCGCCCGCCTTCTTCGTTGGTCCACGCCACGAGCTCGATCGGGTGCTTCGTTTTGACCCCCGCTTCGTCGATCGCTTCGAGTGCTTCGAGCCCCGCGAGCACGCCGTAGATACCGTCGAAACGGCCGCCGCGAGGCTGGCTGTCCATGTGACTACCCGTCATGACCGGCGGCGCATGGGCATCGAGACCGGGCCGCCGCACGAAGAGATTGCCGATGCCGTCCACGCCGACCTCGAAGTTGCGGGCGCGCGCCCACGAGATGAGGAGCTTGCGCGCGGTGATGTCTTCCGGTGATAGAGCCGCGCGATTGACGCCGTTGCCCGGGATGGCGCCGATTCTCGCCATCTCGGCGTGGCGCCGCCACAACCGCTCCTGATCGACGCGCCCGGCCGCGTCCTGGAAATCTTCACGCATGGTTTTGGCTTTTAGCTATTAGCTGTTAGCTTGAATCCTTGCTGGGTTGTAGCTAATTGCCAATCGCTAATAGCTAATCGCTGAGAAACCTCATTCAATCCTGACGCCGGCGGCGCGGACGACCTTGCCCCACTTGGCGATGTCGGCGCGGACGCGCTCGGCGAGCTGCTCGGGAGTGCCGCCCACTGCGAACCCACCTTGCGCGAGGAGCCTGTCCTTCACGTCCTGCGTCGCCAGGATCTTCTGCACTTCGGCGTTCATCTTCATGATGATATCGCGCGGCGCTCCGGCGGGCATCATCAGTCCGAACCAGCTGTCCGCCTCGAAACCCTTCAGTGACTCGCCGATGGCCGGCACATCCGGCAACGCCGGCGAGCGCTGGCTGGAGGCGACGCCGAGCGCGCGTATGCGTCCCGACCTCACGTGCGGCAACGAGGAGGGAATGCTGTCGAAGAATAGCTGTACGTTGCCCGGGATCAGGTCGGCGAGCCCCGGCAGGCTGCCTTTGTACGGCACGTGCAGCGCGGTGAATCCGCCCATCATCTTGAGCAGCTCCTGCTCGAGGTGCGACAGCGTCCCGTTGCCCTGCGAGGCAAATACCAGATCTCCGGGGCGCGCTTTGCCGAGCGCGATCAATTCCTTGACGTTCCTTACCGGCAGGGTGGGGTGGGACACCAGGATATGCGGCACGTTTCCCGTGAGCGACACCGGCGCAAGGTCTTTCTCCAGGTTATAGCCGAGTTTCGCGTACGTGCTCATGCCGATCGCGTTCGTGGTAACCGCCGACATGACCGCGGTATAGCCGTCGGGGGCGGACTTCGCGGCGATTTCCAGACCCAGGTTGCCGCCCACGCCGGGACGGTTATCCACGATGATCTGCTGGCCCCATGCTTCGGTGAGTTTTTGCCCGATGGTGCGCGTCAGGAGATCGGCCGCCCCCGCCGGGGGAAAAGGAACGATCACCCTGATGGCCTTCGCCGGATAGGTTTGCGCTGCGGCGTGCGCAGACAACGCCGTGAGCAAAAATGCGCAAAGCAAATAGGCGATGGCTTTCACGGCGGCTCCCTGGAAGACGATTCACCAGTCACGAGTCACGAATCACGCTTTCCTTTATCCACGCGTCATCAGCCGCGCGAGCTCGGAGGCGTCCGCGAGCTTCTCCAATCCGAGCATCGCATCGCGCAACTTCTCCACCTGCGCCTTGGGCAAAGCCTTAGCCGCGAGCTTCTCGAATTTTTCCACGATATCGCGGTCGGAAGCGAATTTCTTCTCGCTGCCGCGCGCGGCTTCCACCGTGCGCTCCATCTTCGTGCCGTCGTTGAGGACGACCTCCACGCGCACCATGTGCCGGAATTTCGCGCCTCTGGCCGTGATGTCCTGGTCGTGGTGCACCTCCACTTTTTCGGCCAGCGCCATGCGTTCGCGATCCGCCACCTTGGCCTCGGTGAACTGGTCCACGAAGCAGTCGCCGTCGATGAGCCAGGTCGCGACGCAGTACGGCAGGTTGAGCTGCGCTGAGGTGAGCCCTTGCGGCACGTACTTCCAGCCGACGTGATCCATGGTGACCTGCGAGCCGTGCACCGCAACTTTCGCGACGTCGGCCGCGCCGAAGCGGCGCTCCTGCTGCATGTCGCGGATGGCGTCGAGCGTCGTATGGTTGCTTCCGACGCAGGAATAGAACTTGAGTGCGACGCCCATCGTTTGCCAGGTCTGTCCCAGGCCGGCGGTAAGCTCTTTCAGGTTGAAACGGTCGTTCGAGCGCGAGAAGGTGGTGCAGAACCCGCCGTATTCGCTTTCCAGGACGTTGACGATGCCCGTGAAGCCGCCCGCCGCAAGCAGCGCGCCGTAAAGCCCGCTCTGGGAGGAGCGGCCCGCGTGCATGCGCTTGACCATCGCGCCGTACTGCGCGGCCATGAGGCCGGCAGCCTGGGTGCCGGCGATGCCGAGCGCGTGTACCGTCTTTTCCGCATCGAGGTTGAGGCCGCGCGCGGCTCCGGCCGCCGCGGAGAAAACGCCGAGCGTCGCACCGGAATGCCAGCCCTGGGCGATGTGCTCGGGCCCCATGCACAGCCCCACGCGGGGACCGATTTCGTAGCCGGCGACCGCCGCCGTGAGAAACTCTCTTCCGCTCATTCCGCGGTTGGCTTCCGCGACGGGCAACAGCGCAGGCAGCACCACCGCCCCCACGTGCAGCACGCCGGCGCGATGCACGTCGTCCAGCTCGAAGCCCTGCACCGCGGTCCCGTTTGCGAGCGCGGCGTGCGGCGCGGAAAGCTTCCTGTTCGTGCCCCAGATGACGCATTCCCGCGTCGTATCCACCTTGGAGAGGGCATCCTGCACGATGCGGCACCACTCGAGGTCCGCGCCGTAGAGCGCGCAGCCGAGAGAGTCGAGCATCAGCAGCTTGATGCGGTGGCGCACTTCCTCCGGGATCGCCTCGTACTGGAGCCCTGAAACGAACTCCGCGATGCCGCGGGTGTAAGGGTTGTCGGTGGTGGCTTCGTGACTCATTCACTAACTCCTGTTGAAAATCAGATCAGCCACGGAATCACACGGAAACACGGAAATTTCCAACGCGACAAGCGCAGAAACAATTTTCCCATGATGCATTCACTCCACTTTCGCGCCGGAAGCCCTGATGATCCTGCCCCATTTCTCGATTTCGGCGGCGATGAAGCGCTGGAATTCCTCGGGCGTGCTCGGCCACGGGTCGACGCCCAGCGCGGCCAGGCGCTCGCGCACGTCCGCCGCCTGGGCGATGCGGACGATGGCGCCGTTCAGCCGGGCGATGATCGCGGCAGGCGTTCCGATCGGCGCGAGGACGCCGTTCCACTGGGTCGTCTCGTAGTCTGCGATTCCGGACTCGATCATGGTCGGCAAGTCGGGCGCGAGCGGCGAGCGGTTGCGGGTGGTGACGGCGAGCGCACGGAGCCTTCCGGTCTTGACGTGCGGCATGACCGACGTGAGCGTGGGGTACATCACCTGCACCTGCCCGCTCATCAAGTCGGTGAGCGCCTGCGCAGTCGCCTTGTACGGAACGTGCACGATGTCGATGCCAGCGAGGGTGTTGAGCAGAGCGCCGGAAAGGTGTCCGGGCGAGCCATTGCCCGCGGAGCCAAAGCTCATCTGGCCGGGGCGGGAGCGCGCCAACGCCACCAGTTGCTTGACCGTTTTCGCGGGCAGGGTGTTGGTGACCGCGAGCAGGTTGGGGGCTGCACTGACTCGGGCAGCGGCTGCAAAGTCGCGCAGCGGGTCGAAGGGCAGCTTCGCGTACATGCCCGGATTGATGGCATGGCCGCTTGCAACGAAGGCGAGGGTGTAGCCGTCGGGGGGCGCCTTCGCGACGAGTTCGGTGCCGATGACGCCGTTCGCGCCTGCGCGGTTCTCGACGATGACCTGCTGTCCGAACGCTTCCACGAGCTTCTGGCTGAAGATGCGCGCCTGGATGTCGGCATTGCCGCCCGGGGCGAACGGTACGATCAGCCGGATCGCTTTCACGGGATATTCCTGCGCCTGCAAGGGGCACGCGGCCGACAACACAGTGAGTGCCACGACTACCGATCGTGAACCGCTTGACATGAAACCCCTCCGAGCGCACCGTGGTCCGGCATGTTAACGCGGCGTGCGAAATTGAAAAAGCGCGTCATGTTTTCATGTGCCAGTGTCAAAAACGCGTATGGCAAGGGAGAAAACTCACATGAAGATGAACATTCTCGGGGTTTGCCTGCTGTTTCTTTACGGGTCTGTTTTTGCGCAAGAGGCTTTGGTTGGGAAATATTCCGGTAGCTGGGTTTATCCGAGCAATCGCGGTGATGTAAGCGGAACTCTCGCGCTGGAAGTAACCAGTGTGGACGGCGAAACCGTTAAAGGGAAGGCAACGAGGGCGGCGCAGATATACGGCGGCTGTGATGGGGAATATCCGGTTGCAGGGACGCTGAAGGGCAATGAGCTCACTTTAAGGTCCACTACGAAGGGCGGTCGTGCTCGGGACTGCAACCTGACGGCCAGATTCACCGTGGAAGGAAACAAACTGGTCGGAACGCTGGGTCAGTTCAAAGCCACGCTGTCGAAGTAAAGAGCGGTTTGGCACTAACCGTCGGGCGGCGCCTTGGCGGCGAGTTCGGTGCCGATGACGCCGTTCGCGCCTGCGCGGTTGCCGACGATCGCTTGACATGAAACCCTTCTGAGCGCACCGTAAGCCGGCACATTAACGCGGCGTGCCAAATTGAAAAACACGTTTTGAGGGAGAAAGGTCACATGAAAAACAATGTTCTTGGGGTTGGCCTGATTTTGTTTTTTTCCGTGTCTGTTTTTGCGCAAGAGGCTTTGGTCGGGAAGTACTCCGGCGCCTTTACCCAGCCTACCCGTAACGGTGATCAGCAAGTGGGACTGACGCTTGAAATAAGCAGCGTGGAAGGAGGCGCCGTCAAAGGAACGGCAGTTAGGATGGCACCCCCTGGGCGAGGTGGTTGCCGTGGTGAATATCCGGTTGAGGGGACGGTGAAGGGCAATGAGCTTACTCTAAAGGCGACTGAAAAAGGTGGTCCTGCCGGGGACTGCAACGTGAACTTAAAATTGACCGTGGAAGGAAATAAACTGGTCGGCACGATGGGTCAGTTCAAAACCACGCTGTCGAAGTAACGAGCGGTTTAGCATATGAAGGCCCCGATTGAACAGTCGGGGCCTTTCTTTTTTTGTTGCGCGTACGCGCTAGCCCCGCAGCACAGCGCAGCCAGCGCCGGAACTACCAATTCTATTCTTTCGCATCTCTTGGTGCTTTGGCCGGTCAGTCCCGGCCCTTGGCATCGTTTCCCGCCGCCGTGCCGGCAAAGCGGCCGAACACCGCCCCGAAACCGGCTCTGTCCTCTCGGGGAGTTGAAGTAGCGCTGAGCCTCAGATCGTTTGTTCCTATTAGCGATTTTCTTTCTTGGCGTTCTTGGCGCCTTGGCGGTTCAATTCCTGTCTGCTTCTCTCCGCGTCTTGGCGGTAAATTCAGCTTTTCGCGGCCTTGCCCGCCGACGTGCCCGCGAGACGGCCGAAGACCGCCCCGGAGACGAGGCCCGTTCCGCTCGGATAGTTGAAGTAGAAGAGTCCCCCCACCATCTCGCCTGCCGCATAGAGGCCGGGAATCAGGTGAAAATTGAGGTCGAGCACCTGCCCGGAGTCCTTGTCTATGCGCAGGCCGCCAAAGGTGAAGGTGATGCCGCAGGTGGTCGCGTAGGCGTCGAACGGCGGCATGTCGAGCGCCTGCGCCCAGTTCGACTTGGGCGGGTCGATCCCGACCGTGCTCTTTCCGTCCTTGATGGTGTGATCGAATTGCACGTCTTTGCGGACCGCGGCGTTGTACTCGCGCACGGTTTTCAAAAACTGCTCGGCGTTGACTCCCTCGAGCTGCGGCGCCAGCTCCTCGAGCGTGTTGGCGCTGACCTTGGTCACGAACTTGATGCGGTACTCGGAGCGCAGCAGATTCTTCACCTTGGAGTCGAACACCTGCCACGCGAACTGCCCCGGCTGCTTCAACACTTCACCGCCGTACTTGGCGTAGGTAAACGAATGGAAGTCCCATCCTTCGTCCACGAAGCGCTTGCCCTCGGCGTTGATGAGCAGCCCGAAGATATAGCTGTGCTTCTGGAACTGGTCGCCGACGTTGACGTCACCGAATTCCGGCGCGTAACGGTCCCAGCCGGTCGCGTGGCAACCCGACCAGTTACCGTAGGGTGCGGCACCGATATCGAGGGCCATCTTCAGCCCGTCGCCGACGTTGAAACGGCTGCCCCGCACTTTGGCGAGCTCCCAGCCGGGTCCGAGATAGCGGGTGCGCCACTCGGGGTTGGCCTCGAATCCGCCGCAGGCGAGGACAACGGCCTTCGCGTGAAACTCGATCGCCTTTCCTTTCTGCCTGGCCCGCACGCCGGATACCCGCTCCGCGTCGTAGATCAGCGAGGTTGCTCGCGTCTCGTAGAAGACTTCGATGCCGGCTTTCTTCGCCGACGCGTCGAGGTACTGCACCAGCCCCGCGCCGCCGCCGTTGACCTCGATCGGCATGTTGCCGAAATAAACGCGCTTGCCGTTGACCATTCCCGATTGCCGGCCGTGGTTCAGGATGAAGCGTGCGCCCTTCGAGCGCAGCCACGCCATGGTGTCGAGGCTGCCGTTGACGAGGATCTCGGACAGGTCCGGATCAGTGCGGTAGCTGGTCAGCCGGTAGATGACGTCGAGAAAGTCCTCGCGCGTGTTGGTGCCGAAATCGCTGTTGGCGGCTTCTTCATCGGTAATGTCGGTGACGCGCCGCAGGTCATCGACCGAGGCGTAGGCAAAGCGCATCACGCCGCCCGCGAAGCGGCTGTTGCCGCCCGATTCGTCTTCTGTGGCGGCCTCGAGCATGGCGACCTTAGCCCCCTGTTCGGACGCCGACAGCGCCGCGCACAGGGCGGCGTTGCCCTTGCCGACGACGATCACATCGTAGTGTTGCATTGCCTTGCTCCGTTGCTGCAAAAAGAAAATTTAGCCACAGATACACACAGATAAACACGGATAAATTCCAACAGAACCCACTAGGATCGGTTAGAGCCTCTGGAGACAACTTCTCCCTTGAGTGGTCCAAGCCCTATCTGTGTTCATCTGTGTTTATCTGTGGCTCAAATCGCACGTCTTAGCGTCTTGCCGCCCTCAACAGCTCTTCCCAGCGCTTCGGCAGCTCCACACGGCGGCTTGTCGGCGGACCCTGAACGTGGTTGCTCATGTAAGCGCGCGACTGGTTGCGGCCGGGGTCGCCGGCGACCAGGATCTCCACCATTTCCGGCTTGATAATGACATTGAGCAGCCGCTGGGGGTCGCTCGACGCCGCATAGGATGCCGGTAGTATGCCGTCCTTCACGAGATTTTCGAGACTGAACGTCGGTGTGCTGGTCATACCCGCATGGTGGGTCGTGCGCTCGGCCGTCACTTTGATGGTGTCGTACAGGTATCGCCGTACCTGGTCCTTGGTCCATTCGCCGGCGATCACCTTCGCGATACTGGGCCCCGCCACAATAAGAGGACTCCACAAGCCGGTTTTGAACCCGGTGTGCGCCCAATAGGTGAAGCTCCCTCCAATGACGTCCGCCCACTGCTGCACGTGCTGATCGGCGCGGTCGCCGCCGCTGTAGATGGGCGAGGTGATGGCGACCACGCTGTGCATGGTGACGACGTTCTCGCCGGCCTTGAATCCGCGGTCCTCGGCGTAGGTCGGCCAGCCCATTTCGCGCGCGCTGTCCTCGTCTTCCGCCATCGCCACCAGAAAGCTCTGGCCTATGCTGCCCTTGTCGCCCGCGCCGGGCGGAATGCGGAAGCCGCAGATGTTGCGCAGGTACATGCGCACGAAGCGCCCGATACTGGTGTTCGCCTGCCGCCCGACGCGCATCATCCCCTGTCCGGAGTTGAAATCGAGCTGCTTCACGATCGGGCCGTTGACGATGACCACCGGTTCCCATCCGGGCGTCGATCCGCTGTCCTCGACGCGGTACAGGGGATCGCACATCGCTTCGAGGATCGCGATCAGCACGGGCATGTATTCCGGCCTGCAGCCCGCCAGGACGCCGGTCACGGCGATGCTGAGAATCGACGCTTCGCGTCCTTCCTGCGGTATCACGCGTATCACTTCTTCCGGCTTGCGGTCGGTGAACTTCAGGAAAGAGTCCACGCGCTCGCGCGTGGGCGGCACGACGGGCAGGCCGTCCGTCCACAATTTCCGGTGAAAATGCTCCTGCACTTCGTCGAAAGTGCCACGGAAGACGATTTGGCCCGGTTCCGGCTCGATGTCACTACCGGCTTCGCGCGGGGCTTCCCCGGTCAGTCCCCTCAACAGGCCCGGCGCCAGCTCCTCCTCGACTTTGCGCTTGAGCTCTTCCTCGCTGTCGACCATGGGCGCGCCGGGATAGACGCCGATTGCGAGCGGAAGCCCGAGGCCCTTCACGATCACCTCGGCCTGCTTCAGGAACCCCGAGCCGACGATAGAGGCGGTCGGGATGCCCATCTTTTCGACCATCGCTGAGGCCCGCAACACGGCGGGCGTGCAGCTCCCTCAGGCGCCTATGCCGATGATCGCCGCGTCTGCCTTGTGCGCGCGCAGCTTGTCGGGGATCGTGGCGGTGACCTGGTGCTCGCGGGCGCCGTGGAAATTACCGAACTCCTCGTAACCGACGAACTTGACGCGCGGAAAGCGCGCCTTGATGTACTCGCGCACCAGCGGATATATGGTTTCGCCGCGGAAGATCACGTCCCACAGCTCGCAGACCGTCTTGTCGTTCAGGTCGGGCAGCCGCGGCGCCGACTTCGTATCGCGCACCGCCCTCCGCGACAGCGGCCAGAGCACGTCGTAACGAGGTTCCGTATCGTTGGGCTTATTCATCGCTGTTCCTTCAGTTCAAAAGCATTTGCCACGGAATCACACGGAATACACGGAAAATTTTCAAACATCAATCAAGGGCCTGACCTCGCCTCAACTGGGATCATGATGTTGATCTGCCTCTTCAGGTTAAGGCGCGTCGTCCCTTTTTCGTCTTCGATACTGTCGGTGTGTATCCGTGTGTTTCCGTGGCTGAAGTCTTGCGCTCACAACGTGCCTTTGATGCCGGCCGTCTCGATGACGCGCGTGAATTTGTCGGTTTCGCGCGCCAGAAACGCCGCGAACTGTTCGGGCGTGCTCGCGACCACGGTCATGCCGTCGTCGGCGAGACGGGCCGTCAATTCGGGCAGCTTCAGGATGCGTCCCACCTCGGCGCTCAGCTTGACGATCACTTCGCGTGGCGTCGCGGCGGGCACTAACAGTCCGTACCAGTTGGTCATGTCGTACCCCTTGAGGCCCGCTTCGGCAATCGCCGGGATCTCCGGCGCGATCGGGCTGCGCTGCGGGGTGGTTACCCCCAGCGCACGGAGCTTGCCGGCCTTGATGAGCTGAAGGCTCTGCAGAATGTTCATGAAGTAAACCGGCACCCGCCCCGCCATCACGTCGGTGACGGCAGCGCCGGCGCCCTTGTACGGGATGTGCACCATCTTGATGCCGCTCATGGAGCTGAACAACTCCGCGCTGAGATGGGGCAGGGTGCCCGCTCCCGAGGAGCCGAAGTTGATCTCGCCGGGGCGCGCGCGCCCGATCGCTATGAACTCCTTGATCGATCGCGCCGGGAAGGAAGGATGGATCACCAGCGTGAGCGGTCCGGACGCGAGGCACGACACCGGCGCAAGGTCACGCTTATGGTCGTACGGCAGGTGTTTGTACAGGCTCGGATTGCCCGCGTAACCGGCCGGGACGATGAGCAGGGTGTGACCATCGGCCGGGGCCTTCGCGACGACGGCAGTGCCGACGGTGCCGCTGGCTCCGGCGCGGTTATCCACCACTGCCGGCTGTCCCCACGATTCGGTCAGCTTCTGTCCCAGGACGCGCGCCAGTATGTCGGTGCCGCCGCCGGGAGTGAATGGAACGACGATGCGCATCGGGCCGCTGGGATAGGCCTGGGCAACGGCAGGGGTCTCCGTACTCGTCGCGACCACGACGAGGAGCGCGGCAGCGAGCTTCCTGGCGAACATGAGTGGGATCTTGCGAATTTGCAGCGACACAGCGTTGGCGGAATGTTAACCCAGAACGAGGCCGTGCGTCCGTCCTGAGAAGCTCACGCTTGGACTCATTTCGACTTGCGTTCGGCTTTGCTCCTGCTCTTGCTCCTGCGTCTGGTCTTGGATTTGGCAGTCACCTTCGGCTTGACACGTTCCGGCAGTTTTGCCGCGCCTGTCTCGCGGTTCCACTCTTCGAAGGTTGCATTGGAAATCTTTCCCTTGACCAAGAGCTCGGCGAATTTCCTCCGCTGGGCTTGACTCTTGAATGGCATGGGTCCTCCTGGCGCTAGCTTCCGCGATTAAATGCGCTCTCGAGCGACGGTTGTGACCGCTCTCGAGCTCCGCCACCCAGTGTTGTTCCTCGTTCTGATGGTACCCAAACTATGCGACGTTGCACGGCCGCTACATGTGGTTAACGTCTCCGTTCAGCGGCGCGACGCTTGCGGCGCGTCCGCTGCAACGGGTGGTTGGGCGGCGTCCTGGCAAACCTGCGCGTACTCCTTCCGTATCGACTCTAGGAATTGCTTCAGCTCGCGCCTGGAGCGCAAACGCAAAACGCGCTTTCGTTGCGCCGTCGCCGACACGTAAGAGCGGTACTTGGGTGTTAGACGGGTATGACAAGGCCAGAGCACCCGATAGCTTGAAACTGAACTGCTTATGATCGGACTGTTTTCCGGCCAACCTTGCGGGGCTACAAACAAACCCTTGATGAGCCGCTTAGTCACCCAAAGAAAGTGCACCGCCAGCGGCAAATCAACGTGAATGAGCGTATCCGCTGCTTCAAACCTTTCCCACACCAACTTGATACCACCAAAACCATCGATGATCCATTCGTCATTGGCGAGGAGTGTCGCGTGCGCTTGAAGATATTCCTCGTGCGGGACCTTAGCGCCTCCTCGGTACTGGAGCTCGTCAACAACCGCGAGCGGTAATCCGGTGATGGCCGCCAGTTCACGGGCAAGCGTTGACTTGCCGCCACCGGCATTACCGAATATTGCAACTCGCTTCACGCCGCCCAACGTCAGCGTTGTGGCGCGCTGAAGGAGGCGCGACGAAGGAGCGCCGCCGCGCAAGCGTCGGTCACCAACGCGCTGTTAGGCATCCACTTCGATTGAATCGCCAACACGTATCTCCCCTCCCAAGACGATCCGCGCTCGAAGGCCACCTTTGCCAACAAAGAACTGCAGAACCTCGCGGTGCGTTCTCGTTGCGAAAAGATTACAAGGTTCACAAAGCTCCAAACCCTCAAATCGTGCGCGGCCAACTCTAAAGCGTTTGCTACAAAGTTCGTTTAAGCGAATTCCTCTTGTGACGATGTTTCGGCGGGGCATATCAGCCACCAGCGGCAGCCCGGTGGCTTGGACAAAGGCTTCAATGTTCTCCACCTCGATGAAAGTAACTTGGTAGTCCGGCGATCGACGGTTCTTCGCCTCTGCATATCGATCGCCCCGCAGTCCGCCTTCCGTAAGGGCTTCCACAGACTGCTCTGCCGACATGGGAGCACCTCTTCTTGCGGCTATAAAAATCTGCACCACGTTCGACATGGATGCCTAACGTCCGCGTTGAGCGACGCGCTGCTGTATTGCGAATGCTGGCACCTCATCCCTCCCGCGTGCGCTCCAACGCGTTGTTAGACCACCAGTGCTTCGGGCTACTTGGGCCGCGCGCCTCGCAACCGCTCAATCGCCTGAAGAAGAGGCGCGCGATCGAAATAGACCTGATTTCGATAGATCCGATCGCCTCTGAGCTGAACGGTGCAAACGCCATCCACCTCAACGCTATGCTCTCCGACCGGCATCGAGGCATGCCATTCGTTCAGAAAACCGTCGCGAATGGGAACTGAGCCCCGATGCGTCCAGCGCCAGTTCGGGTTGTAGGCAAGCAGACGTATGAAGTACTCAAGCAAAGCGTCGCGACCACGAAGCCCAGCGGGGATCCCCGGGTCGCTGTAGTAGGCATCGTCGGTATAGAAGGCAATCAAATCGTGTGGCCGGTTCCCGCTCCACGCCGGTAACCACGCGGCTGCAAACGCACGAGCATGCTCTTCGTCGAGGCCTCGAAATTCTGACAGCTCTTCCATGGAGGTCTAACGTGTCCGCGTGACGTGCGCGACAGCGTCACTTTCGACGCGGGGGTTAGGCCGTATGGTGCGCGGGCTCATGCGGTTTCATAGCCTTCGGGCCAACTGTCCTGGTCCAGCTTGAACTCGTCAAGGTAGAACCCCTCTGCCTGCCCCGGCGCAGAAGTGTCAGCTATCTGAGGCACGTCGCGGAACCCAGGCAGCTTGCGGAAGCGTTCCACCGCAGCGAGACCGGCAGCACGGGTTGAGTAGATCCCCAGCGTCTTTACATCCTCTTCGTCGCCATTGAGAAGGTGAAGGTGCTGGAGCAGGAAGACGCGGCTCATCTTTGCGGCCTAACGTAAATTGGTTGACAACTTAGTTGACTTATTAGTTGACAATTTAGTTGACATGCCCAGCTCCATCGTTGCCCCGTTGCAACCCATTGTCATCCCTGATCAATACGTTACGCCGGAGAGGGTATCGAGGCAACGCATGGACGCGTTGGGGGTCACGTGTCCGAGCATGGCATGAAAGGTCCTTCAGAGGTCGGTGCGCGTCCGCGGCTCCTTGACGTGGTCCGGGATGTTGTCCGGCGGCGGCACTATAGCTACCGGACGGAAGAGACTTACTTGCGCAGCCGCTTCCCTGGCTGGAGGAGATTGAGCACGCGAAGCGGCCGTGAGGCGGCCCACGGTGCTTACCCGGAGCGAGGTCCGGCAACTCCTGGCACGAATGCGCGGCACGAAGTGGCTCATGGCGCAGGCCTACAGGGTCCAGCTTGGATCGTCGTCACGGCGCGAGCGGGAAGCGCAGCTCGAACACGACGCCGCTTCCGTCGGGCCGGTCGGCGGCGTAGGCTTTCCCGCCGTGGAATTCCGCAATCTGGCGCACGATGAAAAGTCCCAGGCCGAGGTGCGGCTCGCCCGGGACGCGTTCCTTACGTACCGACACCATGGATTCGAACAGCCGGTCTTTCATCTCGGCGGGCAGCAATGGCCCGGCGTTGGCGAAGCGTAGGAGCGCTTCTGCGCCGGCGCGCTCCAGCGAGATTTCAATGGGTCCTTCGCCGGTCGCGAAATCGACGGCGTTGGCGGCGAGCTTGTCGAGCATCTGAGCGAACAGGTCTGGCGCGCCCGTCAATGGGACGGGCTCGGTAGTCATCGACAATGCGAAGCGGCGTCCGGGATACGCCGCGGCATAGCCTTCGACGCAGCCGGCCACCACGTTCCTGGCGTCGAACCGTTCGCGCTCGCCGCTGCGAACGACTTGCTCGAGCCGGGTCGCCTCGGCCATGCGCGTAAGGATCGTTTCCAGGCGCTTCAATCCTTCCTCGGCGCGCACGACGTAGACGCCGAGCTCGCGCGGGAGCTGCTGCAGCCGGATGTTGTCGAGAGAAGATCGCACCACCGCGATCGGCGTGCGCAACTCGTGGGTAAGCCGCCCCGCCAGATTCTCGAGATAGTCGTTGTACTGCGCCAGCCGGCCGAGCACGGTCGAGAAGCTGCGAGACAGGTCGCCGAGCTCGTCGCGGGCGTGCCCGCCGGCGACCAGCGCTCGAACGCGGCCCTGGGAATCGATCGCGTTCTCCGCCTCGTCGCGCAGCCGCCGCAGGCGCGAGGACAGGCGGGACGCAAAAAGGAACAGTACGAGCGCCGCCACCGTGAACGCGATCAGGGTCACCGCGACGAGCTGCTCGAAGGCGCGGTTGCGCAGCGTAACGATGGCGTCGGTGTTCTCTTCGACGACGACCGCGCCGACCACGGATTCGCCGACCCAGATCGGATGCGCGACGGAAAGGATGACGGCGCGGCCCGCGGGTGCCGGGCGGCGGCGCCATGCGGGGGAGCCATCCAGCGCGCGCTCGATTTCGCGACCGCCGAATACGACGTCGTTGGGGATGAACTCCTCTTGCGGCGACTCGGGCGGTTTGTGCAGGCGCTCGAACACCGGTCGCAACGCGGCGTGCACCAGCCTTTCCAGCGGGCCGAACGTGACGCTCCCGGCAGCAGAAGGCGGCGGCGCCTTCAAATCCCCGGCGACGGCGACAAGCCAGAGCTTGTTGTCGACGACCCAGATACGCAGCCCCGCGCGCGCGAGGCCGGCGATCAGGAGTTGAACCTGATCCGTAGCTCTCGTTGCCGACGCGGTGCCTTCTGCAGCAGGCGCGCCCATGAGCCCGGGCCGGTCCTGGAGGGCGGTCGCGACCCCGCGGGCCGTGGCGATGAGCTGCTGCTCCTGGTTCTCGCGCAGCAGCCGCTCAATGGCCTTCACGTACGAGTATCCGGCCCACGGAATGACGAGCAGCGCCAGGGCGACCAGCACGAGCTTGGCCCGCAGGCCGAGCGCCGGCAGCCGGCGGTCAGTTGGAGTCACTGTGACTCTTGGGCCCGCCACCGATAACCCATGCCGTATACGGTGTCGATACAGTCGAACTGGGGATCGACGGCGCTGAACTTGCGGCGGATCCTCTTTATGTGCGAGGTGATGGTGCTGTCGTCGACCACGATGTGCGCGTCGCTCATCAACTGGTCGCGGTTCTTCACGTGCCCCGGAAACTTTGCCAGCGCGTGCACCATCCAGAACTCGGTCAGCGTGAGATCCACGTTCTGCCCGCGCCAGCTCACCGTGAAGCGGTTCAAGTCGAGCGTGAGCGGTCCGCGCTGAACGGTGTCTTCACCTTGCACGGGATCGCGCACGAGCTCAGTGCGGCGGAAGAGAGCGCTCACTCGCGCGAGCAGATGGGGAAGACTCACGTCCTTCGTTACGTAATCGTCGGCCCCCATGCGCAATCCCGACACCGTGTCGAAATCGCTGTCGCGCGCGGTGAGAAAAATGATCGGCAGGGCGCCCGACAACATGCGCAGTTCCCGGCAGAGCGTAAATCCGCCGTCCACCTCGTCGCCCAGGCCGATGTCGAGCAGCACGAGGTCGGGCAGGCGCGACCGGCACGCCGCGAGCGCCTCGCGGCGGTCTGCGTAGGCGTCGACCGCGTAGCCGTGCTTTTTCAGGACGTCCGCATAGTTGGCGCGGATGACCGGGTCGTCTTCAACGATGGCTATACGCTGCGGCATGTATGCAGACCCTCAGAGTGCCTAACAAGATGACGATTTTGTGCCCCTCACCCTAACCCTCTCCCCTGAAACCCGCTCCCCCTGAATGGGGAGAGGGGATTTCATTTTGTTAGCCGCTCTTAAGATGGCTCAACGAATATACCGAAAGGCCCGGAACCCGCAAGGTCCGCGGGCGGCTTGCCATATTGTTGCCAGAATTGATCGGCAGATTGCCAGCCATCGGCCATTCCGGAGCAGATTGGAGGACTCCAATGCTGTATCGAGCGACAGATTAGTTCAGTGCGTCGCTCGATCCCTCACCCCCAGCCCCTCTCCCCCGGGGGCGAGGGGAGCGGCCAGCGAAGCCGGATTGTTGTCCGGTTTCGGATTGAACAACGAACCCGCCAAGTTCGGCGGTTGAAAGGAGTCGAGATGCAAAACCAATCGAAAACGGAAGTGATCAACACCCGTCAGGTGACTCTGGAGTTCGCGGCGCTGGCGTTACGCGCCTTTGCGGCGGGCCTGGCGGTGTCGCTTGCGGCAGCGCTGCTGATCGTGGGCTTCGTAACCATCGCGTCATGACGTCTGCGGGGCGCTGCGGGCCGGTGGCTGGGCACGCGGCCGTTGCGACGCGGCGCCCGCTTGCATGGGCGCCGGTCCCTAGCCCCTGGCCCACAGCGCCTGTAGATAACGCATTCAACCATTGTTTAAGGAGATTATCGTGTTGCACCGTTTGAAAGTCGCGCTTCGATCGATTCGTGACTGGGTTGCCGAGCGCGCCGCGCTCGGCGGTTTGGCGGCCAACGCCGCAAGAATCGGCACCGCACGCGCCCTCTCAGCCCTTGCCGGCGCAAAGGGCTCGCTCGTAATGCTGGGGGTCCTCGGCATTGCGGGCTACGTCCTCTATACCCATCCGCCGATGGCAAACATAGCGCGCGGCGAAGTCGGCGTACGCGTAAACCGGCTCACCGGCGGCGTGACCGAATGGCAGGACGGCAGCGTCTTCTTCATGCCCGGTCTGCACGAAATGCGTTTGTATTCCCTGCGCGACCGGACATACCAGCCCGAGCAGATCCGGCGCGCGGATGGCGCGGCGCCGTTGCAGTCCGTGGAGGGACTGTCGCTTGGGGTTGATCTGGCGGTTCGCTATGCGCTCGACCCCGCCAAACTCTCCGCCATATCGAAGAGCCTGCCCGACGACATTGGAGCGGAAATAGTCGAGCCAGCGGTGCAGGGCGTGGTCTACAAGACGTTTGCCCGCTACACTCTGCGCGAAATTTTTTCCACCAAACGTGTCGAGATACAACAGGCGATCGAGACCGAGTTGAGGTCCAAGCTGTCCCAGGACGGCATCGTCTTGCGCACCGTGCACATAGGCAAGGTCGATCTGCCCGCGGATTACCGCCGGGGCATGGAGGGGCTGTTGGCCGAGGAGCTGGCGACCGAAAAGATGCGTTATACGCTGGAGCTGAAGGACAAGCGTGTCAAAGAGACCGAGCTGGATGGCGAGGCCGACAAGATGCGCCGCGAGAAATCCGCCGAAGCCGCGGCACGCGAGCAAATCATCGCCGCCAAGGGGCAGGAGGAAGCCATGAAGCACGTGCTGCCATTCAAGCAGCGTCAGATCGAACAGCGAAGGCTGGAGGCCGAGGCCGTGAAGGTGGCGCGCATCAAGAATGCAGAGGGCGGCGCCGACGCGCGTCGCATCGAGGCGACCGGCGAAGCCGAGGCGCGCCAGAAGCTCGCCGATGCCGAAGCCTACCGCGTGGAGCGCGTGGGCAAGGCCAACGCCGAGCAGATGGCGCGTGAAGGCGCGCTGGTCAGCAGGCATCCGCTGCTCATCCAGAAGACGCTGGCGGACAAGCTTTCCGACAAGGTTCAGGTCATCATCGCGCCACCGCCCGCGGACGGCGGCTTTATCGGTGCGACTTTGCTCGGCGCGCAAAAGCGCGACGCAGGCACAAGCGCCAACGCAGAAGCCAATGTGGCGAAAGACGAGCGGTAGTCATGCTGCGTATAGCTATCATCGCCGCTCTTCTGTGTATCCCGATCGCTCCGGCAGCCAACGCGTCGACTCCGGGTACAGCCATCATCACGAGGGACCAGACTTCGCTGCGCGCGGCGCCGCGCGGGTCGGCCCGGCAGCAAGCCGTGTTGTGGCAAGGCGAGATCGTCGAAGTGCGCGGTGAGCGCATGGACTACCTGCAGGTTTACGACTACAGACGCGAGCGCGGCGGGTTCGTGCACGTGAGCCAGGTCCGCCGCGTCAAGCTGACCGCAGAGGAGGCGCCCGAATTACTGTCCATAGTCCGCTTCGTGCGCGACACCCCGGTGGCCGAGGCGCTCGGTATCGGCTTTGCGATGGCTTACATCCAGGCCGCGCCCGCCGATGCAGTCCGCGGCGAAGCGGGAATCGAAGCGCTGGACGCGCTTGGCACATTCGCGGACCGGCTGGCGCGCCGCGCGTCCTCCGGCGTCGCGCAGAGCAAGGCCGAGGGGACGACATTGTCCGCGTACCTCGACGTGGCTGCCCGCTATGGCGTCAAGTTTTCGAACCATGAGCGCAAGGGTCGCATGCAGATCTGCTACGAAGGCGATGCGTTTCGGCGCGTGCTGGCGATGCGATCGACGCCGGAGCAACGAGCCCGGGCCGTGCTGGCGCTGACGCGGCAGGAATGCGTGTCCCCTGACCTCGGTCCGCTGGAGCGTCACCGCCTCGACGAGTGGCGGGCGGACGTGCTCGACCGCGTCGATACGTCCGCGCTGCCCGGTTACCTGGCGAACCGCGTGGCGATGCGGCGCGCCAGCGTGTGGAGCAGCCTGGCGTACCAGCGCGCGCGGCAGGGCGACGCTGCGGACGCGGCCGCAAACCGGGCGCTCATGGAGCTCGCAGCCGTCAACAAGTCCGAATTGACCGAGGGGGACCTGCCGGTCTTCAACGACGCTGTGATGCGCGTCAATACGTCGCGCTGGGCGGCGACGCCTGCTCCCGCCGCGGCCCCAATGGCAACCAGACGCGCGCACATCGTTACTGCACCCGGGCAGCCGGGCGAGACCTGCATATCGCTGGTCGATGCGAAAAACGACGCAGGCAATCCGCTTGCCAGGCGCTGCACCTACGGGGTCGTCTGGACCAGCTCCGCCACGCTTAACCGCGAAGGCAATGCGCTGGCGCTGGCCGTGCAGCCGATGGATGCATGGCGCGAGATGTGGGTTTTTCGAAAGGAGGCTGGAGGTTGGACGATCCGCGTCCTGCCGCCGGCCACCACCATGCCCGATATCGGCTACGCCGAATTTGCGGGCTGGATTCCCGGCGGCAAGCAGATCCTGGTCGCGCGCGAAGCGAGAGGTGATGGGAAGTACCAGCGCAACTTCGAGGTGATGCGTCTCGACACGCTCGCAACCGCGCGTCAGGCCAGCGACCCCAGCACGCTCGAAGCGTTCCAGCGCTGGCAGGACCCGTCCTGGAAGCAGCAGACAGTGAGTGTCCGATGAGAACAGCATCACCGCCAAGGACGCTAATCCGCAAAGAAAACGAAAAGCCTTGCCGCGAAGGCCGCCAAGGACGCGAAGGGAGGACACAATGATCAAGCGGTTGATTGCAATCGGATTCATTTTTGGCTGTACGTCGATTGCCTGGCTGGTGCTGGCTGGCGTCACAGCAGGCCGTACCGAGACGGCCGACTCGAGCCTGCGCTCTCACGTTGTGCGCCTGTGGGGGGCGCCGCAGGCCCAGCTGCCACCGACGGTCACAGCCACCCTGCGCGTGTCGAGGAAGGTCGAGAGCGTGGAGGACAAGAAGAAAGTCGTGCGCACGGTCGAAGAGGATCTGGCGGCGGAGAACGTGGCGCTCGACAGCAGCGACGTGCGGGTCGGGCTTGGGCCTGCAGCATCGGCAGAAGGGCTTGCTGTGGTACGCCACCTACAACGTCGACTTTGCGGCGATCTATGCGATAACCAACAACAGCGCATACCCGGGCCAGTTCGAAATTGCGCTGCCCTTTCCTGCCAAGCACGCCGTATTCGACGATCTGCGTTTTGAGCTGGACGGAAAGACGTGGGCGGCCCCGCCGGTTTCGAGCCAGGACCGCATCGTTGGCCGGGCCCAGCTTGCGCCAGGCGAGCGCGTCGTGCTCAAGGTGGGATACCGCAGCCAGGGACTGGACCAATGGAGCTACGGCTTCGGCAGCGGAGTAGCCGAGGTTCGCAACTTCCGTCTTGCGATGCGCACGAATTTCCACGATATCGATTTTCCGGACGACGGCATGTCGCCGGGACGCAAGCAGCGCATCGACGAGGGGTGGCTGCTCAACTGGGAGTTCAAGCGCCTCGTGACCGGCGTTAGCATCACGATGCTGATGCCGCAGAAGCTGCAGCCCGGACCCCTGGCGAGCCAGATTTCGACGTTCGCGCCGGTATCGCTGTTCTTCTTCATCGTCGTGCTGCTGACGATCAGTGTCATGAAGCGCATCGATCTCCATCCGATGCATTTCTTCTTTCTTGCCGCTGCGTTCTTCTCGTTCCACCTGCTGTTCGCGTATCTCGCCGACCATGTGACGATCCATGCGGCATTTGCGATTGCAGCGGTTACATCGCTCGCGCTGACAACGAGCTACCTGCGGCTCGTGTTCGGCGCCAAGTTCGCGTTCTTCGCTGCGGGAACCGCGCAGCTCGTCTATCTCGTGCTTTTCTCGTACGCGTTCTTCCTCAAAGGAATGACGGGGCTCGCGATCACGATCGGGGCGGTTGCGACGCTGTTCGTGCTGATGCAGACCACGGCGCGGATCAACTGGAACGAGATATTCGCGAGGCGCCCGACCGCCAGGCCGTCGGATCCGTCCGCTTTGTCCGTCTGCTGACCGGAGCGCGTGAGGGCGTCAGGGTCTTGCCGTTGAGGCGCACATGATCATCGGCCACATGCCCGCCGGCTATGTCGTTTCGAAGCTCCTACTTCCACGCTTCGCGGCATCCGGTGTGGACGCAAAGTGGTTTCTATGTGCTCTGGAAATCGCGCTCGTGGTGTGGGCCGCGTGCTTGTGGCGCCAGGAAGAACGGGTCAAATCAAACGCAGGGACGCAGTGGAAATGAGCCGCCATGGCTGCGAGGCTACAATGCGGAGCATGGGGGGGTTAAACGGCATCAAAAGACTGCTCGCGATCGTGACGGGCATGCTGGCGGCTGGTGCTGCATGGTCTGCGCCGCAGGTCGAGGTATTCACCCCGCAGGGCCAGGCGAAGAGCGTGCGCCAGGTGGCGGTGCGCTTTTCCGAGCCCATGGTTGCGTTCGGCGATCCGCGGCTCGCCGATCCCTTCACGGTGAAGTGCGATGGCGAACCCGAGCGGCTCAAAGGCCGCGGGCGCTGGGCGGACCAGAAGAACTGGATCTACGACTTCGAGGCCGATCTCCCCGCCGGGCAGCGCTGCCAGTTCACGATCAAATCCGACCTAAGGTCAGCGAGCGGTCAGCCTGTCGGAGGTCAGGGCGAATTTCGGTTTCACACGGGCGGCCCCGCAGTGATCACGTCACTGCCGAGGGAGGGCAGCGAATACGTAGATGAAGAGCAGAATTTCCTGTTTGCGCTCGACGTGCCAGTCGATCCCGCGAGCCTTAAAGACGCCTGGTGCGAGGCGAAGGGCATCAACGAACGCATTCCGTTGCAGCTCCTCTCCGAGAAGGAAACGCGCGAGCTCCTCGCCGCGAACAGGCAAGGCGCCTACGAGCTTTACCGCATGTACTTCAAAGGGCGGCGCATGGTCCCGATCGCCGGCTTCAAGGTCGAGGACAAGCGTTTTCGCGAGTTGCCGGTAGTCGCCGTGCGGTGCGCGCGGCGGCTGCCAGCCGGCGCCGACCTCTCAGTGGTGCTGGGTCCGCAGGTGAAATCAAGAACCGGGCTCGCGCGCGAAACGCCGCAGCGTCTAGCCTTCCAGATACGGCCGGCTTTCATCGTGAAACTGACCTGCCAGCGCGCCAACAAGGACGCTGCGTGCCTGCCCGTGACTCCCATCGTTCTCGACTTCAACGCGCCAGTGCCGCGTGACGCCGCGGAGCGCATCCGGTTGAAAAGCGAGCACGGGAAGTCCTACGAGCCGCACATCGAGCCCAACGTGAAGACGGTCGAGGCGGTCGAATTCAAGGGGCCGTTTCCCGAGAAAACCCGATACACCGTCGAGCTGCCGCGGAATTTCCGCGACGATGCCGGCCGCGAGCCAGAGAACAAGGCGGCCTTTCCGCTTGCCACCGGCACCGACGAGTTCCCGCCGCTCGTCAAATTCCCGGGACGCTTCGGGATACTCGAGCTGAACGCCGAGCCGTTGCTGCCGGTTACCGTGCGCAACGTGGAAGCGGCTTTGCAGGGGATCAAGGTCGAGCTGCCCGCGGCCGGTGCGCAACCCATACCCGGACGCTCGGTGCGCATCGTCGACGACGAAGCGCAGTTGATCGAGCGCTTCCGGCAGTTTCTGCGCAACGACGACATCCACGTGGAACGCACGAAGTCCGAGAACTATCCGCGCGAGGGCGAGCTCTCGGTGATCCGCAAAGGTGACAAAACAACCGCTTTCGAGCTGCCGCGGCCCGGTGGGGACAAGCCGATGGAAGTGATCGGCATCCCATTTCCGAAACCTGGCTTTTACATCGTCGAGCTGACAAGCCCGCGGCTCGGGCGCGCCCTGCACGGCGAGGACAAGCCGTATTACGTCTCGACCAGCGTCCTCGTCACCAACCTGGCGGTACACCTCAAGCACGGGCGGGAAAGCTCGCTCGTCTGGGTGACTACGCTCGATCGGGGCAAACCCGTCGCCGGCGCGCGGGTGACCGTGCGGGATTGCAACGGCAAGCTGTGGTTTGAGGGTAAGACCGGTTCGGACGGCGTCGCCCGCGCGGACGACAAGCTGCCGCCCCCTGGCAGCGTGCCGCAGTGCAAGGACGACCACCGGCGCGCGCTTACCGCGTTCGCTCGCCTGGGCGACGATTATTCGTTCGCATACTCGGACTGGAACGACGGCATACGGCCCTGGAATTTCAACCTACGCACAGAGACCTACCGCCGCGCGCCGCTCGCGATCCATACAGTTTTCGACCGGACGCTGTTCCGGGCCGGCGAGACGGTGAGCATGAAGCATGTGGCGCGCGGGCCGAGCGGGTCGGGGTTCCGGATACCCGCAACGGGTGAGTTGCCGGTGAAGGCCGAAATTCAGCACGTCGGCAGCGGACAGAAATTCAGCCTTGCCATGAAGTTCGACGGAGAAGGCGTTGCCGAAAGCGTGTGGAAGATACCTCAGGAAGCGAAACTGGGGGTCTACCGCCTGTCGTGGACGGGCCGGGACATCCAGGCAAACGCCCAGTTCCGCGTGGAGGCGTTCCGCGTGCCCTTGATGCGCGCCGTGCTCGCAGCGCCCAAGGAGCCATTGATCCGGCCAGTCGCCGCGAAGCTCGATGCCGCTGTGAGCTATCTTTCGGGCGGTCCGGCGGGCGGCGTGCCGGTGAAGATCCGTTACCGGGTCGAGCAACGCACCGTGTCGTTCCCGGACTACTCCGACTTCCGGTTCGGCGGCGCGCCGGTGAAGGAGGGAATACAGACCGGGTCCGCCGAAGACCTGTGGGCGACGTTCGATCCGGAGGGCGACGACAACACGGCCCAGGCGCCGGACTCTCGTTCGGGACCGACCGTGTCCCGTACGCTGACGCTCGACCATGCCGGCACGGCTACGGTCCCGATCGACAAGCTGCCGCCGATAGACCGCCCGGCGAGCCTGCTCGTGGAGATGGAGTACAGCGATCCGAACGGTGAGACGCTGGCGGTAGCTGCCCGGGTTCCGCTGCATCCGGCGGGCCTGTACCTGGGCGTGAAGCCGGAAGGCTGGGCCGCGAACAAGAGCGGTGTGCGCGCGCAGGTCGTTGCGCTGGATCCGCTGGGCAAGCCCGTTTCCGGGCGCAGCGTCAGCATCGACGTCTACGAGCGCAAGGTCTACTCGCATCGCCGGCGCGTGCTGGGCGGGTTCTACGCCTTCGATTCCACCACCGAAACCAAGCGCATAGGCTCCGGCTGCTCGGGCACGACCGACGCGCGCGGGTTGCTGTTCTGCTCGGTGAAGCCCCGGCACATCCGGTGAAATCATCCTGGTCGCGCGGGCAAAGGACGATGCGGGCCGCGAGACTGCTTCGAACTCGAGCGTGTGGGTCCGCGGCGGCGACGAATGGTGGTTCGAGCCGGCGAATCACGACCGCATCGATCTGATACCCGAAAAGAAGCGCTACGAGCCGGGAGAGACCGCCAAGTTCCAGGTGCGCATGCCTTTCCGCGAGGCTACGGTGCTCGTTACCGTCGAGCGCGAAGGCGTGCTCTCGCAGCAGGTGATCGCCCTCGACGGCAAATCCCCGGTCATCGAAGTTCCGTTGATCGGGGCCTACGGGCCCAACGTATTCGTGTCGGCGCTGGCGGTGCGCGGGCGCGTCGATCCCGAAGTGCCGGGGCCGTACGCGTGGTTGAGGCGCATGTTCTATCGAGTCGGATACTGGCTCAAGATCGTGGATGACATACCGGTGGAGCGCGATACGCGCCCGACGGCGCTCATCGATCTAACCAAGCCCGCCTACAGGCTCGGCATGGCGGAAATCAAGGTGGGGCGGCGCGAGTACGCGCTCAATGTCAAAGTTGCGCCCGACCGCGAGACGTTCCGCGTGCGCGAGACGGCCCGTATTTCCATACAGGTCACGGATAGCGACGGCAAGCCGCCAGTGAACGGCGAGATTGCACTCGCCGCAGTGGACGAAGGGCTGCTCGAGCTGATGGACAACGCCTCCTGGAATATCCTCGAAGCGTTAATGGGCGAGCGGCCCGTGGAAGTGTTCACTGCGACCGCGCAGGGTCAGGTGATCGGCAAGCGGCACTTCGGGAAGAAGGCGCAGCCGCCCGGCGGCGGGGGCGGGCGCGCCGGCGCTCGCGAGCTGTTCGACACGCTGCTCCTGTGGAAGGGGCGGGTCGCTCTCGACGAACAGGGGCGCGCCGTGCTGGAGGTGCCGTTGAACGATGCGCTGACCAGTTTTCGCATCGTAGCCGTCGCTCACGCCGGTGCGGCGCGCTTCGGTCACGGCGCGGCGACAGTGCGCACGACGCAGGACCTGATGCTCTTCTCGGGGCTGCCGCCGGTCGTGCGCGAGCAGGATGAATTCAATGCGTTGTTCACGCTGAGAAACACGACCGCCCAACCGGTCAGCGCGGAGCTTGCCTGGGTGCTGCGCGATCGTCCGGCGAACGACAGTAAAGGACGAGCGCTCGCGAACGGACAGCAGACGGTGGCTCTTGCAGCGAGCGAAGCGAAGCTCGTGTCCGTGCCGGTCAAGGTGCCGGTCAGCGTCGAGCGGCTGCACTGGGAAGTGACCGCAACCGGCAAGGAGAACGCCCGCGATCAACTGCGCGTCGCCCAAAAGGTGATCGAGGTGCATCCCGTGCGCGTCTATCAGGCGACGCTCGCGCAGCTGGTCGAGCGCGTTCAGATTCCGGTGGAGCAGCCCGCCGGCGCGGTGCCGGGCCGTGGCGGCATCCGCGTCGAGCTGATGGGGACTCTGGCCGGGGAGCTGACGGCGGTGCGGGAATATTTCCTGCGGTACCCCTACACGTGCTTCGAGCAGCGCGCTTCGAAAGCCATCGGGCTGGGGGATGACGCGTTGTGGAATACCGTCGCGGCGAGCGCCCCGAACTATCTCGATCGCGACGGTCTCGCGCGCTACTTCCCCATTGACTGGATGCTGGGCAGCGACGCGCTGACGGCCTATCTCGTCCAGGTTGCCGATGACGCCGGCCGCGCGTGGCCGCAGGAAACGCTTACGCGCATGCTGTCGGGTCTCGAAGCGTTCGCCACCGGCCGCATCACGCGCGGCAGCCCGTTGCCGACTGCGGACCTGACGGTACGCAAGCTCGCCGCGATCGAAGCGCTCTCCCGTCACGGCCGCGCGAAGGCGGGCATGCTCGATACGATCGCCATCGATCCCGCGCTGTGGCCGACGTCCGCGCTGATCGACTGGATCGGCATCCTGAAGCGCGTGGAGAAGCTGCCCGCAGCGCGACGAGCGCCTGAAGGAAGCGTTCAACCTGCTGCGCTCGCGGCTCAACTTCCAGGGCACGGTGATGACCTTCGCCACCGAGCGCACCGATGCGCTGTGGTGGCTGATGATCTCGGCCGACGTCAATGCCAACCGGGCGCTGCTCGCGGTGCTGGCGGAGCCGGGCTGGCGCGAGGACGTGGGGCGTATGGTGCGTGGATCGTTGTCGCGGCAGAAGCGCGGGCATTGGGGCACCACGACCGCAAATGCCTGGGGGACGGTAGCCATCGCACGCTTCGCGCAGGCCTTCGAGAAGACGCCGGCGACCGGCAGCACCGTGATCGCGATCGGCGGTAAATCGGTGCCTGTGAACATAGCCGCCGGCAAGCAGACGCGCGAGTTCGATTGGTCGCCGCGAAGTGCGACTCTGGGTCTCCAGCACGCCGGCAGCGGAGCACCGTGGGCCATCGTGCAATCCCGCGCCGCGGTGCCTCTCACCGCGCCGCTCTTTACCGGCTACAACGTGAAGCGGACCATCACGCCGGTCGAGCAGAGGGACAAGCCGGGCTATACCCGCGGTGACGTCTACCGCATCACGCTCGAGGTCGAAGCGCAGTCCGACATGACGTGGGTCGTGGTCGATGATCCGATTCCCAGCGGCGCCGCGATCCTCGGTTCGGGCCTGGGGCGGGACGCGGGAACGCTCACGCAGGGCGAGAAGCGCGAAGGCTGGGCGACGCCGACGTTCATCGAGCGCACGCACGAGGCGTATCGCGCCTATTACGAGTTCGTGCCCAAAGGCCGCTTCAAGATCGAATATACGGTGCGACTGAACAACCCCGGCCGCTTCGATTTGCCCGCCACGCGCGTCGAAGCGATGTATTCGCCCGAGATGTTCGGCGAGCTGCCGAACACCCCCGTTGCGGTGAAGCCGTGAAGCGCCTGAAAATTGTTCTGACCGGTGCCTGTGTCCTCATGGTGACGCTCGGCGTTTCGCTGTTGATTGCGGCGTATCCGGTCGCCGACTTCGAGTCCGTACGCAGCGCGTGGCGCGCGTCGGACGCGTGGCTGCTGGACCGTAACGGCGAGCCGCTCTCACGCGTGCGCATCGACCGCCAGCGGCGTCGCGGCGATTGGGTGGCAATCGCCGATGTGTCGCCGGCGCTCGTGGAAGCAGTGCTGGCTTCCGAGGACAAGCGCTTTCGCGATCACGGTGGCATCGACTGGTACGCCATGCCGGGCGTGCTCAGGCAGACCGCATCCGGAGAGCGCCGGGGTGGCAGCACGCTCACCATGCAACTCGCTGCTTACCTGCGCCCTGAACTGGAGACCGGTGGGCGGCGCGATCTCATCGATAAATGGCGCCAGTTGCGCCAGGCGATCGCGCTCGAGCACACGTGGACCAAGGACCAGATACTCGAAGCGTGGCTCAACCTCACACCGTTTCGAGGGGAGGTCGAAGGCGTGGACGCCGCGGCCCGCGCGCTGTTCGGCAAGCGCGTCGGCGGGCTCGATCGCATCGAAAGCTCGCTGCTCGCGGCCCTCGTGCGCGCGCCGAACGCGTCCCCATCTCGTGTCGCGCGACGCGCTTGCGTGCTGCTCGGACGCGACGAGCAAGCATGCCTGATCGCCCAGGGTATCGCGGCTCAGGGCATTGCTGCGCGCCAGATGCGCGCCCATATCGACGGCGAGGCGCCGCACCTCGCGCGCAAGCTCCTGACCCGACCGGGCGAGCGACTTGTCAGCACGCTCGATGCCGCGCTGCAGCGCTTCGCAGGAGATACCTTGCGGCGCCACCTGCGAGAGCTGGAGGGTCGCAACGTCGAAGATGGCGCGCTGATCGTGCTCGACAACGCGACGGGGGAAGTTCTCGCGTGGGTCGGATCGAGCGGCGAGCTCTCGCGCGCCCATGAAGTGGACGGCGTGGTGGCGCAGCGCCAGGCGGGCTCCACCCTCAAGCCGTTCCTTTACGCGCTGGCGATCGAGCGCAGGTTGCTCACTGCCGCGTCCATCCTCGACGACTCGCCGCTCGCCGTGACCACGCCGAGCGGGCTCTACGTGCCGCAGAACTACGACCGCAGCTTCAAAGGCTACGTCTCGCTGCGCCAGGCGCTGGCCTCGTCGCTCAACGTGCCCGCGGTGCGGACGCTGAAGGTCGTCGGCTATGAGTCTTTCCACCAGCAGTTGAAGACGCTGGGACTGGAATCCCTTAAGCGCGATGCCGATCATTACGGCTACGCGCTGGCGCTCGGCGGCGCGGACATGACGCTCGCGGAGCTCGCGAATGCTTACCGAGCGCTCGCGAACGGCGGGCGCGTCAGCCCGGTGCGGACCAGCGTATCCGAAAACGTGGAGCCCGTTGCTACGCAGGCGATAGCTCCGGGCGCCGCATACATCGTGGGCGATATCCTCTCCGACGCCGCGGCGCGCGCGTTGACTTTCGGCCTGGCGAGCCCGCTCGCCACCCGCTATCCGGCCAGCGTGAAGACCGGAACGAGCAAGGACATGCGCGACAACTGGGCGGTGGGCTACACGGAGCGCTACACAGTCGGAGTCTGGGTAGGCAATTTTTCAGGCGAGCCCATGCACGACGTTTCGGGCATCGCCGGCGCCGCGCCGGTATGGCGAGAGGTCATGGATTTCCTGCACGAAGGAAACGCGCCGGCTCGCCCCACTCCGCCGTCGGGGCTCGTGCACCAGCGCGTTTCCTACGAGGGCAGCATTGAGCCCGAACGTGACGAGTGGTTCTTGGCGGGCACCGAAACGGACAGATTCATCGGGGTAACCGCTGCTGTAGGCCGGCCGCGCATCGAGTCCCCCGCCAACGGCGCGATCTACGCGATCGATCCCGACATTCCTCCCAAACGGCAGCGGATAACCGTGACGGCGCGCGGTGCCGGGGAAGGTTCGTCGTTCGTGATCGAAGACGGGCGCCGCGTGCCCGCCGATGCACCGTTTCTCTGGCTGCCGCAGCCTGGTTTCCGTCAGATCGTGCTGCTTGACGCCGCGGGTAGCGAGCTCGATCGCATCCGCTTCGAAGTGCGAGGATTGCGGCGAGGTCACGCGCAAAAAGAGGGCGTGCCATGAGACGAGCTCCGGGATTGCATGAATCCCTGCGAGTCTTCGCCGCAATCCTTACCGGAGACGCGGAGGAAGAGGAGGAAATCAATAACGATAATCTAACCACCGATGGCCACCGATAAGGGCTAGCTGGCGAACTGTTCACGCGGCGAACCTTTGAGCAGCGCGCGCTCGTGCCCTGGCGGCCTCTTCCTCGCGGTTCCTCGGCAGTGCATTCGTCTCGAGCGAGCTCAGAAGGTTTCTAGAAACTGCTGCTACCTTGTCAACAGCCGCAAGAAACGCAGCTTCATTAACTTTCGATGGCTTGTTGAAGCCGCTCACCTTTCTCACGAATTGTAGTGCGGCCGCATGAATTTCCTCGTCCGTCACAGGTGGTTCGAAATTGAACAGAGTCTTGATGTTTCTACACATATAAACTTCACCTCGATATGTTAGAGGCTCCTCACTTCTGTTGGTTGCATGAAATTCGATCCATCACGGCAATGTCCCCGCTTGTCTTGTGTCGATTGCACCGTGGTGAGATCAGCCAGCGCTCCTCTCGCTGGCCCGCCGGCGTGGGGATGCCAGGGCAATTGCGATAAGGGCAACCATGAGCACGGGCATGACGTATTCGAGAAAAGCATGGGTGAAACCCCCTACCACGCCTTTCTCCTGAAACATGCTGGCGGCCAATTGCCATGAGACGCTGTAATAGAACGATATCGCGGACAGAAACGACATGTCTGGCGTCGTCATCGTGGTCATGCGGATCACGCGTATCGCGTAGAGCACGAGATAGAGGGAAGAGGCGAGCAAAACGGCGGCACGCCAGTACTTGAAATTGAAGGCGACGGCGAGGCACGCGGCGATACCGAAGCCACCGGTAACGAGCACGGAGGGCGGGAACTCGGGGTAGGTCCAAAACGGCGGACAGTACGTAAACCGACCATGCGGCAAGCGTAAGCACTCCCGTAACGCTTGCGAGCGGATGGTTTCCGTGGTGTTCGGACATGGGTTCTACCCTGTAGTGGTTGGAGGCGGAGATGAGTGCTGCGGAAGCTACCGCGGCTCACCCGTGCTTTCAGGCAACGCTGGCGCGCCGTGCGCTTTCCTTGGCGGGCACGGCTATGGCCGCGGTCAGCTCGCGCACATCTTTCAGGGTTTCGAAACTCTGTATCGTCGAATAGACCGACGCGATTCGGTCCCGTGGCAGTGCGCGCGCTGCGCAGTCGTCGAATTTTTCCTTCAGCAGCGAGGCGGGCAGGGGATTCTCGGTGGTGCGGCCGAACGGCTGGTCCACCTTGGCCGAGAGCACCTTGCCGCCGCGCAGGCTGACTTTCACTTCCGCGCCGTAGTGATTCTCCGCCGGAAACTGCGCGGTGGTATAAGGCGCGGCATGCACGCGCGGTAGCAGCTTGCGGACCGCCGGCGCTTCGTAAGCGTTGCCGTCGAAGTGCTCGATTGACACGCGGCGGTCCAGGAACGCCCGGGTCATGCAGTATTGGACGCTGAACTTGGCATCGAGCGCGCTCTTGGGCTCGGGCCGGTTTGTGTGCTCGAGGCGCCGGGCGTGGGTCCACACATCGATCCGCTCTATTTCCTCGGCTGCGGGCTTGTGCTCGCGCGCCAACCTGAGCGCCGCGTCCAGCGCCGAATGCGTGCTGCCGCAGCACGGGTATTGCTTGATCGCGATGCCCGGCTTCACGATGTCGAACGGCTGTCCCCACGCGGGCAGGATCTTCGCCGCATCGTAGTTGCCCGCGCCGTTGAAGACGTTGAAAAAGCCCTGCTTGTGCTCGAAGGCATTGTGGTTTGCCGTGAACCCGTCGCGCGCGAGCAGCGCGGCGAACAGGCCGTTCTTCGTGCAGTGGCCGACGTGCAGCGGCTTCACCATCGTGCCGAAGTTCGCCTTGATGCCCGAGGCGAGCGAAGCGGCGATCGACAGTGCGGTCGCCACCTTCTCGTCGGGCAGTCTCATGAGCTTCGCGCAGGCCGCGGCGCTGCCGAAGACGCCCAAGGTGGCGGTCGGATGCCAGCCGTGGGTGTAGTGATAGAAATGCACACCCATCGCGATCTTGCACTCGGTCTCGAAGCCCGCGACGTAGGCGGCGATGAAATCGCGGCCCGTTGCGCCGATGTCGTCGGCGAGCGCGATCAGCGCCGGCAGGATAGGCGCCGAAGGGTGGCCGCCGATCGTGTTGTTGCAGTCGTCGAAATCGAGCGCGTGCGACGCAGTGCCATTGACGAGCGCCGCATCGAGCGCGCCGACACGGGTGTTGCCGCCGAAAATGAGCGACGGGCCGCTGCCCGCGCCTCGCAGCAGGATGTCCCTGGGGATCGTCGTGGTGTCCTCCCCGGCGCCCGCCAGCGTCACTCCCAAAATATCCAGGATACCGATCTTTGCCCAATGAATTGCCGCGGGCGGCAATTCATCATAGGTAAGCGAATTGATGCGCTTTGCAAGTTCCAGTGCGAGTGTCATAAGTCCCCGTGATTAGAAATGATTTAACAAATGGCTGATGTTCATTCGACCTCGCGCAGGGCTCAGGAGAGACACATTCTTCGCAAGCTGGTCGGTGCCGGGCTCAATTTCTTGCGATCCTCTATCGTAAGGGTGTCAGGAACCCTAAACTCTAAGGTTCCTGACACCCTCGTACGCTCGGTCAAGTCGCAATAACTATTTATGAATTGACCTCTAGTGATTCGTGATTCGTAAGTCGCGAATTTCTTGGCGGTTCAGTTATTCGAGCTTGAGTCCCATCTGCTTGACGAGTTTCCCGTACTTGGCGACCTCCGAGCGGACGTGGGTGCCGAATTGCTCGGCGCTGTTACCTACGGCTTCGGCCCCGTCTGTGGCGAGTTTATCCTTGACGTCGGGCTGGTGCAGGATGCGCGCGATTTCCTTGTTGAGCTTGTCTACGATAGGTTGCGGCGTCTTTACTGGAGCGAGAAGGCCGTACCACTGCGTGATTTCGAAACCGGGTACGCCGGCCTCCTGCATCGTGGGAAGCTCAGGGGCGCCCGGCCAGCGCTGAGCCGTAGTGACCGCCAGCGCGCGCAGCCGGCCGGACTTCACATGAGGACCCGTCAGCAGGAGCGTTCCGAACAGCATCTGGATCTGCCCCGCGATGACGTCGGTCATCGCCGGCGCGCCGCCCTTGTACGGCACGTGGGTGAGCTCCGTGCCGGTCAGTGAGCCCAAGAGAGCGCCACCGAGGTGAGAAAGCCCGCCGGTGCCCGATGACCCGTAGTTGAGCGCTCCCGATTTCGCCCTGGCGAGCGCGACCAGCTCCTTGACCGACTTGGCCGGCACCGAGGGGTGGATCACCAGTGCATAGGGCTGGCGCGTCAACTGGATAATCGGGGCAAGATCCTTAATCAGATCGTAGGGCAACTTGGTGTAGAGGCCTACGTTCACCGCGTGGCTGGAGGAGATCATGGTCAGCGTGTATCCGTCGGGCGCGGATTTCGCCGCCACGTCCACGCCGATCGTGCCGTTGGCGCCCGGGCGATTGTCAGTGACGACCGTCTGGCCCCAGGTCTCGGTCAGCTTTTGTGCGACTGCGCGTGCCGTGATATCGGTGCCGCCGCCCGGAGCGAAAGGCACGATCAGGCGGATCGGCTTCGAGGGATAGACCTGCCCGAAAGCGCCGCTTGCGACGGCGACCACGAGCAATGCAGGTACTACGCGCAACGTCGGATGTTTATGGATCGGCATGCCGTGTTGGTCTCGGTTGACACTCCAGCACTTCTGGCAGACCTATTTTATGCCGTTCCCGGTTGCCTACACGGATGCGTTGAACTCTGCCTGGCACAAATCGACGCCCTGTGGCACACCTTGGAAAGGTGTCAGGAACCTTAGCGTTTAGGGTTCCTGACACCTTCCGCCCGTTCCGTGTCTAGGGAATCTCGAAGGTCAGCGAAGACCACATGGTCTCCCACTGCGCTCCGCTCTTCCTCGACGCCGGCAGCAGATGCACCGCGTTCAGCAGCCAGGCGCCTTGCCGGTCGAGCGCGAGCCGCGCGCGGCCGGACGCATCGGTGCGCGCCTCCACGCGCCGGTCCGGGACCGCTTTGTGGAAGGCGGTCACCAGCGCACCCGGCAGCGGCGCGCCGCGGTAGAGCAGCCTCACCTTGAATTCCGTTGCCTTGGCGGCATAGGGATCGCTTTCGGCGACCAGCTCGAGCGGCAAGCCGAACGCGCGGTCGGGAGCCGACCCCTGGGGCAGCGGTCCTGCGAGCAGCAGCGACTTCGCGCAGCGCGAATAGGTTTCCTTGACGGGAAGCTTGCCGCGCTGCCCGCGTGGGACCAGGTGGTCGATACCCTCCTTGGCAAGAAATGCCTCGAATTCGCCCGGCTTGTCGTAGGTGAGCTCGAAGTAGACGCTGCGCAGCACCAGCCAGATCCTGCCCGGCGCACGGACGGTGAGCGTCGCAGCCGGATCGTCTCCGAGGACGCTGCGGATTTTTTCGGTGCCCCGTGCGTCGGCATATGAGAAGCTCTCGTAGTTGTCGCTGAGCCACGGTATCGAATTGCCTTTGAAGTATTGCCCGACGTGAAGCCGGACCGGGACCTTTGCGCCCGGCGTGGGCCGGAATTGCTGGGGCTCGATCCAGAACTCGTGCGCCATCGCCGGCCGCGCAGCCAGCAAGCAGACCGCCGCGAGCAATATCACGATTCGTTGCGAAGACTCCCGGCGCAATCGGCCGTCGATGAAGCAGCTTTCTTGCATGCGCCGATCAGCTTAACATGAGATCCTTGCGTACCAAGTTAGCGAAGATGCCGGCGCGGCGCTGGAAATTCACCCTGTTCAGGTTGTTCCTACTGTGGCTAATTTTCGGTCAAGCGGCATCTTCGCTCGCCCACGAAATCCGTCCCGCGGTCGCCACACTCGCCCTCGCGCCGGACGGGCGCTACGAGCTCGCGATCGTCGTCAACCTGGAAGCGGTCGTCGCGGGAGTCAGCCCGCAGCACCGCGACACCGACGAATCGCCCAACGCCCGCGAGTACAACCGCCTGCGCGCGCTCGACCCGGAAGCGTAGCGGAAGATGATCAGGAGACGCCGACAAATACCTCGAAGGCATCGAGCTGCGGTTCGACGGAGAGCGAGTTAGTCCCGCGCTCTTGGACTGTCGAGATTCCATCGGTCGGCGATGTCGCGCTTTCGCGCCAGAGCACGTGTGCGGCTCGGCGGGCGTGACGCCGGCCGGGGCGAAGACGATCACCTTCCGTTATGCGGAGCGCTTCGGCGCATGCGTGCTGCGCGTGCAGGAAGGCGAGCGCCTCGATGCGGTGTGGCTCAAGAATGGCGAGCGCAGCGCGCCCTACGTCATCGGCAAGGGGTTCGACCAGCGCACCATGGCCGACGTCGTTCTCGAATACATCGTGCTCGGGTTTACGCACATCGTGCCGCTGGGGCTCGACCACATCCTGTTCGTCTTGGGGCTGTTTCTGTTGAGCCCGCGGATGGCGCCGCTTCTGATCCAGGTCACGGCATTCACCATTGCGCATTCGGTCACGCTCGCGCTGTCGGTCTACGGCGTCGTGTCGCTGCCGTCCTCGATCGTCGAGCCGCTCATTGCCGCCTCGATCGTGTACGTCGCCGTCGAGAATATCCTGACGCCACAGCTCAAGCCGTGGCGCGCGCTCGTGGTATTCGGCTTCGGGCTGTTGCACGGGCTAGGCTTCGCCGGCGTGCTGCAGGAGGTGGGGTTGCCCCAAGGGCAATTCGTGCCCGCCCTCGTCAGCTTCAACGTCGGCGTCGAGCTCGGCCAGCTTGCGGTCATCGCTGTTGCTTACCTGGCGGTGGGGATCTGGGGACGCAACCGGGCCTGGTACCGCCCGCGCGTCGTCATCCCCGCGTCGGCAACCGTCGCCGCGGTGGGACTGTTCTGGACAGTGCAGCGATTGATGGGAAGCTAGGGGTCAATACATACATAGTTATTGCAACTTGAGCGAGCGTACGAGGGTGTCAGGAACCTTAGAGTTTAGGGTTCCTGACACCCTTACGAGAGAGGATCGCAAGAGATTGAGCCCGGCACCGACTAACTTGCGAAGAATGTGTTTCTCCTCAGCCTTGCGCGGGGTCGAGTGAACATCAGCCATTTATGAAACCAGTTTTTGAACCGCGGTGGTTTGAGGCGGATCCCGAGCCGACGTTTATGGAATTTCGATGTCCATGAGCGGCGCGTACTGCTGGCCGCCGTGCCCGTCGCTGTCGCGCGGATCGCCCTGGAAATAGGGGCGCGGGATCGACGCCTTGATGGCGAGCGCGTGGTCGCACAAGAAAAACTTTACCTGGCTGGGTTCGAGTCTGTAACACGCCGCGATTCTTTCGCGAGTCAGCACGCCTGACTCTTTGACGCGGCGATACGTCGCCGCGTCATCGAACATGATGTCGAACGTGAGCTCGAACGGACCGGCGTTCTTGCTGCGGATCAAGCGAGCCAGGTGCGCCAGGGCCGTCATGCGGAAACTCTCCTTGCGGCGGAACCGCCCACTTCGGTGAGCTCCATGGGGAACATCTCGTAGGGGTCATCCGGCTCGACGACGTGGTTGACGTTGAAACGATAGACCGCGCCGCGATCGAGGTGATTGTAGGGGCAGGCAAGGGCTGTGATGAGGCCGCTCCATTCCGGTATCGGCAGGTGCAGCGCCTGATGCCGCGTGATCTGCGCGATGGTGCTCGCGATCTCCTGCGTCGGGGCGGTCGCTTCGAACACGAGGCACAGCTCGTGCGCGCGGCTGTCCGTAACCGGCTCCAGCGGACCCATCGTGCCATTCTTTCCATAAATGCGGATGTTGAGGAGATAGTTCTCCGCCTTGAGCCGGTCGCCGTAAACCATGTTGACGCGCGCATGGATCTTGTCGGTGAGCCGCGCCGTCCAGTCGTCGATCTGCCGAATGATGAAGGGATCGCGTATCGAGCCGATGAGGATGCTCTGGTAGCCCGCTTTCTCCGCGCCCTCCAGTTTGACGGTGTAGCGCTGCGCCGGGATGAATTCACTGTCGGAGACCTTCACCGATCGGTCGCTTGCGGCCTCGTAGCGGGAATTTGTGAGATCGAGCGTACCCGAGCACTCCACCAGCCTGAAGGGATCCGCGTTCTCATAGAGGCTGTGCGAGGCGATGCTCTGCGGCGTGCAGCGCAGGCCGGCATCGGGCGCCTCGACCACGAAGTGGTCCTTGCGTACCCAGGCGAACATGCAATCCGGCGTCTTGCGGTTTACCACCGCCGCCGCGCCGCATTCCAGTATTTTCGCGGCGTGCCAGGCGATTCCCTCCGCGAAGCCCCGCATGACCGGGAGCGCCGCGAATATCGCCGTATCGCTCGCGCGCCCGGCGAGAACGACATCCGCTCCGGCTTCGAGGGCGCGCTGAAACGGCTCGGCGCCCATCATGCCGACGATATGCTCGCTGCGATCGATAGCTGCCTCATCGAATTCCGGAGCCGGATGCAGTGGCTTGATACGCCCTTCGCGCATTTTCCTGCTTAGATAGGACTTATCCTGCTCCGAGTACACGAGCGCCAGCTTGAACTGGAGGCGCTCGGCGGCCGCGATATCCTCGGTGAGTTCGCGCATCAGGTCGAGCTGGCTGTCGGCGCCGGCGGTGCCCGCGGAGCCGATCAGGAGCGGTATGCCCAGCCTTCTCGCGCCCACCAACATAAGCCGCAGATCGCGCCGGATGGCCTCCTTGGGAAATGCCGTGCGTCCGGTTCCCAGATAGTCCGGACCGGGATCGGTAGATCCGGCGTCGCAGCCGATGAAATCCGGCCTCTGGGTGAGCGCCTTCTCGAACGAGCTTTCGAGGAAACCCGAGCCGCACACGCCGGTGGGCGAGAGGATCCTGATCTCGTCTTTTTCCGCGCTCATATCACTATAATCCGATAGGGACGATAGATTCCTATCCCTAATCTCAGCTGAAAAACCTGCTCGACACGTTGCGCCCAGCAGGTTTTTCAGAAATTACACTAGTTCGATAATAACACTGCATGGAGGAGCGAATGGGTGTCTCACGGTGGTTCACGCTGACGCTCGCAGGACTGTGGCTGGTCGCCGCCGTATCGCCCGCGGCCGACTATCCGAACAAGGCCGTCGAATTCGTCGTCGCGGGCAACCCCGGCGGCGGGCTCGATCTGGTGGCACGGGAACTCGACAGTGCGCTGCATGAAGCAAAGCTGTTCAGAGAAGCGTTCGCGATCAAGAACATGGGAGGCGCGGGCGGCAACCTCGCCAAGAACTACGTCCACCAGCGCAAGGGCGATCCCTATGTGCTGTATCTCGAATCGAACCGCATCTTCGTCAACCGCATCGTGGGTACGACGAACCTCACTTACACCGACGTGACGCCGGTCGCTCGCGTCATGACCGAGTATCTGGTGTGGGCGGTGCGCGCTGATTCCCCGTTCAAGTCCGCAAAAGACATACTCGATCGGGCAAAGGCCAATCCGTCGTCGATTGTTTTCGGTGTGGGCACCGTTCCCGGCAACGACCAGATGAACATCCTGCGCGCCGCCATGGCGTACGGGATAGACGTCAAGAAAGTGCAAGTGCTGTCGTTCAAGAGCAGCGCCGACGCAACAATCCAGTTGCTCGGCGGCCATACGCCCGTTGTTTCGAGCGGGCTGTCGGAATTGCTGGAGCATGCGAGAGCTGGCAAGGTGAGACTAGTGGCCATCTCGGCTCCGTCACCGTTGGGCGGGGAGCTCGCGAACGTGCCGACTTGGCGGTCGATGGGTATCGATATCGCGATCCTGCACTGGCGTGGCCTGTTCGCGCCGCCCGGCGTTCCCGCCGAAATGGTCAAGTATTGGGAGCAGACCGTTGGGCGCCTCATGAAAACCGACGCCTGGAAGAAGGCGCTCGATCGCCATCAGTGGTTCGACGCCTACGCGGACTCCGCGACGTTCCGCCGGGACCTCGGGGAGGAGACCAAGGTCTATGCGGAAGTACTCACGCAGCTGGGGATGGCCAAAGGTTTGGAACAGAAGTGACTCGTGACTGATGGAACGTGACCGATGGCTTGCCCCATTCCAGTGCGAGAAAGGTTCCTGACACCTTTCACACGCGGCCTGCGCTTTCGACCGAGGTCAGGTCCGGACTGATGCCCGGCGGGGGCGAGTAAGTTATCGCGCCGCGTTTCAGGATGAAGTCCCTGCCACCGGCGCGCTCAACCATCGCCGCCTGATCGGCATGAGCGAGCCGATCGATGGCTTCGGGATCGAGGAGTCGGCGTAGCTCGGCCTCGGAGGCTGCCAGCACGTTCCGGAATTTCGGGTCGGAGGCAAGATCGACCCGCTCGTACGGATCGCCCTCCAGATCGAAGAGCATCGGTGCGTGGCCAACGTAGTGGATGTACTTGTAGCGTCCGCGGCGGATCATGAACGCGCCGCAGATCGACGCGGAGGCGTGGGACTCGGAGAGCACCGCACGCTCAGTCGCGGCTCCGTTGGCGATAGAGTAGAGCGACGTCCCCGGAAGTTCGGCGTCGGCCAGGTCCGGCTTTGCACCGACGCATTCCAGGATGGTGGGAAAACCGTCCACCAGCGACACCGGCGTCTCGACCACGCGGCCTTGCGGCACATCGGGCCCTGCCATGATCAGTGGTATGCCCGCCGATTCGTCGAACAGCGTCGACTTGGCCCAGAGTCCCCGCGTGCCGAGATTTTCGCCGTGATCGGAGCCGTAGATCACCCGGGTCGAGCCTGAAAGCCCCGTGCTTTCGAGGGCCGAGAGCACCCGCCCGACGTTTTGGTCGAGAAAGCTCACCAGCCCGTAGTAGGCCGCGATAGCCCGCCGCACCATGTCGGGACCGGTGAATCCCTCGTGGTGCGGGCGCCCTCGTCGCAACCCATCGAGATAAGGGTGGCGCGGCCACAGCTCTTGCGCGTAGCGATCCGGCATCGGAATGATGTCCGGCGGGTAGAGCTTGAAGAATTCGGGCGGCGCGATAAACGGCGGATGCGGACAGACGAACCCGACGTAAAGCACCCACGGCTTGTCGCGATGCTGGGGGGCTTCGTGCGCTAGCCAGCGGCAGGCCTCCTCGGTAATGCTGCGGTCGTAGCGCTGGTAGCTCGAATCGCCGGGACCCGCTTCCGGGCCGAGCTTCCGTGCGCCGTTACGCACGATCAATTCGTCGCGGATGAGGCCGACCAGATCGCCCAGGCCCTGCGCGAGGTGCATGGTTACGAACTCTTCGTTGAAACCATTGCGAGCCGGGTCTGTACGCAGGTAGTGCAGTTTGCCGATGGAGGTGACGTGGTGCCCTTGCGCTATCAGGCGATGCCCCCAGCTCGGGATGCTGCCGTCGTAGGCGATGGCGTTGTCCCAAAAGCGGATCTGGTGCACGTAGCGCCCGGTAGCGAAACTTGCACGCGCCGGCACGCAGATCGGACAGTTGGTATAGGCGGAAGCGAAGCGCGTGCCGCGTGCGGCGAGCCGGTCGAGGTTGGGCGTCTTCACCAGCGGATGGCCGTTACAACCCAGCACTCGCGGGTTGTGCTGGTCGGAGAGGATGACGACGAGGTTGGCGGGCTTCATGGGGCTTTGCTAGTGAACAGTGAACAGTGAACGGTCCCGATGTTCGTCAGCTGGTCCACGCACGCAAACCTATGCGGGAAGCGTACATTCCATTATGGCTTGCCGGCCGACGGAAGACGGCCATTTCAGTTTTCTCGCGGCGCATGCCCGCGAGAAAACTGGCGGAAGAGAGTGGGAGTCGAACCCACGAAGGACCGCCAAGCGACCCCTACCGGGTTTGAAGTCCGGCCGCCCCACCGGGAGCGATTCCCTTCCCCGTAAAAGCATACTGTTCATCATCAACTCCGTCATCCTTCCGCGTTTCTCCCACGCTTGACCAAGCGCTCAGGAACAACAGCGTTTTCAGCCACCGTTCACCGCGCGTTCGCCAATTACCTTGCGGTCAGGCGCTGGCGAAGCGTTGCGGCGGAATTGTAACCGTTTGTAACCACAAATATCACATGTCGATTTCCGCTTTCGAAGCAGTTAACCCGGGACACGTGCAAAAATAATTGGCGGCACGTCAGCCGACGCGGGTATCCGCCGGTGGGTGAAACCTACGGCTACACCTCGCGTCCAACCTCTCAACTTTGGGTGCAATGGCGTCATTCCAGTAAAGGAATGATGACATCGGGTAAGGTTTTCGCGGCAGACGGGAAGACTGCTGCTATTTGCATCAACCCAATCCCGGGTGCCAATACGGAGGAACGGTGGTCGAATACTTCGAGTGCTTAGGGTGTCACGCCGTTACTGAGTTTTACGTGACACCCCCGAAGTGCATGAAGTGCGGCGGCGGCTGGGGAATCGTCAGATCGAATATCCGAGTAGCGGTGGAAAAGAATATTGGTGATGCCGCGCCAAACGGCATCAAAGACCCAAGAGCGGCAACGCCAGCGCCACCACTAGAGCGCCGGAAGAATTAGATGGTCGCGGCCGATGGTGGGACGGTGATGAACGATGAGCTTGTAGGTGCGGCCTATCACGAAGCGGGCCATGCGGTCGCTGCGCTTGTCTTGTCTCTTCCGCTGGACACCGTGACCATAGAGGGCCTCTCGAAGTTTTGGAATCCGATCGCCCGCTATGAGCCCGACAACCTCGGGCCAAACGACCGTTCGATAATCGAGAAGGCAATCGTTATGTGGTTGGCCGGCTACTACGCCGAAAAACTTGCCCGCCCCCAAAACGACGCAAAATTCGGCGCTCAGGGTTGTATCGAGGTGGCGTCCGATTTTGCTGAACTACTGGCGATTCAGCCTGGAGCAAATGCGAAGGCAAAGGACATTTTTGAACCGGGGCTCGAAGCGCGCACGTCGCCTGGCGGCGGAAGGCATGGAGATGATCGCCGACGTTGCGGAGTTGCTCATCGCCGAGCGGACCGTTACGGGCGAGCGCGTGGTGGAAGTCTTGGGTGCTGACCGCATCGCCAGAGCCCGGGAAGCCTGGCTGTTCGGATGAGTAAGTGCAACCCATTCTGCAACCGGAACCATGCGGGATCATGGCAGTTACCCCATCACCCCCATCCCCATCCGAACCTTCCCCTTGAAGGGGGAGAGCCCAGAAACGGGCGAGGGGGCAATGAGAACGGCGCAAGGGCGAGATGAGGATCGGCGGCCATCGGCGGTTCCCTCATACTTTAAGCCGCGCGCAGGCACCTCGCGCGGCGCGCTGCGCTTCCACCGCCGCGTCGCGCAGCAGCCCGCTGTAGCCGCTGCGTACCGCGCCGATGGCCCAGATCCCCGGAACGGACGTTTCGAGTCCGTCGCCCGTGACGACGAAACCCCGCTCGTCGCGTCGCACCTCCGGCGGCAGGTACTCCGAATTGGGCTCGAGTCCGACGCAGGCGAAAACGCCCGCGCAAGCCATTTCGCGCGTCTGCCCGTCCTGCGTCCCGCGAATCCGTATTTTCTCGACCATCTTACCGCCGAGTATTGCGTCCACGGTGGTTTTCCACATGATGGAAATCTTCGGCGTTGCGGACACTCGCTCGACGAAATGCGGCTGCGCGCGAAAGCGCTCGCCGCGATGAAGCAAGTGGACCTTCCCGCAATAGCGCGCAAGCACCAACGCTTCCTGCAGCGCCGAATCGCCTCCACCGATCACCGCGACTTCCTCGTCCTGGTACATGGGGCCGTCGCAGTCCGCGCATTGTGAGACGCCGCGCCCCTCGAACTCCGATTCTCCGGATATGCCGAGTTTCTTCATGCGTGCGCCGGAAGCCACGACTATCTGGCGCGCCTGCTGTGGCGCCCCGGCCGTCTTCACGTCGAAGCCGTTACCGGAGGGCTTTACCGCAGTGACCGCTTCCTGGACGCTCGTCACGTTGAGCCCGGCGTTGGCTTCCATGAGCTCGGAGGCGAACTCGGCGCCCGAGGTTTCGCGGTCTGGCGGGTAGCCATCGAGCTCGTTGATGTTGATGACGAGGCCGCCGAACAGGTTGGCTTCGAAGGTCGCCACCTTGAGACCGGCGCGTGCGGCTGCCTGAGCGCACGACAGCCCGGCGATACCTTCTCCGATCACGATCAGATCGTAAGCGGCCATGAAAGGACTTCCTCTGTGGCTTGAATTGCCTTCTAGTATCGGCGCGGTCCCGGCGGCCGCCCCTTGCCCGCAGGCGCCGCAGGGCGCGCCGGCGCAGATTGAGTGGCATGAGCGGAAGGTTTGAGCGGAGCGGCGGCGCCCAGTATGGGAACAGGATCCTTGCGCATTTTCCTCGCGTCGCCGACCCGCTGGGTGATCCCCAGGCCATCGAGGAACTCGAGTATCTGGATGGCGAGACCGCGGCCGGTGCCCGTCGCGTCCCGGTATTGTGCCGCGGTGAACATCCCATTCGCGCTCGCCTTCGCGACTTCTGCCGCGGTTGCGGCGAGCGCGGCGACCGTGGCGCGCGGGTAAAAGCGATCCGGCGTTACCCGCATCGGATCGCCGCTGCGCATCTTGCGGTGCAGGAAGTCCTTGAGCGTGGTGTCTTTTAGCTTGAGTGCGGCCGCCAGCTCCGTCACCGTCGGCGGCGCGGCGCCGCCCTTCTGCAGCGCGGGCAGCACCGCCTGCCACAGTTTTTCGTCTTCCGGATTGGACGTGGCGTTGTGCCCCGGAAGGCGCACGGTCGAGCCGGAGAGCTCCAGCTTGCGCTCATCGGCAGAGCGTTCGCAGCATGGATTGAAACGCTTCGGCGGGGAGCCGCGGCGCGAGCGCCTTGCGCAGCGCTTCCGTCTCCATGCCCAGTGCCTGGGGCTGGCCGCGGTGAAAGTCGGCGAGCGCGTCCGGTATACGCTCGCGCAACCGCGTGACCAGATCCTGTTTCAAGGCAATGCGACGCTCCTTGCCCAGGACGGCGATGCCTGCCTGCGAGTAAATTCTCTGAGCGTGAGCCGGCGTAACGTTGAAGATCCGCTCGAGTCGCGCCAGATCCACGCCTTCCTCTGCGACGTCGTTCAGCGCGGCGAGCGCCGCCTCGGGAGTTCCCAGAGTAAGGGCCGCCAATTCGGCTTGTCGCGCCCGGGCGGCGCGGCGCGCGGCGGGAGGAAAAGGATCGAGCACTACGCCGCCTCCCAGAGTGCGGCGTGCCGACTGATCGCGCAGGATGAAGCGGTCGCCGTTCAATGCGCCCACTGGCTTGTCGAGCACGAGCTGGGCCAGCGCAGATTCGCCGGGGCCGATAGCGTCGCCTTTAGGAATCGCAATGCGGGCAGTGACATCGGCCGTAGCGAGATGCAGGTGCAGGGGCGTCCAGTGCTCAAGCCGTTCACCGGCCAGCAACGTGACTCGCGCATCAAAGCGTTGCGTCGGCGCGTGTATCGCTTCGGCCAGCACCCAGTCGCCGCGGGCCACGGTTTCCAGATCGCTGCCCGCGAGATTGAGGGCGCAGCGCTGTCCGGCGCCGGCTTGCTGCGCGGCTTTTCCGTGGATCTGTATGCCGCGCACGCGCACTGGTGCGCCCTTCGGTGAAACTACCAACTTGTCCCCGATCGCGACGGTGCCGTTGAATACCGTGCCGGTTACGACGGTGCCGCTGCCGGCAATCGTGAATGCGCGGTCTATTGCGAAACGGAAGTGCTGACCCTCGGAGTTGCGAGCCGAGTGGGCCTGGGCTGCCGCGATGAGCCTGTCTCGCAGCTGTTCGATACCTGAATTCGCGACGGCTGAAACCGGCAAAACCGGAATCCCGGCGAGCGCGGTACCGCGCAGCAGCTCGGCTACTTCCCGCACCACCTGCTGCACACGCTCTTCGGCCACCCGATCGACCTTGGTGACGACGGCGAGACCTTCCTGCACGCCCAGCAGATCGAGTATGTGGAGGTGCTCGATCGTCTGCGGCATCACTCCGTCGTCGGCGGCTACGATCAGCAGCGCGTAGTCGATACCGCAGACGCCGGCGAGCATGTTGCGGATGAAGCGCTCGTGCCCCGGCACGTCGACGAAGCCGATCAACCCGCCGCTTGCGAGCGGCAAATAGGCGAAGCCGAGATCGATGGAAATGCCGCGCGCCTTCTCTTCCGGCAGACGATCAGTGTCCACGCCCGTGAGCGTCTTCACGAGGAGCGTCTTGCCGTGGTCTATGTGTCCTGCGGTTGCGACTATCATTCTGGTGACTGGTGACTGGTGACTGGTGACCTGCCAACCGAGTCACGAGTCACGAATCACGGCTCCAATCCATTCAGGTCGAGATGCTTCAATTGCTCCACGAACTCCGCCTCTTGCTCCAAACAGCGCAGATCCATGATGAAGGCGCCGTCCTTGATGCGGCCGATCACCGGGACGGGCAGCGCGCGAAACGCGCCGGCAATCCCTGCAGCGAGGGCGTTGCGGCGCTTGCCGGAGGTGGCAATCGCGATACCTGCGCTCGGAAGCAGGTCGACCGGCAGCGAACCACTTCCGATCTGGCTCATGCGTGCCGACCAGCGTTCGCTTCGGCTTTTCCCGCGACGGCGCTTGCGACGGCCGGCAGCACCTTCGCTGCCTGTGCCTCGATGTCGGAGAGTGCGCGCGTCAGCAGTCTCAGCGTCGGCAGCTGCGCCGACAATCGCTCCGGGTCGCTGTAGAGCGCCAGCACTGCCTCGAGCGCCGCGAGCGTCATCTTGTCCACGCGCAGCGCGCGCTTCACCGGGTTTTTGCGGATACGCTCGATCAGATCCTTGCGGCCGACGATCAGATCCCGACTGCGGTCCGCCGAGCAGTTTGTCGCCGCTGAAGGTAACGACGTCGGCGCCGGCGGCGAGCGCGTCGCCCGGCGTGGGCTCGTGCGGCAATCCGTAATCCTCGAGATTCACCAGCATGCCGCTGCCCAAATCGGTGATCAGCGGTAGTTTGTGCTTGTGGGCGAGCACGGCAAGCCGGTCTTCGGCCACCGCCGCGGTGAATCCCTGTATGGCGTAATTGCTGGTATGGACCTTCATCAGCGCCGCGGTACGTGGCGAGATCGCTCCGGCATAGTCCTTCAGATGCGTGCGGTTGGTGGTGCCGATTTCGCGCAGCTTGCAGCCCGCGCGCGCCATGATATCGGGCATGCGGAAGGCGCCGCCGATTTCGATCAGCTCGCCGCGCGACACCAGAACTTCCTTGCGCAGCGCGAGGGTGTTGAGCGTGAGATAGACCGCCGCAGCGTTGTTGTTCACTACCAGCGCCGCCTCCGCGCCGGTGAGCCGCGTCAAGCGGCGCTCGACGTGGTGATCGCGTTCTCCGCGCTCTCCACCCTCGAGATCGAATTCGAGATTGACCGGATGCGTCATGGCCTGAGCGACCGCCCGGGCGGCGCTCTCGGGCATGATCGCGCGGCCGAGATTGGTATGCAGCACCGTGCCGGTCAGGTTGAATACCGGTCTGAGCGACGACTGCGTCTCACGCGCCAGGCGCGCAGCGCACGCGGCGACGAAGGCCCCTTCGTCAAAAGATGCTGCCGGCGATGGCGTTGGTGATGAGGCTTGCGGGGTGAGCGCGGTGCGCAATTCTGCGAGCAGCGCGCGCGCCGTGCCGGTTACCGAAGTCCTGCCATAACGCTGGACGAGCTCCTCGACCGCGGGATCTTGAGCAACCGGTCGAGAGCAGGGATCGCGCGACGCGCGGCGGGCGCTCCATTCAACATGGCGCACTACTGATCATCAAATGGTTGACAAACCATTTCCGACACTTCGCTCCCCTCTCCGCTCGGGAGAGGGGGGTGGGGATGAGGGATCGAGCGTGTCAATCATTTTGAGAACGCTCGATAAATCCCGTTGAGACCGTGTAGCCAGGCATAGCACTTCTTGCACGTGCAGGGCGTGACAGTTTATCGCAACTCCAGGATCTTGTCGGGCCCCTTCGACAATATCGGCCAAACGGGTGAAAGAGGTAGCGCGTCGAGGGGCGGAGCAGGGATCGGCGCGATCGCGGAGCAGGATCGGCGCACGTAGCGGACCCGCTTGCGGGATGCGACCGTGGAGCTGATCAATGGCGCGTCATGCACACATGCCGATCCAGCGCGCCGCCGGGGGTCAGATCCCAGAGGGTCCCCTTCCGCCCTCGACGCGCCCGTTTACGGGGATGCGACCGTGGAGCCGATCATGGCGCGTCCATTCTAATGCCGATCCATGCGCGTCACCGGGGGTCAGATCCCAGAGGGTCCCTCTTCCGCCCCTCGACGCGCTACTCGAAGAGCCTTTCCGGTAGCGGCAGCCCAGCGAGGTCCTGAGCGGTGAGCCGTCCATTCGGCTCGACCCCGAATCGCTCGAGGACATGAATCAACTGACGCGCGTGCTGCGCCGAGTGCCAGGTCGAACGCTCGAACACGACGTGCATGGGCTGCATGCCGTAGTAGGTCTTCATCTTGGTTGACAGCGACTTGTCCTCGACCTGATCCCACCACTTCTGCAGCCGTTCGATCACGCCTTCGCCGTAGCCGGCGATCTCGTCACCGGTTACGCAAGTGCCATCCTTCGGCGGCACGTTGGCATGCTGGACCGCGTACTCTTTGCCGTCGATCACCGACTCGAGGTACGCCTCGGCGATGCGGAAGGCATGGTGGGTGAGGAGACGGATCGAGCGGTCGCGGTTTTCGATGACCCGCTCGTCGATGCGCTCGGCCGGCATCTGGCGCGCGTACCGCTGCAGGGCGCGCAGGACCTGTATCCATTTCTTGATGAGCTCACTGGGAGGCAGCGGCTTGTGTCCGGTACCCTGGAGCCCGACGAACTCGGCTACGTCTTCCAGGTTCTGGCCGAAGACGTAGTTCTCGCCTTTGGACACGACCGGTACGTTGCGAACCCCCAAAGCGAGCAACTTTTCCCGGCCGCCGGGGTCGTTCAACACGTCGATGACGACGTGGTCTATCCTCTTTTTCGAAAGAAACTCTTTCGCTCTGAGGCAGCTGCTTCACCCAGGCTGCAAGAACAGGATGAACTTTTCGGTTGGGGCGTTCATGGGAGAAGGCCTTGAGAAAGTTAAGGGTTTCAAGCGTACCTTCCGCAGCGGCCGAGCGCAAGCCTTCGTCATCCGTCTCGCCGGAGGCGCCTTAAACGGGTGATATAATGGCGCGCCTTTTTCGGGTCGTCCCAGTAGTCCACCAGATGAAGCTCATTGGAACGCCGACCAGTCCCTACACACGCAAAGTGCGCGTGGTGCTCGCCGAAAAGCGCATCGATTACGAGTTCGTGGTGGACTCGCCGAATGACACCGACTACGCAAGTCCCGACGCTTAATCCGCTGGGAAAAGTGCCGGTGCTCGTAACGGATGACGGGACCAACATCTTCGACTCAAGAGTGATCGTGGAATACCTCGACAGCGCGAGCCCCGTTGCCAGGCTGATACCCGAGGACATACGCCAGCGCATCCAGGTGCGGCGCTGGGAGGCACTCGCCGACGGTTGTACCGACGCCGCTGTGACGGTTGTCATGGAAAAGCGCCGCACAGCCAATCAGCAATCGGCCAAGGGGATCATCGCGCGCCAGCAGGGCAAAATAGACCGGGCGCTGGCGGTGATGGCGGAGGAACTGGGCGCCCGGAACTGGTGCAGCGGAGAGGCCTACGGCCTGTCCGACATCGCCGTCGGGTGCGCGCTGGGTTACCTGGATTTGAGGGTGCCCGACCTGAACTGGCGCAAAGCCTATCCCAATCTCAACAGGTTGACGGAGCGGCTCGCGCAACGCGCTTCGTTCAAGGTTACCGCACCACCACCTTCGGTGTAAGGCGATAAGGCGAAAGTCGAAAGGAAAAATCTGGGACCTGTGGTTTTAATTACTTCAAACTCCTTCCGCCTTTCGCCTCCGCCTTCACCCTTCGATTATCCCTCCTCCCAGGCATACCCGGCTCTCGTAGATCACGACCGATTGGCCGGCCGTGACCGCCCACTGCGGCTCGGCAAATTCGACCTCGCAGCGGCCCATCTCGATGCGCGCGATGCTGCACGGGGCATCTTTTTGCCGATAGCGCGTCTTTGCGGCGTAGACCCACTGGCAATGTGGTGGCGAGCCGCTGATCCAGTTCAAGTCCGTCGCCGACAATCGCGTTCCGAAAAAGCGCGGGATGGTCATGTCCCTGTACCACGATCAAGCGATTGTGCTCGAGGTCCTTGGACGCGACGTACCACGGGTCGCCATCGCCGTCGCGCTGCCCGCCGATGCGCAATCCCTGACGCTGGCCGATGGTGAAGAACATCAATCCCTGGTGGTGCCCGAGTACCGCGCCTTCAGGCGTGCGGATCTCCCCGGGACTGTCGGGCAGGTACCGCTTGAGGAATTCCCGGAACGGCCGCTCGCCGATGAAGCAGATACCGGTCGAGTCCTTCTTGTCGTGGATCTGCAGGCCTTCGCGCCGCGCGATTTCCCGCGCGTCGCGCTTGTACAGACCGCCGAGCGGGAACAAAGTCCGGGCGAGTTGCTGCTGGCCGAGCCGGTAGAGAAAGTAGCTTTGATCTTTGGTACCGTCCTCGGCCTTGAGCAGCTGGTAGAGGCCGTCCACCTCGCGTACCTGCGCGTAGTGGCCGGTGGCGATATAGTCGGCGCCAAGGCCGAGCGCGTGATCCAGGAAAGCCCGGAACTTGATCTCGGCATTGCACAGCACATCGGGATTCGGAGTGCGCCCGGCCCCGTACTCACGCAGGAACTCGGTGAAGACGCGCTCCTTGTATTCGGCCGAGAAATTCACGACATCGATGTCAATGCCGATTCTGTCGGCCACCGCGACGGCATCCACGAGGTCTTCCCGGGAAGTGCAGTATTCGTCGGTGTCATCGTCCTCCCAGTTTTTCATGAAGAGGCCGGAAACTTCGTATCCCTGCCGCTTGAGCAGTAGCGCGGCAACCGACGAATCAACGCCGCCCGACATGCCGACGACTACGCGTTTTCCCGCCATGATTGCTCTAAACCTGGCTGCGGTAAAAATTCAGGTTATGGCATGGTGGTACAGCAGCGCGAGCGGATAGCTCCGCCCCGCAAGGTAGTCTTCGACACAGCGCATTACCAGCGGCGAACGATGGCGGGCCGATTCGCGCCGGATTTCCTCGGGGCTCAACCACAGGGCACGCACTATGCCGGTATCCAGCCGGCGCCCCGCGTCGTGGCCTGTCAGGTCGCCGGTGAAAGCAAACCGCAGGTAGGTGACACCCTCGGCCGCGTGATGATACTGATAGACGCCGAGGAGCGCGGTCGCCGTGAACGAGTGCGCCGTTTCTTCGAGGGTTTCACGCGCCACGCCTTCGATCAGCGATTCTCCGGGCGTCGAGGTGCCCGGCGGGCTGGTTCAAGAGCCGCCCGCGCTCGGTGTCTTCCTCCACCAGCAGGAAACGGCCGTCACGCTCGATCACGGCGGCGACGGTGACATTCGGTTTCCAGATTAGAGTGTCCTCCGCCATGATCCGTATTTTACCGCTGCGACATAGCCACGGGCGGCGCCTACAGGACAGCACATCGGGAACGCCGGCCGGCGCGAATGGAGGGAAAACTTTCAATCATCGCACGCAAACAAATCGCCGCCGCCAACAAAAAAGGGCAGGGTGTGTCTCCCTGCCCTGCGCTGAAGCCCGAATTCGTTACTTCTTCATTTCGTCCTTCTTGGGCTCTCCCTTCTTGTCTTCGGCTTTCTTCTTGGGTTCGCCCTTCTTCTTGGGCTCGCCCTTCTTGGCTTCGGCTTTCTTCTTGGGTTCGCCCTTCTTCTTGGGCTCGCCCTTCTTCGTCTCGTCCTTCGTCATTTCGTCTTTCTTCATGTCGTGCTTCGCAGCGAGCACGGCCGAAGTGCTTGAAAGCGCGAACAGGCCGGCAATGATTGCAGCAAACAGTCTCTTCATGTCGTTTCCTCCCAATGCGTATGTTGGCGGTACCGGCGGTAGCGCTGCCGGAAGCTCAAGCGAGCGCGTTTAGCCTAGCCGAAATCCTGCTGTATGGCAACGTCATCCTGCTGCGCGGCGGCGCGATCGCGCGAAATGAAAAGGCAGGGAAGAACCCTGCCTTTTTCGCAGAAAAAGGAGAGATTACTTCGTTTCGTCCTTCTTCATTTCTTCCTTCTTGCCTTCGCTCTTCTTGCCGTCGCCCTTCTTCGGTTCGCCCTGGGGCTCGCCCTTCTTGCCTTCGGACTTCTTCGTGTCTTCGCCCTTCTTCTTCGGTTCGCCTTTCTTCGTTTCGTCCGTCATTTCTTTCTTGCCTTCGTCCTTCATGTGCTTGTCGGCAAACGCGACCGGGGTAACGGTCACCGAAGCGAAGACGGCGGCCAACAGCGTAACGAGCAGCTTGCTCATGATATTTCCTCTTGGTGAGTTGATCATTGGTTGTGATATCACAGCGACCGGATAGACGGTCCTCGCCGATAACGCCCGACGCGGCAGTCAGGTTGACATGGGCGCACGAAGAATCGGGCAGCCTGACCGCCGCGCTTAATAATTACCTAAAAATCAATAGGATGAGCATAAGGTAATGCTGCGCGCTCCAAGGCTTCAGAGAGCCATCCGGGCGACTAGGCTACCGCCGGTTCGCGCAGCGTGCGGGTCAGCCATTCGTAGGCGGGGAGGGTAAGAAACTCGACGTAATCGTCCGCCGTAGTGAGCTCCTCGAACAGCAACGCGGCTTCCTCGTAGCGGCCGGCGAGCCACTCCCGTTCGCCGAGCAGGCTCTTTACCTTGGCGAGTTCTTCGGGGAGCAGCTTCTTGATGAGATCTTTGGTGACTTTACGGCCGTCAACCAACACACCCTTGGGGCTCCTCACCCACTGCCAGATCTGCGAGCGCGATATCTCCGCCGTCGCCGCGTCTTCCATCAGGTTGAAAACCGGCACGCAGCCGTTGCCGGCGAGCCACGAGCCCATGTACTGGATTCCGACGCTGATGTTGCTCCTCAATCCAGCCTCTGATATCGGCTTCTCGGGCTGGAATTCGAGGAGGTCGCGCGCCGTGACTTCGACGTCACTCGCGTTTCCTGTGGATCTGGTTCGGGGTCGGCATGTACTGATCGAACACCGCCTTGGCAACTTCGACCAGGCCCGGGTGCGCAACCCAGGTGCCGTCGCAGCCGTCGGTCGCTTCCCGGATCTTGTCCTGACGCACCTTCTCGATCGCCGCGTCGTTCGCCGCGCGATCGTTCTTGATCGGGATCTGCGCCGCCATACCGCCCATCGCGAACGTATTGCGCCGGTGGCAGGTCCTGATGAGGAGCAAGGCATACGCGCGCATGAACGGCGCCGTCATGGTGACCTGCGCGCGATCGGCCAGGCAAAACGACTCGTTCGACCGGAATTTCTTGATGCAGCTGAAAATGTAGTCCCAGCGCCCGATATTGAGCCCCGCGGAGTGCTCGCGCAGCTCGTGCAGGATTTCGTCCATCTCGAACGCGGCGAGGATGGTTTCGATCAGCACCGTGGCCTTGATCGTGCCCTGCGGAATTCCGAGCTCGCGCTGGGCGGCGACGAAGATGTCGTTCCACAGCCGCGCCTCGAGATGGCTTTCCAGCTTGGGCAGGTAGAGGTACGGCCCGCTCCCGCGCGCGAGGAGGGCCTTGGCGTTGTGGAAGAAATAGAGCGCGAAATCGAAAATGGCGCCCGCGACCGGCTCGCCGTCCACGAGCACGTGCTTTTCCAGCAGATGCCACCCGCGCGGACGCGTGAGCAGCGTAGCGGTCTTGTCGTTCAAGGCATAGCGCTTGCCTTCGGGGTTGACATACTCGATGGAGCGCTTCACCGCGTCGCGCAGGTTGACCTGCCCGTCGACCATGTTTTCCCAGGTCGGCGTGTTGGCGTCCTCGAAGTCAGCCATGAATACGGAGGCGCCGCAGTTCAACGCATTGATCACCATTTTGCGGTCGGTGGGGCCGGTAATTTCTACGCGGCGGTCCTGCAGATCGCGTGGCGCCGGCGCCACGGTCCACTCAGAATCGCGGATGCCTTTCGTTTCCGGCAGGAAATCGGGCAACTTGCCGGCATCGAAATCGGCTTGGCGCCGGGCACGCTGCTCGAGCAAATTGCGCCGGCGAGGTTCGAATTTGCGCGCGAGCTTGGCGGTAAAGGCAAGCGCCTGAGGGGTAAGGATCTCAGCGAACTGGGGGGTCACATCGCCGAGCACCTCGACGCCGGCCGGCAGGATAAATGTGCGGATCATCGGACTTGCTCCTTTAAGATTGAGGTATGAGCGCCACGCTGCGCTATCTCATAATACGCAATGGCATCTCATGCCGTATGTTGCGGTGCATTATAACTGATTTGGACTAAGTCCAGAACAGGAATTTCGTCACAAAAACAGGTTTTAAGCTACGTGTAAGTGAGCGCTATCCCGGTCGTGAAACTGTGCCTCTTCCGTCGAGCCGGTAAGCGCCGTGACGGAGGAACGACCTTTCTGGACGACCTGCGTAACAGCGTCGAAGTAACTCGTTCCTACTTCACGCTGGTGCTTGGTCGCCGTATAGCCCGATTTTTCCGCAGCAAACTCGCCTTCCTGCAGCGGCACGTAGGCCGACATACCCTCCCTTGCGTAGCGGCGGGCCAGATCGAACATGCCGTAGTTGAGCGAGTGAAAGCCGGCAAGTGTGATGAACTGGAACTTGTAGCCCATCGCACCCAGCTCGCGCTGAAACCTGGCGATCGTGGCGTCGTCCAGGTGGCGCTTCCAGTTGAACGACGGCGAGCAGTTGTACGCGAGCATGGCGCGGGGATAGACCCGTTGAATCGCCTCTGCGTACTTGCGCGCGTATGAGAGGTCCGGCGTTCCGGTTTCGCACCATACGAGATCCGCATACGGCGCATAGGCAAGACCGCGCGAGATCGCCTGCTCGAGGCCGTTGCGGACACGGAAAAAACCTTCTGCCGTGCGCTCGCCGGTCAGGAACGGCTTGTCGTTGTCGTCCGCGTCCGAGGTGATCAGATTGGCCGCTTCGGCATCGGTGCGCGCCATGAGGACGGTCGGCACGCCCAAGACGTCGGCTGCGAGCCGCGCGGCATTGAGCTTTTGCACAGCCTCCTGCGTCGGCACCAGCACCTTCCCGCCCATATGGCCGCACTTCTTGGCCGATGAGAGCTGATCTTCGAAGTGCACGCCAGCCGCGCCCGCCTCGATCATTGCCTTCATCAACTCGAAGGTATTGAGCACGCCGCCGAAACCCGACTCGCCATCGGCCACGATTGGCGCGAACCAGTCGATGTCGTTCTCGCCCTCCGCGTGGTGAATCTGGTCCGTGCGCTGCAAGGCATTGTTGATCCGGCGCACGACGGTCGGGACCGAGCTTACTGCGTAGAGCGACTGGTCGGGGTACATCTGCAGCGAATCGTTGGCATCCGCCGCAACTTGCCAGCCCGACAGATAGATGGCCTGCAGGCCCGCCTTGACCTGCTGAACTGCCTGGTTGCCGGTGAGCGCCCCGAGCGTGTTGACGTAGGGCTTCGTGGTGAGCAGGCGCCACAGTTTCTCGGCGCCGCGCTGGGCCAGTGTATGTTCGATGACCAACGATCCGCGGAGGCAAAATACGTCTTCGGCGGTGTAGTCGCGCTTGACGCCGCGCCAGCGCGAGTTCTGTTCCCAGTCGTCCTTGATCGATGCGATCGCAGCTAGATTCTTCATGCCAGCCTCTCCTTGCAGTCGGTTGATATGCGGAGACGGCCAGCGTGAACGGACCGGACTCCGGCTCGCTGCGCGGCAGAGGGGCAACGTGTTGCGGCCCGCGGTGCGGCGCGCATGTCACGCGGCAAGCCAGAGATCGTCTGGCGGACCAAACTAGGCCCACGACGGGTGGTCATGGGCTCGAAACACCGATGCTGCGGTGGCGGCATCGGGGTCGTGATCTGACTTCAGTGTAGCACGCGTATTTCGCAATGCAACAAAAAAATGCTGCAGAAATGCTGCGCACAAATATACGGTTTTTCCGTGGGTTGTGAACCAGTTCCATAACGTGGAGGAAATACATTAATAATTAATGCGCTGCGTCAAGGCTCATGCTGCGGCGCCGTAAAAGGGAGCTATGTGCGAAATACGCAACAGGAGTTTTGCTACCGGTTTTGCGAGGAGCGCAGGACACCATCGCTGCTCATACGCGCGCCGTGTAAGTGATCGCGGCCGCGCGCGATCGAATGGCGCACGGGAACGCTCGCCGAATCAAGCGGTGCGCGGAGGTGCCGCGCCGGCGGCCCGCATTGCGTGAATATCGCAAGGAAGCGCGGCAAGAACGGCGAGGGCGTCTGTTATAATCCTTCGCCTTCCCGCAGGATCGACCCGATGCCTTGCGCATCGCGGCCAAGCGTCCGGAACAACAAATTCGAACGGAGAAGAAGCACCATGACTGAACGACTCGACCTATTGAAGATCGCCCAGGAAGAACAGAGCGGCGACCTGTTCAAGCTGCTGGACAGCACCTAAAGCGATCCAAGATCCAGCCGCGGGGCATTTCCGACGCGATCATCTGGGAAGGCGGGAACCAGCACGGGCAGCGTCAAGCCGGTCGCGCACGCGTTGACGGACATGTTCGCGCTCAACGGCACGCTGATGGCGCTCGACGTGCTGGGCTTGCCGTTCCTCGGCGTGCCGATGATGGCGCAGTTCCGGCACGACACGAAGCTCAAATCGCTCGAATGGTTCGGCAAGCTCGAGTACACCGCGATCAAGTGGTCCACCGCCGGCGACTTCATGGTCAACGAGAACGGCAAGAAGGTCGTGGTCTACGGCAAATCCGCCAACGCGCCGCTACGCACCGCAGCCGGCGTCTACTGCAATGTCCGCCCCTACGGCACGATCACCAGCGTGCGTTTCATGCCCGGCCTGCCCTACTCGCAGGACGGCAAGAAGTTCCAGGTTGACCGGGGCAGCGGCAACATCCACTCCGAGATGAACACTCCCGGGGTGCGGATGGCATACGCGGTGCGATTGTTCCTCAAGATGGTGCACGAGACCCGGCAGATCGGGCGAGTCGCGACCAAGCCGACCCAGGCCCAGGAGGACGCCGTCAACGCCGGCATCCTGCGCTGGCTGCTGCAGGGAACGAAGTTCGAGCTGAAGCGGCGCTACGCCGTCGACGCCTACGCCGAGCACAAGGCGAACGTCGATGCCATCGTCGGCCTGCTGCCCAAGGACTTCAAGACCGGCATGGAAAACTGGGGCGGAGAAATCCACGAACACATCTCCGACACCAACTTTGGCATTCTTCTGCACGACATGTATCAACAACGCAGGGCCGTGGTTTACGCGACCGACCTCGACGGCGATCGGCTGACCGACCTCATGGCCGACGCGCCCGACGTGCTGCGCAGCTGGGGGCAGAAGATCCTCGACCACGTCAAGGCTGGCGCCGACATGAACAAGGTCTGGAAGGACATGGGCTTCACGATGACCAACGGGAAGGACATGACGAGCGTCATGTACCGCATGGAAGGCGAGCCGATATTCGAACAGACGCTGGGTTCAGCCGACGCGATGCTGCTGCGCCTGCTGGCCGGGGACGAGACGGTCGGCGGCGAGAAGCAGCCCTACGATCCGAGGATCCACTTCGTCCTGATCAACGAGGCCTACAAGGCGGCCAACCCGGGCCATAAGGATCTCGCCGGCTGGCTGGACGCACAGCTCGAGACGTTCGACAGGATCTATAGCGGCAAGCGGCCCCGCTACCTCGAGGGCTACAACAAACTGAAGGAAGCGATCAAGCCTTGGGGCAAGTAGGTGTTTCTCCGCGCGTTCCTGACGGCGGATGAATTCCATGGACGGGCCGACCAGAGGGTGGGGGTGGTCATTTCTCGGGGAGAGCCGCGTAGCACGCGAGGGGGCAGGTTGGGGGGTGAGGGGCGAGCGAGATGACAAAGTCAGGTCAACTCGATAAGCACCGGATGCAGGTAAAGGAACCCCGAAGGAGCCCGACCCGGGACCTGAGTCCGCGCGTGAGCCGCGCATCTCCGTCTAGGCGGCGCAACAAGCACTCCGCCGCTTCCCGGGACGGCAGAAAGCAAAAAGCCCACCTGACCGATAGGTCTCGTGGGCTTTGTTTATTGCACTACGCGAAACGTCGCCGGCCTGGAACGCGGCGACGCGGTCAGGAAGCGGCCTGGATGTTTGAGGCTTGCTTGCCCTTGGGGCCCTGGGTCACTTCAAACGATACCTTCTGGCCTTCCTTGAGGGTCTTGAACCCGCTCATCTGGATGGCCGAGAAATGCGCGAACAAATCCTCACTGCCGTCGTCGGGCGTGATGAAACCGTAGCCCTTGGCATCATTGAACCACTTCACCGTCCCTGTTGCCATACACCTACCTCGATATGAAAAAAAGCGGGAATTGCGCCCGCACGCTGTTTGAGTTTCAAGATCGCGTACGGACCGAACCGGTACAGCGAAGCCGCTTGAAGCCAAACACCCCGTGACTTTCTAGGCCATTTGCAAGGGGAAGTCAAGTATACAGCTGGCGCGCCGTGGAACCGCTACTTGATAATTTCCGGATTATGGTGAAAATATCAATCGAGGCGCGGGATTAACTGCATTCTCCGGCATGGCGACACGGCAGCGTGAAGACGCGGTACTTGAAGCGAAGAAAGCGAAGGTCAAGCAGCCGCCGATGTTCAAGGTTTTGCTGCTTAACGACGACTACACGCCGATGGATTTTGTTGTCATGGTGCTGCAGAAATTCTTCGCCCTGAGCCGCGAAAAGGCGACGCAAATCATGCTAAAAGTGCATCGCGAGGGGATCGGGGTATGCGGCGTGTACCCGAAAGATGTTGCGGCAACCAAGGTGGAACAGGTAAAGTCGTACGCCAAACAGCACCAACATCCGTTACAGTGTGTAATGGAAGAGATGTGACATGATTGCGCAGGAATTAGAAGTAAGCCTCCACATGGCCTTTATGGAGGCGCGGCAAAAGCGCCACGAGTTCATTACCGTGGAGCACCTGCTGCTCGCGTTGCTCGACAATCCGTCGGCATCCGAGGTCCTGCGGGCGTGTGCGGCCGATATCGACGAGCTGCGGAAGCTGCTCACCGAGTTCGTGACCGAGCACACACCGACCCTGTCCGGCGAGGACGTGGACACCCAGCCTACCCTCGGCTTTCAGCGCGTCATCCAGCGGGCGATCCTGCACGTGCAGTCCTCCGGGCGCAAGGAGGTCACCGGCGCGAACGTGCTGGTGGCGATCTTTGGCGAGAAGGACTCGCACGCGGTGTATTTCCTGCACCAGAAGGGGGTCACGCGGCTCGACGTCGTCAACTATATCTCGCACGGCATCACCAAGGTGCCGCAGGCGACTTCACCGAAGTCCGAGCACGAGGCGGAGACGGAGGCGGAAGCATCGCCCGGCGGCGCGCTCGAAAACTACACCCTGAATCTCAATTCGCTGGCGTTGTCGGGAAAGATCGATCCGCTGATCGGGCGCGAACGTGAAATAGAGCGCGTGATCCAGACGTTGTGCCGCCGCCGCAAGAACAATCCGCTGCTGGTAGGCGAGGCGGGCGTGGGCAAGACCGCGATCGCGGAGGGCCTCGCCCGGCGCATCGTTGAAGGCAACGTGCCCGAAGTTCTCAAGCGCTGTCACGTCTACGCGCTCGACATGGGGGCATTGCTCGCTGGCACCAAGTACCGCGGCGATTTCGAGCAGCGGCTGAAGGCGGTATTGAAGCAGCTGGTCGACAACCCGAACGCGATCCTGTTCATAGACGAGATCCATACGCTGATCGGCGCGGGCGCCGCCTCCGGGGGCACGCTCGACGCGTCGAACCTGCTGAAGCCCGCGCTGCAGAGCGGGCACCTGAAGTGCATAGGCGCGACCACCTACCAGGAGTACCGCGGCGTCTTCGAGAAGGACCATGCGCTTTCGCGCCGCTTCCAGAAGATCGACGTCGTGGAACCCTCGGTGCCGGAGACGATTTTGATCCTCAAGGGCCTGAAATCGCGGTTCGAGGCGCATCACGGCGTGAAGTACCTGCCCTCCGCGCTGACCGCGGCGGCGGAGCTGTCGGCGCGCTTCATCAACGACCGGCACCTGCCCGACAAGGCGATCGACGTGATCGACGAAGCCGGCGCCGCGCAGAAGATCCTGCCGAAGGCGCGCCAGAAGCGCATCATCGGCAAGCACGAGATCGAGGACATCATCTCCAAAATCGCGCGCATCCCGGCGCAGGCCGTTTCCTCCGACGACCGCGATGCGCTGAAGAACCTCGACCGCGACCTGAAGGCCGTGGTGTTCGGACAGGACAAGGCGATCGACGCGCTCTCCGGTGCGATCAAGATGGCGAGAAGCGGCCTGGGCAATCCGCAGAAGCCGATCGGCTGCTTCCTGTTCTCGGGACCTACCGGCGTGGGCAAGACGGAAGTCGCGCGCCAGCTCGCCTACATCATGGGCGTGGAGCTCATCCGCTTCGACATGTCGGAATACATGGAGCGGCACGCGGTATCTCGCCTGATCGGCGCGCCGCCCGGATACGTCGGGTTCGATCAGGGCGGACTGCTTACCGAAGCGATCACCAAGCACCCGTACTCGGTGCTGCTGATGGACGAAATCGAGAAAGCCCATCCCGACATCTTCAACATCCTGCTGCAGGTGATGGACCACGGCACGCTGACCGACAACAACGGGCGCAAGGCCGATTTCCGCCACGTGGCGATCGTAATGACCACCAACGCGGGCGCCGCCGAGCTCTCGAAGAGCAGCATGGGCTTCACCACTTCCATACAGGTGGGCGACGAGATGGCGGAAATCCGGCGTATGTTCACGCCCGAGTTTCGCAACCGCCTCGATGCGATCATCTCGTTCAACGCGCTCGACCGCGAGATCATCCTGCGCGTCGTCGACAAGTTCCTGATGCAGCTCGAGCAGCAGCTCGATGAGAAGAAGGTCGAGGCGAGCTTCACCCAGGCGCTGCGCGAGTATCTCGCGAAGAAGGGCTTCGACCCGCAGATGGGCGCGCGGCCGATGGCGCGGTTGATCCAGGACACGATCCGCAGCGCGCTCGCCGACGAGCTCCTGTTCGGCCGACTCGCCCACGGCGGCAAGATCACGGTGGATATCGACGAGGCTGAGAAGATCCGGTTGATCTTCGCGGAGGAAACCGCCGGCGTCGCCTGACGATCATGCTGTCATCCTGAAGACCCCGGTTCGCGCCAGCGCGCCGGGGTTTTTTCTGTACAGATCGGGATTCGACTTGACGAGTTGCGGGCCGGGCCGGAAACTTACATCGAAATAGCGGCTCGTTCGTAGCGTGCTGTCCCGTAAATACCGCGCGACTATGCTCGAGACATTCAGGAGGAGGACATGCCATGAGAATATCAGTGATTGGCGCCGGCATTCTGCTGGCGACGGGTTTCGCTGCATCGGTGCAGGCGCAAGATCCCAACTTGGCGCGTAATTTGGCGGCAACCTGTACGGCGTGTCACGGCACGGACGGCCGCAGCGTCGGCGGCATTCCACCGAGCCTGGCGGGGCAGGACAGGAACTATCTGCTGCAGGCCTTGAAGGACTTCAAGGCCGGCAAGCGTCCGGCCACCATCATGCACCAGCTCGCCAAGGGCTATACCGACGATCAGCTGGAGCTGCTCGCCACCTATTTTTCGAACGTGAAGGCGGCACCGGCCGCTGCGGCGCCTGCGGCGCGCCCCGCTGCTTACTGAGGAGAAGGCCATGACACTCACAAGACGCGAGTTCATCAAGTGGTTGGCGGCCTCAACCGGGGCCGCGACGGTGAGCGGGTGCGCGACCGATGGCGGCGGCGCCGCGGGCCGGGTGGTGGTCATCGGCGGCGGCTACGGCGGGGCGACCGCCGCGAAGCACGTGAAGCTGTGGGCGCCCGATATCGGCGTCACCGTCGTCGAGCGCAATGCCGAGTTCGTTTCGTGCCCGATCAGCAATCTCGTGCTGGCCGGCAATACGCAGATGAGCAACATCACCTCGGGCTACGAGGGGCTGCGCAAGCGCGGCATAAACGTCGTCCGCGACGACGCGGTGGCGGTGGACGCGGCGGCGCGCCAGGTGCGGCTCGCTAGCGGAACGACGCTCCAGTACGACAGGTTGATCGTTTCGCCCGGCATAGACTTCATCTACGACCAGACCCCCGGATTGCAAAGCGCAGATGCGCAAAGCCGGGTGCTCCACGCGTGGAAAGCCGGTCCCCAAACGGTTGCCTTGAGAAAACAGCTCGAGGCGATGCGCGATGGTGGCGTGTTCGTCTTGCATATCCCGACGGCGCCGTACCGCTGCCCGCCGGGGCCGTACGAGCGCGTGTGCCAGGTGGCGGACTACTTCAAGCGGGCGAAGCCGAAATCCAAGATCATCGTGCTCGACTCGAATCCTGACATTACCTCGAAGCCGGGGTTGTTCCGCGCCGCATGGAACAGCATGTACAAGGACCTGATCGACTATCGGCCCAACAGCGAGCTTGCCGACGTGGACGCGAAGGGCATGGCGGTGAAGCTCACGTTCGACAGCGTGAAGGGCGACGTGCTGAACGTCGTGCCGCCGCACCGGGCCGGCGACATCGCACGCGCGACCGGACTCATCACCGCGAACCAGCGCTGGTGCGGCGTGGATTGGCTCACGATGGAGTCGGTCGCGGTGAAAGGTGTCCACGTCCTCGCCGACGCGACGTTGCCCGCGCCGGCGATGCCCAAGTCGGCCAGCATGGCGAACCAGCACGCCAAGGTTTGCGCGGCGGCGGTCGTCGCGCTGATCAAGGGCCAGCCGGTCAATCAGCAACCGGTGATGATGAATACCTGTTACAGCTTCGTGGACGGGAGAAACGTCATGCACGTCACGTCGGTTCACACCTACGAAGCTGCGCAGAAGACGATGGTCGCGGTCAAGCCCTCCGTCGGCGTTTCTGACAAGGCAAGCGAGCTCGAAGGGACCTACGCCTGGGGCTGGGCGAAGAATATGTGGGCCGAGGCGCTGGCGTGACCTAGGCCCGAGGGAAGGCCCACTGGGCCGCACCGCCTTGGGCCCCCTTTCCGTCTCGCGACCCCTATTGGGGAATAAGTCACAAAACGCCCGGAGGGGGGCGCGGACAGCGCTCAACTACGCGTTTTGCAAGACTTAATGCCTTGCTCTTGCTACACTCTTAGCCACCAAGAGGGGAGGCCCAGTGGCCCGCAGAGCATGCCATGAGGCCCCGTGCAGCCGGCGTCTGTTCGAGCGCCGGCAACGAACAACGCAGGGCAACAGGGCAGGGACGTTATGGCCACCACCAAGCAGAAGTTTGCTCGTCACGCAGTCCGTCGGATCCATACTTTAAAGCCCACCGCCGCCGCGATCGCCGTGGCGGCTTGCTTCGCCACCGGGACGGCGTGGGCCAACCCCACTGGTCCCACGGTGGTCCGCGGCCAGGTTTCAATCCAGCCGGCGGGCAATCTGCTGCAAATAACGAATTCCCCCAATGCGATCATCAACTGGCAGTCCTTTTCCATCGGCGCGAACGAAATTACCCGATTCCTGCAGCAATCGGGCTCGAGCCGGGTCTTGAATCGCGTCACCGGACTGAGCGGTGCGATTCCACAATCGCTGATAGACGGAACCCTGTCCTCTAACGGACAGGTGTACCTGCTCAACCCGAGCGGCATCCTGTTCGGCGCCGGCGCCCGCATCGATGTGGCGGGGCTGATCGCTTCATCGCTCAATCTGTCGGACGCGGATTTTCTTGGCGGGCGGCTGCGCTTCACCGAAGTACCGGGAGCGGGCTCGGTAATCAACCAGGGCAGCATCAGCACCGGGTCCGGCGGTCAGGTGTATCTGGTCGGACCCAGCGTCACCAACAGCGGGATCATCACGACGCCGAAAGGTGAAGTGGTGCTGGCCGCCGGCAAGAGCGTCGAGCTGGTGAGTCCCGGCACCCCGAATCTGCGCGTGGAGATCAACGCGCCGGACAACGAGGCGCTGAACCTGGGAAGCATCGTTGCCGAGGCCGGCCGCGTGGGGATATATGCGGGGCTGATTGCACAGAGAGGGACCATCCGCGCCGATTCCGCCGTGGCGGGTGAAGAGGGCCGCATCCTGCTCAAGGCAACGAAGAACGTCACGCTCGACACCGGCAGCGTGACCTCGGCAAACGGGCCGAATGGCGGCAGGATCGAGATCAACGCCGGCGATACGACGCTGGTGACCGGCGTCGTCGAAGCGAGGGGCGCATCGGGGCAAGGCGGGACCGTTCATCTACTGGGCGACAAGGTCGGCGTTTACGGCAATGCACGCGTGGACGCGTCCGGCGACGCCGGGGGCGGGACCGTGCTCGTGGGCGGCGAGCTGCAGGGCAAGCCGGGTATTACGGCGGTCGAAGGCGGCGCCATACGCAACGCTTCGGCAGTCTTCCTCGGGGCCGACGCCACCATCGCGGCCGATGCCGTCGCGTCGGGCGACGGCGGGAAGGTCATCGCTGTGGTCGGACGATACCACCCGCTCGTACGGCACGATCTCCGCGCGGGGCGGCGCCGCTTCCGGGAACGGCGGCTTCGTCGAGACTTCCGGCAAGCTCGGACTGGACGTGACCCGCGGGCCGGACGTGCGCGCCCCCAACGGCCAGGGCGGCACCTGGCTGCTCGATCCGAACGACCTCATAGTCGACGTCGGGTCCAGCCTCGTCAACAACAACGGCCAGCCGCAGTTCTTCACTCTCGGAGAGAGTTCCGTTATCGGCGTAGATCTGATCAACCTGCAGCTTGACGGCGGCAGCAACGTGTTCCTGACCACGACCAGTGCGGGAGCGACCGCCGGTACGCAGCAGGGCAACATCACCATCAGGGCGCCCATCATCAAGAGGGCATCCAGTACCCCGACGCGCTCTATCGGCACCACTACCTTCACCGCTACGGCGCACAACAACATCATCATCGAAGGGGCTGGTGGCATTGCGGCGACCGCAAACACAGGACCGCTCGGCACGCTGGTGGACGCCGATCCCCTGAACGTCATCCTGACCGCCAATTTGGACAACGTCGGCGGCGGCGGGGTTACTGTCGGTGGCACAGGCATCATCACCCAAGGCGGCGGCGTCCAGATATCGGGGCAGAATGTTGTCGTCAACTCGCCTATCATCGCGACGCGGCAGAACGCCTCGCCCGGCAGCGTTTTTCTCAATCAAATCCTGTTTCCGTCGTCGGTACCCTCTACCGGCCCGGTGACCGTGAACGCGCCGATTGTGGGCGGGTTTTTCAGGGCGTTGGCGGGCGGGCCGTTGTCGGGCGGGGCTGGCTCGTTGTTGACGCTTGCCGGATCGGTGACGGCCACGGGCGCCGTACTCCTGGCGGACGATATGGAGATCACCGGCCTGGTCAACGCCGGGAGCGGGGGGCTGACTGTAGCACCCCCTACGGCCGGCCGTGCCATCAACCTCGGTGGCGCTGTTGGCGGCGCGCTGTCGCTCACTCCGGCAGAGCTCGCCAATCTCGTTACTTCCGGTCCAGTCCAGTATGGCGGCGTGGTCCCCGCTGGCGGGCCGGTCACCGTGAGCTCACCCATAACGCTCGGATCGTCCTCCGTCACCATCATTGGAACCGCTTTCAACGTCAACCCCGGCGCCAGTCTCACCACCGTCGTTCCCCTCGCCATCAGTGCGCCGACCGTCACCATCGGCGGCTCGGTCAGCGGTCAGAGTGTGACCTTCAATGGCATGAGCTCGATGGCGGTGAATGCGCCAGTAGTCAGCGGCGGCAATATCGACATCTTTGCAACGGGCGCCGTCGATCTGGGCGGCGGAGCCGCCGCGTTTCAGCTCGACAACGCGGAGCTAGCCAACCTGACAAACGCCGTCACGGGGCATCTGCGGATCAACGGTGGCGCGATGATGGTCCAGGGTCCAATCAGCCGGACCGGCAGGGGGGCGCTTTTTCTCTCAGGCAGCACTCTCGGTCAGGCGGCGGGGGCAACGATTACGGCGGACGGCTTGAGGGCGGACTTCAGCGGCGCCATAAACCTGCCGGAAGCGAACGCGGTAAGCAATTTCGCCGCCAGCGCGGGCTCAATGACCTTCTCCAACGCGCCGCTCCTGACCATAGGCAGCGTCGCCGGCAGGAATGGCGTGTCCGGCGCCAACCCCATGTCCATCCTCACGTTCATGGTCGACGACTTCGATGCTGTGAGCACGATCACCGCCCCCGTCGTCAACATCACGCCGCGTACCGCGGGTCGACCGCTCAATCTCGGCGGCGCGTTCGCTTCCGGACAACTCAACATCTCGGCGACGGATCTCTTGAACACCCGCGGCACCGACGGTGAATCTCAACGCAGACACCGGGAGCATCGGCGGACCTGTAAGCGCCTCCCCCGTAACTACCGTGCTGTCTATCGCACCGGTCACCGCTACCACTCCGATCAATATCGGGGGCGCGGGTGGTCTCAACTTTACCCCGGCGCAAATCGGCAACGTAACGGCGAACAACTTCACGCTCGGCAATGACACGACGACCGGCCCGGTCTCGGTGAACACCGCTTTGACCGTACCCGCCACGGTGGAAACCTTCACGCTCCGGACGCGCAACGCGAGCGGGATTACCGTGGGCGCAGGCAACCCTCTCACGGCGAGTCGAATCGCCCTGATCGCCGACGCCGTGGCAATCAACGATCTCGTGACCGCCAACGTCGGGGACCTGACCATCGCTCCGAATACGCCCGGCGTGACGACAATTGGCTTGGGCAACGGCGCCGTTGGTACTTTGAATCTGGATGCGGCCGAGGCCGGACGACTGCGCGCGACCGGCACGCTTTTCATCGGCAATTCGAGCTCCGGGGCCGTGGACATAAACGGTTCTGCCACTCCCGTGGCCTTCACCGGTATCGGCGGCTTGAATATCACAAGCGGCGGGCTCATGACCGTGAGCGGGACCTTGACCACTCCCGGCAATTTGTCGCTTACCGCCAGCGACATGGCGCTAACTACGGGAACGGGAACCTCGGTCGCAGCGCCGAGCGGCGACATCACGGTCGCTTCACCCGGAACCATCACGCTCGGCGGCGGCGGTGGTGGCATGAATCTGACCAGTGCAGAACTCGACTTGTTCGACCCTGGTACAGCCGGGGCTGCCGGGCTGCTCCGCATCGGCAGTTCCAGTACCAGCAGCATTACCGTCACGGGGGCCATCGCACCGTCCAACGCGGACACTTTGAGCTTGATCGCTCAGGGCAGCATCTCTCAGAGCGCCGGCGCGGGCGCGACCATTACCGAAACGAATTTGCGGGTAACGAGTAACAACAGTTTTGTGAATCTGCCCGAAAACAATTCGGTTGGCACGCTGGCCGGCGGAAGCGGGTTCTTCGACTCCTTCACGTTCACTGGTGCGGGAGCTCTTGCGATCGGGACGGTAGACGGCGTCTCCGGCCTGTCCGGCAGCAGCGCCACGATCCGGTCGGACACGCTCACGATCCCGACCGGCATCTCCGCATCGAGCACGACGCTCGCGCCGCGCGTCGCTGCCGCGGCAATCACCCTGGGTGCGCCTGGGGGCGCGTTCGGCATCACGGACGCCGAGCTGGATCGAATCTCGTCGTTCAACCTCACATTTGGCGATTCCGCCGTGCGCCTGGTCACGGTCAACTCCGCCATGACGCGGAGCTCGGGCACGCTCAACATCGTCACGGGCGCGGCTGTCAACATCAATGACGTTCTGTCGGCGCCGTCCGGGGTTTCGGTGACCGGCGCATCGATCAACGTAGGCGCAGCCGGCCCGGTGTCGAGCAGCTCCGGCGCCGTCACCATGGTGGCGGACTCGATGACCTTCAACGCGATGCTGAGCGGGAGCAGCATAAACCTGCGCACTGCTTCCGCGTTACTGCTCAATATCGGTGGCCCCGACGTTCCCGTATCGCCCGGGCCGCTCACGCTCGGGTTGGATGCGACCGACCTCGGCAATCTCAACAGCTCGAATATCTCGTTCGAAACAGGGGCAGGCGGGACGATAACGGTCAGCGGCGCGCTCTCCAAGGCGGCCAGCAATCTCACCTTGACGGCGGATGACATGACGATTTCTGCAGCCGTGAACGGCGCGAACGTGACGTTGAATACGGTCAATTCCGGCCGCGTCGTCGACCTCGGCTCGACTACTACCGGTACGGTGCTCGGCCTCGCTCAGGCGGAGATTGATTTCATTACGACGCTAGGGACGTTGACGATCAACGCCCCATCCCTCAACGTGAGCGCCCCCGTCACGTTTACCAACGCGGCCAATCTCACGCTTCTCGCCGACACTACGGCAATCAGCAACACCGTAACGCAGACCACTGGCGGCCGCATTACCGTCGCACCGCGTACTGATTTCGGCGCTCTGGACCTGGGTACGAGCGGATTGACTAACTTGGAGATTGGCCAATTCTCCACCTCGGGCGTCCTCCAGCTCGGGAGGCTCGGGACGGGTGCGGCTGACCCGCGCACGGGATCGATCAACGTTACCGCTCCCATAACCGCGCCTGCGGGTATCAGCGCGCTTGCCCTTGTCTCCGCCTTCGGCATTTCTCAGACCGCCGGCAACACGCTTACCGCGCCCAACCTCAGGATTCAAGGTTCCGCCACACTGACCGACGCTAACAACAGCGTCGGAAACCTTGCCGGCTCGGTAGGCACCCTGAGCCTCACGAGCGCGGGGGCGCTCAATGTTGGCGTAGTGGATGGCCAGACCGGATTGAGCGGCAGCACGATCATCCTCCGTTCCGACACCATTACGGTTCCGAATACGATCTCGGGCTCCAGCGTGACGCTTGCGCCGCGCGTGGCCACCGACACGATCTCCGTCGGCACCAAGCCGGGCGGATTCGGCGTCGATACCACCGAGATGGGCCGGATTTCCGCGAGCAATCTTGTGTTCGGGACTGCCACTCACGCCGGTGCGGTAAACGTGACAGCGCCCATAACCCGCACCTCGGGCTCATTCAGCCTGGTTACCGGGCCGGGCGGTTCGATCAATGTGAACTCCCCGGTCACCGACACCGTGGGCTCGGTCAGCGCCAGCGGACCGGTGATCAACGTCAACGCACCGATCGATGGGGCGAACGTCGGCTTGACGGGTACCGGAGCGAACAGCGCGGTGAACGTCAACGCCCAGGTGACGGCCAACAACAGCATCTCCGTGACGGCCGACAATCTCCAGATTGCCGCGCTGCTGACCAAGGTTGGAACGCCTGTGCCGTCTGTGAACCTGCAACCGACCAGTACCCGGGCGCGCCATAAGTCTAGGCACCGAGACGGCCGGGGCAATGAGCTTGACGGCCGCCGAGCTCGCGTTGATCAATACAAGTAATCTCTCGATCGGCAACAGCAGTGCGGGTGCGCTGACCATCAACGCGCCACTAGCCTTCGCCACGCTCGATAACCTTACGCTGAGTTCGGGGACTTCGATCACCCAGAGTGCGAGCGCGCCCATACTGCTGCAGAAAACCCTGCCGACGACCGGGCAGCGCGTGGGTACGCTAGGGGCCTTCGCCGGCACGGGCACGGTGGACCTGCGTGCGGCGAACGAAGTGCCCGGCCCCCCGCTAGGCGCCGGCCTCGCGATCACCGGCAGCGCAGGTTCGGGCAACTTCCAATTCACCAACGCCCTTCCGACGAGGCTGCAGGGCGTAAGCGTAAGCGTATCCGGCGGCGGCACGGTGCTGATCAGCAGCGGATTGTTCGCTCCGTTGCCGCTTCCGCCGCCCGCGCCGCCCGCAGGAGGCACCGATAACAACCTGCAGTCAGCGCTGCTCGCGGCGTTAGATCGTGCGATCGAGTTCCCCGAGAAGGCAAAGTCGGAAAGCGAGGGGGACGCTCGAGCGGTCTGCGACTAGGCGCGGCGTAGTCACACGAAGCGCGGTTGGAGCGGATTTGTCGTTCTCCCCAAACGCGGCGCGTTCCGCACGAACGGACGTGGCGCACGAAGTGTCATCGTCCTGCCCAAGGGCCGACCGAGTTGCGCCGCGTTTCAGCTGGCCCGCCAGCCGGTGAGATCTGAAATTATTGTTTAAAAGGGCGCGCGTGACGCGCCCTTATTATTTCCTACGTGGCGGGTTAGTGGAAGCCGTCCATCGCGGTCGAACTACCCACCAGGAGCCGCGTGAGAAGAGGAAACGCACTCCGACCTTATTGTTTCCTATTTGGTTGCGCAGACTATTTACCGCGGATCGAGGCGCGGCGTAGTCACACGAAGGGCGGTCGGAGCGGCTTTTGTCGTTCTCCCATACGATCGGAGGTCGTAACGCCGCGCCTTAGGGCGGCTCGCCGCCCAGAAAATTAAATTAGGCACAGGAATGGGCGCTGTTCGCGCCCTGTTTATTTGGAAGATCGAAAGATGGGGCCTGTTTATTGCCTACGTGGCGGTCTCGTGGGGTCTTTCCGTGTGGGCGGAACGATCCACCATGAGGCTGCAACCACGAGCGCAAATAGAACGTAGGCAATGGTAAATACCCATTGCGGGAAGTCGTAGAACAGCACGCGGTGGACCCACCGCGCGATGAAGCTTTTTTCCTCCTGCCGGCCGCGCAGCGCATCTTCCCACACCGTGAGTGGGCACCAGATTCCGAGCAGCGCTTCGCCCGCCACGTACGCGATCGCCGCGAGATGGGCGACCCGAAACCAGAAGTTGCGCACCCAGCGCCATCCGGCGAGCGCGCCGATCCAGACCGCCGCAAGGCCGCCCACGACGAACAGCACGAACAGGAAATGAACCACCAGGATTACGTCGGCGAGCCAGCTCATTACCCGTGGTCTTTGCCTCGTTCCTGGCGGTCAAGGCGCCGCGTGCCGGCGGCGCCAGAAAGGTGAATCGGGCCAGCGCCGCTCGGCCCGGTAGTATTTGGCGCGGCCCGCCATGTATTCGCCGAAGCGGGCGCGGGTCCACGCTCCATACGCAGTGAGTCCGACCGGGTCGCCCTCGAGCGCCCGATCGACCGCGCGCGCGGCCTGCATCCCCGATTCGAGCGCCTTGCAGATACCCTGGCCCGACAGCGGGTCCCAGGTCATGGCTGCATCGCCGACGAGGAGCCAGTTCTCTCCGTGCGCGCGCTCGAATCCGCACGTCGCCGCCGCGAAGGGTTCCACGTGCGTCATCCCGTCCAGCCCGCTGCAACGCTCCAGCGTGAGCGGCGCGTCGCGAACCCGGCGCTGGAGGAAGCCGGCGAGCTCGGCGCGCTTGCCAGCGATGGAATCGGCATCGGTCATGTGCACCGCGACCTGGCGGGCATCGGGGAGCAGCGTCGAGTACCACCAGCCTTCGGATGTCGCCTCGATCAGCGTCCGCCGATCGGTGTATTCGGCCGGCGCGAAGGCCGCGATGCCGATCAGCCGGTCGTGCACCGCGCGGCGCCCGGCGCGCCGCTTGATCGGCGACGCCCGGCGTCCCGTCGCATCCACCACGAAGCGGCAGAGGACCGTCTCGCTGCCTTCCGCGCCGCGCAGGCCGATGCGCCATCCGTCGCCGTCCGGCTCGAGCGCCGTGACCGTAGTTTCCCCGCGGACATCGACGCCGCAATCCCGCGCGTGCGCCGCCAGCATGCGATCGAAGCGCGGGCGATCGAGGTGCCAGCCGTTGCCGTAAGGATTGACGATGAAATCGTTGCAGTGCGGCTCGGCGGCGCCCCATGCGGCGACGATGCCCGGCGCGGGGAGATGGCCGTCCTCCTCCAGCCGCTCCGGCAGGCCGAGCGCGCCGAGCAGCGGACGCGCGCGGGGCGGCAACGTCTCCCCGATGCGAACCCGGTCGTAGCGCGTGCGCTCGATCATCAAGACCCGGCGACCGCAGCGCGCGAGCGCGATCGCGGCGGCGCAGCCGGCCGGGCCGCCGCCGACGATTGCCACTTGCGCGCGCTCAGGTGCACTTTGCGACATCGACGAAGTAGCGCTTGAATCGGAGGTTCTCGTCGTACTCGATATCGGGCCGCCGCGTCCGCTCTCAGAACGTCGCGCCGCGCTCGTCTTCGTAGAAGAAAAAGAACTTCTGCTGGGCCGGATTCAGGAACGGGTCGTCCACTTCCGGCATCTTGTCCGCCAGCTTGATCGTCGCGGCGGTTCCGTTCGGCACGGGCTTCTCGTGCAATGGGAACTTCTTGACGATGCCGAGCTTGTCCCAGTGAAGGACCATGGCATCCATGCTTTCCAATCCCCCGGCCCACGGCGTCGCCTCGTGCTCGGCTTGCTCGTCGAAGGGCAGCATGGGCTCGGTCAGAAACACATGGTCCGGACGGCTCGCCGGCCACCACATCTTGTCGCCGTCCATCCTGCATTCATAAAAGTCGGCCTGCCACGGGACGGCGAGGCCGGCCGTGATGCTGCCCGGTTGCAGAGTGCGCAGGATGCGAAACGGCGCCTCGTAGGTGCCTTGCTCCTGCATGATGTCCGGGGCCTCGATTCCCGGGTAGAACGGACCGCCCGAGCAGGCGTCGAGAGCGATGCGGTCGAGCGCGTCGCAGAGAAACTCCTTCTCGCCCGCCGGCGGGGCGGTGTTGAATTGATCGTTCGCCCAATTTTCGAAGTGCTTGTATTGCAGCGTGGTGAGAGCGAGCACGCGCCATTCGTCGCCGTCGTGGTCCCAGATGCGCGGCATCAGCGTTTGGCGCTTTATTCCTGCGGCATCGTCCGGGTCGGCCGGGTCGGGCAGGTGCGCGAACAATGTCTTGCGCCACTTGCTGCCGTCGCTATCGCCCGGGTTCGCGAGCTTGTCGAGGTCGGCCTTTTCGCGCCACAGCGTATGGCGCCTCTGCCCCTCGCCCTGCAGCACCCAGCTGTTCACCCACCGGTAGCGGCGGGACCGGGCCAGCACGGGCATCACGTCGCGCACGAAGCTCGTTTCCGCGACGCTGCCCGTGGTCCCGGGCACGGGCATCTTGAGCCAGGCTGCGGTTACCGCAGCCTCGGACGCCACGTCGTAAAGAGTGATGTAACTGTCGATCTCGGGGGCGAAGTCGAAAGGGGCCACCACCAGCCAGGCGCCGGTGACGGGTTGGGGGCTGCCGCTGCCGATCGCGATGGTGGCCGTTACCGGTCCGTCGGAGGCGTCGTCGTACCATCCGTCGTTGTCGGCGAACGAATCGAGCGGGCTCGCGAATGGCGTGTCGGACTTGCCCCTGCCCCCGGCGATCATCAGCCGACCCTCCGCGTCGGTCCAGGCGTGTCCCAGCAGCACGGTGCGCTCGTCCGGCGTCCCCGTCATGAACTTGCCCTCGAGCTTGCGGGCGGTCGAGACGCCGGAGCCGGTGGGCGTCTGCGGTCCGGCATCGATGGTCAGCAAGTTGCGCGGCACTCCCGGGTTGCGCTCGACCTGCTGAGGCGGCTCCTCCTTCAGCTTCAGGAACTGCAGCGCCGCGGCCTTCCGATTGGCGAGATGTACGGTCCAGTTGATAGTGACCCCGGTGCCGTGCATTTCCTCGCACGAAATGATCTTGACGTCTCCGCTTTGCGGCACGTCGCGCACGACCTTGAACACCCGAAAACGCGCAGCCTGCCGCTTGAGCAACCCGGCGTTGTCGCGGTACTTGTCCTGACGCGGCGTACGCGGGGCCGGCGGAACGGCTCCGGGACCGTCGAATTCCGCCTGCGTGCAATCGGGTTCGGGCGCGAGAAACACCTCGTCGCTCGGTCCGAGCCGGGCAATTCCGATAGAGGGGTGAATCTCGAACGTCTGGACTTGCGGCATGCCTTTCCCTCCCTTCATGGAGCCGTGTTATCCGCGCGCAGGCGCGATTCACAGCTCCGCTTCGGTAATGTGCATGATCGGCTGCGGCGTCTGCATCGCCAGCAGGAACAGGTCGTCGTTTTCGGTCTTGTCCCAGTACTCGTGGAGAGCCGCCATGGGCACTACCATGGTGTCGCCCGCCTTGAGGGCCACGGTTTCCGTGCTGGTCTTGTCCCATCCCGGAAATTCGCCGGGTATCTTCGGGTACACGACGCTGGCTTCGCCTTCGCCCTTGCGACAAATCACGAGCTCGACGCTGTGCGGATGGAAATGAGCCATGTTCCACTGGCTCGGCTTGAAGACGTACTGGACGACGTGAAATTCCGCCTTGCTTGGATCCGGCAGCGGCCCGCCCGGGCTCTTCACCTCGAGGCCCCACACCCGGTTGCGCTTGGCGCGCCTGCGTCGCCGGTTTTCGATGGCGGCCGGCGCGCCGCTGTCGAGATTGCGGATGAACGCCGGGTCCGTGCTCGGGACAGGGGTGGCTGCGCCGATGTTTCCAGCCACGGCCCGCGGATCGTCCGTATGCACGATCGTCAGAACCAGATTCTGGGCCGCGTCGGCCGTGAAGCGATGCAACGCCCCGCGCGGTACCACCACGCTGTCTCCGGCCTTGATGTCGATCGCATGGACCGTCGCCTCCCACTTCGGGGCGGCTTCCCACTGCGGCCATGGAACCGCGCGGTCCGGCAGGCGCAGGATCACCTTGCCGGAGCCGCCCCACCACAGGACGAGCTCGCTGCAGCGCGGGTGATAATGATCGGGCGGCCAGCTGTGGGCGGCTTTGACCACGTACACCCAAGCATCCACCGGCTGATCGTCAACCGGCGACCGGTGCCAGAGCTCTTCCATGACGCCTTCGTCGACTCCGGGATCGAGCGTGAAGTCATCGATATTCCGAATATCAAGTTTTGCCATGGTGCCCTCCCTGTAACCCCCCGACGTAGGCGAGGCCTCGTTGCGAAGAATGTGATCTTTTTCACGATTTTGTTGCCCGCTTCGCCCCCGGTCAATATGTACTGATGGCTAGGCCTTTCGGCCTATATCGGCCGTGCTATTAAGGTGCTCCCGCACAGTGCGCTAAGCTGGGGTCGGATTGGCTCCATGCCGTGGAGCCCTCGTGGTTCTTGTTCATATCATTCAATGAGGTAGGAAATGTCGGATACCAGAGAAATGACCGCGGCGGGCGCTCGCCTGAGCTGGCCCGGCTATGCGGTTGGCATAAGCCTCGCCTTCGGGACTGCGTGCGCCCTGGGCGCGGATGTCCGGATCGGCGGCGCCGGCACCACCCTTGGCACGATGCAGGAGATCGCAACGGCCTACGAAAAGGCCTATCCCGGGGAAAAGGCGACCGTGGTGCCCAAAAGCCTCGGCGCGATCGGCGGGGTCGAAGCGCTGCTGGCAGGGGAGCTGGACATCGCGATGGCAACCCGACAGCTCACCGACGCCGAGCGCGGTCAGCTGCGGATGGAGGAATTCGCGCGCATACCCTTCGTGTTCGCGGTGAGTTCGAGCACCCGGACGAGCAATGTCAGCAGCCGCCAGCTGCTCGAGATCTACCAGATGAAGATGGTGGAGTGGCCCGACGGCTCGCGCATCCGGCTCGTGCTGCGGCCGGCGAAGGTCTCGGACACGATGTTCCTCAAGGAGCTCTCGCCCGAGTGGAGGAAGGCGATGGAGGACCTGGACCGCAGATCCGGGATGATCCGGCACGAGACCGCCCAGGAGGCGGCGAGCGCGGTCGAGACGACGCCCGGCGCGCTGACCACTTCAACCGTCAACCTGATCGTGACTGAAAAACGCGCCATGAAGGCGCTGATGGTGGACGGGGCCGAGCCCACTTCCGTCAACTACAAATACTTCAAGCCGCTCTTCATGGTCACGTTCCCCAAGCGCTCCGCTGCGGTGGAGCGGTTCGTCGTTTTCGTCCGTGCCAAGGCGGCCCAGGACATCCTGGCGCGCACGGGCCACATCGGGCTCGCGCAAACCGGACGCTGAGGTCTCTTGGACAGGTATCCCCGGGAGGTGGCCGACCTTGTCGGCCGGTTGGGCGCCGCGGTGGCCGTCGCGGTCGCTCTCGCAATCCCCCTCGGCTATTTCGCGCTGGGCTACCAGGCGATAGCGGGCAAGCTGGACACCGAGGCGGAGGTGCGGGCGGGCATGGTGAGCCAGCTCGTCGCGAGCGCGCCCATTCAGTGGCGGTTCCGGCGGCATGCGCTCGAGAACAATCTCTCGCGGGATCCGCCGATCCCGCTGAACCAGTCCAATCAGCTGCTGGACGTGGATGGCAAGCTCATTCTGGCGATGGGCGGGGAGCCGGTATTCCCGGTCATAGTGCGCGGGGCGGACGTCTACGACGCCGGCTTGCCGGCAGGACGGCTGCAAATCGTGCACTCGGTGCGTCATCTGTGGGTCGAGACGCTGCTGGCGGCTCTTGCAGGTCTCGTCGCCGGCGGCGCAATCTTCATTCTCTTCCGCGTCCTGCCGCTGCGCGCCCTGCGGCTCGCCACGGATGCGCTCGAGCACGAGGTGCAGCAGCACGCGCAGGCGCGCCGCGAAGCCGAATCGGCGAGCCGCGCCAAATCCCAGTTTCTCGCCGCCGCGAGCCACGATCTGCGGCAACCGATGCACGCGTTGGGTCTTTACGCCGCGGTGCTGGAGCAGAAAGTGAGCCAGCCGGAAGTGCGCGAGCTGGTCGAGAAGATCAACGCTTCGGTCGAGGCCCTCGAAGGCCTGTTCAGCGAGCTGCTCGACATCTCGCGCCTGGACGCGGGCGTATTGCAGCCCAACGTGAAGAGCTTTCCGATCGCAGGCCTGCTCGAGCGGCTTCAGGCGCAATTCGCCGCCCATGCACAGTCGAGGGGCCTGCAGCTCCGCGTGCGTCCCACCCGCGCCTGGACAGTGACCGACCCCGTGCTGCTGGAGCGCATCCTGATCAACCTCTTTTCGAACGCGATACGCTACACGTCGCGGGGCCGGGTGCTGGTCGGGTGCCGGCGCAGGGCCGGGACGGTGCGCATCGAGGTTTGGGACACCGGCGTCGGGATCGATGCCGTGGAGCTTCCCCGCGTGTTCGACGAGTTCTATCAGATCGGCAACCCGGAGCGCGACCGCACGAAAGGGCTCGGATTGGGCTTGGCCATCGTGCGCCGGCTGGGAGTGCTGCTCGATCACCCCATAGGCGCTTCATCGACTCCCGGAAAAGGTTCCTGCTTCAGTGTCGAGCTTCCGCGCCGGGCCGGGCCTGAGCCGGTCATGGCCGAGCGGGGGCGCGCGCCGTCCACCGCGGAGAAGGAGATCGCCCGCCGGATGTTGGTCGTCATCGACGATGAGAGCGCGGTGCGCGACAGCACGGCGGCGTTGCTGCGCGAGTGGGGCTACGACGTTGTCGCCGCCGGTTCGCTCGACGAAGCGCTGCAGGAGATTTCCCGCGCGCGGCGCGCGCCCGACGCCGTGCTGGCCGACTACCGCTTGCTCGACGGCGCAACGGGCCTGGAGGCGATCCGCCGGTTGCAGCATGAGTTCGGGAGCGGGCTGCCCGCGGCTATCATCACTGGGGACATCGCGGCTGAAAAACTCGTGGAATTCCGCGCGAGCGGCTGCCGCCATCTGCACAAGCCGGTCGTGCCGGCCAGGTTGCGCGAGCTGGTTACGGAGCTGCTCGCGCCGCGTTGACGCCTCAGGACGCGCGCGGCGCCACAGTTCCCGGCTTCGCGCCCATCGCCCCCAACGTCAAGCCCAGCTGGCCGACGGCGATCACCGCCTGGGTGCGGTTGCTCACACCCAGGGCCTTCAGTATCGCCGAAATATGGATCTTGACGGTGCCCTCCGCGAGCCCGAGCTCGCGGCAGATGAGCTTGTTCGGCTTGCCCTGGACGAGCAGCGCGAGCACTTCGCTCTGGCGCCCCGTCAAGCCGATGTCCTCCGATGTTCTGGGTTTCTCCGCCGGCGCGGCTAGCCGGGACATGCCCGGGGGAAAGGTGCTCTGGTTCAGGATTTCCGGCGGCAGGTACACGCCGCCGGAAAGCACCAGCCGCAACGCGTTGATCATGACCCGGCTGGGTTGCGACTTCGGAATGAATCCCATGGCGCCGCCGTCGAGGGCCCGCATGACATCGCCCGGCAGCTCGGAGCCGGACAACACCACCACCGGGACGGCGGGATATTTTTCGCGGAAATCGGAGAGCGCATCGAGGCCGCTGCGCCCGGGCATCTGGATGTCGAGCAGGATCAGGTCGAGCTCAGGCTGGCGCTCGACCGCCGCAAGCGCGGTGGCACAGTCGGCTGCCTCCAGAACCTCGATCGAGGCGTCGAGTTGCTTGAGCACTTCGCGCACGGCCTCGCGGAGCAGCGGATGATCGTCGACTACCAGAATATTCATGTCCGTCCCCTCTCTCAGGACGCCATTCTGACCTCCCCAAGCGCGCTGCGCCAGATGACTAGGCCTTCGGTCTTAGTCTGGCGGTCATAGTGTAGCGCGTGGGCGGTGCCCGCGTGGCGGCGCTGCCCAAGCCATTGGGTTCGCGGCACTTTCAGCTCCACTGCCTGCTGGCCCGCACCGAACGGTCTAGCGCGTGGGGACAATACAGAAATGCCTCGCACGCGACGAGAATGTTAGCCACGGAGAGCCCGAGAGGGCCAACCGCGAAGCGGATCACCAAAAAGGAATTACATCGAATCACGGGCAAAGAGGAGAGAGGAGACGACCATGAAGCCAGCCGACACATTCAACACGCCGCGTCTCGGGTTGCGCGAGGCACTTCACCAAGGCGCGGGCGCGCTGCGCCTGACACCGCGCCAGCTCGAGGTGCTCTCGCTCCTGTGCCAGGGCCTGCCGAACAAGCTCATCTGCCGCGAGCTCAACATTTCCGCGGGCACCGTCAAGGTGCACGTCAGCTGCATCCTGCGCGAGCTGGGGGTTACCAGCAGGGTCCAGGCCGTCGTGCACGCCCGTCGCTGCGGGATCCCCGCCGCTTCGATCGTGCGCTAGCCGGCGCAAGGCCGTCAGCGCTGGGACTGCGCGGGGTCGCGAAGGAAGGCCTGGTGCAACGGGACGGGCGCGCGCTGGTGATACCCGACATCAAGCGTCTCGAGCCGTGTTACGTGCGAAACATGCGGGCTGGGTCTAGGACTTTGATCGTAGTCTAGCGCAGGGGCGCTCGTTTCCTGGATGCGCTGCCGGCAAGTCGTTGTGCCGACTGCGCTTTCGCGGGTCCGCTGATCAGGCTCGGACCTAGGTCCTAGTCCCTTTGTCCGATTTAGGATTTTTTCCCGCTGCAAGACAATACCCTCCACAGAGTTCGAGCGGACTCTCGCCGCCAAGCCGGAGCGGATCGATCCGGCGCAGCGCAAGGAGGCAATCATGAACACGAGCAAGCATCTCAGCGTCATCCCAGCGGCCACCGACGGCGACGCCCCCCGTGCGCCGTCCGGACTCCCACTCGATATCGCACTCGGGGCGATCGTCGTGGCGATCCTTCTGACGGTCGTCGCGGCGGGGGGCGCCTTCGCGCCGGATTGGGGCGCACCGGTGGCCGAGCCGCAAGCCAGCGCGGCGCAGCCGTCCCAGGAATTCGTCTACTTTCCGTCCCAGTACGTCAATCAGGGCACCGAGATAGCGGAGTCCACTGCGACGTTCTGAGACCTGCGGGCGAAGGAAGCATCGCCATCTCGAGACGCGATCTTTGTGGTGCCAACGGGAGACTTGACATGCTGAATGCAGAGGAAAGGCGCCGGCTCGGAGAGGACTCGATCAGCCCGCTGGGCGCCGTTTTGAAATGTATTACCGCCCTCCTGGTGCTGGTCAGCATCGCCGCGAGCCCGTGGGCGTTGCTGACCGCGGGCGGTCCTCAAGGCGCCGACGCCGGTACGCGCTTCGCTGCAGTCGGACCAGGCGGTCGCGCAGAGCAGCCGAGTTTTGGAGGCGCGCAACGCCTACGAATCGGCCAGGCAGAACTCGAGCCCGGGCCCGGGAAACGCGATCGCCGGTCCGTGACTGGGGGTGGCGTGGCCTTCGGAAATCCCGAGAGCTTGCAGGATTCAGCCACAGATACACACAGATAAACACGGATAGAAGCGGCGCAGCATCGAACACTGTCCGGACACTGAAGCGCTCCTATACGCGACGCGCCGTGTTCGAGTTGCTTGTTTTGATTTATCTGTGCTTATCTGTGTTTATCTGTGGCTCAAATGGGTTTTGCGACGGCTGAGCATCCTCACCGGGACCAGTATCGAGCAACCCCGAGGCCATCAGCCGTTCGTAGTCCTCCGGGCGATCCACGTCCCATAGCGTGTCCAGCTCGAGCCAGTTCCACGCGAGCGCGGCAAGACGGTGGCGGGTGTCGGCCATTACGTGGCTCCCGCCCCAGGCGATGCCGTCAAAAAGCCGTACATCGCAGCGGGTAAGGCCGATCAGCACGTAGCCGCCATCCTCCGCCGGCGCCAGAACGGCCTCGCGGTCCTCCGCCAGTGCGCGCCGCGTCTCCCGCAGATGCGCCGGCGTGAGTGCGGGGCAGTCGGCTCCGATGACGATGACGGATGCTGCGCGCGACAGTGCACGGCTGCATGCTTCGTGCATGCGGGCGCCCAGGTCGCCGCCGCTTTGGCGAGCGAGCGCGGCGCCGTAGTGCTCGCCACAATAGCGGAAGAACGGGTGCTCCGCGTCGGGAGCGCACGCCAGCTCGACGCCGCCGATCGCGGCAGCACGCGCCGTGGCGAGCGCACGTTCGACGAGCCGGGCATGCAGCGCCGCTGCTCCATCTGCGCCGAGCAACGGGACGAGCCGCGTTTTAACCGCGCCCGGTTCGGGCGCCTTGGCAAATACGATGACGGTGCAACCAACCCGTCCTCCCACCACCCCGGCGCTCCCACCACCCCTGCGCTTCGGTGCTTCGCCCATCCCCCCGGCCCGCCGCGCTGCATCACGTCTGGCATTCCCCGGCTCAAACGTGCGCAGGGACATTTTTCGAAACTCCGGCTCTCCCACCACCCCGGCGCTTCGCGCCCACCTCTCTCTGGCAGGAGGGGAAGGCAGGAGGGAAGGTCGCCATTTCACGTGCGCTTGGCGTCATAACGGATCGCGAGCCGATTGGGGTCGGCGCCGAGCCAGAACGCGAGCCGCACGCGCCACATGAGAAGTATGGTGCGCAGCACGCCGTCGCGTTCCCAGCGTCGCGCCGAGGTCGAGATCCGATGCTTCAGGCAGAGCGGCGCGCCGAAGCCCTTGAGGCGCTTCGTCAGCGCTATGTCCTCCATGAGCGCGATCTCGGGATAGCCGCCGACCGCGGTGAACAAGTACTTGGTGACGAAAACACCCTGATCGCCGGTGGCGACGCCCGTCAGCCGGGAACGCAGGTTCATGAAAGTCTCTACCACGCGCAGCAGCGGGTGAGAGCCCGCGATGCGCGTGTCGAATCTCCCCCAGTTGCGCCGGGTCCGGTGGAGACCGTCCACGATCAACGCATCGGCCTCGGCGGGCGGCACGCTGTCGGCGTGCAGAAAGAGGAGGATAGCCCCCCGGGCGTGCGCTGCGCCCGCGTTCATCTGGGAAGCGCGTCCGCGCGGCGCGGTGAGCACCAGGTCGGCCCATGGCGCGGCGAAAGCAGGGGTGCCGTCGCTGCTGCCCCCGTCCACCACGATCAGCTCCGCGCCGCGCTTTCTGAGCGGCAGCAGGGCTCGCAGGGTGGCGCGGATACTATCGGCTTCGTTGAGACAGGGGACGATGATCGACAGCATTCAGCGCTTGGTGTCGTTCAATCTCCAATCATAGACCAGGAAGCGGATTTCCGCCTTCTCCCCGCGAATCTGTCGCCGCTCGTCGGTGGCGTCCGCGAGGACGCTCGCAAAGCTCGTGAAGAACTGTTCCCGCGAGCGGATGCCGTCCAGACCGCTCTGTGTGTTGCAGGCATTGATAAAGCCTTATCTCTCAGGTCACCGCCGCATCCACGAGTGATACTTCTCGACCCACCTTAGTAATTTTTGAGGCGCATGGGTCCTCTTCCATGCGCCTGCGGCGTATTTGTTCGCTTCGGCCAGCGTCGGGTAAATGTGTATGGTGCCCAGAATCTTGTTCAAACCGATGCCGTGGCGCATTGCAGCGATGTATTCGATTATCAGGTCGCCGGCATGCTCGCCGACGATCGTGACCCCCAGTATCCTGTCGGTTCCCGGTTTCGTCAGCACTTTCACCACACCGTGCGCTTCGCCATCGGCGATCGCCCGGTCGAGGTCGTCGATTCCGTACACGGTCACCTCGCAAGGGACGTTGCGTTCCTTCGCCTCGGTTTCGTTCAACCCGACGCGCGCTACCTCGGGGTCAGTGAATGTCGCCCACGGAATGGCGGAATAGTCGGCCTGGAATTTCCGGAAGCGCCCGAACAAGGCATTGACCGCCGCGTACCACGCCTGGTGCGAAGCGGTATGCGTGAACTGGTAGGGACCCGCCACGTCACCACAGGCGTAGATGTTGGGGTAAAGGGTCTGCAGGTACTCGTTTGTATCCACCGTGCGAGCGCGGGTCACCTGTATGCCCAGCTCCTCCAGGCCGTAGCCGTTGGTATTGGGAATACGCCCGACCGCGCACAGCAGTTGGTCGAAGCCGATGCGAACCTCCCTGCCGCCATGCTCGCAAACGAGCGCCTTCCCGCCGGCGTCGGTCTCGAACCGGCTCGCTTTGTGACCCAGCAGCACGTTTATGCCTTCTTCGCGGAAGCGCTGCAGCACCATATCCGAGATTTCTGGATCCTCCCGCGCGAGCAGGCGCGGCAGCATTTCAACCTGCGTTACTTGCGAGCCGAAGCGCGCGAAGCACTGGGTCAGCTCGCAGCCGATCGGACCGCCGCCGAGGACCACCAGCCGCCGTGGGAGCTCACGTATTTCCCACAGCGTGTCCGAAGTAACGTAGCCGGTTTTTTCAATGCCGGGTATCGGCGGCACGAACGGGCGGGCGCCGGCCGCGATCACGATCGCGCGCGTGGTCAGCGTGCGAATGCCGTCGGCGGTCCTCACCTCGACCGTCCAGGGCGACACGATCTTCGCCTCCCCCTCGATGCATTCCACGCCGAGCGCGGTATAGCGCTCTGCCGAATCATGCGGTTCGACCGCCTTTACCACGCGCTGCACGCGCTCCATCACGTCAGCGAAGTCGAAGTCCGCGCTCGCCGTTCTGATCCCGAACTCTTTCGCACGCCGGATCTGCGCGAGCAGCCGCGCCGACTTGATGAGCGCTTTCGACGGCACGCAGCCGGTGTTCAGGCAATCGCCGCCCATTCTGTGCTTCTCGACCAGTGTGACCTTCGCCTTGACCGCCGCGGCGATGTAGGCCGAGGTGAGCCCCGCCGAGCCCGCGCCGATCACGACCAGATTGCGATCGAACGACTTGGGCCGCGGCCACTTCGAATACACCTTGCGGGCCTTGATCGCGTCCAGGGTTTTTTTCGCGACCAGCGGGAAGATCCCGAGCAGCGCGAATGCGACCAGCAGGCCGACGGAAATCTTGAGCTCGCCGAGCTTCGTTCCGGCATAGACGTAGACGATGGTCCCGGCGAGCATCCCAAGCTGGCTCACCCACACGTAGGTCCAGGGTTTGATCGGTGTCAAACCCATTGCGAGATTTATCGCAACGAACGGAAAGGCGGGAACCAGCCGTAGCGCGAAAAGATAGAACGCCCCTTCCTTCGCGATGCCGTCATTGATGGGTTTCAGCTTGTCGCCGAATTTCCCCTGCACCCAATCGCGCAGCAGGAAGCGCGAAGCCAGGAAAGCCAGCGTCGCACCGATGGTGGAAGCGAACGAAACGATCACCGTCCCCCAGAGCAGGCCAAAAATCGCGCCGCCGGCGAGCGTCATCACCGCGGCCCCGGGCAGCGACAATCCCGTCACCGCCACGTAGATCGCGAAGTAGATCGCCGCGGCTCGCAGCGGATGCTCGCGGTAGTAGGCGTCTATCGTGGCCTGCTGCGCCTTGAAGAACTCGAATGTGAAGTAGCGATGAAGGCCGAGTACGAAAAACGCGATGACGAGCGCCGCGATCACGACGATCAGCGCGAGCCTGTTCTTCTTCACGTTTTTTCTCCCTCCGATGGGACAGCGCTGCGCACCGGAACCGCACGGCGGCTAGATCACGAACGGGTGGGCCCGCTTCAGCAGCAGCCTCCGCCGTCGTAGAACCAGGTGGATGCGGAAATATGGATGTCGTCGCGGGCCAGCGCAGCGAGTGCGCCGGCCGTCTTGTCACATACGGCGAGCGGCTGGTTCCGGGTCATGAAGTGCCCCCGCTGATCGTCGAGGTAGTCGTTGTCCCCGTAATAGATTGCCGTTTTCCCGGTGAACACGCAGGGGCCGTCGGCCGGCATCGGGTCCTTGATGGCACAGATCTCCACGCTCTCCACGAAGATCAGCCGGTCGGTCGGGTAATGGCGCGGCGAGAGGACGCGGTACGGGCGTCTCGCGCGCACTTCCACGGTGCCGAAGCCGACGTCGGTCAACCGCTTGATGTAGTCGGCTAGCGGCATTGCCCCGGTCAGGCACAGTGCGCGAAGCCGCTCGTTGTTTTTCAGGTGCTCGGGCATGGGCGACTCGCACACCGGGTCGGAGAGAATCAGCCTGCCGTGCGGCTTCAGCACCCGGTACGCTTCCAGCAGAGCGCGCTCCAGGTCGCGGTCGTGAAAGATATTGAACAGGCAGTTCTGAGCCGCCACGTCCACGGAGGCATCGGCGATCGGAAGCGCGAGCGCGTCGCCCTGGCGCAGATCGACGAAGGAGGACATGAACCACGGGTTCTCCCGCTCGGCCTGGCGGAGGTTTTCGCGGCACGCCCCGAGCATCTCATCGACGACATCCAGGCCGATGACGCCGCCCTCCCGGCGGGAAAAATAAGCGAACTGCAGCAACTCCAGTCCGCCGCCGACGCCGACGTAGAGTATGGTCGGGTGGTTGGCGAGATCCCGCGGATGGACGGTGCTGCCGCAACCGTAATTCATGGCAAGCATCTTCTTGGGGACCGCCAGGCCGGGAAGCTGCCAGACGGGTGAAGTGGTGCAGCACAAGCCCTGCTGCGGGATGAGCGCCGCTGCCTTGTAGACGTCCCGCGTCGTGTCGAGATAGGTTGATGAGTCCATGGGGTGGCTATGCCGTTGGCTGTGCGGGATCAAGATTACGGGCAGCCATATACGAGATCACCAGTCACGACATAGGCATATCAAGACAAGGCGCCGCCGCAACTCGAGCCTTGGCCGGCGGTGCAGCCGTAGCAGTGGTCTTTCACCACGATCGGGCTACCCGTCAAGTCCGCGCCGGTGAGATCGCGCAGATGCACGCGCGGACGGCCGCGGTAGGTGAGCGGCAACCCGAGCATCTGATTGAAGTCGCAATCGTAGACATAACCGCGCCAGTCCACCGAGATCAGGGAGCGGCACATGACCGATTCGAGGTTTTGGGGCTGGTAGGCGTTCTTGAGCAGCTCTATGTACTCCTCGAACCGGCCCTGGGAGACGAGCATGCTGCCGAAGCGTTGAATCGGCATGTTGGCGAGCACGTAGAGGCGGTCGAAGACGACTCCGTACTTTTCAGCCAGGTGGCGATGATAATCCGCTTCCAGCTTTTCCTGTGCCGGCGGCAGGCTCGGGCCTTGAGGGTTATAGACGAGATTGAGCACGAGCGCTGAGCACGGCTTGCCGTAGCCAAGGCCGTTCAGCGTTTTCAGCGCGCGCAGACTGCCCTCGAATACGCCCTTGCCGCGCTGTGCATCCACGTTTTCCTCCAGGTAGCAGGGAAGCGAGGCCACAACTTCCACCTGGTTCATGGCGAGAAATTGCGCCGTGTCTTCCTGTCCGGGTTGCTCCAGCACGGTGAGGTTGCAGCGGTCCATTACGTGCACGCCGAGGTTGCGCGCGGCGAGCACGAGCGAACGAAAATGGGGATTCAACTCCGGCGCTCCACCCGTGATATCCAATGTCTTGATACCGGAAGCCTTGAGATACGCAATTACCTCGGAAACGGTCTCGCGCTCCATTACCTCGGTGCGCGTCGGCCCCGCGTTGACGTGGCAGTGCACGCAAGTCTGATTGCACTTGTAGCCGACGTTGACCTGCAGCGTCTCGAGCGACTTGCGCCGAATACCGGGGAAATCCGTCGTTTCGAGTCGTGGGAGGGTGGCGTGCATTCATCGTTCTCCGGGTGACTGCAGCATGCATGATTGTATCGCGTAAGGTGCCGCCAAACGACCGTTCCACCTCCCGCGACTACGCGTCGCCGCGCGTTTACTCGATACGAGCGGGTAGTGCATTCAGATGTCCGTGGAAAAGCCGCTTCCGCGCACGCGGCTATTTCAGAGCCAATCACCTCGTCGAGCGACACCGTCCCGCGCCACGGCCGAAAACGTAGAGCATCACCATGGCCCATGAGAGGTGCGTGGGCCAGGCGCCGGGGGTACCGAGGATCTGGATTACCGCGGTCATGCCGAGCAGGGCGAGCGCCGGCGCCTGAATCCGTTCGTGGCCGATCTGCGTAAAGGTCTTTTAGTGCTCGTTCGGCATACAGAAGAACGCGCACGACACCGGTTTAGGGACACGCCTGTTTAGTCTGCGAACTGAATGTGTAGGCCCGTAAGAAAGGCGCGAAAGCAACCGTATTCAACCCTGATAAGGAGAGGCAAATGCTCAAGCAACTGAAGACCATAAGCACCATCTGCATGCTGGCGCTGACTATGGCGGCAGCTCCAGCCGCTTTCGCCGCGGCCCTAGGTTCGTTGGGAGAAGACACGTGGAGGAACTTCTGGACCGAGCCGATGATGAAGGCGATGGACAAGAATAAGGATGGCACGGTGAGCCGGACGGAGTTCATGGAGTACATGGGCAAACAGTTCGACATGATGGACCAGAACAAGGACAAGATGCTGAACGCCAAAGAGTTCATGGACAAAAAAATGATGCAGAGCACTTTTCCAGTACAGTTCCCCGACTAAGCCGCGCGCGGAAGCAGATCCCCGCCTGGCTGGCCGGAGCCGGGCGTCCGCTTCCTTAAGAACGACGCGCCCAGCGGCGTTCTTTCGTTGACCGCAAGCCTCTGATTGAGCTAGATTTGCTGTTTCCTTATCAGGGCAGCGGCAGCATGCCCAACTCCCCTAAGCCCCAGAATTCCCAGACCTTCGAATCGGCATTGGCGGAACTGGAAAAGATCGTCTCCGGCATGGAAGCCGGGCAGATGCCGCTTGAGAAGTCGCTCGCCGCCTACAAACGCGGCGCGGAACTGCTCAAGTTCTGCCAGGCAGCCCTGCAGGATGCGCAGCAGCAGGTCAAGATTCTTGAAGGCAACATCCTGCAAGATTTCAAGGGTGACAACGACGACTAGAACCTGTCTCAGCCACGTTCGCGCCCTTGGGCGAGGTGGAGAAAGCGCAGGCGCAAACGCCTGCTCAGGGGCGCCTTTCGTTGTCGACTCGCCGCTTACATAGAGTCTATGCTGCGCGGCTCACTCCTAGAACTGCATCGCAACTCGCCTCCGTCGCACACGTGAACGTGACTGATATAGGTTCGTTCCAGGCGTGGTCGCATGCGCATCTGCAGCGCCTCGAGGCGGTCCTGCAAAAGGTCCTTCCCGCGCCCGAGATCGCCCCGCAACGGCTGCACCAGGCGATGCGCTACGCCGTGCTGGGCGGGGGGAAGCGGGTGCGTCCGCTGCTTGCGTTCGCCGCCGGGGAGGTCGCTGCCGCCGATGCAGAGCGGGTAGCTATCGCCGGGGCCGCCGTCGAACTGATACACGCGTATTCGCTCGTGCACGACGACTTGCCCTGCATGGATGACGATGTCCTGCGACGCGGCCGGCCCACGTGCCATGTCGAGTTTGACGAGGCGACGGCGCTGCTCGTGGGCGATGCCCTGCAAAGCCTGGCCTTTCAGCTCGTCGGGGAGTATCGCCTTGCCGAGGACATGGCAACGCAGCTGGAAATGGTGAAGCTCCTGGCAGCCGCGTCGGGCTCGCGCGGCATGGCGGGCGGCCAGGCGATCGACCTCGATTCCGTCGGCAGAATGCTGGCCGTGCCCGAGCTGGAGTTCATGCACATACACAAGACTGGAGCGCTGATCCGGGCTGCAGCGCTGTTGGGTGCGCGCTGCGGCAACGGCTTGAACGAAGAGGAGCTCGCGCAGGTCGATACCTTTGCCAAGTGCGTCGGGCTCGCGTTCCAGGTAGTGGATGATGTGCTCGACGCGGATTCGTCCACCGCGACGCTCGGCAAGACGGCGGGCAAGGATGCACAGGACAACAAGCCGACTTACGTCAGCGCGATGGGCACAGCGCGCGCCCGTGAGCTGGCGCAGGAGTTACGGCAGCAGGCGCTCGATGCGGTGGTCGGCTTTGGACCGCGGGGCCTGCGCCTGCGCGAGCTGGCGGATTTCATCGTGTTGCGAAAGTTCTAATTGCAATGTTGAAGTGCTTAATGCTTAATGTTTGATGTGTCGTCATAGAGGCCTCATTCGTGCCTGAGAATGTTCTCAATTCAGCATTGAGCACTCAAAATTCAACATCGAGTGCACCGGCGTACGACCTGCTGAGGACCATAAACTACCCGTACGAGCTGCGCGGTCTCGATGCGAAACAGCTGCAGCAGCTGGCGCAGGAGCTGCGCGCGTTCCTGCTCGACTCGGTAAGCCAGACCGGCGGCCATCTCTCGTCCAATCTGGGGACGGTCGAGTTGACCATTGCGCTGCACTACGTCTTCGACACCCCGCACGACCGCATTGTGTGGGACGTGGGCCACCAGACCTACGGCCACAAGGTGCTGACCGGCCGGCGCGAGCAGATGAACCGGATGCGGATGTGGCAGGGCCTGTCGGGCTTTCCGAGCCGTGGCGAGAGCGAGTACGACACCTTCGGCACTGCGCATTCGAGCACCTCCATCAGCGCCGCTCTCGGCATGGCGATGGCGGCCAAGCTCGCGGGCGTGAAGCGCCATGTCGTAGCGGTGATCGGCGACGGCGCGATGACCGCCGGCATGGCGTTCGAAGCGCTCAATAACGCAGGGGCGACGGACGTGAACCTGCTGGTGGTGCTCAATGACAACGAAATGTCGATCTCGCCGCCGGTAGGGGCGCTCAACAAGTATTTCGCCAAGTTGATGTCGGGCCGATTCTATGCGGCGGCGAAGCGCGCCGGCCAAAAGGTGCTGGGTGATCTCGCGCGGCGCGCCGAGGAGCATGTGAAGGGAATGGTCACGCCCGGAACCTTGTTCGAGGAAATGGGTTTCAACTATATCGGGCCCATCGATGGGCATGACCTCGACGCCCTGATCCCCACCTTGAGGAACATGAAGGAGTTGAAGGGCCCGCAGTTTCTTCACGTCGTGACGAAAAAGGGCCAGGGCTACAAGCTCGCCGAGGCGGACCCGGTGCTCTACCACGGCGTCTCGAAGTTCGACGCGGCGAACGGCATCGTCGGCGGCAAGTCCGGGCGGCAAGCTGACCTACACGCAGGTGTTCGGGCAATGGCTGTGCGACATGGCCGCGCTCGACCACCGGTTGGTCGGCATCACCCCCGCGATGCGGGAGGGCTCGGGACTGGTGAAGTTCGCGGAGTTGTATCCAGAGCGCTACTTCGACGTCGGCATCGCCGAGCAGCACGCGCTCACTTTCGCCGCCGGGCTGGCATGCGAAGGTTACAAGCCGGTCGTCGCGATCTATTCCACATTCCTGCAGCGCGCCTATGACCAGCTGATCCACGACATCCAGATCCAGAATCTGCCGATCGTGTTCGCGATCGATCGCGCGGGGCTGGTCGGAGCCGATGGCGCGACCCACAACGGCAGCTTCGATCTCACGTATCTGCGGTGTCTCCCCAACATGACGGTGATGACGCCATCCGACGAGAACGAATGCCGGCAAATGCTCTACACCGCCTTTCGGATGGATACCCCGGTGGCGGTGCGCTATCCGCGCGGCACCGGACCCGGGGCGGCGATCAGCGGGGACATGACGGCGCTGCCGCTCGGCAAAGGCGAAATCCGCCGCAGGGGGAAGACATTTGCACTGCTGTCGAAGAAGATCGCGATACTGGCTTTCGGCCCGATGCTGAAGCCGTCGCTGGAGGCGGCGGAGGTCCTCGACGCCACTGTCGCCAACATGCGCTTCGTGAAGCCGTTGGATGAAGAGCTCGTGAAGGAGCTCGGAGCCAGCCACGACTTGCTGGTCACCGTCGAGGAAAACGTGGTCTCGGGCGGCGCCGGCGGCGCCGTGCTCGAAGCCCTCCAGCGCCATGCAATTCGGGTACCGGTGCTGCAGCTGGGGTTGCCGGACCGCTTCATCGATCAGGGCGATCCGGGAATGCAGCTCGCCGCCGCCGGTCTCAATCAGGAAGGGATCGTCAGGTCCATTCGCGACCGTTTAGCCGCCTGAGCGTGCGTCAGGCGCCTAAACGGTAAAATTTACGCATCGGTTCTCTCCCGGAGGGCGCTTCTCGACTTACGGGCGGCTGACCCGAAATTCGGAAAACTCACGCGGGGTAGAATACAAAGACGGAGAGCAGTAAGCAGTGAGCAGTGAGCAGTTAGAGGTACAGGCCAAATGCCAACCTCTCCAGGTTCCTTCCGCTGACGGCTTACCGCTCACCACTAACCGGACCTTGTATATGACGCTGAACAGGAAAATGCTCGAAGAGAACGAGATGGACGGCTACGCCGGTTACGCCAAGGTGGAGGAGTACAATGCGGGCCTCACGCGGCGCATCGCCGAGAAGTACCGCACGATACTCCAGGATCTGGGTGAAAACCCCGACCGGGAGGGGCTGCAGAAAACGCCCGAACGCGTCGCCAAGGCCTTGCAGTTCCTCACCCACGGCAACGACCTCGATCCCGCGGAGATCCTGCGTTCCGCGATGTTCCGGGAAGAGTATCAGCAGATGGTGATCGTCAAGGACATCGAGCTCTACTCGCTGTGCGAGCACCACATCCTGCCGTTCTTCGGCAAGTGCCACGTCGCCTATATCCCCGACGGCCGTATCGTCGGCCTGTCCAAGGTACCCCGTGTCGTGGACGCGTTCGCGCGGCGCCTCCAGGTGCAGGAACGGCTCACCGTCGAGATCCGCAACTGCATAGAGGAGACGCTGAAACCGCAGGGTGTGGCGGTCGTGATCGAGGCCCAGCACATGTGCATGGTGATGCGCGGAATCCAGAAGCAGCACTCGATAGCGACCACATCGGCCTTCACGGGCGAGTTCAACACCGACAAGACGCGCGCCGAGTTCATGCGGCTGATCAGCCGCGGCAATCCTGTCGGCTGACAGCTGGAGTGACGAGTGACGGGAGCGCGTCGAGGGGCGGAGCAGGGATCGGCGCAACGCGGAGCAGGGGCCCCGCTTGCGGGGATGCGACCGTGGAGCTGATCATGGCGCGTCGTTCTAATGCCGATCCATGCGCGTCTCCGGGGTCAGATCCCAGAGGGTCCCTCTTCCGCCCGTCGACGCGCCCGTTTACGGGGATGCGACCCCCGGCGGCGCGCAGGGCGGCCGACATGATGGCCACAGATCTTGCATGATTATTTCGGAGGCCGCCGTCGAGTGACAGCGAAGACCAGCGAGTACGTCGTCGAGAGTATCCTTCCGGATGTCCGTAAGGGCAGGATGGTGATCATCGTCGACGACGAAGACCGCGAGAACGAAGGCGACCTCTTCGTGGCCGCGGAGCGGGCAACTCCCGATGCGATCAACTTCATGGCCGCGCGCGGTCGCGGCTTGGTTTCGCTGGCGCTCACCGAGGACCGTATGCGCAACCTCGGGCTCTCGCTCATTACCGACGATACCGGAAACCAGACGCGGTTCGGCACGGCCTTTGCCACTCCCATAGACGCGCGCGTAGGCGTGAGCTCCGGCATGTCGGCGCAGGATCGCGCTCGTACCATCGCCGTGGCGATCGCCGAGGGCACGGGCCCCGCGGACCTGATCCGTCCGGGTCGGCTGCAGACGCTGCGCGCCGTCGACGGCGGCGTGCTGGCGCGCCGCGGGCACACGGAAGCGGCAGTCGATCTGGCGCGGCTCGCAGGATTCAAGCCCGCGGGGGTGATCTGCGAGATCATGAAGGATGACGGCACGATGGCGCGCATGCCGGACCTCGAGCGCTTCGCGCGCGAGCACGACCTCAAGATCTTGAGGATCGCGGACTTGATCGCGTACCGCCAGAACGAGCGCCAGATACGGCGGCGGGTAGAGACCGCATTGCCAACGCGGAAGGCGGGAAGCTTCCGGCTGATGGTGTACAGCGACAATTTGGAGACGCAGGCGTTCGTTGCGCTGCTCAAAGGTGAGGTGAAGCCCGAGGAGCCGACGCTGGTGCGGCTGCATTCACAGTGCTTGACCGGCGACGTGTTCGGTTCGGAGCGCTGCGATTGCGGCGAGCAACTCGAAGCGGCGCTCACCCAGATCGAGCAAGCCGGCAGCGGCATCCTGGTGTACATGTTCGACGAGGGGCGAGGCATCGGCCTCCTCAACAAGATTCGCGCCTATGCATTGCAGGATCAGGGCCACGATACCGTCGAAGCCAATCATGCGCTCGGGTTCGCCGCGGACATGCGCGATTACAAGACCGGAGCGCACATCCTGTTCGATCTCGGGGCGCGGCAGGTACGACTCATGACCAATAATCCCGACAAGGTGCGCCAGCTCGAGGAATACGGCGTCACGGTCACCGAGCGCGTGCCGATCGAGATTGCACCCGGCAAGTCCAATCGCGAGTATCTGCGCACCAAGCGCGCGAAGTTCGGTCACCTGCTGTCTCTCGTCGCCGAAGGTGGCAACGAGAGACGGAAATCCGTGATCAGGGATCACGGTCCGGGAAAGAAGCGCAAGTAAGACGCTGCGCCAGAGTCCTGATCTCGTTTTCTCCCTGCGACTCAGCGAGCGCCCGTGATCGCCATGACATGGCTTCTTATGTCGACAGCGTTCTGATCAGTGGCGAAACCGTCCTCCATCGCGGGCACGTGTCGCTGTGGCCGCATGCGCCCAAGATCATACTGGGGATCCTCCTGCTGCCGCTGTTCGGCCTGGGATTGATACTCCTCGTATGGGTGTTCGTCATCTACAAGACTACCGAGATCGCCATCACCAACAAGCGCGTCATCGCCAAGTTCGGCTTCGTCAGCCGGCGCACGGTCGAGATCAATCTCCAGAAAATCGAGAGCATACAAGTCGACCAACACGTGCTGGGCCGGCTGCTGGGCTACGGGACCATCAATGTCGCGGGCGCGGGCACGCCGAGCCTCACGGTGCCCGGTATTGCCGACCCGCTGCAGTTCCGCAAGCGCTTCATGGAAGCGACGGACACCTCGCAACGGGAAAGGTGTCAGGAACCTTAAGATTTAGGGTTCCTGACACCCTCAGAACCGTTTTATCAGCGTGAGTGTGTCGCCGGCGCGCTTCATTTCCATCCGGTTCAAGAAGCTCATCCCGAGCAGGGCGATGCCCAGCTTGTCGCTTTCGACGACGACCGCGTCCACGTTGTTGACGGTGATGTCCCCGACCCGCACCGAGTCCAGTTTCACCAGGTACACCACGGCGACGCCGTTGGCGGTCTGAACCCGATTGCGTGTGCCAGCAAGGTAATTGACCCCGGCGCGCTTCGCCTCGTCCACGGAGATCGCGACCGTCGAGGCGCCCGTATCCACCATGAAGCGAATGGACATGCCGTTCACGATCCCGGTCGTAATGAAGTGGCCGCGCGAGTCGGCGGTGACGGAGGCGCTGCCGCCGCCGGAGGAAGCACCGGAACCGAGCGCGCCGTGCTGTCCGGTGGTGAGCGTCTGTCGCTTCCCCGCGAATTCGAATGTGGCCGATTCGCTGGTTGCGGAGAGGAGCTTCACGCCTTCAGGAGATGTCTGCCCCGCCGCGAGCGTGCGGGGCTTGCTGCCGTTTATGATCACCACTGCCTTGCCGGCCGTCAGGCCGACGACATCGATATCGGCCGCAGCCGCGGCGGCAGACGCGGTGATGAATGCGATACCGATAGCAGCCTGTAGGAATGGTATCCAACAGGCTGCTAAACGCGAAACCGCCCGCGAGCTAAGGTCAAAAATGTGCATCACCGCGATCAGCTCTGTGGTGCAACGATCAGCCTCGAAATGAGTTTTCGTACTTGCCTTCGCTCTTGTTGTCGCGCGGGGCGGTTTTGCATAAGGATTATGGCTGAGCAAATTCAGACATAATCCTGAACAATGAAACCCGTTGCGATCTTCCGTCATGCAGCCACTGAAGGCCCGGGCTATTTTGCCACATACCTCAGCCGCCACGATGTTCCGTGGCGGGTAATCCGCATCGATGAGGGTGAGGCCGTTCCGGCCCAGCCGGGCGAATACAGCGGTCTCGCGTTCATGGGCGGACCGATGAGCGCGAACGATGACCTGCCTTGGATCGCACCGGTGCTCGAGCTCATCCGCTCCGCGGTGGATGCCGGCACCCCTACGCTCGGGCACTGCCTGGGAGGCCAGCTCATGGCGAAGGCCCTCGGGGGTGCCATCACCCGCAACCCGGTGAAGGAAATCGGCTGGGGCAGGGTGGACGTGTTGCATAACGCCGCCGCGACGCGCTGGTTCGGCGACGGCGTGAAGTCGTTCGAGTCTTTCCACTGGCACGGCGAGACCTTTTCCATACCCCCCGGCGCGACGCGAGTGCTGGCGAGTCCCCACTGCGAGAACCAGGCCTTCGTGCTGGGCCCGCACCTCGCCATGCAATGCCACGTCGAGATGACCCCCGAGCTGATCCGCGCCTGGTGCCGGGACTGGGAGAAGGAGGTGGAGGCCCTCGCACGGCGCATGCCGTCCGTGCAGACGCCGGCGCAGATGACCGAGGGTATCGAGGACAACGTCCGCGCCTTGAACGCGGTGGCCGACCGCGTCTACGACCGGTGGGTCGAGGGCCTCACGGACCGGTGACCCATAACCGTTTCAATCGCGGAAGTTCTTGAACTGCAGCGGCAGGTCGGTGACCGACTTGCGCACGAGCGCGATCGCGTCCTGCAGCAAGTCCTTCTTGGCGCCCGAGACGCGCAGGGCATCTCCCTGGATGCTCGCCTGGACCTTCAACTTGCTGTCCTTGATGAGCTTGACGAGAGACTTGGCGCGTTCCTGCTCGATGCCCTCGCGGACCTTGATCTCCTCCTTGACCTTGTTGCCGCTCACCGGCTCGATCCTGCCCGACTCGAACGCCCGGGTATCGACGCCGCGCTTGGCGAGCTTGCCGGTCAATACGTCACGCACCTGACGGAGCTTGAACTCGTCGTCGGCGAAAACCGTGACCGACTTCTCGTTGTCGTTGATCTCCACCCGCGCGTCGGATCCCTTGAAGTCGAAGCGGTTCGCGATTTCCTTGTTGGCTTGGTCCACCGCATTGCGGATCTCGACGTGATTCACCTCGGACACAATGTCGAACGACGGCATGATTGTTCTCCCCCTTGCCAGCGCCGCCGCAATTCTACCGCATTAAAGCGGGGATTATTTCTTGCCTGCCTTGAGCTTGGCGGCGATGCGCAATCGCAGCGCATTCAGCCGGATGAAGCCTTCGGCGTCGGCCTGGTTGTAGGCGCCTGCGTCGTCCTCGAACGTCGCGATCGAGGGATCGAACAGGGAATCGGTCTTCGAGCTCCGGCCGGTGACCAATACGGTGCCTTTGTAGAGCTTGACGCGCACCGTGCCATTCGCGCTTTCCTGCGTGTGGTCGATCAGCGTCTGCAGCGCCCGCCGCTCTGGGCTGAACCAGTAGCCGTTGTAAATCAACCGCGCATAGCGCGGCATGAGGTCGTCCTTCAGCGCCACGACCTCGCGGTCGAGCGTGATGGACTCGATTGCGCGGTGGGCCTTCAGCATGATGGTGCCGCCGGGAGTCTCGTAGCAGCCGCGCGACTTCATGCCGACGTAGCGGTTCTCGACCAGGTCGAGCCGGCCTACGCCATGCCGTCCGCCCAGCTTGTTCAGCGTCTCCAGGATTCGCCCCGGCGTCATTTTCCTGCCGTTCACCGCCACGATGTCGCCGCCACGATAGCTGATTTCGACGTATTCCGGCCGCCGCGGGGCCTTCTCGGGCGGCATCGTCATGCGCCACATCGATTCCTCGGGCTCGTAGTTCGGATCTTCCAGCACACCGCCTTCGTACGAGATATGAAGCAGATTGGCGTCCATGGAATAGGGCGCGCCGCCTTTCTTCCGTTTGCCTTCCACCGGAATGCCGTGCCTCTCCGCATAGCGGAGGAGCTTTTCACGCGAGGTGAGATCCCACTCGCGCCAGGGCGCTATGATTTTTACACCCGGCATCAACGCGTAGGCGCCGAGCTCGAAACGCACCTGATCGTTGCCCTTGCCGGTGGCGCCATGGGAAACGGCATCGGCCCCGGTCTTTCTTGCGACCTCCACCAGACGCTTGGCGATCAGCGGCCGCGCAATGGCGGTGCCCAGCAGGTATTCGCCCTCGTACTGGGCGTTGGCCCGGAACATCGGAAATACGAAGTCGCGGACGAATTCCTCGCGCAGGTCCTCGACGAAGATCTGCTTGACGCCGAGCACCTGGGCCTTTCTGCGCGCCGCGGTGAGCTCCTCGCCCTGACCGATATCGGCGGTGAACGTGACGACCTCGCAACCATAGGTTTCCTGCAGCCACTTCAGGATCACCGACGTGTCCAGGCCGCCGGAGTAGGCGAGCACGACTTTTCTGATATCGCTCATTTGGGACAGTTGTTCTCGATGAATTGCTGCGCTTTCTTGATCGTTTCCGCGCGCTCCTTGTCCCCGATGTAGCGCCTTTCTCCCCTCTCGTCGAGATCGTACACGGGCCGCTGCTCCTGGAGTAACGCCAGGTCGCGTCTGGCCTCGATGCAGGCCTCGCGCTTGATCGCCACCTGGCGGCGTGCCTGCGCGTCTTCGGCTTCGCGCTTCAGCCGGTCCTCCTCGGCCTCGATCTGACGTTGACGGAATTCGAGATCCTGTTGTTGCCAGGTTTTGGTCTCGGGTTTCGCCTTGGCCTTGTCCCTGTCCTTGTCCTCAATGCCGCTCTTGGGCTGCGGTGTCTTGAGCGCCTGCGCCTTGGCCCCCGGCGGGGTTTCTCCGAGTACCGCGTCACCCCTTTCTCGTCGACCCACTTGTAGACCTGCCCGGCGCAGGGAAAGGCCTGGCTGGCGACCCAAACGGCAAGGACGGTACGCGCCACCGCCACCAATACCCCATCCCCGTTCATGAGCACCCTCCCGCGCTATGGATTGCTACGTTGACCAGAGGTCGCCCTGGGTCTTGACCCGGCCCAGAAGCAGATACTCCATCAGGGCCTTCTGCGTATGCAAGCGGTTCTCGGCTTCGTCCCACACGATGCTTTGCGGCCCGTCGATCACTGCGGTTTCCACTTCCTCGCCCCGGTGCGCCGGCAGACAGTGCATGAAGAGCGCGTCCTTCCTGGCCTTGCGCATCATCGCCTTGTCCACCCGCCATGCCTCGAAGTCTCGCTTGCGCTCCGCCAGTTCGGCTTCGTCTCCCATGCTGGTCCAGACGTCGGTGGTGATGAGATCCGCGTCTTTTGCGGCCTGCATCGGGTCTTCGAATTCCTCGTAGTGGCCCGTGCCATAGAGGCCGGCGCGCTCGGGCTCGACCTCGTAGCCGGGCGGGGTGGACACGTGGACATTGAAATCGAAAACTTCCGCCGCCTGCAACCAGGTATTGCAGACATTGTTCGAGTCGCCGATCCAGGCGACGGTCTTGCCGTGGATGCTGCCGCGATACTCGACGAAGGTATAGATGTCACCGAGGATCTGGCATGGGTGGTACTCGTTGGTGAGCCCGTTGATGACCGGCACCGTCGAATGCTCCGCGAAACGCTCGATGATTGCCTGCTCGAAGGTGCGGATCATCACGATGTCCACCATGCGCGTGATCACGCGTGCTACATCCTCGATCGGCTCGCCGCGGCCCATCTGCGTGTCGCGCGTCATGAGCGTGATCACCGTGCCGCCGAGCTGATGCATGCCGGCTTCGAATGACGACGCGCGTGCGCGTGGAGTGCTTCTCGAGCACCATCGCCAGCGTGCGATCGCGCAGCGGCTGGTGCGGCACGTAGCGCTTGAACTTCTCCTTGATCCAGCGCGTGCGCTCGAACAGGTATTCGTACTCGTCGCGGGAGAAATCCTTGAACTGGAGATAGTGCCGGATATCCATGGCGTCACCGGTCGCAGCGCCAGTTTCTCAGGCGGTTTCGCATGAGGAATTTGTCGGGCCAGGCCCGGCAAATTCCTAGGCCGTCTGGGCGGCAGCCTGCTGGGCGTTCTGCTTGGCGAGGAACTCTGCGATGAGCGGGACGAGCATGGCGAGCAGCCGTTCCGCCTCTTCGCGCTTGAGGATGAGCGGCGGCAGCAGCCGGATCACGTTGTCCATCGTAACGTTGATGAGCAACCCCTGGTCGAGCGCTTGTTTCACGAGCTCGCCGCACGGGTATTCGAGCTCGATGCCGATCATCAACCCGAGACCGCGAATCTCCTTGACGCCCCTCGCATCGGCGAGCCGGCGCGCGAGCTCGGCCTTGATGAAGTCGCCGACCTGCACCGAATTTTCCATCAACCGCTCTTCCTCGATGATGGAAAGGGTCGCCAGCGCGGCAGCGCACGCCAGCGGATTGCCGCCGAAGGTCGAGCCGTGGTTGCCCGGTTTGAAGAGCGCCGCCGCCGGGCCGGCGGCAAGACACGCGCCGATCGGCACGCCGTTGCCGAGCCCCTTCGCGAGCGGCATCACATCGGGTGTGACGCCCGAGTGCTGGAAAGCGAACCACTTGCCGGTGCGGCCCATCCCGCTCTGCACTTCGTCGAGCATAAGCAGCCAGCCGTGCGCTTCGCAGATCTCGCGCAGGCCCTGAAGGTAGCCGTCTTGGCAGATGTTGACTCCGCCTTCGCCCTGCAGCAGCTCGACCAGCACCGCCACCACGTTGCGGTTCGCCTCCGCAACGCGCTTCACCGCCGCAAGATCGTCGAACGGCACGCGCACGAAGCCCGCCACGAGGGGCTCGAAGCCCGCCTGCACCTTGCGGCTGCCGGTGGCGGAAAGCGTGGCGATAGTGCGGCCATGGAAGGCCTTTTCCATGACTACGATGGCGGGTGACTCGATATCCTTCTTGTGGCCGTAGAGGCGCGCGAGCTTGATCGCCGCCTCGTTCGCCTCGCAGCCGGAATTGCAGAAAAAGACGTTCTCCATGCCGGAGATCGCGGAGAGCTTGTCGGCAAGCTGCTCCTGCAACGTGATCTCGTACAGGTTGGAGGTGTGAATGAGCTTTCCGAGCTGCTCGCGCAGCGCGGCGACGAACCTGGGATGGCCGTGGCCCAGCCCGCAGACCGCGACTCCGGCTACGGCGTCGAGGTAACGCTTGCCATTCGTGTCCCACAGCCAGACGCCCTCGCCGCGCGCGAAAGCGACGGGGAGCCGGGCATAGGTATTCATCACATGCGACATCTTAAATACCCTCTGAAAAAACTGCTCGGCGCAATGTGTCGAGCAGGTTTTTCAGCTGAGATTGGGGATCAGGGCGTTTGGCCCCTTTTTCAGAGCTTCCGTACTCACCCAAAAAACACACGGCGGCAAAACGCAGCCGCCGTGGTTTCCTTGCGATAATTCTGTCCCATAAGGCCCCGCGGTGCAAGCGAAACATGGGGATCCCCCGGGGCGATCCCTTCGTCGTTCGCGGACTGTCGTGTTTGGTATATTGTCGAAGTGTAGGGTCAATGTTCAGTGTTGAACGGTCCGCGATGAGGACACCCGGCAAATGTCGCTAACCATCGACCACTCGGAATTGCCATGTTCGCCGACTCGCCAGAAATCGTTATTCAGGGCGTGACCAAATCGGGTAACTCGTTTCGCCCGAGCGATTGGGCGGAAAGGCTCTGCGGAATGATGTCGGTCTTTGGCGCAGACCGCCACCTGAGCTACTCGCCTTACCTGAAACCGATCATAGTTGCGGGCGTGCGCTGCGTCGTGGTGGATGTCAAGCTCGAGGACGTGGATCCGGTGGCGTTCCGTTTCCTGCTCGATTTCGTCAAGGACAACGATCTTAACCTGCGGCCCGGCCGCAAGAAGAAACGCCCGGAGGAGGCCGCCGCTGAAACGGCGGCCTTGACAGGAAGAAATCCGGTACAAAGTTAGCACTGGGCCGACAGTGCCGTCGGGGAGAGGCGGCCCTGCAAAAAGGGAAGGGGTTCCCTTATTCGGATTTCAGTGTAAGGCGGCCGACAAGATGATGCTGTTTTCTTGCGGCCACGCTTCGGAGGCCGCCCTCATGTCAAATTAGGGCATCGCCCGGATGTGGGCCGCGAGCCGGCTCTTGTGTCGAGCTGCCGTGTTCTTATGAATGATGTTCTTGTCGGCAATGGAATCAATTGCGCTCGTTGCCCGCCGAAAGACGTCCTGCGCAGCCTTCTTGTCTCCCGCCGCGATCGCTTTCCTTATGTTCCGCACCGCGCTGCGCAGCTCGGAACGCAAGGACGCGTTGTGCTGGCGGCGTTTTTCGGATTGGCGGGCCCGCTTGCGCGCTGATGCGATATTCGCCATGTGAGGTAAACTCCGGAATCGACTGGGGAAAAAGGGCGCTATGATACGGATGTTTCGGGAACTTCGCAACTGCACCTCAGGGGCGGGCACGGTCTCAATCCGATGAGCCTGCTCAAGGCGCTGGCGACGGTGAGCAGCATGACGCTGTTGTCGCGCATCCTCGGTTTCATCCGCGATCTCGTTATTGCTCGGGTATTCGGGGCGGGACTGCTCACCGACGCTTTCTTCGTCGCTTTCAAGATTCCGAATCTGCTGCGCCGGCTGTTTGCGGAAGGGGCTTTCTCGCAAGCTTTCGTTCCGGTACTGGCCGAGTTCAAGAGCCGCCGCGGTGAGCGGGACACGCGCCTGCTCGTGGACCATGTGGCGGGGAGTTTGGCCGCGGCGCTGTTCGTCGTTACGGTGGCAGGCGTGCTGGCTGCCCCGTTGATCATTTACGCGAGCGCGCCGGGATTCGCCGCGACGACCTCCAAGTTCGACCTGACCGTCAGCCTGCTGCGCATTACCTTTCCCTACATATTCTTCATTTCACTGACCGCACTCGCGGGCGGAGTCCTCAATACTTACAGCCGTTTCTGGGTACCGGCGTTCACGCCGGTGCTGCTCAATCTGTCGTTCATCGTCTTTGCGCTGTGGCTTGCGCCCTATTTCGATCCTCCGATCAAGTCTCTGGCGTGGGCGGTGCTGGCGGGCGGCGTCTTGCAGCTCGCGTTCCAGGTGCCGTTTCTCGCGCGGCTCAAGCTGTTGCCGCGCTTCAAGCTCAATTTCAGGGACGATGCCGTGTCACGCGTGATACGGCAAATGGGCCCGGCCGTTTTTGGTGTGTCGATCGGACAGGTGAGCCTCCTCATCAGCATGATCTTTGCCTCGTATCTTGCCACCGGCAGCATATCCTGGCTCTACTACGCGGACCGGCTGATGGAGTTTCCACTCGGGTTGCTCGGGGCGGCGCTCGGCACCATACTGCTGCCGAGTCTCTCGAAGCATTTCGCGGCGCGCTCGACTGACGAGTATTCGCAACTGCTCGACTGGGGGCTGCGGCTGACGTTGCTGCTCGCCGCTCCTGCCGCGGCGGCGCTGGCGCTGCTCGCCGTGCCCTTGGTGACGACGTTATTTCACTACGGGGAATTCACCGCCTCCGATGTTATGGCGACGCGTCGTGCGGTCGTCGCCTATAGTGTGGGACTGGTCGGATTGATTATCGTCAAGGTGCTGGCACCGGGTTTCTACGCGCGCCAGGATATCCGGACACCCGTGAGGATAGCGGTTATATCGCTGGTCGTGACCCAGGTGATGAACTTCATCTTCATCTGGCCGTTCCAGCACGCGGGTTTGGCGCTTGCCATCGGGCTCGGCGCTTGCTTCAATGCGGCCCTCCTCTATCGCGGCTTGCGCAGCCGCGCTATCTACACGCCGCAGCCCGGCTGGGGAATCTTCATCGTCAAACTCGCGATCGCGGTGTGTGCCCTGTCGGCGGTGCTGTGGACGACCGCCGGCAATGACGCCAACTGGCTTTCCGCGGGCGCCGCGGCGCGGGCGTTGCGGCTGACCGGCATCGTCATGCTGGGCGTCACGACCTACTTCGGCGCATTATGGCTGCTCGGCTTTCGCCTGGCGGATTTTTCGAAGCGAGCCTGAGGGTGTTTTCGCTACTGCGCATCGCCATCGTGTGGCTGTGTTCGCTGGCGCCCGCGGCCCATGCTGCAGGCGAGCTCAAGCCGTGGCCCGGCGGTGACACACCCGCTCTCGAAATCAAGGACATTGGTGGAGCCAACCATCGTCTCGAAGACTACCGCGGCAAGGTTGTGTTGTTGAATTTCTGGGCGACCTGGTGCGTCCCCTGCCGGGAGGAAATGCCTTCCATCGGAAGACTGAAGAAGACACTCGCGGACCGCCCGTTCGTCGTGCTTGCGGTAAACGTGGACGAGCCGGAATCGCGGGTAGCTAAATTCCTCGCCCAGATGCCGCTCGACTTCCCGACGTTGCTTGATGCCGGGGGACGGACGACCAGAGCATGGAAGGTGCGTATCCTGCCCGCGAGCTTCCTGATCGCTCCGAACGGCCGGATCCGTTACACGGTAACCGGCGAGCTCGATTGGGCGAACGAACACGTTGTCCGTATCGTTTCGGAATTGCTGCCCCGGGATTCAGCCACAGATAAACACAGATGAACACAGATGAAACCAAAGGCGAAAATTGGCCACGGAATCACACGGAAAACACGGACAGAACGGAAGACCTGAAATGACTCTATTCGTTAATTGATTGTTTTGTTTCTTGTCTGTGTGCTTCCGTGTGTTTCCGTGGCTGAAATGATCTTGAATGTCAGAGTTCGTAACTCGTGCCTTCGCCGCGCTGGGTAGCTTCGACCACCGCTCGTTTCAAGTGGGGGGCAAACAGCTCGATGAATTCGTAGACGTAGCCGCGCAGATAGGCATTGCGGCGCATGGCGATACGCGCGGTGCTGGGCTCGAACAGATGGCTCGCGTCGATCAGGCGCAAACCGAGATCGTGGGCCGGATCGAACGCCATCCTGGCGAGGATGCCGACGCCGAGCCCCATCTCGACGTAGGCCTTGATCACGTCCGCATCGATTGCAGTCAGCACCACGTTGGGCGTGATGCGTTTCGTGTCGAATGCGCGCTTGATCGGCGAACTTCCGGTGAACGCGAAATCGTAGGTAATGACCGGATAGCGGGCGATGCTCTCGAGCGTCAATTGACGCTCCTTCAGCAACGGGTGATCGAGCGGCGTCAACACGCAGCGGTTCCACTGATAGCACGGCAGGAGCACGAGACCGTCGTAGAACTCGTCGGCTTCCGTTTCGATCGCGATATCGGCCTCGCCTGTTTTCACCAGCTCGGCGATCTGCTGCGGGCTTCCCTGGCGCAGCGCAAGGCGCACTTTGGGATACCGCTGTGTAAAGCGTTTCACCACGGACGGAAGCGCGTAGCGCGCCTGGGTGTGAGTGGTCGCGATGACGAGGGCCCCGCTATCCTCGCTGGCTGTATTCGTGAGCCACCTGTTTGAGGTTGTCCACGTCCTTCAGCATCCGTTCGGCGATGCCGAGTATCAGCTTGCCCGGCTCGGTAATCTCCACCACGCGTTTGCCGTGGCGCACCAGGATGTCTACTCCCAGCTCGTCCTCGAGCTGGCGGATCTGCTTGCTGATGCCGGGTTGCGACGTATGCAAAGCCGCCGCCGCCTCCGAGAGATTCAATCCTTGGCGGGCGACTTCACACAGGTACTTTAGTTGCTGTAGTTTCAAGTGCTTAGCCGTAAATAACGATTAGATATAACATCCTACCACAATATTCTTTTGGAACATAAGAACGTAAGACTACCATGCAGGTCCTGAACGTCTTAACGGGGAATCGTTGTGTATCAGTACGACGAGATCGATCAAAAGCTGGTGGACGAGCGGGTCGCTCAGTTCCGCGCGCAGACACAGCGGTTCCTGGCCGGCAAGCTCTCGGAAGACGATTTCCGGCCCCTGCGGCTCCGCAACGGGCTCTACATTCAGCGCTACGCCCCGATGCTGCGCGTGGCAATTCCCTACGGCTTGCTGGCTACCCGCCAGCTGCGCACCCTCGCCCACATCGCCCGCAAGTGGGACCGGGGCTACGGCCATTTCAGCACGCGCCAGAACATCCAGTTCAACTGGCCGAAGCTGGAGGAAGTGCCCGACATCCTGGCCGAGCTCGCGACAGTGCAGATGCACGCGATTCAGACCAGCGGTAATTCGGTGCGCAACATCACCACCGATCACTTCGCAGGAATCGCACCCGATGAGATAGTGGATTCCTTCGTCTGGTGCGAGCTGCTGCGCCAGTGGTCCACTTTCCACCCCGAGTTCTCCTTTCTTCCGCGCAAGTTCAAGATCGCCGTGAATCGGGCGCAGTCCGATCGCGCCGCCATCTTCCTCCACGACGTCGGGCTGCACGCGGTGCGCGACCCGAAAGGAGCCGGCTCGGACGGCGCCGCGCCGGGGGGTGAAGTTGGCTTCCGGGTGATCGTCGGCGGAGGTATGGGGCGCACGCCCATCGTCGGCCACGTGATCCGCGAGTTCCTGCCGTGGCCGCATCTGCTCACGTACCTCGAGGCCATCATGCGCGTCTACAACCGCTATGGCCGCCGCGACAACCTGAACAAGGCGCGCATCAAGATCCTGGTGAAGGCACGCACGCCGGAGCGGTTTCGCGAGGAGGTCGAGGCCGAATGGGCGCATCTGAAGGACGGGCCTTCCACGCTCACTCTGGAAGAAGTGCGGCGGGTGGAAGGGCGCTTCACGCGGCCGACGTACGAGCCGCTTCCCGGCGACGACGCCGGTCACGCCGCGCGGCTCGCCGCCGAACCGGCGTTCGCGGCCTGGGCGAAGCGCAACGTCCATCCCCACAAGGCGCCGGGTTACGCGGCGGTGACGCTGTCGCTCAAGAAGACCGGCGTGCCGCCGGGGGACGCCACCGCCGACCAGATGGATGCCGTGGCGGATCTCGCCGACCGCTACAGCCTGGGCGAGCTGCGCGTGTCGCACGAGCAGAACCTGATCCTCGCCGATGTGCGCCAGTCGCAGCTACACGCGTTGTGGGGCGAGGCGAAGGCGCTGGGACTGGCGAGCCCGAATATCGGGCTCATCACCAATATCATCGCGTGCCCGGGCGGCGATTTCTGCTCGCTCGCCTACGCCAAATCGATACCGGTAGCTCAGGCGATCCAGGAGCGGTTCGACGACCTCGACTACCAGTACGACATCGGCGAGCTCGACCTCAACATTTCCGGCTGCGTGAATTCGTGCGGTCACCACCACGTCGGCCACATCGGCATCCTCGGCGTGGACAAGGACGGCGAGGAGTGGTACCAGATCTCCATCGGCGGCAACCAGGGGCTTACCCGCCCCGGCGCGCCGGCGGCGCTGGGAAAGGTGATCGGCCCTTCGTTCGGGCGCGAAGAGATTCCCGACGTTATCGAGAAGCTGATCGGCACGTATCTCGAGCGGCGCGACAGCGAAGAGGAACGCTTCGTGGATCTCGTCTGGCGCATCGGTATCGAACCGTTCAAGGAACGCGTCTATGGCAATCATCATCAAAGACAGGAACGTCGTAGCCGATTCGTGGCAGCAGCTTGAGCTGGCGGCCGACGGCAGCCTGCCCCCGATCCCGCCCGCCGGAAACATCATCGTGCCGCTTGCGCTGTGGCGGGCGGAACGCGAAACGCTGCTCGCTCGCGGCGGGCCGCTGGGGGTGTGGTTGAACAGCGATGAGGAGCCCTCGGCTATCGCCGCAGATCTGCCGCTCTTCAGCGTGGTCGCGGTGAATTTCCCGAAATTCGGGGACGGGCGCGGTTTTTCCATAGGACGACTGTTGCGCGAGCGCTACGGCTGGAAGGGCGAGCTGCGCGCGATCGGCGACGTGTTCCGCGACCAGCTCTTCTTTCTCGCCAGTTGCGGCTTCAACGCCTTTGCCCTGCGCGCAGGTGAGGACGTTCAGGATGCGCTGGGCGCGTTCGGCGATTTCAGCGAAAGCTATCAGGGCTCGGTGGAGCACCCCTTGCCCCTGTTCCGTCGCCGCCAGCCCGCCTCGCCTGACGGCAGGAAATAGCCAAAACTCATGGAACGGACCGCGAGCAAGGTATATCTCGTCGGCGCAGGGCCCGGCGCTCCGGACCTCATCACGCTGCGCGGCGCGGAGGTTCTCAAGCGCGCCGATATCGTGTTTCACGATGCGTTGGTGCACGCCGGATTGATTGCTCTCGCCGCGCGCGCCGAAAAAATCCTCGTCGGCAAGCGTTGCGGCCGGCATGTGACCGCCCAGCAGTTCATCAACAAGCGTCTCGTGGATGCTGCGCGCAAGCACCGTGTGGTCGTGCGGCTGAAAGGCGGCGACCCGCTGTTGTTCGGGCGGGCGCAGGAAGAAATCGCCGCGCTCGAAGCGGCCGGCGTACCCTATGAAATCGTCCCTGGCGTCACGGCCGCGTCGGCGGCGGCAGCCGAAGCCGGGGTCTCGCTCACGCAGCGGGGGATCGCGCGCAGCGTCTCCTTCGTGACGCCGCGGGTCGGAGAGGATGCAGCGCCGAGCGGTTGGGCCGCGGCCGCGGTGGCTGCAGACAGCACGGTGATCTACATGGGAGCGGGCGAGGCCGAAGCGATCACCACGGCGCTCCTCGCCGCCGGCGCGCCGGGAGCTTTGCCGGTGTTGGTCGTGGAAAACGCTACGCTCCCGATGACGCGCCGGATCTCGCTCACGCTCGCCGAGCTGCCGCGCATCGCTCAATTCGGGCTTACCGGCCCGGTGGTCATCATGCTCGGTGCAGTGTTTGCCGAGGCGTCCGCAACGTCCACTGAAACCACCGTCATGCCCTCCTGTAGGACGGCGTGACGGCGGCCGCAACTGCGGCTTACGCCGGCGCGCCGACTTCTTACCGTATCAACCCGAAGGAAACGCTGAAAAAGGGACCATGGATTCGTTCATGATCGATTTTGCACGCCAGAAATCAGACACGGTACTGCCGCTCTTGCGAAGGATCGTGCGTGAGTTCGCCCCGGTGACATTCGCGAACAGCCTGGGCGCCGAGGACATGGTGCTGACCGACTTGATCTGCACCAACGGGTTGCCGATCGACATGTTTACCCTGGACACCGGCCGTCTGCCGAATGAGACCTACGCCCTGATCGAAGCAATCGAGGTGCGCTACGCGACGCGCCTGCGAGTGTTGTTTCCCCGTTCCGAAGCGGTGGAGTCCTATGTGAAAACCCACGGCGTGAACGGTTTCTACGCCGGCCTCGAACAGCGCAAGGCGTGCTGCGGTATGCGCAAGGTGGAACCGTTGCGCCGGGCGCTTGCGGGCAGGAAGGCGTGGATCACCGGCCTGCGGCGGTCCCAATCCGTTACCCGCGGTGAGGTGGCGACCGAGGCCTTCGACAGTGAACACGGGTTGATGAAGTTCAGCCCGCTAGCCGACTGGAGTGAGCAGGAGGTATGGACCTACATCCGCGAGCGGCAGGTGCCGTATCACGCGCTCCATGACCGCGGCTACCCCAGTATCGGCTGCGCTCCCTGCACGCGGGCGATCGCGCCCGGGGAGGACGTCCGCGCCGGTCGCTGGTGGTGGAAAAATGCCGAATCCAAGGAGTGCGGCCTGCACCCCGCTCCCGACGAGCGCGCGCGGGCGGAGACGGTATGAATCTCACCGCGGAAGCCCGCGAGCTCACGCGTGTACCGGCGCGCGGTCATCTCGACTGGTTGGAGTCGGAAGCCATCCATATCCTGCGTGAGGTCGCGGGCGAGTGCGCGAATCCGACGTTGCTGTTCTCGGGCGGCAAGGATTCGGCTGTCCTGCTGCGGCTGGCGGAGAAGGCGTTCCGGCCGGGACGCTTTCCGTTCCCTCTTCTGCATGTGGACACCGGCCACAATTTTCCGGAGGTGCTCGCCTTCCGGGACCGGCGCGCGGCTGCGTTGGGCGAGCGGCTGCTCGTGCCGAGGGCGAAGAGTCGATACGGCGCGGCACGGTGCGGCTTCATCTCGGCCGGCGAGAGCCGCGACGGCACCAGTCGGTCACGCTGCTGGAAGCGACTCGGATTCGTTCGATGCGGCACGGCGGCGCGCGCCGGGACAGGAAAAGGCACGCACGACACGCGCAGGTCCTGCCGATCAGCTCGCGGCGGTCTCCGAGGTTTCGCGCCGGCGGGGCCTAGAATCGATCGACCTTTCACTTCTGACCGATGGACTAGAAGCCGAGCGCGAGCAGGGCATCACCATCGACGTCGCCTACCGCTACTTCGCCACGGCCAAGCGCAAATTCATCATTGCGGATCGGCCGCCGACGCGCCGCGAAGCTGGTCCGCACGGGTAAAACACGCTACAATTCAAGCTTTTAGTAATACTTTTGGCTGGGTTGTATGCGCATCACTCGCGGTACTCCCACCGCGGCCGCCGCAGCCGCGGGGCCGACCGCCCTCACCATAGGCAATTTCGACGGCGTGCATCTCGGCCATCAGGCAATGCTCGCCGAACTCGTGCGCGCGGCGCATCGTTTCGATGCGCCCGCGTGCGTACTGACCTTTGAACCCCATCCGCGCGAGTTCTTCGCGCCCGACAAGGCGCCCACGCGGTTGACTTCGCTGCGCGAAAAGCTGGAGCTGCTCGCGGATTTCGGGGTGGACCGCGTGCACCTTTGCCGCTTCAGCTACGCCTTCGCGCAGATTACGGCGGAGGATTTCGTCGATCGCGTTATTGCACGCGGGCTCGGCGCACGCTGGTTGCTGGTGGGGGACGATTTCCGTTTCGGCGCGCGGCGCGGGGGCGACCTGGTGATGTTGAGGCAGGCGGCTCCGCGCTTCGGAATCGAAGTCGCGGCACTGACCAGTGTCACGCTCGATGGCGAGCGCGTCTCCAGCACTGCGGTGCGCGCCGCACTTGCCGCGGGCGAGCTCGATCGCGCCGGCAGGCTGCTCGGGCGCGCCTATTCGATGAGCGGACGCGTGGTGCGCGGCGACGGGCTGGGGCGCAAGCTGGGCTTCCCGACCGCCAATATCCAGATCAAGCACAATCGCCCCCCATTGACCGGTATATTCGTGGTCGAGTTGAGCGGGGTCGGGGAGGCGCCGCTGCGGGCAGTGGCGAGCCTCGGCGTGCGTCCCACCGTCAGGCAACAGGGAACCCCGACGCTGGAAGTCCACATTTTCGATTTCGACGGCGACCTGTATGGCCGGCACGTGCGGGTGGATTTTCTGCGCAAGCTGCGCGAGGAAGAGAAATACGCCGATCTCGTCACCCTCACGCGCCAGATAGCGCTCGACGTGGACAATGCAAAAAGTTATTTTCACCGCAGAGACGCGGAGACACAGAGAAAGGCGAAAGGCTAGAATGAGATCGCGCGGGGTATTCTGCGTTCCGCCTGCGTCACTTTCAATCCGCGTTGATTTTTCTCCGTGTGCTCCGTGCCTCCGCGGTAAATGTCTTGCTCATGGCTGATTACAAGAAAACGCTGAACCTGCCCGACACTCCGTTTCCGATGCGCGGCGATCTCGCGAAACGCGAGCCGCTGATGCTGAAGAGCTGGCAGGAGCGCAAGTTCTACGAGCGCATCCGGACGCGCGCCGCGGCGCGCCCAGCTTCATCCTGCACGACGGCCCGCCCTACGCCAACGGCGACATCCACATCGGCCACGCGGTGAACAAGATCCTCAAGGACATCATCGTCAAGATCAAGACCCTGTCGGGGTTCGACGCGCCGTACGTGCCCGGCTGGGATTGCCACGGCATGCCGATCGAGGTGCAGATCGAAAAGACGCACGGCAAGAACCTTCCCGCGCAGGAGACGCAGCGGCTGTGCCGCGCCTACGCCGCCGAGCAGATCGAGCGGCAGAAGAAGGATTTCCAGCGCCTTGGCGTGCTGGGCGACTGGGAGAATCCTTATCTCACCATGGCCTACCGGAACGAAGCCGACGAGATTCGGGCTTTGGGTATTCTGCTGAGAAAGGGTTACGTCTACCGCGGCCTGAAACCCGTTAACTGGTGCTTCGACTGCGGCTCGGCGCTCGCCGAGGCGGAGGTCGAGTACGAGGATCGAGCCGATATCGCGATCGATGTCGGCTTTGCGATCTTGGACGAGGATCGCGAAAAACTGAGACAGGCTTTTGGGTTGAACGAGCTTCCGCAGGGGCCCAGTTATGCGGTGATCTGGACGACGACTCCCTGGACGATTCCCGCCAATCAAGCGTTGAACGTGCATCCCGACTACCGGTACTCCCTGGTCGAAACCGACCGGGGCGCGCTCATCCTCGCCAGCGATCTCAAGGACAAATGTCTATCTCGTTATGGACTTAAGCGACGCGATCCAGACCGTTCCGATCCAAGTTGTCATGGGCAAGGACCTCGAAGGGATCCGATTCAGGCATCCATTCTACGATCGCGTCGCTCCGGTCTTTCTCGGCGAGTACGTAACGCTCGACACGGGCACGGGCATCGTCCACTCCGCACCGGCGTACGGCGTCGAGGACTTCAATTCCTGCCGCCGCTACGGCATGAAGGACGACGAGATACTGACTCCCGGTGCTGGGCGACGGAAAATTCACCGACTCGCTGCCGTTTTTCGGCGGCATGATGATCTGGAAAGCGAACCCGAGGATCGTCGCGAAGTCTGAGGGAAGTCGGGGCGTTGCTCCACGAGGAACCCCACCAGCACAGCTACATGCACTGCTGGCGGCACAAGACGCCCGCTGATCCTGCGCGCAACCGTGCAGTGGTTCGCGGGGATGGACGAAGTGCCCGGATACCGGGGCGTGAAGCCCCCGGAGCCGCTGCGCGCCACCGCCCTGCGCGGTATCGAGGCGACGCAGTTCTTTCCCGCCTGGGGGCGCGCCCGGCTCCACGGGATGATCTCCAACCGCCCGGACTGGACGCTGTCGCGCCAGCGCCAGTGGGGGGTGCCGATGCCATTTTTCATCCGCAAGGAAACCGGCGAGCTGCATCCGCGCGCGCTCGAGCTGCTCGAACAAGTGGCGCAACGCGTGGAACGGGGCGGCATCGAGGCCTGGCAGTCAGTGACTGAGGAGGAGCTCCTCGGCGCCGACGCGCCGCACTACGAGAAGGTGAAGGACACGGTCGACGTCTGGTTCGACTCCGGGGCGACGCACTGGACCGTGTTGCGCGGGTCGCACAAATCCGAGAGCGTGTTTCCCGCGGACCTCTATCTCGAGGGCTCGGACCAGCATCGCGGCTGGTTTCATTCGTCTCTGCTCGTGTCGTGCATGATGGACGGCATTCCGCCCTACCGGGGATTGCTCACGCACGGCTTCGTCATCGACCTCGAGGGTCGCAAGATGTCGAAGTCGAAGGGTAACGCGACGGCGCCGCAGAATATAATGGACACACTCGGAGCGGACATCCTGCGCCTCTGGGTCGCGGCCAGCGATTATTCGGGCGAGCTCACCATCTCGAACGAGATTCTGAAGCGGGTGGTGGAATCGTACCGCCGCATCCGAAACACCTTGCGCTTCCTGCTCGCCAACCTCGCCGACTTCGAGCTCGCGCGCGATGCGCTGCCGGTCGACGAGTGGCTGGAGATCGACCGCTACGCGTGGGTCATGACCAGCGACCTGCAGCGGGAGCTGGTGCCCTCCGAGCCCGGCATGAAGGACCCGAAATCGGCCGGCCATTACGGCGACTACGAGTTCCATCTGGTGACACAGAAGCTGCAGAATTTCTGCTCCGAGGATCTGGGCGGCTTCTATCTTGACATCATCAAGGACCGCCTCTACACGACCCCCGCGAATTCCCGGCCGCGCCGCGCGGCCCAGAATGCGCTGTACCACATCGCGCAGTCGCTCACGCGCCTGCTCGCGCCGATACTTTCCTATACCGCCCAGGAAGTGTGGGAAGCGCTGAACGGGGGTGAGGAGAGCGTGTTCGAGCAGACCTGGTACGAGTTCGGGTTGCCGCGCGATGCGGGCGAGTTGCGCAGCCGCTGGAACCGGTTGCGGCTGCTCCGGTCCGACGTCCTGAAGCAGCTCGAAGAGCTGCGCGTGGCCGGCAAGATCGGTTCTCCGCTGGCCGGAGAAGTGGAGCTCTATGCGGACGGCGAGAGTCGCGAGTTTCTGAAGTCATTCGACGACGACCTGCGCTTTGTGTTCATCACCTCGCAGGCGCGGGTCCTTGACAACGGGCAGACGAGTGGCGTCGCGACCGCCATGCCCGATGTGACTTTGCGCGTCTCCCCCAGCCCGCACGAGAAGTGCGATCGCTGCTGGCATTACCGGGCGGACGTCGGGGCTGATCGCGAGCATCCGCAGCTGTGCGGGCGCTGCGTATCGAACCTCTTTGGGCCTGGAGAACCCCGCGATCATGCGTAAGTGGCTCTCGCTCTCGGCGGTGATCATCGTTCTCGACCAGATCACCAAATACGCCGTTACTCAGAGCCTCGCTCTCGGCAAGAGCGTTGCCGTAACGCCGTTTTTCAATCTCGTTCTGGTGCACAACCCCGGAGCCGCTTTCAGCTTTCTGTCGGACCAGTCGGGTTGGCAGCGGGGGCTGTTCATCGCGATTGCCCTCGCCGCCTCGGCGTGGATCGTGTACCTGCTTGCCCGATATCCGCAGGAGCGGCTTTTCGCGCTGGCGCTCTCGCTGGTGTTGGCGGGAGCGGTGGGCAACGTGATCGATCGCGTGCTCGTCGGCGCGGTGATCGATTTTCTCGATTTTCACGCCTTCGGCCGTCACTGGCCGGCGTTCAATGTGGCCGACAGCGCGATCACCTGCGGCGCCGTGCTGCTGATATGGGACGCTATTCGCCCTCGGAAGAACACTCAATCCACCGCAGAGGCGCAGAGACACTGAGCCCATGATTTCTTTGCATTGTATTTGCTCCGCTCCTCTGCGGTTATAATTTCGTTATGAAAGTCCTTCTCGCCAATCCCCGCGGCTTTTGCGCCGGAGTCGACCGCGCCATCGAAATCGTCGAGCGCTCGCTCGCGCTCTATGGCGCGCCGATCTACGTGCGCCACGAGGTCGTGCACAACAAGTTCGTAGTCGAGGACCTGAGACGCAAAGGCGCGGTATTCGTCGAGCACCTGTCCGAGGTGCCGTCGGGCGCGACGGTGATCTTCAGCGCCCACGGTGTCTCCCAGGCGGTGCGGCGCAATGCGGAAGCATTGAATCTCAAGGTTTTCGACGCGACCTGCCCGCTGGTCACGAAGGTCCACGTCGAAGTGGCGAAGATGCGCGATCAGGGCCGCGAGATCATCATGATCGGGCACCATGGACACCCGGAGGTCGAGGGGACCATGGGACAGAGCGCGGGGGGTATGTACCTCGTGGAAAATGTCGCGGATGTCGCGGGGCTCGAGGTGCAGGACGCGGACAACCTGTCTTTCGTCACGCAAACCACGCTGTCGGTGGACGACGCGCGCGAAATCGTCGAAGCGCTGAAGGTACGTTTTCCCGGGATCGTTGGCCCCAAGACGGACGATATCTGCTACGCCACGCAGAACCGCCAGGACGCGGTGAAAATGCTGGCGAGGCAGTGCGAGGTGGTGATCGTCGTGGGCTCGCCCAACAGCTCCAATTCCAACCGCCTGCGCGAGGTCGCGCGGAATCAGGGCGTCAGGGCGTATATGGTGGACAACGCCGATGAGCTCGAAGCCGAATGGCTGGCCGGGGCGCGCGTGGTGGGCGTCACGGCAGGGGCGTCCGCCCCGGAAGTACTGGTGAGCCAGGTCATCGAGAGGCTGAAGGGCCTGGGCGCCGAGAGCGTTCAGGAGCTTTCAGGCATCGCCGAGAAAGTGGTGTTTCCGCTTCCCAAGCCGCTCGCGGAGCGGGTCTAGCACTGGACGGCAATCCTTGATCAGCTGCATGTGTTCCAATGCTTAGACTTGATGCGTAGCGCCCAAGACCGCAGTTTCATTAAACATGAAGCATGGTGAAGCATGCTGCTACATCAGCCCCGGCTGGTAGAGGAGCTCGAGGAGTTTCTGGCTCTTCACCGGCGCGCCATTCTTGAGCGCGGGCGAGAACCTCACGTCTTCCCATGTCTGCTTGGCCGCGTCATCGAACAGTCCGTCGGGTTCCGACGCTGCGATTTGCATCTTGCGGACGACCCCGCGCTCGTCGATGAACAGGCGCAAGCGCACTTTGCCGATGACCGGCTGGTTGCGCAGGTTTTCGGGATAACGCAGCTCGACGCTGGTCAGCGGTTCCGCGCGTACGTCGAGCTCGCTGGCGGTAAACCACTTTTCCGCTGCAGGCAGCGCGAGGCCGGCCTCCTCGACGGGAGCTCCCGCAGCTCCGGGGCGGGGCGCGCTCTCTGTCGGAGCAGGCTCCGGCGCGCTTTCTTTGGCTGTTTCAGTTGCGCCGGGATCGACACTGGAGGTCCCCGGCTCAACCTGCGCGTGGTCGCGCGGCGCGAGCGTAGCGTGCAAATCGGGACGGGCAGGGACGTCGCCGAAGCGCCGGGCGGAGAAATCGAGCCGGCCCGCGCCTGCGGCCATCATGAGATGCAGGGCGATCGAGATCGCGATGAATCCGCCCAATCTGAACTGGGTCGGGGACATGCCCTCGGTAATGAACAGACAAGGCTCGCATGAAATGACATTGCGCGCCGGGAAAAAAGCCATGTCATTGGACATGGCTTTGGCGGCGCGGGCGGTGCGACTTACCTTACCACCTGCACAAGTTCGCATTCGTTCCTGAGGTCCAGCCGCGCACGCCCGTGCTGCGTGAGTGTGAAATTGCCGCACTTCGGGTCCTTGAAGGAGCCGTTAGGCGTAGCAGCGTCGGCACCGGGCGTGGCGGTGAGCGAGAAGCAACTGACTAGCGGGCAAGCCCGGCGTTGGGGCGGCGGCGGTGATCTGGTAGTAGCCCCGGTTGTCCGATGGGTTCTCCCCCGAGTAGACGATGCCAGCGGCGGGCGGGAAGAGCGGGACGAGGTTGATCGATGTCGGCACTGCTGGCGGTGCAGGTGTATTCCCGTAGGTATTGTTGTCGGTGTACCAGCGCTCCAGCACCTGCGCCGCCTTCAGCAGTGCGCTCTTGCCTTCAGCACGCCGGCTTTTGTTTATGCTGTCCTGATAGCTGGGATAGGCGACCGCCGCCAGGATGCCGATGATCATTACCGCTATCATCAGCTCGATCAGCGTAAATCCCGAGAATCTGCTCGTCCTCACGGTACCCCCCTTTTCCTATTCGGCCAGAATCTCACGCCACGACACGCGACCCGAAGTCGCGCTAAACCCAATCAGCTCGTTGGCTATATTCGACACCTTCGAACCTCCCATAATGGCGACACGGGGGTCCGCGGTAGCTCCGGCCGTGGCTGATCCCGTTTGCTCTGCGGCGCCGGGTAGCCCAGGACCACCCATCGCTGCCCCCGCCTTGATGATGGTGGGAGTATTCGTAATACCGGTTTTGGTCTGGACGCCGCTCACGAATACCTGGGCGGAGCCGAGCAACACCTTGTCCGAGCTGTTGAGCGTCCCGTCGTTGTTCGTCTCGAGTACCGGGGCGTCGATGCGCCCTCCCGTCCCGGGACTGACCACCATGAGGAAGCTGCTGCCGCCAGCCTCGCAGGCAGCCGCGTTCGGTAACAGCGTGGTGAAGATGAGCCGGCCCCCGGTGAGTATCGGCCCGAATACGCTGCGCTCCCCGGTTTTGTCGGCACTCGGGAAATTCATGAACCATCCCATGTGCCTCCCCAGTGACGGCGAGTCATCCGCCACGGGTGGTGAAGTGTCCTGCGACCAAACGGGCACGTTGTTGGAGAGCACCCTGAAGCTGGTACCGCCGCTTGTCACGTTGGTGATCGTCTGTTCCAGCAACTGGGTGCGGCTGGTGACCGTGGTTTGCGTGGAGATTGGATTCGGCGACGCCACCGCCGGCGGCACAAGCGCGTCGTTTTTGTCCCATATGCCGTAGTAGCTCTGTACCGCGTAAGGCGCATTGGGATCGGTGGGCTCGAGGTACTTGCCGGTGCCGAAAGCGATGATGAAACCCTTGCCGGTTGGGTGCAGCGTGCCATCCGGGATAGAGGTGATGGGCTGCGGCTGCGGAGGGACGGTGCCGGGAACGGTTGCCGTGAACAGGACGACCTGGTTCGTGGGATTGGCCCAATTGCCTGGAGTCGGGCTTCTCACATCGAACTTGAACAGGTTGCCCAGCAAATCGCCGGCATAGATGAAATCCACTTTGCCATCGATGTTCGTATCGAGGCCGGCGGGTGACGCCAGCCCGTTGGGCGTTCCGACCGAGCCGGCGCCAGTGGGGATCCTGATGTAGTCGGTACCGTTTATCCAGGTCCGGTTCGCGCCGGTCGGCCCGTCCAGGAAGATGATGAAAAGATACGCCTGGCCCGTGGTGCTCGTCGTGCAGTTCGGGGGCACGACCGTCGCAGAAGTCACCGCGCCGATCACCCCGGTCGAGTCGGTACACGCAGCCTCGCCTAGCACTGCCGGGTTGTCCGGGGTCTTGCCTTCGGAATTGTTGTAGCCTCCCGAAACGATCGCGGCCCACCGGTCGTTCGCCATCTTGCGGATGATGGGCTGGCCGATGATATAGCCCAGGTTGGGATCGTCGGTATCGTTGAATTCCCAGAGCACGACCTTGGCTGCGTTTGCGGCTGTCTCCGCGAAATCCCCGGCATCAGCAGGATTCCCGACTTTTCCCGGGTTCGTGACGTCGAGGGCGAACAGCCCCTGCCCGCCGGCTCCCAGCGAGCTCACCAGTACCGTACGCCATTCAAGGGGTCCACCCACGCTGATGAACGCATCCCCGACTGTCGGCGTAGCATCCACGTAATAGCGGTGCGCGGCTGATCCCACATACGCCTTGGACGTGAGCTCGTTCAACCTGGAGTGGACCTTGCTCGGAATGTAGGCGAGCAGCTCCACGCCATCGGAGGCCCGGAAGCCGTGCATCATGCCCTCGTTGGCCGCGACGTAAATCATCGGATTGCGGTCGAGCTGCTGACTGCGGAAGGCAGCGTATCCCGGATCGCCGAAGCCGGAATTCGGCGCTCCCACGAAGGTGGGGCTGGAGTTGACGATGTCTCCGAGCTTGCTGATCAAGCGCTGCCGGAATGCGGTGCCCGTAGGGCCCTCCGACGACGGATCGCCGCGCAGCCAGTTGAGCCGCTCCGACCCGCGGGAGTCGCTGGTAGCCGTCCCCGGCAAGAGTGTTGAGGGCGTCGACCAGCGTCGGGCTGATCTCGTTCGTGGCCAGGCTCGCCGGGATGACTCTTCCGGTGGTGGTATCAAAGGTGGGGCTAGCGGGCCAGCGGAAGCGGATCCCGTCGCGGGTAGCGGCGGTATCGTTGTAAGTGAAGATGTTGCGCCCGGTGCTGGGATTCTGGCCGTTGATCACCTGCCCCGCGTCCCATGTCTCTTTCGGCGATACCTGGCCGGTGGCGGGATCGACCGGAAACGCCAGGAGCTGCCCGCTCCAGTCGCTCGTGTTGAATCGCGCCTGATAGATCGTGGTTCCGGTCTGCAGCTGGGTCGAGTTCGCCGCTACGGACGACGCCGACGAGACCTCGAGTATCGCTTGGAAGGCGCGGGCGAGCGCGGCTTCCAGGCCGAGAGGGTTGGCCACCAGGAAGAAGTTGTCGGGAATGCCGTCCTGTCCGAACTGACCGTTCGCAAGCCTGCTGTCCCACTCGCTCTGCACGTCGGGCAGGTTGTTGCCGTTGCCGTCGGTAAAGCCGCCGTATTTCGCCGCGTACCACAGCGGGTCTTGCAGCAATCCCGCGGCGGATGCGCCAGTGCTATAAGTGACGGACGTGGGCCCGGCTTCGCCCTTGCAGACGTTACAGCCGCCAGAACTATTGATCTGCGAGCCGGGCCACCCCATTCAGGGTGCCAACAATGCCGGTGCCGGGGTGCGGCCCGGTTACGGTGACAGAGGTCGGATCGTCGTAAATAAAGCTGGTTTTCGAGTCGTCTCTCTCGAATCCCGAGTGATAGTGCGCGCCGTCCTTGGTCGTGCCGTTGATGATGTAACCGAAGCCGATGTCGCCGCTGAGATTCGCGGAAATGACGTCGGTGGTAACCGTAATGGTCGAGCCGGAGATCGTGTAGCTGATCACACCCCATAGGTCGAGGTCGTAGTCGCCGCCCTGCTGCGACGCTTCCCATTGCACGAAAAACTTGCCCGAGGTCGCGTCCTGAAAGATGACCTTGAAGTCCACCAGCCCGCCGGTGCCGTAGCCGATGACCGTGTCTCTTACGCGGACGGAAGGCATCAGGGTCACGATGCCGTTGCCGACCGGGATGCGGACGTTGGGCGTGGACGCAGCGGCGATGCCGTAAGTCGTCACTTTGAGCGACTTGGCGTCGGCGCTGGGCACGGCGATATCGGTGCGGATGCGATTGGTGCTTGGCGAGGTGCGCAATGCCCGCGATGAGATAGCTGCCCTGGCCGCGCGGCGCTTGCGGGCAGAGGCCGTAGATCTCGCCGAACATCACATTGCTTTTTCCCGTGCACAGGTCGGTGGGATCGGCGGGGCTGTTGCCGACGAACCACGGTTTGCCGTTGATGCCTTCGGCGGCGCCTACTGCATTCGTCAGGGAGATGGCGGTATTGGAGCCCGCTCCCGCGATATCGGACACGCCGCCGAGCTGGTCCCGGTCAAACGTCCCAGTCCCCGGATTGAACACCAGCACGTTCAACGGCGCGCAGAAATTATTGCTGTTCAAGGGGTCGGTCCAGGTGGCCTGCGGCAAGCCCACGCTCTCGTCTCTGCTTCCGGACTGTTTGTACCCGTAACCTGGGGTGGCGGCTTTTCCCGCGAAATAGCGCACCGATTCGAGGTACATTTCCGCGATCGGATCGCCCCAGTTGGTGCAGCGGCCTTCCTCGGCGTCGCCGCGGTTGAGGGCCGAATTCCCGCCGGTTGAGGTGACGGAACCGCAGTTGTCGCCGGCGAGGTAGTCCTTGGACGAATAGCTGTAGCCGAAAATCTTGAGGTTGTTCATGGCAGTGATGATGCTGCCGGCCGCCGGATTCAAGAAGGTACCGTCGACCGCGATCTCGTTGTTGAGGGTGCCGACGTTCTTGCGCAGCACGCCCCCCGACTTGTTCATGGCGTAGCTGTTGGTCAAGAGGCCAAAGTGGATCAGATTCGGATCGCCGTACTGCTGCAGCAGCCCGATCGGCTTGAAGACGTTGGCCTGGTTGTACTGCTTGCACTTCTCCGAGCCGAGCAGCTTCGAATTGCACACTTCGACCCGCGCGACCATGTCCGGGGTACCCACGGCGCCGCCGCCGCTCAACAACCCGTGGGTCGTCCGCAACGGCTCGAAGGCGCTTGCCCAGCTCACGCTGCCGACCGGGAGAGTCGCCGAACCGCTCAACGCGCCGATATTGCCGTTGCTGCCGTCGAGCCCGAAGGTGTGGTTGCCGACTTTCCACTGGCACTGGACGATGTCATTGTTGGCCCACATGCCGAAATTGCCCCGCGCCACCCGGATTATGGGCGGGTCAGTTTTTACGTGGGAGGTTCCCGATATGGGCGTGCCATTGGTGGCCCCGGTCAGGTTGCAGAAGGATATTCCCGCGCCACTTAAGTTGCTCACCGTGTAAAAACCGGCAGTGGCCGAGCCGGCGCCGGTTCCCACGACTCCGGCGGGATCAACCTCCAGAGAGAACGCGCCGCTCCCGGCGGTGCTGCAATCGCCGCTGGTATCGACCACTGAAACGTAGCCGACCACGTAGTTGGACGAGTCGATCGCCACCTTCACCTGGTCGCCGAGGCATACGGAGGTGGCGACGTTGCGGAAGTGTTTGGGGGTCGTCGTATTAATGGCCTGGGCCGCGTCGGTACTGAAATTGTCGCTGGAACCGGTCGCGACACCCGACGGCGCGGTGATCGGCGGGTTATGCGGAGTGAGCCGGTTGATGTCGGTCCCGTTGTAGTACTTGGCCCACGCGTGCGCGTCGGTCGGGATGATGTTGCGCTCGAGCACCGTCAGATTGGCCGTATCGGTCGAGCGGAAGCCGCCGTAGAGGAGCTTGCGGATGGTGTCCATCCGCGACATCGAGATCCAGTTCAGGAAATTGCCGCTCCAGCGGCCGCCCGCCACCGTCTCGCAGTACTTGTTGTTGCCCGGACTCACTGCGATCGGGGCAAAGCGCTCGAGGCCGGTATCGTAGTTATAGCACTTGATCGGGTCGAAATAACCGTAGTAGGTGATGGTGTGCTTGTAGGTGATGTCGAGCAGGCCATCGCCGTCGAGATCGGCGTAGTCGGTATAGGCCTTGTAGTGCATCTGCTGGTCCTTGGAGATCGTCAGCATCACCTGCGGCGGCGGGGTGGCGCCGATGAACAGGGGCACCTGGGCGAGGGTGAGCAGCGCCGCGAACGTGGTCTGCGTCGCCATGCAGAACAATGTCACGATCGCTACGGACTTTTTGAAAAGACGTTTGGTATCGACCTTCATAACTGCTCCTGATGCTGATAGCGGTGGAACTACAGTTTCAGAAAGATTTCCTGGACGGTGACCTGCGTGTTGGGATTGCCGCCGTAGCCCCGCGCGGTAATCCGGTAATAGTTGCAGAACGGCTTGGGAGTGCCGCCGAATAACGATTCGACCTTACTCTGATAACACAGGACCTCGATGAAATAGCGCGGCGGGTTGGAAACGCCCAGCAGCGCAGGTGCCCCCGTATAGAAGCCGTAGCGCACGCTCGGAGCCGCCGCCAGGCTCTGGGAGAGGAGCTTGGGCTGCATGCCGTCACCGGCCTCATAGGGATAAGGCCGGCACAGTCCCTGTCGCGCTACATGAACCGTTGTTCTGGTTGGAGCCGTCCCCGAATCCCGCAAGGTCGCCGGATACTATGGCGGGGGCGCGTATTCCGGCGTACCCACCGATGGCTATGCCGTTGAGGTCGCGACGGCCGTCGCGCAATGCGGCTTCCGCGGCATGGAACGCCACGCTCAAGTCGCGGGTATGGCCGGCCATCTTTTCCTCGAAGGTGGTGGCCGTCATCGCGGTCACGCCGAGGATGGTGAGTATGGTAAGAAACAGCAGCGCGATGATGAGCACCGCACCGCTCTGAGCATTGCGAGAGACGGGTTTCATATGGCTGGTCCGTGAATGCCGCTTCATGGCGTGCGGTTGCGAAGGTTGATCGTCATCGTCACGATGCGCCGGATCCGCCGGTCGGTGAACTCCGGGCGCTCCAGCACTACCGTCGACCGTCGCCGAACATGTCGTAGGTTCTCGCGTCCGGGATCGCCTTGGAGGTGTCGGTCGGCGTCTGAAACAGCAAGGCGATGCGCACGCTGATGACATTCGCCATGTTCGCGACGCCGGAAAGAGGGACGTAGCGGTTTGCGGTGTAATCGAAAGGGCTGTCGGTGTCTTCACCGAACAGCACCTGCATGTTCTCGACATCGGGAACCATCTCCACGCCATTGCAGAACAGCCCGTTGCGCCTTCGTGACCGGGTTTCGGCGCGATCGAGAACGTATTGACCGAAAAGAGGGCTGAGCCCAACTTGGCTGAATCCACCTTGGCGCCGACACAGTCGACCACCGTACCGTCGGCGGCACCTGCACCGTCGCCACTTCCCTGAAAACGGACCGTGAGCGAGTCCGAATTCGTTCCGCCGCCGTCGGTCGCGGAGAGCGCGTCATTGGGCGGGTCGAAAACGCCGAGCATGCCCCCTGTCGCCACGGTCAGCTCGTTGGGGTTGCTCTTGTAGCTCGCAATGTGGATGTTCCGGGTGAGCATGTGCTGCGTGTACCGGATGTTTTCCTGCATGCGCGAGACATCGTCGGTCGTCGCGAAGGTCTGCCGGCTGCCGAGAAAAAGCTGCGCGATGACGAGCGTAATGAAGAGCGAAATCGTCACGGCGACCATCAGTTCGATCATGGTCACGCCGCGGCTCGCAGCCGGGTCTGTCCGGGGCTGTCTCATGGCAGGTTTCACAGGTTGAAGGCGGTATAGACGTATTTCAGAGTGCCGGTGGGATTGGCTTGCGAGCGGTCGTCCACCCACCAGATCTTGACCACGTAAGGAGTGGTGCCCAGGTCGTCGCAACCCGGCGCCGCCGGCGTGGGGGCAGGAACAGTAGGCGTGCTGTCGACGCAGACGATGCCGACTCCGCCCGGCAGCGCCTGCGCCACTCGATCCCTCCACTGCTTGAGATCGTTCTTGGCGAGTTCGATGGGCGTACAGCCGCCCGTCTGGGTGCAGCCGGCCACAGAAGTAGTGTAGGCCGCGTCGTTATTGGGTTTGTTGTATTCCCCGGTCACGGCACCCTCGAAATTGGCTTTCATGCGGTCGATGAGGTCGGTCGTCAGCCCGACAGCAGCGACGCGCAGGCTCGCGCTCTGGTTGTTCTTGAGGGCGAACGCCTGCAGACCGGCGAGCCCCAGCAAGCCGAAGGCGACCACGACGATGGCGATCAGCACTTCCAGGAGGGTGAAGCCGGCGGAAACCCGGCAATGGCGAAGTGTCTTCATGGGATCATGGATTGCAAGCAGTGGTGTCCGGACATGTGCATCGGGCCACAAAAGCGCGTCCGGTGCCGGAAACAGTGATGAGCCGTCCCTTGTTGGTCGCCGCGGCTCCCACGTTGGCGGTCGTGCGCGCATCGCATAGCGCGAACGTGATCGCCGCGCCGCCACCGCCAGCCCTTACCACGCCCGAGGGCCGGAATCCCACCCACATGGCGCCGGCGGCAGTGTCGTGGTTTCGGCTGACGATGGTGGTGGGCGGGATGTCGTTCGCGCCGTCGATCGCCGGCGCGCTCTTGATAACCATGTCTGTATCCTCAGCAGCGGCGAGCGTACCGTCGACCACTCCGAAGGTGCCGCGCTTGTCGGGACCACTGTCGCTGAACAGGATCCAGCCCTGACTCCATTCCGGTGCCGGTACAGGATGCACCATTGTTGCTGGTGCAGATTGCGGTAGGCCTGCCGCGCTTCACCGCTTCCGCGCGGGCAATCGCCAGATCGGTAAGCAGATCGTTGGCGGCCGAGGTCATGCGCGCGTTCATGATGGTATCGCGGAGCGACGGCGCGGCGATGACTGCCAGTATGGCCATCACTGCCACCACCATCATCAACTCGATTATCGTGAAGCCCGCAGGCCGGGAAATCATTTGCGCTCCGTGGTATTCCATGTGCGCGCATTGTGGTGGACTGTCAGGCGGAGCGCCAGCAGCGTCCGATAGGCGGACAGAAATCGGGAACGAAAGGGATCCGAGTGAGGAAGCGGCGCGACGGGCCGTGACAAAGCGCACGAACAACCCGGCACGGAACGCGATCACGTGTGCCGGATGGGAGCGCCGGGACTATCGAGCGTTCTCAAAATGTCGACATGCTCGATCCCTCACCCCCACCTGGCCCCTCGCGCGCTTCGCGGCTCTCCCCGAGCAACGCCCCGCGTTGCTCCCTCACCCCCATCCCCTCTCCCGAGCGGAGAGGGGAGCTTTCAGCGCTCCGCGCAATATTGGACGAAGAGGGGAGCGAAGTGTCGGAAATGGTTTGTCAACCATTTAGCGAATGATCGGTAAGCTCGGGTTCCTGCGCGGAAGGAGGGCCGCAACTTACTGAATCACCGAGAATTAGACACAGTCTAAGCAATCCCTTACAATCCGTCCGCATGATGGCCACGCATCACTATGCCCGGGACAATCTCGCTGATGTCCTGCGCGCCCACGATATCAATCCCACCCACCAGCGGATCGAGATCGCGTATGCGCTGTTCTCGCGCGGCGAGCATCTTTCGGCCGATCAGGTGCTGGCGATCGTAAACGACCGCCATTCCGAAACGTCCAAGGCCACCGTCTACAACACGCTCAATCTGTTTCTCGAGAAGCGGCTGATCCGGGAGGTCATCGTCGATCCGAACAAGGTGTTCTACGATCCCAATACCTCCCCGCATTACCACTTCTACAATGTAGATACTGGCGAGCTGACGGACATCGAGGCGAGTGCGATTGCGATTTCAGGATTGCCGCAGCTGCCGGAAGGCATGGTCACGGCAGGCGTCGATATCATCGTCCGTATAAGGAATGCGAGTCCTCCGGTTCGCAGTCCTTAGGATTTCGTCACGCCGCAGGCCAGCGAAATCCTTTGCTGTAGTAGCTCAGTTGGTAGAGCAACTGATTCGTAATCAGTAGGTCGGTGGTTCGAGTCCACTCTACAGCACCAATATTCAACGAGTCATCCACGGAAATAGTCTCGTGGATGACTCGTGGCAAGACCATGTAGCCATGGTGTAGCCGAACTCAATGCATGCCGCTCCAGACGGAAATATCCGAATCGGAGACACTATGCCCCACATATCCACGGTACCACCCGACCAGGCGTCCGCAGACGTGCGGGAGCTCTATGATGATTTCCGCACGCGAATGTCGTTTCCGGCCGCGCCAAATTTCATCACGACGCAAGGTCACTCCTCGGCAGTGCTGCGCGGCACCTGGGGGCTTGTTCAGAACGTCCTCGTGTCCGGGAAGATTCCTCGGTGGATAAAGGAGCTGATTTTCGTAGCCATCTCCAAGGATAGAAACTGTCACTATTGCACGGCAGCGCACGCGGCCTGCTGCCGAGTACCTGGGAGTGAAACCGGAGATTCTCGATGCGATGCTCCGGAACCTGCAGGCCATCACCGATGCAAAGGTCCGCGAGATGGTAAGTTTTTGCCTCAGGTGCTCCCAAAATCCGCGGAGCATCACAGCTGCCGATTATGCAAAACTCCGTCGTCACGGCTTGAACGATAGCGAGCTCGTTGAGCTCGTCGCGATGTCCGGGCTTGCGGTGTACGCCAACATCATGGCCGACGCAACCGCCATGGAAGCCGACGAGATGTTCGCGAAACTGTGATCCCTAGAGCAGGCCAAGGAATCGAGCCCGTCGGCGGGGATTCCGACGAATTGCGCGAGCGCGCGATTACTGGAAAGCGACCGGGGGTAGGGGTGTCGAAAGGCCCTATGACGCCTGTCGCGGGAGCAGGCTACGAGCGCTATGCGCGACTCGTCATACCATCAATTCATCGTGTCACGCTGAAGCGCCAAAATACATTCGCAGAGCGCTTCAATCAATCGCTCTCGCTCTGCGAGATTTTGGATGGCAACCTTGAGCAGCAATTCCAGTCGCTCCTTCGAATCCCCGTTCATGCTTTTCCTTTGATCGGGATCACTCGCTTCATGGTAGTTCATGGTTCCCCCAGAGCTCATATTCGGTTCCCGAATGATACGCCGCATGTTCCATGCCAGCGCGGCCCATTGGCCGGCACGGGCTCCAACTCGCTGATTTATTTGGAGTGGCTGCAACTGCCCGACAAGGAAACGCCGGCTTGCTCCCATCGCGGGTGGACCTGACCGCCACCGCGTTCGACACCGTATCGAACTTTCGACAGCCGGCAACCTCCCGGCGTGATCGGCCTCACCTGTCACTCGGCTGCACTTCTATTCCTGCTGCGCGGGAATGTCGGGCATCGCCGGCGAGCGCTTCGCGCCCGCGCAAGCGGCGAACGCCGCGAGCAGCGGCGTTCCCTTCATAGCGTGCCGGAGATTCCGCCGTCGAGATTGATGCTCGTGCCGGTGACGTAACTTGCCGCGTCGGACGCGAGAAAGGCGATGACGTTCGCCACTTCCTCCGCCTCGCCCACGCGCCCGAGCGGAATGTCCTTGGAAGCCTTCGCGTAATAGTCCGCGGCCGTCTGACCATCACGCTTGAAACGCCGCTCGTGCTGGCCGGACTTGATCTTGCCGATGCAGACGGTATTGACGAGGATGTTATCGGCGGCGAATTCCTTGGACAGCGCCTTGGTAATCGCGAGCCCCGCGGCGCGGGAGACCGAGGTCGGCATGGATTCCGCGCCGGGTTGTTTGGCGCTGGAGATCGTAATGTTGATGATGCGCCCGCCGCCCTGTTTCTTCATGTGCGGGATGGCGAGACGGGAGCAGCGAATGGCCCCGAATACCTTGAGCTCCAGGTCCGCGCTCCACGTCGCATCGTCGACTTCCAGGAACTTGCCGCGCGCCGAGGCTCCCGCGTTGTTGACGAGCACGTCGAGCCGGCCGAAGCGCTTGATCACAGTGGAGATGAAGCGCTCGACATCCGCGGTCTGGCTCATATCGGCGGGGACGGTCAGGATCTCCGCGCCGGTCTTCCGCATTTCGCCGGCGGCCTGTTCCAGAAGGTCGGCCCGGCGCGCGCAAATCGCGACGCTGGCGCCCTCTTGCGCGAATTTGAGCGCGGTCGCGCGTCCTATGCCTTCCGAGCCGCCGGTAACCGCGGCAACTTTACCTTTCAATCCGAGTTCCATGATTTGGCCTTTCTATTCGATACAGCGCGTTGGTCTTACGAACCCGCAATGACCGTCGATATCCTTAAATGATGGACGCTGGGGCAAAAAAGCGGGCAACCGTCCTGCATTTGTGATTCTAACGCGAACCGCATTGTGGCCGCGGTGACAACGTTGTCATATTCCGTGTCACGCCGCAGTGACAGCCATATATTCGGTATGGACTGAAGCGAAATGTCAGCAAATATTCGGTACAATTGAAGGGTGGATTGGCGTAGGATTATATGTAATGACAGCGGGAAGGCGGTGCGAAATGCGCGAGATCAAGCCTAGCGATGAAGCTGGTGGAGGAACGATCCGGAGGATAGCCGGTGCGTTGCTTGTCGCGTGCCTGTGCGGTCCGTTGCCCGGTGCTGCACAGGAACAATCCAACCCGGCCGCTCCACCCGCAGCCCGGACCCAGTCGGATGTGACCGTTGACGCGCTGTCCGTCGTGAGAGTGCGCACTAAAGCGGTATCCAACGCGCGCTCCATGCGGTCTCTTGGTCCGCAGCGCGAGGGCAGCGGCGTCGTCATCGGTTCCGACGGTCTGGTGCTGACGATCGGCTACCTGATCGTAGAAGCCGAAACGGTGGAGCTGGTGACTTCCGATGGCCGCTCGTTTCCCGCCACCGTGGTGGGATACGACAACACGACAGGCTTCGGCTTGCTGCGCGCGTTGACGGCGCTGCCGGTGAAGCCGGTCCAGCTCGGACAGTCCGCGACGCTCGCGGATCGCGAGCTGGTGCTGATCGTGGGCTTTGACGGTGTTGCACCGGCTTATGTGGTTTCGCGCCGGCAGTTTGTCGGTTATTGGGAATACCTGCTGGACGATGCGATCTATACCGCGCCGGCGACCGTCAACTGGAGCGGCGCCGCCCTGCTCAACCGGGAAGGCAAGCTGCTGGGCATCGGATCGCTCGTCGTCAGTGACTCGATCGGATCGCAGACCCAGGTGCCGGGCAACCTCTTCGTGCCGATCGACCTGTTGAAGCCCCTGCTGGGCGATCTCATCGCCAACGGCAAATCATCGGCGCGTCCCCGTCCCTGGATCGGCGTCAATACCCAGGAAGTGCAGGGCAACGTCATCGTGACCCGGGTTTCTCCGGAAAGCCCGGCTGACGCCGCCGCGATCAGGGCGGGCGATGTGATCGTCGGGGTCGGCGGTCAGTCGGTCAAGGGACAGGCCGATTTCTACAACCGGCTGTGGTCGCGCGGCGACGCGGGCGTCGAGATTCCGCTCGAGATATTACGGGAAGGGCGCGTCGAGAAAATCCCGGTAAAATCCATCGACCGCGACCGTTACTATCGGGCGAAGCCTACGCTTTAGGAATAAGCCGGACATGAGTCCGGCATATTCCTTATGCAAAACCGCCGGCGGAAAAACACGTAATAGCGAATCGAAAACACTTGTCCAGCGTCAGCCGCACGTGAATTTGGGGGGCCAAGGTAGACCCCTTGCCTAAGATTCAATCAGCCCGGATGCTCCGCCCGCGGCCGAAGCGTTGTCGGTTCAGAAAACTCTCAAGTCCTATTACCCGTGAAACATCCGGGCTAGAAGGTCCCCATTCCGAGCACGCCGGTCGCGAGATCCATATCCTCGACCAGCTTTTTCCCCACCAGATTGCGCAGCGTCTCGGTAGTGCCGCCGCCGAGGCTGCCGTAGCGCGTGCCCCGGAAATAACGCGAAACCGGGTATTCGTCGGTGAAGCCGTAACCGCCGTGAACCTGTATCGCTTCCGACGTCACCCGGATGCTCATCTCGTTGCAGAAGATCTTGGCCATGGCCGCGAGAGTGGGATCGGGAAACTTGTCGCCGCTCACCGCGGCGCGGTAGAGCAACCCGCGCGCCGCCTCGATCTCGATGTACATGTCCGCGGCTTTCCAGCGCAGCCCCTGGAAATCGCCGATCTTGCGGCCAAAGGCCGAGCGGTCGCGCATATAGCGCACGGCTTCTTCCAGAGCGCCTTCCGCGAGTCCCAGGCAGATCGCCGGATTGAGGCAGCGCTGCGTGTTGAACGCCGATAGCAGCCGTTTCATTCCGTCGTCCCGTATGACCAGGTGCTCGAGCGGCAGCTCGACCTGATCGAAGATCACCTCGGAGAGAAACTCCCCGCCCATGGTGTGAAAGCTCGACTTGACGGTGAGCCCCGTCACGCCGCCGGGCACCAGCACGCAGCCGATGCCTTTCGCCCCGGGCACTCTATTGACGCGCGTGAACACCACGAACATCTCGGCGATGTCGGCGCGTGAGATCAGCGTCTTCACGCCATTCACGACAACGCGGTCGCCTTTCACGTCGGTGTTGGTGGTGTAGCTCGGCACGTCGGTACCGGCATTGGGCTCGGTCATGCAGATGGCGAGGATCGCCTCGCCCGTCGCGACTCGCGGCAAGATGCGGCGCTTGATCGGCTCCGGCGCGTAAGTGGAGATGACGCGCGTCTGCACGCCGAGCTCACCGAGCGCGGCCATCGCAGTCACGTAGCACACCTTGCCGATCTCCTCGAGCACCAGCACCGTGTCGAGGATGCCGAGTCCGGATCCGCCATACTCTTGCGGCACCGACATGCCGAGCACGCCGATCTCGGCGAGCTGCTTGATGTTCTCGGCAGGCCAGGTGCCGTCCAGGTACTGGATCGCGCGCCGCTTGAAGTCCTTCTGGCACACGCGGCGCACGGTGTCGACGAACGCGCGCTGTTCTTCGCTGATTCGGAAATCCATTTGAGATCGATAGTTGGGCGGTATGCGGTCAGTGGTTCGCGCGTTGAGCGGCGGCTCGTTCACCGTCCGCTCGAACGCGCGGGATTAAATCGGCGCGCCGCGTCCGATTTAATTAAGTATAGGCCGCGAGGCGAATTCGTCGCAAACAACTTCTCCGGGCATCTCACGATTTGACGCTGCAGGAGCCCTACCCTAGACTGCCTCCTTCCGCCACTTACGCAGTCAAACTCGAGAGGAACGGGATGGATCAACCGCAGGCGAACACGCCAGTGACCGGCGAGGAACACTGGACGAAGAAGGGCGACGTCAAGCTCTACCTGTGGGAGAAGTTCTGCGGCACTCCGCAAGGCAAGCGCGGCACGATCCTCCTCGTGCACGGCTCCTCGATGGCTTCCACGCCCACCTTCGACCTCCAGGTGCCGGGCCGGCCGCATTCATCGGTGATGGACTGGTTCGCGAAGCTGGGTTACGACACGTGGTGCGTGGATATGGAAGGCTACGGACGCTCCGACAAGCATCGCGACATCCCGTGCGATATCGCGAACGGCGCGGACGATCTGGAGGCCGCGACTGCGTACATCATGAAGACGCGCGGGGTGAAGCAATTCCTCGTTTACGGCATTTCATCGGGCGCGCTGCGCGCAGCGATGTTCGCCGAGCGCCACCCGGAGCGCGTGCAGCGCATGGCGCTCGACGCCTTCGTCTGGACCGGGGAAGGCAGCCCGACGCTGGCCGAGCGGCGCAAGAAGCTGCCCGAATTTCTCACGGCAAACCGCCGGCCGCTGGACCGCGCGTTCATGCGCAGCGTATTCATGCGCGACCATCCCGGCTGCGCCGACGAGGAGACGGTGAACGCATTCGCGGACGCGGTGCTCGCCCTGGACGACTCGGTGCCGACCGGCACCTATATCGACATGTGCTCGAGACTGCCGGTCGTGAATCCGGAGAAGATTACGGTACCGACGATCATCATGCGAGGTCAATTCGACGGTATCGCCGGCCTTGACGATCTGCTCGAGTTCTTCAAGCGCCTGCCCAATCCGGACAAGCAGTTCGCGGTGATGGCGGGCATCTCCCACGCCAGCTTTCAGCAGATCAACTACCTCACGGTGTATGACATCTTGCACTCGTTTTTTGCCCAGCCCGAGCCTGTCTATCGTGGTTAAAAGCCTGTCGGACTTGCGGTCATGAGCGATGGGTGTGAACTATAGGTTGTCGCCCTCTGGTTGGCGCCGAGCCGACAGGCTGTAAATGGGATATTTCAATGGTTCGAATTCTCATTCAGACGAACCATAGCGAAGCAATACCGGCGCGTCGCGACCAGGCACAAGGCGGGAAGGAAACCATGAACACGAGCAAGCTTTCCTGCCTCGTGGCTGTTGCGGGCGCGATGCTCCTCATTTGCACGATTGGCGCAGCGCAAAGCTGGCCCGCCAAACCGGTGCGCATCATGGTCCCTTTCGCGCCCGGCGGCGGCGCCGACATCCAGGCGCGGCTGCTCGCGAAGCACTTCAACGAAGGCACCGGTCAGACCTTCGTGACTGACAACCGCACCGGCGCGGGCGGGCTGATCGCCGCGGAGCTCACGGTCCAGTCGCCGCCCGACGGCTATACCATGCTCCTCACCACGGCGACGATCGCGGTGAACACCACGCTCTTCGGCAAACGGATGAGATTCAGCGCCGAGAAGGACCTCGCGCCGATCACCTGGCTCTCCTCGACGCCGCTGGTGCTGGTGATACATCCCAGCGTGCCGGCGAGATCGGTGAAAGAACTGGTTGCCCTCGGAAGAAGCAGGCCCGGGAGTCTCACCAGTGCCGTGAATACCGTCGGCAGCACCAGCCACCTGTCGGCCGAGATGCTGAAGCAGCTCGGAAGGATCGAGACCGCGATCGTTCCGTTCAAGGGCGGCTCCCTGGCGATTTTGTCGGTGATGTCCGGCGAGTGCGATCTCTTGTTTGCCACGGGGCCCGTCGCCATGCCTCAGCTCAACTCGGGCAAGGTCCGTGCGCTGGCGGTGACCACCCCGAAGCGATCGTCCGCTTTCCCCGACCTGCCGACCATGAACACGTTCTATCCCGGCTTCGAATCGGACAACTGGTACGCCCTGTTTTTCCCGGCCGGCACGCCCAGAGATATCGTGACGAGGGTGAACGGGCTGATCGCGAAAGCGTTCCAGGCGCAGGACGTGCGCGAGTTCATGAAGCGGGAAGTGCTGGACCCGGTAGCCGAGCACCCCCGAGGAGCTGAGCGACCTCGTGAAGCGCGAGATTGCAAAGTACGCGCAGGTCATCGCGAAAGGCAACATCAAGGTCGAGTGAGCTCCTGCGGAGCGTAGCTGACAGCCTTACACGGAGCCTGTCCTGACCAATCATAGCCTGACCAACGTGGTCATTCCGCGTCGGGCTGACGCTCCGGAGCGGCGCGCTGGAACGCTTCGAGCGCCTGGCATCTCCGGTCGATAGCGACGAGCGTCGGGTACTGCGAAAGATCGCACTTGAAGCGCCGCGCGTTCGCCATTTGCGGGACCAGGCAGCAGTCCGCGATCCCGGGCGCGTCGCCATGGCAGAATTTTCCAGTCGCGGGATTGACCGCGAGCCTGGCTTCCAGAGACTTGAAGCCTTCAGCGACCCAATGGCGGTACCAAGCGTTCTTCGTATCGTCGCTCACGCCCGCGACTTTCGTGAGGTAGTTCAAGACACGCAGATTGTTCAGGGGATGGATCTCGCAGGCGATCGTTTGCGAGAGCGCGCGTACTCGCGCCCGCTCTGCCGGCGTCTTTGGCAGCAGCGGGGGGCTGGGATGCATTTCATCGAGATACTCGATGATGGCGAGCGATTGAGAGAGTATTTGCGCGCCATCCTCCAGGACGGGGACGAGAGCCTGCGGGTTCACGCTGAGAAATTCCGGACGCAGCTGCTCGCCGCCCCCGCGAGAAAGATGGACCGCGAGATACTCGTAGCCCAGGTCTTTGAGGTTGAGCGCAATACGCACTCGGTACGCGGCGGAACTGCGGAAAAAGCTATAGAGTTTCATAGGTTCAGTGACCAGTGACCGGTCACTTAGTTATAGGTCAATTCATAAATAGTTATTGCGACTTGACCGGGCGTACCGAGGGTGTCAGGAACCTTAGAGTTTAGGGTTCCTGACACCCTAACGATAGAGGATCGCAAGAGATCGGGCTCGGCACCGACTAACTTGCGAAGAATGTGTTTCTCCTCAGCCTTGCGCGGGGTCGATTGAACATGAGCCATTTATGAAATCAGTTTTAGTCGCAAGGGACCTGCTCGCGCCACAAGCCGAGCGCTTTTTGCGCCGGGCGGTCGGAGAAGCTGAACAGCACGGCATCGCTGTCCGTCTCGTGCTGCGCTTTGCTCCACGACGGCACGACGAATACGTCCTTCTCCTCCCACTCCAGCAATTTCCCGTCCACGCGGGTGCGGCCGCGCCCTTCGACAACGCTGTAAATCGTTCCGTCGGTCGAACGGTACGGCTCGCCGCGAAATCCGCGCGGCAGCAATTGTACGAACGCCCCTATCGTGGGCATGGCAAAGCCGCCGGTCGCAGGATTCGAGTACTGGAGCTTCAACGCGTGACACGGATGCCACTCGTCGCCGTGCCGGAGCGTTTCCAGGGCCTCGCGCGTGCGGGTGTAGGGGTAGCAGAAAATCGGGGTGGTCAGCGACTGCTGCTGGTAGTCGAGCGGCAGCAGGTTCGCGCCATAGCGCGCTTCCGAATCACCCTCGGGGCGCGTTACGGGCTGCGTCGCCTCCGGATACCGCTCCAGGAAGCCGCTGTCGAAGAAAGCCGCCATTGGAACGTCCAGCCCGTCCAGCCACACCACGGGCTCGGAGCCGGGGTTGCCGTGATCGTGCCAGGTCCATGACGGGGTAATGATGAAATCGCCCGGATGCATGGTGACGCGCTCGCCATCCACTGCCGTGTACGCACCCGTACCTTCGATCACGAAGCGCAGGGCAGACTGGATGTGCCGGTGGCTCGGCGCCACTTCGCCGGGCAGTATGAGCTGCAGCCCGGCATACAGGCTGTGGGTGATGGAAGACGCGCCGCGCAAGCCGGGATTCTCCAGCACCAGCACGCGCCGTTCGGCTTCCTCGGCCGAGATCAGCTCGCCCGATTCCATCAGATAGGGGCGCACCTCGCGGTACTTCCACAGCGCGGGCACGCAGGGCGTAACGGGCGTCTTCGGCACCAGCGTGCCGAGCACTTCCCACAGCGGCGCCATGTCGTGCTTGCCAATGCGGTCGTAGAACTCGCGGCGCTTCGGGTTTTGCGCGGGGCCGGTGGACATGGCTGTACTCATATTGCGTTCATCGATCTACGAACGGGGAGCGAGCGGGATTCTAGGACGCCCCGCGCAAAACTCAGGCGAATTATTCTAACAGCGGATCGAGGATTAAGGCGCGGCAGGAGACTATCATTTGCCCTATACTTCCACCGTTTTCACGCTGCTTCCCCTATATGACAGCCGCGCCTTCGAATACCCGCCCGGCTCCCGATAAGGTCCTGATCGAGATCGCGGACTACGTAGATCGCTACCGGGTCAAGAGCGATCTCGCGCTGGAGACGGCGCGGCTCGCGCTGATCGACACGCTCGGCTGCGGTTTCGAGGCGCTCTCGTACCCCGGCTGCACCAGCCTTCTCGGACCCGTTGTCCCCGGCACCATCGTGCCCAATGGCGCCCGCGTGCCCGGCACGCCGCACGTGCTCGACCCGGAGCGCGCCACGTTCAATATGGGCGTATTGAACCGGTGGCTCGACTTCAACGACGCGTTCTATGGCGCAACCGTGATCCATCCGTCCGATACCTTCTCCGGCATCCTGGCGGTGGCGGACTGGCTGTCCCGCACGCGCCTGGCGGAAGGCAGGAAACCGCTCCTGGTACGCGACGTGCTGGAAGCGGCGGTCAAGACCTACGAGATCATGGGCGGGCTCGCCCTCGAGAACGGCTTCACCGCGCGCGGCCTCGATCATACGATGCTGGTCAAGATCGCCGTCACGCCGGTAGTGACGAAAATGCTCGGCGGCACGCGGGACGAGATCACCAACGCACTGTCCCAAGCGTGGGTGGACGGGCACGCTCTCGCCGCGTTCCGGCGCAAGCCCAACACCGGTCCGCGCAAGTCGTGGGCGGCGGGCGACGCAGCCAGCCGCGGCGTGCGGCTCGCGCTGATGGCGATGAAGGGGGAAATGGGCTGTCCCTCGGCGCTCACGGCGAAGACGTGGGGCTTTTATGACGTGATGTTCAAGGGCAAGCCCTTCCGTTTCCAGAGGCCCTTCGGCAGTTATGTGATCGAAAACGTGCTGTTCAAGATTCCCTATCCCACTGCGTTTCATGGGCAGAGCGGCGTGGAAGCTGCGATCGCGCTCCACCCGCTGGTAAAAGACCGCCTGGACGACATCAAGCGCGTCGAGGTGCGGTGCCACAATTCTTCGATGGTCATCCTCGACAAGACCGGACCGCTGCACAATTTTGCCGACCGCGACCATTGCATGCAGTACATGATGGCTATCGGCATGATCTTCGGCACCATGACGGCCGAGCACTACTACGATCACATCGCCGCCGACCCGCGGATAGACAAGCTGCGCGCCAAGATGCATCTCACCGAATCCAAGCAGTACGAGCGGGAATACCACGATCCCGCCAAGCGCACCAATGCGAACTCCATCCAGGTGTACTTCAAGGACGGATCCAAGACCCCGCTGTCCGAGGTGCTGTATCCGCTGGGCCACCGCAAGCGGCGCCGGGAAGGCGTGCCGGTGCTGATGGCGAAGTTCGAAAAGAACGTCGGGCGCGTCTTTGCGCCCAAGCAGCGCGACGCGATACTGGCGGCGAGCCTGGACCAGCGGCGGCTGGAGGCGACGCCAGTGAACGAATTCCTCGATCTCATGACGGTGTAAACGAGGGGGGGAACGGGCCCAAGGTGTCAGGAACCTTAGGGTTTAGGGTTCCTGACACCTTAGGGTCCTTCCCGCGTGGTGGTGGGGCCGGTCATGCGTTGAGGGAAGGGGCCCGTTCCAAACGTCCTTCCGCTCGCGAAGATCGTTCATAGTGCGACGGGGGGGTGCGGGGGGGAACGGGAAGGCCCCGATGTTTTGCCGGAAGGGGCCCGTTCCCCGCCCTCGTTTACTTGCCTCCCTCCTCAGCCGCAATGCGGCGCTGCCAGATGTGCAGCAGCCCGACCATGATGACGAGTACGACCGGGCCCACGACCATGCCCACAGCGCCGAAAACGGCCAAACCGCCGAGCACAGCGATGAATACCGGCACCGCATGCAGCTGCATCCGGTTCTTGATGAGCAGCGGGTAGAGGAGGTTGTCGATAAGGGCGATGACGACGCCGCCCCAGGCGGTGAGGATGAGCGCTTTTTCCCAATCCCCTTCCAGCGCCAGAAAAATCGCCGCTGGCACCCACACGATCGCCGCGCCCAGCACCGGCAATACCGAGAGCAGGGCCATTACTGTTCCCCACAATACGGGAGAAGGTAATCCCAGCCACCAGAACATGAGGCCGCCCAGCGCTCCCTGCACGGTCGCTACGATCAGTATTCCCCCGACGATGGCGCGTATGGTGTCTCCGATGTCGGAGAATATCGAATCGGTGTCCCGCTCCGAGAGCGGGACGATCGCCCGCGTGACGCTCAGCACCTTCCGCCGGTCGCGCAGGAAATAAAACAACAGGAAGAGCGTTACGAGCAAGCCGATCGCCGCATAGATCGAGCCCGAGACGACCTTTCCCGCTCCTTTGAGCAGCTGCTTGGAAGCGTTTGAAATCTCGTCATTGATATTCACCTCGCGCTCGATCCATCTCAAGACGGGCGCAAACTGGGGATTGCGTTCGACGGCTTTGCGCCACCGCCCCTTGGCAACCTCCTGCTGCACGTCCTCGATGCTGGCCGCCGCTTCGTCCACCACCTCGCGCACGACGAACAGGGCCGGCACGACGATGATGACCGTGACCAGGAAGACCGTAACGAGGGCGGCGCCGGTTTCGTGGCGCGCTCGGCGAAATAGCCGCGTATGCATCGGATAGGCTATGACTGCAAGAGCAACAGCCCATGCCAGTGCCGGGATGAACGGACGGGCTACGAGATAACAAAGGTATGCGACGAGGATCGTGACTCCGATGAAGCCGAGCGAACGTACCCGCTCCCGTTTGAACCAAGCGTGTGGGTCCATTCGCGGCCAGTCTTCCTGAAAGAGTCTCCCCACAGTAAGAGCACATGGACCCGGAAAAATTCCATTTGAGTATCGGATTTTCGGATGAACTTGCATGCTTTCGGCATGTCCACCGCGGGGCGGAGCCGTTCGCGTGGCCGGACCCATGACCCGGGACCCCCGCGGGAATCGTCAGAATCATTTTGCGCGAGCCGGGATGAACGATGGCCGAGGTCCGGATTGGCATTTCGGGTTGGCGCTACGCCCCTTGGCGCGGCGTGTTCTATCCCCCGGACCTGACACAAGGCCGCGAGCTCGAGTTTGCTTCCCGGGCATTGCCTACGATCGAAATCAACGGGTCTTTCTATTCGCTGCAGAGGCCCGAAAGTTATGCGCGCTGGTACCGCGATACGCCTGCGGGGTTCTTGTTCAGCGTCAAAGGGGGGCGCTACATCACGCACATGCGCCGTTTGCGCGACATCGAAAGGCCGCTTGCGAATTTCTTCGCTTCCGGCCTGTTCAATCTGCGCGAGAAGCTGGGTCCGATACTATGGCAGTTCCCGCCCAACTTCCGATATGAGCCGGAACGCGTGGAGGGCTTTTTCCGCTTGTTGCCGCGCGATACCGGTGAAGCGCTGGCGCTGGCGCGTCGACGTGATTCGCGCATGGCAGGAAGAGTGCGTCTGGCAATAGACAGGAACCGTCCACTGCGGCACGCGATGGAAATCCGCCACGAGAGTTTCCTCGACGAATCGTTCGTGGCGCTGCTGCGCCGTTACCAGGTCGCTCTGGTCATTGCCGACACCGCCGGGAAGTGGCCGTGCCGGGAGGACGTTACGGCCGATTTCGTCTACCTGCGACTGCACGGTGACAAGAAAATCTATTCGAGCGGATACTCGGATCGGGCGCTCGACCGATGGGCCGGGCGCATGCGCGTGTGGAGCGAGGGCGCGGAGCCCGCCGATGCTCGACGTATTTCAAGCGAGCCGGCGCGGGCGCGAGTCTCGCGCGACGTCTATTGCTACTTCGACAACGACATCAAGGTCCACGCGCCGTTCGACGCGCAACGCCTGATCGAAAAACTGGGGCTGGAAGTTCAACACAAGCTGTCGCGGCGCCGGCCGCGGGTCGCTGCGCGTGCCGGAACGGCGAACTTCGCGAAGGCGGCCATTTTAGGTGCTCGTGATTCGATCGCTGCTATCGGGTTGTCGTGCTGATAGCGTACTCGGCGTTCACCCATCACGATTTACGAGCGACCGCGCTCAGGAGCGCGAGCGCCGCGCGCCGCGCCTGAGTTTGCGCAGATCGACCTTCGCCGCGGCACGCGTGTCGGCGTGCAGCATGCGCTTCATGTACGCCAGCGCAGCCGTTTTGTGCCCGCGCACGATCGACGCCGTGCAATCGTCGGGAACGTGCAGCTCGAAGTCCCTCACGTAGGCGTCGATGGCGGTCATGAGCACGCAGTTGTCCGCGTTGATTCCTGTCAATATCAAGCGTCTGGTGCCCAGATACTGAAGCAGGATCGCGAGAGTCGTGGCGTAAAATGCGGAGTGCTTGGGCTTCAGCACGAAATAATCTTCGGGTTCCGGGCGCAGTAGCTCGGCCAGGCGCTGGCCGCGAACGCCGTCCTCGAGACAGTGCTCGACCACTTCCCGGAAGTCCGAGCGCCAGCGCCCGAAGTTGTCGTTCGCGTAGATGACCGGGACCCGGCACGCGCGCGCCCCGCGCTTCAACGCCGCGATGCGGGTCGCGGCCCGCGCTGCCTGGGGCAGAAGGCGCTCCCCGCCCTCGAACTCGAGGTCGTTGATCATGTCGATCACGAGCAGCGCGACCGGCGAGTGATCGGGTGCGTTGCCGTGGAGGTCTTTGTTGCGAGCGGGCATAGGTCATTGCGCTTTGCGTCTGATTGGACCGAACATATGGGCGGACGTGCCCGGCCAGCGACAAGGACATGCTGCGACCGGGGGCACGGTGGGAAGGCGCAGGCCCGCGACGCCAAATGCTATCTCGCGAAGAGCGCTCATCGTGCGCCGGGGGGTCTGGAACAGAAAGACCCCTAAGGTGTCAGGAACCCTAACCCCTAAAGGTTCCTGACACCTTCGGACCCGTTCCCCGCCCTCGTTAAATCGCCGCGACCGTCTGCACCTCGATCAGGAATTCCTCGCGCACCAGGCGGTCGATGATGAGCAGCGTGTTTGGAGGGTAGGGCGCCCCCGCGAACATCCTCGGAAACTCGCGCTTCCGGTACGTCATGAAGCCCTCGATCAACTTGGCGTCGACGAGATAGGTCGTGAATTGCACGACGTTCTGCCACGACGTGCCGGCCGATTCGAGTGCTGCCCGGATGTTGTCGAAGGTTTGCGCCGCCTGGGCGTCGATATCATTCTTGCCGATGATGTTGCCCGACTGGTCCGTCGATACCATGCCGGCGATGAACAGGAACTCCTGCGCGCGCACGCGCGTCACGTGAGAGTAGGCGCCTAACGGCGTGCCGAGCTCTGCGGCGTTGTAGATCTTGATGTCAGCGGCCATTGCGATGCTCCTTGTTTGAGGGGAGGGTAGAGTGTCGAGGGTCGAGTGGGGAGGGCCTCGGGCCGTCCCATGCATCGTGGGTGTGATCTTATCCGTGTTTATCTGCGGCCGAATCCTGCATTCTTTGCTATATTCGCCGGTCGGACGCGGGATTGCGGAGCGCCATGGGAGAGTCAGTCAGCCAGATAGCTGCGGCGGCGAAGTACAACGCGGCTGCCGTCTGCTTGTTTGTATGCCTGATATCCGCCGCCCCGCCGGCCGTGGCAGCCGATGCGCCGTCTGCCGCGCTCGATGCGTTGTTTCAATCCTACGACCGCGATTCGGCCCCGTACTTTCCGTTCACCGCCAGCGAGCTTGGGATGCGCGAGTTCGACGGCATGCTGGCCGACGACCTGAGCGAGGAGTATCGCCGCGGCCTCGGCAGCTTGTGCGCCGGCTTCCTCGCAAAGTTGAAGGTGATGGAGCGCGTGTCCCTGGACCGCCAGCGGCAGCTGAGCTATGACATTTTCCGCCATCGGCTGGAAAGCTGCATCGAAGGCCTGGCCTATCCCTGGCATCTGCTCCCGATCAACCAGACGGGTTTCAGCCTGCCCAGCCGGTTCCCGGTCATCGGCGCAGGCAGGGGCGTGCACCCCTTCAAGACGGTCAGAAACTACGAAGATTTTCTCAGGCGCATCGATGGTTTCGTGGTGTGGGTTGACACGGCGATCGCCAACATGAAGGCCGGCGCCGGGCGCGGCATCACGCAGCCGCGGGTCCTGATGCAGAGAGTCGTGCCGCAGCTCGAAGCGCACCTCGTCGGCAACCCTCGCGACAGCCTGTTTTACGAGCCGGTGAAAAACTTCCCGGCGGGCTTCGACTCTGCGACCCGCGAAGCCCTGGCTGCAAAATACCTCGATGCAATCGAGCGCAAGATCCTGCCGGCCTACAGGAAACTGGTCGGGTTCATCAAGGACGAGTACCTGCCGCGATGCCGGACCTCCGACGGCTTCGGCGGGCTGCCCGGGGGCAGCGAGATGTACCGCTACACGGTGCGGACATCCACGACGACGGACCTGCCCCCTGCGCGGATCTACGACATCGGCGTGGCGGAGGTCGAGCGGATCCTGGCGGAGATGAAGGCCGTGCAGTCGCGGATCGAGTCGGCGCAGGAGCCGGCGTTGGCGATATACCACGGCGCCGAGGAGCTGGTGCGGGCGTACGTCGAGTTGCGCGATCCCGTCGCGGCCGCGATGACGAAGCTCTTTGGCCGGGTTGCCCGATCCGAATTCGAGATCCGCGCGATCGAGGCGTTTCGCGAAAGGTCCATGTCCTCCAGCTACGTAGCGCCTGCGCCCGACGGCAGCCGAATTGGCGTGTTCTATCTCAACGCGGCGGGCGCGAAGACGGCGCGCGGCGCCGCGGTGTCCCGCGCCCTGTACCTGCACGAAGCGGTGCCGGGCCATCACTTGCAGATGGCGCTGCAGCGAGAGAACAGGGAGCTGCCGCCGTTTCGCCGGATGGGGTGGTATACCGCCTTCGGAGAGGGCTGGGCCTTGTACGCGGAGCGTCTCGGCGACGAAGTTGGCATCTACCGGAACGGTCACGACAGGCTCGACCGGCTGCGATACGAATTGCTGCGCGCGGCGCGGCTGGTGGTCGACGTCGGCCTGCATGAGAGAGGATGGACGCGGCAACAGGGCATAGACTATCTCGTCGGCACGGTTGGAAGCTCGAGAGAAAGCGCCGAGCGCGAGGTCGAGCGCTACATGGCGTGGCCGGCGCAAGCGCTCGGCTACAAGATCGGTGAGATCAAGATACTCGAGCTGCGCGGGAAGGCGGAGGCGGCGCTCGGCGCCGCGTTCGACATCCGCGCCTTCCACGATGAAATTCTGAGGGACGGTGCGATGCCGCTCTACATCCTGGAGGCGAAGATGGACGAATGGATTGCGCAGCAGCGGTCCGCTGGACTCCGCATACATACCGGCGGCTGACGCTCCGCCGCTCAGGAATCCACGACATCCTGGAGAAACCGCAACACTATCTCATCGGGATGAGGACTTCGCGACCGAGGCTGTCAGGAAGCGCCCGACAATGCTTCAGAGACAAAGATGATTCCCTGGCTGAGTAGTTGGATGGGCCCGGACATCTGTACAGCACGATTAGGACTTCCGTTTCGCCGTGAGCGACACTGCGAACTCTCCCTGCTGCGTGCCCAGCGTTTTCAGCCAGCGCTGACCCCCGAAGGTAAACCCGATCCAGTAACCGAGCTCCACCAGCTCTGGCTCGGTGAATTCCGCGCGCAGTGCTGCCCATAGCGCGTCATCCGCCTGCGCGGGGTCGTACATGACCGCGTCGGCGTAGCGAAGGGCGGCCTTCTCGCGCGGTGAGAACCGGCTCGATCTCTCATACTGCATGAGCTCACCCATCCGGTTGTCGGCTTCCCGCGCGGCCCGCGCGGTTCCCTGGTTGCTTCAGTAGCTACATTCGACGGTGTAGGCGATGTACGCGCGCGTCAATTCCTTGAGACTGTGCTCCAGTACGCCCGCGCCCTTGTCGAAGAGCATCTTGCGCGTCAACGTGAACGAACGCATCACGTCGGGCTGGTGCGCGCGTATCGCCTGATTTTCGGGGCCGGGCCGGCCTTCGCGCACAGCCTCATCGAGCCACTCGCGTATTTGTGGATCTGTGATCGTTGCCGGATCGACGTAGCTGATACGCGCCATTGCGGACCTCCTAGTGTGGTGGAGATATATCAACGATGGTTCATTGCTGCGGCGCCATTCCCGCGGCCTTTGCGGCTTTCGTCCACTTTACGATCTCCGAGCGCACGAGAGCGCGAAGCTCCGCTGGCGTGCTCGGATTGGCTTCGGCACCGTTGGCAAGAAGCACGCTCTTTACCTCGGCGAGTCCGAGTATCCGCACGATCTCGGAGTTGAGCTTGTCCACCACGGCTCCGGGTATCTTCGCAGGACCGATGATCCCATGCCACTGGTCCACCTCGAAGCCCGGCGAGCCGGCTTCCGCCATGGTAGGCACGTCTGGCACCGTCGGGAAGCGCTTCGGCGTCGTTACGGCGAGTGCGCGCAACCGTCCCGACTTGACCTGGATCATCGCAGCAGGCAATCCCGCAAAAAACAGGTGCGCTTCACCCGCCAGTATCGCCGTGATAGCGGCGCCGCCGCTCTTGTACGGTATGTGCACTAGATCCAGTCCCATCTGCTGCTTGAGCAGCTCGGTCGTCAGGTGCTGCGCGGTCCCGTTGCCCGGCGTGCCATAGTTGAGCCTGCCCGGGCGCGTCTTCGCGTAGTCGATCAGTTCCCTGACTGAAGCGGCGGGAAACTGCTGCGCGACAACCAGCACATACGGCACCGACGCGAGGCGCGCAACGTGGGTGAAGCTCTCGAGGGGGTTATAGGGCAGTTTCGCGTGTATCGTTGAGGTCGTTACGAACGCAACGGTAGACATGACGATCGTATAACCATCGGGCAAGGCGCGGGACGCGATCTCGTAACCGATCACTCCGCCGGCGCCGGCGCGATTGTCCACAACGACCTGCTGTCCCCATGCACGGTTGAGCTGCTGGCCCAGGATGCGCGCGAGCACGTCCGGCGCGGAGCCTGCTTCGCTCGTTACGATCATGCGTAGGGGGCGCGACGGATAGGTCCCGTCCATGCCGGGCTGCGCTTGGGCAGCGCCCAGGAAAAGTTGCAGTACCGCTGCTGCGATAGCGATCGCGGCGTGGCGACGATAGCTGTTCATAATCCTCCTCCGTATGAGAAGCAAGGCGACAGAGCCCACATCGGGGCAATTTTGTCAGCCGCGTGCCGCCTCAGGCGGTGTCTTGGTGGCTTCCACCAGCAGGCGCAGGGCCGATGCGGCGCCATGACTTGCTTGATTTCGCGCTGCAAGCTCGGCCGCATCGGCGTCACGCCTGCGAATGGCCGCACAGATATTTCTCAGGTCCCGCACCGCCTCCTTCGCCCGTTGGGGCGAGCGTTGCGGATGCGTGATACCGAGCGCCCGCCACCGCCAGATGCGGGCGCGCAAGCCGTTGAGCATGGCGGAAAGCGTTTCGCTGCCAGCGCCCTCGGCAAGCACGTCGTAGAATCGGTTCTTCGTCTCGAGCGCGCGGCGGTGGTCGTCGATCTGGTAGGCCGCGATCGCGGTTTCCGCAGATTCGATCAGCGCAGCCAGCTTCGCGTCGTCGGCGTGCTCGACGAAAAGCCGAGCCGCCAGGCCCTCGAGAACGGCGCGTATGGCGTAAAGCTCTTTACCCTCCACGATGCTCAGCTCGCGCACGATGGCGCCTTTGTTGGGGATCACCGCTATCAGGCCGTCGGACTCGAGTTGGCGCAGCGCTTCGCGCACCAGCGTGCGCGAGACGCCGGTCATCTCCATCAGCTCACGTTCGGTAAGCCGCCGCCCCGGCTCGAGCCTTCCGTCGATAATCGCGCGGCGCAACACGCTTTCTACCTGCTGGCGCAACGGCGCGGCCACTTTAGGGATGTCGAGTGCGAGGAGGGTGCCCATTGCGGTCACTGGCAGGATTGTCATACGATACTACAATCAGACAAATTGGCAAGCGTTTTCAATGGGTCGAGCTGTGAAAATCGCCATCATCGGGCTGGGCCGGTGGGCACGCACACTGACGGAGGCGGTGCAGCACTCGGAGCGTTTGCAGCTCATCGCCGCCTATGGCGTCTCTCCGGAAGAGCGGGAGACGTACCGGAACGAGTTCGGTGCGCGCTTCGGCATACGCCTCGCGCCCGACATGCAGACCTTACTTGCCGATCGAGACATCGAGGGTGCGATCCTCACCGTTCCCAACGAGCACCATTACCCGGTCGCCGCGGAAGTCGCAAAGGCGGGCCGTCACGTTTACACCGAAAAGCCGATCGCCACCACGCTCGAGGACGGGCTGCGGATCGCGGCTCTCGAAAAGGCGTACGGCGTGACGGTCACGGTGGGGCACAGCGCGCGCCTGATGGCGGGCATCCGGCAGATCAAAGAGGCTATCGATTCGGGCGAACTGGGAAGAGTGGCCTTCATGGAGGCCAATTTCTCGAATTTTCGCGGCCTGAGCTTCACGCCCGACATGTGGCGCTGGTACAAGGACAAGGCGCCCGGCGGCGTGCTTTCGCTCCTCGGCATCCATCAGATCGACGTCCTGCACTATCTGGGCGGCGAGATGGCCGAGGTCACCTCGATGTCCTCCAAGCTTTCGCCGACCGGCATGGAAACGGACGACCAGTCGATGACGCTCATCCGCTTTGCCGACGGCAAGATCGGCTATGTCGGCGCATGCTGGACATCACCGGGGATCTTCGCCGTGCGTATTTTCGGCCAGAAGGGTTTGATGCACTACGAGATCGATTTTGATACCTGGGACACACCGGAGAAGCTGCACGAGACGGCTACGCTGTACATCCAGCGCGGGAAGGACGGCTATGCCAATCGCGAGATCGTGAAAATCCGCCCCAGCGACATGTTCCGCGAGGAACTCGACATGTTCGCCGAAACCGTGCGAACCGGCCGAGCGAGCGAGCTCACGGCTGACAATGCGAACGTGTCACTGTCGGTTGTGTATGCGGCGCTGCGCTCGCTGGAGAATGGCGGGAAGTACATACGAATTGCTGACGTCGTGGCCGATGCGCGCGCGAGGTTGTGACCCTCAGCAATTGCGCCTGATGGAGTCGCAGTCGAGCTCGATGCCGAAAAAACCCCGCCTTTTTGTGCATGTGCATTCGAAGTTAACGCGCGGCGCTGTAGTATCATCGCCGGTCTCATAGATCCTCCAAGGAGAATCGGACCATGCGCGACGCGTTGTTCCAGAAGGGGTTGAAATTGCGTAAGCGAGTGATCGGCGCGGAGTACGTCGAGCGCGCGCTGCAAAATAGCGACCGGTAAGTTATGCCAATACAGGAGCTCGCCACAGAGGCGGCCTGGGGCCTTATCTGGTCGCAGCCCGGCATCTCGCATAGTGGCGCAACGTGCTCGATCTAGGGATGCTCGTTGCGCTCAACGCCACAGGAGCTGAAGCTGCATATCCGGACGACAGCTGCACAACAGATTGGACCCGCGCGGAAATGAGCGAATGTCTGCCGCAAACGGCGATCTACTGCGGCTTCCCGACCGCGCTCGTCGTCTTTCCGTGTGGCGCAGCAGGCCTTCGCGGAAGCGGACCGGCGTATCCCAAAGTGAGCAATTGGCCATCAAGCGTTTATATGTAGTGTCACTTCGTCGCTTCAAATCCTGCATCTGACGATGATGCTGAAGCCGCTCGAAGTTCTCAGGCTCTACCCCGAGCACGACTACACGCTGCGCGGCGCGTTCGAGAGTCGGGCGCAGCGCGACCCCGGCCGTGCGTTCATGCTGTTCGCCGGGCGGACCTGGACTTGGGGCGAGTTCGACGCCGCCGTCAAGAAGGCAGCGTGCCTCTTTGTGGCGCGCGGCGTGCGCAAGGGCGACCGCGTGGCGGTCATGGCGCGGAATCACGAAGGGCACGTGCTGGTGCTGTTCGCGCTCGCCTGCATCGGGGCCATCATGGTGCCGGTCAATCCCGAGTTCGGGGTGCAGGAAGCGCGCTACGTATTGCATCACGCTGAGGTCTGCGGTGTCATTGCGAGCACCGATACGCTGGCCACCGCGCGTGCAGGGTGCGAGGATCTCGCCACGGCGCCGTGGTTCGTGCTGCTCGACGGTGGCTCTGGTAACGCGCCGCTGCTGCGCGATCTCATCGATCGCGCACCTGAATGCGCGTTGCCCGAGGACATCACGGGCGATGCGACCTGCCTGATCGTCTACACCTCGGGCACCACTGGCTTCCCCAAGGGGGCGATGCACAGCCAGAAGAGCTTCGTTACCTGCGGCGAAGCTTTCGTGCAGAGGGTTTACTTGCAGCCCGACGACCGCGTCATGGTTCTGCTGCCGCTGTTTCACGTGAACGCGCAGTTCTATTCGGTCGCCGGCACGCTCGCAGCGGGCTGCTCAATGGCCGTCGTGCCTCGGTTTTCGGCGTCTACATTCTGGGATACCGCTGTCGAAACCGGAGCAACCGAAGTCAATATTATCGAGGCAATCGGCACCATACTGCAGAACCGTCCGCGCACCGAGTTCCGTCCCACCCATCGCATTCGCAGGGTGTATGGCGCGCGCCGAAGCGTCATTGACACCTTCCGCAACGATTTCGGCATCCCTCACCTCATTGGCGGCTTCGGCATGACCGAGATACCGGGCGTCACCTCCACGCCGTTCGAAGGGCCGGAGAAGCCGGGCAGCATGGGCCCGGTCGGGCGCCACCCCGATCCCGCCCGCCCGTGGGCGGAATGCCGGGTGGTAGACGACGAAGGACGCGATGTCGGCGTGGATGAAGTGGGCGAGCTCGCCGTAAAGACGCCCATCATCATGCAGGGTTACTTCCGCGACCCGGACCAGACGAAGGCGGCTTTCCGGGATGGCTGGTTCCTGACGGGCGACCTGGTGCGGCGCGACGCGGATGGCTGGTTCTACTTCGTCTCTCGGAAAAAGGACATCATCCGGCGCCGCGGTGAGAACATTTCGGCGGCGGAGCTCGATCGCGTGATCGGCGAGCACCCGGCCGTGCACGAAGCGGCCGCGATTGCAGTGCCGAGCGAGCTCGGTGAAGACGAGATCCTCGTCGCGATTGTCTTGAAGCCCGGGCAGGTCTGCTCGGAGGAGGACATCGCCGACTGGTGTCGCCGGCATCTCGCGCCGCAAAAAGTGCCCCGCTTTGTCGTTTTTATGGGCGAGTTGCCGCATACCCCTACGCACAAAGTACAGAAGACCGCGCTTCGTTCCGACCCGGCGCTCAAGACCAAGGCCGTTGATTTAAGTAACCTCTGAAAGGCGTCTGCCGGATTTCCATCCGGCATTCTCCTTAAGCCGAGGCCGCCTCGATAACAGTCCAGGAACATGCCGAACCAGACCGGCATATTTCCTGGGCGCACGGAATGCGACTCCCTATGGCAGAATGCCTCTGCGTATCGACAAGCGGATCATTCCGCAATTACCCTGCGCGCTGAATCAGGAGGATCTCCCATGACTATGCGTTCATCGAACCTGAGTTGCCTCTTGCTTGCCGGAACTATCGCAACTGTGCTCGCCGCGCCGCCCGTCCTCGCGCAACAGACGGGGGACAAACCGGCTGCGACGCCCGACGTATCGAAACCGATGCCCTCCTTGCAACCTCAGCCGACCACCGTCCCCGGGCGGCCGGACGTTCCGAACGCCGAGGTCAACCAGAAACTGCGCGGTATAGCAATGCCGCCGACCGCGATGCCCGAAGACAAGCTGCCGCTTCCGCAGTTGAAGCTGCCCAAGGGCTTCAAGATCGAGGTCTACGCCCACGGGATCGCTAACGCGCGCACGGTGCGGATAGGGGACAAAGGGACGGTATTCGTGAGCAACCGGCTCCTCGACAAGGTCTATGCCATTGTCGAGCGGAACGGCAAGCGCGAAGTGAAAGTCATCGCTTCGGGCCTGGACCGGCCGAACGGGCTCGCTTTTCACAAAGGCGCGCTCTACGTCGCCGAAGGCACGAAGATCTCGAGATTCGACAACATCGAGAACAGTCTCGACAACCCGCCCAAGCCCGTCGTGGTCTACGACGATCTGCCGAACCACCAGTCGCACGGCTGGAGGTACATCGGCATCGGGCCGGACAACATGCTCTACATAAACGTCGGCGCGCCGTGCAACATCTGCGAGCCGCCGCCGGCCAACGCGCAGATCCGGCGGATGAATCTCGACGGCAGCGGCGCGCACATATACGCCCGCGGGGTGCGAAACTCGGTCGGATTCGACTGGCACCCGGTATCGAAGGAGCTCTACTTCACGGAGCACGGCCGCGACTGGCTGTCGGAAGACCTGCCCGAAGATGAGTTGAACCGCGTCACGAAGGTCGGCCAGCATTTCGGGTTCCCGTACTGCCACAACGGCACCCATACGGACCGGGAAATGGGCTGGGGCCACTCGTGCGACACGTACGAGAAACCGGCCGCCCTGATGGGCCCGCATTCGGCCGTGCTTGGCATGCGGTTCTATACCGGCAACATGTTTCCGAGCCAGTACAAGAATGCGATCTTCATCGCCCGGCACGGCTCGTGGAACCGGACGAAGAAGATCGGCGGCGACATCGTCGTCGTGAAGCTCAACAAGGACGGCACCGTGAGATCTCAGGAGCCTTTTCTCACCGGCTTCATCCAGAACAACGAGTACATCGGCCGGCCGGTCGACGTGCACGTCATGAAGGACGGTTCGATGCTGGTCTCGGACGACTACGCCGGCGCGGTCTACCGCATTACGTACGGCGGCGAGAAGGTCGCGAACCGCTGAGCGGCTACGACTCCGCGAGGGCGGCGCGCCGCCCTCGACTCTTCTCCCACTCCTGCGCCGGGATGCCGGCGTTCATGCGCGGGTACATCGCGGCCGCTGCGCTCGTCCTCTTCCCCGCGCCGGCGAACGGTGCGGACGCACTCCAGACGAAGCTCGCTCCCTGTCTCGCCTGCCACGGCGAGAAAGGTCAGTCGGGCACACCTGGCGTGCCCTCGCTCGGCGGGCAGCCGGACTTCTTCCTCATGGCCCAGCTGATCATGTTCCGGGAAAAGATGCGCGTCGTGGAACCCATGAACCAGATGACGCACGGTCTCAGCGACAACGATCTGCGCGGCATGGCGAATGCGCTTTCCAGGCTGCCGCCTCCGCAGCCGGCGGGCGGCGCCGCCGACCCCGCCCGCATGGAGCGCGCGCGGGCGCTTATCGAACAGCACCGGTGCAATTTCTGCCATAACCGGGATTATTCCGGCGAGCAGAACGCTCCCCGCCTGGCCGGCCAGCGCGAGGACTATCTCGTGAAAGCGCTGCGGGACTACAAGAACGATGCGCGCCGCGCCTACGATCCCTCGATGGCGGACGTTCTGGTTCCGCTCAGCGACGAGCAGCTCACCGATCTGGCCTACTTTCTGGCTCGTTTCCGCTGATAGAATCCCTAAAAACAGTGACGAGTGATGGGTGATGAGTGATGGGTGTTTTCTTGACGCGGAGTATTGAAAGGAATCCTGGCGGTTCCAACATTGCTCGTCTACTCTTGGCGGCCTTGGCGGTTCAAATCTGCATTTCGCCAGCTTCCGCGCAGGTGTATCCAGCCAAGCCGGTCCGTATCGTGGTGCCGTACCCGCCGGGAGGTGGCAGCGACACCATTACGCGGCCGCTGGCGCAGAAGCTTTCCGAAAGCCTCGGGCAGCAGTTCGTGGTCGAGAACCGCGGGGGCGCGAGCGGCAACATCGGCATGGAAGCGGTCGCGCGCGCTCAACCGGATGGCTACACCCTCATATTCGCGCTCAACGCCCAGCTTGCCGTGAACCCCAGCCTGTACAAGAAAATCCCTTACGATCCGGTCCGCGATTACGAGCCGATCACCCTGCTCGGCTCGGGCGCTTATCTCCTCGTCGTGCATCCGTCACTGCCGGTGAGATCGGTGAAGGAGCTGATCGCGCTGGTGCGCCCGCGGCCCGGCCAGATCACTTACGCGTCTTCGGGCAATGGCAGCGGCGGACACCTCGCCGCGGAACTGCTGAACACCATGGCCGGTATCAAGATGCTGCACATACCGTACAAGGGCGGCGGCCCGGCGCTGATCGATCTGCTTGCTGGGCACGTGCAGGTCCTGTTCGCGACCCACCTTTCCTCCGCGCCGCATATGCAAAGCGGCCGCCTGCGCGCTCTCGCGGTGAGCACCGCCAAGCGGGCCGCCGGCCTGGACCTGCCGACAATCGCCGAAGCGGGTGTGCCGGGCTACGATTCGGGGGTGTGGTACGCCGTGCTCGCTCCCGCCGGGACGCCGCGCGAGATCGTGGCGAAGTTGAACGGCGAGATCGTGCGCGCGCTCGCCCAACCCGATTTCCGCGGCATGCTCACCAGAAACTCGATAGAACCCATCGGCAGTCCGCCGGAGCAACTGGGCGCTTACATCAACTCCGAGATCAAGAAGTACGCCAAAGTCGTCAAGGATGCGAATATACAAATCGACTGAAAATAAGGGGCGCTAATCCGCAAATTACGATCAGGATTGGGGAATTGGATCGGGCAGACGGGAACCGTTCTTGGATCGTCCGGTGAACATTTTAACGTGCCAAATGCCCAGACACCCATGACCGCAGCGCGCGTAATTGAACCGTGACGCAGGGTAGATTAGTGGCAGGATCAGTTCTTGGATCTTATCGGGCTCATCTTTCCACGCGCGGCTGGGCTAGCTGGCACGATCAAATTGTCTTCTATCGCAGCAAAGCGCATGTCAGTTGGATCCTCAATGGACGCAGTAACATGGCCGCAAGTTCGTGCAAGTTGTTATGGAGGGAAGAGCTTTTGTGACGGCAAATAGCGCGCCTTACTTTTACCTGGTGACGTTCGAGATCGCGCCCGAGGACGAGGCGCAGTTCAACGAGATCTACGACACCGAGCACATACCCAACATCCTCGAGGTCGATGGCGTTTTGCAGGTGATCCGGTTCCGGGACGCGGAGCCGACACCGCAAGGATGGTTGCGCTACTCGGCGCTTTACCTCATGGCGCGGGCGGATCTCCCGAGCACGCCGGGGTGGCGCGCGAAATCTGATATCGGACGCTGGGCGCCGGTCATCCGCCCGCGCGTCAAGTCGCGCCAGCAGCGGCTGGGAGCCGTCGTCGCGAACTCGACGAAAGCGCGAAGTGCTACTTAGCCACAGATACACACAGATAAACACGGATCTTATCGAAGGCGAAGAACTGCACGAATTCTTTATCGGTGTTCATCTGTGTTTATCCGTGGCTCAAAAGCGGTACTTGAGACCACTCGAGACATTTTCTTGCGGGAAGGAGAAAGTCGTATGCGACCATTCGAAGGAGTGAAGATACTCGATTGCACCCACGTGCTCGCGGGGCCGTTCACGGCTTACCAGCTCGCGGTGCTCGGCGCGGACGTGATCAAGGTGGAAGACCCGAACGAGCCCGACCAGAGCCGCGAAGGAGGAGGAGATCACGCGCTCAACAAGACACGCATGGGCACGAGCTTTCTCACGCAGGGCTCGAACAAGCGTTCGATCGCGCTCGATCTGAAGACCGAGGACGGGCGCGAAGCGTTAAAGCGCCTGGTGCGCGATTGGGCGGACGTGCTCATTGAGAACTACCGACCCGGAGCGTTCAAGGCGCTGGGCCTCGGCTACGAGGACTTGTCGCGCCTCAAGCCCAAGCTGATCTACGCGTCGATGACGGCATTCGGCCAGGACGGGCCCCGCGGCAACCAGACCGCCTACGATCATGCGATCCAGGCGACAGCCGGGATCACGGCGGCGACCGGCACCCCCGATAGCGGGCCGATCAAGACCGGCGTTCCGGTCATCGACTATGCGACCGGCACGATGGGGGCGTTCGCAGTCTCGGCGGCGCTGTACCAGACGCTGCGCACGGGCGAAGGGCAGTACATAGACATGGCGATGCTCGATGTCGCGTTGATCCTGCAGAGCTCGCATATCACGGACTACTACCACACCGGAAAGCATCACAAGCGCGCGGGCAACCGGATGCGCTTCGCGGAGAACTCGATGCACGAAGCGAGCGACGGCTTGCTCCAGATCGCAGCGTCCAACCCCCGGCAGCACCGGCGTTTCTATACGGCCATCGGCGAACCTGCAGAGGCGGAACGCGCGAGTCTGGACGAACGCTCTACGCGTTACGATGAAAAGTTCGCGTTGGTCGCCGCGAAAATCAGACAGAAGACCGCGGACGAGTGGGAGAGCTATCTGCAGGGCAAGCACGTTCCGGCGACGCGGGTTCGCGAGCTGCCGGAGGCGCTGGGCGATCCCCACCTCGAACACCGCGGCGTGCTGCACCGGCATGAGAGCGTGCCCGGCGTCGGGAAGCCGGTGACGGTGCCACTCGCGGCATTCAAGTTCGCCCATGACGGGCCGTCGATCGAGACGCCGCCCGCGCGGCTGGGCGAGCACACCGACGCCGTGCTGGCTGCGGTCGGCTACAGCGCCGCGGAAATCGCGGCGCTGCACAAAGCAAAAGCCATAGCTTAGCTTTCAAGCAGTCTTTCGCGAAAGACGACAGGAGGAGAGAGAACCATGAGCAGGGGAAATCACATCAGATGCGTGGGTATCGCACTCGCGGCGGTGGCATCCGCATTCGCATCTACGGCTGCATCGCAGACCTATCCGAGCCGCCCGATCGAGATGGTCATCCACACCAACCCCGGCGGCGGCCAGGATGCTTTCGGGCGACTGTTCGCGGAGATCAGCGCGCGCGAAAAGCTGCTGCCTCAGCCGTTTGCCGTGGTCAACCGTCCGGGAGGGAGCGGCGTGGTGGCCACCACCTTCTTCAAGAGCAAGCGCGGCGATCCGTACTATCTGTATTCCGTGGCGACCTCGATCGTGCTGAGCGCGGCCTATCGCCCCGACTTGGGCCTGGGACTCGATATCTACACCCCGCTCGCTCTCTACGGCTTCGATCTTCAGTCGGTGACGGTGCCCGCGGATTCGAAGTTCAGGAGCTTCAAGGAGCTCCTCGACGCGGCGAAGCGCGAGCCCGAGGGCATCATCGATGGCATTGCTTCGGCCACCGGAACGGCGCGCTATTTCCTGTACCTGCTGGAGAAGGAGACCGGCGCGAAGTTCAAGTACGTCTCGTTCAAGAGCGGTGGCGACGCGATGGCCGCAGTCGCGGGCGGCCACGTGCATTTCAGCACAGAGAACGTGAGCGAAGCCATGGGCCTGGTCGAGGGGAAGAAGCTCCGTATCCTCGCGGTGCCGGCCCAGCAGCGCCTGGCCGCCCTGCCGGATGTACCGACCCTGCGGGAGTTGGGATACAACATCCACGCCGGCGCGGGACGCGGCTACGCCATGCCGGCGGGTGTGCCGAAGGAGGCTGCCGCGATCATGGAGGCGGCGCTGGCGCGCGCGCACCGCAGTCCGTTGTGGAAGGACTACGCGACGAAGAACATGTACGAGGACACGTACCTGGGCAGCGCCGCTTTCGGCGCCTGGCTCACCAAGACCGCACCATTGTTCGGGGAGTTCATGCAGGCCATCGGCATCAAGAAGGACTGATCTTGCGCAAGATCCAGGGGGTCAACGCCCATCCGATCGTCGTACCGCTCAAGCGCAAACACCGCACCGCGCACGAGCCGCGCTCCGACGTGAGCCTGGTTCTCGTCGAGGTGCGCACCGACGACGGGCTCGCAGGCTACGGCCAGGTCAGCAGCACGCCGATGAAAGACATCTGCGCCTGGGTCGAGCGCTTCGCCGAGGTCGTGACGGGCATGGATGCCCTGGCACACGTCGCGGTCTGGGAGAAGCTGTTCGGGCTGACCTCGCCGCGCGTCGGCGGGGGCGGGCTGCCGCGGGGCGCCCGTCCGCAGATCATGGCAGCGATCGGCGGCATCGACATGGCGCTGTGGGACATCCAGGGGAAGGCAGCGGGCATGCCGGTCTTCCGGCTGCTCGGCGCAGAGAACAAGCCGGTGTTCACCTACGCGACCGGCGGTTATTACGTGGAGGGCGAGAAGCTCACTGCCTGCGCCGATGAGTTGGCGGGCTTCGTCGCCAAGGGCTTCAAGGCGGTCAAGCTGAAGACCGGCGCCGGCTCGCATCGCAGGACGAAGTGGCGCGCATTCGCGCGACGCGCGACGCGATCGGCGAGGATACCTCGCTGATGCTCGACATGAACGCCGCGTACGACCTTCCCGCCTGCATCGAGTTTGCGCACGCGGTCGAGCCCTACAACATCGTGTGGCTGGAAGAGCCCCTGCATTGGTATATGCAGCCCGCCGATTTCGTACGCCTGGCGGAGGCTACGCCCATACCGCTGGCGCACGGCGAGCGGGAAATCACGCGTTTCACGGCCCGCGACTTCATCACGAGCGGGGCGATTCGCTATGTACAGTTCGACGCCACCCGCTACGCCGGTTTCACGGAGGCCTTGCGCGTCGCGCACATGGCGGATCAGGCCGGCGTCATGATCTCGCCGCACCACGCTCCGGAGTTGCACTGCCACCTGGTCGCCGCTTTCCCGCGCACGGGCTTTGCCGTCGAGTCTCACGGCGCGCCCGAGCACCGCGATCCGATCTGGGCCGGCATGTACCAGGATCGCGCACAGGTGCGGGACAGCTACGTCTACATGAACGAGAAGCCGGGCTTCGGCATAGAGATCGACTGGGACTTCGTCAAGAAGCACCCGCCCTAGCACGCGGCCTGGGCCCGTGCGGTGAACAGCGAACAGTGAACGGGTGGGGATGGGTCAAGTGATCGAAATCAAATCCAACAGACGCGCGAAGCCGGACCGTGAGCGGACGGACATCTCCGATTGCGTGCTTGGCTACCGTAATGAGGAGCCCGGGTCGACGCTTCCGGCGAGCGCGAGAATGAGGACGGCCGGCCGCCTTCTGGTGGCCGCAGCTGCGATGCTTTGCGCAGGGCTTGCCGCCGCGGCAGCGCCCGCATGGAAGCCGGAGCAGAACATCGAGATCGTGGTGGGTACGGGGGCCGGCAGTGGCAGCGACGCGACCGCGCGGCTCGTGCAAAGGCTCTTCCAGGAAAAGCGGCTGGTCGAAGTGCCGTCCACGGTGGTCAACAGGGTGGGCGGCGGCGGAGTCCTCGCGACTTACCTACATGGTCCAGAACGCCGGCAGCGGCCGCCACCTGTTCGTCACCTCGCCCACGCTGCTTACCAACCACATCATGGGCAAGACCGCGCTCAACTACACCGATCTCACGCCGCTGGCGCAGATCGGGACGGAGTACGTCGCATTCTCGGTGGGCGCGGATTCCCCCTTGAAAACGGGTAAGGACCTTGTCGCCCGCCTGAAGCAGGACAGCGGCGGTCTCGCGTTCGCTCTAGCCAATGCGCTCGGCAATCACAACCACATCGCAATCGCGCAGCTCGCCACCGCGACCGGCGTGGACGTGAGGAAGCTGAAGACCGCGGTTTTCAGCTCGTCCTCAGAGGTGGTGACGGCCCTGCTGGGAGGGCATGTGGACGTGGTGGCGTCTCCCGGCTCCAGCGTTTATCCCCACGTGCAGGCGGGGAAGGTCCGTGTCCTCGCGGTGGCGGCCGAGCGGCGGCTTTCCGGCGGCCTCGCTGGCGTCCCGACTTGGGGCGAGCAGGGAGTCAAGGTCGTCTCGTCCAACTGGCGCAGCGTTGCCGGTCCGAAAGGCATGACGGAAGCCCAGGTTCAGTACCTGGGACGGCGTATTCGCGAAGCTCGTGCAGCAGGACGACTGGAAGAAGGACGTCGAGGCCAAGCAGTTCGAGAACACCTATCTCAACAGCGCGGACACGCGGCGGTTGATGGACGCGCAGCAAGCGGAGTTGACCGCCGTTCTACGCTCGGTCGGCCTCGCGAAGTGACCAACAAAATCAGTTTGAAGTCTCTGAAACTGGTAACGCTGCCCCGCGAGTTCTACGACCGCGACACCATAGCGGTCGCGCGCGACCTGCTCGGGAAGTGCCTGGTCCATCGCTCGGGCGGCGTAACGCGCGTCGGACGCATCGTCGAAGTCGAGGCGTACCTCGGGCCGCACGATCTCGCCGCCCATTCCGCGCGGGGCCTCACGCCGCGCACCAAGGTGATGTTCGGGCCGCCGGGGCACGCGTACGTCTACCTGATCTATGGGATGTATTACTGCGTGAACGTGGTGACTCAGGAGGAGGGCAAGGCGTCCGCGGTGCTGCTGCGGGCCTTAGAGCCCGTGAAGAACGTCCAGGGCCGCACCCAGGGGCCCGGGTTGCTGTGCAAAGCGATGAAAATCGACAAGCAGCTTAACGGGCACGATCTCCTCAGCGCTAACTTCTACATTGCCGATGATGGGACCGCCGAGCGCGTGGGCATCGTCAAGCGCCCGCGGATCGGGGTGGACTATGCCGGGCATTGGGCGAAACGGCTCCTGCGGTTTTACCTCCGAAGCAATTCCTATGTGTCCCGGCCATGACCCGCAGAAGCGCTGCCTTGGAACAAAGGTGGCTGGTAAGCAGTCGCAGCGAGGTATCGCTACCTCAGGAGACCCAGCACCATGACTGACGTCGCAGTTCCCTCCACCCTCAGCGGTGCTACAGCCGAAGTCCTGCACGCCGTCGATCGCTACTGGCGCGCAGCAAACTTCTTATCGGTCGGCCAGATCTACCTCCTGGACAATCCGCTGCTGAAGGCGCCTCTCGCGCTCGAACACATCAAGCCCCGTTTGCTGGGTCACTGGGGCACTACCCCCGGCCTGAACTTCCTCTATGCGCATTTGAATCGCGTCATCAGCCAGCGCGATCTCGACATGATCTTCATTGCCGGTCCGGGCCATGGGGGGCCGGCGCTCGCCGCCAACGCATGGCTCGAAGGCACTTATAGCGAGCTTCATCCGGAGATCTCGGCGGATGAGGCGGGAATGAAGCGGCTGTTCAGGCAATTTTCGTTTCCGGGAGGCATCGGCAGCCACGCGACACCCGAAATACCCGGCTCGATCCATGAGGGCGGCGAGCTCGGCTACTCACTGGCGCACGCCTACGGAGCCGCTTTCGACAATCCGGAGTTGATCGTCGCCTGCGTTATCGGAGACGGCGAAGCGGAAACCGGCGCCCTGGCGGCATCGTGGCACTCCAACAAGTTTCTCAACCCCGCACACGACGGCGCGGTCCTTCCGATCCTCCACCTCAACGGGTACAAGATCGCGAGCCCGACTGTGCTTGCGCGTATACCGGAGGAAGAGCTCGGCAGTCTGCTCGTGGGCTATGGGTATACACCGCACTTCGTATGCGGAAGCCAACCCGAAACGATCCACAGAACGATGGCGGCAACTCTGGACGCCATCATCGACGAGATCGGCACCATCCGCTCGCAGGCGCGCTTGGGCGGCGCTCACGAACGCCCGCGCTGGCCGGTGTTGGTGCTGAAGACACCGAAGGGCTGGACCGGACCGCGCGACGTGGACGGGATGAAGACCGAAGGCTCATGGCGCTCGCACCAGGTGCCGCTCGCTGAAATTGCCAGCAAGCCCGGTCATCTGCGCCTGCTCGAAGAGTGGCTGAAGAGCTATCGCCCCGCCGAGCTTTTCGATGATAAAGGACGACTGCAACCCGACCTGGCCGCGCTGGTCCCACGGGGCACGCGGCGCATGGGGGCGAACCCGCACGCCAACGGCGGCCTGTTGCTCAAGGACCTGGAGCTGCCCGACTTTCGCCTGCAAGCGGTGCCGGTCGAGGCTTCCGGGAGCGCGATCGCCAGTGCCACCGGAACCATGGGCGCTTACCTCAGGGAAGTCATGCGCGCAAATTCCGCCAGCCGCAATTTCCGGGTGTTTGGGCCGGACGAAACCGTGTCGAACCGGCTCGGCGCGCTGCTGGATGTTACCGCGCGGGCTTGGATGGGCGAATATCTCCCGGACGACGTGGGGCTCGCGCGCGATGGCCGCGTGGTCGAGGTGCTGTCCGAGCACCTGTGCCAAGGCTGGCTGGAAGGCTATGTCCTAACCGGCCGGCACGGCTTGCTCTCCTGCTACGAGGCGTTCATTCATATCGTCGACTCCATGTTCAACCAACATGCCAAGTGGCTCAAGGTGAGCAGAGAGGTCCCGTGGCGGCGCTCGATCGCATCGCTCAATATACTGTTGACCTCGCATGTCTGGCGGCAGGACCACAACGGGTTCTCGCATCAGGATCCGGGATTCATCGACCATGTCGTCAACAAGAAAGCGGCGATTGTGCGCGTGTATCTGCCGCCCGACGCGAACACGCTGCTCTGCATCACCAGCGAATGTCTACGCTCGCGGAACCTTGTAAACGTGATCGTCGCCGGAAAGAACGATCAGCCGCAATGGCTGGACATGCCGGCCGCCATCGCTCACTGTGCCGCTGGCGCCGCGATCTTCGAGTGGGCGAGCAACGACGACGACGGAGAGCCGGATGTCGTCTTGGCCTGCGCGGGCGATGTCCCCACGATCGAAGCCTTGGCAGCGGTGGATCTGTTACGCCGACATCTGCCCGCGCTCAAAGTGCGCGTGGTAAACGTCGTGGATCTCATGTGTCTGCTGCCACGACATGAGCATCCCAACGGCCTCAGCGACGCCGCTTTCGACGCGTTGTTCACGGCCAGCAAGCCCCTCATTTTTGCCTTCCACGGCTACCCGTGGCTCATCCATCGGCTCACTTATCGCAGGAGAAATCACTCCAACCTTCACGTGCGCGGCTACAAGGAAGAAGGCACGACCACGACGCCGTTCGACATGCTGGTGCTGAACGACATCGACCGGTTTCACCTGGTAATGGACGTGATTGATCGTGTACCCAGCCTCGGTGCTCGCGCCGCGGCGGTAAAACAGCTGATGATCGACAAACTGACGGAACACGCGCGCTATATCCGCGCGCACGGGGAAGACATGCCGGAGATTCAGCGCTGGAAATGGCCAGGCGCGTCCCGGTCATAGTTCTGCTTCAGGGAAAATGGGCATTGGGATCTCGCTCTTCGGTTGCACGCAGGTGTGGTTGCGAGAACCGGTTCCTTAGCTTGCGCGATCTTTGCATTACCCGGGCGAAGTGCTTGCTGCGGTTTTACGTCCGGGGGAATGCTTTTGTGTCACGGCCGTGAGCTCACAAGTTTCCCCTCCCGCCGCCTCCCCTCCTTCAACTAGGAGGGGGAGGCGCACGAAGTCCGCCGCACACGCCATCCCGCGCATCCGGCCAAGTTGATCCTGGTCAGCACCGAGGCCGCGGGCGGGACGCATCTGGAGGAGCGCGTTGCGCTGTTCGAGCGCCTGGGCGGCCCCGAGGTGGGGGCCCTCGCCCGCCGCCGTCTGCTCGACGGGCACCTGGACGCGGAGATTCTCGAAGCCTGGGTCCGCCTGGCTTTCCCCGTCTACACTCGGACCCCGCGGGATCCGGCATGGGTGCAGCGCGCGATCCACCATCCCGAGATCCACCTGTGGTTCAACCGGCCGGGCGGCGAGGGTCGCACGTTCAACCTTTTACCGATGCTCAAGTGCGTGCAGTGCCCGACGCTCGTGCTCGGCGGTGAGGAGGACCCGATGATTCCCATCGCATGCCAGCAGGAGATCGCCGCAGCTCTCCCCGCGCACCTGGTCCGCTTCGAGCGGTTTCCCGGCTGCGGGCACGGAGTAGTCGCCGATGCGCCCGAGCGGGCCATGGCAGTCACACGGGAGTTTATTGGGCGGACATGGAAAAACTGAGAGCACAGTCGATTTGAGGAAGGGCGACATGTCACACCCTGCGCAACCCAGATTCTAGTGCAAATTTATCTGCGCCTCTTGAGCGTCTCCACAACCCAGATGGGCACAACTACTTTGCCACGTACTACCCACCAACGTGACTGCCCCGTTCTGAACTGCTCACTCAAGCTCGACATAACCGGCCGATGAGGGCAGCTCTCACAGCCGCGCCACTGATTGTTCAGGACTTCCCGCAACGTTTCAGATGAGGTAGTCCACTCAAGGCATTGGCTACACGATTTCGGCTGCACAACTTTCCTGAAAATTGTTGAATAGATACGAACAGCCCCCCAACCCGAGAGCAGTTACGCCTCTGCACGTGCAAGTTATGTGCCATGGCACAATAGTTGCGTGGCATGAGAAAAAGCTCCGGAAATGCGAAAAATGTCACGTTGTTGGCAAGGGAAATGAGAGAGCTGACGCACCCAACACACCATCAGCGCTATTGAATGTCGACCGTTCGACAGTCGGACGCTTGTAATCAAGGCGCGTAGCCGAACGGAAAGTCGAGTCTGACCCAGCCGATGGCACGGCACATGCGCATGCGGCCGTACCTACCCCCGCGCACGTCCAACGATAAATTGCGTCACGTTCCGAAAATGACGCGGCCCGTCCCCTTTCGGGTACATAGCTAACCTAACGGCATCCTTGGCTTCTTGCTGCCGCTCCGGAGGCAGCTGCGCCGTGGTTACGCCGGCCAATGCATCCCACGCCGACGCAAAATCGGGAAAATCGAAGCCGAGCGTTGCCGTCTCTACGCGAGCCTGGATTCCAGCAGCGTCAAGCTGCCGGAGAAAGCCGCTCGGCTCGGCCAACGCCCCGGGGCCCACGCCGGGCACGGGGGGCGGACCGGCAAAGCGTCCGGCGGTTTGCTGAAACAGCACGATGTCGCACTGTTCAGGCGCTGCCCAGACCGCGGCAACAAACCGTCCACCTGGCTTTAGCACTCGGGCGATCTCGCAAGCCGCAGCTTCGCGGTCGATGACGTACATCATGCTGAGGCAGGCGAGCACCGCATTGAAAGCAGCGTCTTCGGCAGGAATCGCTTCCGCTCGTCCCTCGAGAAAGGTGAGAGTGCCGAGACCTACTCTGGTGGCGCTGCGCCGAGCGAGCGCGAGCATTTCAGGGCTGATATCCACGCCAACGACACGGCCACTCGGTCCCACAATCGCGGCCGCTCGTTGCGCGACAGCGCCTGTACCCGTGCCGAGGTCGAGCACCTGCTCGCCGCCGAGCAGGATTCCGCGGCTGACCAAAGCCTCGACGACGGGCACGAATCGCCGGTCGATCTCACGAACGTAGATGTCCGAGATGCGGTTCCAGACACCGGTCTGCCACGCGAGAGCCTCTCCGTCCTGATTCGGATCAATCACATGTTGTCTCGCTTCGGCTGCCTAGCGCTGCCCGTCAGGTTGGTCCCTCGGATTCTCAGGAAGGGGCCCAATCCCCCCGCTCCTCAATCCGCCTTCGCGCCGGAGGCCTTGACGGCCATTCCGAAGCGGGCGACTTCGGACTTGATGAGCCGGCCGAAGTCCTCGGGCGTCCCTCCCATCGGGTCCACGCCCATTTCCATGAGGCGTTTGCTCATCTCCGGCGCGCGCAGGATCTTCGTCACCTCGGCGGCGATCTTGCCGATCGTGGCCTTGGGCGTGGCAGCCGGTGCGACGATGCCGGTCCAGTTCCCCATCACGAATTCCTTGTAGCCCTGCTCGATGAACGTCGGGACGTCGGGTATGAACGGATGGCGTTTTTCGGTCAGCGCGCCGATGACGCGGAGCTTGCCGCCTTTGGTGTGGGGCAGGAGCTCCGGGATGGCGTTCATCATGACGTGCGCCTGTCCTCCAATGAGCTCCGGCACTGCGGGGCCTACGCCTTTGTACGGCACGTGAGTCGCGTCGATCTTGGCGGCCACCTTGAACATTTCCATGGAGAGATGGCTGATGACGCCCACGCCGCCTGAGGCGTAGATCAGGCGGTTCTTCCGCGCCCAATCCACGAGCTCCGCGACGTTCTTCGCCGGAATGCCGGAATTGACGACCATGATCAGCGGTGAGTTGCCGAGCACGACCACCGGGGTGAGGTCGCGCTCGAGACTGTAGTCGAGCTTACTGTAGAGCGTCTGCGAGATAGTGTGCGCGGTGCTGATATTCATGAATGTGTAGCCGTCGGGCGTGGCTTTCGCGACCATGGCCGCGGCCAGGTTGCCGCCGGCTCCCGGGCGATTGTCCACGATCACGGTCTGTCCCCAGGTTTCGTTCAAGCGCTGTGCGACGATGCGCGCCAGAATGTCGTTGATACCGCCGGGCGCGAAAGCGACTACATAGCGGATCGGCCGCGTCGGGTATTCGGCCGCCCCCGCGACTCCGGCGATTGCAGCGAGAGCGAGGGCGAGGAGAGATGGCCGCCGTAACGCGTCATCGACAGCGCGCGTGACCGATCGAAAGATGTCCGACAGGGATCTGGAGGCCGCTTCGTACACAGCGCACGTCACGATGCGCGTTTTGATTCCCGACATGATGCGTTCTCCTAGATTGTTGGCGGGGACGCGGTAAGTATATATGGGCAGCAGGATTCGGGATTCGCGATCCAGGCGCATTCTGCGGCGCGTTGAGAGATCCCCGGCCGCTCCGCCTGAAGAGTGGCCATCGCGCTGCGCCGAGCGCGCAAGCGTCCATGACATCGATCCCGGAGAACGGCGGACGCTTCGGCGTCAAGCAGCCGTTCGCCCCGGCCGAAAACATCGAGAGGGGCTCGCTTTGCGGCTGGATACTTGCCGGTCCTGCCCCATTTCTCCATCGCGCAATTAGTTAGGCAGTTCCTTTCCGCGCAATGAATTCGAGCGTCGCCTGCGCGCAACGCTCTGCATCGCTCGCCGCAACATGGTAGGAGTTGCCCGGCACCACGAGGAGCTCCGAGTCCCGGATCGTCTTTTGCCAGGCCCGGGTTTCTTCGACCGACCCCAGCCCGCTTTGCTCCGTCGTGATCACCAGCGTAGGGCATGCGATCTTCGGTAAATCGGGGCGGATGTCCGCGATCGCGATGGTGGGGTGGAACCCGATCTGGGTTGAGACGGCAGTGCGGCCCATGAACTTCGCCCACCACTCGACCCCTTCGGGGGGAAACTTGCTGCCCAGGCGGCCCGCCATGTTCTTGCGTGCCCAGCGCTCGACACCGTGTTTCTCGAACTCCTCGATGCGGGCGGGTATTTCTGCGTCGACGCCCGCGCGGAACGGCGCGGGCGTGCCGACGACGGTGAGAGTACGCACACGTGCGGGCTGGCGAGCGGCGAAGGCGCGGGCGATAGTGCCGCCGATTTTTGCGGCTACCAGGTGGAAGCGCTCGACGCCCAACGCATCCATCAGACGCAGATAGTCATCGATGATCACATCGAGCGTCCATGGGAAATCGCGCGGCATCGGAGTGGAAGCCCCGAACCCGCGCATGTCCGGGCGCACGACGCGGTGATGCCGGGCCAGAGTCGGCACCCATCCGTACCAGGACGCGCTGCTCTCGGCGTTGCCGTGGAGCATGAGTACCGTGTCCGGCTTGCGCCAGGGATCGGTGAAGTCGTCCACCAGATAATGCAGGTCGAGGTCAGGGGGTATGCGTAAGCTGGGCATCGGGTTCTTCCTCTCGTGGGGCGATCATTGTAGCTGGTATGCTCAAAGGCGCGGCTCATGAACGGCAGGCCGCTTGTGGTTTGTCAGAGGCCGTATCAAAATCGACGAAGGCAATGAAAAACCAAGGGGCCCAATGAAAAACTCAGCGCTGCACTCGATCTGCGCGACGGCGGTATTCGTCGTCGCCGGGGCGGTTTCCGCCGCGGACTACCCTGACCGACCGATCCGTTTCATCACGCCAGCGCAGCCCGGCGGAACCACCGACATACTCGCGCGCATGACGGGGAGCAAGCTCACCGAGTCGCTGAAACAGCAGGTGATCGTCGACAACCGCGCGAGCGCGAACGGCGTGATCGCGGGAGACCTGACGGCCAAGGCGCCGCCGGACGGCTATACGATATTCATGGCGTACCACCAGCACACCATTAACTCTGCACTGCTCCCGAAACTACCCTATCACGCGGTAAACGATTTCACGCCCATCACGCAGCTGACCGCGGCCGGCGTGATCCTGCTCGTCCACCCCTCGACGCCGGTGCATAACTTTCGCGAGTTCATGGAGTGGACGAAAAGCTACAAGGGGCCGCTCAACTACGGCTCTGCGGGCCACGGCAGCGGCGGGCATCTCGCGGCCGAGCTCTACAACATGATGGCGGGCGTAAAGGCGCAGCACATCCCGTACAAGGGGGCGGCACCCGCGCTGATCGATCTCACGGGCGGACATTACCAGTTCACGTTCGCCGGGATGCTTGCATCCCAGCCGTTCATCAAGTCGGGGAAGCTGCGTCCCATAGCGGTGACTTCGCCCAAGCGCGCGCCCGGGCTGGAGAACATTCCGACGGTGGCGGAGTCCGGGCTGCCCGGCTTCGAAGTTCTGGGGTGGTACGGGGTGCTTGCTCCCGCGAAACTACCAAAGCCCATACTCACGCGGCTGCATACGGAGTTCGTCAAGATCATCAAGCAGCCCGAAGCCCAGCAACGCATACTGTCCGAAGGCGCGGAGCCGGTTGGCAGCGCGCCGGAAGAGTTCCGCAAGTTCATGCTCGCCGACCTCGCCAAGTGGGAGAAGGTCGTCAAGCAGAGCGGCGCCAAGGCGGACTGACGAGCGGCGGGGAACGGGCCCAAGGTGTCAGGAACCTTAGAGTTTAGGGTTCCTGACACCTTAGCCTTCCCGCGCCCCCCGGTCGCACGATGAACGAGCTCTGCGAGCGAGAAGAGAGGACGCCCGTACGTCAACGGGCCTGATGCCGTTTCCGGCATCAGGCCCGGGTCGTTACAACAGTGGCGATGCGCTATCGATTACCGAATGGCGGAAGAATCGGCTATTGTGATTTCGGCACTTCCGGCCTGCGCGCGTTCCTCCGACGTGAGGGGCTGAACGTCGCTTCGTGCCACGACCGGCTGCTGCGGTTGAAGTCTGGCCAGACGCTGCTGTTCCACCCGATCGAAGTAAGCAGTCTGGGCCGGCGAGATTTTGAATTCGTCCTCGCCACCTGCCCCGGTCACGGCGCTGCTCGCCATCAACGGCCGGCGCTCACTGTCAAGGCGGTCGTAGTATGCGATCTGGCGGGGCAGCATCGGGACTTCATCAGTCCTGAACGAATTGATCCGCAACCATTCCGCCATACTCATCTGCTTCGGCTGGACGACGTCGACGGGGATGGCGACTGTGGTGCTTTCCGCAATTAACACCGGCTGCGCGCTTTGATCGGTCACCACGGCTACTTCTTCCTTGACGATGATCGGCTCCGTCGGCGTGGCTTGGATTTCCACTACCGGCGCCGCAGGGTCGGACTCCGACTGCGCGAGCGCGACCATTCCAGCGGGCACGGCGAACAGCAAGGACATCAATACAGCTATATGGCGCTTCTCCATGTTCAGCCCCCTTCCTTTCGATGAGAGTTAAAAATGAGCGAACCCATGCATACGGGAGGGAGTAAAGCGACTTCCATGCCATGCATGAAAACGTCATAAATTCAACTGGTAACGGTAGACTGCCTATCGGGTAGTGTCGTTGGGATACGACACGGGCCCGACCGCCGCGTATAACTGATTGATTCGTAAGGGGTGCGCTATGTCGTTGTTCCGCGACAGGATTGCCAAAACGCGGTTTTGGAGTCATCCGCGAATTTCCAGAAGGTTGAGGCGGCTGCCATCCGGCAGGCGGGCGGTGATCGCGGATTCCAGCGCATCGAGCTCTCGTGCCGCGGGGCACAGCTGCGCGAACTCGGGTTCGAGGAGCTGCATTCGATTGCGGATCCGGCCCTCGAGCGAAGCGCGCATGCCGGCGGCCCGTTTCTGCAACGCTGCGGCGCCGGCGAGGTCGCCTTTCACTGCGACTTCCAGTGCTTGCTGCGCCAGATCGCCGGCTACGATCGGCAGGACGTCCGAGGCGATTTCCGCGGAATAGCGATTAAAAGCGGTGCCGCGCCATTCCTTGGTCGTGGTGCTGTTCGCGATGCGCGTTTTCAGATCGCGCGCCCGCGCGTCCACGCGCGCGCTCAATTTCGCGCTGCTCTCCGACCTGGGTGAAACGCTCGCCCCTTCCTCGCGCACGGCCGCGGCACCCAAATCCACCGCGCGTTGCCCGAGCGCCTTGATGCGGGGGATCAGGGCACGCATCCTCGCTTCATACGAAGCGATGCGGTTGCGGTCGCCATCGCCAAGCGCTACGGCCACGCCGTTTACCGACAACCGGCCGCCGCGCATTTCGATGCGCTGGTTCTTTGCCGCCACCCGCTCGAAGAGCAGGGCCCCGGGACTGAGAGTGAGGTCGTAACCGCTGTGCACCTCACACGCGTCGCCGGCCGCCCAGCCTGTCACAGGCCCGGATCCCAGCAGCGCAACGACCACTATTGCTGGCCAAAACACGTCGTTTATCCCATTCTGTTGCAAGTCTGCGAGCGGGTTTGCATTTAGCAGCCTGTCGGAGCTTCAAGTCCGACAGGCTGCTACGACAGCGGCGGACCGGCGAATGTTTCTCTCCCAGGGAAGGTCTGAAAAAAGGGGCCACGGGCCCCTTTGAAGTTTAGACTGGGACGTTTTTCCGCGAGATAGCACAACAGAAAGGGGCCGCATGAAAATCAAATCCATCAAAGCCTCGCTCCACCGCTTCGAAGTCAAAGTGCCGCTTTTGAAGCAGCCCATACACCGCCAGGCAGTGATCTGCGAGGTCGAAACCGCCAGCGGCATCTCCGGCATTGGATTGACCGGAGGGCATTTCCTGCCACAGGCGGTGTGCACGGCGCTTAACCAGGAATTCCTGCCGGTCGTGAAGAACATGGACGCGCGCGAAACCGAAGCGATACACGAGAAGGTATGGTGGACGCTCAACCAGCGCACCATGACGGGCGTAGTTACGAGCGCGCTATCGGCGCTGGATATCGCGCTGTGGGACATCCACGGCAAGCACACGGGGCGCACCATCGCTCAACTGCTGGGGGGCGCGCGCGACTGGGCGCCGGCCTACATCACGTTCGGCTTTTCCGAATACGACCGCGATCAGCTCGTGGAAGCCGCGAAGCTGCAGCTGAAGAAGGGCCATCGGCGGCTGAAGATGGTGGTGGGGGTGCACAAGGGCGGCTGGCAGGAAGATGTGCGGCGGGTGCGTGCGGTGCGCGATACCATCGGACCGGACGTCGAGCTCATGATGGACGCCAACTACAAATTCAACCCCGTGGACGCGCGCCAGCTCTGCCGCGCGATCGAGGACTGCAATCTGACCTGGTTCGAGGAGCCGGTCTACCAGAACGACACGCGCGCCCTGGCGGACCTGCGCCAGCATACGAACATTCCGCTCTCGGCCGGACAGAACGAGGGCCATCGCTGGCGCCTGCGCGAGCTCGTACTGCACCAGGCGGTGGACATCCTGCAACCGAACGTCTGCTACTGCGGCGGCTATACCGAGGCGGAGAAGGTCGGGCACATGGCGCAGGCCTTCAACATGCCGATCGCCAACGGCGGCGGGTGGCCGCTTTTCAACATGCACACGATGGCGGGTCTCATGAACGGCTGGCGCGTGGAGTTCCACCTCGATATGCAGGCGGTGGGGGAGCAGATATTCGTGAACCCGCCCGGGCCGGAGAACAACATGGTCAAGATCCCCAAGGGGCCGGGGCTGGGCTTGAAGCCAAACCGTGCAATGCTCAAGGAAACGCTCGTCAGGGGATGACGAGCGCCGGTGACCGGCCGCAGGTAAACCCCTGCGATGCCGTTACCCCGGAATCCGGTATTATCCGATTCCTGTCGAGGGGAACGCCGTTCAAGACAGGCGGTCTTAGCAACGCGTTGTCGGCACCCAATCGACTGGATGGGAGCTGTATCAACAGGTAGCCCTTCGAGTCATCCGGTCCCAGCAAACGGAGAGCACTATGAATTCATCGATTTTTGCTCGTCGAACCTTCTTGACGCTATGCCTTTCCGCGATCGCCACCGGCGTCTTCGCGCAGCCAGCGGCCACCGAATACAAGCCCAGCGTCGGTCAGGAAGGCAAGGACGTTGTCTGGGTGCCTACGCCGGATACGCTCGTGGACAAGATGCTCGACATGGCCAAAGTGACGCCCAAAGACTTCGTCATGGACCTGGGCTCGGGCGATGGCCGCACCGTGATAGCGGCGGCGAAACGTGGCGCGCGCGCAATGGGCATCGAGTACAACCCCGACATGGTCGAGTTGTCGAAGCGCAACGCGGTGAAGGAAGGCGTAACCGACAAGGCCCAGTTCGCCAAAGCGGATCTCTTCGAGACCGATTTCTCGAAGGCCACCGTCATCACCATGTTTCTGCTGCCGGACATCAACCTCAAGCTGCGTCCGAAGATCCTCGATCTCAAGCCCGGCACGCGTATCGTTTCCAACTCGTTCACGATGGGAGACTGGAAGGCCGACCAGTCCTTCACCGTCAAGGAGAACTGCTCGACCTACTGCACCGCGTTGCTGTGGATCGTTCCGGCGAAGGTGGGGGGAAACTGGCAACTCAAGGACGGCGAGCTCAAACTCAAGCAGGAATTCCAGACGATCTCCGGCACGTTGGTTTCCGGGGGCGTGGAAACCCCGGTCAAGGGCAAGTTGAACGGCGAGCAAATCAGCTTTACGGCGGGCAAGACGGACTACATCGGACGCGTGAACGGAAGCTCGATGGAAGGCAGCGTCAAGGGCGGCAATAACAGCACTTTCAGCGCCACCAGAGCGAAATAGTGAATGATGTCTCCAGCGGTATCTGCCACCCATAATCCTCAAAACGAAGCAATTGGGGACTATCTGATCTCGCCTAGGGCTGAGGCAAAGCCCTCGACCTAAAGCAAGTAAGCGAGTCGCGAGACAAGATCCATAGCTGGTCATTGGATGGCATCCGGAGATTCAGCCCCTCCGAGTTCAGTTTGACAGCCAACCGCGATGCACGCAGCATTTCCATTCCGGGCGTGACGTCGCCCGCTGGGAAAGAGGGGGCGCAATGATTCGTTCCATCGCTTTCCGCGCTTCCGTTGCAGTGGCCAGTGCATTCCTGCTGCTCCCCGCCGTCGCGCAGAAGACCGACTGGCCGACGCGCCCAGTGAGGTTCATCGTTCCGTTCCCGCCGGGGGGCACGACCGATCCGCTCGCGCGGCTCGTGGGCGCGAGGCTCACCAATACGCTCGGGCAGCAGTTCATCGTGGATAACCGGCCAGGGGCTTCGGGCTCGCTCGGAGCGGGTATTGCCGCCAAATCCACGCCGGACGGTTACACGTTCCTCTTCGTATTCGACACGCACGCGGTCAACCCGACGCTGATTCCGAACCTGCCATTCGACACGGTCAAGGATCTCGCGCCGGTGATGTTGATCGCGACCGCGCCGAATACCATTGTGACGAGTGTCGCGACTCCGTACAAGAGCTTGGGCGACGTCATCAAGGCCGCGAAAGCGAAGCCCGATTCGGTGAATATCGGCTCGATCGGCAGCGGCAGTCTCGGGCACCTGAGCGTGGCGCTGATGCAGCAGACGGGCGGCTTCAAGATAGTGCACATTCCGTACAAGGGCGGCGGGCCGATGACGACGGAAGTCCTCGGCGGCCAGGTCGAGCTCGCCATCGGCACGGTGGCGCTGCTCTCGCCGCACGTGAAGGGCGGTAAGCTGCGCGCCCTCGCGGTGACGAGCGACAAGCGCTCGCACGCGTTGCCGGACGTGCCGACGCTCGCGGAGCAGGGGTTTCCCGGCTTCTCCGCGCTCGGCTGGTGGGGCATTTTCGCTCCGGCCGCCACCCCACAGCCGATACTCGGCAAGTTCCACGCCGAGCTCGTGAAGATTTTCAGTCAGCCGGACCTGCGCACCCAGCTCGCCGATCAGCTCGGCATGGACCTCGCCGTCAGCAGTCCCGAGGCACTGCAGAAATTCCTGGTGGCGGAGATCGCCCGCTGGGGGAAGGTGGTGCGCGAAAACAACATTCGCGCTGATTAGTGACAAGATACGGGTGACGAGATACGGGTGACGAGATGATGGTGATGGGTAAGGGTGGGGCGGATGTAGTCTGTGTTTTTCGTCACCCTTATTCGTCACCCGTAATCGTCACTTCTCCATCACGGCATCGAAGGGAGCTGCCATGAAACTAGAGGAACCGATCAAACAGGCGACAGCTGAGGAATTCATCGTCGGAGGCGTGAAGCTGCCGCGGCCATTTCGCATCCGCCGGCTCGGCCATTTCGGGGTCAATGTCATGGAGCCGGAGGTCACGCGCGAGTTCTATTGCCGGTTGCTCGGCTTCCGCGTCGCCGACCCGGTCGATCACGGCAACCGGCTGCCGGAGGACCAGCGCAAGGGTGTGGGCCCGACGGTGGGATACTTCACGCGCCACGGAACCGATCACCATTCGTTCGTGTTCTTTCCCCGTCGGTTGCGGGAGGCGTTGCAGGAGCACGCGCGGCGGCCCAGCGGCACAGTCAACCAGATCACCTGGCAGGTCGGCTCGCTGCAGGAAGTATCGGATGCGTTTGAGTGGTTCAAGGGCCGCGGCAAGCCCATCTTCCGCGCGGGCCGCGACCTGCCCGGCTCCAACTGGCATTTTTACCCGTTCGACCCGGACGGGCACATCAACGAGCTTTACTACGGCATCGAGCAGATCGGCTGGGACGGACACTCCAAACCCAAGACGATGTACGGGGCGCGTTACGAGAAACCGCCGCAGCTGCCGCACAAATCCGAATACGCCGAAGTCAGCCAGGCGATGACAGACGGCATCGCTCCCACCACCGGCTGGCGCGGAAGCGAGGCCGGCGAGGAGACGTACGATGTGGGCGGCGTGCTCTTGGCGCGGCCGTTCAAGGTGGTGCGCGTCGGGCCGGTCCGCATCTTCGTGAACGACATGGAGCAGGCGCTCGCGTTCTACCGCGACGACCTCGGGCTCGCGGTCACCGAGGAGGTGACGTGGCGCGGGCACCGTTGTGTCTTCTTGCGCGCGAACACCGAGCATCATTCGATGGCACTCTATCCAATCGGGCTGCGCGCCGAACTGGGCCTGAACACCGGCACCACGCTTTTTTCCTTCGGGTTGCAGGTGGCCGGCTACAGCCAGCTGCGCAATGCGGTCGGCTTTCTGAAAGGGAAAGGGGTGACGATCAGGCAGCTGCCTCCAGAGCTGTTTCCGGGCATCGACTATTGCGCTTTCGCGATGGATCCGGACGGCTACGCGCTGCAGCTCTACTACTACATGGAGCAGGTCGGCTGGGACGGAACGCCGCGCCCCGCATCGTTGCGTCCGAAGATCGACAACGAGAATTGGCCCGAATTCGTGACCGGGGCAAGCGATACCTATCTCGGCGAGCCGTATCTAGGCCCGCTCGGCTGATCCAAAGGATGAAGGATGAAGGATGAGGGATGAAGGCGGCGCGCTTCGCGCCGACCGTCACTCGTCACCTGTCACCCGTCACTCGTCACCGGCGCGTGCGCAGAGTTCTCCAGATATGCGTCGTTGCCGGGTTCGCGGCGGCGATCGGTCACGCGGCTGAGTATCCAACGCGCCCGTTGCGGCTCGTCGTGCCCTATCCGGCCGGCGGCAATGCGGACGTGGTGGCACGGATACTCGGCAGCGAGATGGCAAAAGGCCTGGACCAGCACATCGTGATCGAGACGCGGCCGGGCGCCGGAGGCACCATCGGCGCGGACGCAGTGGCGAAGGCCACGCCCAACGGCTATACGTTGCTGCTCGTGACCGGCGGTCACGCGGTCGCGGGCGCGTCGTACAAGTCGCTGCCGTACCAAACGGTAGACAGCTTCTCCATGATCTCGACCGCGACTTTCTTTCCGTTCGTCGTCGCGGTCCGCGCCGACGGTGGATTGCCGTCGCTGCCGGCGTTGCTGCAGATGGCGAAGGCGGCGCCGGGAGCGGTGAAGTTCGGATCCGCCGGTCCGGGCGTGACGCAGCACCTGACGGGCGAGCTGCTCTCGAGCATGGGAGGGGTAAAGTTCCTGTTCGTGCCATACAAGGGTGACGCTCCCGCAGTGACCGCGCTGCTCGCCGCCGAGGTCAATTTCATCATCACGCCGGCGACGGCCGTCCTGCCCCACGTCCAGTCCGGCCGGCTCAAGTTGCTCGCGACGACCGGCGCGGGGCGTTGGAAGGAGATGCCCCAGGTTCCGACCGCAGCGGAAAGCGGCGTTCCCGGATTCGAAGTGTCCTCGTGGATCGGCCTCGCGACCACCGCCGGCGCGCCGCGTCCCGCCGTCAAGCGGCTGCACGCGGAAATGGAACGCACGCTTAAGACCCAGGAGGTTTCGTCCAGGCTAGAGCAGATCGGCGGCGAGGTCCGGGCAAGCACGCCGGAGGATATGCGCGAGCGCATCGCGACCGAACTGCAGCGCTGGTCCAGGCTGATGCGAGATGCGGGAATCAAGCCCCAGTAGACAGCTATTGAACTTCCCGGCGCCACCCCCCACATAAGGGCATGGATCTCCGCGTGGCCCAGGTGATGCCCTCGAGCGGCATGGTGACGCTGACTCATGTGATGTACGCCATGCATGCCTTCAGTGCGCTGATGGGCATCCTCGGACCGATGTTCATCGTGACCGCCTTTCTCACCGGTTGGCCGTCGATCATCGCGGTGATTATCAATTACGTGAAGCGCTCCGACGTCCGCGGCACGTATCTCGATTCGCACTTCAGCTGGCAGCTTCGCACCTTCTGGTACGCAGTGCTGTGGGCCATCATTGCATTCATCCTGGCGATTACCATTGTCGGCATCCCATTCGCATGGATACTCGTGGTGGTAGTCGGCTTATGGGTGCTCTACCGCATCATCCGAGGGTGGGTTGCGCTCGCAAATGTACGGCCTCTCCCCGACGGACAGGATCTGCAGAAGGTTTGAAACGAGTGATAAGTAGAAGTGACGAGCGTTTGCTCAACGCGCCGCGGTGCCTTGTATCACCTATCACTCATCACGCCCTTTGAAGATCGGCGTGAGCCAATCGGCGAGTAATCCACTCCGACATGCCGGTTGTCATCCGGCAGTGCTCGGCGCCGCCCTCCGTCCCTGTAAAAACCGAGATCTGTTTGCATCTAGAGCCGACCGCAGCGTAGAGCTTCCGTGCGGTCACAATGTGGAAAACCGGCTCTGAAGATTTGACACGGCGGAATCCTATAACATTGGTGATCTGTCTCGTCGATCTGATGCCCTTGCGGCCAGTTTTCCGTCACTCGTCAGTCGTCAGTTGTCACCGTCATACCCGAATGCGGAGGAACGAAGTATGAACCACAGTGAACAACGCAAGAAATTCCGCGCGGTGCTTGCGGGTTCGAAGTGTCTGTCGCCGGCAAGCGTTTTCGACCCGCTCTCGGCGCGCATCGCCGAGGCGGTCGGCTACGAGATCGGTATGCTGGCGGGGTCGGTGGCGTCGAACTCGACGCTGGCGGCGCCCGATCTCATCGTGCTCACCCTGACCGAGTTCGCCGACCAGATCCGCCGCATCATGCGCGCGAGCACGCTCCCCCTTCTCGTGGACGCCGATCACGGCTACGGGAATGCATTGAACGTCATGCGCACGGTGCAAGAGCTCGATCATGCAGGCGTTTCCTGCATGAGCATAGAGGACACGCTCCTGCCCACGCCTTACGGCCAGTCCGAGGGGACCGACGAGTTGATCTCCACCGCGGAGATGGTCGGCAAGCTGCGCGCGGCGGTCGAAGCGCGCGGCAGCTCCGACGTCATGATCGCCGGCCGCACCGCGGCGCTGAAAGTCGAAGGCACGGAGGGCACGGTGGCGCGAGCGAAAGCCTATGCAGCGACCGGCGTGGACGCGATATTCGTCGTTGGCGTCGAATCGCTCGACCAGGTCGGCGCGGTCCACGCGGCCGCAAAGCTGCCCATTATCGTAGGCTCCGCGCCGGCCTCCATCAAGCGCGAGGACTTCGCACAGCGCGGCGCGCGCGTCCTGCTGCAGGGCCACCAGCCGATCGCGGCGGCGGCCAAGGCGTTGCGGGAAGTGTACGAGCACCTGCACAAGGGCGGCGCGCCTGCAGAATTGAAGGACAAGGTCATCACGGCGCAGGAAATGGACAAGCTGGTGAATGGGGCATGCGTACAAGAAGTGGCAGCGTGAATTTCTGCGCTAGTTTTCGCGCCGGACGGCGCGAAAACTAGATGCCGCGCCCCGCACGGCACGGATCAAAATTTATCAGCGGGCGTGCGAAGGATTCATCCGTCAACCGTCGCCTCGTCACTTCGTCACCTCGCCATTCCGCTCAGAGCGGGATGGCGAGCAAAGTATCAAACCGCCGGCTGTCGCACACCACGATTTTTTCCTCGAACTGCGGGTTTCCGCCCTCGTCCTGGAGACGGATGCGGTCGAGGTAGCGCCCGCTCGCGAAGAGTGCGGCTTCTCCCGTGTGCATGATGCGCAATACCTGGAAGTTCGAGACGGCGCGCGCCGTGTGCGCGTCCTGCCGCTCGACGAGGGTGGCGGACACCGTGTGGCGATAGCGCTGGGCCTCGTAGATGTTGGCGTGCCGCAGCGCGCTCACGCGGTCGCGCAGCATCGCGCGCGAATCGGCGTACATGATGGGTAGGGGCAGGCCGCGCTCGTGGTTTTCAGCGGTGGTGATGCGGTAGTGTCCGCTCTCGATGAAGAAACCCGGCCAGTCCTCCAGCCGGTCCTCGTCGAGCGCGTGCACATAGCGGGCGAGGAGGTTCTCGACCAAAAGCTGCAGCTCGACGTCCATGGATCAAAGGCAAGAATCAGCCGCAGATAAACGCAGATGAAATTCAAAAACCGATCAAGCCACAGATAAACACGGATACACACAGATGAAAACAGAGAGCGGCACTTCCCTTCTCATAGTGATTCTTCCTTGGGGTTATCTGCGTTCATCTGCGTGTATCTGCGGCTCAATTGGTCTTGAGTTCTATCCGTGTTCATCTGTGTTTATCTGTGGCTTGATGTGTTTCTAGATTTCCATATGGCGGCGGTACGCCTGCCACAGTCCGCGGACCGAGGTTTCGGAGACGCGAGACTCATCGGAGGCGACTCCGCGCCCGCCCATTTCCACGAACGCCGCGCGCTCGGGAGCTGCCTGCACGCCGCGCTGCACGAAAGCGGTGGCGGCGCCGTCTTCCATGGAGATGAAGCCGGCCGGTCCGATGAGGTTCGCCTGCTTCATGCGGCGCTCGGTCATGGTTTCATCGTCGTCCGCATAGCCAAAACAAGTCCAGACGAGCTCGGTGCCGGTGACGCCCTTCGGCAGCACCTGGCGCACCGCGAGACTGTTCATGATCTGCTGCAGTATGAATCCGGGAAATACCGCGAGTATCTGCAGCGAGATGCCGTCGCCCGTCTCGTCCACGGTATCGAGCAGCTCGGGCGCCTCCAGCCGATAGCCGCCCTTCGCCGAGCGCATCTTCGCCTTTTCGTACTCGTCCTCACCCGTATCGGTCCTCATCATGGTGTAGCTGACGTGATTGCCGCCGTCGCCTCCGACGATGACGCCGCCTTGCTGCGACAGGCGGTTCAACCGGAACGTCGCAAAGAACGAATGGAGCAGGCTCGCGTGGTAGGTGTCCTTGACGTTGTCGAGATAGAGCTTCCAGTTGTTGGGAAACATCTGACTGTAGCCGCCCAGCAGCTTGACAGGCCCCTTCATCACGCGACGGATGCGGGCAGCGATCTCGGGCCCGAGATAGGCCTCCAGCGGCGGCGTCAGCCCCGACAGCGTGCCGAATATGAGCCCGCAGTAGGTCGTGACGCGCAGCTTGCGCGGCGCGCCGCTCTCCGGCTTTGCGTCCGCCGGCATGCCGCCTTTGCCCTGAATGCCGCGCCGGAACGCGACGCCGGTCAGATTGCCCTGCAGATCGTAAGTCCAGTTGTGATAGACGCAGGCAAACTCTTTCGCGTTTCCGCGTTCCTTGATGCAAAGCAGGGCGCCGCGGTGCGCGCAACGGTTCTCGAATGCATGGAACTCACCCTCCGCGCCGCGCGTCACCACCACCGGCATTTCGCCGACGAAAGTGCTCTTGAAGTCGCCCGCCTTCGGCAGCTCGGCTTCCAGACCGAGAAAATTCCACGTGGCCCCGCGAAAGATTCGCTCCTGCTCGCGTCGATAGATATCCTCGTCCTGGTAGATCCAGTACGGAACGCGCGCGAGTCCCTCGGCTGGCCAGGTGCGCGGTTCGGGGAAAGCCGTCGGCATGGAATCTCCTGACTTTGAATTCGCCTCGCGCGCGTTAATGGACACTCCGCTCCGTGGCCAGGCGTGGCAAATGTCGTGCGAGTCTGACTGTGGGTAGAATACCATCAAGACGAACGGCATTGCCGCAGGAGGGACGGCGTTTATGCAACGCCGCTTGATTTTTGTCATAGCGCTGCTTGCTGCGTTACCCGCGCACGCTCAAGACTATCCCGGCCGCCCCATCCGGATCATCGTGCCGTTTCCCGCCGGGGGCACGGCCGACATCATGCCGCGCATCTTCGGCGAGAAGCTGGCGGCAAAGTGGGGCCAGCCGGTCGTCGTCGACAATCGTCCGGGCGCCGCCGGCAACATCGGCGCGGAGCTCGTTTACAGGGCGGAGCCCGACGGTTACACGCTGCTGTCGGCGCCGCCGCCGCCGCTCGTCATCAACCCGAGCCTGTATCCGAGGCTGGCCTTCGATCCGGCACGGTTCGTGACGGTGAGCGTGATGGGAGCGGTGCCCAACGTGCTGTTGGTGCATCCCAAGGTCCCCGCCGGCAGCGTCCAGGAACTCATCGCCCATGCAAAAGGCAATCCGGAGCGGCTCAACTACGCCTCGCAGGGCAACGGCACGACGTCGCATCTCACCACCGAGATGTTCAAGACGATGGCCGGTGGACTGAGGATCACGCACGTGCCCTACAAGGGGACGGCGCCGGCGCTCACCGCCCTGCTCGGAAACGAAGTCAACCTGATGTTCGACAATCTGGGCGTATCCCTGCCGCACGCAAAATCCGGCAGACTGAAGGCGCTCGCCGTATGCAGCGAGCGGCGCATCGCGGCGCTGCCGGAGGTCCCGGCAATGTCGGAAACCTTTCCGGGTTTCGTCTCGATCGCCTGGTTCGGCATCGTGGCGCCGCCGAAGACCTCTCCGCAAATCGCGGCCCAGCTTTCGGCGGCGATAGTCGAAGCGCTCAAGCTTCCGGACGTCGCGAAGAAGCTGGCGGACCTGTCGGCCGAGCCGGTCGGCAGCACGCCGGCGCAGATGGCGGCATTCATGAAGGAGGAGGCGGAACGCTGGCGCAATGTGATCCAGCCGGCGGGAGTCAAACTGGACTAAGGATGAAGTCGGAAGGATGACTATTAACGCGAAAACCCGTCAAACAGTCCGCGCTGCGGGGGTCATCCCTCATCCCTCATCCCTCATCCCTCAGTGAACGAGGCGCGCATGGTGACCATTCTCAGGAACGTCTTTCGGATTGCGGTACTGCTGCTGATCGCGGGCGCCTCGTTCGCGCAGTACCCGACCCGACCCGTCCGGGTGATCGTGCACGCCCCGCCCGGCAGCGCGCCCGACATCATCTCGCGCGTGCTGGGGCAGCCTCTGGCGGAAGCGATGGGGCAGCAGTTCGTGGTGGAGAACCGGACCGGCTCCAACGGAAACATCGCGGCCGAGCTCGTTGCCCGGGCTGCCCCCGACGGCCACACGCTGCTCCTGTGCGTCGAGAGCATATTGACGATCAATCCGCACGTGTACTCCAGGATGTCCTTCGATCCGCTCAAGGACCTGGTTCCGATCGCCACGGTTGCATCGAACGAGTTCGTGCTCACGGTTCACCCTTCGCTGCCGGTAAAGGACTTCAAGGAGTTCATCGCGTTCGCGCGCCGGGCGAAACCGCCGCTCACCTACGGCTCGGGCGGCAACGGCAGCCAGCATCACCTGACGATGGAGATGCTGAAGCAGCGCGCGAAGATCGATCTGGTGCATGTGCCTTACAAGGGCGGCGGGCCGGCGACGGCGGCCGTCATCGGCGGCGAAGTGGCGGCGGCATTCGCGGGCGCTTCGGCCGCGCCGCAGGTCCGGGCGGGCAAGCTGCGGGCGATCGCCACGGCGGGCAAGAACCGCCTGGGGTATCTGCCCGACGTGCCGACGATAGGCGAGTTTTACCCCGGATTCGCGAACAGCATCTGGTTCGCGCTATGCGCCCCGCGCGGCACGCCCGAGACGGTGGTGGCCCGCCTGCGCACCGAGGTGAACAAAGCGCTCGCCCTGCCGGACACCCGGGAAAAATTCGGCCGCGGCGGGGCGTTGTCGCCCTGGATCACGACGCCCGAGGAGATGGCGGAGTGGATCCGCTCGGAGTACCGACAAGTACGGGAAAATAGTGAAAGAGGTCGGGGCGAAGGTGGACTGAGCTTGATGATTCGTGACTGATGAAGCGTGACGTGATGGAGCGTGACTGGTGACTCGTAAGAGCTGATGCAAACATGCAGGGAACGCAACAGCTTCGTGAAACACTGGCCACCGCGTGCCGGCTCCTGTACATGGAAGGGTTGATGGATCACGCGGGCCTGGCCGGGGCGCGCATACCCGAGACCGGCAACCTGCTGCTCAACCCGCGCGAAATGCGCGGCACGGCCGGGCGCCATCCGGGAATGATGGCCGCCGATGACCTGGTGGTCGTGGACCCGCAAGGCAGTAAGGTCGAGGGCGGCAACAATCCTCCGAGCGAGACGCCGATATTCACCGGAGTTTTCCGGGCGCGGCCCGATGTCATGGCCGTTTTCCATCTCCATCTGCCGACTGCGACACTCTTCAGCGTCGTCGGCAAGCCGATCCTGCCGATCGGTGTCATGGGGTCTCCGTTCGGCAAGGCGGTTCCCGTATGCGCCGACGAGACGCTGATCCAGCGCCCCGAGCAGGGCGACGGTGTTGCGCTCGCGCTGGGCCAGAACCTCGCAGTGATTCTGCAAGGGCATGGCGCGGTGATCGTCGGCCGCACCGTGGAGGAGGCTTTCGTGGCATCGGTCCTGCTGGAAGACAATGCTGTGCGTCAGTACCCGGGCCGCCATGATCGGGACGCCCAAGGCGATGGAGGGCCGGGAACTCGAAGAGGCACAGCGGCAGATCTGGAACCCGAAAGTGGTTGCCAAGATCTGGACCTACTACCGGATGAAGGGGCAGCACGCGGGCGTCCTAAGATGAAGGATGAGGGATGAAGGATGAAGGAACTACACTGTCGGCGGTCGATTATGACGACTAGGGTGGGGGGCCAAGGTCAGAGGGCAGCGGAGGAGTGGGTAAAGGTCATCCTTCCGCGTTCCGCCTTCATCCTTTGCTGCGCGCTGGCGGCTGCTGCCAGCGCGCAGCAGTATCCCAACCGCGCAATCCGCATCGTCGTGCCGCTCGCGCCGGGCGGCAACGTGGACATCGTCGCCCGCGCGTTGGCCCAGTCTGTCGGCGAAAGCCTGGGGCAACAGATCGTGGTCGAGAATCGGCCGGGCGCGAGCAGCCTGGTCGGCACGCAGCTCGTCGCGAAATCGGCTCCGGATGGTTACACGCTGCTGGCGATGGCCAACACGTTTGCGACGGTGCCTTCGCTCATCGCCAGTCCCGGCTACGATCCGTTGAAGGACTTCAACGGCGTTTCCTTGACCTGTCTCGTTCCGATGGTGCTGGTCGTGAACCCCGCGCTGCCGGTGCGCTCGGCGAAGGAGCTCGTCCAGCTCGCAAAGGCGCGGCCGGGACAGCTGTCCTATGCATCGGCCGGGGCGGGCTCGACCGGTCATATCGCGGCGGAGCTGTTCAACCGCCACGCGGGCGTCAAGATGCTGCACGTGCCGTACAAGGGCAACTCGCAAGCGATCGTGGACGTCATCGCCGGGCACGTCACGATCATGTACGACCAGATAAGCACATCGGCGCCATATATCAATTCCGGCAGGCTGAGGGGACTCGCGGTCACCAGTCTCAAGCGCTCGCCGATGTTCCCGCAACTGCCGACGGTGGACGAGTCCGGCGTCCCCAAGTTCGAGGAGGTCACCTTCAACGGCATCGTTGCCCCGGCGGGAACGCCGCGGGAAGTGCTGGCGCGGCTGAACGCCGAGATCGCCAAGTCGGTCCGGGCGCCGGAGCTGCACCGGCGCTACCTCGAACGGGGAATCGAGCTGACGGCGAGCGCTTCGCCGGACGAGTTCAGCGCCTACATTAAGGCCGAGTTCGAGAAGAAGGCGAAGCTCGCGCGCGAGACGGGAATCAAGATCGAGTAATGTTCCAGAAAACCAAAGATCTTTGAGCCACAGATACACACAGATGAACACAGATAGACTTGCATTCAGAGGACTCAATGTTTCGCGGCGGGTTGCCTGCAAGGAGGGACACCAGAGGAAGGGGGAAAGACCTTGTCCCGGTTGAGGTTCATCCGTGTTTATCTGTGTTTATCTGTGGCTAATTCTTCAGGGATCCTGCAATGAGTTCTGAGCACGATGAAGGGCAGCCCGACTTCCGCGCGCCGCCACTCGCCTGCGACGCCCATTTCCATGTGTTCGGACCGGCCGAGCGCTACCCCTATGGGACCGATCTGCGCTACCCGCCGCCCGTGGCGCCGCTCGAAGACGTGCTCGCGCTAGCGAAAAAGCTCGGCATCGAGCGCTTCGTCTTCGTGCAGCCGAGTGCGTACGGGCGCGATAACGCCTGCATGCTCGACGCCATGCGCGCGGTCGGTGCGAAATGCCGGGGCATCGTGGACGTGGACGAGAACGTGGCCGACGCGGAGCTCGACCGTCTGAACGCCCTCGGGGTGCGCGGGGTGCGGATCAACGTACCCCCGGTCAAGCCGTACGAAGGGGGGTTCGCGGCGAAGCTGCTGCCGCGCATCGAGCGGCTCGACGCGCGCCTCGCGGAGATCGGATGGCAGCTCGATTTCCTCACGCCGGGCTGGCTGACCGCCGAGCTGATGCCGACGCTGAGGAAGCTCAAAGTGCAGTACACGGTCGCTCATTTCGGACTGTTTCCCGCGCGCGACGGCGTCAAGCAGAAGGGCTTTCAGGATTTCCTCGAACTCACGAAACACGGCGAGCGGCGCTGCTGGGTGAAGCTGACCGGCATCTATCGCATGTCGACCGCTCCCGGCTTCAGCGACGTGCAGCCGATGGCGCGCGCCCTGATCGAAACCGCTCCCGACCGCCTGATCTGGGGCAGCGACTATCCCCATCTCTCGTTTGCCGACAAGGTGGGCTCGATCGAGCTATTCAACCTGTTAGGCAAGTGGGCGCCGGACGAGGCTACGAGGCGCCGGATTCTCGTCGAGAATCCGCAGCGCCTTTACAAATTCTAAGGCGAAAGGCGAAAGGCGAAAGGACGTCGGCTGCGTTGTGGTTTGTTTACTTCCGCCTTCCGCCTTCATCGTTTGCTTCCAAACGAGAGTCACGAATCAGCATCGAGGAGTACTAGATGGCAACGCCGTCTCGCAAAGTCATCATCACCTGCGCCGTTACCGGCTCGATCCACACGCCCACGATGACGCCGCACCTGCCGATCACGCCGAAGCAGATCGCCGACGAATCAATCGCCGCGGCGAAAGCCGGTGCGGCGATCATTCACTTGCACGCGCGCGACCCGAAAGACGGGCGGCCGACGCCGGATCCCAAGGTGTTCATGGAGTTCCTGCCGGCGATCAAGGACGGCTGCGACGCGGTCATCAACATCACCACCGGCGGCGGCCACAACATGACGGTGCAGGAGCGGCTTGCCGCGCCGCTCAAGTGCCAGCCCGAGATGTGCTCGTTCAACATGGGCTCGATGAATTTCGGGCTCTACCCCAACCTCGACAAATACAAAGAATTCAAGCACGAGTGGGAGCCGCAATACCTGGAAGCGAGCCGCGACTTCATCTTCCGCAACACGTTCAAGGACATGGAGTACACGCTGAAGCATCTCGGCGAGGGCTGCGGGACGCGCTTCGAATTCGAGTGCTACGACGTCGGCCACCTCTACAACCTCGCCCACCTGCTCGACCGGAAGCTCGTCAAGCCGCCGCTCTTCGTCCAGACGATCTTCGGCATCCTGGGCGGCATCGGGCCGGATCCCGACAACCTCATGCACATGCGCGCGATCGCCAACAAGCTTTTCGGCGACGGCTACGAGTGGTCCGTCCTCGCTGCGGGCCGCCACCAGATGGCGTTGACCACGATGGCAGGCATCTGTGGCGGCAACGTTCGCGTGGGACTCGAGGACAGCATCTTTCTCGGCAAGGGCCGGCTTGCGCAGAGCAACGCCGAGCAGGTGGCGAAGATCCGGCGCATCCTGGAAGAGCTGTCGCTGGAGATCGCGACGCCGATGGAAGCGCGCCAGCGTCTGGCGCTCAAGGGAATGGAGAAGGTGGGCTTCTAAAGGCGAAAGGCGAAAGGCGGAAGTAAAGGCGACCTATAGCTGGCCTTGCGGACCATCGCTTTTAACCCATCGCTCATCACGCATCACCCATCACACATGACGCGAATATGAGCAAGGCAACCATCGAAGCGGCACGGAGCTGGATAGACGCGGCGAAGCGCGTGGTGGTGCTGACCGGGGCGGGAATCTCGACCGATTCCGGCATTCCGGATTTTCGCGGTCCACAGGGTGTGTGGACGCGCAATCCGACGGCTGAGAAGCAGTCGGATATCCGCTACTACGTGGCCGACCCCGGGATCCGCAAGGCATCGTGGCAAAGCCGTCTCGCGCATCCAGCGTGGACGGCGCAGCCCAACGCCGGGCATCTGGCGCTCGTCGCGCTCGAGCGCCGCGGCAAGCTGCACGCGCTTATCACACAGAACATAGACGGGCTGCATTTGCGCGCCGGCAACTCCCCCGAGCTCGTAGTCGAGGTGCACGGCAACCTGCACAAAGTGATTTGCCTGTCTTGCGGTCAGAAGGGGCCGATGCAGGACACCCTGGCGCGGGTGCATGCGGGCGAGGCCGACCCGGAGTGCAAGGACTGCGGCGGGATATTGAAGAGCGACACGATCTCGTTCGGCCAGGCGCTCGTTCCCGAAGTCATCGAGCGCGCCATGACGGCTGCGCATGAGGCGGACGTTTTGCTCGCGGTGGGCAGCACGCTGCAGGTCTATCCGGTCGCGGCCGCCGTGCCGATTGCGAAGCAGGCCGGCGCGCGCGTCGTCATCATCAACGCGCAGCCGACGCAATTCGACGAAATCGCCGACGCGGTGCTCCCCGGACCGATAAGCGTGGACCTGCCGCTGATGGTTCGCGGCGTCGGGTGACAAAGCAATCTACCGCCAAGGCGCCAAAGGCGCCAAGAAGACCAAGTGCAATATTTACCGCAGAGACGCGGAGGAAGGGAAGAAGGACTGGCCGTGTGACTTCATCCCGTCACTTCGTCACTGCGTCACTTCATCACTACGGAAATGAACCGCCAAAACGCCTTATCACCTGTTAGCGACCAGCTGGTCCGTTTCCAGCGTTTCCTTCATCACGGTTAAAGCTTGTGACATCATCTCGCCAACGGTGTCGGCAACTTCATTCGGCATCACATCCGCGACCCAGACCACTCGTGACTTCTCGTCGCCCTCCGAGAAGACCTGGATAGACGCGTTATGGTGAGTGAAAGGCTTACCGCGAGCGGACCAAGCATGCCGGCACGTCTTATCGTCGACTGCGACAATGACCTCACGTACTACCATCCCATTTGCGAAGGTAACGATGCGCGAGTCACCGTCGATTTTGCAATCGACGACGAACCCAGGGACTAAACGTCTATGAATCGCGCCCACATCCCGGATCGCGTCCCACACAAAGCCCTTGTTCCGAGCGATCTCTGTTTCCCTGTGAACAGTAGCCATGGGGTTCTCCTCAAGTCACCGGTTGAGATTGCGGGCGACGCGTAACGCCATGTTGAGCGGCGCGCCGCGACGACCTCGGCAGCCGCGATGGAGCATCCGGCGTATGCAGAGACGATGACGCTTCCGGCGCGTCCGCTCCAACTAAAGTTAGGTCGCTCTCGCTGAGGTTGGCAAGTCATCCACGGCTCCTGCCGCAAATGTCGACCGAGCGTGCCTCAATCGGCGATGAGAGCGTCTGCGGGTGGCCAAGTGCCCGCGCGCGGCATTTCCAGTCGCTCGGCGAGCGTCTCCCTCCAAGCCGGCGGACTGAATGGTTCGCCCCAGTAGTCCGTCACCCGGATCGCCTTTCCATTGTGTAGCTCGGCGATCGAGACGTTCCGGTAGAGCCGGCCATCCCCATAGTCGGCTGTCCACTCAACCACGACGGTGTTGCCGCAGATCAGCCTCGTCCCCACACCGAGCCTCAAGCCAACGAAGTGGGACTCCACCTCACTGATGCGCGCCTTGCCGCGGAGCAACTCGCCGCTCTGTGGCCACTGGCGCACCGCGTCCTCCGCGAGCTCAACGCCAAGGATCCGCTCGAGGCGTGTCTCGCGTGCAGCTTCGCGCATCATCGTGAATCCTCCTCCTGTTTCTCCGGAACGGCCGCGACCTAACGAGAAGTAGTTGGACTAAAAACTGATTTGTAAATCGGCATTGTGCGCGTGACGTTGTCATTCTTCAAGCACGTCAGGAGGTTGTCGTGACGAGTTGCATAAAAAGTCAGGGCGAAAAACAGAACGGGCACGCCTGCGTGCACGTTATCTGCGTTCATCCGTGTTTATCTGCGGCTCAATTGTTCTTGAACTTATCGGCGGCCATCGGCGGTTAGAAAGAGCCGGATTCCGGATCCAGGATTCGGGATTCAGCGTCTTTATTTCCGTGTGCTTCCGTGTGATTCCGTGGCTGCTTGGTCCTTGTCGGCGGCCATCTCTCGTTAAGGGGATCAGGTCTTGCATTGACGTACGCTGGTGAAAGACCCGACCCCGCTCTAGCGGGGGGAGATGGTTCTTGAGACGAGTTCTAGTGAGAGCACCACGTTTCATCTACCTCGGTTACCAGGTTGGCCTTGAACCGCACGTAACACTTTGTTCCCGGACGCGATGAGAATGAGTCCGAATAGTTGCGCAATTACGGACATGACACCTCTTTCCTATGAACATGCGGTCATGGAGCCGGCGCGGCCTCGCGGGACGCAAAGGGGGGTGGCGCGTCGCCGTACCACCAGTCCGACCGCCGAGACATCAGTGCCCGCAGATCCATGCGCAGCTCTTCGACCGTCGGGCGACCGACGTACCACCAGCCGTTGTAGATCCGGTAGATGACGCGCTGGGCGTCCAGCACGAAGGTGTAAGGAATCGCGATCCGAGGGTGATGGGCGTCGGTCGTGTCCACGATATCGAGCTCGGCGATCAGCTTGCGCTCGTGGTCGCAGAGGAATGGGAAGGTCGCGCGCAGCTCCTGCCGGGCCGCACGCGTCGACGCCTGATCGTCCACCCACACGACCGCGAACCGGCAGTAATTGACGGCCAGCTCCGGTTGCAGGTGCGTCACGTAGTTCGCCAACTGGCGAACATCCTTCGGTCAGTAGTATCCGCGTGAAAAGACCACCACGGTGGGAAAGCCACCCATCAGGCTGGACAGTTTCGTCAGTACCCCGTCGTGGTTGGGAAGCTCGATATCCGGAAACTTTTCACCTGGCCTCAGATTCTCTCGCATGGCCCACCTCCATTTCCACTCATCTGCACTTATCTGCGGTTCCCATCCAGCTTCCACGAGGCGAAGCCGCTAGTCGTAATAGGCCGGCGCCTTCTTGAGCCTGGCGTTAGCCCCGTAGTCGTGCTGAATCCAGAGTCGCGTGCCGGAGACTCTCAGAAACGCCTCGACGCCCATTCGCGTCAGGTGCGACTGCTCCTGATTGAAGTCGAACGTTGGCACCCGCTGCAGGGCGCGCGACTCCGGGAAGTGATAGAGGTCCCCCGACAGGACAACGCCTCCGGTTTTGGCCAGTTTCACGTACAACGACTGATGGCCGGGCGTGTGCCCGGGGGTCGACTTGATAATGACGCTTCCGTCACCGAACACGTCGTGGTCGGCGTCCTTGGGAATCAGCGTCTTGCTGTTCCGAAGGGCCGCGTAGCTCGAGGGCTGAGACGCGAATGGGTGCTTCGCGGCGAACATGGCGTCGCGCTCCAACTGCCGAACAATCCACGTCGCGCCCGCGAAACTGTTTGCGTTGCCGGTATGGTCCCAGTGGTAGTGCGAAAGGGCAAGGTAAGTGATATCGGCCGGTGAATAACCCGCTGCAGCCAGTTGCGGCAGCAACGGCTTGACCATCGTCACGTCCCGTTCGCCTGCGCCCGGGAGGACAATGCGATGCTTGACCGGAGCGCCGCTGGCCTTCCAGTCCGAGTCGGGAACTCCGCCGGCATCCCAGAACAGCGTTCCTTTCGGGTGCGCAACCAGAAAACAAGCGAGGGACAAATCGCTCGTGGTGACCTCTTCCCTCTTCAGGCTGAAGGGCAAGGTATTGGCCAGGTGCAGCGTACCGCAGTCAAATACGTACAACCTGACGGATTGCGGCCGCTTTGCCCGTTCTGCTCCCTGGGCTGGCACTAAGAAAACAAGCGCCGCCAAGACGGTGGCCATCAATGCGGCAATGTGGCGCGATCGAGATGTGCTGTGCTCCATGTGCCCTCCTTATGATGAACAGTCTACGCTCAGTGGGACCCGTCTTCGCTCACTTGGCTTTCCGCGCCTTTCGGCAGGCGTGACACCGGACCGCCGTTGCATCGATATGGCCCTTGGCTTCCTCGTAAAACCACTTCTGGTCCGCGGCTCGCCAGATTTCTTCCTTGCCGCAATCGCGGCACTGGAACGGCCGGTCGATGTAATACGTCGGCAGCGCTCCGTAGGTATTGATATGGCTCAACTTCGAGGCGTCTGCGGCGACGGCGGAAGGATGGTCGCGCTGCACTTCCACGGGCAGGCCCGCGATGCGCTTCGCCTCAGCGAGGTCCTTCGCCGAAGCATCACGGCCCGTGTCTTTTCTGCGGGGCACGGAAAAGGTGCCGGGAATCTCTTCCGGTTCAGGCGGGCGCCTGGCTCCGGTACCAGGGCACGACCGTCAGCAGGGCGACGGCGGTCCGAACCTCAGCCCCTGCCCTAACCAGGGCTTGGCCTCCGCGCCGCGCGAATAGATCCAGGTTAGCGCGCCGGCCATGATGACGTGGGCGAGGATCATCAGCGGCATGTACTGATGCGCCTCTGCCGGCGGACGGAAGAGGTTGGGCAGCTTTGCGTAGTCGGCGCCCAGCAGCAGGCCGTGCACGACGAAGCTCCCGGCCATCCACAATCAGACGTCAAGAGATGATGGGCTGCCGGTTTACTGTATGACCTCGTCGGCCCGCATCAGCATCGATTGCGGAATCGTAAGGCCGAGCGTTTTCGCCGTCTTTAGGTTGATGAAGAAGTCGAACGTCGTGGGCTGCTCGACGGGGAGGTCCATGGGTTTCGCCCCTTTCAGGATCCTGTCCACGAACTGTGCGGCGCGGCGGAATTGCGGGCCATAAGCCGCGCCGTACGACATGAGGCCGCCGGCTTCGATGATCTCCCTGCGCCACCCGATGACCGGCAATCGGTTCTTGGCGGCGAGCGCCGCTATGCGCGCTCGTTGCGCGAAGATCATCGAGCTCGCCTGCACCAGAAGGGCATGCGGCCTGTCCTTGGCCATCGCGGCGAAGACGGCGTCCAGTTCGGCCGCGCTCTTCACCCCTACGAGTTGAATCTGCAGTCCCAACGCGCCCCCCGCGACTTCGGCTTCCCGGGCAACCGCCCGCCGGCCGGGCTCGGTCGGGTCCCACAGCACGGCCACGCGCGTGGCGCCGGGTACCGCCTCCTTGAGAAGCTGTAGCATCTTGCCCTGCAGATCCGTGGCCTGGAAACTGAGCCCCGTGATATTGCCTCCCGGGCGCGCGAGGCTGCCGATGAAGCCGGTACCGACCGGGTCCGTGGAGAGGACCATGACGATCGGAATCGCCTTGCTAGCGTCCCGAGCCGCCGCGATGGCCGGGTTGTCGGTTGCAACGATGACGTTGACGCCCACCCGCACCAGGTCGGCGGCAAACGCGGGAAGCAGCTCCGTCTTTCCCTGCGTCGCGCGCCATTCGATCGTCAGATTCCGGCCCTCGACGTAGCCGAGTGCGCGCAGCCCTTCGATGAACGGGTTCCAATAAGCCGGCAGCTCCGGTCCCGTGCCCGTGAGGATGCCTATCCGCGGCGTCCTCCCCGTCGCCTGCGCCTGGACGGCGGCGGACACGGCGAGCATCAGCCCGGCGAGCAGGCAAGCGCCGAAACGCATCCACCGTCGTCCTCCCCAGCCGATGGTATGCACGACTCCCCTTAGCGCTAGACTTTCCAGCTCGCGAAGCCGCAGCCGACGTAGACGTCCGGTATCGCGTCGTAACCGATGAGATCGAAGCCGCGCCCGCCGGCGGCGCCGTGGGCGGCGACCCAGTTGCGGATCTCGGCGGAGCCGTTGCCGGCGGTGGGCAGGCGCTGGTTGAGGAAGTCGATCAGCGCGGGCGGATTACCGGATTCGAAATGGCCGATGCAGGCGCGGTCGAACGCTTCGTCGATCTCGCCCATCGTCGGTTCCCCGATCGAGTGGCTCAATCCGCCTGTCGCCAGTATCGCCACCCGCAGGTCTCCCGGATAGCTGCCGATCGCCTCGGCCAGCATCGTGCCCCAGGCGTAGCAGCGCTTGACGGTGGGAAACGGCGGCTCGAGGTCGTTGATGATGATCGGGACTATCGGTGGCAGCGGATCGAGGCCGGCTTTCCAGAGCGGAATGCAGAATCCATGATCGAGCGCGAGGCGGTAGGAGACCGACGGCTCGAAGTCGCGCTCCAGAGCGGTTGCGACGATGTGACTGGCGAGTTGTGGATGCCCGGTGATCTTCTTGTGCGGGAAGTCCTTCAGCCAGGGCTCGGGCGGCCCATCGTGGATCTCGCCGACGCCAACGCAGATGCTGGGCAGGTTGTCGATGAAAAAATTCACCCAGTGATCGGGCGAGATCTCGATCAGCACGTCCGGCCGGGCCGCCTCGATGCGCCGCCCGAGCTCGGAAAACCCCGCCGTCAGGCTCTCCTTCCACTTGGGTGCGATGGTCTGCCAATTGCGGACGATCATCGGCCCGTGGCTGGAAGCGAAAACACCGGCAAGCTCAGCCATTCTTAAAACCTATCCCAAGAGAAAAGCAACGTTAGCCACGGATACACACAGATAAACACGGATAAATTCAAACCTGACATTCAAGATTTCAGCCACGGAAACACACGGAAGCACACAGAAACTACAAAAAGCGAAGCAACGAATCAACGAATAGAATCATTTCAGGCCTTCCGTTTTGTCCGTGTTTTCCGTTGGTTTTTGCTCTCATCTGTGTTTATCCGTGTTTATCTGTGGCTTGAATGAGTCCACTTTCCACCTCGCTGACGGGCGCGGAAGCGCGGATCTTTCGCACGAAATCGTCCTCCGGCATGCCGGCCATGTGAAAGTAGAATCGCAACAGGTACGGATTCACCAGTCTCGCCACGTACGCCACGTCATCGCGCTCGACGGCGGCCCGCACTTCGGGCTTGAGCGGATAGCGGTCGAGCACTTTTCCGCGTGCGGCACGGTATTCTTCCGCCGCCGCGGGACTCTGCAAGTCGAAGAACAGCTTGCTCAGCCAGTAGTCGCGCATAGAACCTATCTCAATAGTAAGGCGCGTGATGCGTTGTGGCCAGGACGAGGTGGCTGCGAGGCGCACGGCGCAGGCCATATGTCGATATGGTCAAGCCGGGCAACGATGCAGACGCCCGTCCTGGCCGCAACCCGGAGGGACGGGGCGATCTGGGCGCATTTCTTTGTCGGGAGCCCTCGAAATATCGACATATTCCTTCGGGCTCTCCTTCTCGAACTGCATCCCACATCGCCTCCGTCGCACACGTGCCTTACTATTGAGATAGGTTCTGCGCCAGCTCGACCGTCTTGAAATCGGCCGGCAGGACGATTTCAAGGACCTCGCAATCGTCCGAGTAGTCGAGCACCGAATGCTCGATGCGGTTCGGCTGTATCCAGCAGCTTCCCGCGTTCATCAGGATCGCGCCGTGTCCTTCGAGCTCGGTCTTGATCCAGCCCTTGAGCACATAGATCATCTGCAAATCGACTTCGTGATAGTGGCGCTTGGAGACTTCCTCCGGCCGGCACGGCGGCACGAAACGTATGACGTGGGCCTGCACCATCCCCTGGGTGGCCCGGCTCAGCCCGAGATCGCGGTATTTCGCGTAGTTCCGAAGACCGTTCGCCTGGAAATCCTCGTCCCTGTGATGGCTCACCGTAAATTCCTGCGGCGGCCGTGCCTCCGGCTTCGCCCGCGGCGTCACGCGCCGCTTGGCCGGGCTCTGCCTGCGGGTTCTGCTCGCGTCGCTCCTGGCTTTCATCCTTGCCTTTGCCATCTCGCCTCCTCGCTCATTCGGCGCTGATTCCCGCCTGCCGGATCAGGGTGCTCCATTTCTTCACTTCGGATCTTACGTAGGCGTCCCCTTCGGCAGGGGACATGCGCATGATGCGTCCGCCGCCTTTCTCGAAGCGCGCGACGACGTCGGGCGCCTGTATGACTTTCTCCATTTCCGCGCGCAGGCGCTGCAGCACGGGCGCCGGCGTCCCGGCGCGCGAGAACATGCCGAACCACGCGTCCATCTCCATTTTAGCGACGCCGGTCTCGTTCACCGTGGGAACGCCCGGCATGCCGGGGAAGCGCTGCGCGCCGGACACGGCGTAGGCCTTGATGCGGCCTTCGTCCACGTACGGCTTGGCGGTCACGGCATTGTCGAAGAATAGATCCACGCGACCGCTCTGCAGATCGAGGTGCGCCGCCTGCGCGCCGCGGTAGGGCACGTGCAGCATCTGCACGCCCGCGAGCTGCGCGAGTACCGCTGCGGCCACGTGCTGACCGGTGCCGACGCCACCCGAGGCGTACGTGAGCTTGCCCGGATTGGTGCGCGCGAACTCGATGATTTCGCGCAGGCTCTGCGCCGGGAGATCCTTGCGCGACACCAACGCGTAGCTGTAGGCCACGATCATGCCCACCGGAACGAAATCGGCGAGCGGATCGTAGGCCAGGTTCCGGTACAAGCCGGGATTGGCCGCGAGATTGCTCAGGCTGCCGACGAGGAGCGTATAGCCATCCGGCGTGGACTTGGCGGCGACCTCGGTGCCGACCAGTGTGCCGGCGCCGGCGCGGTTTTCGACCACGACCTGCTGCCCGAGTTGCTCGGTCAACTTCTGGGCGCAGACACGGGCGACCAGGTCGAAGCCGCCCCCTGGGGGGTTGGGCGCGATTATCCTCACCGGCCGGTACGGATAGGTCTGTGCAATGCTCCATGAACCCATGGCGGGCATAACCACGAGTGCCCCGACAGCAAGTACGGAAATGATCTTCATGGAGCTAGTCTTCCCCAGTCGTGGCGTCTAGCGCAAGCCTTCATCGCCGCCGGTTTCCGCTGCGCATTGCGCCTGCCGCCGCCGGGGTCTACGATTCGAGGGATATTTGACAGGAGGACGATATGAGCAATCGCATTCTGATCTACGCCGTTCGCTTTCATTGGTGCTGGTGGCGTGCGGCTGCGCAGCGGTCACGCTGGGAACCAGCGTCGGTTCGAGCGGCGCGGCGGCGGCTCCCGTTTCAGGCGAGACGTACGTTTATCGTCTCGTAAACGGCTACAGCAAGGAAGTTCGCGGGCAGCTCCAGTACCGAGTGGACAAGGTTGATCCGGACCGCTATGCCGTTGCCGTTACTCCGGACACCCCTTGGGGAGGAGTGGAACGCACCGAGATCTACACCAACGACGGAAACTGGTTGCGCCACACGCTTGCCAGCCATGGCCAGAACGTGGAGTACGTTTTCGCGTCGGCCTATCCCGCCTACGTATTTCCGCTCGAACTGAGCAAATCGTGGTCGGTGCGGGTCAACGCGACGGTGCCCGGCGTCACCAAGACGAGAAGCGTGCGGGTGGACGGCAAGGTGCTCGGCCGCGAGCGCATCCGCGTGCCGGCCGGTGAGTTCGACACCTTCAAGGTGAGGCGCCTGGTTTACCCGGGAGATGCCGACTTCTTCCTCATGGAGACCAAGATCGTCGAGTACGACTGGTATGCGCCCGCGTTGGGGCGCACGGTGCGTACCGAGATCAGGTCCGAATACATAGACCTGAGCCGATGCGGCGGTGGGCCGGACGGCGGAGGATTTTGCGTGTACTACGGCGAGTGGGAGATATTCGAGCTCATGGACGCAGGCGCCGTGAGGAAATGATGGAGGAATGACCATGCGCACGAGGCGGGCCGGTCGTCTTGGCGTCCTCTTTCTGGTTGTATTCGGGGCAGAGTGCATTGCGGCCGGCGCGGCGGATTATCCGAACCGGCCGATCCGGATGATCGTTCCACAAGCGTCGGGCAGCGCTTCGGACACGGTCGCGCGCATCATCGGCGCGGAGCTGACGAACCAGATGAAGCAGCAGGTCATCGTGGACAACCGTCCCGGCGGCGCGCTGTTGCTGGGTCTGGAGCTGACGGCGAAAGCACCTACCGACGGCTATACCATCGGTTACGCGATGATCGGCGCGCTGGCGATCAGCCCCAACGTCGTGCAAAAGCCGCCCCTCGACGTGCAGAAGGATCTCGCGCCCGTCTCGCAGACGACCACCGGCCAGATGCTGCTCGCGGCTGGGCCGACCACGCCCTTCAAGAGCGTGCGCGACGTGATCGCATTCGCGAAGCAGAACCCCGGCAAGCTCAACTACGCCTCTTCCGGCAACGGCACGCCCGGGCACGTGGGCTTCGAGCTGTTCAAGGTCATGACCGGCACCCAGGTCGTGCACATACCGTACAAGGGCGGTGCGGCAGGCATCACCGAGCTCATCGCAGGCCAGGTCCAGCTGATGCTCGAGAGCACCAACTCGATCACGCCGCACGTTAAAGGGGGCCGGGTGCGCGGGCTCGCGGTGACGGGACCGAAGCGGTCAGCAGCTGTGCCTGAGTTGCCCACCATCGCGGAAGCGGGCGTCCCGGGATACGAGGCCACGACCTGGACCGGCATCGTCGCTCCGGCCGGCATGCCGCGCGCCCTCATCCTGAGGCTCAACGCCGAGCTCAACAAGATGATCGCCTCGCCCTCGTTCAAGGAAAAGATCGCTCCGCTCGGTTCCGAGCCGATGGGCGGCACGCCCGAGCAGTTCCGGGACTTCATCCGCAGCGAGCACGCCAAGTGGGGCGACATCGTGAAGCGTTCGGGAGCGAAGATAGATTGAGTTCGAGTGACGAAGTGACGAGGGCGCGTCGAGGGGCGGAACAGGGGCCCCGCTTGCGGGGATGTGACCCCCGGTGGCGCGCAGGGCGGCCGAGACAATCTACCGAAGATCTCGCGATTAGATCTCCGAGGCCGCCGTTGAAGTAACGAAGTGATGGCGTGAGGTACTGGGTTCTCATCACCTCATCACCAGCGAGAGCGGCATCACCTCATCACCTAGCACGGCGCATTTCTACAGCATTTTCTTCGATTGCTCGTTTGCTTGAGCCGCCTGGTCGAATAAGTGATGAACATCAGCCGACTGACCTTTCTGCTCGCGTGGCTCGCATTCTCCTGGGGAGCAACGATCGCTGCGGCCCTCGCGGCCGAATACCCGGCGCGCCCGATCCGGTTCATCGTGCCGTCCGCCCCCGGGGGCACGCCCGACATCATTTCCCGCGCAGTCGCGCTGGAGCTCGGCAGGCAGATGGGGCAGCAGGCCGTCGTCGACAACCGGCCGGGGGCGAACGGCGTCATCGGCATGCAGATGATCGTAAAAGCCGCGCCCGACGGTTACACGATCGGCTACGGGCCGGTCTCGGCGCTTGCGATCAATCCTGGAATCACGAAGCTCCCGTACGATCCCGACAGGGACTTGCAGATGGTGGCGCAGCTCGTTTTCGGGCTGCATATCCTCACCGTCACGCCGGTGCTGCCCGTGAAGTCGGTGCAGGAGCTGATCGATTACGCGAAGAGCAACCCGGGCAAGCTCTCTTACGGCTCTTCCGGCAGCGGCTCTTCGCAGCACGTGGGCATGGAGATGTTCAAGCTCATGACCGGGACGCAGATGGTCCACGTGCCGTACAAAGCGATTCAACAGGCGATAACCGAAGTGATCGGAGGACGGGTCCAGCTCACTTTCGACAACCTGGCGTCGATGGGCCCGCACGTCAGGGCAGGCCGGGTGCGCGGGCTCGGCGTGACGAGCCTGAAGCGCTCGCCCGCTTTCCCCGAGCTGCCGACCATCTCGGAGGCGGGCGTGCCCGGTTTCGAGGTGACCACCTGGAGCGGGGTCATAGTGCCGTCCGGCGTGGCCAAAGGCATCGTCGCCAGGCTCAACGCGGAAATAAACAAAGCTCTCGCATCGACGACGATGAAGGACACCATCGCCGCGATGGGCTACGAGCTCGTCGGCGGCACGCCGGAGCAGTTTACCGCGCACGTGAGAAAGGAAATCGCGAAGTGGGCCGATGTCGTCAGGCGCACGGGCGCGAAGGTGGACTGAGGCCGGAAGGATGAAGGATGAGGGATGAAGGATGAGGGATGAGGGATGAGGGACGATGAGTAGAGTCACGCCCGCGATCAGGACCAAATTCCTGTCCCATGGCACGCTCGGCTCGCGCGATCTCGAGGCGACGCGTAGGTTCTACGAGGAATTCCTGGGGCTCGAGGTCGTGCGCACGAGCCCGGTCTCCATGATGATCCGGCTGGGCGGGCAGCACGTGTACGCGGTGGTCTTCACGAAAAAAAAGGAGCGCATGCCCCGCATTTACCACAACGGCCTGGACGTCGAGAGCGACGCGGAAGTGGACAGCGCCTGGCGCCGCTGCAACGAGGAAGCGGAAAAGTGGGGGCTGCACGACATTACCAAGCCGATCGCGCGCCACGGCACGTACAGCTTCCTGTTCTGGGACGCCGACGACAACGCCTGGGAGATACTGTCCAACCCGCAGGGTGGATACACGTGGATCTTCGAGCAGGGGGACTTGTCGGGCAAGGGGCATTTCGACAAGGAATTCCTGGAGCAGCGGCCCGGGAAGAAGACGGTGATGAGTGATGAGTGATGAGTGATGGGCGGCAAAGAAGCAGCGACTCGCGACTTTTTTCCTTCAAGGAGTGATCCGTCTTTTGTCATGCCTCGGCGCCGCCGTGTTCATGTTTGGTCATTATCGGCGGCCATCGGCGGCCATCGGCGGTTTCATTCAATTTCAGCGACATTGGTTGCGCTGACGCTCGCAGTAACCACGCCGGTCGCCGATGCGCAATCCTATCCAATGCGGCCGATCAGAATGGTGGCTGCGACCTCGCCGGGCGGCATCACGGATTTCCTGGCGCGCACGGCCGCGGCGCACCTGGGACCGATGCTCGGGCAGAACGTGGTGGTGGACAACCGGCCCGGCGCCACGGGCAACGTCGCGATAGACCTGGTCGCGAAAGCGCCGCACGACGGCTACACGCTGCTGATGGTCGCCGGCGGCAACATCGTCATCACGCCGTTCCTCTATCGCTCGCTGCCTGTCGATGCGATGACCGCGCTCACGCCCGTGTTCAACATGGCCGGGGCGCCGCAGCTGCTCGTCGTGCCGGGCTCGCTTCCGGTCAAGGACCTGCGCGAGTTCGTCGCCCTCGCCAGGGCCAATCCCGGCACGATCAATTACGCCTCGGCAGGGTTGGGCAGCACGACGCACCTCGCCGCCGATCATTTCGCGCGCCTTGCGGGCGTGCAGCTCGCTCACATACCCTACAAGGGCGTGGGACCCGCGCTCGTCGACCTGATCGCGGGGCGCGTGCAGATGTTGTCGGTGGGATTGAATCCGGTGCAATCCCATCTCAGGAGCGGCGCGCTCAAGGCGTTGGCCGTGGCGGCGAAAAAACGGCTCGCCGCGGTCCCCGAATTGCCGACCTCCGCCGAGGCGGGCGTGCCCGGCTACGAGATGACTACCTGGTTCGGCATATTCGTGCCGAAGGCGACGAGCCCCGACATCGTGCGCCTGCTCAACGCGAAGCTGCAGGCGGTGATCGACGAGCCGAAGACAAGGAAGCTCCTGCTCGACGCCGGCATCGAGCCGATCGGCGGCCCGGTGCAGGCGTTCGCCGAATTGGTCCGCTCGGACTACCGGTCCTGGGAGCAGGTCGTCAAGGCTTCGGGCGTCAAGCTCGAGTAGGGATACGGCGGAAAATGTTTTTGAGAACATTTCTTGTCACTTAACGCTTTTTTCTGGGCACGAAGAGGGACTGCGAAGTGAAGATATGCCACTACAACTCTAACCAGGCGGGCGCCGTCGTCGGAGATCGCGTCTATCCCATTGGCGACGCTCTGGTGCGGGCCGGCCACCTGAAGAGCAGCTACACGATGCTCGAGGTAATCGATGCGCTGGCAAACGTCGCGGCCGCGATGAAGTGTGCGCAGGATTTTTCGGGCGCGGGCGCGCCCGTGCCGCTCGCCTCGGTCAGGCTGCTCCCTCCCATCATCAACCCGCCGTCACTCTGGGCGGCCGCGGCGAACTACAAGGACCACCAGGCCGAGATGCGCCAGCAATCGGGCTCCGAGGACCGCTCGCAATTGAGCAAGGACGACCTGATGGCGGAATTCTTCCTGAAGCCGACCTCGTCCATCATCGGCCCGGGCGGGACCGTAGTGCTTCCGAAAATCTCGAAAGACGTGGATTTCGAGTGCGAGCTGTGCGCGGTGATCGGCAGGACCGCGCGGCGCGTCACCGAGGACCAGGCGCTGGCGCACGTGTTCGGCTATACCATTTGCTGGGATTTCAGCCAACGCGATCCGTGGGGCCGTGGCAGGCAGAACACGAGAAATATTCGCAAAGGCTTCGACACCTTCACCGGCCTCGGCCCGTGGATCGTCACGCGCGACGAGATCGACGAGCCGCAGAACCTCGCTATCCGCGTGGAACAGAACGGCAAGCCCGCCATGAGCGCGCACACGAGCGACATGATCTGCGGGCTGCGCGACCACATCCGCTTCCTGTCGGGAGTGCTGACGCTGCGTCCGGGGGATCTCATCACCACTGGCACTCCGGCGGGCGTGAAGAAACTTGCCGACGGGGACCGGCTCAAGGGCAGCATCGAGAAGATCGGCGAGATGGAGGTCAGCGTCCGGGCCGAAGCCTGACGCTGTAGTAGGCTATCCGCATGTTGAATCCTGTCGCCCTGAGCCACGGCCATTACGAATGCCGGTCCCTGGATGAAACAATTCCGGTCTTCACCGATCTGCTGGCCATGACGGTGGTCGAGCGGAGGAATGGCGAGGCCGTACTCGAGCATCCGAACACGCCGTGGCGGCTCGTCGTCCACGAAAGCGGGCCCGGCGCTCCGGACAAGCCGCGCAACAACCATTACGGGTTTCGTGTGGCCAATCCGGACGAGATAGTCGCTGCCTGGACCTACATCGAAACGCACAAGGAGCGCTACGGGATCAAGCGGGTGACCAAGCCTCACACGACTCATTTCGCCAATTCGATTTATCTCAACGAGCCGGGGGGCAATACCCTGGAGATCGAATACTACGAGCCGCAGGCGGCGGCCGAAGGCCGGACGATCGCCGCGCCGCACTGGGACCGCCTCCTGCGGGAGCACCGGTTCCCGGGTCGGGGCTACGTACCCCAGGCGCTCACGCATGGCACGCTGGAATGCGATGACAAGGACGCGAGCAGCCGGTTCTACCGGGAGGTGCTGGGCCTGCAGATTGTGGGCGGCGGCAGGATTTCCGCCTACATCAAGCACCCGGCTACGCCCTGGTACATCGTCGTCCTGCCGGCTCGCCGCCGGCGCCATCTCACCGCGCTCAATCGATTCACGCTGACCGTGGCTGCGCCCGCGGCTGTCGAAGAGGCGCATCGGGAGCTCGCCGCCCTGTCTCCCCAGGCAGGGATCACCGAGCTGGAGGAGGTGCGGCAGCGGGACGGACAGGTGTCGTTCACATTCAGCGACCTCGACCGGAACTGGTGGGAGATCACGGCGGCGGGGTGAGCCGGTCCGAAAGATGAAGGCGGAAGGTAGGTATTGGTCGTTCAAGAGTCCGCTCTTGCTGCTCGGTCTTGGGCTGGCGGCGGTTGCGCCGCCGGCGGAGGCTCAGTCTTCCGCGCCGCGCCGGGAGCGGTCCGCGGCGCAGACTCCGCCGCCAGCATCGTTGCCCGGCTACCCGGCGCGGCCGGTCCGGATGGTGGCCGGCACGTCGCCCGGCGGAGTGACCGATCTCCTGGCGCGTACCGCCGCGATCGCGCTCGGTCCCATGCTCAACCAGAACGTGGTGGTGGACAATCGCGCGGGCGCCACCGGTAACGTTGCCATCGAGCTGGTATCCAAATCGCCCCCCGACGGGCACACCCTGCTCATGATCTCGGGCGGCAACATCGTGATCGCGCCCTACCTCTACCGGCTGCCATTCGATCCGATCAACGATCTCACGCCCGTGTTCAACATGGCCGAGGCGCCGCATCTCATCGTCGTGCCGGGAACACTGCCGGTCCGGGACCTGAAGGAATTCATCGCCTACGCCAAAGCGAACCCGGGGAAGGTCAACTACGGCTCGGCGGGGCAGGGCAGCACGCCGCATCTGTCCGCCGATCGTTTCGCGCGCGCGGCGGGACTGCAGCTCGTGCACGTGCCGTACAAAGGCATCGGCCCGGCGCTCCCGGATCTCGTCGCCGGGCGCATCCACATGATGATGGTGACCCTCGGCTCGGCGCGGCCGCATCTGCCGAACAACGCGCTCAAGCCGCTCGCTGTTTCGTCGAAGCGGCGGCTCGCGGGAATTCCCGAGGTGCCCACATCGGAGGAAGCAGGCTTGCCAGGCTGGCAGATGACCACGTGGTTCGGCGTCTTCGCGCCGCGGGGCACACCGCCGAAGATCGTGAACTTCCTCAACGCAAGACTTCAATCGGTCATCGACGATCCGAAGGGCAAGCAACGACTGATCGATTTCGGCTGCGAACCGGTCGGCGGCCCGGCGCAGTCGTTCGCCGAGCTGGTTCGCACCGACTATCTTGTCTGGGGGCAGATCGTCAAGGAAGCAGGCGTGAAACTGGAATAACGCCTGGGCTGCCAGCTTCAAACCTCATGTCGGAACGGAAATGGACCAAGCATCTTGCGAACCAGCTCATATGCGCAGCTCCTTTTTCCATGGCGGATGATCCCTGGGATAAGTAACTGCTGATGATGCCGCGCGAGCGCGGCTTCATGCGCGTCCTCTCGCACGCTTGAGAAAGATCTGTAGTAATCTCTCGGCAATCTGTATCAATTGGCAGCGGGACACGCATATGATCAAGCTGAGAAAATTGTCCTACGCGCTGGGCGCGGAGGTCTGCGACATCGATGTGGGTAACCCGATGAGCGAGCAGCAGTTCGGCGAGATTTACCGGGCCTTCCTGGACCACGGCATCCTGCTGTTTCGAAACCAGGACATCACGCGAGAGCAGCACATCGAGTTCAGCCGGCGGTTCGGGGATCTCGACCGCCATGAAGCCCTGCCGCGCGACCGCCATAAGGATTATCCGGAGCTCCTCATGGTCACCAACGAGCCCAAGCCCGACGGCTCGCCATCGGACACGAAGTACACCGGCCGGCAGTGGCATTCCGACATGTCTTTCACCACGGCCCCGTCGCTGGGCTCGCTCCTTAAAAGCTACGCCGTGCCGGAGGTCGGCGGTGACACGCTGTTCGCGAACATGTACATGGCGTACGACGCCCTGTCCGACGGGATGAAGAAACTGATCGCCGGCCTCCACGGCATACACCTCTCCGGGACGCGCAAGCTCGCGAACGAAGACACCGGCGTGGTCCGCGCCGAGGAGCAGAAGCGCATCAATCCGCCGGTAGCGCAGCCCGTGGTACGCGTGCATCCCGAAACCGGCAGAAAGGCACTCTACATCGGCGAGAAGGTGAAGCGACTCGAAGGGATGACGGAGGACGAAAGCAAGCCGTTGATCGATTATCTCGTGGGCCACGCCACGCGCGCCGAGTTCCTCTACCGCCACCAGTGGAAGAACAACGACATCGTGGCCTGGGACAATCGCTGCGTCATGCACCAGGCGCTCGGTGACTTCGACGATACCCAGCTGAGGCACATGGAGCGCACGACGGTGCTGGGGACGCCCTCAGGCTACATTGCCGCCTGAAGGCTGAGGGATGAGGGCGGAGGGATGAAGGATGAGGGAATGCGGCAGTATTACCTGGCCCGTGCTAACGCCTTCACGGATCTTGCAACGGTCACGAAGATGGAAATCAATTCGTTCGCTTCGGTTAACAATGGCTCGGCCTGCGTAATTGTCACGATACCGGCCTCATGTAGCAGTTCCAGCCAATAGGCGGTTTCGTCGAGCTCCTGCAACGCACCCTCGATCTTGCTCACAAAATCGGCATTCGATTTTGCGCGGCAGGCTTCGCGATAATGTCCACCGACGGACGTACCCGACCGCAAGACCTGCTTTCCCAGAACCTGTTCAACCGTTCTTTTGGGCAAGGAACAATAGAGACGAACGATGGAAAGAGCAAACCGCTTGGTTCGCAGCAGCATCTCTTCCCGTTTATCGTCGTTCATTATTCACCCAGAGCGGATTCTCGGTCGGCTCCCTGATACTTCCAACGAGGATAGATCGAAGCGGTTGACGAGAGCATGTAGGTTGCCTTCCCCCTCCGCCCTCATCCCTCATCCCTCATCCCTCACTCGCTATGCGCACCGAGCTCGTCTCCATCCCCACCGACACCATCCCGCTCGACGGCGCGTACTACGAGCCGGACGGCGGTCGTGCAGCGGGCGCCGTGCTGCTGTTCCACGGCAACACCATGAACTTCTACGTGGGCGCGCCGCGTTTTCTGCCGCCGGCGCTGACCCGTCTCGGGCTCGCCTGTCTCGCTTTCAACCGCCGGGGGCACGACATACTGAGCACGCGCAACAGCCGGCTCGCACAGGGCGGCGCCTTCCAGTCCACGGGCGAAGCGATCGCGGACAATCGGATCGCGGCCGCATGGCTGTCGGCGCGCGGATTTCCCCATCCCGTGGTGATCGGTCACAGTAACGGCGGCATGCTCGGCGTGCGCCACGTCGTCGATCACCCGCAGACGCCGGCGCTGGTGCTGCTCTCGGCCGGCCGTGGTGGCACGAGAACGGTATCCGGGGGGAAGGAGGGCCTGTTCGCTGGCGACCGGCAGCAAGAACTCACCGAGCAGGCCCGCGCACTGGTGGCGGCGGGGCGCGGGCGTGAGTTGATGTTCATGCCGGGATGGTGGTGGGTGATCACCGCGGAGAGTTTTCTCGACCGGATCGCGACGGTTCCCGATACCATCGCGCTCGCAACACGTGTCACTTGTCCCGTGTTATGCATACGCGGCGACCAGGAAGACCGGGACCGCTATCCCGCAGAGGAATTCCAAAGCCGCGCCGGCGGACCTTGCGAAGTCGAGATCGTGACCGACTGCGATCACTTCTATAACGGGCGGGAGGACCAGGTCGCAGGTATCGTCTCTGCATGGCTCGGCAAAACGCTCGCGCTACCGCGCGCCCTCTAACGGAAGCCACTGCATGAGATACCGCACTTCGGCACCCGGCAAATTGCTATTCTTCGTGCCGGGAGCGCAAGGCGAATTACCAAGAGATATGGACGAGGGTACCGAAAGATCATTCTGGAATCCGGAATGCAGCAGGAATGAGCCACGTATTATCAAGGAAGAATAGATGCTAAAAATAGACACGCACGCTCACTGGTTCCCGCCCGAATGGGTCGAGCTCGTGGCGAAGGAAGGTGGCAGGAACGGCGCCGAGGTCGAGGTAGACGCCAAGGGCCAGATCACCAGGTTCAACGCTCCCGGCGGCTACAATCGCAGGGGTTTCGCGAAGCAGTACGTCGAGATTCCGATCCGCCTCAAGATCATGGACGAGGGGAGGGTGGACATGCACGCGCTCTCCCTCACGAGCCCGATGGTCTACTGGGCGACGCCCGAGTTCGGGGCGAAGCTTTCGCGCACCTTCAACGACGCGTGCAGCGCGGTCCACCTCAAGCATCCCGACCGTTTCGTGGGCATGATGACAGTGCCGATGCAGGCGCCGGCGCTGGCGGTGGAAGAGATCGCGCGCGCTGCGAAGCTGCCGGGCATACGCGGCGTGTATATGGCTACGCACGTCAACGGCAAGAACCTCGACGAGAAGGAGTTCTGGCCGGTGTACGAAAAATGCGAGGCGCTCGGCCTGCCGATCTTTCTTCACCCCACCGCGCCGGTGGGACGCGAGCGCACTCGCAAGTACCACCTCGGCAATTTCATCGGCAACCCCACTGAAACAGGCATCGCGGCGGCCTCGCTCGTGTTCGGCGGGGTGATGGACGACTTTCCGAAGCTCGACGTGATGCTGCCGCACGCCGGCGGCATCTTTCCGTCGCTGATCGGCCGCATGGATCACGGCACGACGGTGCGCAAGGAGTGCAAGCACATGACCAAGCCGCCCTCGAGCTATCTGCGCCGCTTCCACTACGACACCATCACGCACAGCGACAGCATCCTCATGAACCTCATCCGCCAGGTCGGCGCCGATCGCGTGGTGATGGGCAGCGACTGCCCGGCCGACATGAGTTACACGCGACCCGTCGACGTGGTCGAGCGCCTCGGAGAGCTGCCGGAGGCCGAGCGCGACGACATCCTCGGCGGCAATGCGGCGAGGCTTTTGAAACTTTAAGGCGAAAGGCGAAAGGAGGAAGGATGAAATCGAAGGCGAAAGGCGAAAGGCGGAAGGCGGAAGGAAAGACAAGGCAGCGTGACGCTCGGTTCTGTTCTTACTTTCGCCTTTCGCCTTTCGCCTTCCTCCTTGTTCTTGCGCCGGGCAGTGCCGTGGCGCAAGACTACCCCTCGCGGCCGATCCGCGTGGTGGTGGCGCAGCCTGCGGGCTCGACGCCGGACGTCACCGCGCGCTTGGTGGCGCCGCCTCTGACGAAGCTGCTCGGCCAGCAGCTCGTGATAGACAATCGCGCGGGCGCGGGCGGCGTGATCGGCGCCGAGCTCGTGGTCCGGGCCGTGCCCGACGGCTACACGCTCTTCATCAGCAGCGGCGGCGCGCTGACGATACTGCCGCACATGAGGAGCGTGCCCTACGATCCGATCCGGGACTTCGCTCCCATCGGGCTGATCTCGACCGGCCCGTTCCTGCTGATCACCCATCCCTCGGTGCCAGTGAAGACGGTGAAGGACCTGATCGCGCTCGCCAAGGCGAAACCGGGGCAGCTCAACTACGCCTCGGCCGGCAATGGCGTCGCCAACCACCTCGCGATGGAGCTCTTCAAGCAGATGGCGGGCGTGGACATCCTGCACGTTCCGTACAAGGGCGCGCCGCAGGCCGTCACCGACGTGCTGGCGGGGCACATGAACATGATGTTCAACTCGATCGCCCCGGTGCTGCCTCACGTGAAATCGGGGCGGGTGCGCACGCTGGGCATCGCGAGTCCGAAGCGCTCGCCGCAGCTGCCCGACATCCCGACGATCGCCGAGGCGGGTGTGCCCGGCTACGAGTCCGAGAACTGGTTCGGCCTGTTCGCGCCCGCGAAGCTGCCGAAGCGGCTCATCGCGCTCCTCAACGATGCGCTGGTGAAGGTCGTGCGCTCTCCGGAGGTCAAGGCCCAGTTCGAGGCACTCGGCGCCGACCCGGTGGGCAACAGCCCCGAGGAGTTTGCCGCCTTCATCCGCCGCGACATGGAGCGGTACGGGAAAGTGGTAAAGATCTCCGGCGCCAAGATCGACTAGCGACACCGGCGGACCGGCATCGGGTCACCTCTTTTCCTTCCTTCTCTGCTGCTCGCGCTCGATCCGGCTTCGCGTCAGTTTGGGCGCAAAGGTGGAGATGAAGTCGTACGCATAGCCGCGCAGGTAGCCGTCCTTGCGCAGGCTGACATAGACGGTATTCGCGGCAAACAGGTGGCTGACGTCGATGGCCCTCAGGTTTTCGTCCTCCTCGGGTCGATAGACGATAGTGCCCACGATGGCGATGCCGAGCCCCAGCTTGACGTAGGTCTTGATGACGTCGGCGTCGGTGGCGGTCAGCACGACGTTGAGCTCGAGTCCTCTTTGCGCGAACAACCGCGCGATGTGCGTTTGTCCGGAGAAAGAAGCGTCGTAGATGATCATCGGATAACGCGCGATCGACTCCAGGCTCACGTTCCGCTCCGGCAGCAGCGGATGGTCGGGCTTCGTCAGCAGGATGCGCTTCAGATCGACGCTGGGAAACAGCAGCACGTTCGGCAGGGAAACGAGCGGTTCCGATCCGATACCGATATCGACCTCTCCCGCGCTTACCCAGCGCGCGGCGTCCGTGGGGTTGCCTTGCCGCAGTTTCAGGCGAACCCCGGGGTGGGTTTGCAGGAATCTCTCCACCGTGGCCGGCAGCTCGTAGCGGGCGAAGGCGTGCGTTGTCGCTACCGTCAGATCGCCGCTGTCACCGGACGCGAATTCCTGCCCGATCCGCCGGACGTTCTCGGCGTCGTTGATCATTCTCCGGGCGGTTTCCAGTATCTCGCGCCCGGCCTGCGTGAGTGCAATGATGCGCTTGCGATTGCGGATGAAGAGCCGGGTGCCCAGCTCATCCTCGAACAACTGGATCTGCCGGCTGATCCCGGGTTGCGACGTGTGCAGTGCCGCCGCGGCGTTGGAGATGTTGAGGCGCTGGTCGACGATTTCGCACAGGTAGCGGAGTTGCTGCAGCTTCATCGGGGCTAGTATGTCGAATCGTTATACATATATCGAATTGTAGTGTAGATTTGCATAGATCCGGCGGTTTTGCTATTTCTTGACGATCGCAATCTTCCCCCGCTCGCGCGCGGTAAACGAGACGCCGTGAAAAAGCGATCACCCGAATCGAACGTCCGCGCCGCACCGGACCAGGTGCTTACGGACATCGCGGACTACGTCCTAGGCTACGAGGTCGGGGTGGGACCGGCAATCGAAACGGCGAGACTGTGCCTGACGGATACTCTGGCGGGCGCGCTCGACGCGCTGGATTTCCCAGAATGCACCCGCCTGGTGGAGCCGTTGGTTCCGGGTACCGTCGTGCCGCACGGCGCGCGCGTGCCGGGAACACGGTACGAGCAGGATCCAGTGACCGCCGCATTCGGCTTCGGTTGCATGATCCGGTGGCTGGATTTCAACGACCAGTTCAGCGGCAGGCAGGGTAGCCATCCCTCCGACAATCTGGCGGGCGTGCTGATGCTGGCCGATCACCTGAGCCGGCAGCGCGTCGCGGGCGGTCGTGCATCGCTATCGATACACGACGTGCTGGTAGGCCTGGTCAAGGCCTATGAAATCCAGGGCTGCATCGCACTTGAGAACGATTTCGAGGAGGGCGGAGTCGACCACAATCTGCTGACGCGGGTGGCGAGCACCGCCGTGTTGACGCGGATGCTCGGCGGCACGCGCGATCAGATCATCAACGCCGTATCCAACGCCTGGATGGACTGCAGTCCGGTGTTGTATCGGCACGCGCCGAACACAGGCTGGCGCAAGAGCTGGGCGTGCGCGGATGCCAGCTCGGAGGCGGTGCGCCTGGCGATGATGGCGCTCAAGGGCGAAATGGGCTACCCCTCGGTGCTGACCGCCAAGTACTTCGGACTCTACGACGCGCGATTCAGGGGCAGGCCATTCCAGTTTCAGCGGCCTTATGGCGACTACATCATCCGGCACTCGATGTTTAAGTTCGTCCCCGCCGGCATGCACGGACAGTCGGCTGTGGAATGCGCGTTCCGACTGCATACCCTCGTGAAAGATCGCCTCGACGACATCGAGCGCATAGACCTGCGTACCCACGCCTACCTGCTGGATGTCATGCACAAGACCGGGCCGCTCTATAACCCCGCTGACCGAGATCACTCCGCGCAGGTACTGTGTTGCCGTAGGCTTGCTCCATGGCAAGCTCGCGCCACGGGATTTCGAGGACGATTTCGCGGCGGATCCGCGCATCGACCGCTTGCGCGACAAGATGGTGCTTACGGAAGAGCCTCGCTACAGCAGGGATTTCTTCGACCCGGCCGTACGCTCGAGCGCCAATGCGATCCAGATTCGGTTCAAGGATGGCACGAGCACGCCCCAGATCGAGGTCGAGTATCCGGTCGGACATCAGAGGCGCCGCGCGGAGTCGATGCCCGTGCTGCGCGCCAAGTTCGAGGCGAGTCTCGGACGGAGATTTTCGCCGGACCGGTGCCGGGACATACTGCGGCTGTGCGACGACGGGCAGCGATTCGACGCGATGCCCGTGGACCGGTTTCTCGCGATGCTTGCTGCCGATCTGCCGCGATGAGTTCGAGGCAAGTCTCGCGCGCAGGCATCCGGCGTAACAGCGCGAGCGGCCACTCGAGCTGCGCGACGATCGCTCCACGCTGGAGCGCACGCCGGTTTAACAAGCTCGTCGAGCTGCTCATGGGCGGGCATATGCATGCAGATCGAGCGTATCGGACACTGGCGCTGGGAGCGCTGGCCGCCGCGGCCCTGGTGCTGTCGGCCGGACATGCCGCGGCTGCGAACTGGAAGCCGGAGCAGAACGTCGAGATCGTGGTCCCGACCTCGCCGGGCACCGGCAGCGATGCCACGGGGCGCTTCGTCCAGAAGCTGCTCACGGAGAGAAAGCTGGTAGCGGTGCCGGCGGCGGTCGTCAACAAGCCCGGCGGCGCCGCCACGCTCGGCATCACCTATCTCAATCAGCATCCGGGCAACGGGCATTACCTGATGGTGGCCAATCCGGCGTTGCTGACCAGTTTCATCACCGGCGCCAGCAAGATGAAATACACCGAGGTCACACCGCTCGGCCAGATCGGCAGGGAGTCGGTGGTGTTCGCCGTGCGCGCCGATTCCTCGCTAAAGAACGCTAGGGACCTGGCCGACCGGCTTAAGGCCGACCCCTCGGGGATCAGGGTCGCTTTTGCGAACGCACTCGGCAATCAGAACCACATCGCGGTGGCGCAAGTCGCCAAGAGCGTGGGCGCCAGCGCCAGGAATCTCAAGGTGGTCGTCTTCAACGGTTCAGGAGAGGCCCTGGCGGCGCTGCTCGGCGGACACGTGGATCTCGTCACCATCTCCGCTTCGCCGGTGCTGGGGCACGTCGCCGCAGGCAAGCTGAGAATACTGGCGGTAACCGCGGAACAGCGGCTCGGAGGTGAGCTCGCGGCGGTCCCGACCTGGCGGGAGCTGGGCATCAGCGCCTTGTCTTCCAACTGGCGTACCTTGGTCGGGCCCCGCGGAATGACCGACGACCAGATCCGCTACTGGGACGAGGTGATCGCGAAGCTCGCGCAGCTACCGGAGTGGAAGCTCGACCTGGAAGGAAAGCTCGTTGAGAACACCTACTTCAACGCCAGGGACACCCGGAAGCTGATGGACGCGGAGCACGCGGAGCTTACCGCTATCCTGAGCGAGCTCGGCCTGGCGAGATGACAACCCGCGCAACATCGCCTGCACCGGGAGAGGCCGTGGACAACCGGGCGAAATCGCTGAGCAAACTGATACGCGGCCCGAATATCCTGCTGATGCCGGGGGTCTTCGACGGCTACAGCGCGCGGCTCACCGAGCGCTACGGGTTCAAGGCCGGCTTCATCAGCGGCGCGGGCGTGAGCGAGGCCCAATTGGGCCAGCCCGATATCGGCCTGATGGGCCTGGAGGTCAACCTCTTCACTTCGCGCATGCTGGCCGCGTGCTGCTCCATCCCGCTGCTCGGCGACGCCGACACCGGCTACGGCAACGCCGTCAACGTCTATCACGCCGTGCGCGCGTTCGAGCAGGCCGGGCTCGCGGGATTGATGATCGAGGACCAGACCTGGCCCAAGCGCTGCGGCCACATGCGCGGAAAATCGGTGATCGACGCCGGCGAGATGGTGGAGAAGATCCGCGCGGCGGCGGATGCGCGGCGCGATCGCCACTTCGTGATCAAGGCGCGCACGGACGCCGCGGCGACGCACGGCATCAGGGAAGCGATCCGCCGCCTCAACCTCTACGGCGAGGCCGGCGCCGATCTGGTCTTCGCCGACGCCCTGCTCACCGAGAAGGACATCAGGACAGTCGCGGCGAACGTTTCGAGGCCGCTCTCGGTAAACATGGGTTTCGGCCTGCGGCGGCGCCTCACGACCCCGCTCATTTCCCCTCCGCGACTGCAGGAGCTGGGCGTCGCCGTGGCGATCTATCCGCGGATGCTCACGGCGTGCGCGGTCCAGGCCATGAAGCAGGGTCTCGAAACCCTGCGCAGCGCGGCGCGTACCCGCAACGTGATCGAGCGGCCCGATCTCGCGGTCTCGTTCGAGGAGCTGAACGACCTTATCGGTTTCCGCGAGCACACTGCGCTCGAAACGCGCTACGCGACCAAGCCTGTGCGCAAGCGCTGAGGGGAAGCAGGCCATGGCTGAAACTCAACTCGTGTACGACCCGACCGCGCCGTGCGGCATCGAACGACAAACGTTGCGGCGTACGCTCGACCACCTCACGGGAACGACCGTCGGCTTCATCGACAATGCCAAGCCCAATTTCAACCATCTCGTCGACGATCTCGCCGAGCTGCTTACGAGCCGTTATGGCGTCGCGCGGGTGCTCAAACGGGGCAAGCGCGGGCCCGGTGCTCCCGCGCCCGACGAGATCGTCAGAGAGCTCGCCGGCGAATGCGACGTGGTGATCGCCGGCTCGGGCGACTGAGGCTCCTGTGCGTCGTGGAGTATCCACGACAGTGTCGAAATGACCAGGCGCGGCCTGGCGGGCGTTACGGTGTGCTCGACTGCGTTCACTCCGCTTGGCCGCGCCCAGGCGAAGGCGATGGGCTATCCCGACCTGCCGATTGCTATCGTGCCGCATCCGTTCGGCATCCTCGCGCGCGACGAGGTGCGGAGCGCCGCGGAGAAGTGCGCCGACGACATCGCGCTCCTCGTTACGGGGAAGAGAACCCCGGGAGCCGGCTCGTGAACGGGCATGCTGTGCTCGTCGAGGCGCCGGGCGATCTCGAGGCTTTCAACGAGTTCTGTCTCGAGCGGCGCTGGGGTGACGGCCTGCCGTTGATACCGCCGACCGTCGAGCGCGTCGGCCGGATGCTGGATACACCTCGCGCCCGCGCGAGGAGACGGTGGCGACGCTGGCGCCCGGCTTCGGGGCCGCGACCGTGGAGCGCATCGCGATCAACGCGGTGCTCGCCGGCTGCCGGGCCGACTGTCTTCCCGTGCTCGTCGCCGCGGTCGAGGCGATGGCGGCGCCGGAGTTCAATTTGCAGGCGATCCAGCCGACGACGAACTCCGTCGCGGTCTGGCTGATCGTCAACGGGCCCGTCGCCCGGAGCCTTGACGTCAACGGCGAGTTGAATTGCCTGGGGCCAGGCGCCCGGGCCAACGCGACGCTTGGCCGCGCGCTGCGGCTCGTGCTTCAGAACGTCGGCGGCGCGTTGCCGGGCGGGATGGATCGCGCCACCCACGGGCAGCCGGGCAAGTACACGTTCTGCTGCGCCGAGAACGAAGCTGCAAACCCTTGGGAGCCGCTGCACGTCGAGCGCGGGTTTCCGTCCGGCGCCAGCACGGTCACGGTGGTCGGCGCATCAGGAACAGTCAACATGAACACCCACGCGAAGGATGCGGCAGACGTGTTGCGCGTGATTGCCGACACGATGGTCCACCCGACGAGCAACGATTACTGGTGCGGCGGCGAACCGTGGCTCGTGCTTTCGCCGGAGCACGCGGACATATTCGCCCGCGAGGGACTCGGCAAGGCCGACGTCAAGCGCCGGCTGTGGGAACAATCGAGGATGGCGGCGGGCCGGCTGGCGACGAGGGACTACGCGCGTTCGCAGTCCGCGCGCCGCGCTGAGCTCGGCGAGTACACGCTGGAAACGCCGCTGCCGATTTCGCGGGAGCCCGGAGATATAGGCGTGATCGTCGCCGGCGGTCCGGGAACGCACTCCGTCTATGTTCCCGGTTTCGGCGACACGCGCTCGGTTACGCGGGAAGTGAAGTGAGGGCCTGACCGTCCTTCACGCGCCGGCAGCCTCTAGGCTTTTCAGTTCTTTCATGGCTGGTCACCATCCGCTCCGACTGGGCTAAGATACGCATTTCCCGTCTGACCGGAGAAAATCATGTATTCCCTCACGTTCAGCCACGTCGGTATCTACGTCGCCGACATCGCTCGCATGGTGGACTTCTACACTCACTTCCTGGGTTTCGCCGTCGCCGATCGCGGGCCGCACCCGAACGGCGAGATCGTTTTTCTGACGCGCGATCCACGAGAGCACCACCAGCTGGTCCTGGTGTCCGGCCGGCCCGCCGATATGCAATTCAACATCGTCAACCAGCTCTCGTTCCGTGTGGACAGCCTCGCGACGCTGAAGGAAATGCACGAGGGGCTCAAGCAGGAGAAAAAGGTGTCGAACATTACGACGCTCACGCACGGCAACGCGCTGTCGTGCTATTTCCACGACCCGGAAAACAACCGCATCGAGCTGCTGATCGACACGCCCTGGTACGTGCCGCAGCCGCATCGTCTTCTCGTCGATCTCACGCTCCCGGACGCCGAGCTCTGGGCGCTCATCGAAAAGCACGTGCGCGCGACGCCGGGCTTCAAGCCGGTGGCGGAATGGAAGCAGGAGATCGAGCGCAAGATCGCCGCGGCGGGCGCGGCCAGACGGACTGCTGGCGCGCGCCAGCCGGAGCTGGCCAAGGGATGAGGGCTGAGGGATGAGGGATGAGGGACGACGGGAAAATCTGCCAGCCCTCTTGGCGTCTTGGCGGTGCAGTCGTTTTTCAGCTTGCGCACTGATCCTTGGTTGCCTCCTCGCAGGTAGCACGCGTGCCGCCGATCCAGTAAAGGACTATCCGCTGCGGCCGGTCCGTCTCGTCTCGCCGTTCGCGGCGGGCGGCAACACCGACATCATCGGCCGGCTACTGGCGCCGAAACTGTACGAGCGGCTCGGCCAGGTTTTTATCGTCGAGAACCGTCCGGGGGCCGGGAGTGTGTTGGGTACCAACTCCGTCGCGAAGGCGACGCCCGACGGCCACACCCTGCTCGTCGCCAGCGGCGCATTTACGTCGGTAGCAGCGACGGTCAAGAAACTGCCATACGACGCAATCAAGGATTTTGCGTGGGTGTCGCTGATCGTCACCTATCCCTTCGTCGTTGTGGTGAAAGCCGACTCGCCGATAGCTTCCGTGGGCGATCTGATTGCGTCAGCCAAGCGCAACCCCGGCAAGCTGAACTACGGCTCAGTGGGAACCGGATCTGTGTTCCACCTGGCGGCCGAGCTTTTCAATACCATGGCGGGCACCGATCTCACGCACATTCCGTATAAGGGCGGCGCTGAGCCGGTTACGGAACTGATCGGGGGACGGATAGAAGTGATCTTTACCACGCTCACGGGTGTATTTCCCCAGATCCAGAACAACCGCGTGCGGGCGATCGCCGTGGCATCGGCCGAGCGCTCTCCGCAGCTGCCCAACGTGCCCACGGTGGCGCAGACCCTGCCGGGCTTCGAAATCACGTCGTTCGCGGGCATCGCCGCGCCGCGCGCCACGCCCAAGCCCGTCATCGCCCGGTTGAATCGCGAGCTGCGAGCGGTGCTCGAGTTGCCTGACATCAGCAAGCGGCTGGTCGAGACGGGCGGGGTAGTACGCCCGACCACGCCGGAAGAGATGGGGCGCCACGTCGAGAGCGAGATCGCCAAATGGAAGCGCGTGGTCGCCGAAAAGAAGATCGAAGTGCAGTGATGAAGTGAAGAAGTAATGGAGTGATGTGTATGAAACCTTCCCGCGTGCTGCCTATCGTTGCTGTCATGGCGGTGCCGCTGCCATTTACGATGCCGGCGGCCGCGCAGAATTATCCGGCCAAGACGATACGGATCATCGTGCACTCGGCGCCCGCCGGCACGAGCGACATCCTCGCGCGTCTCATCGCGCAGAAGATCACGGAGCCGCTGGGGCAGCAGGTGGTGGTCGAGAACCGGGCGGGCGCGAGCGGCATCATCGGCGTCGAGCTTGCCGTGAAGTCTCCGCCCGACGGCTACACGCTGCTCATGACGCAGACCTCCCTCGCGATCAACCCCAGCATGTTCGCGAAGCTTCCGTACAATGCGATCCGCGATCTCGCGCCCATTACCCAGCTCGTCGTCGGCCCAAATGTCCTGGTGGTCCACCCGTCGGTCCCGGTGAAGAGCGTGAAGGAGATCATCGCGCTCGCCAAGGCGAAGCCGGGCGCGCTCGTCATCGGCTCGCCGGGCGTCGGCACGAGCCCGCACCTCTCGGCCGAGCTGTTCAAGGTCATGTCCGGAACGAACATGATCCAGGTGCAGTTCAAGGGCGCTGGCCAGGCGATCATCAGCCTGCTCGCCGGCGAGATCGGGGTGATGTTCACCACGCCGCCGACCGCGATCCAGTACATCAAGGCCGGGCGGCTGCGGCCGCTCGGGCATACTGGGAAAAGCGGACGCATCGAATCGATGCCGGAAGTGCCCGCCATCGCCGAGGCGGGGGTGCCCGGGTACGAGTCGGCCCAGTGGTTCGGCATGCTCGCGCCGGCGGGCACGCCGCGGCCGATCATCGACCGCCTGAATCAGGAGATCGTACGCGCCATCCGGTCACCCGACATCAAGGAAAAGATGAACGCCGAAGGCCAGGTCGTGGTGGGCAGCATGCCCGCGGAATTCGCCGCTCACATCAAGCTGGAAACGGAGAAGTGGGCGAGGATCATCAAGGAGATGGGAATCAAGCCTGAGTGACCAGTGGCCGCTGACCCGTCGACCCATTTCCGTTCGTCCTGAGCGTAGGAGCGGAGCGGTGAAGTCGAAGGATGAACGGCAGGCCGCTGACGCGGAGTAGCGTCCCGTTTCCTCCCCGTTTTAATATTCGCAATTCACAAGGTGAAAGGGAAAGCAATGAAGATCCTGTATTTCGACGATTTCAAGCTGGGGGTGTTGAAGGGCGATTCCGTCGTGGACGTGTCCGACGCGGTGAAGGATATCCCGCACACCGGGCCGCACAATCTCATCAGCGGGCTGATCGAGCGCTTCGCCGACTACAAGGGCAAGCTGGAGCAGGCGGCGGCGTCGGGCAAGGGTGTGCCGGTCGGCAAGGTCCGGATCAGGCCGCCGCTGCCGAAACCCGCCAACATCGACTGCATGGCGGTGAATTACATGGAGGACGGGACCCGCACGGAGCCGGCGCCGATCAATGCGTTTCACAAGTCTCCGAGCGCGATCATCGGGCACGGGGATACCATGGTGCTACCGGACATCGCCGCGACGGTCTTCGAAGGCGAGGCGGAATTCGCGGTCGTGATCGGCAAGCGGGCGAGTCACGTGAAGGCGGCGGATGCGATGAGCTATGTCTTCGGCTACACCAACTTCATCGACGGCTCGGCGCGCGGCGTGCTCCCCCCGGGCAACGTGTTCTATCAGATGAAGTCGCGCGACACCTTCGCGCCCATCGGCCCCTATCTCGTCACTGCGGACGAAATCAAGGACCCGCACAAGCTCCAGCTCAAACTGTGGGTGAACGGCGAGCTCAAGCAGAATTTCAACTCGAGCGACATGGCGCACAAGATCCCTCGCTGTATCGAGTGGGTGACTTCGATCCACGCGCTAGAGCCCGGCGACATTCTTGCGACCGGCACCAATCACCGCGGGCTGTCCGCCTTTCAGGACGGCGACTCGGTGGAACTGGAGGTGGATGGGCTCGGCCGGCTGCATTTCAAGGTGCGCGACGACTTGAAGCGCACCTGGGCGCGCGAGACGCGTCTCGAGCGCACGGAGAAGAAGCTCGAAGGACTGACGCCGCAGCTTACCGGAAAATACGCAAAAGCAAGCGGAACCTAGTCCCATCAAGCCGGGCGGATGTTTGCGAGCGTCGGGAAACCAGGAAATGGAAGCCGTGATCTCGGGGGCGATTCCATGAAGGGTGGGCAAGGCATAAAGCTCAAGTTCTTTTCGATCGCGTTTCCCATAGCGACCGTTGCCTTTCTGAGCGTGATTGCTGCCGCCTTATGGCTGGTTGCTTCTTCCTTTCGCGAGGTGGAAAGGACGTTGGAGCGCCGTCAGGAAACTTTGACGCTCACCTCGGAATTATCCCGCATCACTGAACTACTGGCTCGTTTGGTGCGTGCGTTTGCCGCGACCGGAGACACCCGCTATCTGACCTATTATTACGACCTCGCCGAATATCGTAACGGCAAGCAGGGTGCTCCTGCCGGCGATCCTGTGCAGTACCTGGGAGGAAGTGATTGCGGGGTTGCGCCAGTACGCCAAAGCCGTCGACGTCACCGGCAAATCCTTCTCTTTACGCATGCGGGAAGCCGGGTTCTCCGCGAAGGAACTGGGAGTACTGGAAAAAGCGCTTGCGATCGGCGAGCAGTTGCACAAAACCGAGCAGATCGCGTTCGCCGCCACTCAAGGTTTGTACGACCCGCAGAAGGGCGATTTTGTTTCGGACGGAAAGCCGAATATGGGCTATGCACTCAACCTGGTGTACGGCCCGGATTACGCAAAACTGCAAGCGAATCTGACACTGGAGGTTTCCCGTCTGGCGAAACTGGCGGATGCGCGTACCAGCCTCGGCGTTCAAGAGGCCACCGACGGTTTGTGGCGGGCGAGCGTGCTTGCCGCGACGGCAATGTTGATGCTGTTGGCCCTGGCCTTGCTGGCATCGTTTTTCCTGGACAGATACGTGCTGAATCCGATCCAGAGGTTCGCCGATGTTGCCGACCGTATCGCCGCCGGCGATTACAAGACGCGTCTGCCGCCTTCAAAGGCGGTTGCCGAGTTGAATATCGCAGCTTCAGTCTTCAACAAGATGGCGGCAGCGATCGAGGAGGACATCAAGCAACGCCAGGCTGTGCTGCTTGAGCTCGAGGAAGCCCGCTCGGTAGCGGAGTCGGCGACCCGGACGAAGTCGAGGTTTCTCGCCAATATGAGCCACGAGATCCGCACGCCGATGAACGCCATCATCGGTATGGCCTACCTCGCATTGAGAACGCGGCTCGACCCGCGTCAGCACGACTATGTCAGCAAAATTCACTTTGCCGCCAAGTCGCTGCTCGGGGTCATCAATGACATCCTCGATTTTTCCAAGGTCGAAGCCGGCAAACTGGAGCTCGAGCTGCTCCCGTTCGACCTGCAGCAAACCGTCGCCAACGGCCTCATGCTGGTGCGCCAAAGGGCGATGGAAAAGGAGGTCGAGATACTGCTTGATATGGATCCGGACGTGATCCGTCAGTCACACGTGATCGGAGACGGGCTGCGGCTGGGGCAGGTACTCACCAATCTGCTGTCCAATGCGGTCAAGTTCACCGATCGCGGTTTTGTGCGATTGTCCGTTTCTGCGGTGCAAGCCGGAAACGATACGATTGTTCTGCGTTTTGCCGTAACGGACACCGGCATTGGCATGACTCCGGAGCAACGGTCCAAGTTGTTTGAGGAGTTTACCCAGGCCGATGGTTCCACAACGCGCAAATACGGAGGTACCGGCCTCGGGCTCGCCATCAGCAGGCGCCTGGTGAATCTGATGGGCGGAGATATCGAGGTGGAGAGCGAGCCGGACCGGGGATCTTGTTTCCATTTCACGGCGCAGTTCGGGAATGCTCCCAACCCCATGCCCGTCTCCTGGACCGGTACCCTGGCGGGGCGGGTACTGGTAGTGGACGACCTGCCGGAAGCGCGTCTCGTCCTGGTTCGCGTGCTCGAGAACTTTGGGCTGGACGTGGAGCAAGCGGGCAGCGGCGAAGAGGCGCTCGCCACGCTCGCCGCGGGAATCGAACGGGGCCAACTCTTTGCGATGGTGCTTACCGATTGGGTAATGCCGGGCATGGACGGGGGCGCCCTGATCCGAGCCATCCGTTCCCGCTTTGCAGCCCAGGCTCCACGCCTGATCGTGGTTTCGGCCTACGAATCCGAGCAGCTCCGGAAGTCCATAGAAGGTTTGCGCGTGGACCATTTTCTGCCCAAGCCGGTGCTACCATCCTCGTTGGAGGAGATTTTTGCCGGTTTGCAAGACATGCGCGTTGCCGCCGACGTGGCTGTGCCTGCGAAGCCGAGTGGTATCGCTCAAGGGAATGCGCGTACTGCTGGCCGAAGATCACCCCGTCAATCAGCAAGTGGCGATGGAATTGTTGCGAGACGTCGGCATCAGTCCTGATCTGGCGCAGCATGGGGAGGAGGCAATCGCGTGGCTCGCCGCCCATGACCCGGATTACTATTCCCTCGTACTGATGGATCTGCAGATGCCGGTGCTCGATGGCTACGAAACCACCAAGCGATTACGTGCCGATGCTCGGTATGCGAGGCTCCCGATTGTCGCAATGACGGCGCATGTCACGCTCGAGGAGCGGGAGCGGTGCCTGGCGTTGGGTATGGTGGGTCATATCGGCAAGCCCATCGACCCCGACGAGTTGTATCGCGTGCTTGCCAGCTTTTCCAGATCCGCGGCGCGAAAAAAACTCGTCGCAGAGGGCTATGCCGGTGCAGTCCCGCCTGCGGCCTCATATTCGAAGGAAGGTGCGCAAGCCGACGCTGCGGCAGCGCTGCCGCGAGTGGCAGGGCTCGACACCCGGGCGGGGCTGATTTGCACCGGCGGCAAGCAGATTTTTTATCTCAGCCTGCTGACCCAGTTCCTCTCCGAGTTTCGAAGGTTCCCGGAACAAGCGGCGCAATGGTTGCGCGAAGGCAAGCTGGATGATGCTGAGCGGCTGGCACACTCGCTGAAGGGCGTCGCCGCCAGTCTCGGGGCACAGCGGGTCGCCGACGCCGCCGGCGAATTGGAACGCGTCCTGCGTCGCGGAGAGCCTTCAGAAGCTGCTGTTGAATGCGTCAAGAGGGAGTTGTCTCCCGTGATCAGCGGGCTCACTGATTATTTCGCGGCCGACAAGACAGTCGGGGGCCCGCCGCCACCCGTTGGGGCGGCCGGGCAGAGCCCCCGATCGCCCCCGCTACCCGAATGGGTGGACGAATTGCGGCGCTTGTTGAGCGACGGCGACGTCGCGGCCCAGCAACTGTGGGAACGACGCGGCGAAGAGCTGAAGGATCGACTGCCGATGCAAAGATACGGACAGATTCGGCGCGCATTGGAAAACTTCGACTTCGAGGCCGCCCTTGAAGCCTTGTCCACAGAAAAGACGCGCACCTAGGAGTGTGTCGGACTTTGTGCCAACACACTCCTAACGCAAGACCGCCCGCAGCCAAGTTAGTTGATCCCGTTCCAGCCACAAACAGCAGCGAACTACGGGCACTTCATTCAGTTCATCCCATATCTGTGGGCGGTCTCGCATGTAGCAGGTCGGACAAGTCAAGTCGGACAGGCTGCTAGGGCATGATTTTGCGGCAAAACATTGCCACGACTTATGCCAATAAGAATAAAATCAGCGGGTAAGTAGAAGGGGGGGAAATGCGAAGGCTCCGGCGGCGACTGTGCGCAACGTTGACTTGCGTGCTTGCCTCGTTTGGGTCGACCACCGCGACCGCAGCAGACTTGAAATTCACCGGGTTCGCTACCGCCGGTTACGCGGTCTCGGACCAGGATTTCCGGTACCTGCGCTACATCGACAACGAGGGCACCTTCAAAGCGGATTCGCTGGCCGGCGTGCAAGCCGAAGCGCAGTTTAATCCTCAGTGGGGCGCCACCCTCCAGATGGTCGCAAGCGCCCCCCGCACTCGAGACGACGGGTTGGAGGCGAAGATACGCTGGGCCTTCATCAGCTTCCGCCCTGATAACGACTGGCTTTTCCGCGTGGGCAGGCTGCGCCCGCCGTTTTTCATTCATTCCCAGAACGCCGAGGTCGGCGTCACTTACGACCAGGCTCGCCTGCCCCAGGAAGTCTATTCCTTGAGCCCGGTCTATGACTTTGACGGGGGGGCAGTCACCAAAACGTGGTTGCTGGAAAGCGCCGAAACAAGCCTTGACGCGTATTGGGGCAAGGCCAAGATAAAATTCCGCGTATTCCCGCGCGATGACCCTCAGCCAGATTATGTATCGGAAAAAATTACTGCCACCGGGGTGATTTTTTCATACGCCACGGATTCGCTTCTTCTGCGTGGGGGGGTCCACCGTGCGACTGTCGAGCTCGAAAGTGGTCGGGTGCTCCCACGCACCTATACGCCAAGCTCCATTCCATTTCCCCCTCCTACCGGCGGGACCCTTCTTGTGCCGGGTGATTTCTTTTCCAAATTCGACTTTACCGTGCTGACGCTCGGCGCGGATTGGCGAGCGGGCGACTGGCGAGTCACGGGCGAGTACGTTCAGCGCTTTCTCAAGGACATCAATCTCGGCCTGGGTGGCAAGAGCGCGTATGTCACTCTGGCTCGCTCGGTAGGAAAATGGACACCTTATCTGACCCACGCGCGCTTGCTTTCCGACTCCGATACGCGTGGAATCTACCAGACCCTCAACGGCACGCCTGTGCCAATTGCCGTCCAGCTCTCTCCGCCGTTCCTCCCAGCCACCTTCCATCGCAATCTGGCCGATTCGCTGGTGATAGATGATCAATACTCCACGATGTTGGGCGCGTCCTATAGCTTTTCTGCGACTTCGAAGCTCAAGTTCGAATGGATGCGTACCCACGTCGGTCTTGCATCGGCTTTGGTAGACGGCGATGTGCACAACAAGAGCTTCAATGTGTTTTCGCTCTCTTACTCGGTGGCGTTTTAGGGCGAGCGGCCATGCGAGCGGCAATTAAGCCCATATTGAGTCTGACGCTTGTTCTCGGCATCTGTAACGGTGCGCCGGCGGTGGCCCCGAGTTCTTTGGTGGTGGTGGCAAACGCAGATACCCCAGCGCTCGACGCGGACACGCTGCAGAAGATTTATCTGGGCAAGGTGGTAGAGGTGGGCGGGCGCCCCATAGTTCCGGTCAACCTGACCAAGGGAAATATCTTGCGCACGGCCTTCATGGAACAGGTCCTTGCCCAGGATGATGACAAGTTCATCGCCTACTGGACCGTGCGCCGCTACATCGGCAAAGGCAGCCCACCGCGCGAATTCGCCACCATACAGGAACAGCTGGAGTTCCTGCGCAAAACCCCCGGCGCCGTCGGCTATCTGGACGAAAGCGCCGAGATCAAGCAAGGTCTGAAAACGATATTGAAGAAGCCTTGATCCTGAGTCGCAAGTGTTGCGCCCCAGTGAGCTGACCATAGACCATAGCCCCCGCTGGTTACACGTGGCGCGGCCGACGTAACATACGTATCGTCCCATCGATGGAGTGGATGCGCCCATGCAGGCTCCCGACCTTCCCGGTCAAACCATTCTCGCGGTAGACGATACCCCAACCAATCTTTCCCTGATCGCCGGGTTACTGCGTGAGCGTTACCGGGTCAAGGTTGCTACCAACGGCGCGAAGGCGCTGGAACTGGCAACCGCCAATCCGCCTGACCTGATATTGCTCGATGTCATGATGCCCGGGCTCGACGGCTACGAGGTACTCGAGCGCATCCGCGCCGACGCGCGGCTGCGCCACATTCCGGTGGTCATGATCTCGGCGGTGGACCAAATCGAGAGCGTGATCCGCTGTATCGAGCTGGGCGCGGAGGATTACCTGCTGAAACCCTTCAATCCGACCTTGCTCCACGCGCGGGTGGGCGCAAGCCTCGAGAAAAAGGCGCTGCGCGACGAGGTATACGAGTGGAACCAGAAGCTCGAGCAGCGCGTGCAGGAGCAACTGGCGCAACTCGATCGCCTGGGGCGGCTCAAAAGCTTCTTTCCGCCGCAACTCGCCGAGCTCATAATCAATGGCGGCGGCGAAGACCTCCTGAAAACGCACCGCCGTGAAGTGGTGGTTGCCTTTGTCGACATGCGCGGTTTCACCGCCTTGACCGACAGGTCCGAACCCGAGGAAGTGATGAGCGTGCTTGCCGACTATCACCGCTCGATGGGGCAGCTGATCCTCGCCCACGAGGGGACGCTCGAGCACTTCGCCGGCGACGGCATGATGATCTTCTTCAACGACCCGCTCCCACTCGCCAATCCGGCCCAGAATGCGGCCAGCATGGCGCTCGCGATGCAGGAGCATTTTGCGCCGCTGCGCGCGGCGTGGAAGAAGCGCGGCTACGACCTGGATCTTGGCATCGGCATTGCGCAGGGCTATGCGACGCTCGGCGCGATCGGCTTCGAGGGGCGCTGGGAATATGCGTGCATCGGCAGCGTCACCAACCTGGCCTCGCGCCTTTGCAGCGAGGCCCAGGGCAGGCAGATCCTCACCAACCAGAAGACGCTTGCCCGCATCGAAGATGCGGTGCAGGCCGAGCCGGTGGGCGAAGTCACGTTGAAGGGCTTTGTGCAGCCGGTGCCGGTTTTCAACATCACGGGCTTCAAGAATCCCTAGTCCGCATGTTTCTCGAATATTAGGGTTGGTAGGTTTCTGAGGTGGCAACGCATCGGTCAGCGTGCGGAGCATGCGGGTTGATTATTTTCTTGAGCAAAAGGCCAGCGCGATAAAATGGCATCACGCCCCGGGGAGACGGAGTATTGCTTGCTAGGAAACAGAAAGGGCGGCCGCTAGGCCGCCCTTTGAGCTCTTACTGCCGTCACTCGTCAGTCATCACCATCACTGTTAGTGCCCGCTGCCGAGGATTCCGCCGATGACGGCGCCGGCACCGGCTCCCAGGACGGCACCCCTGCCATCGCCGTGCCCGACTTGGTTGCCGATGATGGCGCCCAGGATTGCTCCGCCTATCGCGCCGATCGCGGTGTGGTCCTGACGGTAGACGGGTTCGGGGTAGTACGCCGGCTCCGAGTACACCGGCGATACCGGGTAGTACGCGGGTTCCGAGTACACTGGCGCGGGAGCATAGACCGGCTGCCGATGGCCCCGATACAACACCGGCTGTTCCGCGTACACCGGGCGAGAATCAGCGCCGGACGCGCGATAGAGCGGTTGGAAATACTCTTGCGACTCGCTGGTACCCGGAACCGTGCGGCCCCACCAACCATTCTCAAACGTCAGCTTGTCATACACACCACCAGCCCGCGACGGTCCCTGGACGGCCTGGCGTTCGACAAAAACCGGACGCTCCACTACGGCGCGTCCTCTCCAGCGGTAGTCGTCACCGCGGTCGGCGAAAGCGGGCGCTGCGGCGGCGAGCATCGTTCCGGCTGACAAAATGCATAAAGTCTTCTTCGCGAACATGGCATCCTCCTTTTTGTGAGTGCCTGTCCATCAGAACGTCCGGCGGGCTCAGTGTTGCCATCGAAACGCAACAAAGTGTTACCGGGCATTACAGTGTTACATGTGAGCCAGCCACGCTAGAATCCCGTCGAAAACAGTCTTTCTATCGCCTGTCACCTGTCATTTATCACACATCCGGAAGGAATACGGGGGTTACGGCATGGCGGTAATGCTCGGTTTCGAAGCGCTCCAGGGGGTAATCGGCACGCGCGACGCCATCACTCTGCTGGAGGAAGCGCTGACCCACGAGGCGGCGGGCAGGACTGTCGTTTCGCCGAAGTTCGTCACCGATTTCCAATCCGGGGCGATGCGCATGCTGTTCGCGGCCGACTATCAGGCCGGCTACTGCGCAACCAAGGCGTATCACAACATACAGGGAGCCGGCACGCGTTACGTGGTCTCCCTCTACCGGTTGCAGGACGGGGAGCTGCTGGCGGTGCTCGACGGACAGCTCATCACCGATTTGCGCACCGGCGCGGCGAGCGGCGTGATCGCGCGCAAAGTCAGTGTGCCCGGGTCGGTGTCCGCTGGCGTGATCGGCTCCGGTCACCAGGCGCACACTCAACTGGAAAGCCTGGCCGCGGTATATCGCCTGGAATCGGCCGCCGTCTACAGCCCGACCGCCGGTCACCGGGAGGCGTTTGCCCGGGAGATGACGGTGAAGCTCGGCATCCCGGTCACCGCGGTGGGCTCGGCGGAAGCAGCGGCCCGCGGCCGGGCCGTCGTGGTCACGGCGAGCAGCTCGAGGAGCGCCGAGCCGGTGTTGCACGGCGCGTGGCTGGACCGCTGCCGGCTGCTGTGCGCCGTGGGCAACACCCGGCGGCAATTCGCGGAAGTGGACGCCCAGTGTTTCCGCGATGCCCGCCTCGTCGTGATGGACTCGGTGCACGCGCTGGAGGAAGCGGGCGAGCTGCGACAGGCAGTGAACGCCGGCGCTCTGCCCGAGACCAAGCGAGCGACGCTCGCGCAGATCGTTGCCGGCACAGTCGAAGTTCCGGGAGAAGGGTTGGTCGTGTTCAAATCGGTCGGCACGGCGCTGCAGGACCTGGCGCTCGCCGCTCGCTACTACGATTTGCTGGGAGCGCGCGCAGGGCTGCCCATAGCGCCGGACGTAGGAAGCCTGAAAAAACCCGTGGCCGCGGATAGGTCGCAGCCATAATGTCGCGCTGCGCGCAACGATTGGAATCGTAATTCAGCCGCAGATAAACGCAAATTGAGTCCGGGTGTTGGACAGACCGCTGCCCGCCGTCCAGCGCGGGTTAAACTAGCACTACTGCCAAGACAAAGTTCCAGCCACAGATCAAAATTTATCCGTGTTTATCTGTATCTGTGGCTAATCCTGTTTTAGCGCAGCGTTTTTAGAAGGAGCAGGACCATGGAGATCAAGCTCAGAGGCGTCATGCAGGCGCCCGGTCACGCCGCTCAAGGAAGATTTCGGTTTCGACGGCGATGGTTTCGCGAAGATGGTGGACTTCCACGTCCGTCACGGCGCCCCGGCCATCGCGTGGCCCCATCACAAGGCGGAGTCCCTCAATCTTACGATCGCCGAGCGCAAGCTGGGCGCGGAAATCGCGGTGAAGACCGTCAACAAGCGCGTCCCCGTGTCGATCTTCCTTGGCACGCTCTGCGAGGAGGATTCGATCGACATCGCGCGCCATGCGGAAAGGATCGGCGCCGATGCGGTGCTCGCGATCTCGCCGTACGTGCGCCGCCCGACGCAGGAGGAGATCTACGACTCGGTCGTCCGCCTCGGCACTGCGACAAAGCTGCCGATCCTGACCTACAACTCGCCGTGGCGTAACGGCGAAGGCGTGGAATTCACGTCGGATCTCACCAAACGCCTCATCGACCGGCTGCCCAACTACATCGGCATGAAGGACGCGAGCTTCCACAGCGAGAAGTTCATGGAGATCTCGCGCGTGGCGCTCTCGATGCGCCCGGGCTTCGCTATCATCCAGGGCGTCGAGCACCTGCTCGCGGCGTATCCGCTCGGCGCGTGCGGCTCGTTCTCGTCGTCCGGGGCGATCGCGCCAAACCTCTGCAACAAGTTCTTTTCCTCGCTCGAGGCGCATGACTGGGAGGCCGCGCGGGATTGCCAGTTCAGGATCTCCCGGCTCTGGAAGCTCTTCAAGGAGCAGTACCCGTCGTCGCTCAAAGGGGCGATGATCATGATGGGACGTCCGGTCGGCCCGACGCGCTCACCGCTGCCGACGGCGACGAAGGAGCGCGTCGAGTTTTTGAGGTCGCAGCTCGAGGAGCTCGGCATCCTTCAGACCGAGCCCCAAGGCTGGTGAAGCGGAAGGATGAAGGATGAAGGATGAAGGATGAAGGATGAAGGATGAAGGATGAAGGATGAAGGACACCCGCCGCGCCGAGGTCATCCTTCCACGTTCATCCCTCATCCTTCAGGCGCAGCCGTAAGGTCATCCTTCCACGTTCCGCCTTCATCCTTTGATATTCCGCAGTCAATCCGTCGAGGTATCGCATGCCCAATTTCGCGTCTGGTCTCGTCCATATGCCCGTCACGCCTTTCAAACGCGATTTGAGTGTCGATCACGATACCTACGCGAAACTGATCGAATTCCATCTCAGGAACGGCGCGGAGGCGCTCGCGCTGCCGATGCCGGAAGGCGAAGACCTGAGCCTGACCGATGCCGAGCAGCGTAAGCTGATCGACTTCGCGATCAAGCAGGTGAAAGGCCGCGTGCCGGTGATTGCGCACACGAGCGACGCTGGAACGATGATTGCAGTCGATCGCGCCAAGTGCGCGGACAAAGCGGGCGCCGCCGCCATCGTCACTCACCCGCCGTATTTCTGGCATCCGCGGCCGGCGATGGTCGTCGAACACATCGTCGCGGTCGGCTCAGCGACGAAGCTTCCGTTGTTCGTGTGCACGCCGCCCGTCGAGAACGTCGGTACGCATCTCACCGCCGACATGTTCATGCAGATCGTCGATCGTCTGCCGAACCTGCGCGGTATCGTCGACGCCGAGATGGATTTCGTATTCATGGAAGAGATCATGGCCAACCGCAAGACGCGGAAAGCCGACTACGATCTCATCTCGGGAGCGGATTACATGGTGTCGCCGGCTGCATGCGGCGGGCGCGGCGCATTCTCGTCACTGGCCGCGATCGCGCCGAAGCTCGTGAAGCAAGTTTACGATCTATGCGAGAAGCAGGACTTTATCGAAGCACGCAAGGGCCAGGAGAACCTCGCGCTGCTGCGCCAGCTCGTGAAGCAGCCGCGTCTGGAGACCGGCCTCAAGTCGGCTCTGCTCGCGATGGGCCGCGACTGCGGCGCACCGCGTCCGCCTTCCAAGCCGATGGGTGAAGTCGAGCACGGACGCGTTGCGGAAGCGATCGCCAACATGCCCGCGCTGCGGGCGGAGCCAAGAGGGTGGTAAGGGATGAGGGATGGAATGAGGCGTCTCAGATAGGGCGTCTCAGATAGGCGTCCCAGATGAAGCGTCTCAGATGAAGCGGGTATTGGCGGGTCGACATGCTTCCATTTGTATTGTCTCCTCTCCCTCCGCGCCTTGACGGTTAATATGAATTGGTTTTCTTGGCGGTCTTGGCGTCTTGGCGGTTCAATTGTTCTTTGTTGTCTGATTTCAGGCGGCGCACTGGCGCAGGCTGACTACCCAAGTAAGCCCGTGCGGCTCGTCGTCGCGTCGCCGGCAGGCGGGGGCACGGACACTTCGTTGCGGATCGTCGCGCCCAAGCTGAGCGAGATCCTCGGGCAGCAAATCGTCATCGATAACCGCGGCGGAGCGGCAGGCAACATCGGTGCTGAATTCGTCGCGCGCGCGGCCCCGGACGGCTATACGCTCGTCTCCCTGATCGCCTCGCACACCAGCAATCCGCACGTGATGGCCAAGGTGCCGTACGACCTGGAGCGGGACTTCTCGCCCATCTCCCTGGTGGTGAAGGTGCCCAACGTGGTCGTCTCCCATCCCGCGTTGCCGGCGAAAACCGTTAAGGAGTTGATCGCGCTCGCGCGGGGGCGGCCCGGCGAGCTGCAGTACGCTTCGGCCGGGCTGGGGAGCGTTCCGCACCTCACGATGGCGCTGCTGGCGAACATGGCGGGGCTCAAGATGATCCATATCCCGTACAAGGGCGCGGGGCCGGCGCTGGTGGACGTCATGGCGGGCCACGTTCCGCTGCTCTCGGCGAACATTCTCAGCTCGCTGCCGCTTGTCAGGAGCGGGAGGCTGCGCGCGTTGGGCGTGACGAGCGCCCGGCGCTCGAGCGCGGCGCCCGACATCCCGTCCATCTCGGAGGCGCTGCCCGGCTACGAGGGGCTGCAGTGGTTCGGAATCGCCGCGCCGGCCGGCACGCCGCGAGACATCGTCGCGAAACTGCACAAAGCCGTGGTGCAGGCAGTCCAGGATCCCGCTGTCCGTGCGCGCTTCGTGAACGACGGAGGCGAACCGATGGCAAGCGCTTCTCCGGAAGAGTTCCGCGCGTTCATGCTGGCCGAGGGCAGGAAATGGGGCAAGATAGTGAAGGAAGCGGGCATTAAACCCGAGTGAAGGGAGCCAAACAAATTAGCCACAGATACACACAGATAAACACGGATAAGTTCAAAGCCGAAATTCAAGATCATCTGGCCTTTGTCTTCATCTGTGTTCATCTGTGTTTATCTGTGGCTTGATCTGGTTCTTCAGAGAGGAAAGTCGTGGGAAAACTGACAGGCAAAGTAGCGTTCCTGACCGGCGCGGGAGCCGGCATCGCGAAGGCGACCGCAAAAGCGTACGTGAGCGAGGGTGCGAAGGTCGCGATCATCGAGTTGAACCGTGAAGCGGGGGAGCGTGCGGAGCGGGAGATCCGTGAAGCGGGCGGCTCGGCGATTTTCGTCGAGACGGACGTTACCAAGGACGACAGCGTGAAACGCGCGGTCGAAGCGACGGTGTCGCAGTTCGGCCGGCTCGACGTGATCATGAATTGCGCGGGCGGCTCGCTGCAGGAAGATGTGCCAGTGCATGAGATGGACCTCGATATTTGGCACCGCACCATCGCGCTCAACCTCCTGCACCCCTTTCTGTCCTGCCGCCACGGCATACCGCACCTTATTAAGGCCGGAGGCGGCTCCATCATCAACATCACCTCACACCTCGGTCTGATGGGCTCGATCAAGCCCGCCTACGCCGCAACGAAGGGAGGCATCATCTCGTTCACGAAGACGCTCGCGGCGCAGTACGTGAAATACGGCATCCGCGCGAACGCCATCGCTCCCGGCTCCATCCGCACCGAACGGCAGATCAAGCGCTATGAGAACCCGGAGTGGGCGCAGGGAGCCGCTAGCCTCGCGGCTCGCGAGCGCAACGCCGCGCTAAAGATGTATCCCTATTCCAGGGGCGAACCGGACGATATCGCGGCGATCGCGCTATTCCTCGCGTCGGACGACTCGCGGATGCTGACCGGCACCACCATCGCCGCCGACGGGGGGCGCTCTTCCTACCTCCGGTTCTACGTTCCGGAGGAATAGGGTGAGCGACTGGTGACTCGCGACTCGGACTCGTGACCCGAGAGAACGCTGCAATGCTTGACTCCGCAAGGCGCAGCGTTGGAGCATAAGGGCGCGAAGCATGCTGCCTCGAATTTTTCAGGAAGGAACGACAACATGATGAACATACTCGACCCGACCATCGCGACCGCGAGGGAACAGATGAGCTACGTCCCACGGCCCGGTGGTCTCAAGGGATTGCGCATCGGCCTCATCGAGAACACCAAGAAAAATGCCGAGGCGGTGCTGCAGAAGGTGGCCGAGAAGCTCGAAACCCTCTACGGCATGAAGGTGGAGGTGATGGTGCACAAGCCCCAGCGCGCGCCGCTCAAAGACGCGCAGATCGCGGAGCTCAAGGGCAAGGTCGACTTCGCGATAGCCGGCGTCGGAGACTGAGGCGCCTGCTCGTCGGGCAGTCTGCTCGACGCGGTCATCCTCGAGAAAGCGGGCATACCCGCGGTCCCTATCATCACGGATGCGTTCGATTCGACGGCCAAGGAAATGGCCGAGCTGTGGGGCGTGCCGGATTTCCGTTTCGTGATGATGCCCCATCCGCTCGCCAGCCTGACACCCGAGGGCGTGGAGCAGCGCGCCGATGAGCTCATTGAAAGGATCCTGCGGCTGTTGCGCGAAGGCCAGCCGGAGTAGAAGTGATGTCGTGAGATCCAAAGAGAAATGCCTTCTTGTTTCGGGGACGTTCTGGTGACGACAGCGAAGCAAGCCGCTGCAGCGACGCCGGAAGCTGACGGCGAAGCCTGCATTCCGATCAGCGCCTCGGAGCAGATCGAGTTCTGCTACGCCCGCGGCTGGACCGACGGCCTGCCGGTCGTTCCGGCGACGCCGGACCTGGTCCGGGAGATGCTCGATACAGCTGGTTTGAAGCCCGATGCGGTGATCGCGGAGATGCCCTCGCGCAAAGTCGCCGTCACCGCCGAAAAAGTCGCGATCAATGCCGTCATGGCCGGATGCAAACCCGAGTACATGCCGGTCGTCGCCGCCGCCGTGAAAGGTCTCGCGACGCCGGAGTTCGGCCTGCATCACGTGGCCTCCGCCCTTTCGGGTCCGACCACCGTGATCCTGGTCAACGGCCCCATCGCGCGCCGCATCGGTATGAATTCCACCAATAACGTGTTCGGCGGGGGCGTGCGGGCCAATGCGACGATAGGGCGCGCGTTGCGGCTCGTTCTGCTCAATTGTCTGAAGTACCGACCCGGCATTTCCGACCGGGCGACCATGGGCACGCCGGGCAAGGTCACCTGCTGTATTGCCGAAAACGAGGAGAATCATCCGTGGGAGCCGTGGCACGTGGATCGCGGCTATCGGCCCGAGCAGAGCACCGTTACGCTCGTTGCCGCGTGCACCATGATCCAGGTCTGGAATTACGGCGATCACACCCAGTTGCTGCGGGCCATCGGCGACGCGGTGTCCTATCTAGGCTCCATCGCGATTCTGGGGCGGACGCCCGCCGCCGTGGCGCTGGGCGGCGAGCACACGGAGTTGATCCGCGCGAGCGGCTGGAGCCGGAAGCAGGTACGGGATTTCGTCGTCGAGCACACGGGCCGCACCGTAGCGGATCTGAAGCGTACGGGGCGCCTCGACGGCGCGGTCGCGGCGGAAGACGAAACGATGATGCATTACGCGATGGACACGCCTGAGGATCTGATGCTGATCTGCGCCGGCAGCCCCATCGGCGCGCTGTCCATGGTGCTGCCGGGCTTCGGCTCGTCGAAGACCGCCGGGCGCAGCCCGGCCATCCTGATAGAGGAAGCTTGAGCGCGCTATGGACGAGAAAGAGCTCAGCGAGCTGACGCGCAAGACGGCCGAGCGGCTGTTCGGTACGCCGAAGAAAGGCGAGGGCGCCTACGCGCTGTGGCGCGAGTTCGATCCTGAGCTTGCGAAACAGCTCTCGCTGTTTTACACCGGCCGCCTTCATTCGCGCGAGGTGCTGTCGCAGAAGCAGCGGGAACTGTGCACCGTAGCGGCGCTCGCGGTCCTCAACTACCAGGACGAGCTCTCCATCCACTGCAACGCCGCGCTCAACGTCGGGGCGAGCGCGAAGGAAGTCGCCGAAGTCATCTTCCAGATGAGCAGCTACGGCGGCGCGCCGTGCACCGTCGAAGGGCTCAAGACCCTCAAGAAGGTGCTGCAGGAACGCGGCGAGTGGAAAGGACAAGCCGCACCGCCAGGAACAGAAAAATAACAGCTAACAGCAATCTTACCGCGGAGACGCCGAGGAAAAGGGAGAAAGAACATACGACACAATATTCGTGCTGCTCCTTACTTCGGCCTGAATGCTTCTCTCCCTCTTTCTCCGCGCCTCCGCGGTAAATTTTGCTTGAACTCTTTCCCTCTGTTCTCTGTGGTAAATGCCCTTGCTTGGCGGTCTTGGCGTCTTGGCGGTGAGACTTTTGTTTTCCTAGTCCACCCTCGCGCCAGAGAGCTTGACGGCCCGCGCCCACTTCACGATCTCTTCCTTCAGGTACGAGGAGAATTCCTGCGGGCTGCTGCCGATGGGTATCGAGGCCTCGGCCACCAGGCGCGCGCTCATATCCGGTGACTTGACGATCTTTACGAGCTCTCCGTGGAGCCGCGTCACGATCCCATCCGGCGTGCCTGCAGGCGCCATCACGCCGTACCACTGGCTCGCCTCGTAGCCCGGCACGCCCGCTTCGGCGACGGTGGGCAGCTCGGGTATCGCTTTCGAGCGTTGCGTGCTGGTAATCGCCAGCGCCCGCATTTTTGCGGTCTTCACGTGCGGCAGCACCACCAGCGCCGGCGCCATCGTCAGCGGCGCCTCCCCGCTCAACACCGCAATGAGCGCCGGGCCGGTGCCCTTGTACGGCACGTGCACGATCTGCACCTGCGCCATCGCCTTGAACAGCTCCGCGGCGAGGTGCGAGGTCGAGCCGCTGCCGCCGGAGGCGTAATTGATCTGGCCCGGGGCGCCCTTGGCCAGAGCGATCAGGTCCTTCACCGATCTTACCGGGAGCGATGGGTGGACCGCGATGACGTTCGGCGTGGACGCGAGCAGCGATATCGTCACGAAATCGCGCACCGGATCGTAGCTCTGCTTGCCGTAGAGGCTGACGTTCATCGCGAGATTGGCCGAGCCGAGCAGCAGGTTGTAACCGTCGGGCGCCGTCTTCGACGCGATGTCGGCGCCGATGGTGCCGCCGGCTCCACCGCGGTTGTCGATGATGACCTGTTGGCTGAGGTTTTCGCTGAGCTTGATCCCGAACAGACGTGCAGCCGTGTCGGCGCCTCCGCCCGGCACGAACGGCACGATGAGGCGTATCGGCTTGGCCGGATACGCCTGCGCAGCGCTTCCGAGGCAGTAGAGAGCCGCCATGACGCCGAGGCACGCGAGACCCGCATCGTCCAGCAAACGCATTTTATTTCCTCCTCCGCGGCCAATTTACTCCGGCGCGCAACCCTTGCACAGCCCGCGGCTCGCACGACGGCACCGCCTCGTAAGGCTGGCTGAATCTGTGCTAGATTGGACCGAGGATCGCTTGAGGAACCTCCTTGAAGGAGCGCGCGCGATGACAGACGGCGGCACGAAGATGCGAACGGTCCTGGTGTATGAGCCGGTGGCCGATGCAGACAAGACCCACGTCGAACTGGCGCACCGCTTGCCGACGCTGGAAGGCAAGGTGATAGCCCTGCTCGACAACACCAAGGATCTCGTCGACACGCTGCTCGACGAGGTGAGGAATCTTCTCGGTAAGGAATTCCCCGGCGCCCGGTTCCGTTACTTCCGCAAGGAATCCGTGAGCGGCGCGCGTCACGACCTGCTGGAACAGATCGCGGCGTGCGACGCGGTGGTCACCGCCGTCGGCGACTGAGGGTCGTGCTCGTCGTGGAGTGTCCACGACGCCATGAGCCTGGAGCGCCGCGGTGTTCCAACAGCGACGTTCGTCACTCACGCGTTCTCCCAGTACGCTAAGGGACTCTGCCGGATGCAGGGGATGGAGGCGCTGCCGGTGCTGGTCATTCCCCATCCGATCGCGTCGCGTCCCTTGGACGAGCTCCGCGGCAAGGTGCGGAACGTGCAGGCAGAGCTGCGAGCGGCCCTGACCGGTCGACGGTAGAAACATGAACGACCGCATCGAAGCAAGCTCCCGGCAGTTCGAAATCACCGACTCCTTCGAGAGCATCTTCGAGTTCTTCGAGAAGTGCTGCGATCAGGGCTGGACCGACGGCCTGCCGGTACTTCCGCCGACGGAGGACGCGGTCAGGAAGATGCTGCGCTACACGGACCGCGCACCGCATGACGTGGTCGCGCGCATCACGCCGCGGAACGGCATCGCCACCGTCGAGAAGATCGCGATCAACGCGGTGATGGCGGGCTGCCGGCCCGAATATCTGCCGGTCCTGATCACGGCGGTCGAGGCCATGGTGCAGCCGGAGTACAACCTCTACGGCCGCCAAACCACGACCCATCCCGGCGCCCACCTCCTGATCGTCCACGGTCCGATACGCAAGGAGCTCGATGTGAACTGCAGGCAGAACGTGTTCGGTCACGGGTGGCGGGCGAACGCCACCATGGGCCGCGCGCTGCGCCTCATCATGATCAACATCGGCGGCAACAAACCGGGCGTCACTGACATGGCGACCCACGGACATCCCGGGAAGTACCTGGTCCTGCATGGGCGAAGACGAGGAAGGAAGCCCGTGGAGCCCGTTTCACGTCGAACGCGGCCTGTCCGCGGAGACGAGCGCGGTGACCGTGCTGTGCGCGGAGGCGCCCCACAACATCAACGACCAGGTAAGCAAAACCCCGGAGTCAATCCTGGGATCGGCCGCGTCCGCGATGTCGCATCTGGGCGCGAACGGCCTGTACCGCAGCGGTTTGCGCAGCGAGCAGATGCTGGTCATCCCTTCCGAGGTCGCCAAATGGCTGGCGGACTCTGGCTGGTCCAAAAACGACGTCAAAAAATTCATCTTCGAGCACGCACGGAAGCCTGTCCGCGAGATGCGAAACCGCGGCGGGTGGGGCATGTGTCCGTTTCCGGAGGGCGTGAATCCGGACGACGACGACTGCACGGTGCCCATTGTCAACCGGCCCGAGGATATCCTGGTGCTGGTCGCCGGCGGGCATCAGCGGCACATGAACGCCATCCTCACTTCCTCGTACAACCTGAGCGTAACCCGCGCGATAACGTTGAAGGATGGTACGCCGCTGCGGTCGGTCTCGGACATTCCGCGCTAATCCGCGCGAGGGCGGGATCGCAACGCCCCGTCGCCCAAACGCCGGCTCCAGGTCATTCCGCTCGGCTGGAATTCATGCCCTCGCGCGTACCGTCTTCCTGTCGTTCATCACCGCTTGGACCGCAACCAGTGATCGACGCTGAAGCGGCCGCCTCCGGTCACGTACAGAAGGAGAAAGCCGCCGATGATGGACAGGTTCTTGAAGAACTGGCTTTGCTGCGTGCGGCGGGCGGCGGGTTCCACGAATTCCCAGTAGCGGTGCGAGATGCCGGTCGCGACGATCACGAAGAGGATCATCAGCAGCGACGCGTAGCGCGTCTTGAACCCGGTGATGATCATGATGCCGCCGACGAATTCGACCGTCGCCCCGATCACCGCCCACACCGACGACTGCGGCACGCCACGGCTCGCGAGCGAAGCGGCGAACGCTGTGAGGCCCATGAGCTTCATGATGCCGCTATTGACGAAGATGACGCCGAGCGCGAGGCGTCCCAGCAGCAAAATCACGTTGGAAGAACTTGAATCGCCGTAATCCTGAGTCGCCATCCGGATCTCCTCTGGGCAGTCGAAAAGAATTTAACCGCCGATTATCTGCGGTTCCTGGTTCTTGGGGGTCTTATTGAGACGCGCTCTGGAGACCTTTCACCGCCTTCCAGGCGGCTTCGACGCTGGTCGAGAAACGCTCCTTACCCACCCAGTCGTCGAATTCGGGCATGCGCAGCTCCGCTTTGACCTGGTCGAGCGACTTGCCCTCTCGGGCGAGCTTGCCGACACGCTCCAGTAGCAGCACGTAATAGCGCTCCATCTCGTCGAAGATCTGCGTTGTCCCGGGAGCGCCATGGCCGGCGATCACGACTTGCGGATCGAGCGTCCTCATCAGCTTGATGCCCGCCTGGATGTCCGGAATCGTTAGCATGGGGCGCAGGTTCGGATAGCGCTTCACGCCCACCGCGGCGGCGGCCCACAGTATCCGCTCCTTCGGGAGCCAGATCGCCGTGTCCGCCTCGCTGTGCACGTTCTTCAGGTAGATGAGCTCGATGGTGCGGCCGCCCACGCTGAGCGCCATCCTGTCCTGGTATTCGATGTGCGGCGCGACCATGCGATAACCTTGCAGGGCTTCGCGCATACCCGGATATTCGGCCATTTTCTGGTTGCGCTCGGCGGTTTTGTTCCGTTTCATCGACTCAGTCGCGCCGGCATGGGCGATGACGACGGCGGGCGGCGAGAAAACGTAATCGCCAACGGTGTGATCGTCGTGCGGCTCGGTATGGATGACGAAGCGCACGGGCTGCGGCGTGAGCTTCTTTACGATCTCCATGACCGCGCGCGCATCGAGCGGCGTCTGGCCGGTGTCTATCAATACCACGCCTTCCGTGGTCAATATGATGCTGACGTTCGAATCGACCGGCTTCGCCGCATAGACGTAGATGCCGTCCCCGATCTTTCTTACTTGCGGCCCGAGATCCTGCGCCGGCAGCGGCGCAACCAGCAAGAGGGACATGGCGCAGGAAAACAGGATCGAGGCCACGCAACTTTTCATGATCTCCTCCTTGAGTGCAGCCTGCTTCCCTTCTCTGGTCCCACTTGGGTGGAGGCACCAGGAAGCGGCGCGGTGTCATTATCCCGTAAATCCGCCGAGCCGGCGCGCAAGGCGCCCGTTCGCTCACAGAGTGACCGCCTGTAAAATGCACCGGTCGCTGGTGGACGGCGAAACGAAACGCGTCGGCTCGGTCTCCGGCGCGCAAAATGCCCGATAGCGGATTGTTTGAGACGGCTTCAAAGGGAGGAGACTAGCCCATGCTGCGCAGATTGCTCGCAATTTCATTGGCGTTTTCGGCACTGGCAAATTGGGGGACGTCCTCGGGGCAGGCCGCTTCGACAGGCTCGGGAGAGGGATACCCCAGCCGCCCCGTGCGCGTAGTGGTGCCTTTCGGCACGGGCGCTCCCGACACGATCGCCAGAGTCATCAGCCAGCAGCTCACGGTCCAGATGGGACAGAATTTCGTCGTCGACAACCGCCCCGGCGCGAACGGCATCGTGGGCAACGAGACCGTGGCCAAGGCGACGCCCGACGGCCATACGCTGCTGATCGTGTCGGCCTCCTTCGTCGTCAACCCCAGCATCTACCGGAAGCTGCCGTACAACGCTCAAAAGGATTTCGCGCCCGTGACGAACATCTGCGCTTTGGACGCGTTCATCCTTACCGTCCATCCCGCAATCCCCGCGCGGACGGTGCAGGACCTGATCGCGCTCGCACGCAAGCCGGGGACCAAGCTCGCCTATGCCTCCCCGGGCATCGGAAATACGATCCACCTGGCGGGGGCGCTGTTCAACGCGCGCGCTGGGACTAATATGGTTCACATACCGTACAAGGGAGGCGGCCCGGCAACGATCGCCCTGCTCGGGGGTGAGGTGCAGGTGATGTTTGCGAACGCTTCGCTCGCGCTCGGTCATATCAAGGCCGGCAAGCTCCGCGCGCTGGGTGTCACCGGCGCCAAGCGGTTGTCATACCTTCCCGACGTTCCGACGCTCACCGAAGCGGGCGTGAGCGGGATGGAGATCGACGCTGGTTGGTTCGGGATGTTTGCTCCCGCGCACACCCCCGCCGCGATCCTCGCCAGGCTGCAGGGTGAGGTGCGCAAGGCCCTCGCCCATCCGCCGGTGCGGGAGCGGCTGGTCGAGCAGGGTTTCGTGCCGGTCGGCGATACGCCCGCACAGTTCAAGGCGCTCGTCGCGGCGGAATTCAAGGCCTATGCCGAGATGGCGCGGTTGGCGGGTATCAAACCTGAGTGACTCGTGACTCGTGACTCGTGACTGGTGACTCGTGACCCATGATTAGTGACTAGAAGGGCGACAGCGAATAGGAGCTGACAGACGCGAGAACGTGCATTTTCCTTTCAGTTTTTGCGACCTCCGTCTGGCGTTTTTCTGTAGTGACCTTGATTTTCGGGTTGACTCCAGTCACGAGTCACCAGTCACGAGTCACGCCTCTCACGGGATCAACAGGGCTGATCCCGTAGTGCGCCGCTCTTCCACGTCGCGGTGCGCCCGGGGCGCATCCCGCAACGCATAGGTGTGGTTGATCTCGATCCTGATCTTGCCGCTTCCGACCATGCGGAAGAGGTCGCCCGCGGCGGCGAGGAGAGCTTCGCGTGTCGCGGTGTAGTCGGGCAGGCTGGGATGGGTGAGGTAGATGGAACCCAGCTGTCCCAGCCGGCGCGGGGCCATCGGGTCCGGATCGCCCGAGGCCTCGCCGAACGATACGAGCAAGCCGCGCGGCCGCAAGCACGCGGCCGAACGTTCGAAGGTCGCCTTGCCGATCGAATCGTAGACTACCGGAACGCCGGCCCCGCCGGTAATCGCGCGCACGCGCTCGGCGAAATCTTCTTCCGTATAGACGATCGCATGGTCGCAGCCATGCGCGCGGGCGATGTCGACTTTAGCGCGACTTCCGACCGTTCCGATCACCGTCGCACCGAGGTGTTTCGCCCACTGGCAGGCGATCAGCCCGACGCCACCCGCCGCGGCATGGATCAGGATCGTGTCACCGGACTTCACCGCATACGTCTCGTGCAGCAGGTAGCGCGCCGTCATGCCGCGAATCATCATTGCCGCCGCCGTGCGCTCGGGGATATCCGCCGGCAGCGGAACGACGCGCGCGGCCGGAGCAAGCCGCGCCTCGGCGTAGGCGCCGTCCGGACCCGCGACACAGGCGACGCGCTGGCCGACAGCGAGATGGGTGACGCCGGGCCCAAGCGCATCGATCACGCCCGCGCTCTCGATCCCGATGCCGGAGGGAAACGACTTCACCGCGTGCAGCCCGTTGCGAATCAGGATGTCGCGGAAATTAAGACCGACCGCATGGTGGCGCAGCCGAACCTGTCCCGGGCCGGGAGCGCCAACCTCGACGTCTTCCCACCGCATCACCTCCGGTCCGCCGGTCTGGTAGATTCGGAACGCCTTGCTCACGTGGGTCGCTCCTGCGGCGCCTGGTCGACCTTGATGCCTAGCTGCTTGATGAGCCTGTCCATGAAGAATCATCGTGACGATCAGGGCGAGGAACTCCGGATTGTCACCGCGGGTCGGCGATGCCGTCGAAAAAAATACTAGCATAGTTGATGTACGGGAATTTTGAGGCCGAACGAAGCGTGGGGCTCGAAATGCGGCGTGAATATCCGTGCGCCATAGTAAACTCTGGTTCAACGGCGCCTTCGAAGCGCCGCGACGCCCCGATGAGGGGGAGAAAAGCCATTTCACGCACACTCCCAACTGCCGCAAGAGCGCTGCTTGCCGGGACGCTGGCGCTCGGGCTGCCGGGGCTCGCCGCGGCGCAGGAACCCGTTCTGCTTCGCCTCAACACCTTTCCCAATGCGACCAACCTGGCGTTGCACATGGGCATCGCCAACGGCGTGTTCGAGAAGCGCGGGATCAGGATCGACCTGCGATTCACGCAGAATTCGGAGGCGCAGCGCAACGGCCTCGCCAAGGGGGAGTTCGAGATCGCCTACTCCGCGGTGGACAACGCGGTGGCCATGGTGGAGCTCGCGAAGCAGGATGTGATCATCATTGCGGGCGGGGACGGCAGCATGAACGAATTCATGACGCGTCCCGATATCCAGTCCCTGGCCGACATGCGCGGCAAGACGCTGGTCGTGGACCGGCCCAATACCGCCTACGCGTTGCAGGGGAAGAAAATTCTCAAGAACGCGGGATTGCTTGAAGGAAGGGACTACGCGGTCAGGTCGGTGGGTTTCACCCCCTCGCGCATCGAGGCTATCGAGAAGGGCACCGACAACGCCGCCGCCGGCATGCTGAACCCGCCTTATTCTTTCGCTGCGAAGGACAAAGGGCTGAAGAGCTTCGGGCGCGTGATCGACCTGATGGGGCCCTACCAGGGCGGCGGGATCTTCGTCATGCGCGAGTGGGCGCGCGCGAACGGCCCGCTACTCGAGCGCTTCCTCGCCGCGTACGTCGAGGCGACGCGCATGTCCCTGGCGCCCGCGAACCGGGTCGAAGCCATTGCGTTGATCGCGGCCCGCCTGAAGCAGGACCCGGCGGTCGCGGAGCGGACCTACGACGAGGCCCTGACGAAGCCGGGCGGCCTGGCGCCGGATGCGAAATTCGACCTGGAGGGCTTCAAGGCGGTGCTTCAGCTCCGCGCCGAGATCGAAGGGCAGTGGAACGGGAAACCTCCGGCGCCGGAGCGCTGCATTGATCTTAGTTACTATGAGCGCGCGCTGAATTCGGTCCGGCGCGAAAATCGATAGTTTCTGGATCCCGGCGTACGCCGGGATAACGGGAACAGACACCACGCATTTCCCATCAAGGAGCGACGAGTGGATCGAGCGACACAAAAGATGTCCAAACCGAAACAATACAAACTGATCGTCGAGAAAGACGTGAGGATCCCGCTGCGGGACGGGACCGAGCTCTACGCCGACATATTCCGGCCCGACGGACCCAGCGAGAAGTTCCCCGTGATCATGACGATAGGGCCGTACATGAAGGACAAGCTCTGGGTGCCGCCGCCGGACCTGGAGGAAAAGCCCAATCCGTATATGAACTGGGAGTGCGTAAATCCCCTGTGGTGGTGCCCGCGCGGCTATGCGCTGCTGCGCGTGGACACACGCGGCTCTGGTAAATCGCCCGGCAAGTCGGACCCGAGCTCGTATGGGGAGGCGGTGGACGCCTACGACTGCATCGAGTGGATCGCGAAGCGGCGCTGGTGCAACGGCAACGTCGGCACGTGCGGCATTTCGTATCACGCGGCATTCCAGTGGCGGGTCGCCGGATTGCAGCCGCCGTCGCTGAAGGCGATCATGCCGTGGGAAGGCCGCGCAGACCAGTATCGCGACCAGGCCTATCACGGCGGCATCTTTGCGATGGGCTTCATTGCGCGCTGGGCCAACAACAATACTGCGCTGCATCTGCTCGGCGAGCCGCGCTCCTACAATCCCGATTCGTTCGACAACAACCTGCTCTGGAATTACATGAGCAAAGACCTCGACTCGGAGTACTGGCGGCTGAACAGCGCGCGCTGGGACCGCATCAAGGTCCCGCTCTACACGGTCGGCAACTGGGGCGGGTCCTCGCTGCACCTGCGCGGCAACACCGAGGGCTACATGTGCGCGGCGTCCGAGCACAAGAAGCTGCGCATACATACCGGCACACACTTCCATGCGTTTTATGCCTTGGAGGCGCGCATCGACCAGTTGCGCTGGTTCGACTACTGGCTGAAGGGTATCGATACCGGCATCATGGACGAGCCCCCGGTGAAGCTCGAGATCAGGACCGGCGGCAGCACCAAGCCGTACAGGTACCGGTTCGAGAACGAGTGGCCGCTCGAGCGTACGCAGTGGACGAAGTTCCATCTGAAGATAGAGCGTGCCGGGTCGGAGAACCCTAAAGCGGTCGAGGGGAAGCTCACGACTACCGCTCCGCAGAAGACGGCCAAGGTGAGCTATCCCGGGGCGGCGGCGAGCCGTCCGGGTAAAGTGCCGCGCGGGGTTTCCTTTGAGACCGCGCCAATGACCGAAGATACGGAGATCACCGGGCCGATAGTGCTCAATCTCTGGGTGTCGAGCACGGTGAAGGACATGGACATCTTCGCGACGATCCGCAACATCGATGCCAAAGGGAAAGACGTGTTCGAGGTGGGTCAGCAGGGGGAGCCGCTGCAATGCGTGACCAAGGGGTGGCTCCGCGCCGCGCACCGCAAGCTCGACCCGGAGAAATCGCTGCCGTACCGCCCATACCACGCGCACGACGAGCGATGGTGGCTGAAGCCGGGCGAGATCGTGGAATGCCAGGTCGAGATCTGGCCGACGTGCATGGTCTTCAAGAAGGGCCACAAGATCCGCCTGGATATCTCGCCGCTCGACGGCGTGGGCACGCAACACTTCACGCATTTCCACGCGGATTACGCCCAGGGCGCCACCTACACAATTCATTCCGGCGGGGCCAGGGAATCGTACCTGTTGTTGCCCGTCATTCCGGTGGAGGAGCTGGCTGCTGCCGGCCACAAGAAAAAGCGGTGACGCAGTGACGAAGTGACGCACCAGAAACTCCCCTTCTCGGACAGGAGGGGAAATGTAGTCTGGCCGTTATTGGAACGAAAATGATTGAATGGGAAGATCGAAGGACTTGATGAAACCAAAAGAACGCCACGCAAGCGCTATCGTTCCGGAGACGCCAGTTCCCGCCCGCGAAAGCGAGGAATTCTGGGGCAGCGATCCCATTGCGGCGATGCTGCGCGAGCTGGAAATCCCGTATATCTCCATCGTGCCGGGCGCCACCTACCGCGGGCTGCACGACAGCATCGTGAACTACCTCGGCAACCGCATGCCCCAGATCGTGCTGTCCATACATGAGGAAAATGCGATCGCGGTCGCGCACGGTTATTCAAAGGTGACCGATCGCATGATCGCAGCGGCGGTGCATGCCAATATCGGGCTGCTGCGCACGCCGATGGCCGTTTACAACGCGTGGTGCGACCGGGCGCCGATACTCATGCTCGGGGCGACCGGGCCGTGGGACGCCACCCAGCGCCGTCCCTGGATCGACTGGATACACACCAGCGCGGACCAGGGTGGGTTGATCCGCAACTTCACCAAGTGGGACAACCAGCCGGGCTCGCCGGCGGCGGCCATGGAAGCATTGCTGCGCGCGACACAGATCGCGCAGACCGCGCCCAAGGGGCCGGTCTACATAAACCTGGAAGTCGAGATGCAGGAGAAGAAGATCGGGGAGATGCCGCCGCTGCCGGATCCGGCCCGCTATCCCGTGCCGCAGGCCACGCTGCCTGCGCCCGAGCTGGTCGCCGCCGCTGCGAAGCTCCTGTCAGGTGCGAAGAATCCCGTGATCCTGGCCGGACGCTGCTCGCGCAGTATCGAGGGCTGGAAGCAGCGCGTGGCGCTGGCGGAGAAACTCAATGCGCCCGTGCTCACCAGCATCAAGATCGCGGCCTCGTTTCCCACCGATCACCGCCTGCACCCGGTACCGCCGTTCCAGTCGCTGCTGCCCGAGGCGAAGAGCGTCATCGCCGCGGCCGACGTGATCCTGTCGCTCGACTGGCTCGATCTCGCCGGCACGTTCAAGCAGACTTTCGGCAATGATCCCGTCAACGCGAAAGTAATACACGTCTCGTGCGACGCCTATAGCCATCGCGGCTGGAGCATGGACCACCAGGGCCTGCCGCCGATGGACCTGTACCTCATGTGCGAAACCGATGCCGCGGTCCCGCTCCTCCTCGAAGCGACGGGCGCGCGTAGTGCCGATCCATCGCTGCCGCCGCGCGTGCCATTGCCTCCGATTCCCGAAGAACCGTCGCTGCGAGGCGTGGGAGCGGCGCTCGAAACCGCCACGCGCGGCATGGAAGTGTGCTACACGCGATTTCCGCTCGGCTGGAGCGGCGCTTACTCGCACTTCCGCCATCCACTCGACTATCTCGGTCACGACGGCGGCGCGGGCGTCGGATCGGGACCGGGTATGACGGTCGGCGCTGGGCTCGCCCTCAAAGGCAGCGGCCGGATCCCGGTCGGGCTGCTGGGAGACGGCGACTTCCTCATGGGGAATACCGCGATATGGACGGCCGCGCACTACCAGATTCCGTGTCTCATGATCGTGTGCAATAACCGCTCGTTCTACAACGATGAGCGGCACCAGGGACGCATGGCGCAGCACCGCGGGCGGCCGGCGGAGAACAAGTGGATCGGCCAGCACATCGCCAATCCCGACATCGATATCGCCGGCATGGCGCGCATGATGGGTGCGGAGGGCATCGGTCCGGTGACGAAGGTGGCCGACCTGCTGCCGGCGATCGAGCAGGGACTTGCGGCGGCAGGTGCGGGCAAGGTCTGCGTGATCGACGCTCGCGTGCTGCCGGGCTACGACCGAGGCGCGTGACGCGAGGAAAAGGTGACGAGGTACGGGTGACGATTACGGGTAACGAGATACAGGTGACGAGGTACGGGTGATGTTCGAGCTACGCTTGGTAGGAAGTTTCGGGTTTTCTCGATTATTCGTCACCATTATTCGTCACCCCTGGCCTCAGCAACATCATCACAAGATTGTGGCGCAATCATGTCGGTCGCAACGCGCCGCCGGGGGTCACATCCCACATGCGGGCCCCTGTTCCGCCCCTCGACGCGCTATCTCTTTCACCCTCATCTCGTCACTATTTCTCGGAACGGCGCCGGCGCTGGCACAACAATGGAAGCCAGCGCGCGCCGTGGAGCTAGTGGTGGGGTCGGGAGCTGGCGGTGCGGCCGACCGTCAGGCGCGCGTGGTGCAGAAACACCTGCAGACGTTCCCGGACATACCCGGCGTCATCATCAATAATCGCCCTGGCGGCGCCGGCAATGTGGCCTATATCTATCTCGCGCAGCATCCGGGAGATGCCCATTACCTCATCACGATGTCCACGAACCTGGTCACCAGCCAGATCGCCGGCACGAGCCAGCTCGGCTACCGGGACTTCACGCCGCTCAACATCCTGGTGCGCGAGTACATCGCGGTCTGGGTGAGGAACCAGTCGCCCATCGCCACCGGCAAGGAACTGATGGCGATACTGCGGAAGGACCCGACCGCCATCAGCTTCGCGTTCGCCACTGCGCGCGGCAACCAGAACCACATCGTCATCGGCATGCTTGCCAAGGCGGCAGGGGCTGATCCCAAGTCGCTCAAGATCGTCGTCTATCCTTCAGGCGGACAGGGCATGACAGCGGCGATTGGCGGGCACGTCGACGTATGGGTCGGCACGGCGGGCAGCGCGCAGAATCACCAGCAGGCGGGTACAGTGCGCATACTCGGCTTGAGCGCGAGCCAGCGGCAGGCCGGCCGGCTTGCCGCCGTGCCCGACACTGCGCGAGCAGGGCATCGCCGCCGAGTATTTTGCATGGCGCGGGTTCGCCGGACCCAAGGGACTCACCGCGGGCCAGACGGCATTCTGGGACCAGGCGTTCGCGAAACTCATGGAAGCCGAGGAGTGGAAGAAAGAACTCGAGGAGAACGCCTGGGCCGGGGGATTCTCGGGCGCCGCGGAGACACGCAAGCACCTCGACGGGGAATATCAACTGCTGCAGCGCATGCTGGTCGATTTGGGAGTCGTGGGACAAAAGTGATGAGTGAAGAAGTGAACGGCGCCATGGATTAAACCGGCCGGGAAGGGTGCTGTACGGGCCTGTAACCTGTTTCTATTCATTCGGATTCGGTAGGATGCTGACTAGACGGGCGACGTTAAAGCCCGAATCGAGGAGACGCATGAAAAGCACCGAACTACGCATAGTCGTCCTGCTCGCCTTGCAGTTGTTTTGGGCGGGCGCATCCCATTCCGAAACCCCCGGCAGTCCCGTTTCCAAACAGGAAGTTTCAAAACAAGAGGCCATCTATCAGAGCCGGGGAGAAGACGTGCCCGAAGGCTACGTGATCAACAGATCGCTCTCGTCCTACCTGTTTGCTCTGCCGGCCGGGCTCGATCGCTCGCTGGCAGGTCTGGGTCCAAAGGATCGATGGCTGGATATCGGAGCGGGTGAGGGCCGGGCGATACTGGACTATTGCACCTCCAAATACGATGGAACGCTCCTGAAGGAACTGGGTGGAGGCGAGAAGAAAGCCAGCGCAATCGCAATGTCGATAGAAGACCGCAGGACCGTGCATTGGCATGAAGCGGCCGCGAGTCTCGAAACGAACCAGATTCAATATCTGTTCGGCAGGCGACTGCGGGAGTATTCGGTGGAAGAACTGGGAAAGTTCCAGGTCATTACGGACGTCGTGGGCGGCTTCTCGTACGCGCAAGACCTTTCTCTATTCATGGAGAAGACCTTGAGCTTTCTGGACCTGAACGGCAATTTCTATACGCTCCTGCAGGATGTGCGCTCGGAAAAGGGAACGAACAATCCGTACCATCCCGGCGCGTCATTCCTGACCGAAATAACGAAGGCCGACGGTTCCCAGGTGAGTATCTGCTCCTGGCTCAAGAGCATCAGCTGCGTGGAGGTTACGTGCGAGCTGAAGCCGAAATGGTCGCCGCCAATCGAGGTGTATCGCGTTCGCAAGGTCTGCAATGAAGTTACGGTTCCCGTCCTGGCGCCGATTCATTTCGAGGCTGGAACGCCGCCCGAACGGCGCTTCGAATTGAAGAATCCGTCAGCGACGGCTTCAGCGCAGTGAAGAAGTGAAGAAGTGAAGAAGAGAGAGTGAGAGTGAGAGTGAAGAAGTGAAGAAGTGAGCTTCCACTGGTTCGCCACTTCACTTCACTGCTTCACCGTCAATAGCCTAACCATCCTGTAAATCCGGTACATCCTGTCTGTGTTACTGCAAAGAACGGACGGGATTAGCAGGATAAACAGGATGTAAAAGGCTGGAAGACCAAGCGGGCCTCAGACTTTTTCTTTCGCCATGGCCTGCATTGCCTGCTGCGCTTCCTCCATGCTTACATCGCGCACGTGCGTGCCGACGGACCAGTGATGGCCGAATGGGTCCTCGAGCTTGCCGTAGCGGTCCCCCCAGAACATGTCAGCGACCGGCATGGTGACCTTCGCGCCGGCCTTTACTGCGCGCGCGACGAAGGCGTCGGCGTCCTCCACGTAAAGATGGATCGTGACCGGCGAACCCTTGAGCGCCTTGGGGCCCAGGCTGCCCCACTCGGGCATTTCGTCGGCCAGCATGACCGCCGAACCGCCGATGCGGATCATCGCGTGCATCAACTTGCCATCCGGCCCGGGGAGTCTCGCCTCCTCCGTTGCCCCGAAGGCCTTCTTGTAGAACTCGATCGCGTCGGCCGCGCCGGCGCATACGAGGTGCGGCGTCACCGCATGCATATCGTGGGGAATCGGGTTCACTTTAGAGTTTTTTGCCATGAGTATCTCCTTGAAAGTTGAGGGATGAGGGATGAAGGATGGGGGATGACCCCCAGCAGTGCGGAAATCAGGTGATCCTTCCTCCTCGACACTTAGTCGAGCGACAACAGATCAAATCGACAGCGGGCAGGCAGAAAAATTCGGAGAGGAATCATGCCAAGGCGAAAGGCGAAAGGGCGAAGGGAGTCACTTGGAGCTTGTTTTCCTTCGCCTTTCTGGGGATCAAAGCGAAAATGACCAGAAGCTGGCGGGCTTCGGCTTGCAGAGGTTCTATTCGACTGCTGTTGATTCCTACACCGCTGACGAGGGCACGTCCCGCGCCCCGCCTTCCGCCTTTCGCCTTGTTTTTTATCAGCGTCTTGCGAACTTAAGGTGCGTCACCTTGGGCGCCGCGACCGTTCGCACGAGCTCGAGTCCATGCAGGTCGTCGCCGAGGCCGTCGAGGAGCCGCTCACCGCTGCCGAGGAGCGTCGGCACGAGATTGATCTCCATCTCGTCCACGAGGCCGGCCGCGAGATATTGCTGAGCGGCTTTCGCTCCGCCGGCAAGCGATACATCCTTACCGCCGGCGGCTCGCCGCGCCTGTTCGAGCGCCGCCTCGATGCCGTTTGTGACAAACGTGAAGGTCGTTCCGCCTTCAAGCTCGAGCGACTTGCGTGCGTGATGCGTGAGCACGAACACCGGATGGTGGAACGGCGGATTGGCGCCCCACCAGCCGTTCCACGGCTTCTTCGCATCCCAGGGGCCGGGATGGCCGCCAAACATGTTGCGCCCCATCACTGTGGCTCCGATGTTCGCGAGCGATTCCTCGACAACTCGCGAGCTTTCGTTGACTTCGCCACCCTCAAGGCCGTGCACCGCTCGCCAGATCGCGAGTGGAAATACCCACTCGTGCAGACGCATGCCGCCGATCCCGAGGGGATGATCCACGCTCTGGCTGGGACCGGCAACGTAGCCGTCGAGCGACATTGAAATCTTGAGGCGCAGCTTGGACATGTTCGAAGGAGGAAGGCGAAAGGCGAAAGGCGAAGGTCCTTTGGACACTTTTCTGGGGACATGGGTAACAGGTTGAGAGGATATGGGCAGGAAGGAGTGCTATGCGTGGAAAGAGAGCTGTGCCATGAACGAGCGCCTTGGTTTTGTTTGTGAGGTTGAACGCGGTGAACGTACGATGAGCGAGCTGTGGCGCGTTTTCGGAATCAGCGCAAGACGGGATATAAATGGTTGGAGCGTTATGCGAGCTTGGCGAGGCGGGCCTTGAGGAGCTTTCGCGTGCGCGCACACACCCAACGCCATGAGCAGAACGGCACCGAGATCATACGAGTGCGCCGGCTTTACCGGACGGGGCCGGATAAGGTGCTCGACTGGCTTGAACGACGCAGCCCCAGTGCTGCTGCCGGCGACTAGCACCGCGGCGGAGTGCTCAAGCGCGAGGCCTGGTCAAGGCGCGTGTTCGCAAGCGCCATAGCACCCCTTATGGGGCACCCTTGTGCAGGCGGTGGCGCCCAATGATCTGTGGAGGCCGACTTCAAAGGCCAATTCGGGGCAACGGTGCCTTGCTACCCGCTACCCTGAGCGATGGCGCCAGCCGCTCTTCTGGCGCGATGGACTCACCGGCCTACCTATGCTCGGCCGGCGCACGCGAGCGGGTTTCGCGTATGGCGCCCAACGCCAGCGCACCGACAGGCGAACCGTTGCTCCGGGTCTGGGTGGTGCCAGGCTCTCGCGGTGTAAGCTCGGCTCACCCGGCGCCACCCGCGCCTCAGCGCGCCACCGCCCACACGCTCACGCGCGCCCCGCCACCCGCGCGCGCGCGTTCGCCCGCCACATACACCGCCCCCACCCCACACCCCAGCCACACTATCACCCTCCCCCTACCCACCCCCTGCTACCTACCCCACCCACACCCACCCACCAATACCAACCCCCCACACCCCAAACCACTCCCCCCCCACCCCCCCACACACACACCCCCCAACCACCCACACCTACCCCAGGGTGCCTGTCTATGCTTGGGACAGCAAGTCGCTGTGTGAAATCCTCACGTACGTGGTAGAACGTTCATCATGTCGGTCCGACCGTCTATCGGTTGCCCAACCGAGATGGGCAGCTTGCACTATTCCGACCCCGAATGGAGCTATAGAGTCTGCCGGATGGCAAGGATCCTGGCCGGAGTCGTTTCGGGTACGGATGCGCGGTTACGGCACGTCCTCGAAGGTCATGAGGTGCGGATTGTGCGCACCATGGCGGAGGCAATCGCGGCGCTCTCGGAGTCGCAGCCCGATCTCGTCGTCATTGGGATGCGCTTCGACGAATCACGGATGTTCGACTTGGTGCGGTATATCCGTTCGCAACCGCGCCATCGCGCAACGCCTGTCGTGTGCCTTCGGGTGAAGGCGAGGGCGCTCGGAGGGCTGAGGCTCGGCAGCGTGAAGCTGGCCGCGAAAGAACTGGGCGCGCAACTGTTCGTGGACTTTCAGGAGTTTCCCGATGACGCCCAGGGAAATGGCGCAATCCGTAGCGCCATCGATTCCCTCGTGAAAAGCCACGTACGTGACACGGCGGGGTAGCTTGACGCGGCCGGCGAGTTCCTGAGGACAGGGACTTCATGTAAGGTGCGCTCACGAGAACGGAAAATCAGAACCTATTTCATATATAGGCGCGTGATGCGTTGTGGCCAGGACGGACCGTATGCAAGGCGCCCGACGAAGGCCATATGTCGATATGGTCGAGGAGGCAACGCAGTAGACAGCCGTCCTGGCCGCAACCCGCAGGGAACGGGGCGATCTGGGCGCATCTCTTTGTCGGGAGCCCTCGCAATATCGACATATTGCTTCGGGCTCTCCTCCTCGACCTGCATCCCACCTCGCCTCCGTCGCACACGCTTGCCTATATATGAAATAGGTTCTGGCAAGTAACTATGGCATGGTCGATTGGGATTTTTGCTGTTCTGGTTCTGGTCGCGTTCGCGGTGGGGTATCGCAAGGTCGCCGCCAGCCTGCTCGCCATCGCGCTAGCGATAGCCGCCTTGTTGTACATGCAGCACAGAGAGGAAGAACACCTCGCCCTCACCCGCATCCCGAGCTCGGAGCTTGTCTTCGAGAGCATGACGCTGAAGCCCTATGTCGGCAGCTACAAGATAGCCGGTCGTATCAAGAACAACTCGGCGAAGTTCAGTGTTAGGCAGATCGACCTGGTTGTGACCGTGAAGGATTGCACCCAGGGCGCGGCCGAGCCGCAGTGCGTCATCATCGGAGAGAGCAACGAAATCCTGAATCTCAACATTCCACCCGGCGAGGCTCGTGATTTGGAGGAAGCCGTGCGCTTCTACGGCAGCAATCCAAAGCTAAAAGGCCGTATGGAGTGGAACTACGCGGTTTCGAGGATAAGGGCCGAATGAGCGGCCAGCATTTGGTAGAAACATCGATATGAGGCCTGTTACATCCGCTAACAGTTCTTACCTTTCGTAGTGCATATCACGTCGCCCCATCTTGTCTGATATTGCATCAGGTGGTTTTGCCACCGGGGAGACTCAGATGATGATCGATTCAGGTCGTTGTTCACGAAGCGCGGCGCTATAGGGCTGGGCCTCATAGTCGCCATCGTCGCTGCCGGAATCGGCTGGAAAATGGGCAGTGGCGAGGCCATCGGCCGCTATCTCACCGCGCCCGTCACGCTCACGACGATACCGTAAGGTTACCTGTGACGAGATACCGATGACGAGATAGGTTGGCGCTCGGCTCCTGACGGCCGCCTGCGTGCGTTGATCGCTCCGGCACTATCCAGTCACCGGGCCTCAGCATGTGAAGCCATGCTGCACGTCGATCGTATATAGAGTCAACTGGATCTGGCGATTCGACTGGATACCTGGGCGGAACGGTCCAGTGCGCCAGGTGAAAGGTGTTGGAAGATTGGTTAGAGCGTTACGCGCGTCTATTCGCAATAAACTAGCGCGAGACGACGAAGAATAGCTTGGCTGGCAATCACTCCTATCTCGTCACCCTCATTCGTCACCCGTAATCGTCACCCTCAACTCATCACGCTTCTTCAGCTACTGCGGCTCTATCTTCGCCGCCTTCGCAATCGGCGTACTTCTGGAGATCGTCTTTCAGGAACTGCGCGAACTCCTCGGGCGTGCTGCCGACCGGCTCGAGATTGAGCGCCGTGAAGCGTTCCCGGATGTCCGGCATCTGCACGACCTTGCGCACGTCGTTGCAGCACGGTCGACGATCGCCCTCGGGGAGGCCGCGAGGGCCCTAGATGCCGACCAACCGCTCGCCTCGTAGCCTTTGATACCCACGGCAGAGGCCTGGTTGATCTGCCCCGACTTGTCGCGAGCCATCGAGATGAGCTGCGACTGGCCGAATAGCTTGGAGAGCCTTTGCCCGACGATGCGCCGAGACGTCGATCGCGCCGCCGGGAGCCGCGGGGACAATGAGCCGCACTGGACGGGAGGGATATGGCTGCGCCGTCGCAGTGATGCACAATAACATCGCTGCGATTCCCGCAGCCATCCAAGGCGAAAGGAAAAGAGGATAAGGCTGAATCGGGCATCCCGAGAGTTGCACTGAAATTTGAGTTCTTCATGCGCACCTCTCCGCCTTATCTCGTCACCCGCACCTCTTCCCCCTTCCTCCTCTCGCCGTCAGGCGGGCGCCCACGCTAATGGCGCCTGCAACCCGAACTCGGTCTTGACGTCGATCACGGCAGGGAGGTCCGTAGCCATCGCGGCGTCGAACGCCTTGCGAAACTCCTGCGGCTTCTCGACCGTAACGCCGAAGCAGTCGAATGCCTGCGCGACGCGCGCGAAGTCAGTGTTCCGGTACTCGTAGCACTCTCCCATGTTGGTCTTGTCGTGGCTGCCGTAAGCCAGGGTCAGATTGCGTAGGCCCTGGGCGAGAGAGCGGTTGTTGTTCACGACCGTGACGGTCTTGATGCCGCGGCGGCGCGCTGTCTCCAGTTCGGGCAGGTGATAGTAGAAGCCGCCATCGCCTGTGAAACAGACCACCGGCCGGCCGGGCGCAGCGCACTTCGCGCCGAGCGAAGCCGGGAACGACCAGCCGAGAGAGCCGGCCGCGCGAAAATAGCTCTGGGTCGGATGGCGCAGGTAGACCAGCGTGCCCGTCCACAGCGCCGCGTAGCCGGTGTCGGCGATCAGGATCGCGTCCTGCGGCAGGCATTCGGTCAGCTCCTTGCACAGACGCTCCGGCCGCGTCGGCGCGCTATCCGATGCGCGGGACGGTTCCGCATCCTTGCGCCACGCTTCGACATGCTTCCGGGATTGCGCCAGCCAGTCATCGTGCTTGGCGGGCGATGCCGCTACCCCCAGCGCCTCCAACGCCGCGCGCACATCGGAGTGGATGCCGACGACGCGGGTGTAATTGCGTCCGATTTCCACCGGGTCGAGGTCGATGTGGATGATCTGCGGTGCCTTCCTTGGGGATCCTCCAGTTAGCGGTCGTCTGGTCGCTCGTGTTGCTGCCGGCGAGTATCACGAGGTCCGCCTCGGCGACGACATGGTTGGCGCAACTCCTGCCGTAAGTGCCGAGCGTGCCGCTGAACAGTGGGTGGTCGTCCACCATGATCGCTTTGGCGTCGAGGGTAACGACCACCGGCGCCTGGATACGCTCGGCGAGCCGCGCGATCGCCTCGCCCGCGCCGCAGATCTCGGCGCCGCGGTCGGCCACGATGACCGGGCGTGTGGAGTTCTTGATCGCAGCCACGGCTTTTTGCACGGCGACCGCATCCGGCGCTGGGCGGAATGCGGGAAATCGGGTGTGCGTCTCGTCGGCGATAACGTCGAAGCTGCCTTCCTCGGCAGTGACGGCATCACCGGTGTAGCCCGCCATATCGATGTGCACGGGCCGGGGTGTCCCGGTGGTCGCTTCCCGGAACGCCTGTCGCATGACGTGCGGAATCTGCTCCAGCACGTCGATGCGGCCCTGCCATTTGGTAACCGAGGCATAGAGCTGTTCGTGGGGAACTTCCTGGTAGGCGTTGCGGTACTGGTTTGCCGCCACGTGACGGCCGGAGATCGCCACTACCGGCGAATGACCGAGATACGGGTCCTGCATGCCGGACGCGAGATTGGCCGCGCCCACCGACTGGGCCATGCAGACGCCCGGGCGGCCCGACACGCGAGCGAATCCGTCCGCCATGTAGGCCACGGCTTTTTCGGAGTGGCCGAGGATGCGCTTGATCCCGACGTCCTCCATTTCCGCCAGTGCGCGCCGCAGGATCGCGTCCATGAAGAACACGTGCGTCACGCCGTACGCCTTGAGCATCCGCGCGATGAGCCGCGCCCCGTTCATCTTCTCCGCCATCGGTCATCTCCCTATGGCCTTCGGTTTTGTCCGCTAGGCTGCTATAGCAAGACCGCCCGAAAACTCAAACTCTACTTGGTTGAAAGCGAGCCGAGCGGTACGTCAAAATCTTCCCGTTCGCTACTTCGCAACCAGTTTCCGTTCCATATCTTGAATAACAGCGGGCGGTCTTGCCTGAGGATCCTGCCGGATCAGAGTTCGCGTCCTGGACTACGTGTTTTGTTTGTGACGGTATTATCCTACCAAGGCTCGCCGGTCACGCAATTGCAATATTGGACCGGCATCTTGACAGCGGAGGGAAATAAAATGCACGGCAGGAATTTCGCGGGCTCCATCGCGATCCGGTCACGCGCCGGCCTCGCCGCGTTGTGCTTCGCGCTGGTCACCGGCTGCGCGGGCGTCGCGCCGGGGCAGGGCAGGTTCGAGCTGGCACTCCTCGGCGACCAGCAGTACAACGAGGAATCGGATGCGCAGTATCCGCGGCTCATGGACGACATCAACCGGTCGAACGTCGCCTTCGTCGTCCACATCGGGGACTTCAAGGCGGGGACCTCGATGCCCTGCGAAGATGCGCTTTTCAGGAGCCGCAAGGATCAATTCGACGGATCCCGCCACCCCTTCATCTATACACCGGGCGACAACGACTGGACGGACTGTCATTTTCCGAAGGCGGGGGGCTTCGAGCCGCTGGATCGGCTCGCCAAGTTGCGGGAGATCTTCTTCCAGGACAACCAGAGCCTCGGCCAGCGCAAGCTGCCGATGCGGCGCCAGAGCGATGACCCGCGCTATTCCAGATTCCGCGAGAACGCCCGGTGGGATATGGGCGGCGTCACCTTCGCCACCCTGCACCTGGTGGGCAGCAACAATAACCTGGGACGGACGCCCGAGCAGGATGCGGAGCACCGCGAGCGCAGTGCCGCCAATCTGGCGTGGCTCAAGGAGACATTCGACACGGCGAGAAGGGAAGGGAGCAAGGCAGTGGCCATATTCACGCAGGCCAATCCCCGTTTCGAAGACAGATTCTCGAAGGGGAGACTCGCCATCCTGAGGCACACGCCGCGGCCGCAAACGCCGTCCGGCTTCGCGGACTTTCTCCCGGCGCTGGAGGCCGAGGTCGTGGCCTACGGGAAGCCCGTGCTCCTCCTGCACGGCGACACGCATTACTTCCGCGTGGACAAGCCGCTCTTCAGGACCGGGGAGACCAGCACGGGAGACCGCGGCCGACAGGTCGAAAATTTCACGCGCGTGGAAGTCTTCGGCTTTCCCGAGGCGCACTGGGTCAGGGTCATCGTCGATCCGGACCATGCGGGAGTCTTTACCATCAGGGAAGAAATCGTCGACGGGAACCGCTTTCAGAAGCGGTGAAGAATAACGTCGAGGCGGCCGACCCGCGACGGCAGGTTACGGCTTCGGGCTCACCATGGCCGTGCGCCCCTCGACCGGCGGTCCGACCATCATGGCTCACCGGGAGATTTCACATGGGGCGGGGCGATGGGTGATGGGTGATGAGGAAGCATTGAAGCAATAAAAAAGGGCGGCCTGGCCGCCCTTTTTTTCGTGCAACGTCGCTGAGTTATTTTGCAGGCTCGACCTTGATCTCGCTTTTCACCGTGGAAACGCCGCTCACGCCCTTGGCAATGGAGACGGCCTTGTCGGCTTCCTCCTTGCTCTTCGCGGTGCCGCGGAGCGTGACGACTCCCTTGTCGGTGTCCACGTTGAGCCTGAGCGCGCTCACCTGCTTGTCCTTGGCGTACTCGGTCTTGATCTTCGTGGAGATCGCCGCATCGTCAACGGGGCCGGCACTTTCTTTCTTGGCTGCCGGCGGTGTGTCCTTGGGTGTCTTGCCTGTGTCGTACTGGCTGTAAGCGGCAACCGGCACCATCAGTGCCGCCGCAACGGCGCATGCTGTAACGAGCTTTGCTTTCATCAGGATTCCTCTCTCGAAAGTTTGAAAAAATGTGTGTGTCCGGTCTCCTGGCATCCGAAACATCGGGGCATGAACGCAACTCTCAAGGCGTAACCCAGGAGAAAGCGGGGGCCCCTCTCGGGGTGGAGTCCGGTGTAGGGAATTCGACTGACCGCACGATGTATCGTTCCGGGCGGCCGGGGGAAATACTGTCTCAATACCCCGACATTAATTGGCCCTGGTCATGACTCGGGTAAGGCGGAAAGGGAGGAGAAGGCCCCCGCACTCTGGGTCATCCCTCATCCTCTCCCTCATCCTTCATCTTATTGTTCAGAACCGTTCGTCGCTGCGCAGGTAGCGCCATTGCCCGAGCCGGCAGATCCCCCAGTCGCACGTTCCCGATGCGCACGCGCTTCAGGCCGATGACCTGCAGGTCCGACCTGCTCGCACATGCGCCGGATCTGGCGTTTCTTGCCTTCGCGCAGGACGAAGCGCAACTGGTCCTTGTTCTGCCAACTCACCTTGGCGCGCTTCAGCGGCACGCCGTCGAGGCTCAATCCGAAGCTCAGCAGAGCAAGGCCGTTCGCACCCATCGTGCCCTGCACGCGCACCAGGTATTCCTTCTCGATCCCCGAATCCTCGCCGATCAGTTGTTTGGCGATGCGGCCGTCCTGCGTAAGCACGAGCAGCCCGGTCGAGTCGATGTCGAGCCGGCCCGCGGGCGCGAGACCCGCAGGTGCGCGCCGCTGAACGAAGCGGCGAGCGGTCCCCGCCGAAGCGTGATGCCGCGGTGACGAGCGAGACGGCCGGCAGGTAGCCCTTCTCGGGCTGCGCCGAGACGTAGCCCATCGGCTTGTTGAGCAGTATGGTCACACTCGCTTCCTGGCGCGACTGCGCGGCTTTCGCGAGCGTGATCTTCTGGTTCGGGTAAGCGCGCGTGCCGAGTTCCGTAACCGGCTCCCCGTCCACCAGCACCCAGCCGCGCTCGATGTAGCTGTCGGCCTCGCGGCGCGAGCAGATACCCTGCTCAGACATCAGTTTGGACACGCGTACTTTCTCCATATCGCAATCTTAATCGACACGCGTCAATTAGATAGGAGTGACGAGATATGGGTGACGAGATAATGGTGACGATAAAGGGTGACGATAAGTGTGATGAAGCCTCTTAGTCACTCAACAGCTCCGCCAGGCGTACGTCTCCCGTATCTCGTCACCCGTATCTCGTCACCCACACCTCGTCACCCGTGTTTCGTCACTGGTCTTGGAGCCAGCGAAGCGCCCCAAGACCCGCCGCGCGGCCCGTGGCGAAGCAGGTCGTCAGGAGGTAACCGCCCGTCGGCGCCTCCCAGTCCAACATTTCGCCGGCGCAGAACATCCCTGGCAGGGACCGGATCATCAATCGCTCGTCTAGCGCCTCGAATGCGACGCCGCCCGCGCTGCTGATCGCTTCGGAGAGAGGGCGCGTCCCGACGAGCTTAAGCGGCAGCGCTTTGATCGCCGCCGCCAGTCGGCCGGGGTCCGCGACGTCCGCTGCCGGCACGAGCTCCCGCAGCAGCCCGACCTTGACCCCCTTCAGTTTTACGCGGCTCTGGATATGGCTGGACAGGGACGGGAGCCGCGCGGCCGCGATAGCTCGCTCACCAGGCGCGGCAGTTCCCAGCCTGGCGCGAGATCGAGGTAAAGGATGGCCGCGTCCGCAACGGCGATGTGCTCGCGCAAAGGCGCTGACAATGCATAGATCAAGCCGCCTTCGACGCCGGTTTGCGTCACAATGAATTCCCCTTGCTGGCGTGACGCATGGCCGTCCAGGTGCGTGAAGGTTGCTACCACCGTCTTCACGGAGCGCCGCTGAAGCGCGCACGAAAGTGTTCGCTCCAGTCGGCATCGAACCCGCAATTCGAGGGGCGGCAGAGAGGAGACGGCGACTCCGCGCTTCGCGAGAAAGGGGACCCAGGCGCCGTCCGAGCCCAGCTGCGGCCAGCTCCCGCCGCCCAGCGCCAGCACGACCGCGTCAGCGTGCGCGGTTCGTTGGCCCTGCGGCGTGACGAACTGCAGCGCGCCATCGCCCCTCCACCCGTGCCAGCGGTGACGCACGTGAAAGCGCACCCCGCCGTCGCGCAATCGGTGCAGCCAGGCGCGCAGTAGCGGCGCCGCCCTCATGCCCGCGGGAAACGTCCTCCCGGAGGATTCCGACGAAGGTTTCGATGCCGAGCCCATGGGTCCACGCGCGCAGGGCGGGGGGCCCAAACGCTTCGAGGAGCGGCGCAATCCAATCGCGGCGCGGTCCGTATCGCGCGAGCAGGTGCTCCAGGGGCTCGGCGTGCGTGAGATTCAAGCCTCCCTTGCCCGCCAGCAGAAATTTGCGGCCGACAAGGGCATGGCGTCGTACACATCGACTTTGACGGTTGCCGGTCCGGCGCCGTTTATTACCGCCTCCGCCGCCATGAGCCCGGCTGGACCCCCGCCGATAATAGCTACGGATTTCATCCGGGCTGAATAGTGACGAGATACGGGTGACGAGATACGGGTACGAGTACAGGTGACGAGATACGGGCGAAAGAGGTAGCGCGTCGAGGGGCGGAGCAGGGGCCCCGGTTTGCGGGGATGCGACCCCCGGCGGCGCGCTGCGGCCGACACGATCACGTTATGATCTTGCTATGTCGTCGGAGGCCGCGGGTGACGAATACAGGTGACGAAGTACGAATGAGATATAACCAAGGACTTATCAGTCGATGGCTTTGGATTTTTGTCACCCTTAATCGTCACCATTATTCGTCACCCATATCTCGTCACCGTTGCCTTGAGAGCATGCTCAACGCCACCGCCTCGGCCACCTTGATGCCGTCGACGCCGCCGACAGGATGCCGCCGGCATAGCCCGCGCCTTCGCCGGCGGGATACAGGCCGCGCGTGTTGAGGCTCTGATCGTCCTCGTCGCGCGTGATGCGGATCGGCGACGACGTGCGCGTCTCCACGCCGGTCAGCACCGCGTCGTGCATCGCGAAGCCCTTGATCTGCTTCTCGAACGCCGGCAGCGCCTCGCGGATCGCCTCGATCGCGTAGTCCGGCAGGCACGCGCTCGAGATCGCCCAGGCGCACGCCGGGCGTGTACGACGGCAGCACCGCGCCGAATGCCGTCGAGGGTCGGCCGCGCAAGGAAATCGCCGACCAGCTGCCCCGGCGCCTCGTAGTTGCCGCCGCCCAGCTCGAACGCGCGCGCTTCCCAGTGCCGCTGCAGCGCGATGCCGGCGAGCGGGCCTTCGCCGGGCGCGTAATCCTCCGGCGTGATGCCGACGACGATGCCGCCGTTGGCGTTGCGCTCGTTGCGCGAGTACTGGCTCATGCCGTTGGTGACCACGCGCCCCGGCTCGGAGGCGGCGGCGACCACGGTGCCGCCCGGGCACATGCAGAAGCTGTACACCGAGCGGCCGTTGCGGCAGTGGTGCACCAGCTTGTAGTCGGCCGCGCCCAGCAGCGGATGCCCGGCCTGCGCGCCGAAGCGCGCGCGGTCGATCAGCGATTGCGGATGCTCGATGCGGAAGCCGATCGAGAACGGCTTGGCTTCGATGTACACGCCGCGCGCGTGCAGCATCGCGAACGTGTCGCGCGCGCTGTGGCCGAGCGCCAGCACGACGTGGTCGGCGCGCGATGCGCTCGCCGCCGGCCAGCGACCACGCCGCGCACCTGGCCGCCGTCCTCGATGTCGAGGTCGTCGACGCGGCTGCTCGAAAGCGGATCTCGCCGCCCAGCGACTCGATCGTCGCGCGCATCTTCTCGACCATGGCCACCAGGCGGAACGTGCCGATGTGCGGCTTGCTGACGTAGAGGATCTCCTCCGGCGCGCCGGCCTTGACGAACTCGTCGAGCACCTTGCGCCCGTAGTGCCGCGGGTCCTTGATCTGGCTGTACAGCTTGCCGTCGGAGAACGTGCCCGCGCCGCCCTCGCCGAACTGCACGTTGGACTCCGGGTTGAGCACGCTTTGCGCCACAGGCCAAGTGTCCTTGGTGCGCTCGCGCACGGCCTTGCCGCGCTCCAGGATGATCGGCCGGAAGCCCATCTGCGCCAGCATCAGGCCCGCGAACAGCCCGCACGGCCCCATGCCGATCACGACGGGCCGCGGAACGAGTCCGTCCGGCGCGCGCGCGACGATAGCGGTAGCTCGTGTCCGGCGCGCGGCGACACGTGAGAATCATCCTCGAGGCGCTTCGAACAGCGCCGGCCCCTCGCTCACCTCGACGTCCAGCGTATAGGTGAACAGGATGCCGCCGGCTTGCGCGCGTCCACCGCGCGGCGAAAAATGGAATAGCCGATGAGCTCGTTCTCCGCTATCCCCAGCCGCTGCAATATGGCGGCCCGGATTGCGGCTACGGGATGATCGAGCGGGAGCTTGACTTCGGTGATGCGCAGCATGGGCCGTGTCTAGTGCAGGCCAGCCGTTAGTGTAGTGCATTCGACCGGTGATGAGTGATGGGTGATGAGTGATGGGTCCCATCTGAGACGCCTGATCCCTTAGGTCATCAACTCGACACAAGCGCCTCACGCTCCGGTCTCAGACAATGCAGGCGCCGCACTTAACGAGGCCCGGCACGGATTGGATCAGTATCTCTCCGCTTCCTCCGCGTCTCCGCGGATAGATGTCCTTCTCCGCGCCTTGGCGGTTCAGATATACAATCACTGGCATTGCAACTGCCGCTTACGCAAGCACCGACAAGGAGCGAGCCATGAGCAAGAAACTGAAGGCATGCAACATCTTCGACCTGAGGGAGATGGCGAAGAAGCGCGTTCCGAGGGGACCGTTCGAGTTCATGGACCGTGGCACCGAGGAAGAGGTGTCGTTGCGTAACAATCGCGAGGTGTTCGACCGCATCCGCTTCAGGCCACGCACCTTCGTGGACGTGTCGAAGCGCAACCCCGAGACCACGATCTTCGGCGTCAAGCACAAGATGCCGCTCGTGATCGCGCCGACGGGGACCGCGGGATTGCTATGGTACGAAGGCGAGCTCGCGCTTGCGCGCGCCGCCAAAGCGGCGGGCATACCGTTTTCGCTCGCGACCGGCTCGATGACCGCCATGGAGCGCGTGGCCGACGAAGCGGGCGGCGAGCTATGGTTCCAGCTCTACCTCTGGCCGGACCGTTCGATGTCGCACGAGCTGGTGAACCGCGCCAAGGCAGCAGGCTACAAGGCGCTCATAGTGACGGTGGATGGCGTCTCGGCGGGCAACCGCGAATACAACATCAGGAACGGCTTCACCCTGCCGTTCACGCTGTCCACCAAGAGCTCGATCGACATGCTGACGCACCCGCGCTGGCTGCTCGGTGTCATGGGGCGCTACATGATGACGACGGGCATGCCGATGTATCAGAACTACCCCGCCGCAGCGCGGGCCAAGATGACGAAGGGGCCAATGGGCCGCTCCAGCCTGCGCACCGATTCGATCAGTTGGGACGATCTCGATGCGCTGCGCAAGATCTGGCCGCACAAACTCATCGTCAAAGGCATGCTCGATGCGCACGACGCGGCGGAGGCGGTCAATCACGGCGCCGACGGCGTGGACGTATCGAATCACGGCGGGCGGAACCTGGACGGGATCGTCTCGCCGATGGAAGTGCTGCCGGAAATCGTGGACGCGGTCGGCAAGCGCGCGACAGTATTCGTAGACAGCGGCTTCCGCCGCGGCAGCGACGTGGTGAAAGCGCTTGCCCTGGGCGCGAACGCAGTGATGGTCGGCCGCTCGACGCTCTATGGCGTTGCGGCGCGGGCGAGGCCGGAGCGGCCCGCGCGCTCGAAATCTTCCGCGAGGAAATCCGCCGCAATATAGCGCTGCTTGGCGTCAACACGATCGGCGAGCTTGGGCCGCAGTATTGCAGTTTCATCGACCCGACGTTGCGGCACGCACGCGGTGGCGCGGCCGGGCTGCGGGCGGTGGAGACAAGAGGCGGTTGGAGAGGCGTAAACCCGGGCGATTCAACCAACCGGATACGTATCTTGGGGGATCCGCATGAGCAAGACGCGTATCGGCACGGCCGCTCTGGTCGCGCTGGCATCGCTCGGTCTCGGTAGTTGCGAAACAGTCGGGCGCTACCATAGTCTGTACACCATGAGTTTTTTCGTCACGAGCGTAGGCTCGGGTAAGGGCGCGGACTTCGGCGGACTGGCGGGTGCGGACGGTCATTGCCAGGCTCTTGCAACCGCGGTCGGCGCCGGCAAGATTTCCTGGCGGGCCTATCTCAGCGCGACCGCCACCCGCACCGCGGGGACGCAGCATGCCCGTGAGCGCATCGGCACCGGTCCATGGCAGAACGCGAAAGGCGTGGTCATCGCGCGTAACGTCGCGGAACTCCACGGCAACAACAACCTCAACAAGCAGACCGCGCTTACGGAAAAGGGCGAGGTCGTGAATGGCAGCGGCGACACGCCCAACATGCACGACATCCTTACCGGCTCGCAGCCCGACGGCACGGCATTTCAGATAGCGGCGGACCGGACCTGCGGCAACTGGACGAAGAGCGGCGATGGGGCGGCGATGGTCGGCCACCACGACCGCATCGGCCTGCGCGACGACGGCCCTTCGAAGTCCTGGAACTCTTCCCATCCCACTAGCGGCTGCAGCCAGGAAGCGCTGCGCAGCACGGGGGGCGCGGGATTGCGGACCGTTTCGCGGTGTATTAGTGTTCTCCCCCTCCCGGAGGGGAGGCGGGGAAGCGCGACCGCCGGGAAGGCGGGGGCTTCCCCTGCACCCCGTCACGCAATCAGCTTCTTCGAGCGAGACGGCGCCCTCAGCGGGCCAGTCGGAGCCGGGGGGCAAAGAAAGTCACTGGTCCCCTCGCGGGGCCCAGATAACCTGAAAGCTGTGCTGAAGTGACGAAGGGGACTCGTCAGAGGCAGACTCGCTATCGCTGCAGTCTCAGCCGCCGCGCGGCGTCTTCGGCGCGCGCGTCATCGATTTCCCGTACCACGCTGCCCAGGTCCACCGGCTCCATGTTGCGATCGAAACGACCGGTGAGCTTGACCTCTGGATGCAGGACACCTTGCTCGTAGAGCGACCAGATCTCTTTTCCGTATTCGGTCGTTAGAAGTTTCGGGGCGAAACGACCCAAGAAGGTCGTCAGATTGGTGACATCCCGTTCCAGCATGCTGCCGGCGTGGTTGTTGGCCGCAGCATCAACGGCTTGTGGCAGGTCGATGAGGACCGGACCCGCGCTGTCGACGAGTACGTTGTATGCAGAGAGATCGCCATGGACGACTCCGGCGCACAGCATGCGCACGACTTGCATCATCAACGTATGGTGGTGTGCGCGTGCCTGTTCTTCCGTGAACTCCAGATCGTTCAACCTGGGGGCGGGGTTGCCATCGTCGTCGGTCACCAGCTCCATCAGCAACACGCCTTCATGGAAGTTATAGGGCTTGGGAACACGCACGCCTGCCGCGGCAAGGCGGTACAAGGCATCCACCTCGGTGCTTTGCCACGATTCCTCCTGGGCTTTTCGTCCATAGCGCGTCCCCTTTTCCATGGCGCGTGCCCGGCGGCTGTTCTTTACCTTGCGGCCTTCCCTGTAATCGACGCTCTGGCGAAAGCTGCGCTTGTTGGCTTCCTTGTATACCTTGGCGCAGCGCATCTCTTCTCCGCAGCGGACTACGAAGACCATGGCCTCCTTGCCGCTCATAAGCTGGAGGATGACCTCATCTACCAGGCCATCTTCGACGAGTGACTCGAGTCTCGTGGGAACTTTCATGGGTGCTCTTGTCGTGGATCCATTCGGCAGCGGTCCGATGCAGCCGGACCGACTGTGTGGGTTTCGCGGGACATAGGGATGCGGCTCCCTCGATAAACAGGGTACCGGTCAAAATACGCTCAGTCTGTGCGCTGGCGCACGGACGGTCCGCGCGCAAGAGGGGAGGCAAGAGCGACAAAGGGATGAGGAGCAAAGAAAGTATCCAGGCCCCGGCTGGGGACTGTATAACCTGAATGGTAATGAAGTGACGAAGTGATTGAGGGACGCTCCCACCACCCCGGCGCTTTGCGCCACCCCTCCTCAGGCAGGAGGGGGGAATCTAGAATCTCGTGAAAGGCCGGCCTTATGACGCGAATTGTGGTGCGTATCTTCCTGCTCATCGCGGGACTGGGTGTTGCCGCGGCGGGGCACGCGCAAAACTACCCTAATCGTCCCATACGCCTCATCGTTCCATTTGAGCCCGGCGGCACCAGCGATCTATTGGGACGGGTGATTGGCGCCCGGCTAAGAGAAGTGCTTGGCCAGGCCGTCGTAGTCGACAACCGGGGTGGCGGGGGCGGAACCCTCGGGGCCGGTCTTGCGGCGCGCGCGCCGGCCGACGGATATACCCTCTTCGTCACTCACGTCGGCCTTGCCATCAACCAGACGCTTTATTCCAAGCTATCCTACGACGCGGTGAAGGATCTCGCGCCGATATCCAGAATCGGCGACACGCCGAACGCCGTCGTTGTTACGAGTGCTTTGCCGGCTCAGACTATGCAGGATCTGGTTGGGATGGGGAGGAAAACACCGGGCAAGCTCGACTACGGCTCGGGAGGCATCGGCAGCGCCGGCCATCTCGCCGTCGCGTTACTCGAGCATGTCGCCGGTGTTAAATACAATCACATTCCCTTCAAGGGCGGCGGCCCGTCCATGATCGCCACTGTGGGAGGGCAGGTGCACTTCGCCATCCCGGCGTTTCCCACGGCGGTGCCTCACGTAAAGTCGGGCAAGATTCGCATGCTGGCGGTTACCGGCACCCGGCGCGCACCGACGATGCCCGACGTGCCGACGGTGGCCGAAGCGGCGGTGCCAGGATACGAATTCACTATCTGGTTCGCCGCATTCGTCCCGGCCGGCACACCAAAGGTCATCATCTCCCGCCTGAACCAGGTGATAGTGAAGTCTATCGAGACGCCCGAGATGCGGGAACAGCTCGCGAAGGCCGGAGTCGATCCCGAGCCCTCGACACCGGATGAGCTCGCGAAGCATCTGCGCTCGGATATCGCCAAATGGGCCAGGGTCATCCAGGCTTCGGGGATCCCCATTAACTAGCCCAAGGCAAAAGGCAGCGACGGTAAAAGTCACGAGGCACAGCGCGTCCTTTGCCTTTTTCCTTGTGACTTATGCCTTCAAACCATGTCGCTCGACGAAAATAAGTCCCTGATCCACCGCTTATACGACGAGGCGATCAATCGCCAGGACGCCAGTGGCGGCGGCGGGATTCTATGCCCCTGAATGCGATGAACCACGGCCGCGTGGTTGGGCGGGCGGGGATGCAGCGGGTATTCGAGGCGCTGTTCAGCACCTTTCCTGATTTTCATTATGTAATCGAGAACGAAACAGCCGAAGGTGACCGCGTCGTGTGCAAGGTCATGATGACGGGCACGCATCGCGGGCGGCCGACGATGCCGGAAATCTTTCGCGGCATGCTGAAAGACGTCGCGCCCACCGGCAAGCGGGTCCAGGTCCTGCAGGTACCACGATTTTCGCGTCAGCGGCGGGCAGATCGCCGAGCACGCCGCGGTGCGCGACGATCTCGGCATGCTGCTCCAGCTCGGCGTGATGCAGCAGCTTGAGGACAAGTGACAAGTGACGAGTGACACACGTTGAAACCGAGCCGCCGAGTGTTCGTGTTATCGTTCGGGCCGGCTCCGTATTTGCCGAGCGCCCTGAAATAGTTATTGCGACTTGACCGAGCGTACGAGGGTGTCAGGAACCTTAGAGTTTAGGGTTCCTGACATCCTTACGATAGAGGATCGCAAGAGATAGACCGCGGCACCGGCTAACTTGCGAAGAATGTGTTTCTCCTCAGCCTTGCGCGGGGTCGAATGAATATCAGCCATTTATAGAATCAAATCTACTTACTTCGGGAAGCGGGAGAGAAACGGGAATGGCAGCTCAAGGCGCCTTGCAACCGACGTTTGCCTACGTCGGATGTTTCACCACCGAGAAGCGTAAGGCCCGCGGTAAGGGCATAGCCGTATTTCATATCGATCCGGGTACGCGCGCCTGGACTCAGGTGGAAGCGTACGATGCCATCCCGAACCCGGGTTACATAGCGCTCGATCCGACGCAAAGATTTCTCTATTCCGCACATGGTGACAGCTCTGAAGTCGGGGCGTACGCGAGAGACCGGAAGACCGGCAAGCTCAAGCTGCTGAACAAGCAGCAGACCGGCGGGGACAATTCATCGACCGTCATGGTGGATTCCAGCGGCCGCTACGTCCTCCTCTCCACCGGTCCAGGCGTGGCGCTTTTTCCGATCAAGGAAGACGGCTCGCTTGCCCCGTCCAGCGAAAACATCGTGCCCTCCGGCGAGCCGGGGCCCTGGCGAAGCGAGCAACACGGTCCGCACCCTCATCAGGCTATCTTCGACCTTACCGGCCGCTTTGTCGTGGTTCCCGACAAGGGTCTGGACAAGGTGCACGTCTATCGCTTCGACGCGGCACGCGGCAAGCTCGTGCCTTGCGACCCGCCGTTCATCAAGGCCCGTTACGGCGCGATACCACGCCACGTGACTTTCCATCCCACCAGGCCCTACGCCTACTTGGTTAACGAGCAGGACTCTACGGTCAACGCCTATCATTGGGATAGCGAACGCGGCCAGTTGAAGCCGTTTCAGAGAGTGCCCACGACGCCTACCTCCTATGTCGGGGACAACACCGGCGCTGAAATCGCCATCCTGCCGTCGGGCAAATTCGTCTACGCCTCGAACCGCGGGCATGACAGCATCGTGATTTTCGCCGTCGATCACGCCACCGGGATGCTGGAACCCAAGGGATGGGAATCGGTCCAGGGCAAAAAGCCGCGCTTCTTCGGTCTCGATCCGGACGGCAGCCATCTTTACGCGGCGAACGAGAACAGCCACACCATCGTGGAGTTTGGTATCGATCAGGAAAGCGGCAAGCTCACACCGACGGGACAAGTCATCGAAACCGGCAGCCCGACTTGCATTGTTTTCGCAACTACTTAATTAACCGCCAAGACGCCAAGACCGCCAAGAAGAGCAATAATTAACCGCCAAGGCAGGGAGAAAGGGGAGAGATACGACGCCTCAACGCGGACGTCCGATTTCTCAAACATGCTACAAAGTATTTCTCCTTCTTCCTCCGCGTCTCCGCGGTTAAATCCGTTGTTGTTCTGCTGCAGATTCTGAACGATGCGATCGAATATTTCTCCTTTGATCTCCGTGTCTTGGCGGTTAGGTCAGCTGTTGTTCTGCTTTGTTTCCTTCAGCGCTGCCGCGTCGGCGGCGCCGGCGGCTGAGCCGGGGTTTCCTTCCCGGCCGATCCGGCTACTCGTTGGATTCAGCCCCGGCGGCGGAACCGATATCGCAGTGCGGATCATCGGAAAAAAGCTCGCCGACATCTGGGGCCAGCAGGTGGTCGTCGACAACCGCGCGGGCGCCGGAGGGCTGGTGGCGTTCGAGATAGCGGCCAAGGCGATTCCGGATGGCTACACGCTGCTCGCCGCCAGCCCGAGCTTCGCGATCCAGCCCAACCTCGCCAGAAAGCTGCCGTACGATCCGATTCGAGATTTCGCGCCGATCACGGAGGCGACTGCGGCGCCCTATCTGCTCGTGCTATACCCAGGGGTCGAGGCGAAGTCGGTCAAGGAGCTGATAGATCTGGCGAAGGCAAATCCCGGCAAGCTCAACTATGCTTCAGGCGGTATCGGCAGCGCCCAGCACTTAGCCGCCGAGTTGTTCGTGTACATGGCAGGCCTGAACATAGTGCACGTTCCCTTCAAGGGCGCAGTCAATATCCCCGAAGTGATCGCGGGTCGCGTCCAGATGCTGTTCAGCGGATTGCCCCAGGGCATGCCGCACGTGCAGGCCGGCCGATTGCGCGCATTGGGAGTAACCACCCTCAAGCGCTCGGCGGCTGTGCCCAACGTTCCCACGATCGCGGAAGCGGGAGTCCCCGGATACGATGTGACGATCTGGTACGGCATTTTCACGACGGGAGGCACGCCCAAGCCCATCGTCGACAAGCTCAACGCGGGATGGGTGCAGGCGTTGCAGTCGGCGGACGTGCGCCAGCAGCTTTCCGCTATCGGACTCGAAGCGGTCGGAAATTCTGCCAGCCAGTTCGCTGCGCTGGTGAAATCCGAGATCCAGCAGTGGGGAGAGGTGATCAAACGCGCCGGCATAAGGCCCGAATGATGAATTCAGGTGACCGCCGCGCATCTTTTGTTATCCGTGACTTATGTTGCTTTGTTATCCGTGACTTATGGCAACGATTGTCGGAAATTTTTACTCTAGTCTTCATTTCAACGCTCACAATAATGTAAGTAATTGTTTGTAAAACGCTTATATTCCCTGGCGCGCAAATTGCTTATGGTTAGGCAATTACTCTTATTAGGAGGGAATGTAAGTGAAACAGAACGTCAGCATTACAGCCGCAATTGTGTCGTTAGTCCTGGGAGCCGCTACGACGATCGGCGTCGCGCAGGCCGCGCCGACGTACTGCAGTGCCCCGGGCGCTCACGCCGACGGACTCAACGTGTCCGACGTCACGTACAGCCAGACCGGTGTTGCACCCTTCGCCAACGCGAGCGATTGCTACGGCGTGGTCATCGCCAATATCAACCCGACCAACAATGCCGAAGACGGCATCTGGGGCGCGACTCCTTTCCAGCACGCAGACTCAAGCAACGAGCCTTCGGGCACTGTTACGCTTTTCGGCGGCAGCTTCACCTTCACGCTGAGTGGCCCGGCTAACCCTCAAGGTGGCGGGCTTTATACGATTTCGGCCACAGACAACAATGGCGGCGCCGCCCCCAACTTCCCGTTCTCGCTCGACTTCGTCGTCGCTTTGAAGGCCGCCGACCGCTACGCGCTCTACTACTTCGACGACGCCACGTTCGACGGCAGCGGTGGTGGCACCTGGTCCATCGAGTTCGTGAGCAACGGCGGCACTATTCCCGGCCTGTCGCACATGGCGGTGTTTGTCCGTGAAGGCACCGGCGGCGGTGTCACCACCCAACAAGAAACGATTCCTGAGCCTGCCACTTTGGCGCTTTTAGGGCTCGGCCTCGCCGGGTTCGGGGTTAGCAGGCGCAAGAAAGCTTAGCTCGTCAGGATGCCGCAAAACAAACCCGCTTCGGCGGGTTTGTTGTTTTTACATCCCCGGGCGACACATCCGCGGCAGAAATCTCATCGCACGTACCCGGACTACCCCGGGATATACTTCTGCGTCGTTCACCGGGGCACCGGCAGGCCGTTGCAGGAACGGAAGGTCCGCCGCGAATCGATAGGAGATCCTGCTATATGAAGTGCTACTACATCAAGTCCGTCAACGGAAAAACCGTGTTCGAGCCGCGCGAGGCGCCGGTGCCGCAACCTAAGAGCGGAGAAATTCTGGTGAAGGTACGCGCCGCATCGCTCAACCGCGGCGAGATACTCGCGAGTATCAGCCTGCACAAGGTGCATGAGCCGCATCCCGCCGGCGCCGACTGCGCCGGGGAAGTGCACGCGGTGGGCGAGGGCGTCACCGGCTTCAAGCCCGGCGACCGTGTCATGGCACGAGCGCGCGGCTCATTTGCAGAGTTTGTCGCGGTGTCCGCCGAACAGGCGGCGCCGGCGCCGCAGAACCTGACGTGGGAGCAGGCGGCGGCGGTGCCGGTGGTGTCGGTCACGGTCTATGAAATTCTCTGCAGCTACGGCAAGCTCAAGTCCGGCGAAACGCTGTTGGTCGCGGGCGCAGCATCGGGCGTCGGCGTGATCTGCGTGCAGGCCGGCAAGTATCTTGGCGCGAAAGTGATCGGGATCTCGCGCTCGGCCGAAAAGCTCGACAAGCTGAAGAGCGTCGGCCTGGACGTCGGCATCCAGGCGGCCGCCGGCGGCTTCGCGGACAAGGTGCTCGAGGCGACCGGCGGCAAGGGTGTGAATCTCGCCGCCAACTTGATCGGCGGCAGCGTCTTTCCCGATTGCCTGCGCTCGCTCGCTAACCAGGGCCGGCTGGCGATCTGCGGCTACGTCGACGACAAGTTGAACGCCAATGTCGATCTGGAGGCGGTGCACGGAAAGCGGCTGCAGATCTACGGGGTCTCCAACGCGCTGTTTTCCCGCGAGGGACGCGCCGAATCGATGCGCGGTTTCATTCGCGACCTGCTGCCCGGCTTCGCGGCCGGCCGCATCACGCCCCTGATCGACAAGGTATTCCCGTTCGACCAGGTGCCGGCCGCCAAGGCCTATGTCGAAACCAACGCGCAGCTCGGGAAGGTCGTGGTCCGCGTGCCGTAGTGTTGAACGCGATTCCACTGCGCGGAGCGGGCGCAGACGACCAGCATGGCGAGATATCCTGACTATCTGAACGAGCTCGCGCAGTTTGCGAGCACGGCGACGCTTGCGACTTTGAGCGCAGAGGCGCGCGATCGCGCGCGGTGGATACTCGCCGATTGCATTCCGGTAATCGCGGCGGGTATGCAGCAGCCTGAGATGCAGCGGTACGTGAAGCGGCAGCTTTCAGGCGCCGCCGTCGGTAACGCGTGGGTTATCGGCACGACGAAGCGCGCCAATGCGTTCGAAGCCGCGCTCTTGAACGGCACGGCGGGGACCTGGCTTGAGCTGGATGAAGGCAATCTTTTTGCCAAGGGACATCCTGGGATCCAGGTCGTGCCGGCGGCAGTGGCCGCAGCGCAGGAATCAGGCATCTGCGGCGCGGACCTCCTGGTTGCGGTTGCCATAGGCTACGAGGTGTCGGCCCGCATCAGCCGCGCCGCCAACGTGCGACTGTCGATACACCCTCATGGGACCTACGGCGTTATCGGCGCCGCCATTGCCGCCGGCCGTCTCAAGCGATACGACGCCGCGCAGATGCGGGAGCTCCTCAACGTGGCCGCGACGATGGGTATGGCGACGAGCCGCCAGACCCTGCTCGACGGCGCGACGGTACGCAACATCTACACCGGGCACTCCGGGTTCATGGGGCTTACTGCGGCACGCCTGGTCGAATGCGGGTTCACGGGCGAGACGGACGGTGTCGGCAACGCATACGGAAAAGTGCTCTCGGACACCTTCGACCGTAACAAGGTCGTCGCCGGGCTCGGATGCGAATGGTTGATTGTCCAGAGCTACTTCAAGCTGCATCCGGCGGGACGCTATGCGCATTCGGCGATCGACGCGCTGGAAGACCTGCTCGCCGGAGTGCCGGGGAAGCAGTTGGCGGCAGACAGCATAGAGCGGATTGAAGTGCGCACCTATGCCCTCGCCGCGATGCTCGCGGAACAGAATGTCACGTCAAGCTTCGGCTCCCGGTTCTCGATTCCCTTTGCCTTGGCGAGCATCATTCATCACGGTCGATCCGGGCTCGCCAGCTTTGACGATGCGGCGGTGGCCACCCCGGCCGTGCAGTCCTTGACGAAACGGGTGGACCTGCAGGAAGACAAGGCCCACACCGCGCGCTACCCGCAAGAGACGCCCTGCGACATCCGAATTGTCATGCGGGACGGGAATGTCTATGCGGGACACTGCCTCGTCATGAAAGGTGAGCCGTCGAATCCGCACAGTCCGGACGACTTGAAGGGAAAGTTTTTCGAGCTCGGCACCCCGGTGTGGGGAGACGCGGCAACGCGCAAGCTCTTCGAAGGGCTGATGGACCTTGAGAATATTCGGGATTTCCGCGCCTTCGCGGACGGGTTTGTGCTGTAGCGCGCTTCGCAGTGATGAGTGATGAGTGATGGGTGATGGGTGCGGAGGACGCCAAGGAAAATAAACCGGCTTACCGAGAAGCGCGCCAAGGCCACGAAGAGATAGGAAGCTATACCGCTAAGGCCAAGAACGAAACGAACATACGGACCGTTTACTCTCGACTCACTGCTTAAGATGCACACTACCCATCACCCATCACCTATCACTTCCCGTCATGCGACGCAATCGCAATGACGGCAGGCTGCTTGGACCGGTTGCTCCACGCGTGATTCGTGCCGCGCTGAACGACAAAATCCCCCTTCTTGAGCAGCGCTTCCTGCGTATCCAGCACCAGCACGATCTCGCCGTCGAGGACGATGCCGAAATCCAGCGTGCGCGTTTTCTGCATGTACGGATGCGGCGCCAGCGGCGAGTAGGTCGAGGCGCCCGGCGATCCCACGGATTTGAAATAATTCTGCACTTCCGCGGCGCCCACTTTTCCTTTCCAGGTGTCGTCTGGCGGAAACGTGACGACGTTCAACACGGAACCGCCGGCGGGTGGCTCGATGACGTTAGGCAGATGCAGTGTCTCGAGCACGATTTTCGCAGGCGTGCCATCGGTGACCCACATCCGCTGGATCGCAAAGCCTGGCCGCGCCGGGTCGGTGCGCACGTCCGGCGACGGGCCGTCGCTCACCAGCGTCGACTTGTTCGGCTCCCGGTCGAGACAAACTATGCGCCGGGCCGGCTTTACGCCTGCCGGCAGCTTCTGATTGCGGTCGGCGGTCATCACGCGATCGTTGCCCTGCGCGAGACCGACGGGTCCGTCCACGAATTTCGCGGTCATCATGTCGAACGCGACGCGGCCGCCTTCCTGGTTGCGGCTCGACCACTGGTGCCAGGCACCGACGTCGATGACGATGTCGCCGGGCCGCCACTCGACTTCGCGGTCGTCGAGCACCAGCGTGCGCTCGCCGTCGAGCAGAATGGCGTAATCCACTGTCTCGGTCTTGTGCATCCCGCCGGAGTAAGCGTTGGTGCCACCCCGATCCCATCGCCTGCCCAAGGCGTGCTCCTTCGGCTCGTGCGGCGGCACGATGAGCGTATCCTTCGCCGGATCGTAGTTCGCAGCGCGGCCCACACCCTGGACCACTCGCCAATGGCCACCCTTCGGCGGGCCCGGGAAGTCATAAGAAAGGTTGCCGTCGTCACGGTCGCCGGAAAGCGGCGCGGGACTGTCGTTCCAGACCCAGAAATCGATGTGGCCGCGCCCGCTACCCATTGAAGCTTCCTGAGCGTTCGGCGCCGGGCCGTCCCAGACGACCTTTGACTTGCCACGCTCGTTGTTGCCGGTGACTACGCGCCGTATCGGTTTCAATCCCTCCTGTGCCATTGATCTTCTCCGTTGGCTCGTCTAACAATCTGTCAGAACCTATCTCAATAATAGGCACGCGTGCGACGGAGGCGATGTGGGATGCAGTTCAAGGAGGAGAGCCCGAAGCAATATGTCGATATTGCGAGGGCTCCCGACGAAGAAATGCGCCCAGATCGCCCCGTCCCCTTTGGGGTTGCGGCCAGGGCGGTCGGCTGCCGCGTTGCCCTCCTTGACCATATCGACATATGGCCTTCGTCGGGCGCCTTGCATCCGGTCCGTCCTGGCCACAACGCATCGCGCGCCTATTGTTGAGATAGGTTCTAATAAATGAACTACGCGTACGGCGCCCGCGAATTCTTGAGATCAGCCTCTGAGGATACTTTAATTTGACCGAGCGTAGGACCGCGGTAGAGCTCTCGACCCAAAGCACGTCAGAGCATCGCGAGTGATTACCTCCCGCACGACTCGAAGATCATATACTGGACTTGCGTGCCGCCAGGCTTACCGTAAAGTAAGCTCAACGGACGCGGGCATTTCCCGGAAGAACTGACCGAGGAGAACATGGCAGCGGAAGATCTGGAGATACGCGATCGACGAGTTACCGATGTGACCGGCGCCGATGTCAAAGTCGAGCAGCTGGCGCCGGGCATCGGCTTCGGCGAAGGCCCGGTGTGGGACCGCGCGGGCAAGCGGCTCATCTTCAGCGACATGAAGCACGACCACATGCGCGTATGGAAAGCGGGCGCAGCGATCAGCACGTTCCGCAAGCCGAGCAACAAGGCGAACGGCAACACCTACGACCGGCAGGGGCGCCTCGTGTCGTGCGAACACGCGACGAGCCGCGTCGTGCGGCAGGAAAAGGACGGCGCGATGACCGTGCTCGCCACGCACTTTCAGGACAAGGAGTTGAACAGTCCGAACGACATCGTGGTGAAGTCGGACGGCGCGATTTATTTCAGCGATCCTACGTTCGGGCGCATCCGCGAGGACGTGGGTGTGCCGCGCGAGCTGCAGCTTGCTTTCCGCGGCGTCTACCGCATCGCGGGCGACGGCGCGCCGACGCAGCTGCTCGCCGACGATTTCGAGCAGCCCAACGGACTATGCTTCTCGCTCGACGAGAAGAAATTGTTCGTGAACGACACGCCGCGCCTGCATATACGCATGTTCGACGTGAAGGCGGACGGCACGATCTCGGGCGGGCAGGTATGGGCCGAGCTCACCGGGCCGGGCGAAGGCAGGCCTGACGGCATGAAGTTCGACAGCGACGGGCAATCTTTACTGCACCGGTCCCGGCGGCGTGCACGTGCTCGACGCGGGGGCGCAGTGCTTGGGCGTCATCCGCACGCCCGAACGCGTCACCAACATCGCTTGGGGCGACGATGACCTCATGACCCTCTACCTGACCGGCATCACGGCGCTGTACCGTGTGCGGCTGAAGGTGCCGGGGCGGTTGACGTATTAGTGAGTGACGAGTGACGAGTGATAAGTGAGATAGGACTTACCGATAACAAACTCCGAGGAGCCGGAATGAGATTCAAACAGTGTTTGATTGCAATTGCGCTCGGTAGCGTTACCGCCGTGGCGGGTGCCCAGGGCTGGTCGCCGCAGAGAAACGTCGAGCTTGTCGTGCCGAATCCGCCCGGCGGCAGCAACGACAAGACCGCGCGCACGATCGAGCGCGTGTGGACCGCCAACAAACTGCTTCCCACGACGCTCACCGTCGTCAACCGGTCGGGAGCCGGCGGCACGCTCGCTTACACCTACGTGCAGCAGCATGCCGGCAACCCGCACTACCTGGGCGTCGCAGGGCCCGCGCTGCTCACCAACCACATCACGGGCGCGGCGACGATACATCACACGGACCTGACGCCGGTCGCATCGCTGTTCAACGACTACACCGTGTTCGTCGTGGGCGCGGACTCGTCCATCAAGACCGGCAAGGACCTCGTCGCGCGCCTGCGCAAGGATCCGAAGTCCGTCGCCGTCGGCTTCTCACCACTGCTGGGCTCGCACAATCACATCGCCGCGGGGCTCCTGATGAAGGCGGCCGGCGGCAACGCCAAGGATCTCAAGGTCGTTGCGTACAAGGGCTCCGCCGACGCCATCCCGAACTTGATGGGCGGCCACATCGATCTCGTTACCACCGCGGCCGGGAACGTCGCGCCGCTGCTCGCTACCGGCAAGCTGCGCATCGTCGCCATCACCGCGGACAAGCGCATGCCCGGCCAACTCGCCGATGTCCCGACGTGGAAAGAGCAGGGGTTGAATGTGGTATTCGGCGCGTGGCGCGCGATCTTCGCGCCGAAAGGCCTGACGCCTCAGCAGGTCGCTTACTGGGAAGCGTTGTTGCGCAAGGCGACCGAAGCGCCGGAGTGGAAGGACGACCTGCAGAAGAACGTCTGGGCCGACGCGTTCCTCGCCGGCGATGCGTTCAGGAAGGATCTCGATCAGGACTATGCGGAAATGAAGGCGGTGCTGAGCGATATCGGTCTGGCAAAATAGATGCAAAGCATCGGAACATACGACTACGTAATCGTCGGAGCAGGCACGGCGGGCTGCGTGCTCGCCAACCGCCTCTCCGCCGATCCGAACACGTCGGTGCTGCTCCTCGAGGCGGGCGGCAAGGACGACTGGATCTGGATACACATCCCCGTCGGCTACCTCTATTGCATCAATAATCCCCGCGCGGACTGGTGTTATCAGACCGAGCCCGAACCGGGATTGAACGGGCGCGCCATCCGCTACCCGCGCGGGAAAGTGCTCGGTGGATCCTCCTCGATCAACGCAATGCTCTATTTACGCGGTCAGGCGCGCGACTACGACGAGTGGGCGCAACTGACCGGCGATTCCGGTTGGGCGTGGCAGAATGTGCTGCCGATTTTCATGAAAGTCGAGGACCACTGGCGGGGTGCGGACGAGAAGCACGGCCAAGGCGGGGAGTGGCGCGTCGAGCCTGTCAAGTTGCGATGGGATGTGCTCGAATCCTTCCGCGCCGCCGCGAACGAAGCGGGAATACCCTGGACCGATGATTTCAACCGCGGCGACAACAGCGGTGTATCGCGCTATGAAGTGAACCAGCGCGGCGGCGTGCGCTGGAACGCATCGAAAGCGTTCCTCCGGCCCGCGATGAAGCGCCCCAATCTTACCGTGCTGACCGGCGCGCTCACGAAGAAGCTCCGTCTCGAGGGCCGGCGCGTCCTGGGCGTGGAGTTCTATCAGCAGAACGGGAAAATGAGCGAGGAATTGTTCGCCGAGGCACGGCGCGAAACCATACTCTCGGCGGGCGCGATCGGCAGCCCGCAGATCCTCCAGCTTTCCGGGCATCGGACCGGGAGCGCTGCTGCAGAAGCACGGCATTCCCCTCGCCCACGATCTGCCCGTCGGCGAGAACCTCCAGGACCACTTGCAGTTGAGGATGGCGTTCAAGGTGAAGAACGCGCTGACGTTGAACACCATGCTCGGCTCCTGGTTGACGAAGGCGAGGATGGGCCTCGAATACGCGCTCTTCCGCAGCGGACCCATGACGATGGCGCCGTCGCAGCTGGGCGCGTTCGCGAAATCCGATCCCGCGCTCGCCACGCCCGACCTGCAGTATCACGTGCAGCCGATCTCGCTCGACCGGTTCGGTGATCCGCCGCACAAGTTCCCCGCGTTCACCGCCAGCGTTTGCAACCTGCGGCCGACCGCGCGCGGCCCGTACGCGTCACCTCGGCCGATCCGCGCGCGAATCCCGCGATCGCTCCCAACTATCTTTCCACGGAGGAAGACCGCAGGACCGCCATCGCGTCGCTGCGACTCACGCGCCGCATCGTTACCGGCACGCAGGCGATGAAGCCACACGAGCCCGAGGAATTCAGTCCGGGCCCTGCGTTCCAGACGGAGGAGGAGCTGCTGAAGGCCGCCGGCAACGTCGGCACGACGATCTTTCATCCGGTCGGCACCTGCAAGATGGGGCGCGAGCGCGATACCGCAGCCGTGGTGGATACGAAATTCAGAGTACGCGGCATCGAACGCCTGCGCGTAGTAGACGCCTCGATCATGCCTACCATTACTTCGGGGAATACCAATTCACCCACCGTGATGATCGCCGAGCGCGCGGCCGGCATCGTGATACGTGATAAGTGATAGAAAGGCCAGCGAATGAAGACAGATACCCATCACCCATCACCCATCACCCATCACCCCGTTCCAGACAGCGTGCCCGACCTGGGATACAAGCCGGTCCCGGATATCTTCAAGCTGCCGCCGGGCTTGAACTTCGGGCCATGCTCAAGCGTGGCGGTCACTTCGAAGGGCAACCTGCTCGTCTTCAATCGCAGCGCGCACGCACTGATGGAGTTCAACGGCAAGGGCAAGTATCCTCCGCTCGCTCGCCCAGGGAATATTCACCCTCCCGCATGGCTTGCGCGTGGACGGCGAGGACAACATCTGGGCCACCGACACCGGCTCGCATATCGTGGTGAAGATGAGCCCGAAGGGGCGCATCCTCATGCTGCTGGGCATCAGGGGCAACGCGGGCGAATGGCACCAAGCGGGTCACTTGCGATGCTTCAACGAGCCCAACGACCTCGCGTTCGGCCGCGCGGGCGAAATTTATATCACACAGGGGCACGGCAAAGGCGAATCCCGCGTACTCAAATTTGATGCGGACGGGAATTTCATCAGCACCTGGGGTGGAGAGGGAAGCGGCCCGGGGCAGTTCAATGTTCCGCATTCGATCGTCGCCGACACCAAGGGTCTGCTCTACGTCGCCGACCGGTCGAACCAGCGCATCCAGGTGTTCGATGCAGACGGCAAATACCTCCGGGAGACCAGCCATCCCGGCACGCCCTGCGGGCTGTGCCTGTGCGGCGATCAGAAGCACATCATGATGGCGCACGGGCACACCGGAAAAATCATGAAGCTGGACTTGAACTGCAAAGTGCTCGGCGCAAGCGGTGGCCAGGGCAAGGGGCCTCACCAGTACGGTGAGGCGCACTTTCTCGCACTGGATCGGAAGGAAAACATCTACGTCGCCGACACGCTCAACTGGCGGGTGCAGAAGCTCGTCAAGAAATGATGCGTGATAATCACGGAATTCATATGTCGAAATTCGAGGACTATTCGGAGCGCTATCAGTTCATCAAACTGGAGCGGATCAACGGCGTCCTGCAGATGACGCTGCACACGGACGGCGGCCCGCTGCGCTGGGGGCTGGAGGCGCAGGCGGAGTTTGCGCAGGCGTTCGCGGACATCGGTGCGGATCGCGACAACCGCCTCATCATCCTGACCGGCACCGGGAACGAATTCAGCGGTCCGCGGCTCGATCCCGACGCGCAGTTCTTTCATGGCGCCAAGCTCACCCCCGCGGGCGTGCACCACGTGTTCTGGAACGCCCAGCGCCTGGTGCACGCGTTGCTCGACATCGAGGTGCCCATGATCGCGGCGGTCAACGGGCCGGCGAAGCGGCATGCCGATCTCGCGCTGATGTGCGATATCGTTATCGCAACCGACGACGCCACCTTCGAGGATACCGCGCATTTCCATCACGGCAGCATCGTGCCCGGGTGACGGCATCAACGTCGTATATACGCTGCTCCTGGGATTGAACCGCGCGCGCTATCTGATGCTGACCGGACAGGTGCTCACGGCCAGGGAGGCAAAAGACCTCGGCCTGGTGGGCGAGCTCGTGCCGCGGGAGCGCCTGCTGCCGCGGGCGTGGGAGCTCGCGAACCAGCTCGCCAGGAAATCCGACATGCTGCTGCGCTATACGCGGAAGGTGCTCACGCACCCTCTCAGGAAAGCCGTCGACGACGGGCTGCAGTACTACCTCGCGATGGAGGCGCTATCGACGCTCGACAGGAGCCAGGGCAACTCGTGATTCAATGCTCAATGCTTAATGCTCAATGAAAACCGTCCGTCCATCAGCATTCGACATGTCCATTCAGCATTTAACATTAAGCATTTAAAATTGGGGTTGCGAAGTGTTGCATAATCGCGGTTTAAAGGGTGAATTCCATGAACACGACAACTGCTGCTGAAATCACGATCCCAGCCGATGCCGGCGCGGCTCAACTGCCGCTGTCCGGTGTGACGGTGCTCGATTTGACGCTCGCGCGTGCCGGACCGACCTGCGTGCGGCATCTGGCAGATTGGGGAGCGGACATCATCCGAATCGAGCCGCCGGAAACGCTGGGAGAGGATCTCATCGGCAGGCGGCGAGGGTTCGATTTCCAGAATCTGCATCGCAACAAGCGCATGATGCGGCTCAACCTCAAGTCCGACGGAAGGCCACGCGGCCTTCATGAAGCTTGTCGACGCGCGCCGATGTGATCGTGGAAAACATGCGCGCGGCGGTGAAGCATCGGCTCGAGGTTTCCTATGACGACGTGCGCAAGGTCAATCCGCGGATCGTCTACGGCAGCATCAGCGGCTTCGGCCAGACCGGGCCTTACGGCAAGCGCGCGGGCGTCGACCAGATCGTGCAGGGCATGGGCGGGCTGATGTCCGTCACCGGCCTGCCCGGCCAGGGGCCGGTGCGCGTCGGGCTGCCGATCGCCGACCTCACTGCCGGCAATCTGCTCGCGCTCGGCATTTCGATGGCGCTGTTCGACCGCACCCGCACCGGCGTCGGCCGCTGGGTGCACACGAGCCTGCTCGAAGCGCAGATCTTCATGCTGGACTTCCAGGCGGCGCGGTGGCTGATCGACAAGGAGGTCGCGAAGCAGGCCGGCAACGACCATCCCGACCGGCATCCCCACGGGCGTCTTTCCTTCCAGCGACGGGCACTTCAACATCGCGGCGGCTTCGTCGCGGGTGTTCGGGCGGTTTTGCGAGGCGATCGGCAAGCCCGAGTGGAACGACAAGCCGGAATGGAACACGCTCGGCGAAGCGCAGCGCCGACCGCAAGGCGATCAATGCCGCGATCAGCGAAATTACGCGCACCAAGCCGGCGGCGCACTGGGTCGAGCTGTTCGAGGAAGCCGGTGTGCCCTGCGGGCCGATCAATACCATCGACCAGGTGTTCGCCGACCCGCAGGTGCAGCACCTCGGCATCGCCTCGCCTGTGACCAGCGAGAAGCGCGGCACTTTCAACCTGGTCGGCTCTCCCCTCAACATGGAAGGCGTGTCCAAGAAGATCCGCAGTCCGACCCCGGAAGCGGGGCAGCACACCGACGAGATCTTGCGCAGCATTGGCTACTCGGACGCAGAGATGAACACGATGCGAGCCAACGGCATCATTTAGGAGTGTGTCGGATTCTGTCCCGACACCCTCCTTACGCAAAACTCCCTAGTGTCGTGGGAATTTCACAGGTTATTTATGGGACAGCACACTAGGATTGTCGCCGATCTAACTAAGGAGCCGTACACACCATGAGCACTGACACCATGAGCACCGACAAGATGCTGTCCAGAAAGGACGGCCCCATCGGCCTTCTTACTTTCAACAACCCCGAGAGGCGCAATGCGGTCTCGCCCGAAATGTCCCTGGCGGGCGCGGAAATCCTCGAGGATTTCGCCGCCGACAAGGCGATACGCGTCGTCGTTCTGCACGGTGCGGGAGACAAGGCATTCGTCTCGGGCGCCGACATCTCCAAGTTCGAATCGGCGCGCGCGACCCCGGAGCAGGCGGAGAAATGGAACAAGGCGTCCGAGACCTTCCGCGACCTGCTGCGCCAGTATCGGCAAGCCGACCATCGCCATGATCCGCGGCTATTGCGTCGGCGGCGGCCTGGGCATCGCTCTCAACTGCGACCTGCGCATCACCGCGGAGGACGGGCAGTTCGGCATCCCGGCCGCCAAGTTGGGCATAGGCTATGCCGCCGATGCGGTCGGGCAGCTCGTCGATCTCGTCGGCCCCTCCGCCGCGAAGGATATCCTGTACACCGGGCGGCGCATGAACGCGCAGGAGGCGCTGCGGCTCGGCATCGTCAACTATGTCGTCGCGCCGGCCGAGCTCGAGGACATTCGTGGCATCGTACGCGAAAACCATAGCCGGCAACGCGCCGCTGTCGCTCATCGCGTCCAAGCGCGTCATCGACGAGCTGATGAAGGACCCGGCCGAGCGTGACCAGGCCCTGTGCGACAAGGTCGTCGCGAACTGCTTCGCCAGCAAGGACTACGTGGAAGGAAGGCGCGCCTTCATGGAGAAGCGCAAGCCGGTGTTTACCGGAACATGATAGTGCGTGATAAGAACTGACTTCATAAATGGCTGATGTTCATTCGACCTCGCGCAAGGCTGAGGAGAAACACATTCTTCGCGAGTTAGTCGGTGCCGGGCTCAATCTCTTGCGATCCTCAATCGTAAGGGTGTCAGGAACCCTAAACTCTAAGGTTCCTGACACCTTGTACGCTCGGTCAAGTCGCAATAACTATTGATGTTCCGTTTAGCGCCGCGCTTGCAGAATCGCCAGCGTGCGGGCCATTTCGTTCGTCTGAATCATCAGTGCTTCATCGGCCCCGAGGCCGGGTTTGGAAAGCATGAAATCAGGCTGGCAGGCGAGTCCGATATGAGTCGAGATGCGCGTGGATTGGTCGGTCTCGTTGGCTGTGCCGCCCAGGCAGGCGCCCATGCCGTGGGATTTGCAGTACAGCACGGCCTCGATGGTGTTGTGTATGCTGCCCAGGTCCGGCGTCTTGATCTGCACGAAATCCGAGGCTCTCGCCGCGGTGAAGAGCTTGATGTCGGGCAGCGTGTTGCACCACTCATCCGCGATCAGTCCTACGTCAATTCCCTTCCGTTTCAAAAGCTCGCGTAGCGCCGCAGAATTTCTCGATCTGCTCTTGCTGCGTCTTCGCGATCATCGGAGATTCGACCAGGAGCCTGTAGGTGCCCGCCTCCTGCCTCAGCGTGCCGAGATAGTCGGCGAGCGGCTCGATCTGCATCGAGAAGAGCTCGCCGAGGGTGCCGTAAAGATCGACGTGAATCTGCGGGTGATAGTCCGCATCGCCTATTTCCCTGACGCGGGTGGCAACCCGCCGCACGAACGCCGCGAGCTTCTCGCCTTGCAATCCGACGTGGTCGGCTACGATCTGGAAGGATGCATGCGGCAGCAGCTCGACGCGTTTCAGGATCACCCGGTCGAGCTGACCGGGGTCATCCTTGTGGCATGACGCGAGAATCGGAATCGGCACGGTCGAGATCCTGCTGCCGTACTCGCGGGCGATTACCTCCGCCATCGTCTGCTTGTGGCTCAATGCGGTCGCGTGCAGCAGCGCCTGGCTGATGCCGTAGCGGATCGCCGTATGGAGCCTGTTGCCGCCCCGTGTGTAGCTGTCCATTTCCTCGGCGTTCCCCCTGAACTTCCACACGTCGCGGCCGCGCAGCGCGTGCGCCGACCTCGCCGCGCACGTAGTCGATGTGATCCTTCGCATTGAAGGCGGGGTCCCGGCCCGCGACACCCGCGAGGATGACGTCGGCGCAGTCGCCGAACGCGATCTGGCCGTCCTCCAGCACGAGCATGACGGAGATGATCGTGGCTGGCTCGATGATATTCGTGAACCCGGGGGACATCGGCTTGCCCCGGAACAGGCTGCCGTCCGGCGTCGCCGTTCCGGACTTTATGGCCATGAGGTCCCGGTGCATGTAGCCGGACCGGCCGGGCGCGCAGATCACTTGCTTGATCTTCTGACCGCTCAACTGCCACCTATTACTTGAACCGATCTCAAAGACGGAAAACCGACAGGATGTTTGTCACCTATTACTTGTCACGCCCTCGGCACCACCAGCTGCAGGCAGTAGGTGTCCCGCGCGATCGGGTCCATGCAGCCATGCTGTTTTAGCAGTTGGGAGCTAAGCTGCGCGTCGCAGGCGCCATCGACCGCCTCGAGCGAGACACCCTCGAGGACGACGATCCAGTTGGGGATGATGGTAGGACGTCCTTGCCGCTCTACGGGGACCATGGAGCTCGCCGCCTTGTCCGCAACAAGAAGATGGGCGCCTACGATATCCGGGCGGCCGGCGGCACGCGGCAATGCATCGTCCATCAGGTAGCGGCCCAATTCCTCCTCGCCGCCGCTTCGCGGGTCGAAGCGCAGCGTCAGTGCGTAACCCCCCGTTCCGATTCCCAGCGATGTCTTCACGTTTGCCAGTCCGCGCACGCTGTTCTTGACGAACGGAGTGGTGCGTAGCGTGAGCGGGCTCGGCTTGTTGGCCTTGGCGAGATAGTCCGCGCCCGTCACCACCGAGAGATCGTCAACCTCGTAGAGCACGAGAAAATCGCGCTGCGCGCGGGCCGCGATGTAGCGCCGGCCGCGCTGGTATCCGGGGATGGCGACGCGCCCCGTCCATGTGCTCGCGGCTGTGCCACTCGTAGTACGCCGGGCCGATGCTCCGGCGCGACGTCGCTCCAGTTGATCATCACCGCCTTGCCAGCGAGCATGACTTACCACCTCAAAAAAACGAACAGAAATCAGCCACAGATACACACAGATAAACACGGATAAATTCAAACCTGAAATTCAAGATCATTTCAGCCACGGAAACACACGGAAGCACACAGAAACTACAAAAAGCGAAGCACCCAATCAACGAATAAAATCATTTCAGGCCTTCCGTTCTGTCCGTGTGTTCCGTGTGATTCCGTGGCCAATTTGGCCTTTTGGTTCATCTGTGTTCATCTGTGTTTATCGGTGGCTCAAATCGGGTCTTTGAGACGAATTCTAGTCGAGCCGCGCGCCCGAGGCCTTGACGATGCGCGACCAATTCGCGATCTCGGATTTGATATGTGCTGCGAACTGCTCGGGGGTATTCGTCGCGACGATCGCCCCCCGGCCCGCCAGACGTTCCTTGATCTCCGCCCCGTTCGGCGCAAAATCCTTGACTGGATCGTAGGGAAGCTTCGCCATCAGATGCTGGTTGACCGCGAGATTGCTCGCCTGGCCGACCCAGAGAGTATCGCCGTCGGGAAGCGGTTTCGCCGCGACCTCGGCGCCGATCACGCCGGCCGCACCCGGCCGCTGCTCGACGACGACCTGTTGGCCCAGTGTCTCCGCGAGTCTGGCCCTCAGCAGGCGTGCGAAAAATATCGGTCGCACCGCCCGGGGGATACGGCACGATCATCCGCACCGGCTTGACCGGATAATTTTGAGCATTCGCGCCCGTAACGGCGAGCGCACAGCACCCGACCAGTACGATCCGGAATAGAGAGTTGCTCATCGAACGGCGATTCATTTCAACAATAGGACTCAGCCACGGAAATACAGCGCTTCCAGCATTCAGCGGTTAGCTCTCAGCGGTCAGCTCGAGACAACAATCATCCTTCGCTAATGGCTGACAGCTGATGGCTGAACGCTCACCGATTGTAGTGTAGCAGCAGTACTGCCCATGGAATTCGCCCGGCCGGGTTGGTTTTCCGAGCTGTCTGGTCCACAATCCGCATGCTGTTGTGTGGACGCACGGGAGGGGAGCGATGATGTCGGACCAGAAATTTTTGCTCGCTTCGACGGTGGCGGCGCTCGCGCTGTGCTCGACTGTCGGCGCGGCGGACATTTCGAAAGGCGCTTACCCGGCCCGATCAGTGCGCCTCATCACGGGCTCGACCGGCAGTACGTCCGATATCACCGCACGCTTTATCGCGGCGAAGCTCGGCGAGCTCTGGAGCCACCAGGTGGTTGTCGACAATCGCGCGGGAGTTGGCGGCATCATCGGCGGGGAGATCGTGGCCAACGCAGCGCCAGACGGTCACACGCTGACGTGAGTGGCATCAGCACGCAGGTTAGCGCCCAGTTCCTGCTGAAGAAGATGCCTTTTCACCCGGAACGGGACTTCACGCCGATCTCCCTGCTGACCAATTCCGGCCTGGTACTGGTGGTTGTCCCATCGGTGCCGGCAAACAATATCAAGGAGTTCCTGGCTTACGTGAAGACGAGACCCAACGGCCTTAACTACTCGTCGGCGGCGATCGGCACGAGCAGCCATTTGACTGGTGAGCTCTTCGTGCAGGTGACGGGCGTGAAGCTCAATCATGTACCCGTACAAGGGCACGGGCTTTGCGCTCAATGCGCTCTTTACTGGCGAAGTGCAGGCCGCTTTTCTGTCCACGACGACGACCAGCGCGCAGATGAGAGCCGGCAAGCTGAAGGCGCTGGCGTTGTTGAGCGAGAAGCGCTTCTCTGCCGCGCCCGATATCCCCACCTCGGTCGAACAAGGCTTCCCGGGACTGGAATCCTATGTCTGGTTCGGGCTGTACGCGCCGGCCCGCGTGCCCAAGCCGATCATTGCACAAATCAATCGCGATGCCGTTTCGATATTGCGGTCGCCGGAAGCCCGCGACGCATTGCTCGTGCAAGGCGCCGAAGCGGTGCCAACGACACCCGAAGAGTTCGCTGCATTCCAGAAGAAAGAGATCGCGAAGTGGGGCAAGGTCATCAGGGAAGCCCACGTAACTGTAAATTAGGGTTTTCATCCCAACGGTCGTTTCACAATCGTTCGTCCTGGAGAGCAATTTTCATTATGGCCATTTGATCATCGCGCAAGGGCGAGGAGAGACGCATTCTTCGGAAATTTGGCGGTGCCGGGATCAATCTCTCGCGATCCTCTGACGTGCTTAGGTCGAGGGCTTTACCTCCGCCCTACGCTCGGTCAAATGAGGCCCAGTTTGATTTTTATATCGCGGCGCTTGAGTTATTTGAGGAGGTTAAGTCAGGTGACGAACTGGAAAAGGAACACCATGAAGCATCTGGAGGGTCTGATAGCGCTTGCGGCGATACTGGGGTTTGCGTCCACGTCGATGGCACAGACCTATCCGACGCGCCCCGTGCGCATCGTCGTGCCCGTCGCGCCCGGCGGCGGCTCGGATTTCGTCGCGCGCCTGCTGGGACACCGGCTCACGGAAGCGCTCGGGCAGCAGTTCGTGGTGGAGAACCGTCCCGGCGCGGGCAGCACGATAGGGACGGAGCATGTCATCCGCTCGGCGCCCGACGGCTACACGCTGCTGTTCATATCCCCGAGCTACGCGATCAATCCCAGCCTGTATCCCATCAAGTTCGATCCGCTCGCCGACTACACGCCGATCATCGCGGTCGCGCGCAATCCCTACGTCATCGTCGTGCATCCGTCGCTGCCGGTGTACAGCACGAAGCAGCTGATCGCGCTGGCGAAGGCGCGGCCCGGACAGATCATCTACGGCAGCAGCGGGCAGGGCACGATCGTGCACCTCACCTCCGAGCTTTTTCTCTACATGGCCGGCCTGAAGATGACGCACGTGCCCTACAAAGGCGGCGGTCCGGCGTTGCAGGACTTGATCGCGGGCCACATACAGCTCGTGTTCGCCACGTCGCAAACGTCGTTCCCGCAGGTGAAAGCGGGGCGGTTGCGCGCGCTGGCGGTCACGACGCCGGAGCGCGTGCCCGCCGCGCCCGAGCTGCCGACGATCGCCGAGTCCGGCGTGCCCGGCTATGCGGTCACCAACCTGCTGTCACTCATCGGCCCGAAGGGATTGCCGCGCGCTGTCGTGGATCGCCTGAACGGCGAGACGACGAAAATCCTGAAGCTCAAGGATTTCGAGGAACGTCTGCAAAGCGACGGCGCGTCGCCCGCGGGCGGCACGCCCGAGCAGCTGCACGAGCAGCTCCGCAAGGAGATCGAGCAGTGGCGGCAGGTGGTGGTCCGGGCGGGCATCAAGATCAATTGACGGAGAGTGACGAGTGACGGGAGCGCCTCGAGGGGCGGAACAGCTTCAATCGAAATCTTGCAGCACCGTTTCGGAGGCCGCCGTCGGGTGACCAATGACTGCTTACAACGTGCGCAGGCATAGTCTGCCGGCGCTGGGCTGTGCCTTGCTGCTGGCGGTAATCGCGCCGGCCGCCGCGCAGTCCGTCGCCTGGAAGCCGGAGAAGAACGTCGAAATCGTTACAGGCACCGGCGCCGGCGGTTCCAACGAGGCCGCGGCGCGCCTGCTCCAGCGGTTGTTTCGGGAGCATCGTCTGGTCGTCCCCACCACCAGTGTCGTCACCAAGCCCGGTGACGGCAGCGCGATTGCGGAGACCTACCTCAACCGGCACCCAGGGGACGGCCACTATCTCGCGCTCAGCACGCCGACGCTGCTCACCAACCGTCTCAAGGACGGTGGTTCGCTAGCCCATAACGACGTCACGCCGATCACCAATCTCTTCAGCGAGTACATATTGATGGCGGTTCGCATTGATTCTCCGATAAAGACGGGCAAGGACCTCGCCGAGCGCCTGCGCGCGGGCGACCCTGCCGTATCCGTAGGGATTTCCAGTGCGTTCGGCAACCACATACACATCGCGACGGCGCTCGTCGCCCGGTCGGCGGCCGGCGATTCCCGGAAGCTGCGCGTGGTGCTCTACGACAATGGGCCCAAGGCTGCGGCAGCCGCCGTCAGCGGCCATGTGGACATGGTATCCGCATCGGCGGGAGCCCTGCTGCCGGAAATGCAATCCGGAAGGCTGCGCTTGCTGGGGCTGACCGCGCCCAGGCGCCTGGGGGGCCCGCTCGCCGGTGTGCCAACCTGGAAGGAGCAGGGTGTGGACGCCGTTTACTCGAGCTGGCGCGGCATCGTCGGGCCGCGCGGCATGAGCGTGGCCCAGGTAGCGTATTGGGAGGACGTTTTCCTGAAGCTGGCCTTCACAGACGAGTGGCTGGATGAATTGAGGAAGCGCTCGTGGGACAGCACCTATCTCAACAGCAGCGAAACCCGCAAGTTCCTCGAAGACCAGTCCGCGCTGATGAAGGGCGTTCTGTCCGATCTGGGATTGATCGAATTCAACGAACCAGGAAAGGTTGCGAAGTGACGAAAAGGACCAAGAAGGGATCAGAAACACCGATCTCGCCGGTGATGCAGACGGTCTCGGCCTACATCGCGGGCGCGCTGAAAAAATCGCTGCCGGAGGCGGTAGCCGAAGTAACCAAGCACCATCTACTGGATACCCTGGCAGCCATGGTTTCAGGCTCGCGCCTGCTGCCCGGCGAGAGGGCGATCGCGTACGTGAAAGCGCAGGGCGGCACGCGCGAGGCCAGCGTGCCGGGGTCGCGCATCGTTACCACCGTCGTCAATGCCGCTCTGGCGGGCGGCATGCTCGCGCACGCCGACGAGACGGACGACTCGCACGCTCCGTCGCTCACGCACCCGGGCTGCGGCATAGTCCCGGCGGCGCTCGCGATGGCAGAGCGCGAGGTGGCCAGCGGCACTGCGCTCCTGCGCGCCGTGGCATTGGGTTACGACATCGGCACGCGCCTCTCCAAGTCGCTGGGCGCCTACGAATTTTCCGAGGCCGGGCACGATACGCACAGCTTCGGCCCCATGTTCGGCGCCGCCGCTGCGGCCGGCGCGCTCGCCGGCCTCGATTCCGATCAGGTGCGGCACATGCTTTCGTATACCGCCCAGCAGGCGTCCGGCCTGTCCAACTATGCGCGCGATACCGAGCATGTCGAGAAGGCGTTCATATTCGGTGGCATGCCGGCGCGCAACGGTGCCGCGGCAGCCGACATGGTCGCCTCGGGCATGAGCGGGATAGACGATTCGTTTTCGGGCCAGAGAAATTTCTTTTTTGCGTTCGGGCCCAAGAGCGATCCGGAAACGCTTGTGCAGGGATTAGGGAAGGTATACGAGATCGTCAACACCAATATCAAGCGCTGGTCGGTCGGCAGCCCGATCCAGGCGCCGCTCGATTCGCTGTCCGAGCTCATCAAGGCGCACGAGTTAAAAGCTTCCGACGTCGAGAAAGCCGTGATCCGCGTATCGCATCGCGGCGCCAGTACCGGTGAACAACCGCGAGATGCCGGATATCTGCATGCAGCACATGGTGGCGGTCATGCTGCTGGACGGTACCGCAACATTTCAGGCAGCGCACGACGAAAAGCGGATGCGCGACCCGAAAGTGCTCGAGGTCCGCCGCCGCGTGGAGCTCTACGGCGACGACGAGCTGCAGCGTGCGATGCCGAGCCGTCAGGGGATCGTCGAGCTGACGCTGCGCGACGGCCGCGCGCTGCGCCATCACACCAAGGCAGTGCGCGGTACCGCAGAGAATCCGATGACCCGGGAGGAGGTGGACGAGAAGTGCCTTCCGCTACTCGCCGGCGTGCTCGGCAAGAAGCGCGCACGCGGCTTGATCGACGCAATCTGGCGCATCGAGCGGGTGCGCAACGTGCGCGCGTTGCGTCCTCTACTCAGGGCGTGATCCGTCGCCTGAACCGCGAAGAAGACTCATTGGGGTGCGGAAGGCCCCTAAGGTGTCAGGAACCCTCAACGCTAAGGTTCCTGACACCTTCGGGCCCGTTCCCCGCCCTCGTTCGTGCAACGGGGGGGTGCGGGGGGAACGGGAAGGCCCCGAAAGTTCTTACCGGAAGGGGCCCGTTCCCCGCCCTCGTTTATGTGCTCGCAAGCCCCAGGCGGCCGGGGAGGGTAGGCGGATCGCGTCTCGGCGGTGACGCCAGCATGCGCTCGAAGTCCTCGGCGGGGAGCGGCATGCTTCGATAGTAGCCCTGGTATTCGTCGGACCCGAGCAAACGCAGGTGCCGCAGCTGATCCTTGGTTTCCACCCCTTCGGCGACCACCTTGAGCCTCAGGTGGTGCGCCATGGCGATGATCGCGCTCACGATCGCGGCGTCATCCGCGTTCTCCGAAATGTCGCGGATGAAGGAGCGGTCGATCTTCAGCGTGTGGATCGGGAACCGTTTCAAATAGCTCAGGCTGGAATAACCGGTGCCGAAATCGTCGATCGAGATGTGCACGCCCATTCCCGCGAGCTGTTCGAGAGTCACGATGGCTTCCGCAGCCTTCTGCATCAGGGCGGACTCGGTGATCTCCAGCTCGAGATATTGCGGAGCGAGCCCGCTTTTCCTCAACGCCTGGGCAACCGTATCCAGCAGATTCTGCTGGCCGAACTGCAGCGCGGAGATATTTACCGCCACCCGGGCCCGCAGCAGACCCTTGTCGTGCCATGCTTTGTTCTGCCGGCACGCTTCCTGCAACACCCAGTTGCCGATCGGGATGATGAGGCCGGTCTCTTCCGCAAGAGGGACGAATTCGGCGGGCGCGAGCAGACCTTTCTGCGGGTGGCGCCAGCGCACCAGCGCTTCCATCCCGATGGTCTCCCCGGTGTCGATGTTCACCGTGGGCTGGTAGTGGACCTCGAATTCGCGCCGCACGAGCGCGCCGCGCATCTCGTTCTCGAGCTGCAACCGCTCGGGCATGAAGGTGCTCATTTCCTCGGTGAAAAACTGGAAGCTGTTGCGGCCGGATCTCTTCGCGGCGTACATCGCCGCGTCGGCGTGGTTAATCAACACACGGACGCTGGTGCCGTGATGCGGATACAGGCTGATCCCGATGCTGGGCGTGATCACCAACTCGTGCGCCAGGACGCGAAAGGGCTGCGAGAGCGTTTCGAGTATATTTACCGTTATCTTGGCCGCGTCGTCGGCCTGCGCGAGCTCTCCCAGCACCACCACGAACTCGTCTCCCCCGAGGCGCGACACCGTATCCGCCGTGCGCACCGCCGATCGCAGCCTGCTGGCGACGCCTTTCAGCAGCTCATCACCGACGAAATGGCCCAACGAATCGTTCACCGCCTTGAATCGGTCGAGGTCTACGAACAGGACGGCGCACAGGCTGCGCGAGCGTTGAGCGTGAGCGATCGCCTGGCCGAGACGGTCTTCGAGCAGTACACGGTTGGGCAGTTTGGTGAGCCCGTCCTGGAGCGCCATGAGTTGCAGTTCCTCGTTGGCTTGCTTGAGAGAGGCCGCCATCCGCGCCGTCTTGGAGGCCATATGAGCATCGTAAATGGACAGCACCAGCGTCACGCACAGTATGAGAAAAGTGAACCCGGCGATCGTCCCCGCCATCCAGGAATTGTCAACGCTCGCTCCCGTCAGGCAGATCGAATCGGGAGCGAAGCGCGCCGCCGCCATCCCGGTGTAATGCATGCCCGTGATGGCGAAGCCCATGATCACCGCGCTCACCAGCTTCGCATACATCATCCACTTGTCGTTGCCGCGAAGATTGAACGCGATCCAGAGCGCGGCGTGCGATGCGACGATCGCGATCATGATCGAAGCGACGAGCAGCCACGGCTCGTACTGTATGGGAGGGAACATTTCCATGGCCGCCATGCCGGTGTAGTGCATGGCGCCGATGCCCAGGCCCATCAGCACCCCGCCGATGAACAGGTTCTTGCCGCTGAGCGTGGTGCGGGTGACCGTGTACAGCGCGAAATACGATACGACTCCCGCGATCAGGAGCGACAGCAGCGTCACGGGAACGTCGTATCCCATGGGTACCGGCAGGCTGAATGCGAGCATGCCGATGAAATGCATGGACCAGATGCCCATGCCCATCGAAAAAGCGCCACCGATGAGCCAGAACTTCGCCGATCGCCCCTTCGATGCAGTGATGCGGGTCGCGAGGTCGAGCGCCGTATACGACGCGAAAATCGCGACTATTATCGAAAGCAGCACCAGCCAGTAGCTGTAAGATCCTGTCATGACACTCCCCTGTCGGCACGCAATAAAACGAGTCTGAAGCGATCAGTGGGGTAGGAAAGCCTAATCAGGGTGAACCCTGTTAAACCCGGGAGAACACCCTAGATGTCCCCCGTTCGGGCCCGGAAGCGTGTCATTTTTCACGTTGCCGGACGCGCCTTTCGCTATTATGTCCACCTGCGAGAGGAGTAAGCACAATGAATGCCAGCTCAGCTGTTGCGCGCAGGCGCTTCCTGCACGCCCTCGCCGTTGCCGTGGCGGGCGCTTCGTTCCGCGTAACAGCGCAAGGACTGTCGAAGCGGCCGGTACGGATCGTGGTGCCATTTACGCCTGGGACCGGCCCCGACATCGTCGCACGGCTACTGGGCCCGAAGCTGCAGACGCGCTGGGACCAGCCGTTCTTCGTTGAGAACCGTCCCGGAGCCTCGGGCACGATCGGTGCCGAGATTGCGTCAAAGGCGCCGCCCGACGGACATACCATCATGGTGGGTCCCGCGTCGGCCCTCACCGCGCCGCATCTTTACAAGAAACTCGCATACGACGTGATCAAGGATTTCGCACCGATCACGAATGTCGGATCGACCAGCCTCGCGCTCGTCGTGCACAAGTCGCTGCCGGTCAACAATCTGCAGGAGTTCATCCGCTTCGTGAAGGCACGTCCGGGGCAGCTGAACTACGGCTCGCCCGGCAACGGCACTCATCACCATTTCTGCATGGAGCTGCTGAAGCTCCACGCGGGGCTCAATATGGTGCACGTGCCTTACAAGGGCTCCGCGGGCGCCACCATCGATCTCATTGCCGGCCACATACCCACGATGTTCGTGCCGATACACGTGGCGTTGCCGATGTGGAAGGCCGGCCAGGTGAAGATGCTTGCCCAGAGCCTGCGCGAACGCCATCCACTGTTTCCGGAGATACCCTCGTTGCACGAGCAGGGCGTCCGCGGCTACGACGTGGATCTGTGGATCGGTGTGTGGGCGCCCGCGGGCATCAGCGCGGATCTGCTCGCCCGCTACAACTCGGAGATCCGCGCGATCGTCGCACAACCCGACATGCGCGAGCAGCTCGCGAGCCAAGGCTTGGTCCCGAACACCATGGCGCCCGAGCAGTTCGCGAAGCTCGTCAAGGACGATTACGACAAGTGGGGGAAGGTGATACGCGAGGCGAAGATCAGTGCTGACTGATAGTGACGGGTGACGAGTGACGGGTGACGAAAAACTTTATTCTGGCTGCTCTTTCCGATCACGGCTCACGGATCACGGTTCACGCCTTTCAAATTTATGAGAACATTCCAGACGATAGGCTTGTTGGGCCTCGGGAAGATGGGCAACCCGATGGCGAAGCACCTCCTTGCGGGCGGCTACAAGGTGGCCGGCTACGACCCGGCGCCGGAACCGTGCGCGAAAGCGAGGGCGCTGGGGGCGCGAATCTTTGGATCGCCGCGGGAGGTGGCGCAGGCGGCCGAGCTCGTGATCATCGTGGTCGGCTTCGACAGCGAGGTCGAAGGCGTCGTATTCGCCGAGGATGGGATCGTTGCCGGCGCGAAGCCGGGACTCGTTGTGGCGCTCGCATCGACCGTCGCGCCGCGCTACGCGAAGCGGCTCGGCGCGCAGCTCGCGGAACGGCAGATCACGCTGATCGACGCACCGCTCGCGCGCGGGGAGGCGGCGGCCGTGGCGGGCAAGCTGCTCGTGTACGGCGCGGGGGACGAGGCGGCGTTCGAGGCGTGCCGACCGGCGTTCGCGGCCTTCGCGTCCGACATCTTCCACCTCGGCCCGGCCGGCGCGGGGCAGGTGGCGAAGATGGTCAACAACTTGCTGCTGTGGACCTGCATATCGGCGAATGACGAAGGATTGCGCCTGGGCGAGGCGCTGGGCGTCGATCCTGAGCGGCTGGCCCAGGCGCTCCACCACGGCAGCGGCCAGAACTGGGCCCTGGACACGCGGGCGGAACGCAGCGGCATGCCGTGGGCCGAAAAGGACATGAACATCGTGCTGCAAGAGGCGGATCTCGCGCGATTGAGCCTGCCGCTGTGCGGTACGGTGAAGGAAGTCATCAAGGGCCTGAAGGTCCGCATGGGACTCGGGATGCCCGTCACGGGGGAAGACTGAAGGCGAAAGGCGAAAGGCGAAAGGCGAAAAGGCAGCCCCCTTGCTGAACAGAATTTACTTCCTCCTTCCTCCTTTCGCCTTCCGCCTTGGCTCGTGAAGCCAGCGCCTTTTGACTACGTTCGCGCCGTCTCCCTCGCCGACGCTTGCGAACGGCTGCGCCGAGATGGAGAGGACGTCAGGCTCATCGCGGGCGGCCAGAGCCTCGTGCCGATGATGGCGATGCGCCTCACGCGTCCGCGCCGCCTCGTCGACATCAACGAAATACCAGCGCTCAGGTTCGTCGCAGTCGAAGCGGATGTCGTCCGCACCGGTGCGTGCACGCGGCACTGCATCATCGAGCGCGATGACTCGCTCGCCGCGCAGGTGCCGCTGCTGCGCCAGGCGCTCGCATGGGTCGGCCACGCGCAGATCCGCAACCGGGGCACGGTCGGCGGTAGCATCGCGCACGCGGACCCCGCGGCGGAACTGCCGCTCGTCGCGCAGGTGCTCGACGCGACGATAGTGCTGCGCTTCGCCATGGGTGCACGTACCGTTCCCGCCGCCAAATACTTCACCGGGCCGCTGACGACGGCTGGCCGGCCGGACGAATGCCTGGAGGAAATCCACTGGCCGATCTGGGTTGGGGACCGGACGGGCTCGGCCTTCGTCGAAGTGAGCCGCCGCCATGGCGATTTCGCGCTGGTGGCGGCTGCTGCGCAGGTTGCGCTCGACGACGACGGGTGCTGCCTACGCGCAAGCTTCGGACTCGCTGGCGGCAGCTCGACGCCCCTCGTTTTTCCCGACATTGCCCGATATCTGGTCGGCACCCGGATGGAAGAAGCGCCACTCGAGAGCGCCGCGCGCGACGCCGCGGCCAGATTCGACGCGGCCGGCGACGTGCACGCGAGCAAGGCCTATCGCAAACACCTGGCGGCCGTGCTCGTGTCGCGTGTGCTCCGCGCCGCGCACGAACAAGCGAAGACAAGAAATTGTCTCAAAAACGCAAATGGACAGGATTTACATGATTAACAGGATAAGAATCAGGTAAGAATCGTGTAAATCCTGTTGATCCTGTCTATTTGATTTTCAATGAGCGAAAACCCGTATCCGATTTCGGTCGAAGTGAACGGCGCTGTGCGCAAGGGCGGGGTGCCGGCGCGCCTCTCGCTCGTCGACTGGCTGCGCGAGGGACTGCGGCTCACGGGTACGCATGTCGGCTGCGAGCACGGCGTCTGCGGCGCATGCTCGGTGCTGCTCGATGGCGAGCCGGTGCGCTCGTGCCTGATCTACGCCGTGCAGGCCGACGGTCACCGCGTCACCACGGTGGAAGGGCTCGCGAACCCCGATGGCACGCTCTCCGTGCTGCAGGACAGCTTTTGCGAGCTGCATGGGCTGCAATGCGGGTACTGCACGCCGGGCATGCTGATCGCGGCGCAAGCGCTGCTCGATGCCAAGCCGCAGCCGTCCGAGGCGGAGATTCGCGAGGCAATCGGCGGCAACTTGTGCCGCTGCACGGGCTACCAGCAGATCGTCGACGCGGTAAAGCACGCCGCGGAGCGGCTCGCATTAAAGCAGGACTAAGCCAGCCAAGGCCGCCAAGGCCGCCAAGAATCAGGAAATAACTAACCGCGGAGGCACGCAGGCAGATGAGAGATCAGGATGGAAGATCGATACGATCCGGTGCGGTAAGCGAGTGACTGGTCGTCAAGTGGACACGTTGCGGTAACACTGGCGTCTAACAACCGTAGGAGCGAGCACAAGCTTGGAGGATGGGGGCTCTTTGAATATTGCACATGATCTTCTTGGCGGCCTTGGCGTCTTGGCGGTTCAATTGCTTTTGAAATTCACATGAACTCGGACAAGAGCCCGTACGGCTTCCGCTACATCGGCGCGAGGCGCCGCACAAAGGAAGACCCGCGCTTTGTGACGGGGCGCGGCCGTTTCGCCGCCGACATCGCGTTGCCGGGCATGAAGCACGTGGCCGTCGTTGCCTCGCCGTACCCCAGCGCGCGGATACGCTCGATCAGGACGGAGGCAGCGCTCAACATGCCGGGGGTGCACTACGTGCTGACCGGCGAGGAACTGTGCGCCGGGACCGAATCGCTCCCGATCGGTGTCGATGCGCCCGCTGTGACGCGCTATGCGCTCGCGAAGGACGTCGTGCGTTATTCGGGCGAGTGGGTGGCCGCGTTGGTCGCTGACACGCGCGCGCTCGCCGAAGATGCGGCGGAGCTGATCGAGGTCGATTACGAGCCGCTGCCATATGTGATCGATCCCGAGCGGGCGGTGGAATCCGGCAGCCCGCTGGTGCACCCGGCACACGGCTCCAACGTGCTCTACCGACGGCGCTTCGTTTGGGGGCCGGTCGATGCCGCATTCGCGCAGGCCGACCATACGCTTTCGCTACGCGTAGTTTGGGGACGCAGCTCGACGGTGCCGATCGAGACTTTCGTCGTCGCCGCGCAGTGGGACCCGGGACAGCAGATACTCGATGTCTGGGCGTCGATCCAGATGCCGAAGTATCCGGACCAGGCGGCGCGAGCGCTGCGGCTGCCCGGGAATTCCGTTCGCGTCCACTATGACGTGGATGTCGGAGGCAGCTACGGCGTGAAGCGCGGCATCAAGCACACCGTCCTCGTCGGCTATCTCGCGCGGCGCCTGGACATGCCGGTTCGGTTCATCGAGGACCGCCTGGAGAACATGCGCGGCGGCGACATGCACGGGCCCGACCGGATATTCGACGTCGAGGCCGCCTTCGGCCGCGACGGCGTGATCCACGCGCTGCGGATCCGCGCGCTCGACGACGTCGGCGTGTACGCGGGCCGTTCGCCGCTGCAGCTCGGCAAGCCGGTGGGCGCGATCTGCGGACCGTACCGCATCGCTGCCATCGAATACGAGCCGATCTCCGTGATGACTCACAAAACGCCGCAGGAGGCCGTGCGCGGATTCGGCCAGTCGCCGACCAACTTCGCCCTCGAGCGCACGATGGACCACGTGGCGCGCAAACTCGGCATGGACCGTATCGAGCTGCGCCGACGGAACCTGCTCGCAAAGGAAGAGTTTCCATACCGCATCCCGAGCGGCTCGACCTACGACTCGGGTGATTACCACGCCGTGCTCGACAAGGCGCTGGACGCGATCGACTATCCCGCGCTCCTCGCCGACCGCGACCGGGCGCGCCGCTCAGGGCGTCTCGCCGGCATCGGCATCTCGACCTGCCTCGAGCCGAGCGGCGGCAACTCGGCGTTCGAGCCGCTGTTCAATCCGAAGAACGACACGACGACCTGGATGGACTCATGCCTCGTGCGCGTGGACCTCTCGGGCGCGATCACCGGCGTGATGAACACGTCGTCTTCCGGCCAAGGCCATCAGACCCTGGTGTCCACTGTGATCGGCGAAGTGCTCGAGCGCGATCCGGCGGGGATCCGGGTGGTACACGCGGACTCGCTGTCGGCGCTGCCATCCAACAGCCCGGTCGGCAGCCGCATGGCGATCATGCTCGGCGGCGCGGCGGCGGGCGCCGCGCGCAGGATCAGGGAAACGCTGATCGAGATCGCCGCGCACAATCTGGGTTGCACCGTCGAGGCGGTAGAGTACTCGGAGGGCAACGCCTGCGTCCGCGGTCATCCCGAGAAGCGGCTCGCGTGGACCGATCTCGTCACCATCGCGCACCGCCGTTACCACCAGATGCCGTCCGGCCTGGAGCCTGGCCTGCAGGCGAAGTTCGTGTGGGAAGTGCCGACCGGCGGCACGATGCCGACCGCCGAGGGCACGGTGCAGATGTATCCATGCTACTCGTTCGAAGCGCACATCGTGTATGTGGAGATCGATCCCGACACCGCCCAGCCGTCCCTGCGCAACTACGTATGCGGTCATGATTGCGGCGTGATGATCAACCCGGACATCGTCCACGGCATGACCTGCGGTGGCATCGCCCACGGCATCGGCGCGGCGTTATATGAGAAGTTTGCCTACACTGAAGACGGCCAGCTCGCGAGCGGAACGTTCATGGATTACCTGATTCCGAGCGCGATGGAAATTCCGCCCATCCGTATCGTCGATCACTGCACGCCCTCGCCGCTCACGACATTCGGCCAAAAGGGTTCCGGTGAGGCCGGCTATCTCGGCGCGCCCGCCGCGGTCGCCAATGCGATCAACGATGCGCTCGCGCCGCTCGACGCGAGCATCGAGGCGCTGCCGATGACGCACGATGCGCTTTGGCGTACCATAAAATCAGTGACGAGTGACGAGTGACGGGTGATGAATGAGTGACGAGTGACAAGTGATGGGTGACAAGTGACGAGTGACAAGTGACGGGTGACGAGTGATGAATGAAGGACGAGTGACCGGTAGAGCCAGATGAAAAATCTCGTAATGGTAGTGATGTCATGCGTGTGCGCGAGCGTGCACGCGCAAATGATGCCTGCGCGGGATCCCGCGCAGGCATGGCCGACCAAGGCGCTCCGTGTGGTCGTGCCGTTTACGCCGGGCAGCGGCACTGACGCGGTCGCGCGCATCGTCACCGAGCGGCTCGGCGCGCAGCTCGGTCAGACGTTCGTGATCGAGAACCGGCCGGGGGCGGGTGGTACGATCGGCATGGCCGTCGTTTCCAAGGCGAATCCCGACGGCTACACGATACTCGTGCACTCCTCGTCCTACACCGTGACGCCCACCACTTACCCCAACGCACCCTACGACACCTTGCGTGATTTTTCCGGGATCACGCCGCTCGCCAATCTGCCCAACGTGCTGGTCATCGCGCCCTCGAAAGGTATTCGGTCGGTGAAAGACCTGGTCGCCGCCGCGAAGGCGAAGCCCGGCACGCTCACGTACGCGTCGGCGGGCGCGGGCAGCGCGACGCAGCTGAACGCGGAGCGTTTCCGTCTCGGCGCGGGGTTCGAAGGGGTGCACGTGCCGTTCAAGGGCACGCCGGAGGCGCTCACCGAGGTAATCACCGGGCGCGTGGACATCTACTTCTGCCCCGTGATCTCGGTGCTGCAGTTCCTCAAAGAAGGGCGGGTCCTCGGACTCGCCGTCGGCAGCAGCAAGCGCTCATCGGTGCTTCCCGATCTGCCCACGACGCTCGAAGCGGGGATCCCGAACTCGGACTACAACTTCTGGGTCGGCATGGCCGTGCCCTCGAAAACCCCGCGCGGCATCGTAACTAAGCTGCATCAAGCCACACAGAAAGCGCTGCAGGCCGCCGACCTGAACGAGCGGATGGCGAAGCTCGGCGCCGAGCAGATGGTCATGACTCCGCAGGAGTTCGACGCTTACATCAAGAAGGAGATCGGGTTGAACGCCGCGCTGGTCAAGGCGGCGGGGATCACGGTGAACTAAGACAGCCAGGAGTGACGGCTGACGAGGTGACGTAGCGTATGCCCAAAAATATCGTGCTGCTGTCCGACGGCACCGGCAACAGCGCGGGCAAGCTGTTCAGGACCAACGTGTGGCGGCTGTATCAGGCGCTCGATCTCTCGCCCCCCGACGCCGGAGGGCCGCCCGCGCAGATCGCGTACTACGACGACGGCGTCGGTTCATCCTCTTTCAAGCCCGTGGCCGTTGCAGGCGGAGCCATCGGCTGGGGTCTGAAGCGCAACGTCCTCGACCTCTACACGTACCTCAGTCGAAACTACGAGGAGGGGGACGCAATCTATTGCTTCGGATTCAGCCGTGGCGCCTTCACTATCAGGGTATTGGCGGGGTTCCTCAACGACCAGGGGTTGGTCCAGGCGGAGACCGCGCAGGAGTTGAAGCGACTCGCGGTCGATGCGTTCCGCAAGTACCGCGAGACGTACAAAACGCTCATCAAGCTGGAGAACCTGGTCCGTCCCGTCCGCAATATTGCTGCACGGGCAGCCCAAATTGGCAAGCCCGCAGCCGCGCCGGTGGCCGCTGCCCACAAGCCGCCGATCCGTTTTCTGGGCCTGTGGGACACGGTCGCCGCGTACGGGCTGCCGTTCGACGAGCTCACCCGCGCCTGGGGGTTCCTATTCCCGCTGTCGGTGCCGGATCGCGAGCTGTGCGACAACGTCGAGCGCGCCTGCCACGCGCTCGCGCTCGACGACGCGCGCAATACGTTTCATCCGGTACTGTGGAACGAGCTGAACCTGCCCGATCAGAACACGCTGACGAAGCATATCCGGGACGAGAGAATCAGCCAGGTGTGGTTCACCGGCATGCATTCGAGCGTGGGCGGAGGGTATCCGGATGACGCCCTCGCCAACGTTTCGCTCCATTGGATAATGGCCGAGGCGGCGCACCTGGGTGTTCGCTTCAAGCCGGACGCGCTCCGGCAGGTCGAGACGACCGCCGATATTTTCGGGAAGCTCTACGATTCGCGGCGAGGGTTCGGCGGCGCGTACCGCTATTTGCCGAGAAAGATCGTTTTTCTGGCGAACGACGTCGACAATCGGGACGACCAGGTCGTCATCAGGCGGCCGAAAATACACGAAAGCGTGTTCCACCGGATCGCGTACGGGCCTGACGCTTACGCGCCTATCGTGTTGCCCCCGAGTTATGCCGTGGTGGCTGCGAACGGGGTCGTGTTCGATTTGCCGGAGTCGGAGGACCTCACGGGGCGATTTGAGAGCAGGCGGCAGGCGAACGACCGGGCGCTGCTCCAGGAGAGAGTTTGGAATTTGGTCTGGTGGAGGCGGCTCGTCTATTTCTTATCGATCTTCGCGGCGGGATTGCTCGTATTCTTTCCGTGGATCTTCCCCCCCGAAAATGCCTGTGAGGGGCGTCTGTGCGGCCTGGCGTGGGTGTTGCAAGTCGCGGGGGCGGTACTGCCCGCTATCGCCGACCCGTGGTTGAAGGCGTACCAGGCGCATGTTCCAGAGTTCATCCTCATGCTCGCCATCGTCGCATCCCTGCTTTACATGGGCGGGCTGCTGCGCACGCGCATTTTCGACGAAATGCGCGCCATCTGGAGGCGCTCGCCACAGACGCCGGCGGCGCCACCGAGCGGATTCGTGTACTCGATGCGCACCAGCCCCGCATACCTATGGGCATGGAAGGCCGCCAAGCGGATCGTGCTTCCCGCGGTCGCGGGAGTGGCGGCGGCGACCGTCATCGCGGGCCTCCTGAGCAAAGGGGGCTTCGAGTTGGTGAGCTCGGCGGGCTTCGTCTGCCCTCCGACAACGCCCGGTCAGCTCAAGGCCGACTTTCTGGAGAACGGCCGGTTCAAGACCAACGATTCGTGCTGGGCTACCGGTGTCAGGGTCAAGGAAGGCGTCAGGTACCGCCTGGTGATCCGGATCGAAGACTCGTGGCTCTACAACGGCACACCGTCGGACGTTCACGGTTTCGGCATCGACCGGATGAAGGCTCCGACGCACGTATACCTGCCATTCCGGCGCTACTACGGCGAGCCGTGGTTCAAGCCCATCGCCCGCATCGGCAGCCTGGGCAATGACGAGTATCCGCTGGATGCATCGGAAGTATTGAACCCGGACGAGAGCGGCACCACGCTCATATCCGAGATAACGGCGCGCAAGAGCGGCGAGCTGTTTCTATTTTTGAATGACGGGGTGTGGCCCGCGCCCCGCGCGCTGCAACCGTTCTACGACAGCAACGAGGGCAGCGCCGTGGTGACGATCCGGCCCGCACGCCAATACCGGCCCAACCAGAAAAGGCGCGAGTGATCCATAGTGAAGCGTGACGAGTGACGAGTGACGGGTGACAGTCCGAGCGTCCTCGTCTTTTCGCAATCCTTCTGTCTTCATCCTCGAGAGTGGCCATGACGCGTTCGCGACGAAGCAAGAATTTATTCATCCTTCATTCTTCCGCTTTCATCCTTGGCTGCGCGCTCGCAGTCTGCGCCAGCGCGCAGCAATACCCCACCCGGCCCATCCGCATCGTCATTCCCTTCGGAGCGGGCGGTCCTTCCGATCTGCTTGCCCGTACCGTGGGGCAGAAGTTGACCGAGGCCTGGAGCCAGCAGGTATTGATCGACAATCGAGCCGGGGCGAACGGCATCGTGGGGTCGGAAATCGTGGCGAAAAGCCCCCCGGATGGATACACGCTCGTGATGGGCACGAACGGCACTCATGGCATCAACGCAAGCCTGTTCCCTAAGCTGTCCTACGACACGATCAAGGACTTCGCGCCGATCACGCGCCTGGGGCAGGCACCCTACGTGCTGGTGGCCCACCCGTCTCTGCCCGTGCGCTCCGTCAAGGAGCTGATAGCGCTCTCGAAGGCAAAACCGGGGGCCATCACTTTCGCTGCGGGCGGCAGTCCCTCGCAGCTCGGCGCGGAACTCTTCAAGAAGACCGCGCGGGTCAATCTGATCGTCGTGCCCTACAAGGGCAACGCCCCTGCCGTCACCGCCGTGATGAGCGGGGAGGTCTCGCTCGTGTTCGGCAACATCGCGCAGTCCGCGCCGCAGGTGAAAGCCGGGCGATTGCGCGCGCTGGGGGTTGCGAGCCTGAAACGCTCTTTGGTTCTGCCGGAGGTGCCGACGATATCCGAGTCCGGTCTCCCCGGGTTCGAAGCGGGAGCGTGGTACGGGTTGCTCGCGCCCGGAGCCACGCCGCGCACGATCGTCGAGCGCATCAACGGCGAACTCGTCAGGATCTTGCGTCTGCCCGACGTGCAGCAACGGCTGCACGCCGAGGCATTCGAACTCCCCGCCGACACTCCGGAGCAGTTCGCCGCGGTGATCCGGGCGGAGCTGGCGAAGTGGGCGCCGATCGTGAAAGAGGCGGGCGTCAAGCCGGAGTGACGTGACTGATAGAACGTGAGTGATACGACTGACTGATAGGGCGTGACTATAAGATGCCGCCGTATCGGTTATGCATGACCAGTCACGAATCTTCAGTTACGCAATACCAGTCACGCATCATCACACCAAGTAGTTTCTGTCTGATCCCACAACGGCGTGGCTAGTAAAGCCCGTTTGCAGTGGTCTGCGCGTGAATTCCCGTGCTTGCGAATCCCAACGCTGCCGCCACGATCACTCCAATTATGTACATCTTTGCTTTCATGATTTCCCTCCCTATCGTTGAGTGCTGCACGGAAAAACCACGAACGGATGCCACGCGAGCAAAGCGTGGCATCTCGTCTGGCGGAAAAGTTATACTGACCCCATTAACCGCACCTATACCGGCCAGGTGCCGCCGTGTTCGATCCGTACGATGTATCGGGTGCTGGCGGCGAACGCCGAGGTACGCGAACGCCGGAACCAACTCCGGCACCCCGCCTATCGGAAGCCCGAGTTGCTCGCGACCGGGCCCAACCAGGTCTGGAGCTGGGACATCATCAAGCTCCAGGGCCCGGTCAAGTGGACCTACTACTACCTCTACGTCCTGCTCGACATCTTCAGCCGCTACGTCGTCGGCTGGCTGCTGGGCCGCCAGGAAAGTGCGGCCTTGGCCAAGGTGCTCATCGCCGAGAGCTGAGCACGCGAGCACATCGCGCCTGTACCGGGGGGACGGAACGGCGGAGGGGGCGGGGGCCGAGGTGCTGAGAACGGACGTTCCGTCAACTGGGCCTTTGTGCCGCTTATGCTCCAGTTCCTCGAAGCGTCATTTCGCATCTGCTCAGCGCCCTATCTGAATGTCCGTTCCCTGCCCGCCTCTCACACACCAGGATTTCCCCGAGACACCATCTATAGATGAGCCAGTGGTACCGCCACCGAGGACGTTGACGAGATACGGGAAGTCCGCTCCGCCGGTAGCACCGAAGGTGGCCGACCAGTAGAGTTCGCTTTGGATGTTCAGAAACGGATGCCCGCTGGGAAGACCGGCTGAACCATCGAGCAAGCTCAAGAGTTCCTGGACCCTCGGGAGTCGCCAGCCGCCACGGTTCCCCACTACCAGTAGCATGCAATGCTCCGTGGCATGAAAGAAGTCAGACATCGTCGTGGATGGAGACCGTTCCCACACTAGACCCGTTTCCCGATCCAGCACCGCTTCGCTGTTGAAGTTGGACAGGATAATGAACCGCGTGTTTGACGGCAGCGTCTGGTCCCACGACGGTGTAGCGTAGTAAGGCCCGTTTGCAGTGGTCTGTGCTAAAGCGCTGGATGCGCTCAAGCCTAAGCCGATGATGACGGCGGAATACGACAGAATGCGTTTCATAAGTTTCCCCTTTCGTGGTTAATATTGCGGAACTCAAATCTTCACCCTTCGGTGTTTCACGCAGTTCCGCAACTTCGCCTGCGCGGGTGATTCATCGTCGCAGTTTTCGTCTTCACTCCCTCATCGACGCTGCAGCGTTTCCTCCCACAACTCCTGCGCCCGTGCGCGCACCGATTCGTCAGGGTCAACGAGGGCGTATGTCACCGGATCGAGCGCGTCTCGGGAACCGCGCGCCCAGTCCTCGATAGCTTGGAGCCGCGCGGCCGGCGGAGCAGCGTCCCGCACAGTGGTCAGCGCTGCCAGGTCAGTTGTCGGAGAGGTCGCTGCTATCCTTGCCTGCGACTCAGCGGCGGGGAAGGAGTCGGGCGGAAGAACATTCAGGAACCTGCAGCCCTTCGCCTCAGACTTGACGTTGGTGTAGCGCAGGCTGCCGCTCGCGTCGGCGCATTCGTAGATCTCCGCGCACAGCGCGGGCGCGACCACGGACAAGAGCACGAGTCCGATGAGATATCTCACGGCCCGCGAAGTCCAAGGCGACAATCAGCGCGCGAGCCGCTAACGCTCGCTACTCAAGCGGATGCGACCGAAGCGTCGGCGCGTAAATGCCAGGATCAGTAAGGTTGCCGCGAAGAGCGCGAGCGAACCGGGCTCAGGCACCTCTCCTCCGATAACCGCGCCCTCGATCGAGAATCCCGGATCGTTGGTTGCCTGGCCCGGGAGGAACTCGAACAGGACGAAGGCGAGCAGGCCATCACCGCTGACGCCGGACGAGAAGCCCGCAATGCCGAACAGCAGGTCGGGCAGAAGAAGGCCGCTGCTCGTGATGTTGGATAAGGTGGTGTCGGCGGCGTTGAACTCAGCCTGATACACGCTCTGGAAGAGCCCGCCAATGTCCAGCGGTTTGACAACACTGTCCTCGAATCCCAGGTCAAAGCTCCAGTCCTGCAGGTTATTGGCGCCGGTGATCTCGATCGGCAGCAAGAACTGGTCTATCGGCAAAGGTGATGTGAGGAACCCGAGCGGGTCGAAGAGGGCAGGCGGCACGGTGGTGATCGGTGTTCCGGCGGAGATCACCGCCGCACCCGTCGGCGCCGACGCGCCGAGCAGGATGCAAAGCAGGAACTTCAAACAGAAAGATCGCTTGATCATGGTGCTCCCCTTTTCTGATGATGAGCCGGACCCGATGGCCTCGGACTCTATTTTTGGTTATGTTGCAGTTGCGTGGTAGGACTCCGCCAAGCAGCTTTCGTGCTAGCTCGCATATTCATTGTTTTTTCAAAGCCTTCCGTCATTGAATCGAGGTCCGGCTTCGCGCATCTGTAAAATATTCCGACAAGGATTGTGCGCTTCGATTCCGCATAGCGGTCTCATCATTTGTCATGTTTTCAGCGGCTTGGGTGCTAACGCAGCGGAACCGCGTCGTTTGTTCCCGAGAATCGCTGTAAAGAAATCCGACAATGCAATCGGGGATGAAGGCGACCGGCATCCTTGTATTTCCATCTCACCGCGCAAGGCCTGGAGCGCGGCGCAACATACCGAGTGGCCTGCGTTGACGAGCAGTGGACTTTCCTGGGCGGCCAACACGTCATCTAACACCCTGGACAACTCAAGGCGTGTCGGCAGCGGTGCCGCGATGAGCAATTCGCCGCCGTGATTCGCGCGGAACTGACGAAGTGGGCGCAAATCGTAAAGGAGGCGGGCGTCAAGTCCGGCTAACGAAACCCGAGGTAGCGCGTAGAGGGGCCCAAGCTTTGCTTGGGATGCGACCCCCGGCGGCGCGCAGCGCGGCCGACATGATTGCGCAATGATCTTGCGATGAAATTCTCAGGCCGCAGGTGACGAGGTACGGGTGACCAGACAAACGTCACCTGTCGATCGGTCATCGCGCTAGGCCTGCAGTTGGTATTCGGCGCGGCTTAGTCCACAATGTGCGAGGTGGGTTCAGCCGGGGGGGGAGTGACCAAAGAGATTGATGACCGGTGCCGCCTTTCTGCTGCGGCGTGTTGCGTGCTCCTCCTCGGAGCAGTGCCAGGCTCCGGCGCAAACCGGCGCATGGAAACCCGAGCGGAACGTGGAACTCATCGCGTCCTCCGCCGTGGGCGGCGGCAATGACGCCACCGCGCGGTTCATCCAAAAGCTGTTTCAGGAGCGGCGGCTGGTCGCCACAGCCTCCAGTGTCGTCAACAAGCCCGCTGGCGGCGGCGCCGAGACCTGGGCCTACCTCGGCCGGCATGCGGCAGACGGCCACTATCTCGCCGTCGTCGTACCGACGCTGCTCACGAATCACATCATCGGCGCCGACGCGCTCACGTACACCAATCTCACTCCGCTTACGATCCTCTCCAACGGGTACACGCTGGCGGCAGTCCGCTCGGATTCGCCGCTCAGGACGGGCCAGGATCTGGCCGGGCGGTTACGGCAGGATGCTGCGTCCGTCTCCATCGGATTCGCCCCGGCCCTCGGTAACAACAATCACATGGCGGCGGCGCTCATCGCACGGGCGGCTGGCGGCGACGCGGGAAAATTGCGCGTCGTAATCTACGCTACGGGGGCCAAGGCTGCTGCGGCCGTCATGGGCGGCGAGGTGGACATCGTATTCGCGGCGGCCGGCACCCTATTGCGGCAGGTGCGGACGGGAGAGTTGCGCCTGCTCGGAGTGACGGCGCCGAGGCGTCTCGGGGGTCCGCTCGCCGCCGTGCCAACGTGGAAGGAGCAGGGTCTCCACGTCGTCCTGTCGGGCTGGCGCGGCATCGCCGGTCCCCGCAGCATGACGAAGGCACAGGTGGCCTACTGGGAGGACGTGTTCCTGAAGCTCACTTGGGACGACGAATGGCTGGACGATCTGAGGAAACAATCGTGGGACAGCGCGTATCTCACCAGCAGCGAGACCCGGAAATTCCTCGAGGATCAGTACGCGTTGATGAAGGGCGTGCTGATGGACCTTGGGCTCGCCAAGTGAGGTGAAGAGGTAGCGCTGCGGCCGACACGATCACGCTATGATCTCGCGATGATATTGCTGAGGCCGCGGGTGATGAATAACGGTGATGAAAAATGGTGACCTCCGTCACCCGTCGCTCATCATTTCCCGTCGTGCGAACAAACGGCCACGAAAAGGAATGACGGGGTCAGGTTTTCTTCCACCTCCCGCCACCCTGCCCGCTCAGCGGGCACCCCTCCTACGACCTCCCCATTTCTCCCATCACCCCGTCTGCTTCGCATCCACCCCTCCTCGGGCAGGAGAGGATGCGGCAGGAGGGGAGGGTTCGAAACTTTTCTTTCGTCACACGTCACCCATAATCGTCACCCGTTTTCGTCACTCCTTGCCGTCGTGGGAGGCTACGGCCACGACAGCAGGCCGAGTAGAGCGATTGCTCCAGGCGTGATTGCTGCCGCGCAAGATGACGAAGTCGCCGGTCTTGAGGCGCACTTCCTGCGTGTCCAGCACCAGCACGATCTCGCCTTCCAGCACGATACCGAACTCGAGCGTGCGCGTTTTCTGCATGTAGGGATGGGGCGCTTGCGGTGAGTAAGTCGACGCGCCGGGCGATCCCATGGCGCGAAAAAACGCCTGGACTTCGGCGGATCCCACCTTGCCTTTCCAACCGTCGTCGGGCGGAAAGGTCACGACCCTGCACACGGAACCTCCGGCTGGAGGCTCGATCGTGTGAGGCAGGTGCAATGATTCGAGCACGATCTTCGCCGGGTGCTCGTCGGTTACCCATAGCCGAGCCGACGCAAACCCCGGGCGCGCCGGGTCGGTGCGCACGTCGGGCGCGGGGCCGTCGCTCACCAGCGTGCCGATGCCGGGCTCGCGGTCTATGGTGACTATCCTGCGGGCAGGCTTCACGCCGGCGGGCAGCTTGGGCGCAGTGGTTATCGGCTTGTCGTTGCCTTGCCCCAAACCTTTCGGGCCGTCCACGAAACGCGCCGAGAACATGTCGAAGGCCATCTGCGCGCCCTTGGGAAAGCGCCATTGGTGCCACGCGCCGACCTGGACTACGATGTCGCCGGGCTTCATGACGAGCGTGCAATCGTCCAGGACCAGGTCCCGCTCGCCCGCGAGCACGATGCCGTAATCGATGGTCTGGGTCTTGTGCATCGCTGACGAGAAGAGATTGTTGCCGCCCCGGTCCCAGGTCCTGGTCATGCCGGGCCGGAGCTTCGAGGGATGAGCCGCCACCGCGTCTTTGTCCTTTGCAGGGTCATAGTCCGCGGGTCGCGGCGGCCCTTGCACGACACGCAGGTGCCCGCCGTTGTCGGGACCCGGGAAGGTGTAATCGAGGTTGCCGTCGTCGCTATCCCCAGAGAGCGGGGCAGGGGTGTCATTCCACACCCAGAGATCCGTGTGTCCGCGACTGGTACCCATGGACCCTTGATGAGCGTTGGGCGCAGGCCCGTCCCATGACACCTTCGAACGGCCGCGCTCGTCGTTGCCGGTCACCACGCGGCGAATAGGTGTCAGGCCTGCCATGCTGGCTCCTCCATCGAGACTGTGGTTGTCGTTCGATTATTACACGGTGCAGAAGCTAGAGCCGAGTGGCCTCTGCCTGGGACGCTGCGCTTCTTCCGCATCGCGGACCCGGAGTTCCGCAGGGTAAAGCTCTTTCATCGCGTATTCGCCGGCGCCTCGAGTCGCCACAGATGGTAACGCCAGCGCAGCGCGATCAGCAGGGTGCACGTGAGCCCGATCGCGCAATAAAGCGTCGCGGTCGACGGATAACCGAAGCTAGCGATGAGCGGGCCGGCGGTCAGCAGCCCGAGCGGTACACCATAGACCGCCATCATCCGTATTCCCATCACGCGACCGCGCAAGTGTTCTCCCGAGGTACGCAATAGCATTACCGACATCGGGACCGTGCCCAGGCTTTGCGCGCAGCCCGTGAGTATCAGATATAGGCGGCAGCGTCCTTGAGATCGCGCCATGGTGATGACCGCGAAGACATGACTGTTGTTTCCTCTACTGGCAGGGGTGCTGGACGCGCCGCGCCGACGCGCAGAGTGAGGGAGAAGCTGACGGAGTACAGGCACGCAATAACCGCGTAGGCCGGACCCATCCCGAGCGCCACGAACAGTCCCGCGCCGGTGAGCGCGCCCAGCACACGGGCGGAATCCTGCGTCGTGCGCGAGACGCTCGTCGCCGCCATCAACTGGCCGGCCGGCATGGTTTCCCCGATCAGCGCATAGCGCATTACGAGGTCCGACGGGCGAACGAGGCCCATCAGCGCAGCGATGACGAACACGTGCACCGGGTTGAGGACGCCCATGAAAGCGAGCATCATCAGGGAAGTTGCCAGCGTGGCGTACGTGGCACGCATGGCACAGAGCAGGATCTTGTTGCCGATCCGATGGCCCGCTACGCCGAACACCGGGGCCAGCAAGGTGCCGATGTACTGCAGCGATGCGAACAAGGTGAGCAGCAGCACCGACTGGGTTTCGACGAGCACGTACCAGCCGAGGATCAGCGTCTCCATCTCGAAGGCCCATGAGGTCGCCAGATCGGCGGGCCACTGGAACCGGAAACTGCGAACCCGAAATGGGGCACGCGCGGAGACTTGCGACGTCGCCCTCAAAACACGCTGCCGTTATGCATAAACGCAATGCCTTCGTAGCAGACCGACAGCAACTTGCACGGTCTGAATAATGGTTCCGCCCTTCCTGCTCGCGCAGATCAGCGATCTCCACATCACGCGACGCGGCCGCGCGGCCTACCAGGTGGTCGACACCGCGGGCATGATGGACGCGTGCGTGCGACATGTGCTTGCGCTCGAGTGGCGTCCCGACGCTGTCGTCATCACCGGCGATCTCACCGATGGCGGACAGCCCGAGGAATACGCCGTGCTGCGCGATCTGCTCGCGCCTCTCGCCATGCCCTTATACCTGATACCGGGAAACCACGACCGGCGCGACGCGATGCGCGCCGCTTTACCGGATCACGCCTATCTCCCCCAGTCGGGTTTCGTTCAATACGCGATAGACGCGCATCCGCTGCGGATCGTCGCTCTCGACACCGTCATTCCGGGCGAAAGCGGCGGGGAGCTCTGCGAAGAGAGAATCGATTGGCTGGCACGCACTCTGGCGCAGGCGCCCGACAAGCCGACCGTCGTGCTGATGCACCACCCGCCCTTTAAGACCTTCATCACGCACATGGATGAGTACGGCCTGCGGAACCCGGAGCCTTTCGCGTCTGTGATCAGCCGCCATCGGCAGATTCAGGCCATCCTGTGTGGACACGTGCACAGGCCGATCGAGGCGCGCTTTGCCGGGATCATCGCTTCCACCGCGCCGAGCCCCGCGCATCAGGTTGCGCTCGATTTCAAGCCTGGAGCGCCACTGCATTTCGTGATGGAGCCGCCCGCGTACCGGTTGCACGCGTACTCGCCGGAAACCGGCCTGGTGTCTCACACGGTATACGTCGGTGCATTTGCCGGCCCGTATCCGTTCCGCGAAGCCTGAAAGTTTCGTGTCCTTCGTGGTGAGGCTGGGCTACGGGGTTGCCGTGCGCGGGCGCAGCACGCGCTGAACGCCGCTCACGACGGCAAACAGGAGCGCGCCGGCAGCGATGCCTACGACCGCATCGAGCAAGGGGTTCGTCGCGAATTGAAGGACGCCGCCGACGCCGGGCGGCACGCCGGCGCGCTCGGCCAGCTCTTCAATCCAGTGGTGCAAGGCGGGAACGCCGTGGACGAGGATCGCACCGCCCACCAGGAACATGGCAGCCGTGCCCGCGATCGACAGGCCCTTCATCAACCAGGGTGCAGCCCTGAGGATGCCGCGACCGATCGCCCGTTGAAGCCGCGCGAATGCCGCGTCGCCCTCCCGCCGGCTGAGGTGCAGCCCGCCGTCGTCCAGCTTGACGATGCCGGCGACGAGTCCGTAGACGCCGACCGTCATGATGATCGCGATCCCGGTAAGGACCGCCACCTGGATCACGAAGGACGCAGTCCGCCACGGTGCCCAGCGTGATGACGATGATCTCGGCCGAAAGTACGAAGTCGGTGCGCACGGCGCCCTTGATCTTGTCTTTCTCGAGCGCCACCAGATCCACCGCGGGATCGGCCAGGCCTGCACCAGCTCGGCGTGATGCGCGGCGTCCTCGGCCTTGCTGTGCAGGAACTTGTGCGCCAGCTTCTCGACGCCTTCATAGCAGAGAAAGGCGCCGCCTATCATGAGCAGCGGCATCACCGCCCATGGCGCCAGGGCACTGATGGCCAATGCCGCGGGAACCAGTATGGCCTTGTTCAGCAGCGAGCCCTTGGCGACCGCCCACACCACCGGCAGCTCGCGGTCGGCTTTCACGCCGGCTACCTGCTGGGCGTTCAGCGCGAGGTCGTCGCCCAGCACCCCGGCGGTCTTCTTCGGTCGCTGCCTTGGTGAGCAACGCCACGTCGTCGAGCACCGTGGCGATGTCGTCGAGCAGCAAAAGCAGGCTCGATGCCATCAGCCTGTCGGTCTTACGTTGAATTTGCCAGTTCGTAGCGCCATCGCCGGGGTTTCTAATACCGATTGGGCCGACAGACTGTATAGCAGTGTGTCGGGTCGAGCCCGATCAAGATATGACCACCGATGCGTACCCGACGAACTCAGGGATAGAGAGTTCGACACACTGCTATTCCACGCGGATGCCGGCAGCCTTCGCCACCTTGCCCCACTTGGCGATCTCGCTGCGGACGAAGTCGCCCATCTGCGCGGGCGTGCCGGTCAGCGGCTCGGCGCCCTGGGCGATCAGCTTCTCGCGCACGTCGGCGAGCTGCACGATACGCGTCACGGCGTCACTCAACCGGGTAACCACGTCGCGCGGCGTGCGTGCGGGCGCCATCATGCCCGTACCACGTGCCGGACTCGAATCCCGGAAACCCTGATTCCGCGATCGTCGGCAGGTCGGGGGCCATGCCGCTACGCTTGCACGCTCGTGATCGCGATGCCGCGGACGCGCCCGCTTCTCATCTGGGGCAATACGACCAGGGTGTTACCGAAAATGATCGACACGTTGCCGCCGATCACGTCGGTGATGGCCGGCACCATGCCCTTGTACGGCACGTGGAGCAGATCGATGCCGGCCTGCATTCTCAAAAGCTCGCCGGCGAGGTGGGGAGAGCTGCCGGTGCCGGGCGTCGCGTACGACAGCTGGCCCGGCCTGGACTTCGCGAGCGCGATGAGCTCCTGCAGCGACCTGGCCGGCACCGCAGGATGCACCGCCAACACGAAAGGCGCCGAAGCGATCATCGCGACCGGCGTGAAATCCCGGTTGAGATCGAAACTGATCTTGCTGAACAGCGTCTGGCTCATGGCCGCGGCGGCGGTCGCTGTGAGAAGCGTGTAACCGTCAGGCGCGGCGCGCGACGCCAGCTCGACCCCGATATTGCCGGCCGCACCCGGACGGTTGTCGACCAGAAACTGCTGGCCGAGCGTCTCGGTCGAACTTCGCCGTGACCAGCCGTGTCGATATATCGGTCCCCGGCGCCGGGAGGGAAATTGACGATGACGCGCACCGGCTTGACGGGGTACGGCTGCGCGCCGGCGGTACCAGCGAGCAATGCGCTCACGATGAGCGCAGACCTGATATGCCCTGGAATGGATGTCAAAAACATATTTGAGCCACAGATAAACACAGATGAAACCAAAAGCCAAATTGGCCACGGAATCACACGGAAAACACGGACAGGACGGAAAGGCTGAAATGATTTTATTCGCTGATTGGTGGCTTCGCTTCTTGCAGTGTCTGTGTGCTTCCGTGTGCTTCCGTGGCTGAAATGTTCTTGAATTTCAGGTTTGAATTTATCCGTGTTTATCTGTGTGTATCTGTGGCTAAGTTGTGCTTTTCGTTTTGAGATAGTCCTAGGCGACTAAGGTAGCGCGTCTCGAGGTGCGCGCGAAAATGCGCCGGATTCAGCGCCTCGCCGCTCGCGCGGCGCACGAGCTCCGGCGTATCCCAGCGGCTCGCCTGGGACCAGATATTCGCGTGCAGCCACTCGAACACCGGAGCGAGATCGCCCGCTCGCGATCCGCGCGTCGAGATCCGGCACGGCGCGCCGCATGCGCGGCGAACCATTGCGCCGCGTACATCGCGCCCAGCGTGTAGCTGGGGAAATAGCCGAAAGCCCCTTCGGTCCAGTGCGCGTCCTGCATGCAACCGTCCCGGAAGTTGCCGCGCGTATCGAGTCCCAGCAGGGCCTGCATCTTTTCGTCCCACAGCGCGGGTATGTCCTCGGGCTCGATTTCGCCCTCGATCAGCGGGCGCTCGATCTCGAAGCGGAGGATCGACGTGAGCCGGGTAAGTTACCTCGTCGGCTTGCACGCGGATGTAGCCCGGCTTGACGCGTGTAAACAGCCAGAACAGGTTGTCCGCCTGGAACGCCGGCTGGCTCCCGAAATGGCCGGCCAGCATCGGGACGAGCAGCCCGACGAAGCCGCGGCTCCGGGCGAGCTGCATCTCGAATGACAGGCTCTGGCTTTCGTGTATGCCGTACGAACGCGCCACGCCTATCGGCTGCCCCAGCCATGCGCGGGGCAGGTTCTGCTCGAAGCGCGCGTGACCGGTCTCGTGTATCGTCCCCAGCAGGCTTTGCGCGAAATCGTCTTCGCGGTAACGCGTGGTCAGGCGCACGTCCTCCGGGACTCCGCCGCTGAAGGGGTGCACGCTCTCGTCCAGCCGCCCGGCTTCGAAATCGAAACCCAGCAGCTTCATCACGGCGAGATTCATCGCAGCGCTGCGCCGCGACCGGAAAAGTTCCCGTGGGCGTGGTTATTTTCTCGTCACGCTGCTTGGCCTGTACCCGGGTAGTCAGTTGCGGAAGCCATTGTTTGAGGTCGCCGAAAATCCGCTCGATATCCGCCGCGCGCACGCCCGGCTCGTAGCGGTCCATGAGCGCGTCGTAGCGCGCGAGCCCCGTCTCCTCGGCGAGCAGGCGCGCTTCTTCGCGCGCGAGCCGTACCACCTCGCGAAAGTTTTCCAGAAATCCGCGCCAGTCGTTGGCCGGGCGCTGGCTGCGCCAGGCGTGCTCGCACCTGGCGCCGGCGAGCGTCCTCGCCTCGACCAGCGACTCGGGCAGCGCGTTCGCGTCGCGCCAGTCGCGCCGGATCTCGCGCAGGTTGGCGCGTGCGACGTCGTCGAGCGGCTCGGCCTCCGCCGCGCGCAGCCATTCGGCCAGACGCGGATCGGTGCGGGTGCGATGGATCAACGCGTTCAGCTCCGCTTCGGCCGCCGCCCGCGCCTCGTTGCCCTTGGGCGGCATCATGGCGTTGCGGTCCCATCCGATCATGGACGCGACATGGTGGTAGCGATAAAGGCGCGTATAGGCGCGGCAGAGCTCGGTGTAGGCGGGGGTGTCGGGCATCTAGATGGGGCGTGACGGGTCAGGCGTGACAGATAGGGCGTGACGGATACGAGGTGACGAATAGGGCGTGACGAATGGGGCGTGACGGTAGGAAGTGACGGTAGGAAGTGACGGTAGGAAGTGACGGTAGGAAGTGACGGTAGGAAGTGACGGATACATCCTGACTGAATGTCTTTCTTACCGCAACTTCTCTAATTCATTGACGCCACGTTGCACCCGTCCCGCAACCTTCGTCACGCAGCATCCGTCACGCACCACTCGTCACGCACCACTCGCTCCGGTATTCTAAGGTATTCGCAGACCGCACCATTCGAATTCGACTGCACTACGAAAGCACTCGATGAACGCGCCATACCCGCTCGCAGCACCGCATTTGCTCGGTCTTTCGGCGGATCGCTTACAGCGCATCGGCGCGGCGCTGAACGCGGAAATTACGGCGGGCACGCTTCCTGGCGCAGTGCTCGCCATCGCACGTCACGGCAAGATCGGCTATTTCGAAGCGTTCGGCCACCTCGACCCCGGCGCGCGTACGCCGATGCCCAAGGACGCGGTATTCAGCATCGCTTCGATGACGAAGCCGCTGGTAAGCGTGGGCGCGCTGATACTCTACGAAGAAGGGCGGCTGATGGTAAACGAGCCGGTCGGGAAGTATCTCCCGCAGCTCGCGCGCATGCAGGTGGCCGCGCCGCAATGCGACGGCAGCGCCGGCGACGCAACGGTCGCGCCGACGCGCCAGATGACGATACAGGATTTGATGCGCCACACGGCGGGGCTGAGCTACGGCCGCGGCAACACCCCGCTGCACGCGCGCTATCCCTTCTCCTCTGATGTGGCCTCGGCAAAATGGACGGGATCCGAGTTCATCGAGCAGCTTGCGGCGCTGCCGCTGCACTACCAGCCCGGCTCGGCGTGGGAATACAGCTTCGGTCTCGACGTGCTGGGTCTTGCCATCGAAGCGGTGGCCGGCATGCCGCTCTCCCGCTACCTCGAGGAGCGCCTTTTCGGCCGGCTCGGCATGAGCGATACCGCTTTCGCAGTGCCGCCCGCGAAGGTTGGTCGCTACGCGAAGGCACTGACGCGGGACCCCGTGACCCGCGAGCCCCAGACGCTGCGCGACGGATCGAAGCCTCACAAATTCGACTGCGGTGGCGGGTGCGCGGTATCGACGGCGACCGACTACCTTCGTTTCGCGCAGATGCTGCTGAACGGCGGCGAACTCGACGGGGTGAGGATACTCGCGCGCAAGACGGTTCAGTACATGACAGCCGACCACATCGGGCCGGAGGTCGATACGACGAAGCTGAACGAATATCCGAATATCAATGGCTACGGATATGGTCTGGGCGTGGCCGTGCGGCGCGTGGCCGGTCTGTCGGGCGTGATGAGCTCGCCGGGCGAATTCCACTGGGCCGGCTCGACGGGCACTTACTTCTGGGTCGATCCTGCCGAGGATCTTGTGGTCGTGTTCATGGCTCATGCGCCGGGTACGATTCGCCATTACCACCGGCAGCTGGTGCACGCGTTGGTGTATCAGGCCCTAGCTTGAACTACGTGACAACTGAAGGAACAACGAGGAACGACGCTGTAGGGGGCCGCCCGACTTCCAGGAACGGTCACCCGTCACCGCTCACAAGTCACTGGGTTTGGCTGTGCCTGCTGGTTGCGATGTTCGTTGCGCCTGATTCAGGCGCGCAACCCGCCGCGCAAAATTTCCCCAGCGCGCCCTCGCTGTTTCGAGCCCGAAACGCTCGGCGATACTTCCCGCTGTGCCGACATTCGCGGAAGCTGGTGTGCCGGGTCTCGAAGTCTCGATCTACTACGGCGTGCTCGCGCCGGCGGGAACCCCAGCGGACATCGTCGCGCGGTTGAACCCGTATTGGTGAAAGGTCTGAACACCGCCGAGACCCGCAAGCGGCTGGAGACCGACGGCGCCGAGCTGATGACGAGCACTCAGGAAGATTTCGCAAAGCTCATCAAGTCCGAAACAGAGAAGTGGGCGAAGATCATCAAGGCAGCGGGAATCAAGCCCGAGTGACCAGAGTTTGGAGACTAGGGGCTGGTGACGCAGTGACATAGTGACGACACGCAGTGACAAGGGATGATCTGACGAATTGATGCTGGCTTCCTGAACCCGCGCCTCCCGTCGCTCAAATGGAACGGATTGGCCCGCGTTGCGACTAACTTCATACGACGAACAATGGCGACCGGGGAGATTCCTGATGACCGATGCCGAAGCCTGGCAGGCTTATCCGAAACTGCGCTGGGTCTACGATCGGCTGCAGTTATCGCAGACGCTCGAATACGAATGCGGCCCGGCCGGCACGCTGCCTCCGAGGCGCGGTATCTGGTTCGTGAAACCCATCATCAATCTGAACGGCATGGGCGTCGACGCGTACGCACAGGTCTACGACGGAGGCCCGGTCTTCCCCGTCCGCCCGGGAAGCTTCTGGATGCCGCACTTCAGCGGCCGCCACCTGTCGCTGGACTTCAAGCGGTCGGGGTATGCATGGACTGTCGAGCTCGCCGTCGAGTGCCTCTACCGGAACAACCGGCCCTGCGAGTGGAGAAAGGTCTCGGACTGGCCGGAATTTCCCATTCCGATCTCGTCCGATGCGACGGATCTCACCCACCTCAATATCGAGCTGATTGGCAGCAGCGTGATCGAGGTTCATCTGAGACGGAATTGCGACTTCGACGCCATGCAGGAAGCGTCCGCGGCCTGCCCGGTGTGGGAGGGCGACGTGGTGCCGCCCGATATGGTTCCGGACCTGGAGGACGCGGATGGTTTCCTGGTCCCGAGGCGTTTAGGCTTCGTGTACCGATGCGAAGAAACACACCGCGAACGGTCGCTCCCGGCGGCACTGGATATTTATGCCACAGCGCCGATCGCTGTTCCTTACTGATCATTAGCACCATTCGCATTGCGAATGCGTAGTAGCGGGCCTATAGTAGATTTCGGTTTTACCGCGTCACTTCATCACTTCGGCACGGGGAGGAGTCCAAATGCGAACCGGATTTTTGCTCGCAGTCTGCGGTGCAGCATTGCTATCCGGGTGTGCCGATTTGCCGCAAACCGCAGGCGGTATGCGGGCCGTAGTGGCGGACGGCGTGCAACCCGAGCTGGTGCGGGAGGGTTTCACCTTCACCGAGGGGCCGCTCGGAATGCCGGACGGCGGACTTTACTTCACCGATCTGCGCGATGCCCAGCGTATCCACCGGCTGGATCCGAGCGGAAGGATTTCCGTCGTGCGCGAGAAATCCAATACCACGAACGGCCTCGCGTATACCCGCAGCGGGGAACTGGTCGGCGTGGAGGCCACGGGCAAGCGCGTGAGCAAGATCGGCCAGGACGGCAAGGCGACCGAGCTGACAGCGGGTGATGGCGAAAGGCCCCTGATGGCGCCGAACGATCTGATCGTGGATGCGAAAGGCGGCATCTACTTTACCGATCCCGGCCCGCGGCCGCTGGTGCCCGGTCGCAAGGCCTATGTGTATTACCTGCCCGCGGGCTCGGCAAAGGCAGTGGCTGTTGACGATAGCATCGTGCGGCCCAACGGTTTAACTCTCACGCTCGACGGCAGGACCCTTATTGTGATCGACACCGTTGGCGATACAATCTTTGCATTCGACGTGCAGCCCGACGGCGCGCTGCGTAACAAGCGGCCATTCGCCAAACTGCGTGACATCCCCAGCGGGAAAGACAGCGGCGGGGACGGCGTGGCAATCGATCGTGACGGTCGCATCTATGTAACGGCCATTACCGGCGTGCAGGTGTTCGACAGGAGGGGCGAGTACCCTCGGGAACATCACGGTTCCCAAGAAGCCCACGAACGTTGCATTTTCCGGTCCGGGCAAGCGCACGCTTTACATTACCGCGCAGGAAGGCCTCTACCGGATGCCGATGCTGACGGCGGGACCGGATCGGCTCGGTAAATGAGGGATGATGAGGGTGAAGGATGAAGGATGAGGGATGAGGGATGAGGGATGAGAGATCAGGGACGAGGGGAAAACCGTTCACACCATTGTTTCATCACCCATCACCCATCACCAAAAAAAGACGGAGCGAACATGACTAAGGCAATTTCTTTCCCTGTTCTGGCGTTTGCGATGCTCGCAGCGGCGAGTGCCGCGGCGCAGGTCACGGTGTTGACACGCGCGACGGTCATAGACGGCGCCGGCGCGCCCGCGCAGAAGGACATTACCATCGTGATGGAGAACGGCCGCATCCGCGATATGGGTCCGTCGTCGCGCGTTACGGTCCCGCCCGGCGCGGCTGTGAGCGACGTCGCCGGCAAGTTCGTCGTGCCCGGCATCATCAACGCCCATGGCCACGTGAGCGCGAACGCCGAACCGGAGCTGCGCCAGTACGCGCTTTACGGCGTGACCACCGCGGTCAGCCAGGGAACGGATGCGAGCGACGTACTCGTAAAGACCAGGGCTGAGCAACAGCAGGGCAACCTGCGCGGGGCGCGCGTCATGACGACGCGCTTTCGCTTCGAGCCCAACCCTGCGGTCACGACGCCGGAGCAAGCCCGCGCCAAGGTGGATGAGGTGGTCGGGCAGGGGGCGGACTTTATCAAGGTATGGGTCGAGAGTTTGTACGGGACCCGCCCCAAGATCAGCCCGGAGGTGAGCCGCGCCGTCCTGGAGCAGGCCCGCAAGCACGGCAAGGTCACCACGGCTCACGTCTACGAATTGGCCGATGCCCGGATGATGGTCGAGGCGGGGCTCAATATTCTCGCCCACAACGTGCGCGATCGCGAGGTGGACGCCGACTTCATCGCCCTGCTGAAAAAGCGCAACGTGTCGCTCATTCCCACTCTGACCCGCGACGAGGGGTTGATCGCCTACGCCCATTCCCCAGCCTGGATCGAAGAGGCCTACTTCCGCAAGAGCGTGCCGCCGGAGCGGATGGAGGTGCTAAGGCACAAGGTGAAGGAGGAACAATTGAATAACCCGCAGACCCCGCTAATCAGGGCCGGGTACGAGATGAACAAGATCAACCTCAAGAAACTGGCCGACGGCGGCGTGCGGATCGCCTTCGGCACCGACAGCGGCGGCGCACCGAACCGCTTTTTCGTCCAGGGCTACTACGAGCACCGGGAAATGGAACTGATGGTGCAGTCAGGGCTTACTCCGATGCAGGTGATCCAGGCGTTCTCCAAGAATTCCGCGGAGGCCCTGGCCATCGACAAGGATTACGGCACGCTGGCGAGAGGCAAGGCCGCCGACCTGCTGGTGCTCACGCGGAACCCGCTCGACAACATCGCCAACATGCGCACGATCGAGGCAATCTATCTGGGTGGGAAGAGGTTCGAATAGCAAGGCACAACCAGGACATTCGCATTGCGCGTAATCCAGTTCTAGTGATACAGCAATCCAACAGCTCTATCTTGAAGCACGCGAACTGATCGCCATTTTTGTAGTGCTGGTGAGGACTGCAAAGACCAGCAGAGCAGACGCATAACCTCAAGCAAGGTTGTTTTGCAGTCGGTCCTTTCCGCTTTTTCCTTTTGCCTTTTGCCTTAACAAGAGCATGTCGATCCTGCGGCCGCTGAAGAGACTTCGAACCCCGACGCTCGAGATCGCCTATGAGGAGCACGGGCCACCGGACGGCGTGCCCGCAATTCTCCTGCACGGGTTTCCCGACGATCCGCGGGTATGGGACGGGGTCGTTGCCGCCCTGGCGCAATCCCGTTACCGCCTGATCGCGCCGTATCTGCGCGGTTACGGTCCGACGCGCTTTCTCAGCGAAGCGACGCTCCGCTCCGGGCAGCAGGGTGCTCTGGGCCGCGACCTGTTGGATCTCATGGACGCGCTCGGGCTCGATTCCGCGGTTCTCGCGGGCTACGACTGGGGCGGCCGCGCCGCCTGCGTGGTGGCGGCGCTGTGGCCCGGGCGCGCGCGTGGCCTCGTCACCGTCTGCGGCTACAACATCCAGAACATCGCGAAATCCGGCGAGCCCGCCGACCCGGAGCGCGAGCATCGTCTCTGGTACCAGTGGTATTTCCAGACCGAGCGCGGCCGGGCGGGCCTCGCGGCGAACCGGCGCGAGTTGTCGCGACTGCTATGGAGGCTGTGGTCGCCCAACCTGCGCTTCGACGATGCGGCTTTCGCGCAGACCGCGGCTTCGTTCGACAACCCCGACTTCGTGAGCGTGGTGATCCACTCCTACCGCCACCGTTTCGGTTCCGTGCCGGGCGACGCGGCGCTGGAAGCGATCGAAGAGCGGCTCGCAACGCGGCCGCCCATCACGGTGCCGGCGATCGCGCTGCACGGGGCGAGCGACGGGGTGCATCCGCCGCAGGAGACGGAAACCCATGCGCGTTTCTTTTCCGGCCCGTACGAAAGACGCGTGGTGCCCGTCGCCGGGCATTTCCTGCCGCGCGAGACGCCGGAAGCGGTGGTACAGGCGATCTACGATGTTAGTCGACGGTGAAATCCCTGGGCTACAACGCCGCCGGGCGCGCCGCCGTCACGCGCAATCTTGAGCGTTTCGATGCTCGGTGCATCGACGATGCCTCGCTCAAGCACGCCGCGGTGTGCCTGATCCTTGCCGACGACGGCGCCGGCGATTGCGCGCTGCTCATCACGCGCCGGGCCTCCCACCTGAATGCGCACGCCGGCCAGTTCGCGCTGCCCGGCGGGCGCGTCGACGCGGGCGAGAGCGCAATCGATGCGGCGCTGCGCGAGGCGCGCGAGGAGATTAATCTTGAACTCGCACCCGGGGCCATCCTCGGCCGCCTGGATGATTTTCCGACGCGGTCAGGTTACGTCATCACGCCGCTCGTCGCGTGGGCGCCGCAGAGGGCCACGATGAGCGCGAACCCCGCCGAGGTCGCCCGGCTCTACCGCGTCCATCTGTCCGAGCTCGTCAAGCTGGGCTCGCCCGAATTCGTGTCCATTCCCGAAAGCGACCGCCCGGTCATCCGCTACCCGATACTCGACACCAAGATCTACGCGCCGACCGCGGCGGTGATGTACCAGTTCATGGAAGTCGCCGTGCACGGCCGCGACACGCGCGTTGCGCACCTGGAGCAGCCGGTGTGGGCTTGGCGCTAGCCGGGCGCAATCCGGCCGACAATACCGGCACACAACATCGAAGCGCGGTTAGGTATATGGCGAACCCGATCCGGCGAAACTGATGGGGGGCAGGGAACTTCGATGCGCACCCACAATCTCCTACTTGATAGAGGGGAGAGCTTGAAATGATGAAACTCTACGGAGCACCCCCGACCCGCGCCCTGCGCGTTATCTGGTTGCTCAACGAACCGGGCCTGGAGTACGCGATGCTCCCGGTGGACGCATTGCGAGGTGAGACTCAGGGCCAAGAGCTTCGCACTCTCAACCCCGCTGCCAAAGTGCCAGTGCTGGTCGACGGAAGCGTCGTGTTAACCGAATCGTCCGCGATCCAACTCTACTTGGCCGAGCTAAAGTCGATGTACGCCCGCCCCACAGCTCCGCCAACCACCGGAGAGGCGCTCGCAGCGCTGAAAAGCTAGGCCGTCAACGGCGATGAACGGCGCTGCCAGCTTGGTTTTGTAGCTGGTCGCGGTATCGACATATCAATCTACCGTTAGTGGATCCTAACTCTTATAGGAGTACGGAAATGGCCAAGAAGAACACGATCTGCCTGTGGTACGACGGTACCGCCATGGACGCCGCGCGGTTCTACGCCGAGACCTTTCCCGACAGCGCGGTGGGCGCGGTGATGCGCGCACCTGGCGACTATCCCGACGGCAAGCAGGGCGATGTCCTGACGGTCGAGTTCACCGTGATTGGCATCCCCTGCCTTGGCCTCAACGGCGGACCGCAGTTCAAGCACAACGAGGCGTTCTCTTTCCAGATCGCGACCGACGATCAGGCCGAAACCGACCGCTTGTGGAACGCGATTGTCGGAAACGGCGGGCAGGAAAGCGCATGCGGATGGTGTAAAGACAAGTGGGGCCTGTCATGGCAGATCACGCCGCGCGCCCTCATCGCCGCGATCTCCGACCCCGATCGCGCAGCGGCCAAGCGTGCGTTTGAAGCGATGATGACGATGAAAAAGATCGACATCTCCACGATCGAAGCGGCGCGGCGGGGCTGACGTCATGTACCGCAATGTTGACCACTGAGCGTGTGAGAACGCAAACGTCAGTCGTTGAGTGGAGCCGGAGCGCTGTCCGCTTCTGCCCATCCCTCATCCTTCCGATTTCACAGTCCGCATGATGGGTATGGGTTGCCGCTATCTTTGTGTCTTGTCGGCGTTTGGTTCTTGCGTCATTCTTCGTCGCTCATACCTGATTTTTCCGAGGAGCACCTATGCCCCGTATGACTGGTAGCCGCTACTTTGCCGAGGCCATGCGAGGCTACGGCGTGACCCACATCTTTTACGTGAATTCCATCGTGCGGGAGGCGATGGACGAGATGAACAGGGTGGGCGTCACGAGAGTGGTCACCCACGGCGAGAAGGCGGCCGCGTACATGGCGGACGGCTACGCCAGGGCCTCGCACCGTCCGGGCGTCTGCCTTTGCCAGGACATCGGCACGACCAACCTGGCGGCAGGCATGCGGGACGCTCATATGTCGGGTTCGCCGGTCATCGCGATCACGGGCGGCCAAAACGACCAGCCGCGCTACCGCCATGCCTACCAGAATGCCGAAGACTTCACCGCCTGGGACGGCGTGACCAAGGCCAACTATTCCGTCGATTCGGTGGACCGATTCCCCGATTTGCTGCGCCAGGCGTTCCGGGCCTCCACGAGCGGCGCACCCGGCCCGGTCCATCTGGAACTGCGCGGCAACGCAGGCCAGATGCTGGAAAAAGAAGGGGAGTTCGATCTCGTATTCGAAAAACGGTTTACGCAGTTTCCGTCGTTCCGGCCGGAGGCCGAACCGTCTGCGGTCAAGGAGGCGATCGCGGCGCTGTCGCAGGCTGCGAAGCCGATTATCGTGGCTGGCGGGGGCGTCGTGTCGTCCGGAGCGGGACCGGAGCTCGTGAAGCTCGCCGAGGCGCTGCAGATACCAATTGCGACGAGCTTGCACGCGAGAGCCATCGTCCCGGACGATCACCCGCTGGCGGTCGGCGTCCCGGGCAGCTATTCGCGCTGGTGCGCAAACCAGGCGGTGGCGGCGGCGGATCTCGTTTTCTTCGTCGGCAGCCATACCGGCGGGCAGGTGACCAACGGCTGGCAGATTCCGAAGATCGGCACGCCGGTGATACAGCTCGACATCGACCCCGACGAGCTGGGGCGCAACTATCCAAACACCGTGTCGCTGCACGGCGATGCCAAGGTGACGTTGCAGAAGTTGATCGACGCAGTCGGCAACCAGCCGCCGCGGCGGGCGGAGTGGCTGGAACAAGTACGCAGCTACGTGGCCGACTACTGGGCGGAGTCCGAGCCCCTGCGCGATTCAGACGCGGTGCCGATCCGGCCGGAACGTATCAGCAAGGAACTGGGAGAGTGGCTGCCCGCCGGCGCGACGCTCGTGGTCGACACGTTCCACGCGGCGATCTGGACCGCGCAGATGACGCGCATGACGAAGCCGGGGCAGCGCTACCTGCGTTGCGGCGGATCGCTGGGCTGGGCGTTCCCGGCGACGCTGGGGGCGAAGGCGGCATCGCCGGACAAGCCGGTGATCGGCTTCTGCGGCGACGCGGGCTTTTACTATCACATGGCCGAAATGGAGACGGCGGCGCGCCTGAAGCTCAACGCGGTGATGGTCGTGAACAACAATTACTCGGGCGGCGTGATCGAGAACGCGCGCTTCGAAAAAGCGGTCAACTTCGCGAAGGTCGCGGATTCGATGGGTTGCGTCGGGTTCCGCGTGGACAAGGCGGCGGATATGAAGCCGGCGCTGGACAAGGCGCTCGCCGCCGGCCGGCCGGCAGTGGTCGAGGTGCTGAGCGATCACACGATCCGAGCGAAGCGCGGCTGGGTGCCGCCCGCCGTCAGTGGCGAGTAAGCAGCTCGCTGCGTCGCAGCATTAGGTCTCCTCGGATTCTGAGGAAAGGGCTCCCTTCGAATGTAATATCTCGCGACGAATATTTAGTATTGTGACGGGGGGTGTGGGGGGCGCGGGAAGTACCCTCGCGAATTTGCAGGAAGGGGCCCGCGCCCAGCCACTCCTTCCGGAGGAACATCCGTATAATGGACTGATCGAAGCATTGTTGTCGCATTCAAAAACAAGGAGGTCTGCGATGAACCGTGCAACAACTGTGGTATTAGGTTTGCTCTTGGCAGGTGCGGTATCGGGCACTCAGGCAGCGGAGACTTGGCCTAACCAGCGGCCGATCAGATTCGTCGTGCCGTTCGCGCCCGGGGGACCGAGCGACATCCTGTCGCGCATGATGGGCGCCAAGCTGAGCGATGCCATCGGGCAGCAGATCGTCGTCGACAATCGCGGCAGTGTGGGCGGCATTGTCGGTTTCGAAATCGGCTCGAAGTCGCCGCCGGATGGCTACACCCTCATACTCTCCGCCAACAGCCTGCTGACAATCAACCCGCATGTCTACAAGACGCTGCCGTACGACCCGGTGCGCGACTTCCAGCCGGTCACGCAGCTCACTGAGGGCGGCAACATCGTCGTAGTGCATCCTTCGGTGAAGGCGAACAACATCAAGGAATTCATCGCGCTTGCGAAAGCCCAGCCCGGTAAGATCAACTATGCTACGACTGGCACCGGTAACGTGCTGGGCATCGCGAATTTCAAGGTGATGGCCGACATCGACATGGTCGCCATCCCGTACAAGGGGACGGGTCAGGCGGTTGTCGACCTTGTCGGCGGCCACGTGCAGTTCTTCTTCATGAATCCGCTCGTTGCATTGCCTCACGTCAAGTCGGGCAAGCTGCGCGCGCTGGCGGTGACGTCGCTGACGCGCAACCCGGCCCTGCCCGATACGCCGACCGTCGACGAATCGGGCGTGAAGGGCTTCAAGAACGTCACTTGGCACAGCATACTCGTGCCCGCGGGCACCCCCAAACCCATCGTGAAGCGCCTCAACACGGAATTGGTGAAGATCGTGCACCTGCCCGACGTGAAAGAGAAATTCCTCGGCGACGGGCTCATGGCCGTCGGCTCGACGCCGGAGCAGGTGACCAAGCACATGAAGGAAGAGTCACAGGAGGTTGCCGCGCTCGTGAAGAAGATCAACTTCGAGAAGATGTGAAATAGTCGGCTCGCCTCGTTCACGTAGAACCCCGCTGCGGCGGGGTTTTTGCTTGGTGCGAAGCACCAGTGAGTCGCCCTGTGTTTGCCGTCTTGGCATACTTTGACTTCTACGTGCCGATCAGGCCAGGATATGGCGGTGAAGCTCAAACAGGCTTAAGGCACAAGGAAGAGAGAGATGGCGAACTTGGAGCAGAAGACGGAAAGCACGTCCGAGATAGATCTGAAGGAAGTGGCGAAGCTCATCGAGGCCCTGGAGCAGGATCTGAAGAAAGTGCAGAGCGGCTCGAAGGACATGCAGCTGCTGCGCGACGAAGTCGAAACGCTCAAGAACGTGCTCAATTCCCCGGTGCGCCGGCACCATTGGGTGCGAGACGGCTTGCACGGTATCCGGCAAGGCTTCGAGAACGTCGTTGACTCGGCGCTCGTCGAAAGCCTGGAAGCCAGCCGCTACATCGCGGAGATCGGGCGAATACTCGGATTGTAAAGACAAGGCGAAAGGCGGAAGGCGGAAGGCGAAAGGCGAATGAAGACCACAACCTATCTCAAAAACCGAAAACCGACAGGATGAACGGGATAGACAGGATTATGGGCACAAAACATCCTGTAAATCCTGTCAATCCTGTCCGTTATTCGGATTTAGACTGCACTTCTGCTGGTTTTTGAGACAACTTCTAGTTACGGGTTATCGGTCACGCACTATGAAGAGTACCGGACTCATATGGCTGTCAGCCACAGTGTTGATGCTCGCGTCACAAGTTGCCGTAGCGCAAGCCTATCCGTCGCGCCCGATCCGCGTCATCGTGCCGTTCACGCCCGGCAGCGCGAGCGATATTCTCGCGCGGCTGATCGGGCCGAAATTGAGCGAGAGTTGGGGTCAGCAGGCGATCGCGGACAACCGGCCGAGCGCCGGTGGCACGGTGGCAGGCGGCATCGTCGCCACCGCCGCGCCCGATGGCCACACCATGATGTTGACTTCGTCGGCGTTTGCGGGCGCGGCCGCGCTCTACGACAAGCTTCCGTACGATCCCGTGAAGGACTTTTCGGGCGTCACGCAGGTCGCAAGCACTTCGCTCCTGCTGGTGATCGCCCCCGGGGCCGGGGTGAAGTCGGTCAAGGAGCTGATCGCCGCGGCCAGGCAGAAGCCGGGACAGGTCACCTATGGTTCCTCCGGTATCGGGAGCGGCACCCACTACGGGGGCGAGCTGTTCAAGCTGGCTGCGGGCATCAACATCGTGCACGTGCCGTACAAGGGCGTGCCGGAGGTGCTCAACGACGTGATTGCGGGGCGCATACAGTTTGCGATGACACCCCTGCTGGCCGCGATGCCGATGGTCAAAAGCGGGCGCCTGCTCGCGGCCGGCGTGAGCGCTACGCAACGCCTGCCGGCATTGCCCGATGTCCCGACGATAGCCGAGGCGGCCCTGCCGGGCTTTGAATACGACGGATGGTTCGGTGTTTTCGTGCCGTCCCGCACGCCGCGCACCATCGTCGATTCGCTGTCCAGGGAAATCGGCCGGATCCTGCAACTGCCCGACGTCAGCGAGCGTATTACGAGCACGGGAGCGGTCCCCCGGCACAGCACGCCGGAAGCATTCGACAAGCTCGTGCGCAGCGAGATCGTCATGCGGGCGAAGGTGTTCAAAGCGGCCGGCGCCAAGGCCGACTGAAGACACGCAGGAGTTCGGGCAATGAGCAATGAGCGGCGAGCGTTCATCAAGACGGTGGGTAGTGCAGCCGCGGCCGTTGCCGCGACCAGCGGAGTCACGGCCGAAGCCGCTGCGCCGGCACAGCAGAGCCGCAGCGTGGACCGGGCGCTGTGGATCACTTGGTACGATCTGCCGGAGGCAGGCCGGGAGGCCTATCTATCCTGGCTGCATCAGGAGTACATGCCCACTCTGCTGAAGCGGCCCGGTTTCCTGTCGGCGGCGCACTACGCCACGGTGGACCGCGGCACGATGAGCACCATGCGCAGGGGCGGCGCGAAGAAGGACCCACGGCTGGATCCTTCCGTTCCCACCGGAGACCGCTACCTGCTCCTCTTCGGCGCCGAACACGCCAATGTTTTCGGCGATCCCGCGCCGAGCGAGCTGCACCGCGGCCTGGGGGAGCCGGGCAAAGAAATGCTGGCAAGGAGAACCGGCGAGCGCATGAACATCATGGTGGAAGCGGCGAGAGTCGAAGGGCCTGAGGCGAAGGGGTACGGGTCCGGAATGATGCTCGCTCCCTGCATACAACTCGGAAGCTTCCAGTGCGCGTATCAGGACGAGGAAGAGATGCACGCCTGGTACGCCCAGTCGCGCATGCCGCGGATGGGCACGCTACCGGGATGCGTCAGGACGCGGAAGCTCGCTTCTGTGGCGGGCTGGGCGAAACACGCGATCCTGTATGAGTTCACATCGCTCGAAACACGCAACCGCTACTACATGACGCTCGAGGACGGCCGTCCAGAGATGAAAGCGTGGGCTGACCGCGTCGTTCCGAAACTGATCCATGCTCCGGGGTCGGCAAATCTGGCGACGCGGATATGGCCGCCGGCAGGGTGAGGGATGAGGGACCAGGGACGAGGGACGAGGTGTAGTAGTTCCGACCTGACAGGTGGTGTCCCTTGGCTGGGGCCTTGGGTTAAACTGCTGTATCACGGATAGAGGAGACTGCCATGATCGACATGCATGCCCATTGGAGGCCCGCCGAGCTGGCTGACGCGCTGCGCGCCCGGACCAGAGAACCGCGCATCGTGCGCAACGATGACGGGGTCGAGGTGCTGAAGACCCGGGTCGGCGAAGAACCGCTCGCCAAGGCGTTCGATGACGTCGACACCTACCTTGCCAGGATGGATCGTCAGGGCGTGACCACCAGCGTGCTATCGCTGCTCGGCTCCGCCTGCTGGATCGAGTCCCAGCCGCTCGAGGTGTCTGTCCCGCTGTGCCGGCTCGTCAACGACAGCCTCTCCCGGATCTGCCGGGAGCACGAGGGCCGCTTCACCGCCCATGCTGCGCTGCCGCTCTCGGACATTTCTGTCGCCGCCGCCGAGCTCGACCGGGCGCTGGGGCTGCCGGGCATGGTCGGCGCGCAGTTGCCGGCGAACGGTTTCCTCACCGGCAAGCACGCCGAAAAGATGCGTCCCCTGCTCGAGGTCGCGAACCGGCGCCGCGCCTTCCTCTTCATACACCACGGCCCGCTGCCGGGCGACGCCTTCCCCCGGAACGCGAACGACACCGACAACGCGCGCCGCCGCAATGGCACGCTCGACATGCAGGCGAGCCTGTCCTCGGCAATGGTGACGTTGTGCCTCACCGACTTCCTCGCGCCCTACCCCGATGCAATGATCTACATCCACAACCTGGGCGGCAACATCCCGTACGAGGTCGAGCGCATGGACCACCGCTGCCTGCTCGACACGCCGAAAGAGGAGTTGCCGTCGGCGCGCTTCCGTCGCGCGAAGGTGTACGTGGATTGCAACTCGTTCGGCCCGCGCGCGATCGAGGCCGGAGTGCACTTGTACGGCGCCGAGCGCATCGTGTGCGGCACCGACGGCACCGAATTCGGCGTGGACTGGACCAGGAAGGCGCTCGCGGAAGCGCAGATCGGCGAGGATGCCCGCGAGAAGATCCTGCACCGCAATGCCGCGGCGATGCTCTCGCATTTCGCAACGACCACGCAGCGCGAAAGAGCCGCCGCCTGATCCTCGTGTTCCGTGTTGGTGTTGTTTGTGCGCTGTTGAGTCTTGGAGCCGTCGCCGCGCCGGCGAACGCACAAACCGCTAACTACCCGACCAAGCCCATACGCATACTGGTGGGCTTTCCCGTGGGTGGGGGCGCCGATGTCGCTGCCCGCGTTCTCGGACAGCGCATGAGCGAAAGCCTCGGCCAGCAGATCATTGTCGATAACCGGCCGGGCGCCGGCAGCGCCATCGCTTCGGAGATCGCCGCCAAGGCAACGCCGGATGGTCATACGCTGGTGTCGATCGGAAGCAGCCACGCGGTGAACGCGGCGCTGTACCCGAAGCTGCCCTACAAGCCGGCGGCGGATTTCAGCGCGATCGTGCTCGTCGCCACGGCGCCTGTCGCGATCACCGCGAACCCGGCCGTCCCGGCGAAGACATTGAAAGAGCTCATGGCGCTCGCCAAGGCGCGCCCCGGTCAGTTGAACTACGGCTCGGCGGGCGTCAACGGCATCAACCATCTCGCGGCCGAGCTTCTAAAACGCACGGCGAACTTCGACATCACGCTCGTCCCGTATAAGGGCGTCGCCCAGGCGCTCCCGGCCGTGATCGCGGGCGAGGTGCAGCTCATGTTTGCCTCTCTGCCCGGCTCGATCGACCAGATCAGGACGGGGCGGATCAGGGCGATCGCGGTTACTTCGGCGAAGCGCTCCAACGCAGCGCCGGACATCCCCACGGTCGCGGAATCCGGCGTCCCGGGGTACGAAGCATCGAGCTGGTTCGCATTCCTGGCGCCGGCCGGCACGCCGCAGCCCATCGTCACGCGGCTCAATGCGGAAGCGATGAGGCTCCTGCAAACGGCAGAGGTGCGCGACGCGCTTGTCCGGCAGGGGATGGACCCGACCGGAAGCACACCAGGCGAGGCCGATGCGTACTTGCGAGCCGAGATTGCGAAGTGGACGCGGGTGGTGAAGGAAGCCGGAATCAAGGCGGACTAGGACTGATTTCATGAATGGCTGATGTTCATTCGACCGCGCGCAAGGCTGAGGAAAAACATATTCTTCGCAAGCTAGCCGGTGCCGGACCCGATCTCTTGCGATCCTCTATCGTAAGGGTGTCAGGAACCCTAAACTCTAAGGTTCCTGACACCCTCGTACGCTCGGTCAAGTCGCAGTAATTATGTATGAATTGACGCTGAGCGTCGCGCACGTGAACCTGGGAACGCCATGCCGCTAAGTCTTATGTGCCGAGCGGCTTGCTGCGCGCCTCGCCAAATTGGGTTCTGGCAGTCACAAATCACCACTACCGCTCTCGCCCGATGATCTACATGGTCGACCACGTGTACTCGGACCCCACGACCGAGCAGGCGTGGCACGAGTGGTATGCGGGCTATCTTCGGAAGCTGATTTCAGTTCCGGGGATTCATACGGCCCAGCGGTTCAAGGCGGTCGGCCGCACGCCGTCGCGTTATCTGGCTATGTACTCGATCGACTCGGCGGATGTATACGCGAGCGAGGCGTATAAGAACATCGGTGGAGGAGGGAGCCAGAGCGCGCGCTTCCATCATGCGTATCAGTTGTGGACGCGCAACTTGTTCGATGGATCGTCTCGTGCGCCTCTAGTGCACGACGGACAGCGGGTTCTTGCGTGGGATAGCGCGGAACGCGGCGGAGAGGGGCCGCTGGAGTCGCGAGCCACCTGGCTCGAAGCAGTCGGCCTGCACATGACCACGAAGTACCGGGCCGTCGTCGTGCTCGACGCAGCCGAAGTCGCGACGATCCCTTCAGTGCCGGGAAGTTACCTCTACGAGCCTTTTACGCCCGTCATCCGACCTACTCTTTCCTGAGCGCGTCCATCAGCGATCGCGCTGATTTCAAGTCTTCGAGGTGCGTTAGGGTTTCGAGGACGCGTTCCACCGCGGCGTGCGCGAGACGGTCTTTTGCGCCTTTGCGGAACTTGTCTTCGATCTCGGCTCGCGTGAGCGGATTCTCGGGCGTGCCTTTGGACGCTTTGCAATGCGCGCTCAAAACCGAGCCGTCGTTCATCTCTGCCTCGACGATAGCCTGTTCGGCGGTGAGCTTGGGATCGCCGAGCAGCTCGACGCATTCCTGCGAGAACCGCTTGAGCGCGGGGTCGTCGTAACGCTGCGACTCGAACTGGTCCAACCACAGTTCGCGATCGTGCAGCACCACTGCGGCGGTGTAATGCAGGGAGGCGGAGGCCTCCCACTTTCCGCTGTAGTTGCGCCGGTTCTTGTAGGCGTCGAATGAGGCCGGACTCACATGGATGCGCAGGCGCTTCGTGCGCTCGGCTTTGAGCTCGTGGCACCGTATGAGATCGAAGAGCGCCGTCACGATGCCCTGACTGGCTGCGGAAGTGGGCGAAGGCCGCAGGGCTATCTGCTCCAGTTCCCAGTGCTCGCCAAGAGCTGCCGTCGCCGCGTCCTTCGCACTGCCGCCACAGTAGGTGGGATAGAAGCCGCCGTCCGCCGCTGTCAGGAACTGGCGAGTCGCAACGAATTTCTGCTCGGCGAGAAGCGCCGCCATCAGACCCGATAGAGCGCCGCGAAACTGGTGGAACTTGACCGATGGCGTTCCCCACGCGGCAAAAGTACCTGCTGCCTGGCTGCCGGCGAGACCAAAAGCCGTGGCCATCGCGTCGGTATCGAAATCGAGGAGGCGGCCCACAGCGGCTGCGGCGCCGAACGGTCCGATCGTGCCGGGCCCATGCCAGCCGCGGCTGCGGAAAGACGCGTAATCCACGCCCGCCGCGACCCGAGCGGCCGCCTCGAAGCCAGCAACCAGCGCCACCAGCAGATCGCGGCCGCTTGCTTCGTCGCGCTCCGCAATGGCGAGAGCCGGGGGGACGATGACCGGCTGGAAATGAGTGGCCGTGGGGCGATAGACGTCGCACATCGACACCGCAGTGATGAGAAAACCGTTGCAGACCGTGGCGCCGGTGAGAGAGAGGCTCCCGCCGCCGACGATGCTGCTTTCCTGCGAGTGGCCGAGCGCCGCGGCGAAGCGCATTACCTTCGGCGTGTCTTCTCCCCTGTAGCCCGCAAGGGCACACGCCAGCGCATCGAGCAGCAGGTCCTTGGTGTATTCCCTGACCCGCTCGGGGATGTCCTCGTACGTGAGCTCAGCGGCGAAACGCGCGAGTGTTGTGGTTACGTCGTTATCCAAGGCCGAAGACCGACCTAATGCAGTTTTGGCCGGCTACGGTAGCACAGGGCGCAGATGTCAGAGCTCTTGATTTTCGTCGGGTAGGGCGGCTGCGCGAGATTGCGGGATAGCGCGATCGGCTGGAAGAGGTGCTCCACAGTGAGGGCAGAACGTCCTCGGGATACGTTGGATCGCCCTGTAGGCTGCCTGGCGTGAGATATTCGCTTTCTGTGCGGCGCGCGCGACAGGAAGGCCATCAACCAGATGGAGCTTCGCCGCAAGCAGTGCGCGCCCGCCTAGGCGCGTTTGCTGGACAAGTTCATTGAAGCGGGCGAGTTCCATCAGCTCATCCTTCTGCAGTTGCTCGCGCATGGGCAGAAGCAGCCGATCGAAAGCGGCCAGAGCAGCAGCAAGAATCGTGCCGAAAGTAACAATTACATTAATACAATAGGTTACATAGATCGCAACCAGGATTTCACCAGAGACATGTAAGAGATATCGACACTAATCATTCTCAGCATGGACACCCACGCCATGCCTTGCCCCAGCAAGAGCATCGGTGGATTGAGAATGGCTCGCGAGGTTGGCGCTGGTGCAGCGGGGTGCAGCGGGTCGCATCACGGGGTGGAAGCGGTGACTCCGATGTCCGCCAGGATCTTGCGCAGCGCTACGAACTCATCCCTAAGAGCGGCCGGTCACTTCAGTTTCTCATCAAGCCAGTCGGCGACGACGTCGATTGCGCGCGTGAGGTAGTCGCGCTGACAGTGCTGGGCCCCGCCTTCCTCAGCCGTGAATATGCGGAAAGTCTTGTCCTTCGCGCCGATCGCCTCGAACAGTTTCTGCGCCTCGGCCGTCGAGACCTACGCGTTCTCCGCGCCGTGCATCAGCAGGAACGGACAGCGCACTTTCTGAGCGATGCCGTCGAGACGGAGCCCTTCGATCTTTTTCAGGGCCTCCTCGTACGTTTCGACACCGCAGGCCCACAGCAGGTGATCCGCCGGGACGGGGAGCGCCGCCTGTTTGATTTTCTCCAGACGCCGGACCCACGTCGCGTGATAGTCCCAGATCGCGCCCCACGCGACGCACGCCTGGTAACGCGGGTCCATCGCCGCGATGCGCGGGGCGTAGTAGCCGCCGAGGCTCATTGCCATGATGGCGACACGGTCAGGGTCGACATCCGACCGCGTGGCGAGGTAATCGAACGCGGCGCTGCCCGCCACTTCGAAGTCGTGATTGTAAGTGCTTGAACTTCCGGCCGCGCGGGTTTTTTCCGCGTGCCCCGTGTGACCGTCGCTCGATCGCGACAATAGTGGTCACTAGTGACAATGAATCTTTACAAATTCGCCCTTTTTTTAGGTAGCATATTTCGTAGGTGATTATTGCTATGAGGGAGGTCCCATGGCTAGCAGGCCAGAAATTACACACTCTCCAGTCAACTGGGCGTTCATCCTCCATGATGAAAATCAGTGGATATGGCGACAACTGAGGATTGATGGCTCGATCGAGCTTCACTCCTCGTCGCAATTCCCCGGCTTCGGCGTGGCGGTCGTTGATGCAATCAAGCATGGTTTCAGTCCGAAAGAACAGCACTGGGTAATGACGAACAAAACCGGGACGACGCACTTCCACCCCGGCAACAAGCCAATTTTCATACCCCCGGATTTCCGATCTGTGAGAGCCCGCGCGCGCGGGAAAGCCTCCGCACCTACCAAACCGGAAATGCAGCACGAGAACTAGTCGGGCGTGCGGGTTTCGATCCGCGTCAAGCAGGCTGCTTTCCGCTCAACGTCACCGAAACGAGCGTGACAATCGAGATGCCTAGCGGGCCATTGGTTTCTTCAAGGCCCTAGCGTTCACTTTTGCGCCATCCGACAGATGTTTCCGAATGGCCCCGGCGGTAACGCGGAGCGAGAATGGGAGCATCTACCGCTTAACCCATCGTTCCCAAGCCCGCCACAGCAGCCCACGCAAGCCCGGCGCGTGCCTACGCTCCCATCGCATCATGGCGTGGTCGAGATAGTCCGCTAGCTCTTGACCTTGCGGCACACCGGCCGCTTTGAGCCTGGCATCTTGCTGCTTCTTACGTTCACGTTCAATTTCGTTAGTCATTTGATTTCCATTCCAAACATATTTCCACACACCCAGAATAAATCAGGTGGACAGGGTGTTACGAGTCAAACTAAAAACCCTATAAAATCAGACAGGCGAATACGCGCTGATCCCCCTTGAACGCCCGGGCGAAATGAAAAAGATCTACTACGACACGATGGTGTTCGGCGAGAAGCAGCTCGAGCACCTGGTGAGCCTGTGGGGCGCGGACCACGTCGTGATCGGCACCGATTATCCGTACGATATGGGGTACTACAAGCCGGTGGAGTTCGTGAGCGGCGTGAAGTCGCTCGCGCGCGCGGAAAAGGAAGCCATCATCGGCGGCAACGCGGCGAAGCTGCTTGGTCTGAAGAGAAAGAAATGACGGATATGGTTGAGCATTATCCCGCCGCCCGCAGCTCGTCACGATTTATGTAATCGGAGGATTTCAGCAATGACATTCAGATCGTTCGCCATCGTGGCGATCATGGCCCTCGTGGCGGCTTGCGCCGGCACGACCGGCCAGAGCGGCGTGCAGCGCATGTACGTGTTCAACTGTGGCGAATCGAAGGTGGAGGACGTGTCGCGCTGGACACCTGGCGTCAACATCGGGAAGCCATGGGAATTCAGCGCCAATTGCTACCTGATCCGGCACGCGCAGGGGTGGTTGATGTGGGACTCGGGGATCAACGACAACGTCGCGACCATGCCCCAGGGGTTTCAACGCGGCAAAGTTTCTCCACGCTATTGGTTGCCGAAGCCGCTCAGGGCGCAGCTTGCGGAGATCGGCGTTGCGCCGGGCGAGGTCACGCACGTCGCGTTCTCGCATACGCACGGCGACCACGTCGGCAATGCCAACCTCTTTACCGCGGCGACGCTGTACATCCAACAGGCCGAGTATGACGTGGCATTCGGCCCCGACGCGGCGTCGAAGTGGAATTTCGAAGTCACGAGCTACGACAAGCTACGCGGGAGCAAGACCGTGAAATTGAACGGCGATCACGACGTGTTCGGCGACGGCTCGGTGATGATCATTGCGACGCCCGGCCACACGCCCGGTCACCAGTCGCTGCTCGTCCGCCTGCCCAGAACCGGTCCGGTGATACTCTCGGGCGACATGGTGCACTTGCAGGAAAACTGGGTGCACCGGCGCGTGCCGAGCTTCAATTTCGATCGCGAGCAAAGCCTCCGGTCCATGGAGAAGGTCGCCGCCATCATGGAAAAGACCGGCGCCCGCCTTTGGATCAACCACGACAAAGCGCAGAGCGACCGGATCTCCAAGGCGCCGGCGCATATTGAGTAAGTGCGATATGCGTTATGAACTCTATTACTGGCCCCACATTCAAGGCCGCGGCGAATTCATCCGGCTCGCGTTGGAGGAAGCCGCCGCGGACTACGTGGACGTTGCGCGGTTGCCGGAACAGGATGGCGGCGGCCGCGCGGCGGTGCAGCGCCTACTGGAGAAGTCCGGTGACGGTCGCCCGCCGTTCGCTCCCCCCATACTGAAGGCCGGCAAGCTGCTGATCTGCCAGACCGCAAACGTCCTCTTGTACCTGGGACCACGGCTCGACCTCGTTCCGAAGGCGGAAGGGAGCCGGCTGTGGGCGCACCAGCTCCAGCTTCTGATCGCCGATCTGGTGGTCGAGGCGCACGACGTCCATCATCCCATTGCGAAGAGCCTGTATTACGAAGAACAGAAACCGGAGGCCGCTCGGCGGGCGGAGAGCTTCAGGACCCTGCGGCTGCCGAAATTTCTCGGCTACTACGAGCGCGTGCTGCGAGAGAATCCCGGCGGCGACCGTTATCTGGTCGGCAAGTCCTTGTCGTACGTTGACCTCTCGCTGTTCCAGGTGATCGCCGGATTAACCTATGCTTTTCCCCGGCTGATGGCGCGCCTGCAACCCGCCTGTCCGAAAGTCACGGCCCTGCACCAGCGGGTGATGGAGCGCCCCCGCATTGCGGCGTATCTCGCTTCCGGCCGTCGTATTCCGTTCAACCAGCACGGGCTCTTCCGGCACTATCCGGAGTTGGACGAGAACTAGGAGCCCGCGCGGTAGAAACTGACGGGGAGCCGCTAACTGACAAGGCGGAGCGGTCGGCACGAGCGGCACGCGGGCTCCTAACGGTTCGTCGATCGCATGAAGGTTGCGCTTGCCGCGCCTGGCCAGCGCACGCTCTCCGGCAGTGCATTAGCTTTTCTGTCATTCCACCATACAAAATAACAGGTATTGCAAAGCAACAATTACACCCATAACTGCCCTAATATGCGTTGTAACACGAAGAACACACAGTAAATATAGACTGTTGTTATCGTGATGCATAGCAGCATGAAAAAGGAGATTGATATGGGAACTTCAGCGAAGTTGAGCACGAGAGTCAGCAGTCCGCTCGACCGTGTGCGCATGACAGACAGCGAGCGCACCGCTGCGCAGATGTCTCTGGCGCAGGGCGAGCGCATCGCCAGTTTCATCGTGGATGGGATGGCAGCGATCGGTTTCGTCCTGCGCGTCGTCGAGCGAGGTGTCCGCGCATTGACGCGTGCCAAGACTTTGAACTGACGTCATCGCCCCCGCGCGGTCTTCGGACGGGCCGGTCCCCGGCGCCTTTTGAGCGGCGGGGAACGGGCCCCTTCCGGCAAATCATCGGAGCCTTCCCGTTCCCCCCGAGCCCCCCATCGCGGCGGGGAACGGGCCCCTTCCGGCAAACCATCGGAGCCTTCCCGTTCCCCCCGCACCCCCATCCTCATGGGGCCGGCGTTGAGCATATGTCAAAGAAATTGATCACTCTTGCGTTGCAAGGCGGCGGGTCTCACGGCGCATTCACGTGGGGCGTTCTCGATCGCCTGCTGGAAGATGAGCGCATCGAGATCGAGGGCATCAGCGGCGCGAGCGCAGGGGCGATAAATGCAGTGGTGCTCTCGCACGGAGTCACCGTGGGCGGACGGGAAGGCGGTCGCCAGGCGTTGGAGACTTTCTGGCGGGGCGTCGCGTCCCGCGCGCCGCTCAGCCTGACGCCCGGGCACAGCTCCGGGCCCCTGGCGCGCAACCCCGGTCCGGCCGTCAACACGTTGCTTTACCTCGCGCGCTTCTTCTCGCCGTATCAGCTCAATCCTTTGAACCTCAATCCGCTGCGCGATATCCTTGCTGACCAGGTCGATTTCGAGCGCATCCGATCGGATAGCGGAATCAAACTGTTCATCGCAGCCACGCAGGTTGCTACCGGCAAGCCCCGGATTTTCACGACCCGAGAACTCACGCTCGACGCGCTCCTCGCCTCGGCGTGCATACCATCGCTCCACCATCCCGTCGAGATCGACGGCGAAGCGTACTGGGATGGCGGGCTAACCGCCAATCCACCGCTGCGCCCGCTCTTATACGAGTGCGGCGCCAGCGACATGTTGGTCGTCCTTCTGCATCCGCTCCGCAGGCCCGGAGTGCCCGCCACGGCGGATGAGATCACGTACCGCATTACCGAAATCAGCTTCGGCTCCGCGCTGGCCTCGGAACTGCAGGGAATAGCGCTCGCGAAGAAGGAGGCCGAACGTGCACTGATATCGATCGGCCGTCTGGACCGCAAGCTGCGGCGCTTCAACGTGCACCTGATCGATTCGCAGGCTTTTATGGGCGGGTTGAGCGTGCTGAGCAAACTCAATGCGGAATCCGCCTTTATCGAAGCCTTGCGCAAGGAGGGGCGGAGCCGCGCCAGCGCCTGGCTGCGAAAAAACTTCAGGCATCTCGGCGCACGGTCGTCATTCGCGCTGGCAGGGCATCTGTATTGAAGGATGAAGGATGACGGAGAGGGATGAGGGATGAGGGATTGGGGATGCGTGATCCGGGATGCGAGATGCGGGATGCGCGTATCTCGCAATCCATATCTCGTATCTCGCAACTCGTATCTCGTATCTCGTCACTCGTCACTTCGTCACTTTTTCTTGGCGTCCTCTGGCTCATACGGGGCCGCCTCCGCCGGTTTCATGCAGTAATAGTGCGTGGTACACCGGGTGAGGGAACACGTACCGCTACTTCTCACCGCGACCTGTTTCTTTTGCCTGCACAGGCTTTCGGCGCTTTTGCGTACGTTTTCGGCCGCAGCGTCGGTGAAAGCATGCTCATAGGTCAGGTAGTTGCCTTCCCCGAAAATGTTCGGCGGGTAGCCTGGGCTGTAAGGGGCAGGCGGGACGCTATCGAAAAGAGCCGGCGTACTGCAGCCCGCGACCGCTCCAAGCAAGAACAAGCAGCACATCGCGCGTATCGCATCACTCAACGTCGGCCTCCGAAAGGCAACCGCGAGATTTCCGTTCAAATTTGTCGGCCGCCCTGCGCGCAGCCTCTGAACCGATTGCCGCAAGGAACAACGATCGCATTGTCGGCTGCCTCGCGCGTCTTCGCGGTCGCATCCCCGCAAGCGGGGCCCCTGCTCAACGCTCCGACGCGCCCACCTTGCGCTCGCATCCCCGCAAGCGCGGGCGCGTCGAGGGGCGGAAGAGGGACCCTCTGGGATCTGACCCCCGGTGACGCGCGCGGATCGGCATCCCACACGACGCGCCATGATCGGCTCCACGGTCGCATCCCGCAAGCGGGGCCCTGCTTCGCGTTGCGCCGATCCCTGCTCCGCCCCTCGACGCGCCCCATCACCCATCACACTGGATAGTGCTACGATAATCGAGCCGCTTGCAAGGTCCGGGAAACGATCCTTCCGGGCCGGCCACAATCGATAAGGAAGTCACTCATGAGCGCCATCACGCCGAAAGCCGACCATCACGCCAATTTACCGCCGCTCGCCTCGCGCTTCGTGAACGTGGCGGCGCTGCCTTGGGAGAAGACCCGCCATCCGGGAGTAGAGACGAAGGCGCTCGTGGCGGATTCCGCGTCCGGCTTGCTCACCGTGCTCACGAAAATGGCGCCGGGAGCAAAGCTTCCGGACCACGAGCACGTCATGGTCGAGCAGACCCTGGTGCTCGAGGGGACGCTCTATTGCGACGAGGGCGCATGCAAAGCAGGGGATTTCGTGTGGCGCCCCGCCGGCAGCCGCCACGAAGCGTGGGCCGGGCCGGAGGGCTGCGTCGCGCTGGCGATGTTCCAGGTCCCGAACCGCTTCTACGAGCCGGATGGGCGCGTGCTCGATTTTCTGGGCAACGATTGGGAGAAAACGTGGGGCGCGAAATTCAAGGCAGAAGGCAAAAGGCGAAAGGCGAAAGTATAAAGGATATGTATAGGTTCTCCGGCTGGTTCACTGCATAACTTCGGGTTTCTCCCGCCTTCCGTTGTTCGCCTTCGTCCTGTGCCCATCATGGGACTCCTTCCGCCTTAAGGTACCGGCTCCAACCCTTTGGCCTTGTGAAGCTCGGACCCGTGGTGCTCGGGCTGCTCGACGCGCTATTTGAGCGGAGGATCAGCAATTGAATATTGCCTTGGGCTATTAGCTGCCCAATGCCTTGTATAACTCGTCAACGCGCTTCGCCTCGGACTCAGATAGGAGCGTAGCCGCGCTACCGTTGCCGGTCAGTTCGTCAACGCGTTCGATGAATTCGAGATCGTCGCCAACCAACTCTCCCTCGTCAGCGAGGCTCTTCAACTCCCGAATCTTCTGGCTCAGGGATGCGGCCATGTGTTTCCTATGAGAAAAAGGTTGTTGCTGCCCGAATCGCGGCGCGCTTTGCGAGAGCTAATCGCGAGGAGGTAAGCGGTCAATGCAGCCTGCGCTTCCGCGCCACCCGGGTTAAAAGCCGGTATCTCGAAGCCACGGGCAGAATGGACGATCAGCTAGTGTCCCGATCCCCGCTCCTCCCAGCTATCGTGTGGAGCTGCTCGCGAGTCAACGGTTCAGGGTTTGAACGTTGTCCCGTGTTTCCTGGCGATTTCGTTCCGCTGTTCAAGTGTAAGGGGTTTACCGGCCTTTCCGGGCACGCTGCTGGCCTCACGAAAAAAGCCTTCGAGCCCCGGTGGCGTCACGATCCAGAGTAAATGCATGTCGCTGGTGTTCTCAACTCCATGCCAGACGCCTTTGGGTATGAAGATCGTCGTGCCCTTCTCAATAGGCCGGCGCGATTCGCCCATGATGGCGAGTCCGCCGCCTTCCTGAACCACTAGGATCTCGTCTTGCTCGTGTTGATGCACTGGAATGCCGGCGCCGCCCTTGAGATGCTGAGTTCCCATAGCCATGCCAGTCGAACCTTTTGTGGGGTCGACCTTGATAACTATGTTGCCGCCTGGCCGAACGAGTGTTTCGCCTTCGTTGGTACTGAGCACATACCCTTGGGCGGCTGCACGCTGCGCCTCAGCTCTGTTTTCCAGGATCGCCTGTCCAACACCAAGCGCTACGAGGCATGCTGCATAGCCTCCCCACAACCCAAGCCTTTTGCTTTTTTCGTGCGTCATATGGCGTATTCCTTTTGGTTGATTGAACAACTGAACGGTGGCGTGTGAACACGCGTTGATCCAGTCTCTCAGACGGGCTCGAGGCCCTTGGCCTTGAGCACGCTCGCCGAGGCGGGCGTCGACAGGAAATCGAGCAATGCGCGCGCCGCTTCGGCTTGCTTTGAACCCGCGAAGATTCCTGCCGCAGACACGGTGGTGGCCTGCACCTCGTGTGGCAGCGGGCCTACCAGCTCGACTCCCGGCACCGCCATCAGCTCGGGAATCTGCTGCACGGCGACTTCGGCCTTGCCCGCGGCCACGAGCTCGCCGACCAGCCCGCCCGGCTGTCTCACGGCCCTGGTTTTCATCTGCTCTGCAATTCCCAATCGCTCGATCAGGCCCGCGAAATGGATGCCGCTTGCGCCTTCCTGCGTATAGGCAACCGATTTCGCGTTGAGTAGCGTGCGTTTGAAGGCCTCGACCGAACTGATATCGGGCTTGGGCGCGCCGGTGCGCACGGCGATGCCCACGCCGCAGCGGGCCACCGGCCGGCTGGTGCCGGCCACGATCTTGCCTTGCTTCGCCATCTCCTCGAGCGCGGAGGCGCCGCAGATGATGAGGTCCGGCGTCTCGCCACCCGCGATACGCCTCAGGATGATCTTCGCCGGGTCGTAGCTCACCGAGACCTTATTTCCGGTCGCGCGCTCGAACTGCGGCGCGAGCTCGTCCATCACGGCGCGCATGCTGTTGGAGGTTATGTACGTTTACCGTCGCGGACATTGGCCGCTCCTTAAAGTAAATAGTTTCTTGTTGATTATAAGGGCGGTTGCTACCATGTTGCCCTACCCATCACAGGTCCAGGCGCGATCGGAACGGGATCATGACAACCAAGCCCAAGGAAAACATTGGCGGCATCGCGGTATACGTTCCGACCGGCGAGGCCGACATCGCGACGCGCAAGCTGGCGCCGCGACTCCAGACTTTGCGCGGCGCGCGCATCGGGATACTGGATAACTGCAAGGAATTCGCCGACCTCGTTCTCACCGGCGTGGTCGACGCGCTCAAGCGCGACCATGGGGTCAAGGAAGTCAGGTTCTGGCGCAAAAGCTACCTGGGATACCCTCCCCATTTGCGAAAGAAATGGCAGCGGAGTGTGACGCGGTGATCAACGGCGTGGGTCACTGAGGGTCATCGACCCCCTGGACCGCGCGTGACGCGGCCGCTCTCGAAGACCTGGAAATCCCGACCGTCACGGCCATCAGCAAGGCGTTTGCGCCGCTTGCGCAGGTCGTGGGCGAGGGCATAGGGCACGTGAGCCTGCCGATCGTCGTCATGCCGCATCCGGTGGGAGATCGAGACGAGGAATTGGTGAGAAAGAAGGGTGAGGACATCGCGCGGGAATGCGTGCGGGTGCTCACGACCCCTGCCGCAACGCTGGCGCGCGAGTTCGAAGGCAAGCAGTATCCGCTGCCCGACGCCGTGATGCCGCGCTGATGAGCGTCGAAAGTCGTATGCCGCGGCATATCCCTCACCCCCTCCGATGAAAGCCGGGCATCCTCCCATCACGGAATCGAACGAGTCGTTCGACCGCGTCAACGACTATTTCTACGAGCGCGGCTGGACCGACGGGCTGCCCATCGTGCCGCCGACGGAAGAGCGGGTACGGTCGATGCTCGCCGGGATGCCCGGGCACGACGCCGACGAGCTGGTGAGCGTGGTTCCGCCGAAGAATGGCAGGGCGACGATGCGTCAGATCGCGATCAACGCCGTCATGGCCGGCGCACGGCCGGAGTATCTGCCTGTCGTGGTGGCGGCGCTGCAGGCGGTATCGGAGCCGGCGTACGGACTGTCTCACCGGCAAACGACGACGCACGCAGGCGCCCCATTGATCATCGTGAACGGCCCGATTGCGGAGCGGCTCAGGATCAACGGCGGCAGGGGATTGTTCGGCCCCGGCTGGCGGGCCAACGCGACCATAGGCCGCGCGTTGCGCCTGGTTCTGGTCAACGTCGGCGGCGCCGGACCCGGGGTGGACGCGTCGCAAACCGGCCACCCCGGCAAGTACACCTACTGCATCGCCGAGTACCAGAAAGCGAGTCCGTGGGAACCGCTGCACGTCGAACGCGGATATGCGCCGGGGCAGAGCGTGGTCACGGTGGTGAACACGGAGGCGCCCCACAGCATGACCGAAAACATACAGACCGACCCGCGCGAGATCGTGCGGACGTTCGCCTCTTGCATGGCGACGCTCGGCGTGAACAATCTTTATTCGCAGGGCCACCCGGTGCTCGTGATGGGCATCGAGCACGCGCACCACATCGCGTCCGCCGGATGGAGCAAGAAGGACGTAAAGCAGGCTCTTTTCGAACAGGCGCGCCAGCCGTGGGGGCTCATGAAGAACCGGGGCAAGTCGAAGGGGCCGCGCTTTCCGGAATTCGTGGATCAGAGCGACGACGGGTCCATGGTGCCCATTGTTTGGGAAGCGGACGATCTGATTCTCGTCGTGGGCGGCGGCGCGGGTGGCAAGTCGATGTTTCTGCCGACCGCCGGCGGACAGAGTCTCAGCGTAACGAAACCAATCGAGGAATAGAGAATCATGTGGCTTAGAACCCGGCTATGCCTGGGTCTGCTACTGTGCGCGGCGATGCCGGTACCCGCGCCGGCTCAACGCGCGGCGGAGCAGGGGGCTTACCCGACGCGGCCAGTGCGCATGGTGATCGCCTTCGCGCCCGGCGGCGGCACCGACATCGTCGGCCGCGTCATCGGCCTGAAGCTCACGGAGATGTGGCCGCACCCGGTCGTAATCGACAATCGCTCGGGCGCGGGCTCCACGCTCGGCAGCGAGATCGTGGCAAAGGCGGTGCCCGACGGCTATACGCTCCAGGCCGTTTCGATGTCACACGCATTGAACGTGTCGCTCTACAAGAAGCTGCCCTACGATCCCATCCGCGATTTCACGCCGGTAAGCCTGGTCGCCACCGCTCCCAACGTTCTGGTAGTGCATCCCTCGGTGCCGGCGAAGTCGGTGAAGGAGTTGATCAGCCTCGCCAAGGCTAAACCTGGCCAGCTCAATTTTGCCTCATCGGGCAACGGCGGCGTTTCGCACCTGTCTGCGGAGCTCTTTCGCAGCGTTGCCGGTATCGACATCGTACATATCCCGTACAAAGGGGCGGGTCCCGCAATGACTGCGCTGCTCGGCGGCGAGGTGCAGATCATGATGGCAACCACGCCCGTCGCGTCAACCCAGATGAAGGCGAATCGCGTGCGCGCGCTCGCCCTCTCGAGCGCCAAGCGCTCGCCGCTCGCGCCGGAGTTGCCGACGATCGCGGAAGCGGGGTTCCCCGGCTTCGAAACCGATACGTGGTACGGCATCCTGGCGCCCGCCCGCATGCCTGCCGCCCTCGTCCAGAAGATCAACAAGGACATCGCGCGTGTGCTGGCGATTTCGGAGGTGAGGACGATGCTGGAACAGCAGGGCGCGCAGCCCGCGGGCGGCACGCCGGAGGAATTCGGCGCGTTTATACGCTCGGAAATTGCAAAATGGGGAAAAGTGATCAAGTCCGCCCGCGTCGAGCAGCTCTGACGATAGCCGCGACGCCGCGCGGGACTTGGCCCACGACCGATGAACAAGTCTCAGAATCTTCCCCTGGTCTATGTGATAGGCACCGGCGGCAGCATCTCCTGCATCGGCGAGTCGCGGACCGATTTCATCAACTACAGCTACGGCGGCAGGCACTACTCGATACAGGAGATGCTGAGCCGGGTCCCGGAAGCCGGCGATCTGGCGCGCGTCAAGTCCGAGCAGTTCTCGAACGTCGCCGGAGGAGACTTGCCGCCCGCGCACTGGCCGGACCTCGCCCGTCGCGTCAACGCAATTTTTCGTGACGATCAGGATGCCACCGGCGTGGCGGTCACGCACGGCACGGCGACGCTCGAGGAGACGGCCTACTTCCTGAATCTGACGGTCAAGTCGAGCAAGCCGGTGGTCGTGACCGGGGCGATGAGGCCGATGACCGCCATCAGCACCGATGCCGATCTCAATCTGCTGGACTGCATCCGCGTCGCAGCTAGCCCGACGGCCGCCGGCCGCGGCGTGCTCGTGGTGCTCAACAACCAGATCCAGGCGGCGCGCGAAGTAACGAAGTCGAGCACATCGCGCGTGGACACTTTCAAATCGGGCGATCTCGGGTTCCTGGGCTATGCCGATTCCGATGGCGAAGTCGTCTTCTACCGGGAGCCCGCCAAAGCGCACACGAATGCGACTGAATTCGACGTGGAAGCCATCGGCAAACTTCCCCGCGTCGACATCGCCCTGGCTTATGCTGGTGCCGATGGCACGGCCGTGAAGGCCCTGGCGGATGCGGGATGCGACGGACTGGTCGCCGCCGGCATAGGCAGCGGCGGTGCGCCGCGGGCCTTTCTGGACGCGTTGAGCGAGACGGCTCGCGGTGGCGTGCCGGTGGTCGTCGCCAGCCAGGCGGGCACCGGACGCACGATGGCGCGGCGCGGATTGATCGAGCGCGGCTTGATCGTGGCCGATAATCTGCTGCCAAGGAAGGCCCGCGTCCTGCTGATGCTCGCGCTCGGCCGCACGCGGGACCGTTCCGATATACAGCGCATGATGCTGGCGTATTAGATAATGGTGACCCTCAATCGTCACTTTTTGGGAGGGTAAATTGGCCGGCGCCATCGATCCATTCGAGTTTTTCCTCGAGAAGGACTGGTCGGACGGCTTTCCGGTCGTCACGCCGACCGAGGAGCGCGTGCAGTGGATGCTGAAGGGCACGCGCCGGGATCCGGACGAAGTCGTCGGCCGCGTCCCGCCTGCCCTCGAGACTGCGACGGTGCGGACGGTCGCGATCCACGCGCTCATGGCGGGCTGCAAGCCCGAGTACCTGCCGGTCGTGCTCGGCGGGCTCGCGGTCATCCTGCGCGAAGAGTTCAACATGGGCGGCGTGCAGTGCACGATGCACGGCGTGGCGCCGCTCATGATCGTCAACGGGCCGTACGCGCGCGAGATCGGTCTGCACGGCGGCAACGGCTGCTTCGGCCCGGGATTCCGCGCCAACGCCACGATCGGCCGGGCGATCCGGCTGATGCTGCTGAATCTCGGCGGCGGCATCGCGGGCCTCGCTTCCGCGACGGTTTTCTCCTCGCCTATACGCTATACGGCGTGCCTCACCGAGAACGTGGCGCACAGTCCGTGGGAAACCCTCGCGGTATCGCGCGGCTACGCGCCAGACGAGAACGTGATCACCTGCGCCATGGTCGAAAGCCCGCGGCTGCACTTCGACGACGTGAGCACGGAACCGGAGCGGCTGCTGACCGGCATCGCCGACTCGATGACCTCGCCGGGCTCGTGGAACATGTGGTTCCGATCCGATATGGTGGTTGCGATGAGCCCGCAGCACGCGGCGCCTGTGCGCCAGCGCGGGCCTGACCCGGGCTGATGTGCAGAGGCGCTTATGCGAGCTCGCGGTGCGCAAGCAGAGCAATCTCAAGCGCGGCGGCAACTGGCGGCCCGAGCGCGCGCATAGCCATGGGCGTCGACCCGGACGACGACGATTGCCTCATCAAGGCGGTAAAGGACCCGCAGCGCCTGCACCTTATCGTCGCGGGCGGGCTCGGGCCGATTACCGCGGTGTGCCATGGCTGGAACGAATCGAGCATTGCGGTGCATGGCACTTACGAAGTTTAGGAGAGGTGAGGGATGAGGTGAAGTGTCGAGGAATGAGTGTCGAGTGAAGAAAACAGAACGATCAACCGGAACAACGCTCTTCCCCCTCGGCCCTCGACACCCGACACTCGACACTTTGCTACTGAGAGAGGAATGAAATGACAAACGATCTGGGATTCATCGATCCAACAGCGGGTGGCGAGCAGAACGAGAATCGCGCTGGCGCCACGGCCGATGGATCTCGCGGGCAAAGTGGTCGGCCTGCTCGACAACACCAAGGAACAAGCCGACGTCATCCTGGAGACCGTCGCCGAAGCCCTGCGCGAACGTTACGGGGTCGGCGAAAGTGATCATCCGGCGCAAGGAGCACTTCTCGAAGCCCGCGACGGAAGCGTTGCTGAATGAGATGGCGAAAGAGGTGCAGGTCGCCGCAGCTGCCCTGGGCGGGTGAGGGTCCTGCACGTTGTGCAGTGTGCACGACACGGTGGAGTTCGAGAAACGCGGAATACCCGCGACGGTCTTTCTCACCCAGGTGTTCAAGAACGCCGCGGTGCATACATTCCGCAGCAAGGGCATGGACGGACATCCGTTCATCGAATTGCCGCACCCGGTCAGCAATCTCACGCCCGGGGAGATGCGCGCGCTTACGCTCAAGTTCGTGGAGCAGATGGTCAGGCAGCTTACCGCCTGATTCAAGGCGAAAGTCGACAGGAGGAAGGAGAAAGTGAAAACCGACTGTGGATTTTCACTGAAGCTGCTTTGGTACTTTCGCCTTTCGCCTTCCGCCTTCCTCCTTATAGGTCTGGCACTGGTCGCCTCAGGTGAAGCTTCATGCCAGACCTACCCGGTGCGGCCGGTCCGCCTGATCGTGCCGTTCGCCCCAGGCGGCACGGTGGATATCCTCGCCCGCGTAATCGGCGCCAGGCTGGGCGAGATGACGGGTCAGCAGGTGGTCGTGGACAATCGCGGCGGCGGCGGAGGCGTGATCGGGACGCAGATCACGGCGCAGTCGCGCGGCGACGGCTACACGCTGCTCATCCACAGCGCGGCGATCGCCTACGATCCGGCGCTGCACGCGAAGCTGCCTTACGATACGTTGAAAGACCTGGCGCCGGTGACCCTGGTGGGCTCGACGCCTAACCTGCTCGTCGCGAACGCCGCATTACCGGCGAAGTCGGCGCGCGAGTTGATCGCGATGGCGAAGGAGAAGCCCGGCAGCATTACCTTCGGCACGGGAGGCATCGGCAGCGCATCTCATCTCGCCGTCGAGCTCTTCAGCAGCCTGTCGGGCACGACCTACAACCACATTCCATACAAAGGAGCGGGACCGGCGCTGACGGAACTCGTCGCCGGGCAGGTGAATTTCATGATCGCGACCATGCCCGGCGCGATCCAGCATGTCAGGGGCGGACGGTTGCGGGCGCTCGGCATTTCGAGCCTCAAGCGCTCTCCGGCGGCGCCGGACGTTCCGACCATTGCGGAAACCGGCTTGCCGGGTTACGAATTCGTGGCGTGGTTCGGGCTGCTCGCGCCTGGCACAACGCCTGCCAGACTCGCAGAGCGCATTGCAGCGCTGGTCCGCGCCGCGGTTAATACGCCCGACATCCGTGCGAAGCTGGAATCACAGGGAATCGAGCCGGAGACCAACTCACCGGCAGCATTTCGCGCCTATCTGGAGCGCGAAATCGAGAAGTGGAACAAAGTGATCCGCAAGGCGGGAATCAAAGCCGCGCAGTCACTAAGGCGAAAGGCGAAAGGCAGCAGCGATCTGGCTACGGATTTTTCTTCCTCCTTCCTCCTTCAACCGCCTGATCAAGCTCGAAGCCGGGCGTCGTGCTGGTAACTTGTGATGAACACCCCACGGAATCGGTAAGAAGCACTCGACGACTCCGCAACCAATCTGGAGGAGTTCGATCCGTCCAATGCCGTCGAGTTCGGCTCGGGCAGAACGTCGACGGGACTGCGGACACCTCCACCGCCGACCTTCAGGACATGCGTATAGATCATCGGTGCGTACGCTATAGTGAAAATAGCGAATGCGCTCCCGCAATTGATCCAGCAATTTAGCGGATTTAAGGCCTGGCAGCCCCACGCTGGTTTTCATAGATCGGTTATAACTGGTGTTATATACAGTATATGACAGGTAAGTGCTTGCGGCAACGCAAAAGATTCACTCCCAACGTCAATGAGTTAGGGGGACAGGCAGCTGCGTTATGGCGCAGGACTGTCGCCCCATATCTAAGTTAGACCACATGAACCTCGTAGCTGATATTGAAGAGGCTTGGGGGTGGGTCGGGATTCAGCCCGCGGAGGTTGTCGGCGAAAACGACTTCGGAAACCTGATGATCAAGGACGCACACGGGCGCTATTGGCGCCTTACCCCTGAGGATCTCTCCTGCGTAGTTGTCGCACACACACGTGCCGAGCTCGATCGACTATCAGTGGATCAAGATTTTCTCAGAGATTGGTATATGCACCCCCTCGTAGAACAGGCACGCGAAAAGTATGGCCCGCTACCTGAAGGACGGAAGTATTGCCTCAAAATTCCCGCTATTCTTGGTGGCGAGTACGGTGGCAACAACCTAGCGACGATTTCACTTGCTGAGCTTATTCGGGCGTCTGGACATATTGCGCAACAGATCAAGGACCTGCCAGCTGGCGCAAAAGTCCAGCTCCGGGTGACTGACTGATGTGGTCTAACCGTGCGTTGGAAGACGGACGCTCGCAAGCGTCGCTTTGCTCCCTTGCTAGCGCCGTTCAACGCGGACGTTAGAAGGCACAAGAACGAGGGCCGCGAATTGCCAATGCCGCAAGACGCTGCATCGATCGCGGTGAGTTGGGGCATGATCGCCCTGGGGGCCCTCGCGCTTGTTGTCGCGCTTGGATTGGCGCTACCTGTGGGAGTGAATCTCCCGGAGTCGTGGTTTGGGGTGGTCATCATCGCCGCGATCGCCAGCGCGGGGCTCGCACTCGTTTATCGCGGCATGCGTCGACTCCTTGTGAGGTCATGAGCGCATATGGAGACCGTGCCTTCTAACCCTGCGCTCCACGCTGACGCGCAAGGCGCGGCGCGGTTTTGCGCGCAGGTGAGCGCGACACGTTGGGCGTCAAAGACGCGCAGCGACCACTTGAATCGCAGCAATCATGTATGAAATTCTCGTCCCGGCTGCGATCTTTCTCTGCCTAGTCGCTGCGTCGCTAGGGTCCCTGGTTGTGTCGGAGAGATTGCCGGCCCACTACCGCCATGACGACACACACAATGTCATCAGGCTCGCCGCGAACATCTTCGTGGTCGCGGCGTCGCTGGTGCTTGGCCTGCTGCTCAATTCGTCCAAGAATACCTTCGAATCGGTCGATCGAAACGTGCATGCCTTCGCGACAGACTTGATCCTGCTGGACCGGAGCCTCCGGCACTATGGGCCGGAAGCCTCAGGCGTCCGCCAGCAACTAGCCGCCTACGTTCGGCAGGCCGTGGCTGGCACCTGGCCCGTCAAGGGATCGCCCATGCTGGACGATCACGCAGCGGAGCGTCTACTCGACGGTGTCGGAAATGCATTGATGGTCATACGGCCATCCGATCCGATGCGTTTCGAATTGTGGCGCGAGGCCCAGAACAATCTTCAGAGCGTCGTAAGACGGCGCTGGGTACTGATCGAGGAATCCGAGGGAACGATTCCCGCGGCGTTTCTAATCATGCTGGTCGCATGGCTGGTGCTGATTTTCGCGAGCTTTGGGTACCGAGCGCCACGCAACGCAGCGGTGACGACAACTCTCGTTGTAGCCGCTTTTCTGATTGCGACCGCCATCTACTTGATACTCGACATGGACGTGCCCTTTTCAGGGCCGATTCAAGTTTCGCCTACCCCCTTGCTGCGCGCCGAAGAGCAGATCCGCGGGCAGAACTGAATTCGGCGTCTTTGACATGCCATCCGCCTTGACGCCCAACCACGCGCTCAACCGGACCCGCCGACGCGGATCTTCCATCTGGCAATCGTCCGTGGCGGCGGGCCGGTTAGCTTAGCCGGTTAGGGCACAACAGGAGATCCATCGTTGAAACCCGAAGCAGTGGTGCAACGCCAGCTTGAGGCGTACAACAGTCGTGACTTGGAGCGCTTCCTAGCCGAGTACAGCGAAGACATACGGGTCTATCGGCCGCCTGCTGTCGAACCCACCATCGTGGGGAAAGAGGCCTTTGGCAAGTTCTACGCCACGCAAAGATTCAACCATGTCGGTTTACACGCCGAGCTCATGAACCGTATGGTGCTTGGGAGCAAGGTCATCGATCATGAGCGCATCTCAGGCGTGCGCGAGCAGCCTTTCGAAGTGGCTGTCGTGTACGACGTGATCGATGGCCTTATTCAGCACACGTGGTCTTACGCGGCCGAATAGCGCGGCACGGGGAAAAGCTACGCCATGAATACAATGTGCCCTAACCCTGTGTTGCAGCCGACCACCCCTGGCGCCGGCTGAACACCACGTTGGGCTGCGATTCAAGTCGGGAGGTTGCCATGAATTATTGGCTCGCTTATTCGATCGGCTTCCATCCATGGGAAGACGCTGCCACTGATCCGCCGTTTGTAAACAAATTTCATGAATTGATTGGCCGCGAAGAGAGCGGGCGAAGCCCACCCTTCGGTGCTGCACTCGACCTCGGCACAGGGAGCGGAATTTGGGGAATTGAGTTAGCGAAACGCGGCTGGCAGGTCACTGGAATAGACATCGTTGAGAAAGCTCTGGAACGCGCTCGCGAGCGGGTACAGCGGGCCAGCGTGAGTATGCAGCTAGTCAGAGGTGACGTCACGGCGTTGCGGGAAGCCGGTATCGGTACCGGGTTTCGGCTGGTCCTCGACACGGGAACCTTCCACGATTTCGATCCCGTCCGGCAACAAGCGATGGGGCGCGAAATCGACGCTATTGCTGCACCCGACGCTACAGTACTGTTACTGGTGTGGCCCAAACGCATGAGACCGCTAATCCGTGGCGCGACTCGCCACGAAATTGAGGCCGTGTTTCCGGGCTGGAGGATTACTCACGTTGAGGCCTCGCATTTTCGATTGCCTAAGATCATGGAAATGATTTTGGGGCCAGATGAACACTGGTACCGGCTGTGTCGAGGGTAATTTCAACCGGTGGCACAGCCCAGCCCAACCACGCGCTCCAGCGGACGCCCTGGCCTCGCGTTGCTCGGCCAAGTTCCTCCTTCCGCCTTTCGCCTTCCTCGTTACTTCGGGCGCTGCCCAAGGGTGAAATAGAACGTCGCGCCTTCCCCGAGCTTGCCGTTGGCCCAGATACTCCCCCCATGTTTTTCGATGATGCGATGAACGGACGCCAGGCCGACGCCGGTGCCTGGAAACTCACTCTGGTCATGCAGCCGCTGGAACACCCCGAAGAGCTGCCCGGCGGCCGCGTCATCGAAACCTGCGCCGTTGTCGCGCACGAAATACACCGTCTCGCCGTGCGGCTCGAGTTGAGCGCCGAATTCCACCCGCGGGGCGTCCCGTTTGCTGGAGAACTTCCACGCATTGCCCAGTAGGTTTTGCAGAGCGATGCGCAGCAGCGTCCGGTCGCCGCCAGCCGGTAAAGACGCCGGCGCGACGAAGTCGACGGGGGGCGCCGCGCCGAGCTGGCACTGCGCCGCCACCTCGTGCGCCATTGCCGCGAGGTCGAGCGGCTGTCGGTTTACCGGCGCCCGTGCCATTTGCGAGAGCTCCAGGAGCCCGTCGACCATCTTGCCCATGTGCCCGACGACTTCGATGACCGTCTCCAGTCTCTGCTTTGCCTTCTCCGGGAGGCTGGCCCCGTGTTCTTCCATGACTATCGACGCATGGGCGCTGGCGTGTCGGATAGGCGTCCGGAGGTCGTGGGACACGGCATAGATGAAGGCTTCGAGGTCGGCGGCGCGCTCGCGTACCCGTGCCTCGAGCGTTTCGTACACCCGGACGTTCTCCATCGCAGTTGCCGTGGTATCGGCGAGCGCCTGCAGCAGCTTGACCTCGTGTGCTCGCGGCAGCCGCTGGCGGGACCAGTAGGTGCCGATCGCGCCGATCGGGTCCATTGCCCGGATCGGGACCATCACCACGCTGCGGACAAAAGTCGGCTCGTATGCCGCGATGGGTATGCGCGGATCGGTGAATATGTCCTCCACGACCGCAGGCTGGCGATTCATCATGGCCCAGCCGCTGATGCAGGTCGCCATGGGGAATTTCTGTCCTTTCCACAACGGCCCGATCGCATCCTCGTCGGCGTAGTGGCATAAATCGCCCTCGCGCAGCACGAAAGTAGCCCCGTCCGCGCCGGTCAGCTCGCGCGCCGCGCGGCGGACTATCGCCGTGATCGCGGGAAGGCTGCGGGCCAACGACAGCTCCTTTACGACGCTGACGAGCCGCTCGTAGCCGTCGAACACGGTGGAATCGGCCGCGCTTTGGCGGGCATCCTCGACGCTGCGCTCAAGCAGGGGGCTCAACTCGCTCAACCGCGATTTCGTGAGTAACCCGCTTATCCCCAATGCCTGCAGTGCGCGCACGTCGCGGTTGGGATCTTCGGCGCCGGATAGGTAGATGAAAGGAACGTGCGGGTGACCCTCGCGCGCGAGATGGAACGCACTCATTCCTTCGCAGCCCAGCATGCTGGTGTCCGAAACGATCGCATCGAAGCCGCCCGCGGCAAGACGCTCCAGATATTCCTTGCTGGTGCGCACATGCTCGACCGAAACTCCGGGAAGCGCTTTCGCCAGCGCGCGAGAGATCAGCTCGGCATCGACGTCATCGTCTTCCACCAGCAGTACGAGAATCTGATCCGCCATCAGGCTCTCCTCCGCCCAATTGCATGGGCTATGTCCGGCGCATACTAGGGTGGGAAAATCTCATTGTCTAGTACGGCCTACCCCCCCTTGTATCAACGGCCAACGCGCGGGATCATCCGCTCCGGAAAAGTGCACACTCACCCTGCGCGGCGGCGGAATTTCTGGAAGGCGTGCGGCGTTAACGGCGCCATGCGCTTCACCGCGCCCGCCTGAACCACGACCTCGCCCACATAGAGATCGCCCCGCCTGTCCGCCCAGATGCCGTGCGGCGCGACGAAATTGCCGGGCAGAATCGGGTTCTCGCCGCCGACCTGCGAGTGGATGTTCGCGTCGGGATCGCAGACGGTCACGCGGGCGATGGGTGAGTGTCCTTCGGGCGGACAGATCATCGTCTGGTCGTGCCCGGGCAGGGGGCCTTCCGCCCGCTTGTGCATGTAATTGAGGAAGCCGCCCTCGGCTATGTGCAGCATGTCCTGATCATCGATGAATATGTCGTATGGGCGGTTCAAGAACGTCCACTCGCGCAGGTATTCTCCCTTGGGACTGAAAATCTGCACCCGCGAATTCTCGCGGTCCGCGACGTACACCAGGCCGGCGCTGTCCACCGCGATACCATGAGGCAGGATGAACTGGCCCGGTCCGCGTCCCGGCTCGCCCCAGGAAAACAGCAGCTTGCCGTTCCTGGAGAACTTGTGGACGCGGGCGTTGCCGTAGCCGTCGGCGATGTACATGTCGCCGTCGGGGAGCACCGCTACGTTCGTGACGCGGTGAAACGGCCCCGCTGCCCGCAAGACGGGACTCACGCCGATCTTGTAACCGGTGTCCGCCGCTTTGCCCGACTCGCCGAGCGTCATCAGTTTCCTGCCGTCGGTAGTGAACTCGTGGACCGTATGGTCCTTGTCGTCGGCCAGCCACAGGTGATCGTTGCGGTCGATGAAGATGCCGTGAGGACCCTTGAACAATCCCTCGCCCCAGGCGTTCAGGAATTTTCCTTCCTTGTCGAACACGATGACAGGATGGGCGCCTCGGCTGAATATGTACACGCGGTCCTGCGAGTCGCACGCGACGCCCGCGACCTCGACGTACGACCAGCCTTCGGGCAGCCGGTCCCAGCCTTCGAGCACCTCGTACTCTATCTTGTGCGGTCCCAATGCCATCGGTTGCCTCCGTTGTGACCACACTGCGTGATGAGTGATGGGTGATGAGTGATGGGTGATGGATGATAAGTGATACTGACGAGAAACGGCTCCTGCGGAGTTTCCTAAGAATTGATCCGCGCGCGCGGGACTACATACAACTCATCACTCATCACCCATAACCCATCACGCCGTTATGGTTTGGTCATTCCCAGCCTGGTGAGGCCGCGTGTCACTTCGTAGTCCTTTTTCATGAAATCCCGCGTGGCCTGCGATTTCAGGAATTCGCCTTCCAGCACGTCGCGAACAGGAGTGCACATACCGCCAGGAGCGATGCGATGACGCGCATGATTCTCTCAAAGGGTCCCGTGAGTTCGACGAATTGATCGCCGCCAGAAGCGATATCCGCGCCTCGCGCAAAAAATCGCCGATTCACTTTGGCGCCGACATCCGTCAGGTTCCGGCGCTGATTGCGCAGCGCATCCTAGCCCGAAAAGCCTATGGCAGTCACGTGCCCCTGAAGGTAAACTGGGGCGCGTGCACGAGCCGACAAGAAAAAAATCGTGAAATATCAGTGTTTGCGCCACGCAGGCCGCGATTCGCCAGGATCCTTCTCAGGAACAGCATGCTGGCTTGCTCTCGACGATGGTCGATGAGTTTTCACGGGGAGTATCGACAATGGGTCCGACCAGTAATTGCCCGCATTCCTTGACGCTTCTGCTATTCGCCGCGTGCTGCCTGGCCGGGTGCGCCACGCCTAACCTTCAGCCCTTTGCGGACCAGACGGTGCGGCTTGCCGGGGCTGTGTCGGGCGAGCAGCGCGAGGTCTCCTTGAAGTTCAAGCAAGTCGTTGAGCTCTACGATCAGGCGTGTGCGGCGGCGAGGCGGGCTGCGGCCAGACAGGGCAAAGGCGGAACGCCGCGCGACTGCACCATGGCGGAGACACGCGAGTCCAACGAAAAGAGCTATGCGGAGAGCCGCCGCGTCATAGATGGCCTGCTCGAGAGGGCGGCCAACTACGCGACGGCGCTTGCCGATCTCGCCAATGCCGGTGAGACCGGCGCCGAAGCTGCGCAGTCGCTGCTCGGCACTGTCAAGCAGTTCGGCACCGTCCTCGGCGTAACGGGCACGGCAATCACCGGCACCGTGGTGGCCGCCGTGGAGAAGATTGCGGCTGCGGTGACCCGCATTCAGGCGCAACGCTCACTGCAGGAGGCCACGTCCGCCGCGCAGGAGGCCGTCGCGGCGCTCGCCGACGCGATCGCGGTGATCTACAAGGATACGGACGGGAAGATCGTCGTTGCACTGAGCACGGACGAATACTATCTGCTGCAGACCCTCGCAGGCAGGGACCTGGTAGGGTTGTTCCGGGAGGCATCGACCAGCCGCGAGGCCGTCAGTCAGCGGCTGCGTGCGCGCGCCGCTGTGCTCGGGGATCTGCTGAAATGCGGAACAGCGGCTCCGCCCGATAAGACCAAAGAATGCGTCGCCCTGGAAAGCGAATTGAGCAACGCAGAAGACCTCTCGCGCCTGCTCGACCGGCTGCGTCCCGAATACGACGCCTACACGCTCAAGCAGGCCGCCGCCACGCAGTGGGAATCGGCGCGCCGGGAAAACTCAGCATTGATCGTAAAGGCGGCCGCCGCCTGGAAGAACGAGCACGCGAGGGTGGCTGATTTGTTGAAGCGCTGTGGCGGACTGAACGCTCATCGCTGCGCGCAGCTCGATCCCGCCACCCTGAGAGCATTGGTGGACCAGATCAATGAAATCCGCTCCCTGAAGGAGAAATGACGATGCCACTCACGCCCGCCGAGAAAATAATGAACGAAACGGCGCGACTCGAGGAATTGATCGCCGCTCTCATGGTGACCATGCGGGGCAACGACAATGTGAAAAAACGCGCGGCGCTCAACGCGCTTACGGATTTCGGGACCGAGACCCTGGATCCCGCGCTCAGGGAACGCGCCGACGATGCCCGTGCGGCGGGTGCCAATACGCTCATGGCGGCGGGCCTCAGAGAGCTGGCCGACATCACCACGCGCCTGAGCCCGCTGGGCGCGACATTCGAGCAGGCGACGCATATTGCGGTGACCGGGAAGAAGGATCTGTTGTTTCCGCGGCTGGCGGCGTCGGCCAGCACCATGCTGCAGGTCGTCACCGAGCTCGAAGCCGCGACGAAGGCGGTGAAGAACCAGGTCGGCAACGTCAACGAGCTGGGAGACGTCCCGGCCGCGATCGAAAACGTCAAGTCGGCGCTGGAGACATTGAGGACGCGGGTCAAGCAAGCGCAGGGTTGAGCCGGATCGGCGATCGTACGTGCGCGCAGTATCCTCCCGTCACTTCCTTTCGTCACTCCTGCTCGCTTCTCGTATTGCCGCCCACAGTCTGGAAGGCGTGAACGGCATGTCGAGGTGGTCGATGCCGATGGGGCGCAGGGCGTCGATGGTGGCATTGACGAGCGCCGGCAGCGAGCCGCTGCAGCCGGATTCACCCACGCCCTTCGCGCCGAGTGCGTTGGTCGGCGTTGGCACCGGGTGATCGTGCACTTCGATGTCCCGCAGCCATCCCGCGCGCGGCATGATGTAGTCCATGAAGCTGCCGGTCAGGAACTGCGCCGTGGCAGCGTCGTATATCGCGTGCTCGCCGAAGACCTGCCCCGCTCCTTGCAAGACGCCGCCTTGCACCTGGCCTTCGACCAGTGTTGGATTGATGACGTTGCCCAGATCATCCACGGCGATATAACGCGCGATGGACGCGGCGCCGGTCTCGGGATCGATCTCGACTTCGGCGATGTGGCAGCCGTTCGGATAGCTCATGCCGTAAATACCCTCGGCGACCGTATCGAAGGGGTGCGGCTTGGGTCCGGCCAATGCGCGCGCGAGCTCCATGAAGCCGAGCGAGCGGTCACCGGCGTGAAACTTCCCTTCGTCGTAGCGCAGCTCGTTTTCCGGCACACCGAGCTTGGCGGCGGCATAGGACCGCGCCGAGTCGATCAGCTTCTCGCCAAGGACGCGAAATGCGCTGCCGGTGCCGAGCACGCCACGCGAGCCGCCGGTACCGTTGCCGACCAGGTCGGCGGCGGGCGGCCGGGGGTGAAAGCGGATATGAGCGGGGTCGATACCGAGTCTTTCGGCAACGATTTGCGGAAAGACGGTTTCATGCCCCTGGCCCGAGGACTGCGTGACCGCGAAAAGTGTCATGGCGCCGTTCGCGTCGAACTCCACCGAGACCTGGTCTTTGGGAGCGGCGCCGCCGCCGCCGGCTTCGAGATAGGTCGCGATACCGATGCCGCGCAGCTTGCCTTCGCGTTGGGCGGCCTGTACGGCGGGCTGAGAAGCCGGGCCAATCGGCGCGCTGAAGGGCGTCGTCCATCACCGCTTCGAAATCGCCCGAGTCGTACGCGCCCGCGTTGGGGGTCTTGTACGGCATTGCGTCGCGCGGTATGAAGTTTTTCCGCCGCAGCTCGATCGGATCGAACCCGTGCTCGTGCGCGGCGTAGTCCACCAGCCGCTCGACGGCATAGGCGATGTCGGGGCGCCCCGCTCCCCGGTACGCCGAGACCGGCACGGTGTTGGTGTACGCCAGCCGCGTGCGGCCGTAGATGGCGGGGATGCGGTACACGCCGCCCATCGTGATCGTCAGGTTGCGGGTGGCGATGAAAGCCCCGAACGCCGCTCCGTAGGCGCCCAGATCGGCCTTGTCGTCGAAGCGGATGGCCAGGAATTTTCCGTCCGCGTCGAGCGCCAGCTCGCCGGTGAGCGTTATTGCGCGTCCATGGAAATCGCTCATGAAGATCTCGCTGCGGCTGCCGACCCATTTCACCGGGCGCCCGAGCTTGCGCACCGCGATCATCGCGGCGAAGTATTCCGGATACGCCGGGCCGCGCACGCCGAAGCTGCCCCCGACGTCCTGCGTCGCCATGACGATCTTGCTCTTGTCGACCCCGGTGACGTGCGAAATCTGGCCTACCATGCCGCCGACGCCTTGCAGCGGCGCATACAGCGTGTAATGCCCGGTCGAAGGTTCGTAAGCGACCAGGCAAGCCCGCGGCTCCAAGGCGTTGCCGACCAGTCGCTGGCTGTCCATGGTGAGCCGGCTCACGTACTTCGCACGCGCGAATGCGGCGGCTACGGCCTGCTCGTCGCCGGATTCATACTCGAATGCGACATTGCCGGGCACGTCGGCGTGAAGTTGCGGCGCGTTCGCCGCAATCGCAGCATCGAAGCTCGCGACGGCGGGCAGGTCGCGGTATTCCACTTCGATCAGCTCCCGCGCGTCCTCCGCAATCGCCGCGGTTTCCGCGACGATCATCGCGACCGGCTCGCCTACATAACGTACGCGGCCCATCGCGAGCACGGGATGGTAAGGCTTGACCATCTGCTGCCCGTTCTTTCCCGCGTAGCTCACGATATTGGGCAGCGACTTGAACCCGGCTTCGCGCACATCGTCTCCGGTGAGTACCGCTTTGACGCCGGGATGCGCCAAGGCGCGGGCGGCATCGACGCGGGCGATTTCAGCGTGCGCCCGGTCCGCCCGCAGAAAGGCGGCATGCAACTCGCCCGGGAGATTCCAATCGGAGGTGTAGCGGCCGAGCCCGGCAACGAGACGAAAATCTTCGCGACGAGACATGGTTTTTGTCTATCGAAGTGATGGGTGATGAGGTGATGGGTGATGAGGGTGATGGGTGATGGGTGATGAGTGCCCACTTTCCCTATTCTAGCGTAGCGGGCTTTTTTCCCGCATTCATGATGCGAACTCCGGATGGCACGACCTTGGTTTTTTGGGTCATCCTTCATCCTTCATCCCTCATCCCTGATTCCTGATACATGACCGCAGTCCCGCGGCAAGCTGGTCCGCCGTCCTTGGCGTAAGCGAGCCATAATAGGCGCGCAGATTGAGCGGGAGGGTGCCCGTGGAGACCAAGTTCGAGTCCGCTTCGCAGGGCGTTAGTCATCAGTCGTCAGCCAATAATGGGTGATAACTGATTAGTAAGTGATAAGTGATAGGAGTAGCGGGTTCTTGATTACTTGTCACCTGTCACCGACTTCCCTCTCGACATCCGGCGGACGGCGGGAGTAGTCTTGACTGCTGCACGCGGATCGACTCGAGTTCGCAATGCGAACGCAGGTGACCGGGAAAGGAAAGGAGTATGGAGCTCAAATCGCGGCGCATTACGGTTTCGGACCTGGAAGGCGCCATGGAGCTGTGCTACACCAACGGGTGGACGGACGGATTCCCGATCGTACCGGCCACCGAAGAACGGATCGTCGGCATGCTGGCAGCGGCCGGCGTGGAGCCGCAGCTGCAGGTCGCTTTCATCGAGAACCGGCAGATCTCGGTGACCGCGGAGAAGGTGGCGATCAACGCGGTGATGGCGGGCTGCAAGGCAGAATACATGCCGGTCGTCATGGCGGCGGTCGAAGCGCTGGGGGACCCGCTCTACGGCTACCACGGCCCGGCGACCAGCACGGGCGGGTCGGCCGTCTTCATGGTGGTGAATGGACCGATCGCGCGCGAGATCGACTTGAACAGCGGGCACAACCTGTTCTCCCCGGGCTGGCGCGCGAACGCGACGATCGGGCGCGCGGTGCGGCTCACCATGCGCAACGCGATCGGCACGATGCCGGGAGAGCTCGATCGCAGCAACCTCGGCCATGCCGGGAAGTACACGTACTGCATCGCCGAAAACGAAACTGACAGCCCGTGGCCGCCGTTTCACACGACGCGCGGCTTTCGCAGCGACCAGAACGCGGTCACGATCTTCGCGGCGCTGGCCCCGCACCAGTACAACAACGGCTTGAGCCCGACGCCCGAAGGCATACTCACGACCGCGTGCGCGCACATGAGGATCTCCGCCGGCGCGACGCGCCAGCCCCAGTACGCGATGGTCTTCGGCGGCGAGCACCAGGTGACCTTCAAGAAGGCCGGGTGGAGCCGCGAAGACGTCCAGAAATACGTGTTCGAGCACGCCCGCTCCAGCGTGGCGGAATTCAAGCGCTTCAACATGATGAAGGGGGAAGCCAAGCCCGAAGACGAGAGTGCGATGTCTCCAATCGTCGAGCGGCCGGAAGACCTGATCGTGATCGCGGCGGGCGGCAATGCCGGCTCGCAGTCGGCGTTCATACCCGGCTGGGGCAGCAAGAAGGGATCGCAGAGCGTCACGAAGGAGATCCAGAAGCATTGACCGGTGACTCCGGTCAGGTGATGACGTGATGAAGTGATGGAGTGATGAAGTAACCGGAAAGGAGCGCAATATGCCTATACAGATCTTCGACCCAACGACGGAGGCCACGCCGCGGAACATCAACTACGCGCCGAGACCGAAGTCGCTCGCCGGCCTGCGGCTCGGGCTGGTGGACAATACCAAGCACAACTCGGACCAGCTGCTGCTGCGCATCGCTTCGATTCTCGAGAAAGAGCACGGCGCCAAGACTCACATCATCCGCAAGAAGCACAGCTCGGGCGTCGCGCCGCACACCGAGATCATCGAGGAGTACAAATCCAGTTGCGACGTCGTCGTCGCGGGGGTAGGCGACTGAGGGTCGTGCTCGTCGGGCAGTGTGCTCGACAGTATCGTTTTCGAACAGCACGGGATTCCCTCGGCGTCGATCATCACGCAGCCGTTCAGGCCGACGGGCCGCGCCATGGCCAGGACCTGGGGCCTTCCCGAGTTTCGTTTCCTCGAGATGCCGCACCCGATCGCGAATCTCAGTGACGCCGAGCTCGATCAGCGCGCAAGCGCGATCGTCCCCGAGGTCGTGAAGCTCCTGCTGGAGGGGCAAAAGGCGTAACGTCGGTCTGCGGTAACCGGCATTTCAGAGCATGAGGGGAGAGATCCCCTCATGCTCTTTGTGCGGCCGTCCCAGGGTGTCAGGAACCCTTCGCTAAGGTTCCTGACACCTTTTGCTGCGCACGAGCTGGACACCTTTCTTGCCGCGGATACCGACATCACTGGTCGCATCGTCAAGACGGCGAAAATCAACCCACAGTGATGGCAATGGAGCACGCAGGCGTTCAGAGGCCTGCTGTCGAATTCGGATACCCCCGAACGACTATAAGGCGGGACGTGAATGAAGCCGTTAGGCTTCGTCTCGTCAAGAAGCGAGTCACAAGGAACGTTCATGGATACTGACCTCGAAACTATGTCGCGTAATGAGCTAATTACCGAGGTCCGGAAACTCCGAAACGGCATTCGGAAACACCGCGACAGCACCGGACACGAGCTCTGCTGGCATCATCCGGCCCTATGGCGCCTGTTACCGGAAAGGTCGGACCCCATCCCAGTGGTGCCTGAGTGGCCGCAATTCATGGAGGGGTGTATCCACTATCGGCACTCTCTCGATAGGCAGGCACCGAAAGCACCGCGAACGACTCAGAGATATGACGACGATGCCTAATCCATCAAACATGGCCTGGGTGCTTCTTTTAGTCGCCGGTCTGCTGGAGATCGTTTGGTCGGTGAGCATGAAGGCCTCACATGGCTTCACGAAGCACCACTTCACAGCAATCACGCTCATCGCAGCCTGGCTCAGCTTCTGGCTGCTCGGTCTGGCGCTGCAGCAACTCCCAGTTGGAACTGCCTACGCAGTCTGGACCGGGATTGGCGCTGTCGGGGCGGCCGTACTCGGCATCGTGATCTTCGGCGAGTCGCTCACCATCGCGCGCGTCGGGTGCATCGCGCTCATCGTGTGCGGCATTCTCGGTCTCAAGCTTCTCGGCGGCGAGAGTGCGGCCTAGGCCTTCGTTTCACCCGACGTGCTGGCTGCGCCAGCCTCCGCACGCGGTGAACTCAAACGTTGGGCATCACAACAAGTTGGAGAATGAACCGTGGCGTTAAAACCGAAGAGGAAGGGTGCGTCGGGCGCAAGCCAGCCACGCAAGTCGGCCACCAAGTCAAAGTCCCCGCCGAAGGCAGGCGCGACCGGGAACCTGGGAGATTGGCGCGAGGAGACGCTGGCCCGCATGCGGGCGCTGATCCTGGAGGCCGATCCCGAGATGATCGAGGAGCGGAAATGGAGGAAGCCGTCGAATGCGATGGCAGGGGTCCCGGTCTGGTCGCACAACGGGATCGTCTGCACCGGGGAGACGTACAAGAAGGTCGTGAAGCTCACCTTCGCCCGGGGGGCCAGCATCCCAGACCCATCGCGCCTCTTCAATTCCAGCTTGGAAGGCAACACGCGAAGGGCGATCGACATCCACGAAGGGGAGAAGGTCGACGAGGGCGCGTTTAAGGCGCTCGTGAAGGCCGCGGTGGCCCAGAATGGCCCGCCAGCGAAGAAACGCCGGTAAGCGCGGGCGGTTCAGTCGCGGTAGGCGAAACCATGCACGCGCAGCCAGATCAAGTCGCGACTACTGCGTGACCGGTGATCGGTGATCAGTGATCCGTGATGAGAGGGTTTCCTTCTTCCCTCATCTCTCATCCTTCATCCTTCATCCAGCCCCTCGCCTGAACTGCGCCTGCCACTTCGCCGCCATTGCGGCGCGCGGGAGTTCCTTGCCGCGCAGATAGACCTTGTTGATCCGGCGCGAGTTGGCAATATTCTCCAACGGATTCGCATCGAGCACGATGAAGTCGGCGCTCCTACCTGCGGCCACCAATCCGGTGTTGAGCCGCGCGATATCGGCCCCGTCGCGCGTCGCCGCGACGATCGCCTCGGCGGGTGTCAGGCCCATCGCCACCAGGCTCTCCAGTTCCATGTGGTTGAAGTAGCCGATCCAGAACCGGGTCTGTCCCTCAGGATGCCGGTTCCATACCCTTCCTCCTGATGGCGGGGGCAGCGGCGGGGGCCTGGAAGAATTTCACCAGAGCCTTGGCTGCGTCCGTTTGTTTCGCGGCTGCGTGCAGACCGGCCGAGAAGGTCGTGATTTCCTGAACGTCGGGCGGCAGCGGCCCGACAAGATCAATCCCGGGAACAGGAAGCAGTTCGCTGACCTGCTGGAAGCCCAGTTCCGATTCGCCGCGCGCAACCGATGCGCCGGCGGGCTCGCCCTGCACCTGCTTGACCTTCGGCTTGATCGCGTCGGCGATGCCCATCCGCTGGAACAGTCCGGCGAGATAGATACCGCTCGGACCCGTCGAGTACACAATGGACTTTGCGGCGAGGACCGCGCGCTTGAGCGCCTCGCCGGAGCTGATGTCCGGCCTGGGCGCGCCGGTCCGAACCGCGACGCCGACGCCGGACTTCGCGATGTCGAAGCGCTCGGAGAGTATCCCGGCCTTGATGATCTCATCGAGCGCGGCAGCCGACAGGATGACGAGATCGACTGTTTCGCCGCCCTTGAGACGGTTCATCATCTGCACGCTCGGCGCCCATATCGTCACTACCTTGTGTCCGGTGCTGCGCTCGAATTCCGGCACCAGTTCCAGATAGGCCTCCTTGAAGGCTGCCGACGCCATTACCTTGATTTCAGCCACGTGCCCCTTTGAGCGTGAATTCTGACGAGTGACGACTACGATTACCGGAAGTATACAAAACGCGTGAGATCGGGAGGGCGTCAGAGCGTGAGTTAGCAACTCCGCTTGCGATCGGGCGGGTGTCAGAGCGTGCAGATGACATCAGGCCGACTTCAGGTGTTTAATAAACGACATATTCGAGCGAGTTGACAATCGGTGGCAGCTCACGGCCTTTGTCGCGGGTGACTAATGAAAAAGCTGTTCTGGGTTCTTTGGGGCATCGACGCGGTGATCGCCCTCATCTTCGCTTACTTCTTCGTGATCGGCCTTGCGGATGGCACGGTATCGTCGTTCAACATGACTCTCTGGCTGGTCATACTCTGCGCTTTGGGCGGCATTCTCTGGGGCAGCCACGCACTTCGAGCTGCAGACCGCACGAGCCTCGCAATCTCTCTGCTCACGGTCCTTGCGGTGCCTGGAGTCCTTGCCGGGTTGTTATTCTTGGCGCTTATCATTCTCCAACCACGATGGAACTGAGATGCTAAAAGGTGGTTGCTTCTGTGGCGCGATCCGCTACGAGACAGCGGACACGCCCTTTCATCTGACGAACTGTCACTGCTCGATCTGCCGTCGAACTACAGGTGCCCCATTCGTAGCCTGGTTCAGCGTGCCACGGCCCGGGTTCAGATTTGTCCAAGGAGCGCCGACTCGATACAGATCAACCCCCAAAGGCGTGCGGAGTTTTTGTCCCCACTGTGGCACCCAGTTGACTTTCGAGCACGACGACGCGTCGGACGAGATCGACGTTACGACATGCAGTCTTGACGATCCCGAACGGCTGCCGCCGGAGGATCACACGCGCACGAGCAGCAAGCTCGGGTGGGTCAAGCTGGCCGGCGGTCTTCCCGAGTACCGCGAAGCGCGGTCCGGAGGGTGATCGTTAAATCCATGAATGGGACCTATTGCAGAACCGGGATTCGAGCCGGCCCTAGCGGTTGTCGGCTCAATTTCGGCCGTGGTTTCAGTGGTTCTCGTTGATAAACGAAATACGCTGCGTGCGCAACACCAGTCTGTCTCGAAGTCTTCCGTACGCGTGGTCGCGCGTCAGTCCAATCCTTTATCCGTGTTTATCTGTGTGTATCTGTGGCTGATCTGTCTGTTTAGACTTTATCGTCCGTGTTTTCCGTGTGATTCCGTGGCTAATGTGTTTTTGATCTGCGACTGATTTGATCTTCACTCCGGCTTTATCCCCGCGCGTTTCACAACCTTCGCCCACTTGATCGCCTCGGCGCGCATGTAGGCATCGAACTCTTCCGGGGAACTGGCGACGACTTCCGCGCCGTCCCTGGCGAAGCGTTCTCTGATATCCGGAGCGCGCAGTATTGCGACGATTTCCTTGTGCAGCCGCGCGATCACTTCCTTCGGCGTGCCCGCCGGCGCCATCAATCCAAACCATGCCGCCGACTCGTAGCCCGGCAATCCGGTCTCGGCGATCGTGGGAATGTCTGGCAAGCTGGCCGCGCGCGTAGCAGTCGACACGCCGAGCGCGCGCAAGCGGCCGCTTCGAACGTGAGGAAGCGAGGAGGTCGTGCTCGTCGCCATGAGTGAAACGCGGCCGGCGATCAGGTCGATCACGCCGGGAGTGGGTCCCTTGTACGGCACGTGCAGCATTCTGGTCCCCGACAGGAGCATGAACAGTTCCATCGTCAGGTGCGAGCCGGCACCGACACCCGAGGACGCGTACACCAACTCCCCGGGCCGCGCTTTGGCGAGCGCGATCAGCTCCTTCGCCGACTTCACCGGCAGCGACGGATGCACGACGAAGAGGTTGGGTTGGGTGACCGCCTGCGTGATCGCCGCAAAGTCGCGCAGCCCGTCGTACGGCAGAGTCTTGTATATCGATGGATTGATGGTGAGCGCCGGCAGGCCGATCAGCAGCGTATGGCCATCGGGCGGCGACTTCGCCACAGCCTCGGTGCCGAGGATCGTCGCTGCACCGGGTCGGGTGTCGACGAATACGGGTTGACCGATACGCTCGGACAGCAACGGCGCGATCACCCGCGCGACGGTGTCGGCGGCGCTACCGGCCGCGCTCGGTGCGACGATACGCACCAGCCGATTGGGATAGCCACTCTGCGCGTGTACAAGCGGCTGGAGACACGCCAGCACGGCGATTGTTGCTAGACGTGCTGGTGCCAAAGTCACAAGGTTACAGGTCGATGAGATAACGCGGTGCGCACGGGTCGCGGATCAAGGCATCATAATAGAATAACGGATCCAACCAGGTTCGAGATCGATCGCGCCCTCGGGTTTGTTTTTGCCGTTTCACCGACTACCATCGAGCTTTACGTAACTTCGTTACGTCGCTCGACCCCCCACCCCCAACCCCTCTCCCGAGGGGAGAGGGGAGCGTCGAGCGAGTCCGGATTTGTCATCCGGTTTCGAAATAATCAATAGGAGCAATGCACGTGCCTTATACCATGCTTTATCCCGATAGCAGATCGCCGCACCTCGATGTCGAGAGCGCGGTCACCGGTCCCGACGCCGTTTTTCTCAACGCGCGCCAGAACCGCTTCGATGCGATAGACAAGAGTGCGTGGGAAAGTTGCGACGCTGTCGTCGTACGCGTCCTGCCCATCGATGCCACGGTGATCGCGCATCTGAAGCGCGCGCGGATCGTGGTCCGCAACGGTGTGGGCTACGACGTCGTCGATCTCCAGGCATGCGGCGAGGCCGGCATCGCGGTTTGCAACGTCCCCGACTACGGCACGACGGAGGTCGCCGATACGGCCATCGCCATGATGCTGACCTTTGCGCGCGGCACGGCGGCATTCGATGCCGCATTGCGTGCCGACCTCAGAGGCAACTGGACGCACCTGCCCAACGTCACGGCGCGCCGGCTGCGGGGAGCGTCCTTCGGCGTGATCGGTCTCGGCCGCATCGGCACCGCGGCGGCGCTGCGGGCGCGTGCGTTCGGGATGAACGTCGCGTTCTATGACCCCGCTCTCCCGAACGGCGCCGAGCTTGCCTTCGGGTTTACGCGGGCCCGCACGCTCTCCGAGCTGCTCGGGCTCGCCGACGTCGTATCCATACACGCTCCGCTCACCAACGGCACGCGGAAGCTCATCGATGCTGCGGCGGTCGCCGCAATGAAGCCGGGGGCCTATCTCATCAACACGGCGCGCGGTCCGATCTGCGATACCGCGGCGCTGCTGGAAGGACTGAAGAGCGGGAAGCTGCTGGCCGTCGGGCTCGATGTGCTCCCGATCGAGCCCGGTGCACCCGAAGATCCGCTGGTCGCGGCGTGGCAGGCGAACGAACCGTGGCTCCGGGGGCGCGTGCTCCTCAACCCGCACGGAGCGTTCTACAGCCCCGATTCACTTGTGGACCTGCGGCGCAAAGCGATAGAGACGGCTTACTACTATTTGCGTGACGGCACGCTCGCCAATTGCGTGAACGCTGAATACCTGAAGGAGCGGCGTTAATGTGCCGAGTCGCTAATGGAGTGTTCCGCTTGAATTGCGCAATCCGCGAACCGACCGGTGAAAGATAAAGGGCGTCTCACCCGACGGCACTATCAGGTTCGCAGCCGAGTGAAGCCCTCTTCCAGCCCCTGCAGCGTTCTCAGGTTCGCGCTGGCGTGCGCTGCGCCGGTCGACCCGGCATGGCCAAAGATTCCGCCGCCCCCGGCGTCCGCCGCGTCCTGCCCGAAGAAACCCCGCCGTGCGATGAGCGCGCCGTAGCGCGCCTCCTCATCGTCCGCCTCACCCAGCGCGTCGATATACCGGTGCATTTGCGCCCAGCGCCGCGCGACCTCCAACGGGTTCAGCACCTCGTCGCGCCGCTGCGAGCGCTGCGGCTCCCACGCCAGCGCCTCGAAGTCGTAATCGGGCTGCCGCGCAAGATAGGCTTGAACCAGCTCCTCGATGCTCTCGTCACGGTAACCCGAATCGCTGTTGTTCCCGTACGAGTCGTGGTCAGCGGTGCGGACTCGACCGCGGTCTCGATCGTTTGTCTGCTGGCGGCTGCCCGGATTGCCCGGGCCGGTGCCGGGACCATCGTTCTGGTTGTGGTCGTGTCCCGGAGGCGGCGGGTCCTCGCCGTTGCCCACTCCTTCGTTGCCCTTTCGGCGTGTCGTCGTGGTGGTCGTCTTCATCCCCCGTCACGGTGAGCTGAAACACGTCCGCCGCGTTTGCGTTTGCCGTGTCGGTCGCGGTGACGCGCACCTGCAGCGTCCCCGCGTCCGCGGCGCCCGGCGTACCGGACAAGGTCCGCGTCGCTGCGTCGAAGGCGAGCCAGCCGGGCAGCGTCAAGCCGTCCGCGCGGGTCGCGGTGAAGCTCAAGATGTCCCCGGCATCGACGTCCGCGAAGGCATCGGCCGGAACCGTGAAACTAAAGGCCGCATCCTCGGTCGCTGCCTGATCCGCAAGCGGAGTGGCGAGCGTCGGGGCATGGTTCTGCGTATGAAACGTAATCCTATTCAATATATTCTGGACACCCCATACTACATCATCCGCGAACTCCAGCCGTTCCACTTTGCTGTCGTCGCTCGTGAGCCACCCTTGCATGATGACGGCGTCCGCGCTCCCGATGAAAGACAGCCGTATGTCGTGGTCGTTGATTCCGACTGGTTCGACGATAACGGCTCCGCTTGTCATCCCGCTTCCGAAACGGATCGTATCGACATTTCCGGAAGTTGCGTCCTGATCGATGATGAGATCCTGGCCGAAGCCGAAATTCAGGATATAAGTATCGTTCCCGCCGCCGCCGCTCAGAGTGTTGTTGCCGGCATTGCCTGTGATGACGTTGGCGAGCGCGTTGCCGATGCCGTCGATCGCAGCGGTCCCGGTGAGCGTGAGGTTCTCGACGTTGGCCGGCAGGGTATACGTGACCGAGCTCATCACCGTATCGGTGCCTTCGTTCTGGTTCTCAATTACCGCATCGGGAACCAGCGTTTCTTGGGGAACATTGTGGTAACTAAGGGTGCCAAGCAGCGCAGGCTGTGTCAGAGTCGCCGCATGCTGCTCGAAATCAATAAGCAGGTGTCGAAGGGTGGGAGCTGGCCCGCTATAGTCAAAATCCGCTGTGTACACCGTGAAGCTTCCAGCAACTTCGCCTACGCCGCTCCCGTCAAGAGAAACGTCGAGACCTGCATGTCCTATCGAGGCAAACGCGGCACGTTGCGCATCGGGGTAGTATCCCGGCTTCAAATTTGTGCCGAAACGAGAGGTCGAAAACTCAAGGAAGGAGAAATGGCCAAATTGAACAGGTTCCGAGTAACGGATGCGTATCCAGTCAATCTGGCCATCGTGGTCGACGTCGAGGAGCATATCGACGCCGAACGTTCCTGTTGTGGAATCGAAAACGTATGATTGTCCTCCCCCGACCGAACCCGGCTCGCTTTTCATTGTGAGCGAGGTCGGACCGCCGGCAATTTGCAGGTCATTGACGACGTAGGTGTCGTTACCGGCTCCTCCCTGCAGGACGTCAGGTTCCGTCCCGCCATCGAGGAAATCGTTTCCAGGTCCACCGACCAGCGCATCCTTGCCCGCATGACCGGCCAGGACATTGCTGCCTGAATTGCCGATCAACGTATTACCCGAATCGTTTCCAGTGCTATCGATATCGCTACCGCCGACCAGCGTAATCTTTTCTACGTTCGGTGACAGTGCAAACGTAATCGATGACACCACACTGTCGACACCTTCGTCCGCATGTTCGATCAGAGAATCGGGGCCGTTGACCACATACATGTCTCCGCCCGGACCGCCCGTCAGTACATTCAGTCCAGCTCCTCCGTCCAGCGTGTCGCTTCCGCCCTCACCGAAAAGACTGTCGTTGCCTGACTCTCCGAGGAGAACGTTGTTGCCGGCGTTCCCGATTAGGACGTTGTTGAGTTCGTTTCCGTTACCGTTAATACTTGTGCTCCCGGTCAACGTGAGATTCTCCACGTTCGCCGGCAGCGCATGAGTAAACGAGCTAAGCACCGTGTCGGTACCTTCGTTCGGATTCTCGATCACTGAATCATGAACCATCGGTCCGGCAGGCGCGTAGTTGTAATTCAGCGTGCCGAACAGCGCCGGCGCCGTAGGGTTCTCGCCGTGCTGTTCAAAGGTGACCGAAAAGCTGCGAACGACGACCTCTGGTCCACTGTAGTCGAAATCGGCAGCTACAACCGTGAAGTTGCCAAATACTTGCCCGTTTATTCGATGGTCACCGTAGATTTGAAGTCCCGGATGACCGACAGGGCCGGGGGTTGGAAAAGAAAGGACCCTCGCGTCAGGGTAGAACCCGGGAGTTAGATTGATGCCGAGCGGAGATGTCGAGAACCCTAGCCAGAACCAATGACCGCCAAACACAACTCCCACCGGGTCCTCGTACTTGAACTGAAGAAAATCGATTTGCCCATCTCCAGTCAAATCAAAACGGTCCCATGCGACAAAATTTCCGGTCTCGGTATTGAATGAATAGGTATTGCCGCCTCCGATAAACTCTCCCGGCTCGCTGCGCAACGTGAGGGACGTTGCGCCGCCCATCGTGTCATTAATGATGTAGGTATCATCGCCGGGGCCTCCTCTCAACGTGTCGAACCCAGAGCGGCCATCCAACGAATCGTTACCGGCTCCGCCTGATAGAACGTTTTCTCCCGCGCCATCGAATTGCTGGTCATTGCCGGTAAGGACGTTGTTGAGTTCGTTGCCGGTACCGTCGATATTCGCGCTGCCGGTGAGCGTCAGATTTTCAATGTTTGCAGAGAGAAAGTACGAGACGGTGCTCTTGACCGCGTCGATCCCTTCGCCGGGATTCTCGACGATTTGGTCACTCGCTTCGTCCACCATGTACAGGTCGTTACCGGTTCCGCCGGTCATGGTGTCGCTGCCGGGCCCGCCATTCAGCGTATCGTTGCCATCGAGCCCGAAGAGGTGGTTCGTCCCTAAATTACCGGTGATGATGTTGTCGAGCGCATTGCCGGTTCCGTCGATCGGTACGAAACCCGTCAGCGTCAGATTCTCCAGATTGCTGCCGAGCGTATACGTCGCCGAGCTTTGTACCGTGTCCGTGCCCTCATTCGCATTCTCAACAAGGGTATCGAGCGTGTCGGACACGACATAGGTGTCATTACCCAGACCACCCGCGAGTACGTTAGCAGCGCTGTTACCAGTCAAGATGTTGTTGAGAGCGTTACCGGTGCCGTTGACGGCATCCGTTCCGACCAGATTCAGATTCTCGAGGTTGGCGCCGAGCACATAGCTAAAATGCGTCGCCACCGTGTCGTTGCCTGCAAATGAGGCCTCGATCACAACATCGCCGGGATCGTCGACGACGTACAGATCGTTGCCAAAACCACCCGCCATCGCGTCGGCGCCCGTGCCGCCATCGATCAGGTTGTTCCCAAAGTTTCCGGTGATCGAGTTCGCGAGCGCATTGCCCGTGCCATTGATGGACGCAAACCCCGCCAGCACGAGGTTTTCGACGTTGACTGGAAGCGTACAACTTACCGAGCTTTCAACAGTGTCGATGCCGGCGTCAGGCCCCTCGATCACTACATCAGCCGCGGCGTCGACCACGTACGTGTCGTTGCCCGTACCGCCGGTCATGGTGTCGATGCCCGCACGACCGTCGAGGATGTTGTCCTTGCTGTCGCCCGTGAGCGTGTCGGCGAACGCACTGCCGGTGAGATTCTCGATGGAGATCAGCGTATCCGTGCCGGCGGCGCCCGTATCCTGTGGCCCCACAATTGACAGGCTAACCGTGACGCCTGCACCGATGCTGGCGTAGCTAGCCGTATCCGATCCCGCTCCACCGTCGAGTACATCGTTGCCCAGGCCACCGTCTAGGCTGTTATTGCCGCTGTTACCTGTAATCGTATTGGCGAGCGAGTTGCCGGTGCCGTTGATGTTGCCCGTTCCGGTGAGCACCAGCCCCTGAAGGGGCTCGGGCAGGGTGGTGCTGATCGAACTGAACAGCGGATCGGAGAGAGCCACAGTCGTGTTCGCGGTTGCGAGCAGTGCGCCGCCATCGCCCTGCGCTCCCGTGTTGCCGTCGCTGAAGCGCCAGTCGATCTGTACTGTCGCTGGCGGCGCGCTGCTGGTAAGGGTATACGTGACGTGCCCGAGCACATCTTCCACCAGCGCGCGGGTCGCGATCGTGCCGGCGCTCGTGAAAGTTATCGCGAGCTGGCCAAAGAACGCGCTATAAGTCGCGAAAGTCTGGCCGCCGCTTTGCAACAGGCTGCCCGACACGGTGAAGGCGGCGCCCGCAGTGGAGAAGCCGAAAAAGTCCCCGGAGCTTGCGCCGCCATGACGCACCACCAAAAGAGAGGCTCCCGCGTAGTCGCCTGCACCGTTGTTGAGGGCGTCGAGCTCCGCATCGCGAACGGACACGCTTCCGTCCAGTATCACGGGCTGTACCATCACCGCGTAGGTGACCAGGCCGCCCAGCGTGTCGTCGAAGGTAGGCGCGCTGTTGGTCGCCACAAATCACCTTTCCTGTAAGCAACAATCGGGAACTGCCGCTAGGATAGCCTTATCAGTCGATCTTGGAAATCTGGGATCAGCTGGAATTTGCGGCGCCTTGCCAAATTGAGGATCGATGGCAAAGTTCGGGCCGGACCACGCTATGCTTCTGTAATCCAACGACGCAGGACACTCGCCTATGGAACGTAAAGAACTCGGCATCGCAGTCATCGGTTCCGGTCGTATCGGCACGCTGCGGGCCACCCTGGCCGCGGCGCATCCGGCGGTGCGGTTCGTCGCCGTCTCCGACCGCGATCCCGCGCGCGCGCAGGCGCTCGCGAGAAAGTCGGCGCGCAGTTCCACTCCGGCGACAACCTTGCGGTGATGTCGCGGCCCGAGGTCAACGCCATCGTCATTTCCACCATCGAGATGGAACACACCGAGCCCGTGCTGCAGGCGCTCGAGCTGGGTAAGCCGGTGCTGCTCGAGAAGCCGATCGCGGTGGACCTCGCTACCGCGGACCGCATCATCGCCGCCGCGGCGCGCAGCGGCGCCGGACTGCACGTGGGCTATAGCCGACGCTTCAAGAAGCGCTACCTGCTCGCCAAGGAGCAGATTGTGCAGGGGCGCCTGGGCCAGATCACGGGTACGGCGGCGCGGGTGTATAACTCGCGCTCGCAAGCGATGCAGACGCTCGGCCGCATACGGCCCGAGAACAATCCGGTTTCGGGTCTTACCTATTACATCGACCTCATGAACTGGCTGCTGGCGGGCAACGAGCCGATCGAGGTCGTCACGCGCGGCCAGCGCGGCGTCCTGAAGGCGATGGGTCACGACGCCGTAGATGTCGCCTGGGTGCTCCTCACTTATGCCGATGGCGCGGTGGCGAGCCTCGGTGTCAGCTATGCGCTGCCGCGTCTCTACCCGGCGCTAGGTCATGCGGCCCGCGTCGAGGTCCTGGGGACCGAAGGGGTGATGCTGCTCGACGACGACCACACCGACCAGATCATGTACAGCGAGCGCGGCGCGAGCCACGTCTACGTTCCGGACCACACCGCCAATATGGTGTTCCTCGGCAGCGGCACACCCGGGGACTGGGCGCTCGGGGAGTTCTGGGGACCGGTCGCGACCGAGACGCGGGCGTGGCTCGACCATCTGTCGATGGGGCGCACGTGTCATCTCGCGACCGCAGCCGATGCCCGCAAAGTGCTGGAGATCACGATCGCGATCGAGCAGTCGTTGCGTACCCGCAAGGCAGTCGAAATTGGAATTAACAAGAGGTGAACTGCAATAAATAGCTATTGCGACTTGACGGAGCGTACGAGGGTGTCAGGAACCTTAGAGTTTAGGGTTCCTGACACCCTTACGATAGAGGATCGCAAGAAATTGGGCCCGGCACCGACTCACTTGCGAAGAATGTGTTGCTCCTCGGCCTTGCGCGGGGCCGAATGAACATTAGCCATTTGTGAAATCAGTTCAAGGAAGATGACCAGTTACTTTGTTGCTATCTCGCTAGCGGATCGGGGCGGAGCTGAAACCTGACCACTTTGGGCCGGTTCTCCTTGCCGCCTTCCAGGTGGAACATCGCACGGGTGGAATAAGTGGTCCACAACGACCGTCCCTTCCAGCCGCCGTTCGGATCGTCGATGCGCCCTTCCACCCACTTCGTGAAAAAGCCCTGCGGGTAGGGAACGTGCAGGTTGACGAACTTTCCATCCACCAGTGCGAGCAGGGAGCCGTTGAGATTGCCGGAGGCGATCGGCACGTTGGTCCCCAGTCCGAACGTGTTGAAATGATCGACCCACGTGTAGTAGCTCGACTCGACGCTGCCCGGGGTGTTCACGTCCCGGAACTGCGGTCCGGGAAACGGAAATAGCGTCCAGCCTTCGGGGCAGTGCTTGCCGGTCGCTTTCGGTCCGTTCAGCGGGCCCTTGCACTGGCGCCGGTCGAAGCGGCCGAGATGTCCGCTCGAGAGCGACACCCAGTAGACGCCGTTGCGATCGATGTCGCCGCCGCGCGGCCCATAGCCGGGCAACGGCGGCTCGAATACCTCGGTAAGCGCGGTCTCGCTCGGATTCGACCCCGGATTCACCCGCACCACGAAGCCGGGCATCGGGAATCCCAGCATCGTCCCCCAGACCGAGCCGTCCACGGGATTCACGGCAACTGCGTAAAGGTTGATCGCGAGCCGCCGGTCCTTCGCGGGATCGTTCGGCTGGCCGGGCTCGACGTGCGGGTCGCGTTTGCCGTTGCCGTTGGTGTCGAGAACGAACGGCGTCCAGCCTTGTGAACGTTCCTCGTCGCCGGTTTGCTCGAACATCGTGCGATTCAACCAGCCGATGACGCCGTTGCCGCCGACGCCGCTGCTCGTCCAGAGCGTGTGATTCGCGTCCTCCGCGAAGATGAGGTGATGTGTCGGAAAGCACGTGCCGATCAGCGTGAACTTCCCCGTCTTCGGATCGTACATGGAGAGGTGCCGGGTGGACTGTTCCATCGGGAACACCTTCGCCGACGGATGATCCGATCCCTTGCGGCAGAAAGCCGGATTCGCGAACGGGCGCACGCGCGCGGTAAACCATACGCGGCCCTGCTCGTCCATCATCGGGTTGTGGTTGCTCGTCATACTGTCCCAGATCGGCTCGGGCCCCCAGTAGGGAGACGGTTGCATGGGATCGTTTTTGTGATTCTGCGTTTTCGGATCGCGCACCGGGTGCAGCACCTCCGATACCGTGTTCGTAGCGGGGTCGAGGACAGGCACGTAGTCCGTGCTGTTCTCGGGTGAGCCGTAGAGCTTGCCGTTTGGGAACAGCCGCGGATTGCGCCGGTCCGTCCCGATCAGATCGTGCATATAGGCTGTGGTCCGGCTCCAGTCCCACAAGGTGAGGACGACGTTGCGCTCTATGCCCAGCGGCCGCTGCGGCTGCGCAAACGGCAGCTCGCCCGCGGCGATCCGGTCGGTCCAGTCGGCGAACAGCTGGAGCGCGCGTTGGGAGTCGAGCCGGCTGATGTCGCGGGCCATCTGTGTCATGGCCTGCCCGGACTGGATGCGCCGTGCCCACGCCTCGGTGGAATTCATGTGAGTGAAGTCCTTGGGCATCGTCCGTGTCCCCGGCGTGCCCATCGCGTGGCAGGCATTGCAGCCGGCGCTCTTGATGACGTTCAGCCACTCGGGCTGATCCTTCACTTTCGCCAGGGGGAATTCACCCACTTGCGGCACCTTGAGCATCGAATACCAATAGATCGCGGGATAGTTTTGCGCGGCCGCGGCCGCGTTCGCCGCCGGCTCCGCGTTCAAGTGCAAGCTCGTGCCGGGGGTAGCCTGGATCTTGGCCGAATCCGCGAGCCCATAGCCGCGCACCCACACGCTGTACTTGGCCTTCGGCAGATCGGGTATGAGGTAGCGCCCGCGATCGTCGGTGACCACGATCTTGGCGAACTGGGTGGGCAGGTCTCGGGTTTCGGCGATCACCCAGACGCCCGCCTCCGGACCCTTCGCGCTGGTGACCACGCCGCCGAGATCGCTGGTGCCGATGCTCATACCTTCGGCGGTCTGTGAGCCCATTTGCGCCGCGCAGGCGGCCAGAAATGCGGCGATGCCGGCCCCCGCAATGCCCCAGTACCATGTTGTCGTTTTCATAGCTTCGCTCCTCCTTAAACCAGCAACTAGAAGCTGTCTCAAAAGCCAGCAGAAGTGCAGTCTAAATCCGAGAACGGACAGGATTGACAGGATTTACACGATGTTTTGCGCTCACCATCCTGTCTATCCCGTTCATCCTGTCGTTTTACCGTTTTTGAGAGGGGTTCTAGACTAGTATCCTGTAGCCCGTATCCAGTAGCAACTACTCACCATGAAACTCGCACGCATCGCACTGCTGCACTTGAACGCGTTCCTGGTTGCCAGCGCGCTGCCGGCTCTCGCGCAGCAGGCGGGTCCGGGACCAGCGTATCCCGTGAAGCCGGTGCGGATGATCGTGCCTTCGTCGTCGGGCGAGAGAAGTGGGCGAACGTGGTCAAAGCGGCGCGGCTCGAGCAGTGACGAGGTGGGGGTGACGATTACGGGTGACGAAAGCGTTTTGGCAGCGACAAGCGGCTTGTTTTATCTTCACTCTTGTCACCCGTATCTCGTCACCATTATCTCGTCACCCGTACTCGTCACCACGACTCAGAAAACAATCTTCCGAAAGGAGCAGAAATGGCACGCGAAATAGTCCGCCTCGACAAGGGGACGCCGAGAGTACCGCTATCGCCCGCAGTCAAGACCGGAAACCTGGTGTTCGTTTCAGGCACGCCCGCCTATTACGGCGATCGCCAGATCGCGCGGGGCGACTTCCCCGCGCAGATGCATCAGGTCTTGAAGAACATCCAGACGGTGCTCGCGGCGGCGGGCAGCAGTCTGGACCGGGTGGTCAAGGTGAACGTGATACTCGTGCGCAAATCGGATTGGGACGACATGAACCGCATTTACCGCGAGTACTTCAAGGAAGGCAACTACCCGGCGCGAACCACGATCGTCTGCGAGCTGGCGAACCCCGATTTTCTGCTGGAAATCGAGTGCGTCGCGGAAGCGTGACACTTAAGGGCGGCACAAACGAGGGCCGAATCTGACGAACATTGTCCGATAACGGGCCACAACCGGTCATACAGCAGATCATTCACCGGGTCATTGCGACGCATCTGATCAGGCAGACGGGCGTCAAGCGCAGCGAGGCGGCCACCGGCGCGACGCGGATGACTTCCGGCGGCTGCGAACGTGGCTGCGGTGGGCGGTGCAACCCGACGCGCGCAGGGCGAGAGTAAACCTTGACGCGTAGCTGCCTGCTTCCACGCTGACGCACAAAGCCGCTCGCCCATCGCATTCAGCCTTTCCTGGCGACTCTTGCCCGGGGTCCTCTACCGGAAATAAAAAGCGCGCAAACCTTGCGGTTTGCTCGCTCTTACTGCGAACGAGCGGGTTAACGACCGCGGCGCCGGCGCAGGCTCCACAGTGCCAGGCCGCCCAGACCCAGCAGCCCCAGAATCCCCGGTTCGGGAACTTGTTGCGGAGCTCCGACTGGCGCAGCAATGCCTACCAGGGGCGATCCGCCAATGGTTCCGACGAGCGTATTGCCAGCGTAAAACGACGATGGCCCGCCGGCAGTAGTCGCCGAAAAATACTGCGTGCCCGTGGGTCCCGAGATGTCGTACGACACGAGGTCCGTGGAGTTGAAGGGCAGATTGAGCACCGTCTGCAATATGCCGCCGTTTGGATTGATGTGTTCCACGAGCAGATCAGGATCTTGCCCAATGTCCACGCCGCGTAAGACCGTGGTCAGGGCTAAGTGAAAGTTGTTCGAATATGCGATGGCGATGTCGACCGGAGCGTCCCCGGCATTCGGGTCCGTGGGCTGATACGCGAGCGGCATATCCAGCATCACGAGGCCATTATCGACGTTGAGACGCAGATTCTGGCCGGTGTTGCTGGTGACCCGCAGCCGGTCGACCGTGGGATTGAAGTCCACACCAAAAGAAGTTCCCGACACAGTGGTAAAGGGGGTCGGCGGGGTGACATCCGCCGGATCAGCCGCCAACGTCGAGACCAGCGTGGCCGCGGCTGTGGCTTGGTTCAGGGTGTAAATGCGGCCGGTTCCCGTGACGAGGTTGACCCCGACGCCGTAGAGCAGGCCGCCGTTGGGGCGGCGGTCGATCCCGACCAGCGAGTCACCCGCCGTCAGGCCGGTCACGGCGCCGATCGAGGTGACCGTGCCGGGGGTGGCGCTGTCGAAGGAAATCAGGCCATTGGCGTTAGTCAAGCCGAGAATGAGCTCCGCTTGCGCCGGGATGGGAGCAAACAAAGCAAACATCGAGGTTAGCGCCCAGGAGCGGCAAAGCACTTGTAGTTTGGTCTTTGTCATAGAATGTCTCCAGAAGGAAAGGAACGCAGTAAATTCATCGGATTGCTATCCCGTCGGAAAACTTTACAAAAGGGGTTTCAAAGCCCTATCTGTTCAAACCTGAAGCAAGAACCGGACCGCGCCCTTCAAGTAATTGAATTGGAGCGCGTGGCAATTCCGCCAGGCATTCGGAGAAGGTCGAAGTGTAAAGTTTCCCGACAAACTAAATCGCCAGAACGCACGACAGGCGCGTAAGTGACCATAGTACCTACGCGGACGGTCACGATAAGCGGCGATTGCATCTCGTCCCGCCAACAAGGGAGCCGCGCGAAAACGCCGCTCAAGTTGCGAACACTACATTCATGTCGCACTCATCAGTCATCACGCCCTCACTCATGACCACCGCCTTGTCCACAATCAGGCCAGGAGATCGGCGATCTGCCGGATGTCCGGTAGCTGTTCGAGCTTGCGTATAGCCTCGAACGCCGCGCCGGCGTCATGGCCCGAAACGCGCTGCGACTGGCCGGCACAATCCATGAACTTGGCGTGGATATCCTCCCACGAGAGCTCGCGCTGCGGATGTCCCGGCGGGTGATCGATCCGCGTCTTGCCGGTGCGCCCGTCCTTGAGCACGACTTCCACCTCGACGTAACCGCGGCTGCCCGAGCTGCGTTTCTCGAACTGCGGATCGTCTCCGCGGCACGCCGGATCCTCGACGGCAGTGATATGCGCATACAACGATTCGATAGCGCCGCGCCGCACGGCGGCGTCGGTAAACGTAGCGAGCTCGTACTTGCCGTCCAACACGCCCGCCGCCAGGCAGTATTCGAGGCTGAATTTTCCTTCCAGTCCCGTAGCCGGCCGCGGATAAGTGAGTACCAGCATGCCCCCCGGGGGCATTCTACAAACCACCTTGTCCACCAATGTGGCGTCGAAAGCGAGCTGCTCGCGCAGCGTGAGCAGGCCGTCCATGCCGCGATGACAGGCGTAGCAGCACGGAAATTTCTTGAGCGCGACTCCGGGATCGACGATGACGTACGGCCGCCCCAGGCCGCTGACGGTGGCATTGGGGTCGGACGCGTCCGTCCCGTAGGCGGCAAAGAAGCCCGTCTTGCTGGCCTCCAGTATGTCCGGCGCGGCAGTAAATCCGGACGCGGCGAGACGGAACGCGGTGAGTGCGCTGCGGGCGGCGAGCCCGGTGTGCAGGGGTTTCGTCATGGTTCCGAAATTGCGCCGCAGGCCGCTCGCCATGGAGCCGGCGATGCCGAATGCCTGCCGCGCCGTAGCGGCATCCAGGCGATGGAGTTTCAAGAGCGCGGCGAGCGCTGCAAAGAGCGCGAGCGTGCCGGTAGCGTGAAACCCGCGCTGGTAATGCTCGTTGGTGATACCCAGGCCGATCTTGCCGCCTATTTCTACGCCCAGCGCGTAAGCCTCGATCAGCGCGTGGCCGCTCACGCGCCGCCCGTCGAGGTCTGCCAGTACGGCGGCGAGTATCACCGCACTGGGATGCGCCGGCATCATGGAGAGGACATCGTCGAAGTCGAGCGCATGCCCGAAAGTGCCGTTGACGAGCGCGGCCATCTCGGCCGCTGCCGTTATCCCGGTCCCCAGGATGGGACTCGCCCCGGTTTCACCCGCTGCCTGCACGTAGCGGCGCAACGGTTCGGCGACTTCGCTGCCAGCGCCGGCCAGGATCACCGCGAAGGTGTCGGCAATGGCCTTCTTCGATTTTTCGACCGCTTCCGCCGGCAGGTCGGAAAGTGAGGTAGAGGCAATAAAGGATGCAATCGATTCGGTGGCTCCGGTCTTCATGTTCGTGTCTTTCGCGTGATTCCGTGGCTAGAATGCGCTCATGATCGGCGAGCTCGCAACTTCGTTACTGCTCCGCCCTCCGCGGGCGCCGTCGAGCAAGTCCGGATTTGTCATCCGGTTCGAAATGATGAATTGGCTCGCGCCGGTGCTGCTTCCGCTATGGGCGGCCCTCATCGCCTGCCCGGTGGTGGCGCAACAATACCCCAACAAGCCCATCCGCATCATCATTCCCTATCCGCCGGGCGGAGGGACGGACATCGTGGTGCGGGCGATCAGCCCGAGACTGACCGAGCGCCTGGGGCAGTCGGTCGTCATCGACAATCGCGGTGGCGCGACCGGGCTCATCGGAACCGAAACGGTCGCGCGGTCGGCGCCGGACGGCTACACGCTTCTTGCGCACACCATCGCCGGCCTCGCCATCGTGCCGAACCTGAACCCGTCCCTGCCGTACGATCCGGTGAGGGATTTTGCACCCATCACGCACGCAACTTCGTCGCCGTACATGCTGGTCGTCCACCCGAAGGTGCCCGCCAGCTCGGTGAAGGAGCTCATCGCTTACGCCAAAGCACGGCCCGGAGAGCTCAACTTCGCAACTTCGGGCGACGGCTCCGCCACCCACCTGTCGGGCCTGCTCTTCAACCGTATGGCGGGCGTAAAAATAGTCCACATTCCCTATAAGGGCGCGGGACCGGCCGTTGCCGATGTGCTGGCCGGGCAGGTGCAGATGCGATTCTCCGCCATTCCGCCGGTGTTGCCGCACGTGAAGAGCGGCCGACTGCGCGCGCTCGCGGTCACCGGCGCTCGGCGCTTCAGTCTCCTGCCCGACATCCCTGCGGTGGCGGAAACGCTGCCGGGCTTCGAAGTAGATTCTTGGTACGGATTGCTCGCGCCCGCGAGAACGCCGGTGTCCATCATTCAGAAGCTCAACACCGAGATCGTCGCCGCCCTGCGTACACCCGAAGTCAGGGCGCTGCTGGAGGCGAGCGGCGCGGAAGCAGTCGGCTCTTCGCCGGAGCGCTTCGGGGAGCTCATACGTTCGGAACTCAAGCGCCTGGCGCCGATCGTCAGGGACGCCGGGGCGAATTAAGGCGAAAGGCGAAAGGCGGAAGGCGGAAGGCGGAAGGCGGAAGGCAAACCAACCTACGTGACGTTTTTTGCTTCCTCCTTCATCCTTTTGCCTTCATCCTTGGTTGTAGACGTCCACGACGTTGCGCAGGCCTTTGAACTCGATGGCGTTGCCGCAGCCGTCGCGGACAGTCATCAGCATCTGCTCCCGTACTGTACCCTTCTGGCGTACGCCGGGCTGGTTGATGAAGTCGGCGTTGCCTTTGACGAGCTTCTCTGCGATCTTTTCGAAATCCTCGAGCGTGGTGACGACGCCGAAGTGGCGCAGCGGCGTCGCGTCGCCAGAGAGCTTGCGTCCCTTGTCCCCGACCACGTCCTCCGGGGCAAGATGGGCGACGATGTGATGGCCGAAGAAATTGAAATCGGCCCGCCCGGTCAGCTTGCGCCCTTCCGGACAGCCGAGCAGCCCGCCGTAGAACGTCCGGGCACGATCGAGATCGTTAACGGCAAATGAAAAATGGAACAGGGTGTCGCCAGTCATGATGTGGTCCTCCGGTGTGCTAGAGTGGTTCGGGCGTAGACCGCATTTTCTTACAACTGGCGTCACTCGTCACTCGTCTCCCATCACACGAGCCCGCAATGGCGGCGAAACCGATAGCGCGATCAATCCCGGTCATCGTGGCTCTATTGTTCGCGGTCATCGGCGCGGCCGCCGCGGCGCAGTATCCCATTCGGCCGGTCAGGCTCCTGGTGCCCAACCCGCCCGGCGGCGCGACGGATACGCTCGCGCGCGTGATCGGGCCAAAGCTCTCCGAGGCGCTCGGTCAGCCCATAGTCGTGGACAACCGCGCGGGCTCCAACGGCAATCTCGCGACCGAGGCAACCGCGCGCGCTGCGCCGGACGGCCACACGCTGATGCTCGCGGCCGACGGCCAGATCGTCATCAGCCCGCATCTGTACAGGAAGCTGACATTCGACACCCTGAAAGACCTTGTCCCGGTCGCCTCGCTCGTCTCCACACAGATGCTCCTCGCGGTCCATCCTTCGCTGCCGGTGAAGAGCCTGCAGGAATTCGTGGAACACGCGCGCCGCGCCAATCCGCCGCTCGCGTACGCCTCGATCGGCAACGGCAGCCAGCATCACCTCGCGATGGAAATGCTGAAAAGCCGCGCCGGCATCAACCTTCTGCACATTCCGTACAAGGGCGGCGGCCCGGCTCTCGTCGGTCTGTTCGGCGGCGAGGTCTCGCTGATGTTCGGCGGCAATTCCGTCGCGCCGCACGTTCGCGCCGGCAGGCTGCGCGCGCTCGCGATGGCCGGCCGGCGCAACGACGCATACCCGGGCGTGCCGGCGCTCTCCGAAACCTACCTGGGTCTGGAGGTCAACCCGTGGCTCGGCTTGTTCGCGCCGGCAGCGCTCCATGCGCCGGTAATGAAGAGGCTGCGGGAGGAAACCAACCGGCTGCTCGGCGACGCGGACCTGCGCGAGCGGTTGCGCAACATCGGAGGGATGGATCCGTACATCACCACTCCCGAGGAGTTCACCGCGCTCATCCGCGCTGAATACAAGAAGTACGGCGAAACGGTGAAGGCGTCGGGGGCCACGATAGACTAGGGATGAGGGATAAGGGCGGAGGGATGAGTAAAAAGGGACGGGTGTCGAGGGTCGAGCGTCGAGGGAACAAGTGATCGAGGTGAAACCGGGGTCAGGTCTTGCAAGACCTGATCCCACTCCTCGCTGGGTCGAGTCACGAGTCACCAGTCACGCCCTTCTTCTTTTGGGGCTACTGGCGCTCCCTTGTGCCGCGAACGCCCAGGACCTCGTCATCACCAACGCCCGGATCGTGGATCCCGCGTCGCGCACCGTGACGCAGGGCGCATTGTGGATCGAGAACGGTCGCATCGCCGGGCGTGGACCCGAAGCGCCCGCCAACGCGCGCGGCGCGCGTATCGACGTCAAGGGACGCTGGATCGTTCCAGGCTTCAACGACTTGCATACGCATTCCTTCGGGAATGCCGCTCCCGGTAACGTGCTGGACAACTGGGGCACCGATGGCACGGCGATGCGAGTGCCGCGGGCGGGCATAACGGCGTTCCTCGACCTGTTCGACGACGAGGATCGGATCTTCGGCATAAGGAACCGGCAGCGCGCCGGTGAAATCGGCGGCGCCGAGATCTTCGCCGCCGGCCCGTGCTTCACGGCGAGCCGCGGGCATTGCACCCAGTACGGCACGCCCACGCGCGTCGTCGAGTCACCGGCGGACGCCCGCCGCGAGCTGGCGGCGCTTGCGGTCAAGCACCCTGACGTCGTGAAGATCGTGTATGACGCCCGCGGCGGCACGACCACGCCGACGATCGATCGTCCGACCCTCAAAGCGCTGATCGCAGCGGCAACGGAGCGCGGGTTGAAGACCGTCGTGCACGTCGGCACGTGGGAGGATGTTCGCCACGCCGTCCTCGCGGGCGCGACCGCCGTTACCCACGTGCCGGCGGGTGAGGTAGTGCCGGACGATCTCGTCAAGCTCATGGCGGAGAACCGGCCGTACCACATTCCGACGCTGACCGTACACACCGATCTCGCCGAGCTTCTCGAGCGTCCCGCACTGATCGAATCTTCGCTGGCGACGGCGCTGGCGTCGGACCAGGTTCGAGCGACGTATCGGAAGGGGCTCGCCTCGCTCAGCGGCTCGGCGCGCGGCGATGCCCTACGCCAGCGCGCGGCGAAGGCCAACATCCTCCAATCGGTGCGCCGGCTGCACGCCGCCGGCGTCCCCATGCTCACCGGCTCGGACGCGGGCAACCTCGGGGTCATCCAGGGCTATTCCGTGCACCGCGAGATGGTGCGTCTGGTGGAGGCCGGATTGTCCACGTGGGACGCGCTCGAAGCCGCGACCACGCGCGCCGGGGAGTTCCTGGGGCGTGGCTTCGGTGTGCAGCCGGGCCACGCGGCGAACCTGGTGATGCTCGACGCTTCTCCCGTAGAGGACATCGCGAATACCCAACGCATAGCAATGGTGGTGCTCCGCGGAAGGGTGGTCTACGATGCGGCGGTAGCGCGTGAGGTGGTGACGAAGTGATGCGGTGACGAGAAATGAGAAACGGAGACTCATGAACATCGAGAAGATCAAGGTACGCAACACCGACACCGGGCAGTTGATCGCGGTGGTGGTGTACAACAAGCGGGTGGAGCACATCGAGGTGGTGATCGGCGAAGGCATCCACAGCGTGAAGCGCACGCTATCGCCGACGCGCAACGGCCTCGCCAACGCCGGCTCGGTCATGGGGCGCGAGCTGGTGTACGAGAGGAGCCGCGACCAGGTAAAGGCCGGCATCGACTGGCTGAACCCGACGCTGCGCAAGAGCAGGTGATGAATGATTGATTTCCTGTTCTCGCTTCCCCTGTGGGCGCTGGCCGTCGTCCTGAACGTCTGGCTGATGGGCTTCGCGCTCGCGAGCCTGTGGGCCTTGCGGCGATGGGTCCTGCCTCGGCTGCACCTCAACACCAATGCCTCGCTGTTCTACGCCGCCGCGGTCATGCAGTCGGTCATGGTGCTCTACGGACTGGTCGCCGCTCTGACCGCCGTCAGCGTATGGTCGAGGCACTCGCAGGTAGCGGACATCGTGTCCAGCGAGGCGACCGCGATCGCGAGCCTGTGGCGGGACCTGGGCGGCTATCCGCAGCGCGAGCGCGACTCGATGCGGGAGGTGCTGCGTGGCTACACGAACCAGATCATCCAGGAGGCGTGGCCCGAGCAGAGGCAGGGCCGGATCCCGCGTGCCGGAGTAGAGTGGATGGACCGCTTCCTGGCGCAGCTCCTGGTGTTCGAGCCCACCTCGGAGTCGCAGAAACTCCTCCATGCCGAGACACTGAGCGCCTTTAACCGCATGCACGAAGCGCGCCGCCAACGGCTGGATGCCGTGAACAGCGGGCTGCCGGGAGTCATGTGGGTTGTTCTTCTGCCCGGGGCGATGGGCTGCCTGCTCTTGTCGCTCTTCTTCCCCATCGAGGAGCCGCACTTCCAGGCCGTGCTCGTAGCGGGCCTGTCGGGCTTCGTCGCCATGGTGCTTTTCGTGATCATCAGCCTCGACCGGCCGTTCCAGGGTGCAATGGCCATACCCGCGGATTCATACCAGCTCATCCACGACCAGCTCATGAAAAAATGACGCAGTCGCGCTGATGTGAGCGCGAGGCTAGAAGCTGTTCAGGATGAGGTAAATCAGGAAGTAGGCGCCCGCGCCAAGCAGCACGAGGAAAGCCACGAGCACAAGGAGCAGCAGGGCGGCGAAGGTGCGCGTCGAGCGCACGGTCTTTCCCGGCTCGTCGAGCCAGGCTTCGAGCAGGCGGACGTTGCGCTGGTTCGCCTTGTACGCCGCGTCGAACACGTCGCCCGCCACCGGGATGATGCCGACAATCCCTTCGACCGCGATGTTGAACGCCATGCGCAGGAGTACGCTCTTGGGCGCGCCGAGGCGTGACGCTTCGGTCAGGATGTAACCGGAGAGTGCGACGCCGATCAGGTCACCAATGAACGGAAGAAGCCCGATCAGGGCTTCCACGCCTATGGTGAATCGGGTGCCGGGGATTGGAATGGAGCTGTCGAGCAGCCACGCGAGCTGGCCAAGCTTCTCGCGCGTGCGCTCCCGGCTCTCGTACTGCTGCCCGTGGGACGCCCCGAAGCCCCCGGCCGGATATCTGCGCTGTAACGCCACCCTCATTCGTCAGCGGCCTCGGGCGGCAAGTTCCGCGCCGTCGGCGCCAAGCTACTTCTTGTTCAGATAGTGCTTTTCCAGGAATTCGGACTTGAAGTTTTGTGGCGGCGTGGGAATGTCCGGCCGGCCCTCTGGCGTAAAGTCCATGAGATTCCAATACGGCCACACCGTGTCGACATGATTGCCCGACAGCTCGGTTCCCCAGAAATGAAAAATCTTTCCATCCTGCTTCCTGAATACATGCATCACCGGCCATTGCATGTCATCGGAGCCTCCCTGGCATTTGTAATCGGCTTGATAGGGAGAGTCCGATCCGGAAACCAGCGCAATCTGCGACCATCCACGTTTCCTGGCCCATGCGTTGATGCGATCGGCCGGGGCTTTGGCAATCGCGACAAGCGCGGCGTGTTGGGTGACCTGATACGAGGTGCGATCAAACCCATCGACCAGCGAGGTGCAGGAAGGGCAGGGGTTGTCCCAGTTCGGACCGAACATGAAGGAGTAAAGCAGCAGGGTGCTCTTATCCCCGAACAGCTCGGAGAAGCTCACCCGCTTCCCTACTTTCCCATCGGTGGCCCATTGGAAGACGTAGTCCTCTTTCAACTGCCCGCCGCGAGGGAGCTTGCGGCGCTTTTCCGCCACAGATTTTACTTTGTCGACAAGCTCCTGCTCGTCCTTGAGCAACGAGTCGCGCGCAGCGCGGTACTCCTTGCTTTCGTTTGGATACCGTGGCTCACCCATATTCGTCTCCTGACTTCCTGATTGCTAGCTTTGTCAGCGACGTCGCGCGGCAAGTTCCAGAGCTTGCCCCTCACCCCAACCCTCTCCCCGCAACGCGGGGAGAGGGAGCCATTTTTTGGATGATGAATTCGAGTCACGAGTCACGAATCACGAGTCACGAATCACGCTCCTAGTTCTTGACCGCGAGGTCGAGAATTCCTGATTTCGGCGTAAAGCCCAGCCCCGGCGCCTGCGGCATCGTCACCCACCCCTTGACGGGTGAGGGCATGCCGTCGAACAGCGCTTCACCGATCTTCCAGCCACCGAGGTGGAACTCGATGCGGCCGCCGTTGGGCACGCCGGCGTGGAGGTGCATGTTGAGGTGCGGGAAGTTGCCGCCCATCTCGAGCTGGATGTTGAACGCCTGCGCGAGCCCCGCCGCGTGGAGCGCTTGGGTGAAGCCGCCGATGTCTCGCACGTTGGGCTGCGCGATGTCGATGGCCTCATTCAGGAAGTACTCGCGCAAATACGCGAGATCGTAGGTGCCGCTGCTGCCGGCGGCGATGGGAGTGCTGGTCTCGCGCCGCAGCCTGGCCATGAGCCGGGGATCGGCCTTCCACACGGGATCCTCGAACCAGGCGAGATTGCAGTCCTCGACCATCTTCGCGACGCGGATCGCCTGCGGCAGCTTGGCGTTCTTGTTGGCGTCGATCATCAGGGTCACCTTGTCGCCCAGCGTGTCGCGCACGTGGCGGATGCGCGCGACGTCCTCCAGGATGTCGTCGTCGGTGGGCTCGCCGTACATGTGGGAGGTCGGGTTGGCGCTCGCCGCGATCGCCATCTTGAGCTGCGTGTGCCCCTCCTTGATCAGCTGCTTCGCCGTTTCCACGAGCTCGTCCTTGCTGTAGCGGGGCAGGCCCCAGGTGACGTAGATCGGGCATTTCTCGCGCGCGCCGCCCATCAGTTTCCAGATCGGCTGCTTGAGCGCTTTCCCGCGGATGTCCCACAGCGCGACATCGATCATGCTCGCGGCGCACGACCACGTGCCCATGTAGTGCTTGTTCGATAGCTTCCAGTAGAGCGTGCTGCGCACTTCCTCGGGCCGCATCGGGTCCATCCCCGTGATCGTCGGGCTGGCCTCGCGGTTGATGAAATCGGAAATGCTGAAGCGCAGCGGGTAGGCCGAGAACGCGTGGCCCTTCAGCCCGTCATCGGTCTCGATCTCGACGAAGGTAACCAGCGCGTGTTGCGTCTCCTTGATCAGCGGGAACTGGTACGGCACGCGCAGCGTGTGTGCCGTGGTCTTGGCGATTTTCATGTCGGTCCTCCGGGGAAAGCGCGACTATAACGCAACCCATCATTCCCGCGGCGGCGGGTATCCTCTTCCCGCTTGGGGGAAAGTAGGATGGGGGTGATCTCGCGAATATTTCTGGATCCCCGCCTTCGCGGGGATGACGCCGAGGCGTCACTGCCGCTCGATGTTCTTCAATTCCACGAGCCGGGTCCAGCGGGCGATCTCGCGTTCGACCCGGGCGCGCATCTCTTCCGGCGAGGAAGGTGTGGGCACGCCGCCGAGATCGGCGATCCGCTGCCGCACATCGGGCAGCTCGACAATGGCGCGGATCTCTGCGTTCAGGCGATCGATGATCGCACGCGGCGTGCCGGGTGCGACTGCGAGGCCGAGCCATGAGGTGAACTCCACGCCGGGCAGGGTTTCCGCGATGGTCGGCACGTCGGGCAGCGCCGGATGCCGCACCGCCGACGATACCGCGAGCGGGCGGATCTTTCCTCCACGGATCTGTCCGAATGCAGCCGTCGCCGTTTCGATCAACAGGTCGACCCTGCCGCTCATGACGTCCACCAGGGAAGCGGACGAGCCCCGGTACGGCACGGCGAGCATCGAGGTGCCCGCCTCGCTGTTGATCCACTCGCCGGCGAGATGAACCAGGCTGCCCGGAGACATGGCGTACGACAGCTTGCCCGGGGCGGCTTTCGCGCGCGCCAGCAGGTCTGCCAAAGACTTGACCGGGGAGGCGGGCACGACGGATATGACGAGCGGATAGGCCACCGCGGTCCCGACCATTCCAAAATCCTTTATCGGATCGTACGGCAGAGAGCGATTCATGGCGGCAATGGTGGGATGCGCGCCGGTGAGCAGCGCCATGGTGTGGCCGTCGGGAGGCGACTTCGATAGCGCTTCGGTGGCGATGATTCCGCCGGCGCCCGTCTTCTGCTCGATCACCACCACCTGGCCCAAGCGCTCCGAGAGCTTGGCCCCGATCAAGCGGCTGACGATATCGGCGCCCGAGCCGGGGGGACCACCGACCAGGAAGCGGATCGGTCGCACCGGGTAGTTTTGCGCCGGCGCCGCGAGCGGGACGGTTCCCAGCAGCGCCAGCGCGACGAGGGAGAAGACGGACGCATAGGGAGCGGCGGGGAACGGGCCCGGCAAGGAGTGGCGGGGCGCGGGCCCCTTCCTGCAAATTCGCGAGGGCCCTTCCCGCGCCCCCCACGCCCCCGGTCGCAATATCACCATATTCGCGAGGACAACGAAGATCTTTCGGGGCCTTCCCATTCTCCCCGCGCCCCCCGGTACCTAAATGGCGCTCTCATGATCCAGAAGCGAATCATCGCAGAAGTCATTTCCGTCATTCCCGGGCAGCCGGGAATCCAGGAGTCTTTGAGTTGGCGTGCATGGGCCTTCTAGGCTCCCGCCTCCGCGGGAGCGACGAACCTAGCATAAGCTCATTCTCTTACATCTCTCCGCCGCCCGTCACCCATCACGCATCATTGCTTTCGCGTGGCGATATAATCGCGAGGCGAATATCCATTGCTCGCAGGGAGGAAACATGAAGAATATAGACCAGCCGCGCCGCAGCTTCCTGGCCGGGCTAAGCGGGCTCGGCGCCAGCGCGCTCTTGCCTGCTTGCGCATCCAACTCAACGGGACCGGACATGACCGCTACGCAACTCGAGCGCAACAAGACCGTCGCCCTGCGCTTCAAGAAACTACAGGGCACAAAGGACGAGCACTTGATCGAAAAGGAGGTTCTGGCGCCCGGCTACAAGCGGTTGCGCGGCGGCATGTTGAATCTCGCGAACAACGCGCGCGACCAGGGATTTCCCGGCACCGGCTCGTATTTACGCGCCGCCTTCCCCGACCGAGTCGATGTCATCGAAGAAATCATCGGGGAAGGCGACCGGGTGGGCCTGTTATTTCGCCTCACCGGCACGCACCGCGGCAACCTGTTCGGTATACCGCCGACCGGAAGGAAGGTAGATGTCCATGAAGTCGCAATTCTGCGAATTGCAGACGGCCGGGTCGCCGAGGGCTGGTTCATGGCCGACGAAGCCGGGCTGCTGAAGCAGCTAGGGGCGAAGCTGCCGCCGCGCAAGGACGGCAAGCTCATCGCACCACCGGTAACCAACGAAGGTGAGAGCGGCGACGCGTGGCTCGCGCGCCTCCGAGCGACGCCGGCGGTCACCGAGGCGGACCGCAACAAGATCGTCGTCGCGAGCTCGAAGTCATCCAACCCGCCCAAGGATGACCGCGCTGCCGATTACAAGCAGAAGCGGCAGGGCTTCCAGCACCTGCGCGATTACGGCGTCGCCAACGGCACGGCTAAGCAGACGCCCACGTTGGCGCTGCCCGATCGTCGCGACCTGGTCGACGACTTCATTGCGGAAGGCGACAAGGTGTGGATGAAATTCAAGATCGCCGGCACGCAGAAAGGTCCGCTCTACGGCCATGCGGCTACCAACCGGCGTATCGAGATCCCCGAGATCGGCATAGCGCGCTTCGTCGGCGGCAAATGGCAGGACGGCTGGTATTTCGGCGACGAGCTCGGAATGATGCTGCAGTTGAACGCCCTCCACATGCTGGGGTGAGTACGGCACAGGATCAGGGATCAAAGATTCAGGGCTGAAACGCCTGCGGGTCACGCTCGCGAGCCATTTTTCGGACGACAGAAGGGGAATTCTATGAACCTAGGCTACGCGCGCGTGCTGAGCGCGGCCGCAGTCCTCGCCGTCGCGGCCTGCACCAGCATGCCGGCCGGTGAGCGCTCGCGCGGGGAGCCGCTCGTGCTGGCGGAGCAGGGCTACTTTTTCGTCGGCGGGAGCTACACCAAGACCAAAGACGGCCAGATCATGACGGAACAGATGTTCGTGCAGTACCAGGTCCCGCAGAACAGGAAACATCCCTACCCGGTCGTGATGTGGCATGGCGGCGGGCAAACCGGCACGAACTTCCTCGGAACACCGGACGGGCGCAAAGGCTGGGCCGAGTATTTTCTGGAACAGGGCTACGCGGTATACGTCGTGGACCAGCCGGCGCGGGCGCGCTCCGGTTATTTCACGGAAGTCTATGGCGAAACGCGACGGCCCAACACCGAGGCGGTGTCGCGTCGCTTCACCGCTCCCGAAAATCACAATGAGTATCCGCAGGCGAGGCTGCATACTCAGTGGCCGGGCAAAGGGGTGGCCGGCGACCCGGTATTCGATCAGTTCTTCTCATCCCAGGTGGAAGATATCAGAGACGTGAGCGTCATCGAGCGGCTCAATCGCCAGGCGGGCATCGCTCTGCTTGACAAGATCGGCGCCGCCGTCCTGCTGACGCATTCGCAGTCGGGACCGTTTGGCTGGGGCCTTGCCGACTCACGGCCCAAGCTCGTGAAGGGCATCCTGGCCGTGGAGCCGAACGGGCCGCCTTTCCACGAAAACATTCCGACCGGCGCACCCGACTGGTTCAAAGACGGTGCGTTGGGCCGTCCGTGGGGGATTACGCGCGGTCCCCTGACATATTCTCCCGCGGCCGCGAGCCCCAAGGATCTCAACATGACGCGCGAAGCCGCCACTGACAAGCCCGGGCGCGTACGCTGCTGGCTGCAGGGCGGAGCGGTTCGCCAGCTTCCAAATTTGCAGCGCATCCCGATCCTGATCATCGTGAGCGAAGCGTCGTATCACACGCCCTACGATCACTGCACCTCCAAGTACCTGGCACAGGCTGGCGTGAAGCACGATTTCGTGCACCTTCCGGACGTCGGCATCTCCGGCAACGGGCACATGATGATGCTGGAGAAGAACAATCTCGAAATCGCGGCGTTCCTCGACAACTGGGCGCGGAAGAATATCAAGTAGCGTAGTGACGAAGTGACGAGGTGCCGCAGTGAGTCAAGCACCCGAAGGTGATAAAGGAATCCGCGATAAAAGCGGAATAGCGGTCGCCGCGAAGAGAAAGCAGGCGAGATAAGAAAAGCGACAGACCAGTTGAGAAGGTGCTCCCCTCGCGTTACGCTTCTTCAAACACAAGGCGCGTCTGTCGCTGACGGCCTTGTTACGTTAACAGCCAGCGTTATGCGAGAACTTTAACGCACCGAGGTCCGAGACCCGCGGCGCTCGCGAGCAGACGCGCGTAACTGAGGGCGGCCGTCTTGGTCTTGAAGAGTGCTCCGGGTATCAGATGTCGCGAGCAGGCAACAGCCCACGTAGTAGCGCTCGCCGGTGCGACGACCAGATTCGTATTCCGTCTGCGTTCCGAGTATCCCTTGGTATTCATGAACGTGCTCCTTTTTAGTTGATGACGGACGAAACAAACTGGAAAGCGAAAAGCTGCTCTACGCTGCATCTATGCAAGAACCGGACCAGCCAGCACGCGTCAATCGAGCAACCAGATCATGTTATTGAATAGATTACTATTTCTCGACCGGATTAAGCGGACAAAAGTGACAAAAGCCCGGATTCTGGCCACGACAACGTCGTTGCCGGGCGACAATAACTAGTCGTCGGCGACGACCTAGTCTCCGATAGGCGAAGATCCGGCTTCACAAGCAAGGATGAGGGATGAGGGATGAAGGAAGAACCCAATCTTGCTCCAGTCGATTGCCTATCACCCATCACCCATCACCCATCACCTTCACGCCTCTCCAGTCGCGGGCGCGAGCATGTTGGCGTCGCGGAAGATCACCCATGCGCCATCGGACTGCTTGCGCAGGACTGACAGTGTGTGGCCGGTGCGCCGGTTCAGGCGAAGAACCCGATCGACATCGCCTGCACGCGTGGCGCGGTGCCAGGTTTCGACCAGCTCGCGGATGGCGTGCTCGTCACTTCCCATCGATGCTCCGCAGAATCGCGCTCATGATCCGATTTGCCGTGACCGAGCAGATCCAACGCGATGGCCCGCCACGTCCGGGCGCTACCCGCCAGTCGTATCCCCGCCCATCACCTGCAGTACGGTGCCAGTTATGAACGACGAATCGGCATCTGAAGCAAGGAACACATACGCCGGCGCCAGCTCTTCGGGCTGCGCCGGCCGGCCCATCGGATTCTTGCTGCCGAATTGCGCAACTTTCTCCGGCGGCAGTCCTTCGTCGGCCGGGTTGAGCGGCGTCCACACCGGTCCCGGCGCGACCGCGTTCACGCGTATCCCCTTCTCGAGTACGTTCATCGCCAGCGTCTTGGTGAACGCGTTAATCGCGCCCTTGGTTGCCGAGTAGTCGGGCAGCTCCTTCGATCCCTTGAGGCCGGTCACCGAACTGGTGGCGATGATCGCCGCCCCGGCTTTCATGTGCTTCAGGGCGGCGCGGGCGAACCAGAAATACGCATAGATGTTCGTCTTGAACGTCCGGTCGAACTCCTGATCCGTAACCTCCTGCAGGGTTTTCTTGCGGGTCTGATGTGCGGCGTTGGAAACCAGGATGTCGAGCTTGCCGAATTTCTGGACCGTCTTCTCGACAGCCTCATCGCAATACTTGCGGCCGGTGACATCGCCGGGTAGCAACAGGCAGCGGCCGCCTTCGGCTTTGACTGCGCGTTGCGTTTCCAATGCATCCGGCTCTTCTTCCGGCAGGAAGCAAATCGCTACATCCGCACCTTCCCGCGCATAGAGCACCGCGACGGCGCGCCCTATGCCCGAATCGCCGCCGGTGATCAACGCAACCTTGCTCTTCAGTTTTCCGGCGGGCTTGTAGCGCCGCGCTTTGAAACGCGGCTTGGGTTTCAATTCGGATTCGAGTCCCGGCGCCTCCAGATGCTGCTTCTCGAATGGCGGCTTGGGCTCAGTCTGCATCTGCGGTCTGGCGGGTCTCATGAGGAATGAGGACTCCTGAAAAACATAGCTCGGCGAAAGGTGGCAGGGCGCTGACGCGAAGTCGAGCGGACGAGGACACAGGCGCACACCAGCAGCCGCAATACCGCCACCGGAGTAGTGCGCGGGCCGGCAGAGAACCACCGGCCCGCGCGTCCCAACGGCTTCACCTACACCGGTTGGGAGATACCCTTCAAAGCATCACCGGCCTTGGCTTTTTTCTTCAACGCGAGATCACCCAGGGAAACGATGCCTACCAACCGCTTCTCGCGGTTCAGCACCGGCAGCCGCCGGATTTGCAGCGTGCCCATGTTTTCTGCTGCGTCTTCCACGGACTCGTCTTCGTAGATGTACTTGATTTCAGGCGACATCACATCCCGCACCTTGGTTCGATCGGGCGCTTTGCCCTTGGCGACGGCGCGGATGGTAATGTCACGGTCGGTCAACATGCCGACGAGACGGTCGTTTTCACCGACCGGGAGCACCCCGGCATCGATATCAACCATCAATTCCGCCGCATGCTGCAACGTGTCTTCGGGAGATGCAATCTTGACATCACGGCTCATCACTTCACGAACATTCATAGTCGACTCCTCCTTGCAGGTAAGTACATGTGACCAGCGCATACCGAGAAGTTCCCGCCGGACTCGTTAGAAACAAGTCCAAGGAAACACGAGGAAATACCCGGAATTAGATTCCCGAGCAGCCACTCCTTGAGCGCGTAAATCATGGACCGCAAGCAGCCGTGCACTTCAGTGGCTGATACGATGACTATCGACCAGAAAAACCGCAAAGCCTAGTTTCCGTGAAACATGCGGGCTAGAGGTCTTCATTCTTCGCGTATCCCGGCAGCCTTGATCAACTTACCCCACTTGACCATGTCGGATTTGATCGCGGCCGCAAGCTCTTGCGGCGAGCTGCCGATAGATTCCGCTCCCGAGTTGAAAAGCCGCTCCTTTACCTGCGTTCTGCCGAGTAGCTGCATGATTTCCTGGTTCAGCCGACTGATCAGCGGCGCGGGCGTCCCGGCTGGGGCAAATACGGCGACCAGCGACGTCGCCTCGTAGCCGGGCAGACCTGCGGCAGCGACCGTAGGCAGCCCGGGAACAAGCGCGGACGGTTGAGCGGTAGTCACCGCTAACGCTTTCAGCCTTCCCGCTTTGACGTGGGGCGCGACCGAGCTCGTGGGGGCGAACATCAGCTGTACCTGACCGGCCATCAGGGCGTTCATCGCCGGTCCGGTGCCCTTGTAGGGAATGCGCACGATACTTACGCCTGACATGGCCTTGAACAATTCCGCCGCGAGGTGGGTGGGGGCGCCGGTTGATCCCGACCCGTAGTTGAGCTCTCCCGGCCTCGACCTGGCCAACGCGACCAAGTCCTTGACGGACACGACCGGCAGGGACGGATGCACCGTCAGGACGTTGGGCGAGCTGGCCGCGAGCGTGATCGGGGAAAAATCCCTGATTGGGTCGTGGGAAGCGCTTTCGCGCATGAACGGCGACAGCCAGAGCGAAGTGCCGCCGACGAGCAGGGTATAGCCGTCAGGCGCTGCCCTGAGAACGACGTCTCCCGCCAGCATCCCGCCGCGATTTTCCACTATCACCTGTCGACCCAGGCTGTCCGTGAGCCCCTGGGCGACGAGCCGCGCCACGAGATCGACGCCGCTGCCGGGCTCGGATGTGACTATGCGTATCGGCTTGTATGGATAACTCTGCCCGCACGCCTCAGCGGCGGCCAAAATCATCATGCCGACCGGGAGCAGCCATGCGGCAAAACGAAGGGTGAACATGAATTCGGTGGAAATGGAAGTCCGAGAGAAAAGGTTTATGATCAAGTATACGACGCCGCGATCATAGAATGGACGTTCGGAGCCCATGAAGAAGAGAGCGCCGGTCTAACCGTTCCGCAACGACCGATAAGGGGAGAACAACATGAAGCGCAGCATCCGTTTCCTGCTGGGTTCGATATATCTGTCGCTCGGGCTCGTTCAGCCGGCGCAAGCGGCCGATTACGCTTACGTCGTGAGCTATATCGAAGCGGCGCCGGCGGAGAAGCACAAAGCGGCCGACCTGTTCCGGCGCCTTTCCATGTTGAGCCGCAAGGACGCGGGCAGCATCCGCTTCGAAGTGCTGCAGCGTATCGGGCACCCCGACCAATTCGCGGTTCTGGAGGTGTGGCAGGACGTGAAAGCCCAAGAAGCGCATGGCGCAGCCGCCCACACGCAACTGTTTCGCGAGAAACTGAAGCCGCTGCTGCGTGCCCCGTACGACGAGCGTCCGCACATCACGCTCTCGGTCGCTTCCGCACCCGCGGCCGGCGGCGAAGACGCGAAGAGGACGAAGGGCGCCAAAGGCGCGATCTACGCGGTAACCCACGTTGACGTAGTGCCCAAGGGCAAAGATGAGGGCACCGAGGCCGTGCGGCAGTTGAGCCTGGCCAGCCGCAAGGACGCCGGGAATCTGCGCTTCGATTCGCTCACGCAGACGAGCCGGCCCAACCACATGACCCTCGTGGAGATCTGGAAGGATCAGAATGCGGTTATCGCGCACAGTGCGACCGATCACACGAAGCAGTTCCGCGACCGACTGGGGCCTCTGAGCGGCGCCTTGTTTGACGAGCGCTTCTACCGGGCGCTCGACTAGGAGCCCGCGCGGTCGAAACTAGTCGGCGGAGTCGGTACCGGGTACGACGCAGCGATTGAGACAAGCGGAACGCGGGCTCCTAACCGAAGGCTTCACGTGCCACCTCAGATCATCAACCGCGTTTCCAGTGCCAGCTAAGGTTTGGCGAGGCATGTGCGCATTGCGGTTGATACTCGTGCTAATCCTGGCCGCAGCAGGGCCGGTTGCGCTTGCACAGTATCCCGCCAAACCTGTCCGGGTCATCGTGCCGTTCACGCCGGGTGGGTCGAGCGACATCGTTGCCCGGCTGGTCACGCAGAAGCTCGTCGAGTTCTGGGGCCAGCAGTTCGTCATCGACAACCGCCCCGGCGCGGGCGGCGCCGTCGGCGCCGAGATGGTCGCGCGGGCGGCGCCCGACGGCTACACGATCATGCTCACCAACCCGGGCCCCGGCCTGCATAACGTGCTGCTGCGCAAGAAGCCGTCGTACACGCTCGCGGATTTCGCGTCCATCGTTTACATTGGCTATACGCCGAACCTGATCGCCGCCTACCCGCGGTTACCGGTCAATAACCTGAAGGAACTGGTGGACTACGCCAGGGCAAATCCGGGAAAGATCAACTGGGCCTCGCCGGGCACGGGCAGCAATCCGCACGTCGCGCTCGAGATGCTGAAAACCGCGACCGGTATCAACGTGGTTCACATACCGTACAAAGGCGCGGTGCAGGCTTTCACGGATCTGGTAACGGGCCAGGTCGATGCGCAGTACACCTCGTTCATCTCCGCCGAGAACCACGTCAAGTCCGGGCGCCTCAAGGTTCTGGGGGTATCCGGACTGAAGCGGCTGCCGGGGCTGCCCGATACGGCGACGTTCACGGAGCAGGGGGTGAAAGGCGCCGACTCGACGCTGTGGGTCGGCCTCGTCACCGCGGCGAAGACGCCCCGGGCCGTCATCGAGAAGTTGAACGAAGGCGTGAATAAGGTCCTGCACATACCTGACGTGCGCGGCCGCCTCGATCAACTGGGCGTCGAGATCGAAGGCGGCACGCCGGAGAAATTCGATGCTTTCATCAGGAGCGAGGCGCAGCGCCTCGGTCCGTTGGCCAAGAGTGGAGTGTTGCAAATCGAGTAAACCCAAAGGGAGACAATCATGACCTACACCAGCGATACATCCGCAAATCGCCGCCGTTTCCTGAAATGGTTGTCCGGGAGTCCGTTACTTGCTGTTCCCGGCATCGAGGCCTGGGCGGCCGAAGGCTTGACGCCGGGATCGAAGCTGCCGGACCCCATCATCTGGTCCGCGACTCAGTTGCAGCAGCTTATCAAGAGTCCAAAGGAGGCGATCAACGTCTTCGATTTCGAGCCGGTCATGCGCCAGAATGTTCCGCCGGCGCATTTCGGCTATATGGCGTCAGGCATCGACGACGAGGTGACGCTGCGCGCCAACCGCGAAGGCTTCCTGAAATTCCAGCTTCGGCCGCGGCGCCTGATCGACGTCAGCAAGGTCGACATGAGCACGGAAATTCTCGGTGTGAAGTACGACACGCCCATCATCGTCGCGCCGATCGGCGGCCAGAAGGCGTTCCATGCCGAAGGCGAGATCGCCACGGCCAGGGGAGCGCGGACCGGCAACCATTTGCAGATTCTCTCGACGGCCACCACCAGCTCGCCGGAGGACGTCACCGAGGCGCGCGGCGCGCCCATCTGGTACCAGCTCTACGCGACGAACAAGTTCGATGTCGCCAAAGCGTTCGTGACGCGCGCCGAACGGGCCGGCTGCCCGGTCGTCGCGGTGACGGTGGATCGCTATGGCGGACGCAACCAGGAAACACTGTTCCGGCTGCGGAGCACGGACACCCGCCAATGCTCTGATTGCCACGATCGCAGCAGCCTGCAAGCCAATCTCAAGCGCAGAGCGATGTACCAGGGCGTCGATATCAGTGGTCTCACCAACACCCAGTCCTCCACCATGTCCTGGGATTACATCAAGCGCCTGCGCGACGTGACGAAGATGAAGATGGTGCTCAAGGGCATCCTCGCCCATGAGGACGCCGTGCTTGCCGTCAAGGCGGGCATCGACGGGATCATCGTTTCGAACCACGGTGCGCGCAGCGAGGACAGCGGGCGCTCGACTATCGACGCGCTACCGGAAATCATCGAAGCGGTGAAGGGCCGCATGCCGGTTCTCGTGGACAGCGGTTTCCGCCGCGGCACTGACATCGCGAAGGCGTTGTGCATGGGCGCGCAAGGCGTGTGTGTTGGACGGCCGTACGCTTGGGGTCTCGGCGCGTTCGGCCAGCCCGGGGTGGAGCGCGTGCTGGAGCTCTTGCGTATCGAGCTGCACGCGATCATGCAGCAGGTCGGCGCCCCCACGATCAAGCATCTCACACCCGCCATGGTTCGTCGGGCGTGAGGTACAAATCAGTCACGAAATTACACGGAAACACACGGACAGTACCAATCAATAAACATTCGTCACTCCCGTGAAGGCGGGAGTCCAGGCGTCTATTGTCTTTGTGCCGGAGTTTCTGGATCCCCGGTTCCGCGAGGATGACGCATGCAATCAGTTTTCCGAATGGTTTTGTCGGCGATAGCCGGCGCCTTGATTGCCATGCCGGTCTGTGCGGCTGATGTGCCGGCTGGATCGGCGAAGATTATCGCGGCGAGCGCCAGCTCCGGCTATCCCAACAAGCCGATACGGTGGGTCGTGCCCTTCGCGCCGGGCGGGGGAACCGACATCATCGCCCGACCGATCGCCCTCAAGCTCGGCGACAAGCTGGGCCAGTCCGTCCTGTACGACAACCGGGGCGGCGGAGGCGGCGTGATCGCAGGGGAAATCGTCGCGAAGGCGAATCCCGACGGCTACACGCTGCTGGTCGCCGCCGTCGCGGTGATGACCGTTACCGTGAGCCTGATGAAGCTACCCTTCGATCCGGTGAAGGACTTCGCGCCGATCACGAAATTCGCGACGGTGCCGAACATCCTCGTGGCGCGTACGCCGTTTCCCGTGCGCTCGTTCCAGGAGCTCGTCCCCCACGCGAAGGCGAATCCTGGCAAGGTGATCTGGGCGGCGTCCGGCATCGGGTCGGCCGGGCACCTGGCGCTGGAGCTGTTCAGGCTCACGACCGGCATCGACGTCGTGCGCGTCGTCTACAAGGGGGCCGGCCCCGCCACGCTCGCGTTGCTCAGCAACGAAGCCGATCTCCTGTTCGCGAATCCCGGCGTGTTCATGCCGCATATCAAGTCGGGCCGCCTGCGCGCGCTCGGCGCGGCGAGCACACAACGCATCGCGTTGCTGCCGGACCTTCCGACATTGAGCGAATCGGGCTTTCCCGGATTCGAGTCGGGCTCGTGGTACGGCCTCGCAGCCCCCGCGCGCACGCCGCCCGCGATCGTCGCGTTCCTGCACAAGGAAGTCGTGAGCGTCCTGAAGCAGCCCGAGGTCGTCGCGCAGCTCAAGCTCGAGGGCGGCTCCCTGGTCGGCAATACCCCGCAGGAGTTCAGCAAGGAAATCCGCGACGACATCGTCAAATGGGCGAAGGTGATCAGAGACGCGAACATCAAGCCCTAGCCCGCATGTTTTACAGGCAAAGCGGCTGTGCGGTTTTCGGGCGGCGGTACTACGAATGGTATCGGAACATGCGGGCTGATCAATTTTTGGGCAGGAAGTCTGCTGCAGGCGACGCTCAGACGAACGGCGTTTTCACCAGCCCATTAGCTTCTCGGCTTCGCCGCGAGAAGCTGTTACATTGAAAGACAAATTGCATCGGGTCGCAGTCATCCTGAACGGCTAAGATACGTTCAGGAAAGTAGAAGGCAAGAGGGACCCCCATTAAAAAAAGTTTTTTTCAGCCTGTCGGTTCGACCGTAACAATAGCGGCCACGCCTGCGTACACGTGAATCGGTACTGCGTGAGAGTGTCCGACAGGCTCGACAGGCTAAAGGAGGAAACATGAAAGCACTGTTTGCGATAGGTGTTCTGGCCGTCACTTCCGGCACGACTCTGATCGCCGCGGCTCAAAGCTACCCAGCGCGGCCGGTCACGATGGTAGTGCCGTTCTCGGCGGGCGGTCCCACGGATGTGCTCGCGCGCATCATAAGCGAGCCGATGAGAAAGGCGCTCGGCCAGACCGTGGTGGTCGACAACACGACCGGAGCGGGGGGCACCATAGCCACGGGCCGCGTCGTTCGCGCCGCGCCCGACGGTTATCTCGTCGTCATTGGGCACTGGGGAACGCACGTCGTGAACGGCGCCTACTACACGCTCCCATTTGACGTGCTGAACGATTTCGCGCAGGTGGCGATGATCGCGACCAATCCCCAGGTGATCGTCTCGAAGCTTGCGGTGCCGGCGAAGAACCTGAAGGAGTTGAACGCCTGGGTGAACGCGAACCAGGACAAGGTCCTGATCGGTACGGGCGGTGTCGGCGGTGCGTCGCACATGGCCGGAATCTACTTCCTGAACCGGATCGGCGCCAAGCTCCAGTTCGTGCCCTATCGAGGCGGCGCCCCGGCGATTCAGGCCCTGCTCGCTGGCGAGATCGATCTGTACGTCACCCAGATCTCGAACATAACCGCCCTGGTCAAAGCCGGGAAGATCAGAGCCTACGCGGTTACTGCGCCGACGCGCCAGGAAGCTGCGCCCGAGATTCCTACTGTGGACGAGGCAGGGCTGCCGGGACTGCATACTTCGGTGTGGCACGGCATCTGGGCGCCGAAGGCAACGCCCAGGGAAATCGTCATGAAGCTCAACTCCGCAATCGTCGAAACCCTGATCGATCCCATGGTGAAGCAGCGTTTCGCCGATCTCGGACAGGAAATCCCGCCGCGCAAGCAGCAGACGCCGGAAGCGCTGTACGCCTTCCAGAAGGCGGAGATCGAAAAGTGGTGGCCGCTGATCAGGGCGGCGGGACTGAAGGCGGAGTGACGCCCCTCGTCGCGAAAAAGCCTCACCGCGAAGGTCGCGAAACCGCGAAGGAAGGCAAACAGCCTTACCGCGAAGGCCGCGGAGGACGCGAAGGAATCAATAATTAGAACCGAGAGCGTCGGGCATTGGTGCGATAGGGCAAGGCCGCCGTGGACACGCCCTACGCGCGGTGGAGATCTACACCCGTCTCGGCTGCCCGGCGGCAGGAGGGGAAGGTTAGTCTGCTGGCGTCATCGAATCGCGATGGCGGATCCGGTGGCGCCTTGGCGTTCCTTTGCGCGCTTCCTTCGGTACAGGATCTGTTGATTTTAATTATTGATTTCCTTCGCGACTTTGCGCCCTTCGTGGTGAGGCTGTTATTTTCCTTTGCGTCCGCCGCGTCCTTAGCGGTGAAGCTTTACTATCCCTTCGCGGCCTTGACGTCCTTCGCGGTGAAGCTTTACCTCACTCCGGCTTGACGCCGGATTCCACTACCACCTTGCGCCAGCGCACGACGTCCGTGCGGATGCGCTCGGCAAATTTCTGCGGCGTGCCGCCGGACGCGCGCAGGCCTGCGGCGCTCAAGTTCTGGTCGATGTCGGGCTCGCGCAACGCCTTGTTGACGCCCGCGTTCAGGCGCTCGACGATCGCGGCCGGCGTTCCCTTCGGCGCCCTTCGGAATCCAGTCGGTGCCGGGTTCAATCCATTTGCGATTCCCTCTTGTGCTTTAGGCCGAGGGCTTGGCCTCTGTCCTGCGCTGGGTCAAACCATAGTGCCGTGATGAACTTGAAATCACCCCGGGGCGACTCGGCACCGACTGGCCTCCGAAGCATGCAATGATCTTCAATCTGCTTTTATGCCGGCCGTCTTCACCACTTTCGCCCATTTCTGCATTTCGCTTTCGATCAAGCGCGCCAATTCTTCCGGCGTGCTGGTACGGACTTCGACTCCCGAGGCGAAGAGGCGTCCCTTCACCTCCTGCGTATCGAGCGCGGCGAGCGTCGCCTTGTTGAGGGTTGCGACAGCGTTCTTAGGCGTGCCCGCCGGTCCCACGATGCCGAACCACGCAGCGGCGGCGAAACCCGGCAGATTGGCGGCTTCCGCAACGGTCGGGAGCTCGGGTATCGAGGGCGAGCGCTGCGCGCCGGTCACCCCGAACGCTTTGAGCTTCCCGGACTTGATGAGTGGAATGGATGAAGAGAGGCTCGCGAACATGAGATCCGTCTGACCGGCGAGCAGTCCGGTGAGCGCCTCGGTCGCCCCTTTGTAGGGGACGTGAACCATCCTGATCCCGGTCATCACGCTGAAGAGCTCGCCGGACAGGTGGACGGTGGTGCCGGAGCCGGAGGAGCCGTAGTTCATCTGCCCGGGCCTCGCTTTCGCTAGCGCGATCAGGTCATGGATCGAATTCGCCTGCACCCGCGGGCTCGTCACCAGCGCGTTCGGGCTTTCGCCGACGAGCGCGACCGGCGTGAAGTCGCGAATGGGATGAAATGAGATTCTGGAGTAAAGGGCGTGGTTGATCGCGTGCGTGCCGATCGTCGCCATCATGATGGTGTAGCCGTCGGGCGCGCTCTTCGCAGTCAACTCGGCCGCGATATTGCCACCCGCGCCGCCGCGATTGTCGATGACGAGCGACTGGCCGAGCTTCTCCCGCATCTGGGGGTCCATGGCGCGCACGATGATGTCCGCCGCGCTGCCAGCGGGGAAGGGGATGATCACGCGTATGGGGCGCGCCGGATAGGTCTGAGCGAACGTCGCCATCGAAAAACCGACCAGCACGAAAGCGAACCAGTTGCGCATGACACATTCTCCCTACAATTAGCGTAGCACGATAGGGCAAGGATGAAGGCGGAAGGGTGAGCCGGGAATTCGATGAAAGTGCCTGCGCACTTTCGAGCCGGCGAACGCCCGACGCGATGCAGCGCGACGGGCCGGGGTCACTGACCAAGGATGACCTGGCAACAACTCTCCGCACTGCGGGGGCATCCTTCATCCTTCACCTTCATCCTTCATCCCTCTCATCGGGCCATTACGCCCTTACAATGGCCTGATGAAATCCGCTCCTTATGCCGGGCTCACGCCCGATCGCATGCTCGATGCACTCGCCGCCGTCGGCCTGCGCCCCGACGGCCGGCTGCTCGCGCTCAACAGCTACGAGAATCGTGTCTATCAGGCGTGGATGGAGGAGGGAGAGCCGGTAGTCGCGAAGTTCTATCGTCCGGCCCGCTGGAGCGATGCGCAGATCGTCGAGGAGCACGATTTTGCGCGCGAGCTCGCGGACGGCGAGATACCGGTAGTCGCGCCGCTCGCAATCGGGGAGCGCACGCTGCACGCGTCTAAAGGTTTCCGCTTCGCGGTCTTTCCGCGGCGCGGCGGCCGGCCGCCCGAATTGGAAGACCGGAAAACGCTCGAATGGATAGGGCGCTTCATCGGCCGCATCCACGCAATCGGTGCAACCCGCGCCTTCCTCGAGCGACCCGCGCTCGACATCGAAAGCCACGGTATCGAGCCGCGCGCGTGGCTGCTCAAGAATGGAAAGATACCCGCTGATCTGCTGGAAGCGTGGACCAGCGCGACTACGCTCGCTATCGAAGGGGTGCATCGCTCAACCGAGCGCGCGGGAAACGTGAAGATGATTCGGCTGCACGGGGATTGTCATGCGGGCAATATGCTCTGGACGGACGACGGGCCCCATTTCGTGGACTTCGACGACAGCCGCATGGGTCCCGCCGTGCAGGACCTGTGGATGCTGCTTTCGGGGGACCGGACGGCGATGACGCTGCAACTCATTGACGTGCTCGCGGGCTACGAAGACTTCTACGAGTTCGACTCGCGAGAGCTGCATCTCGTCGAGGCGCTGCGGACCTTACGCCTCATACACTATTCGGCCTGGATAGCCAGGCGCTGGGAGGATCCGGCGTTTCCGGCGGCGTTTCCCTGGTTCGGTACGCAGCGCTACTGGCAGGACCGCATATTGGAGCTTCGCGAGCAGATCGCCGCGATGGACGAGGGTCCCCTCGCTCTCGATCGACGATAGCGACGACACGCTAGAATACGCCTCCATGAGCGAAGAGGTTCCCAACGAGAAGAACGTCCTGGGCGGGCCGTTGCTCGCTTGCAGCTACGATCCCGTGACCGGGTATTTTCGAGACGGCTGCTGCGCGACGCATGGCGAGGAAGGCGTGGCGCACCTCGTCTGCGTGAAAGTCACGGTGGAGTTTCTCGAGTTCTCGCGGGAGCGCGGCAACGATCTCACCACGCCGCGCCGCGAGATGCGCTTTCGCGGACTGCAGCCCGGCGACCGTTGGTGCCTGCACGTCCTGCGCTGGGTCGAAGCCTGGGAAGCCGGCAAGGCGCCGCACGTCGTGCTCGTGGCGACGCACGAGAACGTGCTCAAGTTCGCGCCGCTGTCGGCGCTCAAGCGCCACGCGTTGGATCTGCACTGATGAACCAGACCCCAGTCAGCACTGGGCTCATCGTCCCCATCAACAACACGACGATGGAGCCCGAGCTGCTCGCGCGGCTGCCGCGGGGCAGCACTTGCCGCGCGGTGGGTATTCCGCGCGGCAAGGGCATGCTCAAGCCCGAAGACCTGCCTGCCTATCTTGCGCAGACCGCCGGGATGGCGAGGACATTCGCCGCGGACAACATCGACATGGTGGTGTATGGCTGCACGGCGGCGGGGTTCATGGCCGGTCCTGAGCGCGATGCCGAAGTCGCCGCCGAGATTTCGAAGGTGACGGGTAAACCCGTCGTCACGACGGCAAGCGCGATGACCGCCGCGCTGGCACATCTCGGGGCGCGCAACATCGCCCTCGTTACGCCGTACCTCGATCTCGTCAACGAGCGCCTGCGCGCATTTCTCGCGGCGTCCGGTATCGGCGTGGAGGTGCTCGCGAGCTTCCGCGCGCAGAGCGTCACTGAGCTCGCCGCGATCACGCCGGCGCAAATCGCCGCCCTCGCGCGCGCGGTGATGCGCGAGAGCTGCGATGGTCTCTTTGTCGCCTGCTCGCAACTGCCGACCGCGGGCATCCTCGAAGACCTCGAGCGCGATTTCGGGCGTCCAGCGTGGTCGTCAATACGGGCAACGGCCTGGCAGGCACTGGCGAAGGCGGAAGCATGACGCCCGCCGACAACGGTCAGCAGACAGCGATTAGCAATTAGCGTTTAGCATTTAGCCCGTTAGCTTGAAACGAGAGATGGTTTGGCAAAGAGCCAATAGCTAAACCGCTAATAGCTGATTCTCCGTTCACCCATTCTTACAGGGAGAAACCATGCGCCAAAAACCCGCTCTTACCGCTTCAGACGTCCAGAAGATGGTAGCCGCCTGCAAAGCCGAGGCGGCAAAAAACAAGTGGAACGTGACCATCGCGATCGTGGATGAGAGCGGCTACCTGTTGTATCTCGAGCGGATGGACGGCGTGGCGCCGCTGACGGCCAAGATCGCCGCAGGTAAGGCGGAGACGGCTGCGATCTCGCGGCGTCCGACCAAATTCTGGGAAGACCGGATCAAGGAGCGTCCCGGCTTCGTCAAGGCGCCTATCAGCACGCCGATGCAGGGCGGCATGCCGATCATGGTTCAGAATGATTGCGTTGGGGCGATCGGCGTGTCGGGCGTGCAGTCCCACGAAGACGAGCAGATCGCGAACGCGGGCGTCGCCGCTGTTGCGGCGTGAACAGCGTGCAAAGCTTCGTGATGAGGCTGTAGCAATATCAAGAAAGGATGAAACATGAAAGAGCTGTTGCCGTTGGGCGAGCAAATCGGCGCGCGGCTGAAGGCGCGCAAGGAAACAATCGTCGTTGCCGAGTCGTCGACCGGGGGCCTCATTTCGGCGGCGCTGCTCGCCGTGCCGGGCGCGTCGGCGTATTTCGTCGGCGGCGCCGCGTTCTACACACGGAAATCGGTGCTCGCGTTCAAGGATACGCGGGACGACATGTTCACCGGGATGCGCGGCGCCACCGAGGAATGGGCAATGATGCTCGCCCGCCTCATGCGCGAGCGTTGTTCCACGACCTGGGCCATCGGCGAGAGCGGCGCCGCGGGTCCCACCGGAAATCGTTACGGCGATCCGCCGGGCTTGAGCTGCATCGCGGTGATCGGCCCCGTCGAGCGCACGATCAAGATCCAGACGGGAAGCAGCGACCGCGTCGCCAATATGCGCGCGTTTTCGGCCGCGGCGCTGAAGCTCTTCGCCGAAGTGCTCGGTGACAAGTGACGACGCGCGCAGTCAACTGCAAAGTTCATTGGCCACGGAATCACACGGAAACACACGGAAATAGGGGCAGGGAACTTGCTGCTGCAAGATCGTCCGCCACACGCACAGAAGACAGCTCCCGAACCACTCACGTCTTTGCAGAACGATGTCGTCATCATAGGCGCCGGCGCGGCTGGACTGGCGGCCGCCGCGGAGCTTGCGCGCCACAAACGCTCCGTTCTCGTGGTGGAAGCACGCGATCGCATTGGCGGCCGCTGCTGGACGCGTCACGAACCCGGGCTGCAGATGCCTATAGAGATGGGCGCCGAGTTCATTCATGGCCGCCCCGAGGCGACTTTTTCCGTGCTGCAAAAGGCCGGTATCGCGGTGGTCGAGCGCGCGGGCAGCCGCTGGTTTTTCCAGCACGGGAAGATCCTGCCGCGGGCGCGGGCTGAAATCCTCACGCGTATCCAGCGGGCGATGGAGCGAGCCGGTCCGCCTCGCAGGGATATTTCGTTCCAGGCCTATATCGAGCGTGACCTGCGGCGCAGGCTCTCCCCGGACGAGCGGACTTTCGCACTGCGGATGGTGGAGGGTTACGACGCCGCCAATCCCGAGCGGGTCAGCGCCCGCGCCATTGTGGAGGAATGGACCGGCGAGGGCACGGCGAATGATGCATCGTTTCGTCCGCTAGGCGGCTACGGCGCTCTGATGGGCGCGCTGGCGCGCGAGCTGGAGGGCAGCGAAGTCCGCCTGCAGCTCCAGAGCGCCGTGCACACGATCCAGTGGAAACGCGGCCGGGTGGAGGTCGAGGGGACTTTTCTCGGGAAACCATTCCGCGAACGCGCTGCCCGCGCCATCGTCACGCTGCCACTCGGCGTGCTCCAGCTTGCACGCGGGGCTGCCGGGGCGGTTCGCTTCGCGCCGGCACTCGAACAAAAGAAGCAGGCGTTGCATACCTTGGGTTCGGGACCGGTGGCGAGGCTTGCTCTGCGGTTTCGAACCGCATTCTGGGAGGAAGTGGACGACTGCCGCTATCGCGACGCGGGGTTCTTCCAGTCGGCAGACGCGGCGTTTCCGACGTTTTGGACCGCGCTGCCCCTCCGCGTGCCGCTCCTGATCGCATGGGCTGGTGGTCCTAGGGCTGCTCGCATGGCGGATGCGGACACCTCAGAGAAAGTGCGTCGAGCGCTGGCGAGCCTGAGAGCCTTCTTCGGTGATCGCGTCGATGTCGAGTCACAGCTCGAAGCGGCCTGGCACCACGACTGGCAATCGGACCCGTACGCGCGCGGCGCCTACAGTTGGGTGGCGGTCGGCGGGAGCAGGGCGCGCAAAGCCCTGGCGGCTCCACTCGCGGACACCTTGTATTTCGCCGGCGAAGCGACGGACTACGAGGGCGAAGCGGGCACGGTCGCGGGCGCGCTGCAGAGCGGCGTGCGCGCCGCGCGTGAAGTGCTCCGTACCGATTTCAAACGCGGAGGACGGGAAGGAAAAGGAGGAAGGGCAAGCCGCAACAACTAGGCATGCACCACACCGACACGCTCATGGAAGAAAAGGTTCAGGATCCCCTTTCGGATCTTCAGACTAGCTAATTGGACGATAGCGACGCGGGGATAGACTCCTTCACCGTATTCAACACATCGATCCAGGTCGACTCGAACGGTTCCGGCCACTCGGGCTGCCACACGAGCGCGTGCGAACACCAGAAGCCGAGAACGGCATCGAGCGACAGTTCGAGCTTGGACAGGGCTTTAGCGTCCCAGGGCTCGGGCGGCGCAAGGTGACCGGCATGCGCCGTTAGGAGCTCGAGATCGCCGGTCTCACCGCGCTGCGCGCGAATGCTTAGCACCGACGTCTGAGGTGCCGCTGTCTTGACGACTCTCGATGGTGCAGGGCGGTTTGGACGCAACGCGAACTGTGCTCTTTCGTTCGCGCGTATCCTCGGTGTTGGTAGAAAGCCCGGCGAACCGATTTCGCACCCGAGATCAACCTCAACGTCCAGATAGTCGGTCACGCCTTGTGCGCTGACGCGTTGCGCCGCAGCGGCGAGATGCCCGATCGTCTCCGGGTGGGCGACGAGATGCTCGCGTGCGTTCGGCGGCACGCGAATCACGCAACCGTCGCCGGTTCGGAGCGTCTGCGGAATCCCGAGCACGTGCGCGGCGATGCCCCATAGCGTAGCGCTTACCTTGCCTCGGCCTTCCAGAGCTTCAATCGCCGCGATTTCATAAGGCAACGTGCCAGCGTGCGCGATCAAGTGCACGCTGCAACCGAGTGCCGCCGGCATAGCGAGGTCGAGCTCGAATATGTCTCCACAGACGAGTGTATCGGCTGGCGTGGTTTCTGTTTCGCGCCAGATGCGGCGCAACACGTCGAAATAGGCACCCCTTCTGAGCCAGACGCGCCGATACCCCGGTCCGAACGCTGGCGTGGTTTCCGGCAGCGCCGAAAAAAGCGGCGACTCGCTCGAGGGCATCACAAGCGCATACTTCCGTGCGTCACCGTACACGGGGATCCGTTCGAGACCGTCGTGCAGCAGCGGATCGAGCTTGGCACGGACGACCTCGGGATGCGCGTTGGTCACGAGCGATACGGCCGTATGTGCCTGATGGAGATAGTGCAGAACGTGCGCTGCCTCAGGCCGAAAAACAGTCGTCGTCGCGGCATAGCTCTTTCGGTAGATGCCGGCGATCAGCTCAGACCGATCCCGTGCGTTGGTGAACCCGCCGGTGTCTGACACGACGAGGCCGGCAATAGTTGTCGCACGGATGTAAGGGTCGGCGGTTGCGGAGGCGATGATCACGCCGCCGTACTCCCAGCCGTATCGCTCTGGCGCAGCAGCGATTGCCTGCTCGGCCTTCTCCCACTGGCGCGAGATATCCATCTCGAGCCGCAGTTCCAACTCTCGGCGGAACGTCGGAATGAAGAGTTCGGCCTCCTTCTCGACGTCCGTCAAGGTGCCGTCGAAGTCCAAGATCACGCAACGGATAGCCAAGTGATCAGACAGCCACGGGCCAGTATGACGGTTGCTTACCGCACGCGAAAAGCACGCGGAATTGCACCTCGAACGATCGGATGATATCGGGATGCCGGTACAGCCGCATGTTGCTGGGGAGCTCGCCGGCCGGTAGGACCACTATCGCCTCGCGAGCGTCGAAAAGGATGAAATTGCAGGTATCGTCCGGGAAATTGCCTGACAGCTCGCGCACGCTGAGCGCCGACATTCGCGAGCATCCGAGAAGATGCTTCACGCGATCCGTCCGCGACTGTACGTCCGGGTTGTAGACGTAGCGATAGGAGTTGCCGTCCCCGGTCAGGAAAACGGTGATGTCTTGCTTGAACCGGTCGATTGGCTTCGCGCCCTGATACGGAAATCGTGAAAGCGAGGCTTGCCGGACGGTTCGTATGCTCCCTTCTTGCAGGATCAGGCTTATGTAATCGTGCGCCTTCTCGATGCTCGAAAAGTCGTAGGCGGTTATGCACGCGGGCGTTCGCTTCAAGATCGCTTCCCGAATCTCGGCAATGGCGCTGCTCGCGGCACCCTTCAGATTTTCATCAGGAACGAACTCTGCCACACCGAGTCCGGCCAAATCAGACAGCCAGCGAGTTGTCATCTGGTTGCGGAGAATGAACGCCCGATCCGGCCCGAGGGCACCGATGAACATGCCCAACTCGAAGACGACGTTGTCCCTTGTCGCTTTGTAGCTGGTCCCACGCAGCGTCAGCTCGTCGTCTGGCCAGAACACCATTACCCCGAAGTCGTAATGCTGCAGGATCCGTGTCAGTTCGGTGAGAGTGTGCTGGCCGATCTGGAAGATGTCGTGGTTCCAGACGAGCGCATCGATGCCGTTTTCGCGAAAGTCATCGCGTATGTAGTTCGCGACGTCCTTCGCCTCTTTCGTCGACGAGCTGCCGATGAATACCTTAGGACGAAAAAGCGCTTTCGGTTCAATTCGACCGGGCATGATCGTTCCAAATCGCTAAGCGCCGCTGTGCGGCACCGACGAATCGGACTAGAATACCTCCAACCTGCGGGATCGACCACTGGATCTCGCGCCGAGAGTGGAGGACGGAAAGAACATGGCGGGCGACCATACGTACCATGACACCCGCAACGCGTGCGCAAAAAGGTACGTGCCACGAAACCGACCTTGAGCATGTTGCCTGAGACGATTCATCTGAGACGTTCTACCCGGGACGCTTCATTTGAGACGCCTCATCTGAGACGCCGCAGCTAAATATTCATCTCCAGCACGTATAGCCCGCCGGTAAAGCGATCCCCGGCGTATACCAGGCCGCGGTCGTCCCAGTACACGTCGTTGATCTGGACGGCCCCCTTGGGTGACAGGGGAGGCGCGCCGGGCACGAAATAGGCGACCTCGCGCGGCTGGAACGGGTTGGTGAGATCGTAGGCGCGGACGCCGCCGTTGAAGAACGTGGCGAGGACGATGCTCTCCGAGCGCATGGAGACCGCGCCGGGTAGTTCTCGTACAGGTTGTGCGATCCGTAGCGCCCGCCGCGCTTGCCGAACGACTCCACTGGCGGCAGCGGGAGCGTGGCTATCGGCACCGGGTTTTTCTCTTCGCGCATGTCGAACACCCATGTCGGCTTGGGCCAGTCCTCGCCGTCGTCCTTGGTGCATTCGTCGCTGACGATCAGGAGCTGCTTCTCGAACATCGGCATCACCGTGTGCGTGAAGCCGTTGAAGGGCGGCGAGTAGTTGTAGCGCGAGATCTCCTTGGGCTTGGACTTGTCGCTGATGTCGAGTATGACGAGGCCTCCGTCTATGTAGGACGTGTAGGCGCGGTCCGGGCGTTGCGGATATACCTGGATGTTGTGCGGGCGATAGCCGCTGTCGAACTTGGGGTGCCGCGGCAGCGGCGGGGCGGCATCGCCCTCCTTCTGCCCTGGATACCACCAGCGGCCCACCTCCACCGGCTTCGAGGGGTTGCGCACATCGATGATGCGGTAGAACTGGTGGTCCTTTTTGTTGCGCGGCTGGAAATCCGGGGCGCCCGACGACATGTGTATGTATTCGCCGTCCCCCGTCCACACGCAGTGCACGCCCAGCGAATGCGGCCCCGACGCATCGAAATGCGAGATCTTCTTCGGCTGCTCGGGCGTGCTGATGTCCCAGATGTCGAAACCGGCGGGCGTCATGCCGCGCTCGCCGCGGATCTGGTGGGCGACGTACATCTTGTCGCCGTAGACTTCGAGCGAGTTGGAGCGCATCTTCGCGTGCGGCAGCTCGGTCTGGATGATCATTTTGGGTTGCGCCGGGTCGGTGACGTCGATCGCCGTGAAATTCTTGGGCGCCGCCTCGTGCCCGAGCCAGATCACCCGCCGGCCATCCTTCGTCTTCTGCATGCCCATGCCCTCGCCCATGCCGCCGAAGCCGCCCATGTCGTGATGCGAGATCAGCTTCATGTTGAAACTGAGTGTCTGGTCGGCCTGCCGGCCCTTGCTCAAACTTGCATCTGCCATGCTTTTCTCCGGTTGGGTCGTAAACAGAGCTTTCAGCTGTCAGCTTTTAGCTATTAGCTCGTAGCCAATCGCTGACCGCTAATCGCTAATCGCTGCCTTGGTCCTTCATCCCTCGTCCCTCGCATCCCTCATCCCTCATCACTGCACATTGTCGCCTATCCACTTCCTGAGGAGCTCGGCGATCTGCAGATTGTTCTTGTCCATCATCAGCATGTGGCTGTTGCCCGGAATGCCGGCTTCGGGCAGCAGCAGGAAACTTGCGCGGCCGCCACCGCCCTTGATCATGTTTACCGCTTGCGCGCAGCCGTTGCGCCGCTTGTCGCCGTTTGCTCCGACGGCGCCGACGCTGTTATCGCCCCACACCGAGACGAACGGCACCTTGACGAACGCTGAGGTGATGTCGGCCGGCGTTACCGTCTCGCAGCCACCTTCGACGCTGATCAGTGCTCTCACCAGGTGCGGGCGCTTGCGAACCACATCGAGGCCGTAGACGCCCGACTGCGAATGAACCATGACGACGGCCGGTCCGATCTTGTCGAGCAGAGCGGCCAGCGCATTCACGGTGTTGGCCCCGCCGCCGGCCAGCGTGGTTTCCGAATTCGGGACGAGTTGCGCGAGGTACTGGTCCAGAGCTTCAAGTGGAAACTGGACGTTGGGAAACGGTTTTGGGTAGACGGGACCGAACCGGAAGTTAGACCACGCGCGATCGATCGGGCCCATGAACAGCGTCGGCAGCGTCTTGGGATCGGCGCCGCCGTCGCGCACCGCGTTCACGGGCGTCGGATTGAAGCCGGACCGGCCGCGTCCCGAATGATCCACCACGTAGACCGGATGGCCCTGGCGCACGAACCAGGTCGCCCAGCCTTCGCGTCCGTCCGGCGTCGTTTCGTACGTCATTCCCGTGTGATTGGAGCCGTGCACCATGACAACAGGGATTCCCTTCCGCACCGGTGGAATGCGGTAATGCACGTACATCTGGTTGACCGTGATATTTCCAGGCGCCGCGGGTCCGGTGGCTAGCGACGCGCCGGGAAAGCTCGACAGGGTGCTCTGGCCGTTGACGAAAAAGCTGCCCTCGTCCTCCAAGGTCAGTGGGCCGCCCAGCGATGCAGCCTGAGCCGGCACCACTTGAGCACCGGAGAAAACCGCGGGCAAGAGGCAGAGCAATAGACGTTCGAAGGCGGTATGGCTCTTCATGGCGACCTCGAATGACGAAGCGGGACCGATGTTAACCGATGGCGGACTTCAATCTCAATTTATTCCGCATTGCGCCGGCGCGGTTATCGACGACGATCTGCTGGCTCAACTGTGCGCTCCAGCGCTGCGCGATCGAGGTGTTGGGAAACCCCGCTTGGCGGCGAGGGCAGTTGACACCCATCACCCATCACTCATCACGCCGTTACTTCTTGAACAGTCGCGCCTCGAGCCAGTCCGCGATATAGTCCGTCCCGACCTGGCGGTTGTCCACCTGGCAGTGTTCCGCGCCGCCTTCGTCCTCGTCGAAGACCTTCAGCGTCTTGTCGCGCGAGCCGACCGCGGCGTAGAGCTGGTCGGCGACCGAGCGCGGCGTGAGCTTGTCCTGCGTGCCCCAGAGTATCAGCATCGGGCACTTGATCCGCCCGGCCACGCCGGCGAGCGTGAACTTCTTTAGTTTCTCCATCGCCGTTTCCATGTCCGCGACGCCCAGCACCCACGGCAGCTGGAAATGCGACGAGGCGACGCTGTTTCCATCCTTCTGCATCGCCGCCCAGCGCTTTTCCCACACCGCGTGATAGTCGAAGTGAGGGCCCCAGGCGATGCACGCGCTGTAGCGCGGCTCGAAGGCGGCGGCGCGCGGCGCGTAGTAGCCCCCCGCGCTGTACGCCATGATCGCGACACGTTTGGGATCGACGTCCGGACGAGCTGCGACGTACTCGTATGCCGCCGTGCCCGGCACTTCGTAGTCGAAGCGGGAGGGCAGCCGGCGCAGCCGCAGCGCTTCTCCCTGCCCGGGACCGTCGATCGCCAGCGTGTGGAACCCTCTGAACGCCAGCTCGATGCCGGCGAAGAGGACGCTCATCTCCTTGCAGTTATCCAGGCCGTCGAATAGCACGACCGTCGGCGCAGGACCTTTGGCGACCGGCGACTTGAGGAAGTACGCGGGCAGCGCCGTGCCGTCGTACGGGACATCCACGACTTCGAGATTGGGGTTGCGGCGCTTGAGCCCTTCCTGATAGCAGCGCAGCGCCTTGCGGTATATGCCCAGCTTTTGCTCGCCCGGCGGCACCATGCGCTCGCCAGTGTAATAGTAGTTGCCGGCACGCAAATAGCAGTTTCCCGCGGTCGCGTGCCGGCCTGCTGCGGCCGCCGCGTCACCTGCGCGCTCTACGCGTTCGGCCACTGCGGTCCATTCCTCCCACCACGCTTCCGGCTCTTTGATGCGGGCATGGAGGCGCTGCACCACCCAGTCGATCTCGCCGAGCGCAACCGCGCCATAAGGCGCCATCCCTTTGGTGACGAGCGTGGCGTTCGACCATTGGTACTGCTCGGGAAAGCTGTGTATCCAGTTGCCGGGATAGAACATGTGGACTCCTGAGCAGCATGGCGGAGGCGCGGTCCACCATGCTGCTTGTGGCAAAACCGCCTGCGAATTCGAAATATAGCAGAAGGGACAAAATTTTCTCGGTTCGCGTCGTGGCCGCCATAAGAATAAATTCTGATGCGATTTTCGGTCTTTCCGCAGGCGGTTTTGCCCTCAGGAGTATGGCGGACGACAGTCCGGCAGACTCCTTGGATTTCACCGTTGTCAACGAACAACCCGGCCGAACGACAGTCGTGGTACACGTTCAGGTACTCATGCGCGGTATTTACGGGACAGCACACTAGGTCGAACGATAAAGCGATATATAATTCCGATCCACGTTCGCCTCAACAGGAGATCCATGAGCAAGTCTTTCCGTCCATATGGTCGTGCGCTCGCCGCGCTCTGCATTGCGGCGTCGATTGCCGGTTGTGCCGGCGGGCCGGGGGGGCAGGCGCCCGATTACGCCGCGATCGTCGCCGCACCGGATCGCAGCGACGCGGACCGTGTGAACGACAAGCGACGTAATCCGGTCGAACTCTTCACGTTCACGGGCGCGCGCCCGGGCATGAAGGTGCTCGACATGTTCGCGGGCGGGGGCTACAGCACCGAGCTGCTCGCGCGCTCGGTCGCGCCGGGCGGCACTGTTTACTCGCAAAACCCGGCGGACATGTCCGCCAACGCCCGGAAGACGTACGAGTCGCGCGCGCAGAGTCCGGCGATGAAGAACGTGGTGCGGGTGGAACGGCCAATGGACGACCCGTTGCCGCCGGGAGTGGGCGGGCTCGACCTGATAACCTTTTTCTTCAACTATCATGACACCGTGCACATGGATGTGAACCGCCCGCAGATGAACCGGCGCATGTTCGAAGCGCTGAAACCGGGCGGCGTGCTGATACTCGCCGATCATTCGGCGCGCGCCGGAGACGGTACAACGGTTACGAAGACTCTCCACCGCATCGAGGAAAGTGTGGTGCGCCGGGAACTGGAAGCAGCCGGCTTTCAGTTGGTGGCGGAGGGTAGCTTCCTGCGCAATCCTCAGGATACCCGCGAAGCCTCGGTGTTCAAGCCGAAAGTCCCGAACGACGAATTCGTTCTGAAATTCAGGAAACCGTAACACTCTATGAATGGATGAGGACGATCCTATGAGGAATGAGGGAAAGGCGACCGCCAGGATATCCGTGTTAGGCAGCGTCCTTGCCGGCGCATTGATGCTGGGCGCCGCGTGCGCCGCCGCTCAGGGGACGAGAATCGGGTATGTGAACACGGCGCGCCTCGAGAGCGAGGCTCCCCAATTCGTGCGGGCCCTGGAGGCGATGAAGAAGGAGTTCCAGCCGCGCGAGCAGCAGGCGCTGGAGCTGCAGAAGCAGATCGCCGCCGAGCAGGCGCGGTTCGAGAAGGAACGGGACAAGCTGCCGGCTGCCGAGCAGCAGTCGAGGCGGAACTCGATCGCCAACATGATGAGAAAGTCGGACCAGCTCGTGGTGGCCCTGACCGAGGACATCGAACGGCGCAAGATTGAAAGAAGCTCGAAGTTGTTCGAAGAAGCGACAGCCGCGATCAAGGCTGTCGCCGAAGCCGGGAAATACGACCTCATCCTGCAGCAGGCGACCTACGCCCGTCCCGGGATCGACATCACGGACCAGGTGTTGAAGGAAATGGCGAGGCGGGCGGGCGGCAAGCCCTGAACGGCGCGTGACCGATGGGGCGTGACTGGTGACTCGTGACTGGTGATTCGTGACCGGTTGCAGGACCTGGTAACGGCTACGAGCCTGGCTGCGCATCACCCATCACCCATCACGCGTCACCTGCCCTGGGCGGCTGCGATATTCCCACGGCGGTACCGGCTGGAAGTCTTTCCATAGTCCTTCGCGCTTCGTCCGCGCTTCCTGTTCAGCGCGCGAGTAGCGGTCGCGCTCCTCCGGCGTTTGTTCAGCCTGAAACCGCTTATAGTGCCAGGCCAGCCCCGACTCGATCTGCGCTAGGCCGACGTCGTCCACGTGCGCGCAATCCGGCGGGCCGCACGCGCCGGGTGCGGCCAGGCGCACCTGACCGACGATACGCCGATAGCGGTCGTACTTGTGCCAGATGACGATGACGGGCTTGCCGAAGACGAGCGTGGCGAGGTGTTGCTTCGCCTGCGTGCCATAGGGCTGGTTTTTCTCGGGTGCGTCGATGCCGACGAGGCGAACCTTGCGCGGATTGCGAAGGTCGTCGAGTACCGTAATGGTGTCGCCGTCCGACACGCCGACGACCTTGCCATGAAGCTCGGCGGCACCGGTCCCGGCGGCACTGAGCAGCAGCGTGGCCGCGTACCAGGACCAGACGGACGAGACGGGAAGGGAGACGACGAGGGCTGGGGAAAGCAGGATTAGGGGCACGAGGGAGGAGGATAGAGTGTCGAGAGGGAAACTCTCCTTTCACTCGACACCCGACACTCGACACTCAATATCCGTCACTCGTCACCTGTCACCCACCACACGTTCCGGCGACCCTCCTTCGCCGCATTATGGCCGCGCGGAACGGAAAGTACAAGAGGGCAGGGATGTCATCACTGATTGAGAATGTGCAAACGTGCGACCGGTGTCCGCTGGTGAAGGGCGAATGAAGAGCGAGGACGGTCTCCCGGCACGGATCACATTCTCAATAGGCGCTCGGCGTTCCGATGTGCGATCTTTTCCTTGTCGGCATCGCTGATGGACAGCTTCTTCAGGAACTCGATGCCGGCAGTGTTCGACTCATACGGCCAGTCGACCGCGAACAGTATGTTGTCTGCTCCCAGCGCAAGCAAGGTGCACACGAACGCAGGCTCGTACCAGTTGCCGCTGGTGGTAACGAGCAGGTTGTCCCTGAAGTACTCGAGAGGCGCTTTGCGCAGGCCGCGGCGCGCGGCCGCGCGCCGGGTGTGATCGTCCAGCCGATGCATCGCAAAGGGCAGACCCTCGCCCAGATGGCCGAGGATGATCTTCAAGTCCGGAAAGGCGTCGAAGACGCCGGCAAAGACGATCCTCAGGAAGTGGCAGCTCGTGTCGATCGCGAAGCCCCAACCCGCGCGGGCCAGGTCCTCGTACCCACCGAAATAGGCTTTGACCGCGTCCGGATGCGGGAGGGCCGGATGGAGGTAGATGGGCACATTCAGCGCCTGGGCACGTTCGAATATCACCCAGTATTTTTTCTCGTCGAGGAATTCGCCCCGGGTGTGGCCGTGAATCATGGCGCCTTTGAAGTTGAGCTGCCTGACCGAGCGCTCGAGCTCGGCCGCCGCGGCTTCAGGGTCCGCCGTGGGCAGCGCGGCGAACCCGGCGAAACGATCCGGGTGCGCCTTCACCGCCTCGTACAGCCTGTCGTTGGCGTCGCGCGCCATCGGGATCGCGGTTTCCGCGCCGAATGCCTGGGGTCCGGGCGAGCCGAACGAGAGCACCTGGACGTCGATTCCCGCGGCGTCCATGCGGGCGAGCCGTCCTGTTTCGAGGTCCGCGAGTTCCTCGACGATGTCGTGGCCGATCTGCTCGCTGCGGCTCGTAAGATAGAAGTTGCGGAATTCGTTCGCGCCGACTTTCTGCCGGTACATCGGCGTGGTGAAATGCTCTTCGATGGCGATGATTTTCATAAGGTAAAGGCGAAAGGTGAAAGCGAAAGGCGACGAACTCTACCTGCGGTCTATCCTTCCTCCTTCCGCCTTGCTGTTCAGCCGCCCAGCCCTTTCGACACTTTATCGATTCCGGCCTGCGCGCATTTCTCGTCCGCTGCGCCGCCGCCTTTGTCGCCGGGCGTGCCCGAGATGCCGATCGCGCCAACGACGGTATTGCCGGCCCTGATCGGCAACCCGCCCGGCGCGGTGGTGATGTTCGGAAGATGCAGGGGACCGGCGCTTCTGGGATTCTTTGCGGCCCGGTTGCCGTATTCGCCCGAGGGCATGCCGTAGGTCAGGGCGGTGTAGGCCTTGCGCAGGCTATGCTCGCTGCTGTGCAGGTTCGCCCCGTCGTCGCGCAGCACGACCTTCGTGCGGCCGGCATGGTCCAGCACGGTGATCGTTACGGGCACGCCATGGGGGCGACAATTTGCCAGCGCCGCCGTCGCGATCTCCAGCGCGGCATCGACCGAGAGGGTCCGTTCGTTCACCAGAGTCTGCGCGCTCTGCGCGCACGTAACGACCGCGAGGCCTGCCGCCAGCACAAACCACTTGATGTTTTCCATGCGTTTCTCCCTTTGGTTAATAAATGCGTGACGGGTGCGGCGTGACGGGTGCGGTGTAGAGGATCCGGCTCACGGATAGAGCGTGAATCGCTGTTGGTTGTGTTGTCACGCATCCTCCGTCACGATTCACCCGTCACTCATCACCAGTCACGCCTCATCAGTCACGAGTCACCAGTCACTCGACTTTAATGCCCGCCGCCTTGATCACCTTGTTCCACTTGGGGAGCTCGCGTCTCAGCGCCTCGGCGAACTCCTCGGGCGTATTGCCGAGCGGCTCGGCGCCGGACTTGAGGAGCACGTCCTTGACGCCCGGCGTGCGCAGGCTCTCGAGCACCGTGGTGTGGATGCGCGTGATGACCGCCCGCGGCGTGGCTGCCGGCGCCAGAAATCCGACCCACGAAGTCAGGTCGTAGCCGGACACACCGCTTTCCGCAATGGTGGGGACGTCGGGCAGCAGCGAAGAGCGCTGGGGTGTCGTGACTCCAAGCGCGCGCAAGCGGTTTGCCTGGACCAGGCTCAAGGTGGCCGGTGCGGGCGCGAACGTCATGTGCGCATGACCGCCGACAGTATCGACCACCGCGGGGGCCGCTCCCTTGTACGGCACGTGGGCGATGTCGACCTTGGCGAGGCTCGTGAACAGCAACAGCGAAAGGTGATTCGAAGTGCCGACTCCCGCCGACGCCGAGATCAGTTGACCCGGTTTCGATCGCGCGAGCGCCAGCAGCTCCTTCACCGAACGGGCCGGCACGGAGGGATGCACCACGAGCAGGTTGGGGGCGATGCTCGCTTGCGTTATCGGGGAGAAATCCTTCAGGACGTCATAGCCGAGCTTGGCGTAGAGGCTGGGCCCGATGGTGAGCGAGGTCGTTCCGAACAACAGCGTATATCCGTCCGGCGCCGACTTCGCCACCGATTCCGAGCCAATGTTGCCCCCGGCGCCCGCCCGGTTGAGTACCACCACCGGCTGCTTCCAGAGCTCGCTCATGCGCTGGGTGAGCGCGCGCGCGATGGGGTCAGTCGCGCCGCCCGCGGGAAACGGCACGACGACCACGACCTGCTTTTCAGGAAAATTCTGTGCCGCGGCGCCGCCGGCGGCGACCAGGGCAGCGAGGATTGCAATGAGTGATCTCATGTTCATCCTTAGTTCTTCAGGCGGACGTGCGCCTGAAGTCCCACGCAGTCCGCGTCGGTCTTCAATCCCGCCGCGCGGATGCCGTGGGCGGCGAGTTCTTCGTCGCGCTCCTCCGTGTCCCCGGTAACGCCCACGGCGCCGATGACCTCGCCGCGCGCGTCGCGGATCAGCATGCCGCCCCCTTCAGCGAAGATTTTGCCTTCGGAGGCGCTCATGAGATAGCTCATGAAGAGCGGCCGCTCCTCGGCGCGCACGCGCACCAGGCTCGAAGACCGGCCGAGCGCGAGCGCGGCATAGGCCTTGCCCATTGCCATCTCGAACCGCATCATCGCGGAGCCGTCCTCCTTCTTGAATGCGGTGACGTGCGCGCCCGGGTCGGTGACGACGACGCTCAGAGGCCGGCATGCGAGCTCGCGCCCGCGCGCAAGCACCGCGTCCATGATGCTCTCGGCCTGCTTCAGTGTAACGATGGACATGTCGCGATCTCCCTCGTTTCTATCCGACCATATAGTAATCTGGGCTGTAGTCATTTCAAATGCTGGAGAAGGAGATCGCGACCACCTAGTCTAGAATGCGGAAAACAAGAGGGCGGAGCATCGCACGAAGAACGACGAGGAAGCCATGGACCAGAGCCGTAACCGAAATCCGATTTTTGTCACGGTAATTGCCGCTGCTGTTTCGGCGCTGTTCGCGCCGGATGCCATGCCGGCGGAAACGTATCCGGTGAAGCCGATCCGTTTCCTCGTCGGGTTTCCGCCAGGCGGCGCTAACGATTTTGTCGCGCGCGCGATGGCGGCGCGCCTCGGCCCCCGCCTCGGCCAGCAGCTTGTCGTCGAGAACCGGCCCGGCGCGAACGGTAACATCGCGCACCAGCTCACGGCGCGCGCCGCGCCCGACGGCTACACGATGGTGCTCGCCTCGGCGGCCTCGCTCTCGATGAGCCCCGCGATGTACCGGGAATTGCCGTTCGATCCGCTCAACGATTTCGCCCCGATCACGCAGACCGTGGGGGTCAGCAGCCTGATCTCGATCCATCCATCCCTGCCGCCGCGATCGGTGAAGGAGCTCGTCGCGCTCGCGAAGAAGCAGCCGGGGAAACTCAATTTCGGCACGCCGGGCACCGGCAGCATCGCCCACCTGGCGGCCGAGCTGTTTCTCAGAACAGCGGAAATCAACATGGTTCACGTGCCGTACAAGGGAGGCGGACCCGCAGTGATCGACGCGATGGCGGGGCAGATCGAGTGCCTGATCTCGCTCATGTCCACGGCCGGTCCTCAGGTGAAGGCGGGCAAGCTGCGCGGGCTCGGCGTGACCAGTCCCGCGCGCCAGCCGTCGCTGCCCGGCGTGCCGACGGTCGCGGAATCCGGCTATCCGGGATTCGAAGCGAGCGGCTGGCTCGGGCTGGCGTTTCCCGCGAAGACGCCTGCCGCCATAGTGGATCGCATCCACAAGGAATCGGTCACGGTGCTCAACGCGGCGGAAGTGCGCAAGCAGCTCGAGGACGTCGGCCTCGATCCCGCCCCGAGCAGCCCCGAGGCGTTTCAGGCCTACATCAAGGCCGAGCACGCCAAGTGGGGCAAGCTGATCCGCTCTGCTGGTATTAAAGCCGAGTGAACCGCGGCAAAGCATTCAGCCACAGATACACACAGATGAACACAGATAAGGGCACAAACAACGTCAAAGCCAATTGACCGCCGATGGCCGCCGATGAACGCCGCCAAGATCAATAGCAGATTTGAGCCGCAGATAAACGCAGATAAACGCCGATAAAGGCAAAACGTTCAAATCGATAGTCAGCTACTGCTGTTCGAGGAGCAGGGCAAATGGCTCGAATAAGATGTAGGAGTCTCGACTTGATCTGACTGTGAGTGTCTGGTTTCGCCTACCGCGACCGACCGCTTTCGGGAGCGGCGTAGGCCCGGTATCGACCCCATATAGTTAGTCCGTCCTGCATCAGTGATACTCATCACAGCTGGCAGGTAGCTGCCAGTGAGGCAGGACATGCGCCTGCAGATTACGAATGAATCGACCCGAACACTCGATGTTTTCCGCTTTGGATTCGAGTCTGCCGGGCGCGCTTGGGTCCACAAACGAATACTCAGGGCTCGCCGCTAACAACCGGCTCGCTATATTGGCTTCGCAGAACCCAGGCATGCATGTTCCGTTGGTATGGATCAACTGGGAGGTGCGAAATGAAGTCTGAATCGGGTGGATCTTTCGCGGCGTACGTCGGTGTTGACTGGGCTGACAGCAAGCACGACTTCTGTTTGCAGGCGGCGGACTCCGATCGACGAGAGCCAGGCGTCGTGGCGCATACGCCGGAGGCGATTGTCGACTGGGCTAGCGGGTTGCGGCGCCGCTTTGCCGGGCCTATCGCCGTTTGCCTGGAGATTGCCAAAGGTCCTTTGATTAACGCCCTGCAACGATATGACTTCTTCGTGATCTTTCCGGTCAATCCAGCGATGCTCGCGAAGTATCGAGAGGCTTTCACGCCAAGCGGCGCGAAAGACGATCCGACTGACGCCGAACTCGCGCTCGAATTGGTGTTGCGTCACCGCGATAAACTCAAAGTGTTAAAGCCGCAGAGCCGCGCAATGAGAACGTTGGCGACGTTAGTAGAGGCACGGCGTGCTCTGGTCGGCGACAAGACACGCATCACCAATCGCTTGGCCGTCACCTTGAAGCAGTACTTTCCGCAAGCGCTGGTCTGGTTCGAGCACCGAGACACGCTACTCTTTTGCGACTTCTTATGTCGCTGGCCGACGCTCAAGCATGTCAAGCGAGCTCGGCGGTCGACCCTGCAAGCGTTCTTCCATGAACACAACGTCCGATTCTCGAGCGTCACCGAACGACGCATCCATAGCATCCGCGACGCCACAGCGCTCACAGGAGACGATGCTGTGATCCAGCCCTGCCAGCTGCTAGTGCAAGCGCTCGTTGAGCAGTTGCGGGCGACTTTACACGCGATCGACCGTTTCGACCAGGCGATAGCTACGGTCGCTGAGACATTGCCAGACTATAAGTTGTTCGCGGCACTGCCCGGCGCCGGTTCCATACTCGCGCCACGATTGCTCGTTGCGTTCGGGGAGCAGCGCGAGCGCTACGCCAGCGCCGCCGAAGTTCAGCAGTATTCCGGCGTCGCACCAGTCGTCGAACGCAGCGGCAACAAGTGCTGGACACATTGGCGTTTGGCATGCCCCACCTTTCTGCGCCAGACCTTCATCGAGTGGGCGGGCGCGACAATTCCGCGCTCCTTCTGGGCAGCGGCCTACTACCGCCAGCAAATCAGCAAAGGCTGTTCTCACCGTGTCGCCGTACGAGCGTTGGCTTTCAAATGGATCCGCATCCTTTATCGCTGCTGGCACGATCGCGTGCCTTACGACGAAGCGACCTACTTGAATGCCTTGCGGCGGCGGGGCTCACCTTTGCTACAAACCAGTTGACGGCCTAGCTCAGGGCGTAAAGGAGACACTCGAGTTTCTCCAAAGCGGTCGTTACCATGGCTACTCAATCACCTTATCGGCGCGCAACAACAGCTCCTGAGGAATGGTGAGCCCGAGCGCATTGGCGGTCTTGCGGTTGATCAGGAGGTGGAACCGTGTTGGCAGCTCGAAGGGCAACTCGCTGGGCTTCGCTCCCTTGAGGATCTTGTCAACGAAGATCGCGGCGCGCCGGAAGTTTTCGATTTGGTCGGCAGTGTAGACGAACAGGCCGCCCGCATCCGCGAACTCAATGTTCGCGAATGAGGAGGGCAGCCGGTGCTTGAGCGCGAGCCCGGAGATTTGCCGTCGCTGTTGGCGGAACAACGCGTCAGGTAGGACGATTACCGCCTCAGCACCGTTTCGCATCATGAAAGTAAAGCCCCGCTCGATGTCCTCCGGATTGCCCGCGGCCACGGGCAGCACCTGCCTCCCGGACTGTAGCGCTGCAGCCTGCACGCTGAGCAGCAGCGATGGATGCCCGGAATTGCCTGGCTGCAACAAGACCGCGAGGCGGGCTATCTGGGGCCGCACGGTCACCAGCAGCTCGACGTGTTTCTGGATCACTTCGGCGACACCGCTGGACAGGCCCGTGATGTTGCCACCCGGCCTCGCGAGGGTCACTGCCAGGCCGTCACGCACCGGATCGGGCGTAATCGTGACCACGATGGGAATCGTGCCTGTCGTGCGCTGCATGGCGTGGCTTGCGGCAGTTCCCGAGGTCACTATGACGTCTGCGTTCAGCTGCACCAGTTCCCCTGCCAAGGCCGAAAGCCGCTCGTCATGGCCGTCCGCGAATCGAGACTCCAGGACAAAGTGCTTCCCCTCGACGTACCCCAGCGCCTTCAGGCCCTGCAGGAAGGCGGGCATCCGAGCGTCAAGCGACAACTGGCGAGAGCTCGGTTCGAGATAGCCGATACGCCAGACCTTGCCCTTTTGTTGGGCGACGGAGCCAAACGAGGTTGCGAGCGCGCCCGCGCCAAGTGCGATGATCAGTTTGCGGCGATTATTCATTTGCCTCCCCCCGTGGCGGCCATTATGCGCTTACGCCACGAAAGGCAGGCGGGCGGGTCTTATAGCGAGGCTTTATGGTTGTTCGTCGCGAAATTCAAATGCAACCGCGGGAGACCGCGTGTGGCCGTGTCTTGCCGGCTGCGCGTCCGGTCCAATCTGCCCAATAGCTACCGTTGATGAATCTACAGACACCGCCAGCCCTTCAATCCTCTACTGATCGGCGGAGGTGCTTGACGGTGGCCATAGAATCTCGACCACCCTGGCTAGCGCAGGGCAGCCGGTCCGGTCGCGGTTATAATTAAATTTCGCGTCGTTGCGCGAGAACCCTCAGTGATGGACTCGGCCCTCGAAGGAACCACGGTGCGCCGGCGCTTCGCGCGCGGGGAGACGATCTTTCACGAGCGCGAGAAGGCAAGTTGCGCCTTCGTGATCGAGTCGGGGCTCGTGGAAATCTCAACTAGCCTCGGATCGGAGCGGAGAGTTCTTTCGGTTCTCGGTCCGGGCGAGATGTTCGGTGAGCTGGCCGCCCTCGACGGGACCGAGCGATCAGCCACGGCGACAGCCATCGAGGACACCGAGCTCACGCTTATCGTGCAGGAACAGTTGCGCTCCCGGGTCGAAGGGGCGGAGCCCGTTCTTCGGCTCCTCCTGCAAGTGATCCTGAACCGCTTCCGCCACGAGCAGAATCTGTTTCGCCATCTCGGTGCGGGTAGGCTCAACAGCATCGGCGCCGGCGCCGATGCCGAGGTCGTCAAGCTTGCCGTTGACAAGATGAAGCTCGAGAGCGAGCTCCGCAATGCGTTCGCTCGCGAGGAACTCGAGCTTCACTACCAGCCTTTGGTGTGCCTTGGGGACGGCCGCACTGCCGGGTTCGAAGCGCTGCTGCGATGGAAGCATCGCGAGTTCGGCACCATTCCTCCCGAGAAGTTCGTCCATCTCGCCGAGGAGACCGCGCTCATCGTGCCCATTGGACGCTTTGTGCTGGAGCGGGCCTGCCGCGATCTCGTGGTGCTCCAGCGAGAGCGCGAGGCGCGGCTCACGATGAGCGTGAACGTCTCGGGGCGGCAATTCGCGGAACCTTCCTTTCTTTCAGAGCTCGCCGAAGTGATCGAGTCGAGCGGCATCGACCCCGGCTCCCTCAAGCTCGAGATTACCGAAGGGGTTCTGATGGACTTCCGCTCCCAGCCCCTCCGCTGGATCGAGGGCTGCAAGAAGATCGGGACGGGCATCGTCCTCGACGACTTCGGGACCGGGTTCTCCAGCTTGAGCTACCTCGCGAGCTTCCCCATCGATTCGCTGAAGATCGACCGCTCCTTCGTGCAGGCGATGGGTGGTGACCCGAGAAGCCTGAAGATCGTGCGAGCCATCAATCAGCTTGCTCACGCCATCGGGCTTGATGTAGTTGCCGAGGGCATCGAGCAGGAAACGCAGGTCCGGGAGCTCGCGGGAATGGGTTGCGAGCTCGGCCAAGGATTCTTCTTCTCCAAAGGGGTCCCCTTGGATGCAGCCGCGGCGCTGATCGCATCCTGAAGTTCCCGGTGACGAGAAAATCAGGGACAGAACTGGTCTGTCCCTGATTTCCACACACGCTCGGCCGCTTCGCGACACGACAGTAAACGACCCGAAGCGGATTTCGGCGCATGTAGGCATGCCAGCGCTAAGCGTCGTAGTCTCGACTTTCCCAGGATATATTGGCGGTCCGCAAGATGGGTGCCTCTGTTTACGAGCCGATTAACGTCTACAAGTCACTCGCGCCGGACATCGGCATCGTCGATGGCCCATTCGAATATTTGACTGTAGGCGGAATCAGGCTGCCGCTTCCGTTCACGACCCGAATGACGGTAGTGCGCCTTTCGAACGGCGACCTCTTCCTCCATTCGCCGATCAAGTTCGACGAGAGACTGGCCAAGGAGATTCGCGGGTTGGGGACGGCTCGTCATCTCGTGTCGCCGAACCAATTCCACTATGCGCATATTGGAGAATGGGCGAGAGCGTTTCCCGAAACGGTTACGTGGGCGTCACCACGTGTACGCCACCGAGCACGGGCACGGCGCGTGAATATCGATTTTGCAAGAGACCTCGATGCCAATGCGCCAGATGAATGGCGTGAGGAGATTGACCAACTGCTTTTTCCTGGCGGCTATTTCAAGGAGTTCATTTTCTTCCACAAGGCTTCAAGGTCGCTGATACTCACTGATACGATCATTAACCTCGAATTGGACAAGATTTCCGAGCCTTGGCGAACGGCCACCAAGCTCACCGGGATGTATCATCCGTACGGCCAAATATTCTTTGGCATGAGGCTGCCGCTGCGCTTCCAGCAGCGAAAGGTGAAGGCGGCGATTGGAAAGATCTACTCATGGCAGCCGCAGCGAATTGTACTCAGCCATGGCCGCTGTTTCGATGAAGACGCTGATGAGGTGATCCGAAAGATATTCGGAGCGCCGCCTCATTGAGGGCAGTTTTATCTGTGGCGAGCGTTTTTGACCTGGCGCCGGTCACGCCCAGCGGAGTGACAAGGAAGGTCCGCTCCACACCCAAAGTAGCCTTTGCAGGATCGGCGCTCGAACACCTGATGGCGACGGCTTATATGCATCGAGGAGGTCGCCCGCTTCCACCCGGTCCAGTCTCACCTAACGGCTGACTACTCGAGTGACCGGAGTTGGCCGGTTTGAGCCGATTGCCGGTCGGCCCAAATTGCCGAGAAGCGGACACTGTCCATCACTTAAAGTTGGTTCCAACCACTGCTGGAATCGACGTGTGGTCTCCCCCACACTGCGTAAAAAGTAATCTGCTGTACCAGGAACGGATCCTTGGTGGGGTCTAGCGGATACTTGGCGTAGCATCCAAACTCAAAGGCCAATCCATGCGACTGTGAGCGCCGCGCTTCAGCAAGGAAGTCGTCTTCCGGCCTCCGAAACCGGAAGGAATGGTCGCGGAAGCGCTCAGATTCGTGCATTTCGGAGGTCCGTCCCGCTAGCCATATCACGACAAGACCAGACTCAAGCATCGTGATGTTCCAGATATCCCCATAAACCCATTCGAAATGACGCCACCCTGCCGCCACCATCTCCTGGCTTTCAGCGGATGACACCCTGGGACGTGTGAGAGCGGCTTGGACCTTTTCTCGATAATTGCGTTGTGGAAGTTCACTCGTTTGAGGCGGCAATTCATGTTTCTCTGTCATCTGGTCCTCCGCGTTGCGCTGAGATAAGTCCACCTAGAACATAGTCGTGATCGGTTTAGCCCTTCCGCGTCGAACTTGCAACCGCATGGCTGAACTGAGACGTTACGAGCAATGCCTCTAGCTGCGCTACCTGGCGCGACGATGGACAGGCCCAAGATCAGCCCCTCCCGCCCAGAGCATCCACTCTTAAATCGCGGAAGTGCGAGAAGAAGTGAAACACATAGCGGACAGATGAGCCGCCACAGCTCACTGGCTCGATTGGAAGAGCAGGAATATCTATTTGTCTTATTCCGTCTGGACCAGTCTCAATTTCTCGAACGACCGCTTTTGGCCATAACGGTCCCACATTCGCCGGCCCCCAGTTTTCCAGATAGCGGCCGGTGGCGGACGCCAATGTCAGTCAGTGCCTCAGATTTCCGCAAAGCTGCCGCTGGTCAGAGGCGGCACCCGACCCTAAGCCGTCATCGCCCGTTCCTGAAAGCAGTCATCTACGCGAGATCAGTCGATTACCCGAGTTGCCTGCACTAGCACCGACTGCGGAATCGTGATCCCGAGCGCTTTTGCGGTCTTCATGTTGATCACCAGCTCGAACTTCGTCGGCTGTTCGATCGGCAGATCGCCGGGTTTCGCACCCTTGAGGATCTTGTCGACGTAGCCTGCTGCGCGCCGACAATTATCCGCTTGACTAGCGGCGTAGGACATTAGTCCGCCTGCGTCGGGGAATAAGGCGGCGGCGTAGACAGCCGGCAAACGGGTCTTCGAGACAGCCATCACAACACGCTTTTGGTGCGCGATTAACAGGGTGCTTCCAGGGAATGCGATCCCGGATACACCCAGTTTCGCGATGGCCGGAATGTTCACGAGTTCGGGACCCCGATTTCCGGATAGACGCCGGTCGCGGCGGAAAAGATCAACCCGCCCTAAAGCCGCCAGGTACCGGGCGAGGCCCGCTCGAAGGCCTTGCTCAAGGCGCTCTGAAGCTTCGATCAGATCAAGGACGTGCGCGCGCTGCGCAGGCTCTACGCGAAATAGCGGCACTCACTCGGGCTTGATGCCGGCGGCTCGATCACCTTCCTGAGCTTGACCGTTTCGCTCTTGATGAACAGGGCGAACTCGGCTGGCGTACCGGGAGCAGGTTCCGCCCCCTGCGCCCGCATGGCGGCCTGCATTTCCGGCGCCTGCAGGAACTCCACCATGTCACGGTTGAGTTTTCCGATCAGCTCAGCCCTGGTGCGCGCGGGTGCCAGCATGCCGATCCACTGCTCCGATTCAAAACCGGGTAGCCCGGCCTCGGCGGCCGTAGGAACATCGGGCGCTCCCGAAAAGCGCGTCTTGCTGGTAACCGCATATGCCTTGAGCTTGCCGGCTGTCACGTGAGGCAGCACGTTCGGGATGTTTCCAAATCCCGCCTTGGTTTCACCGCTCACGATCGCGAGCGTCGCCGCGCCGCCGCCCTTGTACTGGATCGATGTCAGATTGAGCCCCGTGGCTACCTTCAACTGCTCTGCCGTCATGTGCGCTGCCGTTCCGGGTCCCGCGCCCGCCATATTGATGAGGCCCCCGGGCTGCTTCCTCGCGTAGGCGATGAATTCGCGCAGGTTGGATGCGGGGACCGAAGGATGGGCAACCAGCATCATCGGTGAGCGGGCGGCCAGCGTTATCGGCGACAGATCCGCGATGGGATCATAGGGAAGGCTCTTGTGCAGGACCGGAGCGACGGCGATCGCGGTGCGGTCAGACATGAGCAACGTGTATCCGTCCGGGTTGGACCTAGCGGCAAGGGCCGTTCCGATCGTGAGTCCGGCGCCCGGCTTGTTCTCGACGACCACTGGCTGCCCCCAGCGCTCGCTCAGCCTCTGGCCGAGCTGCCGCGTCACGATATCGTGAAACGTTCCAGCCGCACCGGTAATGATACGGACCGGTTTCGTCGGTAGTTCTGCGCGAGCCCTGCGGCGTTCACCCCGATACTGCAGGCTACGAGCAAGCCCACGACAGCGGCTTCCAGCCATCCACGCATGAATTCCTCCCCCCTCGGCTTTGCTTTCTGATTCGTCTTTCGCGCATGTTGACTGCGCCCTGCGATTAACGCAATTATCTGAGTTTTCCACTCACATTAAATCGGTTAATGACATGGACCTTCGCGACATCGAGTATTTCGCCGTGATCGCCGAGCACAGGCACTTGGGACGCGCAGCGGAAGCCTTGGGACTCGGTCAGCCAGCGCTCAGCATCAGCCTGCGCCGCCTCGAGCAGGCGGCCGATGCGAAGCTGGTGAGACGCACGCCGAAAGGCGTGGAGCTGACCGTCGTCGGAGCCGCGCTGCTGTCGCACGTGCGCCGCCTCCAGCTCGCGCGCGACGATCTCGCACGCGAGGTCGCGGACCTCGCCCACGGAAAGGCGGGCCATCTGCGTATCGGCGCCAGTCCCGGCAACACCGAATCGCTGCTGCCCGGGGCCTGCAGTACGCTGCTGAAGGATGCGGCGCGAATCACCCTGGACGTTACCGTCCAGGACAACGATGCCTTGTTACCGGCACTGCGCAAGGGCGACCTCGACCTGGTCGTGATCCATGCACGGCAGAGCGTGTACCCCGGAATCGAGCAGATGCTCCTCCGAGACGATGAGTTCGTTGTGTATTGCTCGGCCCGTCACCGGCTGGCGAAGCGCAGGGGATTGGCAATTCACGACGTGGCGGGGGAGCGGTGGGCAAGCACGCGCTCGGGTGCCGTAGCCTGGCTGCAGCGCGTGTTCGACCAACAGGGGTTGCCGCCGCCGCAACTCGCGCTGACGTCGGATTCCGTGGCCCTCCGCCTTCGCACGGTGGCGGCATCCGATCTGCTGGGCGTGGCTTCGAGAGGGGTCGTGCAGGCAGCGGCATCGAATCTGGCGCTGACCATCCTTCCCCTGAAGGACCCGAACTGGATCCGGCCGGTCGCAGTAGCGGTACCGGAAGGACGCCTACATCTCTCCCGCCGCGCGGCGGTTCATCGACATACTGAAGACGACGGCGAAGAGAAGCCTCACTCCGGCTTGATTCCGGCGGACTTCATCACTCGCCGCCCATTTCTGGGTTTCGCCCTTGATGAGCGCCGCGAACTCTGCCGGCGTTGCGAGGGCGAGCTCAGCGCCCTCGCGGGCCAAGCGCAGTCCCGCTCACTCCATGCGGATGCCTGCCAGATCGACCACTTTCTTCAGCCGCGCCGTCTCGCTCGTGATAAACGCGGCGAATTCCTGCGGGGTTCCTGCAACGAGCTCAGCCCCCTGCGCGAGCAACGACGTCTGCAGTTCGGGTGTCTTCAGGATCGAGACGATGTCGGTGTTCAGCTTGCCGATGATCTGTCCGGGAGTGCGCGCCGGCGCGAGCATGCCGATCCAGTAGTCCGATTCGAAACCGGGCAGTCCTGCTTCGGCCGAGGTTGGAACGTCGGGCAAACCGGAGAAGCGTTTGTTGCTGGTGATGGCATACGCGCGCAGCCTTCCCGCATTCACGTGCTGCAGGGCGACGGGCACCATGCCGAAACCCACCTTTACCTCGCCGCTGACTACGGCCAGCATCGCTGCCGGCGTACCCTTGTAATTAACCGCCGTAATCTCAACGCCGGCCATCTGCTTGAAGAGCTCCCCGGCGATATGATTGACCGTTGCCTGGCCAGCCGCGGCGTAATTGAGGACGCCGGGACGTTGCTTAGCATAGTCAATCAACTCGCGCAGCTTGGTTGCCGGTACCGACGGGTGGGCGACGATCAGCAGCGGTGCCCGAGCAACCAGCGTGATCGGTGCGAGATCTTTGGCGGGATCATAGGACAAGCCTTTGTAGGCGCTCGGCGCGACCGCGATCGCGGTTCGGTCCGACATCAACAGGGTGTACCCGTCTGGCGTCGCTCGCGCCGCCATCCCGGTGCCGATCGTGAGCCCGGCGCCCGGTCTATTCTCGATCACGACCGATTGGCCCCAGCGTTCGCTGAGCCGCTGCCCACCTGGCGCGCAACTATGTCATGCATGTTGCCCGCGCCCCCGGTAATGACGCGCACGAACTTCGTCGGGTAAGCCTGCCCTGAGCCTGTCGCGACGTTCTGCGCGGATGCCGGGACAGCCGCGGCTGCCACGCCAATCACGATTGCTGCAGAAAATACCTGAAAAGCACGCATGTCGCCTCCCCTGTGTCGCCGTTGCTGGCGCGCATCGTGCGTTCCGGCCAAGCATCTCAACTCGGGAACGCGGCCCGATATTGACACTCCTGGACGTTTACCGCAATTATCCGACTTTCATCGTATGCTGAATTGGGGTTAACACTATGGAACTGCGGGACCTGCAGTATTTCGCCGTTGTGGCCGAGCACGGTAACGTGCGGCGCGCCTCAGAAGTCCTCGGACTGAGCCCGCCCGCCCTGAGCAAGAGCCTGCGCCGGCTGGAGCAGTCCGTGAAGGCGAAACTGGTCACGCGCTCCGCCAAAGGCGTCCAGCTGACTGCGGTGGGCACTGCCTTGCGTGCGCAGATCGGCCGAATACGTCTGACTCTGGACGACGTGGCGCGCGAGGCCGAGAACCTGAGCCAGGGACGAGCGGGCCATCTGCGCATCGGCGCAAGCGCACTGCGGGCGGAAGAACTGTGCGCCGCTTACACCGCCTTGTTGAAGGACGCGCCGGGTGCGACTCTGGCAATCACCGTCTCAGACAACGACGTCCTGGTGCCGGCGCTGCGTAACGGCGAGCTGGATCTAGTCGTGAACTATCTGACCGAAGCGCCGTATGAGGGCTGCGTCAAGGAAAACTTGTATGACGACGAGGTCGTCGTCTACGCGTCCGCCAAGCATCCCCTGGCAAAGCAGAAGATCGTCACGTTGGCGGCACTTTCGCGGGAGCGCTGGGCGCTGGCTCCGGTCAACATGCTCCCGTGGCACTGGCTGTACAAGGCGTTTCAGGATGGCGGCCTGCCGCCGCCGCAGGTCACGGTCCAGACGCGTTCCGTACGCGTGAGGCTCCAGATCGTCGCCTCATCCAATCTGTTGGGGTTCATTTCAAAACGCGTCATCCAACAGGCTGCTCCGCGATTCCGCTTGAAAGCACTTCCAGTCAAGGAAGCCTCGTGGCGCCGCCCGGTCGGCGTCATCTACCGCGAAGGTGCTTACCTCTCTCCCGCCGCCAAACGCTTCATCGAGATCCTGAAGGCGACGGCAAAGGAAATTGTCAAAAAACGTTGAAACGCCAGAAACGACTCCTAGCGAATGACTGCTATTGGACCCCTAAGCCGCCGGTCGGGTTTGCAGAAAGCAGTCGTTCGTGGTGTTACTCGATCGGCACGCAGCGCGGCATGGGGCGCGAGCAGTGATCCCAGATGCGGGAGGTGCACCGACGCCCTCCGCCGGCAGCCTGGCGCCCCAAACGGACATCCGGTCGTCCGGTATCACGACACGAATGTCGGATTCCGCTCCTGTCTTCCTAGAAAAAGACGAAAGCCCGGACCACGACGTTCTTGCGGTTTCGGGCGTCGGCGGGCGCAAGCAGCCACGCGCGTCCATCGGAGCGTCGTCGCGCCTGCTTGCTCAGCCGCTCTGCGGTTCAGTTCAAGTAGCGCCTGATATCGTAGCGGCGAACGCTCGTTATATCCGGCAAGACTCTTGTATAATTTTTGTTCATCGCTGAGTTGTTTGTCTGCCATTAAGCCTTCCTCCTGATCGAGGTCACCGTCGCGGGCTTCGCCGGTTTGTCGCAATACTTGGCCCAGTCGTTCATCATCCGGCGCCGCTTCGTCATCAGGTCGCCCCGGCGATACGCGGCCTCGACAGCGCTTCCAATGGAATGCGCCAGCGCCATCTCCGCAACTTCTCGCGGGTAAGCGGTCGACTCGGCGCACCAATCCCGGAACGTGGAGCGCATGCCGTGCGCTGTGGCCGGAACTTCCATGCGACGCAGCGCGGCTGTCAGCGTCATATCGGACAGCGGGCTGCTCTTGGGTGAAGGAAACACGTATGGAACATTCTTGAATCGGGGCAGGGTGCGTAGCAGCTTCAATGCGGGCGCGGACAGCGGAACCTTGTGTTCCTTCCCGGTTTTCATCCGGCCTTCCGGTATCGTCCACAGCGCTTCGTCCAGGTCGATTTCTTCCCAGGTCGCGCCGCGCACTTCGCCGGAGCGTGCCGCGGTCAGGATCGCGAACTCGAGCGCGCGAGCGCCCATGCCCTCGGCCTCGCGCAGCTTCACCATAAAGTTGGGGATCTCTGTCCAGGGCAGGGCGGCGAAGTGTTCCACCTTGGCGAGCTTCGCGGGCGCCGGTAGCAGGTTCTCGATGTGGCCGCGCCAACGGGCGGGATTGTCGCCGGTGCGGAAACCCCGGGCGGTGCGAGAAGTCCAGGACGGATTCAATGCGCTGACGGACCCGGCTCGCGGTCTCGGTCTTGGTGCGCCAGATCGGATCGAGCGCAGCGATCACGTGCGCGGTCTCGATGCGGTCAACGGGCAGCTTGCCGAGTTCGGGCTCGGCGTACGTCTCCAGCGTGTTTGCCCATTGCTGCCGGTGCTTCGCGTTCTTCCAGCCGCTCGAATGAGCGGCGAGGTATTGCTTGACCGCGGCGGCGAACGTCAGCGCACGGCGGGCACCTATGGCGACGTCATGCCGACGCTGCCGCTTGTCCTCGATGGGGTCTACCCCTTCACGCACGAGCTTGCGCGCGGCCAGCGCCGCCTCCGCGGCTGCTGCAAGGGTGATTTCACGTAGGCCGCCCAGGCCGAACTCGCGTTCACGGCCCGCGAACGTGTAGCACAGCAACCAGCTCGCCGCCTCGCCATCCCTCTGCACAGCGAGCCCGGGGACGTGGCCGACGTAATGCCGGCCGTCGGGCAGGGCTTTGATCCGCTTCGGTGACAGCGGCGCCTTGAGCTTCGGCATCAGAGCGCCTGCAATCTCGGTTCGAACCCCGAAGTGAGTTCGAATCTCGCTTTCAATGTTCCCCGTTTCCTACCCCGGTATAAATCGGTGATAGAACGATACAACGGGAAATAACGTTACGCAAGAACTACCGCTAAGCTACTGCCTCATAAGCAGAATATACGCAACGCTACACAAAGCGAAACAAGGGGTAGGTTGACTCTCTCTCCGCCAGATTGTTTGTTTCTGAAAAACCCGGTAACAGCCCCTGAACCGCCAGGGCCGGGTAGAGGCGCCCCTCAGGACGCGGCGCCCGCCGTGGACGTGTCAACGCATCAGCAGCGGCGTGAGCGCGCAGCAGCGCCGCAGAGGTCACGCTGGGGAGGGCCATAGTGATACCGAACCTATCGGACGAGGCATGGGCGCTGCTCGGGCTTCTATATCGCGGCCGCCGTCGCACGCCAGGATTCCGGGAGTCTTACGAAGAACTGCGCGCGCACGGTCTGGCGGAGGAAAACAAGATCACCGAGAAAGGTGAAGCGGCGCTGCGCGACAAATACCTCAGTGACAACAAGTCGCTGCCGCCAAGGGGCTTGCGTTAAACCGAACAGACCACCATTTCCGGCTATTGAAATCAGAAAATGTGGTCTGTCCCTGGGTTCGCTTTGGTCACTATTTCCTCGGTCCCTACGGCCGCTGGCTTTCTAGACTCGATCAGGTCCATGCACCGCGAGAATATGAAATCTGGCGGTTGCCCGAGTCCTTCCAGCCATCGGGAAACCAGCCATTCTTCGATGTCCAAGAATTCAGCCAGCTTGTGTTCCCCGCCAAGCAGTAGCGCCGCTTCGCGTAGCGTCGGGGGTTGAATACGGGGATTTATAGTGCCCATTGTGAGATGGTGCACACGGCAATCGTCTTTGTATGTGCGGTGCCGCACATAACGACCTCGGGGGTTCCCGTCTTTCGGGCCCCCGTCCTTCTAATCAGCGCATCGAGCAGAACGGGTGCTTCCTAAACCCTGAAGCCGTAGAGCTTCGCGGCGTTGGTGCAGGTCATCTTGATGCGGTCCGCTTGCCGAGACGCCCGCGAAGTCGTGCTCGATGCTCTCCCGCGAGTGCGGCCACGTGGAGTCCGTGTGCGGATAATCCGAGGACCACATCAGGTTTTCCACGCCCATGAACTCGCGAGTGAACACGCCCACGCGATCCATGATGAACGAGGCCGACACGTTGCGGTGGAAATATTCGCTGGGTTTCAAGCTCGGTGCGGATGTCGTTCTGGCGCGCGTAACGCTCGTGGCCGCGGTCGACGCGCGCGAGCAGCCACGGCAGCCAGCCGGTGTCGGCTTCGGCCAGCACGAGGCGCAGGCGCGGATGCCGGTCGAGCAGGGGGCTCGTGAGGATCTCGCCGAGCGTGAGCATCACTTCCATGGGATTTTCCGGGTATCGCGCGGCGCCCCTCTTCTCGCGCGAGAAGCGGTAGTTCGCCTTGCGGTTGCTGGTCGAGCGTATGGATGCTGATCGGCACGCCGATGTCTTCCGCCGCCGCCCAGAACGGATCGTAGAGCGGCTCGCTGTATTCGGTGCCTTCCGGCGGAACGGCGGCGATCATGGCGCCGCGCAAGCCCGCGCTTCGTCCAGCGCTGCAGCTCTTTCACCGCATGGTCGACGTTGTATACCGAGATGAGCGCGAGCCCCACCAGACGGTCGGGCGCCTGGCTGCACATCTCCACGAGCCATTCGTTGTAGGCGTTGAACGCCGCTTCCTGCAGCTCGGCGTCCGGCATCGAGTAGAGCTGCATCGCGTAAGTCGCGTACAGCACTTCGCCGGAAACGCCGTCGATGTCCTGATCCTTCAGCCGCGCGACCGGATCGTATCCGCCCGGCCGCAGGTCCTTGTGGTGGACGCCCTTGAACTTGACCAGGTCCTCCTTCGCGACACCCGTCGCCGCGATGCTATCGATGGCCCTGGGGCTGATGCCCTCGCACACGAACCAGGTGCCCGGCTTGCCCTGATAGTCGGAGACGAACCGCGGCCCGCGTTCGCGGAATTTCCGGTCCATCCGCGTCTCCCACAGGTCGACGGGTTCGAAGACGTGCGAGTCCGCGGAAATGATGGTGCTTTCGGTCATGGCCATAAGTCCTCCGCCGATTTTGAAATCAGATCGCAGTGCCGATTAAGAAGCCGATTTCGGGAACCCGTACAGAGCTTCCGGATTCGCGACGAGTATGCGGTTGCGCGTCGCCTCGTCCGGCGCCCATGCCAACAGCAGGTCGAAGAGCAACGCGGTGTCCGGCTTGACCGGCGGGCTCGGGTGCGGCCAGTCCGTGCCCCATACGAGGCGTTCCGGGGCCGCCTTGACGAAAGATTGGGCGATCGCCGTCGCGTCGGCGTAGCTCGGCGGACCGATCTTGGTGTTCAGATAGGCACCCGAAATCTTTACCCACGCGCGGCCCTTGTCGACCAGCTCCCGGATCACGCCATGTGAAGGGTGCGTAGTTCCCTCCGGTAGCGGAGGCTGGCCCAAATGATCGAATACGATCGGCGTCGGCAGACGCCGCAGCATGTCCGCGTGCTCGACGATCTGCTCGGCGGGCATGTTGAGCTGGACGTGCCACCCATAGGCGGCGATGCGTTTCGCCAGCGGCTCGATCATGTCAGGAGAAACGATCCGCGTCTGCGGATTGGCGGTGGTGAAGCGTATGCCGCGGATGCCGCCTTCATTGAGGGTTTTCAACTCGGCGTCGGTTACCGTTGGTCGCAGGACCGCCACGCCGCGCGCGTTGTTCTGGCCCAGTTGTCTGATCGCGTCCACAGTCACGCTGTTGTCGACCGCGTAGTTGCGCGGCTGGACGATCACCACCCGCGTAACGCCCAGGCGTTTTTGTAGCAGCCGATAATCGTCTACCGTCGCATTGGCGGGCTTGTCGACGGGCGGTTGAAAGCGCGGATCGTAGATGTGTATATGGCAGTCGGCCGCGTTTGCGGGAGCCTTGAGCTTGGGCGGCTCCGTGCCGGCGGAATTCGGTACTGCCTGGGCGCTGCTTTGTGACATGCGAAATGCTCCTGTAGCGGATAGCGCCGCTATGCCGGCGCTTTTTAGAAAGATCCGACGCGCGATCGGTTTCAGGATCATGAGGGTTTGCTCCCGCTGGCGACGGCGGCCAGTTGCGAAGACTGCTACATTACACCAGCCGCAGCCTCGCGTCGTCGCCGCCGGACGCGTCAGAAATACGCCTGCCGGCCCTTGACCGGCGGCGTCCACTCGCATCGTCCCCAAGGCCCGTCGCCGTTTTCCTTGATATAGCAGATGCGGCTATGCCGTTTGGGCAACCCGCGCCCATTCAGTGCGGAGGTCAACCAGTCGAAGAGATACTCCTGGTTGGCGAGCCCTCCCAGGTTCGGGAGGCTGCGTTGCTGGTGGTACTGGTTCTCGAAAATCCACAGCTCCTTGGGCGACTTGAGTTCTCCGAACGCCTCGATCGCATCTTCGAGGGGGCACAGCGGGTCGAACTCGCCGGTCGCAAGGAGGGTGGGGCATTTGATCGTGCCGAGGCGACCGCGCACGGTCATGTCTTTCGCAACCTCCCGGTCGAATTTCTCTTCGTTCTCGTAGCCCGCCATGTACATGAACATCTGCTTGAAGCGCGGCGAGCACTGAGTGAAGATGGTGTTGTTCGGGTTGAAGCAGGCGACCGCGCTCGCGACAGCCGCGAGGCGGCGGTCGTAGCTCGCGAGCCGCAGCGACCAGTAGCTGCCCATGCTGCTGCCGTACGCGGCTATCCTTTTCGGATCCACTTCCTTGCGCGTGCTCAGATAGGTGATGACGGCGGCGCCCGCGCGCTCGTAGTTGTCCCGCACAGCCCGGATCTTCTGCAGGTTGGAATTGCCTTGTCCCGGCCCGTCCATCGTCAGGATGTGAAAGCCGCGCTCGAGCCCGACGTTGTGGGTCGCAAGCGGAAACGCCTCCTTCGTCTGGTCCATTCCGGGCACGAATATCACGACCGGCGCCCGACGCCGGTCAGGGAGCAGATGAAAGAGGCATGAGATCGTCTTGCCCCCGTCGAACGGCACCTCGATGCGCTCTATAGGATAGTGCGCAACCTTCGAGCGGCGGTCCACCATTTCCGTGAGCTTGTCACTCAGGTATTTCTTGACCGGGTGGTCGTCGTAAAAAATGGGGTGTTGCGCCATGCGGTAGGCTTCTATCGCGTGGTCGTAGTGCGCCGTTGCGGTCGCCTTCGCCCCACGCGCATGGGCGCGCTTGGCGAGCGCTTCGTGACGTTCGGCATCCTGCCGCCACATCTTGGGGATCATCCGGTAGTTGCGCGCGCGCTTGCCGGGAGGCAACTCGGTCGTGTCGGCCTCGAAGTTCTGCACGCGGCCCCGTATGTTGAGGGCGAGATCGAGCATCCACTGCTGATCGTCGCGCTGCGTCCTGAGCTTGCGGATCATTACTGTTGAATCCCCAGGTTGAGGCTCTTGATGAGCCTGCCGTACCGGTCGTAATCCTTCTTGAGGCGTTCGGCGAGCTGTTCCGGCGTGGTGTCCACGAGCCCGACGCCTTGTGCGGTCCAGAAACTGCTGACTTCCGGCGATGCGAGGGTCTTCCGGATCGCAGCGTTCAACTGCATGATGATTTCCCGGGGAGTGCCCGCGGGCGCGAGCCAGGCGTGCCAGCCGACCGATTCGTAGGTGGGCAGGCCGCTTTCCGCGATCGTCGGTACGTTTGGCAGTGCGGATACCCGCGTGCGTCCGGTCACTCCCAGGGCTTTCAGTCTGCCCGCGTCGAGTTGCGGCTTCACCACCGCGATATTGTCGAGCATCAGGTCCACCCGGCCCGCGATCAGATCGGTGATGGCCGCGGCCCCGCCCCCGCGGTATGGGATGTGCAGCAGCTTGATGCCTGCCAGCTGGCAGAAATGTTCCATATTGAGATGGAAGCCGCTGCCGACACCGGTCGAGCCGAAGGTGAGGTAGCCCGGCCTGGCTTTCGCGAGCGCGATGATTTCGGCAGAATTCCTGGCCGGCATGGACGGGTGCGCGACGATCACGCTGTAGAATTCGTTGATCTGCGCGATGGGCGCGAAATCGCGCAATGTATCGTAGGTGAGCTTCTGCAGATGCGGCGTGCTGCCGAGCGCAGAGGACGGCGCGGCGAGCAGCGTGTAGCCGTCGGGAGCGGATCTCGCCACGATTTCACTGCCGATCGTCCCGGTAGCGCCGGGCCGTGCATCCACTACGAACTGCTGCCCCAGCATTTGCGACAGCCTTTGAGCCAGCGGCCGCGAGAATACGTCGATCGCAGAGCCGGTCGCGTAGCCATGCACGACCCTGACCGTCTTGGCGGGGTAAGCCTGTGCATGAGTCTCTTGCGGATACGGCACAGCAAGAAATAGCATGCCCATAGCGGCGAACGTGATCATGTTCCGGAAATGGAAGTTCGGCATCCTGCAATCGTATCGCAACTTCGTGTGATGTTAGTTAAAGAATCTCGAGGGGCGAGCGCTCGAGATTCTTATTCCAGCTTGATGTTGGCGGCTTTGACGACCCTGGCCCACTTTTCCATATGCGCTTTCATCAGCTCCTGAAATTCTTCCGGAGTGGACGGAATCACTTCGATCCCCTGGGGAACCAGCCGGTCCCGGATCTGCGGGTCGCGGAGCGCCTTTACGATTTGCGCGTTGAGCTGGTCGATGATGGGACGCGGCGTGCGTGCCGGAGCGAGTATGCCGGCCCAGTTGTCGAGCGCAAAACCCGGCAAAGCCGCCTCGCCGATGGTCGGCACATCGGGAAGCAGCTCGGCCCGCCGGTTGCCCGCCATCGCCAGCAGGCGCAGCCTCCCGGATTGCACGTGTGGCAGCAGCGAGTTGATTGCGCCGATCACCGACGTCACCTCTCCCGCCACCAGGGCCGGGACGAACTGGCCGGCGCCCTTGTACGGGATGTGCGTCAGGTCTACGCTGGCCATGGATTTGAGCAGCTCCATCGCCAGGTGATGCGGGGCGCCGTTGCCGGCGGAAGCGAACGTCACGGCGCCCGGCCTGGCCCTGGCAACCGCGATGAATTCCTTCACGCTCCTGGCAGGCACCGAAGGATGCACCACCAGCGCGAAATGGACCGAGGTCATGAGCGCGACAGCGGCAAAGTCCCGCAGCGAATCGTACGGCAGCTTGCGGAAGAAACTGGGATTGATGACGTGCGCCGTGTTCGCCATCAGCAGTGTGTGGCCGTCGGACGCGCTCTTCGCAACGAGTTCGGTGGCGATGATGCCGCTCGCGCCGGTCCGGTTCTCGACCACGACGGGTTGTCCCAGGGCGGTGTAGAGCCGCTCCCCGACGGCGCGCGCCGTGAGATCCGGGCTGCCGCCCGGCGGCAGCGGCACGACGATGCGGATGGGCCTGCTCGGGTACGCTTGCGCCGCGCCGGACGTCGACGCGACAAGCATGGTTCCGCCGGTCAACAACACGACGGCGAACGTACCCCATCGCGCGCAAGCGTCAGTGCCGCGCCGCGCCGCCATGACGATGTCCGTTGCCTATCAGCAAGAATGCGCTCGCCGCGCTCGCCAGCGCGAGCAGGGCCGAAAGCAGCATGACCCACCGGAATCCCTTCACAAATGCCCTGTCGATTGCATGTTGGATTACAGCCTTGTCCTCCGCCCCCAGGTTCGCCGGTATCTCGATAGCGGCAAGTTTACCGCGCTGCTGTTCTACCGCATGTAGTGCGGCGGGCGGCAACTGAGCGCGCTCGAGATGGCGGTCCAGCGCGTGGTCGTAGATCGAAGTAAAAATCATGCCGAACAACGCGACGGCGAGCAGCGCGGCCACGCGTGAGGCCGCATTGTTGATCCCCGAGGCGGCGCCCGCGTATGCGGGTTCGACCGAGTTCATGACGGTGGTCGTGAGGGGCGCAACACTCAATGACATTCCCAGCCCCAGAACCATGACCGCCGGGAAGAAGGTGATCCAGTAACCGCCGCCGGTTGACGGTACGGCGAACAGCGCAAATCCCAGGGCCGCCACAACCGGGCCGACGACGAGCAGCCTTCTTGCGCCGTAACGGTCGGCCAGCCCGCCCGACCAGCGCGATAGCACGGACAGCAGCAGAATGAACGGGAGTAAAGCGGCGCCCGCCGCAGTCGCGGAGTAACCTTGCACCTGGACCAGGTTCAGGGGAAAGAAAAAGAGGCCCCCGCCCAGCGCTGCATAGAGGAAAAGCGTGAGCAGGTTGGCGCCGCTGAAGTTGCGGGAGCGAAACAGCCTCAGCGGAACTATCGGTTCTGCCTGGCGAGCTTCCAGGACGACGAAAGCGGCCAGCGCCAGGACGCCCAGCACGAATGCGGCCGGTATGGCCGGATTCGCCCAACCTCTGGCAGGCGATTCGATGAGGCTGTACACGACCGCGCCCAGCCCAAGTGTGACCAGCAGCGAGCCAGACCAGTCCAGGCCGCCCTGCATCTTCTCATTCCGGCTCTCGGGCACCCGCCACAGCGCGAGGGCGAGCACCACCACGGCCAGCGGAACATTGATCAGGAATGCAGCACGCCATGACAGATGATCGATCAACCAGCCACCGAGCACCGGCCCGAGAGCCGCGGTGATGGCCGTAGCGCCGGACCAGGTGCCGATGGCCTTGCCGCGGTCGCGCTCGTCAAACGATGCGCTGATGATGGCGAGACTGCCTGGAACCAGCAGCGCGCCACCGATGCCCTGCACGGCGCGGGCGAGTATGAGCTCGCGAACGCTGCCCGAGAGTACGCACCAGACGGAGGCCACTGCGAACAGCGCTACTCCAATCGAGAAAACGCGCCTGCGTCCGAAACGGTCTCCTGCCGCCCCTCCCGCCAGGAGCAACGCCGCCAGGAACAGCGCGTAGGCTTCGACCACCCACTGCGCATCGGCGATGCTGGCATCCAGTTCCTTCTGCAAGGCCGGAAGCGCCACATTGACCACCGTCCCGTCGATGAACGCCATGCTGGACGCGAGGATGGTCGCCACCAGGATCCACGGTGCAGCAGCCGGGCTGCAGGGTGTCGTGCAGGGTGTCGCGCGTATGAAGCCTGCGTCGGAAGAGGGTGCGGAGAACGTTGTCATCGCGAACAGATCCGTCACCGTGTTGAATCCGGCGCCGCCAGAGACTGTCTTTTGGCCATTTCGGGAAACCAGCGCCGCCAGAGCGCGACCACGAGCAGCGTTCCAAGCCCGCCGATCACCACAGAAGGGACGGTGCCGAACCACGCGGCCGTGATGCCCGACTCGAACTGTCCGAGATGGTTGGAGGTGCCGGTGCAGAGCGCATTTACCGCACTGACCCGTCCTCGCATGTGGTCCGGCGTCTCGAGCTGCACCAGCGACAACCGGATGACCACGCTCACCATATCGGCGGCACCCATTACTACCAGCGCGGCGAGAGACAGCGGGAGCGTACGGGACAAGCCAAACACGATGGTGGCCACGCCAAAGGTCGCGATGGACGCCAGCATGATGCGTCCCACGCCTCGCGTGAAAGGCGCCCTGACCAGGTACACGGAAACCAGCACGGCGCCGACGGCAGGGGCGGAACGAAGCAGGCCGAGCCCCCACGGTCCTGCATCGAGTATGTCCCGCGCATAGATGGGCAGCAGCGCCGTCGCGCCGCCCAGCAAGGTCGCAAACAGGTCCAGTGTTATCGCGCCGAGGATGACCGGGTGACCGCGTATGTACGCGATTCCGGCGAACAGGGAGTTCAGCGTGATCGGTTGGTGCTGCAACGTCCTCGCCGGGACGCGGATGCCGGCGATAAAGGCGCTTGCCAATCCAAAGAACGCCGCGCTCGTCCCGTACACCGCACTTGCATCCAGCAGGTAAATCACGCCGCCGAGCGCCGGGCCGATGATGACCGCGGCTTTCTTGCCGGCCGAAGACCAGGCGATGCCTTTCGACAACCGCTCGCGCACGACCAGCGCGGGCAGCAGGGCGCGCATCGTCGGTGACTGAAACGCCTGCGCGGTGCCGAGAACGAACGCGCACGCGTAGAGGATTTTGCTGTCCAGCCATCCGCCGTGGGTGCCGGCCATCAGGACCACCGCGAGCGCGCACTGCGCAAGCTGGCAGATCGCCGCGATATAGCGCCGGTCGTACCGGTCGGCAGCGTGGCCGGCGGGCAGTGTGAACAGCAGCTGCGAGAAGAACTGCACCAGCCCGATCAAGCCCAGGCTGATCGCGCTGCTGGTGATCTCGTACATCTGCCACCCGACGGCTATCACCAGCATCTGATAGGCGAGAGTGGAGGCAATTTCTCCCATCCAGAACCGCTTGAACGGGGAATGCGCAAAGAGATCGGCCTGCATGCGCCCGCTCCGCGCTAGGCCGAGACCACGAGGCCTGTCAGGCGTGCGGGATCAGCCAGCAGTTCGGTGCTTTTCCCCAGATAGGAAACGCGGCCGCGATTCAGCACCATCGCGTTCTGAGTTACCTGAAGCGCGAGCTTGGCGTGCTGCTCCACCAGGACAACCGTCAGCGATTCCTCCCGGATCAGCCGCGCCAGCGCCTGCAATAGGCTCTCGACGATGATCGGGGCGAGTCCCTCGAGCGGCTCGTCCATCAGCATGAGCGACGGATTGCCCATCAGGGCGCGGCCGATGGCGAGCATCTGCTGTTCGCCGCCGGAAATCTGGTTGCCCATGTGGTTCCGCCGAAGCGCAATGCCGGGAAAGAGATCGTAGACGCGTTCCAGGCTCCAGCGGCCCGGACGCGCAGCAACCGTGAGATTCTCCTCGACCGACAGCGATGGAAAGACCTCGCGCGCCTGCGGCACGTAGCCGATGCCGAGCCGCGAGCGCTCGTATGCCGGCAGCCGCGCGATGGATACGCCGCGGTACTCGATGTTGCCGGCATGAAGCGCTGTATGCCCCATTACGGTTGCGAGGAGGGTGGTCTTGCCGACGCCGTTGCGGCCGAGCACCGCGAGCGAGCCGCACTCGGGCAAACTGAATGCGACGTCCTCGAGGACGACGGTCTCGCCGTAGCCCGCGCGCACGCCAGATAGAGTCAGCGCGGCGGCGCTCTCCTGGCTGGGCTGTTTGTCCATCGGTATTATTTCTTCAAGGAGTGTCTTACCTAAGATGCTGTTCGCCGAGATAGACCTGGTGCACCCGCCGGTCGCCGGCAATTTCGCCCGGTGTGCCCTCGACCAGAATTGCTCCCTGCACCAGTACCGTGATGCGCTGAGCGAAGCGGAACACGAGATCCATGTCATGCTCGATAATGAGTATGGAAATGTCTTTCGGCAGGTGGTCGAGCACCTCCAGGATGCGCTCGGATTCGATCGAGGGCACGCCCGCCGCGGGTTCGTCGAGCAGCAGCACGGTCGGTTTCAACCCCAGCGCGATCGCGATCTCGATGAGGCGCTGCTTGCCGTAAGGCAGGTCGAGCACGCGCTGATGCGCGTCCTGCGCGATGCCGAGCAGTGCCAGTAGCTCCATACTCTCGTCTCGCACGGCGCGATGCGCGCTTGCCGGCGACCATATTCCCCAGCCGACGCCGCGGTGTTCGGCGACGCCCAGCGCCACGTTGTCGAGCACCGTCAGGTCGCGGAACAGTGCGTTGATCTGAAACGTGCGTCCCAGACCGCGCTTGACACGGGTCGCCTGTGCCACGTCGGTGATGTCTTCGCCGCGGAGGATGATGCGGCCGGACGAAGGGGCGAAGACGCCGGTCAGCATGTTGACGAAAGTGGTCTTCCCGGCGCCGTTCGGGCCGATCAGCGCGTGACGCGCTCCGGTCTCGAGCCTGAAGTGGATATTCTCCGCCACGGTGAGCGCGCCGAAGCTCTTGCACAGGCCTTGCGTTTCGAGCGCGGCGCTCACGGCATTCTCCGCAGCCGCTTGAACAGGTTGTCCACGATGCCGAGGATGCCGCCGCGGGCGAACATGACGACCACCACGAGCAAGGCCCCGATGCCGAAGTACCAATACTCCGGAAACTGCTTGGCGAGGGTGTCCTGGGCTATGAGAAAGACGATGGGCCCGACGAATGCGCCGTAGATGCGGCCGACGCCGCCCAGGATCAGCATGACCAGCAGCTCGCCGGCGGCCTCGAAGCCGAGGACGTTCAAGCCCACGAACTGGTTGGTCTGAGTGATCAACCCGCCCGCGACGCCCGCGATTACGGCCGAGATCGCATAGACCGTCACCAACCTCGGGTAGACAGGGGCGCCGATCGCGTGCATGCGCAAGCCGTTCTCGCGGATCCCGGAGAGCGAAGCGCCGAACGGCGAGTAGATCAGCCGGCGCACGACGAACCACCCGAGGAACAACATCACCAGGCAGTAGATGTACGCGGTCTTTCCGTAGAGATCGAATCTGAACAGGCCCAGGATGGGCGCGACAACGATGCCGGACAGGCCATCGGCACCGCCGGTTATGCTCGTCGCCTTGTTGGCCACTTCGAGGCAGAGCGAGGTAATGGCCAGCGTCAGCATGAGTAGCGTCAGGCCCTTCGTGCGCAATATGACGGCGCCCGTGAGGACGCCGAGCATGCCGGCGGCAAGAGCCGCGGCGGCGAGCTGCAGCAGCGCATCGGTGACGCCGAGCTTCGCCCCGAGTATGCCGGCCGCGTACGCGCCGATCCCGAAGAAGGCGCTGTGACCCAGCGTGACAATGCCGGCATAGCCGAGAATCAGGTCGAGTGACAGTGCGTACAGGATGTAGATCAGTATGCGCGACCCGAGTGGCACGTACTCGGGCAGCAGGAAAAAGCAGACGAGCGCCGCGAGGAAAGGCGTCCACTCGACCCAGCGGATGCGCGGGTCGGCGCTGTAACCGCCGGCGTGCGTCATGTCATACCCATCGCTATTTCAAGCCTGCCGGCCGAACAGCCCGGCGGGCCGCCACAGCAGGATGGCGATCGTGGCAACGTAAATGAAGAAGGCGCCGAACTGCGGCACCCAGTATTTGCACGCGGTGTCGGTGACGCCGATGAGCAGCGCTGCGACGAACGGCCCGCGCAAAGTCCCGAGCCCGCCGACCGCGACGACGATCAGGAAGTACACGAGCTGCTCGAAGGGGTAGGTCGGCTGGATGGAGATGAGTTCCGCCCCCAGCCCCCCGCCAAGACCAGCGAGACCGCTGCCGAGGGCGAACGTGAGCGTGAACAGGCGCCTGGTGTTGATTCCGACCGACTGCGCCATCGCCCGGTTGTCCACCGCAGCGCGCACCATCGCGCCCCAGCGGGTGCGCTCCACGCCGAACCAGAGCACTGCCACCATCACCGCGCTGAACGCGATCAGAAAGACGCGGTAGGCGGGAAAGTCCCGGCCGAGCAGCGCGAACTGTCCTTTGAGATATTCCGGAAGATGGACCGGCTGCTGCAGTGTGCCGAATATAAGGCGAGCGACCGCGACCGACATGAAGATGAGGCCGATCGTGAACAGGACCTGCTCGAGCTCGCCCGCGGTGTAGAGACGTGCGTAGAGCAGGCGCTCGAGGACCATGCTCCCGGCCGCCACAGTGATGAAAGCGAGTGCCAGCGCGATCGGGAACGGCACCCCGTAGCTGTTCATCGCGGTGAGCATCACGTAGCCGCCCGCCATCGCGAACACGCCGTGGGCGAGGTTGACGAAGCCCATGAGGCCCATCGTGACCGACAGGCCGACCGAGATCACGTACAGGATCATTCCGTAGGCGGTACCGTGGAAGGCGACGCTGACGAGCGACGATAGGAATGCGTCCATTAGTGCCGCTCCATCATACTTCGGCACAGACTCTTCACGGTCATTGCGCGACCTCTGCGTCTGGGCAGACCCACCGGAGCGGCACTAAGGAAGGACGACAAAGTGGCGGGCGCGCATGGGGAGATTCTCCACGACCGCCGCCAGTATTTCCGAAAATCCGAATAGCGTCCATGCGGACATCCGCCAGCGCCGGTCGAAACTTTGGGCTGTGTGGAAGCGGCTGGATCTGCGCGCTGCTACTTCTTCTGATATTCCTGCCAGGGATCCTTGACCATCCCGATCGTTTCGACCTCTACGTTGGCGAGCGCACCACCGACCTTGCGCACTTCGCGGATGTACTCGTTCTGGACGATGTCGCGCGTTACCGCATCGATGTGGATGGGGCCGCGCGGGCTGTTCGGATTCTTGTACTTCTTGACCAGCTCCATGGTCTTTTCGGGATCGATTTTCCCCTTCTGCTCGCGGATCACGTAGTAGATCGCATCCATCGCGTCCCAGCCGCCCACCGACATGAAGCTCGGTATGGACTTCTCGCCGTACTCCTTCTTCCACGCGGCGATGAACGCCTTGTTGGCGGGACGGGTAGCGGCAGCCGAATAATGGTGCGCCGTGATGACGCCCACGGCCACGTCACCCATGTTCGGCAATTCCTCGTCGGTAGTGATGTCGCCGGGTCCGATGAACTTGATCCCGGCCTTATCGAGGCCCAGGTCGCCGTAGGCCTTCATGATCTGTGTCGCCTGCCGGCCCGCCGGTATGAACGAGAACAGCACTTCGGGCTTCGCATCCTTCACGCGCTGCATGAACGGGACGAAGTCGGGGTTGGCGAGCGGGATCCGCACCTTGCCAATGATCCTGCCGCCGCCTTCCGTGAACGCCTTCTCGAATGCCGCCTCGGAGTCGTGCCCGGGTCCGAAATCGCTCACCGCGATGTAGGCGGTCTTGTATTTCCTCGAAGCCCACGCGCCCAGCGGGTAGGACGACTGCCACAGGGTGAAGGAAAAGCGCGCGATGTACGGAGAGCGGTTGACGATGACCGAAGTGCCTGCGTTCATGATGAAGAACGGCAGCTTCGCTTCCTGGGTAAGCGGGGCGATCGCCAGCGCGTTGGGCGTGAACACTTCCCCGGTGAGGATCTGTATCTTGTCGCGCACGATCATTTCCTGCGCGAGCTGCTTTGCCTTGTCCGGATTGGGCCCGCCGGTGTCGCGGACTATCAGCTCGATCTTGACGCCGGGCGGCAGCTTGTCGGCGTTCTGCTTCATGTAGAGCTTGTAGCCTTTTTCGATGAGGTCGCCGAGCGTCGCGAACGGGCCGGAAAGGGTATTGAGCACCCCGATCTTGATCGTCTGCGCCATCGCCGGCGCTGCGCAGAGCAGGGCCGCCGTGAGCAATGCGCCCGCCAGGTAGCTGATTCGCATATCTCCTCCCGAAATGATGCAGATTGCGGCTAGTTATGACGGCGTGAACCGCATGAGTTTATCCCATTTTCGAAGGAATTCAGACGGGACCGGCGTGTCTCATTCATGGTGACGGCGCAGGCGATCCTCCGGGTGCTCATGATGACCCGGAGGCGAAGGATCCAGGCCGTCGTTTGCTATAATCCGCCCCTCGCGCGCGCCCGTAGCTCATCTGGATAGAGTGACTTGGCTACGAACCAAGGGGTAGGGGGTTCGAATCCCTCCGGGCGCGCCAGTCATTCACGAAGCTGGGTACTTCACCCAGCTTCCTTTTTTTCATAAAGCCGATTTTCATAAAGCCGATGGCGTCCGCCAGGCGCGGATGGTCCGGTGCGAACTTCCGACCCTCGGAAATTGCACGGTCCATTGCGTGGCAACGCTGTATCGTAGTCCGTCAGGTCGAAAAATAGCCCACGCGCTGGCAAACTGTCGCGAATAGGACAAAGGTAGTACTGACGTAGAGTGCCCCGTACGAGATTATTGCCGCGCTTGAAGCGGGTTGACCGGAGATAGTCCGATGATTGCCGCAGAGGGCAAACGCGCTTCTTCATTCCACGAGATGCTCGGCCGGCTCATCCGCGCGGAGGTCCAGAGCCGCTCGGCGAAGACGGTCGAAGCGTTCGGGTGGCTGATTCTGGCGGAGGGAGCGATCCTGCTCGTTGCGCCGCATTTCGTCGCGTCCGTGCTCCACCTGCCGGCGCTCGCGGAGCAAAGCGCGAACTACTTCCGGTTGATCGGCGTGCTCGTCGGCGGGGTGGGCATGCTCTACGTGGTGAGCGGGCGCCTTGACGCCGAGGGATTCGTGTTCGCTTCGCTCCTCGACCGGCCGCTCGTGCCGCCGCTCATGGCGGTGCTCTGGTACCTGGGCATAGTGCCCGGGCCGCTGGCGCTCCTCTTCGCGGTGACCGACTTCGTCTCGTTTCTCTGGACGCTTTCGGCGTGGCGTAGCGAGCGCGCGGGACGGTGACGGCGACGATCAGCCACCATGCCCGCAAGGGAGTACCGACATGGCGCATGCCATCTGGGCGTCCAACCCTAGTCGAGGAATTCGATCAGGTTTTACGCTGGGTGGCGCAACTCTGCCGCAGCCGAATTGCTTGGCATTCGCCACGCGGACGATTATGCTGCGCAGTGCCGACAGCATGCACCGCTCGTAACCGGAGGAGGATGCGTGATGAAACGAGTTGTTATCGTTGCCGCAGCAATTGTAATCGCCGCCGCAGCAGCGGCGATGTCGGGTGATCACGGGACGCTGTTGATCGCGCAGGCCCCGCCGGCGCCGGCAGCGGCCCCGTCCGCTCAGCCGGCGGCTCCATCTGGGCAGCAGGACGACCCGGGTTTTTACGCCGGCGAAGCGGGCTTGAGCCCGTCGGAGATTGCCGGCCGCGAGATCTGGTATAAGGCGACCGCCGGCAACGCGCGCTTCCACACTTACGTCTTCCAGCAGCGCGTGGGCATACTCGTCGACTGGTTTCGCGTGCTGCGCTCCGACCAGCGCGGCGATCGCTTTGCGGCCTACGGCCTCATCAACGATCCGGGTTGCTGCACGCCCGGCACCGAAGGTTGCAAGGCGAAGAGCGCGGACGAGACCTACGGCTTCGACTGGTGTCCGGGCGACGATGAGCTGCTGAAATACGTCGGCAAGCCGGGTTACCGGGATCCGGCCTGCGACTTCCGCGATGCGAAGCCTGACCCAGATCCGAAGGTGAACCCGTATAGCGTGCACCACGCCAAGAAGGATCAGCGCCAATCGTCGTGCGATCTCGCCTTCGGCACATCGACCGGCGCGCTCGGCTACCGCAAGTTCCCCAATCCGCGTTTCGACCGCGAGCGCTGGCTGAAAGTGAACGGCAACCTCGGCAACTGGGAGGGTTTCAGCAAGAGGATGACCGGGGATAAAAACTCGAGCGATTTCGAGATGCGGCGCCTGGCGGACGGCTCGATCGAGCCGCCATTCCTGATCGGGACCTCGTGCGGCTCGTGCCACATCGCGTTCGATCCGTTGAACCCACCCAATGACCCCGCACGGCCGGAGTGGCGGAACATCAAGGGCGCGATCGGCAACCAGTACCAGCGCGTTTCCGAGCTGCTCGGCTCGGGCATGCCGTACAACTCGCTCGAGTACCAGATGTTCTCTCATGCCCGGCCCGGCACTTTGGACACCTCCGCCATCCCCAACGACCAGGTTAGCAATCCGGGCACGATCAACGCGATCATCAATTCCCACCAGCGTCCGAGGTTCGCCAGCGAGGACGTCTTGAGGTGGCGGGCGGCCGCCGCGTGCCCCGCGACCCCCGCCGCAGGGACGAAGTGCTGGTGCGAGCCGGGGCGCGACGGAAAGTGCTGGGTGCACTCGCGCGCCACCGAGAAGGACCCCTTGAATCACATCCTGAAGGGGGGTGAGGACTCGATCGGCGCGCTGGAGGCGGTGCAGCGCGTCTACTTCAACATCGGCTCGTGCGCCGAGCAGTGCTGGTTGAACCACCTGGCAGACTTGCGCCAGCTCGATCCCGAGGGCCGCAACTACGGCCAGACGCCCTTCGACATCGGTCAGTGCCGCCGCGACTGCCCGAATTTCCGCGCGATCGAGGACCGGCTGGTCGATATCAAGAACTTCCTGTTCTCGAAGGAGACCGACGCGACCGATCTCCACGTCGCGCGCGAGAGGGCGCTCCAGGCGAAGGACCCGAAGGCGAGTTATACCTACGACCACCTCGTTACCCAGCTCGATGGGCAGTTCGGCAAGGGAGCGGTGGCGCGTGGACGCTTGGTCTTCGCCGAGAATTGCGCGAGGTGCCATTCGAGCGTCCCCGTGGCGGAAGGCGGCGAGTTCAAGAACCGCGATTTTCTCGCGCTCGACGAGAAGACCAAGCTGCGGCGCGACTGGCTCGGCAACGACCAGGCGACCCCGGTGAGCGAGGTCGGCACCTACCGCTGCCGCGCGCTGCACTCCAATCACATGGCCGGCCACATCTGGCAGGAATACGGCTCGGAAACGCTGCGTGCGCGTCAGCCGGACAAGCTCAAGGATGACAGCAGCGGCGGCCGCGGCTACTACCGCAACATCTCGCTGCTCTCGTTGTGGGCACACGCGCCGTTCATGCACAACAACGCGATCGGGCCGGAGATCTGCGGGAAGCCGAAGAACAAGGACAACGACTTCTATCGCCCATCGTACGTCGACCGCGGCACGAAGCAGCTGCTGCCGAAGGGAACCGAGCCGGCGTGCTGGGAGTACGACCCCAGCGTCGAGGGCCGATTCAAGCTCTACGTGGCGTCGATGATGGATCTGCTCAATCCGGCGCAGCGGGTGCCGAAGATCACGAAGGTCGACGAACCCGTGCCGCTGCGCCTTGGATTGCGGCGACTGGACGAGGACGGCAAGCAGAAGCAGGTCGTCGGGCTTACCATCGTCGTGCCGAAGGGAACGAACTCCGCCGGCCTCGTCAATTTCCAGCACAAGGCGTTTGTACGGGACCTGGTCCAGCTCAAGCTCAAGTCCGAGGCGCTGGAACAGAGGCTCACCAAGGAGCTCGGCCCGGACGAGGCGCGCCAGCTCATCGCCGAGCTGCGCACCGCCGGCCGCGAACTGCTGAAGCAGCCCGAGAAGCTCGTCGAGACCGTCCGCAAACATCCGAAGCTCCTCGAGGTCTACAGCACCTGCACCGCCGACATCGAGAACGACGGGCACGGGTTCGGCGGAGATCTGCCGGACGCCGACAAGAAGGCGCTCATCGCCTTCCTGGCGACGATGTGAAGGAGGTCACGATGAACGCTATTATCCGTTCCGCCTTCGCCGCCGCGCTCGCTCTCAATGTCGCAGGCTGCGACTGGATCAATTCCCGCATCTACCCGCCGCCCGACATCAAGTTCGCGCCGGTGGGAAAAGACTACAGCGGCAAGCCCGATCTCGCGCGCGTGGAGTTCGAGTTTCCACTGCCGGTGGCGGATCTGCAGAAGCTCACGCCCGCAAATCTCAAGAACTACAGCCAGGAGCAGCTCGATCAGATCTACGCCCGGCTTACCGCCGGGCCCATCCCCGACGGCCCGTTCAACGGCGATCTCATTTTCCCCAAGGGGGAGGAGGGCGATCGCAGGCTCGCCGAGATCGTCGGCGGGCTGCCGGGCTTCGCGGTCGAGCTGAAGCTGCACCGGATCGAGGATCTCGGGCGCTTGCTGTGGAAGGGCAAGGTTTTCTACCGCAACGAGCGGCTGCTCAGAAACCGCATCGAGGATCTCGCCCTGCTGAAGCCCGTCATAGAAGGCGATCTCTCCACGATTCAGAAGATCACCGTCAAGGGGAAGGATCAGTGGCTGCTCTTTCCGGCGCGGCTCTACTGCGGCCAAAGCCTGCTCGACAGTCGCCGCGAGTCCATCATCATCGACTATTTCTTCACTGACGAGCTGCCGGGGTATCGCCAGCGGCCCGACTATCTCGCCGGGCGCAACGGGCTGAAGGTGCGCGACGAGATTCGGATGGTGCGGCCCGGCCTCTACCTCGGCCGCGCCTACGTCGGCAAAGTCTTCCTCATCAACTTCTTCCTTCACAACGAGGACGTCGCCAAGCGCGACGGACCGGAATTCCAGAAGACGGGCGCGGTGAAGGAGGACTGCTGGCCGGGGACACAGACCCGTACGGCCGTCGCCACGAAGTGACCCGCGGCCCCTGGTGGCCCGATCTCGTGCGATGTTTGGATGGCAACTCGTCGCCCTCGCGATGATCGCTACGCCGCTTTGCTGGGCGCAGAACGACCCTGCGCGTTGGGCCGTTGACCCGGCACGTCCCGGTCCCGACGCGCCTCCCGCCGGGCGCTCCCTGTTCGATTTCGTCGCGACCGTCGAGGCCGGCGGCAAGCGCGTCTACGACGTCCCATTTCCGTTCGAACGGCTGGTACAGCGCCTGGAGGCGCGCGCGGGCTGCGCGCCGCGCGAGCGCTGCGCGAAACAAGTGCTGATTCCGCTCGGCCGCTCGTTGCAGCGCGTCGCCGCCGCTCCGGAGTTCTTCAAGTACCCGCGCGTGGTCACCGCTATCGATGCCGAGTCCGAGCGGGGCGGCGGGCTGCTCCTGAAAGATCGCATCTATCTCGGCTACCAGGAGCAGGCAGGGTTGATCGAAGTCATCAGCTACAACGAGGCCGCCGGCCGCTTCGAGTTTCAGGTCGTGCGCGATTACCGTCCCGGCGGCTCGCCGCGTGTGATCTACGCCCGCCGCGCCGTGTGCGCCGCGTGCCACCAGAATCTCGCGCCGCTGTTCTCGAGGCCGCTGTGGGAAGAGACCAACGCCAACGAGCGTGTGGCCGCGCGCCTCGCGCGCGAGCGGCGGGAATTCCATGGGGTGACGGTGCGACGAGGGATCGACCTGCCGGACGCGATCGATGCCGCTACCGACCGCGCGAACTGGCTGGGGGTATGGCAGCGCCTGTGGAGTGAGGGCTGTGGCGCGGACGATGCCGACGGGGCGCGCTGCCGCGCCGCCGCGTTCACGCTGGCACTTCAGTCCCGTCTCACCGGCGAGCGCGCATACGACGATCGCAGTCCCACGTGGCTCGAAGGCCTGCGGGCGCCCTTTACACGCGAGTGGGGTGTGCGCTGGCCTGGCGGGCTGGCGATCCCCAACCCCGATATCCCGAACCGCGATCCGCTCCCGTACGCAGCGGGACGCGAGCCCGCCGGCGCGGCGCTTTCGCATATTTCCGCGCAATTCGAGCCGCTTGCTCCGCGGCCGCCGCTCGAGGTGTGGACGAACGACCGGGCGGACACCGTCAGCCGCTTCGTCTCCGGGCTCGCCGGGCTCATCGCGGCGGCGGATGTCCGTGCGCTCGATGCGCATCTCGCCCGGCATGCCGGGCAAGCGCAGCGCCGCCGTTACGAAGCGCCATGCGAGATTGCGTGGACCCACCGGTGGCTGCGTTTCAAATGCGCGTCCCCCCGGAATGACGGGCAGCAGGTGCTGCAGCTCGCCGGCCGCGTCGAGCTCGGCGCGGGTCGCGTTTCGGGCGATCTGAGCGCGCTCGCCGCGGGCGGGGTCGAGCCGCTCAGGTATTTCGAGATCACGAGCGGCGCGCTCGACCTGAACGCAGGCCGCCTCAAGCTCGCGATCGCGAGTCACGGCATGCGCGCGCGGCTCGCCGGCGGCAGCGCCGTAGCCGGTATCGAATTGCGCTGGCGCGGGCGCGATACCCGGGCGCTCGATGGCAGGGACGCGGTCGCCGCGCACGCGGTCGTCGACACGATCGACGACTTCGCTTTCGTGCGCGACGCGATTGCCGCCATGGCCGATCAGGGGGCGTTCGCGGCGCGGCCGTTCAGCCGTGCCGCCGTGCTGTCGCCCCTGTTCACGAGGCTCGGACTCGCCGCGCGCGAGATGGTGCTGCAACGACGGCTCGCATCTGCCGCCGGCCGTCGTGGAACCCGCAGCGCCGCGGGCGCCGACCGACGGAGCGGCGCGGGCCGTACGCGGCATTCTATCCTCTCATGCGCGAGCTGCCACGCCACGGGCGAGCGGTTCCCGCCGAACTTCCTCGCCGGACCCGACGAGCGCGTCGCGGCTAGCATCAGGCAATGCGCCCCCAGGATCTACGCCCGGCTCGCGATGTGGCGGGTTGCGCCCAGCGCCCGGGACAAGACGCCCATGCCACCCCCGCGTCCGACGGTGGATGCGACGGCTTCCAGCGTGCCGGCGTCGGTCGCAGGGCTGGAGCGCGCGGTCGGCCGACTGCTGCGGGCGGAGCAGGGAAGCGTGCCGGGCATCGAGCAGTTACTCGCAGGCGGCTATGAGGCGTTGCGCCCATGCCTCGCGGAGAAAGATGAGAATGAGAACCCTAAGGGGTACGGATCGCAGGCGAAGGACAAGGGACAGTATGGCATACGAAGAAACATGACGAGCGGAACCGTATCAACCGCTGTGTCAGGGGCGGGCGCTTTGTGAGCGCTCGGCCTGGCATTGCTCATCGTGCCGACTGTGTCATGGTCGTCCTGGGTGTCTATTTGGCGGTTCGCTTCGGGTCGGACGAGCCGGTGGTGTATGCGAAGACGAAGAGCACTTCAAGTACGGCTCCACCGGCGGCGAGCGCGAGTCGGCTTTCCCTTACTGGATATTTCAGGCGATGCCGCAGGTGTGCGCGCAGCACCTGCCGGGCGCGGCTACGCGTCGCTCGGCTTGATCTTCGAGGAAGGCAAGGACCTGCCGGTCGGCATGTCGAAGCGGCGCTATCAGGGGCATCGACCGCACCTTCCTGAACTGCGCGGTGTGCCACACGAGCACGGTGCGCGACACGCCGCAGTCGAAGCCGCGCGCTATCTCGGCATGCCGGCCAACACGTTCGACATCATGGGGTTTCAGAACTTCTTCTTCGATTGCGCCAAGGATCCGATTCAGCGCGGAATACGTGGTCCCCGAAGTGCGACGCCTGCTGAAGGAGAATCACAAGCTCCATCCGGAGGCCGACGAAGACCTGGATCTCATCGATCGCTACGTGGTCTATCCGGTCGCGATCGCCATCATGCGCGAGCGGCTGCTGATGCTGCGCGGCCGCTTCGCCTGGGCCGACAAGCAGCATCCTGGGGCCCGGGGCGCGTGGACACGTTCAATGCGGCCAAGGTGCTCTTCAACTTCCCGCTGACCAGCTGCCCGAGCAGGAGAGAACGCGCCCTCCGATTTTCCCTCGATCTGGCACCAGGGCCGCGCGAAGGCATGCAGCTGCACTGGGACGGCAACAACACGATGGTCGAGGAGCGCAACAAGAGCGCGGCGTTCGGCACCGGCACCACGCCGCCCACGATCGATCTCAAGCGATCGGACGCGTGGAGAATGGCTGCTCGACCGAGGAGCCGCCCAGTATCCCTATCCGATCGACAGGCGAAGGCCGCGCGCGGCGCGGACGCTCTACGAGGAGTACTGCGCCGCCTGCCACGGGGCCGGCCCGCCGCGACTTCTCCGGCGAGTACGTGGGCAAGGTGACGCCGATCGAGGACATCGGCACCGACCGCGCACGGCTCGACTCTATACCTACGAGCTCGCGGTGAACCAGTCGACGCTCTACGCCGGCTATCCGATGGCGCTTCACGCATTTCCGCAAGACCTTCGGCTACGCGAACATGCCGCTCGACGGCTCTGGCTGCGCGCGCCTATCTGCACAACGGCTCGGTGCCGACGCTGCGCGACCTGCTGGAGCCGGCGGCGAAGCGCACGCAGTTTCTATCGGGGCTACGACGTCTACGATCCGGTGAACGTGGGCTTCGCGTCGAACGTGCCGGACGAGGAGCGGACGCAAGTACTTCAAGTTCGACACCAACGTGCCGGGCAACGGCAATGCCGGGCACGAGGGCAAGGCTACGGCACGGAACTGGCCCGCCGACAAGGACGCGCTCTGGAGTTTCTGAAGACTTTCTGAGGGGACTCGACCATGGACGCGGCGGAAATGGACGCGCGGCAACGGAAGAACGTGCGCTGGCGCGTCGTGATTCTGGTGCGTGGCGGCGCTTGGCGCCTCTTCGGCTGGTACAAGTTCTTCCGCGAGGAGCCGCAGCCCGACTGGGTGCCGCGACGCCCGAGATGCGCTTCAAGTACGGCTCCATCGGCGCGGAGCACGACGCCGGCATCCCGTACTGGATCTTCTACGTGCATGCCGCGCATGTTCCCGGACAAGCTGCCCGGGCCGGGCGGGCTCGCCTCGCTCGGCGTGGCGTGGGAGCAGGGACAGGAGCTGCCCGTCGGCTTCACCAAGAAGACGATCGGCTTCCCGCGCGTGCCAACAACTGCGCCGTTGCCACACCGCGAGCTACCGCGCTCGCGAACAACGAGAATCCGACGCTTCGTGACCGCCGGCCCGGCCCACACCAACGTCGAGGCATATTTCCGCTTCCTGGTCGACTGCGGCAAGGATCCGCGCTTCAACGCCGACGATCTGATGCGCGAGATCAAGCTGGTCACCGACCTCTCCTGGATCGACCGGCTGATCTACCGCTTCCTCCTCATCCCGATCACCAAGAAGCGCCTGCTGAGCGCGAGGCCCAGTTCAAATGGATCTACCGCAAAGATTTCCCGGACTGGGGCCGCGGGCGCGACGACGCCATGAACCTCACCAAGTACTTCATGATCAAGCTCGCCGATGGACGACACGTTCGGGCCGACCGACATGCCCTCCATCTGGAATCTCAAGAAGTACGACCAGAGAAGGGCACCACGCTGAACTGGGCGGGCGACAGCCACGATGCCTACTCGGTCGTGATCGACTCCGCGCTCGGCCTGCTCGGCGCGCCGCCCACGACAAGCAGGAATTTCTCGGGCAGGTGGACTGGCTGCTGCGATACCTGCGCGAGAAGCCGCCGCCCGAGTTCCCGCTTCACGATCGATGCAGAAAAAGGCCGCGGCAGGGCAAGGCCGTGTTCGATCGCGAATGCGCGCGCTGCCACGCCAGCGACAAGACCGGCACGCGTCTGCCGTTGTCGGCGGTCAATACCGATCGGGGCCGGCTCGATTCCTGGAACAAGCAGGCCGCCATCGAGGCGAACAAGGTCGTCTCGCGGTATGGGCATCGAGCGCAAGGGCCTGGTCGAGGAGACGCTCGAGGGCTACAACGCGGTGTTCCTGGACGGCATCTGGCTGCGCGCGCCGTACCTGCACAACGGCTCCGTGCCGACCTTGCGCGACCTGCTGAAGCCCGTGGCGGAGCGGCCCAGGCTGTTCTGGCGGGGATACGACCTCTACGACCCCGTGAATGTCGGCTTTTTCAGCCGACGCGCCGGAAGCGCAGGAAGTGGGCACTCCTACTGACGTGACCACTAAGCGGGCAGCAATCAGGGCCATGAGTTCGGCACGAGCTGTCCGAACCGCGAAAGGATGCGCTGATCGAGTATCTGAAGACGCTGTAAATGAGCGCCATAGCACCCAAACGGAAGCGCCGCGGGATCTCCGGCGCGCACCGCGCGGGCGGGTATCGTCCGCCCGCCCGGTAAGGGGAATGCGATGAAATCGTGGTACGACGCGCTGGTTCGTGATTGGACTCCCCGCGTGGGGCTCATCGGGCTCCTGAGCGGCTGCTACTGGGCGGGATCCTCTACTGGCGGACAGGCGCTCTCCTGGACGCCGTCCTCGCTGCGCTTGCCGGTGCCGTCGTCGTAATGATGCTGGGCATGTGGGTCGAACGAGAGCGGGCGCGCATGCGCGCCTCGAAGAGTCGGTCCACGCGCTGCGCGAGCAGGTGAGGCACTTGCAGCCTGTCGACGACTGCGCCGCAGCGCGAGGCGCCGCTGACCGCAACGCCGGCGCGATCGGCAACCCGCATGGACGAACCGCGCGAGCGCGTCGATCGACAATCTGTCCGACGCTGCGATGACGGAGCTCTCCGTCTGGAAGCGTCTCTGGGTCTGGCTCGTGAGCGGCAACACGGCAGTCCGCGTGGGCGTGATCGTCCTGTTCTTTGGCATGGCGTTCTTATCGAGTACGCCTACGAAAGCGTCCGAGTGCTGCCGATTGGAGCGCGCCTGGTCGGCGTGGCGCTGGCAGCGGTCTTTCTCCTCGCCATCGGCTGGTGGCTGCGGGCCAAACGTCCCGCGTACGGTGAGGCGCTGCAGGGCGGCGGCGTGGGCCTGCTGTACCTTGCCGTGTTCGGCACGTCCTATGGCTTCGATCTGCCTGCAGGGCAACGCGGCGTTCGTCCTGCTCGTCGCCGTCGTCGCGCTCGCCGGGTATCTTGCCGTCAAGCAGAACGCCCAATGGATCGCGATACTGGGCATAGCCGGCGGCTTTCTGGCTCCGGTGCTACTGATGAATGGCGACGCGAGCCCCCTAATGCTGTTCGGCTACTACCTGGTGCTGAATCTGGGTATCTTTGCCATCGCGTTTCACAAGTCGTGGCGATCGCTGAACGTGCTGGGGCTGTTGTTCACCTTCGGCGTCGCATCGGTGTGGGGCGCTCGCTTCTACCTGCCGCAACATTTCGGCAGTACCGAACCGTTTCTGATCCTGTTCTTCCTGCTCTACGTGGGCCTTGCAGTGATACATGCCTGGCGTCAGGCGCCGCGATTCGACGACTATGTGGACAGCACCCTCGTGTTCGGCGCGCCGTTGCTCGCTTTCGCTCTCCAGATCCAGCTGGTGCGTCATTTCGAGCACGGCGCGGCATGGAGCGCGATTGCGGTATCCGCCTTCTACCTGATCCTTGCCGCAGCGCTCCATCGCCGCTATCGGGAAACCCTGCGGATGCTGGTGGAAGCCTTCTTTGCGTTGGGTCTCATCTTCGCGACGATCACCCTGCCGCTCGCGCTCGATGGACGCTGGACTGCGGGACTGTGGGCGTTGGAAGGGGCAGCCGTCTATTGGATAGGCAGCCGGCAGGGGAAGCTATTGGTGCGCATCGCCGGACTGCTGCTGCAGCTCGGGGCCGGCGTCGCGTTGATTGCCGACATGCGTTCCGGAGCAATCGAGCCACCGGTATGGAACGGCTTCTTCTGGAGTTGCATATTCATTGCGGCGGCGGGGCTTGGGTGCAGTCGCATTATGTCGCGTCATCCCGGCGATGCCGGTGATTTCCGCATGCAGGCATCGGGCGCGTTATTCCTGTGGGGGCTCGCCTGGTGGCTGCTGGCTGGATTGCACGAGATCTCGGTTCATGTGGCGCGCGAGGACGTGCTCAGTGCTGCGCTGCTCTTTTTCGCCGGCACCTGCGCAGTATGCAGCTTACTCTGGGGCCGCGGCCGGTCGACGGCGAGGTTCCCGGCGCTCGCGCTGGCGCCGCTGATGGCTATCATTCTGGTCTTTCAGGTTATCGAGCGCCCGGACGGTCATCCGCTGGCGGGTCTGGGCGCTGCGGCGTGGCCGGTCGCATTCCTGTTTCATTTCCGCATACTGCGGCGCCACGAGGACGTCTACCCGCGCGACCTCTCCTACGCGCATATCCTTGGCATGTGGTTGCTCGCTGCGGTGGGCACGTGGGAGGTGGCGTGGCGGATCGGTCACGTCGCCAAGGTCCAATACCAGTGGCCCGTTGTGGCGTGGGTCCTGGTGCCCATCGCCCTGCTAGCGTTGGTTGCCGCAATGCGCAATTCCTGGCCGGTGGTGCGTTACCGCAGCGCGTATCTGTGGGACGGAGCCAAGCCGCTCGTGGCGTTTCTCGCCCTTTGGATGCTCTACTCTAATATTCCCAGCGATACCGAGCCTGCTTCGCCACGCTACATCCCATTGCTGAACCCCCTGGACCTCGCGCACGTCCTCGCTTTCGCAGTCGTGGTCTACTGGTGGCGCGCGGTACGCGCGTCGGGCATCGATGGACCCCGTGAATTTCCCGCCACCTGGCCGGTCACCGCGTGGTGCGTGGCGGTTTTCTTCTGGGCCAATGCCGTCCTGCTGCGGACGCTGCACCACTATGCCGGCGTCCCTTACCAATTTCAGGCCCTGCTCGAATCGAATTTCGTCCAGATGTGCGTCACCATTCTGTGGACCGTGCTCGCGCTTGGCACCATGTTCGTCGCCACGCGATGCCGTATCCGTCAAATGTGGATCGTGGGCTCCGTGCTCATGGGCGCCGTGATGCTGAAGCTTCTGATCATCGAGCTTCCCAGGGCGAGCGCCGTAGAGAGTGTCGTTTCCATTATTACCGTGGGCGTGCTCTTGCTCGTAGTCGGGTACGTGGCGCCAGTCCCTCCGAGACCGATCGAAACGGCGTAGGAAGTGAGCGTCATCGAGTTTCCGAACCGTAGTAGACTGCAATTTCACGGCTTTCGAGGGGAGGAGCGGACGTGAGCCAGCTCAAGCGTAGGGACATCCTGAAAATTGGAGCGCTCGGGGCCGCAGGCGCCGCGACCGGGTTTGGTTTTCCGGGGATCATCCGGGCGCAGCAGAAAGAGATCGTGATTCTCGGCCTGTGGGATCAGACTGGCGCCTTCGCCGACGTCGGGCCGCTCAACGACCGCGGGACGCGCATGGCGCTTGAGGAGCGCGACATGAAAGTGCTCGGCCGGCCCATCAAGTACGTCACGCGCGATGGCGCCACGCAGGCGGGCACATCCACCCGGCGCGCCGAAGAGGCAATCGACGGCGAAGGCGCGCGCTTCATGATCGGGCCCTGGTCTTCCGGCGTAGCGCTCGCGGTGTCGGAGGTGGCGAAGCGCAAGAAAGTGGTGCACCTCTTCAGTGGTGGCACGGAGGACATCTCCGGGTCGCGCTGCCACCGCTACTCGTTCCAGTGGGCGGCGAGCCCGTACACGGCAGCGAAGACCGTGGTGGACGCCTTCATGAAGGCCAACCCGAAGGCGAGGCGCTGGCACCTGCTGGTCGCCGACTACGCGTTCGGCTGGTCGGTCGAGAAGTACATCAAGGAGGTTGGCAAGACGCACGGCATCGAGTTCGTCGGCGCCGACCGCCATCCGCTGGGCGAGCGCGAGTTCTCCAACTACGCGCAGAAGGCGGCGGCGAACCGGCCCGACGTGGTGGTGATGATCAACTTCGGCGGCGATGCGGTCGCCGGCGCGCGCGAAATCTTCAACTTCGGCCTCACGCCGAAGATCCCGCTGATCATGAGCTGGTCTTCCGGCGTGGAAGAGCTGGTGCAGCTCACGCCCGAGATCCGCGAGAACACCTGGGTCGGGTCGAACTTCTACTACACCGCCGATACGCCGGTGGCCAAGGCCTTCGTCAAGAGCTATCAGACGAAGTGGGGCAACCCGCCGGGCTACGCGCCCTCGGCTTCCTACTCCATGACCCGGTTGCTGCTCGCCGGCTTCGACAAGGCCAAGTCGGCCGAGGTGCAGGACGTCATCAAGGCGCTGGAGGGGATCGAGGTCAACGATATCGTTGGGCCCATGCGGATGGACGCCGCCACGCACCAGAACATCCGGCCATACTTCTTCATGCGCTGCAAGACGAAGTCGGCGATGAAGCATCCGACGGATTTCGCCGACATCATCGCCACCGGCGACGCGCCGCTGCCGAAGGAATATGCCGCCTGCAAGGATATCGGTGGTTTTTAGTTTTTGAATCTACTCTTCGGTCAGATCCTTAACGGGATCGCGACGGGGATGCTTTATGCCCTCATGGGGCTGGGGCTGGCCCTGATCGCGGGGATCCTGAACATCCCCAATTTCGCTCACGGCGCGCTGTTCGCCGTGGGCGCATACCTGATGGTCAGTGCGATCAATGCCGTCGGGAATTTCTGGGTCGCGCTGGTGGTGGCGCCGATCGGCGTAGCGCTGCTCGGGCTCGCCATCGAGTACGCGGGGATCCGCCGGCTCTACGCGGCGGGACACGACTACCAGCTGCTCTTCACCTTCGGCCTGTCGCTGATCATCGCCGAGAGCATCATCCTCATCTGGGGGCCGGTCGGCATCAGCCAGCTGCCGCCGCCGATCCTGCGCGGCGGGGTCGACCTCGGTTTCACCTTCTATCCCAAGTACCGCCTGTTCGTCATGGTGGTCGCGGGGCTGCTGGTGGTCGCCACATGGCTGTTCCTCGAGAAGACGCGCTACGGCGCGATCATGCGCGCCGGCATAGAGAACAAGGAGATGGTGTCGCTGCTCGGCATCGACATCCACCGCCTGTTCACCGTAGCCTTTGCGCTTGGCGCCTACCTCGCGGGGATCGCCGGCGCGCTCACCGCGCCGATCCGCGGGCTCTCGCCAGGCATGGGCGTGGACATGCTGGGCATCGCTTTCGTGGTCGTCGCGCTCGGCGGCATGGGTAACGTGCTGGGCGCCATCGCCGCCGGCGTGCTGATCGGCGTCGCCCAGGCTGTCGTGGCGGCCTACTGGACCGAGGCCTCGGTCGCGGTGATCTATCTGGTGATGGCGGCGGTGCTGGTTATCCGACCCCAGGGTTTGTTTGGTATCAGATGAACAAGACAAATCTTGCGATCCTCGCGGCGGTAGTGCTGCTGCCGCTCCTCGTGCGCCACGCCATCGCCACCGAGATCTGGATCTTCGCGATCTTCGGGCTGGGGCTGAACCTGCTCCTGGGCTACACGGGGCTCCTTTCCTTCGGCCAGTCGACCTTCTTCGGCTCGGCAGCTTACGTGGCGGGCTACCTCCTCAAGCACTACGCCATCAACGTCTTCGCGGCTCTCGGCGTCGGCATTGGCGTCGGCGCACTCTCGGCCCTGCTGGTGGGCTACCTCTGCGTGCAGCGCTCCGGTATCTACTTCATCATGCTGACCTTCGCGCTGAACCAGCTCTTCTACTTCATCGCCTACCAGTGGACCAGCGTCACCGGCGGCGAGGACGGCATGCCGGGAATCGGGCGCCCGGTGTTTCTCGGTATCGACTTCAAGGATCCGCTCAACTACTACATCTTCGTATCGGTCCTTTTCTTGATTTCTCTTTGGGTAATGAAGCGGGTCGTCGAGTCGCCTTTGGGCAAGATCCTGCAGGCGATCCGGGAGAACGAGGTGCGCGCCGAGGCGGTGGGCTACAACGTGCCGCGCTTCAAGCTTGTCGCCTTCGTCATCGGCGGCGCCTTCTCCGGTCTGGCGGGGGTGCTCTACGCGATGCTCTTCGGCATCGTGCCGCTGGAAGCAATCAGCTTCGTGTTCTCGGGCAACGTCGTGTTCGCCACGCTGATTGGCGGCAGTGGCTCGCTCTACGGGCCGATCATCGGGTCGTTCATCTTCATCTGGCTGTCGGAGTCGGTGAGCGTGATGTGGGCGCGCTGGCCGCTGCTTCTCGGCGTGGCTTTCGTGATCGTGGTGCTCTTCTTCCGTGGTGGTGTGGTAGAGGCGTGGTCCCGTTTCGTGTCATGGCGATTCTCCAAACAGAAAATCTGACCAAGTCTTTCGGGGCGCTCGCTGCGGTCAACGATGTCACGCTGAATATCGAGGCCGGCAGCCTGCACTCGATCATCGGCCCCAACGGCGCGGGCAAGACCACGCTTTTCAACCTGCTGACCGGCACGTTTGTCCCGACCTCAGGCCGGATACTGCTGGATAGAAGGGAAATAACCGGCACGCGGGCGCACCGCATCGCGCATCTGGGCCTCGCGCGATCGTTCCAGCGCACCAACGTGTTCCCCGCGTTTTCGCTGCTCGACAATGCCTGGGTCGCGGCCTTTGCGACCGGGCCGTCGTGGAAAGGCCTGCTTTGGAAAAAGAAAGACCGCTACGCGGAGGTCACCGAGCGGGCGCGGCAGGCGCTCTCCGACGTGGGTTTATCCAGCAAAGAAAATCAAGTGGCGCGCGAGATCTCGCACGGCGAGCAGCGCCAGCTCGAGCTCGCCATCGCACTCGCCGCGGCGCCGCGGGTGCTGCTGCTGGACGAGCCGGCCGCAGGCCTGTCCCCCGAAGAAACGCGCAAAATGGTCGCGCTGGTGCGCGCGCTCAAGGGCCGCTACACGATCGTGCTCATCGAGCACAAGATGGACATCATCATGAGGGTCTCCGACCGCATCTCGGTCATGCACTTCGGCAGCCTGATCGCCGAGGGCACCCCCGACGAAATCCAGAAAAACCCCGAGGTGCGCCGCGCCTACCTGGGCGGCGTGGCCACCGCAGCATGATCCTCGAGATCAAAAGCATCGACACCTACTACGGCCTGGGCCACATCCTGCACGGCCTGTCGCTGAATCTGGCCGAAGGTGAAGTCGTCGCTCTCCTCGGCCGAAACGGCGCGGGGAAAACGACTACCCTGCGTTCAGTCACCGGTCTGAGCCCACCCCGTATGGGCGAGATACTCTACAAGGGCCGCAGCATCGCAGGGCTCGACGCCCACACGATCAGCCAGATGGGCGTCGCCCTCGTTCCCGAAACGCGCGGCATCTTCTCCTACCTCACCGCACGCGAAAACCTTGCCATCGCCCGGCGCGCGAGCTCACGCTGGCAGATGGAGACGGTCCTCGAGCGCTTCCCGACCTTGCGGGATCGGCTGAACCACAAGGGACGCGAGCTCTCGGGTGGCGAGCAGCAGATGCTCGCCATCGCGCGCGCCCTGCTCACTGGCCCCGATCTCCTGCTGCTGGACGAGCCCTCCCAGGGCCTTGCGCCTCTGGTCGTCGACGCGGTCATGGCAACGATCCGCACCCTCAAGCAGGAGCACGTCAGCATGCTCCTTGTCGAGCAGAACGCCGAGATGGCCCTCCAGCTCGCCGACCGCGTCTACGTGATCGACCACGGGACCGTGGTCTTCGAAGGCACGCCCGATCAGCTGCGTGTCGACCGGCAGGTCACGACCACCTATCTGGGCGTCGGCGGATAGCCTGTTCCCCGACTAGGATGCGGGGCGACACGACGGCTAGGTCTTCGAACTTCCGAGGATCGAGCAATTCCTTGTCCCCAGTCACGAACCTATCCGCTTTCCCGGCAATGGCGCACGCGAGGATCGGGATATCGTTGGTGTCTTTTATCGGAATGGAAAGATTTTTACGTGATTCAATTAGCGTGCGTTCTGCTTTCAACAGGTCATGCGCGAGCTATTCCGGCTTGATGTTCGCGTCCTTGATGACTTTCGTCCACTTGGCGATTTCGTCGACCACTTCTTTGTGCAACGCCTCCGGGGTGCTGCCGGCAATCTCGATACCGATTGCCGCGAGCTTCGCCCGCACATCAGGGCAGCTGGAGGACCGCGTTCGTTTCCCGGTTCAGGAGCGCGACGATGGCCTTCGCTATGGCGGACGGGGCGTATAGCGCGTAGTCCGTATACGATTCGAAGCCGGGCAACCCGGCTTCGCTCATCGTCGGCACATCCGGTAACTGGGCGGATCGCTTACGGCTCGCAACGCCGAGCGCCCGCAGTCTGCCGGCTTTGATATGAGGCAGATGCGCCGGCATGCTGTCGAGCGCCAGCGAGACTCTTCCGTCAATCAGGTCAGGCAGCAGCTGCGTTGTGCCCTTGTAAGGCACGTGGAAGATATCGACGCCAGCCATCTGCTTGAACAGCTCGCCGGTAAGATGAACGAGAGCGCCGGTGCCCGAGGAAGCGAAGCTCAACTGACCGGGCTTCGCTTTCGCGAGCGCGATGAGTTCCTTTACCGAGCTTACGCCGAGGCTCGACGGCACGACGAGCACGACGGTGCCATAGCCGATCTTGGTGATTGGCGCGAAATCGCGGCTCAAGTCGTAGTCAAGCTTGCGGTAATACGCATGCACGATCGCCAGGCCGATGACCGGGCCGAGCAGAAACGTATAACCGTCGGGCGCGCTTTTCGCCGCCAAGGACGCCCCGATCGTGGTGCCGGCGCCGGGCCTGTTGTCGATGACGACCGTTTGTCCGAGGCGTGCACCGAGCTTCTCTCCCACTGTCCGCGCCACGATATCAACGCCGCCGCCCGGCGGGAAGGGGACGATGAACCGAATAGGCCTGGTGGGGTACTGCGCGGCGGCGGGCAGTGCGATAAGCATAAGGATCGCTGTCGCGACCACCAGACGAATGAGCTTTCCCATGGCGCTGTGCCTCCCCATTTATTTCATATTATCCGAATCCTGCGGGCCGGGGCTCGTTTGAGGCGCAGTGCCGTAAATATGGCAATATGGGTATCACCGACAGGAAAGCGGAACGGAGGAACGCCATGAGCTGTGAATTGCTGTTCCTGAGAGCGCTCGCGCTGTTGCTGGCATCGCTCGCCCTCGCCGGCGCTGCGCCGGCCGCGAGCTGGCCCGAAAGGCCGGTACGCATCGTCATCCCTTGGCCGCCGGGAGGCAGCACGGATATCGTCGGGCGGATCCTCGCTGCGGAGCTGACCTCACGGCTCAAGCAACAGGTGATCATCGACAACCGCGCCGGCGCGGGCAGCATCGTCGGCCTGCAGATCGCAACCGCAGCGCCGCCGGACGGCTACACCTTCATGATGACCTCCACCGCCTACGGTTTCCTCATCGACAAGCCGAAGGTGCCCGTGGACCTTGTCAATTCGTTCGCCCCCGTCGCCATGATCGGCTTCGGTGACGCCGCGCTCGTCGTCCATCCGTCGCTTCCGGTGAAAACGGTGAAAGAGCTGATCGCGCTCGCGAAGAAAAAGCCGGGCGAGCTTTTCTACGCCTCCTCGGGCATCGGCGGCTTCCCGCATATGAACACGGAGCTCTTCATGCTGAAGACCGGCACGAGGATGGTGCACGTGCCGTTCAAGGGCGGCGGGCCTGCGACAGCGGATCTCGTCGCCGGACATACCCAGCTGCAGATTTCCTCACTGGTCACGATGATGCAGTTCATTCAAAGCGGGCGGCTGCGGCTCCTCGCAACCGGCGGCGCGAAGCGCAATGCGAAGGTCCCGGACGTGCCCACCATTGCGGAAACGGTCCCAGGTTACGAATCCAGCATCTGGTGGGGCATTTTCGCGCCGCCGAAGACGCCGGCGGACATCATCGCGCGCTTCCACGGCGAGACCACGGAAGTGCTGTCGTCCCCGGCGTTCCAGCAAAGGCTCGAAGAGCAGGGCGGCGTGATAGTGAAGATGACTTCCGCCGAGTTCGGCAAGCTCATGGTGTCCGAGCAGAACAAGTGGCTCGAGGTGATCCGGGTCGCCGGTATAAAAGGCGAATGAGCGCTCGCGAGTGGCTGAAGCGATGTCGCCCGTTGGTCGGCAACTGCGCTGTCCAAGTCTCTGTGCTAGCTGTCGAAAATCCTTACAGCCCTTGGCCCAGAATCCCTATCAAGAAAGGCACCTCTCTGAATTCGCGGATAGTTCGGAATATGGCATGAACTATGCTGCTCATCATGGCTGCTCTGCGACCCACTGAAAACCGTGTTACGTTAAAACCACCTCCACTTTCGCCCGAGGTTTCCATGTTCGACGCTCCCACTGCACTTCGACATTCCGAGACGCCCAAGGCAGACGATGCGGCCCTTGCTCATGAGTCGCGCTCGCACGTTGCGAACAATCCCGCGCTGCAGTTGATCGCGGAGCTCATCCTGAAATTGCGCGGCTCGCGATTCTCTTGGTGGACGCCCGAGCTTCTCCGCGGCACGTGGGGCGCGAACAAACGCATGGGGTGGTTCGAGCAGCGTGCCGACGTCCGCCAGAGAATCACGTGCGGCCTCACGGGACTCGCGCCGAAAGCAGCGCGCAAGCAACAACCGGATTTTCAAGCCGCGCTCATCGACTCGGTCATCGACGAGGGCGACATGACCGTGGACCAATTCGAAAACGCGTTCGACGCGATCGAGCTTGCCGCCTACGCGCCGGTCGCCGAAATCTGGCATCGGTTCCGCGAGCGGATGCCGTGGGATCAAGACATCCCGCCGCATCAGGAGCTCGTCGGTTGGCTCTTCGATCAACTGCTCGCGAGCTCGAGCACGATCAAAGGGATGACGCGCAAGCCGATCCTGACGTCGCACGCGATCCGCACGACGATCCCGGGAAAGATTTGGCACTCGAAGATCCCGCTCGAAATCCGCGTGGCGATCGACGATTCGCGTTTTCAGCGTGAGCAGGCAAAGCCCGGCGAGCCGTTCCACGCGATTCACGATTTGAGCGTGGCGACGCCGGCGATTATCGCGGCGAACATTCCCTTGCGAGAGCTGCTTCGCGTGTTGGACGTCGCCGAGCAAGCGATGGGCTTGCCGTCATCGCGTGGCGTGCCTGCGACGGCGGCGCCGCCGAAGGTGGAAGAGGCCGCAAAATCGGAACCGCCAAAGGAGGATGTGAGAGTGCAGCCCGCGGTGCACCCTGCCGAAAAAGTGCCAGAAAAACCGGCAGATAAACCGCTCGAAAAACCGGCAGAGAAACCTATCGAAAAACCGGCGGAGACGGTCGCGGAGAAAGGGGACCGAAACTCGCGCTGGGAGCGGATCGCGGACAAAGTGCTCGAACAGGTCGCAAAAGAGGGCGGCACCGTCGAGAAACCTTGGGGGAAAGACCACTAAGAGTCCCCGCGTTGGCGCGCCAGGGAGGAGGGCATGCCTGTGCTTCCACAGCTATCCGAGGAGGCTTGGGCGCTGCTTGGGCTGCTTCATCGCAAGGGTACGCGCGTCGTTGAGGGATTCGAGTCAGCTTACGCAGAGCTCCGCGCGAATGCCCTCATGAATCGTCAGTGATAGCGGTGATGAGCGCGACCGGTGCTTATGAAGTCGCCGTGGTGGGCGGCGGGCTCGCCGGCCTCGTCACGGCGCTGCGCCTGGCGGAGCGCAACGTGCGAGTGGTCGCACTCGAGAAGGGCAGCGACGAGCGCTATCCCTGCAACGCGCGGATTTCCGGCGGCGGATTTCACGTTTGCTTCCTTCACGTCAACGAAGATGAAGCCACTCTCGTGGATGCCATCAGGCAATCCACCCAGGGCTTTGCGAAGGCCGACCTGGCTGCGGCCATCGCGAAGGACGCCCGCACCGCAGTGCAATGGTTCAAGAGCAAGGGCGTCAAGTTCGTCAAGGGCGGCCCGGACGCGTGGCGCGAGAATACCCTGGCGCCGCCTCTGCCTGCGAAGCCAGGGCTGCACTGGCAGGGGCGCGGCGGTGACGTGCTGATCCAGACGCTGGGGGCGGCGCTGAAGGACGCTGGCGGCGAGCTCCTGCGCGGTGCACGCGCGACACGCCTGCAGATGGACGGCGCGCGGTGCGTCGGGGTGGAAGTGGAGCGCGAGGGCAATCCCATGGCCGTGGACGCGCCCAACGTCGTACTGTGCGACGGCGGATTCCAGTCCAACCACGCGCTGCTGCGCGAGTTCATCACCGCCACGCCCGAGAAGCTGAAGCAGCGCAACGCCGCAGCGGGCAACGGCGACGCGCTGCAGATGGCGCGGGCCGTCGGCGCGCAGCTCATCGGCATGGAGAGCTTCTACGGGCATCTCCTCGCCCAGGACGCGATGGAGGACGATGCGCTATGGCCCTATCCCATGGTCGATTACCTTTGCGCGGCAGGTGTGGTCGTCGATGGCACGGGCCGCAGGATCGTGGATGAAGGCCTGGGCGGCGTCTATATGGTGAACCAGCTCGCCCGCCTGGCCGATCCGCTGTCGTCCATCGTCGTGTATGACGAAGGGATCTGGAACGGCCCGGGGCGGGGACACGTCCAGCCCGCCAATCCGCATCTGGTCGATGGCGGGGCGAAGATACTCAAGGCGCAGGATCTGCGATCGCTCGCTCGTGAGCTGGGCCTGCCGCCGGGCGTGCTGGAGGCGACGATCGCGGAATACAACGCGGCGCTGGCAGCGGGCCAGATCGCGCGCCTTGCGCCACCGCGCACGATGGGTCGCAGCAAAGCGTACCCGATCGCACACCCGCCGTTCTACGCGTTTCGCCTGTGCGCGGGCATCACCTTCACCATGGGCGGAATTGCGGTGGACGGCGTGGGACGCGTGTTGAACGAGCGCGACGAGCCGATAGCTGGACTGTATGCAGCGGGATGCTGCACCGGCGGCCTGGACGGTGGGCCGAGCGCCGGCTATGTCGGCGGCCTGGCGAAATCCGCAGCGATGGGATTGCGCACCGCCGATCACCTCGCCGCTTCCCTGCGTGCCGGAAGCTGATTTTCCTGCATCACCGGTCTTCTCATGTGTGGAAGATTCTGAGAATGAAGATATCGGTATCGGCCACTTCGTAGCGAATTTCGTAATCTCCCACCAGAATTCGGCGCACTTCCCGAGGCTCGAAACCCGCCAGCCGGTTTCCCAGACGCGGATAGGCGGGAATTCGTTTCGCGCCCGCCACTAACTGGCGAACGACGCGAGTCGCGGCGGGGACGCTAACGGATTGCAGAAATTCGTGAAGACGAACAAGGTCCGAGCGGGCGCTGCTCGTCCATCTGAGGGCCACGGCTACCGGCGAGCGCGTGATTTTGTCTTTGAGATGCCTTCAGCCCAGGCCTCGATTTCGGCGTGGTCCACGGTGCGTTTTGAATCGACGTCCCCCAACGCCTCGAGGGTAAGCTGGAATCGCTTCTCTTCCAGTGATATGAAAGATGCGATGGCCTCCTTCACGATCCATCCTCTCGGGCGATCCAGGCGCTCTGCCAGGCCGTCCAGTTTCTTGGCGAGATCGGCCGGAAGATGGGCCGTGACGACACGCGTATCCATGTGGGAAATCTCTTTTAATCAGAATGATTCAAACAGTCTAAAGAAAGCAATCGCAGAGATCAACCCCGTTCCTGCTGATACAGCTAGGGAACTTAGAAACCTCCTGCAAGTCTCGTACAAGAGAGCTCACTCTGGAGGTCAACCCATGGCAAGCTATCCGAATTCAGCAGGCTTCCCCGCAAGATTGGCGATCGGTTTTGCGGCGGGTTTCGTTGCGACGCTGGTGTTTCATCAAATTGCGCTGATGCTCCTCGCCAGCGCAGGCTTCGCGAAAGCGACTACGTACTCGATGCAGACGGTGCCGCCGTTCGGGATTCCGCAAGTGATATCTCTATCGTTTTGGGGCGGGCTTTGGGGCATGCTGCTTGCATCGATCGAAAACAGGTTCCCAAAGGGCGCGGCCTACTGGTTCGTCGCGCTGATCTTCGGCGCGATCGGGCCGACCCTGGTTGCCTGGTTCGTCGTCGCACCGTTGAAGGGCCAGCCTGTCGCGGCCGGCGGGGATTTCTCGCGCATGGTGACCGGCCTCATCATCAACGGCGCGTGGGGAATCGGCACCGCGCTGTTGATCACAGCGGCGAACTGGGCGCGAAGCGGGACATTCTCCCACCGCCACACTGCGTGGCACCGCTAAGGAAAGTCTGAAAAGACAGTTCCGGCGACCGAGGCGAATTCAACCTGCGCCTGGTCCCAGCCAGTCGGGGCAGGGCAGGCCCTTTTCCCGGAGAAATACCGGGTTCCAGAGCTTCGACAGGTAGCGCGTGCCGGAGTCGGCGAGAATGGTCGCCACAGTATGCCCGGGCCCGAGCTCGCGCGCGAGCCGGATCGCGCCGGCGACATTGATGGCGCTCGAACCGCCCAGGCAAAGCCCCTCGTGCTGCAACAGGTCGAACAGGATCGGCAGCGCCTCTGCGTCTGGGATCTGGTATGCGTCGTCGATCGGAGCGCCCTCGATGTTCTTCGTCACCCGGCCCAGGCCTATGCCCTCCGTTATCGAGGAGCCTTCGGACTCCAGCTTGCCGTGCTTGATCCAGTGGTACATCGCGGCGCCCATGGGGTCGGCGGCGGCGATGCGGATCTCGCGCCGGCGCTCCTTCAGGAACATCCCGACCCCGGCGAGCGTGCCTCCAGTGCCGATGGCACAGCTGAAACCGTCCACCGCGCCGTCGGTCTGCTCCCAGAGTTCGGGGCCGGTGCTGCGATAGTGGCCATCGCGGTTGGCGGTGTTGTCCCATTGGTTGGCCCACAACACGCCGCCGGGTTCGGTCGCGGCAAGCTCGCGCGCGAGGCGCTCGGATACATGCACGTAGTTCTCCGGATTGCTAAAGGGCACTGCCGGCACTTCCCGTAACTGCGCGCCACACAGCCGCAGCATCTCTTTCTTCTCCTCGCTCTGCGTCTCGGGAATGACGATGACCGTGCGGTAGCCGCGCGTGTTGCCGACCAGCGCCAGTCCGATTCCGGTGTTTCCCGCGGTGCCTTCGACGATCACGCCGCCGGGCCTGAGCACGCCGCGTCGTTCGGCGTCGAGGATGATGTAGAGCGCGGCGCGATCCTTGACCGACCCGCCGGGGTTGAGGAACTCGGCCTTGCCCAGCACCTCGCAACCGGTGGCCTCGGAGGCCGCGCGGAGTCGGATCAGCGGGGTGCGGCCTATCGTGGCAATGAAGCCGTCGCGGACTTGCACGGTTCAACTCGCTGTTATCGGTACGTTCTGCTTCCGGACTGTAGAATGACTAGATCCTAGGCTCTTAAACCTGCCCGATACGAGACCCGACATGTTATGCCCACGCATCCAAGACATCCTGGCCGGCCAGTTTCCGAAAGACGGCCCGGTAACGGTGAAAGGATGGATACGCACACGCCGCGATTCCAAGGCAGGCATTTCGTTCCTGCACGTGTCCGACGGCTCCGGTTTTCATCCACTGCAGATAGTAGCGCCGAGCACGCTTCCAAACTATGCGGCGGAAGTTTCCCGGCTCACCGCCGGTTGCGCCGTCGAGGCCATTGGTTCGATCGTGCCCTCCGCCGGGAAGGGGCAGCAGTTTGAAATGCAGGCCGCAGCGATCAAAGTAGTCGGCTGGGTCGACGATCCGGATTCCTACCCGATTCAGCCGAAGCACCATTCTCTGGAATTCCTGCGTGAGGTCGCGCACCTGCGGCCACGCACCAACGTGATTGGAGCCACGGCACGCGTGCGTCATACGCTGGCGCAGGCAATCCACCGGTTTTTCAGCGAACGTAAATTCTTCTGGGTCAACACGCCCATCATTACCGCTTCGGATGCCGAAGGTGCCGGAGCCCTGTTCCGGGTATCGGTGCTCGACCTGTTGAACCTGCCACGCGATGACAGCGGCAGGATCGACTTCAGCCGGGACTTCTTCGGGCGGGAAGCGTTCCTTACGGTTTCGGGACAACTCAACATCGAGGCATATTGCCTCGCGCTTTCCAATGTCTATACGTTCGGACCGACATTTCGCGCGGAGAATTCAAACACCAGCCGCCACCTCGCGGAGTTCTGGATGGTGGAACCGGAAATTGCCTTTGCCGACCTTTCGGACAATGCAACGCTCGCGGAAGACCTGATCAAGTACGTATTCAAGGCGGTGCTGGAGGAGCGCGGCGACGACATGGCGTTTTTTGACGAGCGCATCGAGAAGGGATTGATCGCCCGGCTCGAGGCCATCGTGCGCTCCGAGTTCGTGCGCATGGACTACGCGGAGGCGATCCGCGTTCTCGAATCCGCCAAACAGAGCTTCGAGTTCCCCGTGGCCTGGGGCATCGATCTGCAGTCGGAACATGAGCGCTATCTCACGGAAAAATACGCGGGTAAACCGGTGATTGTCATGAATTACCCGAAGAAAATCAAAGCCTTCTACATGCGCGTCAACGACGACGACAGCACCGTGGCAGCCATGGACGTGCTCACGCCGGGCATCGGCGAAATCGTCGGAGGCAGCCAGCGCGAGGAGCGCCTCGAGGTGCTCGACGCGCGCATGGCGGAGCATGGCATGGACCGCGAGTCGTACGGTTGGTACCGTGATCTGCGCCGCTACGGCACCGTGCCGCATGCCGGTTTCGGGCTGGGCTTCGAGCGCACTGTCGCCTACGTCACCGGCCTCACCAATATACGCGACGCGATCCCATTCCCGCGCGCACCAGGGAACGTGAAGTTTTAGTGAAGGGATGATTCGTCCATATGTGCGTTACAGCACAGACCGTTTGTGGCGCAAGAGGATAATCGCCTCCACGGTGAACCGCCGTTCAAGAAAGGTTGTAATGACGAATAAAGATGCGCAGTCCACATTATGAGCAAAGCAAAGCTGATTTTGCTTCATGGAGCAAAGAGCGGTGCGCTGGCCCTTACGGCATACGCGGCAGGCGTCGCCGACGGCGACGAATGCCGCAGACAAGGCGGTACGCCTTCGACGTTGCAGCTCGTGGCGATCAACGATGATTACAGCTCGGGCTTCAGGGCGGGGTACTTCCAGCGTGGCTTGAATAACCCCGGTTGATGATGGTCTTACAGATGAAAGGGAATCGAGATGCAATGGTGGGGCTATAGCAAAGAGCATGGCTGGGTGGTTCTCGACCGAAGGATTCCGTGCAATACGCCGGGACTCAAGGTGGATCTCCTGTTCTTGCGGTGCCGGGATGTAACGACCTTCACCGTGAAGCGGGAGACGTGGAACGCGCCTTTGTACACGTATGCCCCGAACTACATACGTGGCCTGGCGCCTCCCGGATCAGATGAGGCAGCCGCCGAGCTCGAGGAGCTGAAGGCCCGGTGGCCTGAGTTCGAAAGTGAAATTCAACGCGTGCAGCGGGAAGCCGAGGAGCAAGCGGAGGCCGTCCGCGTCCAGGAGGAAAAGGACCGGAAGCGGGCTGCGTCGGAAAAGAGGAAGCTAGCCGCAGCAGCGAAGGCTTGAAGGTGCATCCGGTGCCCGCGAGCAAGCGCGCCTTGGTTTCGAATCGTCTCCTAGGCGCCCTGCCTCGCAGGGATTGTCAACGGCTGACTGCCGGATGCGAGCAGGTCGAGCTGACTTTTGCCGACGTGCTGAGCGAGCCTGGCGACCGTATCCGTCACGTTTACTTCCCGGCCGAGAGCTTCATTTCCCTGGCGGCCCCGGTCGACAGCCGCGCCAGCCTGGAAGTGGGATTGATCGGTAACGAAGGCATGCTCGGGATTCCTTTGATACTGGGGATCGGTGTGTCGCCGCAGCGCGCTTTGGTGCGGGGTTCAGGCGGTGCGCTGCGTATGACGGCCGCGTCATTTAGCCGCGAACTCGGGACGAGCGTCGCATTGCAGCGCGGGCTCAACCGCTACCTTTATGCCTTGATGGCCCAGTTCTCACAAACCGCTGCTTGCACCAGCTTTCATCTACTGGATGCGCGCCTTGCCCGTTGGCTCCTGATGACTCACGACCGGGCCCACTCGGACAAGTTTCATCTCACGCACGACTTCCTCGCCGACATGCTGGGGGTGCGCCGCGTCGGCGTCACCAAGGCTGCGGGGTTGCTGCAGCGCAAAGGGCTGATCAGTTACAGGCGCGGCCAGATCACGATTCTCGACCGCCGCGGCCTGGAAGCTGTCTCCTGCAGCTGCTACGGGTCCATGAAGCAAACCTACGACCAAATCTGCCATGAAGGCTGGCCGAACAGACGGTTGGGATGAGGAAGGAGTGGCGGGGCGCGGGCCCCTTCCTGCAAATTCGCGAGGGTCCTTCCCGCGCCCCCCACACCCCCCGTCGCAAGATCAACTATTCTCGCGGGGTAGCACATTCGAACGCAGGTGAAAAACCTGCTCGGCCCATCGCGCCGAACAGGTTTTTCAGAGCTTCGCTAGCGAACACGCCGTGCCGATTTCCCGCTGTATGTACGCTGGCGCACAGACGTTCTCCAGACGAAGCGCCAAGCTTCGCACAACGACGGACGCTCCTGAGAAGAATGCGGGCGCGTTGAGTCGTATTTACGAGGAGCGGGCGATGCGGACATGGACGAGACTGATGATTGCAACCGCGGTTGCGGCGACGGTTCTGGGCTGCAGCCCGAAACCACTAGGTACGGCGACGGTGATCGAGGACAAGTTTTACACGGTGACACCGGATAAAGTGCAGATGAAGACCGGGATCGTGACTGGCGAGGTGACGGAGATGAAGGTCATGGAGCGGGTCGAGAAGGATTCCGGCCGCGTTGACGCTCCGGCTAAGCTGACGGGGAAGCTCAAGCTGACGAACAGCTCCACGGACCAGACCGTCCGTCTCGTCGGCGGCAAAATCCTCTACATCGACGACAAGGGGCAGGTCATCAAGATCGGTGAGGCGCGGACCGAACCGACCCTCAAGTTCCCGACCTCGTACAACTCCACCGACCGGCTCGATCCGGGGCAGGATGTGACCCAGTCCGTGGAAGTGGACTTCCCCGCTGAAGCCTTGACGGCGAAGAAACTGAAGGAAATCCGCATCGAGCTCGCCTACATCCCGTCATCGTACAAGCTGCAGACCGCGGGGTTTAACGTGTCGATCGGCAGCAGCAAGTAAGCCGAGTACGCAACTTACCCCCGGCAGTTAACCCTGCCGGTATGGTCCCGAAAAAAGGGCACTCGCTCGAAGGTGTGCCCTTTATTCTTTCTCAGAGGAGCGTTAGATGACCAGTGCCGAAGAGCAGCAGATGCTGAAGAGCCTTTCCGAGATTGCGCGGGACATGAATGCACTGTTGATTCTGGTGAAGGAGCTTACCTTGCAGCAGGACAAAGCGGATCAAAAGGCCTTTCAGGCGCTGACGCAGATAGCGCACAAGCGTTAGGTCGGCGCCCAGTCGAGATCGGTCAAGCCGGGCAAACGACGCAGACGCCCCCGCCTAATGGGGGATTCGTTATCAGTCGGCCGTCTCGCCGATAATAAATAATTGATATTTCTGTAATTTAGGCGCATTATTAGCACTCTTAGCAGATGAGTGCTAACCGGTTCTGTCAACCAATCAAGGAGTATCGAAAATGAAAATCCGCCCCCTGCACGACCGCGTGATCGTCAAGCGCATGGAAGAAGAGCGCAAGACCGCCTCCGGGATCGTGATCCCCGATACGGCCGCCGAAAAGCCCGATCAGGGTGAAGTCATGGCCATCGGCAAAGGCAGGATCCTCGACGACGGGAAGGTGCGACCGCTCGACATCAAGGTCGGCGACAAGATTCTGTTCGGGAAATACTCCGGCCAGACCGTCAGGGTCAAAGGCGACGAACTGCTCGTCATGCGCGAAGAAGACATCATGGGCGTAGTCGAGGGCAGGTAAGCAGCCGATCCGGCCCGCGCCAACCCGGCTATCGCCGGTCACCCGATAATCGTTACCGATTCCCAGGAGAAACACATGTCAGCTAAAGACGTAAGATTCCACGACAACGCGCGCAACAAGATCGTTGCGGGCGTCAACATTCTCGCCGATGCGGTCAGGCTCACGCTCGGTCCGAAAGGCCGCAACGTGGTGCTCGAGCGCTCGTTCGGCGCGCCGACCGTCACCAAGGACGGCGTCTCGGTCGCGAAGGAAATCGAGCTGAAGGACAAGTTCGAGAACATGGGCGCGCAGATGGTGAAGGAAGTCGCGAGCAAGACTTCCGACGTCGCAGGCGACGGCACCACCACCGCGACCGTGCTCGCGCAGGCGATCGTGCAGGAAGGCATGAAGTACGTCGCCGCCGGCATGAACCCGATGGATCTGAAGCGCGGCATCGACAAGGCCGTCATCGCGACGGTCGATGAGTTGCGCAAGCTATCCAAGCCGTGCACCACCAACAAGGAAATCGCCCAGGTCGGCGCGATCTCGGCCAATGCCGATGAAGCGATCGGCAAGATCATCGCCGATGCCATGGACAAGGTCGGAAAAGAAGGCGTGATTACGGTCGAGGACGGGAAGAGCCTGGAGAACGAGCTCGAGTTCGTCGAAGGCATGCAGTTTGACCGCGGTTATCTCTCGCCGTACTTCATCAACAAACCCGAGAAGCAGAGCGCGGTGCTCGACGATCCGTTCATCCTGCTGTACGAGAAGAAGATCTCCGCCATCCGTGAGTTGCTGCCGGTGCTCGAGCAAGTTGCCAAGTCCGGCAAGCCGCTCCTGATCATCGCGGAGGAGGTCGAAAGCGAGGCGTTGGCGACGCTGGTGGTGAACGGCATCCGCGGCATCCTCAAGACCTGTGCGGTGAAAGCGCCGGGCTTCGGCGATCGCCGCAAAGCGATGCTCGAAGACATGGCGATCCTCACCGGCGGCACGCTCATCGCCGAGGAGCTCGGTTTGAAGCTCGAGAACGTGACGCTCAAGGACCTGGGCCGCGCCAAGCGCGTTGAAGTCGACAAGGAGAACTCCACGATCATCGACGGGGCGGGCGAGAAGAAGGCGATCGAGGCCCGCATCAAGAGCATCCGCGCGCAGATCGAAGATACCACCAGCGACTACGATAAGGAAAAGCTGCAAGAGCGTCTCGCCAAGCTCGCCGGTGGCGTGGCACTGATCCGTGTCGGCGCCGCGACGGAAGTCGAGATGAAGGAGAAGAAGGCCCGCGTGGAAGATGCGCTGCACGCGACTCGTGCGGCGGTCGAGGAAGGCATCGTGGCGGGTGGCGGCGTTGCACTGCTGCGCTGCCGTGAAGCCGTCGCCAAGGTCAAGGGCGACAACGACGATCAGGACGCCGGTGTCAAGATCGTGCTGCGCGCGCTGCAGGAGCCCCTGCGTCAGATCGTCGCCAACACCGGTGATGAGCCCTCGGTCGTCCTCAACAAGGTCGCGGAAGGCAAAGGCAACTTCGGCTACAACGCGTTGACCGGCGAGTATGGCGATCTGGTAAAGATGGGCGTGCTCGACCCGACCAAGGTCACGCGCTACGCGCTGCAGAATGCCGCTTCGGTGGCAGGCCTCATCCTTACCACCGACGCGATGGTCGCCGACTCGCCGAAGGAAGATTCGAACGGTGGTGGCCACGGCGGCATGGGCGGCATGGGCGGCATGGGCGGCATGGACATGTAACCACGGTTGGAGCGACACCGGCGCAAGCGCTCGCTCGCGTGTCAGGGTGGCAGTAAATGCCTCCCCGACGAAACAAGGCGCGCGTGTGATCTTGTCCTGTCTCGCCCCGATCAAGCAACCGAGCACCAACCCGCGCGCACTATCGCGCGCGGGTCTCTACTAAATCTGGAGAATATTATGTCTACCGGCACCGTAAAGTTTTTCAACAGCACCAAAGGCTTTGGCTTCATTCAACCCGACGACGCATCGAAAGACGTGTTCGTGCACATTTCGGCGGTTGAGCGCGCCGGCCTTGGCACGCTGAGCGAGAAACAGAAGCTCTCCTTCGACGTGGAGAAGGGCAACGATGGCAAGAGCTCAGCGACGAATCTGAAAGCCATCTGAGGCGCCGTATCGGGGCGGCCGTCGCCGTCCCGGGTCTTAGAGTACCTAACAGGCTGAGGGGGATACACCCCTCATGATCGGGGCCGTATCAATCTACTGATACGGCCTCTTAGGGTACGAAACAAATGAGGGATCTCTCCCTCACGTTTCTAGGTACAACACACAGGAGGGCCGGACTTGGCTAAAGAAGCAATGATTGAAATGGAGGGCGTGGTGAGCGAGGTGCTGCCCGACACGCGCTTTCGCGTGGGACTGGACAACGGTCATAACGTGATCGCCTACGTGTCAGGCAAGATGCGCAAACACCGCATCCGCATCCTCGCTGGAGACAAGGTCAGCATCGAGATGACGCCCTACGACCTCACCAAGGGGCGCATCACCTTCCGGCACAAGGACACGCATGTCCCCACCGCGCCGATGAACCGTCGTCCTCCTAGCTACGGGCGGCGCTAAAGCGTTCTTTCGCAAGTAGCGACAGCCTGCAGAAATGCAGGCTTTTTTTATTGTGGATCCGGGGGTACCACTGACCGCGATGGCTACAGCAGCACGTGCTGCTGATGAAAATCAAAGTCTAGAACCTATCCTCAAAAACGAAAGGGAGCACTTAGCCACGGATACCTCACACACAGATTAACAAGGATGCTCAGGGCGAAGGTCTTGCGAATTGCTTTACCTGTGTTCATCTGGGTTTATCTGTGGCTTCAACGAGTTTCTAGACAGGACCGCCACTAGTTGACCCGTGCCAGTGCCAGGAGGGCGTTCAGGTCGGCAAGCTCTTCGAGCTTCCAGATCGTGTCGAGCAATGCATCGGCTCTGCCGGCGGGCAGCACGTCGCGAGCCAGGGCGCGAAACTTTTCATTCAGCTCCGCATCCGACATCGGATTGCGCCAATGGCCGCGGTGATACTCGACCCTGACGGACTCCTGCCTGCCGTCTTTCAATCGCAGTTCCAGATCGCATAGCATCGCTTCCGGCTCGCGCGCGTCGGCTTCCTTCGAAATGCTGCATTTGACGCGGCTGACGAGGTCGAGGAGCGCAGGGTCGTGCAGATAGGGATCCTCGAAATGCCGGCTCTCGACGGCGCCGTGCATGAGCCCCACCGCGGCCGTGTACGGCATGCTGTGATCGGCGGTTTCCCGGTTGCGGGGCTGCCATTTGTCCGGATCGCCCGCCATCATGTTCACGGCCGTGGCCAGCGTGCGAACGTGGACTTCCGCGACATTGCGGACATCCCCGGCCAGCGCCCGTGCTTCGATCGCCGCCTGCACCACGGACTGCGAATACTGGCCCAGCGGGTAACGCTTGACGAAGCACTCCATGATCTTGAAAGGGACGCCGTTGCCGCCGAAAGGCTCGAGCTCGAACGGCCGCCGGCTCACCGCCTTGAAAAAGCCGCCGACGCCCTCGAAGATCGGTGAGGGTCCGGTCATCCCGCGAGCGGCGAGTTGCGCCGCGAACATCGCGTTGCGGCTGGCGTTCGCGTAGGCGCAGCCCTTCCACATCGAGACGTTACCAATGCGGGTCTGATACAGCGCCACGTTGGCCGCCACGGTCAGGTTGATTGCGTCGGTGATCTGCTGCCGTGTCAGCCCCAGCAGGTGCGCCGCGCCGACGGCGCTCGCGATCGCGCCGGTCGTCACGTGGTCGAAACCCAGCGATTTCGTGTTGAAAGCGTCGCAGATGCGGCAGAATGTTTCGTAAGCGAGCACCGTCGCGGCGATGAGCTCGCGCCCGGTTCTCCCCGCGATTTCCGCCGCGGACAGGAGGGCAGCGATGCTGTCGCTCGGATGCCCGGCGTCCTCCTTGCCCGTGTAGCCGTCGTTGAAATCGAGAAAACGGATCATCACGCCGTTGGCGAAGACGGCGAGATCGGGACTCGTTCTCTGGCCGGTGCACAGCACTGTCGCCGGCCGGGTGCTGGACACGGTGCCGGCGAGCTCGCGGGCGATCCGGGCGGGCTCGCTCGAGTAGCCGCCGAGCGCGCAGCCCAGCGTGTCGACGATCATCCGCTTGGCCTGGTGCGCGACCTCCCGCGGCAGCAGGTCGTACCGGATCGAGGACGCGTAAGCGCCGAGGTTTTCAGCAATGGTCATTGTTTTGGATAAGGTGACGAGATACAGGTGACGAGATAATGGTGACGAGGTAAGGGTGATGCACTTGTCTAACTTCTGTTGCAGTTTGAAGGTTTTTACACCCGTATCTCGTCACCCGTATCTCGCCACCCTCATCCCGCAAGGTGACGATGCACCCAGTGCGCCATGGCGAGCGTCCGGGCATCGTGCCAATACCGGCCGACCACCTGGATTCCGACGGGCAGCCCGCGCGGTCCCTTGAACGCCGGAACGGTGACGCATGGCAGGTGCAGCAGCGTCCAGCCGCGATTGAAGATGGGGCTGCCAGTTTCCTCGAGTCCTTGCGGCGCTTCGCCCGGCGCGCTGGGGGCAAGCAGGATGTCGAATTCCGCGAACACGTCGTCGATGCGCTTGCGGCACTGCGCGGCCACCGCCCGCTTGCTGTCGTAGGTTTCCGGGGTGCACCGCATGCCGTACTCGATGCCTTCCCGCAACGTCGATGAGAGCAGATCGCGGTGGTGCCGCATTTCGTATCCCAGCGCTTGCGCCATCTCGAACGATTGAATCTCCTTGTGCGCCGCGGCCAACTCGGAAAACACCTCGTGCATCGCGGCCTGGCGTACCGTGGCACCGGCTGCCGCCAGATTGCGCGTCGCCGCATCCAGCGCCGCCGCGGTCTCGGGCGCAGCGTGCTCCCATTCGAAAGTGCGCCAGATACCGATGCGGGGCGGAGTATCACAAGACAGCACGGTCAGATCGGACCGCCCGGTGATCGCAGCGGCGAGCAGCGCCACGTCCTGCACCGTGCGGGCGATCACGCCCACCGTGTCCAGCGATTCGGAGACCGGTTTTACGCCCTGGCGATTGATCAGTCCGAAACTCGGCTTGTAACCGACCACGCCGCAGTAGCTCGACGGACGTATGGTCGAGCCGCCGGTCTGTGTGCCGAGTGCGAGCGGCAGCATGAAGTCCGCGACGGCTGCGGCCGATCCGCTCGAAGAGCCGCCGGGCGTGTGCGCAGGATTGTGGGGATTGGCGGTCTTGCCGTGGTAGCTGGTCGCGAGTTCGGACGTTACCGTCTTCCCCATGACGATGCCGCCCGCGGCGCGAATCGCTCCCACGCACGCGGCGTCCCAGGCCGGCCGATTGCCCGTATAGATCGGGGATCCGGTACTGCGTCGGCATGTCCGCGGTATCGATGATGTCTTTTATGCCGACCGGCAACCCGTGCAGGCAACCACGCACGGTGCGCGCATCGAGCTCGCGCGCCTGCGCCAGCACCTGCTCGGCGTCGATATGGGCCCACGCGCCGATTTCGTGCTCGCGCTCCGCGACACGCGCAAGACAGGCCCGGGCAAGCTCCTCCGCGCTGATTTCGCGGCGCGCCAGAAGGGCGGCGGCGTCTAGTGCTGACAAGTGGTTGGGATGTGGTACGGTCATCGAATCATGGCGTGGATCGGAAGCAAGAGGCACGGGATCCCCGCCGCGGCGAGGATGCCCTGTTCAAGGACGCGCCCCGCTATTCGGTCTTGATATTGGCTTCCTTGATGACCCTGGCCCACTGCTCGATTTCGGCCTGCATGAGCTGTTTGTAGCGGGCGGTGGTGCTGCCCGTCGGTTCGAGCGCCTGGCTCGCAAATCTCGCGCGCACGTCGGGCTGCTGCAATATCGTGCCGATTTCGGCGTTCAACAACCGGACAACCGACGGGGACGTAGCAGCGGGCGCCAGCACGCCATAGGTCGGCGTGACGTCGTAGCCGGGATAACCGGACTCGGCGATCGTCGGCAATTCAGGAAATGCCGGAGCCCGTTTCGCGCTGGTGACGCCCAGCGCGGTGAGGCGTCCGCCCTGGATCAGCGGCAGCGCGGCCGCCATGCTGCCGAACCCGACCTGGACCTCTCCCGCGGTCACTGCGGCGATGGCCGGCGCGCCGCCCTTGTAGGGCACGTGAATCATGTCGATGCCGATGCGTCTCTTCAGCAGCTCGCCGGCAAGATGCAGCGGGCTGGCGACGCCCGCCGAGCTGTAGCTCAGCTTTCCCGGCGTCGATTTCGCGAGCGCGACGAGATCCGGCACGGTCTTCGCCGGCGACGATCGTGTCACTACGACTACGAACGTTCCGGAGGCCACCAGCGTCACGTACCAAAAATCCTTGATGACGTCGTACGGCAGTTGCGAATAAAGGCTGGGACTTGCAGCCAGGGCAGGCGTCAACGCCATGAACAAGGTATAGCCGTCGGGCGTCGCCCTGGCGGCGACCTGGGCGCCGACGTTCCCCCCGGCACCCGGCCGGTTATCGACGATCACGGGTTGACCGTGGCGCTGCGTCAGGTTCGCACCGATAACGCGCGCCAGATAGTCGGTGCCGCCACCGGGAACGTTGGCGTCGATGAATCGTATCGGCCGGCTCGGGAAGTCCTGCGTGCCGGGCGATGAACTTTGCTTGCCGCTCTGCGCGTGCACGGCCGGCGGTTCCAACAGCTTCACCGCCAAGAACGCCAAGGCCGCAAGGGAAAATATCAGCCTCACCGCGGAGGATGAGGATTTAGTCAATCTTCACTCCAGCTTGCTTGACTATCTTGCCCCACAGGGCTACTTCACTCTTGAGGTAGACCATGAAGTCCGCGGGAGTGGAAGTCACAATCTCGAAATCCTGCGCCGCCAGGCGATCGCGCAACGCCGGCAAATTGAGTATGCGGATCAGCTCCGCGTTGAGCTTGGTGACTATGTCTGCAGGGGTGCCGGCAGGCGCGAGCATGCCGTACCAGATCACGACGTCGAACCCGGGAAAGCCGCTCTCGATCATGGTGGGAACCTGCGGCACAGACTTGGAACGCTTGGATCCCGTGAGCGCCAGCCCGCGCAGCCGCCCTGTCTTGACGTGTTCGGGGAGGCCGGCCGAAGGCAGGCTCGCTGTGCCCATCGCCAGCTCTCCCGCCAATATGCCTTGAACGACGGGGGGCACGCCCTTGTAAGGAACGTGAACGATATCGACCTTGGCCATGCTCCTGAACAGCTCCACCGCAAGATGCGGGGACGTGCCCACGCCGCCCGAGCCATAAGTCACTTGCCCCGGCTTGGATCTGGCGAGCGCCACCAGGTCCTTCATGGTTCTCGCAGGTACGGAAGGATGCGCAAAGAAGATATTCGTTACCGAGCCTATGCGCGTGATCGGTGCCAGGTCGTTGATCGCGTCGAACGGCATCCTCGAATACATGGCTGGGTTGATTGCGAGAGAATTAGTGCTCAACAACAGGGTGTAGCCGTCGGGAGGCGACTTGGCTACTATCTCCGCGCCGATGTTGCCACCGGCTCCAGGCCGGTTATCCACGACCACCGAACGGCCCCAGCTTTCCTGGAGCCTCGCGCCCAGTTCCCGGGCCAGTATGTCCGTGGTTCCGCCGGGCGAGAAACCGACGACAATACGGATAGGTTTCGCCGGGTAGGCTTGTCCCAGCGCCTCGTGCGCGTACACGAGTCCAGCCGATATCGCTGCAGCGAGGAAGAGTGCAAACCGTCGCGGACTTACGTACGTATCTATCGCCATTCTCCGATCCGAACGCGAAATTGCAGCGAAAGCAACCGCAAAATTTATATTTTCTCTAGTGTAGCATGGTGAAATGGACGGATCGCGCTACAGAATGGGCGTCGACATCGGAGGAACGTTCACCGACATCGTGATGATTTCGGATGAAGGCGCCGTGTACAGCAGGAAGCTCCTGTCCACGCCGGCGGATTACAGCGCGGCGATCGAGGAGGGTCTCGCGGCGCTGCTCTCCGAGCTGTCCGTCGCGCCGGAGCGCATCGGCGAGTTCGTGCACGCGACGACGATCGCGACCAACACGATAATCGAGCGCAAAGGCGTCAAGGTCGCGCTCGTGACGACCCGCGGTTTTCGCGACGTGCTCGAGCTCGGGAGATTTCGTGCGCCGCGGCCGTACGACTCCCGCTTCCGCAAGCCCGATCCACTGGTGCCCAGAAACCTGCGTTTCGAGGCGCCGGAGAGAATCGGCGCCGACGGTCGCGTGGTTCATGCGCTGGAGATCGAGGCTCTCGAAGGCATCGCGCAGGCGCTGGAACGCGAGCGGGTGGATGCCCTGGCGATCTGCCTGATCAACGCCTGCGCCAACAACGTTCATGAAACGCAGGCGGCGGATTTCTTCCGCGCGCGGTTGCCCGGCCTCTCGGTAACCGCTTCGACTTCGCTGCTGCCCCAGGTGGGCGAATACGAGCGGACCAGCACGACCGTCATCAACGCGTACATCCGTCCCGTTGTCGGCAGTTACGTCGAGTCCCTGGAGCGCCGGTTGAGAACGCTCGGCGTCCCGGCGCCGTTGATGATCATGCAGTCGAGCGGCGGAATCTCTCCCGGACCCGTCGTCGCGGGCATGCCCATCACCATCATCGAATCCGGACCCGCCGCGGGCGTGCTCGGCGGCCAGCGCATGGGTGCGGCAGCGGGACTGCGCGATATGATCGTATTCGACATGGGGGGCACAACCGCCAAGTCCACCGTCATCGAGAATCTGGAGTTCACCATGTGCCCGGAGATCGAAGTGGGCGGAGCCGCCAGCATGGGCCAGCGCATGATCAAGGGCGGCGGCTATCCGGTACAGGCGCCTACCATCGATATCGCCGAAGTCGGCGCGGGCGGCGGCAGCATAGCGTCGGTGGACGAGGCGGGCGGCATCAAGGTAGGCCCCCGCAGCGCGGGTGCGGAGCCCGGCCCGGTGTGCTACGACCGTGGCGGCGTGCAGCCCACCGTGACCGATGCCAACCTGGTGCTCGGCTATCTCAATCCCCATGCATTGGTCGGCGGTGAGCTCACGCTGAATTCCGGCAAGGCGCGGGAGGCGGTCGCGGCGCTGGGAAGAGAGCTGGACCTGGACATCACCGATACCGCCTACGGGATACACGTGATCGCCAACGCGGCGATGCTGCGCGCGCTGCGCGGGATCTCATCGGAGCGAGGCCGCGATCCGTCGCGGTTTCCGCTACTGGCGATCGGGGGCAATGGTCCGGTGCATGCCGCGGGCCTCGCTGAAGCCGGGGGGATGACTCGTATCATCGTGCCGCCTGTTGCCGGCCTGTTCAGCGCGCTCGGCATGCTGTTTGCCGATGTCGAGCACCATCTCGTTAGCGGCTTCTACCGGTCTTTCGAGGTATGCCCGTTGGAGGATATCAATGCGGCGGCGGCCGGGCTCGTTGAAAGCGGTCGCGAGCAGCTTGCTCGGCAGGGATACGCCGCACCGGACCGGCAGCGCATCACCGTCTGCGCAGACATGAAATACGCCGGGCAAACTTCCTCATTGACTGTCCGTCTCGCGGGTCTTCCCGCCACGCCGGACGCAGTAAAGGGCCTGATCGCGACCTTCGAGCACGAGCACCTGAAGACCTTCGGCTACCTGTCTTCCGGAGATCCGCTCCAGTTCGTCGCTCTCAAGGCGATCTGTCAGGGCGTTCCCGAAACGCCGCGCATGCCGGAGCGCATGGTGCGCGGCAACGAGCGGACATTGCGGGCGCACGAGCGCAAGGCCTACTTCGGGGCGCCGCACGGTTGGCGGGTCACGCCGGTTCTCGCCCGCGCCGATCTGGGAGCGAAACCCGCAGCGGGCCCGATCATCGTCGAGGAGTACGACACGACCGTAATCGTGCGCCCCGGCTGGACTGCGCGCGTCGACGATTGGAATCGCATCCACATGGAGCGGGCGTCCTGATCATACCGAAGATGACATGAAGATCAATCCGGTCAGGCGCGAGCTCCTGATGAACGCGCTCATAACTATCGCTGAGAACGTGCTCGTCATGATCGTCCGCACGGCACGCTCGGCGAACGTGAAGAACAGCCTCGACTTCTCCGCGGCGATCATGGATGCCGATGGCCAGCTCGTCGCGCAGGGGCTGGCCGTGCCGGTGCACCTAGGCGCCATGATGCCCGCGATCAAGGGGTGCCTGGACCATTTCAAGCAGTCCGACGAAGGCGTAGCCGATGGTGACATGCTCGTCTGCAACGATCCCTATTCCGGCTGCAGTCACTTGAACGACATCTTCATGTTCAAGCCGGTGTTTGTCGCCGGGCAGCCGATCGCCTGGATCGGCATCATCCTGCACCACACGGATCTCGGCGGCCGCGTCGCCGGCGGCAACGCGGCCGACAGCAACGAAATCTTCGAGGAAGGGCTGCGCATACCGCCGAGCAAGATCGTCGAAGCGGGAAGGATCAATTCCACCCTCATGCGCATCATCGAGTTCAATTCTCGCGTACCGGCGAGGGTGCTGGCCGATGTGCGGGCCGAAATGGCGGCGGTGGAGCAAGCGGCGAGAGAGCTGGAAAGACTCGTCTCGCAGTGGGACGTGGAGGAATTCCGCGCGTACCTGCACGATCTCATCGATTACGCCGAGCGCCTGTCGCGCGCCCAGATCGCGGCGCTGCCCGACGGCGTGAGCGAGTTCACCGAGTGGAACGATGACGATGGTGTCGGCGGGGGGCCGGTGCGGATACACGTCAAGCTGATCAAGCAGGGCGAGGAGATCACGGTCGATTTCAGCGACACCGATCGGCGGCTCGGCGGCGCGGTCCACAGCTACTATGCGTTTACCGCTTCCTGCGCGTATGCGGCGATACGCACCATGCTCGACATGGATATTCCAAGCAATGCGGGACTCTATCGGCCGATCAAGGTGATCGCGCCGGTGGGCACGTTCGTGAACGCGCCGTTTCCGGCTGCGTTCGGGTCCCGTGGACAAAGTGGATACCGGATACGCTCCGTGGTCCTCGGCGCGCTCGCGATGCTGATGCCCGATCGCCAAAGCGCCTGCCCGGGCGGCTCGGAGTTCGCCATCGCCGTGTCCGGCCATGATGAGAGTCACCGGCGGTTCCTGCATCTCGAGTTTCACAACAATACCGGCCACGGCGGCGGTCCCGACCGCGACGGGCAGGACGCCGGGCCGAACTGCATCGGCAATCTCGCGAACATGCCGGTCGAGCTGATCGAGGCGGAAAATCCGATCCGAGTCGAGGAGTACGCGTTCCTGCCGGACACCGGAGGGCCGGGCAGATATCGCGGCGCGCTGGGAATAGTGCGCCAATATCGCATCCTGGCGGATGATGCGATGGTGCAGGTGCGATCGGACCGCTTCCTGCATCAGCCATGGGGCATGCTGGGAGGCGGGCCGGGCGCTTGTGCCCGCGCCTTCCTCAATCCCGCTTCGGCCGCATCGGAGGAATTGCCGTCGAAGTTCGTGCGGCGGCTGAAAAAGGACGATGTATTGCGGGCGGAGATGGCCGCGGCGGGCGGATACGGCGACCCGCTGGAGCGCGATCCCGCTGCTGTCGCGGAGGACGTGATCCAGGAGAAGATGACGCGCGAGCACGGTTACAGGGAATATGCCGTCGTGATCCGTAACGCGACGGGCGAGCCGGATGCGGAAGCTACCGCGCTCGAGCGCAAACGCCGCCGCTGATTGGAATTCGTAAAAAATCCCCTCATGTTGTTACCAAGGAGTGCGAAGTGAACATCGATGAGCAGCAAGCCTTCCGGGTTTCGCAGTCGTCGATCCACGCGCGCCCCAACGTTTTCGAGATCGATCTCGGGGCGATTGCGCAGTGCGCACGCCAGATCCGCGAGACCATCGGTCCGGATATCTATTTCTTCGCGACCCTGAAGTCCGACGCCTATGGCTATGGCTTGCTGGCTGCTGCCAGGACAGTCCTCGTTGGCGGCGCCGATGCCCTGTCGATGGTGAGGCTGGAGGACGCGATCAGGCTGCGGGAGGCCGGAATACGGGCACCGATACTGGTCTATGCGGGCAACGTGCCCGGCGAAGAAACGGTGAGGGCGGCGGAGGAATACGACCTCATTCCAACTTTGCACAGCGAAGAGTCGCTTGCGGCATACGCACGCTATGCACAAAGAGAGATCAAGGTTGCGGTGAAGGTAGAGGTGGGGCCGGAGCGCATCGGCGTTGCGGCGGAGCAGGCCGCAGCTTACGTAAGGGCTATCGCTCGGCATCCGAAACTCCGCCTCCATGTGTTGAACGCACATCCGAATGTTCCTGCCCAAGGTCGCCTCGAACAGACCCTCGAGTGGCAGTACCGGCGCTTCGTCGGTGTCTGCGAAGAATTGCAGCGGGCGGGCATAGCCGTCCCGTACAAGGTGGTGGCAAGCTCCAAGGTTCTCCGCCTGGCGGGGCAGTCCATGGTGCTGAACGCGGTCGATCCCGGGGCGGCGCTGTTTTCGCCACTCGATTCCGGGAAGGGCCGGCAAGGATGCCAACCGTTTCACGGCTTGAAGAGCAGGCTGATCCAGGCGCGGGACGTGACGCGAACCGAGTTTCTCGAAGAGTCGGCGTTCAGGTTCGTGCCCGGCATGCGCATCGGCATCATCCCGATCGGCTACAGCGACGGCATGAACCGGCTGCATTGCGGCGAGGTGATCGTGCGTGGCAGGCGCGTGCCGATACTGGGCGCGCCGTCGCTCGAATACACGCGCATCGATCTTACCGGCGTTCCCGGCGCGGAAGTCGGTGATGAAGTCGTGATCATCGGAGAGCAGGACGGAACCCGGATCGCTCCCGAGGAAGTCGTGACCAGCCAGTGCGCCGCGCGGGTATCCGACCTCGCGCTCGAGGTGCGAGAGAGCATCCCCCGGCTCTATCTTGGCGCGTCGTAGCTCGCATCCCGACCATGTCCAAACAGCGTGATTTCATCGGCTACGGGAGGAATCCGCCCGCCGTGAAGTGGCCCGGGGACGCCCGGATCGCCGTGCAGGTAGCGGTGAACTATGAGGAGGGGTCCGAGTACTCGTTGCTGGACGGCGATCCCCATCGCGAGCCTACCGGAGACGTGGCATCGCCCGTCGCTCTCGACCAGCGCGATCTGCTCAACGAATCGTTTTTCGAGTACGGTAGCCGGGTAGGTGTGTGGCGGCTGCTCGATCTGCTCGACAAGCACGGCATCAAGTGCACCTTCCTGGCGTGCGGCCTCGCGCTGGAGCGCAATCGCGAGGTGGCGCGGGATATCACCGGGCGCGGGCATGAACCCGCCGGCCATGGCTACCGCTGGGAGGAGTATCACAAGATGAGCCGGGACCGGGAGCGCGAGGCGATCCGCAAGGCGGTGGACGCCATCCGGTTGACGACGGGCGAACGCCCCATGGGCTGGATGCCGCGCTATGGGCCCAGCGTCAATACGCGCGAGTTGCTCGTCGAGGAGGGCGGCTTTGTCTACGACAGTTGCCACGCCATCAACGACGACCTGCCCTATTACGACAGCGTCAAGGAGGGTCGCTGGCTCGTGATCCCTTATACCAACGACGTGAACGACGGCCGCGCCTTCCGCGGCGGGGGCGGCGGTCCCGACGACTTCTACAGCGTCATGCGCTACACCTTCGATACGCTGTACGAAGAAGGAGCTGCCCGCCCCAAAATGATGACGGTGGCGCTGCACTGCCGCATCTCGGGCCGCCCCGCCTATGCGCACGTGCTCGACAGATTCCTGAGCTATGCGAGGCAACGTCCTGATGCCTGGTTCGCCCGCCGCGTGGACATCGCGCGCTGGTGGCTGAAAAAGGGTTACTGAAGGAGGACCCGATGACACACCCGGCAAGTATTGTGCGGGGCGTGCCGCTCGTTGCGCTGGCAATGTGGACGGCGGGCGCATGCGCGCAGGACTACCCGAGCAAGACGATCCGCTGGGTGATCCCGTATGCGCCCGGCGGCGCGGCCGACATCACCGCGCGAACGATGGCGCCGCGGATGTCGGAGTTTCTCGGCCAGCAGGTCGTGGTCGACAACCGCCCGGGTGGCGCGACGATACCCGCGGTCGATTCGGTTGCCAAGGCGCCGTCCGACGGCTACACGTGGCTGCTCGCGAACATCGCGTTTGGCGCCAATCCGAGCCTGTTCCGCAAGCTGCCGTTCGACGTGGCCAGGGATTTCGCCGAGGTCAGCCACCTCGCGATCGTACCGATGGTGTTGGTGGTGCATCCGTCGGTACCGGTGCGATCCCCCGCGGAGCTGATTGCCCTCGCCAAGGCAAAACCGGGCGCATTGAACTATGGCTCTGCCGGCAACGGCGGCGCCAATCACCTCGCCACTGAAGTGTTCCGCAGCATCGCCGGCATCAACATCGTGCACGTGCCGTACAAGGCTATCGGCCAGGCCTTGAGCGACCTGCTTGGTGGGCAGATCTCGATGTTGTTCGGGACCATCACCTCCGTACACCCGCACATCAAGGCAGGCCGATTGAATGCCCTGTGTGTCAGCAACGTTCGGCGTAGCCCCGCGCTGCCCGAGCTGGCGCCGTGTTCCGAGCGCGGTGTCGCGGGTTACAACGTCAACGAATGGCAGGTGCTGGCGCTGCCGTCGCGCACGCCCCCGGCCGTGATCGAACGCCTGCACAAGGAAGTGATGAGGACGCTGGCCGATCCCGAAGTAAAGAACCGCCTGGCGGGGCTGGGCGCGGAACCGGTGGGCAGCAACCCGAAGGAGGCGACCGAGTTCGTCAAATCGGAGCTCGTGCGCTGGGCGAAGATCATCAGGGAGGCCGGAATTCAGCCGGTCGATTGATGGCGCGGGAAATCCGGTGCGGCGACGGATATTCCGGGCAAGAATGCGCGGGTGGGGTCGCCCGCGTTGAACTTCGAAAGTGCGCCACACACGCTCCCCGCGGGACGCCGGCGGCGCGTAACCAGGGCAAGCACGCGCTCGAAGAACTCACCAAGGCCTCGGCCGTCGAGCTTGCGCCGCACAACATCCGCGTGAATTCGATAGCGCCGACTTTTCATCGAGACCCCGATGACCGCACTGTTGTTCTTCGAGGAACCGCGCTTCCGCGAATGGGCGATGAACCGCATACCTCTCGGGAGGGCTCGGCAAGCCTTGACGAAGTATCGGCTGCCGTTATCTTCGGCAGACCATCCAAGCTTTCTCAAACTATGATGCCAATGTCATCGGACACTGATCGTTAACAAGATTCCAGCTTCGAGTATCAATCGGCGGCGAACGAGGTAATCGCAGCGATCGGGAATGTGTTTGCATGTAAAGGGGACCTGTCGAAAACGACATCAGTACTGACGGTAGCGTGACAGTCGGAAACTGCGGTACGGGAAAAAGGCCCGGCGTCAGCCGAAGCGGTGAATGAGAGTCTCCTCCCGGCTAACACCGCTATGGCGGGGTTTTTGCTGCGTGACGCCATATCAGCGAGCAATTTGATCTGGTACGTAAATTGCTCATCCCACAGAGCCCGGCCGATGGTCCATCGCGAAAGCGATGACTTTCGAAGATAGGACGGCAGCTGACCGGGTGGCTGGGGCTGATTTTCCTACAGCAGTCCCAGCGGTGACAAACCCACTTTGCTGGGCATCAGCAAACGGGGCGATACGTATTTGTAAACCGTGCGGTTTACGGGGGCTCGGGCGGTGATGACCATAGCAATGAACGCATACACGGCGTTTACCCAGCAGGCTGTTCGCTGGCTGCGTAACCGGCGGCCGGTAGAGCAACGCCTCGTGGGCGGTGATGCTTCATCGCCCGGTGAGCGCGCGTCGACCATCGCCGACATCGACCAGACTTTCCCCGCAACGACCAACACACGGTTGGCGGCTGCAGTACGGCTTGTTTCCTTCTTTGCGGCTGCGCATATCGTGTTCCAGTCCCATGTGGGTCAGAGGCCGCTTTGGCCGCTTTCCCTGCTCGTTCTATTCGCGGTCTACGTCGGCGCGCTGTACTGGCGGACAGTGCGTGACAGCGCATCCCAGGAGCCGCAGGTCACATACTGGATCGATACCCTGTGGTACCTGGGAATCACCGCGATGACCGGCGGTCCACAAAGCCATTTCTCCTTTTTCCTGCCCTTTCCGGTGTTATTTGTTTCTCTGCGTTGGGGGTTCGCTCCAGGGATCACGATGTCAGTGTGCTCAGCCATCAGCCTGTTGGCCATCGGTGTCTTGAGTACCGGCCCGCTTCTCGCCGCCGACATTCTCCTGCCGCCCATCGCCTTATTGGTACTCGGCTACCTGATCGCCACGTGGGCCAACTCGAGTCTGGTACTGAGCCGCCGGCTCACATCGCTCAAGGAGATCGATTCCCGGTTCAACCCGAGGCTCAATATCGAGCAGATAATCGACCAGGTAGTACGGCAACTTGCCACCCTGTATCCGGTTCACAGATACGCGCTCGTTTTGGTCGAAGCGGGCCATCCGCCCCGAGTATTCCAGGCAAACCTTCCTGGCCGAATCGGTCGGGCGCCCGATACCGCTGCCGCTGAGCTCAGCAACATGCTGTTGAGGCTGGCGACAGACCGCGCGGTCATTTACCGCGGCAGGAATGGCCTGCGACAGGCGGACATTTATGGTTTTACGGCGGCAAACGCGGCAGCGTCGAAGACGCATGCCAGCGCCGCCGCCGCCGTGGCCAGCCGCCTCGACTGTGCCGGTTTCTGCTCGATCCAATTCAATCTGCGCCAGGGCGGCACAGCGCGGCTGTTCATTTGCTCCGATAGAGGCTGTTTCGGGCCGGCAGACCTGCCATTTTTCCTGCAACTCGGCGAGCAGCTAACACCCCGGATCGAGAACGTGCAACTACTCGACCGCCTCGCCAGGGAGGTCGCCGAACATGAGCGCCAGAAAATCTCACGCGATATTCACGACAGCACGATCCAGCCCTACATCGGCCTCAAATTCGCGCTCGAAGCTCTGGACCGCAAAGTCGCTCCGGAGGAGCCGCTGTCGAAAGATATCGGGCGGCTCGTCGAAATGGCAACTATGGAGATCGCGCAACTCCGCCGCTACGTTAAGGGGCTGCGTGGCGAGAAGACACCTGGAAATGCGGAATTGGTGCCCGCGGTGCGCCGTCAGGTCGCACGCTTTGGTGAGCTTTACGGTATCGAGGTAGATGTGGAAGCCACAGGCGAATTCGGGGTCGATGACGGCCTTGCAGGTGAGGCGTTTCATATAGTCAGTGAGGCGTTGAGCAATATCCGTCGCCACACTAATGCTCCTCTTGCGCGCATCAATCTGTCCTGCGATATGCAACAGCTTAAATTGCGGATCGCAAATCCGTGCGATATCGCGTTATCGGTGAAATCATTCAAACCCCGGTCCATTTCGGAACGCGCGCTCGCTCTAGGCGGCGCCTGCCAGGTGGAAACCGGGCCGGGCCGCGATACGGTAGTGACCGTCGAAATACCGGTGCGCCCATGACGAGCCATGCCATGCAAGCCGTTGCAACCAAGCCTATCGATATTTTTCTCGTGGATGACCACCGGACTATCCTCTGGGGCCTGGAGCGGCTTATTGAAACCGCGACGCCATGCATGGCTGTCGTTGGCAAGGCCACCAGTTGCGCGGAATTGTTTGCGCAACTGACAGGCGCGAATCCGGACGTGATCTTGCTCGACCTCGACTTGAATGGGGAGAACAGCCTGGACTGCCTGCATGACCTCGGTCAGCAGACTGCCGCGCGCGTCCTGGTACTGACGAGCGCGAGCGATCCCGATGTGCATCAACAGGCGATCATTCGAGGCGCGCGCGGCGTGATTCATAAGCAGGAATCCGCGGATGTCATCCTGCGCGCCATCGAGAAAGTACATAACGGCGAGATCTGGCTGGACCGTACCTCTATTGGTCACGTCGTGGCTGCGCTGTCGCGCGGACAGAAATCGGATCCTGAAGCCGTCAAGATAGCCACGCTGACCCCCAAGGAGCGCCAGATCGTAGCCATGATCCTGAAGGAAAAGGGAGCGCGCAACAAAGTCATTGCAGCGAAGCTGCACATGAGCGAGCACACGTTGCGCAATAACCTGACTGCGATCTACAGCAAGCTGGAAGTAACGGGCCGGTTGGAACTCTACCTGTATGCCACCAGCCATCGGTTGCCGGTGGCTCAGTGAAAAGGTTGCTGATGCCGGCATAACGATACGGCGCATGGCTGGCGATGTTTCCTGCACGCACGTATATGGTGCGGCACTGTGCGAGGAGTTCCAGTACAGCAACTCGCATTGCACTAGTTGCAAATCTTGTGGCCGGCAGTACAAAAAAAAGACGAATCATCCCAGTGACCATCAGGCGATCAATAAGAGCGTGACACGTATCCTGACACGACTGTTTGCGATGATCGATGTCCCTGGCGCCATACGCGCTGCGGCTGCGTACGCCCCCAACGCGCGGGGGATAAACGTTCAGCGCGTCGGCGATGGACGCCAAGGCTACATCGGCCGGCTCTCAATGAAGGTCGCTGCGGTCTGGGCGCTCATTGCATTTTGTGGCCTTGACTGGATGTGGGCGCACTATGCGGGCCTGACCTTTACCCATTGGCAAGTCATCGTTCCTGTAATGATGTTGCTGCTGGCGCTCGGATTTTTCTACAGCGTCTCTGGGCGCAGCAGGCAATTAGCCGATATGGCCCAGTATGCCGCGCTTTTGCTGGCGTTCTTGGCCGCAGCGAGTATCTTCACTTATATAACGGCGACCTTGAGATTGCCTCTTTGGGATACCGAGTTCGCCAGCATCGATTCGGCGTTGGGTTTTAACTGGCTGGCTTGTTTCCATTTTGTCGAGGCACATCGACCGTTGAAAATGCTGCTCAATATTGCCTACGCCTCGATGATTCCGCAGGTCATTGTGTCAATAATCTATTTCTCGCACATCGGCCGGCGTGATCGCAACGATGAATTTTGGTGGTGCGCTTTAGTGTCCCTCCTCATCACCGCCATTGGCTCGGGGATTTTGCCGGCCATGGGGGCATGGGTCACCTATGGCGTGCCGGAGATCGCTCAGGCGGTTCATCTGCCGCATTTGCTGGCGCTACGCGACGGCAGTATATCCAGTTTCTCTTTAGCCACGCTGCAGGGGATCGTCGTCCTACCTTTGTACCATACGGTACTCGCCATTCTGCTGGTATACATCTATCGCGGCCAACGTTTCTGGTTTCCCGCGGTCGCCACGATAAACAGCCTGATGTTGATCTCTATACCTACCGAGGGAGGGCACTATCTCATCGATATGCTCGCCGGCGGAGCGGTTGCTGCCCTATCCATTATGGCAGTGAGAGCCGCGATGCGAGTCGAATGCATACCTGGTACCCAAAGAATCTTGCTGGACCGAAGCTTCGAGCCTGCTTTGCCTGAAGAAGCCGCCGAGCATAAATCGAATCTGGCCTAGTCTGGTCGCGTCAGCAGCGCGTGACCTCGCATGACGATAATCTCCAAGGCGGGATCCCCACGTGGCGCTTCGGCTGAAGACAGGAGCCGAGCGGGACAAATATCCCGCCAGAAAGGCAGCATAGCTCCCATGCGATTCCCGACACGGTGGGATAAGGTTGCGAGCTTCGTTCCCGCCCCCAGCCCACTGTGAAGAAAACCTCCATGACAGAAACTGCCCCCATCACCGTATTACTGGTCGATGACCAACCGGCCATATTATGGGGATTGGAAAACCTGATCGACGGGGAGTGGCCTCGCATGACGGTGGCCGGCAAGGCATGCGACCGCGACACGGCGCTCAGGCTGGCGGCCGCGGTGCAGCCCGATGTGATACTGCTGGACCTGGATCTCGCCGGCGACCTCAGTCTGAGGTTTCTGCCGGAGCTTCTCGCACGGTCACCGGCCCGAGTGCTCATCTTCACCTGCATGCGCGACCGAGCGCTGCACGAGCGGGCGCTTCAGGGTGGCGCGTCCGGCGTGGTGCTGAAGGACGAGCCGGCCAAAGTGCTGCTGGAAGCCATTGCAAGGGTTTCCAATGGCGTCTTAAGGCAATCAGCCACACATCAAGCGAATCATAGACTACATCAAGCGGATCATAGAGCTGGAGAGAAAGCGGAACTGCCATGATCACCGTTGGCCGCTTCTGACCGATTTCCCGCTTCTGGTTTCACGGATTTTTTGATCTTACGCCGTGACAAGTTGACCGGCGGGAGACACCGCAACTGCCATGATCACCGTTGCCCGCTCCGATGTTGTCTTCGGCATTGCGATTGTACATCCATCACCAGCGTGATGCTCGTAGCGATCGGGATGTGCGCGCACAGCAAAGCGGGCCTGTCGAAAATGTCATCAACCCTGACGGTATCGTGACAGTCGGAACCTGCGCCGAACACAGCCCGGCGTAGGCCGAAGCGATGATTGGCGAGCTTACGCTGGCAAACACCGCTTGCCGGCCTATTTTTTCTGCGTGACGCGACCAGGCAAACATTGCAATTGATGGCACATAAATTGCGTATCTCCAGGAGTGCGAGCACAAGCAGGCGAACTGGCCGTGCAGAGTCAGGCTTGGCACGAGAAGCGAGGCGAGCGGAAAGCGGGCGCAGATAAAGCAGTCACCAACCGGGACAATTGTCCCGGTCATCGGGCGCGAATTGCCACCCATAAATAGGGAGCTTTTTCGGATGCGGGAGGCCATGCTGAACGCTAATCTGGCAGCAGGTGGAGGGCCGATGCACGGTAGGCCCAACGCTAAGAAGGGATACCGTGTAATTCTCACTTCAACTGAAAAGGAAGGGTATCAAAATGAACCAACTGATCAAGGCAATCAAGAGCGGCGCCGTCAACTTCATCCGTGACGAAGAAGGCGCGCAAATCGTGGAATACGCGCTGATCATCGCGGTCGTATCCATCGCTCTGGTGATCGCTCTTCTAGCAATTGCCACCGGTGGCGGCCCGTTCGGGGCTTTCATCACTCGTGTCACGACCTGCCTGACGACGAACGGCCTGCGTCTAACATTCGTATAACGCACCAGTCTGGTAGTGCTTAGGGAAGAGGGCCACAAACCCTCTTCCCTCTTGCTTACCCCGACAAGAAAAAAGGAAGGCAATACGTTGTACTCGGAATTCAAAGCAGTGCTTGACTTGCTCGCGATGCTCTTTTTCGACGGGCGCATCGGCATTCTAATGCTGCTACTCACAGGGGCAGCCGTCTGCGATTACCGAACCCACCGCATACCCAACTGGCTGGTGTTATCCGGCGTCCTGTTCGGTGTGATCTACAACACGGTGCTGCCGCCGTTCTCCGCACGGCAACATTCTCTTTCCGCTGGCGGGGCTCGGGGCTGGGCCTGCTGCTGTTCCTGCCGCTCTATCTCGTCCGTGCCATGGGCGCCGGCGACGTGAAGCTGCTGGCCATGGTCGGGGCATTCCTCGGGGCCCGCTGAGACTTTCCATGCCGCCCTCGCCAGCATGATCGTGGGCGGCGTGCTGGCTATCCTGTTCGTTTTGGTGCGGGGCACCGCACTACGAATGTTTCACAACCTGGCTTCACTCTTTCAACTGGGATTTCTTGGCGCCTTGGCCGGGTTCGCACCGAGTCTGCGAATCACGGCTGGCGCATCTGCGGGCAAATTGCCGTATGGGGTCGCCATCGCGATCGGCACTATCGGCTACCTGGTATTTCATCAATTGGGTTTCTTATAAAGAAATGGGAGTCTTGCAATGAAGAATACAAGGGCAGTAGTAATGCTGATCGTTTCGATCGTATTGGGATTGGCGGTTACCGTATTGGCCGTCAGTTGGGTATCGCAGAAAGGAAACCTCGCCTCCAACAAGGTCGTGGTTGCCGTCGTGGATATCCAGTTGGGCAGCAGGCTCAATCCACAAATGCTCACGATGGTGGATTGGCCGAGCGGTTCGGTGCCACAAGGCGCCTTCGCCGACCTCAAGGACTTGTCGGACCGCGTCGTGAAAACGTCCATCCAGCGCGGCGAGGCTATCCTCAATGGCAAGCTGGCGCCGGTTGGCACGCTGGGTGGTCTATCGGCGGTGATTGCGGAAGGCAAGCGGGCCATGACAGTACGGGTCAACGATGTGGTCGGTGTGGCCGGCTTTGCACTGCCCGGTAACTACGTGGACGTGATGGTCAGCACCCAGCAAGACAAGGAAGGCGCCAAGAGCAGCGAAGAGAAGCAGCAAATCAGCAAAACCGTGCTGGAACGTGTCCTGGTGCTGGCGATAGCGCAGGAAGCCGCGAGGGATGATACCAAGCCGAAGGTGGTGAACGCGGTCACGCTGGAACTCACCCCGCAAGATGCGGAAAAGCTGGACCTGGCGCGCAACATCGGCACGCTGTCTTTGGTGCTGCGCAATCAGATCGACACGCGCAATACCCCGACGGTTGGCGCGCGCAAGACCGATCTCCTGGGGCTGAAAGAGTCCGCCCCGTCCCTGTGGTGGCGGTCGCCAAGCCTGCGTCGAAGCCCGCCCCGCGCCGTGCGCCCGAGGCGGTCCAGCGAGTGGAAAAGGACAAAGTGGAAATCATTCGCGGCTTAAACAGATCCGTTGCCGAGATCTAGCAGCGTGTCGGACTCGAAGGTACGACAGGTTGCAAAGGGCAAGACCGCGTAAGGAGTTTGTTGCGATAAAGCCTAATACTCACCCCCAGGGGGGGCCGAAAAGTTGCGCGTACGTTACCCGGCGGAGCCGGGATCCAGTAAAATCAATATGTTGCTGGATCCCGGTCTTCGCCGGGATACGTGTACAGCGTTTCCTTTGTGGGGGGAACCGAATGAAAGCAAGAACTAGAAACCTTGGACCGCGATCGCTGGCGCGAATCGTGATACTGGCCGCTGCGGCCGTAGTGATGAGCCCGCTTCACAACGCCGGAAGCGATGGCCCAGAGAAAGCCGGCGGCAGCGAAGGCGGAAGAGTATCTTCCGCGCCGTCCGCGATCGGTCCGACCATCACGCTCGTCACCGGCAAGTCCACCCTGCTCCGGCTCGACGCGCCCATCGACCGCATCTCGCTGGGTAATCCGGCCATTGCCGACGTAACCATCATCAGCCCGCGCGAGCTGTATCTGCTCGGCAAGACCTTCGGCTCGACCAACGTCATTCTGTGGCGGAAGGGAGGGCAGACCACCGTGATCGATGTCGTCGTCAATCTCGATGCCGGGCTGCTGCAGGACAAGCTGGTGCAGTTGTTGCCCGATGAAAAAGGCATACGCGTGACCGCCGCCGCCGATTCGGTCGTGCTCTCGGGCGTCGTGTCGAGCGCGCAGCAAGTCCAGCAAGCCGTGGCGATCGCCGATGCCTACGTGCGCAACATCAACAAGGGTCTGGTTCTCCCGGCAGCGGCGGGCGACGGCAAAGGGGGCACTTCGATCAGTGTCGGGGGAGGCGCCGGCGGACAAACGACCGCGGCGGTCGGCGCGGCAGGCGCCAGAGTGATCAATCTGTTGAGGGTGGCTACACCGCAACAGGTGATGCTCGAAGTGAAGGTGGCCGAGGTTTCCAGGACGCTGCTCGACAAGCTCGGGGCCCAATTCAACTGGAACCGGACCAGCGGCGGTTGGATTTATTCCCTAGTCACCGGTTTCCTCACCGGCAGCGCGGGCACCGCAGGCGCGAGCAGCAGTTCTGGCAGAACGAGCCTTTTCTTCGACGCGGAAAAGCAGGACGGCCTCATCAAGATTCTTGCCGAACCCACGATCGTAGCCATCAGCGGGCAGGAAGGCAGCTTCCTTGCCGGCGGAAAGATCTTCATCCCTACAGCGTCGAGCTCACAGGGCGGCTTTCCCACGATCACGCTGACAGAGAAGGAATTCGGTGTCGGGCTCAAGTTCACCCCCACGGTGCTGGACGGTGGACTTATCAACCTGAAAGTTGCGCCGGAAGTCTCTGAGCTGTCGCAAACCGGGTCGCCCTTCACCACCGTCAACGGTGTGACCTCGGTGCTGCCTTCTTTCACCATGCGCAGGTCGGAGACGACCGTGCAGCTCTATGATGGCCAGAGCTTTGCAATCTCCGGGCTCATCAAGAACAACGTCACCGAAACGGTCAAGCGTTTCCCGATCCTGGGGGAGATACCCATCCTGGGGGCATTGTTCCGATCAAGCGAATTCCAGAGCGACAAGACGGAGTTGATGTTCCTGGTGACCGCGCGTCTGGTGAAGTCGTTCTCGCAAGAGGTAGTGCTGCCTACCGACAGCTTCATCCCGCCGACACGCGGTGAATTTTTCTTCGAGGGCAAGATGGAAGGCTCGGCCACCGAGCCGAAACCCGCACCCCAGCCGCCAAACCCGCCGCAGGGCAAGGGCGGCTTCGAAGTCAAGTGAGGAGCGAACCATGAGCAGGAAAAGCACTAGTTTGATCGTCGCAGGGTTGGGCCTGCTGGCGGGCTGTGTGGCTATCCACCCGGAAGTCGATCAGCGTTACGGACATGCAGTCACGGCCGCCAAGGACGCCCAGACGTTCAACCCGCAAGCCTCGCGCAGCCCAAAGCCGGTTTCGGGCATCGATGGCAGGGCGGCCAAAGAAACGATGGACCGCTACGTGGATTCCTTCAAGTCCCCGCCGCCGGTTTCCAATGTCATCAATATCGGTGGTGGTCTGAGCGGCGGTCAGTAGACCGGCCGAACAACCGGCGGATTGTCGCCGTGGCGATGCGGATTTCGACATCGGCCTGGTAGTCTGTCGCACTCCGTTTTACTCCTAGTCGCTCGCCGAACTGGGCCGCCTGTGCGCCTATCGAGCTTTACCTAACTCCGTTACACCGTTCGATCGCTCACTCCCAACCTGGCACCCTCGCAAGTCGGATGTGTCATCCGGTTCGTTCCAGTACACGCATTGATTTCACTGGACCTAGGCGGGATCACCCGCGAGTGCGCGCGGCGTTGGCGGGCGCCTGCCTTCCGGTCTCCACCAATTCGGGACTCGATTCCACGACTTTGGCAAGTGCCTCATTAGGCACGAATCTTGCGGTTGAACTACCTCGGTTCCAGTGCGGCGAATTTCTTAAAGGAAACGCGCGTGAATTATCGTGGGCAAATGAAGCACCGACAGAAAGGCGCGGTTATCGTGACCGTTGCGTTTGCAATGCTGTTTCTGCTGGGTTTCATGGCCATCGCACTGGATTTTGGCCATTTGTTCGTGGTGAAAACTGAATTGCAGACGGCCACGGACAGTTGCGCCTTGGCAGCGGCACAAGAACTTGACGGTGCCAGCGATGCGCTGGACCGCGCTACTAACGCCGGAAAAACCGCGGGTAATCTAAACAAAGTGAATTTTCAGGGCGCAGCCGCGGGAATCGTCGATGCCGACATCACTTTCAGCGACTCGCTGATCGGTACCTACAGTCGCACTTTCGCGCCGGTCGCGAATGCCAAATACGCCAAATGCGCGCGCACCAAGGCCGGCATGAAGCCATGGCTGCTGCAAACGATGGGCAGCTTTCAGCGGCAACGCTACATACAAAGCCGACCAAGGCGTATTTGCCCTCGCAGTGGCTACGCTTGCTTCGGCGCAAACTACATTGTGCTTTGCCCATAGGCATATGCGAAAAGCCCGGAGGTTACCAACCGGGCGAATGGGTACCGGGTGCGGTTGATTCTGGCGAGGCCGTGACTGGTCAGTTTCGGTGGCTTGACTTTACCGGCAATGGCTGGAGGTAAACAAGGAAATCAAGGACGTGCTGAAGGGCGAAGGCCAGTGCACTCTGCCTGGAGACGATACGGTAGCAGGCAAGCCTGGAAATAACGGCAGCGCCGCACATGCTTACAACACTCGCTTCGGCATCTACCAGGGGAAGCCGAGGCACCACCCGATGACGGCATTCCTGATCTTACCGGCTATGCGCTGGTACTCGGAAACGGATCTGACGCAACCTGCCCTGATCCTACCCTAATAAGTATAAATATCCTACGAATCCTTCTAATAGTTTTGTTGCCAAGCGTGCTGCTCACGCCAATACGAGGACGACAATGGCAACGACACAGCGCCCGGACACTACTAGGGCTGAAGACGTGCACCCGGACAGATCTACAGCGGTTCACTGGCAACTGTCGGCGCCAATCGTAGAATTGTCCCAGCACCGATAGTTGATTGTGCGGACTTCGATGCTTCGTCGTCAGGCACCATCAAGATCAAAAGCCTGGCTTGCGTGCTGCTGCTGCACCCGGTAAAGGACCAGGCGTGGGCCATGGCAGCAAAGATGTGGCTGGAATATATAGGGGCCGCGAATGATCCTGGCAGTCCCTGTCCACTTTAGGCTTAGCCGGTGGTACCGGCGGCCCGCTGGTTCCGACTCTCGTGCAATGAAGACTCACATGAAGAACAAACAAACCGGGGTAGCCCTAGTGGAATTTGCGTTGGTGCTGCCTTTGCTGCTCATACTCACCTTCATAGTCACGGATACGGCCGGGCGCTGTATCAGTACAACACCCTCACCAAATCGGTGCGAGATGCTGCTCGTTATCTATCGATTCAGAGCCCCGGGACACACAAAATCATCCGAAGCGAAGAAACCTGGTGGTCTACGGCAACCCGGCCGGCACCGGTTCGCCTCTGGCCATCGGACTCAGCGCTGCTCAAGTACCCGTTGAATGGCCAACGCATGGCAGCATCACCGGTGATCAACACCGTCACCGTTCAATACGCGTCGACCGATGAAAATGCACCGGCTACACTTTCACACCTCTATGTCGCCAGCGCGTTCGGCGTGAACTTTGGGGACATGACCTACGCTGACATCAGCGCAACCATGCGGGCCCCGTTATGAAAACGAAGCAATCCGGCGCCACGATCGTAGAGTTCGCGCTAGTGCTCATCATCTTTCTGACCTTCTTCCTGGGCATCCTGGACTTCGCCCGCATGCTATGGACCTGGAACGCCGCAAACGAGGCCACCCGATGGGGAGCCCGGGTATCGGTGGTATGCGACAAAGGCGCCGCAGCGGTTTTGACCAGCATGAAGAAATTTCTGCCGCAGCTAGTCGCAGCCAACGTCCAGATTGATTGGTACGACGCCGCCGGCGCCATCAGCACAACTTGCGACCATACAAACTGTGCCGGGGTAAACGTGAGCATCACCGGACTCAATTATCAATGGATTTCGCCTATCGGTTTCGGCAATCACGCCGCGATACCGATGCCGGGATTCTCCACTTACTCTGCCGCGGGAAATAATGGGGCAGGATCCAAACAGCAATTCGGTGTGCAGTTAACGCAACGAGGAACAGCAATGAAGATCGCCATCATATCGCCGAGTACCAAATCCCTCCAGGAGCTGAGCTCGATGTTGGAGCAGAATAATCCTTCGCGTGTCATCGCGCGCCATGAAGGCGGCATCAGCAAGCTGCGCACCGTCGCGGAACAAGGGCACCCGGACGTGATCATCGTGGAAGGGCTGTGCCACGATGCCGGCGAGCTCGCTCCAATCGAGTTCGTCACGAACAGCTACCCGCAGATGATCATCATCATGCTCTGCACGCAACACTCCTCGGAATTTCTCATTCACGCCATGCGCGTTGGTGTCCGCGAAGTTCTGTCGTCGCCGGTAACCAAGGTGGCATTGGAAGCGGCGATTACTCGCGCGGAATCGAAGCTGGGTCTGCGCGGCGCCCAGCGTAGCGGACGCATCGTGGCCTTCGTGCCCTGCAAAGGCGGAAGCGGCTCGACGTTCCTGGCCACTAATCTCGGCCATCAATTGGGCGCCGAAGGCAAGAAGGTTCTGCTGATAGACCTCAACTTGCAATTTGGCGAGGCGGTACTGACCGTGCATGACCGCAAAGCCACCAGTGACATTGCCGAAGTCGCACGCAATCTGTCCAGGCTGGATGCTTCGTTTCTGAGCGCCTCCGCGGTACAAGTCACGTCCCACTATGAAATCCTGGCTGCGCCCGATGATCCGGCGCAGTCACTGCAAGTCAAACCGGAGCATCTGGACGCCATATTGAACCTGGCGGTCAATCATTACGACTTCGTCATCCTGGACGTCAGCAAGAACCTGGACGATTTGACCATCAAGGCGCTGGATCGAGCTCACAACATCTTCCTGGTGGTGCAGACGATGTTGCCATACGTTCGCAACGCCCATCGAATGATGACCGTATTCCGCTCGCTGGGATACCAGCAGGACAAAGTCGAGCTGCTGGTGAACCGCTTCTGGAAGAACGGGGAAATCGGCCTGGACGACCTTCGCGCCAGCCTGGGCATCAGCAAGATGCGCACCATACCGAATGGCTACAAGGAGGTTGCCAAAGCCGTCAATCAGGGCGTGCCGTTGGCAACGGTGTCCAAGTCCAGTTTGGTGCTCAAGGCTATTGGTGAGTTGGCTCAATCCTTGTTGCCGAAGGCTGATCAAGCGCAGGGTGGGTTGCTTGGCCGGTTGTTGAAACGCTAAGAAATCCGACCGGAAAGAGGGCCTCTACCATGGGAATACGAGATATCAGAGATTTGCTGACGGGCAAGAAGGAAGAACAAGAGCCACTGGCGCCTGTGGCAGCCGAACAGCCAACACCGCAACCCGCATCCACGGTGTCACCGGCAGCCGGAGCGTATGTAAAACTAAAGCATAAGCTGCATCAGCAGATTCTGGAGAAGGTGGACCTGGCTTCACTGGAATCCATGTCTGAAATCCAGCTGCGCCAGGAGATCGCCACCCTGGTCGCGCTGTTGCTCACCGAAAGCCCGGCGCAGATCAACGACAACGAGCGGCGCATGCTCGTGCGCGATATTCAAAACGAAATGCTCGGCCTGGGACCGCTCGAGCTGTTGATGGCCGATCCATCCGTTTCCGACATTCTGGTCAACAGCTACAACCAGATTTATGTCGAGCGCCGGGGCCGACTGGAGCTCACCGGTGTCACCTTCACCGACGACAAGCACTTGCTGCGCATCATCGACAAGATTGTTTCCCGTGTCGGCCGGCGCATCGACGAATCCAGCCCCATGGTCGATGCGCGGTTGCCGGATGGCTCGCGGGTCAACGCCATCATTCCGCCGATCGCGCTGGATGGTCCGATGGTGTCGATTCGGCGGTTCGCAGTCATCCCGCTGAAAATGGTCGACCTGGTCAATCGCCTCAAATCGCTGACTCCCGATATGGCCTTGATGCTGGAAGGCCTGGCCAAGTCGAAAATCAACATGATCATTTCCGGCGGCACTGGCTCGGGCAAGACCACGCTGCTCAACATTCTCTCCGGATACATTCCGGAGACGGAACGTATCATCACCATCGAAGACGTAGCGGAATTGCAACTGCAGCAACCACACGTCATCCGACTGGAAACGCGCTCGCCGAACATCGAAGGCAAAGGCGAAGTCAATCAACGGGCCTTGGTACGCAATGCATTGCGGATGCGGCCTGACCGGATCGTGATTGGCGAGGTGCGCGGCGCGGAAGCGGTGGACATGATGCAAGCGATGAATACCGGCCACGAAGGTTCGCTCACTACCATCCACGCCAACAACGCGCGCGATGCCATTTCGCGCCTGGAAAACATGATTGGCATGGCCGGATCCAACCTGCCGCACAAGGCAGCGCGGCAGCAGATCGCGTCGGCTATTACGGTCATCGTGCAAGGAAACCGGCTAACGGATGGTCAGCGCAAAATCACCAGCATCCAGGAGATCACCGGCATGGAAGGTGAGGTCGTAACCATGCAGGAAATCTTCGCTTTCCGGCAGACGGGTGTTGAGGCCAGTGGCAAGGTAATCGGGCATTTTCAGGCCACCGGCGTCCGCCCCAAATTCGCAGACAAGCTGCGCAATTTCGGTGTTGACTTGCCGGACTCGATGTTCGACCCTACCCAACGCTACGAATGAGAGCGAGGAGAACATGAACAACCTGCTGACGGCGAGCTTCTTTCCCATCTTCGCCATTATCGCCTTCGCCGCGGTGATGCTTTTCGTGCTCGCGTTGTACATGATGTGGAATACGTACAAAGGTCCGGAGGCAAAGAAGATCGAGCAGCGCCTGCGGGCCCTGTCAGCCAGTTCCGACAGCAGCGAGCGGGCTGCCGTGCTGAAGAATCGGATGCTGAGTGAAATATCGGCAATGGAACGGTTGCTGCTTGGCATTCCACGCATCAACAGTCTGGACCGCTTCCTTTTGCAGTCCGGATTGGAATGGACGGTAGCAAGGTTCCTGATGGTGTCGCTGCTATTTGGGGCGACTGTCTACGTCTCCCTCTTCCTTGTCAGCGTACTGCCACTACTCCAGCTGGGTGTAGCGCTTGCTGCTGCTTTTCTGCCCTTCGCTTACGTGCAGTGGAAGCGCAGCAGACGGTTGCGCCGGATGGAACAACAGCTGCCCGATACGTTGGATTTGATCGGCCGGGCGATGCGTGCCGGGCACGCACTGCCTTCCGGCTTGCACATGGTAGGTCAGGAAATGGTAGATCCGATCGCCAAGGAGTTTCGCATCACAAATGACGAAATCAACTTTGGCATTTCCATGCAACAAGCTTTGACGAATCTCAGCGAACGGGTGCCGATCACCGACGTGCGCTATTTCGTGGTCGCAGTACTGGTTCAGCGTGAAGCGGGGGGCAACCTGACCGAGGTGCTGGACAACTTGAGTAAATTGATCCGCAGTCGGCTGAAGTTTCACGCCAGGATCAAAGTGCTGACCACCGAGGGTCGCATGTCGGCATGGGTATTGGGCCTCCTGCCGTTTGCCATGGCTCTTCTTCTCAATTTCGCCAATCACGACTTCATCAAGGTCTTGTGGACCGATCCCGCCGGAATCAAGATCGCCAATATCGTGCTAGGGATGATGGCGGTGGGTGCCATCTGGTTGTACAAGCTCATTCAAATTCGCGTGTGAACGTGAACACAAACGAAAAAGGCGGCCCAAAATGCTGATCTATGCTGCAATAATGTTCTTGTTGGTAACCCTGGGGACGATGACTTTACTAACCTGGTTGCTCCCCAATCAATCGCAGCGGCGTTTGCAGGAACTGGCGCAACCGGCGGAAAAGACCGATTGGGTGAAAACGGCGGTCGGTCTGGCGAGTCCGCTAGCCAAGCTGTCGATCCCGGAAGGTAAATGGGAAGACTCGCCGCTCCGGGTCAAATTCATCAACGCCGGTATTCGCAGCACGAACGCTCCCATCATCTACTATGCGGCCAAGACGTTGCTGCCGCTGGTTTTCGCCGCCGTGGCCTATATCGCATTGGAAGTGGCAGGCAAGAGCCTGGAGCGCACCACTCTGCTTTTTGTGCTGCTGGTCATGGCTACGATAGGCTGCTATTTGCCCAATTTCGCGCTCAACCGCGCCATCAAAGTGCGCCAGCGGGAAATCTTCGACAACTTCCCCGACGCCGCTGACCTGATGCTGGTCTGCGTGGAGGCGGGCCTGGGGTTGGAGGCGGCATTGGTCAGGGTAGCCAATGAAATGAAAATCAGAAGCGGCGCGCTAACGGAAGAAATTCATTTGACCACCCTGGAAACTCGCGCGGGCAGCACGCGAGATCAGGCTTTGCGCAATCTCGCCTTGCGCACCGGGGTAGAAGAGCTCAGTGCCTTTGCAACGATGTTATCGCAAGCGGACAAGTTCGGCACCAGCATTGGCGAATCGCTGCGGGTATTCTCCGAGGACTTGCGCCACAAGCGGCAAATACGCGCCGAAGAGCTGGCCGCCAAGCTACCCACCAAGATGTTGTTTCCGCTGGTGCTGTGCATCTTCCCCGCAATCAGCATGGTTATCCTCGGGCCTGCGGGTGTACAAATTTATCGGGTGCTTCTGCCAATGCTGGGGGGGCAGCACTAATAAACGGGGCAGCCCGCATGTTTCACAGGTATTGGGAGTGAGCGGTTTTCTAGCCGCGGGGCGCGCGCGGGCTTCGGCTGGCGTCGGAGCATGCGGGCTGTAGGGGGAAATATCACCGTTCCGGAGCCAATAACCCCGTCGGTTTCTTTGGAAGCGACATCCTGCCTGCCGTCCAGTGGTGCCCCCGTTAATTCGTCAGCGTTCCGGGGCCAAGTCCCCACGCGGTATGCCTGGAGAAAAAGCGTCCCTCCTGCCTGCCGTCCAGTGGCATCCACAATCCAGTAACCAACTCCTTGGGCGGTTGCGCGAAAGAGACAATGAGATGTGTAACCACCATCGTCTCGGGTATGCTGCCCACTAATCTTTCGAGTATTACGGAGTGCCCGCCCAGTGTAAGATTCACGATCTGCACGCGTTGCGTGATGGCACCCTAACAAGCGTCTCTTTGAACGATATAAAAGGTATCGTCACACTGCCGTCTTACCACACTGTGCTTGCCATCTTGCTAACCTACGTCTACCGCAATCAACGCCGCATGCTTGCCGTCAGACTGCCTATAAATTTGCTGATGCTGGTAGCGATACCGTCGGAAGGCGGCCATTACCTGGCGGATATGCTGGCCGGATCCGCAGTGGCAGCACTATCCATCTGGACAGTCGAGCGTATCGCCCTCGGGAAACGCTGAAAACAGCGTCTCAGTCGCGTGGCATAATGCGTTAGAAACGGTGACAATAACGGCCATACAAGCTCGCTTTATTGAACAAGGAGAATCGCCATGCACAAGTTGCGTATGGAAACGCTGGCCATGTCGTGTGGTCTTGCACTATTGCATGGGGGGGGCTGCGCATTCCTGGACCGCACCAGCAACCCGCAACGTGCCGTGACTCCGGTCTCGAATGTGACTCACAGCACGGCCATTACCGATGCCAACTACCAGATAGGGCGATCCTATCAGGGCAGGATTCAGTACGACGCTGCGATTGCCGCGTACCGGAAATCGTTGGAAGCGAACCCCCGCAACGCCGAAGCCCACAATGCACTGGGCGTCATCTACGCGAGCCAAGGCAAACATGAACAGGCCGAAATCGAACTGAAGGCTGCCTTGGCACTGGCGCCTGCCGCCGCCCACATCCACAACAACCTTGGCTACGCCTACCTGTTACAGGAACGGAACGCAGAGGCTCTGGCCGCCCTCAAAGTCGCCTCCGGGCTGGACCCTGCCAACGAGCGCGCACGAGAAAACATGAGAATTGCAGAGCAGCGGCTTGGCCATGAAGCACCCAATCCGCCGAGTGCCCAAGTGGTCCCGGCTGTCAGCGCGGAGGTCAAGTCGCCGCCGACCGACAAGGACGGCGGCCAGTCAACGGCCCGTCTGCTGAGTGTCGCTCCCAATATATACGAGCTACGTCAAGGATCGCCGATGCAGGCCAAGCCTGCCTCGCCATTGGCCACCGAGACCGCGCCGGAGACCGTGAGGCTGGAAATAGCTAACGGGAATGGCGTCACCGGGCTCGCCAAGCGGACTTCGTCCTCCCTGCAACGGAAGGGGTATGCAGTTACCCGGTTGACCAACCAGGTGCCCTATACGCAAATGATCACCGAAATACAGTACCGTCAAGGCCAGGAAAACCAGGCCAAGCGACTGAATGCCCTTCTTTCTGCACCGGCCAAGGTAGTGGAATCCAGCCAATTGAGGAAGGATGTCGGCGTGAGGCTGGTATTGGGCCGCGACGCCGTGCAGCGATCGCTGTTTACCGAGACCGAAACCCGCAATTTGGTATCGTTAAGGTAGGGATCGAAGCTTCAATCGAGGATGGGCTCGTCCCATCCGTCGTATCGCGGCGATTATTTTCCGATCCAATTAACAGCCACCTGCGTGTGGCTATTTTTTCGCCTCTCGCTTAGCTCGCCGCGTCCGCGGGCGCCGCCTTTGCGCGCTTTATCCCACTACCGCACACTACTTGCCTAAAATTTATCAGCCCGCATGCTCCGCCGCTAATCGAAGGCGCGCCGCCCGAAAAACCGCAAAACCCAAATACCTATGAAACATGCGGGCTAGCGGCACGTGACGGATTTTCTTGTCTGTCGCCACGATATCAGAGCAGCAAAAGGGCTGGGGATGTTCCTAACCATCTGATTGTCAACACTATAGTACATGGCATGATTTTTGCTTTTCTCTTACAGCAAGGGGATGCCGGGGTGGAGCAACCCAAGAAGGAAACGCATCATGAGGACCAGAAACAAAAGTAGGTGGAGCATAGTCGGACCACTCGTCATCGTCGCAATGGCAATTGGCTTGGGCGTTTTGCCTGTTTGCCTGAGCTTGGGCTTCTTGCCTGCTTCCTTTGGCTTGGGCGACTTCGCCTGTTTGCGAGGCGACGAAATTACTTAAGATCATCGGGCCCTCTTCTATAGAGTTCAATCCTGGGCTCAACCCGCCCGGGAGCGCCGTGCTGACCGGCTTGGGCTACCACGGGATTTCGGCTCTTCGACGAGTCAACCGTGTTTTCGACTCGAGTGGAGATTGAGTAGCCGGCTCCGAACAGCACCAGGAACAGCATCGTGGCCGCGAAGCGAGCTCCTTTGTTGAAGTTAGCCCGCCGCCCCGTCTCGCACCTCGACAGCAATAACCTTGTTTCGTTAGATCGCACTTTATCGGGGCGGGTACCTTGCGCGCTATAAGGCGCGCACAAGTCTGTTTTGTAATCCTGGCGTTCCGGCTGTGCGCACAGACACAGGGGCGGCGTGAACAGGTTCACGAATGTCGGCTGAAGCCGACTATTCGTCCAAAAACTAGAACCTATCGCAAAAATGTCGAAGGACGCTCAAGATCGAAAAATTGACAGGATTAACAGGATGTACAGGATGGTGTAACTGCGCTCTTGTCCTGTTCATCCCGTTCATCCTGTCCAATATGCCGTTTTTTGGGATGGCTTGTAGTCAGCCCGCATGTTCCGCCGCTAATTCGTAGTGATGCCCCCCGAAAAACCACACGGCCGCCTTACCTGTGAAACATGCGTGCTAGCTAGGTGGCACCTTTCGTGGCGACCGCATAAACTTTCGGCATTCGCCACGCGCCTATTATTGAGATAGGTTCCACGTGGGCACCGGGGAGTACGCCATGGCTACCTTTCTGAAACGCCGCATCAATCAGGCCCAGTCCGACGCCGCGGACCTCGAAGTGCGCCAGACAGTCGAGCAAATCATTGCCGACATCGGCAAGCGCGGCGATCTGGCTGTGCGCGAGTTATCGGCGAAGTTCGATCGCTGGTCGCCGGGCACCTTCCGTTTGAGCCAGGCGGAAATCGACACGCTCATGCGCGGAGTGCCGGAAGCTACGCTGGCAGACATCCGGTTCGCGCAGGAGCAGATCCGGACCTTTGCGCAGCATCAGAAGGGCGCGCTGCGCGACCTCGAAGTGGAGATCCGGCCAGGGGTGAAGCTCGGTCACCGGAACATCCCTGTGGAAAGCGTTGGCTGCTACGTTCCGGGCGGGCGCTATCCGATGGTCGCTTCAGCGCACATGAGCATCGTTACAGCGCGAGTGGCGGGCGTGAAACGCATCGTTGCCTGCACGCCGCCCAACGCCGGCGCGCCACATGCGGAAACGATTGCCGCGATGGTGCTCGGCGGCGCCGACGAGATCCATGTCCTTGGCGGTGTCCAGGCCGTTGCCGCGATGGCCCTCGGGACGGAGAGCATACCCGCGGTCGACATGCTGGTCGGTCCCGGCAACGCGTACGTGGCGGAGGCGAAACGCCAGCTCTTCGGCCGCGTGGGCATAGACCTCCTGGCCGGGCCAACGGAAATCCTGGTAATCGCCGACGACACCGCCGACGCCGAGATGGTGGCGGTCGACCTCCTGGGCCAGGCCGAGCACGGCCCCACCAGTCCGGCGACACTCATCACGACATCGCGCGCACTGGCCGCAGCGCTGCCTGCCGAAATCGAGCGCCAGTTGAAGGTGCTGCCTACCGCCGATGTCGCGGGCGTCGCATGGCGCGACTATGGCGAAATCATCCTCGTGGACTCCACCGAGGAAGCCGTGCGTGAGGCCGACCGTATCGCCGCCGAGCACGTCGAAGTGCTCACCCGCGACCCGCGCTGGTTCCTCGAGCGCATGAAGAATTATGGCGCGCTTTTTCTGGGCCCCGAAACCAACGTGGCGTACGGCGACAAGGTGATCGGCACCAACCACACCCTGCCCACGCGCGGCGCGGCGCGCTACACCGGCGGGCTGTGGGTGGGGAAGTTCATGAAGACCTGCACCTACCAGGAATGCACCCCCGAGGCGAGCGTCGAGATCGGAGAATACTGCTCGCGTCTGTGCGCCATCGAGCGGTTCTGGGGCCACAAGGAGCAGGCCGACCTCCGGCTGCGCCGCTACGGCGGCAGGGACGTGGGTCTCCACCGCGCCAAGCCGGAACGCGCATGAGCTCACCGGCCGCGTTGCCCGGCGTGTTGAGCGGCGTTCGGCTGGACGGCCGCGCCGCGCTCGTTACGGGGGCAGGACGCGGATTGGGGCTCGCGTCGGCGATCGGACTGGCGCAGGCCGGCGCCGAGGTCTACCTCCTGAGCCGCACCTTGAGCGAGCTGGAGGAGGCCGCCGAGTCGATACGCTCTGAAGGCGGCGCCGCCGTGCCGTTGGTGTGCGATGTCACCAACGGCGCGCAGGTGCGGGAGACGTTCGCACGGCTTTCCCGGCTCGATATCCTCGTCAACAACGCGGGCGGGAATATGCCGGAGCCGTTTGTCGAAGTCACCGAGGAGCGCCTGGACCGCGTGCTCGACCTCAACGTGCGGGCGGCGTTTCTCGTGGCGCAGGCGGCGGCGCGCAAGATGCTGGAAGCGGCCGATCGGAAGGAGCGCGGCGGCGCGATGGTCAATGTTTCCTCGCAGATGGGCCACGTCGGCGCCGCCGGGCGCACCGTCTATTGCATGACGAAGCACGCCCTCGAAGGGCTCACCAAGGCGCTCGCGATTGAGCTCGCGCCGCACAACATACGCGTGAATTCGATCGCGCCGACTTTCATCGAGACACCGTTGACCGCGCCGTTCTTCGAGGAGCCGCGCTTTCGCGAATGGGTGCTGAATCGCATACCGCTCGGCAGGCTGGGCAAGCTCGACGAGGTATCGGCCGCGGTCGCGTTTCTCGCGTCGCCGGCCGCTTCCCTCATCACGGGCGCGAGCCTGCTGGTGGATGGCGGCTGGACGGCGCAGTAGACGGCAAAGGATGAGGCGATGAGGCGATGAAGGCTGAACCCCGCGATTGCGGGAAACCTATCACTGATCACCTATCACTATCATCACTTATCACGCAACATCCAGGAAAATGCAATTCGGTCTTTTCGGCGGGGCTCAGGCCAACAGCAGCGATGCCCGCGCCGGGCTCGGGCAGGGGTTCAGGGATTTCGTCGAGTACACCGTCGAAGCCGAAGCCCTCGGCTATCACAGCAGCTTCCAGGTCGAGCATCACTTCACCGGATGGAACCAGATCTCGGCCACGCTGAATCTGCTGACCTGGGTAGCCGCAAAAACCAAGACGTTGCGGGTCGGGACGGCGGTCATGGTGCTGCCCTGGCACAACCCTGTGCTGCTTGCCGAGCAGGCGGCGACGCTCGACTTGCTCTCCGGGGGACGCCTGGATTTCGGCGTCGGCAAGGGGTACCGCTACAACGAGTTCAAAGGCTTTTGCATCCCCATGGAGGAAGCCGACGCGCGCTTCGACGAGGCGTTCGACGTGATCGTCAGGGCCTGGACCGCGACGGGACGCTTTTCGCACCACGGGCGGTTCTGGCAATTCGAGGACGTCATCGTCGAACCGCCTGTCGCGCAGAAGCCGCATCCTCCCATCTGGATGGCGGCCGGCAGCGCGTCTGCTATCCGGCGCGTCGCCGAGCTCGGCTGCAACCTGATGCTCGATCAGTTCGCCTCGCCGCAAGTCATCGGCGAGCGAATCGCTTTGTTCAAGTCGGAAGTCGAGGCGCGGGGCCGGGCTTACCGGCCAATGGAAGTCGCCGTGGCACGTGATATACACGTCGCGAAGGACCCGGCGGACAAGGCGGCGGCGCTGGAGCGTAACGCGAAGTTCCGCCAGCGTACGGTCGAAGTGTCGCGCACCCCGGGAAAGGAGGGAGGGTCGCACATGCTGGCCTACGAGCACACGCCAGCCAGCACCGAGGCCGTTGCCCTGTACGGCACCCCCGAGGAGATCGTCGGCAAGATCGAAGCACTGCGCGCCGTCGGCGTCAGTTACATACTCGGGAACTTCAGCGGCAGCTCGCGCGAGAGCATGCGCCGCTTCGCGCGCGAGGTCGTGCCGGCATTCGCCGGCCGCGAGCAGGCGCTGGCTGCGCCGGGCCATTAGAAGTGTGTCTCAAAAAACCAGCAGAAGTGCGGTCTAAATCCGATAACAGACAGGATTGACACGGATTTACAGGAAGTTTTGTGCCCACAATCCTGTCTATCCCGATCATCCTGTCGGTTTTCCGTTCTTGAGATCAGGTTGTAGTGAAACGCGTTTGCCGCATGGTGAAAGCAGGACTATTCGTGACTGTACTTGCAGGCAGGGCTGGCGGCAATCCTCATCCTCGTCGCACCGGCCGCGCGCGCGCAAAGCTGGAAGCCCGAACGCGCGGTCGAGATCATCGTTGGCAGCACGCCCGGAGGTGGCCTGGATCGCACCGGCCGCCTGCTCGTGCGGATCATGCAGGAACGCAAGCTGGTCGAACAGCCGGCTGCGGTCCTCAACAAGCCCGGCGGCGCGGGCGCCGTGGGACTCGCCTACCTGGCGCAATACCCGGGCGACGGCCACCACGCGATGATCATCGGGCAGGCGCTGCTCACCAACCACATCATGGGCCGGAGCGCGCTCAATTACACCGATTTCACGCCGCTCGCGATTCTGAACGTGGAGTACGTATCGCTCGCGGTACGCGCGGACTCCCCGTTCAAGAGTGGAAAGGACGTGATCGAGCGACTCCGGAAGGAACCGGGCGCAATGGCGGTGGCCGTCGGGACGGGCGTGGGGACCGCGACGCAAACCGCCTTTGCGCATGCGATGTTCGTGGCCGGCGTCGACGCGAAACGGCTCCGCCAGGTGACGTTCGGGTCGGGCGGCGAATCCATGGCGGCGCTGCTCGGTGGTCACATCGACGCCACGTCCTCGCCGGTTTCCTCCGTCGTCGAGCAGATGCGCGCGGGCAGGATCAGGTTGATTGCGGTCAGCGCGCCGCGGCGGATGCCGGGCGATCTTGCGGAAGTTCCGACATGGCTCGAGCTCGGGGTAAAGAGCAGCATCGAGGTCTGGCGCGCGCTTGCCGGACCGAAAGGCTTGAGCGCAGCGCAGGTCGCTTTCTGGGAGGGCGTGGCGTCGCGCGCCGTCAAGGACGGGGAGTGGGCGAAGGAGCTCGAGCGCAGCCTGGCGGCCGAAGGTTATAAGGGCAGCGCCGCGACACTCCAGCACTGGCAGACGGAGTACGCGGAAATGAAGACGCTGTATACCGCGCTGGGCCTGGTGAAGCAGTGACTTTCTCACAGCCATGTGATAGCTAAGAGAGCCTAACAAAATGAGGGGATGGCCCCTCGCTACGCTCTCCCCTCATACTCCCCTACATCAGGGCCCATATCTTTCATTTTGATATGGGCTCTAAGGACACGAGATTCGCATGCAGACGCAATTGGGAAAGTACGAGTTGAAGCGGCCGCTCGGGACCGGCGCTTCGGGCACCGTGTATTGCGCGTTCGACACCTTCTCCCGCAAGGAAGTGGCGCTCAAGGTCTTCGATCCCAAGGTTCTGCGCGACTCGGAGCTGGGTGAGATGACCCGCGGCCAGTTCATGAACGAGGCCGCCCTGGCGGGACGACTCTCGCACCCGCACATCGTGTCCATCTTCGAAGCGGTCATGCAGGACGATTCCGGTTATGTCGCAATGGAGTACGTGGCCGGAGGCAATCTTCTCAAGTTTACCCAGCCCGACGGGCTTCTTTCCGTCGACGAGGTCATTCAGATCGGATTCAAGTCGTGCAGCGCACTCGACTATGCGTTTCGTCAGGGCATCATTCATCGCGACATCAAGCCCGCCAACATCCTGGTCGTGGCAGGCACGAACATCAAGGTAACCGACTTCGGGTCGGCGCTGCTGAAAGGGACCGAGGCGCCCACGGACATGATCGTCGGGACGCCAAGCTACCTGTCACCGGAGCAGATTGCGGGCGTGAAGCTCACCCAATACTGTGACATGTACTCGATGGGCGTCGTGCTGTACGAGTTGTTGACCGGCCGGCGCCCGTTCACGGGCGCCAGTATCGAAGAGCTGTTCCATCGGATCTCAAATGATGCACCGCCGGCGCCCGGCACCATTCGACGTGACGTACCGCCGCACCTCGACGAGATCGTCCTCAAGATGATGAGCAAGCAGCCCGGCGACAGGTATCCGACATGGGCCGACCTGGCCGTGGAGCTGGCGCAGGTCGGCAAATTGAGCATCCACCAGCCCGAAATAGGAGATTCCGAGAAATTCGGCATCCTTCGAAAGAGCGAGCTGTTCGGCCGACTCAACGACGCGCACCTCTGGGAGATCGTGCATTCAAGCCATTGGGACCGCCTGCCATCGGGCACGACGATCTTGCGCGAGAACCAGCCGGGGCAGAACATGTTCCTCCTCGGTGCAGGCGAGTTGAGGGTCACCAAGCGGGGACGTCTGCTGAACGTCCTCAAACCCGGCGACTGTTTCGGCGAGATGGCGGTCATCCGGGGCGGGGCGGCCACCAGGAAGGCGACCATAGAGGCCACGACCGACGTGCTCATCGGGGAGTTCGCCCCCGCGGCGTTGTCCCGGCTGTCCGAAGGCTGCCGGCTCCAGATCGCCCACGGGCTGCTGCGAACGCTGGTAGAGCGCCTCGATTTGGCCAACATCCGTTTGTCGCAAACCGCGTGACGCCGCCAGGGAGCAGCGAATGAAGAGGGATGGGGGATGCGAGAGGAGAGTTCAGCGTGAGAGCGTCAGGGCGTGAGTGCGTGAGAGCGAACTGCACCCTTTCACGATTTCCCCAGAAGTCCGCGGTTGCCGCGCTGCTGGTGGCGTGTACGAGCGCAGCCGGCCTGGCCGCGGAGTACCCCAGCCGCCCGATCCGCGTCATCGTTCCGTTCGGCACCGGCAGCATCACCGACGTCCTGACGCGAGTCGTCATGCCCAAGGTGTCCGAGGGGCTCGGGCAGACGATCATCGTCGACAATCGCCCGGGTGCCGGCGGCAATATCGGAACGGACATTGCGGTGAAGGCCGCACCCGACGGCTATACGCTGGTGTCGGGCTCGGCGAGCGTGCTGGCGGTGAACGGGTTTCTCTTCCGCAACATGCCGTACGACGTGGCGACTGCGTTCGCTCCTGTAACGCAGCTCGCGACCGTCACCAACGTGCTCGTGGTCAGCCCGGCGCTGCCGGTGAAATCGGTGCAGGAGCTCATCGCGTACGCCAGGGCGAATCCGCGCAAGCTGTCTTTCGCCTCGGCAGGGGCCGGCGGCACGATACACCTCGCCGGCGAAATGTTCATGGCGATGACCGGCACCCAGATGGAACACATCGTGTACAAGTCGAGCCCGTTCGCGCATATCGACATGTTCAGCGGCCAGATCCATCTCATGTTCGATGGCTTGCCGCCCGCGCTGACGCAGATCCGGGCCGGCAAGCTTCGCGCGCTGGCGGTGTGCACGGCGAAGCGCTCGCAATTGTTGCCGGAGCTGCCGACCATCGCGGAGGCGGGCGTTGCAGGTTACGAGGTGCATGCCTGGAACGGCGTGGCGGGTCCCGCCCGCCTGCCGAAAGCCATCGTCGACAAATTGAATCAAGAGATGGTGCGCGTCCTGAACTTGCCGGATGTGCGGGAGCGGCTGCTGGGGCTAGGCGCAGAGCCTGCCGGAACCTCGCCGGAGCAATTCGCCGCTCTGATGAAGGTCGAGCGCGAGAAGTGGGGCGTGTTCATCAAGAAGATCGGCCTCCGGCTCGACTGACCGGCACGCCGAAGGTCGGCAGCGCTCGCGACCGTTTCGCATTGATCGTGATTTATCAAGGAGCACACATGCCGGGAACTGCATTGCCTCGGGTTCGATTGCTTGTTGGCCCGGGCACGCTGCACAGCCGCGGCGCAGATCGCATGGACTTTACGCGCTACAGCCGCAGCGGGAATCCCCGGATGACTGTATTGATTTTCAATCAATCCGTATGTGTGCAGCCTTGACGACTTTGCCCATTCTGGTCATTTCCGATTTCATCGTGGCGGCCAGCTCCTCGGGCGAGCTGGCGATCACTTCCGTGCTCGCGTTCAAGAATTTCTCCCTGATGTCCGGGCGGTTGAGCACGCGCACGATCTCCTGATTCAGCCGCTTGACGAGCGCCGCGGGCGTCTTGGCTGGAACGAACACCGCATACATCGCTACGCATTCATAGCCGGGCAGACCCGAGGCGGCCAGTGTGGGAAAACCGGGCGCCAGCGTGGATGGCTGCGCGCTGGTTACCGCCAGTCCGCGCAGCCGGCCGGACTTGACGTGGGGCAGCGCCGCGCTCGCGTTCGGAAACATCATCTGCACGCGGCCTCCGATCAAGTCGGTGACTGCAAGACCCACGCCTTTGTACGCGATGTGCACGATATCGATGCCCGCCATGGCCTTGAACAACTCCGCCGAGAGGTGCGGTATGGCGCCGGACGGACCGGTCGCGAAGTTGATGTCTCCAGGTTTAGCCTTGGCCAGGGCAATCAATTCCTTGACCGAGGTCACGGGTACCGTCGGATGCGTGACGAGCACCATGGGGGAGCTGCCTACCAGCGTGATGGGCGCGAAGTCTTTCACCGGGTCGTACGGCGTGCGGGTGCGCATGAGCGGGATCAGCCACAGCGTGCTGCTGTACGTGAAAAGCGTGTAGCCATCGGGCGCGGCCCTCGCGGCGATGTCTGCAATGATGATGCCGCCTACCCGGTTGTCTACGATCACCTGCTGGCCCAGGCTTGCGGAAAGTCCCTGCGCGATGAGACGCGCCGAGAGATCGCTGCCGCCGCCGAGCTCCGCGGTCAGCATGCGGAGAGTCTTGGTGGGATAGGTTTGCGCGATGGCCGCGCTTCCGCCGCCGAGCATTAGCACTGGCGCAAGGATGCGGGCCGTGCGACGGATGCACCGAAATACGTGCTGCACAACGTTAAATTTTAGGCCGGCACACAAAACTTACGAAGAATGTGCTTCTCCGACGTCTTACGTGATAACCAGATAGTCGAAATGCTCTTTTGTACCCGTATAGTTCTCAATTTCTCAAAATCCCCCCTTGAATTTCTCCCACTCGCTATAGTTCCGCGTTCCGTTCTGCGCGGGAAACTGCGGCGCCTGCGTTTCGATCCACCGAAATGGCTGATCGCCGGTCTGGCAAAAAGCATGGCAGGTGCCGACTCCGGTCCACACGACGTCTCCCGGGCACAGATGAAATCGCCGGCCCTCTATGTCCATGAAGGTTTCACCGCTCAGAGCGAAGTACAGCTCCTCGATCGGATGATCGTGATTACTGCGCGCGCCTCCCACCGCCAGTTCTCCGCGCATCATGAAAAAATTCTGCGCTCCAAACTCCCGGTGCATGAACCGATAGACCGAAAGGCCCTTCCGGTCTACTCCGTCACGGAGTAGCGGGTTTCGCGGCTTGAAGTGCCCCACAGACTTCGTGGCCGGGCTTTCTAAATCCAGGGCGTTGACCGACGCGGGCCAATCGTGGGCGCTGCCGAAGTATGTGTCCTGCCATCCGCCTGGCGCCTTCGGTTGCGGCGCCGCCATCTCGAACCAGCGCGCGGTTGTCTTTCCCGAATTGCGGATCGCGTGGGGCATGCCGCAGGGGATAAGCGCGTAGTCGTCCGCTGAAAGACGGAACGCATCATCACCCCGTTTCAGCTCCAGTTCTCCATCCAGAATGTAAAGTCCTTTCTCGTAAGCATGTATGCAGGGGTCTATGCTTCCCTTCGGTTGCAGCTGGCAGATGCCGGCTCCCATGTGGACGGATCCCAAATTGCGGTCCATCAAGGTCGCGCGCTCATAGCCTCGGGCGTGCTCGGTGTACCCGGAGGGGACCTCAAAACCGGTCTCATCGAACTTTCCGACGTGAAACTGCAAGGTCCTCTCCTGATTGCCGATGCGACGTGTCTATGAATATGTAGCCCGCCTGCTTGCTATTATGCTACGGTGCAGAGGGCTCGAGCTGGCGGCCGATTAGGCGCAAGGTCGAGGCTCCTGGAAGGGGCGAGGGGCTATTGCAGCATCTGGAATCTGTCAATGGCCAGAACGGGTTGACGCCAGTGTCGTCCCTAATTTGCGCAGATGCCGGCTGCCGCCGCTGGGCCTCGGGAACTTCCCGCGTCCGCCCCCAATCTATATGTCATAGCTACCGCTTGGTGAACCAGGGGGGCTGATGCTGCCTATACAGGTGCGCTTTCGTTCGTTACTTCCTCAAAAAAAGGAGTCGTCATGCGATATTTGACAGTATTTTCGGCGGTGCTGGTGGCGCTTGCCTTCAGCGCATGCGAAAAGAAGGAAACCGTGGTGACACCGGCACCCCCCTCGCCGCCACCGGCTAAGGATACCGTCGTCGTGCCGACCCCGGTGCCGACTCCGGGTCCCCAAGGTCCTGCCGGCGCCCCCGGCCCCGAAGGTCCCAAAGGTGAACCCGGCAAGATGGGCGAGCCCGGCAAGCCCGGCGGCGACACTGTGATCGTAGTGCCGCCTGCGAGCCCCGAGAAGAAGTAGCCGCGAAGCTGCTGCACCGCTCGCGGCCGGGTTATCTAGATCCCGCGGCCGCGGGCATGCGGGGGCAGTTACTGGCTGAGCGCGATTGCTGTCGTCCCGCATAGTGGTACGCGGGGCGTCTGCATTCGCGTTTCTTCATCGGACGTTCGCGCGGCGCGAGGAACGATATAGTGGGACAGCACACCAGTTCGCAAGTCGTGCCAACCAGGGAGTGCGGGCATGATGATCAGTGATTCGACCAGCAGGGCGCTCAACGCCGTCAGCGATCTCGTGGACTTGTTGCGGCTCGCTCATGGCGCCGCGGAACGCGTGGGTAAAGAGGTGCACGGTTCGGGCGTATTCGATAGCGCCGACCAGATGTCGCATGACATCCGTGACCTGCGCCGAGTAGCGGAAGGCCTGCGCGCCGTGGTGGAACGATTTATCCAGGAGCAGGCGGCGGCGAGCATTCAAGCGACTTAGTCGCAGGTACCATACTCTCCAATCATGAAGGCCGGTTCGCACCGGCCTTTTTTTTGCGGTGCGATCCGAGTGAAGCATCGCGATTGTTGACGAAGCTACGCAAGTCTCGATGCGTGTAGGGGAGCTTGACAAGATGTCCGCTTGTCATCGACATTGACTACGAGTGACGGGAGCGCGTCGAGGGGCGGAGCAGGGGCCCCGTTTACGGGGATGCGACCCCCGGCGGCGCGCTGGGCGGCCGAGGTGTTTTACGTAAAATCTTGCGATGATATGTCAGAGGCCGCCGTCGAGTGACGAGCCGAGGCAAAAAAGCGGCGTTGGTGACAGGGGCGGCCAGCGGTATCGGCCGAGCGGCGGTACTGGCGCTGGCGCGCGCCGGTTTCGACGTCGGCATCAATTACAGCTCGAGCGCAGCTGCGGCGCGCGCAACGGCTGCCGATGCAGAAAAGCTCGGCGCGAAGATTCTACTCCTCAAGTGCGACGTGAGCGACGAGGCGGGCGTGCGCGGCATGATGAGGCAAGTGGATGAGGCGTTCGGCCGCCTCGACGTTCTCATCAACAACGCCGGCACGACCGCGGCCTGGAAACCGAAGGATCTCGAGAGTGTGTCACTCGACGCTTGGGACCGCGTATTCGCAGTCAATGTGCGGGGACTGTTCCAGGTGACCCGCGCTGCTCTGCCGTTGCTCAAGAAGGGAGTCGAGCCCTGTATCGTCAACACGGCGAGTATCGTGGGGTTGCGGCCGGGGCCGCAACCGATACCCTATGCGGCGAGCAAAGCGGCGGTCGTGAATCTCACAAAGACGCTCGCGTGGAATCTCGGTCCGGACATCCGTGTCAACGCGGTCGCGCCGGGATGGATGGAAGGGGACTGGATGAAGCGCATGCTCGAGGACAAGTACGATGACCTCATGGGCAAACGCGCCAAAGCGACCCCGCTCAGGCGTTGCGTGACGGCGGAGGATGTCGCGGAAACCATGATGAGCTTTGTATCCGGCAACCGCTTCGTGACGGGCGAGGTGGTCGTCATCGACGGCGGCTACAGCAGCTCCACGTAGTAAAGGCATACCAGCCACAGATACACACAGATAAACACGGATAAGATCAACCCCGTCAATTGAAGAAGCATTCAGCCACGGAAATACACCGAAGTACTCCAACTTCGAGAACAGTAGGAAAATGAGATCGTTTTTGCCGGCGATTTGGAGTTCATCTGTGTTCATCTGTGTTTATCTGTGGCTCAAATAGCCTCCTAAGGGTTGAAATGCTCGAAGGGGTCGTCCCGTTTCCTCCGGAATTCGCGAGACGCTATCGCGCGCGGGGCTACTGGGCGGACAGGTCGCTCGCGCAGGAGCTTGCCGTCGTTTTTCGACAATTCGCCGACCGGGTGGCGGTGATCGACAGCGACCGGGAATATACCTATGCAGACGTCGATCAGATGAGCAACAGGTTGGCGCTCAATCTGCTGGCGCTGGGTCTCAAGCCGCTCGACCGGATAGTGGTGCAGCTCCCCAACGTCGTAGAATTCGTGCTCACTTACGTTGCGCTGCAAAAAACCGGCGCGATCCCGATCGCCGCATTGGCGACGCACCGCTACAACGAAGTCAGCCAGTTCGTGCGCATGGCCTCCGCGGTCGCTTGCGTGTATCCCGCGGCGCAGGGGGACTTCCAGTTCGGGACTATGGTTCGGCGGGTTCAGTCGGAGTCTCCATGCTTGAAGTGGCGCATTGTGCTCGGAGGCAGCGGGGAGGGCGAGCATGCGCTGCGAGATCTCATCGACCGTAAGCCCGCATTACCGCATTCGGCTCTGGACGAGGTAGCAATCGACCCCGACGATCCGGCTGTGTTTCAGTTGTCCGGAGGCACGACGGGCGTGCCGAAACTGATACCCCGCACTCACAACGACTATGCATACAACTCGAAAATCGCTGCGCCGATTTGCGGCGTGACCGGGAGCTCGACATTGCTCCTCGTCTTGCCTGTCGCTCATAACCTCCCGCTCGCCTGTCCGGGCATTCAGGGTTATTTTTTCAACGGAGGGAAGATCGTGCTGGGCACCAGCACGCACCCCGAGGAGCTCTTCCAGTTGATCCAGAAGTATCGGGTGACGCATGTCAAGCTGGTGCCCGCGCTGCTGATCCGGCTGATCAACAGCCGCGATATCGGCAGATTCGATCTCACTTCGCTGAAGGTGATTCAGTGCGGCGGTCAGCGCTTGCAGCCGGAAGTCCGTATTCGCGCAAGGCAGCTCATCCCCGGCGCCACGGTGCAGGAGAACTTCGGCATGGCCGAGGGCATGCTTTTTTTCGTGCGCCTCGACGACCCCGAGGACGTGCGTCTCGAGACCTGCGGCCGGCCGATTTCTCCCGATGACGAGGCCAGGCTCGTCGACGAGGAGGGCAGGGAGGTGCGGCCCGGCGAAGTGGGCGAGCTGGCCTGCCGGGGCCCTTATACACTGCGCGGTTACTTCAACGCGCCGGAGCACAACGCACGGGCGTTCACGCCGGAGGGCTACTATCTCACCGGCGACTTGATGCGCCTGCATCCCTCCGGCAACTACGTCGTCGAGGGGCGCAAGAAGGATCTCATCAACCGCGGCGGCGAGAAAACCAGCGCAGAAGAGATCGAGAACCTCATCCTCGGACACGCCGCCGTGCAAAACGTCGCATGTGTCGCGATGCCCGATCCGGACCTGGGAGAGCGTATGTGCGCGTGCGTCATCCTGCGCAGCGGGCGGTCGCTTGCGCTGAAGGAGCTGACCGAGTTCCTCGCGGCAAAGGAGATCGCCAAGTTCAAGCTCCCGGAGCGGCTCGAGATCATGACCGAGTTTCCCCTTTCCGCTTTCGGCAAGGTCTCGAAGAAGGCGCTGGTCGAGATGGTGAGTCGAGGGATGAGGGATGAGGGATGAGGGATGAGGGCGGAGGAAAATGCGGCAAGCAACCCTGTGAGATGTTTCATGATTATGTTTTCTTGGCGGGCTTGGCGTCTTGGCGGTTCAATTGTGCTTTTAACCTAACGAAGCCAGCGGGAATTACATGCGCATCATTGACCTCCACTGCTATCCCGGCACTCAGGAGTGGATCGACTGCCAGGGAGCCTACGTCGAGGCGCTTGGCAAGTACTGGAACCGGACGTGGGTCGCGAAATGGGAAGATGAGGTCGTCAGGGATTTCGCCGCCGCGGGCGTGGAAGCGGTCCTGGTCGCGCTCGATCTGCAGACCACCATCGCGACGCCGCCGTGCAGCAACGAATACGTGCACGCAATGTGGAAGCGCCATCCGGATCGCATCATCCAGGCCTGGGGCGCGGTCGAGCCAGCGAGAGGCGAGGAGGCGATCCGGCAAGTGAGGAAGGCGATCGAGGAGCTGGGCCTGATCGGCTTCCACTTTCACCCGATCATGCAGCACTTCGCGGTCAACGACCGGCGTTACTACCCGCTGTTCGAAGTCATCGACGAGCTGAAAGCGGCGGTGATGATCGACGTCGGGACGACCGGCATGGGCGCGGGCATGCCCGGGGGGATGGGCGCGCGGATCCGGCACGCGCATCCCTCTGCGATAGACGATCTCGCGGCCGACTTTCCGAACCTCAGGATCATCATGGCTCATCCCGGCTGGCCGTGGGTGGATGAGACGACCGCCGTGGCGCTGCACAAGGGCAACGTTTACTGGGAAATGTCGGGCTGGGCTCCGAAGTACTTTCCGGCGCAGCTCAAGGTCGACATGCGCGCAAGGCTGCAGGACAAGATCATGTTCGGCAGCGATTATCCCAGCCTGCCGTACGCCCGCATCCTCAAGGAGTGGCAGGAGCTTGGCTACCCGGATGCGGTCATGGAGAAAATCTTCCACCAGAACGCCGAGCGCGTTCTGGGTCTCTAGTAGACCGATGCAAAACCTAAAGCCTGATATGAGCCAACAGAAGATCGACATCTTCAACCACGTGATGCCGGCCCGCTACCTCGAGCTGGTGAGGCAGCATTCGAAGGAAGCCGGTATGGTCAAGCGCATGTCCAGCCTGCGCATGCTGTGGGATATCGAGGCGCGGGTGGCCATGCTGCGCGAGCAATTCGCCGACGTTCAGCAGGTGCTCACGCTATCCCTGCCCCCGCCGGAGCTGCTCGGCGGTCCGGATCTATCGCCAGAGTTTGCGCGCGTCGCTAACGACGGCATGGCGGAAATGTGCGCAAAATGGCCGAAGGAGTTGCCGGCGTTCATCGCCTCGCTGCCGATGAACAACGTCCCGGCGGCGATCGAGGAAATGGATCGCGCGATCGGCAAGCTCGGCGCACGCGGCGTGCAGGTCTGCACGAGCGTCGCGGGGCGGCCGTTGGACGATCCTGAGTTCCTGCCGGTGCTGGAACGCGTGACCAACCACCACGATCTCCCGATCTGGATGCATCCGGTGCGCTCTGCCACGCGCCCCGATTATGCAAACGAGTCGAAATCGAAGTACGAGATCTGGCAGGTGCTCGGCTGGCCGTTCGAGAGCAGCATCGCGATGGCTCGCATTGTTTTCTCCGGGTTGTTCGAGCGTTTGCCCCGGATGCGGATCATCACGCACCATTGCGGCGGGATGATTCCCTATTTCGCCGGGCGCGCGGAGACGCTGTGGGCGCAACTCGGCTCGCGCAGCGCCGACGGGGAGGAGGCCGAGGTCCTGAAGCGTCTGAAGAAGCCGCCGATCGAGTATTTCAGGATGTTCTACGGGGACACGGTGCTCGGCGGCGCGGCGGCGCCGCTCGCGTGCGGGCTCGCCTTCTTCGGCGCGGACCGGGTGGTGTTCGCGAGCGACTGCCCGTTCGACCCGGAAGGGGGGCCGATGTTCATCCGGGAGGGGATACGGTCGATCGAGGATCTGAAGCTATCCGAGGCGGACAAGCGGAAGATCTATTTCGAGAATGCGCTGAAGCTGATGAAGATGCCCACCAGAGAGAAAAGCTGAACCATCGCGGGACCAAGAGCCTATTCGTATTCTCGCGACTTTCTCATGTGCTTTAGGTCGAGGGCCCTACCGCATCCCTTCGCGATGAACGGATCAACCTGAGTTGAACCGCCGACGCACCGAGAGAACCTTCTGGCCCTCGGAGCTCAATCGTCGATCTCGAAACGTTTCCACTGGTCCTTCGGGCGGCTTTTGCCGTCCCAGCCGATCTGGTCCATGTCGCAGAAGAACTGCAGGCGGTTGCCCTCCGGGTCGTCGAAGTCGAAAGTGTGATTGCCTCCCGGTCCTTCGTGCTTGACCTTGCCATGGACGCGCACGCCCTGCGACAGCAGATACTTCCGGATCCGCTTCACTTCGTCGAGATCGGCTACCTCCAGCGCGATCTGCTGGACGATGGTGGCGCCGGTGCCTTTCTTCTGCTCTGCGTCGTCCATCTTCGCGAGGACCAGGCTGTGGTGATCAGACCCGAAGCGCAGAAAAGTCATCCCTTTCTCGTTGACGTCCGAGACCTTGAAGCCGAGGATGCGCGTGTAGAAATCGACCATCTTCGGCAGGTCACGGCAGTAGAGCCCGACGTGTCCGATCTTTTGAATGCGGATGGGGTTCGCGTTGTCGGTCATTCGGAGTCCTCTCCTGCCGCGCCTCATTTCACGGTAACACGGTAACATTGTATAGTCGTTCAGAGTGTTACGGCCACGATCCGCCATGAACCGTCCCGCCCCGCGCGCAGGCTTCGCCGTCAGCCGCCTCGCCGCCGCCGCGCTGAGCTTACTCACCGCCGCCGCTGCGGTCGCGCAGACGCCTTCCAGCCCGCCGTCTCCGAACCGCAAGATCTATATGTACCAGGGCGCCGACCGCGACAAGCGTCTCGTCGATCAGGCGAAGAAGGAAGGGCAGGTGATGTTCTACAGCAGCATGACCGCCGCGGACGGCAAGGCGTTTGCGGCGGCTTTCGAAAAGAAATACGGCATACGCGTCACTCATTGGCGCTCCTCGGCCGAGAAGATCGTGAGCCGCGCCGTCTCCGAGGCCCGCGCCCGGCGCTACGAGGCCGACGCGTTCGAGGGCAGCGCGAACCGTCTGGAGATGCTGCGGCGGGAGAATCTGCTCGAGGACTTCCACTCACCCGTGCTGCGAGAGCTCGTGCCAGCTGCCTTTCCCCGCGGCCATCGACAGTACGTCGCCGATCGCTTCGCGTTCTTCGTGATGGGCTACAACACCAATCTCATCAAGCCCGAGGAATTGCCGGCGACGTACGAGGACCTGCTGCACCCGAAGTGGGTGGGACGCATCACGATCGAGAACACCGACGTGCAGTGGTTCGCCGCGGTGGTGAAGGCAATGGGCGAGGAAAAAGGGCTGGCCTACTTCCGCAAGCTCGCCGCGCAGAAGCCCGTGCTACGCCACAGCCACATACTCACGGCGCAGCTCGTCGCCGCGGGCGAAGTCCCCTTCTTCCTCAACGCGTTCAACAACAACATGGAGACGCTAAAGCTCCAGGGAGCGCCCGTAGACTGGAAGCCGCTGCAGCCCGCGTTCGGCCAGGGGGCCGCGATCGGCGTCGCCAGGCACGCGCCGCATCCGCACGCGGCGCTGCTGTTCGTCGAGTTCATGCTGTCGAAGGAGGGGCAGGAGATCTTCAAGGCCGCGAACCGGGTCCCGTCGAGCACGCTCGTGGATACCCCGCTCAACAAATTCAAGCACGAGATCATCGACTCGGAGCTCGCGCTCGACGAGCACGAGAAATGGACCCGACACTTCTCGAATATCTTTCTCGGCGGCCGGCCGATGACCACCGAGTGACATGGTCACGGCGCGCACCGCATCGCAGGCTGCTGGAAGCATCGCTGCGGGCACCGGCGTGCCGGAGGTCATCGCCCGGCTGCGGGACGAGCTCAAGCGGCGCGGTATCGACCTCGTCTATTTTGCCGACGGCGCATCCGCGCGCGACTACCTGCTGTCGCGCATTCCGGCCGGCGCGATGGTGATGAACGGGGGCTCCACGACGCTGGAGCAGATCGGGTTTCTCGATGCAGTGGCGAAGGGGCCGTACCAATGGCTGCGCCGGGGCGTGAAGGAGATCGACGACGCTGAAGAACGGACTCGCGTGCGCCGGCGCAACACGATCGCGGACTATTTTGTCGGCGGGATCGCGGCGATCACCGCGAGCGGGGAGATCGTGAACGCAGACGGCAGCGGCAACCGCGTGGCCGCCTATGCGTTCGGCGCGGGTAAGCTCCTTCTCGTTGCCGGCGTGAACAAGATCGTCCCCGACCTCGCCGCCGCCTTCGACCGGCTGAGAAACACGGCCGCGGTGCAGGAGTGCCGCCGCCTGAATGTGAACACGCCTTGCGCCGTTACGGGCCGGTGCGACAACGAGGCGTGCCGCGGCCCCGGCCGCCAGTGCGGCAAGGTCTTGATCATCGAGAACGAGAAGCTTCCGGGACGGATCTGCGTGGTGATGATCGGCGAAGCGCTCGGGTATTGAATGTTATTTAACCGCCAAGACGCCAAGGCCGCCAAGAAGGTCAAAGATCAAGGTGAACCGCAGAGGCACGGAGAGAGGCAAGAGGCAGATCGACCGGCAGGACCGCAGTTGATCTTTGTCCGCGTTTATCTGCGTTTATCTGCGGCTAGTCATTCGTTGTTAGTTTTCTTGGCGGTCTTGGCGTCTTGGCGGTTCGATTGCAGTTGTTGTTCTTCCTCCGTGTCCTCTGCGCCTCTGCGGTAAATTGTTCTGCCGTCAAGCGGCAGCGACCGGATTGGAGAGCGTGCCGATCTCCTTTACCGTAACCGCCACCACATCCCCGTGCTTCATGAAGACCTGGGGATTGCGGCCGAAGCCAACGCCCGCCGGCGAGCCGGTGGTGATCACGTCGCCGGGGCGGAAGCGGTAGAACTGCGAGTAGTATTCGATCAGCTCGGCGAGGCTGAAGATGAGATCGTCGGTGCACGCCGATTGCATGACCTTGCCGTTTAACGTCGTGGTGATATTCACCTTGCCCGGATCCGCGATCTCGTCACGCGTGGCGAGGGCGGGACCCATGGGGCAGAACGTCGGGAACTGCTTGCCCAGTATGTTGTGCTCCCAGGCGAAAATCGGGCCGAATGTCCCGATGGACTGGAAAATCTCCGGGATCCAATTGCGCGCGGAGACGTCGTTGATCAGGGTATACCCGGCGATGTAGTCGAGCGCATCGGCCGCCTTGACCCGGTGGCAGGGCTTGCCGAAGACGGCGCTGAACTCGCCTTCGTAGTCCACCATATCGGCCCACTCGATCGGGGGGACGATAGGCGCGTCCGGGCCGATCACCGCCGCGGGGCTCTTGTAAAGCGAGGCAGGTTTTTGGGGTACCGGCGTATTCTTCATTTCCTTCAAATGGCCGTGATAGTTCAGGCCGGCGCCCAGTATCATGCCGGGGTCGGGCACGGGCGCGAGCAGCGTTGCTTTTGCAGCGGGAACGAGCGCCTTGATCGCCCGCAATTGTTCCCGCAGCGGCGCGGCACCGTTGAGCAAACGATCGCGGATAGCCTTCACGACTGCGAGCGCCCGATCGCCTTCCTCCAGGATGCCGCGCACGGACCCCGGCAGGGCGCGCGCCTCACCGATCGCGCCGGCAGCAGCGGCGATATCGAGAATTTCATCGCCGGTAATCACACCGGCGGAAGCGCCCCCTTCACCGCTCAACGTGACGAAGTGCATTGCCTACTCCCGGTAATCAGCCACGGAATCACACGGAAACACGGAGGAGACTCGATTCGTTCGGCACCGTATCGGCGCAATTTTAGGCACCGAGGGGTGGCGGGGGAATGGGAAGGCCCCTCGGATCAGAACCTATCTCAATAGTAGGTGCGTGATGCGTTGTGGCCAGGACGGACCGTATGCAAGGCGGCCGGCGCAGGCCGGGCTGCCTCCTGAATGAAATTCAGGAGCCAGCCTGTCGATATGGCTAGCCGGGCAACGATGCAGACGACCGTCCTGGCCGCAACCCGGAGGGACGGGGCAATCTGGGCGCATTTCTTCGTCGGGAGCCCTCGCAATATCGACATATTGCTTCGGACTCTCCTCCTTGAACTGCATCCCACATTGCCTCCGTCGCACACGCGCCTACTATTGAGATAGGTTCTCGGAAGGGGCCCATTTCCCCTGCTCAATTACTGGCCCCGTTCCCCGTTCCTTCAACCCAGACGCGGTATGAGACGCAGCGCATTGCCCCGATTGATGGCATGCAGCTCCGCGGCGCTGAAGTGCGCGCCGAGGCCCGCGTTCTCCTCGGCGCCGTCGCGGAACGGGAAATCCGTGCCGTAGAGCACTTGCGACACCGGCGCGATCTTCATGAGCGCAGCGAGCGCGCCGGGATGGTTGCCCTGTGCGGTGTCGTAGTAGAACTTCCTGAGCTCGTGCATCACGCCGTTGGGCGCCTTCTCCTTGGCGTCCTTCGCGTCGATCATGTGCCGCTCGAAGCGCGACAGCAGGAACGGTGTGACCCCGCCGCTGTGGGAGAAGATCCAGCGGATGTCCGGATAGCGCGCTGCGCCACCCTGGAACAGTAGGCTGATCATCGTGCGCGTCGTGTCCACCGGCCCCTCGATCGCGTTGATCGAGATATAGGGCATGATCTTCGCGCAGCACGCCGGAGTAGCGGGGTGCGTGTAGATCACGACCTTGCGGCGATTCAGTTCCTCGAGGATCGGGAAAAAATCCGGATCGCCCAGGAGCTTCCCGCCGTAGCTGGTCCACAGGTAGATGCCGTCGGCCTTGAGCGTATCGAGCGCGTACTCGATTTCCCTCAGGCTGCCCTCGATGTCCGGGAACGGGATCGAGGCGAACGAGCCGAAACGGCCGGGATGGTCGCGCACGAGCGTCGCGGCGTATTCGTTCGACTCGCGCGCGATCTTGCGTGCTCCCGCCACGTCGCCGGCCCATGCCTGCATGCCGGGGTTGATGAGCGAGGTGATCGAGGTTGCGATGCCGCTCTTGTCCATATCCTCGAGCGAGGCCTGGACCGACCACTTGGCATGGCCGCGCATCATCGCCTTGAGCGCCGAGGAGTAGGCGGGGGGCGCGATGTGATGGTGCACGTCTATCCGCTGGGCCTTGCCTGCCGTCTGATCCACGGTCGCGCATCCCGGGAAAAGGGCGCTCGCGCCGAGCGCGCCCAGCCCGGCAAGAAATGTGCGACGCGGCGGGACCGCGCACGTATGCGTGCTCGCTACGAAGGGCATGTCTCCTCCTTTGGACGCCGAACCCGGCCATCCGGTTTGTACCGGGATGATAGCGTAAGGGCGCCGTGCCAGCCCCAGCGTGCGCAGCCGCTCGAGGGCAAGCCGTACGAAGCAAGCCCCGCCGGAGCGGGGCTTACGACCTGCTTACAACAAGCTTGAGAAGACTCTCAAGTGAGCCGGGTCACGAGACCCGGAAGGGGTGCCAGTCCAAGATATCGATTCCAACTCCGCTACACCCTCCTTTCTCCGCGGCATCCTGCACCTTCCGCCGCGGCAACCTTCGAGTACACCGGATGTCGGAATCTCGGCACTGCTGTAGACCCTCCCGACACCCCGCCTGCCTCGCGCCGGCCGCATTGCCCGTGCATTCTTTACCGGGATCGGCCCGCGGCGCATCTTAGGTAATCTCTGAAAAAACCTGCTCGGCGCCACGTGCCGAGGAGGTTTTTCGGCTGAGATAGATTCCAAGGGCCCGTGGCCCCTTCCTTAAAATGGTGGAAGCAGGAACGAAGGGCTTTCGAACACCTCCCATAACCCTAGAAAACCGATCGTTCTACTGCTTCCGCCGAACATACGAGCAAGGGGCATGCCAGGAGGCTGCGTCCAGCCAGTTACAGCCTCAACAGCGAAGCGGCGGTGCCGCCGAGGATCATCTCCTTCTGCGGCGCGGTGAGATCGCTCCGTTGCCTGATGCCCTGGACGGTCTCCGGAAACTTCGAATCGAAGTGCGGGTAGTCGGTCGCCATGCAGATATGGTCCGCACCCAGCTCCGCGACCGCATTGGCGAGATAGCGCTCGTCGGCTTCGCACGACACGTAGCAGTTGCGCTTGATGTACTGGGAAGGCGCCATGCTGAGCGCGCTGCCGCCGGTCTCCTCGGCGTATTCGCTCGCCCATTCCCAGTCGTCGTCCATGCGGTGCATCCAGTAGAGCAGCCATTCCGTGCTGCATTCGAAGAAGGCAACGCGTAACCTCGGGAACTTCTCGAACACGCCGCCCGCCACCAGGGCGATGAGGGCAGTGGTGCAGTTGTTGGGGCGCCCGGCGATGTGCAACTTGAAGAAATTGTCGAAGCGGTCGGTCAGCTCGCCGACGCTATTGGGGTGGCACAGCAGCGGGACGTCGAGCTCTTGCGCGGCCGCGTAATAATCGTGGAACGAAGGATCGTCCAGGTTGCGCGGACCGCAATAGCACACCAGGTGGCCAGCCTTGAATCCCTTCTCCTTCACGCAGCGGCGCAGCTCGGCCGCCATTTGATCGGGGCAGCCGGCCGGCGCAGCCGCGCACGGGAGAAACACGTCTTCATGGCCCTGCACGAGGTTGCGGACCCAGTTGTTGTAGCAGCGGGCGAGCGCCGCGCCCAGCTCGCCGTGGTTCTTGGTCGCGATGTCGATCCCGGTCGGGAAGATGATCTGCTTGTCGATGCCTTCCTTGCGCAGGTCCGCGAGCCGGCGCTGCATGTCGTAGCCGCCCCTTTGGCGGTCGGCCAGCTCCGGGTCGTTCTTCGGGTCGTAGATATAGGAATGCTTGAACGCCGCCAGCGCCGCCGCGTCGCCGGGCTCCAGTGAGTGAACGAAACGCGTCGCGTGCGAGCGTCCGTCGCCCGCTTTTTTCGGCGTGAAGCTCGCGAGCGCCCCGTCGAGCTTGTAGACCTCGTCCAGGAAATACCCTTCCCGCAGGTGCGAATCCAGATCAATGATCATGGTGTTCCTCGTCTGAATTTAACCGCCGACGAATGCCGATGAAATCCGAGGCCAAATATAGCCACAGATACACACAGATAAACACAGATTTCAAAAGTCCAAGAGAAAAACAATCCATAGCCGCTGATGCCTGGTGGACCGGGTCCCCGCTTTCGCGAGGACTAGCCTGCAGACTGTTCTTGATCCTGCCATCGGTTTCTGCCTTTGATCTTATCCGTGTGTATCTGTGTTTATCTGTGGCTCGAATTGGGGTTGATCTATCCGCGGCCATCGGCGGTTTCATGGGCTTCAGAATGTCACCGAACGCCGCGCAGCGTCTCTTCATACAGTTTCGACCACTTCTCGTTCTCATCCAGGGCCTCGACCGGGTCGACCATGCGCACGCGCAGGTTCTTGAGCGGCGAATCGCTCTGCCGGGTGGCCGGGACATAGGCCATATCGGCGAGCAGCTTCTGGGCGTCGCTCAGCATGTACCTCGTAAAACAGCAGCGCGGCGTTCGGGTGCGGCGCGCGCCGCATGACGCCCACCGCGTTCGGCCGTACGACGGCGGGCTCGAGCACGAACCACTCGATCGGCGCGCCCTTGCGTTTCATCTGCTCCGGCATGTAGCTGTGCACGGTGAGCGCGAGCGGAACCTCGCCGGAAGCGACCATGTTGGTGAGCAGCGAATGCCCGGTGCGCACCGACAAGCCGTTGGTGGCCACCAGATCCCGGAAAAACTTGAGCCCTCTGGCCTCGCCCATGTCCTTGACGATGGCCAGAAACCACTCCTGGTCCTGCGATTCCACGCCGAGGCGGCCGCGCCACCTGGGGTCGAGCAGGTCGGCGTAGGTCTTCGGCAGCTCTTCCCGCTTCACCTTGGCGGTGTTGTAGGCGTGGGCGAAAAGATTGAGATACACCGCCGCCCAGCCCGAGTGCGCCGGCAGCCCGCCCTCGATCAGGTTCTTGTGGAGAGGGGAGCGGACTTCCTGCAGCAGCTTTTCGCGATAGAGTGCTTCCATCTCCGGGGAGCCGAAAAGGATCGCGTCGACCTCGAAGCGGCCGGCTTTCGCTTCGTTCAGCGTTCGCTGCAGCACCCTTAGGGTGCCCGAGCGCCACGGGTTGATCTTCACTCCGTAGCGGCGCTCGAAATCGGTGGCGACCGTCTCCAGGTTGTACGCGGCGAAGGTCGTATAGAGCGTGAGCGTGCCTTCCTTTTTTGCCGCGGCGAGGATGCGCTCGTGACGGTCGGCGCCGGCGTAGGTGGCGAGGCTGGCAGGCGTCGCGGAAGGGGGCTGCGCAAATGCCTGTAGCACGATGGTGAACGCGAAGAACGCGGCAAGAACCGCGGCCGTCGTCCGCCACTCGATTCTCCCACCACTCCGCCCGCTGTGCGGGCGCCCCTCCTCAGGCAGGAGGGGAGGTCGCGCAACTCTTGCTGTATCCGCGTTCATCTGCGTTTATCTGCGGCTCACCTTCCGCCCTTTACGATGATTTCATCATACAGCTTCGCCCAGCGCTCGCCCTGGTCCACGATGAGCGCCGGGTCAATGATCGTGAGCGGACCGCGATTGAGCGCCGTGTCGACCCTCCTGCTCGCGGGAACGAAATCGCGCTTGAGCAGAATCTGCTGGCCCTCGCCACCGATCATGAATTCGTAATACAGCAGGGCAGCGTGCGGGTTCGCAGCGCGCCTCGCGACGGCGACCCCGTTCGCGCGCGCGATGGCCGGCGGCAGCACGAACCAGTCGAGCGGGGCGCCCTTCTGCTTGAGCTGCTCCGCGGTGAAGTTGTACACGGTGAGCGCGAAGGGCACCTCGCCCGCCACCACGAGGTTGGTGAGGAGCGTGTGGCCCTTGCGCACCGTAAAGCCGTTCCCCGCCGCCAGGTCGCGGAATAGCTTCAGCCCCTTTTCTTCACCTAGACTTTGCACGATCGCCGCGAACCAGTCCTCGTCGGAGGCCTCTATGCCGAGCCTGCCTTTCCAGCGCGGGTGCAGCAGGTCGCTGTAGGACGCGGGCAGTTCGTCCTTCCTGACCAGGCGCGTGTTGAAGGCGTGCACGAATACGCTGAGCCGGGCTCCGACCCACTCCTTGTGCGCTGGCACGGCCGCCGGGATCAAATCGGCGTGGTGAGGCGAGCGCACCGCCTGCAGCAGCCCTTCGCGGCGCAGGATCTCCAGCGACGGCGCATTCAGCTCGATCACATCCACCTCGTAGCGCGACGCCCGGTTCTCGGCGATCGTGCGCTGCACGACCTTGTCCGAGGCGGCTCGCCACATGCGCACCTTGACGCCGTACTTCTTCTCAAATGCCCCGTTGAGTACCGCCATGTCATCGACGGTGAGGGAGGTGTATAGGTTCAGCGTCCCTTCGCGGCGCGCGCCTTCGGCGAGGCGTTGCGAGCGATCTGCACCTTCGTATTGAGCGAGGGCGGGCAGGGCACTCTTCGGCTCCTGCGCCATCGCGACCGATGCGGCCGCAACCAGGCAGAAGGCAACAGACAACAGGCAAAGGTCTCTAAGCCTCATTCCCTCATCCCTCATCCTTCATCCTTCGGGCGCGCCAGCGCCCGGCTATTCCGCCAGGATCTTGTTGCGGCGGATGATTTCCGCATATCTTGCTCGCTCCTTCCTGAGGATGGCGGCGAACTCGTCCGGCGTGTCGAAGACCGGGACCAGCGCGGTCGCATCGAGCCGTTCCCGGAACGCCGGTAATTTCATCAGGCTCACGATCTCCGCGCTCACGCGCTGGACGATTGCGTGCGGCGTTCCTGCCGGCGCTACGACGCTGTACCGAGGGATAGGCATCGACACTCGGGTAGCCGGCTTCGGCATAAGTGGGCGTGCCTGGAAGGTGAGGGCTATGATGGGACGCAGCGAGCGGCACTACCCTCCTGGATTGCACGTGCGGCCGCGCGGTGCTGATGTCGGTGACCATGAACGCGACTTCGCCGCGGAGCAGCCCGAGCACCGCCTGCGCCGCGCCCTTGTACGGCACGTGCATGAACCTCACCCTTGCGGCCTCCTCGAGCATCTTCACGGCAAGGTTGGACGAACTACCCGCGCCCGGCGAACCGTAGGTAAGGCTGTCCGGCTCGCGTCTTGCCAGCGCCGCCAGGGCGGACAGGGTCCTGGCGGGAACCGACGGATGGCTCGAAATGACAAGGGGGCTGATGACGCCGCGCGCGACCGGCGCGAAGTCGCGCTCCGCGTTGTACGGGAGGCTGCGGTACAGGCTCTGGTTGGCGACAAGCGCCGGGCTCGAGGAGACGAGGAAGGTGTATCCGTCCGGCGCCGCCCTGGCAGCGATCTCGGCGCCCAGGTTGCCGCCGGCGCCGGGCCGGTTGTCCACGACGAACTGCTGCTTGAACGCCTGGCCCAGCCCCTGCGCCAGCAGGCGAGCGTAGGTGTCGGTACCGCCGCCGGGAGAGGAAGGAACGACGAGTCGAACCGGCCGGGACGGCCAACCGTCTTGCGCCCGCGTCGTGGCGGCCGTCGCCAGCAAGCACGCCGCCACGAACAGAGTGACGAGATACGGGTGAAAGAGGTAGGGCGTCGAGAGGCGGAGCAGGGACCCGCTTGCGGGATGCGACCCCCGGCGGCGCGCCGCGGCCGACACGTGGGCGCCGATTCCTTGTGAAGTTGTTGCGGAGGCCGCGGGTGACGAGATACGGGTGACGAAGGGCAGATCTCTGGAAGGCATTTCCGTCACCCTCATTCGTCACCCTTAATCGTCACCCTTATTCGTCACTTCTTGCCGTAGTCCTCGAGCTGGTAGCGCCTGGGCTTCAAGCTGCGGCAGATTTTCTGCACGACGGCGGCCTGCTCGAGCGCGAGACCGCAGTCCTGCGCCATCGCCGCAACGATCTCCATGTCGTCGTCGGCCCACGCCATCGTTTGCTTGCCCCAGTTCTCCAGGGCGCCGTTGGCCGAGTGCGTGGTGAGCAGCGCCTTGCGCATCGCGTCCACGTCCAGCCCGTAGCGCCGCGCGAGCGCGAGCGCCTCGTGGTCCGCGACCAGGCACGCCCACATGATCATGTTGTTGACGGCTTTGGCGACCTGCGCCGTGCCGACGTCGCCGGTGTGCACGATGTCGCTCGAGAACGCCGCGAGCACGGGACGCAGGCGGGACACCAGCTCCGCGCTCCCGCCGACGAAGGACAGCAGGGTGCCCTCGTCGGCAGCCCAGCCGCCGCGGCACATGGTGGCGTCCACGACGTGTATTCCGCTCTTGCCGGCCTGCCGCGCGAGCTCCTGCACCGTGCCCGGATGGACCGTGCTCAGGATGGCGACGATGGTGCCGGGGCGGGCGTGCGCCAGGAGCCCGCGGTCGGACAGCAGCTCGCGCAGCTCGCGGTCGTAGCCGACGCAGATCAGGATCGCATCGCTCTCGCACGCGAGCGCCGCGAGATCGGCGAGCCAGCGCGCGCCCCGCTGCTCGACCGCGCTCTGCTTGGCCGCGTCGACGTCGTAGACCTGGACCGTGAAGCCCTTGCGCGCCAAGTGGCCGATGACCGGCTGTCCCATGCGGCCCGCGCCGATCACTCCGACCTGCAGCACTACGTCCGCTTCCTTGCTGCTCATGCGATCCCCTCGTAATGGCTACCGCCGGTCCTGGTCGGCGCGCGCGAGGGCTTCGGACAGCGAGAGTCCCCGCGGCGCCACCATGGAGACCGCCCGCGCGCCCTGCGTTTCCGGCTTGAGCCCGGGCGGGGCCGTGCCGGCGGCGACCGCGCTGGCCGCCTCGAGCAGCCGGTTGCGCATCATGATGATGTTGTTGTCCGATGATACGAGGTTTTCCCGCGCGCGGTCCTGCACCAGCGCCCATGCTCTCCTGCACCGCGGCGTCCTGCACGCCGACACCGAAGACGCCGGAAAAAGTCCGCTTCGCCTTTTGCGCCGCGCGGTCGATCAGGTAGTCGTTACCGCGGTTCGCCACCGGCAGCCAGGTGCCAGCGACGAGCTGCACATGTATGCCCTTGCCGTCGTGCATCGCCGCCCGCTCGGCCTCGGACAGGGGGCGGCGCGGATGATAGTCGATGCTGAAAGTCCAGCAGCGTTCGTCATCGATCGGCACGAACGCGTGGCCGCCGTGGGGGTTGTCGCCGTACGGGGGAAAGAAGCTGAAGCACGGCGTGAGCCATTGCGTGACGCGCCAGTAGTACAGGTCCGCGCCGGCGTTGCGGCGGGTCGCCACGTGAAGGCCGCCGGGCGACGGTGTCGGCAGGAACGCGGGGCGCGTATCGCCGCGCATCAGCGCGAGGCTCTCCGGATCGCGCTTGAGCAGGGGATCGTCGCCGACCGAGTAGCGATGCAGGTAGCCCGAATGGATCGAATCGACGGCGCCCTCCATTGCCTGCAGATAGTTGGATTCCTGGACGCGCTTGGAGACGTAGCGCTGGGCGGGCGCCACCCGCGTCCAGTCGTAGGCGGGCTCCGCCGGCTTGAGTTCGGGCGGGCCGAGATAGGCCCACAGCACGCCGGCGCGCTCGATCAGGGGATAACTCGTGAGCTTGATCCTGGAACAGAAGCCGTTTTCCGCCGGCTCGGAGGGGACGTCGACGCATTGCCCGGTCACGTCGTACTTCCAGCCGTGGTAGGGGCAGCGGATGCCGCTTTCCTCGTTGCGGCCGAACCACAGGCTCACGCCGCGATGGGCGCAGAATTCGGCGATCAGCCCCAGCCGTGCCTTGCGTGTCGCGAAAAGCGAGCAGGCGCTCTCCCAGCAGCTTCACTCGCACCGGCGCGCAATCGGGCTCGGGCAGTTCCTCCGCGAGCAGAGCCGGCAGCCAGTAGCGGCGGAACAGCAGGCCCATCGGCGAGCCCGGGCCCACCCGCGTCAAATACTCGTTCTGGGCGGCCGTTACCATCGCACCGAGTTATCGCAACATGCCCGATTCGGCAGTCAAGCGTAGCGCACGATCACCGTCTCTGAGTGATCGTGTCGATCAATGCCGGTTGTCCCGCCTTGACGCGGGCGATGGCGCGCTTCAGCGCCGGGCCGACGTCCTTGCCGTGCTCGATCGGACCCTCGGCGTACCAGCCCATGGACTTCGCCAGTCCGGCGAAATCCACGAACGGCTCCTCGAGGTCCATACCGATATGGGCGCGCTCGATCGGCGTGCCGCGCTGGCGCGCCATGCGGATCTGGTGCTCCCAGTCGTTGTAGTAGGCGCGGTTGTTGTACATGACGACCAGCAGCGGGATCTTGTGCTTGACCGCCACCCACAGCGCCCCCGCGTCGAACATCAGGTCGCCGTCGGGTTGCATGTCGACCACGAGCCGGCCGGCATCGCGGTGGGCGAGCGCGACGCCCAGGGAAATCCCGATCTGCGTTGCGGTTCCGAGCGACTTGCCGGGATGGCGATAGGGTTTGTCGAAGTCCCACAGCTTGAGCGTCCATTCCTCCAGCGTGCCCGCCGTGAGCACCCAGTCCTCGGTGCGGATCGCTTCCCACACCTCGTGGGCGAGGCGGGGCAGGGGGATGGGGCTCGCATCCCAGTCCTCGCGCGCCTGCTTCGCCCATTTGGCGCGCGTCTCCTTGTGTCGTTCGCCGGCCTTGCGCGTCCGCTCCTGGACGCTTTTTTCGAGGCCGGCGCCTGCGGCAAGTCTTTTGCGCAGCAGAGCGGTCAGCTGCGGTATGGCGAGCGTCGTGTCCGCGAGGATGCGCAACTGCGCGTGCTTGAGGCGCTGGTAATCCATGGCCCAGCTCGACAATTCGAGATCGCCGAAGCCGATGTCGACCCAGACGCAATCCGGCGGCTCGATCGCGGTCAGCACGCGCGTCTGGCTGACGAGCTCGGTCGTCGCGCGCTCCCAGTCGCGCACGTCCAGGCACAGGATGAGATCGGCGTCCCGGAAGATGTCCTTCACCATGCTGAGATTCAGCGGATGGCAGGTCGGGAAGTTCAAGCGGCTGTTGACGTCGTACACCGGCGCGCCCAGCGTTTCGGCCAGCTCGACCAGCGCTTCGAACCCCTTGGGGTCGCGGCCGACGAACTCGGCGAGTATGACCGGCCGCTTCGCCTTGGCCAGCATGTCCGCAGCCCGTTCCAGCGCCGCGGGATCTGCCGTGAACTGCGCGGGCACCTGCATGGCGTCGCGCGGCGGCAGCAGAACGTCGTGGTTGAGCGGCTGCTCCTGCAGCCACGCGTCGTAGCACATGTACACCGGGCCCTGCGGCTGGCTCATCATCACGCCGTAGGCACGGGCGAAGGACTCGGGCACGCCATCGACCACGGTCGGCTGGTAATCCCACTTGGTATAGTCGCGCACCGCGGTTCCCTGCACCAGCGCGGTATGCGTCCAGTCGATGCGCGGGCGGCGCTTGGTCTCGTCCATCGGGCCGGTCGCGCCGACGATGAATATCGGCACGCGGTCGACGTAGGCGTAGTAGATCGCGAGGTTGGCGTGCAGCAGGCCCACGAGGTTGTGCAGGATCGCGACCATCGGCTTGCCGCTCGCCTTAGCGTAGCCGTGGGCAATCTGCACTGCCGTCTCCTCGTGCTGGCACAGCATCATGTACGGCTTGTTGCCGCCGTAATTGACCATCGAATCGTGCAGGCCGCGGTAGCTCGCGCCCGGATTCAGCGCCGCGTACGGCAGCTCGTAGTGGTGCAGCATGTCGACGATGACGTCGGACCCCCAGCGCTGGCTCGTGCTGGAGGACGGCTGCCGCTCCTGCGGCTTGGCATCGGGCTTGTTCATTCGCTGGGCGGTCGCTTGTTGCGCCTGACGTGCAGCATGCCCAGGACTGCTCCGACTACGGCGACGAGCAGGACATATAGATCCAGATCCGGGTGCGGATGGGCATGAGGATGTATGCCGGCATGGGCACAGGCGGCGCCGGCCGCTGTCAATCCAGCCAGTGCCAGGAGCAATCGAGCAGCATGATGCATTGTTGATCCCTTCCCTAACGTCAAAAAAAGCGCGGCGTTGAACGCCGCGTCGAAAAACGAAAATGGTTGAAAGCGCAGCGGGGTGTGGCGTTAAGCCGTCACCCGTCACTCGTCACGTCTCTTATGCTGTTGCCCTGACCTTCGCTTCGAGGTAGCGCTGCACGATCTCCGCGGTGAGCACAACCTTGGCGTCATATTCCGGCGCATCCTCGAGCTGCTCGAGATCGTTCAAGCCGGAATTCTTGTAGACGCGGTTGATCGCCGAGACCAGCCGCGCCGGACGGTCGGGGTCCGCGTTGAAGTGCTGGTGTATGGTGTTGGGCGGAATGTAGATCACGTCTCCCGCTTCCCATTCGTAGCGCTTGATCTCGGCCTGCGGCTTCCACTTGTAGGTATCGGTGATCTCGACGTCGCAGTCCTGGTGCAGGTCGTAGCCGTTGCCCTCCAGCACGTACAGGCATTCCTCCGCGAGATGGCGGTGCTTGCCGGAGCGGCTGCCGGGCGGAATGATCTGCATGTAGGCGTCCACCGTTTCCATGCGCGTGTTCATCTGCTCGTTGAGCAGGTGCTTCAGGAGCCCCTGCCGCGACATTTCCCACGGCATCTCTTCGGGGTGCAAGACCTTCTTGCGCTTGGCGTTGCGCGCGGGAGCGTTCTTCGCGTCATCCAGCAGGTTCTGGTAAAGCTTGCCGGTCGCGGTGCCGCCCATCCATTTCTTCGATTCACCCCAGGCCATGTTGCATCTCCTTCAGTTCATGCTTCGGTAGCGACCGATCGCTTGGACTTCTCCGGTCCGGTCGGGCTGTCGTGGTTGTAGTCCTCGTCATCATTGCGCGGCTCGTAGCCCTCGACGCCCGGCACCGGTTCCGTTGGTTTCGGGATCACCGTCTTCTGGAACAGCATGTTCAGGAACAGGAACATGGGCTTGGACTTGAGCACCAGCAAGCGGGCGGGCTTGTCGGGGTCGCCGTTGAAATGCTGGTGCACGCAGTTGTTGTGCACTATGGCGAGATCGCCTGCCTGCCAGTCGTAGCGGATGCCGTCGTGAATCTCGTAGCCGCGTCCGTCGAGGATGTAGAACGCCGCCTCGTTCACGTGGCCGTGCTTCTGCGTGCGCCCGCCCGGCGAGTACTCCTCCAGGTGGATATGCAGGGTCTGGGTGATACCGTCCACCGGCTCCACGAAGTGCTTGCTGTACGACTGCGGGCCGTCCACGAACTTCACCGTCTTGCCTTTGATCACCCGCGGCAGCGCGCGGAGCCGCGCGAGCTCTTCCGTCAGGTTGTAATGCCCTTGGATGCCCCGGACGAATACCCGGTCCTTCTTGCTGTGGTAGTGAGATTCCGTGCCCATAAGAACTCCTTGAACGTCTTTGGCAACGAGGGAAGACGTCCCCTCATGCCCGGCTACCGTGACTGCCTGACAATGATTTCATTATACAACTTCCCCCACTTTTCGCTCTCGTCGAGCACCACCTTGGGATCGATGAATTTGAGGTTCATTTTTTGCGCCGGCGAGCTGAATCTCCTGCTCGTTACCGTGAAATCGCGCTTGGCGAGCAGCTCCTGCGCGTCCGTCAGCATGAAATCGTAGAACAGCAGCGCGGCGTGGGGGTGAGGGGCGCGGCGCGCAAGCCCCATGCCCTGGAACCGGGCGATCGCGGGCGGCAGGATGAACCAGTCTATGGGCGCACCGTCCTTCTTGAGCTGCTCGGCCTTATAGTGGTAGGTCGTCAGTGCGAGCGGGATTTCGCCCGATATCACGAGCTGGGTGAGCAGGGTATGGCCCTTGCGCACCGAGACGCCGTTGGCCGTCACGATGTCCCGGAAGAGCTTGAGCCCCTTAGCCTCCCCGAGATTGTTCACCACCATGGCTAACCACGCTGGATCGCTCGCCTCGATCCCGAGTTTGCCTTTCCACTTCGGATTCGCGAGATCGTCGAAGCTCCTGGGCAGCTCTTCCTTCTTGACGAGCTTCGTGTTGTAGGTCATCACGTAGATGTTGATGCGCGCGCCGACCCACTCGCGGTGCGGTGCAAGAGCGCCCGGCATCAGGTCGGCTAGATGGGGCGATTTCACTTCCTGCAGCACCTGCTCGCGGTGCAGCGACTCCATGTCGGGACCGTTGGTCTCGAAAATGTCCGCCTCGTTACGGCCCCCGCGCATTTCCTCCACGCCGCGACGCACGATGTTCTCCGAGCTTGCGCGCCAGACGTTGACCTTGATGCCGTGCTTCTTCTCGAACGCGGCGGTGAGCACCGCCATGTCTTCGACCGTCGCGGAGGTATAAACCGAGATCGTTCCTTCCTTCTTTCCGTTCTCCACCAGCCGCTGGGTCCGGTCCGCCCCCTGGTAAAGCGCGATGTCCGCGACGGCGGCGGTCCGCGTTTGTGCAAAAGCGATCGTGGCGCCGAGCGGCGCGAGCAGGACAAGCAGCGCGATCCGGTGCAGCGCCAGCCGGCGTGCGGGAATACGTGAGCGGCGTTGAGGACGGGCGGTCATCCCGGCGAAACTATCTCGCTTGCTTCGTGATGATCTCCGAGTAAAGCTTGCTCCACTTTTCGCTCTCATCGAGCAGGAGCTTGGGGTCGACGAGCTTCAACGGCATCTTGTGCACCGGTGTGCTGATCTTCCTGCTTGCAGGGGAGAAGTCACGCTTGGCGAGCAGCTCCTGCGCGTCCGTCAGCATGAAATCGAAGAACAGCATCGCGGCATGCGGACGCGGCGAGCCCCGCGCCAACCCGATACCCTGGAAGCGCGCGATGATCGGGTTCAGGGCAAGCCAGTCGATGGGCGCGCCCGTATTCTTGAGCTGCTCCGCCTTGTACTGGTATACCGTCAGCGCGAGCGGCACTTCGCCGGAAACCACCAGGTTGGTGAGCAGCGTGTGGCCCTTGCGCACCGACATGCCGTTGGTCGCCACGATGTCGCGGAACAGCTTCAAGCCCTTTGCCTCTCCCATGTCGTTGACCACGCCGGCGAACCAGTCGAGGTCGCTCGCCTCGATGCCAAGCCTGCCCTTCCATCTGGGATTCAGCAGGTCTTCGTAGCTCTTGGGCAGCTCTTCTTTCTTGACGAGCTTCGTGTTGTACGCGAGAACGAAGACGTTCAATCGCGTGCCGATCCATTCCCGGTGCGAGGGGATCGCCTGCGGGATGAGGTCCGCTATATGAGGCGACTTCACCTCGTGGAGCACTTTTTCCCGGTAAAGCGACTCCATCTCGGGGGCATTGGTCTCGAATATGTCCGCCTCGGCGCGGCCGGCGCGCGCTTCGGCCACCCCCCGCCGCACGATGTTCTCGGAACTCGCGCGCCAGACGTTGACCTTGATGCCGTGCTTCTTCTCGAACGCCGTGGCGAGCACGAGCATGTCGTCGGGCGGGGCGGAAGAATAAACGGTGAGCGATCCTTCCTTTTTCCCCCCTTCGACCAACCGTTGTGTGCGGTCGGCGCCCTGGTAGGCGGCGAGGTCGGCTGCCGCGCCGCCCTTCGTCTGCCCGAGGGCCGGCGCTCCGAGCAACATCGCGAGCGGCAGCACTAGTGCGAAGGCGCCGGCCCTTATTCGGTCACCCGAAAAAATCTCGGGGGACATCCATGTGGTACTCATGAAGCCTCCTCGTTATTGATATAGATGACGCAGACCGACGCTGAGTTCGTCGCGCGTTGAGCAGCGCGCGGCGTCGGCTCGAACGCGCGTAAAGCGGCACGCCTCGTGTCCGCTTTACGCAGCTTTGGACGGCAACTCCGCAAGTTCTGCCTCGTAGGCCTGGTCCATCTTCGCCTTAAGGCCGTGCTTGGCGAGGGCTTCGACGAACCAGCTGCGCACGGCCGGGCTCTCGTCCGCATAGTCGATCTGGTCCCCGCCCATCCTCTTGCTGATCCAGGCCTTGGGCACGCCCTGGACGTTGCGGATCGCCACGCCTTCGTGCTTGAACGCGAGGTAGCGCGACGGTGTGGTCCCAGTGTTGAAGTGTTGGTGAAACCACATGTTCGGCGGCACGATCATCGAGCCGATTTGCCACTCGTAGCGGCGCGGCTCCTCGCCTTCGGGCCACATGAGCGTGTAGCCCTCGCCGGAAAGCACTACCACGTGGGCGCCGGGCCCATGGGCGTGCGCCTTCTTGTAGGTGCCCACCGGGAACTGCGAGATATGGCTGTTCATCGAGCTCTTCGCCATATTGAAGCGGGTGTGCCCGCCGCCCGCTCCGCGCTCCTTGGCGCTGAACAGCGGCAGGTTGACGGCATCGGCAACGAAGTTAGTCTCGAGCAGCAGTCCTTTCTGCTCGCTCTTGGGCGCGAAATAGTCCGGCTCGCCGGCGAAGCGGTTCTTGAAATCGCGCGCGGTGTTGAAGATGAAATCGATGTCGTCGTACAGGTTGATGACGACCGGGCCATTGGTGACCGCGACATAGCGCGCCGGTTCGTGGCCGGCCCCGTTGAAGTGCTGGTGCCAGGCATTGACGGGAATCGCGAACAGCGCGCCCGCCTTCCATTCGAACGTGGTGCGCTGGCCCGAGTCGTTCCATACGGCGGTGGAGCCGCGCCCGGAGAGGATCAGGATCATTTCCTCGAACAGCTGCCGCTGCGGTGCGAGCTTGCCGCCGGCCGGTATTTCGCACACGTAGCAGTCGTTGGAAGTGCGCGACGCTTCGTGGTTGAGATAAACGCCCCGCCCCCCGCGTCTCGCCCAGGGCTTCAGCTCGACCACGCGCAGATTGGGCACGTAGTGGGCGCCGATGATGTCGAGCCCCTCGCTCCGGATCCAGCGCGTGTACGGGGTTTCCTTTTCGGTGGCGAACTTTTTTGCAAACTCCTCCGATACGACTGTGTCTTTGCTCATTAAATGCTCCTGCTATCTTAAACGGGTGCCGGGCCGCCGTCAGGCCGCCCGCCCGCGGGGGATTCATGAAGAACGATGCACTTTTCCGGGGTCATGCGGATATAGATTTTCTCACCAACGGGCGTCCTGAGCGAGGGGTGCGCCCGGGCGAGCAGGAGCCGTTCGCCCACTTTGACCTGAAAGTCCACATGCTCCCCGAGGAACACCTTGGCGTCGACGAGACCCTGGCGAACGTTGCGGCCATCCCCGTCCGGGTGCTGCTCGGAGAGCTCGATATCCTCGGGCCGGACGGACAGCACCACCGCGGCGCCCGTGCGCAATTCCTCCGCCGAGCGCGCGTCGAGCTCGCCCAGTTCCGTGGCGACGCGATAGGCGCCGTCACGGCCCTCGACGGACGCCACCTTTGCGTCGACAAAATTGGTGGAACCTACGAAGTCGGCGACGAAGCGGTTGCGCGGCAGGTCGTAGATATCGCGGGGCGAGCCGATCTGCATGATCTCGCCTTCGTTCATGACCGCGATCTCGTGCGAGAGCGCGAGCGCCTCGCTCTGATCGTGCGTGACGTACACGGTGGTAATACCGGTCTCCCGCTGCAGACGCTTCAGCTCGAAGCGCATCCGCTCGCGCAGCTTCGCGTCGAGGTTGGACAGTGGCTCGTCGAGCAGCAGCAGGCGGGGCTCCATCGCCAGCGCGCGCGCGAGCGCGAGGCGCTGCTGCTGGCCTCCCGAGAGCTTGGTGGCCTCGCGCTCCGCGAGCTCCGCCAGCCCGACGGCCGCGAGCACCCGCATGACCTTGTCCTCGATCTCCTTGCGGCTGAACTTGCGGTCGCCGACCTCGAGCGGAAACGCCGCGTTCTCGAACACGCTCATGTGCGGCCAGATCGCGTACGATTGGAAGACCATGCCGAAATTGCGCCGGTTCGGCGGGACGAAGCAGTTCTCCGCCGACGAGTAGACAAGCGTGTCACCGACGGAAATCCTTCCCGACACCGGCCGCTCGAGCCCCGCGATGGAGCGTAGCGTCGTGGTCTTGCCGCAGCCGCTGGGGCCGAGCAGCGTGAACCACTTTCCGTCGGGCACCTCGAACGTGACGTTACGAGCGGCCTTGACGGTCGTTCCGTGCGCGCCGGGATACTCGGTGCAAAGAGAAGATACCTTCAACATGCGTGTGCCCTACCTATTTTCGAAACCGGGTGAATATCCGGTTTCGCTCGATGCTCCCCTCGCCCCTCGGGAGAGGAGTTGGGGGTGAGGGTCGAGCGATGTAACGAAGGTACATAAAGCTCGATAGATCCCCGCCAGTAGGGAAATCATCTCCATGGTTGGCCGCCTCATTTCGCGATGATTCCCGGTGTGCACGCGCATATCGATTTTCACTTCTTTTGTTCACGCGTTCCGTCGTGTTCGTGAAGATGCTGGTGCTGTGCATGATCATCGTGGTCGTGATCGTGATGGCCGTGCTCATGATCGTGATGATGATGATGACCATGCTCATGGTCGTGAGCATGGTCATGGTCGTGATGATGGTGCGGGTGATCGTGCGGCAGCCGCGGATCCGCCTTGAACACCAGTGATTTGACCGTGACGGGCACCGTTTGCGAAGGCATCCGGATGCGTCCGAGATCGATGTAATCGAAATCCCACAGCGTCACCCCGTCGATCACCAGGATCTCGCTCGCGATCTTCAGGTCTTCGCGCAGAATCGCCCCGAGCGTCTGCGCGATGTCACCGTCGACCACGATGAAAAGCGGTTTGCCCGCGGCGATCGTGCCGGCCAGGCCGCTGCTGATTCCCGCCGCAAATGCGGCGAGGCGCTCGTAGGACGGCGCGCCGTGCCAGCGCAACGCGAGGGCCGCCTCGCTGTCACCCTCGAGGGTCGAATGCAGTGAAATGCTCGCGAATTGTCCGCGCGAGGCGCTCCGGATCGATTCTCTCTTCACACCGGAACGCCGGCTGGAGGACCTGCAGGTTCTTGCGCGGAAGCAGCAACGCGGGATCCGATATGTAGGTCGTGTTGCCGGAGAGTTGCACGCTGTATTCGGAGGCGCCGAGCGCGGTTGCGCGGATGCACTCTCCGGCCGGCAGTAACGGCCAGGGCAGGGTGCCGGCGTCGAGCTTGCGCCGCACCGCCTGGCCGAAGAGCCGTCCCATATCGCCGAAGTCGCGGGTCTCGCGGCCATAGATGTACTCGGCGACGCCGCCGGAAAACATGACGCCATCGATACGCCCCAGATCGCGGAACGGCTCCGTCAGGTACAGGTGTTCCAGCACGTGGGGCAGGGGACGTTGCTGGATGCAGCCCAGAAGGGCGTCGGCCATCCAGTCGGCGACGCGTGACAGGTCTTCGGCTCGGACCGCGTCACCGCGATTCCAGGAATAACCGGCACCGGCCGCAAGATGCCGCCCCGCGGGATCGAGCCGCACGATGCGCCGGTTCTCGTCCACGACCTGCAGGCGGCCCCCGACGTGAAACGCGGCAGTCGCAGTCACCCGGCCGCTTTCGATGATGGCGAGCTTGGTGGTGCCGCCGCCGACGTCCACGTTCAGGATGCGCTTGCTTTGCTCGTGAGAAACGGCGGCCGCGCCCGAGCCATAAGCGGCGAGCATCGCCTCCATGTGATGCCCGGCGCTCGCGCACACGAATTCTCCGCCCTGTTCGGCGAGCACGCCGGCAATGGTCTCGGCGTTCTCGCGCCGGAGAGCTTCGCCGGTCAGGATGACGACACCGGCGTCGATGTCGTCCGGGTGCAGCTCGGCCTGCTCGTAGGCGCCGTCAATGATCGCCCCCAGCGCCGCCTCGTCGATGAGCTCCTCGCTCTGGTACGGCGTCAGCGCGACCGGCGACTCGAACAACGTCTCGCGCGATACCACGAAATAGCGGCTGGAGAGATCCTCACCTAGCCGCCGCAGGTTCAGCCGTGAGAAGATGACCTGCGTGCCGGCCGAACCGATATCGATGCCGACGCTCGTGAGCGAAACGTGGTCCTGGATCCAGATTGGATCATCTTCGAGCGCACCTTCCCCCTCGAAGTGATCGTGATCGTGGTCGGCGCCTTCCTCCCCCTCGTGCGTGTGGTCGAAGTCCTGTCCATAGACGTGGTCCTGTAGCGTGTGGGCGCGCTTCCCGGCCGGGTCTTTCTTGTCCTCCATAAAGGGTGTGCAGTTTCTCGAACGCAGGGGCCTCCATTGTGCACGTGCCGCCGCCGGAATGTAAGTCCTTGAATTGTTGATTCAGGACGTCTAGGAGCCCGCACGGTAGAAACTGATTGCGGGACCGCGAACTGACACGGTGTAGCGGTCGGCCCGAGCGGAACGCGGGCTCCTAACGGTTTGTCGATTTCATAGACTGTGTGCCGATGACTGTACTATGCGATGCGTCCGGCAAACCCGTTCCTAGGAGATCACATGAGCCCATCCGCGAACCGGCCGCCATTTCGCGCCGATCACGTCGGCAGCCTGCTCCGTCCGCCTAGATTGCACGCGGCGCGCGCCAGCGCGGCGAAAGGGCAGATCGACCGCGCGGCACTGCGCGCGGTGGAGGACGAGTGCATACGCGACGTGGTCGCCCTGCAGGAATCGGTCGGGTTGCAAAGCATCACCGACGGGGAGTTCCGGCGCGACTGGTGGCACATCGATTTCCTGCGCGGCTTCGACGGCGTGGAGACGACGCAGGGCAGCTTCGGGGTGCATTTTCAGGGCGCGGACGAGCAGCCGCCGCTGATGCTCGTCCGGAGCAAGATACGGCGCACCAAGCCGAGCATGCTGGATCACTTCAAGTTTCTTAAGTCCGCGACCAGGCGCACGCCGAAATTCTGCATGCCCTCACCGGCAATGCTGCACGCCCGCGGCGACCGTGCTGCGCTGGCGAAGACCTATCCCGAGCTCGGGGAATTCTGGGCCGATCTCACGCAGGCCTACCGCGAGGAAATCCGCGATCTGTACGACGCGGGATGCCGCTATTTGCAGGTCGACGACACGACGATCGCGATGATGGGCGACCCGAAAGTCCAGGAGCAGTTCCGCAAGCTCGGGGACGAGCCGAGGAAAGACTCGGAGATGTACGTCGACGCGGTGAATGCGGCGATCCGCGACGTCCCGGACGATATGACCGTAGCCGTACACACTTGCCGCGGCAACTTCAAGAGCACCTGGCTCGCGAGCGGGAGCTACGATTTCGTGGCCGAAACCGCTTTTACGCGCCTCGACACGGACGGTTTCTTCCTCGAGTACGACACGGAGCGCGCGGGCGGCTTCGAGCCGCTGCGGTACGTGCCGAAGGGAAAGAAAGTGGTGCTCGGGCTCGTCAGCTCGAAATTTCCGGAGCTGGAGAAGAAGGACGATCTCAAGCGCCGCATCGATGCCGCGGCGAAATTCGTCCCGCTGGAGAACCTGTGCCTGAGCCCGCAGTGCGGCTTCTCCAGCACGCACCACGGCAACAAGATCACCGAAGACGACGAGCGGCGGAAACTGGCGCTGGTGCTCGAAGTCGCGAATGAAGTGTGGGGCACGACGTAGGGAGGTGACATGGCCTGGAACGTCCGCCACCAGCGCCCGGTCATTTCGGCTCTGCTGTCCTTGGCGTAAGCGAGCATACTGGGCGCGCAGATTGGAGTGGGTGAATGAACAATCGTCGCAGATTACTCGTTGCGCTTGGCGCGGGCGCGCTCGTGGCGCCGCTTGCGTGCTTTGCGCAGCAACCGGACAAAGTCTGGCGCGTTGGTTTTCTGTCAGCACGTAGTCGCCCGGTTTCTCTCGACTCCGATGAATACGGTGGATTCCCGCAGGGCATGCGCGCGCTCGGTTACGTCGAGGGCAAGAACCTGCTGATCGAGTGGCGCTATGCCGAAGGCAAGTACCGAGCGCCTTCCCGAGCTGGTGGCGGAATTGGTGCGGCTGAAAGTGGACGTCATTGTGGCGCCAGGCCCGCCTGTCATCAGCGCGGCGCGGAAAGTAGCCACCACCGTTCCCATCGTCGTGGTAAACGCGCAGGATCCGGTCGGCAGTGGATTAATCAAAAGCCTGGCGCACCCCGGAGGTAACATCACAGGGCTCACAAGCCTCGCTGTCGACATCGGGCCCAAGCACCTTGAGATGCTGCTCGACATGGTGCCCAAGCTCACGCGCGTGGCTGTCCTGGTGAATTTCGACAACCCGTCCCATCCCGTGACTCTGAAGAACGTCCAGGCCGCGGCGCAGAAGGCAAACGCAAAGGTTTTGCCGGTGGACGCACGGACTGTACCAGAGATCGAGAAAGCATTTTCCGCAATGGCCCAGGAAAAAGTCGGCGCCGTCATTGTGGCGCGGGATGCGCTTTTCCTCCAGCAAGCGCGCCAGATCGCGGAACTGGCGGCGAAGAATCGGCTACCGACAATATCCGGGATTCGGGAACACTTGGAGGCTGGCGGTCTGATGACCTATGGACCGGACTCCACAGACAGTTTTCGGCGCGCCGCAACCTATGTGGACAAAATCCTCAAGGGTGCAAAGCCAGGTGACCTTCCGGTCGAGCAGCCAACGAAGTTCGTTTTGTTTATCAACCGCAAGACCGCGAAAGCACTCGGCCTCACCATCCCGCCGTCTCTCCTGATCAGCGCCGACAACGTGATCGAGTGATCTGAGACGCCCTATCCGGGACGCCTCACCCGCGACGCCAGAGCTGCCGAGTCGCGATCCGTGCCCCTTCGGCGAGCGACTCGAGCTTCGCCCAGGCGATCTTGGCGTGCCCGACCCGGGGTCCCAGGCCGCAGTCGGTACCGCCCATCACGTTTTCCCGGCCGACGAGATTGGCATACCGCACGAGGCGCTGCGCCACCAGTTCCGGATGTTCGATCAAATCGGTGCAATGACCGACGACACCGGGGATGAGGACAGCGCCCTCCGGCGGCTTCACCTCCTCGAAGACGCGCCATTCGTGCTCGTGGCGGGGATTCGAGGCCTCGATCGAATAGGATCCGGCGCGAACTCTGAAAATGATGTCGATGATGTCCCGCAACGGGATGTCGGCCTGGTGCGGGCCGTGGAAGCTGCCCCAGCACACGTGCAGCCGGATCTTCTCACGCCGTATGTCGCGCAGCGCATGGTTCAACGCCTCCACCCGGAGCATGGCGTACTTCCGGTAATCGGCAATGCTCATCTCGGGATACATCTGCCAGCCGTCGGGTAGGTCGGGGTCGTCTATCTGCAGCAGGAAGCCCGCCTCGACGATGCCCAGATATTCCTCGCGCATGGCTTCGGCGATTGCGTAGAGAAACGCTTCTTCATCCGGGTAATGTTCGTTGCGCAGCCAGTGCTCGATCGTTCCGGGCGTATTTGCCGGGAGGAACGCCTCCTCGACGCGGACGCCCTGCAGCGCCGCCTTGAAGGTCTCCAGCTCTTCCTTCAAGGCCGCCTGGCCGACGTACTTGAGCGGCGCGACGCAATGGACCTGCGTCTGGCTGGGTCCCGATCCCGCGAACGCGCCGAAGCCCCGTCCGCCGGCGGCGAAGTATTCGGGAAACTTCTGGAGATCGCGGGCGGCGATGCTGAGCGGCCGGGGACCTTCGCCCGGCTTGTAGTGCCTCGCTTCGAATCCGGTGAGACGCTCGCGCACGTAATTCGTGAAGTTCGTCTTGCCGAGCTCGCCGTCGTTCAAGCTGTCCACCCCGCACTCGATCTGCTTGCGCACGATTGCGGCCACGGCGGCGCGCAGGCGCCCGGCGAGAGCGTCCTTGTCGTATGGCTCGCCGCCCGCCCGGGCGTAAATCATTTTTCTCAGCTCGTCCTCGCGCGGCAGGCTGCCGGCGTGAGTAGTGAGTATCCTCTTGCTATTTGAACTAGTGTCCCCGATCATATTCCGCCATTCTACGGGTTCACGCGCGACAAACCAGGAGCGGGGGCGAGGAGAAGGAGCCCGGATGCGGATGGAGAAATCGAGGCATGTGAGGGCGGGAAACGGAATCGCTCGTTCATCAGTCATCGTTCATGATTCTTCAATGATATTGCTGTGCGCGGCACTGCTCGCCGGCGCGGTGCCGGCTTTCGCCCAGCAGTATCCGAGCCGGCCGATCCGCATCATCATCGGGTTTGCGGCGGGCGGCGGCAACGACATCATCGTGCGGGTCCTCGTGCCCCGACTCACGGAAGCGCTCGGCCAGTCGGTGATCATCGATAACCGGCCCGGCGCGCAGGGAATCATCGCCGCCGAAATGGCAGCGAAGGCGACACCCGATGGCTATACTCTGCTGATGGGCCCGATCGGGACCATGGCCATGAACCCGGCGATCTATTCGAAGCTGCCCTATTCGCCACTGCGCGATTTTTTCCCGATTACCATGATAGGGTCGTTTCCCCTGCTGCTCGTGGTCAATCCCGCGAATGGCCCCAAGTCCGTGAAGGAACTCGTCGCTTTCGCGAAAACGAGTCCGGACAAGAGCAACTACGGATCGAGCGCGGCGCCGTTCCAGCTGTCATCGGAACTGTTCAACCAGAAGACCGGCAGCAAGTTTGCCCATATCCCCTACAAGAGCAGCGGCGAGTCCGTCAATGCCGTAATCGCGGGGCAGGTCACGTTCACGATCGCGGATCCGCCGCCAGTGGTCGGGCAGTTGAAGGCCGGCAGGGTGCGCGCGCTGGCGGTGACGTCGGCCTCGCGGCACCCGTCGTGGCCCGACCTGCCGACGATGACCGAAGCGGGCGCACCCGGGATCGAGGTGATGCTGTGGACCGGTTTCCACGCGCCGGTGAAGACGCCGCCCGCGGTCGTCAAGAAACTGCGCGACGACATGGCCCGTGTCATCCGGCTTCCGGACAGCGTCGAGCGCCTTGCCGCGATGGGTATCGATCCCGCCGGCAATACGTCCGAAGAATTCCGGCGAATCATCGCGGCGGACTTGGAGAAGTGGTCAGCGGTGGCGAAGGCGGCCAATATCAAGGCGGACTGAGAGCAGAGTGTCGAGGAATGAGTGACGAGTGTCGAGTGAAACAAGACAAGACAAGAACGTTCTTCCCCCCGACACCCGACACTCGACACCCGATACCGGATTACTCTGATTTCCAAAGGAGGACCTGATGAAAGAATCGCTTGCGTGGATCATGGCGCTGGCCGCTGTGGTGATCGCTGCAGCGTTGAGCGCCACGGCGTATCAGGGGTGGCGCACCAACACTACGCCCGCTCTCATTACGCCCTATCACGCCGTGGTGTTAGTCGGCGGCCAGGCATTCTTCGGCCGCATCGAGAGCCTGCAGTCCGAGAACGTAGTCCTGAACGACGTTTTTTATATTCAGCCCCGAACGAATCCGGAAACGAAGCTGGTCAGCAACATCCTGATCAAGCGCGGACAGGAGGGGCACGCACCGGATCGCATGATACTCAACAAGCGCCACATCATGCTGATCGAGCCGGTGACGGAGGGTTCGCAGGTCGCCAAGCTGATAGCGGAGCAGGGCAAGCAGAAGTGACGCAAGGAGATCCATCCCGACCGGTGGTGTCATGATGCTGCCAGCCGGAGGAATCATGCATCGATCCAGCGCCGCGGCAATTGTTCTTGCCGGCCCGCTCTTGGCGTGTTTCGCCGCGGCCGCGCTGGGGCAGTCCGCGGCGGCCTACCCCAACCGGCCGATCACGCTGGTCGTTCCTTTTTCTCCGGGAACGGGCATCGACATAATCGCCCGCGCCATCCAGCCGAAGCTCAACCAGAAATGGGGTCAGCCGGTGGTCGTGGACAACCGTCCTGGCGCGAGCGGCAACATCGGGGCGGAGATCGTGGCGAAGGCGCCGCCGAACGGCTACACGCTCATGGTGACGGTGAATACCATCACGATCACGCCTTCGCTGTACAAGAACATGCCGTACGACGTGCTGACCGACTTCACGCCGATCTCGAAGACCGCTCTCGCGAGCTACGCCTTTTCAGTGCACCCGGTGGTGCCGGCGAAAACTTTCGGGGAGTTCGTGAAGCTGGTCAAAGCCAGGCCGGGAGATCTCTTCTATAGCTCGCCGGGTAACGGAACGCCGCACCATCTCGGCATGGAGCTCATGAAGCTGCGCCTGGGGCTCAAGATCACGCATGTCCCCTACAAGGGTCTGGCGGAGGCGTTGAGAGATGTCGTCGGCGGACACGTGCAGATGATCTTCATGCCCGTCCACACGACGCTGCCGCAGTCCCGGGCCGGCAGGCTTCGCATACTCGCGGTCAGCGGGCCCAAGCGTACAGAACTCGCGCCCGAATCGCCGACCTTCCGCGAGCAGGGCATGGACTTCATGGACGACGTCGACGCCTGGTACGCGGTGATGGGTCCGGCGAAGGTGCCAGCCGACATCGTCGCGAAGCTCAATCAGGAAATCAAGACGATACTGGCGATGCCCGACGTACGCGAGCATCTGCTCAAGCAGGGGCTCGTGCCCGTGACGAGCACACCCGAAGAGCTGCTCGCGCTGATGAAGACCGATCTCGCGCGCTGGGCGAAAGTCATCTCCGAGGCCGGCATCAAGGCCGACTGATTTTGAGGGGGAGTGTCGGCGAGTAACGAGTATCGGGTGTCGGGTAGTCGAGTGACAAGTGTCGAGTGTCGAGGGGCCAAGGCAAGCCCCTAGTTACTGGTTTTTTCCCCTCGACACTTCCCCCCTTCCGTGACACTCATTCCTCGACACTGGTCATCCCCGTACAACCACGAGCTCGTTCCTGACCGACCTGACGCCTTCAATGGTACTTGCCAACTGCTCGGCCTTCTGCTTTTGCTCGAAGTTTGCCGTGGTGCCCTTGAGAGTAACGACGCCGCCTGTCGTGTCGACGTCGATGGACATGGCCTTCAAATTAGGCTCAGCGATCAACGCGGATTTGACTTTTGCTGTCACGGCGGCATCATCCAGCGTTTTTCCAGCGCTTTCCAGTTTCTTTTCGGCAGCGTCGGCCGCGCGCTCGAGCCTCTGCTCGGCTGAATCAGCCGCACGCTCGATCTTGGAACTCGCGGTATCGGCTGGTTGTTGCAGGTTCTTGCCGTAATTGTCGGCTGACGACTGCGATGGTTTTTCCCCGCACCCGGCAACGCCCAGCGCGAAAGCGCTGGCAATCGCGGCGATCATTGCACGGTTCACTTGCCTCGTCGTATCGCTGGTTTTCATGATTGGCTCCGTGTCGTAGGTTTGCTTGCAAAAGAAGATCCCCGGGAGAGCCCCGTAACCCCAACACTGAGCGACATCCATGCCACTCGTGATAAGCTGTGAAAAATCAAATCGTTAATATGTTGACGTTCACGGGCACTGTCGCCGGACGGCAACACCTGCACCAGGCATTGCCGGCAGAGGAATGATTTAGCGATGATTTCTAATTCGCCAATCGGCAACAGTTTCCCAAGGTGAGGACCTAAATCGCATATGGCAAGAAAGCGCGCAGCAGTGGGCGAACCAGCTGTTGCGGATCGCGCGGCTGGCGCAGTGACCCACATCGGACGCCGCTATGCCGATCTGCACGAGCACCTCGAAGAGCTTAAGCGGCGCGGCCTGCTGCTCACCATAGACCGGCCGATAGACAAGGACGCCGAGTTGCATCCGCTCGTGCGCTGGCAGTTCGTCGGCGGCATCGAGGAGCACGAGCGCAGGGCATTCCTCTTCACCAATGTCGTGGACGGCCGCGGCCGCCGGTACCGGTTTCCGGTCGTCGTCGGCGCGTTTGCCGGCAATCGCGCTATCTACGGCGCCGGCATGCGCGCGCCGCTCGAAGAAGTGCGGGAGCGCTGGGACCGCGCGATCGCGAATCCGATTCCGCCCCGCATCGTGGAGAAAGCGGTCTGCCAGGAAGTCGTGATTGAAGGCGCAGCGCTCGAAGGAGAGGGCAATGGCCTCGACATGCTGCCCATTCCCGATCTCCACGCCGGGTTTCGACGGCGCGCCGACGCTCACCGCGACCAACGTCATCACCCGGGATCCGGAGACCGGCATCCAGAACCACGGCACCTACCGCGCCGGGCTGAAGGCGCCCGACCGGCTGGTCGTGCGCATGTCCACGCGCATCGGCGGCGCGGGCGGCTATCGGCACTACCTGAAGCACCAGCAACGCGGAGAAAAATCCATGCCTTGCGCGATCGTGCTGGGCTGCTCCGCCGTGCGTGGCGTTCGTCGCGCCGATGAAGCTGCCGCTCGATCTCGACGAGATCGGCGTGGCCGGCGGCGTCGCCGGCGGTCCCATCAACGTCGTTCGCGCGCGCACGGTGGACCTGCTAGTGCCGGCCGAAGCGGAGCTCGTGATCGAGGGCCTGATCGACACCGAGTACCTGGAGCCCGAAGGTCCGTTCGGCGAATCGCACGGCCACGTGGCGCTCGAGGAATTCAACATGCCGATGCGGGTGACCGCGATCACGCATCGACGCAACGCCATCGTGGCTTCCTACATCAGCCAGGTGACGCCGAGCGAGTCGAGCGCGATCAAGCGCGTGTCCTACGAGCCGATGTTCCTCTCGCATCTTCGAACTACGCTCGGCATACGCGGCGTGCAGGCGCGTCACCCTGCACGAGCGCATGACCGCCTTGCGCCGTATCGCGGTGATCACCGTGGAGAAGGGCACGCCGCGCACCGAGATCTGGCGCGCGCTCTATGGCGCGACTTCGTTCAAGGCGGACTGCGGCAAGATCTGCATCGCGGTCAACGACGACATCGATCCCGGACAATTCCGACGCGATCTTCTGGGCCATGGCCTTTCGCATGAACCCGGCGAAGGACCTGCAGGTGCTGCCGTATCGCAGCCTGGGCCATGGCCCGGAGCGCGAGCACGAAGCCGGCGAGGACGATGACGACGCCACGCTTCTCATGGACGCCACGATGAAGGAGGAGCTGCCGCCGCTCGCGCTGCCCGAAGCAGGAGTACATGGAGCGCGCCCGCAAGATCTGGGAGGAGCTCGGCCTCCCGAAGCTGCGCCCACAGTCGCCATGGTATGGAACGCCGCGCGGCGACTGGCTGCCCCAATGGGACGAAGGAGCCAGGCGCGCAGCCGAGGGACGCTACCTGGAGAACGGCCGGATCAGCGAGAAGCAGAAGCGCAAGGGCCTGAAACCTGAAACGCGTTTCAGGCCGGATAAGGCGTGACTAGAACTGATTCACAAATGGCTGATGTTTGTTCGATCGCACAAGGCCGAGGAGAAACACATTCTTCGCAAGTTAGTAGGTTTGACACGATAGAACCCGCCCCCTAACATCGATCCGCTCCTCCTTCCCGAAAAACACTCTATTCAAAAGGAGACCCTCCATGCGCACCGCTTCGAGACTCTTTACGCTCATGACGCTTGCCCTCGCGTTGGGCGGTGCTGTTCCCGCCGCCGCGCAGCAACCGCCGCCCGCACAGAAACCGGCGGCCGAGCAGAAGCCTGCGGCGGCCCCGCAGCCGGCGGGCGTCAAGTCCTTCAAGTTTCAATCGACCTGGCCGGCGAGCCTTACGCTGCAAGACAACTTCAAGTATTTTGCCGAGCGCGTGGACAAGCTCACCGGCGGGCAGGTGAAGATCGAGGCGCTAGCGGCGGGCCAGGTGGTGCCGGCGTTCGAGATCCTCGATGCAACCCACAAGAAAGTCATCGACGGCGGCCACGGCGTCGCCTACTACTGGGTCGGCAAGAACAAGACGGCGACGCTGTTCTCGGCGACGCCCGCGGGTCCCTTCGGTATGGACCACATGGACTTCCTCGGCTGGATGTACGAGGGCGGCGGCATGGAAATGTACTGGGAGTTCTACCGCGACATCCTCAAGTTGAACGTCGTCGCGTTTCCCATCGGCGGCTCAAGCCCGCAGGCCTTCGGCTGGTTCAAGCGGCCGATCAAGAACCTCGCCGACTTCAAGGGCATGAAGTGCCGCCAGACCGGCATCGTCGCCGAGATCTACCAGCGCATGGGCATGCAGACGGTGAACATGCCGGGCGGCGAGATCGTGCCTTCGGCGCAGCGCGGCGTGATCGACTGCGCCGAGTGGGTGGGCGGCGTCGAGGACCTGCGGCTCGGGCTGCCGCAGGTGTGGAAGTACCACTACACGCCCGGCATGCACGAGACCAACACGATGCTCGAGGTGATCATCAACGGCGACGTGTGGAAAAGCTTGAGCCCGCAGCAGCAGGAAGCGGTGCGCGCCGCCACGCTCGAGACCTTCGTGCGCTGGGGCGTGAAATGGCAGAAGCAGAACGCCGATGCGCTCGAGGAGATGCGCACCAAGCACGGCACGCAGATCCTGCGCACGCCGCCCGAGATCCTGATCGAATTCATGAAGACCTGGGACAAGATGGCGGCCGAGGAGTCGGCGAAGGACCCGTTCTTCAAGAAGGTCTACGAGTCGCAGCGCCAGTACGCTGCGAAAGTAGTGCCCGCCAAGCGCTTCATGTACCCGCCCTATTCGTTCGCGGCCAATTACTACTGGCCGGAGGAGAAGGGCGGCGCGAAGGGCACGGCGAAGGCCGAGAAAGCGGCGGCCAAGAGTGAGAAGTAATCGCCCATGAAACCAACGAAAAAAAGGCGGCCGTACCGCCTTTTTTTCTTTCGGGAGTTCGTGAGGGCGTGAGAGCGAACGGGCTTTCCCGGCCTTCCGACCTTCCGATCTTCCGACCTCCCGATCTCACGAATTGCGGTCTCCGCAGCGGGCGACACTCACGAGTCGCGCAATAGTCAAATGGCCGCGCCGCCTCCAGTTCATATCCGCATCGTCCGCGCGATCGACCGGTTCACGGACGTCACCGGGACGCTCGTCGCTTGGCTAAATGTGCCGCTGGTGGCGGTCGTCGCCTACGAGGTGATCGCGCGCTACGTGTTCGGCGCGCCGACCATCTGGTCATTCGATCTGACGTACATGCTCTACGGCACCATTTTCATGCTGGGTTCCGCGTACGCGCTGCACAAGGGCGCGCATATCCGCACCGATTTCTTCTTCGAGCAGTGGTCGGTCCGGACCCGGGGCTGGATCGACTCGATCGCCTACGTCGGGTTTTTCTTTCCTGCGTTGATCGTATTTCTCGTCGTGAGCTGGGGAGAGGGATGGTATGCGTTCGGCATCGGCGAAACGTCCGAGCAGACGCCGTGGCGCCCGATACTCTGGCCGTACAAGATGGTGATCCCGCTCACCTGCCTGCTGCTGCTGATCCAGGGCGTTTCCGAAACCATCAAGTGCTTGTACGCCGCCCGCACCGGCATCGAGCTGGAGCATAAAGAGAAAGTGGAAGTATAAGTATGACGGTCAGCGAGCTCATCGGGCTCGTGATGCTGGTCACGATGATCGGCGCGATATTCATCGGCTTTCCGATCTCGTTCACGCTGCTCTTCCTGGCGCTCGCATTCGGCTACCTCGGCCTGGGGCGATGTGGTTTTCTCGCTGGCGTATTTCCAGACCATCGGCATGATGAAGGAGGAAGTGTTCGCGGCGGTCCCGCTCTTCATCTTCATGGGTTTCATCACCGAGCAGGCCGGCCTGATGGAGCGGTTGTTCAGGGCGTTTCGCCTGCTGTTCGCCCCGGTGCGGGGGTCGCTCTTCATCGTTGTCATCGTGACTGCCACCGTTTTCGCGATGGCGACCGGCATCGTCGGCGCTTCCGTCACCGTCCTCGGCATCATGGCTGCGCCCGATCATGATCAAGTCCGGATACGACGCGAAGCTTGCCGCCGGCGCGATCACCGCGGGCGGCACGCTGGGGATCCTGATCCCGCCTTCGGTAATGCTCATCGTGATGGGGCCCGTGCTCGGCGTCTCGGTGGCCGACCTCTACGCTGCGGCGTTCGGCCCCGGGCTCATGCTCGCCGGCATCTACGTTCTTTACGTTGTCATCCGCTGCTTCCTGAATCCGAAGCTGGGACCTCCCGTCCCGCTGGACGAGCGGATTGGCATCGCTTGCGCAGTTGCTGCGCGAGGTGGCGGTCGGCGTCGTGCCGCTGGGGTGTCTCATCGGGGCCACGCTCGGATCGATCATGGCGGGGGTCGCGACCCCGACCGAGGCAGCCGGGATCGGGGCGCTGGGCGCGATGATACTCGCCCTCATCTACCGGAAGCTCACTTATGCCGGCCTGAAGACAGGCGGTGCTGTCGGCCACGGCAACCTCGAGCATGGTGCTGCTCCTTGCCGTCACGTCGAATATATTCGGCGCCGTGTTCTCGCGGCTCGGCACGGCAACCTGGATTACCGATTACATGCTCGCGCTGCCGCTGCCGCCGATCGCCATGCTCGCGGTCGTGATCATCCTCATCTTTCTGCTTGGATGGCCGTTCGAATGGCCCGCGATCGTTCTGGTCTTCCTGCCGATCTTCTACCCGGTAGTCGCGGCGCTCAAGTTCGACATGATCTGGTTCGGCGCGCTGGTAGCGGTCACCTTGCAGACGGCGTACCTCTCACCGCCGGTGGCGATGTCCGCGTACTACCTCAAGCAGGTGGTCAAGGACTGGTCGCTCGGGACGATCTACAAGGGGATGTTCGAGTTCATGGCCCTGCAGTGCATTGCGATAGTGCTCCTGATGGCTTTTCCGCAGATAGCGACCTATCTGCCCGACCTGTTGCGCGAATCGGCATCGGGCGTCAAGACCGAGCAGGTGGACGACAGCCAGAACCGCCTCGAGGAGGACCCGCACAAGCAAAGAGCGGAAGAACCGGCCGAGGAGGAGAAATCGGGGGAATCAAAAAGTGATGAAGTGACGAAGTGACGAAGTCACGAACACCAACCTCGTCACGAGCGGTAGCCACGTCACCTCGTCACCAGCGGAGCGGCGTCACCTCATCACTTTGAGGCCGCAGTCCGGCGGCGGTACTCGGTGATCGCCTTCTCCAGATCGTCGCGCTCTTCGCACAATCTGGAGCAGATCCTCTTCAATGCGGCAAGATGCTCTTCGGCTTTGGCCAGATTTTTTGCCATCAAGTAGGCCTCGCCGATGTACTCGTGCGCCCCGAGATGCTTGGGGTTGAGCTGGAGCGCGCGCTCGTAGTGCTTGAACGCGAGCTCTAGCTTGCCGGAGTTGCGGTAGGAGTAGCCGAGCAGATTCTGGATGTCGGCGTTGCGCCCGTCGCGTCGCTCGGCGGCGGTAAGGGCCTGGATCGCTGCATCCCAGTTCTTCGCCGCGATCGCCTTCTTGCCCGCTTCGTGCTCGGCGCTGACCGGCGGGCCGGGGTCGTCCATCGCCACCGCGACGCGCGGTGCGAACGCCAGGGCAAGGACCGCTGCCAATGCGAAAGCGAAAGTCTTGTTCATGAGCGCCTCCCGTTAATAACCTCTGAAAAACCTGCTCGGCACCACTGTCGAGGAGGTTTTTCAGCTGATTGGGGATTCAAAGGGGCCGGTGGCCCCTTTTCAAAGCTTCCTTAATGTGCGTGGCTGCCCAATATAGATCAAGGGCCGCAGGGGGTAAACAAGAGTCCACGAGGCACTATTCCCGCCGGCAGCCTCACATGGGGGTGGCCCGCGCGGCTCATCCGTCACCCATCACTCATCACTGTTCTGTGTTGACAACCGGCTGCAGCGATGCAAGCCTTCCGCATCCTCCAACACTCAGAAAGAGCCCCGTCATGGCATCGCAGACGACCGCTCACTATCTCCTCGAAGGTATCGTCGAGCTGGGTATCGAGTATCTTTTCGCAAATCTCGGCACGGACCATGTTTCGATAGTCGAAGAGCTTGCCCGGTGGCGCCGGGAGGGGCGGGCTGACCTGCAAGTCGTGATCTGTCCGCACGAGAATGTCGCCGTTCATATGGCGGGGGGATACGCTGCCATGACCGGCCGCGGACAGGCGGTACTCGTGCACGTGGATGTCGGCACGGCGAACTCGGGCAACGCAATGCACAACCTGTTCCGTTCCCGGTTGCCGGTGTTCCTGATGGCCGGAAAAGCGCCCTACACGCTGCGCGGCGAGTTGACCGGGTCGCGCGACAACTACGTGCACTTCGTGCAGGACCCGTACGACATTGCGAGCCTGGTGCGGCCGTATGTCAAATGGGAGTACACGCTCAATTCCGGGGTTGTCGCCAAGGAAGTCGCTACGCCGCGCACAGGCGGTCATGGACAGTGACCCACCCGGTCCGGTTTTCCTCGCTTTGCCGCGCGAGGCTCTGGCTGCAAGCGTCGAAGACAAAGAAGTGCGTTCCTTTCCAGAGTCGCGTTACGGTCCCGTCACGGCCGGCGGATGCGATCCCGCCGTCGCGCGCAGCATTGCCGAGGAGGTGCTGTCGGCCGAGTATCCGGTCGCCATTACGGGTTATCTGGGGCGAAAAGCGGAAGCTGTGAGCGTTCTCGATGCGCTCGCGCGCGAATGTGGCATGGCGGTGTACGAATCCCATCCGCCGCATGTGAACATCCCGCGGGACTCGCCTTGCTTCGCCGGCTTCGAGCCGGGCCACGCGATGGAAGAAGCCGACGTCGGGCTACTGCTGGATGTGGACGTGCCGTGGCTGCCGCGGTTCACCAAGGAAAACCCCCGCACCCGCTGGTTGCATGTCGACGTGGACCCGATCAAGAAAGATTTCCCGATGTGGGGCTTTCCGTCCGACGTTCGCGTACAGGGCGATTGCGCCACAGTTCTCCGGCAGGTGCTTGAGATCGTGCGCGCGCAGGCGGATCCCGCGTTCCGCGCGAAGGTGGCGCGTCGCATGAAGCGCCTGGCGGCAGAGCGCCAGCAACGGTTGCAGCGCATCGCTGCGGCGGCGGCGCATCCGGGAGAGCGTGACGCGATCTCGACGGATTTCCTGTGCGCAGCGCTCAACAAGGCTATAGCCCCCGACGACATCGTCATCAATGAGGCGATCCGCAATTCGCTGGTTGTGATGAATCAGATTCCGCGCACCCGTCCGCATTCGATGCTGGGTCTGGGCGGCAGCGGGCTCGGCTTCAGCGGCGGCATGGCGCTCGGCGTGAAGCTCGCTCGCCCGAATAATCGCGTCGTTCAGATCGTCGGCGACGGCAGCTTTCATTTCTCTACTCCAGACTCCGTCTATTCGGTCGCGCAGCAGTACCAGCTCCCGATCTTCACGGTGGTGCTGGACAACGGCGGCTGGGGCGCGGTCAAAGCGTCGACTGAGCGCGTGTATCCGAAAGGCGTCGCGGCGCAAACGGATAATTTCTACGCCCGGCTCGGCGGCGAGCGGCGCTTCGAGCAGGTCGCGCAGGCCTTCGGCGCGTTCGGTGCCTCCGTCAGCGATCCGGCGGAACTCGATGGCGCGATCAAGAACTGCCTCGCCGCGGTGGATGGCGGGCAGGCGGCGGTGCTCGCGGTGAAAGTCACACCGCTTTAGGAATGATGCGTGACGAGATACGGGTGACGAGATACGGGTGACGAGATACAAAAAATAAGAGAAGGTGACGCGCTTGATACGTAGTACGTCACCCTCATTCGTTACTTTTTTCGAGAAGGGGGCTCATGAAAACCATTGCATCCGTTGCGGCAATTCTTCTTGCAATCCCGTTGCTGGCCAGTGCACAGACCTGGAAGGTGCCCTCGGAAAATCAGCGCTGCCCGTCGAAGTGGGGAGCGAATGACGAGCGCGGCTCAGCGAACCACATGAAACCGGAGTCGGTGCTGCGCGCGAGCAAGCTCATCAGGACGGGCGAGGTCGTCGAGCTAGCGCACGTGCTCGGCCCCAGCATGCCGTTCTTCGGTACGCGCCGCTTCGACGTGCACACCAAGCGCACGTTCATGAACCAGTTCTCCAATCGCCGCGGCAGCAACGAAGAGATCGTAATCTCCGAGATCGGCCAGGTGGGCACGCAGTTCGACGGCTTCGCGCACCAGACGCACGAAGACAGCTGGTACAACTGCTTCAAGGTGAGCGAGAACTCGACGCGCAGCGGATTCAGCAAGCTAGGTGTCGAGAAAGTCGGGATGCTGATGACGCGCGGCGTGCTGATCGACGTCGCAGGCGTGAAAGGCATGGAGATGCTCGGCGACAACTACGAGATCACGGTCCAGGATCTGCAGGCCGCGTTGAAGCGTCAGAACGTGACGCTGCAGGCCGGCGATGCAGTGATTATCCACACCGGTTGGGGCAAACTGTACGGCAAGGAGAACGCGCGTTACGTGAAGAGCTGTCCAGGCATCGGCGTCGCCGCGGCGGAATGGTTGGCGAAGCAGGACCCGATGCTCGTTGGCGCGGACAACTGGCCGGTCGAAGTTGCACCGAATCCCGACAAGGAGCTTTCCCTGCCGGTGCACCAGATCATGCTGGTCGTCAACGGCGTCCACCTGCTGGAGAACCTGAAGCTGGACGAGCTGGTATCGAAAAAGATGTACGAGTTTGCGTTCGTGATGCAGCCGTTGAAGATGCAGGGCGGGAGCGGGTCTACCGTATCGCCCGTTGCGATTAGATGAGGGAGGAGTGTCGAGGAACGAGGAATGAGTGTCGAGGGAGGAGTGTCGAGGATTGAGTGTCGAGGATTGAGTGTCGAGCGAAGAACCAGGAACTAGGCGCTTGCCTTGGCCCCCCCGACACTCGACACTTGTCACTCGACTACCCGACACCCGACACTCGTCGGCAACTGTCGTAGAATCCCGGTATCTGTCCAAGGAGCCACCCATGTCCGCTACCACCGAGAAGCCATCGAACAAATATGTCGTGGATTTCCACAACATGGAAAAGAAACCCACGATCGGGAAGACTTCCACGGGAGAGGGGGCGTCCTTCAACGGCGAGCGCATTTATTGCGGGCTCGTCACGAAGAAGAAGGGCACGGGCTCCAAGCCGCATTATCATCCGGACGAGACTTTCAATTACGTGTTGGAGGGCGCCTTGAAAGTCTACATGGACGGTGAGGAGTTCGTGGTGCCGGCAGGTTGCCTGTTCCACATCCCGGCCAACATGATCCACACCGCTGTCGCGACCGATGACGGGGACGCGACCTATCTCGTCTGGCGCGACCGGACCGGCGAAAAAGCCGGCAAGCCGATCACCATCGAGGTCCAGAGCCACTGAGCGTTTCCCGTATGTGTGCCTGGCGGCTGCTGCTCGCGTTAGCCGCGATGCTGGGGGCACTTTGCGTCTACGCGGCCCCCGCCGGCTCTCCGGTCGTGCTGCTCACAGTGGATGGCGCGATCAGCCCGGCGAGCGCGGACTATGCCGTGCGAGGGCTGCACAAGGCAGCCGGTCAAGGTGCGTCCCTGGTGGTGATCCAGCTCGATACGCCGGGTGGGCTCGATACATCGATGCGGCGGCTGGTCAAGGAGATCCTGGCTTCGCCGGTTCCGGTGGCGACGTTCGTTGCACCCGGCGGAGCGCGCGCGGCGAGTGCCGGCACCTTCATACTCTACGCAAGCCACGTTGCAGCCATGACTCCGGTACCAATCTCGGGGCCGCGAGCCCCGTGCAGATCGGAGGTCCGGGCGGTGCCCCGGCCAAAGCGCCGGAGAAAAAGCGCGGCGGCAAGCCATCCGGGAACGACGGTAAGGACAAGGAATCCGATGCGCCGTTCGGGGACACGATGATGCGCAAGGTGACGCACGATGCGGCGGCCTACATCCGCAGCCTCGCGCAATTGCGGGGGCGCAACGCCGAATGGGGCGAGCAGGCGGTGCGGGAGGCGGTCAGCCTCAGCGCCGAGGACGCGCTCAAGCTCAATGTGATCGACGTCGTGGCCCAGGACGTGCCTGATCTGCTGAAAAAGCTCGACGGGCGTAAAGTGACGGTGCACGGCGTCGAGCGCAAGCTGGAAACCGCGGGCGCTCCGACCGTCGCGATCGTTCCCGACTGGCGGAGCGAGCTGCTGGCCGTGATCGCCAACCCCAGCGTCGCATTGATCCTGATGATGATCGGAATCTACGGGCTGCTGTTCGAATTCTCCAGTCCCGGCTTCGTCGCTCCCGGCGTGATCGGCGGTATCTGCCTGCTCCTGGCGCTCTACGCTTTCCATCTCCTGCCCGTCAACTACGTGGGGGTTGGGCTGATATTGCTCGGCATGGGCTTTCTCGTCGCCGAAGCGTTCGTGCCGAGTTTCGGCGTGCTCGGCGTCGGCGGTGCGGTCGCGCTGGTGTTCGGTTCGGTGATCCTGATCGATCCCGAGACGGCGGGCGGCTACGTCGTGCCGGTATCGTTCTCGGTGACGCTCGCGCTCGCAAGCGGCGCGCTCGTGTTTCTTACGGTGTTTCTTGCGCTCAAGGCGCGCCGCCGCCCGGTCGTCAGCGGCCGTGAGGACATCGTCGGCGCAAGCGGGGAGGCACTGGAGGCTTTCGAGCTCGAAGGCTGGGCACAGGTGCGCGGCGAGACCTGGCGGGTCACCAGCCCGCGCCCGCTCGGCCGCGGGCAGAAATTACGAGTACCTGGACATCGACGGGCTGACGCTGCGGGTCGAGCCCGAGCGTGATGACCGGTTACAGGGAGAGAAATCATGATCTTGAATCTCGGCGTGGGCGGCCTGCTCATACTCGCCGTCATACTCGCGTTTGCGTCGCTGCGGATACTCCGCGAGTACGAGCGTGCCGTCGTCTTCACCCTCGGGCGCTTCTGGATGGTGAAAGGGCCGGGCCTCATCGTGCTCATCCCGTTCGTTCAGCAGATGGTCAGGGTGGACCTGCGCACGGTGGTGCTCGACGTGCCCCCGCAGGATGTGATCACGCGCGACAACGTGTCGGTGAAAGTCAATGCGGTGCTCTATTTTCGCGTGATCGACCCGCAGCGGGCGATCATACAGGTCGCGAATTTCCTGGAGGCGACGAGTCAGCTCGCGCAGACGACGCTGCGCGCCGTGCTCGGCAAGCACGAGCTCGACGAACTGCTCGCCGAGCGCGACAAGTTGAACCTCGACATCCAGCGCATACTCGATGCGCAAACCGACGCCTGGGGCATCAAGGTCTCCACCGTAGAGATCAAGCACGTCGACATCGACCCTTCCATGGTGCGCGCCATCGCGCAGCAGGCGGAGGCTGAGCGCGCCCGGCGCGCGAAGGTGATCCACGCCGACGGAGAGCTGCAGGCCTCGGAGAAGCTGCTGCAGGCGGCGCAGATGCTGGCGCAGCAGCCGCAGGCGATGCAACTGCGCTACTTGCAGACGCTCGCCAGCATCGCGGGCGACAAGAGCTCGACGATCGTGTTCCCGGTGCCGATGGACCTGCTCGGGCCGCTCCTGGCGCTGGCGGAGAAGAAAGACAAGAGCAATTGAACCGCCAAGAAGAACCACAGATAAGCGGAAGAAACCGCTGGCGACAGCTCTATTTTTTTCGGAAATCCGCTACGTCAAGGGCTTCAGGTCTCCCAGCAGCGTCGGGATCAGCTCCGTGACGGTAGGATGAATGTGCACGGCTCGTTGAATCACCGTGTACGGTGCGCCGGCGTACATCACGTCGAGGATGGAGTGGATCGCTTCGTCGCCTTCTATGCCCAACAGCGCGGCCCCGAGTATGAGCTTGGTCTCTGCATCCACCAGCACCTTCATGAGTCCCTGGGTTTCTCCGCGCTCCCGGGCGCGACCCACCCGCGTCATCATCATTTTTCCGATCAGCGCTTTGCGCCCCGCGGCTTTCACGTCCCGCTCGGTCAATCCGGCTCTCCCCAGCGGCGGGTCTATATACAGCGCATACGCCGGAATACGGTCAGTCACGCGGCGGGGATCGTTATCGAACAGGTTGGCCGCGACGACTTCGTAGTCGTTGTACGAAGTATGCGTAAACGCTCCGCGGCCGTTGACGTCGCCGATCGCCCAGATCCCCGGCACGTTGGTGCGGAGCCGGTCGTCCACGACGATGTAGCCCCGGGCATCGGCCTTGACGCCGGCCTTCTCCAGCCCCAGGTCGTGAGTATTCGGCACGCGCCCCACGGCCAGGAGCAGGTGCGAGCCGACAACCTCGGGTGAACCTTCCTCGCAGCTCACACCGGCGGCCACGCCATTGCCGCGTTTGGCGGCGGTCACGCATTTCGCGTTGAGCCTGATTTCGATCCCTTCACCTTCCAGGATCGCGTGGATCGCCGAGGACACCTCCTCGTCTTCACGGGCGATCAGCCGCGGGCCCATCTCCACGACAGTCACGCGGCTGCCGAAGCGGCGGTACATTTGTGCGAATTCCAGCCCGATGTAGCTGCCGCCGACGATGATCAGGTGCTCGGGCAGAAAGTCGACATCCATCATGCTGGAATTGGTCAGGTAATCGACCGCGGCAAGCCCCGGCATGTCGGGCACGGAAGCCCGCGCGCCGGCGTTGACGAAAATCTCGCTCGCTTCGAGCAGCGTGCCGTTGACTCGAACCGTGCGCGGGCCTTCGAAACGGCCATGTCCTTCGTACACCGTGAGGTTGGGAGTGTTCTTGAGCCAGTCGGCAACGCCCTGATTGGATTGCAGCACCACTGCGTCTTTACGGGCTTTGACACGCGCCATGTCCACACCGATGCTCCCGGTTATCGCGACGCCGAAGTCCTGCGCGCGCCGCGCCATGTAAGCGGCGCGCGCGCTCGCGACCAGCGTCTTGGTCGGGATGCAGCCGACATTGACGCACGTTCCGCCGAAGAGCTTGCGCTCGATGATCGCGGTCTTGCGTCCGGCATTCGCGAACCGGACGGCCAGGGAGGGCCCGGATTGTCCGGTGCCGATTACGATCGCATCGTATTTCTCAGACATGCGGTGTACCTCCCTTTGATCAGATTTTGGGTCTATTCTAGGCTCACCTTATCACGCCTTTTAAGAAACCACTGGCAACAGCCTTTGTTTGTTGGCACGATAAGTGAGTTTCCGCTTCCGCTAAAATGACGGACTGTCTGCCGACGATTGCTTGATACATTATTCGTGTTTCTTGGCGGCCTTGGCGGTTAGTTTCTGCTTTTAGGAGAGAACGATGTCGTCAGCCGTAACGAACCCTAACCGCGGCCGGTTTTCGAGCGAGCTCGCAGCGCTCAACATGAAGCCGCTGTGGGAGCGGGTCATGCGGTTGCAGCCCGGGACGGCTGCGGTACCGGCAATCTGGCGCTGGGCGGAGGTGCAGCCGCATCTCATGCGTGCCGCCGAGCTGATTACGACACGCGAAGCCGAGCGGCGCGTTCTCATGCTGGAGAATCCCGCGCTCAAAGGTACGACCTTCGCGACTACCACGCTGTATGCCGGCCTCCAGGTGATTCTGCCCGGCGAGATCGCTCGCACGCACCGGCACGCGCCGAACGCGTTGCGCCTCATCGTAGAGGGCGAGGGAGCGTATACCGCGGTTGAAGGGGAGCGCACAATGATGCGGCCGGGCGATTTCGTTACGACACCGGGCTGGACCTGGCACGATCACGGCAACCTGGGATCGGAGCCGGTGGTGTGGCTGGACGGTCTTGACACGGCTTTCGCAAACCTGTTCGGCGCGCATTTCCGCGAGGATTACCCGCACGAAAGCCAGGCTGTATCCCGCAGGGAAGGCGACGCGGCAGCCCGTTACGGGGCCAACCTGCTGCCGCTCGAATACCGCCCGCAGGGACTGGCCTCCCCGATACTGTCGTACCCGTACGAGCGCACGCGGGACGCTCTCGCGCGCCTCGCGCGAAACGGCGAACCTCACTCGTCGCACGGTTACAAGCTGCGCTATGTGAACCCCGGCACCGGAGGCCATCCGTTCCCGACGATGGCGGTGTATATGCAATGGCTGCCGAAGGGATTTGCGGGCAACCGATACCGCGGTACCGACGGGACGGTGTTCTGCGTCGTCGAAGGCGAGGGGAGTATCGCTATCGGGGACAGGCACTTCGAGTTCGCTGCGCACGACGTCTTCGCCGTGCCGTCCTGGGAGTTCTATCGGGTGCAGGCCGGCACCGATGCGGTCCTGTTCAGCTATTCTGATCGAGCCGCCCAGGAGGCACTCGGTTTCTGGCGCGAAGAATGAGCGGGGGAATGGGGCCGTGAGTGAGCGGCGGGGAATGGGCCGTCGGAGCCTTCCTATTCCCTGCACCCCCGCGCATCAGTGACCCACACCAGCCACATCAATACGTTTCGGCGTTGGGTGAATCTTGCTTGAGCGGCTGAAGGTGTACGCGTAACGTAGCACTCGCGCGTTAACGACATGAGCTAAGGAGGAGCACATGTTGCGGATCGACGTAGAGAGTATGTCCGAAACTGAACTGAAGGCGGTGCTCATCGCGCATTGCTCCCAGTTCGGCTCGGTCAAGAAGGTAACGATTTGCCGCCCGATGGAAAGCGAGCGGCATCCATTTGCGCTCGTCGAGATGTCCGACCCCAGCGAAGCAAGGGGCTTGATCGACCAGATCGGCGGCACTACTTCCGGGGTGGCTGCGATTATCCGACTCGCCCCGCCGCCACCTCCGCTCGAGCGTTCAGCGAACTCGAATCAGAAGCTGTAAGCCACTCGACTGCGTCGGCCTCGCTGGGGAAGGCCCCCAAGGCCAGTCCGCGCCCGGCCCCCAGTTCCTCTATAAAGCGGCTGGATTCGAGTTCGCGGTCCGCTTCAAAAATAAATCCAATCCTGACGTGGCGTAGCGGCGTGTCAATCACATGCCGCGCCAGGACATAAAGAGCTGGCAGAGTTAGCGGTCCGCATCCCTGTGCGCATAGAAGTATCGGCTTGCGGCCGTGCTTGAAGACCGCTTCCGAGACTGCATACCGCAGCTCCTTCGCCTTTCCGGGAGTTTCGCTCTGGGAAACCTCGACCTTCAGGTAGGCCTGGTTTATTGTGACTTTATAGCGCATGTGTCCTCCTTGTTTCCGAGGAAAGCGCACGCTTCATGCCATTCGGGATTTTCCTTTATTAAACAGTCATCCGTCACGATTTCACGACATCGTTCGCACTACAAGACAGCCGTGGCTTTGTCGTCGGCAACAGACCTGCGAAAGGGCGCCACCGACTCAATGTGCTGATTCGTAGGCAGTTAATACTGTCGCCGCGCAGAGACAAACTTAGCGCTAGACCCGTCCATTTCGTTGGGTCCCAGCGACGGTCGAGTGAACTAAGTGAACGCTGAGGAGGCCTGGAAAAGGGCAGTGCGGAAGCTAACCCGACTAAAACTCGGGAAAGCTGTCGCTCCACTTCTTCCCTAAGAACTCATTAGCCCGCATGCTCCGGCGCCAATTCGTAGTGACGCCGCACAAGAAATCGCACATCCGGCTTACCTGTGAAACATGCGGGCTAGACGGTAGCGGGATCGTCGCGCAGCCCGACGGCGACGCGGTTGCGCCCGGCGTGCTTGGCCTGGTACAAGCCCCGTCCGAGACGCGCAACAGCGCGTCTGCGTCTTCTGCGTGGTCCGGGAAAATAGCTACCCCGATCGAAGCTGTGATCGGCCCTATTTCCCGGCCCTCGTGCGTCATCCGAAGCTCCCTGATTCTTGTTCGAATGCTCTCGGCCCTCTCCGTTGCAGCTTTGAGCGCGGTGTCCGGCAGGATGACCAGCATCTCCTCGCCTCCGTAGCGGCAAGCGATGTCGCTGCCGCGGACACTGGCGCGCAGCAGCTGCCCCACTTCGCACAGCACCAGGTCGCCGGCGTTGTGCCCGAAGGTGTCGTTGATTCTCTTGAAAAAGTCGAGATCGATCATGAGTGCGGCCACCTTGCTATTCTTGCGCCGTGCCCTGATCAACTCCCGCGGCAGCAACTCCACCAGCTGCCGCCGATTGTGCAGGTGGGTAAGGGAATCCGTGGTTGCCCGCGCGTGCAACTCGAGCACCGCTTGTCTGAGTTCCGAATCTCGCTGCTGCAGCGCCTCGGCCATTGCGTCGAATGCGGCACCGAGCTGGTTCAATTCCCCCTTGCCCGGCGGCAAACGGGTTCGAACGCTGAAGTCGCCGCCGCGGACGCGATTCGCGGCATCGAGCAACGCCCTGATGCTCCGGAGAACCAGGATCTCGGCGCCGTACCACGCGATTCCTACCACGAGGAGCGTCACGGCCACTATGCCGGCGATGTTGCGTACCGAGATGGTCGATTCGGCGAAGAAGATGTCGTACAGTGCCAGGCCGATCGGCGGCAGCGCACCGAAGAGGACCAGCAGAATGAGCCGGGTTCGGATCGTGAGGTTCACGCCAACGTTACATCATGGTTGGCGGTCGGATCGCGGCCGCTGCAGGACCCTGCGAAATGTCACGTGCGTTGTGGGCAGCCAGGCAGGCCATACGGCCGATGGAGTATACGCCAGAGGTCGAGCGCGATGGCGCGCCGCCGCCCGGTCGTTTCCAGATAGCGGCCGTTTCGGTGAAAATATGCGCGTCGCGCATAGGATAGCCATGGAACTCGACAAGGCACTTAAACCGGGGCTCAGTGGGTCGGCGGAGATCGTAGTCGGCACGCGCGACACCGCGCCGCACGTGGGCAGCGGCAAGATCGGGGTGCTCGCGACGCCTATTATGGTGAACCTGATGGAAGCGGCGGCGCTCCAGGCGGTGGAAAGATTCATGCCGCCCGGACATCAAACGGTCGGCACCCATCTCGACGTGAAGCACTTTGCGGCCACCCCGGTCGGGCTGAAGGTGCGAGCGCATGCCGAGCTCACCGGAGTCGATGGGCGCACGCTGACCTTCCGGATCCGCGCCGACGACGAGCGCGAGCCGATCGGAGAGGGCGTCCACGAGCGTCTGATCATCAATGTGGAGCGGTTCGATGCGCGGATGCAAAGGAAGTTGCGGCGGGACGAGTGACGAGCTGACGGGTGACGAAAGGCAGTGGGCGGTAACCAAAGAGGGGAGAGTCAATGAAGATGGCATTCGTCGTTCACAATGAACATTTCACGTCGCACGTGATGGACCTCCTGCAGGAGGCCGGTATCGACTACTACACGCGTTGGGACCATGCGCAAGGCAAGGGTCACGGCACCGAGCCGCATCTCGGCACCGGCCGGTATGCCAGCATGAACGCGGTGCTGATGATCGCCTTCAGGGACATTCCCGCGCTGGAAGGACTGATCGAAAAAATCACCGCGGCCAACAAGCAGATCAAGCGGTCCGACGACAAGATACGTCTATTCCAGTTGCCACTGGACCGGATCGTTTAAGCGACGAGTGACCACAGTGCGAGCCGATCGGAGAGGGCATGCATGAGCGTCTGATCATCGGTTAAGCTAGATCAGGGACCATTGGTGATCAGGCAACCTTGCGGTCTTGGAATTGCATGGGGGCGCCCACATCTAACACTAGAGAATGGTTCACGGGGATGAGAACTGAAGGAAACACAGGATCGGTTGGAGACCGCCGGCGTTCATTGGTGGTTTCATTGTTATTGACGCTCTCTGTGCCGGCGCTCGGCGCGGATGATCCCTCGGTGAGGGCGCTTCAGCAGAACCAGCTCGAGCGCCAGCAGCGGCAGGATCAGCTGCAACTCAAGATGCAGCAATACCAGCGCAACAACCAGAAACCGCCCGCTGATGCCCGCCAGCGCCAGGCCATCGAGCAACTGGAGTTGAACCAGCAACTGAGGCAGCAGCAGCTGCATCAGCAGCAGCAACGAGAGCTTCAGGCGCGTCCCGAATCACCTGCCGACGATGAGGGAACGCGACGCGCCAAGGCACAGATCGAGCAACAGCGCGCCCGGCAAGAGAGCCGCCGGCAACTACAGCAGTTCGAGCGGGAGCGGCAGGTAGAAACCAGAAGCGCGAAGGACGAACGGGTCACCTTGCCAGGTACCGAGAGTCCGGAACCAGGCTCGCTGCGACTGGCCCCGTAAGAAAGGTAAGGTTCCCTAGGGTCGTCATCCCGCTCAACCTGCCCTATTGTTTTTGCCCGGGGGAAGGCGGAAATTCGGGCGGAGGGGCGTCTTTCTCCGGACCGGGGCTGGCACGGGAGGGGCGCCTTCTGCCGGTAGCGGGTGTCCGACTTCATCCGGCAAATGTTGCCGCACTGCGGATTCCCGCTCGACCACGGTGTACTCGGCAGTGAGTATCTCTTGTTCCGCCGCTTTCCGCATCTTGCGATTGAGCCACCAGATTCTCGCGATCAGTGCCGCGCCCAGGACCGTGCCGACCGCGATGGCCGCGGTGATGAAGAAGAACGCCAGCGCCAGTATGATGAGCGCCGTGATGAACCACAGAATGCGCCCAAGCATTAGATAACCTCTGAAAAACCTGCTCGGCGCGATGTGCCGAGAGTTTCCTTAGCCGTCGGTCGTCGCGTCTTCAATTATCCTTTTGATGATCACGCCACCCGACTTCTCATCGTGCTCGAGTGCGAGCAGCTTGCGGGCGCCTGCTTCCTCCAGCAGCTTGCTGAAGGAGCGGAAGCCATAGTAGGACTCGTTGAAGCCGGGTTTCCGGCGCTTCAAGGCCTGCTTTACCATCGAGCCCCAGATCTTTTCCTCGGCGCCGCGCTCCTTGAACAGTGCCTCCACGGTTTCCATCACGAGATCGATCGCTTCCTGCTTCTTGTCGGCTTCGTTCGCGGGGACCTTGGCGGCATCCGGCGCAGCGGTCGTCGGCGTTGCCGACAGGGCTTTTCTGCGGCCCTGTCGTTTAGATTTCTCGCGCACCAGGTCGTCGTAGTAGATGAACTCGTCGCAGTTGGCGATGAGCAGGTCCGATGACGACTGCTTTACCCCGACGCCGATGACCGTCTTGTTGTTCTCGCGCAGCTTGGAGACCAGCGGGGAAAAATCGGAGTCTCCGCTGATGATGACGAAGGTGTCGACGTGAGCCTTGGTGTAACAGAGGTCGAGGGCGTCCACCACCATGCGGATGTCGGCGGAGTTCTTGCCCGACATGCGTATGTGGGGGATCTCGATCAATTCGAACGCCGCCTCGTGCATCCCCGGCTTGAAGGCCTTGTAGCGGTCCCAGTCGCAATAGGCTTTCTTGACCACGATGCTGCCCTTGAGCAACAGGTGCTCGAGGACTCTGCGAACGTCGAATTTCTCGTATTTCGCGTCGCGCACGCCGATCGCGACGTTCTCGAAATCACAGAACAACGCCATGCTCCTGCTATCCTGTTGAGCTGCCATTTCCGGCTCCGGTGACGGGGCGTTTCAAGATTCGATGCGCTACGACGGGGCGAGGGGTACGACGAAGGTCACGCGGTTCTTCCCCTCGGACCACGCATACTCCACGTCTTGACTCAATTCGCGAACCAGCACGATGCCGAGCCCTCCGATCCTGCGCTTGCTTACGGACACGCTGAGGTCCTCTTCAACGCCAGCGTCCTCGAACGGATCGTAAGGGGGCGCGGTGTCCTCGTAGCGGACAGTCAAGCGGTGCGAGCCTTCGACTTCGACGGATATGGCGACAGAAACCGGCGGGGCGACGCTCCGGCCGTACTTCACGGTATTCGTGAACAGTTCCTCGATGACCAGCAGTAGGCGCAGGCGCTGAGCGTCGGAACAACCGGCTTGCGCGCACGCGCGCTCGATGAAGGCCTGCACGCGCGCGTATTCGATGTGCTGGGCCGAGGCGGTCAGCGTCATGCGGGTGGGGTTGCGCGCCATCGATCGAAGGATACAGGATGCGCTATCCATATGCGGGACTTGTGTCATCATAACCGCATCTGCGGCAGTCATGCCGCGTACTTCCGAGGGAGGTCTCCATGTCCGCCACACGCGGAATGAGTTTCCTGCTTTGCGTCGTCGCGCTCCCCGCCGGTCTGCTAGCCGGCGAAGCGGCTTGCGCCGACGACATCGGCCAGATCAAGACCTCGAACGGGACCGTGCAGGTCCAGCGGGGCAGCCAGCGTTTCCCGGGCGCGGTCGGCACGCGCGTGCAGCAGTCCGACGTGATTCATACGGGGACCGATGGGTCGGTGGGTATCATATTCGCCGACAACACGATGATGTCGGCGGGACCACGCAGTGTGCTGTCGCTGGACCGGTTTGCGTTCAATTCGACCACTCACGAAGGCAGATTCGACACATCGGTACGCAGCGGAACGCTGTCCGTAATCTCCGGCAAGCTCGCGAAGCAGTCGCCGGACGCGATGACCGTCAAGACGCCGGCCGCGATCCTGGGTGTGCGCGGCACGGAATTTTTCGTCCAGGTCGGCGCGCCCCCACAGTGAGTCCAGGTGATCGATGAGATTCCTGTCCCTCACCGGCCTGGCGCTCGGCGGCCTGCTGCTCGGGTCCTGCGCCCACCAAGCGCCGAAGCCTGCGGGCGACCTCATCGTCGTCGCACCCGATCAGGACGGCAGGGCAGGGTCGGTCGTAGTGAGCGGTGCCCAGGGCAGCATGACGCTGGACCGGCCGTACGCCGCTGCCCGGGTTGAGCAAGGGGGAAGGCCCGAAGTGCGCTCCGCGAGCGAGGCGGAAGTCAGAAAGACCTTCGCCGAGGCGATCGCGGCACGGCCGCAACACCCGGTTTCTTTCCTGCTCTATTTCCAGGGAGATTCCGATGAATACACGCCGGAGTCGAAGCAGGCGTTCGAGAACGTGTTCGCGGAGCTCTCCCGCCGAAAAGCGGCCGAGGTCACTGTCATCGGGCACACCGACCGGATCGGCACGGTGGAGTATAACGACGCGTTGTCGCTGAGGCGTGCCGAGCGGGTACGCAGGGATTTCGTTGGGCGGGGCATTCCGGACCAGTCGGTCAGCGTCGCGGGCAGGGGGGAGCGCGAGCCGATCGTGCCCACCGCCGATGAGGTTGCCGAGCCTCGCAACCGGAGGGTGGAGATCAACGTTCGTTGAGGGGCGCCTTTCGCGGTAACGACCGGAAAACGTCCGCTCGCGCTACTGTTTTCCCAGCCAGCGCACGGCGAGTATGGTCAGGTCGTCGGCCATCTCGGCGCCCGCCGCGAATTCCCGCACCGCATTGCGGACCGCGATCACCCGCTCCTCAGCGGTGAGCAAATCCGGCATGCTGGCGAGCAACTGTTCCAGTTGCGACCGCCCGAACAGCTCGCCTCGTGGGTTCATGGCTTCCGTGACGCCGTCACTCACGAGCACGATCGACTCTCCTGGTGATATGCGATGCCGGGCGCTTTCGTATGGAAAATCTTCCAGCGCGCATAGCGGCGGGCCGCCGCCTCCCGAAAGCGGAATCGCAGCACGTGCAGCCGCGGCCAGCACGTACGGCGCCTCATGGCCGGCATTGCAGTAGATGAGCTCCCCCGTGTGCACATCAAGAGCGCAGGCCAGCAACGTGACGAACATCAGCTCCGGATTTTCACGTGAGATCTCGGCATTGGCGTGCCGTGTTACCTCGCCCGGCTCGCCAGAGCTGCGCAGCACGCTGCTCTTGTAAAGCGTCTTGGAAAGCACCATGAAGATGCTGGCGGGCATTCCCTTGCCGGACACGTCTCCGACCAGGAAGAACAGGGACGATTCCCCGAGCATGAAGAAGTCGTAGAGGTCTCCCCCGACCTCACGGGCGGGATCCATGTACGTGTACAGTTCGAAGCGACGCTCGTTCGGAAACGCCTGTCCCGGGTGCGGCAGCATGCCCATCTGCACCCGGCGCGCGGCTTCGAGCTCGCCGGCGATCCTTGCGGTGGCGTCGCGCTGGGCGTCGAGCTCGCGTTTCAGCCGCTCTCTCTGCGAGGCGGTTTCGCTGAGCGTTGCGCGCAGGAGACCGCCGAAGAGGATGTTGAGGCTCAGCACCGGCCATGCCGCGTCGAGGAGCACGCCGGCGTAACGGAAGAGCCCGAACCCGGCAAGCACGAGGACGGCCGTCATTCCGGCGAGCAGCAGCGATGAAACAAGCGGGCGCGCCGCGGGCACGGCGAGCACCAGCACGGCACCCAGCGCGAGGATCAGAGCGGTTTCCATCCAGCGCGTCCAGCGCGGGCGGACAAGGATTTCGCCGTCGAAAATGTTCTCGATGATCTGGGCGTGGATCTCGACGCCGTGCATGCTCACGCCAAGAGGTGTCAGCGGCTTGTCGAGGAGCCCGACTCCGGTCAAGCCCACGAAGACAAGTTTCTGCTCGATGAGCCCCGCATCAACCTTGCGTTCGATCAAGTCAGCGGCAGATACGAAGCGCCCGGGATCGTGATGCCCGTATCGCACCCATAGCTGTGCGTCGGCCTCCGTGGGTATTACGGTATTCCCCAACGCCACCGACTCGATGCCGCGCACCCCGGCACGCACGGCGATGGCGTCGGCGCCGATGCCGACTCGGAGCGTCTCCAGGCTCAACGCAGGAAGGGGCGTCGATCCTACCGCCGCGAGCAACGGCACCCGGCGCACGATGGCGCTGCGCAGGTCGGCGTTCAGCAGGGCACGGCTTGTCGCCGCCCGGTCGATCACGTCGATGCTCCTGACGGAGGAGGTGAAGCGCCAAAGGTGCGGGAGAAGGTCACCCGTACCCTTCGTGAGAAGTACCGCCTGGGAGCGCGGCGTCTCCCCAGCCGTCTTGTCGTTCGTGCCCGCGACGCCCAACACGACCGGCAGGCGCTTCAACGCCGCAGCGAGCACGGCGTCGTTGTCGGGCAGCTGCGCCAGCTCGCGCGCAACGCGAGCATCGAGCCCGGCGTGATGTTCGGCGAGACGCCCCGGGGAATGACGGTCCGGCTCGGCGAAGATGATGTCGATGCCGACCGCGAGCGGGCGGTACGTCGCGAGGGCATTGAGAAGATCCGCGATCAGGGTGCGCGGCCAAGGCCATTGTCCGTGCTTTGCCAAGCTCTTCTCATCCACCGCCACGATCACTGCGGGCGACGTGGCACGCGCCCGCGGCATGGCGATCTGGTACAGGTCAAACCAGCCGTTGCGCAGCCACGACTGGACGGGCAAGTCGGCGAACAGCTGCAGCGCCGCCAGGACGAGAAGAAGAGCCACTCCGAGGGGCCGGGCGCGCGGGAACCGCATCATCCCTTGGGCAGGGAAGAGGGCGCGAATGGTCAGACGACGATCTCCATGCCGTCGTAGGCGCTGGAAATCCGCAGCGGATGATTCCGGCGAGTGATTTCCTCGAGGCGCGAAGTTTCTTTCAGGACCGAGGCGATGGTGTCGTCGCTGTGGACGGGCTCGTGGTGGAACAGGCAGAGATGCTTGGCGCCCGCGAGCTGGCACAGCTCGACGCCGACGATATTGCTGGAGTGACCCCAGTCCTGCTTTACGGACACAGCGTCGGCGAGGGAATACATGGCATCGAAGATGACCAGGTCAGCGTCGCGGAAGAATTCGACGAATTCCAACATTGATTGAGTGTCGTCGGGCTGGTGCTCGGAATCCGTCGAGTAAACGACAGTCTTTCCGTCATGGTCGAAGCGGTAACCGTAGGAATCCCCGGCGTGCCGCTGCAGCTTGGGCGTGACGCCGAGACCGGCGATCGGGCGGCGCGTTCCCGGCTCGAGCGTCTCGAACTCGATCTTTGCGGCGAGCTGGTTGAAACCAACCGGAAAGGACGGCTCGGACTGCTGCCGGCGCAAGGCTTTCTCCACGGTGGCGTGGCAGCCGTAGATCACGATGCGGCTGCCAGCCAAATACGCAGGAGCGAAAAAGGGAAACCCCATGATGTGGTCCCAGTGCAGGTGGGACAGGAACACGTGGAAGGTGCGCGGTTTTCCGATCCCCTCTTTCGCGATCACGTGGTGCCCGAACGGCCGGGCTCCCGTTCCGAGGTCGCAAACGAAGTAGTCGCTCGAGCCGATGTCGATCTCGACGCAGGAGGAATTACCGCCATAGGTGTGGGAAACGGCGAACGGCAGCTCGTGCTCCACAAAGGACTCGACCTCGGAGCGTGCATCGAAGGCCCTGCCCGCCGCCGCAAGCAGGGCCTCCACGACCTTGTGCTTGATGTCGGCGGCGGTGAGGGAGACCGGCAACGAGCCACGCGTGCCCCAGAAAAGGATGCGCATCGGGTTTCACTTCGATTCGTAGGCGGCGAGCGCTGCGGGAGAGATCCTGAGCAGCGCGTCGCGGAGAGAGTCGTACACGTCGAATATCAATGTGAAGCGGCTGATCTCGAAAATTTCCCTTACGACGGGGTGCAACGTCACTGCCACCAGCCTGCCCTCCCGCGCGCGCGCATCCTTCGCAGCGATCATGAGAATGCGCAGCCCCGCGCTGCTGATGTATTCCAGCTGCGACAATTCGAAGACGACTTTATCGCCTCCCGCGCCGCAGTTTGCGAGATACGGCAGCAGGGAGGCCTTGAACTCGTCCGCGTTCTGAAAGTCGATCCGGCCCGAGACCGAAGCCACGACTACATCGGCGTAGCGCTCAGCGGTGACCTTCACTCCGGTTCTCCCTCGTGATGGGACCCGCGCCGGCAGACTCTCGCTGTGCCATACGCCGGGTTCGGCTTGATTGTAACCGAAGTGGTCGTGAGCCTTGCGACCCCTGCCCGTCTCAAGGATACAATAGTGCCCATGAAGGAAGACCCATTCGAAAAGCTCTGCGAGCAGCTGATGGCGGAAATCGCCGCCGAGGCCGTGCTTACCGCAGGACACACCGGCAAGGCGGCGTTCAGCGGTCGCGTGATGCGCATTATGGGCGCGGTGCCGCGCCACGAATTCGTCCCCGTCGAGCTCCAGGCCTATGCCTATCTCAACCGGCCATTGCCGATCGGCTACGACAAGACGATTTCCCAGCCGTTTATCGTCGCGCTGATGACCGATCTGCTCGAGCCGCAGGAGGATGACGTCGTGCTCGAGATCGGCGCGGGAGCGGGTTACCAGGCCGCAATACTCTCCGAGTTGGTGAAGCGCGTTCATACGGTCGACATCATCGACGAACTGGCGCAGGGCGCAGAGCGGCGCCTGAAGCGCCTGGGCTATGACAACGTAGTAGTCCGTGTCGCCAACGGCTACTACGGCTGGCCGGAATTCGCTCCTTACGACAAGATCATGGTGACCACCGCTTCCGAGCTGATTCCGCCGCCGCTGCTGTCACAGCTCAAGCCGGGAGGGCGGATGATCATTCCTACTGGAATACCCGAGAAGCAGTCCCTGACTCTCGTGGAAAAGTCGCTGACCGGCAGTCTCGCTACACGCGAAATCCTGCCGGTGAGGTTCTCGGAAATGGAGGAACCCGCAGGGCCGGCGGGAGTTGCCTAGCACGCAGTTACGCGGCATCCGATGCGGTTTTCGTACTACCACCGGTTGACGGTCCGCCAGCAGGGAATTTACCGCAAGAGCGATTCGATCGTGGCCGTGCCAATTCCCGATGGCGCGGCCCTCGTGCCGATGGTGTCCGGAATCAACGCTTTTCTCATGGCGGAAGACAGGGTGGGGACGCAGGTTGCAAGTCAGGCGCTGGTGAACGAGCTCACCCGCCGATTCGGCGTACCACCGATAGCGGTAGCGGTGCTCGCTACCCGGCCGGTCCTGCGCGGCGGAGCCGACTTGTACGGCCTCTATGAGCCAGCCGGGCGCGGCAAGCCGATCACGCTCTCGGTCTGGATGCGCACGTCGCAGCGCAAAAAGGTGGTAGCGTTCCGTCCTTTCCTGCGTACTCTGATACACGAGTTCTGTCATCATCTCGATTACGAGTTTTTCAGGCTCGCCGAAACCTTTCATACTACGGGTTTTTATCAGCGCGAATCCAGCCTCATGCGCCAGCTGCTTGAGCAGCGTGATGGCGATACTTGCTAGGGACAAATGACCTTTCCTCGCTGCTGAACTTCGTCATTCGTCAGTCATCGCTCGTCAGCCATACCTCGTCACCCCTTCGGCTATAATCGCGCGCTGTGGCCAGACAATCCAAAACCATGGCGGTGCTGTTCGCAGACATCACCGACAGCAGCAGCCTGTATCGGAAACTCGGCGATGTCGCCGCCCGTACCGTCGTAAACGCCTGTTTGACGCTGATCGCGAGCGTGCTGCCGCGCTATAACGGGCGCGTCGTAAAAACGATGGGCGACGAGGTGATGTGCGTGTTTCCCAGCGCCGACCTGGCGGTGCTCGCGGCAAGCGAGATGCAGTCGCTCGTCGCCTCCACCAAGCCCGGCAACTATCCCGTCATCATTCATGTTGGGCTCCACCATGGACCGGTGCTCGTCGAGGAAGACGACGTATTCGGCGATACGGTAAATGCCGCGGCGTATCTGACGGCGGTCGCGACAGCGGGGCAGATCTTGACCACCGAAGCGACAGAGCAGAGCCTCTCCGCCGCGCTGAAATCCTGCGTGCGGCCGATTTTTTATACGACGCTGAAGGGCAGCGGGCGGGAAACCACCATCTACCAGGTGTTATGGCGCACCGACGCCCTCGACGTGACCGACGTCAACCTGTCCTCGGCCAAGTCGATACCGGGCGAGACGGGCAGCCTGCTCGTGGCCCTCGATGAAAAGCGCGTACGGGTGGATCAGTGGTGCACGAGTATTGTGATCGGCCGGGGGGCGGACTGCGATCTGGTGGTAAAGGACCGGTTAGCCTCACGCCAGCACCTGTCGGTCAAGCTGGCGCGCACGCACTTCTATCTCTTCGATCACAGCACCAACGGTACCTTCGTGGTGCTCGACAACGGCGAGGAATTGCATGTGCTGCGCCGCGAGGTGCTGCTCGACCGGTCCGGTGAGATCCGCGTCGGCCGCAGCCGCAATGAAGTCGGCGCCGACGTTATCACTTTCGAGCGCGACCGGCGGTCGCTCTTCCGTGTTTGATGAAGCGTCCCAGGGACTCGGAGCAGCGCCCAGATGAAGCGTCCCAGATGAAGCTGGACCTGAGACTGAAACGTTCAGAAACGCGATTCAGCCGATCCACTGAGACGCGCTATCCTGAGACGCAGTATCTGAGACGCACTCCCTACTTGCGGTCGGCAATCTCGCGCGTGACGTCGAGCCCGGTGCGCCCGGCCTTCCGCGCCTGTTCCGGACTTTCCTTCCCGAGCGGCGTCGCGGCGATAAGCTCGTACATATCGGTCGCGCCTTCAAAGATGCGCCGCGTCATGCCGAGCTCGCCGAAGGTCTTGGCGATCTCCTGCATCTCCGGCACCCAGCGGTAGGCCTTGGGTGGCATGCCCGGGATGCTCTTCATCTGCCAGTCGAAAACGTCGCTTCGGCTGTCGCGCAGCTCTTTCTCCAGCGCCTGCTCGACCCCGAGCTTGCGCGCGGCCACCAGCAGCTCGACTGCGAGCGCGGTCGTGCCCTTGGTCATAGCGGCGTAGCACATCTTGACACCCGAAGCGTCACCGATGCGCTCGGACATGACGCGCACCAGCAGGTTAGGGTGCTTGATCTGCTCGAAGAGATAGGCGTCGGGCCCCGAGACGTAGAGGCGCGGCTTGTCCTTCTCGCCGCGCGGCGGCGGGCCGATGATCCCGCCGTCTATGAACACGCCGCCGGCGTCGCGGATCATGCGGTCCGCGTCCCGCGCGGTCTGCGGCGAAACCGCGTTGAGGTCGGCAAACGCGATCTTGCGACCGGTTTTCTTCATGGCGGCGGCGACGTCGCGCACCACGTTGAGCGATTCCCCGGGGTTGATGACTGAAATCACAAGGTCGCAGGTGGCGACGAGCTTTTCCATCGACCCACAGTCGTCAATCCCGGCTTCGCGCGCAAGCGTCCTGGTGCGCTCGCTGCGGCCGTCGAGCGCGGTATGGACGCTCATGCCGCTTTCCTTGATGCGCTTGGCGATGGCCTGCCCCATGTCGCCGGGACTGACGACGCCGACATTCTTGATCTGCATTGAGTCTCTCCTGTGGGATGAATTTGCGCCGGCGAGCGCGAACAAGCGGTGCGACGGATAAAGTAGAATACACCGTTTTTCGCTCCGCCCGGTAGCACGGAGCCGACCACCAGCCGGATAACCCGGGGATGACCGGATGCCCTTCCTGTTCATACTGCTGGTGACGCTCCTGATCCACACCGCCTTCAAGGGCAGCAAGGTGCTGCTTTCCCTGTACGCGCTCGAGCTCGGCGCGAATCCGCTGGTGATCGGCGTGCTGTTCGCGATGTATTCGCTGTTCCCGGTGTTCCTGGCGGTGTACGCGGGGAGGCTCTCCGACCGGTTCGGATCGAGGATACCGATGCTGTTTGGCACGATCGGACTGTCATCGGGCCTCGCGCTGCCGTACTTCGTGCCGCAGATCACCGGCCTGTTCGCGTCCGCCTCGCTGATCGGGCTGTGCTACATTTTCTACACGGTCGCGGTGCAGCACATGATCGGCTCGTTCGCCGCGGGCGCCGCGCGTACCCGCAACTACAGCATCTTTAGCATCTTCGTCGGGGTGACATCCCTGATCGGCCCGACCACCACGGGCTTCGCCATAGACGGCATCGGGCACCGCGCCACCTATCTGCTGCTTGCCGCCCTCCCGCTGCTGCCCATACTGGTCCTGCTGATCTTTCCCGCGGTGCTGCCAAAAGCAAAGCCCCACCACGCGCAAACTGGCGATCGCCACGTCATGGACCTGTTGGGTAACCCGCAGCTGCGGCGCATCCTGCTGACCGCCGGCATCCTCGAGACCGGCAACGAAGTGCTGAATTTCCTGGTGCCCATCTATGGGCATTCGATTGGTCTCTCCGCCTCGAAGATCGGCATCGTGATGGGAGCCTACGCGCTGGCGCTGCTGCTGGTGCGCGCCATCATGCCGGCGCTGGTGCGGTATTCGAGCGAGGAGCGGGTGCTGAGCACCTCGCTGTTCGTCGCCGGAGCGGCCTGCCTGGTGTTCCCGTTCGTGCACAGCTTTGCGCTGCTGATTCCCATCGCGTTCGTGCTCGGGCTGGGGCTAGGTTGCGGCGGCCCGCTCTCGATGGTCCTGGCCTACAACCGCTCGCCGCAGGGGCGTTCGGGCGAGGCGATCGGCCTGCGCCAGACCGTAAACAAGGCCACCGAAGTGATCATGCCGCTCATCTTCGGCACGCTCACCACGGCGGTCGGCATGTTCCCGGTGTTTTGGGTCGATGCAATCATGCTTGCGTTTGGCGCCTGGCTCATGCACGGCGAAGCGGGCAAGCCGCGGGTAACGGGCAACATGGATTAGAATTGGCCCCCTCGAGCGCGTCGCTACCAATAGACGCAAACGGAGTGCAATTTGAACAAGAATGCCAACCCGCCCTACATCCCGTTTCATCCCGATCCGTCGAAGCCGAAATTCAAGACGCCGGCGGGCGCGGTGGATGCCCATTGCCACGTGTTCGGGCCGGCGGCCCGCTTCCCTTATGCGCCCGAGCGCAAATACACACCGGTCGATGCGCCCAGGGAAAAGCTCTTCGCGCTGCGTGATTTTCTGGGTTTCGACAGGAACGTCATCGTTCAGGCGAGCTGCCACGGCACGGACAACGCGGCGCTCGTCGATGCGCTCGTCAATTCCGGCAACAAGGCGCGCGGCGTCGCTGTCATCAACGAACAGACGGCGCAGAGCGAGCTCGAATCCCTCGACAAGGCCGGCGTGCGCGGGGTGCGCTTCAATTTCCTGAAGCGCCTGGCCGATTTCACGCCGCGCGATGTGCTGGAACGCATCGCGGCGCGCATCGCGCCAATGGGCTGGCACGTAGTGGTATATTTTGAGATGCCCGATTTGCCGGAACTCGAATCTTTTTTCACCTCGCTTCCTACCATCGTCGTTGTCGATCACATGGGCCGGCCGGATGTGCGGAAAGGACTCGATCACGCCGAGAATCAGCGTTATCTGCGGCTGCTCGACAAGCACAGGAATTTCTGGAGCAAGGTCAGCGGCCCCGAACGTCTCACGCTTGCGGGCGCTCCGTACGACGATGTCGTGCCGTTCGCGCGCACGCTGGTGGAACGCTATCCGGAGCGTGTTCTGTGGGGCACGGATTGGCCCCATCCCAACATGCCCGTGGAGGCGCCCGACGACGGCGTTCTGGTCGACGTGATCCCGAAAATCGCGACCACGCCCGCGCTGCAGAAGGCGCTGCTGGTCGACAATCCGATGAAGCTCTATTGGGCTTGAGAGGAGCGAAAAATGGCTCTGCCCAGGGAATATGACGATCTGCCCGGCACCATTGTGTTCGACGCGGATCGCGCGCGCCAGGGTTATCATCTCAACATGTTCTGCATGTCGTTGATGAAGCCCGAAAATCGCGCCGCCTTCAAAGAGAATGAGCGCGCCTATCTCGACCAGTGGCCGATGACCGAGGCGCAGAAACAATCCCTGCTCAAGCGCGATTGGAACGGCATGTTGCAGCTTGGCGGCAATATCTATTTCACCGCCAAGCTGGCCGCGACCGACGGGCTTTCATTCCAGCAGATCGCCGCCACGATGTCGGGGTCGACCCAGGATGAATACGCGCAGATGATGATCAAGGGGGGACGCCCGATCGAAGGCAATCGCAGCAAGTCGGAATGGAAAAACCGTGGCTAGGATCGTTGCGGGAGTAGCGACCTCGCACATTCCCGCCGTCGGCGCGGCCTGGGACAACGGCAAGGCGGACGAACCCTATTGGCGGCCGGTGTTCAAGGGCTTCGAGCGCGCCAAGGAATGGATCGCCAGGGTGAAGCCCGATGTATGCATCGTTGTCTATAACGACCACATGTCGGCTTTTTCGCTCGAGATCGTTCCCACCTTCGCGGTGGGCTGCGCGGCGGTATTCCCGATCGCGGACGAAGGCTGGGGGCCGCGCAAGGTTCCGCCGGTGAACGGCCACCCCGAGCTTGCCTCGCATATCGTGCAATCGGTCATCCTCGACGAATTCGATCTCACCATCGTCAACAAGATGGAGGTCGATCACGGCCTGACCGTGCCGCTGACGCTGCTGTTCGGACAGCCCAAGGAATGGCCGTGCCCGGTCGTTCCGATTGCCGTCAACGTAGTGGTCTATCCGGTGCCGACCGGAAATCGCTGCTACATGCTGGGCAAGGCGATCCGCAAGGCGGTCGAATCTTTCGACAAGGACTTACGCGTCGTGATCTTCGGCACCGGCGGCATGTCGCACCAATTGCAGGGTCCGCGCGCGGGCCTCATCAACCGCGAGTTCGACATGCGGTTCCTCGACAATCTTACGAAGGACCCGCAGGCGCTGGTGCGCATCTCGCATCTCGAGTATCTGCGCGAGGCCGGCTCGGAAGCCATCGAGCTGGTGATGTGGCTTGTCATGCGCGGCGCGCTGGACGACCAGGTGAAGGAAGCTCTACCGCTTCTATCACGTGCCCGCATCGAACACCGCGCTCGGGCACATTATTCTCGAAAACAGGCAGTGAAACGGTTAGGGGAAGACGATGAAAATTTGCGTAGCGGGCCAAGGCGCCTTCGGCCAGAAAGCATCTGGATGCGCTGAAGCGCATTTCCGGCGTCGAAGTCGTATCGCTGATCGGCGGCAATCCCGCCGGCACCGAGGAAGTGGCGAAGAAATACGGCATTCCCCATTGGGGCCACGATCTCGCCGAAGGCATCAAGCGCGCCGACGCGGTGATCCTCGCCACGCCCACGAAGATGCACTTCCGGCAAGGCGAGCAGGTGATGCGTGCCGGCAAGCACGTGCTGGTCGAAATCCCGGTGACCGACAGCGTCGAGGACGCGGAGAAGCTGGTGCAGATCGCCAAGGAAACCGGGGTCACCGCCATGGGCGGCCATGTGCGGCGCTTCAATCCGAGCCACCAATGGGTCCACAAGCGGATCGAGAAGGGCGAGATCAAGGTCCAGCAGATGGACGTGCAGACCTATTTCTTCCGGCGCAAGAACATCAACGCGGCCGGCAATCCGCGCAGCTGGACCGATCACCTTCTCTGGCACCACGCCGCCCACACGATCGACCTGTTCCAGTACCAGGCCGGCGAGACGATTTCCGACTGCTACGCGGTGCAGGGCCCGACCCACCCGCAGCTCAACATCGCCATGGACATGGGGATCGTCGCCAGGGTGCCTTCGGGCGCGATGCTCACGCTGTCGCTGTCTTTCAACAATGACGGGCCGCTCGGCTCGTTTTTCCGCTACATCTGCGACAACGGCACCTACAAGGCGTTCTACGACGACTTGAGCGACGGCAAGGACAACAAGATCGACGTCTCCAAGGTCGACGTGTCGATGGACGGCATCGAGCTCGAGGACCGCGAATTCATCGCCGCGATCCAGGAGAAGCGCGAGCCGAATGCGAGCCTCATCCAGGTGCTCCCCTGCATGCGTGTGCTGGGCAAGCTGGAGAAGATCATCGACCCGGATCGCAAGGCGCACGCCTGACGACCCAGGGATGAGGAATGAGGGATGAAGGATGAGGGATGAAGGATGAGGGAACGTCCTGAATCTTTTTCGGCCGTCAGTCATCAGCCGTCAGTCGTCACTCTTCCTTGATGCCGTACTTGCTCCCCAGCCATTGCGCGACCTGCACCAGCACGAACAGGAAGACGATCAGCAGCACGCCGAGGGCTGAAAGCTCGACGTACTGGCCGTTCTCCCACAGTTCCCAGATTACGATAGAGACCACCTCCGTGCCCGGGCTGTAAAGCAGAATGGAGCTCGACAGCTCGCGCACCGAAACGATGGCGATGTAGATCCAGCCGGCGAGCAGGCCGGGCTTCAGGAGCGGCAGGATGATGCGGACGAACGTCTTGCCCCAGGACGCGCCGCTCATCGCCGCCGACTCCTCCAGCTCATGGTGGATCTGGATCATGGATGTCATGTTGTAGCGCATTCCGTAGGGCATGAAGCGCGTGACGTAGGCGATGAGCATGATCCACATCGTGCCGTATACGCCGATATTCACGTTGAGATAGAAGATCATGATGGAAAGCCCCAGCACGAGCCCCGGGAACACCATCGGCATCGACGCGAGGTTGTCGAGCAGCCAGCGGCCCGGAATTTTCGTCTTGACTACCATCCAGGCGATCACGGCGGTGACGAGCATGATGATGGTGGCGGTGCCCAGGCACAGCAGCAGGCTGTTCCAGAACGAGCGCACCAGCGTGGGATGGCTGAAGACGAAGCGGTACGGATCCAGCGTGAGGTTCGCCATCGCGGCGAACGACGGCGCGGTGTAGAACTTCTGAAACGAAGACCACAGCAGCACGAAGAACGGCGATGCGACCATCAGCAGAAAGTAAACGATAAAGATCGCTGCGGTCAGATAGCGCCAGCGGCCGAGATCGATGCGGCGCGGCCGGAAGCCCTTGCCGGTCATGGTCGCGTAGCGGTTGCCGTGGGTGGCAAGGCGCGACTGGAAGTAAATGCCGGCCATCGTGATCGCGAGTAGCGTGACGCCATATGCAGAGGCGAGCCCGACCTGGCTCGGGTAGCGATGGATCGCTTCGTAAATGGCCGAGGTGAAAACGAAGATTCCTGCCGGCATCCCGAGCAGGGCCGGCACCTCGAACGACTCGATGGCGCGGACGAAAAGAATCAGCACCGTCGCGCAGATCGCCGGCCACGAGAGCGCGAGCGTGATCCGGCGCACGACCTGGAAGATGCCCGCTCCGCTCATCGCCGCCGACTCCTCGAGTGCAGGATCCATCGAGCGAAACGCCGCGGTCATCAGGAGGAACGCCATCGGCGAGTAGTGCAGCCCGTCCACCCAGATCATGCCCCAGATGGTGTAGACGTTGAAGAACACGTAGTCCGTATCGAACAGGCGCTGCAGCCACAGGTTGAAGATGCCGATCTTGGGGCTGCCGAGCATGATCCAGGAGACGGTGAACAGTATTCCCGGAATGATGAGCGGCACCAGGGCCAGCCCGAAAAAGAGCCGCTTGAACGGCGTGTTAGTCCGCTCATTCATCCACGCGAGCGCGGTGCCGATGACGAGCGAGAACAGCGCGGTGCCGATCGAGAACAACACCGAGTTCCACAGCAGCCGCACCGTCTCCATGCTTGAATAGGCGCGGAGGTAGTTCTGGAAGGTAAATTCCGCCGCCCTGGCGGCCGTGTGCGGGGTGAAGAAGCTCTGCCACAGCAGGAAGCCCAACGGCACGATCGCCAGATAGGAGATGAGCGCCACGCACAGAGCGAGCACCAACCATTTGGCGTCGAATGACGGTGACGCCGCCTTAGGCTGCGATCCGAGCGCACCGGATGCGAGGGGCGGCGTCACTAACGAAACCTTTCAACGAATGGAATACATGACGGCGCGTGGAACGCCCAGGGCACTGTATAAAAGCAAGACGACGGACCCGTGTTGTGTCCTTCCATATAACGATTCACCAGCCGCGCAAGCGGATGGTGAATCATCGGAAGAGCTCCGGGTACCTGGCCCGGACCTTCGCCGCGAGTTCCGGCGAGCTCTGGCACACCTTCGGAAAGGTGTCCAGCCGCTCGTACGGGCGGCAGGCGTCGATCACCATGCGCGAGTTGTACGGCAGGGCTTTGTCGGTGACCAGCGTATCGAGCCGTGACGACCAGCAGTGATCGAGGAGCGTGGTGCGCGTTTTCGGATCGCAGCGCGTGCCCATCGCCCAGATCACGTCATGGATGTCGGTCGGATCCACATCGTCGTCCACCACCACGATCCACCGGCTGACGTAACCGACCGAAGCGACTTGGGAAGCGACCAGGCCGACCTGCGTCGAGTGGCCGAAGTAGCGCTGCTTGACCGAGACTACGCAGAACGTGCGGCCCGCGCCCGCCTGGTGCAGCCAGGCGCCGCGCACGTCCGGAATGCCGGCGCCGTCGAGCGCATCGAGCAGAGCGGCCGAGCGCAGGAAGCAGCGCTCGAACAGATGCGAATGCGGCGGCTTCTGGCTCGCCGCGCAGGTGTGAATGGGATTGGTGCGGTGGTAGATGCGCTTGATGTGGATCAGCGGCTCCTCCTGCGCGTCCCCCGCGTAGTAGCCGTGCCACTCCCCGAACGGTCCCTCGAGCGTGGTCTCGGTCGAGGAGATCTCGCCTTCCATGACGATCTCGGAGCGCGCTGGAAATGGCAGTCCCGTCAATTCGCCGTCGATCAGCTCCATCGGCCGGTCCATCAGGCCGCCCGCCCATTCGTACTCGGGCATCGAGTCGGGCATCGTGTAGCCGGCGGCGAGATAGGTGATCGGGTCGGTGCCGACGATGATGACGACCGGGCAGGGCTTGCCCGCCTTCAGGTACTTGTCGCGGTGGATGCGTCCTTGCTTGCCGTTCGAGATGTACGACGAGCACAGCGCCGGTCCTTTCACTTGCACGCGGTAGGTGCCGACGTTGATGCGCCCGCTGTCCGGGTCGCGGGTAACGACGCCGCAGGCGGTGCCGATATAGCGGCCGCCGTCGTCCTCGTGGTGAACGGGAACGGGGAACTTCAGCATGTCGACGTCGCGGTCGCGCATCACGTTCTCGAGCACCGGTCCGTCGGTCACGGTCCTGGGCGGTATCCGCTTGAAGCCTTTCTTGATGTTCTTGCGGAAATGATCGAGCATTACCTTGCGATCGTCGGAGAGCGTCGGCTCCATCCCGAGCACGAGGGAGAGCCGGTAGGGCGAGCCGAACATGCCGTAGGCGCAGCGGTACCCGGCGGGATAGTCGGGTATGTCGTCGAACAGCAGCATCGGCGCCTTCTCGACCTTCTGGCGGTAGAGCACTTCCGTTACCGCTCCCAATTCCTTATTCCAGTGCGCTTTGCTGACGCGCGCGAGCTCGCCGCGCCTCTCGACCGCGGTGATGAATTCGCGCAGGTCGTTCTGGATCGTCGCGCCGTCGTCCTTGGCCGGGCGGTCCTGCCGCCGGGCTGCAGTTTTGGTGGACATCTGTCGCCTCCGTATTGGCTGGCATTAGAATACCGCACCTGCCGCCGGCACGCTGGCCGAGCGGGGGATACAACGAGGAGGAATCTGCATGCGCGCACTTTCGAGATCGCTCGTGCTGCTCGCGCTGGTCACCGGGCTCCTGCCCGGCGCTGCCGCCGCGCAGGGCGCCAAGCCGGGAGACATTCTGCTCTACCAGGGCGCGGACCGGCAGCAGCGGCTCGTCGAGAGAGCAAAGCAGGAAGGCGCCCTAACCTGGTACACGTCCCTGGCGCCGACGGAGTCGCAGCCGGTCGCCGACGCCTTCGAAAAAAAGTACGGGGTCAAGGTGGAACTGTGGCGCAGCCAGTCCGAGCGCGTCGTGCAGCGGGCCGTTTCAGAGGCCAAAGGCGGGCGCCATGTGCTGGACGTGGTAGCGACCAACGGGCCGGAGATGGAGTCGCTGGCGCGCGAGCAGATCCTGACCACCTACTTCACGCCGCACGCAGCCGATCTACCCCCCGCGAGCATACCCAGGCACCGCCTGTGGATGCCGGACCGCCTGCAGTTCTTCGTGGTCGGCTACAACACCAACCTGGTGAAGCGGGAGGAGCTGCCGAAAACGCTCAAGGGATTCCTTGACCCGAAATGGAAAGGCAAGCTCTCGATCGAGGCGGGCGACGCCGAATGGATGGCGACGCTCGTCAGGAAGTGGGGCGAGGCCGAGGGCATGGCTTTCTTCCGCAAGCTCTCGGATCAGCGGCCCTCCGTGCGCAAGGGCCACCCGCTGATCGCCCAGTTGATCGCCGCCGGCGAGATCCCGGTATGCCTGACTGCCTACAGCGCCAACGTGGAAGCGCTGAAGCGCAAGGGCGCGCCTATCGACTACGCACCGATCGACGCGGTGGCCCGGCCGCAGGGTATCGGCATCTCGAAGAACGCGCCCCATCCCGCGGCGGCCCTGCTGTTCGCCGACTTCGTGCTGTCGGAGGAGGGACAGCGGCTCTACGAATCCATGGGCCGGCCGCCGGTCAACCGAAAGGTCAAGTCGAAGCTGACCGACTTCGATTACGTCTTTCTCGACGTGGGCGCGGTCCTCGACGAGGCGGATAAGTGGAACAAGCTGTGGGAGGAGCTGTTCTTGAAGAAGTAGTGAGGAAGTAGTGAGGCGTCCAGATGCAGCGTCTCAGATGAAGCGTCCCAGATGAAGCGTCCCAGATGAAGCGTCCCAGGTGTAGCGTTGCTAACACGCCCTATCTGAGACGTACTATCTGAGACGCCCTATCTGAGACGCAGTATCCGAGACGATGTATCTGTCACGCTCTATCAGTTGTCGATGCGCGCACCTGAGGCTTTGACTGCTTGCCCGTATTTCTTCACCGCGGTGCGGATCATCGCGTTGTACTGCTGGGGCGTGTTGCCTATGGGCTCGATGTCGAGCTGGACGAAACGCTGCGAGACTTCCGGCGTCTTCAGTGCCCTGGCGACCTCCTGCGACATCCGCGCGACGATGGCGGCGGGGGTTCCGGCAGGCGCCAGCAGTCCGATGAGGGGAGTGAACTCGTAGTCGGGAACGCCCATCTCGGCGACGGTCGGGACATCAGGCATGCGCGACGTGCGCTTGAGCGAGCCGACCGCCAGGATTCTGACCCGGCCCGCCTTCACGTGCTGCTCGATCGAGGGCAGCGCCGCGTATCCGAGCGCCACCTGCCCGCTGAGCAGGGCGGGCACCATCTCGCCGGTGCCCTTGTACGGGACGTGAACGAGGTTGAGGCCAAGGGAACTCTTGAGGGATTCCATCGCGATGTGGTGGATGCTGCCGATGCCGGAGGAGCCGTAGTTCAACCCCCCCGGCTTGGCTTTGGCAAGCGCGGTGACCTCGGAGAAGCTCTTTGCCGGCACCGAGGCATTCGCTACCAGAAACAGCACCGAGGCCCCGATGGCGCTGATCGGAACGAAGTCCTTGTCCGGATTGTAGGGAAGCTTGGCGTACAGGAACGGGTTGATCGCGAGCTGGCCGACATCGGCGACGAGCATGGTGTAGCCGTCGGGGACGGCGCGCGCGACAATTTCCGTGCCGACAATGCCGCCGGCACCGCCGCGGTTGTCGATGACGATCTGCTGGCCGAGGCTGTCCGTCATGCGCGCCGAGGTCACGCGCGCCATCGTATCGGGCAAGCCGCCGGCCGCATACGGCACGACCCAGCGCACGGGCCTCGTCGGATAGTTATCCCCCTTCTGCTGCGCGGCGAGAGGCGCGCAGGAAATCAGCAGGACGGCAAGTATGAACGGGCGCAGATCGGGTCTTTTTGGTTTCACGGAGTTCCCTCCTCAGACGAGTGGCGGGGAACGAGCCCCTTCCGGCAAATCGGACCCTTCCCGTTCCCCCGCACCCCCAGGCAGACGAACGACTCAAGCTTAATATACCGGTTTCCAGGAAGTGGTAGGAAAACGCCGCCCGCAAGTGGCCCGTGCGTTGCCGTTGGCCCGGGTCTTGCATTGACAGACTGCCGGAAGCCTGAGCCGACAGGCTGCTAAAATATCGGTTGTGCACGATAAAAAACTGATCGAGCTGTGCGCGGCGTCGGACGTGGCCCCTGGCTGCACGTTGCGGGCCGAAGCTGACGGCAAGGCATACGCCGTGTACAACGTCGAGGGAACGATTTACGTGACGCAGGACGAGTGCACCCACGGTCCGGGCTATCTGTCGGAGGGCTACATCCTCGGCGAAGAGATCGAGTGCCCCTTCCACCAGGGGCGGTTTCACATAGCGAGCGGCCACGCCACGTTGGCACCCGCCACGGAGCCGCTCAAGTGCTGGAAAGTGAGCATCGATGAGGGCAAAGTGTGCATCGACCCTTCCGAGCATAGCTCGGAAGGATAAGGATGAAGGCAGAAGGATGAAGGATGAAAGAAGAAGGCTGAGTGGATTATCCGGCGCGCTGCTCCGGGCGATTCTACTGCCGATAACGGCTTTGCTTGCGGCACCTGTCGCATCCCGCGAGCCCGCCGGATTGGCCGACAAGGCCCGTCCGTATCGTTGCGCCGTTCGCTCCGGGCGGCAGTGCAGATACGCTGGGACGCATGGTGGCCGAGCGGCTTTCGGTTCGGTTCAAGCAGAACTTTGTCGTGGACAACCGCGCGGGCGCCGGGGGCACCGTGGGTTCGGAGCTGGTTTCAAACGCTGCGCCTGACGGTTATACCCTGCTTGTCTCGGGCATCGCCTCTCACGCGATCGGGCCGGCGATGTCGAAAACCCCTTTCGATCCGGTGCAGGACTTCACGCACATAGCCTTGTTCGGCGGCCCGCCCATCATCGCCGTAGTGCATCCGGGCGTCGAAGCGAAGAACCTTGCCCAGTTCGTGGCGCTGTCCAAGTCGACGCCACAGGGCATTTCGTATGGTTCTCCCGGCCCGGGCACGAACGGCCATCTGGTTGCCGAGTTGTTTCGCGCGAGGAGCGGCTCGAACCTGGTGCACATACCCTATAAGGGCGCCGCGCTCGCGATGATCGACCTGGCCGGGGGGCATATAGCTTCCAGCTTCAATACGTTGTCCACCGCGTCTGTGCACGTAAAGTCTGGTCGCGCGCGCGCCCTCGCGCACTCCGCGGCAAAGCGGGTATCGGCATTTCCCGATGTGCCTACTTTCGTCGAGAGCGGCTACAAGGATCTCGTCGCGACGACGTGGTTCTCGCTTTCCGGCCCTGCCGGCATGCCGCCGGCCATCGTCAAGCGGCTCAATGCGGCGGTCAGGGAAGCGCTGGCTACGCCCGAGTTGCGCGAGCGGCTCGCAACCGAAGGTATCGAGCCGAATGACCTTGATGCGGACGCCTTCACCCGATTCCTACGCGCCGAAGTCACACGGTGGGCTCCGGTCGCAAAGGCGGCGAAATAGGATAGGGTAATGGACAGATTTACAAGATAGGATTCGGGTTGCGCGATGCGGGATTCGAGATGTTCTCGATTTCGCTCGAAACCCGTATCCCGTATCTCTATCCTGTTAATCCTGTCTATTCGGACTTAAAGTATCAGGAGAACGACGATGGCAATGACCCGCGAGCAAAACGAGCAATTGACGCGCACCGGTCCCGGCACCCTGCTCGGGGACCTGTTTCGCCGCTACTGGATACCGGCGCTGCTGGCGGAGGAAATCGCGCAGCCGGATGGCCCGCCGGTGCGCGTGCAGCTGCTGAGCGAAAAGCTCGTCGCTTTCCGCGATACGAATAGCCGTATCGGGCTGATCAATGAGTTCTGCGCGCACCGGGGCGTGTCACTCTGGTTCGGACGCAACGAGGAGTGCGGACTGCGTTGCTCCTATCACGGGTGGAAGTACGACGTGAACGGGCAGTGCGTGGACCTCCCGTCCGAGGCGGAAGAAACCGGCATGCGCTCCCGCATCAAGCTCAAGTCCTACCCGTGCCTCGAGTTGGGCGGGGTGATCTGGACCTACATGGGGCCGCCCGAACTGAAGCCCGCGCCGCCGGCGCTCGAATGGACGCAGGTCGCGCCCGATCGCCGCTTCGTCTCCAAGCGCTGGCAGGAAAGCAATTACCTGCAGGCGATCGAAGGAGGGATCGATTCGAGCCACGTTTCATTCCTTCATTCCGGAGCCCTGAATACCGATCCGCTGTTCAAGGAGGGCAAGCGCGCAAACACATACAATCTGCGCGACCGTATGCCGCACTTCGAGGTCGTCGAATACGAAGGCGGCCTGCTAATTGGCGCCCGCCGGCAAGCGGACAACGACCGGTATTACTGGCGGATCACGCCGTTCATCATGCCGTGGCATACGCTCATCCCACCGCGGGCGGGCCATCCGGTCGGCGGCCACGCCTGGGTGCCGATAGACGACGAAAACTGCTGGGCGTGGTCCATCAACTATCACCCCGGGCGCGCATTGACCGCCTCCGAATTGAAGGCGATGCAGGACGGCAAGGGCATCCATGTGAAATACGTCCCTGGCACCTACATCCCGCTCGCCAACAAGAGCAACGACTACCTGATGGACCGCGGCACGCAGAAATCCGGGGCCAATTACAGCGGCATCGATGGCATCGCCATGCAGGATGCATCGCTGCAGGAGAGCATGGGAGCCGTCCAGGACCGCTCGAAGGAAAACCTCTGCTCGACCGACAACGGCATCCTGATGACGCGCCGGCTGCTGCTGAAGGCCGCGAAGGACAATCGCGACGGCAAATCTGTCCCCGGGCTGGATCCCGCCACGCATCGCGTGCGTTCATGCGCGATCGAGCTGCCGCGCGACGTCAAGTTCAAGGACGGCGCCTGGGACGGGCTGTTCCGCGAGCTCGACACCGACCCGGTGACGGTTTAGGACAAGAGCACGACTGAACCGCCAAGACCGCCAAGAAGAGCAAGAATGGGGCCGGCGAATCGACGCAATAGACCTGGATAAGACCAAAGAGCAAATCGACCGTCGATAAACGTCGCTGTAATCTCCAGGGGAATTTTGATCGGTCCTCCTTGGCGGGCTTGGCGTCTTGGCGGTTCAAATTGGAAGTCGCGTGGCGAAGCTGAGACTCACCCTTTCCATCTGGGATTACGACCGTACCCGCGCGCTAGCCGACGGCTCTGTCCAGCCGGAAGGTATCGAGCTGAACGTGCTCGAGCTGCCGGTGGAGGAGACCTTCTTCCGGATGGCGCGCAACCGCGAGTTCGACGTCGCCGAGCTGTCGATGTCGTCGTACACGGTATCGCTGCATCGCGACCCGCAACCCTTCATTGCGATTCCAGCGTTCGTTTCGCGCTATTTCCGCCATTCCAGCATCTACGTTTCGGCAAGGAGCGGCATCCGTGAGCCGGGCGACCTTATCGGGAAGAGGATAGGCACGCCCGAGTACCAGATGACGGCGCCGGTGTGGATCCGCGGCATCCTGTCCGACGATTACGGCGTGAAGCCTGACAGCGTCGAGTACCTGGACGGGCGGCGAGGAACAGACGCGGCGCGAAGAGAAGATCAAGCTCGACCTTCCGCCGAGCTTCAAGGTGCGTCCGATCGGGTCGGACAAGACGCTCTCGGGGATGATCGCAGCGGGCGAGATCGATGCGTTGCACACCGCGCGCGCGCCTTCGACGTTCTACTCGAAGCCCGACGCAGTGAAGCGCCTGTTCCCGAATTACGTGGAGGTCGAGCGCGAGTACTATAGACGAACCAGAATCTTTCCCATCATGCACGTGGTGGCGATCCGCCGCGAACTCTACGAGGCGAACCGCTGGATCGCGATGTCGCTCTTCAAAGCGTTCGTCGAGGCGCAGCGCAGCGCCTATAGGAGCCTGCGCGAGACGGCAGCGCACAAGGCGATGGTGCCGTGGCTGGTGGCGCACGTCGAGGACGCGGTGCGCGAGTTCGGAGAGGACTGGTGGCCGTACGGTTTTCACGGTAACCGTCATGTGCTCGATACCTTCCTGCGCTACCACCATGAGCAGGGGCTGTCTCCGCGGCGGCTGCAGCCCGAGGAGATGTTCGCCCCCGAGACGCTCGAGGCCTACAAGATCTAGGAACCCGTGATGGGTGATGAGTGGTGACAGGTACGTATAAACCGCCATTGATCGCTGTTGATCTATCACCCATCCCATCCCCTCATCACCCATCCCCTCATCATTCTTGAGATTCCCATGATCATCGATATCCACGGCCATTACACGACCGAGCCGCAGGCGCTCCATCTCTTCCGCGACAAGCAGCTCGCGGGGCTCGCTGATTCCGCCCGCAAGCCAAGCTCTACGGATCTTGGCATCAGCGACGAGGTGCTGGTCAAGAGCGTCGAGCCGCAGCTCAAGTTCCAGACGCAGCGGGGAGGCGATCTCACGATCTTCTCGCCGCGCGCAGGCGGCATGGCCCATCACGTCGGTACCGAGGCGATCAGCAGGCAATGGACGACGATCTGCAACGATCTCATTTACCGCATCTGCAAGCTGTTGCCCGATAACTTCGTCGGCGTTGGCCAGTTACCGCAGTCTCCCGGGGTATCGCCGAAGAACTGTATACCCGAGCTCGAGCGCATGGTGAACGAGCTCGGTTTCATCGGCGTCAACCTGAATCCCGACCCGTCGGGCGGCTACTGGACCGACCCACCGCTGATCGACAAGCACTGGTACCCGATCTACGAGAAGCTGTGCGAGCTCGATGTGCCGGCAATGATCCACGTCTCTTCATCGTGCAATCCGAATTTCCACCACACGGGCGCGCATTACATCAACGGCGACACGACGGCTTTCATGCAGCTCATACAGGGAAATCTCTTCAAGGATTTTCCGAAGCTGAAGCTCATAATTCCCCACGGCGGCGGCGCGGTGCCGTTTCACTGGGGCCGCTACCGAGGCCTCGCCCAGGACATGGGGAGACCCCCGCTCACCGAATATCTCCTGCAGAACGTCTATTTCGACACCTGCGTCTACCACCTGCCGGGCATCGAGCTGCTGACCAAGGTCATCCCGGTCGACAACATCCTCTTTGCCTCGGAGATGGTCGGAGCGGTCAAGGGCATCGATCCGCAGACCGGCCACCACTACGACGACACCAAGCGTTACATCGATCAGGTCAGAGGCTTGAGCGAAGAGAGCCTTTACAAGATCTTCGAGGGCAACGCCCGCCGGGTCTATCCGCGCCTCGACGCGCTGCTGACGAAGCGCGGCCACCCCGGCAAAAAGGCCTGAGCGCCTTTCATCGAAACCGACGAGGACGTATGGCTGAACCTACGGTAACCATTCCAGCGCTTCAGCAGATGAAGCGGGACGGGAAAAAAATTGTCGGCCTGGTCCTCTGGGACCACCAGATTGCCCAGATCGCCGACCGCGCCGGCGTGGACTTGATCTCGGTGGGGGACTCGGTGGGCATGAATCTGTGGGGACACCCCACGGAAACGGAAGTGACGATTGAGGAGCTACTCGTCGTGTGCAAGGCGGTGCGCCGCGGCGTCAAACGCGCGCTCGTCAGCTGCGACGTCCCTTTCGGTCCGGTGCAAGCGGGCACCGAGGCCGCAGTGGCCGCGGCCGTCCGGCTCGCCAACGACGGGGGCGCCGATATGGTGAAAGTCTATGGCGCTCCCGACATGGTACGCGCGATCGTCCGCTCGGGGATCCCGGTCTTTGCCGAGTTTCATGGGCAGCAGGTTCCAATCGAGAAGCTGGTGGAGGAGGCGAAGCGGCTGGAAGCGGCGGGCGCTGCGCTGCTCGACTTCAGGCATTCCGGGCCGGAGGCCGGCCCGGTGGTCGTGAAAGCCGTGTCCATACCGGTGATCGGCGGGCTCGGCGGCGGACCATGGCTCGACGGTCGGGTGCGTCTCGCGCACACCGCCATCGGCTACGGCGCAAAATGGATCGATTCGAAGACCGAAACCTATACGAACACCGCCAAGCTCAGCCTCCAGGCCTTCACGTCGCTCGCCGACGACGTGCGTGCCGGCCGCCAGATCAAAGGCTGATGGCACATCACGATCATTTCCTGCTTGCCGCCGTGATGGGCTGGCCGATCATGCATTCGCGCTCGCCGATGCTGCACAACTACTGGTTCAGGCAGCACGATCTGGCTGGGACCTACGTGCCGCTTGCGATCAGGCCCGAAGGCCTCGCCGCGGCATTGCGCGCGCTGCACCCGTTGGGCTTTTCGGGCTGCAACCTGACGATCCCGCTCAAGCGGCACGCAATGACGATTGTCGACGAAGTCGACGCGGTGGCGAAGCGTATTGGCGCGATCAGTTGCGTGGTCGTCCGGCCCGACGGGTCGCTCGCCGGCACCAACAACGACTGGTTTGGCTTCGTACATAATTTGAAGCAAGCCCAGCCGGGCTGGCGGGCGGACGCCGGACCGGTCGCGGTGATCGGCGCCGGCGGGGGTTCGCGCGCGGTCTGCTACGGCCTGCTGCAAGAGGGCGCCAGAGAGATACGGCTCGTCAACCGCACGTTTGCTCGCGGTAAGGCGATTGCCGATGAGTTCGGCGGCCCGATCAAGGCGCTGCCTTGGGAACAACGGCACGATGTACTCGAAGGCGTTGCGATGGCCGTCAATGCCACCAGCTGCGGTATGGTCGGGCAGGCTGCCCTCGACATCAGGCTGGACAAGCTGCCCGTGGACGCGCTCGCCGCCGACATCATCTACACCCCGCTCGAGACGCCGTTTCTCGCCGCGGCGGGCCAGCGTGGGAACCGGACCGTCAACGGCCTCGGCATGCTGCTGCATCAGGGCCGGCCGGCGTGGAAGGCGTGGTTCGGGATCGAGCCCGAGGTGACGGCCGAGCTGAGAGACTTACTGGAGAAGACTCTGTCAGGTTAGGGATGAGGCGGACCTGATCTACCGGTATCAGCCGGCTGTCCTCGGGTCATCGTCAAACTGGCGGGATCATTTTCCACGGTGCAAGGTGAAAACGGATCTGTTCAAGCAACCTGAACTGGCCCAGACCTGTCGCGAGGAACTGTGCCCCGGCGCCGCCGTGCTGCGCAGCTTCGCCGTGCGGGATGAATCGGCCATCCTCTCGGCGCTGCATGGCATCGCAGTGCAAGCGCGGTTTCGTCACATGATCACGCCGGGCGGCTTCCGCATGTCCGTGGCGATGACGAATTGCGGCGTTTATGGCTGGGTGACGGACCGCACGGGCTATCGCTACGACCTGGAAGATCCGGAAAGCGGCAAGCCCTGGCCCCGCATGCCGGCGGTCTTTCTGAAGCTGGCACGAGACGCTGCAGCGAGCGCGGGCTTCGAAGGCTTCGAGCCGGATGCGTGCCTTGTGAATCGTTACGATCCAGGCACGCGGCTCACCTTGCACCAGGACAGGAACGAGCGCGACTTTGGCGCACCTATCGTTTCGGTTTCGCTCGGGATACCCGCCATTTTTATGTTTGGCGGCTTGCGACGGAACAACAGGGTCATGCGCGTGAACCTGGCGCATGGCGACGTGGTGGTGTGGGGCGGGCCGGCAAGGCTGCGTTACCACGGCGTCTTGCCACTTAAGGAGGGGCATCACCCGCTGGTGGGCGGGCACCGCATCAATCTGACATTCCGCAAAGCGGGCTGATCACCCGCCGTGAGCCGTGACCCCGGTGCCGATGCAGGGAGCGAACGCAGCCATTGCCCTCGCTTGCGCGCTCAGTCCAGCTGCGCCCGGAAATGATCCCAGGTGCGCTTGAACAGGCTCTCGTTCCAGAGTTTCTCGCGGCAGAGCGCAACCTCCTCCGGACTGAACGAATAGGGCTTGCCGATCTGCAGCGCCATGTACTGCCGGTAAGCGTTTTCCTCGAGATAGTTGGCGAGCACGAACGCGTCGACTATGGTCTTGCCGACCGTCACCGCGCCGTGCGACTTCATCATCGCCGCGGGCCGGTCGCCGAGGGTCGAGGCCAGCCGGTCGGCCATAGCCTTGTTGTTGATCGAGTTCGGCGAGTCGAGCACCGGCATCGGATAGACCAGCGAGCCCTGCGCGTACACCGGCTGGTAGCTCTGGCCGACCATGGTCAGGAACGTCGACCACTTCGGATGCGCGTGCACCACCGCCTTGACATCCGCCCGCGCCCGATAAACGCCGGCATGCAGGTGAAACTCCAACGGCGGCTTGCCGTTGCCTTCGACAACGTTTCCCTCCATGTCGATCGTGCAGATGTCCGCAACCGTGAGCTTGCTGCGCTGGCACGACCCGATGTTGATCAGCATGCGGTTGCCATCGAGGCGGATGCTGGCATGGCCGTTGTAGTCGATGATGTCGGATTGCTCGAGCATGCGGATGCAATCGACGAGCTGTTGCTTCAACTCGGTATCTGCCTTGAGGTCCACCCGGTCCTTCAGTGCGGTGTCTGCCATGTTTGCCTCCGCCAATAGTTATTACGGCGTCTCAGGTGAAGCGTCCCAGGTGAAGCGTCCCAGATGAAGCGTCCCAGGTAAAGCGTCCAGGCTAAGGCACGCACTCACACGTTTTGTCTCGCACGCAGTATCTGGGACGTAGTATCTGAGACGCATTATCTGAGACGTATCTCGTCACCAGTTGACGTGGCTTCGCACTTGGCTGCGCCAGAGATCCCAGGCGCGCATACCGGCGGTCTGGTTGACCGCGTCCGCGAGCCGGCCTTCCTCAGCGTCGAGCGCGGCGATAGTCGCATCGCCCCCGAGCGCCATCGTCCAGTGCTGGATGCGGGCATTGACCTCGGTGTAAACCGCACGGAATACAGCTGTCTGCAGCGTCGGGCCGCAGGCCACGCTGCCGTGCGCGCGCATGAGCACCATGTCCTTCTCGCCCATGACCTCGGCCAGCGCCAGCGCCTTAGGCCCGTCGCGGACCAGCATGTCGGTAGCGCCGAACTTCTCGCGGATGTCGAACACCGGCACGCCGGCCGCGATAAAGGCCGCGTTGTGGAACATCGCCTGCATGGTCGCGCCGACGAGCCCGAACGGGACCACCGACGGTGAATGGCTGTGCACGACGGACACGATATCCGGCCGGGCCCTGTAGATTTCGCCGTGGATGAAGCGCTCGAGGAAGCTCGCGCGGCCGTTGGCGTTGCAGGGATTGCTGTCGAGGTCGTATTCGATGATGTCATCGGGTGTCACCAATGCCGGGGCGATCGAGCGTGCCATCAGGTAGCGGTCGGGTTGCGATGGATGGCGCATCGAGACGTGACCGAAGCCGTCCACGACTCCCTGGGCGACGAGGATGCGGCTGGCGGCGGCCAGGTCTTTGATCAGCCCGGGCGCAACCGGGCCGCCCGATTCGGGCACCTTCTCGCCCGACGCGCGGCGATCCGCCGGCATCGGAGCTGCGCCTCCTCCTCCCCGCGATGAGCCGGCGCGCCGACTGGGGCGGTCCCCGGATTTGAGCTTCATGTCGCGAGCTCTCAAACCACCACTTTGGTCATCATGCCTTCGGGAAAAATTTCCTCGGGCTTGAACTGCCGCGAAGCAATGCCCTGCTGATGGCAGTAGAGCGCCATCTGTTCCCAGGTCGCGCGGTTTTCCTCGATGCCGTAGGGAAATGGATCGCCGCCGAACATGTCGCGCATGGTGCGCGCATAGTTGGAGAGCCACGCCAGAGGATAGCGCGACACAGCGGGGTCGAGCAGGCGCTCGATGCTGCGGCGCTTCGATTCCAGGAAAGCGTCATAGAGATTGCGCGCGGCCCAGGGGTTCTCATCCAGTATCCGCTTCCTCATCGCAATGATGTGCATGATCGGCCAGACCTTCGTCCGCTCGTAATACTCCTCTTCCATCTCGTGATGATTCGGAAACAGGCGCACCACCTCGGGATGACCTTCCAGGAAACAGGTCGGCGGGCGCGCGATGATGGCGCAGTCGATCTCGCCTGCGGCCAGCAATTCACTCAGGGATTTGTCGGCGACTCGCGTGAGCTGCACTCCCCTGGGGAGATTCAACTCGACCTTTTCCTCGCGCCCGGGCGCGTTCGCCCCCGCCTGGTACCAGTGCACGTCCGTCAATTTCACGCCCATGTCGTTGTGCATCCAGCCGCGCATGTACACGGCCGCCGAATGCGCCCATTCCGGCGAGCCGATCCTCTTGCCGATTAGATCCTTCACCGTCTTGATGTTGCTCCTCTTGTTCACATAGAACGCGCTGAAGCGGAACAGCCGCGAGCAGACGACGGGCAGCCCGATGATGTCGTTGTCCTTGCGCGTCACCTGGGTAGCGAATTTCGCGAAGGAAAGCTCGGACACGTCGAATTCGCGATTGGCCGTGAAGCGCGCGAAGCACTCGTGGTGGCTGAGATTGAGCCATCTGTGATTGATGCCTTCGGCCTTCACGAAGCCCAGCCGGAAATCGCGGAAATGATCGTAATCCGTGGTCGCGATGGAAAGATTCAGTTGCGGCATGCCCCCCCTCCCGAGGTTCCGACTGTGGGATGCAAAGTATAGCAAGGGTTCTACAGGGTCATTCGATCTTCAGGCCGGTCGCGCGTACGATCTTGCCGAATTTCTCGACCTCGCTCTTGAAGTAGGCGCCCAGACCCTCGGGGCTGCCGCCGCTGGGCACCGCGCCCACCCCGACCAGCCGCTCGTGCACGTCCGGCGACTGCAGCGCCTTCAAGATCTCGGCATTCAGCCGTCCGATGATCTCCCTGGACGTGGCGGCGGGAGCAAACACCGCGTTCCACAGGACCATCTCGTAACCCGGCAGTCCCGATTCGGCAATGGTGGGGATGTCGGGGGCAATGGGCGAGCGCGTCCCGGTCGCCACGGCGAGCGCCCTTACCCTGCCGGCTTTGGCGAGCGGCAGTCCGACCAGGATCCCGGAGAAGTACATCGACACCTGGCCGGCAACCGTGTCCTGCGCCGCCTGCGCGCCGCCTTTGTACGGCACGTGCACGATGTCTATGCGCGCCATGGCCTTGAACAGCTCGCCGGCGAAATGATCGGCATTGCCCACTCCCGCCGAGGAGAAGTTGAGTTGACCGGGCTTCGCCTTCGCCAGCCCGATCAGATCCTTGACCGATCGCACCGGCAGCGAAGGATGCACGATGAGCAGGTGCGAGGAGTCCGCCATGCGCGCCACCGGCGCCAGATCACGCAGCGCGTTGTAGCCGAGCTTGGAGTACAGGGTGGCGCTGATCGCGAGGCCGGGGTTGACGGCGAGGACGGTATAGCCGTCGGGCGGCGATTTCGCGGCGAGCTCGGCGGCGATATTGGCGCCCGCGCCGGGGCGATTATCGATCAGCACGGAAGCTCCGAGGCCCTCGGACATTTTCTGCGCCACGATCCTCGCGATCACATCGGTGGTGCCTCCGGGGGTAAAGCCGACCAGAATGCGGACCGGCCGGGTCGGAAAGCTTTGCGCCAGAGCACCGTCGCACACGAACACCAGCAAAGGACAACACAAAAGAGCGGCACCCGGCTTCATTTGGCTCAAGCGCTAAAGGTAACGATTTGAAGGGAAGATAGGAGCGCCGAATAAGGAAACGATGAGATAATACCCCCCATGGATGAATCGCAACCAGTTTCCCCCCGGTCTCGCCTGCAAGCGTTACTGGCGATTCCGGAAAGACAGCGGACCGATGCTCAGTGGGACGAGTTGAATGAGCTCGAGATCATGCTGGCTGCCGGCAATCGACAGGGGGCGTCGGACCGGGGCGGTCGGGAGAGCTCCCCTGCACCCGGGACCCATTCAAGACCCGGCGGCGGGCCGCACCAAGGCAAGAACCAATCCAGGCAATTCCATCAGCGGCCCCGCAGGCGTAATCCGCGCTGAATAGCCGTCTGAAGAACCTGCTCAGCGCGATGTGTCGAGCAGGTTTTTCATTTGCACCGCGAAGAAAACTCATCGTGCGACCGGGGGCACGGGGAGCAGGAAGGCCCCTCGGGGAAGGCCCCTAAGGTGTCAGGAACCCTAAACGTTAAGGTTCCCGACACCTTTGGCCCATTCCCCCTGCTCGTTCCTGGGCCCGCGCCCCGCCACTCCTTTTACTGCCAGGCGCGGTTGTCCACCGTGGTCTCGTACGTCGCGCCCGGTGGTACCAGTCCCCATCCCACCGTCCACTGGTAGGTGTGATCGAACCGGTCGCGCGTGTAGGGCTCCGGCGGCGCGTTGAGGATGCGCGAGAGCTTCAGATCTCCGGGCTCGAGCAGCCCGCCGGCCTCCTCGACGAAGTAATGCAGGTAGCGCTCGGGATTCTTATCGATGACGCCCGCGGCCGCCGCTTCCGCGCGGAACATCTTTGCCAGCGTCGGGCCGTCCAGCTCGTCGCCGGCAGCTTCGCTGCGCGTCGAATGCGATTCCATGAGGACGCGGAGACCGCGTTTTTCCGCGATGCTGATCCACGGCTCCATCAGGCTCACGGCCGCCACTTCGCCACGGCTCGCCGCTTCCAGCCGCTCCTTCATCGTTCCTGCGAAGGTGGTCCGGATCTGCTCGCGCTTCAAGAATCCTTCGAGCAGCTTCAAGGTCGTGAAATGAGAGCCGTTGAACGGACTGACGGCGATGGGCTTGTCCTTCAACTGCTCGGGCTCGTAGATGCGCGACTTGGGATCGGTCACGATCGCGAATGACGACATCGCGGAGCCAAGGGCCACGATCTTCGCGGGGCGATGCCCGCCGGCAACGGTGGATTCCACCGCGCGCTTCATGACTCCCCACTCGCACATCCGAAACTGGTCGCAGGCGCCTTGGTCGTACAGCGCCTCCATGGTGCGGTCGAAAACGTTGGAGCGCAGGGCCTGGTGGTCTGAATCCCGCTGGCCCGAACCCGGGGTTCTGATGACCTCCACGTCCAAGCCTTCATCCCTGAAGAAGCCTTCGTCACGCGCAACGAGCAGGGGTAGATCGTGAATGGCGTTCATCATTGACGCCTTCACTTTCTTTAGTGACGCAGTCACTGTGGTGGGCTCTCCGCGGGATATCAACCGCTATGTTCCGGCTCTGTTACCTTTGAGGGCACGTCAGGGAATGGTACGGAGCGGGTGATATCCCCGCTACTGCCACGCCCGGTTGTCGACGATATTCTCGAAGGTGGCGCCGGGCACGGTCATGTTCCACTTGACGGACCAATTGTAGGTGTCTTCCCAGCGCTCCCGCGTGTAGGGCTGCGGCGCGGCGTGCAGCAGGCGCCAGGTCTGGAACTCGTGGGGCTCCAGCAGCCCTCCGGTCTCCCTGGTGAAGTAGTGAACGTAAGGTGTGGGATCCCTCTCTATTTCCTTGACTGCCCTTGCCTGGGCCCGGAACATCGCCGCGAGCGTTTTGCCATCGAGATCGTCGCTGGCCGCCTCGCTGCGGGTCGAGTGCGACTCGATCAGGATGCGCAACCCCATCTTCTGCGCCACGCTGATCCAGGGCTCCATCAGGGTCACCGCCGCGATCTTCCCTTGCTTCAACGCTTCGATGCGCTTGGGCATAGACCCTGCGCCGGTCGTCTTGACGTGCTCCGGCTTCAGGAACCCTTCCATCATCTTGAGCGTGGTGAAATGCGACCCGTTGTTCGGCGTTACCGCGATCTCCTTGTCCTTGAGCATCTCGGGCTCGTAGTACTTGGAGTCGGGAGCAACCGCGATGGCGAACTTCGACATCGACGCGCCCAGGGCGACGATCTTGCGCCGGCGCAGCCCCGAGGACTCGGCCTCGACGGCGCGCTTCATGATGCCCCATTCGCACATGCGGTACTGGTCGATACCGCCGTCGTTGTACACCGAGTCGAGCGGGCGGTCGAAGACGGAATCAAACTTGACGGAGTGCGAGGTCGTGACCTGGGCCATCCCCGGCGTGGTCACGAACTCGATGTCCAGGTCCTCGTCCTTGAAGAACCCTTTGTCGCGAGCGACCAGAACGGGCAGGTCGTGGACCGCGTTCATGATCGCGAGCCGAGGTTTCGTTTTCTCCTGAACAGTCATGACTTCCTCCTATGGTCCCAATGGCGGCGGGTCGTTGAAAATGATCCCCTTCAACCGTCGGACTGTCAACGGCGGAGCGGGGCGCCAGGCGTGATGTGGGATCCGAGATGCGGGATGCGAGATACGCGATGCGGGATGCGAGGTATCTCGTACCCCGTATCCCGTCTGGGGCTATGCCGTGAGGCCTACAGCGGCCTCACCTGCACCTTGCGCCACTTGATCGCGCCGCCTGGCTCCTTGCCGAGGTTTCCAAACTGCAGCGTGAACGGCCCCGAAGCAAACTGGCTATTCACGAGGTGGACGGTTACCTGCCCGTTGAACTTGACGGTCATCGCCGGGCCCTTCGCGAAGATCTCGAAGGTGTTCCACTTGCCGCCGGCCTTGTAGATGATCGGCACGGGTACCGTGGCGAAATTGACGATGCCTCCAGTGGCGTATTCCGGGCCGGGGCGCTGGTCGAAAATGTTCACCTCGTAGGAATTAGTGGCGGTGATCTTGTTGGGATCGGATGCGCGGATGAAGATGCCGCTGTTCGTAGTGTGGTCCGCCCAGAACTCGGCCCTGATCTCGAAATCCTTGTAGGAATTCTTTGTGACGAGATGTCCTCCCTTGCCTTTGTCGCCCACGATGGCGCCGCCCTCCGCCCGCCAGTTGACGTCACCGATGCGGTTGAAGTTTTCCAGGCCCTTTTCGCCGTCGATCAGCGTGATCCATTCAGAGCCCATGGTCGCACAGCCGAAAGCGGTTAACGCAATAACCAGCAGTATGGTGATGGCAGAAAAGCGTTTCATTGTGGTCTCCCCCTGAGAGTTGACGGCGATACAGCGCAAAGGATGGGCCACCCGGTGCCCGATCGTCAAGGCGCCGGATGCAATGTGCCGACGCCGGGGATAGAAACCTGCATACGTGGCGGCGAGGCAGAAAAGGTGCGCGTCCCCTTATACCCGCCAATTCGTTAGAATTGAAGACGCCCACTGCGCCAATCTCGACAGCTTCCAGCCGAAGCTCAGCTGACGGTTCCCTCCATGGGACCGGACGGCTACCTCCGCCGCGAAGAATTGTTTGAAGATTCCGCGTCCATAGGGAAGCACGATGATGAAGAAATGCTTCGGTGCCGCGCTCGCTCTCTTCGTGGCAACTGCTCCGGTCGGGTTCGCACTCGCGCAAGTGCAAGGCCTCGAGCAGAAGATCTGGACCCTGCTCGACGATTCAAAGCCGGCGTATGTGTCGCTGGCAGAATCCGACTTTCGCGCGCTGGGTGCGGGCTTCGAGCTGCCGGATGGCGGCCGATCGGTCAGTGCGCTGGCGGCGAAAGCTGCCAGCGGCGCTTTCGATCCGCGCGACGTGGCCAAGCTTTCTCCGCGGCAACTCGGTTACCGGGCCGATTGGGTTGTCGAACGATTTCGCCGCTACAACCTCGATTGGGATATTACGGGTTTGCGCCTCACCAGCCTCAATCCGGAGGCGAAGCACTATCCGTGGTTCATCATCGTCAACGGCGGTTCGGCGAATTTCTACGAATTCTTCGTCGACCTGAAGAACCGTCCCGGCTGGGCGCAGTACCTGGCGCAGAAGCTGAACGTCATGATCGTGACCATTCCGGGCAACTTCAAATATGGCGGCTGGGAACAGCCGGTCGCGGACGCCAGTCGGCAGCCGGCTTACCTGCTCGACCGCGAGCTGGCGATGGATGAGTACGAGATGCGCAACGCGATCTACACCAATAGCCTGATCATGCAGGGCTTGAAAGCGCTGGTGACGAAGCACACCGCGGGCGATATCCTGCTCATCGGGCATTCGACCTCCGGCGAGCTTTCGATGCTGGCCTACGAGGATCGCGACCTCGGCGCGCGGCTCAAGGGCCGTTACCTCGGTTGGGGCAGCGGGGGACCGGCGCGGCTGGAGCTGCTGCGCACTGTCAGAGGCAAGGACGTCGTGGATCGCGCTGGCGCTTCCCGCCCGGCGGGCAAGACGCCGCTCCATGTGCTCGAACGCCGCGATCCGCCGAGCTACGCCCGGGGCTACAGCGGTTTTCTCAATCCGCTCTACGAGCCGGGCATGTCGCATCTTCAGATCGCCGAGCGCTGGCTGGCCGCGGAGGCCCGCCGGCGCCCCAATTTCAAGCAGCAGCTGCAGAACCTGGAGCACGGAGCCGGTCTCGGCCAGAAGGCGTGGGTGGAGGCCGAGATCGAGTCGTTGCTGAAACGAACCGGCAATCCATGGGGAATCGCCGTCGAGGACGTCGCAAAGGATCTGTATGTCACCAATTTCACCCGCATGGACGGCTTTCAACGCATGGTCTGGACGACGGCGAAATTCGACCGCAATCACTGGAATCCCGAGGACCCGATGAAAAGCATAGAGTTGTTCATCGCGAACGAGGACCCGGGCAAAGAATCCGAATGCGCAGATCCGGGTGATCAATTGGGACCCGCCGCTCACTCATTACGGTCACCTGGAGCTTCCCCAGCAGCTCGCCGCAGCATCCTATGGCGTCGTTCGCTGGCTGGTGAGACCTTGATCAGTTAACGTCATTGTCGAAGGAGACGCCGTGGCGGAAAAAGTGCAGGCGGCCGTAAGAACCGGCCCGAGCAAGACCGAGTTCCGGGAATACCCCATGCCGGACGTGCCGGAGGACAGCGCGCTGCTGAAGATGGAGGTCGCCGGCATCTGCGGAACCGACGTCAAGCTCTACGCGCACCCGCCCAACGACAAGCCCACTATCATGGGGCACGAAAACATCGGATATATCGCCAAGGCCGGCCGCGAGTTCACCAACCGCAAGGGCTTCAAGGAGGGCGATCTCGTCTTCGTCGAGCACTACGTAAGCTGTGGCAAGTGCGAATGGTGTCATGCCGGCCAGTACCGGCACTGCGAGAACACCAACTGGCGCACCAATCCCGACGCGATCCGCTACGGCTACACCTCGGATGAGAAGCCGCCGCACCTGTGGGGCGGGTTCGCCCAATATGTATACCTGCCGTGGAACGCGGTGGTGCACCATGTGCCGAAGGGCGTGACGCCGGAATTGGCAGGACTGGTGACGCCGATGGCGAACGGTGTCGAGTGGTCGCTGTTCGACGGCGGCGTGGGCTACAACTCCACGGTGCTCATCCAGGGGCCGGGGCAGCAGGGATTGTCGCAGACCGTGATCTGCAAGCAGGCGGGCGCCTCTCTCATCATTGTCACGGGCACTTCCAAGGATAGCGCGCGGATGAAGGTCGCCAAAGAGCTCGGCGCCGACCACGTGATCGACGTGCAGAAGGAGGACCCGCTCGCGCGCATCATGGAAATCACCGGCGGCAAAGGCGTGGACGTCGCGCTCGATTGCACAGCCGGAGCGGGGACCACCCCGATCCTGCTCGGCGTGGACGCGTTGAAGCGCAAGGCCGGGACGATCGTCGTGCAGGGCGAGATGAAGGAGTTCCCCAATTTTCCGCTCGAGAAAGTCACGGTGAAGTTCATCACCATCAAGAGCGCGCGCGGCCACAGCTACAAGGCATGTGAGCTCGCATTGCAGCAGCTCGCTTCAAAGCGCTTCCCGCTGGAAAAGGTCACGACCCACAAGTTCGGACTGAAGGACGTGGACCTTGCGATCAAGTCCGTGGGAGGGCAGGGCGTGCCGGACGTGATCCACGCTTCGCTCATGCCGTGGCAGTGAGCCCTCGAAACTGGGTGACGAGATACGGGTGACGAGATACGGGTGACGAGATACGGGTGACGAGATACGGGTGACTAAAGAACCTTCTGACGTTTGCCGCAATAGGTTCGGTCACCTTTGGTCGTCACCATTACCTCGTCACCCTTATTCGTCACCTTTTTCTGATTGTGCGGCGCGATGACCGATCAAGAATTGGACAGGCTCGAGGTCGTCGTTCCTAACCTGCATTGGCGCTATACCGGCGTTACCGCCACCAACCGCGCTATCGCCCCGCGTGCGGCGGCGCTGGTTCGTGCCGCGTGGCTGGGCCGTGATGTGCCGGACCACATCCCGCGTGTAACTTTTCGCGATCTGCTGCGGCTGCGCCGACCGTCGCGCGCGCACGCCGCGCGGATTTGGCACGCGCGACGCAACAACGAGATGCTGATCGGACTGCTGCTCAAGCTGCTCGGCTGGCGCTTGCGTCTCATCTTCACCTTCGCGGGACAACGTCACCCGACCATGATCACGCGTTTCCTTGTCGCGCGGATGGACGCGATCATCGCGACCAGTGAATCCTCCGCGTCCTATCTGCGGCGCCCGGCGACGGTCGTTCTGCATGGCGTCGATCCGCTGATTTATAGCCCGCCCGCCGACCGCGCTGCGGCGTTTGCCGTGACCGGGCTTCCCGGAAAGTACGGCATCGGCTGCTTCGGCCGCGTGCGGCCGCAGAAGGGGACTGATGTTTTTGTCGAAGCAATGTGCCGGCTGCTGCCAAAATTCCCCGATTTCACTGCCGTGGTGATCGGAGCCATCACCGTCGAGCAGCGCACCTTTGCCGACCGGCTCGGACAGCGTGCCCACGCGGCGGGGATTGGGGATCGCCTGCGCTTTCTCGGCGAGTTGCCGATCGCGGACGTACCGCTCTGGTACCAGCGCATGACCATTTATGCCTTCAGCTCGCGCGTCGAAGGTTTTGGTCTCACGTTGCTCGAGGCCATGGCGGCCGGCACCGCGTTGGTCGCCGCGCGCGCGGGCGCGGCGGAGGCGTTGGTGCAGGATGGCGAGACCGGCGTGCTGGTGCGGCCGGGCGACGTCGATGCGCTGGTTGCGGCGCTCGAGCCGCTGATGCGCGATCCACAGCGCGCCATCGAGATGGGCCGACGGGCGCGCGAGCGGGCGATCGCCCGCTACAGTATCGATGTCGAGGCAAAGAAGATCGTCGAGGTGTATCGGCAGGTCCTGGCGAAGAGCGAGTGACGTGCTCACTACTCTGCATCGTATCCGGGCAGCACGCGTGCGTCGATCAGGCACACGCCGCCGGCCTGCACCGCCTCGATGCCTTTCTGTATCGCTGGCAGCACGTCGTCCGGTTTCGTGACCGGACCGATGCCGGTCGCGCCCTGTGCGCGCGCCATTGCGGCGAGATCGATGTCAGGGTCGCCGATGCGCTGCCCGATCCAGCGGTTCTCGGGCGGGCGGCCGCGCGCGATCGCGACACGTTCCTGGTGCAGCTCGTCGTTGAAGAACGAGCGGTTGTTGCAGACGACCATCAGGCATGGGATCTGGTAGTGCGCGGCGGTCCAGATCGTCGTATTGCCCATAAGGAAGTCGCCATCGCCGAGCAGGCCGATCGGCAGGCGTCCACTGCCCTTTAGCGCGAGCGCGGCGCCCACCGTGACGCCCGGACCCGCGCCGACCCCGCCGCCGCCTTCGGCGCCGAGGTAGTCGAGCGGGTGCGTAAACCTCGCGTATCCGCCGTGCCAGCCGATGGGGAGATGCGTGTAGCAGATGTCCAGGCCCTTGGTGGCGGTGGCGAGTGCGTCGCTGACCCCGCGCAGCGACACGGCGTCTGCCGGCGCTTTCGGCAGCTTCATCTCCGGGGCGGCGGGAACCGCCGCCGTCCGCGCTTTCACCGCTTCGATCAGCATGGGCACGGCGGCTTCCGGCTCGCACATCAGGTAAGCATCGATCGGCGGCAGCGCTTGGTAGTCCATGCTCCAGCCGCGATGGCTGTGGGCGTCACAGGAGACCTGGACGATCTTCGCAGTGATCGGCTTCGCGCCGTACGCCTGTTTCAGCGTTCCCGCCAGATCGAGCCAGTCGAGCGACAGGATCACATCGGCCTCGGTGATGAATTTCTGCAGCTCGGCCGAGAGCCGGTTGGCAGATGGCCCGACATGCAGGCGGTGGTCCGTCGGGAATGCCGCCGCCATCTTCAGATTCGTGAGGACACGGGCGTTCAATTTTTCGGCGAGCGCGACGCGCTCCCGCCAGCCTTCGACGCTGCGCGTGCAGCGCCCGGCGAGCATGATCGGATTCTTCGCGCCGGAGAGCAGTTTCGCCGCGCTTGCGACTACTTCCGGATTCGGACGCACCGCGGGCGGGGGCGCAAAGCGGGAGACGTCCGGCAGCGTCGGCAGCGGGCCGATCTTCTCCTCCTGCATCGCGATATCCAGGTTGATGTAGACCGGGCCGCGCGGCGCGGTCTGCGCGATCTGCGCGCCGCGGAGCACCGCTTCCATCGCGGCGCTGACGGATCCCGGCTGGTTGTCCCACTTCGTGTAGTCTCGAATGAGCGCGCCCTGGTCGGATGCGGTGTGCAGCCAGTCAATCCAGGGCCGGCGCTTGCTGGCGTCCCAGGGGCCGGTCGCGCCCATGATGAGCACCGAAGCGCGGTCGCACCACGCGTCGAATATTGCCATGGTCGCGTGCATCAGCCCGACGTTGGAATGCAGCGCGGCCGCCATCATCTGGCCCGATGCCTTCCAGTAGCCGTGGGCGATCGCGACCGCGTTCTCGTCGTGGATCGACAGTATCATCTGAGGATCGCGATTGCCGAGATAGTTGACGATGCTGTCGTGGAATCCGCGGTAGCTGGCGCCGGGGTTCAAGCGCGATGTAGCGGATGCCGAGCTCGCGCAGCACCGCGGCGACGGCGTCGCTGCCCCAGAATTCCGCGCTCTCCCTCGAGCGCACCGGCGTGTCGTGAGCGATCGCGCTGGAAACGTTTTGCTTTGCGGTCATAGTTCTTCCTGTCGGTAAAAATCAAGAGGAGTATTCAGCCACAGATACACACAGATAAACACGGATAAATTCAAACCTGAAATTCAAAATCATCTTCGGCCACGCTAATTGTTGCTCTTGACGTTCAATCGGCGCGCGCGCCGGAAACCTTGACGACCTCCGCCCACTTTACCACTTCTTCCTTCAGCAACTTGCCGAACTCCTCGGGCGTGCTGCCGACAGGCTCCGCGCCCTGGTCGATGAGGCGTTGCCGTCTATCCGGCGAGCGTGCGGCTCGCCCCATGTTATCGAATCACGGCCGGTATCGCGAGTCCGTATCGGCGGATCTCTCGGGTTGCTTGGGCGTCTCGCGCGGCGAGCGTCGTCGGCGTACGACGAATCCTAAGCCGTATAACGCTGCTGTCGGCACCGCCCAGGCCGCCGCCGCAAGGAGGACCACTTCGGCCCGCGCGATCGTGAGATCGCGGTGGTAATCGAGCTCGATTTCGTTTGCGAGGTCCCCGTACCGCGCGCGCACCCGCTTCATCAACTGGCTGTCGCTCAACAGATGCGACGCGACACGCGTCCACGTACGCGGGCTGCCCTGATATTCCGGATCGAGTTCCCATAGCCGGTGCTGGACGATCAACCGCTCACGCGCCTGGCGCGTTACTTCGACGACGCGCCCGTACGCGATGTAGCAGACGGGCGCGGCGTAGACCGCCGCAATGATGAGCCACGCGACCTTCCACCATGAGCCCCGCGAGATCCGGGGCACCGCATTCGGTTCGGCAGCCTGCATTCTGAGTAGGGTAAGTGAGCGGTGAGCGCCAAGCGGAAAACTTCAATAGTGACCTGCATTTGTTTGATTGCTTACCGCTCACCGCTTGCCGCTTACCGCTCCTGGAGCTGGTGCTATGATAAACGCACCTCGGAGGAACGTTGAAGTGCTTCGATATTGCAGTAATTGACGGTCTGGATGGGCGCGTGATCGGGCAGAAGCTGGGTTGATGCGCCTGACCGGTCCGGCATTCGTCGCCCTATCTGCTGTGCTCGCTGCGTGCGACGGCGAAGGTCCGCGAAGTTTCCAGGGGTATGCCGAAGGGGAGTACGTGCGCATCGCAGCGTCGTTTGCTGGCGCGCTGCAAAGGCTCGCCGTTCAACGCGGCATGCAGGTCAATGCTGGTGACGACCTTTTCGTCCTCGAGCAGGAGAACGAGGCCGCCGCCCGGCGCGAGGCCGAAGAGCGGTTGAAGAACGCCGAAGCGCAGTTGGCGAACTTGCAAAAAGGCAGGCGCCCGACCGAGCTCGACGCGATCCGCGCGCAGCTCGCGCAGGCCGAGGCGAGCCTCAAGCTCTCGCAGGCACAGGTAAAACGCCGCGAGCAGCTGGTCGCCCAGAATTTCGTTTCCAAGGAGAGTCTCGACGAGGTGCGCTCCGCCTACGCACGGGACACCGAGCACGTCGCCGAGCTGCGCGCACAGCTTGCCACCGCACGGCTTGCGGCGCGTCCCGACGAGATCAAGGCCGCTCAATACAATGTCGAAGCCGCAAAGGCCGCGCTGGAGCAGGCGGAGTGGAAGCTGGCTCAGAAATCGGTCAAGGCACCGGTGGCGGGCTTGGTCCAGGACACCTATTACGTGTCCGGCGAGTGGGTCAATGCCAACCAGCCGGTCGTGTCGCTCCTGCCGCCCAGAACATCAAAGTGCGCTTCTTCGTGGACGAGCGCTACCTTGGTACAGTGAGGATAGGCCAGAAAGTGAGCGTGAAGTGTGACGGTTGTCCGGCGCCGGTTGCGGCCCAGATAAGCTTTATCTCACCGCAGGCAGAATTCACCCCGCCGGTGATCTACAGCCGCGAGGAGCGCGCCAAACTCGTATTCCTCATCGAAGCTCGGCCGACGTTGGAGGACGCACCGAAGCTGCATCCCGGCCAGCCGATGGAAGTGAAGTTCGACGTAAGCAGTAAGCCGTAAGCGGTAAGCGGAGTGGTGCTGTTGATTTTACGGTGCACTGCTTACCGCTCACCGCTTACTTTTCCTTGAGGGCGGCCATCGTGAGTGCCGATTCAGCGGCCATCGACGTTCGCGGGCTCACAAAGAATTTCGGTGAGCGCCGTGCGGTGGACCACGTTTCGCTACGCGTCGAGCGCGGCAGGATCTGCGGTTTTCTCGGACCGAATGGTAGCGGCAAGACCACTACCATCCGCATGCTGTGCGGGCTGTTGAGGCCGGACGCCGGCAGTGGCACCTGTCTGGGTTTTGACATCGTGCGCGAGCGGGCCGAGATCAAGCGCCGCGTCGGCTACATGACACAGCGTTTCAGTTTCTACGAGGATCTGAGCGTTCGCGAGAATCTCGAATTCGTCGCGCGCGTTTACGCCATGCCCGAGCGCAGCCGCGCGGTCGAATCGACGCTCCTAAAGCTCGATCTCGGAAACCGCGCGAGCCAGCTTGCAGGAGAGCTCTCCGGGGGCTGGAAACAGCGCCTGGCGCTGGCTGCCTGCATGCTGCACGAGCCGCAGCTGCTGCTACTCGATGAGCCGACCGCGGGAGTGGATCCCCAGGCGCGCCGCGAATTCTGGGACCAGATCCACGAACTGGCGGCGAGCGGGATTACGGTGCTCGTGAGCACGCACTACATGGATGAGGCGGAGCGCTGCCACGAGCTCGCGTATATCGCATACGGCAAGCTTCTCATCACGGGAACCGCCGATGAGGTGATCGAGCACTCAGGATTGACTACTTGGTCGGTGACGGGCGGCGGTCTTTACGAGCTCGCGCAGGAGCTCCGCCGGCAGCCCGGCGTCGCAATGGTCGCGCGTTTCGGCAATTCGCTGCACGTCAGCGGCGTGGACGGCGCGGCGCTCGAAGAAACCATCTCGGCCTACCGTCAGCGGCCGGGCCTGGAGTGGCGGCGCTCGCAGCCGAGCCTCGAAGATGTCTTCATCCACTTCATGCGCGATGCCAGGGACGATTTCCAGTGAAAGCGTTCTCGTGGAACCGGTTTCTCGCCGTGCTCGCCAAGGAATTCATCCAGATGCGGCGCGACCGTCTCACGTTTGCCATGATAGTGGGCATACCGATCATCCAGCTCATACTGTTCGGCTATGCCATCAACGCCGATCCGAAAGCCTTGCCGACTGCCGTGCTTGCTGTCGACAACAGCACGTTCTCGCGCAGCTTCGTGCGCGCCATGGAGAACAGCGGTTATTTCCGGGTGGTCCGGCACGCTGCCACCGAGGCGGAAGCCGATCGCGCGCTGCAGGTGGGCGAAGTGCAGTTCGTGCTTACGATACCGGAAAATTTCGCCCGGAAACTCGTGCGGGGTGAGCGCCCGGTGCTGCTCGTGCAAGCGGATGCGACCGATCCTGCCGCAACCAGCAACGCACTGGCGGCGCTCTCTCAGCTCACGCAGACTGCGCTCGCGCGCGATCTCACCGGGAGCCTGGCGCATTTGGCGGGTACTCCCCCTCGTTCGAGGTGAGCGTCCATCGCCGCTACAACCCTGAAGTTGTCACTCAGTACAACATCGTGCCCGGGCTGATCGGCGTCATCCTGACCATGACGATGGTTATGATCACTTCGCTCGCCATGACGCGTGAGCGCGAGCGCGGCACGATGGAGAATCTGCTTGCGACCCCGGTCCGACCGCTCGAGGTGATGACGGGAAAGATCGTACCTTACGTCATCGTCGGGTACATTCAGGTGACGATCGTGCTGCTGGCGGCAAAACTGCTCTTTGCAGTGCCGATGGTCGGGAGCCTGGTCGTGCTGACGATGGTCCTGATTCTGTTCATCGCGGCCAATCTCGCGGTAGGGTTCACTTTCTCCACGCTGGCCCGAAATCAGATGCAAGCGATGCAGATGACGTTCTTCTTTTTCCTTCCTTCAATGCTGCTTTCCGGCTTCATGTTCCCTTTCCGCGGCATGCCGCAGTGGGCGCAGTGGCTGGGCGAAGTCCTCCCGCTCACCCATTTTCTGCGGGTCGTACGTGGCATTTTGCTGAAAGGTAACGGATTGGCCGAGATTGCGCCGGAGTTATGGCCCATCGGGCTGTTCCTGCTCGGTGCGGCTACAATCGCGCTGTTACGCTACCGCGAGACGCTCGATTAACCTGGGGGCTAGGGATTCAGGACTGGTAGAGGTCAATTCATAAACGATTTATTGAGACTTGAACCAGCGTACGCCTAGGGCAAAGCCCACGGCCTAAAGCACGATAGAGGATCGCAAGAGATTGCGCCCAGCACCGACTAACTTGTGAAGAATGTGTTTCTCCTCAGCCTTCGGCGAGGTTGAATGAACATTCGCCATTTATGAAATCAGTTCTAGTGATCAGCATGCGGCGTAGGACATGTGTACTGTGGATAACGTTATGCGCGCTGGCGCTGACGGTCGCGCCGGCGGGACCGGCCGTGGCGGCGGAGGGCGACGCAACCGCCGCGATTGCGTCGGCGCATCCGCTTGCCACCGCAGCCGGTCACGAAATCCTCAAGCGGGGCGGGAACGCTTTCGACGCGGCCGTGGCGGTTGCCGCCGCGCTGGCGGTAGTCGAACCGTATTCCTCAGGGTTGGGCGGAGGGGGCTTCTGGCTGCTGCATCGTGCGCGCGACGGGTTTCAGGTGATGGTCGATGCACGCGAAACCGCGCCGCGCAAGGCCACGCTTGAAATGTTCGTGGACGATAGCGGCAAGCCCATCCCTGGAACGATGACCGAGAGCGGCAAGTCAGCTGCCATTCCGGGCGCGCCTGCGGCGCTGGCGCACGTCGCGCGCCGCTACGGCACGCTGCCGCTGTCGGCGAGCCTCGCTCCCGCGATACGTTACGCGGCAGATGGATTCAAGGTGGATCCGCGCTTTGCGCGAATTACCGCGATGCGCGAGCGTCGCCTGCATTCCAGCCCGGACGCTGCCCGCATCTTTCTGGGAGGCAAGCGCGTTCCCCAGCCGGGGGACCTGCTGCGCCAGCCGGAGCTTGCCGCTACTCTGCAACGGCTTGCGACTGGTGGCGTGGCGGGTTTTTACACCGGCAGCGTGGCGCGTACCCTTGGTCGAGTCGGTAAATCGCAACGGCGGCGTCTGGCAGCTTTCCGATCTCGCCGATTACCGCGTGACTGAGCGCTCGCCGGTCCGATTTCAGTACCGCGGCGCGACTATCACCGCCGCAGCGCTGCCATCGGCCGGCGGCATCGCGCTCGCGCAAAGCCTGAACATGCTGGAGCGATTTACGTCTTCCGACGCACGCGCACCCGACGCCGCGCATCTGGTGGTGGAGGCCATGAGGCGCGCGTTCCAGGACCGGGCGCGCTACCTCGGCGACCCCGACTTCGTGACGGTGCCCGTCGAGCGCCTCGTTAGCAAGGAGTATGCGCAGAGCCGCGCCGCGACCATCGATCCCGCGGCCGCGACCCGCAGCGAGTCGTTGGGGGAAGGGCGGGTCGCCCTTGCGGGAAGCCCGAACACGACGCACTTGTCGGTGATCGATGCCGAAGGCAATCGTGTCGCGGCTACGCTCACCATCAACTGGTTGTTCGGCTCGGGGATCGTCGCGGGAGATACGGGCGTGCTGCTCAACAATGAGATGGATGATTTCACGTTCAATCCCGAAGTGCCGAACTCGTACCGGCTGCACGGCGGCGGCGCCAACGCGGTCGCGCCGGGAAAGCGCCCCCTCTCCAGCATGACGCCCGCCTTCGTCGAAGATGCCAAAGGCGTGCTGATCCTGGGCGCACCGGGTGGGCCGCGCATCGTGAGCCAGGCGTTGCTCGCGATTCTCGACTATGTGGGGGCACCGAGCGTCGATCTGGAGCGCATCGTGCGGGCCCCGCGCTATCATCATCAGTGGTGGCCCGATCGCGTCGAGATCGAGCCGGGAGGATTTCCGCCGGAATGGCGCGCAGCGCTTGAGGCCAAAGGGCACCAGTTGCAGACCGCGGGGCGCCAGTGGGGCAACCTGCAGCTCGTCTTCAAGTCGAAGAAAACCGGGGCGGCGCAGGCGGCGAGCGATCCGCGGGGTCTCGACGTCGGGTGGTACTGATAAAACAGAATTAACCGCCAAGACGCCAAGGCCGCCAAGAGAAGCAAGACAACAATTGAATCGCGGAGGCGCGGACGGAAGAAGAGATGACAACAATTGATCAGCAAAGTACCTTGAAAATAAAGTTGATGTAATTTCTCTGTCCGCTGTGATCTTTGTGGCGGGATGAGAGAGATGAGGGCGGACGGACGAGATGAAGGACGGCAGAAGAATGATGACGCCTTCATTTCGTAACCTTGGCGGGCTTGGCGTCTTGGCGGTTCAATTGTTGTTCTCGGTTTTATCGGCGGCCATCGGCGGTTTCAATGGGTTATCATTAGTCGGCCATGAAGACCACCTTCCTGGATTTCGAGCAGCCGGTCGCGGAGCTCGAGGCGAAGATCGAAGAGCTGCGCTTCGTGCAGGACGACTCCGCGCTCGATATTTCCGGGGAAATCGCAGCGCTGCAGAAGAAGAGCCAGGCGCTGACGAAGGACATTTACGGCAAGCTCGATGCGTGGCAGATCGCGCAGGTCGCGCGCCATCCGCAGCGACCGTATACGCTCGACTATATCAACAATCTTTTCACGGGGTTCGAGGAATTGCACGGCGACCGGATGTTCGCGGACGATCCGGCAATCGTCGGCGGGTTGGCGCGCCTCTCCGGCGAGAGTTGTATGGTGATCGGGCATCAGAAGGGGCGCGACACCAAAGAGAAGCTCTACCGCAACTTCGGGATGCCCAAGCCCGAGGGCTTCCGCAAGGCGCTGCGGTTGATGAAGCTCGCTGAGAAATTCGGCATTCCCGTCTTCTCGTTTGTGGACACGCCGGGTGCGTATCCGGGCGTCGGCGCGGAAGAGCGCGGGCAATCGGAAGCGATCGGCCGCAATCTCTACGGCATGGCCGAGTTGAGGGTCCCCGTCGTCTGCACCGTTATCGGCGAAGGCGGCTCGGGCGGCGCGCTGGCCATAGCGATCGGCGATGTGACGCTGATGCTCCAGTACGCGACCTATTCAGTGATCTCGCCGGAGGGGTGCGCCTCCATCCTGTGGAAAAGCGCGGATTACGCTCCGCAGGCGGCTGAAACGCTCGGCATCACGTCGACCCGGCTAAAGACGCTCGGGTTGATAGACCGCATCGTCAACGAGCCGCTGGGTGGCGCGCACCGCGATCACGAGGCGATGATGCAGAACCTCCGGAAGGCGCTGCAGGAGACGTGGCGGCAGCTCAAAGACAAGCCGATCGACGAGCTGCTCGAGGCGCGGTTCGGAAAGCTCATCGGTTATGGCAAGTTCAAGGAAGCGGAGCAGCAGTAAGCGCGCTGCGGCCGATCTCGAGTCCGGCGTTGCCACGCAGCTCGCGGGCCTGGTCAAGCCGGGAGACCATCTCGTCGCCGCTTTGAGCGGTGGTGTCGACTCCGTCGTTCTGCTCAACATCCTTCAGCGCGTGTCCGCGCGTCTGCGTATCCGGCTCTCCGCGCTGCACGTCAACCATCAGTTGAGTTCCAATGCCGTGCGCTGGTCGGCATTCTGCAGTCGAATCTGTCGCGCGCGCGGCATTCTCATCCGGAACGTGAAAGTCAAGGTGAAGGGCGGCGCCGGTCTCGAAGCAGCGGCACGCGCGGCACGTTACGAGGAATTTGCGCGCCAGCGGTGCGATTTCGTCGTGCTCGCGCACCACCAGGACGACCAGGTCGAGACTTTGCTGCTGCAGCTCTTGCGTGGCGCGGGAGTGAAGGGACTTGCGGCGATGCCGCTCTTGAGGATTCAGGATTCAGGATTCAGGATTCAGGGACGGAAAGACCGCGAACCGAAGAAGACCCCGAATCCCGTATCCCGGATCCCGAATCCTCTCATCCTCCGTCCTCTTCTCGAGGTTACTCGTGCCGAGATCGAGGCTTATGCCAAGGCACACGATCTCAGTTGGGTGGAGGATGAATCCAACGCCGAGATCCATTTTCAGCGCAATTTCCTGCGGCACGAGGTGCTGCCGCTCATCGCACGGCGCTTTCCGGCCTACCGCACTACCATGGCGCGCGCCGCCCGGCATCTTGCCGAGGCGGATGGCGTGCTTGCTGAGCTCGCGGCCGTGGACGGGGGAGCTCAACTGCGTGACGGTAGGCTCGATGTCGCTGCTGTGATGCGATTGCCGCCGGCGCGCGCCCTCAACCTGATGCGCCATTTCCTCGCGGTCCACGGCGTACGGATGCCCAATGCTGCGCGGTTAGCCGAGGCGTTGCGGCAGACACTGCAAGCGAAGCGCGACGCGCAAGTGCGGATCGATCTCGGCGCCGTCGAGCTGCGGCGCTTCGAAGGGCACCTCCATGTCGTGCCCAAGCTTGCGGCCCACGCTGCTCGCGGACGCAAGCACACGAGGGACCGTTGCAGGACATCCGAGATCGAGGCCGCGTCCGACGCGGTGCGACGCTGGCGCGGCGAGCGCAGGCTCGAGCTTCCTGAGCTTGGTGGATCTCTCGTGATGGCGCCGTGCCGCGGGCAGGGCGTAAGCCTGGCGCGACTGAGTGGAGGGCCGGTGACGATTCGATTGCGGCGAGGGGGCGAGCGCCTGCAGCCCGACGCTCGCCGACCGCGGCGCACGCTGAAGAATCTGCTGCAAGAGGCGCGGGTGCCACCGTGGGTGCGCAAGCGGCTGCCGCTGGTTTTTTGCGGACAGGACCTTGTATGGGCACCAGCCATCGGGGTGGATTGCGCATACCGCGCCGCGCCACGCGAGCGCGCAATCTGCCCCGAATGGCGCCCAAGGGCACGCGCCGGATAGCATCTAAGGAAGGTCGAGGGCCACTGGTTACTCTATAGGCGGCGGATCGCGCTGAAGCTGCCGAAGTCCACGGCGGCAGGCCGGTGGTCGCGCGACGGCGCTGAGGGTCAGCGTGCGCCGATTTTGTAACGCCAAACTGCCTTGAAATCTCTTTATTTCAAAGCCTTACCATGGTATCCTAAAACGTTAATCGGTCGCGCTTTGCGTAACTCCGTGACGCCGCTCGACTCCTTACCCCTTGCCCTCTCCCGGAGGGCTAAGGGAAAGGTACTGTGCGGAAGTGGATTGTCCACCACTCCCGCAACAATTTATCGGCACAAAAAGCAAGGAATTGTTGCATGGCAGTGGAACGGACATTATCGATCATCAAGCCGGATGCGGTGGCAAAGAACGTGATTGGCCAGATCTACGCGCGCTTCGAGAAGGCGGGCTTGAACATTATCGCGGCGCGCATGCTGCGTCTTTCGCGGGCGCAAGCCGAAGGGTTCTACGCCGTGCACAAGGAGCGGCAGTTCTTCAAGGATCTCGTTGATTTCATGATTTCGGGCCCCGTGATGGTGCAGGTCCTCGAAGGCGAAAACGCCATTCAGAAGAACCGCGACCTCATGGGAGCGACTGATCCAAAAAAGGCGGAGAAAGGCACCATACGCGCGGAATTCGCCGACAGCATAGACGCCAACGCGGTGCACGGGTCGGACTCGCCGCAGAGCGCCGCGACCGAGATCGCTTATTTTTTCCCCAAGCAGGAAATCTACTCGCGGGAAGCGCCATGACGGTCAATCTCCTTGGACTGGACAGCGCCGGATTGCGCGGCTTCTGCGCCGGGCTGGGCGAGCGGCCGTACCGCGCGCGGCAGCTCGTGCGCTGGATACATCGCGCCGGCGTGGACGATTTCGGCGCTATGACCGACATATCGAAGCCGTTGCGCGAGCGGCTGTCGCAGGAGGCGGTGATCGCCGCTCCTCACGTGCTACGCGATACGACCGCGCCGGACGGAACGCGCAAGTGGTTGATCGACGTCGGCACCGGCAACGCGATCGAGACGGTTTTTATCCCTGAGCCGAACCGGGGAACGCTGTGCATTTCTTCGCAGGCGGGCTGCGCGCTGGCGTGCACGTTTTGCGCGACCGGCCACCAGGGTTTCAACCGCAACCTGACGGTGGACGAGATCATCGGGCAGTTGTGGATTGCGTCACGCGCTCTTCGGGCGCGCGACGCAATGCGCAATATTGGAACGGCGCAGAGCGCCGTGGGCGCGCTGGGCGTCGGCTCTGCGCAGGAACGGCCCATCAGCAACGTGGTGATGATGGGCATGGGCGAGCCGCTCGCGAATTTCGACAACGTCGTGACCGCGATGCAGTTGATGCTGGATGACAACGCCTACAACCTGTCGCGCCGGCGCGTGACGCTCTCAACTTCCGGCCTGGTGCCGGCAATCGACCGCCTGGGGAATGCCTGTCCGGTCGCCTTGGCGGTGTCGCTGCACGCGCCGGACGATGCATTGCGCGACGAGCTGGTCCCCATCAACCGCAAGTATCCGATCAAGGAGCTGCTCGCCGCATGCCTGCGCTACATCGAGAAGGCGCCGCGCGATTTCATCATGTTCGAATACGTGTTGCTGGACGGCGTCAACGACAGTGTCGAACAGGCGAGGGCGCTTGCCAGGCTGGTTCGGCGCGTGCCGTGCAAGATCAATCTGATCCCCTTTAATCCGTTTCCCGGCACGCAATACCGCCGCTCGGACCCGGCAGTTGTCGCGCGCTTTCGAGAGGTATTGATGGAAGCGGATCTGATCGCGACCGTGCGCAAGACGCGCGGCGACGACATAGCCGCTGCGTGCGGCCAACTGGCGGGTCAGGTGCAGGACAAGACCAGGCGCAAGGAGCGCCGGCACGAGGAGACGGCACAATGATGCAGAAAGCAGCCGGATTCGCAACTGCGCTCGTGTGGATCGTGGTGGCGGGCTGCGCCGCTCAGCAGGGCCAGGATTCGGCCTTCAGATCAGAGACGAGCACAACCGGCGCTGAGAGCGCGGACCGGGTACGGGCGCGCATCCATACCGAGCTCGCCGGGGGCTATTTCGAGCTGGGGAACATGGGGGTGGCGATAGAGGAAGTGAAGGAGGCCCTGCGTTCCGACGCTAACTACGGTCCCGCGCACAACGTTTCCGGGCTGATTTACAGCGCGCTTAAGGAAGACCGGCTCGCCGAGGAGAGCTTTCGGCGCGCGTTGCAGCTGAATCCGTTGGATCCCGACGCCAATCACAACTACGGCCAGTTCTTGTGTCAGCACAAGCGCGAGGAAGAGGGAATCCGCTATTTCCTGGCGGCAGTGAAGAACCCGCTCTACCAGAGCCCGGGCCGGTCTTACACCAATGCCGGCATATGTGCGCGCCGCCGCGGCGATTCGGCGAACGCGACGAATTATTTTCAGCTCGCCTTGAAGACACAACCCGGCCAGCCGCAGGCGCTTTACCACTCGGCAGACCTTGCCTTCGCCCGCGGGGATTACGCCGCAGCCAAAGTCTACCTGAACCGGCTGACCCAGGTTTCCGTGGCGAACGCAGAGATTCTGTGGTTGGGCGTACGCGTGGAGCGCCGGCTGGGAGACCGCAATTCCGAGGCGAGCTACGCGATGCAGTTGAAGAACAAGTTCCCGGACTCCAAGGAAGCCCGCTTGCTAGCCTCTGGTGAGAACTAATGAGTGTCGTGAATTCGGATGAGTTGAGCGGCGCTCCGGGCAGGCTGCTCGCGGCCGCGCGGGAGGCGCAGAACCTGAGTGTCGCCGACGTCGCGCGCCAGTTGAAACTCACCGTGCATCAAGTCGAAGGGCTCGAGTCCGGCGAGTATGAGAGGCTGCCGGGACCGGTGTTCGTGCGCGGGTTCATTCGCAACTATGCGCGGTTCATGAAGTTAGACCCGGAGCAGTTGGTGCACTCGGTGGCGAAAAGTCTCCCGCACCAGGACCCGCGCCCGCCCGCTCCTCCGTCCCAGGATATTCCGTTCCCGACCGTTGCTCCTCCCCGCTGGCCAAGTTACGCCGCGGCAATCGCCGCCGCTATCGCTGCGCTCAGCGCGTACGAGTTTTATTTCAGCGAGTCGCCGACCGCTGGAACGAGCTCGGTCGCCGTGCCGCCGCCCGTGACGGCTGCACCCGCGCCGCAGCCGAGCGCGCCGGTGGTGCCGGAAAGCGCAAGCGGTCTGGGTGCCCCGCCCGTCGCCTCGCGGATCTCGCCGCAGGATCAGGAAACGCTTTCCAAACCCGGGATGCGCGAAGTACGGATGGTTTTCGACCAGGAATCCTGGGTGGAAATCCGCGACCGCAATGGGAAGGCGATTTTTTCGCAGTTGAACCGCCGGGGGACGGAGCAACGCGTGAATGGACAGCCGCCGCTATCCGTCATCGTCGGCAACGCGCGCGGCGTGCGGCTCACGTACGACGACCAGCCGGTGGATCTTGCCCACCACACGAAAACCGGCGTCGCTCGGTTTCATCTCGAATGAAGTGCTATCAGGAATACGGGCCTGCGCCGCGCCGCGAACGTTGCAAGGTTGTGGTCGGTAGTGTTGCAGTCGGCGGAAACGCACCGATCGTCGTGCAGTCCATGACCAACACCGACACGGCGGATATCGCGGCTACCGTGCAGCAAGTGGCGGATCTTGCGCGTGCGGGCTCGGAGCTCGTCCGCGTTACCGTCAACAATGCAGAGGCCGCCGCCGCGGTGCCTCACATACGCGAGCGCCTCGAACGGCAAGGCATCGAGGTACCGCTGGTCGGAGATTTTCACTACAACGGCCACCGGCTCCTCGCGCAGCACCCAAGTTGCGCGGAAGCGCTCGCCAAGCTGAGAATCAATCCCGGCAATGTCGGCCGCGGGTCGAAGCGTGACGAGCAGTTCGCCACGATGATCGAGTTCGCCTCCCGCTACGGCAAACCGGTACGCATCGGAGTGAACTGGGGCAGTCTCGATCCCGAGCTCCTGGCGCGGATGATGGACGAAAACGGGCGCCTCCCGGAGCCGCGGGACGCGGCAGTGGTGACGCGCCAGGCTCTCGTCGCATCGGCACTGGAGAGCGCCGCCCAGGCGGAGGAGCTGGGACTCGCGCACGACCGTATCGTGCTTTCGTGCAAAGTGAGCGGCGTGCAGGATCTGATTGCCGTCTATCGCGACCTCGCGCAGCGCTGCGATTATGCCCTCCATCTCGGATTGACCGAGGCGGGGATGGGGTCCAAAGGCATCGTCGCTTCGACCGCGGCGATGGCGGTGCTGCTACAGGAAGGAATCGGTGACACGATCCGTATATCGCTTACGCCCGAGCCGGGTGGCGACCGCACCCGGGAAGTCATCGTGGCACAGGAGATGCTGCAAACGATGGGGCTGCGCTCGTTTGCGCCGCTGGTCATCGCCTGCCCGGGGTGCGGGCGCACCACCAGCACCTTTTTTCAGACGCTCGCGGACCGGATCCAGAGCTATCTCAGGGCGCAGATGCCGATGTGGCGCGAGCGCCATCCCGGCGTGGAAAACATGCATGTCGCGGTCATGGGATGTGTGGTGAACGGTCCGGGCGAGAGCAAGCACGCGAACGTCGGGATCAGCCTGCCCGGTTCCGGGGAAAATCCGGTTGCCCCGGTCTACGTGGACGGCATAAAAACGGTGACGCTCAAAGGCGAGAATATCGCGCTGGAGTTCCAGAAAATCGTCGAGCAATACGTTTCCGACCACTACCCGCGGAAGAGTCAGGCGGACGGCGAGCAGCCGGCGAGGGACTCCGCCCACGCATGATTCCGCGGTGATCAGTGAACGGCGGCCGGCTACCGAGAGGAACGCAACGGCGTCATTCACCAATCACGAGTCACCAGTCACGGGTCACCAGTCACCGGATGAAATCCAACACGATACAGGCGATCCGCGGGATGAACGACATCCTGCCGGACGAGACGCACCGGTGGCGGTTTTTCGAGGATACGGTGCGCGAAATATTCGATCAATACGGATATCGCAACATCCGCACGCCCATCGTCGAGCACACCGAACTCTTCGTCCGCGGCGTAGGCGAAGCGACCGACATCGTGGAGAAGGAGATGTTTTCCTTCGTCGACGCGATGAACGGCGACAAGCTGTCTCTGCGCCCCGAGGGCACGGCGCCCACGGTGCGCGCGGCGCTCGAGCACAACCTGCTCTACCAAGGCCCCCAGCGGTTGTGGTACGGGGGCCCGCTGTTTCGCCACGAGCGGCCGCAGAAGGGACGTTACCGCCAGTACCATACGTTCGGAGCGGAAGCGCTGGGCTTCTCAGATCCGGACATCGACGTCGAATTGCTGGTTATGGCGCGCCGCTTCTGGCAAAAGCTCGGCATAGAAGGGTACGAGCTGCAGATCAATACCATCGGCAGCGCGGAGGAAAGACGCGCGTTCCGGGCCCAACTTATCGCGTATTTCGAGCGTCACGAGCGCGCGCTCGATGAGGACGCGCGGCGGCGGCTGCATGCTAACCCGCTCCGCCTGCTCGACAGCAAGAATCCGGAGATGCAGCCCGTGATCGAAGCGGCGCCGAAGCTGATCGACGCTGTCGGCGCCGCAACGCGCGCCAATTTCGACGCGGTGCAGGCGGGATTGCGCGGGGCAGGTATCGCGTACAAGATCAATCCGCGCCTGGTACGCGGACTCGACTATTACAATCTGACCGTGTTCGAGTGGGTACACGACGGATTGGGAGCGCAGAACGCCATCTGCTCCGGGGGCCGCTACGACGGTCTGTTCGAGCAGCTCGGGGGCAAGCCTGCGCCGGGATGCGGCTTCGGCATCGGCGTGGAGCGCGTGTTGCTGCTGCTCGAGGATGCCGCCGTGCCGCCAGTGGCGCCCGACGTGTATCTCGCGCGGCAGGGTGAGGCCGCGGAACGATACGCCGCGCGCGCCGCGGAGCAGTTGCGCGATGCCGGGCTTTCCGTGGTGCTGCATTGCGGTGGCGGCAGCTTCAAGGCGCAGATGAAGAAGGCGGACGCCAGCCGAGCACGCTACGCGGTGATCGTCGGCGACGAGGAGGTGAGCGCCGGGACGGTGAGCGTCAAGCCGCTGCGCGAGGACGCGCAACAAGTGCGCGTACCAATCGATGAGGCCGTGCGCCTCATCAGGAGAGCGAAAGAGTAAGAGGGGTCTCGATTCACGTACCTGCAGCAAGTCCGCGCCGGCGAATGTCCGGCGCGTTTCAGCGCGGCGGGCCGGAATGGAGTTCTATTTAATTGCGTGTTCATCAACTGAGTGATATGAAAATAGACTCGACAAGCGAGCCGCGCTGATGGCATACGATCTTGAAGAACAGGAACAGATAGCCGAGATCAAGGCGTGGTGGAAGCGCTACGGCAATCTCGTGTTGCTCGCGACGACGGCGGCTTTGTTGACAGTCGCCGCTCACCAGGGGTGGCGCTACTATCGCCACCAACAGGCGCAATCAGCAATCACGCTCTATGAGCAGCTGGAACAGGCGGAACGCGCGGCCGAGCACAAGAAGGTGCGCGATATCGCCGCGCAGATCACGAACAAGTACGGCCCCACCGTGTACGCGACCATGGCCGCGCTCGCGAGCGCGAAAGCCGCCTTCCTGACCGGCGATCTCGCGACGGCGAAGGCGCAACTCCAATGGGTAGTAGACAACGCTCGTGACGACGAGATCAAGGACATTGCGCGCCTGAGACTGGCGGGCGTGCTGCTGGATGAAAAGAACTACGACGCAGCGCTGAAGCTGCTCGAGAAGAAGCCGGTCGAAAGCCTCGCCGGACTTTACGCGGATCTCAAGGGAGATATCCTGGCGGCGCAAGGCAAGCACGCGGAAGCGCGCAGCGCCTATCAGCTCGCGCTCGATAAGAGCGAAAGCGGCAGCGCCTATCGCGCCACCATCCAGCTGAAACTGGACGCGTTGGGAGAAAAGCCGTGAATCAACGGCTACTTGTCGGGCTCTCGATTACTGCGATGCTGGCTGCGCTGGAAGGGTGCGAGACCGTGTCCAATGCCTACGACCGGCTGGTGCATGGCGGCACGCCGGCGCAACCGCCGGCCGAACTCGTAGTCATCAAGCCATCCGCCACACCGAGAGCCGTGTGGCAGGGCGGCGTTGGTTCCAGCGATAAAAACGTCTATTTCCCCGCATTGGCCGGCAACCTCGCATATGCGGCAGGCGCATCGGGCCAAATCACCGGTTTCGATGCAATAAAGGGCGGGGCAGTCGCGCGCATGGAGGCGGGAGAGCGAATTTCTGGAGCTGTCGGCACTGGCGGCGGCATGGTGTTCGCGGGCACGCCCCGGGGGGAGGTACTGGCGTTTGATGGGCAGGGCAAACCGCTGTGGAAGGCCAGGCTTTCCGGCGAAGTGCTCGCTCCGCCGATCGCGCAAGACGGCGTGGTCATTGCCCGCTCGGGCGATGGCCGGATCTACGGGCTCGACGCCGCCGACGGCAAGCGCAGATGGGTGTATCAGCGGCCCACCGCAGTCCCGCTGACGGTGCGCACGCACGTGGGCGTTATTGCCTACCGCGGCGGGATCTTCGCCGGATTTCCCGGCGGGCGCCTCGTGGCCCTCGCCATTTCGAACGGCAATGTCGCGTGGGAAGGGGTGGTCGCGATTCCACGTGGCGCCACCGAATTGGAACGCGTCGCGGATGTCACGAGCCTGCCTGTGGTGGACGGTCAGCAGGTATGCGCGGTGGCGTTTCAGGGTCGGGTTGCGTGTTTCGATGCGGCGAGCGGCACGCCGCTATGGTCGCGCGAAGCGTCCAGCGTAGCGGGGCTGGCGGTGGATGCGAGATATCTTTTCTTCACCGACGTGAAGGACGCCGTCGTCGCGCTCGATAAAGCGAGCGGCGCGAGCATCTGGAAGCAGGACAAGATGAGTGGCCGGCGCGTGAGCGGCCCACTTGTCTTCCGGCGCTTCGTCGTCGTGGGCGACTACCAGGGTTACGTGCACTTTCTCTCACGCGAGGACGGCTCGTTCGCCGCGCGCATTCCAACCGACGGCAGCCCGATCAGCGCGCCGCCGATCGCACTCGACCTCACGAGCTTTCTGGTGCAGACCCGTAACGGCGGAGTTTTCGCGATCACCGTCGAGTGATCGCGAAAACTTACTGCGCCGCAGGCGCAGGGAAACGGACGGGTACAGGAGGAGCATGTCGATGTTTTTCCCTCATCCCTTAACGACTGCCTCTGACATGTGCGCGCAAGATTTCGGCTCAGAGTTGTCAGCCGCCCAGCGTGCCGCCGGGGGTCAGATCCCCGCTCAAGAGCGGGGCGCGTCGCAGGGCGGAAGAGGGACCCTCTGGGATGCGCCCCGGACTCGGTCTCTCGAAGAGTGGTGCGGGAAGGGGCGCGGAAGGCCGCAAACGAGATCTCATTCCGGGTCGCCACGCGGCCACTCCGCACCAAGCTTGCGCCCACCGGAGAGCGGCCGCACCCCGGAGACGCGCATGGATCGGCATTTGAGCGGCGCGCCAAGATCGGCTCCGCGGTCGCATCCCCGTGAACGGGGCCCCTGCTCCACGTTCCGCCGATCCTCTTCCTCCCCTCGACGCGCTCCCATCTCTCATCCCTGAGCGATGCTCCCCGTCATCGCCATCGTCGGCCGCGCCAATGTGGGCAAGTCGACCCTTTTCAACCGTGTTACGCGCAGCCGCGACGCGCTCGTTGCCGACGTGCCGGGCCTGACGCGCGATCGCCACTATGGTCACGGACGTGTGGGCGGCAAGCCTTATCTCGTCGTGGATACCGGCGGGTTCGAGCCGGCCGGAGCGGAGGGCATCTTCCGGGAAATGGCGCGCCAGACGCGCCAGGCAGTGGACGAGTCCGACGCCGTGCTGTTCGTCGTAGACGCGCGCTCGGGGTTGACGACGCAGGACCGTGCGGTCGCGGACGAGCTGCGCAAGAGCGGGCGCAAGACATTCCTGGTCGTCAACAAGGCGGAAGGCATGGCGCCGGCGCTGGCAGGCGCAGAGTTTCACGCGCTGGGGCTGGGCGATCCGCTGGCCGTTTCCGCAGAACACGGCGAGAACGTCACCGACCTCATGGAGTTCGTGCTCGCGGAGTTTCCCGCTACTGAAGAATCCCGGGTCACCGACCGCAGCCATCCGACGATTGCAGTGGTCGGTCGTCCCAACGTCGGTAAATCAACGCTGATCAATACCCTTCTCGGCGAAGAGCGCGTCATCGTTTTCGACCAGCCCGGGACCACGCGCGATTCGATCTACGTCGAGTTCGAGCGCAACAACCGGCGCTACACTTTGATCGATACGGCCGGTGTGCGCCGTCGCGGTCGCGTGTCCGACGCCCTCGAAAAGGTATCCATCGTGAAGACCTTGCAGTCGATCGAGGATGCGAACGTCGTGATCCTGATGCTCGATGCCCGCCAGGACATTTCGGACCAGGATGCGCATGTCGCCGGCTTCATACTCGAGGCCGGGCGTGCCCTCGTGATCGCCGTCAACAAGTGGGAACGTTTGCCAGAAGGGGAGCGCGATCTCATCAAGCGCGCGCTTTTGCGCAAGCTCAACTTTTTGAATTTCGCCCGCCTGCACTTCATTTCTGCGCTGGAAGGCCGCGGCGTCGGACCGCTGCTGAAATCGGTGGACGACGCCTATGCGGCGGCCATGGCCCGGCTGCCCACGCCGCGGTTGAGCCGCGCGCTGGCTGCAGCCGTTCAGCAGCAGGCGCCCCCGCGCTCCGGCTTCAGCCGCCCCAAGCTGCGCTACGCTCACCAAGGGGGTATGAACCCGCCGCGTATCATCATTCATGGCAACGCGTTAGACAACGTGCCGGAGGGCTACCGGCGGTATCTGGAACGATTCTTCAGGAATGCTTTCAAATTGGAGGGTACTCCGTTGCGCATCGAGTTCCGGAGTGGGGTGAATCCCTACGCTCATGGCACCGGCTCACGGCGGTAAGCCTATGGCCTAAAACCGAAAAACCGAGTAAAGTGTGTCTATTCCTTCTCAAAAAATGACAACAGCGAGGGTTACCATGAGCAACAAGGGGCAGCTGCTACAAGACCCGTTCCTTAACACGTTGCGCAAAGAGCATATCCCGGTTTCGATCTACCTCGTGAACGGCATCAAGTTGCAGGGGCAGATCGATTCGTTCGACCAGTACGTGGTCTTGCTCAAGAATACGGTCACTCAGATGGTCTACAAACATGCGATTTCTACCGTAGTGCCCGCGCGTCCCGTGAATCTTCAGCTCGATCAAAGCTCCGACACTTGATTTCCGTCAGCAGTTTGTTTGATGTACCCGCGTCCCGGTAACGGCACCGAAGCGGTGCTGGTAAGCCTCGACTTCGGCGAAGCGGGCTACGCCGATAGCCTGGAAGAGATCCAGCAGCTTGCGGAGAGCGCCGGCGTCAAAACGCGCGCCGTCGTGAAGGGACGCCGCAGGCGCCCCGATCCTGCGTTGTTTGCCGGCAAGGGCAAAGTGGAAGAGGTGGCGCAAACCGTCGCTGCCACGGGCGCCGGGCTCGCGATCTTCAATCACAAGCTCTCTCCAGTGCAGGAGCGCAATCTCGAGCGCAGCCTGAAATGCCGGGTCGTGGATCGCGTGAGTTTGATCCTGGATATCTTCGCCCAGCGTGCACATTCGCACGAAGGCAAGCTGCAGGTGGAGCTTGCCCAGCTCGAGCACCTCGCTACGCGCCTGGTCAGAGGGTGGACCCACCTGGAGCGGCAACGAGGCGGTATCGGCCTGCGGGGGCCGGGCGAAACCCAGCTCGAAACCGACAGGCAGCTGCTCGGCAAGCGCGTCAAGGTGCTCAAGGACAAGCTAACCAAAGTGCAGGCCCAGCGCGCAACCCAGCGCCGCTCGCGCGGCCGCGGCGATGTTTTCATGGCGTCGCTCACCGGTTACACCAACGCCGGCAAGTCGACCCTCTTCAATCAGTTGACGCGTGCCGGGGTGTACGCGGCAAACAAGCTTTTCGCCACGCTGGACACGACGACGCGGCGGGTGCATACGGCGAACGGCAGCGTAGTGCTCTCCGATACCGTCGGGTTCATCCGCGAGCTTCCGCACACGCTGGTCGCGGCCTTTCGGGCCACCCTGGAAGAAACGGCTCACGCAGATCTGTTACTGCATGTGGTGGACGCATCCGGCACCGATCGCGACGCCCAGATCGCGGCAGTCAATGCGGTTCTGGGCGAAATCGGCGCAGACGCGGTCCCGCAAGTCCTGGTGCTCAACAAGATCGATCTCACGGGGCTGCCGCCCCGCGTCGAGCGTGACGAGTATGGTAAGATTGCGCGCGTTTGGGTGAGCGCACAGGCGGGTGTAGGCATCGAATTCGTGCGCCTGGCGCTCGATGAATACGCAGCTGCGGCACGTCACGAAGAACCGAAAAACTCGGTCGCCGCGTAGCTCGCTTTTTTCACTTCCATGATTGCCCGTTTGAGGAGTTGCCGCGACTATTTGAGGGGCCGCAGCGCGCGGATTCTCGGTGCGCTCATGTCGCTCAACGATCCACAGTGGGGCCGGCGTCCGAACCAGGGCCCGCCCGACTTGGATGAGCTGTGGCGCGATTTCAACAGGAAGCTCTCCGGCCTGTTCGGCCGGCGCGGCGGCGGCGGGGACGGCACGGAAACTCCCGACCCCAGGCCGAGGCGGCTCGGGGGCGGCGCGGGCCTGCTGCTGGGGCTCATCTTCGTGGTGTGGCTCGCGAGCGGCTTCTATATCGTGTATGAAGGTCAGCGCGGCGTGGTGCTGCGGTTCGGCAAATATCACGAAACTACCCTTCCGGGTCCGCGCTGGCACCTGCCGTATCCCGTCGAAACCGCCGAAATCGTCAACCTGACGCAGGTGCGCCAGGTGGAAGTCGGCTACCGCAACAACGTCAAGAGCAAGGTCGAGAAGGAATCGTTGATGTTGACGGACGACGAGAACATAGTCGACGTGCAGTTCGGTGTCCAATATATCCTGAAGAGCCCCACTGATTATCTGTTCAACAACCGGTCGCCCGACGATTCGGTGCTGCAGGCCGCCGAGACGGCCATCCGCGAGGTCGTGGGCCGCAGCAGCATGGATTTCGTGCTCTACGAGGGCCGCGCCGACGTCGCGGCGCGCGCGCACAAGCTGATGCAGCAGATTCTCGATCGCTACGGCACCGGCATCAATATCAGCAAGGTTACGATGCAAGACGCCCAGCCGCCGCAGCAGGTGCAGGCCGCATTCAACGACGCGGTGGAGGCCGGGCAGGACCGCGAGCGGCAGAAGAACGAAGGCCAGTCCTACGCCAACGACGTGATTCCAAAAGCGCGCGGCATGGCGGCGCGGCTGACGCAGGAAGCCGAGGGCTATAAGCAGAAAGTCATCGAGCAGGCGGAGGGCGATGCCGCGCGGTTCCGCCTGATCGCCGCCGAGTACATCAAGGCACCGCAGGTGACACGCGACCGGCTCTACATCGAGACCGTGGAGCAGATCATGACCAACACGACCAAGGTTCTGATCGACCAGAGGTCGGGCAGTAACAACCTGCTGTACCTGCCGCTCGACAGGCTGATACAGATGACGGGTCCCGGCGGTGCCGGCGTGGCTGCAACCAAGCCCGAGGTGCCGGCGCCGGCCGAGCAGTCCACCGCGCGTTCGCGCGAAGCTTTCCGGTCGCGCGAGCGGGAGCCCCGCTGATGAGAGTAAGCATGGGCACGATACTCGTCGGCGCAGTAGTCGCGCTGATTGTCCTTTCGCTTTCTCTCTTCATCGTCGACCAGCGGCAGAACGCCATGGTGTTCAGGCTCGGCGAGGTGGTGAAGGTAGAGACCAAGCCGGGGCTGTATTTCAAGACACCGCTGCTCGACAACGTGCGCTACTTCGATACCCGCATCCTGACGATAGACACCGCCGAGCCGGAGCATTTCCTCACGTCGGAGAAGAAGAACGTGCTGGTGGACCTGTTCGTCAAGTGGCGCGTCACCGACGTGCGCCAGGTACTACGCCAGTATCGTCGTGGGCGGCGGCGGCGAGCTGCAGGCGCAGACCCGGCTGCTACAGACCATCAACGACGGCCTGCGCGCGGAATTCGGCAACCGCACCGTGCACGATGTGGTGTCCGGCGAACGCGACAAGATCATGGAGTTCATGCGGCAGAAAGCGAACGAGGATGCGATCAAGATCGGCGTCGAAGTGCTGGACGTGCGGTTGAAGCGGGTGGATCTGCCCAAGGAAGTGAGCCAGTCGGTCTATAACCGGATGCAAGCGGAACGCAAGCAGGCGGCAACCCAGTTGAGATCCACCGGCGCGGCGGAATCCGAGAGAATTCGCGCCGACGCCGACAGGCAGCGCGACGTGATCATTGCGCAGGCGTACCGCGAGGCGCAGCGCATCAAGGGCGAGGGCGACGGTAAGGCCGTTGCGATCTACGCGCGCGCTTACGAGGGCACTCCGGAGTTCTATGCTTTCTACCGCAGCCTCGAAGCGTACAAGCAAAGCTTCAAGAGCAAGAACGACGTACTGGTGCTCGAGCCCAACTCCGAGTTCTTCAAGTACTTCAGGTCGGGCGGCAAGGCGGGCAAGTAACGCAGGGCGGACGCCTCACGGGGCTCCGACAATAGCTGCGACCGCGATGGGAAAGATCCTGCTTACCGCTTTTGCGCTGATGCTCATCATCGAGGGCGTGCTGCCGTTCCTGCTGCCAGCTATCTGGCGCGACACTTTCCGTCGCCTCACCGAGATGTCCGATGGACAGCTGCGTTTCATCGGGCTCACTTCGATGCTCGCCGGGTTGCTGCTGCTCTACATCGCCCGTCCGTGAAGGGCAGGCAAGGTGTGAGGAACCTTGCCCCACCGTTCTATCGGCCACCGCACTGTCCGAGCTCGTATCGCTTCAATGGACGGTACACAGGGTTCCTGACACCCTCAGGATTCAGCGAAGGCGTCCTGGTTTCCAACTATAATCTTCCCCGAATCCTGGATCCTGAATCCTGATATGCGTACCTGGGTCCTGCCCGAATACATCGAAGACATCCTGCCGGGCGAAGCCGCTCGGATCGAGCGGTTGCGCCGCGACATTCTCGACGTCTTCATGGTGCATGGCTTCGAGCTCGTGATGCCGCCGTTGATCGAATATCTCGAGTCGCTGCTTACCGGCACTGGGCATGACCTCGATTTGCAGACCTTCAAGCTCGTGGATCAGCTCTCCGGGCGGATGCTCGGCGTGCGCGCCGATATCGCGCCGCAGGCGGCGCGCATCGACGCGCACCTGCTGAATCGCAAGGGTGTTACGCGGTTGTGCTACGTCGGCAGCGTGTTGCACACACTTCCGCGAGGTATGAACCGGACGCGCGAGCCGCTTCAAGTCGGAGCGGAGCTCTACGGTCACGCCGGCATCGAAAGCGACGTCGAGATCCAGCGGCTCATGATGAAAGCCCTGGCGGCGGCGCGCGTGCACGATGCTTATCTCGATATCGGCAACGTCGCGATCTTCCGCTGCCTCGTGCGGCGGGCCGGTCTCGAGCAGGACCGAGAAGCGGAGCTGTTCCGCGCGATGCAGGCGAAAGACGTGCCGGCTCTCAAAGGGCTTACGCGAAAACTGGATGAGCGCACGGCGGCGGCGCTGACGGCGTTGCCCGAGCTCTACGGCGGGGCGGAAGTTCTCGCGGCGGCTCAGAAACGGCTGCCGGACTACACCGAGATCAGAAATGCACTGGCCAAGCTTGGCGCGCTCTCCGACGAGTTGCGTGATGTTGCCCGCATCCGCTGCTTCGATCTGGCGGAGCTTCGCGGCTATCACTATCACAGCGGAGTGGTATTCGCCGCGTATGCCGGTGGCTCACCGAATGCGCTGGCGCTCGGCGGACGCTATGACGAGGTCGGCAAGGCCTTCGGACGGGCCCGGCCGGCGACCGGCTTCAGCATGGACCTGCGCGAACTCGCTCAGGCGAGCCCCGACGGCACGTCGCGCTCGCGGGTGCTGGCGCCGTACGCGCCGCAGGACGCGGACCTTCAGCGCGTCGTCAATGCGTTGCGCTCGCGCGGGATCGTCGTCATTGTCGATCTCCCGGGGCACGCCGGTGCGCGCGACGAACTGGGCTGCGACCGCCGCCTCGCGAAGCGCAACGGTAAATGGACCGTCCAAAAGCTGAAAGCATGAACCACAAAGGACACAAAGGACACGAAGTAGAACTCATGAAAACCTTTGTGTCCTTCGTGTCCTTGGTGGTTAAAGATTTGGATTATCCATGGCAAAGAACGTAGTCGTCGTCGGCACCCAGTGGGGTGACGAAGGCAAGGGGAAGATCGTAGACTGGCTCACCGATCACGCCCAGGGAGTGGTGCGCTTTCAGGGCGGACACAACGCCGGCCACACGCTGGTCATCGGCGGCACAAAGACCGTGCTTCATCTCATACCCTCGGGCATCCTGCGCGCAAACGTCGCCTGCTACATCGGCAACGGTGTCGTGCTTTCGCCACAGGCGCTGGTGGAGGAGATCGGTACCCTCGAGGCGGCGAACGTGGACGTGCGCTCGCGGTTGAAGATCAGCGAAGCTTGCCCCCTGATCCTGCCGCACCACGCGGCGCTCGACCTGGCGCGCGAGGCGGCCAAGGGTGATTTCAAGCTCGGCACCACCGGGCGCGGTATCGGCCCTGCGTACGAGGACAAGGTCGCGCGCCGAGCGATCCGCCTCCAGGACCTGTTCCACGCCGAGCGCTTTGCGCTGAAACTGAAAGAAGTGCTCGACTTTCACAATTTCGTGCTGGTGAACTACTTTCGAAGCGGGGCTGTCGACTACCAGAAGACTTACGATGAGACGATGGAATTTGCGCAGCAGATCAAGCCGATGGTCGCAGACGTGCCGCGGCTCCTGTACGAAGCGCAGAACGCGGGCCACAATCTGCTGTTCGAAGGCGCGCAGGGAACGCTGCTCGACATTGATCACGGCACCTACCCGTACGTGACCTCGAGCAACTGCGTCGCCGGTGCGGCGGCGGCGGGAGCCGGCGTCGGACCTCAGCTGCTGCATTACGTGCTCGGCATCACCAAGGCCTATACGACGCGCGTGGGCTCGGGACCATTTCCGACGGAGCTCGATGACGCTGTCGGCAGACAGCTTGCCAGCCGCGGGAACGAATTCGGCGCCACGACCGGCCGGCCCAGACGCTGCGGATGGTTCGATGCGGCGGCGCTCAAGCGCTCGATCCAGATCAACGGAGTATCGGGCCTCGGCGTCACGAAGCTCGACGTCCTGGACGGCATGGAAACGTTACAGCTTGGCGTTGGCTACCGGTTGAACGGGCAGCGCAGCGACATCCTGCCGGTCGGGGCAGAGGAGCTCGAGGGATGCGAACCGATTTACGAGGAAATGCCAGGCTGGAAGGGTAGCACCGTCGCGCTAACTCACCACGACCAGTTGCCGAAGGCGGCACGCGACTATCTCGAGCGCATCGAGCAAGTTTGCAGGGTGCCGATCGATCTCATCTCAACCGGGCCCGACCGCGAGCACACGATAGTGTTGAGACATCCGTTCAAATAGCAATGCTTAATTTTGAATGCCTAATGCTTAATGAACGCCGCAATTTAGCATTCGACATTGAGAATTCAGCATTGATGTCTTGGTGCCCAGGAAGGGATTCGAACCCCCACACCATTGCTGGCGCCAGGACCTGAACCTGGTGCGTCTACCAATTCCGCCACCTGGGCGTGAGGCCGGGATTCTAGCCGAAGGCACCTGATCGATCAAATGAATCAACGAAGTAAGCGTGCCGCATCGATGAAGAGCCCGAAATTCTCCACCCGCCGCGCGGCGCGTTCGCGCGCCGATGATCATTCGGCCGTTCCCACGCGCGAACAGATAATCGAAATGCTGAACCAGCAGGGCGTTCCCGTCACGGATGAGGTCCTGGAGAAGCTGCTGCGCGTCAGGCCGCACCAGCGCGATGCCTTTCACGCGCAGGCTCGCGGCGATGGAGCGCGACGGCGATGTCATCCGCAATCGCCGTAACGCGATCTGCATCACCGAAAAAGCCGATCTCGTACGCGGGCGCGTCCACGGGCATCCGGACGGATTCGGGTTCCTGGTGCGCGACGACCGCGGCCCGGATCTTTTCCTCGGCCCGCGCGAAATGCACCAGGTGCTGCACGGCGATCGAGTCGTCGCGCGCGTCGCCGGCACCGACCGGCGCGGCCGACCCGAGGGCAAGATCGTCGAAGTGCTGGAGCACGCGCATGAGCGGGTGGTCGGGCGCTTGCGCCAGGAGCACGGCATCCTGTTTGTCGTGCCGGAGGACCGCCGCATCAGCCACGAGTTCCTGGTGCCAGCCGGCGAAACCGGCAGCGCGCGGCCGGGGCAGGTCGTGATGGCGGAAATCATCGCGCAGCCTTCGAAGCATGCCCAGCCGGTCGCGCGCGTCGTGGAAGTGCTCGGCAATTACGCCGATCCCGGCATGGAGATCGAGATCGCCCTGCGCAAGCACGCGCTGCCGCACGTGTTCCCGCCCGAGGCGGAACGTCTGTGCCAGCGGCTCCCCGATGAGGTCACAGACGAGGACCGCAAGAACCGCACCGATCTCACGGCGCTGCCGCTCGTGACCATCGACGGCGAAACCGCGAAGGATTTCGACGACGCCGTCTACTGCGAGCCGCTGGCGACACGACGCAGTGGCGCGGGATTTCGCCTGGTGGTCGCGATCGCGGACGTGAGCCACTACGTGCAACCGCAGGACGCGCTCGACCAGGAAGCCGCTGAGCCGCGGCAACTCGGTGTATTTCCCGCGCCGCGTGATCCCGATGCTGCCGGAAAAGCTGTCGAACGGGCTGTGCTCGCTGAATCCCGCATGTGCTGCGGCTGGCGGTCGCGTGCGACATGCACATCGACGGGCGCGGGGAAATCGTATCGTTCCGTTTCTACCCCGCGGTCTTCCGCTCGCACGCACGCCTCACCTACACCGAAGTCGCCGCGATGCTGGAGGATACGGGCGGGGAGGCCGCGCAGCGCCATCGCAAGCTTCTCCCGCATATGCAGAACCTGCATCGACTGTACGCCATCCTGGCAAAGGCGCGGGAGCGTCGCGGCGCGATCGACTTCGAGACCATCGAGACCCAGATGGTGTTCGACGCGCGCGGCAAGATCGAGCGGATGGTGCCGGTCAAGCGCAACGACGCGCATCGCATAATCGAGGAATGCATGCTGGCGGCCAACGTGTGCGCGTCGGCTTTCCTGCGCGCCAACGATCACCCCATGCTCTACCGCGTCCACGAGGGGCCGACGCCGGAGAAGCTCGCGGCGCTGCGCGAGTTTCTGAAGGGTTTCGGGCTGAACGCTGACCGGCGGCGATAACCCGCATGCCGCCGACTACGCGAAGCTGCTCGCGCGCGTGAAAGACCGGCCGGACGCGCAACTACTGCAGACGGTGATGCTGCGCTCGCTCAAGCAGGCGGTCTACAGCCCCGACAACGTCGGCCACTTCGGGCTCGCCTACGAGTCGTATACGCATTTCACGTCCCCGATCCGCCGCTATCCGGATCTGCTCGTGCACCGCGCGATCAAGGCGACGCTCAAGCGCCGCCGCTACGAGCCGGGAGACTGGCACGCGCTGGGCATGCATTGCTCGATGACCGAGCGGCGCGCAGACGAGGCGACACGCGACGTCGAGGCCTGGCTCAAGTGCTATTACATGAAGGACCGCATCGGAGAGATTTTCGACGCCAGCGTGAGCGGGGTCACCTCGTTCGGGGTGTTCGTAGCGCTCGACGGAGTCTACGTGGAGGGACTGGTGCATGTGTCCGAGCTGGGCAATGACTATTTCCACTTCGATGCCGCGAAGCACCAGCTGATGGGCGAACGCACGCACCGGCGCTTCCGGCTCGGAGACCGCGTGCGCGTGAAGCTCGTGCGCGTGGATCTGGATTCGAGCAAGATTGATTTCACTCTGGCGTGAAATCAATCCTTATTGAAGAAACAAATATGGGTGTCTTTGTTAAGCGCGCCTCTGCGGGATCGTTCAATCACTCGCTTCCACTCAAAAGACGTGCCTCCGGGCACTCGCTTTGATGGTTCAGGCGCGCTTCATTTATGGTTTCCACGCGGTTACGAGCCGGCTGCGGCAACGCGCGGCGAGCGTGATGGAAATCTTTCTCGATCAATCGAGGAGCGATCCGCGCGCCCGAGAGCTGGCGAGACTCGCGCGTGAGCGCGGTGTGCACCTGATGTTGGTCGAAGGCGAGCGACTTGATGGCATGACGAAGCATGCGCGGCATCAGGGAGTCGCTGCGCGGGTGGCTCCGGTCGAGCTCGCTCAAGACCTCGATTCGGCGTTGAGCGGGCTGGAGGAGCCGGCCCTGTTGCTGATACTCGACGGCGTTACGGATCCCCACAACCTCGGGGCATGCCTGCGGGTGTCGGACGCGATGGGCGTGCACGCTGTGATCGCGCCCAAGGACCGGGCCGCCGGCGTCAACCCTACGGTGGCGAAAGTCGCGAGCGGCGCCGCCGATACCGTTGCCTTCGTGGCCGTGACCAATCTCGCTCGCACCATGCGCGAACTCAAAGAACGCGGGATCTGGCTGATCGGTGCGGATCAGGGCGCGGAGCGGGATCTCTATTCGGTCAAGCTGGAAGGACCCATCGGCTGGGTGCTGGGCGCGGAAGGGGAGGGCATGCGCCGGCTTACCCGGGAAAACTGCGACGAGCTCGTTCGCATTCCGATGCTCGGCACCGTGGACAGCCTGAATGTCTCCGTTGCCGCCGGCATCTGCCTTGCCGAAACTCGTCGCCAACGTGGTTCACGAGGGACAAAAGTCAAGTAAATCATATAGTAGACAATTGCACGGAACGGCGAAACGAACCGCAATGCGAACCGCAATGCAACCGGCGATGACCGCGCAGAAAACTGTTTGAATCGCTATGGCCTGTGCTACCCTTCTCGGGATCACAGGGCTGCTGTTTTGGGGGAGTGGCTCGCGCGCGTTTTCGACGGCTGGACATATGCCGAGATTAGCGTGTAGAATCACTGACTAACGCATACATCCTAAAAAGATCCTTAAGGACGAAATGCACCGGTCAGTCAAGATTTTTCTGCTCGTAGTGGCTGCGGCGGGTTGTATTGGCACGTCGTTCGTCTCTTTCGCGCAACAACCTGCCGCTGTAGTTCCCGCCCCGCGTTTCGAAATCAATCGTTTCGACATTGCCGGCAACACCCTGCTAACTCCCGCGGAGGTCGAACAGCTGGTGGCGCCGTACACCGGCAAAGACAAGGACTTTTCAGATGTACAGCGGGCGCTCGAAGCCGTCGAACAGGGCTACCGCGCCCGGGGCTACGGCATCGTCCAGGTCTTGCTCCCTGAACAGGACATTACTAGAGGGGTGGTCCAGTTTCGCGTGCTGGAACCGCGCGTGGGGCGGGTGATCGTCGAAGGCAACAAGTTTTTCGATACCGACAACATCCGTAACAGCCTGCCGACCGTCAGGGAGGGTGCTACGCCAAGCTCGCAGCAGATTGCGCGCAACCTGCAGCCGCTCAACGAACACCCGACGAAGCAGACGACCGTGTCTTTGCGCTCGGGGGCATCCGAGGACCAGGTTGACGTCAGCGTGAAAGTCACCGATGAGAAGCCGACACGGGTGTTCCTGACGCTCGACAATACCGGTACCGGGGAGACCGGATATTTCCGCTCCGGCATCGGCTTCCAGCACTCGAATCTGTTCAACCGCGACCACGTGCTGACTGCGCAATACATCACCTCGCCCACCAATGTAGACGACGTGACGATCTTCGGGGTCGGCTACCGCATTCCGTATTACCGGTGGAACAGCTCCCTCGATCTCATAGCGGGCTATTCGGATGTTGACTCCGGAACGGTGCAGGGTTTGTTCAACGTGAGCGGCAGCGGAATAATCGCCGCCGCGCGCTGGAATTATTACCTGCCGAAATGGCGAGAAATCGAGCACAAGGTGAGCCTGGGCCTCGATTACAGGGCGTTCAGCAACGACGTGACCGTGGAGGGCCTAGGTCTCGTGCCCGATATCACGATCCATCCGGTGAGCCTGACATATTCGGCCTTGCGGCGCTTCGCCAGCGCGGAGGTCTCCGCCTACGCGTCTGTGTCCCGAAATATCCCGTTTGGCAGCGACGGCGAGAAGGCGGATTTCTCGTGCCCGCGTCCCAGTGACGGCCTTTGCGTGCGCGCCGGCGCCAAAGCGAGTTACACGATACTGCGCTTCGGCGCGACCTATCAGCAGGCGCTGCCACGCGACTTTCAGGCCCGTGTCGCGTTCAACGCCCAGGAGACCGGGGACGCACTGGTGCCCGGCGAGCAGTTCGGTATCGGCGGCCCGGATTCCGTGCGCGGCTATCTGGTGCGCGAAGTGTCGAGCGATCGCGGCTACCAGGTCCAGTTCGAGCTGTACACGCCGGACTTTGCGCGCATGGTCCGCCTCGCGGATCCCAATCGGTTGCGACTTCTCGCGTTTTTCGACTATGGGGGGGTGGACCGCAACAAGGCACAGCCGGGCGACATCGAGGGCGAACATATCAAGAGCGCCGGCATAGGCTTGCGCTACAATTACGGCAAGATGTTGAGCCTGCGACTGGATCTTGCGCAGATCCTGGAAAGCACGATCAACCGCCGGTCCGACAGCCAGCGCGTCACCGGCGCTCTCGCAGTCACCTTCTAGTCCCGTTTCCGCTGTATTTTCGTCAAGCCCCACTGGCCGCCCCGTGCCGGGACTTTGCCGTCCTTTGCGGAGTTAGGCCTCGCAATCCTGTTCTTACGCTTGCGATGGCTTGGATCACTGTAGAAAGTTCTGTATAATCCGCGCCTTCATGATTTCGGCCCTGGGCCGAAATCATAGTCCTTGCCTCACCGCGGCGCGGGAGGCTTAGAGCTCGCAGGGGCTCTCATCCACAAGGAGCATGAAGCAAATGCGTCACTACGAAGTCGTTTTCATCGTCCATCCGGACCAGAGCGAACAGGTTCCCGGCATGGTCGAGCGCTACCGGCAGATGGTCACCGGTCGCAGCGGCAAGATCCATCGCCTCGAAGACTGGGGCCGCCGCCAACTCGCCTATCCCCTAGAGAAGATTCACAAGGCGCACTATGTCCTGATGAACCTCGAGTGCGACCAGGAGGCCCTGGATGAGCTGGACCATGCATTCAAGTTCAACGACGCAGTGCTACGGCATCTGATCGTCAGGATGAGCGGCCCGGTAACGGCGCCCTCTCCGATGATGAGAGAAGAGAAGTCGCGGTCGCTGACGCAGCCTGCCGACGAGACTGCGAAGCCGGCGCCCGCAGCACCGGCGCCGCCTGCCGCAGCGGCAACGGCATCAGTGGAAGAACCGGCTGCGTAGTTTGGAAACCAACGAAGTTGCGCTCGCCGGCGAATTGACCGCGATCGAACCGTTGCGTTATACCCCCGCCGGCGTGCCGCTCATCAGCTTCAAGCTCCTGCACCGCTCGCAGCAGATCGAAGCGGGACTGAAGCGACAGGTGGAGTGCGAGATGAGCGGGGTGGCCATGGCCGAGGTAGCGAAAGCGATGGCCGTGCTGAAGATCGGGCAGGCAGTGCGAGTAACCGGATTTCTGAATCGCAAGAACCGCATGAGCGCGCAACTGATATTGCACGCAATGACAGCGAACATTTAAGGATGCGCTGAACAAGGGGCCACAGCCCCCTTTGGATGCCCAATCTCAGCTAAAAACTCCTCGGCACATTTGCGCCGAGCAGGTTTTCAGATATAGGAAGCCAATCATGGCAATGGCAAGGTACGGAAGATCCAAGACCCGAGACAAGGGTAAAGGCAAGGGCCGGGGAAAAGGCAAGGATACGCGCGGCGGACGCGGGCAGCTCTTTCGCCGCAGGAAGTTCTGCCGCTTCACGGCCGAAGGCATCAAGGAGATCGATTACAAGGACATCGGGATCCTGAAAGACTTCATCAACGAGAACGGCAAGATCATTCCGGCGCGAATCACCGGCACCAAGGCCCGCTACCAGCGCCAGCTCTCCGTGGCGATCAATCGCGCGCGTTTTCTGGCGCTGCTGCCCTATACCGATCTTCACTGACGGTCAGACGGTAAGCAGTCAGCGGTAAGCGGAAAAATTCGCCGGTTTGGTTTAACACCGCTCACTGCTCACGGCTTACTGCTCCCCGGTTTTCGAGGAAAACCTCATGCAAGTGATACTGCTCGAAAGAGTCGTCAATCTCGGCCAGCTCGGCGAGGTGGTGAAGGTGCGGGACGGTTTCGCCCGCAACTATCTGATTCCGCACGGCAAGGCGAAGCGCGCGACGCCCGAGAACATCGCCGAATTCGAACGCCGTCGCGTCGATCTCGAAAAAGCGCAGGCGGAAGGACTGGCGGAAGCGCAGGAACGCGGGGCCAAGCTCGACGGCCTGATGGTTCAGGTCACGCAAAAGGCCGGCGTGGATGGGAAGCTCTTCGGCTCCGTCACCAACGTGGATATTTCTGAGGCGCTCAAGGCGCAGGGGCTTGACGTGCCCAAGGCCGCGATCCGGATGCCGCAAGGGCCGCTGAAGCAGGTCGGCGACTATCCGATCAAGATCGCGTTGCACACCGACGTTGTGGTCGCGGTCACGGTTTCGGTGCTGGGAGAGCAGTAGTAACCAATCTCTCGCCGCGGATGATGCAGAGAAATTTTTTCAAAGAATCTAACACCCGGTAACTGAACAGAAATTTTTTCCCGGAAAAAAGGGCTGGCGACGGCCCTTTTTTTTCGGCTACTATCTGCATGCAAGAAATGCATGCTCGCCGTGGCGTATGGTGCGTGAGCGGTGGGCGTTGAAATCTTCCCCAACAAGAAGCTAACCAGGCTGGTTCCAACATGGCTCAGGCTCACCTCGTTACCTCGTTAATCAAGGACGCCCAGGTTGAAGCCGCGCGAGTTCCGCCCCAATCAATCGAAGCCGAACAGTCCGTTCTCGGCGGACTGCTGCTTGATAATACGGCATGGGACCGGGTTGCCGATCTCATCACCGGGCCGGATTTCTACCGGGCCGATCATCGCGCCATCTTCCAGCACATCGGCGAACTCATCGAGAACGGCAAGCCAGCGGACGCGCTCACCGTGGCGGAAAGTCTCGAGCGGAGCGGAAAACTCGGCGAAACCGGGGGTCACGCGTATCTCGGTTCGTTGGCGGCAAATACGCCCAGCGCGGCCAACATCAGGCGCTACGCCGAGATCGTGCGCGAGCGCTCGATCATGCGCAACCTCGCCGCGATCGGCACCGAGATCGCCGATACCGCCTTCAATCCCATGGGCCGCGACGCGCGGGCTTTGGTAGATGAGGCCGAAGCCAAGGTATTTCGGATCGCCGAGGCAGGGGCGAAGGCCCGGCAGGGGTTCGTCAAGATCGACCCGCTGCTCACGGAAACCGTCGAGCGCATTGACACCCTGTACAGCCGTGAGGACAAGGACGAGGTCATCGGTCTCGCGACCGGTTTCATCGACCTGGACAGGATCACCTCCGGCCTGCAGGGCGGGGACCTCATCATCATCGCGGCGCGCCCCAGCATGGGTAAAACCTCTTTGGCGATGAACATCGTCGAACACGCCGCCCTCGACCTCAAGAAGACCGCGGCGGTGTTCAGTCTAGAGATGTCCGGGCCGCAGCTCGCGATGCGCATGATCGGCTCGGTGGGTCGGGTCAACCAGCACGAGCTGCGCACCGGCACGTTCAAAGAGGACGACTGGTCGCGGCTGGTGGACGCCGTCGGCAAGTTGAATGAGGCGCAGATCTACATCGACGACTCGGCGGGCTTGAACGCGCTGGACGTGCGCTCGCGCGCCCGGCGCCTGCACCGCCAGTGCGGCGGGCTCGCGTTGATCGTCGTGGACTACCTGCAACTCATGTCGGCAGCGAGCGGCAGGGAGGAAAACCGCGCCACGGAAGTGGCCGAAATTTCCCGTTCGCTGAAGGGGCTCGCAAAAGAACTGAACGTGCCGGTCGTAGCACTCTCGCAGTTGAACCGCAGCGTCGAATCCCGCCAGGACAAGCGTCCCATGATGTCGGATTTGCGTGAGAGCGGGGCGATTGAACAGGATGCAGACCTCATCCTCTTCATCTACCGCGACGAGGTGTACAACCCGGAGACGCCGAACAAGTTTGCCGAGATCATCGTCGCCAAGCAGCGCAACGGCCCTACCGGCACCCGCAAGCTGACGTTCCTCGGCGCCTACACGCGGTTTGAGAATTTCGCCGACTCCGGCCGGTTCTAGCCTTCGATAGTTTCAAGTTTCGAGTTTCAAGTTTCGAGTTTGTCTGCTTGGCACAAGCGCTTGCCTAGATGCGAGCGGCAGTTCCGCACGCGAGATAACTTCAAACGTCAAACTCGTAACTCGAAACTTACTTTATAGCGCTTCGGCCGCGTAATCCGCCAGCCGCGAGCGCTCGCCGCGCGTCAACGTGACGTGTCCGCTGTGCGCCCAGCCTTTCATGCGGTCCACGACGTAGGTCAGGCCGGAGCTGCCCTCGGTCAGGTACGGCGTATCGATTTGCGCGATGTTGCCTAGGCACACGACCTTGGTGCCCGGGCCAGCGCGGGTGATGAGCGTCTTCATCTGCTTGGGAGTCAGGTTCTGCGCCTCGTCTATGATTAAGAACTTGTGGATGAAGGTGCGCCCGCGCATGAAGTTGAGGGACTTCACCTTGATGCGCGAGCGGATGAGGTCGCCGGTGGCGGCACGGCCCCATTCTCCGGCTTCGTCGTCGGTCTTGTTGAGTACGTCGAGATTGTCTTCCAGTGCGCCCATCCATGGGTTCATCTTTTCCTCCTCGGTGCCGGGAAGAAAGCCGATGTCCTCGCCGACGGGGACCGTGACCCGGGTCATGATGATTTCCGAATAGGTCTTCTGCTCCAGCACCTGGGTGAGACCGGCAGCGAGCGTGAGCAGCGTTTTCCCGGTGCCGGCCTGACCGAGCAGGGTGACGAAATCGATTTGCGGGTTCATGAGGAGGTTGAGCGCGAAGTTCTGCTCGCGATTGCGCGCGGTAATGCCCCAGACATTGTGCCGCTGGTGGGTGTAGTCCTTGAGCGTCTGCAGCACGGCGGACCTGCCGCTCACTTCCTTCACCAGCGCGTAGAAGGGACGGTCCGTCTCGAGATACACGAATTCGTTCACCAGCAGGCGCGAGCACAACGGACCGCGTATCCGATAATACGTGTGCCCTCCCTGCTGCCAGGATTCCATTTCCTTGCCGTGCCGGTCCCAGAAGTCCGCGGGTAGCTCGCGCGTGCCCGTGTACAGCAGATCGGTGTCCTCCAGCACCTTGTCGTTGAAATAATCCTCGGCCGCGAGGCCCAGGGCATGCGCCTTGATGCGCATGTTGATGTCCTTCGAGACCAGCACCACGTGACGCCGGGGAGGCGCTTCCTGCAGGTGCTTGACGACCGCGAGGATCTGGTTGTCCGACTTGCCGCTCGCGAGCCGCGCCGGCAGCTCCCCGTTGATGGCTTCCGTTTGCAGGAATAGCCGCCCGGTCGCAATGCGGTCGCCATGGACTTCGAGCGGGATGCCTTCCGTGATGCCGGCGGCCGAGCGGGTGATCATTTCGTCGAGATAGCGGCTCGCCTGACGCGCGTTTCTCGACACCTCCGACATGCCCCTCTTGTGGTTGTCGAGCTCCTCGAGCGTCGCCATCGGAATGTAGACGTCGTGCTCCTCGAACCGGAACAGGCTTGTGGGATCGTGCATCAATACGTTGGTATCGAGCACGAACAGCTTGGTGAGGGCGGGAAGTTGGGCGACGACGGATGCGGACTTGCGCTGGGCCATACTCTTAGTTTCAAGTTTCGAGTTTGAAGTTTCAAGTTACATACCGGAATCGCAATGAAACCTGAAACCTGAAACTTTAGACCTTGAGGGTTTTGATGAACTCAAGCACCTCCTGAACGTGGCCCGGCACCTTGACGCCGCGCCATTCGCGGCGCACGACGCCCTTGTCATCGATAGCGAACGTGCTGCGCTCGATGCCACGCACCTTTTTGCCGTACATGTTTTTCATTCTGATGACATCGAAGAGCTTGGACGCCTTTTCCTCCGTATCCGACAGAAGCTCGAACGGAAACTTCATTTTCGCCTTGAAGTTCTCGTGCGACTTCATACTGTCGCGCGATACGCCATAAATGGCGGAGCCGAGCTTCTGGAATTCCGGGTAGAGATCGCGGAACTGCTGGCCTTCGGTGGTGCAGCCCGGTGTGTTGTCTTTGGGGTAGAAGTAAAGGACGAGCGGTTTGCCTTTGGCGGCGGACAGCCGAAACGTCTTGCCGCCGGTTGCCGGTAGTTCGAAATCAGGCGCTGGGTTGTCTACCATTCGGTGAGAGGACTCGCATTTTCCATAAGCTGCCGGGAATGGTGACCGAAAGCGCCCGGGCTTGCAAGACCCGTCGGAGAACAACGTGACCGCCAAAGCGCGGAGAGAAACAGGAGAGGAAGCAGCAATTCGGCGCGCAAGATCGGCAACGGGGCTGCTCGCTTATCGTGCGGAAAACAAAGGTATCCCAGCGGTACCGGCAATTCGAATTGCGGTTCCGGCTATTCCTGCGCCAGCCGGTCCGCGAGTTCGCTGAACCCCCGGTCGCTCGTATCCCGCAGCTCATGTCGGGTGGCGCGCGCGAAGCCCGGATAGTGGCTGGCGATGGCGCGCGTGTAAGCCGGATCGTAGTGCCTCAGCAGAAGATCCTCCGTCAGTTCGTCCCAGGCGCGCGCTTGAACCCATTGCGTCCATTGTTCTACGGTGGCATGGCCGTGCAGCGGGATCAGGCGCCCGAGATTGGCGATCAACGTTGCGGGTTGCTCGACGAAATGGCGGTACTCCTGCTTCAGCAGCCCGACGCGCAGCGCCATCGGCGCCTCCAGGGCTACGCATTCACTTTTCCACATCGCTTCGGTCAGTGCAACCGGCACTCGCAGGTCGCCGATCTTCCTGCTCTCCGCTTCCACGAAGACGGGACGTTCGGGCGCCAGACCCCGGAGCACTTTCCAGATCAGGCTTTCGAACATCTTCTGCGGAGGTTGTGGGTCGTCCGGCAGATTTCCGAGGACGGAGCCGCGATGCGCGGCCAACGCCTCGAGATCGATGACTTGAGCGCCGCGGTCCCCCAGCGCGCGCACGAGCCGGCTCTTTCCAGTCCCGGTGAGGCCGCATATTACGCGCCACCGGAATGCGTGCGGCACGCGCTCGAGGTCTTCTATCACGGCGCGGCGGTAGGCGCGATATCCGCCATCCAGTCGGCCCACGTGCCAGCCGACCTCGGACAAGACGTGCGCGAACGCTGCGCTGCGCTGACCCCCGCGCCAGCAATAAACGAGCGGACGCCAGTCGCGCGGACGGTCGAGAAAGCGCTCGTGCAGGTGGCGCGAGATGTTGCCGCTCACGATCGCCGAGCCGAGTTTCCTGGCCTCGAACGGGGAGCGCTGCTTGTAGATCGTACCGACGCGGGCCCGCTCCTCGTTGTCGAGCACCGGACAGTTCGTCGCGCCACAAACGTGATCGGCGGCGAATTCGGCCTCCGAGCGCACGTCGATGATCTCGTCAAACTCGGATAGTTGTGTTACGGTTACCCGCGCGGGTTCGCGCACGTCAGTCCTGAAAAAATCGTATCGCAGCCACAGATCAGACTACAGTTTACGGTGATCATGAACAAGCCTGCTGAAACCACGCCTCTCCGGCTCACGCAGCTCGCGCACGGCGGCGGCTGAGGCTGCAAGCTCACGCCAGCGTTGCTGAGCGAGGTGCTTGCGGGAACGCCGGCCGGCCGCCTCTGGCCGAACCTGCTGGTCGGCAATGAGTCGAGCGACGACGCGGCGGTGTATCGCTTGAACGATGCGCAGGCCCTGGTCGCGACCACCGACTTCTTTTCACCCATCGTCGACGATCCGTACGATTTCGGCCGTATCGCGGCGACTAACGCCATCTCGGACGTATACGCCATGGGCGGGCGGCCGATCATGGCGCTTGCATTGCTCGGCGTGCCGCTCGGCAAGGTGCCGATGGAGGTGGCGCAGCGCATCGTCGCCGGCGGACAGGCGGTGTGCGACGCTGCGGGCATTCCGATTGCGGGCGGCCATTCGATCGATTCGCCGGAGCCGCTTTACGGCCTGGTCGCGTTGGGATTGGTCGATCCGCGCAAAGTCAAGCGCAACGACCGCGCGCAGGCGGGCGACGTGCTGATACTCGGCAAGGCGCTCGGCATCGGCATCCTCGGCGCCGCATTGAAAAAAGGCGAGCTGCGCGAGAAGGCGTACCGGCAAATGGTCGAGTCAGCGACGCAGTTGAACACACCGGGGATCAAGCTGGCCGAGATGGAAGACGTGCACGCGCTCACCGACGTGACGGGTTACGGGTTGCTCGGTCATCTCATCGAGATCTGCCGGGGCTCCAAGCTCGAAGCGCGCCTGAGCTTCGACGCGGTGCCGGTACTGACCGCGGCGCGCCACCTGGTGGAGGCGGGTTACGCGACCGGCGCTTCCGACCGGAACTGGGCGAGCTGCGCCGCGCAAGTGACGATACCGGAGAGCTGGCCGCTGTGGCGGCGCAAGCTTCTCACCGACCCGCAGACTAGCGGCGGGCTCCTCGTAGCTTGCGCACCGGCGATCGCTCCGGAGGTGCTCCAGCTTTTCAAAAATGAAGGATTCCAGTACGCAGCGCAGATCGGGACGCTCGCCAGCGGTGAACCGCGCATCGTGGTGACTTGAAGCCGCTGGTTGGTCACGATTCACGAGTCACCAGTCACGCCTTATTTCTTCAGCAGCGGCCGCAGCTCCTTCCACACCGTATCCAGGATGAACGGCTGCGCCGCCGCCGCGGGGTGTACGCCGTCGGAGAGGAAATACGAGGATTTCTCGGCGAAACCGTCGAGCAGGAACGGCACGAGCGGCGCCTTGCGGCTCCTGGCGACTTCGCCGAACACGCTGTTGGAACTTTTCCGTATAGTCGGCGCCATAATTAGGCGGCAGGCGCATGCCGACGAGCAGCACCCGCGCCTTGGATCGGCGGGACGCGTCCACGATGGCCTCGAGGTTGGCACGCATCGCGTCGAGGCTCCCACCGCGCAGGCCGTCGTTCGCACCTAGCGCCAGGATCACGATGTCCGGCCGGTGAGCCTTCAGGGCTGGCTCGATACGGTTGCGCCCGCCGAGCGTGGTTTCACCGCTGATGCTCGCGTTCGCTACCTTATAATCGAAGCGCTCATCGTGCAGGCGCGCGGCGAGCAGGTTCACCCAGCTCTTGTCGCCCGGCAGGCCGTAGCCGGCGGACAGGCTGTCACCGTACACCAGTATCGTGGCAGCGGAGGCTACGACGGCGGAGAGGGTCAGCGCACACGCGACAACCAGACGCAAGGCGATGTTGAACAATCCAGAGCAGCGCATCATCAAGGTTACGGGTCTCGGCAAGCAGGTTAGCACCGGCGATATGGAACTGACCATCCTCGCCGACGTGAGTTTCGAAGTCCGCGCCGGCGAGGCGGTTGCCATCGTCGGCGTCTCCGGGTCGGGCAAATCGACGCTCCTGGCGCTGCTGGCGGGTCTCGACACGCCGTCCGCCGGAGCGGTTGAGATCGACGGCCGCGATCTGTACGCCCTCGATGAAGACGGGCGGGCGGCGCTGCGCGGCCGGATGGTCGGCTTCGTGTTCCAGTCGTTTCAGCTGCTGCCGGCGATGACGGCGCTCGAGAACGTCATGCTGCCCCTCGAGCTCGCCGGGACTGTTGATGCGCAGCCCGCCGCGCAGGCCATGCTGGACCGGGTGGGCCTCCGCGATCGACTGCATCACTATCCGAAGCAGCTCTCCGGCGGCGAGCAGCAGCGCGTCGCGATGGCGCGCGCCTTCGTGACCCGGCCCAAGCTGCTGTTCGCGGACGAGCCGACCGGAAATCTCGATCCCGCGACCGGCGCGCAGGTCATAGAGTTGCTGTTCGGGCTCAACCGGGAAAGCGGGACGACCTTGCTGCTCGTCACGCACGATGAAGCGCTCACGCAGCGCTGCAGCCGCACCCTGCGCCTCGCCGCCGGCCGGCTCATGGACGGTGAGGCGAGAAGCGAGAGGAGAGAGGCGTGAAGGAGAATCCGGACGTCGCCTCACACCTCACTCCTCACGCCTCACGGCGCGATCGGCCAAGTGTCAGGAAGGAGATCGCGCTCGCGTGGCGGCTGCTCAAGCGCGATTACCGCGCCGGGGAGCTCACGCTGATCGCTGTGGCGATCGTGATCGCGGTGGCGGCCGTGACGACGGTGGGGTTTTTCACCGACCGTGTCCAGCGGGCGCTCACCCAGCAGGCAAACTGGCTGCTCGGGGCGGATCTCGTCATTGCCGACAGCCGTCCGATCTCGCCGGAGCTCAAAAACGAAGCGGCGCGCCGGGGGCTCTCGGTCGTCGAGGTCGCGCGGTTTCCGAGCATGGTGGTCCAGGGCGAGCGAAATATGCTGGCGGACGTCAAGGTCGTAACAAAGGGATTTCCGCTGCGGGGGGAACTGCGCATCGCCGAACGTCTGTTCGGCCCTGACCGGCGCGCCGCAACGGTCCCCGAACCGGGGACCGTATGGGTGGACGAACGGCTCCACACCGGACTCGAGCTGAGCGGCAGCGATCGCGTGAGCGTGGGCAATACCGGCTTGCGGGTGGCTGCCATCGTCACGCACGAGCCGGGAGTGGCCATCGGGTTCCTGAGCGGCGCGCCGCGCCTCATGTTGAACGCCGCGGACCTGGCAGCAACGGGCTTGATCCAGCCGGGAAGCCGCGTTCGTTACAGCTTGCAGATCGCGGGCGAAGCGCCGGCGGTGGAGGCCTACCGCAACTGGGCAAGCGCCCGGCTCGCACCGGGACAGCGCGTAGAGGGCATACGCGATGCGCGGCCGGAGATACGCTCCGTGCTCGAGCGTGCCGAGCGCTTCCTCAATCTGGCCGCGCTCACCAGTGTGTTGCTGGCGGCGGCGGCCATTGCGCTTGCCGCACGGCGTTACCTCCAGCGTCACCTCGACGGCTGCGCCATGATGCGCTGCCTGGGCGCGAGCCAGGCGCCGCATCACGCGCCTCTACGTCCTGCACTTCACGATGTTTGGATCGCTCGCCGCGGCACTCGGCATGATGGTCGGTGTCGCCGCCCAGGCTATCCTGGCGGTCTGGCTGACCGAAGTTGTGGCCGTGCCGTTGCCGCTGCCTGGCCTGGTTCCGGCGCTGCATGGTGTCGTCATCGGCCTGCTGTTGTTGCTGGGCTTCGCGTTGCCGCCCCTCATCAACCTGAGCCAGGTGCCGACGCTGCGCGTGCTGCGCCGCGAGCTCGGGCTTCCCAAGGGCGGCGGGATGATCGGATATGTGGTGGGTGCCGCCGTCATCAGCGGACTCATCCTGTGGCGTGCCGAGGAATTCCGCTTCGGCTTCACTGTGCTTGGCTGGTTTGTTGCGGCGATGGCCGCAGCGAGCGTTCTCACGTGGGTGGCGCTGCGCGGGATCGCGCTGCTGCGCGGACGGGGCGGGGCGTGGCGCTTCGGGATAGCGGGGCTCCGGCGGCGCACGCTTGGCACTATCGTGCAAGTGGTCGCGCTGGGGCTGGGCATCATGGCGCTCCTCACGCTCACGCTGATCCGCTCCGACTTGCTGCGCACCTGGCACGCGAGCCTGCCGCCCGGCGCACCCAACCGGTTCATCATCAACATCCAGCCCGATCAGGTCGATGCGATCCAGCGGTTTTTCGCCGCGCACGGGTTTGCGTCGCTGGAACTTTACCCCATGGTGCGTGGCCGGCTCGTCACAATCAACGAGCGCGCCGTATCCGAGGAGGGGTACGCGGACGACCGCGCGCGGCGGCTCGTGAATCGCGAGTTCAACCTGACCTGGGCGGCACGCATGCAACCCGACAATCGGATCGTGGCCGGGCGTTGGTGGAATGGGGTAAAGACGGGCCCGGCACGCAGCGCGACCAGTTCTCGGTGGAGCGCGGGCTCGCCGAAACCCTCGGTCTGCGCATGGGCGATACGGTCACCTTCGACATCGCCGGAAACCCCGTCACGGGCAAGGTCACCAGCCTGCGCAGCGTTGACTGGGATACCTTCAACGTGAATTTCTTCGTGATTGCGCCGCCCGGCCTGCTGGAGGGGTATCCAGCGACCTACGTGACGAGCCTGCATCTGCCCCAGGGGCAGGTCGCCGTTCTGAATGCCCTGGTGAAGCGCTTCCCCAATATCGTGCTGATCGACGTGGCGCAGGCGCTCGCGCAGGTGCAGCGCATGATGGATCAGGTGGCGCGCGCGGTGCAGTTCGTGTTCCTGTTTACGCTCGTCGCGGGGCTGGCGGTGCTGTACGCGGCGATCGCCAGCACGCAGGACGAGCGGCTCTTCCAGGCCACCATCCTGCGCACGCTCGGCGCCAGCCGCGCGCAGATCAACCGCGCGCATCTGGCGGAGTTCACCGCGATCGGCGCGGTGGCGGGATTCGTAGCGGCGTGCGGGGCGTCCGGGCTCGGCTACTTTCTAGCCAAACGCTTCCTGCATATCGAGTATGCACCCGACCCCGCGGTGTGGCTGATCGGTATTGTGGGCGGCGCGCTCGGCGTTGCCTTCGCCGGGTACATCGGCACGCGGCGAGTGCTTAACGTCGCGCCGCTTAAGGTGTTGCGCGCGGTCGAGTGAATAAGCAGGGCTCAGACTATCGAGCGTTCTCAAAGGCGATGACGGCGCACTGAGGGCAAGCTGGATCGATATCCATATCGTGAACACGTCGCTGCGACCGCTCCGATCACATCGTGTTGTCAGTGTGCGATGCGCGAATTTCGTTGACGCCGCTTTATCACGAGTCTACGATTTCAATGCGATCGCGGCCGTTGCGGTCAATAAGAAAAAGGATGGCGACTGAAACGGCCTTAACCGGGGAGTCCGTCATGCGTCGTTTTTCTGCACTGCCTGGCAGCGTCCGTAGTTTCAGCCTCTTCGTTGCATCGTTCGCCACTGCGCTGTTCGCCGCGCCGCCCGCGGACGCGCGCATCACCCGGATCGAGATCGACGCCGCGCGGTCGCAATCGCCTACGTTCGGGGGCTTCTCATGGCCCGGCGTCGGCCAGTACGAGAAGATCGTCGGCATAGCGCACGGGGAGGTCAACCCGCACGACCGCCAGAACCGCGTGATCGTCGACATCGAGCTCGCGCCGCGCAACGCGCGCGGCAACGTCGAGTACTCCTTCAACTTCTACATCCTGAAGCCAATCGACCTTACCAAGGGCGCGCACAGAGTGATGTACGAGCCGCCGAACCGCGGCGGCAAGACCTGGACGGCCCTCGGTCGCGTCAGCGGCGGCGGCGACGATCCCGGCTCGATCACCAACGCCGACGGTTCTGGCGAACTCGTTTCTGATGCCGCGCGGCTACACGCTCTCCTGGAGCGGGTGGGAGGACCTGGGCAGGCTCGACACCTTCAACGCGTCGGCCAACTTCCCGATCGCCAAAGTTCCGCCGACCGCCGCGAATCCGACCGGAACGATTACCGGCCCGTCTTACGAATACATTGTGGTGGGGAATGCGGCTGCGTCGGTCACGTTGAGCTACGCGGCGGCGACGCTGGACAAGACCCAGGCAACGCTGACGCATCGCGTTCATCTCAACGACGCGCCGCAAATCATTCCTGCATCCGGCTGGAACTACAACGCGGACGGAACGGCTATCAGCCTCGTCGGCGGGAATTTCGTAGCGAACGACATCTACGAGTTCGCGTACACCGCCAAGGACCCCAAAGTGAACGGCCTGGGCTTCGCCGCCGTGCGCGACTGGAACGCATGGCTGCGCTACGAGACGCAGGACGACTTCCGCAATCCCAACCCGCTCGCCGGCGACATCAAGAGGATCTATACGGAGATCTCGTCGCAGCCCGGGCCGCTTGCTGAACGATTTCCGCCACCTCGGCTTCAACGAGGCGGAGAACGGCAAAAAGGTGTTCGACGGCCACATGCAGTGGATCGCCGCGGGCAACGGCATCAACATGAACTATCGCTTCTCGCAGTCCGGCCGCACCGAGCGCAACCGCCAGAACCATCTCTACATCGAAGGCCGGTTCCCGTTCGCGAACGTGATGACGCACGATCCGATCACCCGCACGACCGACAGCCGCTATGCAAGCTGCCAGAAGACCAACACCTGTCCGCTGGGCGTGGAAATCTACTCTGCGAACGAGTACTGGGTGAAGTCGGCCTCGCTCCTGCACACCGATCCGACCGGCTCGCGCGACCTGCACGATTCCCAGCACACGCGCAATTACTTCATGTCGAGCATGCGGCACGGCACCGCCGCTACCCCCGCCGGCACCCCGCCGGGCACCCCCCAAGCAGGGGGCTCTGCCAGCAGTCCGACAATCCGCTGAATTCGGCGCCGGTGCAGCGCGCGTTGTTCATTGCGCTCGATGAATGGGCGACGAACAACCGGAAGCCGCCGGATAGCCGGGTACCGACGACTCAGGGACGGTACGCTGGTGCCGCCGCTGCCGCAGTCGGGAATGGGCTTCCCGAACATTCCGAGCCCCTTTGCGGACACCCCCGGCCCGCTGGTTACCTACACCGGCCTCAAGACCACGCGCTACCACTTCGACTACGGGCTCAACTTCTACGAGACCGGGATCGCGACGATCAATCCGCCGGTGTTCCCATTCACGACGCCTTCGTACCAGGACAATCCGGCCAACGGCCCGATCTATCCGAGCTTCATACCCAAGACCGACAGCGACGGCAACGACATTGCTGGCGTACGGCTGCCCGACGTGACCGTGCCGGTCGCGACCTATACCGGCTGGGCGCTGCGGCGGGGAGTCCACGCCAACGACGGCTGCGAGGCGGCCGGCCAGTACATCCCGTTCGCGGCGACCGAAGCCGCGCGCGGCAGCGATCCGCGTCTGTCGGTCGCCGCGCGCTATCCGACCTTCGATGCCTACTACACGAAGGTCGTGAAGGCGATCGATGACATGATTGCTGATCGCTTGTTGTTGTGCGAAGACGCACAGCCGGAGCTCAACCGCCTGGTCGCGGTCGGCCTTACGCGCGGCGTGCCGGCGGCCACCCAAGCTGTTCCGAGCGCAGAGACGTTCCCGCACTGCGAGATGTCGCGGGCCGGGCGCAGCGATCACTTCAAATAAGCGGGCCGTCAAAGTAAAGGGTAAAGGTCGATAGGGTCAGACTCGATCGATCGAACGCAGATCAAGGAAGTAGTGAAAGGCGCCAGGCTCGATCTTCACAAATCGAGTCTGGCCCGTTAAAAGAAGAACGCCCAGCGCAAGGCCGGGCGTCGGTGGGGCGGTTCAACTTTTATTCGAGCCTGGGCCCCTTTACTGCCTTTTCGGAGCGGTCCGCGCTCGGCTACTTTCTAGCCAAACGCTTCCCGCATATCGACTATGCGCTCGACCCACGGTAATGGCTGATCGGCATTGCGGGCGGCGCGATCGGTGTTGGCCTTGCTGGTGCAAACCCTCCAACCCGTTTGCACTGACACGTAGTCACTTCAGATGCGCGACTCGTATCCATATCGTGAACGTTTTGCGATGCGTCCCGCGATCGCGATGCCATTTCAGTGCGCGCCGCGCGAATTTCGTTGACGCCGCTTTATCACGAGTCTACGATTCATCGTGATCGCGGCCCTTCGGGCCCTTGTAGTAAACAAGGACGAGTGGGTATTTATTCCAGGGGGAGTTGTCCATGAGGCATTTTTTTGCCGACATGGTCGCGCAGCGCCTCTTGCTGTGCGAAGACACACAACCGAGCTCAACCGCTTGGTCGCGCACGCCTTGTACGCCGGTGTGCCGCCGGCCACCCATGATGGTGTCCAGAGCGCAGAGACGTTCCCGCACTGCGAGAGGTCGCGGGCCGGGCGCAGCGATCACTTCAAAAATAGCGGCTGCCGCCAAAGTAAAAGCACGTTAAAGGGGTTCGGCCAGTTCGATTTTCCTAATCTGAGCCTGCCGTTTGATTTCTATGGATATAGGGGGAACCTCACCATGACACCCATCTCACTGAACCTGTCTGAAATGTTCCGCAAATCGGCATTGACCGTCATGGTCGGCGCGGCACTGCTGGCTTGGGTGCCGCCCTCCCAAGCGCGCGTCACAAGGATCATCATTGATGCGGGGCCGACGACCCTCGCCGCGGACCCAACGTATCAGACGCTCACCGGGCGCGCGTTCGGCGAACTCGATCCTAATGACCCGCAAAACGCCCTTATTACCGATATTGCCCTGGCGCCGAAGAACAAAGGCGGCAAAGTCGAGTACATCGCCACCTTCTTCATAGTCAAGCCTGTTGACATGTCAACGGCCAGCGGCTTGCTGTGGCATGACGTGCCGAACCGCGGCGGCAGAATCACCATCACTTCCGATTTGCGCGCCCAAAAAGACGTGGGGTTGAGCAGCGGCTGGCAGGGTGACAACGCGGGAGCAACGGCTGTTCCCGCTAACGCGTCGTCTCTTGTGCCCGTTGTCCCCAGCGCTAACGAATGGGTGAAGACGCCGATGCTCTCCGGCGTGACCGGAAGAATCTTCGGCCGTATCATTAATCGCAGCGGCCTGGGTGCGCAGCCGCTGAACGTAATGGGAAATGCGATTCCGTATTTCCCGGTTGATTCGACGAACAACACCGGGGCGACGCTGACCATCCACACGCACGAGACGATCACCGGTGTGGTCACCGAGGGCGGAACAATCCCGAACAGCGACTGGAAGTTCTGTGGTGGCGGCACGTTTGCACTGCCCACGCCGGTAACCACGCTCCCGGTGCGGCTGTGCCTGAAGGACGGCTTCGACCCAGCGAAGCTCTATCAGCTGGTCTATACGGTCAAGGATCCTTACGTCCTGGGCGCCGGCACCGCGGCCTTCCGCGACGTCGGATCGTTTTTCAAAAACGAAACCATGGATGATTTAGGCACCATGAATCCGCTCGCCCGTCCCGCCGGCGGGACCTACATCAACTGGGCGATCATCCGCGGCTCTTCGCAGTCGGGCAACTTCACCAGGCACTTCATCCACCTTGGCATGAACCAGGACGAGGCGGGCCGCATCGTGCACGAGGGCGCCTGGCCGCTCATCGCCGGGCGCCGTGTTGCCAACAATTCCCGCTGGGGACAGCCGGACGGTGTGCTGGAGCTCTACCAGATGGGCAGCGAAGGCCCGCAGTGGTGGCACAAGTTCCCCGATCGCGCGCGCGACCTGCCGCCGGGCGGCATCCTGGATCGCTGCAGCCGGACGGACACCTGTCCCAAGATCGTCGAGACCTTCGGCGGGGCAGAGGTGTTCGCGCTGAAGATGACTACCTCCTGGGTTGGCACGGACCCGAAGAACGACATCCCACTGCCGGACAACGTCCGCCGCTACTACCTCCCGAGCTCCACGCACGGCGGCGGCGGAGGAGGCTTCAACGAGGCAATCCCGAACGTCGGGGCCAACTGTCCCGGCAACAACTGGGGCGTCGGTACGTTCCGGGCCAACCCGGTGCCGGCCACGGCGCTGGTCAACCGGTTGCGGGTGGCGCTGCGCGAGTGGGTGAAGAACGACACGCCGCCGCCGCCGAGCCGCTGGCCCTTGATGCTGGGGCCGAAGAAGGAGCGCAACCTGGTCGAGCCGACCAAGGCTGCGATGGGCTTCCCGAGCGGCGTTCCGGGTATCCCGGATTCGATTTTCCTGCCGGAGAACTTCGTGTTTCCCGTGCTCGACTACGACTGGGGTTCGGAGTATGACCACAGCGAGGCGTCGGGCATTCCCACCAACGCCCCCCCGCCGATCAGGAGCGTGATCAAGATGCTGGTGCCGCGGGTTGACGCGGACGGTAACGAGCTGGGCGGCGTGCCCACTGTGCTGCGCGACGCGCCGCTGGGGACCTACCTCGGCTGGAACATCACCTCCGGCCCGGGTGATCCGTTTTACGATGGCAGGCCGTTCCACGCAGGGCAGGTGTGCAATTACGTCGGCGGCATGGTGCCGTTTTTCAAGACCAAGGCGCAGCGCCTCGCTACCAAGGATCCACGCCTGTCGCTGGAAGAGCGTTACGGCACGCACGACGGCTACGTCGCGGCGGTGAAGGCGGCCGCGAACAACGCGGCCTGCCAAGGCTATCTGCTTGCCGGGCCGGCCGCCGCAGCGCTGGGTGCGCAATGCACCGGTCCCATCCCGGCGGGCTTCCCGGATGACTGGGCGGCTTTGGTCAACGCAGCTATCGCGAGCAACGTCTGCAATCAGCCCGGTGACGGCGGTAAGTGCAATCCGGGACCGTGAGCAAAGTTGCGCGTTGAACATTACGAAACCCACCGCACTTACCGGGCCCGAGAGCTCAGTTGCGCTGTTGCATCAGGGCATTGCGCAAGGCCGCCGGACTGAATCAGTAACTTGACAGGGGGATACCATGAGTTCCGCATGCAAAAACGTTTTAGCAGCCCTTCTCGCGTCGGCCGCGATCGCCGCGGCCGCTCCGGCGGTCGCGCAGAACGCGCACGGCGCCGTAGACCCCCACCACGGGTGGAATCAGTTCCCGATTGAGGTACTTTCGGGCCGTCCGGATGCGATTAGTGGCGGCGACGCCCTGGTGCGCATAACGGTGAAAAAGAACGTAGCGTTGAACCAGACGCGCATCAAGCTGAACGGGACGGACGTTACCTCCGCGTTCGTCGCGAACGGCGCGGCGCGTACTCTGACGGGGCTGGTCACCGGGTTGAAGGTCGGCGAAAACCTGCTCGAGGCGATCGATCCGCGCGGCAACGTGCAGGGCAAGGGCCGCGCCGATGCGGACATCGTCCTCACGAACTACCCGATCGAAGGGCCGGTCTTCTCCGGACCTCACGAGCAGCCGTTCGCCTGCGCCACGCAGCAGTTCACCCTTCCCGGCGGGCTTGGCAATCTCGGCGCGCCGCTCGACGCCAACTGTCACGATCAACCGGCGCGTGGACTACTTCTACAAGTCCACAACGAACACCGGCAACAACCTGACGCAGTGGCCGGCCGGCGCGACCGCCTACCCGGCGAACCTGGTGCGCATCAACACCACGACGGCGACGAACGTGCCGTACATCGTGCGCATTGAGACCGGCACCATCAACCGCGCGGTCTACCAGACCACGGTCCTGCATGACCTGCTCGCCCAATCGGCGCCGAGCTGGAACAACCAGCCCGCCAACTGGAACAAGCGCCTGATCTACACGTTCGGCGGGGGGTGCATCGGCGGCTGGTACCGCCAAGGCAGCTCGACCGGCGGAGTAACCGACAACTTCATGCTGTCGAGCGGCTATGCGCTCGCGTCCTCGACGCTCAACGTGTTCGGCAACAACTGCAACGATCTCACAGCCAGCGAAACGATGATGATGGTGAAGGAGCGCTTCATCGAAGCGTACGGCTTGCCGAGCCACACGCAGGGCTGGGGCTGCTCGGGTGGGTCCTACGCGCAGCATCAGATCAGCGACAACTATCCCGGCCTGCTGGAAGGCATCATCCCGGGCTGCTCGTTCCCCGAGGTGGGCTTCGCGACCATTAACTTCATCACCGACGCCTGGCTGCTCGACGATTACTTTACCGCCCGCCAGGCGGCGATGGGCTGGACCGATGAGCAGAAGCGCCGGGTCACCGGCTTCCTGCTGTACGCCACGGCGCCGAACGTCGAAGTCGGAGCGCATCGCATCGATCCGAGACCCGGAACGACAAGCTGTGCCGCGGTGCCCCCAGCGCAGCGCTACGATCCGGCGACGAATCCGACCGGCGTGCGCTGCACCGTGCACGACCATACGGTGAATGTGTATGGCCGAGATCCGGCCACGGGCTTTGCGCGCCGGCCGCTCGACAACGTAGGCATCCAGTACGGCCTGAAGACGCTGAACGACGGCACCATCAGCGTCGATCAGTTCCTGGACCTCAACGAGAGGATTGGCGGCTTTGACAAGGACGCCAACCAAGTGCCGCAACGCACGGTCGCGGACCTGATCGCGGCGCGCGCCGCCTACCAGACCGGGCGTCTCACCAACGCCGGCGGCGGCCTCGCGTCGATCCCGATCATCGATTTCCGCGACTACAACGACGCGCTGCCCGGCGGCGACATACACGTGCGCTATCACTCGTTCTCGATGCGGAAGCGCCTGGATAAGGCGAATGGCCGCCACGATAATCAGGTGATGGTAGTGAACGACAACCGCTTCGGGCTCTACAGTAACAACAACCCGCTTCTGCGCGAGGCGATCCTCAAGATGGACCGATGGGTCACCGCGATCAAAGCAGACACGCGGGACATTCCACAGATCGAGAAGGTGGTGCAGAACAAGCCCGCCGATGTAGTGGAAGGCTGCTACACGCGCGACGCCGCACCGGCCTTTATCGCGGAGACGCAGATCCGCGAGCAGGCGGGCGCAACCCCTTGCAACCAGCTCTATCCGACGAACTCGTTCCCGCGCGAAGTGGCCGGCGCCGACATCGCGGCCGACATCGTCAAGTGTGAGCTCAAGCCCTTGACGCCGGCCGATTACGCCGCACCGTTATCGCCGGTGCAATGGGCGCGCCTGCAGTCGATCTTTCCAGCCGGCGTGTGTGACTGGTCGAAGCCGGGATTGGAGCAGCAGGACCTGCTCGGGACGTGGATTTTCATCGATTAGGCACAGCAAGCGGGCAGGACATAGGCGGATATGGCAGAGGTCATCGCGGCGGCGCGCGCCGTGTGACAGACGCAACGCCTGCACGTGAAGAGGGTGGCCTTTCCGGGCCGCATTTCTTTTTGGTGCGCCCGGGAGGACGCACAAACTTGAAGGTGGAAGTCCTTTAATCACTCGGCAAGGAGAAGAGTTAGCCGAACGGCAAGGGTGTCGCGGGCGACTGCGAATCCGAAGGAAGCTGTAGGCAAAGCGCTGGCCTGACGAACAGGAAGCGGATCCGATGAAGGCAGAAACGCATCGACGAGATGAGGCTCATGCTCGATGCGGCGCCGCTCGCCGGCAAACGAGCGGGTCGAACCACGCCAAGCCTAAGCGCCTACGAGAATTTTCCTCCAGGGTATGGTGATCCGCTTTTGGGCCCTTCTATCGCGAGATAAATGTGTTGCATGGGTCCGACCCGGTTCGACTGTGGCGACTCCGCTCACAGTATTGATTCTTATGGACGTTTACCATCCCGGGCGGCGCGCAACCGGCCCGGCGAGTGCGTGCGTCGGACAAAATATCAGGCCCCCGAAACGCCAAGCCTGTACGATTTTCTGGATACTATTAGCCGAATGGCTGTAAGTTGAATCGTTGTTTCTTCACAATCTGGATCGTTCCCATGAATTTCGATCTCGCTGACCTGCGTGCCTTCGTCGCCGTAGCTGAACTGGGCAGCTTCCATGCCGCGGCTGACACGCTACATCTTTCCCCGCCCGCCCTGAGCCGGCGTATCCAGAAGCTCGAGGAAGCTCTGGGGGCGCGACTGTTCGATCGAACCACGCGGCTGGTCAGCCTTACGATCGTGGGGCGGGAGCTCTCGCGCAAGGCCCGCTCAGTTCTGGATGACCTGGAAAGCGCGCTGCTGGGAATCCAGGAGGTGGCAGCCACCCGCATGGGCGAGCTGACAGTGGCATGCGTGGTCTCCGCCATCAATCATTTTTTGGTAAACGTCCTGCGGGATTATCACGTAACCTGCCCGAATATCCGGGTGAGAATCCTTGACGGAGGAGCCGCGGAGGTTCTTTCCAGCGTGATCCGGGGCGAAGCGGAGTTCGGCCTCAACTTCATCGGGGCGCAAGAACCGGAGATTGAATTCGAGCCGATTCTGCGCGACCCATACGTTCTCATCTGCCGTCACGACGACCCGCTGTCGCGCAGGCCCGAAGTGGCCTGGTCGGAGCTGGCGGGCCGCGAAGTCATCATGGCGTGCAAGGGGATAGGAAACCGGCTCGTCCTCGATCTGGCGCTCGCCAGCTTGCCCCTGCGACTGCACTCGTCCTATGAGGTCAGCCGCATGTCCACCATACCCAGCCTGGTCGAGGCCGGGTTGGGCGTGGCCACGGTCCCCCAGCTGATGATGCCGTATTCGGGCAGTCCGGCGCTGGTCTGCGTCCCCCTGGTGGCGCCGATCATCACGCGCACGCTCGGCCTGATCCGCAAGCGGGGGCGCTCGATGTCGCACCCGACGCAGCAGTTCTACGACCTGGTCGCGCGGGCGCAACGTCACCTCAAAGCGGCATAGGCTCGAAACTGCTCGGATCACTCGTGCCTTCTGTCGAACCGCTGTTTCCGGTGCTGGCTGCAAGCGAAGGCGGGGGCTGACGCCTTCAGTCGCCCTTGTACCGACCTGAATCTCTCAGGTAGTCGCCGACGTCGCTTTCTCGCTCCCTTCGAAGCGTTTCTTCGTTCATCCTCGCGAGGTTACACGATGATGCCATCGTCAACTGCTGTTTCTAGGATGAAATAGTCTCGAATCGCCAAGGACGCACACTTCCTGTGACTCGCGCTGCGAGCCGTCAAAACGACTGCCATTGGCCTGTCATATTCTGCTGCTCAATCCCGGGCGTGGTGTTGTCGCACACGCCTCCCGGGAAGATCGCTGCCAGTCGAGCCTTCTCCGCGGGGGTGAACGCGACGGCGTAGTCGCCCTGGTCGATCGATTTCAACTGGCATTTGATGACGTTGTTGGCGAGCGGAGCACCAGCAACGAGACGTGGCGTGCCATAAGACGGGTAGTAAGTGTTGCACGTATTATCGTTGGCTCCGTAGCTGGCCGGCTCCTCGACACGAACGGGCGTTGCGTCCGGCGACCAGCAGGTGTCCACCAGGCCGGCCGGCTTTGCGCGCAGGACCTTGACGCGTCTGGGGTCGTTCGACGTATCGGCCTTCAGCGTAGTGAGCCACCTTTCCATTTGCGTAATGGCATCCATTACCCTGGGACTGTTGAAGCTCATTAACCCGAACCGGTTGTCCTCGGTCCAGATGATCTGGTTATCGGCGTTGCCGTTGGCTCTGATCAAGCGGTCGCGCGTAGAGAACGTATGGACGCGGCTGTGCTGGTCGCCGTTTGCCTGCGCATCTGTGTACGCGCGATAGTCGATAATGGGCGTATTCGCAAGCCCGAATGAGGCGTCGAGCACGCGCCCGCGCTGGTACAGATTTCGCACGACCTGTCGATCCGCCAGCAGGCGCTCCGGCGTCGGCTTGAAGTCGATGTCGAATCCGCCGACCTTCTCGTTCAGGTCGAGGAACTGGGTCTTGGTGATGACGCCTGCGTTGAGCGACGCGAGCCCGTACTGCACGCCCACGTTGTTGTACGCCCTGAATGCGAAGCCGGTGACCGGATCGCGGTCGTAGATGTTCACGTTGTGGTCGGGCTGGGTAGCCCGCGCGCCGGTCGGATTCGTCACCGGATTGTACCGGGCGCTGACCGGAACGGCGGCGCGGAACAGCGCCGTCGGGTCGTTGCGCAGCCCCGCATCAGCGCGGTTGTCGATGGCGGCCCACACCCGGTAGCCGAAGACATGGCGCTGCTGCTCCTGCGTGAACGTGCCTGGCGCCGTCACGTTCCAGTACCGCTGCAGGACCACCGCGTCGGGCTGCTCGGGCTGGGTCGAATCCGGGAAGCTTCCGCCGTTCACGATGCCATCCAGGATGCCAGGGTAGTTGTTGGTCGCGTGGTGCATCTGGTACGTCGCAGCCGAGGATCCCGTGCCCATGGTGAACAGCGGCACACCGTAGCGTTCGATGAAGCGCTCCTTGAGCATCATCTGCGTCTCAACGGAGGTGGTGTCGTTGCAGTTCTGCGCGTACACCATGAGCGACGAGCTTGCGACCGCATAACCTTGCCTCAGCAGCTGGTCGACCATGACGCCGCCCGTTGAATTCCCCTGCGCGTACCAGCCGCCGCCGCAGCCGCCGCCGTAGGTGTAGACCAGGCGCTTGTTCCACCCTACCGGGTGCACCATGAAGTCGGGTGCCGGGTCCTTCGTCGGATCGTGCAGGATCGCGATCTGATAGATTCCACGGTTGAGCGTGCCGGTCTCTACTCTGACCACGTAATTTACCGTTTTACCCTCGCTGGTAGTGGTTGTTGCCACATTCGCCGGCAGGACCTTGAGATCCGTCAAAATCGCAAAGGCCCCGGCGGTCGTCCGGTACCGGTAGTCGACGCGCGTAACAACCGAACAATCGGCGTCGATCGGGGCGCCCAGCAGGACGCCATTACCGATGTTAAAACTGGCGGATTCGCAGAAATACGGGTACTCATGCGGCCCCGAGAAGATCGGCCCCTGGATCGGGTAGATTCACCAGGATGATGTCTGCGTCCGCGCGGCCTTTGTCCTTCTTCTTGGCCTGGGATCTCGATCTTGTTTTCGCCGAGCTGCATGCCCGTCACGAGGCCGGTCAGCGTGCGGCCGCGCCGTTGTCGGCGGTGAACGCGCCGGTTACGTCAGCGCCGTTCAGCTCGACCCGCATGTCGCTCGCCTCGACATGCTGCTTGCGCACGGTGACGCGCACCAGCGCATCGCCGCCTGCGACCATGTCGGGACGACCGGAAAGGACTTCGATCCTGAACTGCTCGGAACCGTGATGGCGCCAGACGCCGTCTTCGTCATAGTCCTTCGAAAACGCCGGCGTCGCGGCCGATGCGCACGCAACGCCGAAAAGCAATGCTAGGCGTCCGCAAGCCGCTGCCCGAATACATAATGTGCTCCTCCCTTGGCTGGTTCTACTGTTAGACGGATAGGAAAATCTATCCCGCGCGTTTCAGCCGTCCCGCCGGCCGCAGCAATTGCGCGACGATGCCGTGCGCAATGCCACCGGTGAGCGATGAAAGCATCGCGGTCATCGCCCTGCCGCCCTGGTGCCGCGAGCTCGTTACCGTCCGGTATCGACCCGCGGCACAAGCCCTCTGAACGCCTGCTGATCACCAGCCGCGTCAGTAGTCCAGACGCCATTCGCCGTTGAACTTCCTCAGATTGAAGTCAATGAACGCCGATTCCGTACCCGTGTTCAGAGACGCGGCCAGCTCGTTCATGTGCTGCGGGGTGGTGCTCGGCCAATGGCCCGTGTGATGCTGGAATCGCGCCTTATTCGTATCCAGTCGGCGCATCAGGGCCTCCATCGCTGCGGCGGATTCCGCGACGGTGAAGGAGCAGTGTCCCTGGCGTTCCACAAAGGCCGTTCGGTAGATAGGCGTCTTGCCGTTCTTGTGCACTTCGTCCGTGTAGACCTGCACCTGGGATACCACGACCTGGGGGTCGCCAATGGTGTGAAAGCGGAATACCGGCATTTGCGGGTTGCCCCTCTGCGTGCGGGCGGCATGGCCCAGCCAGAACGCGGCCGCGACTCGGTTTGTCGGGCTGCGCGGCGCCGCATTGACGATCTGGATTTCTGCGTCCAGGTCGAGTCCGGCCTTCTCGTAGAGTTCGCGAACGGCCTTCCTCAACTGCGGGTCGCCGTTCTGCCAGTATCTTTCGTAGTTGGCGCCGTCGTTCCCCATCCACACTCCCACCTGCGTCTCAAACAGGAACTGCGTGTTGATATGGGGCTGGTGCAGCCTGATGGCGAGTTCCCTGATGTGCTGCTCGAACGCGGCGAGGTCCGTGGGGTCGGGCCGCGGGAGCCCCACGCCCCATGTGTTCCACTGGGTCATTGTGATCGCCAGCGCAATCCGGGCCCGACCCTCGGGCGTCAGCGACGCTGCCCCCAGCACCTGCTGCCACCTGTTGATATAGGGAGTGCTGTCGTCGGGAAGTCCGAGGAACCCGAGAAGAGGATCGTTGGGACCTAGCAGCGCTTTCAAGACAAAAAACGTGTCGAACCTCACGCCGGACGTCCATATGGGTGTAGTGGCGCAACCGGCAACCGCGCCGTCCACGCGATCGGGATGAAGCTCCGCGAATGCGAGCGCCAACTGGCCGCCGGCCGATGTTCCCCAGGCGATGACCCGCTTCGGCTTGCCGAACTGGGATTCAAGTATGTCCAGCACAGTCAACAGGTTCTGCACCTCGCCCGCTGGGTCCAACTGGTAGCGGCGGTTGGGGTGGCGCTGTATCCCGGAGACGGCGTATCCGCGGCCCAGCCAGTAGAGCGAGCGGGCGCCGTTGCGGGCGCCTACGTAATCGAGATCGTTGATGACGACCCCGTTCCAGTTTTGCGGCACGCGTATCCCGTAGGAGGTTCCGTCGGCGAGGAGTGCCGGGCCCACCTCAGTGAACGACACTGCGGCAGCAGCTCTCCCGGGCGCCGCGCTCGCGCCGAACAGCAAGGCGGCGAGCAGCGCTCCGATCAGAAGACTGCGCCTCGCTAGCGATAAAGCGTCATGACCGAACAAAACAGTTGCCATGGTTTTCCTCACCCTGATTAGAATGGCTGTCGAGGGTAATACTTATACAGCGGCGAACCTGGAAGTGCGTTGCAAAGTTTGTTCGCATTGTTGTGTTGGGTGCATGAATTTCGATCGCAGCGGACCGCCTGCGCCGAGGCGTTGACCGCCACATCGATCAGGAAGACGTCAATGTCTTACGTCAGTGGAGCGGGTGCGGGTCACGACGCTGCGAATCTCGCCACACCGCAAGGCACACGCCAGGATGGCGCGCGGGCGCCCCGCAACACCATCCAGCAGCAATTGGAAAGCCCCGCTTCGGCGGGGCTTTTTTTACTGGTGAACGTTTTCCTTGATTAAGCTAAGCTGGGATCGGAACGTGCCGGCTCGATGTATGGTATGTAGTGCCGCTCACGGTACTCCGGAAAATCAGATAGCGGCCGCTGCCGCTTCCGGAAAAGGATGACGTCTGCGGCACGGCGGGCCACCAGTCGCAGCGGCTGCGCTCGGACGCGTGCATCGGGAACCTCGGCGCGGTCTTCGGCGACGATGCGCCCTCGCTTTTCGGCGATTGCCTGCTGCTCGGCCAGCACGCGTACCATCATTTCGGTCTGCGCCTTGGCGATCGCCTTTGCATACGCGGAGCCAGCGGCGCGAAGCATTTCTTCGGCGCGATCGCGAAATTCATGCGCTTTGCCCGTTGGCTTTTCAGCGGGTTCGAGGATCGACTTCTTGGTGATCAGGTCGTCGCACAATAGCCGCAACTTATCCACGGCGCGCTGGTGCGTGAGGCTCAATACCGCCTGAGAGTGGCTGGCAAGCGCCAGACCGCGGAAGCACGCCGCCGCCGTTCGGTCCGTGAGGTTGACGCAGGAAAGTGTTGCCTCGGCCGTGTCGCAGTCATCTTGCAAGCGCTGTTTGTTCGCACTGGAGGGCATATACGGCCTTTCCTTCAAGAACATTGTTCTATGCACCAATGGTGCTCGATCGCCTCATGGGACTCAATCAGGGATACCCCGAGAAATGCGTAGGGATGACCTGAAACGAGGGCGGGGAACGGGCAGAAATTGAGCAGGGGGAATGGGCCCCTTCCTGAGAATCCGAGGGTCCTTCCCATTCCCCCCGCACCCCCGGTCACTTGAATGGCACTTCTACGATCGGAACGAGAATTCGGTCCCGCGCTCCCCCCTCCGTCGCACGATTGAACCCGTTAACGAGCGGCCGGGAATGGGTCTTGCCCGCCGCATCATAAGGCTGACGCGTGAAAATGTTGAATGGACGGGTAGCGATGGGTATAAATCCGGGAATGCTGGAGCCGTAATGCCCGAATTCGTCTACGCGTTACTGGCGCTGATCCTGCTGTTCGCGCTGGGTTTCGTCTGGTAAAGATCGTCAATCAGGCGAGGATGCTGCAACAGCTTTCCTCGCAAGTAGGCGACATGCTCGAGCAGAAGCATCGGGCGATGCTCACCGACCTGCACGGCGGCTTGGCGCAACAGTCCGACCCCCTGACCTCCCGCCTGTCCGAGGAAATCAACTTTAGATCCGCTGATTGCCTGCACCGGCTGCAACCTTCGCTCGCCACGAATCTCGGCGATACCACGGACAAGTCGAACGCGAAAAGAATAAATAGGCTTGTGAACGTTTTCCCTAGCTAGCGATCGGAACGCGCTCGGCGTTCCGCTTCCAGAAAAGGATGGCGTCTACGACACGGCGGGCTACCAGTCGCAGCGGCCGCGCGACCGCAGCGGGAACCTTGGCGTGGTCTTCGGTGGCGGCGCTCGCTCGCTGTTCGGCGATTGTCTGCTGCTCTGCCTGTATGCGTGCCATCATTTCGGCCTGCGCCTTGGCGATCTGCGCCTTGGCGATCGCCTGCGCATACGCGCAGCCAGCGGGGCGAAGCATTTGTTCGGCCCGATCGCGAAGTTCGTGCGCTTCGCCCGGTGGCCTGTCAGCGGCCTCGCGGATCAGTCCTTCGACGGTCAGGTCGGCGCACAACACCCGCAACTCGCCTTCCACCGGCAGGGCGACGGAAAGAGTGATGCATGGTGACGCGTCGGTAATGGAGGGATAGGGCCGCGTCACGTGCACTTTTCCGTGCTCGGCGATCGCGCGCCTGAAGTAATGCTGCCGCAGCCAATTGGCGCCGGTGACATCCCGCAACGGCACGAAACGCGGATCACACTTCGCCTGTTCTTGCGGGGACAGGATGTTTTCCCCGATCTGCCCGCCTTCAGCGTCGAGCAGGAAGCAGCGGCGTGTCCTGGGAAAGCTCAGGAATTTGGCGCATGCATCCCGCAGCGAGGCGCCCATGTGCAGCTGGCCGGCCGCGTGACTCAGCCCCTGCTGATAGTGATGGAGATCGTTCCGCTGGCGTACCTGACTTCCGGCCGCAAGGTCCCGGAACTGCTCGAACAGCCGGGAAAAGGTGTCGGGCAGCTGGTGCGGCGATGCCAATGTCAGACCGGGGCGGAAGAAATAGTGGCCTTGAACGAAATCCGCGTCGGTATCCATCGCGATCATCGCTTCCCGTCGGGACTCGATTCCCTGCAGCAATACCAGGGCGCCCGTCTCGTGAAGCATCGAGAAGATGCGCGGCAGCATGGCGCGCGCGCCGGGGTTTGCGGCCGCCTCAGCGATCAGGGAGCGGTCGAGGTTGACGATGTCGGGACGCAGCCGCCAGATGCGGTCGAAGTTGGTGTGGCCGGCGGTGAAGTTGTTGAGCGCGATCAGGCATCCCAACCCGCGGTAATGATCGACCCAGGATTTCAGGTTCTGCTCGTTTGACCCGGCCGACCCGGAGATCACGACGACGATACGGCGTGCGGGGAACCTCAACTGGTCCAGCAATTGACCGAAAAACACATCGTGGCTCTCGGATTTCCGGATCACGCGCGGGTTGACGTTGAGAAACAGCCACGCGTCGTCGAGGCTCCGGGCAGCGAAGTTGCGAAGGTGCAGCGCGCGGCACAGCTGGTCCATCGTAACGGCATCGTTTTCGTTGCGGCAGCGGGCGAAGGCCTCAAGCGGCGGCAGCGGGGCGTGGTGGCGGTCCGTGCACCTCACGAGACCCTCGTAACCCACGGCACGCTGGTGCGCGAGGCTGAATACCGGCTGAAAGTGACTGGCAAGCGTCAGACCGCGGAAGCACGCCGCAGCCGTGCTGCCCGTGAGTTTGACGCAGGAAAGTGCTGCCTCGACCGTGTCGCCGTTATGTTGCGAACGCTGCTTGATCGCAGTGGAGGGCATATTCGGCGTCTCACTGAGAAATATAGTTCCGTGCACTCATGGTGCGCGACCGCCTGCGGGGCCCAATCAGGGATACCCCGAGAATTTCATCTGAGGACATAGATGATGACAACGTAATACGGGTGCAGTTCCGGGCGATCTCGCACCTGACCGGCAGGCCGCCGCGGCGTGGCTCGCTCAATATAAGGCTATGATTAAGCGCAAAAATATTGAATGGATCGACGGCAGTGGGTATAATCCTGGGGTGCTGGAGCCGTAATGCCCGAATTCGTCTATGCGTTACTGGCGCTGATCCTGCTGCTGGCGCTGGGTTTCGTCGTGGTAAAGATCGTCAGTCAGGCGAGGATGCTGCAACAGCTTTCCTCGCAAGTAGGCGACATGCTCGAGCAGAAGCACCGGGCGATGCTTACCGATCTGCATGGCGGCCTCGCGCAACAGTCCGACCGCCTGACCTCCCGCCTGTCCGAGGAGCTCAATCAGACCCGCGATAGCCTGCACCGGCTGCAGTTGTCGCTCACCACGAACCTCGGCGATACCACGGACAAGCTGAACGCGAAGATCGATGAGCGGCTGGGTGAAATCGCCGGCATGGTGAACGAGCGACTGGACGACGGTTTCAGGAAAACCAACGAAACCTTCGTGAACGTGATGCAGCGCCTCGCCACTATCGACGAGGCCCAGAAGAAAATCGAGACGTTGACCGGCAGCGTCGTGAGCCTGCAGGAGCTGCTCGGTGACAAGCGATCGCGCGGGGCCTTTGGCGAGGTTCAGCTGGAAGCCCTGGTGCGCAACGTGCTCCCGCCCGCATCGTTCGAAATGCAGTGCACGCTTTCCAACGGCTTCCGGGTGGACTGCGTGCTGAGACTGCCCGCGCCGACCGGGCTCGTTTGCGTGGATTCGAAATTTCCGCTCGAAAATTATCACAGGATGCTCGCCAACGGCGCGAACGACGTGGAACGGGCGCTCGCACAGCGCCAGTTTCGCGCGGATGTACGCAAGCACGTGGACGATATCTCGAGGAAGTACATCGTGCCCGATGAAACGTCCGACGGTGCAGTGATGTTCGTTCCCGCCGAAGCGGTGTTCGCCGAAATCCACGCTTATCAGGCCGAGGTAGTGGATTATGCGAACGCGAAGCGGGTCTGGATCGTGTCGCCCACCACGCTGATGGCCGTGCTGAACACCGCGCGCGCCGTGCTGAAGGACGTCGAGACGCGCAAGCAGATCAACGTGATCCGGGAAGCGCTCACCCGGCTGGGGCAGGACTTCCGCCGCTTCGAAGAGCGCATGAAGAAACTGGCGGATCACATCCGGCAGGCGCATCAGGACGCCGAGGATGTCCAGACTTCCAGCCGCAAGATCACGCAGCACTTCCAGCGCATCGAGGCGGCGGAGCTGGAGCCGACCGACACGGCGCAGTTGAAGGTGGTCGAGTTGAAGGAAGAGAGCAAGAAATGAGAAAGTGGCTGTGGGTCTTGTGCGCCGCAATCGTTCTCGCGGGCTGCGCTTCGGTCGAATCGGTGAAGGACGCGCGCGGACAGGGCGTCAAGCGCACTTTTCGCCAGCCCTACGAGGCGGTGTACCAGGCCGTTCTCAACGCGGCGGCCAGGCGTAAGCTCGAACTCATCGAGCAGGACCGCGCAGCCGGGCGCGTCGTCCTGTCGGGTCGCGCGAGTTCGGCGAGCCTGGGCGAGCACATCGCGGTGTTCGTCACCCGCGGTGATCCGTTGACCGGCGTCGAAGTGGTCTCCAAACCCGTGGGGGGCGTGCTTACGTTCCCTCCTGACTGGCCCGCTCTCCTGTTCGGCGACATCGATCAGGAACTCACTCCCAGAAGACCGAAGTAGCGACAAGCGGATGCGGTGGCTCAAACAATGGCGCCGGGAGAGGATACTCAGCCGGTCCACTCTCGATGAGGGGCTGTGGCGCGCCGTGACCGATCGCTATCCTTTCATGCGCGCACTGTCAGGGGAGGAGCGCGCACGGTTACGCGAGTGGGCAGTCCTGTTCCTGCACGAGAAGGCGATCGAGGGAGCGGCCGGGCTCGCCGTCCGTGACGACATGCGTGTGTGCATCGCGGCGCAGGCTTGCATGCTGATCCTCAATCTCGACCTTGACTACTATCGCGGCTGGGTCGAAGTCATCGTCTATCCCGACGAGTTCGTCGCCGAGTACGATTACGTCGATGAGGACGGTGTGGCGCACCACGTCCGGGAGCCGATGTCCGGCGAATCCTGGCTGGAAGGCCCCGTCATATTGTCTTGGGCGGACGCCGAGCAGGCAGGGGGCGACAGCGGCTACAACGTTGTGATCCACGAGTTCGCCCACAAGCTCGACATGCTGAACGGCGACGCCAATGGGTTTCCTCCGCTGCATACGGAGATGAGCCGCGCGGACTGGGCCCGCATTTTCGGCGCCGCTTACGACGATTTCTGCCGCCGCGTGGACGCGCATCACGATACCCGCATCGATAGCTACGCCGCCGAAAGCCCGGCGGAATTCTTCGCGGTGCTCTCTGAAGCGTTTTTCGAGATCCCGCAGGTCGTATCCGGCGATTTTCCCGACGTGTACCGCCAGCTTGCGGCTTTCTACCGGCAGGACCCCGCAGCAAGGCAGTGTTGAATTTGTATTGTCAAATGCTCAATGAACTGCGTTCCGATCGTCGCGCGCTGTATGCATACTTGAGCATTGAACTCTCGCGCAGTGTATGCATCATTAAGCATTGAACATTGACCATAAAGCGTTGAACTCAAAGTATCTGCTTTTCGGCAGCTTCGGCCTCATGCTAGCCGCGCTGACCGCCCTGATCGCACTGGGACTCGCGCGCATCGAGTCCTTCGACTCGCAAATTCACGAGCTGACGGGCGGGCAAAGCCGCAAAATCGGCGCTGTTTCCGAGCTGTTGCTGGCGAACGGGCAGCGCTCCGCGCTGATTGACAAGTTTTTTGCGGTCGAGACCGCGCCGGCACGCGCGGCCGTCAATGATGAGTATCGGCGCGCGATCGAAGTCTTCCGCCGTGCGCTGGAGCGGTTGCGCAGGCTCCCGGTTGCCGCCACCGAGGCTGAAGCGCGCGACGAGGCGATCACCGCAGCGGCGCATGCTCAGGACCTCGGTGAGCGCATCGCGGGATTGCTGATGAGAAGCGAAACGGCGATCGCGTCGGAACTCAATCTCACTCAGGCGGTGCTCGCCGACAGCCGGCTGCAGGAAACGCTCTACCTGCTGCTCGAGGCCAATCACGCCGAGACCGCCCAGGAGATCGCCGCCGCCAGTCAGGGCATGCGGGCGGGCTTCCTGCTGATCGGAGCGGGCGGAGTGCTCGCGCTGCTGGCGGGCGCGATGATCGGGGCCCTGGCGATACGCGCGGTAGCCCGCACGGAGGCCAAGCTCGAGCGCGAAAAAGAACTCGCGGAAGTGACATTGCATTCCATTGTGGACGGCGTCATCACGACGGACGCCGCCGGATTGATCGAATTCATGAATCCCGTAGCGGAGCGCTTCCTCGGATGGACGAGCGCGGAGGCGCGCGGCAGGAAGCTCGCGGACGTCTATCGCATGATAGACGAACGCAGCGGCCAGCCGATCGAAACGCTGCCCGCTTCCGACGCCCCCGGGGTGCTGCTGGAGGAAGCGGCGGCGGTGCGCCTCGTGGACCGCAGCGGCCGCGAGACTCCGGTACGCTATTCCTACGCGCCGATCCGCGGACATGACGGCACGGTGTACGGGATGATCGTCGTGTTTCACGATGTCAGTCAGATCCGCGCGATGGCCCAACAGTTGATCTGGCAGGCGAGCCACGACGCGCTGACCGGGCTCGTTAACCGGCGCGAGTTCGAGCGGCGGCTTGCCGAGCTCATCGAAACCGCAAAGGAGCAGCGCCGCGAGCACGCGCTGCTGTTCATGGACCTCGACGGTTTCAAAACGGTCAACGACACCTGCGGGCACAGTGCCGGAGACGAGCTGCTGCGACAACTGACGGCGGTCATGCAGTCGCGGATGCGCGGCAGCGACACGCTCGCCAGGCTGGGCGGGGACGAGTTCGGCGCGCTGCTCGAATCCTGCCCGATGGACCAGGCGCTGCGCATCGCCAACGCCATGCGCGAGACGGTGCGCGAGTTCCGCTTCGTCTCGGGGGACAAGACGTTCAGCGTCGGCGTGAGCATGGGGCTAGTGCAGATCACGGCCGGCAGCGGCGATGTCAGCAAGGTGCTGGCGCTGGCCGACGCGTGCTGTTACGAGGCAAAGAGCAAGGGACGCGATCGCGTACAGGTCTACCGCCCCGCCGAGGGCGACTTCGGAGCGAAGCACGTTGACCTGGCGATCGTCTCGCAGATCAATCGCGCCTTCGAGCTGGGCCAATTCCTGCTATACCGCCAGCGTATTGCGCCGCTCGATCCAGCCTTGCGGCTGGAACCCCACTACGAGGTGCTGGTGCGGATGCTCGATCGCAACGGAAACCTGGTCCCGGCCACGGGCTTCATGCCGGCTGCGGAGCGCTACAACCTGCTCACGTCGATCGAGCGCTGGGTGGTGAGCTCGCTCGTCGAATTCCTCCACCGCCAATGGACGGCCGGCGCGATTCCGCACGACTCGCACCCCGGTGGTGGACGCGGCTACTACTCGGTGAACATTTCCGGCGTCAGCATCAACGACAGCAGTTTCCCCGAGTTTCTGCGCAATCTGCTCACGCGCTATCAGCTCCCGAGCGGGCTGCTCTGCTTCGAGATCACCGAGACCACCGCGATCGCCAATCTCGCCAAGGCCGCCGACCTCATGCGCGAGCTGAAGGGCATCGGGTGCCGCTTCGCGCTCGACGATTTCGGCACGGGGATGTCTTCTTTTACCTACTTGAAATATCTGCCGGTGGACTACCTGAAGATCGCGGGCGTGTTCATCACGGACATGCTGAACGACCCGATGGATCACGCCATCGTCGACGCGGTGAATCGCATCGCCCACATCCTCGGCATGCAGACGATAGCGGAATCGGTGGAGAACGCGGCGACGCTCGCCCGGCTGGCCGAGCTGAAGATCGACTACGCGCAGGGATATTTCATCGGGGAGCCGGAGGCGTTTACCGCCGAAACCTTGCCTCAGCCCGAAATTGAGCAGGGGGAATGGGCCCCTTCCTGAGAAGGTGTCAGGAACCTTAGGGTTTAGGGTTCCTGACACCTTAGCGCCTTCCCGTTTCCCCGCACCCCCGGTCGCACGATTAGCCAGGGAACAAGCGGGCGGGGAACGGGCCCCTTCCGGTGAGATCTTTCGGGCCCTTCCCGTTCCCCCCCACACCCCCCGGTCGCACGATGATCTATTCTTGCGAGGTATGAGTTACCTACTCGCAGCGGATGTCGGCGGCACTAAGACGATAGTGGCGCTAGCGGACGCGCGCAGGCCATGGCCCGCAATCGTTGCGCAGCACCGCTACGCCAGCCGCGATTTCAACGCACTGGAGAGCCTGCTCGAGGATTTCCTGGCGCGCCCCGAGGTGGGGGCGCCCGCGGGGGCGATTTCGGCCGCATGCTTTTCCGTCGCGGGGCCGGTGGTCGGCAACAGTACGACTCTCACCAATCTGGGCTGGCATATCGAAGCGAACGCGCTTGCGGCGCGGCTCGTGGTACCGAGTGTCACGCTGATTAACGATTTCGCCGCGGCCGGACTCGGTATCTCGCGCCTTTCCGCCGACGATCTCCTCGCCTTGCAGGCCGGCCGTGCACGCGAGCACGGCGTCCGGCTCATCGTCGGCGCCGGGACCGGCCTGGGAGTGGGATGGCTGACGTGGCAGGACGACCGATATGTGGCGCACGGCTCCGAAGCGGGACACGCTGATTTTGCGCCGCTCAATGAATTGCAGGATGAGCTTCTCGTCTATCTGCGGCGGACTTTCGGGCGCGTTTCACTCGAGCGGGTGGTCTCGGGACCTGGACTGGAGCGTATATTCAGCTTCCTGCAGGAGTCGAAAGGGGAAGTTCCTACCCGTGAGTTGTTAGAAGCCTCCCGGCAGCTTCCGGAAACTGCAGAGGTCATCGGCGATTTTGCCATCTCCCGGCGCGATCCGGTGGCGGAGCGCGCGCTCGATGTGTTCGCCTCCGCGTACGGCGCGTTCGCAGGCGACATGGCGCTCGCGGCCCTCGCGCACGGCGGCGTGTATATCGCGGGTGGAATAGCGCCCAAGATTCTCGCCAAGCTTCAGGACGGCGCATTCATGCGCGCGTTTCTGAATAAGGGGCGCTACCGTGAATTACTGCAAACTATGCCGGTCTATGTCGTATTGAACCCGCAGGTGGGACTGTACGGAGCGCTGGTCGAAGCCGCGCGCCTAGTCCGACATACACCTGGGGTGACGAAGTAACGACGGATGACGGAATGACGGCCAATGGCGGGCTGCAGATTGCACCAAAATAACGCGCGCCAGCTAAGCCGCTCCATTCCGGAAATGTCAGCGGGGCGGGAGAACTATGGTAAATCATGGAATAACGCTGCAAAGATTGTTTACAATGAGGTATTGGCACGTTTGTTGCACCGAAACGGGCTTTAACTGAGGAGCGGGGATCGCAACCATGAGCGCGCTTAGCCGTTTTGCTTACCTGGGGTACTTCGCAATCGCAGTTGCCGCGTTCGGCTGGACCGCCTCTGCGCCCGCGCAACCGGCCGACGAACCGCTCATACTCGTCGCCAAACCCGCTTTGCGCGACAACCTTTACGGCGCGACGATCCTGGTCGCCAAGCCGCTCGGCAACAACCAGCACATCGGGTTCATCGTCAACAAGCCCACGCGGGTGACGCTCGCCAAACTCTTCCCCGATCACGTGCCGTCGCGGAAAGTCGCCGAACCGGTGTTTCTCGGCGGGCCGGTGAATTCCGAGACGATATTCGCGCTGGTGCAGCGCAAGGACAGCCCCGGCAACCGTTCGATGCAAATCGCGCCCGATCTTTATCTCGCGCATGAGCGCGATGTCGTCGACCGTATCATCGAGACCGAACCCGACCACGCGAGGTTTTTCGCCGGTCTAGTGCTGTGGCGGCCCGGCGAGCTCGACGCGGAGATCAGGCGGGGTTTCTGGTTCGTACTCGATGCCGACACCAGCCTGGTGCTGCGCAAGTCCACTCAGGGCATGTGGGAGGAATTGGTGCGGACGCAGCAACAGAAGGCGAACATGATCTAGCCCGCACGAGTCGCGGGAATCCAGACGGGCGCGTACTGGAGCGGCGGTGCTTCGATTTAGCTCCGGAACGTGCGGGCTAATCCGGCTTCAGGTTGATCGACGCGTGCGTGCGGCGGCCGGTAGCCATCCATCCGGCGCCCGATCGGGCTCCCGGCGATTCGCCGGCTGGGCGGGCGTTCTGCCGGGATGTTGTCGCACGGGATCAACGGACCGGTGGATCGTCCGCTCTGCAATATCTCCAGAACGAAACGATCGCCGTCACGTCTGAGCCGGGGCGTTCCCATGCGGGGCGGCAGCCGAAACGAGCTGTGCCGGGTTACGAGTCTCTTGGGAGGCGGCGCGTCGGACGGTATGGGCCGGCGTCGTGCGAGCTGGCGCGCGGTCAGTGGCGGCGGGACGTCGGAAGTTCGCGGTCGACTCATCATGGTTCCTTTGGCTATGAAGTGAGAACGGTGATGCAGTGACGAAGTGATCTGGTGACGAAGGGACGCTCCCACCCCTCCGGGGCTGCGCGGGTACCGCTCCTTGGAAAGGAGCGGGATTGGTTGGTTCATGTCGAGGACGGATTGTTGCTCTCGAAGTCCCGCAGCTCGTCTCGGTGTTGATATTGCTAAACCCCCCCTCTGATCGTCGCAGGAGACTCCGATGACGCTCAAACTCGCGTTACCACGCATCGATCTTGCGGCCGCCGCCGTCAAGTTACGCAGGCCTGACACTATTCCGGCTTGGGCGCCGAGATCTATCGATGCCGGTCGAACGGCAGAAGCCTGAATTTCCTGCGTCGGTCTACACGCATCGCGCGGAAGTGTCGTTCATCGAGCGTAAGCACTTCCGCTACCGCGTGGCGTCGGGCCAGCACCACGATCGACGCGTCTGCGAGACCGATCTCCAGATCGTCGTATTGCTCGACCACTTCCTTCGCACGCGCAACGTCGGCTGCATTGAACGGCTCAAGCTGGTATGCGCCGCGGGCGACCTCATCGAGAACAGCCGCCTGTGCGTGGCGGCCAACATAGCGCATCAGCAGATAGTCGAGCTCGGCCAACACGAAGGGAGAAAGCAGCAACGGCGGTGACGCCGTGCCGAGCGCAGTCGCACATTCCCGATGGTGACGCTGACTCTCATCGAGGGCCGAAAGAAGGCCGCTCGTATCGAGGAGGATCACGACTCCCCGAATCCGCGAAGTGCCTTGTCAACGCGTTCGGCGAGCCCAGGCTTCCCGCTCTTGAACAACGGCAGGCGGGGACGCGGAGCAGCGGATTCAGAGGTAAGCGTGTGCAGAGCTTCGCGAATCAATTCCGCTTCGCTCACGCCGCGCGCAGCGGCCACCTGGCCCAATGCCCGCTTGACTGCTTCCGGAATGTAAACCGTGGTCTTCTGCATGCCATACATCATACCATACGTAGACGCGGGAACGATTAACCGCCGTTCTCGAAGTTGCGGAGCTCTTCCTCGGTGTTGATGTTGCTGAACGCCGCCGGCTTGATCGTCGAAGGAAACTTCGACGACTTTCAAGCTCGCGTACCACGCGTCGATCTTGCGCCCGCCGCCTGCCAGGAACTGCGTCAGTCCCGGCAGCACGCTCTTGCGGCACAAGCAGAATACCGGGTGGGGTTGGTTCCCGTTTTTGCCACGGCGATGACGGAGCTCGTGGCATCCAAGGCGCCGCGCAACCGCTGAATGAGATCGGCAGGCAAAAACGGCGAGTCGCAGGGTGCGGTGGCGACGAGCTCGTGGCGCGCTTCGCTCAACCCGCGGTGCAAACCGGCGAGCGGGCCCGCAAATCCGGTGATCGTGTCCGGGATCACGCGGTAGCCGAACGCGGAGTAGGTTTCGAGATTCTGGTTGGCGTTGACCAGGATCTCGTCCACCTGCGGGGCGAAGCGCTCGATCACCCACGCCACCATCGGCCTGCCGCGCAGGACCTTCAATCCTTTGTCCACGCCGCCCATGCGCCGGCCCAGTCCGCCGGCGAGTATCACGCCGGTGACGGGGATGAGGGATGAGGGATGAGGGATGAATCTTTCGTCGCGGCGGCCATTGCGGCGCGTCATGCCAACATCGTTGGCATGACGGTCTTGACGAACCGATGCTTCCCGGTGAACAGCAGGTAGTGCTTGCCCACGGCGCGCCCGATCATGGTGATGCCGACCTTGTTCGCGATTTCGTATCCCATCTGCGTGAGGCCCGAGCGCGAGACCAGAAAGGGTATGCGCATCTGCGCCGCCTTGATGACCATCTCCGAGGTGAGCCGCCCGGTGGTATAGAAGATCTTGTCCGAGCCGTCGATGGCGTCGAGCCACATCTGCCCGGCGATGGCGTCCACCGCGTTGTGGCGTCCCACGTCCTCGACGAAATGAGATGATCTCCGCGCCGTCCGCCAGGGCGCAGCCATGCACGGCGCCGGCGCTCTTGTAGATGGTTTCGTAACGCCGCACGGTGTCGAGCAGGCCGTACAGTGTTTCCTCGGTGAGTCGAACGTCGTCGCGCAATCTGATGGAATCGATCTCCTCCATCAGGTCGCCGAACACCGTGCCCTGGCCGCAGCCCGTCGTCACGGTGCGTTTCTTCATCTTTTCACGCATTTTTCTGTTCTCGCCGACGGAGCGATTGCGGGTCGTTACCGCGACGGCGTCGGTGTCCCAGTCCACCTGGACTTCCGCGATCTCCTCGATCGAGCCGACCAGCCGCTGGTTGCGCAGATAGCCGATGGCGAGCGCCTCGGGCGCCTGCCCGAGCGTCATCAGGGTGACGATCTCGCGCTTGTCCACGTAGAGCGTCAGCGGATGCTCGCCCGCGATCGGCGTGGGCAGAACCTCGCCCTTCTCGTTCAGCGCCTCGACGTCGAAGGTCAGCGGCCGGGTAGCGTGGGTGATTTGGGGGCGGGACATCTCAAGGCAAAAGGAGGCGAGGCGAAAGGCGAAGGAAGGCACCACGGCAACAGCACAGGCTTCAAGAACGATACCAGGATTCATCCTTTTGCCTTGTGCCTTTTTCCTTGGAAGCGGCGTCAGCCGCCGATGTACGACATCTCGATTTTTCTCAGCGGCGCGGTCGCCGAGGTGCGGATTTCCGAATACCGGTCGCCGCGCTTCGTCCAGATCGCCGTTACCGCCTCGTGGATTTCCGTCATCCGAGGCGCCGCCGCGCAGCAGCGCGCGCAGGTCGTGGCCCTGGGTGGCGAAGAGACAGGTGTAGAGCTTGCCTTCGGTCGAGAGGCGGGCGCGCGTGCAGTCGCGGCAGAACGCCTGCGTCACCGAAGCGATCACGCCGATCTCGCCGCTGCCGTCGCGGTAGCGCCAGCGCTCCGCGACTTCTCCCTGGTAGTTGGCATCGACCGGCTCGAGCGGCATTTCGGCGCCGATCATGCCCGACGATCTCGCGCGCAGTGACGACGTCGTCCATGCGCCAGCCGTTGGTGTGACCGACGTCCATGTACTCGATGAAGCGCAGGATATGCCCGGTGCCGCGGAAGTGGCGCGCCATCGGCAGCACGCTCTCTTCGTTCACGCCGCGCTTCACCACCATGTTGATCTTCACCGGCGTGAGGCCCGCCGCGTGCGGCGGCGTCGATGCCTTCCAACACCCTGGCGACCGGGAAATCCACGTCGTTCATCTGTCGAAACGCCGCGTCGTCCAGAGCGTCGAGGCTGACCGTGATGCGTTGCAGGCCGGCGGCTTTCAGCGCGGGCGCCTTGCGCGTGAGCAGCGAGCCGTTGGTGGTGAGGGTGAGGTCGAGACCCGGGATGGCGCGAGAGCATGCCGATCAGCTGCTCGAGATTGCGCCGGATCAGCGGCTCGCCGCCGGTCAGCCGGATTTTCTCGACGCCGAGAGCGTGAAACACGCGCGCGAGCCGCTCGATTTCCTCGAACGTAAGTAGCTCCTTGCGCTCGAGGAACTGGTAGTCCTTGCCGAACACCTCCTTCGGCATGCAATAGACGCAGCGGAAGTTGCAGCGGTCGGTGACCGAGATGCGCAGATCGCGCATCGGCCGCCCGAGTCGATCGCGTGGTCCTGTGAGCGTTTTGCGGGTGGTCCATATCAGGCCGGCTGCGCGCCGGATTTCACTCTCGCGATTATCCCAAGCAGCCGGCCTCGCGGCAAGGAAAACACTGTTTGCAAATCAACTATTTGGATGCGCTTTTTGGTTGCGCGGCGGCAGCGCGCCTGGCGCACAATGCCGCCATGGCTGAAACACGCGAACCCCGAGCTGCCACGGCGCCCTATCCGCTCGCCGTAATCATGGAGCGCGCGACTGCTCGCCGACCGCTGGAGCAGCGAAAATTGGGAAGCGAAAGGCGTGGTGCGCGACAGCCGGCGCGGCGGACGCGGCGGAACAGGTGATCTTCCGCGACGAGCGCACCACGCAGTTCCTTTTCCCAGGCTTCGAGTTGAAGCTGCGGCGCGACGAGGCCGAAGGCTACTACCTCAACATCACCTCGCCGCAGCCGAAGGTATTCGTGCTGTGGCGCAAGGATGATGAGGACGAGATCGCGCGCCCGCGGCTGCTCACGGTCAGCTTCAACGAGGGCGCGCGCTGGATGGACGGAGGCGCCTCCGTGGATGGCGTCGCGCTGCCAGTCGATCTCCTGGCGTGGATCGGCGAGTTCGTCGAGCGCAACTACGAGCCCGAGCCGAAGAAAAAGGGCCGCTGGGCGAGCAACAAGGACAAGGGGGTCGGCTTCCGTGGCTGAGAACGGGAAGAAAGCAGCCACAGCCCCGATCAACGAAGTTCCGGCCGGCGCCGACCAGGAGGCTTTTTTTTCACGCTGGTCGCGGCTGAAGGAAGAAACCAGGCAGGCCCCGCCCGAACGCATCCCTGACCAGACTGTCGACCCTAAGGCGCCCGCGCCGGAATTGCCGCCGCTCGACAAGTTGACGTTCGAGTCCGATTACAGCGCTTTCTTTCACCCGAAGGTCGACGAGGACGTGCGCCGCGCGGCGCTCAAGAAGCTCTTCAGCGATCCTCGTTTCAACGTGATGGACGGACTCGACGTCTACATCGACGATTACAGCAAGACCGAGCCCATTCCGCCGGCAATGCTCGCCGGTTTGAGGCAGGCGCAGAAAATCCTGCAGTGGGCGAAGGAAGACGCAGACGAGCGCAGGGAGGACGAAGAACGCAAGGAGAAGCTACCGCAAGTCGCCGAGCAGCAAGCGCTCGAGCCGCCGGCAGTGTCGTCCCCGCCGGACGCCGGACTTCATGCGGGCACACCCGAAGCCGTGCCGGCCGCGCCCGACGGGGCCAGCAAGCCGGGCGGGATCGTAGGCCAGCGTTTGAAGAAACATCCTGGACTCCGGCCCCGTATCCAGTACCGGGGCATGCTGTTCTGTCCGGATGACGGCACGTTTACTATCCGCCTCCTGACCAAGAAGCATCTACGAGATGGCCAAAGACAAGCTCATCTGCAACTGCAACCGCACGATGCCGCTCGACGGCAAGGCGCTCGCGCGCGCGCTCAAGCTCGGCGCGGCAGCCCGCGGTGAACAGCGAGCTGTGCCGCCGGCATGTTGCTGCGTTCGAGGCCGCGGTGAAGACCGGCAACGACCTCGTCGTCGCCTGCACGCAGGAGGCGCCGCTGTTCGGCGAGCTGCACGGCGAACTGAAAGGGAGCGGGACGATCCAGTTCGTCAACATCCGCGAGACGGCGGGATGGTCGGCGGAAGCTGCGAGCGCCACGCCGAAGATTGCGGCGCTGCTGGCGCTCGCCGATGTGCCCGAGCCCGAGCCGGTGCCGGTCGTGTCGTACCAGCTCGGAGGGCGAGCTACTGATCGTCGGCCCGGGAGCGCGGCGTGCTGCCTTGGGCTGAGCAGCTTGCGGGCGAGCGCGGCGTTTCCGTGCTGCTCACCGGATATGGCACATGAGACGGCGGCGGAGCTGCCGGCCGAACGGCGCTACCCGGTGTGGTCCGGCCGCGTTCGCGCGATCAGAGGCTACCTCGGCGCGTTCGAGGTCGAATGGGAGCAGGCAAACCCGATCGATCTCGAGGCCTGCACGCGCTGCAACGCCTGCATCCACGTCTGTCCCGAGCAGGCGATCGATTATTCCTATCAGATCGACCTCGACAAATGCAAGGCGCATCGCAAGTGCGTGGCTGCGTGCGGCGACATCAAGGCGATTGATTTCGAGCGCGCGGAAACCCGCCGCAGCGAGCGCTTCGACCTGGTGCTCGATTTGACCGACCGTGCCGCTGCTCGATGTCCCTCAGCCGCCGCAGGGCTACTTCGCACCGGGCGGCGACGCACTGGCATTGGCGCGCGCGGTGCGCGAGCTCGCGCAGATGTCGGGGGAGTTCGAAAAGCCGAAATTTTTCGAATACAAGGAAAGAATCTGCGCCCACGGCCGCTCCGAAATCGTCGGGTGCACGCGCTGCATCGAGGTCTGCTCGACGCGGGCGATCACGAGCGAGCTCGACGAAAACCGCGTCAAGGTCGAGCCGCATCTTTGCATGGGCTGCGGGGGGTGCGCAGCCGTGTGTCCTTCGGGCGCGATGACCTACGCCTATCCGCGGGTCGCCGACATGGGGACGCGCGCTGAAGACCGTGCTGCAGACGTACCGCGAGGCGGGCGGCGAGGATGCGTGCCTGCTGTTTCACAGCGGTGGTGAGGGACGGGAGCTCATCGCGCGCCTCGGCGCGGCGCGGCAGGGGACTGCCCGCCCGCGTGATTCCGCTCGAAGTGTTTCACGTCGCCTCGCTCGGGCTCGACCTCATGCTCGGCAGCATCGCGCTGGGCGCGGCGCAATTCGTCATCCTGGCGGCGGGCTCGGAATCTCCCGGCTACCTGCGGGCGCTCGAGGCGCAGATGGGGCACGCGCAAGAGATCGTAAGCGGGCTCGGCCTGGGCGAGGGACGATTCCGGCTGATCGAAGCCCGCGACGTCGCTACGCTGGAGAAAGCGGTGTGGACTGCTGCAACCGCCGCGCGCGCTCGCTGCGGCGACATTCAACCTGTCCAACGACAAGCGCGCCACGCTCGACTTCATTTTCGATCATCTGCTCAAGCAGGCTCCGGTTCGCAAGGAGGCGGTTGCGCTCGCGGCGGGCGCTCCTTACGGCGCGGTCGTCGTCGACCAGCAGAAATGCACCATGTGCCTCGCCTGCGTGGGCGCCTGTCCGGAGGGTGCCCTGCTCGACACGAAGGACAAGCCCCAGTTGAGGTTCATCGAGCGTAACTGCGTGCAGTGCGGGCTGTGCGAGAAGACCTGTCCCGAAGGACGCCATCACGCTCGCGCCCCGGCTGCTGCTCGACAGCCGGAGGCGACGCGGCCGATGGTGCTGAACGAGGACAAGGTTGCTCGCCTGCGTGCGTTGCGGCAAGCCGTTCGGGAATCAACGCATGATCGACAACATGTTGGCCCGCTTGAGCTCTCACTCCATGTTCCGCGATCCTGCCGCGTTGCGCCGCCTGGCGATGTGCCAGGATTGCCGTGTCGTAGACATGTTCGAAAAAGGCAATGACGGAACCATCTTCAGCGCGGGCGACAAGGAGCGTGAAGAGCGTGGATGAAACGGTTGCCGCTTCTGCCGCCTCGTCAGGGATCGACCCGGAGGACCAGGCTCGCGCCAACCTCTACGGTCTCGTGAGCCGCCTTTTCTACGCGCCCGCGGACTCGCACTTGCTGGCGGAGATCTGCCACGCCGGACAGGGTGGGGAGGGAGAGGAGGGCGCTGGTGGGCTGCTTCCCGCGTGGCGCGATTTGCAGGAAGCGTGCCGCAACGCCTACCCCGCGGTAGTAAGGCAGGAATACGACACCCTGTTCGTCGGCGTCGGCAGGGCTGAAGTGACGCCGTATCTTTCAGCCTATGCGGAAGCGTTCGCGCCGGACCGGTTATCTGGTCAGGCTGCGCGAACAGATCTCGGCCCTGGGTCTCGCGCGCCGCGAGAGCGTGTTCGAGGTGGAGGACCACGTTTCGGGTATCGGTGATGTGATGCGCTGGCTCATCGAAAACGGGCGGCCGCTTCAGGAACAGCAGCAGTTCTTTGCAACCTTCCTTTATCCAGGCGCAATCCCGTTTTATGCTGCGGTGCAAAACGCCGTGTCTTCGCGCTTCTACAAGCCCGTAGCGGCGTTTGCTTTGGCGTTCCTTGAACTCGAGAAGGCATCTTTCGAAATGGCTGATACGGCCTGATCCATACGTCAATTGAGAACGGCTCTCAATAGGGCATTCGGCAGCCAGTAAGAGTCATTCTCATTCTTAAATTCGCTTGGGTTTTTCTTGCCTTGCACCACGTTAAAGCGTAAATTTTTCACTAGTCAAAACCTGCTGACCGCTTCATAAAAAAGGAGGATGGGATGAAAAGTCAAGCATCCAAACTCTCGCGTCGTAATTTCCTGCTGGCTGTCGGTGCCGGTGGCGTTGCCACCGCGGCAGTGGTCGCCAACAAAAGCCCTCAATCGCAGCCGAAAAAAGCCGAAGCCGTGAGCGGGTCCAAGGGCTACCACGTCACGGACCATATCCGTAAGTACTACAGCACGACGAAAATCTGAGGGGACCGCCCATGTTGCTCACCAGAAAATCCACGACGCTCGCCAAGGATGGTGCTGCGCAGAGCCGGCTCACCCGTCCGGTTTCGGGGATGCTCGGCAAGACGATAGACCGCCGCACGTTCCTGCGGCGTTCGGGCATCGCGCTGGGCGCCGGAGCGGTGACGTCACAGCTTCCGTTCAACATCGTCGGCGAGGCGCAAGCCGCGCAGGACGCAGGCGCCGGCGCGCTCGAAGTCAAGCGCACGATCTGCACCCATTGCTCCGTCGGCTGCTCCCTGGACGCGGTGGTGCAGAACGGCGTGTGGATCCGGCATGAACCGGTGTTCGACTCGCCGATCAACCTCGGTGCGCACTGCGCCAAGGGCTCCTCCATCCGCGAGCACGGGATGACGCACGACTCGCACCGGCTGAAATCCCCGATGAAGCTCGTCGGCGGAAAGTGGCAGAAGATTTCGTGGGACGTGGCGCTGAAGGAGGTGAGCGACAAGCTCATCGCCATCCGCAACGACAAGGAAAAGGGCGGCCCGGACGCCACCTTCTGGATCGGCTCGTCCAAGCAAAACAACGAGCAGGCGTACCTCTTTCGCAAGTTCGTGTCCATGTTCGGCACCAACAACATGGACCACCAGGCGCGCATCTGCCACTCGACGACGGTGGCGGGGGTGGCGAACACCTGGGGCTACGGGGCGATGACCAATTCGTACAACGACGAGCATAACTCCAAGTGCATACTGTTCTTCGGCAGCAATGCGGCGGAAGCGCATCCGGTGTCGATGATGCACACGCTGGTCGCCAAGGAAAACGGCGCCAAGGTGATCGTGGTCGATCCGCGCTTTACCCGCACGGCGGCGAAGGCGGACACCTATTACCGCATCCGCTCCGGCACGGACGTCGCGTTCCTGTGGGGCATGCTGCACCACATCTTCAAGAACGGCTGGGAGGACAAGGAGTACATCAAGGCCCGCGTCTACGGCATGGACAAGGTGCGGGAAGAAGTCGCCAAGTGGACGCCGGAGGAAGTCGAGAAGGTTACCGGCATGAAGGAAGCCGAGGTGCGTGACGTCGCCGAGAAAATGGCGAAGAACAAGCCCAGCACCATCGTATGGGCCATGGGCCAGACCCAGCACACCAACGGCAATGCCATCGTGCGCGCTTCCTGCATCCTCCAGCTCGCGCTCGGCAACGTCGGCGTTGCCGGCGGCGGCTGCAACATCTACCGCGGCCACGACAACGTGCAGGGCGCGACGGACGTCGGCCCGAACCCGGACTCGCTGCCGGGTTATTACGGCATCGCCGCCGGCTCCTGGCGGCACTGGGCCGCGGTCTGGGGCGTGGACTATGAATGGATCAAGAAGCAGTTCGTTTCCCAGGCCATGATGGAGAAGCCCGGCATCACGGTGTCGCGCTGGATCGACGCGGTGCTCGAGAAGAACGAGAACCTCGACCAGGACCCGAACCTGCGCGCGGTGGTCTACTGGGGCCACGCACCGAACAGCCAGACACGCGGCAAGGAAATGGTCGAGGCGATGAAGAAGCTCGATCTGCTGGTGGTAGTGGACCCGTATCCGAGCGCGACCGCCGCGATGGCCGCGATGGTGCGTCAGGACGGCGTCTATCTGCTGCCCGCCGCCACCCAGATGGAATGCGCGGGCTCGGCTACGTGTTCCAACCGCTCGATCCAGTGGCGCGAGAAGGTGATCGACCCGATGTTCGAGTCACGCACCGACCACATGATCATGTATCAGTTTGCGGAGAAGTTCGGTTTCGCCAAGGAATTCGCGCCGGCAAGATCAAGCTCGTCAAGGGCAAGGGCGGGATGGTCGAGCCCGACGTGGAGGACACGCTGCGCGAGATCAATCGCGGCACGTGGACCATCGGCATGACCGGGCAGTCGCCGGAGCGGCTGCAGGCCCACATGCGCAACCAGCATGTATTCAACGTGAAGACGCTGCGAGCCAAAGGCGGCAAGGACGCGAAGACCGGTTACGTGCTGGATGGCGACTATTACGGGCTGCCGTGGCCGTGCTTCGGCAATCCCTCGCTCAAGCATCCCGGCTCGCCGAATCTCTACGACACCTCGAAGCACATGATGGACGGCGGCGGCAACTTCCGCGCCAACTTCGGCGTCGAGAGAGACGGGGTCAACCTGCTGGCTGAAGACGGCTCGCACTCCAAGGGCGCGGAGCTCACCGCGGGCTACCCAGAGCTCGACCACGTCCTGCTGAAGAAGCTCGGCTGGTGGGACGAGCTGACCGAGGATGAGAAGAAGGCGGCCGAAGGCAAGAACTGGAAGACCGATCCGTCGGGCGGCATGATCCGCGTCTTCATGAAGGAGCACGGCTGCCACCCCTTCGGCAACGCCAAGGCGCGCGCGGTGGTGTGGAATTTCCCGGATCCCGTGCCGCTGCACCGCGAGGCGCTGTTTACGTCGCGGCCTGACCTCATCGAAAAATATCCGACGCACGACGACCAGAAGAACCGCTGGCGCATGCCGGTCTTGTTCAAGACGGTACAGGACGCGAACAAGGACGCCGTCAAGAGCTATCCGCTGATACTTACCAGCGGCCGCCTGGTCGAGTACGAGGGCGGCGGCGACGAGACACGCTCCAACCCGTGGCTCGCGGAGCTGCAGCAGCACATGTTCGTCGAGATCAATCCGAAGGACGCCAACGATCGCGGCGTGAAGGACGACGAGTACGTGTGGCTGGAGACGCCGACCAAGGCGCGCCTCAAGGTAAAGACGCTGGTGACGGAGCGGGTCGCTTCGGGCACGGTGTTCTGCCCGTACCATTTCGCGGGGCATTTCGAAGGCAAAGACCTGCTCAACTACTACCCGGAAGGGGCGGCGCCGATCGTTCGCGGCGAGGCCGCTGAACACCGCGACGACTTATGGCTACGACATCGTGACCATGATGCAGGAAACCAAGACCACGCTGTGCCAGGTCAGAAAAGCGCATGCAGTAACGAGTATTGAGGCGGAGGAAGCTCAACATGGCGAGAATGAAATTCCTGTGTGATGCCGAGCGTTGCATCGAGTGCAACGGCTGCGTGACAGCCTGCAAGCAGGAGCACGAGATTCCGTGGGGCGTGAACCGCCGCCGCGTGGTCACGCTGAACGATGGCGTGCCGGGGGAGAAGTCGATCTCGGTCGCCTGCATGCACTGCTCGGACGCTCCCGTGCATGGCGGTATGCCCGGTGGACTGCTTCTACAAGACCACGGAAGGCGTGGTGCTGCACGACAAGGATCTGTGCATAGGCTGCGGCTACTGCTTCTACGCCTGTCCCGTTCGGCGCCCCGCAGTTCCCGCAGGACGGCGCGTTCGGGTTGCGCGGCAAGATGGACAAGTGCACGTTCTGCGCGGGTGGACCGGAGGCCGACTTCTCCGCGGCCGAGTTCAAGAAGTACGGCCGCAACCGCCTCGCGGAAGGCAAGCTTCCGGCGTGCGCCGAGATGTGCTCGACCAAGGCGCTGCTGGGCGGCGATGCCGACGTGATCGCCGACATCTATCGCAACCGCGTGCTGAAGCGCGGCAAGGGCGCCGAGGTCTGGGGCTGGGGCACGGCCTACGGCAAGCCCGACCGGCCGGCGGCCCCGCCGGCAGGCCAGCCGGGGACGAAGTCATGAGGACGGCATACGCTCTGGCGGCTGACAGCGGTGCTGGCGCTGTTCGCAGCGGGTTGCGGCGAGAAGCCCACGTGTACGGTGTACAAGCAAGGCCAATACCAGGGCAAGCCGGACACCCAGCCTTGGGATAACGCTCAGTTCAAGGGAGACAAGCTCGCCTGGGAGAACGCAATCAAGAAACGTAACGAGGGGCAGAACGAGTATTCCCGCGCCACGCCCTCGGCCAACTAGAAACCATAGGAGGAGCGCATGGTCCGCATTCGCGACATGCGAGCAGCGGCACGTCTGGTAATCGCATTCCTGTTCCTGTTGCTGCCCCAGCTCGGCCTTCGCCCAGCAGCAGGGCGCCCCCGCCGCGGCAGGACAAACGCAGCAGCACGCGCAGGAGCAGGCGAAGCGCCAGGAGTCCCAGCCGCTCAATAACGCGCCGTTCTGGCGCGACGTGCGCGAGGGCCGAGACCTCCCCTACGCAGACCACCCAGGTCCGCGGCATCGAGACCAACGTCCTCGTGCAGACCCAGGGCGAGATCTGGCGCCAGATTCGCAACGGCCCCATCACCGTCTACGGCGGGTGGCTGCTGATCCTCATATTGCTCGCCATCCTGGCTTTCTACCTGTGGAAGGGGTCGATCAAGGTCCACGGGCCGTTGACGGGAAGGAAGATACTGCGCTTCACGGCATGGGACCGGACCATACATTGGACCGTGGCGATCAGCTTCGTGATCCTGGGGATTTCCGGGCTGGTGCTGCTGTTCGGGAAATACGTCCTGCTTCCCATGTTCGGCTACACGCTGTTCTCGTGGCTCGCCATCCTCTCGAAAAACCTGCACAACTTCGTCGGCCCGGTGTTCCTGATCGCCGCCGCTCTGATGTTCTTTACCTACCTCGGCCGCAACATACCGCGGATGTACGATCTCACCTGGCTCGCCAAGGGCGGCGGCATGCTGACCGGAAAGCACGTGCCATCGGGCTTCTTCAATGCCGGCGAGAAGATCGTGTTCTGGGTGCGGTCTGTTCCTGTTCAGCATCATCGTCGGCGTTTCCGGGCTGGTCCTGCTGTTTCCCGAACCTCGACCAGGGGCGCGTGGTGATGCAGTACGCGAACATCGTCCACGCGATCACCGCGGTGCTGTTTATCGGGATGATGTTCGGCCACATGTACCTGGGCACGGTTGGTCTCGAAGGCGCTTACGACAACATGCGCCACGATGGCCTGGTGGACGAGCAATGGGCGAAGGAGCACCACGAGTACTGGTACAACGAGATGATGGCGGGGCGCGGCAGGGCGGCCGGGGCGAAGCCCATCGGCTGCTCATGCATCGCCCGTAAAGGAGGGATGGAAGCTATGAACGCTCTGAAGATCTGGAGGACTGTTGCCACGGGGCTGGTGGCGTGCATAGTCGGGGTCGGACTGGCCTACGCGAAACTGCCGCCGCTGTCCGACGAAGCGAAGGCGAAGGCGGCAGAGGCGAGGCCAAGACGGCGTGAAGCGACGAAGAAAGCGCGCGAAGCCGAGGAAAAGGCGATGGACCGCGTCGTCGAGCGCTACAAGAAGGAGAAGGGCATCAAGACGGCAGCCCCAGCCCCGGCAGCGAAGAAGAAATAGCGCTTTGCCCGCTTTACCAGAAAGCTCGGGTATCCCGGGCTTTTTGTTGGGCGTTCCCGCTAGCCCGCGCGTTTCATGGAGCCCGCATGTTTCAGTGCACCGTGCGAAGGCACGATCTGTCAGCCGCAATGTCCGTTCTAAGCAACTGATATAACGCGGCATCGCGTGGATGCGCCGACCCGATCACGCAACTACGGTGAAAAATTCAGGGTAGCAGTGTAGGATGTATCCATGGCCGAGCACGACAGACATTCCGACGAGGACATCAGGAAGGCGGCGAGCGACTCGATCCGGCAGGGCGAGGCGGTGCGCGAGCGCGTGCGCGAGCTTACGCTGAACGCGCTGACGAGCAGGCGCTTCGACCGCGAGGCCATCCGCGAAACGGTGCGCGCCGTGACCGAGGGCGTGAGCCTTGGCGCCGAGGGCAGCCAGCACCGGCGGCGCACGACACTCTCTTGCCGAGGCCTTCCGCGGCATGGACCAGGCGCTCGCGAAGTCGGTGGAGGCGGGTCAGGAGGCGATTCGCCGGATCCTCGATACCGGCCGCGGAGTTTCGGAGCGCGAGCTGCAGCAGGCGCTCGCCGGGCCTGCAGAAGATCGAGGAAGACTTCGTCGCCACGGTCAGCCAGGTCGCCGAATCGGCAGGCGAGCGCGTCGCCCCCGAGCTGCGGGACAGTGGTCGGCAAGGCGACGCATGCGGGCACCGAGACCGGGCGCCAGGTTGCGGCCGGCGGTGACCGAATTGACGCGGACCCTTGCCGGCACCTCGCTCAAGATCACGCTGGCGGGCATCGAGGTCGCGGGAGAGTTCGGCGTGCGCTTCGCCCAGATTGCGGGCGGCGTGCTCACCGGGATGGCGGCCGCGCTCGACAAGTCCTCGGCCGAAACGAAGAAAACCCCCTAGCAGCTTTCCGGGCTTTCGCTGTCCCGACAAGCTGCTAAATGGAAAGGCGGATTGTAGCGGGTTGCTGTCATCCGGAACCACGTCAGCGGCGAATGGGATCTGGTGTGCCTTGCTTACAATGTGAAGCGGATGCACCGGATGTAGTACACCTGAAACTGACGATTCCGGACCAATAAATATCCCATTACAGCCCGTCGGCTCGATTCTAGCCCGAGCGATCCCATGCGTTCACGCCAATCGTTCATCAAGGTAAGTACGACAGGCTGCTAGAGGCGATGCTGCGCCATACCTTCGGCATGATGCGCGAGCTGCCGCGTCTGCATGAGATCACCTCGGTCCTGATCCGGCACGGCCTTGGCGACTTCGTGCAGAGGATAGGCATCGCCGGCGTGCTCGAGAGCGCGGGCCGCATCCTGCGCTGGGGCGAGGCGGGCGAGTCGGTCAAGCTCGATCCGCCGCAGCGCATCCGCATGGCGCTCGAGGAGCTCGGGCCGGCTTTCGTCAAGCTCGGGCAGGTGATGGCGACGCGCGTGGATCTCTTCCCCCCGAGCTGGATCGCCGAGTTCGAGAAGCTGCAGGCGAACGTTCCGCCGGTGAGCTTCGACGAGCTGTTGCCGGAACTGGAGCGCGCGCTCGGGCGCTCGCCGTTCGAGGTCTTTCGGGATCTCGAGACGACGGCGCTCGCTGCTGCTTCGATCGCGCAGGTGCACCGCGCGAAGCTCCAGGACGGCACTCCGGTCGTGCTCAAGATCCGGCGGCCGGGGGTGCGCGCCAAGATCGAGGCGGACCTGCGGCTGCTGCGGCGCGTGGCCGCGCTGGTCGAGTCCGAGATGCCGGAAGCACGGCGTTACCAGCCGGTGGAGATCGCGGCGCAATTCACGCGGTCGCTCGAGCGCGAGATCGACTTCGCCACCGAGACGCGGAACATCGAGCGCTTCGCGAAGAACTTCGCCGGCGATCCCCATATCGTCATTCCCCGTGTCTACCCGGAGTGGACGAGCGACGCGCTGCTGGTCCAGGAGCACGTCGAGGGCATACCGGCCACCGATCCGGCGGCGGTGGACGCGGCGGGGCTGGACCGCAAGATCCTCGCCGCGCGCGGCACCCAGTTCTTCCTGCGGCAGATCCTGATCCACGGCTTCTTCCACGCCGACCCGCATCCGGGCAACGTGATCTACCTGCCGGACCACCGCATGGTGATCATCGACTTCGGCATGGTGGGGCGGCTCTCGCCGCAGCGGCGCAGCCAGGTGATCGATCTCCTCGCCGGGCTCGCGCGCATGGAGCAGGAGCCGATGCTCGACGTGCTGCTCGACTGGGCGGGAGACGCCTACGTGGACGAGGCGAAGCTCGCGGCCGACGTGAACGAGCTGGTGTTCGAGTTCGAGGACGTGCCGTTGAAGAGCATCCGCATCGGGAGCGTCGTGCGCGATTTCTCCGCCATCGTGCGCGAGCACTCGATCGTGCTCCCTTCCGACCTGTCCATGATGTTCAAGGCGCTCCTCACGCTGGAGGGCCTGGGGCGCCAGTACGACCCTGACGTCCACATCATCGAGCACCTGGCGCCGCTCCTGCGCAGCGCGCTCGACGAGCGCTACCAGCCCATGGAGCTGCTGCGCCGCGGGCAGGGGGCGCTGAATGGGTTCTTCAATCTCGTCGGCAGCGTCCCGCGTGATTTCGCGCGGCTGCTGCGCGAAGCGCGCCGCGGCAAGACCCGGATCGGCCTGGATATCAAGCGGCTGGACCAGTTCGGGAGCCGCATGGAGCGCGCGCTCAACCGCGGTACCGTGGGAATCATGACCGCGTCGCTGGTCATCGGCTCGGCGATCGTCATGTCAGTGCCGGAAGGTCCGACGCTCTTCGGCATCCCCGTGCTGACGGCCGTGGGCCTGACCGGCTACCTGCTGGCCTTCGCCAGCAGCGTCTGGATCATCTACGGCATCTGGCGCGCGCACCGCGAATGAGCCCGCGGCATCACGCATAGCGCGCCGCGCCCGCGCACTCCCCCGGGTTTTTTACCGGGAAAGCTAATAGACGTTGCCGAGCAGCGGCGTGATGAACAGCCAGGACAGCGCGACGATGACAAGTATGCCGGCGAGGTTCAGCCAGAAGCCGGCCTTCATCATCTGCGGCATCCGGATCAATCCGGTCCCGAACACGATCGCGTTCGGCGGCGTTCCGACCGGCATCATGTAGGCGCTGCTTGCGCCGAGCGTGCACGCGAGGATCAGGACGTACGGGTTCATCCCCAGCACCGGCGCCATCGCCGCGAGCACCGGCACCATGGTCGCGACCTGCGCCGTGTTGGAGGTGAGCTCCGACAGGAACACCGTCATGGTCGTGATGGCGAGCAGCAGGAGGAGGGGATGCAACCCGGAGAGGCCGCGACTCGAGTTGCCGATGAACTCCGACACGCCGTTCGCTTCAATGGAGGCCGCGAGCGTGAGGCCTCCGCCGAACAGCATCAGCACGCCCCAGGGGAGCTTCACGGCCGTGTCCCAGTCCATGGCGCGCACGCCCTTGGCGCGGTCCACCGGGATCAGAAATAGCGCCATGGCCGCCAGCATGGCAATGCCCGCGTCGGAGAGCCCGGCGAGCGGCTTCATGCCCGCGACCGCAATGGGCTTGAGCAGCGGGCTGAATATCCAGAGCATGGCGGTGACGGAAAAGACGGCCAGCACGATCTTCTCGCCCCGCGTGAGAGGCCCGAGCTTGCGATACTCCTCGCCGAAATACTGCCGGCCGCCCTCGATCTCGCCCATCTCGGAGCGAAACAGAACGCGGGTGACCAGCAGCCACGCGATCGGCAGGAAGATGAGCGTGAACGGCCCGCCCACCAGCAGCCAGTCGAAGAAGCTCACTTCCTTCTGGAACGTCTGCTGGATGTAGCGCACCGCGATGCCGTTGGGCGGTGAGCCGATGATGGTCGCAACCCCGCCGATCGACGCCGCGTAGGCGACGCAGAGCAGGAGGCCGGTGGCGAAGTTGCGCTCGGGAATGCGGTCCTGAGGTATCCCGCCCGACTCCTTCAAGCCGACGCCGGTGCGGGTGCGCAACACGAGGTCGATGACGCTCAGCGCGATCGGCACCATCATGGCCGCGCACGCGGTATTCGAGACCCACATGCTGAGGAACGCAGTGACCGCCATGAAGCCGCCGATGATGGCGCCCGGGCGCGCGCCGACCAGGCGCAGCGTGAAGAAAGCGATGCGCCGGTCGAGGCCCCAGCGCTCGATGGCGAGCCCGATGATGAAGCCGCCCATGAAGAGGAAGATCACGTCCGCGGCGTAGGGCGGCAGGACCTTGGACAGCGGCGCGATGCCCAGGAGCGGGAAGGTCGACGATCGGCAGCAGGGCGGTGACCTCGATATCCACCGCCTCGGTGAGCCACCACGCGGCCATCCAGACCATCATTCCAAGCGTAGTGCGCCCGGCGCGCGAGAACTCGACCCATTCGCCGGGGCCGGTCGAGTAATACTGGGGCAGCAGGTAATAGCAGACGAGCCCAAGGATCGGCCCGCCGAACAGGCCGATGCGGCGGACGGTGGCGACGTTCATTGCGCAGCGAGGCCTCATGCCACGGGCGGGCATGAGCCGCGGAAGCGGGCGACGCTCACCGTATGAACAGGATCCAAGGCACGCCGATCACCATGAACGCGATGAAAAAGATCAAGCCGAAGATCGCGCCCAGGCGCCAGTAGTCCGCCGCCGGCAGATACCCGCTGCCGTAGTAGACCGGGCTGGGGCCGCTCGCGAACGGGGTGATGATGCCCATGATGCCGAGCTGCAGGCACAGCCCGAGCGCGAGCGTGTGCATGTTGACCCCCGGAATCGTGGAGGCCACCGCGAGCAGCACCGGGATCATGGCGGTGACGTGGGCGGTACCGCTTGCAAACAGGTAGTGGCCGAAGAAGTTGATCGCCAGCAGCGCGGCGACTGCCATCGTGGGCGACACGCCGCTCAGTTGCCCGCCAACGACCTCCGCGAACCACTTGACGAATCCAACCTGGCTCAGGCCGCCGGCGAGGGCGACCAGCGTCGCGAACCACGCCAGCGTGTTCCATGCGGATTTATTGGAGATGATGTCGTCCCACGTGACGATCTTGAGCACCAGCATCAGGCAGATCACGACGATGGCGGCGGTGGTGGCCTCCATGATGTCGCCGCCGAAAATCCACAGCACCAGGGCGATCACGACGAGGATCCCCAGCGTGATTTCCCGCTGGCTGAGCGGCCCCATCTTCTCGAGTTCCTGGGCCGCCCACGCCGGGACTTCCGCCCCCTCCTTCACCTCCGGCGGATAGAGCCAGTAGGCGAGCAAGGGGACCAGCACCAGCAACAGAATGCCGACGGGGGCGAAATAGGTGAACCAGTCGAGCCACGCGAACTCGACCTTCGCGATCTTCTTCACCAGCTCGGTCGCAAGGAGGTTAGGCGCGAACGCGGTGAGGAACATCGAGCTCGTAACGCAGGTTGCGGAGATTGCCACCCACATCAGGTAGGAGCCCATGCGCCGCATCGACGGATCGTTCGGCATGGATTGGTATAGCGGGGGCAGATTGCGGATCACCGGATAGATCGTGCCGCCGCTGCGCGCCGTGTTCGATGGTGTAAATGGCGCGAGCAGCAGGTCCGCAATTACCACCGCGTATCCCAGCGTGAGCGTCTTGCGGCCCATCGCCCTGACGAGGAGCAGCGCGATACGGCGCCCGAGCCCGGTCTTGTCGTAGCCGAGGGCGAACATGAAGGCGCCGAAGATCAGCCACACCGTGGTGTTGGAGAACCCGGACAACGCCCAGCTCAACGCGGCGCGGGCATCATTGAAGCCGGGCTTCGCCAGCTGCTCCGGGCTGAAGAAAACCCACGGGGACAGCACGGTCACCAGCGTGACGCCGATGAGCCCGATCGCGCCTCCCGGCAGCGGCTCGAACATGAGGCCCACGATCACGCCGACGAAGATCGCGAAGAAATACCACGCATGCTGCGGCAGTCCTTCGGGAGCGGGGATGAGTGCGATGATGATGGCGACGGCGATGGGCGCTATGGCTTTCCAGTTCATGTTCTTCTCCCCTTGAACAGCGGCGTCAGAAGCCTATTTTGAGCAACAGAAAGGCCGCAGCCAGCGTGCCGAGCAGCGCCCCCCCATAGCTCGCTACCATGGTTCCGGTTCCGGCATGCACCCCGATGTCGTGCAGTCCGTGGTAGATGCGGTGCGCGGCGTGAAACAGGAACAACGAGATCACCGCCAGCAGGAAGGCCTTGCCGATCCAGTGCTGGGCAAACCCGAGCACCCGTGTGTAGTCGAGCGCCTGCGGCGGCATCCACAAGCCGATGGGCGCGATGATCCCGGTGATGAAGATCAGGATCGGCGCGACGAGCGCGGAGAGGACGCCGCCGGCCCCGAAGAGCGACCAGAAGATGGGTTCGTGGGAGCGTTTCATGTCTACATCCACCGCACGATGACGTAGATGATCGACGGAAGCAGCGAGCGTCGCCAGCCAGCCTCCTCCCGTGATCACGAGCTCCGGCAGAGGGCGGCCGCCGATGCGAATGTCCGGCGCAGTCTTCGGCGCCACCTTCCACCAGGTGTAGGCGTGATAGCCGACCGTCAGCAGCGCGAGCCAGTGAAAGAGGATGGAGACCGGGCTGGTCAGCGCCGTGCGCCAGGCCTCATAGGCGGCCTCGCCTTGGGTGAGCCGGAGCAGGCCCACCAGCAGGATGATCGTATAGATCGCGAGGAAGACGCAGCTCGCTTCCCTGATCATGTAGCGCCTGAAAAACGGGTTTCTCCGCCACCAGCCTTGCATGGGGCGCACGTACGTCTTGACCTGGGCCATCAGCCACCTCCCTTGGGCATGAGGAGCTTGAGCACGCCGAAATAATCCATCGTGCTGTTGACCTTGTTCTGGTTGATCGCGTGGGCGGGATCCACGTGCTTCGGGCACACCTCGGAGCAGTAGCCCACCAGGGTGCAGTCCCACACGCCTTGCTCCGCGTTCAGGACTTCCGCGCGCTCCTCCCACCCCCGATCGCGCGAGTCCGAGTTGTAGCGGTGCAGCAGCGCGAGCGCCGCCGGCCCGGTGAATCCCGGCTTGAGGCCGTACTGCGGGCAGGCGGCATAGCAGAGCAGGCAGTTGATGCACTGGGAATACTGGTAGTACTTGTGCAGCTGGCTCGGCGTTTGCACGTATTCGCCGTCTTGCACGTCCTTCTGCTCGCGCGGGATGATGTAAGGCTTGACCGATTCGAGCTTCTTCAGGAAATCGCTCTGGTCGATTACGAGGTCGCGCACGATCGGGAAATGATTGAGGGGCTCGATGCGCACCGGGCCGGGATAGTAGTTGCGCAGGAACGTGTGACAGGAAAGCTCCGGCCTGCCGTTCACCATCTTGCCGCAGCTGCCGCAGATCGCCATGCGGCACGACCAGCGGAAGGTGAGGCTGCCATCCAGGTGGTCCTTGATGTACAGCAGGCCCTGCAGCACCGACGTATCGTCCGAGAAGGGAACCTGGAAGGACTGGAAGTGCGGCTCGGCGTCCTTCTCCGGGTTGTAGCGCAGCACCTCGATCTCGATTGTCTTGGTATCAGCCATGCGCGGTCCTCAGGTCAACTCGACGTACTTGCCCTCGCCGCCATAGACCCGCTCCTTGGGCTGCGATCTGGTGATGGTCACCGGCGCGTAGTCCAGACGGGGCGGCCCGTCGCCGGTGCGGTAGGCGAGCGTATGCTTCAGGTAGTTGTCGTCGTCGCGCTCCGTGAACTCGTCGAGCCAGGTGTGCGCGCCGCGCGATTCCCTGCGATTGAGCGCCGACTGCGCGATCACCTCGGCGATCTCGAGCGTGAAGCCGAGCTCGATCGCCGACAGCCATTCGGTGTTGAACGCGCGGTTGCGATCGTCGAGCTTGAGCCCGCGCCGGTAGCGGTCGCGCAGAACCGCGAGCTTGGCGCATGCCGCCTGCATGGTGTCGGCCTTGCGGTAGATGCCGACGCCCGTTTCCATGGCGGCGTGCATCTCGTCGCGAATCGTCGCAAAGCGCTCGCCCCGGTCGCGGCCCAGCATCGCAAGCAACCGGCTCTCGGCGGCCTCCGCCTGTTTGCGCGCGGCGTCGGGACGGCCGGCCGGCGCCACTTTCGCGTATTGAGCAGCCTGCTCGCCGGCCACTTTGCCGAACACCACGATCTCCGCAAGCGAATTGGAGCCGAGGCGGTTCGCGCCGTGGATGCCCACGCTCGAGCATTCGCCCGCCGCGTAGAGGCCCTTGAGGGGGGTCTCGGTCTGACCGTTGCAGAGGATGCCGCCCATCGTGTAGTGCACGGCGGGGCGCACCGGGATCGGGGCCACGACGGGATCCACCCCCATGAAGGTCTTAGCGACCTCGGTTATGAGCGGCAGGCGTTCGTGGATCTTCGCGGCACCCAGGTGGCGCAGGTCGAGCCAGACCGCCTGCCCCTGCGGAGTGCTCGCCGTCCGCCCTTTCTGCTCCTCGTGCCAGAACGCTTGCGACAGGCGGTCGCGCGGCCCGAGCTCCATCGCCTTCGGGCGCGGCGACGGGTCGGGCGGGCCGAGGCCGTAGTCCTGGAGGTAGCGATAACCGTCCTTGTTGGTGAGTATTCCGCCTTCGCCGCGGCAGCCTTCCGTGATGAGCACCCCGCTGCCGGGGAGGGCCGTGGGGTGATACTGGACGAATTCCATGTCGCGCAAGGGGACACCATGGCGGTAGGCGATACCCATGCCGTCGCCGGTGACGATGCCGGCGTTGGTGTTCTGGCCGAACACGCGTCCTGCGCCCCCGGTGCACATGACCGCCGCCTTGCATTCGATCAGCAAAAATTCCCCGGTCGCGATGTCGATCGCGACCACGCCCTGCACACGGCCGTCTTCCACGATCAGGTCGGCGCAGAAATACTCGTCGTAGCGCTTGATCGACGGATACTTGAGGGACGTCTGGAACAGCGTGTGCAGCATGTGGAAGCCGGTCTTGTCCGCGGCGAACCACGTGCGCTGGACCTTCATGCCGCCGAAGAAGCGGACGTTGACGTGCCCGTCTTCCGTGCGGCTCCACGGGCAACCCCAATGCTCGAGTTGCGTCATCGCCTCGGTGCAATTGGCGACGAAGAATTCGACCACGTCCTGGTCGCAGAGCCAGTCGCCGCCGCCAACGGTATCGTCGAAGTGGCTGTTGAGGCTGTCGTCCTCGCGGATGGCGCCGGCCGAGCCCCCCTCGGCGGCGACCGTGTGGCTGCGCATGGGCACGACCTTCGAGACGAGAGCTATGCTCAGCCGCGGATCACTTTCCGCCACCGCGATCGCCGCGCGCAGTCCCGCGCCTCCGCCGCCGACCACTACGACATCCGTCCGTACCGATTGCATCTGTTACCCCTCCCGCTGGCGGACAATCTTGCAGCACTCTGACGAATCGAAATCCCGGCTTGATCCGGATCAACTACAAACGCTATCCCCTTTTATGCGACCGCGACCGGGATTTTTCCGATCTTCATGCGCCATTCGCGCGGGCCGCTCTCGTGCACGGCGTTGCCTCCGGCGTCTACCGCCACCGTGACGGGCATGTCCTTGACGTCGAACTCGTGGATCGCTTCCATGCCGAGGTCCTTGAAGGCAAGCACGCGCGCGCCACGGATGGCTTTGGATACCAGGTAGGCGGCGCCGCCTATCGCGATCAGGTGAACGCCCTTGTGCTGCTTGATCACCTTCACGGCGTCCGCGCCGCGCTCCGATTTCCCGATCGAGCCCAGCATGCCGGTTTTGCCGAGCATGGTGTCCATGAACTTGTCCATGCGGCGGGACGTGGTGGGGCCGGCGGGGCCGACGACCTCGTCGCGCACGGCGTCCACCGGGCCGACGTAGTAGATGAGGCGGTTGGCGAGATCCACCGGCAACTTTTCACCTTTGGCCATCAGGTCGGTGAGCCGCTTGTGAGCGGCATCGCGCCCGGTGAGGATCTTCCCGGTGAGCAGCAGGCGATCGCCGGCTTTCCACGTGGCGGTCTCGGTCTTGGTCAGCGTCTCCAGGTTGACGCGCTTCGCGCCGGCGGCCAGATCGAGAGCGATCCTGGGCCAGTTGTCGAGACTCGGCGCCTCGAAACGGGCCGGGCCGCTGCCGTCCAGGTGAAACTCGATGTGACGCGTCGCCGCGCAGTTCGGCACGATCGCGACCGGTTTCATCACCGCATGGGTGGGGTAGTCGAGCACCTTGACGTCGAGGACCGTGGCGAGTCCGCCCAGGCCTTGCGCGCCGATGCCGAGCGCGTTGACTTTTTCGAACAGCTCGAGGCGGAGCTCCTCGGCCCGGTTCTTCGCGCCGCGCTGTTTGAGCTCGTTGATGTCGATGTGCGCCATCAGCGATTCCTTTGCCAGCACCATTGCCTTTTCGGGCGTGCCGCCGATGCCGACGCCCAGCATGCCGGGCGGGCACCAGTCGCCCCCCATGGTCGGCACCTGGCCGAGTATCCACTCCACCACGTCGTCGCTCGGGTTGAGGACGGCAAAGCGCGACTTGCTCTCGGAGCCGCCACCTTTGGCTGCAAGCTTGACCTCGACGCGATCTCCCGGCACGACCTCCATGTGGACTACCGCCGGCGAATTGTCGCGGGTGTTCGTGCGAGCGCCATCCGGGTCCGTCAGCACGGACGCGCGCAGCGGATTGTCCTTGTCGGTGTAGGCCCGGCGTACGCCCTCGTCGACCATTTCCTGGACGCTCAGCGCGGCCTCCCAGCGCACGTTCATTCCAATCTTGAGGAACACCACGGCGATGCCAGTGTCCTGGCAGACCGGCCGATGGCCTTCCGCTGACATGCGGCTGTTGATGAGGATCTGCGCAATGGCATTCCTGGCCGCGGGCGATTGCTCGTCCTCGTAAGCCTTGCCCATCGCCCGGATGAAATCGACAGGATGGTAGTAGGAGATGAACTGGAAGGCGTCGGCGATGCTCTGGACGAAATCCTGCTGCTTGATGGTGGTCATGAAATCCTCCGGCTCATTGGACCAGCGCATGGAGCATACTGGAGCCGTTACCCTGGCACACTTGGACTTTGGTCCAACGCGACCCCAATAAGCCGAATCAGTCTCCCTCTGCGGCTTTCACGGCTTCTGCTTGGGCCCCTTGCCTTCCGCTGGGGCGGCAGCGGGCGCTGCCGCTGCGGCCTTCACCGGCGATTTCCAGCGCGCCGCAGCAAGTTCGCCCTGCCGCGCGTAGTCGAGTGCCTCGCCGAGCACCATCGCCGCTTCCTGCGGCGCATGGAAGCCCATGGAGTTTTCCGCCGCGATGAAGTCGAGCCGCCACTGCGCCTTGCGCTGCAGCTCGAGGGCCGGCTGCAGCTGCGCCTCGGTCGCGCCCTCTTTCTTCGCCGCGACGATCGCATCGATCAGCGCCACGATAGCCACGCCGCCGCGCTGCATCAGCTCGAAGTTGCGAGTCTGGATCGCGTCCACCCGCGCCTTGATCTCCTCCTCCGGCATCCGATGGCACGTTTGGCATGCGCTGTTGATGTTGAGGAGGGGGCTGCGCACCCAATGATCGGAGATCTTGGCCGCTCCGTCGCGCCGGTAGGGCATGTGGCAGTCGGCGCACGCGACGCCGGAGCGCGCGTGCACGCCCTGGCTCCACAGCTCGAATTCCGGATGCTGCGCCTTGAGGATGGGCGCGCCGGTCTCGGCGTGCTTGTAATCGAAGAACCGCGTGCCGTCAGCGAATTTCGTTTCGTTCCAGAACTTCTCCACGTCGCCCGCCCGCAGCCCCTTGCCCCACGGGAAAGTGAGGGGCATCTGCGAAGAGCAGTAGTACTCGACGTGGCACTGGCCGCAGACGTAGGAGCGCATTTCGGTGCGCGATGCCTCGACGTTCGGATCGTAGGGCCGCGACTTGTCGGTCTCCCGCCAGCGCTGGATTGACGGCAGGTGCGCAACCGGCGCATCCGACGCCGCGAGCATGCGGATGCCCTCGATGAAGCCCGGGCGCGTGACGCGCAACTGCATGGTCTTGGGGTCGTGGCAGTCGACGCAGGTGACCGGGTGCGCGTGACCGGAATCATGCAGCTTCTTGTTGAGATCCTGGTAAGAGAATTTGTAGCTCTCCGCGAGGCCCTTTGCCGCGTCGCCCTTGCCCAGCTCGCGATAGAGCGGCATCACGGCGGCGTGGCAGTGCAGGCACGAGCCGGTCTGCGGTTTCGTGAGCCGCTGGGTGGCTTCCTGGTCCGCCAGCATGTAGGCGTGGCCGCGCCGGTCGCGATAGTCGATGGAAAACGCGTAACCCAGGAACATCCGCTTCAACCACGGGTCGCGTGCGATCTTCTGCTCCGGCAGCGCCTCGCTCCCGCCGTGTCCGCCGAAGCGCGTCTGCGTCGTCTGGGCCGTGAGGAGGTACGAGTCGGTACTGCTTCGGCCAGTTGACACCCCACGGCTTAGGATCGGTGGTGTCTTCGGTGACTTCGGTCAAGCGCACATAGGGATTGCGCGCTTCGCTCTTGCGCTGAATGATATTGACGAGGAGCGCGGTGACGACCGCCACGGCGGCGGCCACCGCCACGATCGTGACTATCATCGCAGCGCGCGTAGCGCCTCGTTGGGTTTTTCTCATGGCGTTTCTCCTTTATGCCCCGCTTCAGCGCGCCGGCCGACGCCTGTGGCCTCGCCGTGCCCTACGGAGCTGTGGCAATGGACGCAGCGCACCTCGCCGGAGCCATCCGCGGCGCGGGCGATCTGCTCGTGCACTAGGCCGCCGTGACAGTTCAGGCAGTTCTCCTGGAGGATCCGGCTGCTCTTAGCCGTAATCATGATCGGCTCGTGGAAATCCTGGAACGTGAAAGCCCGCGAATGGTGATAGCCGTTCTCGGCCTTGGAGAGATACTTGCGGAAGAAGCTGTGCGGCAGATGGCAATCGACACAGGTGGCGACGGTGTGGTGGCTCGCTTTCTGCCATGAATCGTACTGCGGCTGCATGATGTGGCAGTTCACGCACACCTTCGGGTCATCGCTCATGTACGATAAGCCCTCGGCGTAGAGGAACGTGAAGCCGCCGATACCCGCGAGCATGCCGAGCAGGATCGCGAGGACGATAGCGCCGCGGGCGTCTCCCTTTTCTCCCAAGAGTGGCGCTCCCGACATGTGCAACTTCTCGCTTATGACTGTTGTTGTATCGTCAGAAAAGCGCAGACCCGCATAACTGTATCAGGCTACATGATTTCTCGTCTTCAAGCTATTGAACCAAGGGGCAAGGGTCTGGCGGCTGAGTGGAGGAGCCGGCAGGCTCGCACGGCACCCCAACGGGTTTCCTCGCTATAATTGCGCTCAGCAAAAACCGCTCCGATGAAACTCGCGAAATACGTCAAGTTCCGTGAAGAGAAGTTCGGCGGCGTGCTGTTCGAGACGCGCTCCGAGAAAGTCTATACGCTCAATCCCACCGCGACCGCAGTGGTGCGGGAGATCCAGGCGGGAAGCGATGCAGCCGGCATCCCCGCGCGGCTGAAGGCGCGCTTCCACGATGACGGCGGCGCGATCGAGCGCGAGGCGATTGCCTTTATCTCCGAGTTGCGGCAAAAAGGACTGGTGGAGGATTGATCCGGTGGCGGCGCCGGCAAACAGCATCGGCAATGATGTCCCGGTGCCGACGACCACGCCGGCCACCACGGAGTCCGGCGATCTGGGCGCGCCGCTCTACATCGCCTGGCAGGTCACCAATGAATGCGACCTCGCGTGCCTGCATTGCATCGAGGAAAGCGGCCCCGGCAAGGCGTTTCACGACGAGCTGAGCGACGAGGACGCCTTCCGCTTCCTGGAGCAGGTTATGGACCTCGAGGTTCCTTACCTCTCGTTCTCGGGTGGCGAGCCGATGGTGCATCCCCGCTTCTTCGACATGGTGCAGTACATCTGCTCGCGCAACGGCCAGCTCAAGATCGAGACCAACGGCCATTCCTTGAGCCCGGAGAATTGCGCGCGCCTGAAGGCGCTCGGCGTGAAGGCAGTGCAGGTGAGCCTCGACGGCGCCTCGCGCGAGACCTTCAACCGCATGCGGGTGCGCGGGGACTTCGACCGGGCGCTCCAGGGTGTGAAGAACCTGCACGCGGCCGGCGTGCCGATCGAGATCAACTACTCGCCCACGAAGTTCAACGCGCACGAGATCGGCGCGGCGGTGGACCTGGCCGCTGAGCTCGGGGCCTACAGCTTCTACACCGGGCGCACCATGTACACCGGGAATGCGGTCAAGACCTGGCACCGGCTGGCGCCGTCAGAAGAACAGTACGAGGCGTATTTCAAGGTGCTCCACGCCAAGGTCGATGAGTACCGCGGCCGCATGCGGGTCTATTTCCACGAGATGGGGCTGCTCGAAGAGCTGCGCTACCGCCTGCACCATCCGGCGGCGCTGCTGATCGTGCTCCCCAACGGCCTGGTGAAGCTCATCAACGCGCTGCCGTTCGTGTGCGGCGACCTGCGCCGGCAGACGCTCGGCGAGATCTGGGGGCGCTTCCAGAGCGCGTGGCAGGATCCGCGCGTCGGCGCAATTCGTCGAAGACCTCGCCACCGATCCGCGCAAGACGGCCACGCTGCACCAATGGGTCTACCTTTGAGGATTTCGTCGCCTCGACAGCGTTCGTGCGCCGACATCTGAGAGCCATGACCGAGTTCGAGGGGAGTTCCGCAATTCCGCACCAGCATGCCAGTGCTGTGCAGTCCCCGTGGCGCCCGCTATGGCGCGTAGCGAGCCTGGTACGCTACCGCTTCTTTCTCTCCGCCGGGCTGCTTCCCTACCTGCTCGGCGCCGCCTGGGCCTATGCGATGGCCGGGCAATTCGATACGGCGCTCTTCCTGAGCGGGCTGGGTGGCGTAACGCTAGCGGTCATCGGCGTGGAGTGCTTCAACGAGTTCTTCGACGCCCAGATGGGGACGGACCGCATTTTCAACCCCGCCGATGTGCCTCCGGTGACGCGGGCCGTGTTCTGGATCGGGACGCTTGCCTTCGCGGGTGCGCTGGCGGTGGGCGTGTACCTGGCTTGGCGCCTGGGTTGGCCGATACTCGCCTTCGCGCTGCTGGGCGGCGCCGCGGCCGTCTTCTACGAGGCGCCCCCGGTTCGCTGGTCCTACCGCGGCCTGGGGGAAACGGTAATCGCGCTGTCCTACGGGCCATGGATGGTGCTGGGGAGCCTCTACCTGCACACGCGCGCGCGTCTCGTGGGAGGCGCTCTGGGCGTCGCTCGTGCCGGGATTCCTGATCATGTCGCTCGCCGTGGTAAACGCGATTCCCGACTTTCACCAGGACCGGCTCGTGGGCAAGCGCAACCTCGTCGTCCGCCTCGGCCGCCGGCGCGGCGTGTGGCTCTATCTCGCGCTCGCGGCAGCAGGCTTGCTTACCGTGGTGATCGGTGTGGCCGCCGGCGTGTTTCCAGTCGCATGCCTGGCGCGCGCTGCTGGCGCTGCCGTTGCTCGTATCGAGCGCGCGAGCGGCGCTCACTACCTATGAATCACCCCGGCTATTCGTGCCGGCCATCCGCACCGTAGTCGGCTGCTACCTCGTCGCCGTTGCCCTGTTCGGCGCCGGCGTCCTCGTAAAGTATTGAAGCCGCAACCTGTGGCGAACCGGATCGACAGCCTGCGGGCGCCGCTGTTCGTCTCCTGGCAGATCACGCGCGATTGCGATCTGGCGTGCCTGCATTGTTGCACCGATTCGGCTCCCGGCAAGCGGTTGCCCGACGAGCTGAGCGCAGAGGAAGCGATGCGGATCGTTGGCGAGATCATCGGCAACGAGGTTCCCTACGTCATGCTCTGCGGCGGCGAGCCCCTCGTCGTGCCCCACTTCCTGCCTCTCGCGGAGGCGCTGGGGACGGCCGGGGTGCAGCTCAAGATCGAAACCAACGGCCAGCGATTCGATGCGCGTGTCGCCGAGCGGCTCGCCCGGCTGCCGATCCGCTCGATCCAGGTGAGCCTCGACGGCGATAGCCAGGAGGTCTACGAGCGCCAGCGTCCCGGGGGGTCGCTGGCGAAGGCGCATGCCGCCTGCCGCGCCGCGCGCGAGGCGGGGCTGCCGCTTCGAAATCACGTTTGCCCCGACGCGCCTCAACCTGCACGAAGCCGGGGCGGTGATCGCGCGCGCGCGGGAGCTCGGCGCATTCCGCTTCAACACCGGCAAGCTCATGCGGGTCGGCACCGCGGCTCGCTTGTGGGCGCAGGCTGGAACCTCCCACAGAACATGGACCGGACTACGCGCGCTCCTGGCGCGAGAGGCAGCGACTCTTGGCCAAGAAATGGAGATTCTGCTATTCTCCCTTCACGTTGAGCGATGCGTTGCGCGCCAGCCTGCGAGAGCCGCCAGCCACGCTGCTGGTGCTGCCTAACGGCTGGGTCAAGGTGGCGGCGGCGCTGCCGCACATCTGCGCCGACCTGCGGCGCGCAGAGCTTGACGGAAGCGTGGGGCGCGTACCGCGCGCATGGCGAGACGAGGCCGATGCTGGCCGGCGTTCGCCGCACGCACACGAGAGCGAAATGCATCACGCCGATGCCAACTAATCTGGCGCCGGTTGAGCGGTTTCACCGAGTCTGAGTCAAATCGGAGGAAATATGGGCGACATGAAAGTGAACCTGCAGGGCGAGAAGACGGAACAGGAAACAAAGGTCGAAAAGATCAACCCGGGTGCGCAGATGAACTGGGAGACGCCCAAGATGGAGGATGTCTCCGAGCAGGTCATGGCCCAGCCGTATATCCGCTTTACCTGAGATTTTCGGGCGTGTGCCCGAAAATCTGAACTGAATTCAAAATACCCCAGTAGCTGAGAGCTTCCCGGGGCTTCCGTGCCGATAACGGTGGGGCGCGCGGTAGACGACTACCGCGCGCCCCTTTTCTTTGCCTGGCAGCTCACCAACCGCTGCGGAGCGCGCTGCATCACTTGCTGCGAGGAGTCCGGCCCCGACCGGGCATGGCGCGATGAGCTCGATCGCGCCGAGGCGCTGGATCTCGCCCGGCGCATCGTGGATTCCGGCATTCCGTATGTCGCATTCGGCGGTGGCGAGCCGCTCGGCGCGCCCCATTGCTGGGAGCTGTTCGATCTGCTCACCGCGGGCGGCGTCGCGCTGAAGATCGAAACCGACGGCACCCGTATCGACGATGCGGCAGCCGACCGGCTGGCCAGACTCGGCGTCCAGTGCGTGCAGGTGTCGGTCGACGGCGCGAAGGCGGCGACGCACGAGCGGGTGCGCCCGGGATCGAGCTTCAATGCGGCCACGGCCGCGATCCGCACGGCTGGCCGCCCGCGGCCTCGCGCCGCAGCTGGTGTTCGTTCCCACCCGGCAGAACCTCCATGACGCTGATCGCAACCTACGATTTGGCGGTCGACGCTGGGCTGCAGCGCGTTCGTCACCGGGCCGCTCATGCGGATCGGCCGCGCGGCGGCCGACTGGGATCGTATCGCGTGCCGGGAGGATGACTGGCAGGCTGCCGTTCTCGCGCTGCGGAAACATGCGCAATCGCGCAACGCCGTGACTGCGCTTTCGATTTACCCCTGGGACATCCTTACTGAGATGGAGCGGCGGCTCGCGAGCCCACAGGCGATGCTGCTCGCCGTGCCCAACGGCAAGGTCAAGCTCTTGAACGCGCTGCCCTTCGCGCCCGCTGACCTGCGGTGCGACTCCCTCGAGCGCGCCTGGCGGGCTTATTGCGAAGCGTGGCGCAGCCCGCGCGTGCGCGCCTTTGTCGAGAGCTGCCGGACGGATCCGAGCCTGCTGCGACACGCAAACGAAACCTGGGGCCCGGAAGCGATGTAGGGCGCCACGGCCCACGCGCACTGAAGCGATGGGTGCACGTCTCCTGAGCGAAGGTGGCGGCTGTGTCCTACTCCGACGGCGCCGTATGGGCGACGCCCTTGTGGCAATCGATGCAGGTCGCGTTGCCGTCCAGCACCTGCTGGTGCATCGGCTTCACGAAGTCCTTCTGTTTCGCCACCACCTCGGGCGTAAACTGATGGCAGGTGCGGCAATTGGCCGAGTTATTGGCCTTGTATTCCGCCCAGACGTGCTGCGCCATGCGCAGGCGCTCTTTCTTGAACTTTTCCTCCGTCGATATGACGCCGCGCAGCTCCCCGATCACGTCCTTGATCCCGGCCTTCGCCTTGTACCAGAGCAGGTGCGGGTAGTGATGCGGGATGTGGCAATCGTGGCACGCGGCGCGCACGCCGGTGCGATTCGCGCCATGCACGCTCGCGCGGTGCTCCTGCGCCACCCATTGCATCGAATGGCAGGCGCCGCCGCAGAACGCGTCGGTTCCGGTCACCGCGACCATCACCTGGGTGCCGACCGTCAGCGCAAAGCCGGCGGCGACGCCGAGAAGCAGGAGGGCCAGCACGGACCAGTGGGTGCTGGGGCGCCGGAGGCGCCGCCAACTCCGCGCGAAGATTCCTCCCCCGTCTGGTTCGCTTGCCACCCGCCTCCTTGTAGAACGGTCCCTTGCTGCCGCAACCGTACCCCGCCGGCCGCTCGATGCGAGCAGCGGGGGCGGCGGCTACTTCATCGAGAGAATGTGTCCGACCGCGGCGCTCAACTCCGCGTCCGAGGCGGCGACCTTCGGGTGGCCCTTGCCCTCCTTCAGGGTGGCGACCAGGGCCTTGGCGTCCTTGCCCTTGGCAGCGATGTCCTTGTACGACGGTCCCACCTTCTTCTTGTCGGCCTCGTGGCAGTTGTTGCAGCCCTTGGCCTTCAGTACGTCCGGGCCCGACTGGGCCAGCACGGCGCCGGCGGCCAGCGCTCCCGCGGCGGCGAGAACTACAAGCATCGTCCTCATTACGGATCTCCTCTCTGGGTTGGACAGCGTTTTGAGTATAACGCAGGCGGGCGAAACCCAGTTGACCGCGTTCACTGGAGATTACTGCCAGCGGTAATAGTAGGACACGCCGATGAAATGGACCTTCTGGTTTTGGTCCTGGCTCAATCGAGTGCCGTCCACGTATACCCAGCTGGTCCAGGTCCAGTCGTCGCTGCTGTAGCGGTCGTAAATGTAGTTGAGCCGCAGGCCGGAATTCTTCTGAAGCGCGTATTTGCCATACACATTGAACCGGGTCAGGCGCGTCGTGATTTCGGGCAGCGATGCCGCGGCCGTGGACGTCGCGGGACTGACCGCCTGCTGCTGGTAGGTGTCCTTGATGTCGGAATAGCTCAGGTCCGCCCCGACCTCCATCCTGCCGTTGGGCTTGCCGCGCAGCCCGATGCCGAAGGAGTCGCTCACGTTGCGCACGTTCGCGGAATAGATGGGACTGCCGGCGTCGGCCGGACAAACGCCGCCGGAGCTCGCGCTCTCGCAGGTCACCTGGTCGGCGCGCGCCTCGTTGCGGTTGTACCAAGCGTTGGCCTGCCACTTTTCCGAGAAGGTGTAGGCCGCATCCAGGGCATAGTTGCGAGCCTCTCCTTTTCTCGGTCCCAGCCCCGATCCGTCGCGGCCGCTGTAACGATCGTCTGCGTAGTCCACGAAGAACTGCAACGTCAGCGGCTCGACCGGCATCCAGTTCGCCGAGACCCGCACCTTGTCCCGCTCGCGATCCGCGAGGTGGAGCGGCGCGATCAGGTTACTGCCCAGAGCCCCACTCGCTTGCGTAGTGGCCTGGAACGGCGATCCGTCGCGGTCGCTGTACACGTACGAGATCGCACCGGTGAAGGTCTCGGACATCGAGCGCCTCAGTTCGACGCGGTAGGAGGTCTCATCCGTGGTTTCGCGAAAACTGACGATGCGTACGGGAGACGTGTTGCGTTTCTTTTCCTCGGCCTCGATGCCGCCGGTCAGGCGGACCGCGCCGGGCAGGAGATAGCCGGCTTCCACCACCCCCTTGGTCGTGCGGATCGAGCGCGGCTCGTTCCTCCCATCGGAGGTGGAGCTCCCGGTGAAGTATTGAACGATGGGGGTCTTGTCGTCGCGGTCTTCGTAGCGGTAGTCCGCGCGCAAAGTGAGTTTCGGTATCGGGCGCGACACGATCCCCACCTGGGCGAGCGTAGTGTCGACCTTCCCCTGGAGGTTGTTGCCGACGCCGGGGAACAGGGGCACGGCAGCGCCCGTCGGAAACGCATCATCCTGCTTGGCTTTGGCATAGGACAACTTGAACGTGCCGCGCGTGGTCGGCGTAAATCCGTAGCCGCCCGAAAGAAAGAGCTGGTGGGAGCTGTTGTCCGGCGGCAGCCCGATCGGCGTAAAGGCCGTGCTGGCCGGAGTCGCCAGCGCCGCAACGCCACCGGCGATGTCGAGCTGGTTGTAATGATTGTTGTACATGGTGCCGTAGTAGCCGCCCGAAAGCTGGAGCTTTTCGCCGGTGTACCCCACCAAGGCCTCGAGCTGGCGCGTCGTCGAGTTGATGGGCTCGGGCGTAAACTCGAAATTCCCGGCGAACCCCGCCACGCTTCCTGTCGTGCCGCGGCCGAATACCCTTGCGCCGTCCTTCTCCTCGTTGCGGAAGCGCACCGTGAAGTCCCACCCGGCCGGCAGAATCTTGTCGAACCCCAGTCCAATCGCGTCGCGGCGCGTCTTGAGATCGATCGAGGAGCCGGTGGTCGGCGTCGCCGGCACGGTCAGGTTGCTGGAGCCGATGCCGCCCACGGCGGTCGTCACCGTGTAGGGCTCGTAGCGGGGTATCCGGCCGTATTCGATGAAGTAACTCCAGTTGCCCTGGCGGTTGTGCTCGAAGCGCAACTGGCGGCTCTCCAGTCCCAGATCGCGCACATCGAAGCGCAGCCAGGTGCCCGTCGCGTCGTCGCGCCGGTTCAGGTACAAGTCGAACAGGCCGTAGGCGCCGCTCTCGTTGATGCCGTTGTACTGCCCGAACTGCCTGCCATCGTTGGTGGCATAGCCCACGCCGGCGCTGACCTCGGAAACGGGCTTGGCGGGATCGAGCTCCGCCGCGAATACCGGGGATATCGCCGCGAGCACGGCGGCGGTGACGGTCGTCAGCCTGAAGGTGTCACGTGCGTCCATCGTTCGATCTCCTGGCGTCCGGCGCGCTAGCGGCGGAACGTGCGTTCGTTGGAGATATTCGCCGGGTTGTTGGTGCCGTGGATGTTGGTGTGGCAGTTCAGGCAGCCCCGCGCCAGGGTGTTCGCGCCGGTGCTGGTGCCGGTGAGGGACGCGACGTTGCCGCGGTGGCTGGTGGGCTCGTGGCACTGCTGGCACAGGAACGGCTGGCGAGCCTTGAGCAGATTCGGCGTCGTCGTTCCATGCGGGTTATGGCAGATCGAGCAGTCCTCCTGCACCGGCTGGTGCGTGCGCACGAACGGCCCGCGCTTTTCCATGTGGCAGGTGTAGCAGGTGTCGTTCACGTTGTCGCGCACCATCATCTTCGGTCCCACCGACCCATGCGCATTGTGGCAGTCCGAGCACGCGACCAGGCCTTCCGGAATCGGGTGGCGCGAGGGACGGCTGACTTGCACCCGCTGCTCCTTGTGGCACTGGAAGCAGGTTTCAGACTGGGTGAGCTTGTCGCGCGTGCGGTCGTGCGCCGTGTGGACCTGGTGGCACGACGTGCAGCTCACGTCGCGGTTCGCATGGGTGCTCGCGGACCAGTGGACGCGCTTGCCGCCCTGGTGGCAGGTGAGGCAGATGTCGTTCTTTGCGCTGGCGGAGAGAGCCTTCGATGCCGGGTTGACTACGCCGCCGACCCCTTTCCCGCCGCCTTTCTGGGCGTGCTCGAGGGCGCCGGCGCCGTGGCAGGTGAAACAACCGCCCCGATTGGCCGGCGCCCGCATGTCGGTCTTGGTGCCATGCTTGGAGGCGGCGTAGCTGTTGAAGTACGGCTCGTGGCAGGCCTTGCAGACTTCCTCGGGAGCGGATTCCTTTGCGGGAGCGGATTCCTTTGCGGGGGCGGATGCCTTGACGGGGGCCGATTCCTTTGCGGGTGCCGGTTGCGCCCTAGACTGCTCAGTCCCTGCCAACGTCAGCAGACAGGCGGCCGCCAATGCCGACCCGATTGAAATGCGCCTTGCAACACAGCCTCGCATGAGGAATCTCCCCGATTCCTTCGGTGTTGAACTCGGCTATCGCTGCGCTCTACGCGATGCCGCGGAAGCGCATAGATACGATAGGCATCTCCTACATCGTAGCTCAGCCGTAACTACCTGAGCCACTCGAATCATGCAGCCTGCCAATGCGGCCGGTCGTCTGTTGCAGGGATGCAACACGCGCGGCCCCGCCGCGGAGCGACGTGGTTCTCCGAGCCGCCGCCTTAGTCCGCGACCCGGACTTCGATCCGATCGCCGGGGACGACGTCCATGTACACCATGGCCGGAGTGTTTCGCGCGTGGTCTTGCGGCTGCCGGCAGGATCGGCCAGCATCGAGGCGCGCAGCGGATTGTCCGGGCTCGTGTAGGCGCGGCGCACGCCCTCGTTCACCATGTCCTCGACGCTCATCGTGCGATAATTAATCCTTTTTCGATAATGGCTGATGCGCTGACGCGCGCAGCCGGTTAGCGCAGCAGCCATAATGAAACCCCGGCACAAGAGAATCGCCCTGATCGCCGGCAGCCTGGCAGCGCTAGGCGTCGCGGCGGCGCTGATACTGAACGCGTTTCAGAGCAACCTCGTTTTCTTCTTCAGCCCGAGCCAGGTGCTGGCGAACGAGGCGCCCCCAGGACGAGCGTTCCGCATCGGCGGCATGGTTGAAGCGGGTAGCCTCAAGCGGCAGGACGACGGACTGACGGTTCGTTTCAACGTGACCGATACCGCAAAGACCCTTCCGGTCGTATACAAGGGCATCCTCCCCGACCTGTTCCGTGAGGGCAAAGGCGTAGTCGCGCAAGGGCAGTTGGGAACCGATGGCGTATTCCAGGCGAACCAGGTGCTAGCGAAACACGATGAAAACTACATGCCGCCCGAGGCTGCTCATGCGGTGGAGCAGGCGAAGAAGGCGCAGAAGAGCGTTGCAATCGTACAAAGATGAACGCCATGCCAGTTGTAGCGGAGGAAGCCGGTTCACCGTGCGACGGGGGGTGCGGGGGGACGGGAAGGCCCAAGTTCGAACGCTTCTCATCCGGACATCGGGGCCCGTTCCGCCGCTCAGTCATGATCCCGGAAATTGGCCATTTTTCCCTGATTCTCGCGCTGATGCTCGCGCTCGCGCAGGGCAGCCTTCCGCTTGTGGGAGCTTCACGCGGGGTGCCCCAGTGGATGGCGCTCGCCCGGCCGGCGGCACAGGGACAGTTCGTGTTTGTCGCGATCGCGTTCGTGTGTCTCGGCTGGTCGTTCGCGACCAACGATTTTTCGGTCCTCAACGTCGCGACCAACTCCAACTCCCAGTTGCCGCTGCACTACCGCATCGCTGCGACCTGGGGTTCGCACGAGGGCTCGCTGCTCCTGTGGGTGTTGATGCTCTGCATCTGGACCGTCGCCGTCACCGTCTTCAGCCGAAGATTGCCCGACGAAATGGTGGCGCGGGTGGTGGGCGTGATGGGATTGGTGAGCGTGGGCTTTCTGCTGTTCATGCTGCTCACCTCCAACCCCTTCGAGCGGCTCTTGCCCCCGGCCGCGGACGGGCGCGATCTCAATCCTCTGTTGCAGGACCCCGGGATGGTCATCCATCCGCCGATGCTGTACATGGGCTACGTCGGGTTTTCCGTTGCGTTTGCCTTCGCGATAGCCGCGCTGCTGGGCGGCAGGCTCGATGCAACGTGGGCGCGCTGGTCGCGGCCGTGGACCACGCTCGCCTGGTGTTTCCTCACCTGCGGCATCGCGCTCGGCAGCTGGTGGGCGTATTACGAGCTGGGCTGGGGCGGGTGGTGGTTCTGGGACCCGGTCGAAAACGCGTCCTTCATGCCGTGGCTGGCCGGCACCGCACTCATCCACTCGCTCGCCGTGACCGAGAAGCGCGGGGCGTTCAGGAGCTGGACAGTGCTGCTCGCGATCGTCGCCTTCAGCTTGAGCCTGCTGGGGACTTTTCTGGTGCGCTCGGGCGTGCTGACATCGGTGCACGCCTTCGCTACCGACCCCAAACGCGGCGTCTTCATACTCGGATTCCTGGTGCTCGTCATCGGCGGCTCACTGCTGCTTTTCGCCTGGCGTGCCCCGCGCGTGGGCCTGGGCGGCGCTTTCGAAGCCGTTTCCCGCGAGTCGGCGTTGCTTGCGAATAACGTGCTCCTGGTGGTTGCGGCGGGCTCGGTCCTCCTCGGCACCCTCTACCCGCTGTTTCTGGATGCGTTCGGACTCGGCAAGATCTCGGTCGGGCCGCCGTACTTCGAAGCCGTTTTCGTGCCGCTGATGACACCGGCCATTTTCCTCATGGGCATAGGCCCGCTGGCACGATGGAAGCAGACGAGCCTGCCTGAGCTCGCTGTCCGATTGCGTTGGGCGCTCGCGGTCAGCGTGGTTACGGCGCTCGTGGTCCCCGCGGTGATGGGAAAGTGGACGCCGCTCGCGAGCTTCGGATTGCTGCTGGCCTGCTGGATATTCGTGACGGCGTTCACTCAATTTGCGGACGCGTCTAGGAGGCGGCGCGGGCGGTCTCATCGCGATGATGCGCGCGCAGCCGAAAAGTTATTACGGGATGCTGGTCGCTCATTGCGGTGTCGCTGTGTTCATCATCGGCGTGACCCTGGTTAAAGCGCTACGAGGTGGAGCGCGACGTGCGCATGGCGCCCGGAGACGTCGTGGCCGTTGGCGGTTACACGTTCCGTTTCGACGGGGTGCAGGACGTCATCGGCCCCAACTACCAAGCGGCGCGAGGCACCGTAACCGTCAGCCACAACGGTAGCGCAGTGGCCGTCCTGGCTCCCGAAAAGCGCGTTTACAACGTGCAGCAGAGCCCGATGACCGAGGCGGCGATACACAGCAGGCCGCTGCGCGACCTGTATGTATCGCTTGGCGAGCCGGTGAGCGGCGGGGGTGGAGCGTGCGCGTCTACTACAAGCCGTTCATCGTCTGGATCTGGGCCGGGTGCGCGATCATGGCGCTGGGGGGGCTGCTTGCGGTTTCGGACCACCGCTACCGGGTGCCGGTCCGGCGTGAGGAGGCGCCGGAGGCGCGAAGGATCATCTCGGGCGTGCGCCCTACATGATCCTTAAAGGAAACCCCTCGCGACGGACAGGGAAATCAAGCTGCGAGGGCTCCGTCCGGGCACGACCGTATCGATTCAAGTTCTTCCTCATGATCCCTATCATCGGACTCTTTGCTAAATCCGCAGGCGGATTTGCTATTGGCAGCCTGTCGGAGGGCTTGATCCCGGCAGGCTGACGAATTGCGTTACCTCGTTCCTCTCGGCGTTTTCGTGATGCTGGTGGCGATGCTGGCCGTGGGGCTCACGTTGAACCCGCGCGAAGTGCCGTCGCCGCTCATCAACAAGCCGGTGCCGGCATTCCAGCTCGCGCAATTGCACCAGCCGGGCCTCACGTTTTCGCAGAAGGACATGGCAGGACAGGTGTGGCTGCTCAATGTCTGGGCGTCCTGGTGCGTGGCCTGCCGCGACGAGCATCCGCTGCTCGTCGAGCTCGCGAAGAGCCGGATCGTTCCCATCGTGGGCCTCAACTACAAGGACAAGCCGGAAGCTGGAAAGTCGTGGCTCCAGCATTTCGGCGATCCCTTCGTGTTGAGCGTCACCGATCCCGACGGCCGGGTCGGCATCGATTTCGGCGTTTACGGCGTACCGGAGACTTTCGTCATCGACCGGCGCGGGGTAATCCGCTACAAGCAGATCGGTGCGATCACGCGCCAGGCGCTGGAGGAAAAAATATTGCCGCTCATCCGGGAGCTACAGAAGTCATAGAATTCCTGTCGAGCCACAGATAAACACAGATGAACACAGATAAGGCACTTCGGACGCGGCTATTGCTTCAAAGAATATCCGTGTTTATCTGTGTGTATCTGTGGCTGATGCCTGCATGGAGCGGGGAGGCAACGCCGACGGAGCAGGACCCGGTGCAGCAGCAGCGGGCGGTCAGGCTCTCGGAACAGTTGCGCTGCCTGGTATGTCAGAACCAGTCGATTGCCGATTCGAACGCCGAGCTGGCCGTCGACCTTCGCCGCCAGATACATGAACAGATCGCGGTGGGCAGGAGCGATGGCGAGATCGTCGATTTCATGGTGCAGCGCTACGGCGATTTCGTGCTTTATCGCCCGCCGGTCAAGGCGACAACCCTCCTGCTCTGGTTCGGACCGGCATTGCTGCTGCTGATCGGCATCGTGGTCCTGGCGCGCCATATGCGCGCGCGGCGCGCAGTTGCGGAAAAGCAGACTCTGTCCGAGGAGGAACGGCGGCGGGCCGAGGCGTTGCTGACCGGCGGCAAAGAGGAACACCGGGCGTGACCTGGTTCGTCATTATTGCAGCGGTCATGACCGCAATGGCGCTGGCGTGGGTTGTGCCCCCTCTGCTGCGCAGGAGAGGGCACGGCGGCATGGTGTCACGACAGGGCTCCAATCTGGCGGTGTTGCGCGACCAGCTCGCCGAGCTCGATGCCGATCTCCGGAACGGAACCATAGCGGCGGAACAGTATGCCCGCGCGCGCGGCGAGCTCGAGCGGCGGACGCTGGAGGATGCCACGGGCGATCCACAAGCCGGCGGCGGCGAGAAAGCGAGCGGGCGTGCCGCTGCAGTGCTGGTCGGTATCCTGATTCCATCGCTCGCGCTGCTCTTGTATTTGCTAACCGGCAATCCGGATGCCCTTGCAGCCGCAGGGCATACACGGCGACGCTGCAGCGACGCCGGCGCAGGTCGAGCAGATGGTCTCGCGGCTCGCCGCGCGGCTCGAGGCCAGTCCCGACGACCCGAACGGCTGGTCGTTGCTGGGACGTTCCTACTACGCGATGGGGCGCTATGCCGAGGCGGTAAAGGCCTACGCCCGGGCGGTGCAGTTGAATTCCGAAGACGCCGGCCTGTACGCGGATTACGCCGATGCGCTCGCGATGAGTCAGGGCAGACGCGTGGACGACCAGGTGCTGCTGCTCGTCAACCAGGCGCTAAAGATCGATCCGGATCATCTGAAGGCGCTCGTGATGGGTGCGAGCGCCGCATTTGATCGTCAGGATTACAAGACGGCACTCACCTATCTGGAACGTCTGCAGCGTCAGGTCCCGCCCGACACGCAACTGGGCCGGATGGTGGCCGAGCGCGCGGAGGAAGTGCGGGCGCGTGCCGGGGGGAAGACTGAAGCACCCGTCGCGGGGAAGACTGAAGTACCTGCCCCGGGCAAGACTGGAGCGCCTGCCGTAGCGGCATCCGGAGTGACGATCAAGGGGCGCGTCGCTCTGAGCCCTGCGCTGGCCGGGAAAGCGGCTCCCACGGACACCGTGTTCATCGTGGCCCGCGCGCCCGAAGGCCCGCGCATGCCGCTCGCGGTGATGCGGCGCCAGGTAAAGGATCTTCCCTTCGAATTCACGCTGGGGGACGAACAGGCGATGTCGCCGGAAATGAAGCTCTCGAAGTTCAGCGAGGCGGTCATCGTCGCGCGCATATCGAAGAGCGGCAATGCGATTCCCCAAAGCGGCGATCTGCAGGGCGTCACGGGCAACGTCAAGCTTGGGGCGAGCAACGTCAATGTTGTAATAGATACCGTCGTGCCCTGATGTGTGGTAATGGATCGGCGGGGAACGGGCCCCTTCCGGCACATCATCGGAGCCTTCCCGTTCCCCCCGTGCCCCCGCCGCCCGATGAGCTTTCTTCGCGGGTTCCTTAGCTGCCCGAGCGAAGATATTTCGGATCCGCGCCGTTTGTCCCCTCTGAACCGGAGCGGGGACTCTCGCGCACGAAGTAGCCGGCCCGAAACCCTAACGCATAGTCATCGATACCGACAATCGAGTATGGTGACGGCGCTTCGCCGTGCCTGCGGGCGGATTCGCCCTTGACGTAGCCTTCTGCACGGGCAATCGACCAACCATACCGGTCTGCCAGCATCCGCAGCTTTTTTTCGGAGAGTAGATCCATATCGCCGCAACGTTGATTCGGAGCGTCGATTATCGGGCGTGTGGCACTTCCATTGCAGTACTACAAAGGTATTAGATGAGGACCACTCTATGGAGTATTTCCCGGCAAACGTCTTCCACGAGTGAGGAAAATGTCGCAGACGCGTCAGGGCAGACGCGATGTCTTCGACAGTCGCTGCTTTGCTGCGCGGTGACGCCGGTCGAGCAGTACCAGCTCGAGCGCGATCAGGAGTAGGGTGACGGTGTACGCCCCCCAGACGTAGAGGCCGTAGCCCCCCATGGCGAGAAATTCGCCGAAGCTCCCCCAGTTCATATGGCTTTGACCCATTCAGTGCTGCGCTCGCGCTCGAGAATGATGGCGCGCACGCGCATGAGCGCAGCCGCGATCGAGTACATCCAGAACGAGAACGTCATGACCAGCATGCCGGCCAGCATCGCCGCCGCCATGCTGGGGCTCTTGGTGAGGCTTACCGACGCGCCCTGGTGCAGCGTGTTCCACCACTGCACCGAGAAATAGATGATCGGCACATTGACGACGCCCACCAGCGCGAGGACCGCGCCCGCCTTGTCGGCGCGGCGTGGATCGTCGATGGCGGCCTGGAGCGCCATGAAGCCGACGTAGAGGAAGAGCAGGATCAGCTCGGAGGTCAGGCGGGCATCCCACACCCACCAGGTGCCCCAGGTTGGTTTGCCCCACAGCGAGCCGGTCCACAGCGCGATGAATGTCATGAGGGCGCCGGTCGGCGCGAGGGCAGTGGCCATCATCGAGGAGAGCCGTGTGTTGAACGCGAGCCCGGCGGCGGCCCAAAACGCCATGACGACGTAGATGAACATCGACATCCAGGCTGCCGGCACGTGGATGAAAATGATGCGGTAGGACTCTCCCTGCTGGAAGTCGGTCGGAGCGACGAAGAATCCCACGTAAAGTCCCCAGATCGCGGACACCGCCGCGGCTGCCAGAAACCAGGGGACCATCTTCCCCGCGAGAGGGTAGAAGCTCTGTGGCGAGGAGTACCCGAAACCAGTTGATGCTCATGGCCAAATTCTAACTAACCGCCAAGACGCCAAGGCCGCCAAGAAAATCGGAATGAATAAGTGCAGCTCCATCGCAAGGTAGAAGACTAGAAGCCATCTCAAAAACGCTTCCCTCCCCATCCTCCCTCGCTGGCGCTGATCTCATTGCCCCTCGCGTGCTGCGCGGCTCTCCCCCGTGAGAGGGAAGGAATTATTTTTGATTCCGGGTCGGTGTTTCATTCTGATCTTTGGTTTCGTTGGCGGCCTTGGCGATCTTGGCGGTTGAGTTGTCTTTCAGCTACTCCAAAGCGATACGAACCGCCACCGCGGTGGCCCAGGGCGCGAAGAATAGCGCGATTACGAGCAGCGCGCCGAGCAGCGACAGATGCGGCTCCGGGCCCAATCCATTCATGGCCGCCTCGGTTGCGCCGGTGCCGAAGATCAGCACCGGCACGGTGAGCGGCAGCACGATGAGCGGCACCAGCACGTGGGCTGAGCGCAAGCCGAGCGTCAGCGCGGCACCGATCGCGCTCAACAGGCTCAGCACCGGCGTGCCCAACAGCAGAGTCGTCATCAGCACCACGAGCGCGCCGCCGCCGAGATCGAACTGCAGTCCAAGCACGGGTGCAATCAGCACCAGTGGCAATCCGGAGGTAAGCCAGTGCGCCAGTATCTTCGCGCCGATCAGCATCCCGAGGGGTTGCGGCGCGAGCACGATCTGCTCCAGCGTGCCGTCCGCATGATCCGCGGCGAACAGACGTCCCGCGGCGAGCATCGCGGCGAGCAGAGCCGCGACCCATACCACTCCCGGCGCCATAGCGCGCAGCAGCGCCGGCTCGGGTCCGACGGCAAGGGGAAACAGGCTCACGACGATCACGAAGAAGAGCAGCGTATTGGCGACATCCGCCTGATTGCGCCATGCGAGGAGCAAGTCCCTCACGACGAGGAGATGCGCAGCCTGAAGTGCGCTCTGGCTCACGAGCGCAACTCGAGGCGTTGCGTGGAGGTTGCCGCCACATCGATCTCCTGATGCGTGGTGAGCATCACGACACCGCCGGCTGCAAGATGAGCTTCGATCAGCGCGCGCGCGTAGCCGATGCCCGCGGCGTCCAGCGCCGCAAAGGGCTCGTCCAGTATCCACAGTGGGCGCCCGCCGCTCAACTTCAGCCGCGCGAGCGCCGCCCGGCGCCTCTGCCCTTGCGACAGCAGCTTGCACGGCAGGCCCTGGCAGCCCGCGAGACCGAATCCCTGCAGCGCATCGGCGATCGCGCCGGGGTTCGCCGGCAGGCCCGCAAGCTGCGCCGTCAGAGCGAGGTTCTCCGCCGCATCGAGCTCGTCTTTGATCCCATTGAGGTGGCCGATATAAGCGAGGACGGCATGATAGTTTTCGGCCAGCTCGCGGATCGGCCGGCCATCCCACGTGATCTCGCCGGCCGCCGGTGTCAGCAGCCGGCAGGCCATGCGCAGCAAGCTCGTCTTGCCGCTGCCGTTCGGTCCCAGCACCTGCAGCAGTGTGCCGCCAGCAAGCGTAAACGAGATATCCGAGAACAGACGGCGCTCGCCCCGGACGCATTCCAGTCCGGTGGCGCGCAGCACGTGCTCATCCAGAGCCCGCATGTTTCAGGCTTTTTGAGGACGTGGCCGATCACTCGGCCTTGATTCCGAGCTGCTTGACGATTTTCGCCATACGCGGGAAATCGGCACGTAGCGCGCTCGTCACGTCCTCCGGGACGCTGCCCCGTGCTTCCAGCGCCTGTTGAAACAGCAGGTCGCGCACCTCCTGCGTCTTCAGGATCCTGACTGATTCGCCATTCAGGCGCTTGACGATCTCCGGCGGCGTCTTCGCCGGGGCGAGCAGGGCGAGCCATTGCTCGAACTCGTAGCCGGTGACGCCGGCCTCGTGCACGGTGGGAACTCCCGGCAGGAGCTCCGAGCGATTTGCTCCAGCTATGGCCAGTGCGCGTAGCCGCCCCGACTTGATGTGCGGCAGCGGGGTGGACAGGCCGTTGAACATGACCTGCACGTGGCCGCCGACGAGATCGAGCGTAGCAGCCGGCGCGCTCTTGTACGGCACGTGCAGCAGGTCGACCGCGGCCATGGTCTTGAACAGTTCCATGGCCAGATGCTGCGGGCTGCCGACGCCGCCCGACGAATACAGCAGTTGCCCGGGGCGCGCCCGCGCCAGCGCGACGAGCTCTTTCACCGATTTCACCGGCAGGCTGGGATGCACCAGCAGGCCGGTGGGTATGCTCGCCACGATCGTGATCGGGACGAAGCTCTTGAACGGGTCGTAGCCCGCCTTCTCGTAGACGTGGGGCAGGGTCGCCATGATCATGTTGTTGAGCCCGGTCAGCGTATAGCCGTCGGGAGCAGCCTTCGCCGCCCGCTCGGCGCCGATCAGCCCCGCTGCGCCGGGCTGGTTCTCGACCACGACCTGTTGTTTCAACGCAGCCGACAGCCTTTCAGTAAGCGTGCGTATGGCCACATCGGAGCCGCTGCCAGCCCCGAGAGGAAGTATCACGAGTATCGGCTTGACGGGATAAGCGGGTTGCGCGCGCGCGGCCCCGGCCGGTGCCAGCGTGGCAATTGCCGCCGCAAGGCATGCGGCGGACCGATTCATATGATGCCTTCAAGCACCTGCACATCTACCGGCGTCCCTGGCGTTACGTTGCCCTGCTCGGTCGGCAGGATGATGAAGCAGTTCGCCTCCGACATCGAGCGCAGGATGCCGGATCCTTGTTCGCCGGTGACGCGCACGCTCCAGGCGCCGTGCCCGTCGCGCTCCAAAATACCCCGCTGAAATTCGGTACGGCCTGGCGCCTTTTTGAGATTGGAAAGGCACGGCACCTTAAATGTGGGGATCGGTGGTATGGGGTCGCGGCCGGACAGCTTCAGCAGGGCGTCGCGCACGAACTGGTAGAAGGTGACCATCACCGAGACCGGGTTGCCGGGGAGCCCGAAGAAATGGGCGGAGCCGATCTTGCCGTAGGCGAGCGGCCGGCCCGGCTTCATCGCGATTTTCCAGAATACGACCTCGCCCAGCTTTTCGAGCAGATCCTTGATGAAGTCGGCTTCGCCGACGGAAACGCCGCCGCTGGTGATTACGACGTCGGCGGCCTGTGCGGCCTCGGTGAAGGCGCGCTCGATGAGGGCGGGATCGTCCCGCACCACGCCCATGTCGATCACCTCGCAGCCCAGCCGGTTGAGCATGCCATGTATCGTGTATCGGTTGCTGTCGAAGATCTGTCCTTCCTTCGGCTGCGTGCCGATAGAGACCAGCTCGTCTCCGGTGGAAAAGAAGGCGACCCGCAGCTTGCGGAAGACGGTAACCTCCCCGATACCCAGCGAAGAAACAAGGCCGATGTCGGCGGGCCGTAGCGAGACGCCGCGCGTCAATGCGACCTGTCCCGCCGCGAGGTCCTCGCCGGCCTTGCGCAGGTTCTGACCCTTCTTGTGTCCGGCGCCGATCGTGACTTTGTCGCCGTCAGCCTTGACGTGCTCCTGCATGACGATGGTGTCCGCCCCCGGCGGTACTACGCCGCCCGTCATGATGCGCACGCATTGCCCGGCCGCCATGGTCCCCTTGAACGGCGCGCCCGCGAACGCGGTACCGGCGACCTTCAGCGTCGCCTCGCCGTCGCTCTTGAGATCGGTGTAGCGCACCGCGTAGCCGTCCATCGCGGAATTGTCATGGGCGGGGACGTCGAGCGGTGAAATCACGTCCTCGGCGAGCACGCGCCCCAAAGCGGAACGCACGTGCAGGCGCTCCGTGGCGGTGACCGGCGTCAGAAACCGCGCTATGACTTCACGCGCCTTGGCAACCGGCATCGAGTTGGGGTCGTAGTCGTCCGCGCAGCTGATGGCGCGTATCGCAGTAACGGGTTCATTCATGGGGAATTTCCGTCCAGGTATCGAGTCGAACGTCACACGTGATTTTAGCCCAGGGGCGCGGACCGAGGGAATTTTCAGCCGGAGCTGACGTCCGCAATTGTGCGTGTATCATGCGAGGGGCGGCGCTTCCAACGACCAACGCGGTTGTGAGCGCCGCCGTGGTTTTTGCGATCATGGGCGGATGAGTTCAATTCGGAATCCAGGAGAACAGTCATGAAGCACATGCTTTTCAACCTGATGCTGGCGCTTGGCCTCGCTGCGGTCGGGACAACGACCGCTAACGCGCAGAACGTATTACGGATATCCGCGATTCCCGACGAATCGCCGACGGAGCTGCAACGCAAGTTCTCGAAGGTTGCCTCTTACCTCGAGAAGGAGACCGGGATGAAGGTCGAGTACACCGCAGTCACCGATTACGCTGCCGTTGTCGAAGCGCTGGCCGCCAAAAAGATCGATCTCGCCTGGCTGGGCGGTTTCACTTTCGTGCAGGCGCGGCTGCGCACGGGCAACGCCATGCCGATCGCGCAGCGCGCCGAGGACGAGAAGTTCACGAGCAAGTTCATCGCGAATACCGGCGCCGGTATCAATGGACTCGCGGACCTCAAGGGCAAAAATTTTACCTTTGGCTCCGTGTCTTCGACTTCAGGCCACCTGATGCCGCGCTTCTTCCTGCTCGAGAACAAGATCAATCCCGAGAAGGACTTCAAGCGCGTTGCTTTCTCCGGCGCGCACGACGCGACGGCGCTGCAGGTCGAATCCGGCAAGGTCGAGGCGGGCGTGTTGAACGCGTCCGTATGGGACAAGCTGGTCGAAGAAAAGAAGGTGGACATCCAGAAGGTCAAGGTGATCTGGACCACGCCCCCGTACTACGATTACAACTGGACGGTGCGTGGGGATCTCGACCCGGCCGTTGTCAGAAAGTTGACCGACGCCTTCCTCAAGCTCGATCCAAAGAATCCGGCTCACAAAGAGCTGCTCGACCTCCAGCGCGCCAGCAAGTTCGTTGCCACCAGTCCCGACAACTACAAGGGCATCGAGGCCGCCGCGCGCTCGGCCGGACTGCTCAAATAGGAAAATCGGCGTCGTCTGCCAGCACCGAGGGCCCGGTGAGCCTCCGACTCGACAGTATCGGCCTCGTCTACTCGAACGGCTACCGCGCCGTTAACGGGGTGAGTTGCGCGATAGGGGCGGGTGAACGCGTTGCGATCATCGGGCCATCGGGCGCGGGCAAGACCACTTTGCTGCGGCTGATGGCGACCGCGCTGCGTCCTTCGACGGGCACAATGGCGGTGCTGGGATGCCGATCCCTGGCACATCGGCGGCGGTGCGCTGCGGCGATTGCGAGCGCGCATCGGCATGGTGCATCAGGCACCGCCGATACCGCCGCGCCAGCGCGTAGTAACGGCCGTTCTCGCGGGCCGGCTGGGACTATGGCCGCTGTGGAAGGGATTCGTCTCGCTTGCCTACCCGGTGGACGCTCGTGGTGCCGAACAGGTGCTCGCACGGATGGAAATCGCCGACAAGCTGTTCGAGCGCTGCGACCGGCTCTCGGGAGGGCAGTTGCAGCGGGTGGGTGTCGCGCGGGTGCTCTACCAGCAGCCGGAGCTGCTGCTGACCGATGAGCCGGTCTCCGCGGTCGACCCGGCGCTCTCCGACCGCGTCATCAGCGAGCTCAACCGGGAGTCGGTGACGCGCGGCATTACACTCGTCGCGAGCCTGCACGCAGTCGACCTCGCCCTGCACTGGTTTCCGCGCGTGATCGGCCTTCGCGGCGGTGAAATCGCGTTCGACCTGCCCCCGGTGCGCGTCACCGATGTCATGCTGAAGGAGCTTTACGCCTCCGAGGCGGCCGTCCCTACGCAGAATCTCCAGCCGCTTGCGATTCAGCCCGCCGGAATACGGCGCAAGCCCATGTGCTCGTGAAAAAACAGGTCCTTCACCCCGCTCTGTGGCAAGTCTGCGGGCGGGTTTGCTAGAGTCGAGCCGTGACAGCCGCCGCAGTGGGCTCGCAGCCCAGGGATCCTTCCGCGCTGCCCCGTTTCGTGCTGACCGCGCTGATCGTCGTATTGCTGTGGCCCGGCTTCCGCTGGACGGAGTTCGATATCGGGATCTTGCTTGACCCGCGCAACCGGGAAACGATGGGCAAGTTCCTCGGTACGTTCTTTCCTCTCGCGACGTCGGGCGAATTCCTCCGGCTGATCGCCAGCTCCACGCTCGAAACTCTTGCGATCGCTACCGCTGGCATGGCCATCGCGCTGTCGATCGGTTGCCCCCTGGCGCTGATCGTTACGCGCAGTCTGTCGATTTCCCGTATCGGCCCCGCGCGAGGCTACGTGCTGTGCCGCGTCCTGCGCCTGCCTGCGCGCTTCATCCTGATGTTCTTCCGCAGCATCCCTGAAATCGTGTGGGCGCTGCTGTTCGTGCGCGCCGTCGGTCTGGGACCGGCCGCGGGGGTGCTTGCGATAGGCGTGGCCTATGGCGGCATGCTGGGCAAGATCTATTCGGAGATACTCGAATCGGGCGACGCGCGGCCAACCACCGCGCTGCTCGAGACGGGAACAGGGCGGTTCGCCGCGTTCTTCTACGGCATGTGGCCCGTAGCTCTGCCGGAGCTGGTGTCGTATACGGTTTATCGTTGGGAGTGCGCAGTGCGCGCCTCGGTCATCATGGGCTTTGTCGGCGCCGGCGGCCTGGGGCAGCAGATGGAGCTGTCCATGCGCATGCTGAACGGCGGAGAGGTCAGCACGATCCTGGTGGTATTTCTGCTGCTCGTGGCGCTGGCCGATGCCATCAGCGCGCTCTTGAGGAGACTGACCGCGTGAGGACGGCGCACTGGCTGTTGATTGCGTCGTTCGGGGCCGCGGTCTGGGCGAGCTTTGCGTATCTGTCGCTCGATCTCGGATCGTTGCTTACCGCCGAGTCGAGGGCGTTGATGTGGAAATACGCGGTCTCGTTCTTCCCTCCAGACCTGTCCGCAGAGTATCTGGCGGGTATCGGCCGTGGCACCATTGAAACCATTGCCATATCGGCCATTGGCACCGTGTTGGCGGCGGTGTTCGGCCTGCTCCTGGCGTTGCCCGCATCCGGACGTTTCGGCGGCATCGCGCGGGCCGCGTCTCGGCTCGTGCTCAATTTCCTGCGGTCGATTCCCGAGCTGGTATGGGCGGCGTTGATGGTGATGGCCGCGGGGCTGGGCCCGTTCGCCGGAACGCTCGCCCTCGCGTTGCACACGACAGGGGTGATCGGGCGCTTGTTCGCCGAAACTCTGGAAAACGCGCCGGCCGAGCCCGTGCAGGCGCTGCGGCTTTCGGGCTGCTCCTCGTCGCTCGCTTTCCTCTACGGCACCATGCCCCACGTCCTGCCGCAGTTCGTGGCTTATTCGCTGTACCGCTGGGAAATCAACATACGCATGGCGGCCATCCTCGGGGTGGTGGGTGCCGGCGGCCTCGGCCAGATGCTCTATTACTCGCTCAGCCTGTTCCATCAGCAACAGGCGCTGACGGTGATCATTGCGATGCTGCTGCTAGTCGTCGTGGTGGACGGTGCGAGCGCATGGCTGCGCCGCGCCATCTCCGGGGAGCGCTGACGCTCGATGAACGAAATCGCCGCGGCAGGAAATCAAGGCCTGAGCCCTCGCAGCGCGTCGCGAGGGAGGATGACCTCGCCGATATCGGGTGCTGCGTAACCCGGCAGCGCTTCCCAGCATTTGCGGAAGGCGGCGCTTGTCAAAGTTTCGAGCAGCGCCTGCATCCGTGTGGTGGCAATAGTGGTGGCGCGTGCGGCGAGAAAATAGCGCTCGGTCTCGAGGAACACGAAATCGAGTCCTTGCTGGCTTGCAGCGGCTTCTATGCCGAAGCCGGCATCGGCCATGCCGCTCGCGACGGTCGCCGCCACGGCGGCGTGCGTGAACTCCTCCGCGTGGTATCCGTCGATTTGCTCGGGTCGCACGTTCGCCTCGGCGAGCAAGCGGTCGAAGCATAGGCGCGTTCCCGATTCGGGCTGACGGTTGATGAACCGCGCTCCTTTCCTGGCGAGGTCGGCCACCGTCAGCAGCCGCTTGGAATTACCCCGGGCGACGATCAGCCCTTGCCTGCGCTTGACGAAGCGTATAAGGCGCAGTCCCCGTACCCTGAGCCAGGGCCGGTAGGGCGAGAACGCAGCGTTGCCCGCGGAAACCTCGGGCACGTGAAATCCGGCCACGTCGCATTCCCCGCGCGCGAGGCCGGCAAGGCAGTCGAGGCTGCCCCGGAAATGCAGGTCCATTGCCGTATCCTTCGACCTCGACAGCAGATCTCTCAGTTCGGCCAGTGCCAGATCGTGGCTGGCGTGGATCAACAGGGGCTTTTCGCTCGGGCGCTGGCGCGTTGCGACCGCTTCATGGTTCAGCGAATGAAGGGTATGGGCCAGCTCGCGCTCCAGGACGCTGACCGCCTCGTCGTCGGCCTCGATCAGTTTTTCCCCGAATGCGCTCAGGCGCGCACCGCGGCCGCGTTCCATGAGCACCAGCCGCTGGCCTAGCGCTCGCTCCGTCTTCCCGAGCAGGCCCCAGGCGTGGCGGTAGGACAGCCGCAGCGAGGAGACTGCGCGATTGAGCGAGCCTTCCTTCGCCACCAGGCGCAGTAAGGGAACGAGCCGGCTATCCAGATCGACTTCTCCGGCTTTCCACCGTGCGGTCAATCGTATCGCCATAGCTATGTCGTAATGAGCATATTCAGGTGGGCGCAGAGTTCACGCATAATTCATAGGTTAAATCCACTACTTATGTCGGTTAAAGCATAATACAGGAATGAACGAGATCTTCGTAGCCTTGGGGGAGGCGAGCCGCCTCATCTTCGGGGTGGATTCGAAGCTGGCGGAGATGGTGCTGCTCAGCCTGCGTGTGAGCCTGACTGCGGTCCTTTGCGCCAGTGCTCTGGGCCTCCCGCTGGGAGCGGCTCTCGCCGTGGCCGCTTTCCCGGTCGGCAGGCGTTGATCGTTGTGCTCAATGCGCTGATGGGCCTGCCGCCGGTGGTGGTCGGGCTGGTGGTCTATCTGCTGCTTTCGCGCGCCGGGCCGCTGGGCGACTTCGGGCTGCTGTTTACGCCCGCCGCCATGGTCGTCGCGCAGACGATCCTGATCCTGCCGATCGTGGCGGCGCTCTCGCGCCAGGTCATCGACGACGCGTGGCAGCGATACCGGGAGCAGTTGCGCTCGCTCGGCGCGGGCACCGCTGACGCGCCGCGCTCACACTGTTGTGGGACACGCGCTTCTCGCTGGTCACGATCGTGCTCGCGGGCTTCGGCCGTGCGGCAGCCGAGGTCGGCGCGGTCATGATCGTCGGCGGCAACATCGACGGCGTGACGCGCGTGATGACCACCGCCATCGCGCTCGAGACCAGCAAGGGCGACCTGCCGCTGGCGCTCGGCGCTGGGCATCATACTGATCGCGCTCGTCCTTGCTGCTCAACGCCGCGCGCAGTACATCCGTCGAATGGAAGCCGCGCAGCGGCGCTATGGCTAGGCCGATCGCATGCCTGCCGATCGTCTGCACGCGACGTCGCGTTCGCGCGCGACGGCAAGCGATCATCGACCGGCGTTTCGACGGTCACGATCGCGCAAGGACCGCGCACGGTCATCCTCGGCCCCGAACGGCGCAGGCAAGAGCGCGCTGCTGCGCCTGCTGCACGGGTTGCTCGCGCCGACCGCGGGAGCGATCGCCTGGGGCGGCAGGCGAACGGCCGTCGCGGGCAGGCCATGGTGTTCCAGCGGCCGGTGCTGCTGCGGCGTTCTGCCGCTCGCCAACATCGTCTACGCGCTCAAGCTCGCGGGCGATCCGGCGCGGGGACGCCGATGCGCGGTCGCACGACGCGCTCGCCGACGTGGGGCTCGCGCACCTGGCAACCGCTCGGCGCGCGTGCTCTCCGGCGGCGAGCAGCAGCGCCTCGCGCTGGCGCGCGCGTGGGCGCTGCGGCCCGAGGTGCTGTTTCTCGACGAGCCGACCGCGAACCTCGATCCCGAGGCGACGCGCGAGGTCGAGACATCGTCGCGCAGATCCACGCGCGCGGCACCAAGATCGTGATGAGCACGCACAACCTCGGCGCAGGCGAAGCGCCTGGGCGACGAGATCGTGTTCCTGCACCAGGGGCGGCTGGTCGAGCGTCGCCGGTCGACGAGTTTTTCTTCGCAACCGCGCGTCGGCCGAAGCCGCGGCATTTATCGAAGGAGAACGCCATGTGATGCGACGTCGAATGCTTGTCAGCTCGCGTCGTGCTGCTGATGCTCGGCGCGCAGCGCGGCCATCGCGCAGCGAGAAATTCATCACCGTCGCCTCGACCACGTCGACCGAGCAATCCGGCCTGTTCAGGCACATGCTGCCCGGCGTTCGAGAAGAACACCGGCATCAAGGTGCGCGTCGTCGCGCTCGGCACCGGGCCAGGCGCTCGACATGGCGCGGCGCGGCGATGCCGACGTCGTGTTCGTCCACGCCAGGCGGCCGAGGAGAAATTCGTCGCCGAAGGCTTCGGCGTCAAGCGCCTGCCGGTCATGTACAACGACTTCGTGCTGGTCGGACCGAAGAGCGATCCGGCGAAGGTCGCCGGCGGCAAGGACATCCTCGAGGCGCTGCGCAAGGTCAAGGCCGCGCAGCGCGCCGTTCGTCTCGCGCGGCGACCGCAGCGGCACGCACGTGGCCGAGCTTGCGCTACTGGAAAGACGCCGGCGTCGACCTCGACGCGAAGAAGGGCGCCGTGGTATCGCGATACGGGGTCGGGCATGGGGCCGCGCTCAATACCGCGTCGTCGATGAACGCGCTACGTCCTGGCCGACCGCGGCACCTGGCTCTCGTTCAAGAACCGCGGCGATCTCGCGATCCTGGTCGAGGGCGACAAGCGGCTGTTCAACCAGTACGGCGTGATGCTGGTCAACCCGGCCAAGCATGCGCACGTGAAGAAGGACCTGGGCCAGGCGTTCATCGACTGGGTCGTCTCGCCCGAGGGTCAGAAGAGCGATCGCCGACTACAAGATCGGCGGCGAGCAGCTGTTCTTCCCGAACGCCGGCGAGGAGGGCGCGTGAGCAGCTGGATCATAGCCGGGCTGCTGACCGCGGAAGTGTTTGCCTCGGCCGACATGGGACATCCTCACCGCAGCGTCTACACTCTGTTGATGGCGGAAAGCAAGGCCGATGTGTTCCTGACGTATTGCACCAATGCTATTGTGGCGGCGCTGGAAGCGCCCGGTCTGAAAGTGATCAGCTGCCGGAAGCGCTCTCGGTTGGGGCCGAGTACGGCATGACGGTGATGAACGGCGCGAGCGCAGCGGCAACGCGATTGTCTCAATTCATCCTTTCCGCGCCGGGACAGGAAATACTCGTGAAGCATGGTTTTTCAAGGGCGGCGCCTTGATCACTCACCCCCGACCCCTCTCCGGAGGGGCGAGGGGAGATTCGAGGCGTGGTTGAAGAGGTGACGCAGGCGACCGGAAGCCAGGAACGGTGAGACGACGGAAACTACTCGTAGCCGGAGCGCTCGCGGGCCTGCTGCCCCATGCTGCGCGCGCGCAGAGCCGGCGCGAGTTTATCGATGCCGCCAAACGCCGGGTCACGTTGCCCGCCAAGGTCGAGAGAATCTATGCAGCCGGCCCTCCCGCCAGCATTCTGGTATTCGCGATCGCGCCCGACAAACTCATCGGCTGGACCTCCGCCTTTCGCGAAGCCGAGCGTCCGTTCCTGGCGGCGCGATATGCCGATCTCCCGACGCTGGGACGCCTGACGGGACGCGGCAACACCGCCAACGTCGAGGTCGTGCTGGCGGCGAAACCGGATCTGATCGTGGATTACGGTACGGTCAACGATACCTACTCGGCGCTTGCGGACCGGGTGCAGCAGCAGACCGGTATACCCTACCTGCTGCTCGACGGGGACTTCGACCGCATGGTCGAAGCGATTCTGCAAATCGGCAGAATCGCCAACGAGGAAACTCGCGCGGGTGGACTCGCTCGATACGCCGAGAGCACGGTTTCGGATATCGCACGCCGCGTGGCGAAGATACCGGCGAACCAGCGGCCGCGGGTCTACTACGGCCGCGGTCCGCAGGGCCTCAATACCGGGCTCGCAGGCTCGATCAACGTCGAGAGCATAGAGCAGCTCGGGGCGATCAACGTTGCGGCGGAACTGGGCCGGGGCGGCCTTGTGCAGGTCTCGATCGAGCAGGTGCTGCGCTGGAATCCCGAGATCGTCACCACGACGGACCCCAACTTTTACGCAACCGCCCGCAGCCATCCGCTCTGGCGTGACGTGGCGGCGATCAAGGCGGGCCGTATCTTCCTCTCGCCCAGCGTGCCGTTCGGCTGGATCGATTTCCCGCCTTCGATCAACCGGCTGATCGGCCTGCGCTGGCTCGCGCGCATCCTGTATCCTCAAGCGTTCCCGGAGGATTTGCGGCCGATCGTGCGCGATTTCTATACCCGCTGCTATCACCAGACGCCGACTGAAGCGCAGCTCGAGCAGTTGCTGCGCACCGCGCTGCCGGCATGACCCGAACGCGCGTGTCGCTCGCGGTGCTGGGCGCCTGCGCTGCGCTACTGCTGCTGGTGTTCGTGGCCTTCGCGGTGGGCCGTTTCCCGATCGCGGCTGGCGACCTCGCGAGCATACTGTGGGCGCGTCTCACCGGTGCCGAGCACGGTCTCGACCCGACCATGGAGACTGTCATCTGGAAAATACGGGGTCCGCGCGTCGTGGCGGCACTCGTGATCGGTGCTGCGCTTGCCGCAGCCGGAGCGGCCTATCAAAACATGTTCCGCAACCCGCTGGTGTCACCGGATATCCTGGGTGTTTCCGCCGGCGCCGCGGTGGGCGCAGTGCTGGGCATCTTTCTTTCGCTGAACGTGATCCTGATTCAAAGTCTCGCTTTCGCTTTCGGCCTGGCCGCGGTGGGCCTCGTTTACGTTACGGCCAACGCGGTACGAGGCCACGATCCACTGCTGGTGCTGGTACTCGCCGGGGTGGTAGTCGGCTCGCTGCTCGGCGCGTGCGTGGCCTTGATGAAATATCTGGCCGATCCCTACAACCAGCTTCCGGCCATCACGTTCTGGCTGCTGGGGAGTCTGGCGTCGGCGACTCCGGACGATGTGTGGTCAACGCTGCCGCTGATGTTCGTCGGATTGCTGCCGATGTGGCTCTTGCGGTGGCGGATCAACCTGCTCTCGCTGGATGACGAGGAGGCACGGGCGCTGGGCGTTGAAACCGGACGCATGCGATTCGTCGTGATCGCCGCGGCGACTCTCATGACCTCGGCGGCGGTCGCCATCTCCGGCGTCATCGGCTGGATCGGGCTGGTCATCCCGCATTTCGCGCGGCTGCTGGTGGGCCCGGATTTCTCACGCTTGCTGCCAACCTCGGTGCTGCTGGGCGCGGCCTTCCTGCTGGCCGTGGACACGCTCGCGCGGACGGTTGCCCGCATCGAGATACCGCTGGGAGTGCTGACCGCTTTCGTCGGGACTCCGCTCTTCCTGTGGCAGCTCGCAACCGCGAAACGGAGCTGGCAGTAGCCAGCGCGCGGGCGCACGCTGGCTATCATGGAAGACAATCAATGCAGCCACAGAGCACACAGAGATCACAGAGGAGAAACCCCGCAATGCATCAATACAAAGACCAACAATGAGCGCAATCGGGAATGGATGCGTAGTTTGGCGTGCCCAGCCTGATGTCAGTCTGAGGTTCTTCTCTCTGTGTTCTCTGTGCCCTCTGTGGTAAATGGTCTTATGAGGTTGGAGGCGAGAAATCTGGCGTTCGGATACCGCGGCCACCCCGTGGGCCGCGATGTATCCCTGTCGCTCGAAGCGGGCGAAGTGATGTGCCTGCTGGGTCCGAACGGCAGCGGAAAGACCACGCTGTTCAAGACGCTGCTCGGGCTGCTGCCGACGCAAGGTGGACAGGTGCTGATGGACGGGACCGACCTCCGTTCGCACAAGCGGGATGAGGTGGCTCGCATGGTGAGCTATGTGCCCCAGGCGCATGCCGCATTCTTTCCGTTCACGGTGCGGGAGGTGGTGCTGATGGGGCGCACCGCGCATCTTGGCGTGTTCTCCTCGCCTTCCCGGCACGATCACGATGTGGCGATGGCCGCCCTCGAGCGCCTGGGCCTTGGCCATCTTGCCGCATCGGTCTACACGCGGATTTCCGGGGGAGAACGGCAACTCACGCTCGTCGCGCGGGCGCTCGCTCAGGAGGCAGGCATAGTGGTCATGGACGAGCCCACCGCCAATCTCGATTTCGGCAACCAGGTGCGCGTGATGGAGCACGTGCAGGATCTAGCACGGTTGGGGATAGGCGTGCTGCTTTCCACCCACGATCCGGACCAGGCGTTCGTGTGCGCCGACCGGGTGGCGATGCTGCATGACGGGCGCCTCGAGCGATTCGGGCCTCCGTCAGAGGTCATCACCTCCGAGAGCCTGAGGCAGATCTACGGCGTGGAAGTCGTGGTAGCCGAGATTCCGGCCGGCGAAGGTAGGCAACGGCAGGTTTGCATTCCGCTTGGCTCTCATCCCAACGCCAAGGATGCCCGCAGGTAGAATAAGGGCCGGTAACGGTATGAGATGTTGAAGCTGTTTCCGCGCTGGTTTCGCGCAGGTTCCGAGCAGGTTCCTATATGGCACGTTATCCCGGTCTCACGCTGCGCGTCCTGGCGCGCGACTTTCCCGCGATGGGGCCGGGAAAAGCGGCGCTGGTCGCGTGCATAGACCGGACGGGATCGATATCCGCGGCCGCGCGGGAGATGGGCATGTCCTATCGCCGCGCCTGGCAGCTGGTCGAGGCGGTCAACGGCAGCTTCGCCGAGCCCGTCGTGCTGACGGCAGTGGGCGGCCGGCGTGGAGGGGGGGCGGCTGTCACGCCTTTCGGCAAGCGGCTATTGCGCCGTTACCACGCGATGGAAAAGAAGGCGACGGCCGCCATCGCGGCCGATATCAAGCAGTTCTCCAAATACCTGCGCAAACCCGCGCCGCGCTAGATAACCTCTGAACAACCTGCTCGGCACCCCGTGCCGAGCAGGTTGTTTTGAAATCCGCAAAGAAGGTTCATCGTGCGACGGGGGGTGTGGGGGGCGCGGGAAGGACCCTCGCGAATTTGCAGGAAGGGGCCCGCGCCCAGCCACTCCTTGGGTGAGTTGAGTTATGGGGTGCCAATCGTTATATTCCATTGTATATAACGAAAGGAAACAATCATGCGCTGGTCCAGTATCGTGGCAGCGGCGCTGCTCGCAGTGGGACAACTGTGCGCGCACGCGCAGGAGCGCCCAGTAACGGTGTTCGCCGCGGCGAGCCTGAAGGAGGCAATGGACGAGCTTGCGCGTCGTTTTGAAAGGGCAGGATCCGGCAGGGTGCTGGTGTCGTACGCGGCAAGCCCGGCGCTGGCGCGTCAGATCGAGAACGGCGCGCCCGCGGACATATTCGTTTCCGCGGACCTCGAGTGGATGGACTACCTGGAGAAACGGAAACTCGTACGGGCTGGTACGCGCGCCAATTTGCTATCGAACCGGCTGGTATTGATTGCACCGGCTGACAGCAAGGCGGTCTTGACGATCGGTCCCCGATTCCCGCTCGCCGCGCTATTGGGGGACAAACGCCTGGCCATGGCCGATCCGGACAGTGTTCCGGCCGGCAAGTATGGGCGGGTGGCACTCGAAGCGCTGGAAGTGTGGGCGGAGGTTGCGCCCAAGGTGGCTCGTGCGGAGAACGTGCGTGCCGCGCTAGCGCTGGTTGCGCGCGGCGAAACGCCGTTCGGCATCGTCTATGCGACGGACGCACTCGCCGAGCGCAAGGTGCGGGTGATCGGGGAGTTCGCCGCGCATCTGCATCCGGCTATCGTGTATCCTGCCGCGCTGACGAGCGCCAGCAAGTCTGAAAGGGCCGGGAGTTTCCTGCAGTTCCTGCGTTCAGCCGAGGCGCGACCGGTCTGGCAGCAATACGGATTCAGGCCTGGAGGATAGGACGGTGTTCTCTGCAACGGAAGTCGACATCATTCTTCTGAGCCTGAAGGTGGCGGTATGGAGCGTGCTCGCGAGCCTGCCGTTTGCGATCGCCGTGGCGCATGTACTGGCGCGCCGCGACTTTCCCGGCAAGAGCCTCGCGGACGCGTTCGTCCACCTGCCGCTGGTATTGCCGCCGGTGGTCATCGGTTACTTCCTGTTGATCCTGCTCGGCCGCCGCGGGCCGCTCGGGGCATGGCTTGAGGACTGGTTTGGCGTGGTGGTCGCGTTCCGCTGGACGGGAGCGGCGATTGCCTGCGCTGTGATGGGGTTTCCGCTGATGGTGCGCGCCATCAGGCTCTCCATTGACGCGATAGATCCGAAGCTGGAAGCCGCGGCGCAGACCCTCGGGGCCGGTCACCTGGGCGCGTTCCTGACGATCACGCTACCACTCGCGCTGCCGGGAATACTGACGGGGATCCTGCTTTCGTTCGCGCGCAGCCTGGGCGAGTTCGGAGCGACCATCACCTTCGTATCCAACATTCCAGGGGAGACGCAGACGCTGCCGCTTGCGATCTACTCGCTCACGCAGGTGCCCGGGGGCGACGCGCTGGCGCTGCGACTGTGCGTGATTTCCATCATCCTGTCTCTTGCGGCACTGCTGGCGTCGGAAGCGCTGGTGCGGCGGGCAACCCGGCGCGTGCTCGGTTACGATGCTCCAGGTCGCGCTTGAGCACGAGCAGGGCGCATTCCGCCTGACCGCGGCGTTCACGTGCGGTAGCGGAGTGACGGCACTCTTCGGCCAGTCCGGGGCGGGCAAGACCACGCTCGTCAACGCCATCGCTGGGCTGATGCGGCCCCGTCGCGGCACCATTACGTTCGATGGCGAGCCGTTGTTCGATTCGGAGCGCGGCCTGCATGTCCCCGCCCGGCTCAGGCACTTTGGCTACGTGTTCCAAGAGGGCCGCCTGTTCCCGCACCTCACGGTTCAGCAGAACCTTGCCTACTCGCGGCTGTTCATTTCCCAGCCGCCCGCGGCGGGAGAGTTCGATCACGTGGTCGAATTGCTGGGACTGGACGTGCTGCTCGCCCGGCGTCCGGCACAGCTTTCGGGGGGCGAGAAGCAGCGCGTTGCGATCGGCAGGGCGCTCCTCTCCCGGCCCCGGCTGCTGCTGCTCGACGAGCCGCTCGCGTCACTCGATCAGGTGCGCAAGCGCGAGATCCTCCAATACCTGGAGCTGCTTCGGGACGACGTCCGGATCCCGATCATTTACGTGAGCCACACGGTGGAGGAAGTCGTCCGGCTGGCCGATACTGTGGTGCTGCTGTCATCGGGCAAGGTGGTCGCGGTCGGCGATGTCGAGGAGGTGATGGGCCGGCCGGACCTGCGACCGGTTGCAGGAATCTTCGAAGGCGGCGCCGTGATCGACGCGCGGGTTACGGGGCAGGACATCGAGTACGATCTCGCGACGCTCGCTTTCGATGGCGGGACCTTGACGGTCACGAATCTCGACGCTCTCATCGGCGAGCCGGTGCGCGTCCGGGTCCGGGCGAGGGATGTTTCGATAGCCCTGGAGCCGCCGCAGGGGATCAGTATCCAGAACGTGCTTCGTGGCAGGATCGCCGCAATCGACAGCGGAAGTAACGGCATCGTCGACGTTACGATCGCGGTGGGAGCGGTGATGCTGCGATCCCGCGTGACCAGGAGAGCGGTGGACCAGCTCGCGCTAGCGCCGGGCCTGGATGTCTACGCGTTGATCAAGGCGGTCTCGCTCGATCGGAGCGGCGGCGGGTACGCGTGAAATAGGGTGACCGGTGACCAGTGACCAGTGTTTGGTGACTAGTGCCCATCTCAAAAACGGAAAACCGACAGGATGAACAGGATTTACAGGATAACCCCCGCAAAAGGCCCACAGACGTTTTCATCCTGTACATCCTGTCAATCCTGTCTGTTTCTGAATTGTGTTGCGTTCTTGGCTAGGTTTTTGAGATAGCTTCTAGTGGTTAGTAGAAAACGACCAGCATTTTTCGTTGTGGTAGAGATCGGGTGAATTCATGGTTTCTTGGGCACGGTCAATACAGGATACGGGTCACCGGTCACCGGTCACCGGTCACGCAGTATGAAGATTTTCGGGTTTGCGGGTTGGTCCGGGAGCGGCAAGACGACGCTCATCGAGCGCCTGATTCCGCTTTTCGTGGCTCGCGGCCTGAAAGTGTCGCTGATCAAGCACGCGCACCACTCGTTCGAGGTGGACCAACCCGGGAAGGATTCATACCGCCACCGGCACGCGGGCAGCACCGAGGTGCTGGTGAGTTCCTCCCGCCGCTGGGTGCTGATGCACGAGCTGCGCGGCGCACCGGAGCCGGGCTTTGCGGAGCTCATCGAACAGATCTCGCCGTGCGACCTGCTGCTGGTTGAGGGCTTCAAGCGCGAGAGGGTGCCCAAGCTCGAGATCTATCGCTCTTCGATCGGCGAACCGCTGCTGCATCCGCACGACCCGGACATCGTCGCCATTGCCTGCGATCGGCCGCTCGAAACGAAGCTGCCGCAATTCGATCTGAATGATGCCCCGGCGATCGCGGGCTTCGTCATACAGCACCTGGGACTCGGATAGTTCGCCATATTGGAAACCGAGCATCGCCGGCGCATAATCAACCCCATGATTACAGTGTTATATTTTGCGAGATTGCGCGAAACACTCGGGACGGGTTCGGAGCAGATCGTATTGCCGGAAGGCGTGCGCGACCTGGAAAGCCTGCGCGCCATGCTGGTCGCACGCGGCGGTGTGTGGGAGCAGGAGCTCGCGCCGAGCAAGCCGGTGCGGGCTGCCGTTAATCAAACGATGGCAGTCGGCGACGTGGCTCTTACCGATGGTGACGAGGTGGCGTTTTTTCCGCCGGTAACTGGCGGCTGACGGGCGATGAAGAAGGGTCATTGTGCGACGGGGGGTGCGAGGTGTCAGGAACCCTACACTCTAAGGTTCCTGACACCTTCGGGCCCGTTCCCCGCCGCTCGTTCCATATGACCGTCCGGATACAGACCGCCGATTTCGACGTGGGCGCGGAGATCGCGGCGCTGCGCCGCGGCAATCCCAAGGTCGGGGGGGTGGCGAGCTTCATCGGCGTCGTGCGGGACGTCAACGAGGGCGACGCCGTTGCGGAGATGACGCTCGAGCACTATCCGGGCATGACGGAAAAGGCGATCGAAGAGATCGTCGGGCAGGCGAAAGGACGCTGGAACATCTACGACGCTTTGGTCATACACAGGGTGGGGCGCCTCAAGCCCACCGACCAGATCGTGCTCGTAGTGGTGACGAGCGCCCACCGCGGCGATGCGTTCGCGGCCTGCGAGTTCATCATGGATTACCTGAAGACGCGCGCGCCATTCTGGAAGAAGGAGCAAAGCGGCGCAGGCGCGCGCTGGGTCGAGGCGCGCACGTCGGACGACATCGCGGCGGATCGCTGGCGGTAGTGCCGTTCCACATTGCCGGACCAATCTGCCTAGCATGAATGACAGACATTCCAGATAATCGACCAGGGTCCTAATGGGTGGAACGGCACTGAACCGCGCCGGCCTCATGGCGGACGCGGAAAACCTACGAAACAACAATGTAACGTCTGGGTCAGGGGAGCGCTAGAAATTGACGAAGTAGCGACGGAGCGATGCGGTTCAAAGGTTGACTCGGGCGTAACGTGAGGACACGCGAGGATAGATGAGAATCTACGTGGGTGGCTCGCTCCGAGACGTATCGGATGTCGAAGGTTGCCGGAACTTCGTTGCAGCGTTGGGACGGGCGGTCGTCGAAGGAGGACACGTATTACTGAACGGATGCCGCAATCCCATCGATAAGGAGATTGCGGATGCCGCGCAGCAATGGCTGATCGACAACAAGCGGGATCCGAGGCGTTACGTAATAAGTTATTGGCAGAGGGACGCTGAGCCCGCGCATAAGCATGGAACCCTCCGCGCATCTGCGTTACCGGATTGGACGATGTCCCATCCGGAGCTTCGAGTTCCCGAGCAGATCGATAATGCCGACGTCGCCTTTTTTATCGGCGGCGGCGAAGGTCCTACCTGGCGAGGAATTGGGCTCATTGGGCGAGAAAGCCGATTCTAGGCGTCCCCCGCTTCGGCGGAGCCGGATTCCAGATATACCTTCAGGAACTAACCCGCCTTCGTGCGGTGGATCGCAGCCAGAGCGAGCAATACGAGCTGCTGAACGAAGTCGGGGGGGATGTCACCGAATACGCGAAAAGTATCGTGGAGCTGTCCGAGCGGCTACTGGTGCCGAGGAACGTGTTCGCCATCATGTCGTTCGACAAGGCGAGGCTGGACGTGTTCAGATCCTATGAGGCCGTTTGCCAGTCTCAGGGCTTCGACGCCGAACGGACGGACGAAGACTACTCTCAGGAACGCATCAATCCCCGCATAGAGGCGGGAATCGCCAAAAGCGCGTTCGTGATTGCCGATGTAACGCAAGCCAGCCCGAACGTGTATTTCGAGGTCGGGTTCGCGCGGGGCTGTGGAAAGCACGTCATCGTAACGGCAGAGGAGGGCACGAAGCTGCCATTCGATCTGGCCGACGTGCCCGTCCTGTTCTGGAGCAACCACGATGAGCTCAAAGAGGGCCTTGGTAAGCGCATCGCAGCGTTGAAGAGGAGCCGCCAGTCCGTCGAGTCGGACTTGGAGTAAAGCATCTCGCGCCGGAAATGGTGGAGCTGGGCCAGACTCGATTCTCCGCACCACCTTCCTTCGACGTCACTTGCCCCGAACTTTGCTAAAGTGCCCTTGCCGCTGCGGACGCGGCATTGCTTAAAGCAATTAGCTTTGACGGTACAGCTTGCCGATAAACGCACCCGCAGAAATCCTCATCCCGCGAATTGGAGACCTCATGCCATTTTTCAAGCTCAACGAAATGCCGGAACCGGTGGTAGCGCCGGGATACTCCACGGCTTACGGCCCGACCATTACCGGGAAGGAGCTGGAGATTGGTTACTACACCGAGCCCAAGGGGACCGGCGCCAAGCCGCACCATCACCCGAGCGAGCAGATCATCATGGTTCTGGCGGGACGGCTGCGCATGCGGATCGACGACGACGTGCGGGAAATCGGTCCCGGCGAAGTCGCGCTGATCCTGGGCAACCAGGACCACGAGCAGCAGGCGCTGGAAGAGGGCACCCGCTTCGTCAGTTTCAAGACTGCGGCGGGCGCGCACCCCTCCGCCGAATAGATCAAACCGCGAAGACGCCAAGGCTGCCACGGAGTAATCCAGCATCCCAGTCCCCGTTTTCGCGCACATCGCTCGGGCGCTCGTCGCCGTCCTGGGAATGCCTGGCGGGCATGCGGCTTTGGTCCCTTCCAGCACCTACTGCTTGCGCGGGTCGTCCTTCGGATCGATGTAGGTCACGTCGAAGGGGCCGACGCCGTTGATCTGCACGATCGACTCCACTTCGGACCAAAGGTAGTGCGGCATGCCGGCCGGGAGGTGGATGAAGCTCGCCGGCGGCACCGATTTGAGCGCCGCGCGATCCACTTTCTCGCCGGACGAGATAGCGACTCTTCCCGCGATCACGGTGACGAACTCGTCCTTCGAGTGGCGATGAGGCGGGATGACGAAGCCTGCGGGGAACTTCAGGCGCAGCACGAACGGCCCTTCCTTTGCCGGGCTGCCGAGCAGCGGGGAGGCTTGCGCGCCTGGCGGCAGGGACGCCGGAGCCGGGCCCCATTTGACGGCATCGCCGGACACTACCGTGTGATGGTGCTCGGCGGCGTAGCGGCTGCGTGGACATGCCGAGGTTTGCGGCGGCGCCAAGCGAAAGCGCGACAACAAAAGCGGTGATTGAATACGTGGCATATTTCATAGCTAACTCCTTTTCTGTTGGTTAAGTGACCTCTGACAGCTGAAACTTGCGATTCCGGATCGTGTGAACACCATTGAAGGCACTGTGGGGCGCGGGAGGGAATGGCAAGGCCACTTCGGATTCTCAGAAAGGGGCCATTCCCCTTTCTCAATTCCTGGGCCTGTTCTCCGGGCCGCTCATACTCCTAATTCCGCGTGATCACGATCTCGAGGTACTCGCTGGGCACGACCATGGAGCCGTCGCCCGAGCGATTGAATTGACCGATCAATGCGATGAGATCGCGCTGAAGCGCCGCTTGCGCCGCGGGCTCGAGGGCGGCGAAGGCCTTGAGTACCGGACCGTAATAGGTCCGGAAGATCTCCAGCCAATGCTCCGGCGAACGGTAGCGGAACACGAAGTTTCGCTGCGCCGCTCTGACCGAGGTCGCGTGCGGCTCGAACAGCTCGGCGATCCGTTCCCGGGTGCCCCACAGCGCCGGCGACTTGGCGTAAGGCGGCGGCGGAACGTGCTTGCCGATGGCCTTGAAGACATGCCCGATGAAGCCCTGGGGCGTCCAGTTGGCAAGGCCGATCTTCCCGCCGCGCTTGCAGACGCGAACCATTTCGGCGGCGGCGCGGTCCTGATCGGGAGTGAACATCACCCCGAAGGTCGAGACGACCACATCGAAGCTGCCGTCCGCAAACGGCAGCGCTTCCGCGTCGGCCTCGCGGAACTCGATGTCGTGCCGTTCGGCTGCGGCGCGGTCGCGTGCGCGCTCGAGCAGCGCAGTTACGTAATCGGTGGCTACCACATCGCACCAACGACGGGCGGCCGCGAGGGAGACATTGCCGTTGCCTGCGGCGACGTCGAGCACCTTCTGTCCTGAGCGGACGTCGAGTGCCTCGCAGAGCTCCTCGCCGACGATCTGCAAGGTGGTGCCGATAAGGGCATAATCGCCAGAGGACCATGCTGCCTGCTGGCGAGTTTTGAGCGCTTTAAGGTCCGCCTGGCCCGTGGATAGGCGGTTTTGGCTGGTGATGACAGTGGCTGTATCCATGATCCTTTTCCTTTCTGCTGGTTGGTTCTGCGATGTTCCGCTTCGCATTCGCGATGGCGGCGATTTTGAGGCCCGGCGCCACCTAAGCGCTGTGGCCGTCGAGCTCAACCGTAACAGCGAGGCGTGGTAGCGGGCGTGGAAATGTCCGTGGAATCTGATGGGCTGGGCCGGCCGGGTGGCCAGCCTTCGCTCCAGGTGCGCATGTTCGGCCCCATGACGATCTGCCGGGACGGCCTCACCTTGGCACTGCCGGCATCTCGCAAGGTGCGTGCGCTCTTCGCCTATCTGGCGCTGGCGCCCCTTCCTGTCGGCAGAAGCCAACTTTGCGAGCTGCTGTGGGACGTTCCCAACGATCCGCGGGGAGAGCTCCGCTGGTGCCTCAGCAAAATCAGGAGCATTGTCGACGAGCCCGGCCGCCGGCGCGTCCACACCCGCGAAGACACTATCCGGCTCGATCTGGCGGATTGTTTCGTCGATGCGATCGAGATCGCGCGCGCAGCTGAAGAGGGCATCGAGACCCTCGCTCCGGAGCGGCAGCGAGCGCTGTCCAGACTCTTCAACGGCGACTTTCTGGAGGGCTTGGAGATCGATCGCAGCCCGGTCTTCAACGGATGGCTCACCGCTCAGCGGCGACGGTTCCGAGGCTGTCAGGCCGCCTTACTCGAGCATCTCGTCAAGAGCGTTCACGATGACGAAGTGTTCGGATATCTGGAGCAGTGGCTGCGACTCGCCCCGTTCGATCGGCATGTCCACGCGATCCTGCTGAGCGCTCTCGCCCGGCACGGCCGGATTCGGGAAGGTGAGGAGCACGTGGCGGCGACCGTCCGCCTGTTCGAAGCCGAGGGTCTCGACTGTGGTCCGATTCGAGACGCATGGCGATCGGCCAGAGCGCAGGGAGCCGGTCCGACGCACGGCGGGGCCATCGCTCCCGCTGTAACGGAAGCCGTAGGCGAGGACCGAAACGATATGGTCACCGCTGCAACCCGCCGCGCCTCTGTAGCGGTGATGCCGTTTGTCGACTGGTCCACCGCGGCGTTCGTCCGCGGCGGACCTGCCGACGCGTTCGCCCACGACGTCATCACCAGGCTCGCTCAGCTGCGAAGCCTGTTCGTGATCGCCCAGGGCACAATGTTCGCGCTGCATGAGCGGCAGATCGGTCCGGAAGAGGCCGGCCGGATGCTCGACGTCGACTACGTCGTCAGCGGATCGGTGCGGCGCGACGGCAAACGCCTCAGCGTGACGGTCGAACTGGCGGAGACGCGTACCGCCCGGATCGTCTGGACGGAAATCTTCAACCGCCAGCTGGATGACGCGCTGCTCGTTCTTGATGAGATCGGCAACAGGATCGTTGCCTCCATCGCAAGCGAGATCGAGACGATCGAGCGCAACCGCGCCATTCTGAAGCCGCCGGACTCGCTGGATGCGTGGGAGGCTCATCATCGGGGCCTGTGGCACATGTATCGGTTCAACGAACCCGACAACGAGCGGGCCCGGCATTTCTTCGAGATGGCGGTGCGTCTCGATCCGACCTTCGCGCGCGCCTACGCCGGACTGTCCTTCACGCATTTCCAGAACGCCTTTCAGGGCTGGGCGAAGCGCGAGCCGGAAATTGACCGGGCTTTCGAAGCCGCCGGGCAAAGCCTCATGGCCGACGATCGCGACCCCGCCGCGCATTGGGCCATGGGCAGAGCGCTCTGGCTGCGCGGACGCCATGACCAGTCCGTCGTCGAGCTGGAGCAGACCATTGAACTGAGCCCGAACTTCGCCCTGGGGCATTACACGCTGGCATTTGTGCAATCACAGGCCGGCGATCCACAGGCCGCCATTTCGTCCTCCGATTATTCGCGCCATCTCAGCCCCTTCGACCCGCTTCTCTTCGGCATGCTCGGTGCACGCGCCATAGCGCTCGTGCGTCTCGGCCGGTTCGAGGAAGCCGCCGAATGGGCCGGCAAGGCCGCCGCTCGCCCCAACGCGCATCCCCATATCTACGCGATCGCGGCCTATAGTCTCGCGCTGGCCGGCTCGCTCGGCGAGGCGCGCGCCCATGCCGCTGCGATTCGCAGGACGCTTTCCCAATACGGCATCGCCGACTTTCTCGATGCCTTTCGATTTGATGCGCACGGCGCAGCACTATTCCGCAAAGGCGCCAAGCGCATCGGGATGGCGTGACCGGTTGAAGCTATGGCTTCACGCGGCGCGAACCGAACAATCCTGATCCGTGGCTGCGGCGACGTCGGTTCCGCCGTAGCGCACCGGCTGTTCAGAGCCGGTTATCCTGCCGTGATTCACGACGATCCCCACCCTTCCCATACCCGCCGCGGCATGGCGTTCACCGACGCTATCTTCGATCACAAATCCGAGCTGGCCGGCGTGTTGGCGAAGCATCAGACGTCGCTGCAGGCCGTCGGCCACATGCTCAACTGCGGCAAGGCGGTACCGGCTTGCAACCGGCGAATTCGACGGCCTGCTAAGCGGAGCTCCAGCCGGCAGTTGTAGTCGATGCCCGCATGCGTAAGCGCGTGACGCCGGAGCCCTTCCGCTCATCAGCCTTGACCATCGGGCTCGGTCCGAACTTTGTTGCGGGAGAAAATGCCGACCTGGCCATCGAGACCGCTTGGGGCGAGGAGCTGGGGAACGTAATTAAGCGGGGACCGACGCGCCCGTTCGAGGGCGAGCCTCGCGAGATCGAGGGCCACGCCCGCGATCGCTACGTGTATGCGCCCGTCTCGGGATTGTTTCTCACGGAGTTCCGGATCGGGATCCCGGTCGCGGCCGGGGAGGAGGTGGCGCGGATAGGAGAGAGCATCCTTCGCGCGCCGCTCGCCGGCAGATTGCGCGGCCTGACGCACACCGACGTGTACGTCGAGCGCGGCACCAAGCTGATCGAAATCGATCCGCGCGGCGACGACGCGGACATCTACGGCATCGGTGAACGGCCCGGCCGCATCGCGGAAGGCGTGCTCGCGGCGCTGAAGAGCGCTAACTGAACGTTCTCGACGTTTTCGGCGGAGGCCGTGGCATTGCTCAGTCAACATCATTATGGGTGGGCGATGCTGCTGATCGGATCTCATCTGGCCGGCTCGATCGCAATGACGGTTCTCGGCCTCTATACCGTCCGCTGGCTCGCCGCATAAGATGCCACATCAGCCACAGATACACACAGATGCACGCGGATAAGAAGGGGAATCGTCATTCCCGCGCAGGCGGGAATCTAGTCTCGCCAAGGAACGCCTGGATCCCCGCTTTCGCGAGGATGACGCTATTGATAACGGGTTTAGAGGGTTCGTTAGGTGTTGATCTTATCTGCGTTCATCCGCGTGTATCTGCGGCTGCTTATTCTCTTCTTCACTTCGAATAGCTCTCCACCCGCACCGGCGGATTCCCGATTTCCGCCAGCCTTCCGTCTTCCGCCATGATCTGGAGGAAGCCCTCCAGCGCGTGCAGCGCCGGCGGCATTCCGAAGTTGACGCACGTCATGAGGATGACCTCCATCACCTCGCGCGGCGACGCCCCGTTGCGCATGGCGCCGCGCATGTGTCCGCGCGATTGCGTTGCTTCGCCGATCGCCAGGCAGTTGCCCACCACGCAGAGCAGGCGGGTCTCTGGCATCCACGACGTCCCGGCCGTACATGCCCTGGTAACAGAACCTCACCCAGAGGCCGGCGAACTCGGGATCGACGGCATCCAGCCACGACAGGATGTTGAGATGATGACGCGGCCGCAGGGTAAGCCCGCGCCCGGCCGCGAGCCAGCCGTAGCGCTTCATCAGGTGCTCGAAGCGGGGATCGGCGACGTCGTCCGGGTGCCAGGTCCGGCGCTCCTCTTCATACGAGCGCGTACGGTCTCTGCCATCGGGCGGAAGCTGGGAAGCCCGCAGCTCATCGAGCAGGTTCAGCTCCCCGGCGATCCGGTGGAAGAGCTGGATCGCCGGCGCGGCCGTCGTATGCCCGCCGTAGACCGTGCATTGCAGGATGATCTCCAGGATCTCCCTGGCCGCAACGCCGGCAGTGACTGCAGCGCGCACGTTTTCCTCGAGGTCTTCGTGACTCTTCGCCATCGTAAACTGGCCGATCAGCACCAGCAGCCGGGTGCGCGTATCGAGCGCCGGCCGCTGCAACATCCCGGTGATGGCGAAGTCGAGCCAGAGCTGTGTGTAGTGCGGGTCCAGGCTGTCGTACTCGGAGACGCGCCGCTCAAAAGTCTGGGGCTGCAGGCGCAGACCGGCGTTGAAGGCGGCAGCGCCGTACTTGGCGCGGAGATCTGGATTGGGCATGCGATATTTCTCCTGCGGTTGGACGTTTCACGGACGATGCGAGGTAGTGCGATGGAGATTACCGCACATTGAGCGGCGAATCCCAGGCACCGGAGCGGAACGTTCGACATTCAATTCAACCAGACGCATGACAGGCGTACCCACTACAGCGAATCCGTTCCGCCGTTCCGCTCCTGATTGATCCTGCGGTCTTAGGACCAGCACTCACTTCGGCGAGTTCCTGCGTGCCGCGATGACATGTGGTAACCGGTACAGCTGGAGAACATGGCGAACGCCAGAAAGATGGGCGCGGAGAGCGAAGGGAGCGAAGGTGAGCCGGGATAGTTCAAAATATGGACGCCGGAGGCAGGCAGGCGCTGCGCGACTCCCGATCATCGGTGTGCGCAGCTGAGTGAGTTTCAACGCGCGCCGATGGGTCAGCGGCTAGCGGTTCGCGTGGCCGCCGCCATTTAGCAGTTTCCGCGCTGCATCGATCACCTCTCCCGCGGCAAGCCGACCGGCCCGACACCACTCGCGACGAGTGCGTCCGCGGCCGCGCCGTGCAGATAGACGGCGGCGAAGAGCGGTTCCGGGCTCCACGTCTTGAGCCAGGAATGCCGCCACTATTCCCGTCAGCACGTCTCCCATCCCGGCGCTGGCCATGCCGGGATTGCCCGACGTATTGATATGCCACGTGCCATCGAGGGGCAGCGCAGACGCTGCCGGCACCCTTCAATACCACCAGGCAGTTGAGATCCGGCCGCGAGGCTGCCGGGCGGCGCCAACGCTGTCGGCCTGCACTTGCGGGTGGACACGCCGAGCAACCGCGCGGCCTCCGCAGGATGAGGGGTCAGGAGAGCCGGCGCCTTCCGCGACGCGAGCTTTTCGGCAACTAGGCGCATCCGCTGCGACCAGATTCAGGGCGTCCGCATCCAGCACCATGGGCAGCGGCGACTCCAACGCCCAGTCCAGATAGAACGTTGCGTCCGGCATCTGGCCCAGCCCCGGGCCGATCGCGAGGCAGCTCAAGTGATCGAGTTTCAGTGCCTCATCCGCGCTGCGGATCATCAGCTCGGGCTGCCGGGTATCCAGCAGTGGCGCATCTCGCGCGAGCATCCCGACGTAGACCCGCCCCGTTCCCAATCTAAGCGCCGCTCGTCCCGCGAGCAGCGCTGCGCCGACCATGCCCTGGTCGCCGCCGATGATACCCACGCTGCCGTAGTCACCCTTGTGGCTGTTGTACGCGCGCGGCTTGAGCACCGCGGCCAGGATTTCGCCGCCGATCAGGCGTCCCTGCGCCGGTCGCAGCGCCTCCGGATCGAGACCCAGCGTGCGCACGTGGATCTGTCCGCAGCGATCGGGACCGTCCAGTGTCAGCAGGCCCGGCTTGAGCGCAATGAAAGTCACGGTATGAGCTGCGCGTGCCGCGCAGCCCATTACACGGCCGGTATCGGACTGCAATCCGCTTGGCACATCCAGAGCGAAAACGGGTGCGCCGCAGTCGTTGATTGCCGCTATCCACTCTGCATACTGTCCGGAGACATCGCGTTCCAGCCCGATGCCGAATATGCCGTCGACGGCCAGCCCCCAGTCACCCACCGCCGGCGGGGAGGGCAGGATGTTGCCGCCCGCAGCGCGCCAGGCGTGCAGTGCAGCGGTAGCGTCCGCGGAAAGTTTTTTCTCCTCTCCGGCGAAAACCACGGTCACATTGAACCACCATTGCTTCAGATGGCGGGCAAGCACGAAAGCGTCGCCGCCGTTGTTGCCGGGCCCGGCGAAGATCAAGACGGCTTTGCCGTTGCCTCCCGAGATATCGCGTGCTATTTCGGCGGCTGCAAGTCCTGCTCTTTCCATTAGCTGCGGCGGCGACGGCAGCGCCGCCGCAGCTGCTTCGATCGCGCGCACGTCCGCGGTGAGATAGACGGGAGTGTTGTGGGCGAAGCGCGCCATCATAAGTGCGCGTAGTTTAACGTGAATCCCATCGCGGCTGCTGTGCGCGATGGGATTTAATATAGAATATTGCTTGAGGTAACCTCTGAAAAATCTGCTCGGCGCCACGTGCCGAGGAGATTTTTTCAGGTGAGATTGGGGATTCAAAGGGGCCCGTGGCGCCTTTTTCAGACCTTCCTTAGCGGCTTCAGAACTCTCATGTCGCAAATCCTCAGGCTGAAAGGCGGCAGCGCCCTTTCGGCCTTCCGGCTCGACAAGCTTCTTCAATCCGCCGCATCCTCCGTATCGCGCGTCTCCGCCATCACCGCCGAGTTCTGGCATTTCGTGCAACTCGATCGCCCGGTGGACGCGAATGAAGGCGCGCGCCTCGAGCGCATTCTGACTTACGGACGAGCGACCGCCGGCAGTGCGCCTGGCGGAGAGCTGTTACTGGTCGTCCCGCGCATCGGAACAATTTCCCCGTGGTCATCCAAGGCGACCGACGTAGTTCACCATTGTGGACTGACATTAGTGCGCCGCGTGGAACGGGGTACCGCATATTGGATACGGACCCGCGACCAGGCTGCGTTGACCGCTGGCGAACGTGCGATGTTAGCGGAGCACTTGCACGACCGCATGACCGAGACCGTGCTGGGCGACTTCAACGAGGCGGACCGGTTGTTCCGGCATTTCGAACCGCAGCCCCTTTCGGATGTGGATGTGCTGCGCGGCGGGCGCCCGGCGCTGGCGGGCGCCAACCGCGACCTGGGGCTCGCCCTGTCGGACGACGAAATCGACTATCTCGCCGAATACTTCATGGGCATACGCCGCAATCCCACCGATGTCGAGCTGATGATGTTCGCCCAGGCCAATTCCGAGCACTGCCGGCACAAGATTTTCAACGCCGACTGGGTGATCGACGGCCGGCCCCAGGAGCGGTCGTTGTTCGGCATGATCCGCACCACGCATGAAAAGAATCCGCGCGGCACGATAGTCGCCTACTCCGACAATGCGGCGGTGATGGAAGGAGCGGGCGTCGCCCGGTTCTATCCACGGGAAGACGGCGAGTACTGCTACACGCATGAGCTTGCGCACACGGTCATGAAAGTGGAAACCCACAACCATCCGACGGCGATTTCGCCGTTTCCGGGCGCGGCGACCGGGTCCGGGGGCGAAATCCGTGACGAAGGGGCGACGGGGCGCGGCGCCAAGCCCAAAGCCGGGCTCACCGGCTTCACGGTTTCCAATCTCGCGATTCCGGATTTTATCCAGCCGTGGGAAGAAAACGGCGTGGGGCGTCCGGGCCGGATCGCGTCGCCGCTGCAGATCATGCTGGAAGGGCCGATCGGCGGCGCATCCTTCAACAACGAGTTCGGGCGCCCCAACCTGGCCGGCTATTTTCGTACGTTCGAGCAGCGTGTCGCGGGAGAAGTGCGCGGCTATCACAAACCCATCATGATCGCCGGCGGAGTGGGCAGCGTGCTCGACCGGCATGCGCGCAAGCTCGAGCTTTGCGTCGGCGCTCTGTTGATACAACTGGGCGGACCCGGGATGCTGATCGGGTTGGGAGGCGGCGCCGCCTCGAGCGTGGAGAGCGGGTCGAACGAAGAAGCGCTTGATTTCGACTCGGTCCAGCGCGGCAACCCGGAGATTGAGCGGCGTGCGCAGGAGGTCATCGACCGCTGCTGGGCGTTGGGAGAGGCCAACCCCATCCTCTCGATCCACGACGTCGGGGCCGGCGGACTGGCGAACGCAGTGCCCGAGATGGTGCACGCCTCCCACAACGGAGGTCGCATCGATTTGAGGCGCATCCCCAACGAGGAGCCCGGCATGTCGCCGTTGCAGATCTGGTGCAATGAGGCGCAAGAGCGGTACATGCTTTCCATCGCGCCCGGAGATCTCGATCGCTTTCGCGCGATCTGCGAGCGCGAGCGCTGTCCATTTGCGGTCATCGGAGAGGCCACGGGCGACGGGCGGCTCATCGTGACCGACCCGGTGTTCGGCAATCGCCCGGTGGACATGGAACTCGCGGTGCTGCTCGGCAAGCCTCCCAAGATGACACGGCAGGTGACCCGCGAGCCGCGGGAGCTCGCTCCATTCGAAACCGCTGGCATCAATTTGCGCGAGGCCGCGTACCGGGTGCTGCGGTTGCCGGCGGTGGCGGATAAGACGTTCTTGATCGCGATCGGTGACCGCACCGTGGGCGGCATGACCGCGCGCGACCAGATGGTGGGGCCGTGGCAATCCCCCGTGGCCGACGTCGCGGTCACGCTCGCCGGCTTCGATACCTGCCGCGGGGAAGCGTTTGCCATGGGCGAGCGCACGCCGCTCGCGCTGATCGATCCGGCAGCGGCCGGCCGCATGGCGGTTGCCGAGGCCGTCACCAATATCGCGGCAGCGCCGGTTGGCGATATTGGCGACATCAAGCTTTCCGCCAACTGGATGGCTGCTGCGGGGCATCCGGGGGAGGACGCTGCGCTGTTCGACGCCGTGCGCGCCGTCGCGATGGATCTGTGTCCCCGGCTCGGCATCAGCATTCCGGTCGGCAAGGACAGCCTCTCCATGAAGACGACGTGGGTCGACAACGACGCCAGGAAGGAGGTCACGGCGCCGCTATCGCTCATCGTGTCTGCGTTCGCGCCGGTGGCGGACGCACGCCGGACGCTCACTCCGCAGTTGCGCACCGACTGCGGCGAGACCGTGCTGCTGCTGATCGATCTGGGGGACGGGCAGTGCCGTCTCGGAGGGTCGTCCCTCGCGCAGGCCTACGGCCAGTTGGGAAACAGCGTTCCGGACGTGAACGCAGACGCGCTGAAGACCTTCTTCGAGGCCGTTCAGACGTTGAACATGAACGGAAGAATTCTCGCCTATCATGATCGCTCCGACGGCGGGCTGTTCGCGACCGTATGCGAGATGATGTTCGCGGGACGCAGTGGCGTGTTCCTCGACATCGGGGCTCTCGTGACCGCGAGGTCAGCGCTCGAAGTATTGTTCAACGAGGAGCTCGGCGCCGTTATCCAGACGCGAAGCGGCGAGGATGCGATGGCGGTGCAGCTCTCGTTCACGCTCGCCGCGGTGCCGTGCTACAGGATCGGCACGGTAACCTCCGACGCCCGCCTGCGCATCGTATCAGGCGACGCGGAACTGCTCGATGAAACGCGCATGGCGCTCCATCGCGCGTGGTCGGAGACGACGTACCACATGCAGCGGCTGCGCGATCATCCGGAGTGCGCGCAGCAGGAATACGACCGGATACTCGACGATGACGACCCCGGGCTGCGGGCGGAGCTCACGTTTGACCCGACCGAGGACGTGACGGCGCCCTACGTTAACCGAGTAGCGCGGCCGCGCGTCGCCATCCTGCGCGAACAGGGCATCAACGGGCAGGTCGAGATGGCGGCCGCGTTCTACCGGGCAGGGTTCACCGCGGTGGACGTGCACATGACGGATATCATCGCGGGACGTACCGGTCTGGCGGGCTTCCAGGGCTTCGCGGCCGGCGGCGGATTTTCTTATGGCGACGTGTTGGGCGCCGGCGAGGGCTGGGCCAAGTCCATCCTGTTCAACGCTCGCGCGCGTGACGAATTCGAAGCATTCTTCAGACGGCCCGACACGTTCGCGCTGGGAGCCTGCAACGGTTGCCAGATGATGAGCAATCTGAGCGAGCTCATACCCGGCGCCGGAGCGTGGCCGTGCTTCGTGCGCAACAAGTCGGAGCAGTTCGAGGCGCGCTTCGTGATGATCGAGGTGCAGCGCTCGCCGTCGCTGTTCTTCGCAGGCATGGCCGGAAGTCGCATTCCCATCGCGGTCGCCCACGGCGAAGGCTGTGCGGAATTCGCGGATAGCGCAGCGGCGCAGGCCGCCGAACCGATCGTGGCACTGCGCTTCGTGAACAACCGGGGCGTGGTGACGGAATCGTACCCCGGCAACCCCAATGGCTCTCCAGCCGGCATCACCGGGCTCACCACACCCGATGGCCGATTTACCGTACTCATGCCGCATCCCGAGCGGGTGTTCCGTTCGGTGCAGAATTCGTGGCATCCGGACGGATGGGGCGAGAACGGGCCGTGGCTCAGGATGTTCAGGAATGCGAGGAAGTGGGTCGGGTGACGAGGGATGAAGGATGAGGGATGAGGGATGAAGGATGAAGGTTGAACCCTCCCTGAAAGAAAACGGCGCACCGAAGTGCGCCGTTTTTTTGGTCAAGATAGTATGGTTTAGGTGTAATAGTCGCACCTTGAGCTGACAGGCAGTGTCCGCTTCTGGACAATTCTGGGCCAACGGCAATCGGCTCAAACCGGCCAAACCCTGCCGTTGAAGAAATCACTCCAAATCGACCTATTAACACGCTGTAGTTGACCTAGTCTTTGCCTCTCAGCATTATTGTTTGTATGCGGACCTCAACGCCCGGATAATCACTGTAAAGGATCCGATGCCCGACACCAGCTTCTACGATCTGATCCCACGACAGCGCTACCCGCGGATCGTGCTGGTTGCGATCGTGGCCCTCGTCACGCTGGGTTGGTTGCTTTGGCCATCCGAGAAGCCCGCTGGAAAGTTTTCCTCGGCACCCCTCGACGTGCCGATCGTGATGCATACCGCCGGCGGCCGCCTGGAGGTCGCGACCATCGCGACGACAGAGGCCTTTCAATTCGATGCTCCGCCCGAATCCTTTCTCGGCATAGACCTTGGAAAGACCGTCTCACACGTTCAGGCGAAGGTTGTTTATCGTTATCACATCGACATGGCCAAAGAGTGGCCTGTTCGGTTTCAAGGGAACTCGGCCGTGGTCGAGGCCGGCGACATCAAGCCAACGCTGCCGGTGGCCTTCGACACTTCGACGATGCACAAGGACACACGGAGCGGATGGGCGAGGTTCGACAAGCATGAAAACCTCGCTGAACTTGAGCGCCGGCTGACCCCCGAACTCGAACGCCGTTCGCACGGCTACAAGGCCCTCGCACTTCCAGCAGCCCGGCAAACGGTCGCTGCATTTGTCCAGACTTGGCTAAGTAGGCAGCAGCACTGGCACTCGCTGGGGATAAGGGAGGTCAAGGTGGTGTTCCCCGGCGACCCTCCAGTTAGCGGAGTTACGCTGCGACCGACGCTCGCAGACGAGTAGTAATTCGCGGATGCCTACTTCTCTCGCTCTAGCGGACCTCCATCGGCAGGCCACTCAGCTCGACGTTGAGGCTGCATAAAAAGCTCTTGAATCGTGTCCACCGGCAACCCGGTGCGACCACTACCGCAGTGGGGCGACTGCGGCTATCGGTCAACGCCAGCAATCTGGGAATCTGAGGCTCGACTGGATCCGGCTCAGAACGGCCGAGGCTGTGTGAAAACATGTCAGGTTGAGTGCACGGGGACGAGGTCTGAGGCGTTCATTGCTCATCAAGGGGATGGAGACAGGGTGGGCATATGAAGCGATTCATCGAAGGTGAAGACCGAACGCAGATTACCCTGCTACCGGAGTATCTCGATGACTATATCGCCACGGACAACCCGGTTCGCGCAGTTGATGCCTTTGTTGAAGAACTCGACCTGAAGGCGCTGGGCTTTGCTGGCGCCGACCCAGCGCTGACGGGGCGGCCGGCGTACCACCCGAGGGTGCTGCTCAAGATCTACATCTATGGTTATTTGAACCGCATTGCATCCAGCCGCAGGCTTGAGCGCGAGGCGCAGCGCAACGTTGAACTGATGTGGCTGACTGGTCGACTGGCACCCGACTTCAAAACGATTGCGGACTTCCGCCACGACAACGGCACCGGGATCCGCAACGTGTGCCGCCGATTCGTGCAGTTGTGCCGGGACCTGAAGCTGTTCACCCAGGCCATCGTGGCCATCGACAGCAGCAAGTTCAAAGCGGTCAACAGCCGAGACCGCAACTTCACCCCAGGCAAGGTCGACAAACGTCAGCAGCAGATCGACGAAAGCATCCAGCGCTACCTGGGGCGCTGGAGACCGCCGATCGCACTCAGCCGCCCGAGGTCGAGGCCAAGACCGAGCGGCTGCGCGAGAAGATCAAGCACCTTACGCGAGCAGATGCGGCGCATGGACACGATTCGCGAGGAGTTGAAGCGCCAGCCCGACGGCCAGCTGTCACTGACCGATCCGGACGCGCGCTCCATGATCTCCCAGGCGAAGGGCACCGGGGTAGTCGGCTATAACGTTCAGGCTGTCGTGGATGCCAGGCATCACCTGATCGTGGCGCACGAGGTGACCAACGTCGGCAGCGACCGGGCGCAGCTCACCAAGATGGCGACGGCAGCCCAGAAGCGATGGACAAAGCGCGGCTGCAGGCCGTGGCCGACCGTGGTTACTTCAGCGGCCCCGAGATCAAAGCGTCGATTGAGGCCGGCATCACGCCGCTGGTGCCCAAGCCGATGACCTCCAATGCCAAGGCAGAGGGTCGTTTCAGCAAGGCGGACTTCATCTACATCGCCAAGGATGACCGAGTACCAGTGTCCGGCGGGCGAACGTGCCATTCATCGTTTGACGACGGTCGAGCACGGCCTGACCCTCCACAGATACTGGTCATCGGCCTGTCCGCAGCTGCCCACTCAAGACGCAATGCACGACCAGTACTATCGACGCATCACACGCTGGGAGCATGAGGCGATCCTGGAAACTATGCAGCGGCGGCTCGACCGCAGACCCGAAGCAATGACGCTGCGACGACGCACGATCGAGCACGTGTTCGGGACGCTGAAGCACTGGATGGGCTCAACGCACTTCCTGACCCGGGGACTTCCCATGTCGGCACCGAGATGAGCCTGCACGTGCTCGCCTACAACCTGAAGCGCGTGATCGGGCTGCTCGGAATGGCCAAATTGATGAGGGCGTTGCGGCTCGCAGGTGCCTGAGGGCGCATATTGAGACGCCTCGGGCGCTCTACCACCGCGCCCGTTACGTCGCAACCTCACAACAGACGCTGTTTGCGCCCCGATCAACCACGACAAACCGATCTACCAAGTGCGTTTCCACACGGGCTCGGCCAATACCGGACGGTCGCACGAAGCTGTTCATTATGAGCTAGCTCGTTGCAAGAAAAACGAGCCAACGGCACAAAAACCCGGCCTCGATCAGCGAGTCGAGAAGATAAACTCGGGAAATTACTCGCTGTAATACGTAAACCAGCTCGATTGCAATCAATCCGGCCGCGCTCGCTGCTCCGATGAGCATCAGTGGGGGAGTGACTTGATCTCTTGTCGCCGCGAGTAGCAGCCCCGACCCGATGACAGTTAGAAGAATGCCCGCCGTCTTAACGAGCCACAGATCTGTTTTTCTACCTGTGACCCATTGAAACGACTCTATATGGACGAGGGACCACATCCCGGTAACGATGAAATAAGATCCCTGCAAGAGCGCAACCAAATTCATGTTCGACAGCCGGTATCCTCCTCGTTGGACGTCTGCGCCCTATCGCAATTTCCTTGCCTTGTTCGCAGCGCGGGGCGCTATGAGCGCGGGGCTAGGGGTCAGTCACGGGGCTAGGGGTCAGGTCTTGTTTTGCCTCATGTGCTTGGATTATCCGGCTGATGCGAGAAACCGATAATCGCAGCGCCTTGGCGATAGCGCTCTGCGTGTAGCCGCCCGCGCGATAGGCCTCAACAACACCCTCGTCTCGGGGCGTCCGGTGCAACAAGTATTTTCCGAGGGGTTGCGCCTTGCCACGCCGCTGCGCCCGCGGGATCTCGCGCGATTCTCGCGCTCTTTCACACTTCGACTGCATCTTGGCGACAAAGCACCCGTCACCCAGATAGATCTGCCCGGTTAACGCCTCCTCCCACAGTCGTATGCCCCGCCCTTGCGCGACGAATGTGGCGTAACGTTTCCGGCCTGTGGCCTCGGTTGCCGCAAGCTGGCGCAGTAGCGCAATGCTGTCGAGCCATTGCGGCCGGTCAGTCAGCCCGCTGTGCGCGCGGTAGCTACTCCACGCCCAATTCTCAGCGCGCTTCACCAGTCGCGCCCGCACCGGGTTGAGATCCACGTAACGGCAAACCTCCAACAGGTAGGCGTCCCGATCGACCAGAATCGCCTTGAAACGTCCCTGGAATAGATGCCCGACTCTCTGGTGTCGGCGGTTGCAGCGCTGCGTGTAGACGCCATTCACGTGGCGCATGAGCCGCGACAAGTTGGCTCGACGCGTCTCCAGCACAAAGTGGTAATGATTGGACATGAGGCAATAGGCCAGACAGCTCGCATCGAAGCGCTCCAAAGCAAGACTAAGAATTTCAAGTAATGTCCGCCGATCCTCATCGTCTTCGAAGATCGGTTCGCGACGGTCCCCACGCGCCGTTACGTGATACAACGCACCGGGAAACTCCACTCGCAGCGGCCGGGACATCGAAACAATCTAGCTCTCCCTTAGGCAAAAGGCAAGACCTGACCCCAGTTCCCTTGAAGTCACGAGTCACCAGTCACGCTCCATCGGTCACGCTACTCGACCTTGGCTTTGGCCCGAAGGTCGGTTACGACCTTCTGAACCATCTGCCGTTGCATGAGCTGCTGTAGCTCCCCCTTGGCTTCCTCGAAAGCCGGAACCTTCGTGGCGCGCTCGTCGTCGAGCCGGATGACGTGCCAGCCGAACTGCGTCTGCACCGGGGCCTCGGTCATCTGTCCCTTCTTGAGCTTGGCAAGCGCGTCGGCGAAGGGCTTGACGTAGCGTTCCGCGGGAGACCAGTCGAGGTCGCCACCTTTCACTTTCGAGCCCTGATCCTTGGATTTTTCCGCCGCGAGCTTCTCGAAGTTGCCGCCCTTCTTGATCTGGGCGATCAGGCCTTTAGCTTCGTCTTCCTTGTCCACCAATATATGGCGCGCGTGATACTCCTTGGCGGGAAGTTGCGGCTTGATGCGCTCGTATTCCTTCTTCAGCATGTCATCCGTAATCGGATTGGCGCGCAGGTAGTCCCGCAGATAGGCATTGAACAGAATTTCCTGGCGGGCGAAATCGATCTGTACTGCGACCTCGGATTGTTTGTCCAGACCTTTCTTCAACGCTTCCTGGGCGACGATTTCCCGGTTGATCAGCTCTTCCTTGACGTTGTTACGCAGGTCCGGCGTATCCGGCCTGCCCTGCGCAATCTGACCTTCACAATGGCCTCGATGCGGCTCGCCGGAATCTCCTTCCCGTTGACTTTGACGCCCTGTGCCTGCGCCGTAGTGAGGGCGGCGCTACAGATCAGCGCTGCAGCGAGCCCCTTGGTAATACTCGTCTTCATGGTTCCTTTCCCTCTCGTTAATATGTTTGTATCTTTTCCCTGCGGGAGCATGAGGGAGTATCCCCTCATTCGTTAATTTCAAAGTTCTTCCGGCGCGTACGCCTTGATGGCAAGGGCGTGAATTTCCTTGTGCATCAACGGCCCAAGCGCATCGTACACCATCCTGTGGCGCTGCTGGATGGGTTTTCCGGAAAACCGCTTGGACACGATGACGAGTGAATAGTGCCCGCCGCCGCTTTTGGCGCCTTCGTGCCCGGCGTGGCTTGCGGAATCGTCGACCAATTCGAGCGATTCGGGCTCGAGCGCCGCGAGCTTCACCTGAATCCGTTCCGCAGTGCTCATCGGGGAAAGGCCTTGCGAAATGGCTTCACCGTGACCTGGCGATAGACGCCCGCCTTGACGTAGGGGTCCGCATTCGCCCATACGCTCGCGGCATCCAGCGAATCGAATTCGGCGACGATCAGGCCGCCGGAGAATCCCGCCGGCCCGGGGTCGGGGCTGTCGATGGCAGGGCAGGGACCGGCAAGAATCAGCCGGCCGGCTTCCTGTAATTCGTCGAGGCGCTGCACGTGCGCTTTCCGCGCGGCGAGCCGCTGCTCCTGCGATCCGGGCGCGTTCTCGCCGATGATCACGTAGAGCATCACTCGGGTCCCTTGTCCTCCACGTAGCGGGCAAGCATCAATGCCTGCGCCAGAACGAACAGCAGCATCAGGCCGATGCCACCGAACAATTTGAACTTGACCCAGATCGCCTCCGAGAACGTGTACACGACGTAGAGATTGAGTATGCCCATCGCCACGAAGAATCCGACCCAGCTCGCGTTCAGCCTCCACCAGACCGCGTCGGGGACGCTGATCTGCTTTTCCATCATGGTGCGTATCAGGTTCTTCCCGAAAAGAGCCTGCGCGCCCACCAGCACCGCCGCAAACGCCCAGTAGAGGACGGTGGGCTTGACCTTGATGAATGTGGGATCAGCGGAAGACGAGCGTCGCGCCGCCGAACACCACCATGATCGCGAGGGTCATCCACAGCATTTTGTCCACTTTCCGGTGACGCACCCACGACCATGCCACCTGCGCGACGGTCGCCGCGATAGCGACCGCCGTCGCGACGAAGATGTCGTAGAAACTCCAGGCGATGAAAAACAATATGACGGGAAAGATGTCGAACAGGAATTTCATGGGCGCGTATTATAACGGTGAGCAGCGAGCGTTAAGGAGAGGTCAATTCATAAATAGTTTATTGCGACTTGACCGAGCGTAAGGGGTGTCAGGAACCCTCTTAGAGTTTAGGGTTCCTTTGACACCCCTGGAACGATAGGGATCGCGAAGTCGATTGAGCCCGGCACCGACTAACTTGCGAAGAATGTTGTTTCTCCTCAGCTCTTGCGCGGGTCGAATGAACGTCAGCCATTCTACTGCCGCCTTAATTGTTCGGCTTAATCTAGCTTTCACTTTCTTCCATCGAACTTGAGAGTATGCGGCATTGACGCAGTAGCGCAGTCCCGTTGATTGCGGTCCGTCCTCAACAAGGGAAGGTGCGTGCGATGATCTGTCAATATCGCACATCATCTGGTAGCACCTTCCCTGGATTCAATATATTGCGCGGATCGAGAGTCCGTTTGATCATGCGCATCAGCTCGAGTTCCAGTGCCGTCTTGTGCTGCGCGAGCGCGCTGCGCTTGGCCTGTCCGATGCCGTGCTCGGCGCTGAAGCTGCCGTCGAAATCGCGCACGACCTCGTGCACCACTTGATTGACGTCGGTGGCCTCGTGCGCTGCCGGATCCGCGCGGCTGCGGCCGGGAACGAAGCAGTTGTAATGCAGGTTGCCGTCGCCGAGATGGCCAAAGCAGATGACCCGCACTCCCGGGTAGGCGCGTTCCAGCGCGGCGCCGGCGGCGACTATGAAATCCGGGATACGGCTTGCGGGAATCGATACGTCGTGCCGGTAGAGGAGACCTTCCGCCTTCGACGCCTCCGGGATGGACTCGCGCATACGCCATAACGCGTGTGACTGCGCCGTGCTTTCCGCGATGATTGCGTCGCGCACGAGATTCGCTTCGACCGCGGCGCTCACCGCACGCTCGAAATCGCTGCGGAGCGAAACGGTATCCGTGGTATCGGTCAATTCGGTCAGCACGTACCACGGATAGACCTCCGGCAAAGGATCGCGCGTGTCGGGGATATGCTTGAGAAGCAGGTCGACGCACGGCCGCGAAATCAACTCGAAAGCTGCGATGCGCTCGCCGCAGGCGGCACGGAGCCGCGCCAGCAGCTCCACCGCGGACGCCGGACTCCGACACGCCGACGAACGCCGTGACTTGGGCGCGCGGGCGCGGGAAGAGCTTCAACACCGCGCCGTGATAACGCCCAGCGTGCCTTCGGAGCCGATGAACAGCTGCTTGAGATCGTAGCCGGTGTTGTCTTTGCGCAGGCCTCGCAAGCCCGTTCCATACGCTCCGTCGGCCAGTACTACTTCGAGGCCGAGCGCCAGATCGCGGGCGTTGCCGTAGCGCAGGACGTTCACGCCGCCGGCATTGGTCGCGAGGTTGCCCCCGATCTGGCAGCTGCCTTCCGCGCCCAGGCTCAGGGGAAAAAGCCGGTCGGCCTCGAGCTGCCGCGCTCTGGATATTCGCGAGGATGCAGCCGGCTTGAACGGTGATCGTGTTGTTCAAGCGATCGAGGCCGCGGATGCGATCCATGCGCCCGAGATGGAGCACGATCTCGATCGCCGGCGGCGGACGGGGTGGCCCCGCCGGACATGCCGGTGTTACCGCCCTGGGGCACGACGCCGGTATCCGAGTTCGGCGCAAATCTTCACCACCGCGGCGACCTCGGCGGTGCTGCCAGGGCCGCACTATCGGCAGTGTGGCGCCGCGATAGTTCCGCGCCAATCCACGACGTAGGGTTCCATGTCGCGCGCATCGGTGATCAGCCCCTGTGCTCCGACGGCGGCGTGGAGCCGGTCGAGGAGGGAGGCTGAACCGGAGGCGGTGGGCCGGACGGAGCTTGTCATGCGGCGATTATAGGGGAATCATGGTGGTGCCATTCGTGCGCGTCCCCTATACCGATGATGGGGCGCCCACTTGTGCTCACGGCCTCCGACAACATATACTTCCACATATAAGCGTCGGAGGGAGCAGCATGGGCCAGGTGACTATTTATCTGGATAGCGAAACGGAAGCGAAGGCGCGGGCGGCGGCGCGCGCCGAGGGGATGCCCCTCAGTAAGTGGATCAGCCGGGCGCACGCGGCTTTCGCGCTCTGCACCAATCAACCGTGCCGCGCACATGCGCGAGAGCAAGGGCTGCTGGCGGGAGGTCGTAATAGCTCATGCTGCCTCCAAAGCGCGTTCCGGAAGGATGAACGCGAACGTCGAGCCCTTGCCGGGCGTGCTTTCGACGCGGATCGTTCCGCCGTGCAGCTCGACGAATTTCTTGGTCAGCGCGAGCCCGAGGCCGGTGCCCTCGGCCTTGCGCGCGCTGTCGGATCCGACCTGCTTGAACTCCTCGAACACCGCGGCCTGATCCTCGGGCGCGATGCCGATGCCGGTGTCGGTGACCGCGATCTCGATCGCGCTGATCATCCGCCTGTCGCGCGCACCGCGACCGATCCGCCGTCCGGCGTGAACTTGACGGCGTTCGAGAGCAGGTTGAGCATCACCTGCTTCACCTTGCGCTCGTCGGCGCTGATCGTCGCCGAGCCCCGGTGCGACCTCGAGGCTCAAGCGCGATGCCGTGGCGCGTGCGCGCGCTCGCGCACCAGCATCAGCGCGTTGTCGAGCACCTCGGCAGACTGAACTCGGAAGGTTCGAGCTCCATGCGGCCGGCCTCGATCTTCGACAGATCGAGGATGTCGTTGATGAGCGAGAGCAGGTGCCTGCCCGAGCTGTGGATGTCGTCGATGTATTCGGCCTGCTTTTCGTTCAGCTCGCCGAACATGCGCTCCTTGCAGCACCTCGGAGAATCCGATCACGGCGTTGAGCGGCGTGCGCAGCTCGTGCGACATGTTGGCGAGGAACTCCGACTTGTGCTGGTTGGCGGCCTCGAGCTGCCGGTACAGACGGCCGAGCTCGGCGCTCATGCGGTTCAGGTTCTCCGCGAGCGCGCCGAGCTCGTCGCGATTGGGCACGCTCAGACGGGCTTGTGAAATCGCCGGCCGAGATCTCGCTGAAGCGCTCGTCCATCTGCGCACCGGCTCGATCAACGACCACGAGATCGCGTAGCCGAGCGCCAAGGCGAGCAGCAGGCTGCCGACGGCGAAACCGATCACCAGCAGCTGCGCGCTGCCGGTAATTGGCCTGGTTCTCGTCGATGCGCGCCAGCATGTCGGCCTCGGCCTTGTTGACCAGCTCGTTGGTGAGCCGCTCGAGCCGGTCGGCGAGCGGGCCCGCGCGCTCGATCTGCGCATTGCGCCCCTGCTCGATCTTGCCGGCGCGGATCAGCTCGATGACTTCCGTGACGATGGCGATGAACGCTTCGTAGTCCTTGCGCACGCGCGCGACGATCTCGATCTCGTCCTGGCCGACGAACTGCAGCCGGTCGAGGTCGTAGCCGAACTGGTTGAGCTGGCGCAGCGTCGCCTCCAGCGCGCGCTCGTCGCGCGACCAGCAGCGCCGAGGCGACGCTATAGAGCTGCGCGGTCGTGTCGTGCTGCAGTCTGGCGGTACGCCGCGATCTTGCGCTGGATCTTGACCAGGTCCTCGGCGGCTTCGTTGACCGGCGCGCAGCTCGACGATGCCCACCGCGCTCGACCACGATGAGCAAGCCTGCGATCGCGAGGAACGCCGCCAGCAGTTTGGCGTAGATCGAAGCGGGCGCGCGCGCGATTGCGTGCGGCGGCCAGCGCAGGATCGGACTCTTCACTCGCGCAGCAGGGCGCGCAGGTCCCTCTGCATTTCGTCCGGGATCGAAGCGATAGCCGAGGTACTGCACGCGCAGCATGCCCTTGCGGTCGATCAGCGAGGTGAGGAACAGATGGTCGACGTCGCCGGGCTTTGTTGCGCTTCGCGAATGCGCCGTAGCGGCGCACCACCTCCTGGATCTCCTCGCTCGGGTCCGGTGAGAAAGCTCCAGCCGGCAACGTCGGCGCCATGCTTCTCGGCGTACGCCTTGAGCACCGCGGGCGTGTCGATCTCGGGCTCGACGGTGATCGACGCGAAACGCACGCGTGGACCGAAGTCAGCGCCGAGCTTGCGCTGGATCGTCGCCATCTTCGCGGTGAGGATCGGACAGGTGTCCTTGCAGGTGGCGTAGATGAAGGTCACCGCGAGCACCTTGCCGGCAGGTCGGCGAGCGCGACGCGCTTGCCCGATTGGTCGGTGAGCGCGAATGCGGGCGCCGGACCGACCGTCGGCAGCCGGCCGGTCGCCTTTCGACACGTGTCCCCAGGCGTCACGGCGCACGCGGCGAGCAGTGCGAAGCAGTAAGCGGGACAGTGCCCCGCTCGCATGCGCTGATCACGCCTTCAACTCCCTCTTCAGCTCCTCGATGAAGCGAAAGTCGCTTCCTTGCGCGATGAGTTTCTGCGGCGTCGTCCGGATCATCCCCGCTTCGTGCAGCCGCAGCGCATAAAAGCGCAGGCTTGCGGTTGGGTCGTAGTCGCGCCAGCGCGAGAATTGCAGCTCTTTCATCATCTGCAACGCATAATCATACTTGTCGGTCAGTTTACGCTCGGTGAGCATACGCGTCGCGCGTTCCGGTTCCCTGGTGCAGATCGCGGCCGCCTTGAGGATGGCACGCAGGGCACGTTTGGTGGCGACCGGGCTCGATTTTACATACTCGCGCCGCGCGATGATCACGCAGCAGTAGTGCTCCGACCACGGCCGGTCGGAGGTCATGCTGACGATCAGGCGGCCTATTTTTTTTGCTCGCAACTCCTGTGGCTCAGGGGGAAAACCGAGATAGGCATCGACTTTGCCCTCGGCCAGCAGCCGCATCGATTCCGCCGCCGGATGGGTGACCCATTGACGTCCTTATTTGCGTTGACGCCGACATGGGCGAGCATCGCGGTCATCGTCAGGTGGCGCCCGGTATGCATGCCGGGAATGGCGATCTTCTTGCCTTTGAGATCGCCGATGCGCTTGACGTCGCCGCTGGTGAAGAGCTCGTAGCAGCCCGCGTGCAAACCGCCGAGAACGACGAAATTCTGGCTCTTGTCCAGATTCACCAGCACGCCGGAAATGTCGCTCGCACCGAAATCGGCCGTCCCATCGACGATCGGTCTTACGCCCGCGCTGCCTTGCACGTATGAAACGTCCGAAAAGCCTTCCCCCTGCAGCAAGCCTTCGCCGGCGACGTAGAGCGGTGCGAAGCAGATGGCAGCCGCTCGGGCGATTCTGATACGGGTGGTTTCCGGCCGTGCTTCCGCGGCGATCGCAGGCACAACACCCGCCATTCCTAATGCGCCTGCCGCGCGCAGGAAATTGCGGCGGTCGATCATGACTTCATCTCCTTCTTGAGCTCCCCGAGGATGCGCCAGTCGGTACCCTGCGCGATGAGTTTTTGCGGCGAGGCCTTCACCATGTCCGCTTCGCGCAGACGCAGCGCGTAGAAACGGACGGTTTCCTCGGGGTTGTAATCGCGCCATTTGCCGTAGGGCAGCTCGCGCATAGCCTGCCGCGCATATTCGGGACTCGTCTTGTAGCCCTGGGCGAGATAAGCTTTCGTTCCGAGATCCGGATCGGACGCGCACAGCTCGCTCGCTTTGAGTATCGCGCGCATCGCGCGCTTCGCGGCGACCGGGTGCTTGCGCACGAACTCCTTGTTCGCCGCGACGAGGCAGCAGAAGTCCTGCGACCATGGCCGGTCGACGGCGCTGTTGAGCAGGACGTGCCCAACCTTCGCGGCGCGCAGCTCCTGCGGGTCGGGCGGGAAGCCGAGGTAAGCGTCGATCTTCCCTTCTGCGAGCAGTCGCTTGCCTTCTGCCGGGAAATGATAGACCCAGTTGATATCGCGGTTCGGATCAAGTCCGACCGATGTCGCAATGCTTGCGAGGAAGATGTGACTGGGAGACCCCTTTGACAGAATCGCGACCGTCTTACCCTTGAGGTCCTTGATGGTGCGTACGCGCTCGGTGCCGAACAGCTCGAAGCAGCCCACGTGCACTCCGCCGAGAAGCAGGATCGGCACGCCCTGGTCGAGCGCCATCACCAGTGGTGCGGCGAAATTCATGCTGATATCGAGCTGGCCGGCGCCCATTGCCTGTGCGCCCATCAGGCCTGTGCTGGAAACGCCCTCGCCCACGTACTGGATGTGAGTGAAACCCTCCGCACGCAATAGTTCCTCGGCAACGTATTGCGGGGCGACGCAGATGCTCGGCTGCTTGCCCAATCGAAGCCTGGTCGTCTCGGGAGGCGGCCCGGCTGCCGCAAAGCCCGTGCGATTCAACCCCATGCCCGCGACCCCGGCAGCAAGCACCCTCAGGAAGTCCCGTCTCGACGCGCCCATGATTCCTCCCAGGCTCTAGAGTATCCTACTCACGCTCGCAGCGCGCCGCAGGGAACGTACGCGTAGCCAGAAGATGTTCGGCTGAGGAGAACGGTAGGAGACTCAATCCAGCCGCGATCCCGCCGCCCTGGGGTACAAAAAACAGGCCGGCGCCTTGTGGGCGCCGGCCCGTGCAATTACCAGCCCCCGGTAAGGTGCCGGCAAGACTTCCTCAGGCGGCTGCGATCAGCTCGCGCAGGACATAGGGCAGGATTCCGCCGTGCTGGTAGTAATCGACTTCGATCGGCGTGTCGATGCGCAGGAGCAGCGGGACCTTGTCGGTCTGGCCATTCTTGCGGTGAATCACCATGGTCATGTCCTGCATCGGCTTGATGCCGTTGGCGATGCCCAGCAGGTCTATGGTCTCGCTGCCGTCTATCTTCAGCGACTGCGCGCTGGCGCCGTCCTTGAACTGCAGCGGCAGCACGCCCATGAACACGAGGTTCGCCCGATGGATCCGCTCGAAGTTCCTGACGATGACGGCCTTCGTGCCGAGTAGCTGCGGCCCCTTGGCCGCCCAGTCGCGTGAAGAGCCCTGGCCGTATTCGTCGCCCCCGAAGACGACGTTGGGCACGCCTTCCTTCTGGTAGCGCATCGCCGCTTCGTAGATGCTGGTCTGCTCGCCCGAAGGATAATGGATCGTAACTCCGCCCTCGGTGCCGGGCAGCATCAGGTTCTTGATCCGGATATTGGCGAAGGTGCCGCGCATCATGACTTCATGGTTGCCGCGACGCGCCCCGTAGGTGTTGAAGTCAGCGATGGCGACCCCGTGCTCCTGAAGGTACTTGCCGGCCGGCGAGGTGGCACGGATGCCGCCCGCGGGGCTGATGTGGTCCGTCGTGATCGCATCGCCGAAGATGCCGAGGATGCGCGCGCCCTTCACGTCGGATGCCTTGCCGGGCTTCATGGTGAAGCCGTCGAAATAGGGTGGGAGCCGCACGTAGGTGGACTTCTCGTCCCACTGGTAAGTGGCGCCGACCGCTGCGGGGATCTCGTCCCACATCGGATTGCCTTCCTTGAACGCCGAGAACACTTTCTTGTACATCTCGGGATCGGTCGCGTACTTCATGACATCGCCGATTTCCTTCTGGCTCGGCCAGATGTCCTTGAGATAAACCGGCTTGCCGTCCTTGCCGGTGCCGAGGGGGTCCTTGGACATGTCGATGTTGACGGTTCCGGCCAGCCCGAACGCTACGACGAGCGGCGGGCTCATCAGGAAATTGGCCCTGATCGCCTGGTGGATGCGCGCCTCGAAATTGCGGTTGCCGGAGAGCACGGCCGCCGCCACGAGATCGTTCTTGTTGACCGTTTCCTCGATCTTGGCGTCGATCGGGCCGGAATTGCCGATGCACGTCGTGCAGCCATAGCCGGAGAGGAAATAGCCGAGCTGGTTGAGATAGGGCATGCAGGCCCGCGTTTTCCAGATAGGCGGTCACCGCGCGCGAGCCTGGCGCCAGGGAAGTTTTAACGCGCGGATGGGGCTTCAGGCCTTTTTCCGCGGCCTTCTTCGCGAGGAGGCCCGCGCCGAGCAACACGCCCGGGTTGGACGTATTGGTGCAAGAGGTGATGGCCGAGATCAGCACGTCGCCATGTCCGACGTCGATGCCTTCATTGCCGGTGGGGAAGCGGTTCTTGGCGGGCTCTTCAGCCTTCCCGTAGCCTCCCGCAGGTTTGTCGTACTCGGGGCTCTGCGGACACATATGAGGGATGTCGTCGGCCGACTTGCCATAGCCGCCGTCGGTAATCGGCTTGCCCATGAGCTCGCTGAAGCGTGCCTTCAACTTCGGCAGCTCGATATGGTCGTGCGGGCGGCGCGGGCCGGAAACCGCGGGCTTCACGGAGGCGAGATCGAGCTCTACGACGTCGGTATAGTCGAGCTGCCCCGGCTTCGGCATGCCGAACATGCCCTGCGCCTCGTAGTAAGCCCTGACCGCGGGCACGATATCGCCGCGCCCGGTCATTTTCAGGAACTCGCAGGACGCATCGTCCACCGGGAAGAAACCGCAGGTCGCGCCGTACTCGGGCGACATGTTGCCGATGGTGGCGCGGTCGGGAACCGTCAGCGACGACGCGCCGTCTCCGAAGAACTCGACGAACTTGCCGACCACCTTCTTTTCCCGCAGCAACCTGACGATGGCAAGCACGAGATCGGTCGCGGTGACCCCTTCGGAGAGCCTGCCCGTCAAGTGCACGCCGACCACGTCTGGCTCGAGGAAATACATCGGCTGGCCGAGCATGGAGGCTTCCGCCTCGATGCCGCCCACGCCCCAGCCCAGCACGCCGAGCCCGTTGACCATGGTCGTGTGCGAATCGATGCCGACGAGGCTGTCGAAATAGAACATCTCGTCCTTACGCCACACGAGCTGCGACACGTATTCGAGGTTCACCTGGTGGCAGATACCGTTGCCGGGCGGAATGATGTGGAAGGTCTTGAACGCCTGCGCACTCCACTTCAGGAACTCGTAGCGCTCGCGGTTGCGCTTGAATTCGATCTCCATGTTCTTCTTGAGTGCGTCGGGTGAGCCGTAATGGTCGATCTGCACCGAATGGTCCATGATGAGATGGCCCGGCACGATCGGCTCGATGATATCGGGATCCTTGCCCATCGCCTTTGCCGCCTCGCGCATCGCGGCGAAGTCCACGACGAGCGGCACGCCGGTCATGTCCTGCAGCAGCACGCGCGCGACGACGAACGGCACTTCCTGGACGCGTTCCCCCTTCGGTTTCCAGCCGGCCAGCGTGCGCAGGTGGTCTTCGGTGATCTTCTTCCCATCGAAGTTACGCAGCGCAGTCTCGAGCACGATGCGCAGGCTCACCGGCAGACGCGATATCTTGCCCAGCCCGGCCTGCTCCAAAGCGGGCAGAGAATAGAGCTTCCCGGCCTTGCCGGCGTACTTGAAATCCTGCAGAGAGTTGAACAGATTGTGGCTCATGGCGGCTCCCGAGTATGCGGTTCAGATGCGCGCCCACCACGTGTTAATGAGCGGGCGCTGTTTCCAGGCGGCGACGCAGGCTGCCCGTGGAGAACTCGGAATTATATATTGCGCCGCGCCATAGAGCCTAGCAGCGTGTCGGACTTGGTGGTCCAACACGCGCTACAGGAGTGTGTCGGGACACAGTCCGACACACTCCTAAGTCAAAGCAGGACAGTTCCCACAAACTTGGGTAAGATGTTGGCGCGGCGCAAGGGACGGCGACGGGAAGTCGCAGATCCCATACGAATATCAGCGGGCGCGAGCGGAGGAGATCATCATGATGACCGACCGGGTCATCTTAATCAGCACCATCATCATTGCTGTGGTCTATTTCTACGCGACCACGCTGATTCCATCCCTGGAAATCGGGGACCCGTTGGGACCCAAGGCATTTCCCCGGCTGCTCGGATTCGCGCTGTTGTTTGCCGCGGGCATGCTGGCCCTCGAGCTTTGGAAGCAACGCAAGACCACCGCATCGCAGTCAAGGGACGAAAGCCCGTTCGAATGGCGCGTCGTTAGAGTGATCGCCTGCGTGGCGGTGTGGACGGGACTCTACTACGTCGCATTTCAGCCGCTGGGCTATATCGTCGCCACTGCGCTATACCTGCTGGCGCTGATGGCCTGGTTCAACCGCGGCAAGTGGGTCGTCAACGCGCTGACAGCCGCGCTGTTCAGCATCCTGAGCTACATCATGTTCGTCAAGCTCGATGTCAATCTGCCGCGCGGGGTGGAGGCTATCAGCTGGATCAGCGACGCCATCATCGCGGTGGTCAATTTCATCGTCAATTTGTTCAAGTCGGTCTTCGGATCCCCCAAGTAGGCTGCAAATGGATACGCTGACGCACATCTACAATGGTTTTGCGGTTTGTCTGCAGCCGATCAATCTCTGGTACACGTTTCTCGGCTGTTTTCTAGGCACCATCATCGGCGTTTTGCCCGGGATCGGGCCTTCGGCGGGCATCGCGCTGCTCATACCCGTGACCTACGGGATGAACCCGACCTCCGCCCTCATCATGATGTGCGGAATTTTCTACGGCGCGCGCTACGGCGGATCGACGACCGCGATATTGATCAATACGCCGGGCGAGGCGTCCTCCGTCATGACCACCCTGGACGGATACCAGATGGCAAGAAAGGGGCGCGCGGGAGCCGCGCTCGCCGTTTCCGCGATTGCCTCGTTCATCGCCGGCACGCTCGGCGTGATCGGCCTGACGCTGTTCGCGCTTCCGCTCACCACGATGGCGCTCAAGTTCGGGCCGGCGGAGTACTTCACGCTCATGTTCTTCGCGATGACCGCGGTTTCCGCGCTCGCCGGAAAGTCGCCGGCCAAGGCCATGATCTCGACCATACTGGGTTTGATGATCGCGACCATCGGTATCGACCTGCAGAGCGGCCAGCCGCGCTACACGATGGGCGTGCCGGAGCTGCAGGACGGTGTAGGCTTCATCATCGCGGTCGTCGGCTTGTTCGCGATCGCCGAGGTGTTCGTTACCATGGAGGAGATGAGCAAGGGTGTCCGGCCCCAGATCATCAAGCTTTCCGGCAGGCTCTGGCTCACGAAGGACGAATGGAACCGCTCGGTCATGCCCATCATGCGCGGCGGCGTGGTCGGTTTCGTCATCGGCGTGCTGCCCGGCGCGGGCGGCACGATCGCCTCGATCATGTCCTACGTCTGGGAAAAGCGCATGTCGAAGAACCCGGCGCTCTTCGGTACGGGTGCGATCGAAGGCGTTGCAGGTCCCGAGGCGGCGAACAACGCCGATACGGCAGGCGCCATGGTGCCGCTGCTCACTCTCGGCATACCTGGGGGGGGCGCGACCGCGGTGATGCTGGGCGCGTTCATCATGTATGGCATCCAGCCCGGACCGCTGCTCTTCCAGAACCGTCCCGACCTGGTATGGGGCCTGATCGACAGCATGTACATCGGCAACATCATGCTGCTCATCCTCAACCTGCCGCTCATCGGCATCTTCGTGCGCCTGCTCTACATACCCAGTGGCATTCTGATGCCGCTGATACTCGCGATCTCCACGATCGGTATTTACGCCATCAACGGCAACCCGGTGGAGCTCTATTTCGGGCTCATCTTCGGTATCATGGGCTACATATTCCGGAAGGTCGACATCCCGGTCGCGCCCATGGTGCTGTCCCTCGTGCTGGGCGGTATCATGGAGCAGTCCTTCAGGCAGGCGATGACGATTTCGGGCGGCAACCCGAAGATCTTCGTCGGCAGCGTGATCTGCGTCACGCTCGTCGCGCTGTCCATCTTCTCGCTACTTTTTCCCTTCATACTGCCGCGGCTCAAGGCCTGGCGCGCAAGATCCAGTACCGAGACGGCCTGAGACGGATCGGGCGCGGAGTCATCGGAAGATCACGGGAGAATCGGGACCGGACCATGGCCGGCCCCGCGTTTCTCCCGTCGCAAATACCAGCAGATCGGCATAGCCTACCGCGCTTGATGAAGTGAAGGCAGCCGCATGTCGGCAAAGACCATGTTCGAGAAGATCTGGAACCGCCACGTCGTCACCGAAGAGGACGGCGAATGGCTGCTGTACGTCGATCGGCTCTTCATACACGAGGGCTCGAATCACGCGTTTACCGCGCTCGAAGCGAAGCGACGCCCGGTCGCGCGTCCGCGGCAGGTTTTCGCCTTCACCGACCACTACGTCCCGACGAGTGGGCGCGAAAAGGGAGTGGACGGAATCGCGAATCCAGAAATCCGGAATATGGTGATCGGGCTGCATGCGAACGCGGCGAAGCACGGCGTCATGCTCTTCGGCATCGATGATCCGCGGCAGGGCATATTGCACATCGTGCCGCCCGAGCAGGGCATCACCCAGCCGGGGCTGATCATCATCGGCGCCGACTCGCATACGTCGACTCATGGCGCGTTCGGCAGCATCGCGTTCGGCGCGGGTGCCTCGGAAGTGATGCACGTGATGGCGACTCAACAGCTCTGGCAGCGCAGGCCCGCAACCCTGCGGATCACGGTCGATGGCGATCTTGGACCCGGCGTATCTGCCAAGGACCTGATACTCGCCATCATCTCCCGGATCGGCGTGAGTGGCGGGGCGGGCCACGTGATCGAGTACGCAGGCGCGACGGTCAGAGGCATGGGCATGGAAGGCCGCATGACCGTTTGCAACATGTCGATCGAGGCGGGAGCGCGCGCCGGCATGGTGGCTCCGGACGACGCAACCTATATGTACATGGAAGGCAGGCCGTACGCGCCCAGCGGCGCGGCGTGGGAAAAAGCGCTCGACTGGTGGAGATCGGTGCCTTCGGACACGGGGGCGGCGTTCGACAGGGAAGTTGCGCTCGACGGTGCTGCGGTCGCGCCCATGGTGACCTGGGGAACTAATCCGGCGCAGGCGCTGCCGGTCACCAGCCGGGTGCCGGACGCGGACGACGCGGGAGACGAAAAGAAGCGTGCCGAGTATGCTGCCGCACTGGACTACATGGGACTCGCGCCCGGAATGCTGCTCCAGGAGATAAAGATCGACCGTGTATTCATCGGCTCCTGCACCAACTCCAGGATCGAGGACTTGCGCGCGGCCGCGGAGGTCGCGCGCCGGGGAAAGGCGGCGATTCCGGCGTGGGTGGTACCGGGCTCAGGTACGGTGAAGCGGCAGGCCGAGGACGAAGGTCTCGACCGGGTGTTCATGGCGGCCGGATTCGAATGGCGCGAGCCCGGCTGCTCGCTCTGCACCGCGCTGAACGGGGATCAGCTCAGACCGGGCGAGCGCTGCGCCTCTACTTCGAACCGCAACTTCCGTGGCCGCCAGGGGACCGGCGGCCGAACGCATTTGCTCAGTCCGGCGATGGCGGCCGCCGCCGCGCTCAAGGGGCGCATCACCGACGTGCGCGAGCTGTTGAAGGATTGAACCGCCAAGGCCGCCAAGCACGCCAAGAAGAACGAAGGGATCGAATGGAAGCCGCGAAAACGGTGGAGGTACCAAGCTAATCTGAACCGAATTGGTTTTTGTAACTGGATTTTTCTTGGTGGCCTTGGCGGCCTTGGCGGTTCAATTGAACTTTGGGGTTTCACGTGCAGCCATTTACGAAACTGACTGCGATTGCGGCGCCGATCGACGAAGCCAATGTCGACACGAATCAGCTTTGTCCTTCGCGCTTCAACAAAGTACCGCGCGGACCGAAGTACCGGGACGTCCTGTTCCACGACCTGCGGTTTTACCCCGACGGGACCGAGAAGGAGCATATCCTCAATGCCGATCCCTTTCGCCGGGCACGGATCATCGTTTCCGACTGCAACTGGGGCTGCGGCTCGTCACGCGAGAGCGCCGTGTACGCTTTGCACGAATTCGGTATTCGCTGCGTCATCGCGCCCAGCTTCGGTGATATCCACGCCAACAACTGCGCGAAGAATGGATTGCTCACCGTGGTCCTTGCGGAGACCGCGTGTGCAGCGATCCGGAAAGCTCTGCGCGACCGGCCCGGCGCTACGATCACCGTCGATCTGCCTGCGCAGACGGTCACCGATCCGGCCGGGCAGGTACACCATTTCGACATCCACCCGGTGCGCAAGAAGTGCCTCCTCGAGGGACTGGACGATATTGCCCGCACGGATCAATACCGCAACGAGCTCGCAGCGTTCGAAGCCAACGACCGCAACGAGAGGCAGTGGTTCTACGAGATCGTCGATAGGCCGTAAAGGCGCGATGAAATCATGATTCCCGCGAAACGCCTGCGTTACTCCGCCATCGTCGATCGCCCGCCGCTCACCTTGCCGGAGAAGGCTCGCGTCGTGGTATGGCCGGTAGTCAACATCGAAGTGTGGGACATCGGCAGGCCGATGCCGCGCCAGGCCCTGCCGCCGCCGACCGGCGTCACGCAGCTCCCCGACGTGCCGCACTGGGGATGGCACGAGTACGGCATGCGCGTCGGTTTCTGGCGCATGAAGGCGCTGCTCGACGAGCTTAAGATCGTTCCATCGCTTTCGATCAACGCCCGCGTGTGCCTCGACTACCCGCGCGTGGCCAAAGCCGCGCGCGACGCCGGCTGGGAGTTTATGGGCCATTCCTACGATCAGCGGCCGATCCACCTCGAGCCGGATCAGGCGGGCATGATCCGCCGCTCCGTCAAAGTGCTGAGGGAATTCACCGGCCGGCGTCCGGTGGGATGGATGGGACCCGGGCTCACTGAAACTCTGGAAACGCCCGAGCTGCTGGCCGCGGCCGGCATCAAATATATCGCCGACTGGGTCATAGACGACGAGCCGTGCACGATCCGGACACGGGGCGGGAGTCTGGTGACGATGCCCTATACCCTGGAGCTCAACGACATCTCGATGATGGTGGTGCAGCACCATCAGGCGGGGGAATTCGTCACGCGCTGCATGGATTACTTCGATCGCGTTTATCGCGAAGGCAAGGACCGGCCCAAGGTGATGGCAATCGCGCTGCACGCCTATATTTCAGGGGTGCCCCACCGCATCAAGTATGTCGAGACCGTGTTCCGCCGGTTGAGAAAGCACAAGAATGTGCTCATCTGGAACGGGGCGCAGATTCTGGACTGGTATCTAAAGGCCCGCAAGCGGTAAACGGTAAGCGGTAGGCAGTTTCTGTGCCCTGGGTTTGCCGCTTCGCCTTGACAGTCGCGTGATGTTTTCTGAAAATTATCGAGCCTTACGTAACTTCCTTACGATGCTCGATCCCTCACCCCCAACCCCTCTCCCGAGGGGCGAGGGGAGCGTCGAGCGAGTCCGGATTGTCATCCGGTTTCGAAATGATCAATAATACGTTAGCCTCCCATTCCCGGCCACCCGAGAGAGCGGCTTTTAGACGCAGCGGTCCCTCGACCAGCAAGACCGGTGATTTTGCTGCGTACGCGAAGCTGACCGCGCGGTAGGCAACTGTTCAGATATCATCCAACGCGCAAGGAGCGCCAAATGGCAAATCAACCCTGGAAGACACACAACTGGTTCGTGAGCCAGTGGAATTTCGCGGACGAGGTGCGCAAGGATTTCAAGTTCGCCAAGCAGATCAAGATCCACGACATCACTCTGCGTGACGGGGAACAGCAAACCGGCATCATCATGACCAAAGACGACAAGATCCGCATCGCCGAAGCGCTGGCGGAAGCCGGCGTGCACCGCATCGAAGCCGGGATGCCCATCGTTTCGCCTTCGGACGCCGAAGCCATCAAGGAGATCGCCCGGCGCAATCTCGGCCCCCAGATCTTTGCCTTTTCTCGCTGCATGAAGGAGGACGTCCAGCGCGCGATCGACACCGGCGTCAACGGCGTGGTGATGGAGATTCCATCCAGCCAGCACATGGTCGATCTCGCCTATAAGTGGCCGATGGAGAAGGCAATCGAGACCTCGATCGAGGCCACCTTGTTCGCCAAAAAGAACGGGTTGGAAGTCGTTTTCTTCCCCATCGATTTCTCACGCTCGGAGATGGACTGGGTGTTGAACCTGATCAACCGCGTCGCAACCGAGGGCCACATGGACGCGCTCGCCCTGGTGGACACGTTCGGGGTCGTGTCGCCCCATGCGATGCAGTACTTCGTGCGCGCGGTCAAGAAGCGCATCAACAAGCGCCTCGAGGCGCATTTCCACCAGGACTTCGGCATGGGCGTCGCTAACACGATCATGGCCGCCGCGGAGGGCGTCGAAGTGCTGCACACGACCGTGCTCGGCGTCGGCGAGCGCGCCGGAAATACGCCGATGGAAGAAACCGTCATGGGGTTGCTGACGATGTACGGCGTGGACGTCGGACTCAACTACAGCAAACTGACGCCGCTCGCCAACCTGGTGCAGAAAATAACCGGGGTGGACGTGCCGTCGAACAAGCCGGTCGTCGGCAGGCAGCTCTATCAGATCGAGTCCGGGATCATCGCGAGCTGGTATAAGAACTGCGGCGAAGAGAACGCAACCGAGCTCTTCCCCGTGCGCGCGGAGTTCGTCGGGCAACCACCCGCCGAGGTCGTGATGGGCAAGGGCAGCGGCGTAGATTCGGTCAAGGCATGGCTTGCGGAGATGGGCATCGAGGCGAGCGACGAAGAGGCCATGGCAATGACCGCATCGGTGAAAAAGCATTCCCTAGGGACCAAGAAGCTGCTGACAGAAACCGAGTTCCGCAAGATAGCGCAGGACGTCCTCGCGCAACGCGCTGCAGCGTAAACGCAGATCGTGACAAGGTTGGGTCGGCACCGCGAGGCCCGGCTCTGACATTGGAACGGGGGAATGTTTGGGCATTCCCCCGTTCTTATTTTGCGCAAGAATCGGCGGACGGTGTCCTGATCTTTTATGAAATAGATTGATGGAAATTTCCCCTCGCCGCGCGGCGAGGATGATGCCCTCTTCCTCCGATAAGAGGTATGATGAGTCGGCATTCGTGACGACCGATGTGAGGTCGTGGATCTGCAATAGACGGGAAGAGGGCATCGCATGTTGTATTTTCCCGAACTCAATCGCGGCAAGTGCAAGACCTACGTCATCGCCTGCGAGCGCACGGGCAAGGCATTGCTGATCGACCCCGTCAGGGAGAGCATCAGCCGCTATCTAGCATTCCTCGCTTACCATCGCCTGACGCTCGACGCTCTGCTCGACACGCACACGCACGCTGACCACCCTACCGGATCGTTCCAGCTGCGCGACCTCACGGGCGCGCGGTTGATCATGCACCGCCGCGCGCCCGTCCCAACGGTGAGCGAGCACGTGGAGCAAGGCGACATCATCCGGGTGGGCGACGCGGCTCTCCGGGTGCTCCATACGCCGGGCCATACCCCAGACAGCATCAGCCTTCACGCTGAAGATCGTGTGTACACCGGGGACGTGCTGCTGATCGGCGGCACCGGGCGCGCGGACTTCGCAGGCGGAGACTCGGGCCAGCAATACGATTCGATCACCCGGAAGCTCTTCGCGCTGCCCGACGAGACGCTGGTGTTCCCGGCGCACGACTATCGGGGCAACACGCATTCCACGATCGGGCAGGAGAAGCGCAACAATCCCCGCATTGCCGGGCGCACGCGCGAGGAGTACGTCGCGTTGATGGCCAGCCTCAATTTCCCGATGCCGGACAAGATTCAGGAAGTGCTCCAGCCCAACCAGAGCGCGATCGACGATGACAAGGCCAAATTCCCGGATCTGACCGAATTGAACAAGGTCCGGCAACTCACCGCGGACGACGTGAGCGGGCTCCTCGCGAATTCAAACCCTCCGCTCGTGCTCGATGTGCGCGAAGCCAGCGAATACAGTGGCGAGCTCGGCCATATACCCGGCAGCGTTCTGATTCCGTTGCGGCAGCTCTTTGACCGGGCGGGAGAGCTGGATCCACAACGGGGACGTCAGATCGTGGTCGTGTGCCGTTCGGGCGTGCGCAGCACGACGGCGGCGGCCATGCTGTACGGATTGGGCTACGAGCGGGTCTACAACCTCAAGGACGGCATGGTCGAGTGGAACGACCGCAAGCTGCCGGTGGAACGGTCGTAACAAAGGGGGGAACGGGCCCGAAGGTGTCAGGAACCTTAGAGTTGAGGGTTCCTGACACCCTTAGAGCCTTCCCGTTCCCCCCGCGCCCCCCGTCGCACGGAACGAGACGGCATCGAAACAGTCGCACGGGCCCCATCAGAGCAAACTATCGGAGTCTTCCCGTGTCCCCCGCATCCCCGTCGTACAATGAATAGTGCCACTGACTCCTATGGGTGATTTGAGCGGGCTTCGTATCTGGCGTGAACCCGACCTCAGGGGGCGGATGCCGTGGTACCGCGCGGTCGCGGACAACCTCCGCCCCGCTAAATTCCGCATCGCGCGGCATATCCCCGTTGCGATCCGCCTGGACGCGCCGGAAGAGGCGTTGTGGGCGGAGCTGGAAGCGAAGACGCCGGATTTCCTTCGGTTGTGGGACCGCATCCGCCGGGGTGATTCCGACCTTCCGGCGGCGCCGCGCCCGCGCCCGGACCTGATGGACCTTTGCCGCGAGCTCGCCTACCGGATGCTCGCGCACTGCAATTTCTGCCGCTACGACTGCGGGGTGGATCGTACCCAGGGGAGTCACTTCGGCACCTGCAAACTCGGTGCCGAAACGCGCGTATCCACGTATTTTCACCACCGCGGCGAGGAGTTGGTTTATCGTGGAACGCGCGGCTCGGGCACGATTTTCTTCACCTCGTGCAACATGCGCTGCGCGTTCTGCCAGAACGGCGACATCTCCACCGACAAGGACAACGGCCGCGTGGTCACCCCGCGCACCCTGGCGACCATGGCATGGTTGCTGCGCATGGAGGGATGCCACAACATCAACTGGGTCGGCGGAGAGGTCACGATACATCTCCACACGATCGTGGACGCGATCTCGCAGCTCGCGGAGCTGTGCCCGACGAAAGAGGATCTGGTGGCAACGCTGCCGGGAAAGGCGGATCATCATTTCGGCTTCGGGATGTATTCGCAGTTTGCCCGTTACGCCGGCGCATTCAATGCGCCGATGCTGTGGAACAGCAACTTTTTTATGACGGCGCCGGCAATGAAGCTGCTGCGCATCCTTATGGACGTGTGGCTGCCCGATTTCAAGTTCGGCCCCGGGCGCTGCGCGCCGCTGCTCTCGAAGACGCCGTTCTACTGGGACGCGGTGACGGCGAATCTGCGGCTCATCCACGAGTGGGGCGAGGACGTTACCATCCGGCACCTCATCATGCCGGGCCACGTTGAGTGCTGCACGGCTCCGGTGCTGCAATGGGTGGCGGCGAACATGCCGGACGCGCCGGTCAACATCATGGATCAGTATCACCCGGACAACTTCTGCGATCCGGGGCATCCGAAATTCAACAACAAGTACCGCGATCTCGCGCGCCGGGCGACGCGCGAGGAGATCCTGCAGGCGTTCCGTTACGGCAAGGAGCTTGGCATCCGCTTCGAGTCGCTCTCCTACGAGAAAAACTCCACCGGCCTGCGGCTCTAGGGGATTGTTCATACTGACTCCTTTGAGCGGCTAACCGTTCGCGTTGAATCATCATCAGGGCACCCACCAGCGCGACAAAGTACAGCCGACCTACGCGTCCCAGCGTTTTCATGGATGCTTCTTGTGTGGACCCTCGGTTAACGCCTTTGCGTGCTCCTTTCCGGACCTCCTGTCTACGATGTCAGCGCTATTGCCTCCTTTGCGCAAGGATACACGTCAGAGTGTTGTGTTACTTTGACAGTTGCAGATCGCCGATGACCGCCTTCAGGAATCGTCCCGCTTCGCCGCCGGTCGCCACGCGGTGGTCGAACGTGAGGGACAGGGGCAGCATGCGGCGGACGGCCGGTTTGTCTTCCACCACCACGACTTGCTTCGCGATCCTCCCGGCGCCGAGTATCGCCACCGTCGGCGGCACCACCACGGGCGAGGCATAACGCCCCGCGATCGACCCGTAGTTGGAGAGCGTGATCGTGTTGGCGCGCAGCTCCTCGGGCGGCACTTTTCTCGCCCGCGCGTCGGCGACGAGCTTGGCGAGTGCCTGCTCGAGCTCCTGCGGGTCGCGCTCGCCGCAGTTGCGCAGCACCGGCACGAGCAGCCCGTCCGGCGTGTCCACCGCAATGCCGATGTCGATCTTCTTGAGAACCCAGCGGCCGACCTTCTCGCTGTCATACCACGCGTTGAGCGAAGGCTCGGCGCGGCAGCCGGCGACGAGCGCGCGGATCAGCCGCAGCATCGTATTCGTGCCTGCCGGCCAGGACTCGATATCCGCGTCGTCCATGATCGTGACCGATGCGACTTCGGCGTGAGCGAGCTCCATGTTCTGGGCCATCGCACGGCGCACGCCGCGCAGCATCTCGATCGGCCCGATCTCCGTAAGGATGCGTGCCGCGCGCTGCACGTCGTTGATCGTGAGCAGCCCGTCCGCGCCCGTGGGCGTAACCATCGTCAGGTCCACGTTCAACTTGCGCGCGAGTGCGCGCACCGCCGGGGTCGCCTTGATGCCGCCGGTGACCGGCGCAGGCGCCGCTGGAGCATCGCTTACGATTTTCTGTCCTACCTCGACTTTGCCGACTACGGTGCCGGCATCGGCGGCGTTGCTTTCGCCCTTCGAACGCCACCAGCGGGGCGCCGAGGTGCGCAATATCGCCCGGGTTGCCGTAGAGCTTCGCGATCTTGCCCGGGTACGGCGCGGGAATATCGACCACCGCCTTGGCCGTTTCCACCGACACCATGGGCTGGTCGGCCTGTATTTCATCGCCGACCTTCACGTGCCATTTCACGATTTCGGCCTCCTGCAGGCCCTCGCCGAGATCGGGCAGCTTGAAGATTTTCATAAATGAAAATTTTAATGAAAACTCAAGATTGAATTTTTATAAAGAATGGACGGCCCGCGAACGACCACATCCCGAGCCGAAATGAAGTATGCAGTTGCGATATCGTCGCAGCCACGCGGGATGGAGTCCATTCTTAAGCGAAGGCCAAGGCTTTCTTGGCCGAAGCGATGATGCGGTGCTTGTCGGGCATGTATTTATGCTCGAGACGCGGCAGCGGCACCACGACGTCGTAAGCGGTGACCCTTTGCACCGGCGCGAGCAGCGTGAGCAGGCCGTCTTCGGCCAGATTGGCCGCGATCTCGGCCGCGTAACTGCACGTGCGCGGCGCCTCGGTGACGATCACACAGCGTCCGGTCTTGGCTACCGAGGTGAGTATGGTGTCCATGTCGAGCGGCTTGAGCGTCGCGACGTCGATCACTTCTGCGGCGATACCCTGTTCCGCGAGATCATCTGCGGCCGCAAGGGATTCGTGCACCATCGCGCCCCAGGCGACCAGGGTGATGTCGCTGCCTTCGCGCGCCGTGAAGCAGGAATCGAGCTGTGCCGCCTGGCCATCGTCGGCGACTTCCTCCTTGATCAAGCGGTAAAGGCGCGTGGGTTCGAGGAATACCACAGGATCCGGGTCCCGGATCGACGCGAGCAGCAATCCATAGGCACGCCTCGGGGAAGAGGGATACACCACCCGGATGCCGGGAATATGGGCGAACATGGTCTCGGGGCTTTCAGAGTGATGCTCAGGAGCATGGATGCCGGCGCCGCACGGCGTACGCATTACCATGGGGCATGAAAGCCGTCCCTGGGTGCGGTGGCGCATGCGGCCGGCGTGATTGAGGATCTGGTCTATCGTGGTGTAGCCGAAGCCCGCGAACTGGATTTCCGCAACCGGCTTCAGCCCTTCTACCGCCATACCTATGCTCATGCCGGCGATGAGACCTTCGGCAAGCGGTGTATCGATTACGCGCTCTGCGCCAAAACGCTCACTGAGGCCCAGCGTGGCACGGAACACGCCGCCATCCACGCCCACGTCCTGGCCGAGCACGACGACGGCGGGATCGTTCTCCATCTCGTGTTTCAGCGCGAGATTGATGGCTTCAACGAGGGTGATCTGCGCCATGAATGCAGTGATGCGTGATGGGTGATGAGTGATGAGTGACGAAAAGCCAGGTCAAATCGCAGGTTCCTCTCGTCACTCGTCACCCGTCACTTGTCACCCAGCGCAGCGGCGCGCTGCAGCTGGAGCGCCGCTGGCAGCGTGGCGTAGAGGTGATCGAACATGCACTCAATGCCGGGATGCGGCGTGTCGAGGTAGGCCTGCGCCGCGGCCTGTACCTGCTCGTTGCATTCCTTGAGCAGCGCATCCTCTTTTGTTTTGTCCCAGACGCCCGAGGCGATGAGATAGGCTCGCAACCGCGATAGGGGTTCGAGCTTCCACGCCTCGGCCAGTTCATCGGGACTGCGGTACCGCGTCGCGTCGTCCGCCGTCGTGTGGTCGCTCAGACGGTACGTCTGAGCCTCGATGAGCGTGGGGCCTGCGCCGGCGCGAGCCTTGGCAAGCGCCAGATCCATCGCGTGGCGAACCGCGATCACGTCGTTGCCATCCACCTGCATGCCCTCGAACCCGCCTGCGATCGCCTTCTGGGCGAGTGTTTCGCTCGCGCTCTGCGCGCGGCGCGGCACCGAGATCGCCCACTGGTTGTTGGTCACGACGAACACCACCGGCAGCTTCCAGGCGCCGGCGGCGTTGATGCCCTCGTAGAAATCGCCCTTCGATGTGGCGCCGTCGCCCAGTGCGCATACCGCGACGCGCGGCTCTCGCCTGAGTTTCATCGCGTACGCGACCCCCACGGCATGGGTGGCATGCGCCGCAATGGTGATGCAGATCGGGAAATCCTTGCGCGGGACGGCGAAATCCGAACCCCGCTCGTCGCCTCCCCAATAGAGAAACAGCTCCTTCAGCGTGACCCCGCGTATGAGCTGGACGCCGTTTTCGCGATAGGTCATGAGAAATACGTCGTTTTCCGCCATTGCGCTGCCAACGCCGGCCTCGACCGCTTCCTTGCCCAGCAGCGACGCAAAAGTGCCGAGCTGGCCGGTGCGCTGCAGGGCGATCGCCTTGGCGTCATAGGTGCGCATCAGCACCATCGAGCGATAAAGTGGGATCAGCGCCTGAGGATCGCGCGCGAATTCGGGCAGCGTTTGGACTACCTTGCCGTTCGGGTCGAGGAACTGCGAGTAGTGGATTTCGAATTTCGCGACGACCGTCACTGGCTGCGCTTGCGCTATGTGATGGGTGATGAGTGATGGGTGATGAGTGATGGGTGATGAAGAAAACCATCGCAGCATCGTTAATAACTCGCTCGCGAGTCAGGGGCCAACCGCCTTCCTGCAGAACGAGATTACCGCAGATTGGCTTTAGTCTGAAACGAGACCGTTATTTGAGCGGAAGATGGAGCCCGCGTGGCTCCCGGCGGGGTCGTTCACGTTGCGGAACCCGGTAGTTTCTCCGTGATTTGACGGTAAGATGCTGCATTCGATCGAAAGTTCGGGAGCGGTCACCGCCACTCATCACCCATCACTCATCACCCATCACATCCTCAGCGATAGCGAAATGAAACTCGGCTTCTTCACCATGCCCATCCACCCGGTGGGCCGCAACTACACGCAGACGCTCAAGGAGGATCGCGAGGCCGTGCTGCTCGCCGACCGGCTCGGCTACTGCGAGGCCTTTATCGGCGAGCACATGACCGACGTGTGCGAGTCGATTCCGGACTGCCTGGCGTTTCTCGCCAGCCTCGTGCACGACACGAAGCAGATCAAGCTCGGCAGCGGCACGGTCAACCTGCCCAACAACCACCCCGTCCAGATCGCTTCGAAAGCGGCGATGCTGGATCATATGCTCGAGGGGCGCTTCATCTTCGGCATCGGTCCGGGCGGGCTGCGCTCCGATATGGAGGTCTGCGGCAACCTCGACCTCGACCGCAACGCGATGTTCGTTGAGTCCATCGATCACATCCTCGCTCTGTGGGCGGGCGAACCCCCGTACAATCTCAAGGGAAAATTCTGGAATATCTCGACCGAGCGCACGCTTCTGCCGCAGACCGGGATGGGGGTGATGCTCAAGCCGTACCAGCAGCCGCATCCGCCCATCGTCGTCACCGTCGTCGTCCCGCATTCCAAAGGCGTCGCTGCCGCCGCGGCGCGTGGCTGGGACCCGATCACCGCGAACTTTCTGCCCCCGGTCTGGGCGGCGACGCACTGGCCGATGTACGTGAAAGGCTGCGCGGAGGGCGGACGGCGTGCCGATCCCGCAAACTGGCGGGTGTGCAAGAGCATTTTCGTGGCGGACGACGACGCCACGGCCCGGCGCTACGGGAAAAGCGCCGACGGGCCGTACGGCAAGTATTTCCTGAACCTGCGCACCAAGCGCCTGTCCCGCGGCGCAGCCGACGTATTCAAGCACGACCTTGCCGTAACAGACGAAGCCGTCACCATCGACTACATGCTCGACCACATGGCCATCGCCGGAAGCGTGAGCAGTGTGGTGGACCAGTTGCTCGCATTCCGGGAGACGGATCGGCGATTTCGGAACGCTCCTCTATTGCGGCCACGACTGGGCCGATACCAGGCTCGCCCGGCGCTCCATGGAGTTGATGGCGGAGAAGGTCATGCCCGCACTCAACACGGCCATCGGCAGTGCGTCGCGCGCCGCCTAACTAGGGGCTAGGGATTAGGGGCTAGGGTCTAGGGTTTACGGCGCGCATCCGGGCTACGCTTGGTTGTAGTCCCCAGCCCCGAGTCCCTAGCCCCTGTTTTGATCGACAGCAGGGTCGATCAAAACTGAAGGCTCGCCTGCACGCCGACCAGCACGTTGCGAGTTGGCGCTGGCTCGTAGAACCGGTTGTTCGCTTCGGAGACGATGACCGAGCCGATATATTGCCGGTCGGTCACATTGTCGACGCGCACGAATTCCGAGATCCGCCAGTTGCGGCCGCGCTGCTCGAACCCCGCGCGTAAATTCCAGACCGTGTAGGCGCCCGCAGCCTCGGTGTTGGGGTCATTCACATAGATCTTGCCGCTGTGCCGGACTTCGATCCCGGCGTGGAAACCCGTCGGCGCGTAGCGCCACACGACTTCGCCGTAGAAAACCTGCGGCGGCACGCCGGGCAGCCGGTTGCCGGCGCTGACGGTCACCGGGATCGACGGGGTGCTGATCACGGTGGTAAACGGTTGCTCGAAGCGGGCGTCGAGCAGCGTGTAAGCCAGAGCAGCCTCCAGACCGTGGCTGAATTTGCCGTCCCATGCGAGCTCCAGCCCTTCGCGCTTGGTCTTGGAGGCGTTCTTGAAAGTCGAGCGGCCGCCGGCGTTCGTGTTCACGACGATCTCGTCGGTCACGTCGATGCGGTAGAGCGCGAGGTTGAGGCGCATCGCGTCGCCGAGCCGCGATTTGACCCCGACCTCCCGATGTGCCGAGAGCGCCGGAAGCAGCGCGAAATTGAGGCCCGTGGTGCCGTCCGCACGGTATGCCAGCTCGGCAAACGTGGGCGTTTCGAATCCCTTCCCGTAGTTTGCGTAGAGACTCACGTCCGGCATGAGCTTGAAGGTGAGGCCGGCTACCGGCGTCGTGCGCGCGAAATCGATCGAGCCGCTGTCATTCGGATTTCCCGGCCGGATGAAGTAGTCGGTGGACTCGAAGCTCACGTTGCTACGGCGCACTCCGGCGAGGAGATTCCAGCGCGGCGCGAAACGCCATTCGGCCTGGGCATAGAAATCGGTGTTGGAAACCGTATTGTCCTCATCGCGCTTCAGCGCTCCGGAAACGCCCAAGTTGTTGATGTAGCCAGTGCGACGCTCCTTCATCCGATCGTAATCGACCCCGACGCTGGCGTTGAACGGACCGCCGGCGAGCTCGCTCGTGTACGTCCAGCGCAGGCCGGCTCCGCCGTAGCCGCGATCGAGATCGACAACGCCGCCCGGAGCTCGTAACGGCGGCCTGGGTCGCGAGCGGAATCGCCAGGAACTGCGTTACCTGCCGGTCGCCGGAATAGGCGCGCGCTTCAATGCGATTGGATGCCGACAATGAAACCCCGTATGTCAGGCCGAGCTGGGCCTGGGAGATGCTCTTGCGCGTGTTGAAGGCTATGGCGTTCGTCCCGGCCTGACGCGGGTCCTGCGCAACCTGTGCGGCGGTCAAGCCGAGCGGATCTTCGGTATCCGGCTGGTCCAGGGCGTTCACGACCAGGGTCAAGACACCGCGACTGCCCGCGTTGTACTTGACCTTGGCGTTGAGTTGATCGCGTCGCGCCGAGCTGTGGTCGCGATAGCCGTTGGTGTCGAACCGCGAGAGATCTCCGATGTAATTGAGGTGTCCGCTGGTGCCGCCGAGCTGGACACCCAGCTTGTAGGTATCGTAGCTGCCGGCGTAGAGGCCTCCCAGACAGCGTCGGCTCAGGCGGGCCGTCCGCGGTGAAGATCTGGATCACGCCCCCTGCCGCGTTACCGTAAAGGCTGGAGAAAGGCCCCCGCATTACCTCGATGCGGTCGGCCGAGCCCAGGCTGAAGGTGGCGGCCTGTCCCTGGCCGTCGGGCATGGTGGCGGGTATCCCGTCCGCGATCAACCGCAACCCGCGCACCCCGAACGTAGAGCGCGAGCCGAAGCCGCGCGATGAGATCTGGAGGTCCTGCGCGTAGTTCTGCCGGTTCTGCACCACCACGCCGGGCACGCGATTCAATGATTCCGAAAGGTTGACCTGCGGCTTGTCCTCGCGGATGACGCTGCCGTCGACGCGGTCGATCGAAACGGGAAGCTCGAAGCTGTCCTCCTCGACGCGCGTCGCGCTCACGACGACTTCCGGCAATATGGTCGGCTTGCCGGCCGGGGGCTTCAGTTGCGCGCCGGCAAGGACAGGCGTCAGCGCTGCGGTGGCGCATGCCGCGAGAGACAGCGCATGACAGCCCCGCTCAGGCCGCCGGGCGAAGCGGAAGACAAAAGTCATAAGAAACTGGCGTTCATCGGTGTCCGGGCGGCGGCCAATGATCTGCAACCACTCATGATAGAGCAAAGTATGCGGCGAGGGCCACGGCAGGGCGGGATTGGTCGTCCGCAAGGAGGGGGCCCCATGCTACTGCCAATCCTGGACTCTGGCCGATGCGGAAGTGCCGACCTGTATGATCGAAGAGCGGGAGCGCTGGGCGAAAAAAAACAGGCCGCGCGGGTGCGCGGCCTGCGTGTATTGATTCTAGTGTGAGAAAATTTTTAATCGGCCGAGTCGGTGCTGCCGAGCGGAAATGCGCTGTCGGCCCGGGTTCCCACGAATTCACCGGAAGTGGCACACCCCCCAAGAACGACCGTCAAGGCAACTAGCGTGGCAAGAATGAGCGTTTTCATCTGAATCTCCTATTCACTAAGTGATGCGCCTGAAGCGCGATTAGCTACAAGAGCGACGATGCTGTGTCGCCAACACCGCGTGTCGACAAGAAGCACCGCCACGTGTCCGTAGGTTGCACTGCGAGGCGCTCCGGGTATATCGGACCGTTTGCCTAGGACCAACGTCATAGACGCACCAGGCTGCATGGCGGCCGGCGGCGGCGCGCTGGCCGTGCCTGGTAATGGAACGTAGTGAGGTGCTACGGGTGGCGGATCGTATGGAACCTATCTCAACGATAGGCGCGTGATGTGTCGCAGCGAGGACCGGATGGATGCTCGGCGTGCAGCGGCCAGCGGGTCAATTCGCCTCGCGCGCCGCGCGGGCATGACATCGCCGCACGCTCCTCGCCGTCATGCCGGCTTCAGGGTTGCCCGGTTCGTCTCTCAACCATTGCTCTGCAACCTCCGCAAGCGCGGCGCAATCGCCCCGGGCTGCGTGCGAAGCGGCACGCAGGAAAGTGGGTTGCCTTGCATCGGTGTGCTGCCAGAACGCCGACGTGGCGTCGCTGCGGGGCGCCCTCGACCTGTTCGCCAACAGGTCGGTTACCCACTCCACGGGCACGGCGAAGTGGAACGGGCCACCGGCGCGTGCCTTGAACGTGAGAATGCCGACGAGACGACCGTTGCCATCGAACAGACCGCCGCCGCTCGCGCCCTCATCGAAGGGCGCGGAACCCTGGATCACCCGGCCGCTGCTGTCGTACGAAAAAAGGCCCTCGATCCGCCCTGTGCTCCAGGCGAGAACGCCCCCCGTGGAATAACCCCCCGCCGCTATGGTTTCTCCCGGACGCAGCCTGCGGGTGTCGCCCAGCACGGCGACGGGGGCATCCAGGGCGGGAACCTCGAGGAGGCACAGGTCCCGTTCTACGTCCGAGCGCGCGACGGAGGCGGGGTGGCTGCTGGCTTTACCGATGACAGAAATCTCGTGCGCATCCAGCACCACATGGCAATTGGTAACCAGCGTGCGCGCTGCGACCACGACCCCGGTGCCCGAGACGACGCGGCGTTGGACATCTGCGGCCTGTATCCTGAATACGCTCACGCTTCGCTTGGCAGGCGGTTCCGGCTCCAGCGCAGGAACGGCTGCCGGCAGCAGCCAAGCCGCCAGGGTAAACAGCACGCGTGCCAGGACGACATTATCTGGAGTCACTCGACCTCCAATACCGATTCTACGCTGCCGCTCAAATCACCCACCGATCAACGAAATCATGGACCGGCGCCGCCTCCAGGCGCTGCTGATCCTGGCACAGCTCGAGGATAGCCTGCTGCTGCTTGGGCGGGTAGCGGCGCGCGAGATGGGTCCTGAACTTCGCTTCGAGCAGCGGTATGCCTTCTTTGCGGCGACGGCGGTGCCCGAGAGGGTACTCGACCGCGACCTTATCGGTTTTCGTGCCGTCCTTGAAGAATACCTGGACGGCGTTCGCGATCGAACGCTGGTTCGGATCGACGTAGTCGCGGCTCCATTGCTTGTTTTCTACGCAAGCCATTTTCGAGCGTAACCGGTCGATTCGCGGGTCAGCCGCGACTACGTCTTCGTAATCCGCGGCGGTGAGGGCGCCCTTCATCAGTCCTATCGCAACCATGTACTGTATGCAGTGATCGCGGTCGGCGGGATTGTGCAGCGGTCCTTTCTTGTCGATGATGCGGATCGCCGATTCATGGGTCGTGATCACGATCTTCTTGATGTCGTCCAGCCGATCTCCGACCTGCGGATGGAGCCTTACCGCGCACTCGACGGCCGTCTGCGCGTGGAACTCGGCGGGGAAAGAGATCTTGAACAGCACGTTCTCCATGACGTACGAGCCGTACGGGCGCTTGAAGCGGAAGGGCTTGCCTTTGAAGAGCACGTCATAAAAGCCCCAAGTCTTCGCGGTGAGCGCGGAGGGGTACCCCATTTCGCCCTTGAGGGTCATCCACGCGATGCGTACCGCCCGGCTCGTGGCATCGCCCGCCGCCCAGGATTTTCGCGACCCCGCATTGGGCGCGTGGCGATACGTCCGCAACGACTGTCCGTCGATCCAGGCGTTGGAGACGGCGTCGACGATTTCATCGCGCGTGCCGCCCATGAGATGCGTTACGACCGCCGTCGACGCGACTTTGACCAGCACCACGTGGTCGAGCCCGACGCGATTGAAGCTGTTCTCGAGCGCGATCACGCCCTGGATCTCGTGCGCCTTGATCATGCCCGTGAGCACGTCACGCATCGTGAGCGGTTGTTTCCCTTGGGCGATGCGATTGCGCGAGAGCCAGTCGGCGCTCGCCAATATGCCGCCCAGATTGTCGGAAGGGTGACCCCATTCGGCGGCGAGCCAGGTGTCGTTGAAGTCAAGCCAGCGAATCATGGTGCCGATATTAAACGCGGCCGAAACCGGGTCGAGCTGGAACGGCGTGCCCGGCACCTTTGCGCCGTGCGGCACCACGGTCCCCGGAACGATGGGACCGAGCAGCTTGGTGCAGGCGGGATACTCGAGCGCCTCCAGCCCGCAGCCCAGCGTGTCCATCAGGCACAGCCTTGCCGTGTTGTAGGCTTCGCGGCTCTTCACCGGGTACCCGATGACGTAGTCGGTGATGTCCGTCAGGACCTTGTCAGGCTTCGGGCGGATCTTGGCGGTGTGCGTCGACATATGTTTGCTCAATGTTGCAATTCTTGGACGACAAAGGACACCAAGGACACATAAGTTTATTCTGGAGCCCGCAACAAAATGATAACCCATGCAACGGATCGTCAGCGCCATCCTCTGACGATTGGTGCCGTTGCCCTCTGATTTGTCTGTCAGGCGCCGGTCCCACGTGGCTGTGACCGGCGAGACGCGCGCGGCGAGCGCGAAGAACGCGCTCTCTCCCTGGCCCTCTCGCGTGTTGCGGGCGAGGGGAGATGTCCGCCACCCGGTCCCGCGAATCGGGCCGGCATGCGACTGCCACTGGCCTATGTCACGGTTCTGTTGGCGCCTGGCCCGCCGTACGGAAAAGACCCCCTCGAAACAGCCGGATGCGGGAAAGACTAGCCACGCTCTGGCAGCTGGGATAGATTGCTCGGCAATTGACCGCTGATCCCGCTCGAAACCCGCTCGGATCGCGGTCCTCTCCTGGGGAGGGAGAAGCCAGTATGAACATAAGGCCCGTTGAAGGCCGGCGGCGTCGCGACCAGGGCTGTGCTCACCGTCACGAACATCGATGGCACGGGCCGATATCGCATCAGCTTCGAGGCGCGGCCGGGGATCGCGGCGGCGGCGCAGCACTACGCCACGATCCATACGCGACTCCCGCATGAATTCTGCATCCAGCTTTGACTTCATCGTGGTCGGCGCCGGCTCCGCCGGTTGCGTTGTCGCGGCCCGATTGTCGGAGAATCCTGCCACCAAGGTCCTGCTGCTGGAAGGCGGCGGCACCGACGATCATCCCGATGTGCGCAACCCGGTGAAGTGGCCGACCCACTTCAAAGGTGAGCTGGATTGGGGCTACAACACTGCGCCGATGCGGCATTGCCTCGGCCGGGTGGATCACGTCCCGCGCGGCAAAATGCTCGGCGGCTGCCACAGTCACAACGCGAGCGCCTGGGTGCGCGGCCACCCGGCCGATTACGACAACTGGGCGTATCAAGGCAACGCCGGCTGGAGTTGGGCCGACGTGCTGCCCGTCTTCAAGAAGATCGAAAACTGGCAGGGGCCGGCCGACAAGCAGCGCGGGACCGGCGGGCCGATGTATATCGCGCCGCCCGTCGCCCCGAATCCCGTCGCGATCGCTTTTGTTGAATCAGGTCCGCTTGTCGGTGTGCCGAAAGTCGCAGACTGCAACGGCGTGTCGATGGAAGGCACCAGCTTCTTCAACATGACGATCAAGGACGGCCAGCGATTCAGCGTCGTCCAGGCCTATTTGCAGCCGGCGATGCTCCGCGGGAACCTGACGGTCGTCACCAACGCGCTGACGCACCGGGTGGTGATGGAAGGCATGCGTTGCATCGGGGTCGAATATCATTCCGGCGGACGGCTTCAGACCGCGCGCGCCACCTCGGAAGTCGTGCTCAGCGCCGGCGTCATCGGATCGCCGGCGATCCTGCTGCGTTCCGGCATCGGCCTGGCGGAAGACTCGAAACGACTCGGCATCCCGGTCGTGCTGGACCTGAAGGGAGTAGGGCGGAATCTCCAGGACCACGTGTTGCTCGCGGGCATCAATTACGAGTGCAAAGTCGAGCTGCCCGCGCCGCGCAACAACGGCGCCGAAAGCACTCTGTGGTGGAAGTCTGATCCCGCGCTCCCGAGCCCGGACATCCAGCCCGTGTTGATCGAGTTCCCCTTCGTCACCGCCAATCTCGCGGATCGCCTGCCGAACTCGAACGGCTATGCCATTGCGCCCAGCATCGTGCGCCCGGGTAGTCGCGGCTCCGTCCGGCTCGCTTCCGTCGATGCGTCCGTGTCGCCTGTGATCGACGTGAACTACATGGCATGCGACACGGACATTCGCGCGATGCTTTTCGCCGTGGAGCTCTGTCGCGAGATGGGCGCCTCGGCCGCATTCGACCATCTTCGCAAGCGCGAGATCATGCCCGGCAAGCTGGGCCGCGCGGAGATGATCGACTTCATTCGGATGTCCGCCACCACTTACTTCCATCCCACCAGCACCTGCAAGATGGGTAATGATGACGAGGCCGTAGTGGATGCGCGCTTGAAAGTCCATGGGCTCACTGGCCTGCGCGTCGCCGACGCCTCGATCATGCCAACCATCACGAGCGGCAATACCAACGCCCCGTCGATCATGATCGGCGAGCGGGCCGCCGCATTCATTTCAGCGTAACTCATCACCACACCACCACCCACAGGGACACCTATGAGCACTACCACCAGCATCAGCCTCGGCAATGTGGACCGCCTTACGATTCTCTATTCGTATCCCAATTCATCGTCATCGCCGGACAAAAGCACGCTCGCCGCGACCATCGAGCATTGGTTTGCGCAAACGCTGCAACGCGACGGCCTCGCGTCGGCCGGCGCCAAAGCCAGTGTCCGCATCAAAGACAGCGACTACTTCCTCGATCTCACCGGGCCGGACACCGTCGCCGCGAGTCTTAAGGCGTACGCCATCCGGCTGCCCCAGTTCCTCGCCAATGGCTGGGCTGCGTGGAGCAACGTGGTGCCGACGCTGAAGAGCAGTGGTAAATGGGACCCCTGCCCGGATGCTCCGCCGTATAACCCGTGGCGTTTCTTCCTGCCGCACGGCATGGCCATGCTCAATCAAAAGGCGGTGCTGTTCTTCCATTACCCGCCGATCCGCCTGCTCGAAACGAACCGCGACTACCTTGATGATCCCGTGCCGGTGCGTTGCGAAGAACTGCTCGCTGCGAACGGCGTCACCGCACTAAGCGCCGGTAATTCCGCCAGCGGTGACATCCTGTTGTTTAACACCGTGATGGACGCCACACCCATCGGCGCTGAGGACGATCAAGGTTCCAAGAAACCCTGTTATCCCAATCCCCCTGATGCCAAACCCCATGAACCCGTCTCATGCACCAAGTGCGCGTATGATCCGGTGTTCACCCTCGTCCCCATCCAATACTTCCACGACTATCAGAAGGCGCAGGTTTCGCTCCTGCTGAATCCATCACCGACGAAGCCCGGTTACACCGTACCCGTCGTCGTTTACGGCGCGCATCCGCTGGAGACGTTCAATGCGCTCTACGGCACGAGCATAAAGAACTACCAGCCGATCGTGGTCGCGAACATCATCCCCGGCATGAAGACGCCTGTGCTCGCGTCGTCCCATCCGTATGTGTTCTACGGCATTGCACAGAACTTCACCGACATCGGTTCCGGCATCACGCCGCCCGCCAATGTCCCCGCGGCGACAAAGCAAATGCAGCTCGACCTCGCCGTCGCTGGTTGGTTGAAAGCGATGTCGGATGACCCCGCACAAGATCCGGCGGCCGCCTGGAAGACGCTGCAAAGCCACTGGTCCAATAATGCGCAAACCCCCACCGTCGGTGCGCTCGTGCAGCATCAAGGATCGCTCTGGTACTACAATAAGCCCAGCCTGGACTTTAAGTTCAAAGTCTCACTGCAACCTGCGAGTTGATACTCAAGATCGTTGAATTGATGAAGTGCACTGCATGCCAATCTGAGAACCCCGTCGGCGCGCGGTTCTGTTGCCAGTGCGGCACGCCGCTTAAGATTAAGTGTTTGAACTGCGGGACGGAACCGCTGCCGGGCGCTCGATTTTGTCACAACTGCGCCGCGCCGCTCGCAACGGCCGCCGCACCGCTGGTTCCGGAACGTGCGACCGGCGGAGCCGGCGACGCGCGGCCAGCGCCTCCGAGCATGCCGGCCGCCGCGATTTCGGAACGGCGTCATCTGACGGTCATGTTCTGCGACCTCGTCGGCTCGACTGCGTTGTCCGGCAAACTGGACCCGGAAGACCTGCAGACGGTCGTGCGCGAGTATCAGGCGCTCTGCGAAGCGATGGTCCGGCGCTTCGACGGCCACATAGCGCAATTCCTGGGTGACGGCATTCTCGTCTATTTCGGCTATCCACAGGCCCACGAGGACGATCCCCACCGCGCCGTGCGGGCCGGTCTGGGCATTATCGAAGCGATGGGGAGCCTCAACGAACGGCTGGAGCAACGCGGGGCGCCGCGGCTGCAGGTGCGGATCGGAATTCACACCGGAATCGTGGTCATCGGCGAGATGGGCGGAGCCAGCCGGCGGTCCGAACAACTGGCACTGGGCGAGACGCCGAACCTCGCGGCACGGATCCAGGGCGCGGCCGAGCCGGACACCGTCATGATCAGCGGCGCGACTCATCGGCTGGTCGAAGGGTTTTTCGAGTGCCAGCCGTTTGACGCGCCGGTGCTCAAGGGAATCGCCCAGCACGTGGTGCTGTTCAAGGTGTTGCGCGAAAGCACGGCTCGCAGCCGGCTCGAGGTAATCGGCCAGGCCGGCTGGACCCCGCTGGTCGGCCGCGAACAGGAAATGGCGCTGCTCCTGAACCGCTGGGAGCGCGTGAAGGAGGGCTACGGCGAAGTCGTGCTCCTTTCCGGCGAGGCGGGTATCGGCAAATCGCGGCTCGTGCACGCGCTCATGCAGCACGTGGCCGAGGACCCGCGCGCCTGGCTCACGCCGTTGCAATGTTCGTCGTATCACCAGAGCAGCGCGCTGTATCCCATGGTCGATTTCTTGAACCGGATCGTCTTCCAGTTCGAGAAAGATGACTCTCCGGAGCACAGGTGGTCGAAGGTCGAAGGACTCGTGCTCCAATACGGCCTGCCGGTTCCCGAATCGGTGACGTTGCTCGCCAACCTCATCGGATTGCCGCCCGCCAGGAATTATCCGCCGCTCACACTTTCGCCGGAGCGGCAAAAACAAAAAACCCTGCAGATGCTCGAATCGGTTCTGATCGAGCGGGCATCGCGTCAGCCGCTCCTCTTCGTCGTGGAGGACCTTCATTGGATCGACCCGACCACGCTCGAGTTGCTGACGCAGCTCGTCGATCAGATTCCCACGCGGCGGTTTTTCGCGCTCTACACGTGCCGGCCCGATTTCAGCCTGCCGTGGAAAGGCCGTTCTCACCTCACGCAGATGACCCTGACGCGCTTGAGCCAGCGGCAGATCGCGGACATGGTCATGCGGCTCACGCGCGGCAAGCCTCTGCCGGCGGAAGTCTTCGATCAGATCGTAGCCAAGACCGACGGGGTGCCGCTGTTCGTCGAGGAGCTGACCAAGATGGTCTTGGAGGCCGGGTTCCTGCTCGAGAGGGACGACGGCTATCGGCTCGACCGGCCGCTGCCGCCCCTCGCGATTCCGGCCACGCTGCAGGACTCGCTCATGGCGCGCCTCGACCGGCTGTCCGCGATCAAAGAAGTGGCGCAACTCGGCTCGGTGCTCGGCCGGGAATTCACCTACGAGATGATCGAGGCCGTCGCCGATCTGGAGGAGCCGGTCCTGCAGCGGGAACTGTCCCAACTGATCGACACGGAGCTGCTGTATCAGCGCGGCACGCCGCCGCAGGCGACCTACATCTTCAAACACGTGCTGATCCAGGAGGCCGCCTATCAATCGCTGCTCAAGAGCAAGCGCCAGCAACACCACCAGAGGATCGCCCGCGTCCTGCCCCAGCGCTGTCCGGAGATCGCAATCGCCCAGCCCGAGCTCATGGCGCATCATTGCACGGAGGCCGGGCTTCATGTCGAGGCGATCGAATACTGGCGGCAGGCTGGAGTGCACGCGGTCCAACGTTCCGCCCACGCGGAAGCGATTGCGGGTCTCACCCGCGGACTGGATCTGCTGGACGGTCTGCCGGAAACACCCGAGCGCCACCGCCAGGAAATCGCGCTGCGCATCTGCCTCGGTCCCTCGCTGACGGCGATCAAAGGCTACGGCTCGAAACAGGTCGAGCAGACCTACTCCCGGGCGAAGACACTGTGCGAGCAATGGGGCGAGCCGTCGCAGCTATTCCTGGTCCTCTATGGTCTGTGGCGGTTGAGCATGCTGCGCGCGCAACACGAAACCGCCCACGCGCAGGGCACGGAGCTCCTGCAGCTCGCCGAGAACGGCCAAAGCTCGTCCTTCCCGGTCGCGGCGCATCGCGCCCTCGGCTCTACGCTGTTTTACCTCGGGAAGTTCTCCGGCTCCCGCCAACACGTCGAATGGGTCCTCGACGCGACCGCGTCGCCCAAGGCGGGTTCGAACGCGCTCATCCAGGACGTTTACGATGTCGTCGATCCCCGGGTCACCTGTCGCTCCTACTACGCCTGGAATCTCTGGCTCCTGGGCTATCCGGATCAGGCGCGGGTGGAGAGCGATGCGGCCGTCGCCCTCGCCCAAACACTCCACCATCCATTCAGCCTCGCGCTCGCGCTCAGTTTCTCGAGCTGGCTCCATCAATTCCTCGGTGACACCGTGAAAACGCGCGCACTGGCCCAGGCTGCCGTCACCCTGGCTGAAGAGCAGGGATTCCTCTTCTGGGTGGGCTGGGGGAAAGTGCTGCGCGGGTGGGCCGCTTCGCATGAAGCCGACGGCGCGGAGGCGATCGCGGAAATCCGGCGGGGCCTCGCGGAATGGCGCGCCCAAGGCTCCGAGCTCGGCGGCGCTTACTTCCTCTCCCTCCTGGCGGATGCGCTGGCGCGCCACGGCGACGTTCCCGGCGCGCTCCAGGCGCTGGCCGACGCCCGGGTGTTCGCCGACAAGACCCACGAGCATTTCTGGCTGGCGGAGCAGCATCGACTCGAGGGTGAGCTGCTGCTCATGCGGGAGCCGGCGTCCGTGCCAGCTGCTGAGGCGCTGTTTCTCAAGGCCCGCGATCTCGCGGTGGGTCAACAGGCCGCCTCGCTGGGGCTGCGTGCGACCATCAGTCTCGCCCGCCTCCGCTGCCGGCAAAACCGGCCGGCCGAGGCTCGCGGCCTGGTCGAGTCAATGCTTGCGCAGTTTACCGAAGGATTCGACACACGGGATCTGGCCGAAGCCAAAGCCCTGCTCGCCGCCAACGCGCAGCAGGTGGTGTAACCCAGCGATGGGCAAAAAAAAGGCGGCGCACCCGCGCCGCCTGCGTCAAGCGCGAGCAAATTCTCAATCGTGCGGTAGAGCATGTAATGCAAATGGACTGTTCGCCCATTTGCATGAAAAACATCCCTAAGCAGCCGCTAAAGCTGCCGGCTGTCGATCCAGGTTACCCGCCCCGTTCTTTGCTTCACCTCGTTGTACATATGCACGGTCCCTCCCGGCCCATCGCCACCACCGCCATTCCACAGGCACACGAAGCGCACCTTCTGCATACCGCACGCGAGCGCGGTGTAGAGCAGCCAGAGGTTGCAGCGCTCGTAGGGATCGAGGCCCTTCGGCATCGGGCCGAGCTCCACCGGCATGATCCGCATGGGATCCTTCAATTGCGCCTTAATTTTGAAGAAGCGCTCGCGCCATTTGTCGCCGCCAGTCGAGGGCAGGATGGACCTTTCGATGAAATCGGGTTCTGGGAAAGGCAACAGGACCTGGCAGCGCACACCGCGCTTTAGGCCCGCCTCGAGGAACAGCAGGTCGCTGCCCGCAGCGGCCTGGCAGTATGCGAGGTCTTCCGGGCCGGCGCCGAGCTGCTCTAGAGCTTCAGCAATCTTCTGTGCCGCGACGGCTTCTTTGGCGGCGGGGAAACGCGGCTGGGGACGATCCGGCGCGTCGATCATGTGGCCGCTGAACACAAACACTTGACGCGGCTGCCAGCTTTTCTCGGGCTCCTCCAGTCTTCGCAAGGCGCGGGCGAAGGTAGCGATGCCGGCATCGACCGTATCCAGACGAAAGCCGAGGTCATTCAGCAATTTCAGTTGCGCGAGGCTCGAGTTGAGCGAGAACCAGTCCTTCTCGTTCTTTGCAATGGCCTCCTTGTAGGCTTCCTTCACCTTGTCCGGCGTGCCGACCAGCACTTCGAGATCGCCGAGCGTCACCTTGGACCAGTAGAGCTGGCCCGTGTCCTGCCCGCATTCCGCGGCGAATCGCACCGCGCCCGCCATGGTGGCCATCTCCGAGTCATAGCGCGCATCGCCGGTTAGATGGCGGTAGAGATGCATCAGGCTCAACGCATTAATGCCGGAGAAATAGTGACCGGGGCTTACGCGATAGGCCCTGGCGTAGCTGTCGATCGCCGCTCGCAGCAGCGCGTCTTCGTACGCCGCGTCCTCCCGCATCTGCTCCGGCGTCTGGCCATCCCGGCGCCAGGCGGCGATCCACGCATCCTTGTCCACGCGACCGAGCAAGCCCCAGGTCTCGGGATCGGCAGGATAGCACTCGAGCACATTGCGGTAGTGCTCGCGCGCGCGGTCGATTGAATGCCCGGGAGCGCCTGCCAGGGCCAATCGCTGCAGGCAGATGCCCTTTTCGCGCAGGACTCTGAGATTGCGCGGCTCCAGCGCCAGCCCATGCTCGAGATGCTCCAGCGCGAATTCGTAGCGCTCGGTCCTGCGCAACGCTTCGCCAGCCTTGACCCAGGCCTCTACTCGAAACGCGGCGATCGGCGCTTCGTTCGCCAGCACCAGGAGATCACCGATCCGTCCCGCGCGGCGCGCCAAGTCGATGCGTTCCTCCCAGGCATCGTGCTGTTCCCAGAACTCCCGCACGTCGCCGATGCGCAGCGACTTCCAGTCGGGCTCCTGCAGGTTGGGCATCAGGTGGTAGACCGGGCTCACCTTGCGTTCGTGCCAGGACTCCATCGTCTCTTGCACCATTTTGACGAGCTTGTCCTTATCGTCCTTCAGCGTCGCCGGGTCAGGCGCGCCCTCCTTGAGGCCATAGCGCAGCTTGCGGTTGGTATATAGATCGAATGCGGTCGTCACCTTGCCGCCACAGACAATCACGACGCCACGCGCGCGCAGGGCATGCCGCACGCCGAGCTCGTACCACACGTTGGGATTGTCGATGGTCAAGTCCGCGACCACGAGGTCGGCAACCAGCAATTCCTGGAACATGTCGGTGAGGATGTCGCCACCGCGCATTTCCTTGTCGGCCCGGAAGGCTTCCAGCCCTGCCGCCTTTAGTGCCGGGCCGATGTATTCGTCGTAGACCCGGTTGAAATCGATCATCTGGCCGTCGGCCCCGGGCTTGGTGCCGAAGGGCATGACTACGAACGCGTGAGGTAAGGCTGGCATGGCGGTCCTTCCTGTCGTGCTATCCGTATCGAACTTGATTGACCCGATGGACGGGTGTCTCGGTGAGCAGAGCCGTAATGCATGATGCCACAGGCGTGGAGCACATGACAATCATCCGAAAGTAGAATCGCGAATGGGACAAACCTGCACGAGGCGCGGCAGTAGGTAGAATGCCCCATGCCCACTAGACTCAATTCCCCAGACTGGCGGATCACGCGGGCGGGTGTGTCGCGCGCGCGGACCCGGGCTGGTGCTGCCGAACTGCCGGGTCTACCGCCCGAGTTTCTGACGCCAGTGTCGAAGGTCGAAGACGAAGTCACGGTCGAACCGAAACCGACGACGCGAGGCGGCGAAGCGGACCCGGGGGCCCTCGATCTTTCCTGCGACCTGGCGCCTGGCGAGGCGGCGCTGCTGGCAGTCCGCCATCCGTCAGGCGCGCTGACGTTTCACCGGCCGACGGAATCCGCGCGGCTCACTCGCGATGGCCGAGGTCAGGCGCGATTCATCGTGCAGGTTCCTGCTGCGGGATCGCAAGCGACGACGCGCGGTTTCGTCAGCCAAGCGGTCAAGGCGATCGTCGTAAAAGTCGCCAAGGTTGCCGCGGACAAAGCGGTCAGTCTTGTGCTGCCGAAGCTCGCCAGGACGTTCGAAACGGTGACGTGGAACAAGAAGGGACTGACTGAAGGGTGGCACAAGGTCACCAGGAACGGTTTGGAGGCGAAAAAACTCGAGGCCGGACGCCCGACTTCGACGGATCGGTCCTTGCTCTTCATCCACGGCACGTTTTCGAATGCCGCCTCCGCCTACGGTTCGCTCGCCGCGTCGGATTTTTTCGATCGCGTGAAACCGTGGTACGGAGACCGGATCTTCGCGTTCGACCACTTCACCGTCAGCCGCACGCCGCAGGAGAACGCGAGCATGCTGCTGTCGGGGCTGCCCGAGAAGGCGTTCAAGTTTGACGTCGTCACCCATTCGCGCGGCGGGCTGGTGCTGCGGAACCTGGTGGAGCGTGCGTCGGTCTTCGGTGCCTTGGCGCGGCGCTTCCAATTGGGCAGAGCCGTGCTCGTGGCGTCCCCCAACGAAGGCACGCCGCTCGCCACGCCGCAACGCTGGGAAGACACGGTCGGATGGATTGCGAATCTGCTCGAGATGTTTCCAGAGAATCCGTTCACCACGGGAGCCGAGTTTGTCGCCAACGGCCTCGTCTGGCTCGCCAGTCACGCTTCTGGCGATCTCCCGGGCATTCGGTCGATGGACGGCGACGGGGCCATGATCACGGAACTGCAGGGTCCCCCGGGTCCGCCACCGGGTACGTATTCGGCCCTCGTCGCGAACTACAGCCCAAAGGACAAATTGCAGCGCCTCCTCGATGCCGGAATCGATCAGTTCTTCGGTTCGGCAAACGATCTGGTCGTGCCATCCGAGGGAGGTTGGCGCGTCGACCGCTCCGGCACCTCGTTCATCCCCGCCTCACACATCGGGTGTTTTGGTCCCGGCGGAAACCTGAAGGACGAGTCGGTTACGCACGTCAACTTTTTCTCGCGCGCGCAGACCGTGAGCTTCCTGACGACCGCCCTCTCTGGACAGCGGCAACCGCTCGCGCCGGTCGATCCGGCGAAGAGCCTTCCGGATCGGCGGCTCCTCCGGTCGGGTGCGCCAGGCATTTCCGCGCCGATCATTTCGACAGGAAATCGCCAGCCGGCCGGGCCACGACGTCGTTGGGAGGAGAGTGCCGACGCGCGAGACCTGGCGCCTGACAGCCCATCGGCGAGCCTCGACGCCCTGGGTTTGACGGTCGTTAACGGCGATCTGACCTTCGAGCGTCTGCCGTTGCTTCTCGGGCACTACCGGGCGACGCTGCTCACCGGCACGGAGAAAGTGATCAACGTGCTGATCGGCGGCGCCATGAAGCACTCCCTCGATCTCGGCGTCTATCCGGTAGCGCCCGGCACCCACCAGATGTTCCTGAACAACCGCGTAGTGGAGAAGAAACCCTGGCTCATTCCACGTCCCGAGGCAGTCATCGTTGTCGGACTTGGCGAGGAAGGGAAGCTGCAGGCGTCGGCGCTTGCATTCACGGTACGGCAGGCGGTCATCGCCTGGGCGCAGCGCATCGCGGAGCGTTCAAGCGGGAAAGAGGCGTTCTTCGAGTTGGCCACGACGCTGATGGGCAGTGGCGGAAGCGGCGTCACCGCGGGACAGGCCGCGCAGTTGATCGCCCAGGGTGTGCACGAGGCGAACGAACTGCTGAGCGGCGGCAGGGCGGGCGATCACGCGTGGCCGCGTGTGCGTCACCTTCGCATGATTGAGCTGTACCTCGATCGTGCCAGCGAGGCGTGGCACGCGTTGAAGATGCAGGCCGAGGCGGCACCCGAGCGCTACAAATTGACTGACGCGGTCCAGACCGGAACCGGACCGCTTCAGCGTCCGCTCGACTCCGGTTACCGCGGTGCAAACTACGATTTCATTACCGCCGAGACACGAAGGGAGCTCAACGGCGAGGTCTCGATCGCCTACGCGCTCGACACGAAGCGTGCCCGCACCGAGGTGCGGGCGCAAACCACACAGAGCCGACTGGTGCGCGATCTCGTCGCGACGGGCTCGTCGCACCAGAACCTGGACGCCCAGATCGGGCGGACCCTGTTCAAGCTCCTGGTGCCCATTGATCTCGAGCCGTTCCTGGCCGGCACCAACGACATGCAGATCGAACTTGACGAAGGAACGGCCGGCATCCCGTGGGAGCTCCTCGACGATTCGGACAACAACTCCGATAAGAAGCCATGGGCGATTCGCGCCAAGTTGCTGCGCAAGCTGCGAACCGAAACGTTTCGCCACAACGTGACGGATGCCGATGCCCAGGCCCACGTGCTGGTGATCGGCGAACCGGAGTGTCCCGCCGGCTATCAACGCCTGTACGGCGCGCGCGAGGAGGCGGAAAAGGTCTTTGAATGCCTCTCCCTTTTCCCCGCCCTCGAGCAGCGGGTGCAGAAGTTATTCAGCGACGAGGCGACGCGGGTGGGGTCGGACGCGCGCACGGTGATCAACACGCTCTTCGCGCGCGATTGGAGAATTGTGCACATAGCCGGGCATGGTGCGCCGGCTTCGGCGGACGGAAAGCCGGGCGGCGTCGTCCTGTCGAATGGCACCTTCCTCGGCCCGAACGAAATCAAGGCGATGAGGGTCGTGCCCGAGCTGGTGTTCGTGAATTGTTGTCACCTCGGCGCGTGGCGGAATGAAACGGTGCTGGGGGAAAATCGGCCGCCGGATCCCAGCGTGTACGACCGCGCGCGCTTTGCCTCCGGCGTCGCCGAGCAACTCATCAACATCGGCGTGCGTTGCGTCATCGCGGCCGGGTGGGCAGTGGACGACGGCGCAGCCATGATTTTTGCGACAACCTTTTACGGCTCCCTGCTCAAAGGGAAGCGATTCATCGACGCCGTGGCGGACGCGCGCACGAAAGTGTACGAAACCGAGGGCAATACCTGGGCGGCATACCAGTGCTACGGCGATCCCGACTGGAAGTTCGTGCGCGATACCGACGACGCGAAACGGCCGGAGCACGCCTTACCACACGAGTTTGACGGGATCGCGTCGGTGACAGCGTTGAAGCTGGCGCTCGAGACGTTGCGGGTCCAAACCCAGTTCCAGCACTACACCCCGTCGTATCAGCTCGAGCGTGTGGAATTGGTGAAGAAGCGATGGACGGAGATGAAATGGAGTGCATCGGGGGGTGTTGCCGAACTCTTCGCTCAGGCGTACGCCGCGGCTGGCGACGCCTCGAGCGCGATCGAATGGTATGGGAAAGCGATCGAGGTCAACGATGGCAACGTGTCGCTCAAGGCGCTGGAACAGCGCGGCAACCTCAGGGTACGTCAGGCTTGGCGTGCGGTGGAGAAGGCGCGCGATCGGCGGGAGCGATTGACGCAAGAGCGCGCAAAGTCGCGCCGCAAGAAACAGGTCCGCGGGAAGAAAGCTGGCGGAGCCGCCGCGCGCGAGCTGCAAGAGGCATCAGTGGCCTTGGCCACCGCGCTTGATTCTGCGCGCACGGTGATTCACGACGTGAAACGGCTTTTCGACGAGCTCAGTGCGTTTCATGCGACGGCGGAACGCGAGAATCTCTCTGGCTCGGCCATGAAGCGTTTGGCACAGGTGGAGGCGGCGGCAAAGCGAACCAAAGAGGAGCTGGGCGCGATCAAAGAGATGAAGCGGCACTACGAACGGGCACAGGCCCTCGCCGTAAAGGACAAGTTGACCGATCTTTTCTATCCGGCGACGAATCGCATCGCGGCGGAACTGGCGCTTCACGCCGGCGAGCGTGGATGGAAGGGTCTCGACCGTGGGCTGTTCGAGACGACCAGAAAAAGTCTTCAGGTCAGGAACGAGAGCGATCCCGACTTCTGGAGCGTGGTGGGCAATACGGATCTCGATCTCTACGAAGCTGTCGCGGCTGGCCGGCTTGCGACGAAGGCAGAGTCACTCGAGCAACGCTATGAGGACCTTTACACCCGCATGCGCGGAGGCTCCGAGTGGGGTTCGGTCTACGACACGGCCGACTTTGTGTTGTCGAGATACAAGATGCGCGCCTCACAGGCCGAGCGAAAAGCGGCCGAAACCCTCCTGGCCAGGCTGAAGACGTTCGCCGCAGCGGGCTGACGTTCCGCATAACTTGCGACTTCTATCCGATGTGCTTTTTCAGAAACTCCAGCGTGCGGTTGCGCGCGAGCTTCGCGGCCTCAGCGTTGTACGAGCCGCGCTGCTCACAATTGAAGCCGTGGCCCGCGCCCGGATAGAAGTAGTGGATCTGATCTTTGTGCGCCGCGGCGACTTCCTTGGCTTTTTCCAGCGGTATCGATGCATCGGTCTCGCCCCAGTTGAACAACACCGGGCACTTCGGCTTCTCGTTGATCAGCGAAGGTATCGCGCCGCCGTAGTAGGCAACGGCACACGCAAGACCATTCACGTTGCACGCCGATTTGAATGTGAGCGATCCGCCCCAGCAGTAGCCGATGATGCCGGTCTTTCCGGCCGAAGCTACATGTTGCTTGGCCGCATCGACATCCTTGAGCGCGTCTTCGAACTTCATTTTCTGCATTAATCCGCGTCCGACTTCGATGTCCTGCGGCGTATAGCCGATGTCGAGACCCCGCTGCACGCGGTCGAAGAATGCCGGCGCGATCGCGAGGTAGCCGTCACCAGCGTATTCGTCGGTAACTCTTTTGATATGGCTGTTGACGCCGAAGATCTCCATCACAACGATCAGCGCGCCTTTGGGCTTGCCCGAAGGCTCCGCAACGTACGCAGAAAATTTATGGCTGTCAGCGGCGGTGAGATCGATGGTCTTGCCCATGAGTTTTTCTCCCGGGTTGGTTTTGAAGAAAAGCGATTATAGGAACTTCCATCCTGATTGCTGCGCGGCTTCGAGCCTCGGCTCCGTGCGAATGGCACTTTCATCGGGTTCCTTCGCGACGTATCCGACGGGGATAACTGGGCCACTGACCCGGAATCGACCTTCGGTGACTCGGCTGCTGCCGGCGTGAGAATCTGCCAACCGATCACTAGTCACCGGTCGCTGGTCACCGTCTCTTGTCTATCGGCACGAACTCGAGATCTTCCGGACCGGTATAGACCGCGGCGGGGCGGATGATCTTGTCGTCGATGCGCTGCTCGATCACGTGAGCGGCCCAGCCGGTCGTGCGGGAGATGACGAAGATCGGCGTGAACATCGCCGTCGGTATGCCCATCCGGTGGTACGAAACGGCGGAGAACCAGTCGAGATTCGCGAACATCTTCTTCTCGCGCATCATTACTGCCTCGATGCGATCGGCGATCTCGAACATCCTCATGTCGCCCGCTTCTGCCGACAGTCGCCGCGCGACCTCCTTGATGATCTTGTTGCGCGGATCGGCGATCGTATAGACCGGGTGGCCGAAGCCGATCACGACTTCCTTGTTGGCAACGCGCTTGACGATGTCCTTCTCGGCTTCGTCCGGCGTCTCGTAGCGGTTCATCACCTCGAAGCCGACCTCGTTGGCGCCGCCGTGCTTGGGGCCTTTCAACGCGGCGATGGCGCCGGTAACGGCTGAATGCATGTCGGAGCCGGTGCCGGCGACGACGCGCGCGGCGAAAGTCGATGCGTTGAACTCGTGCTCGGCGTAGAGGTTGAGCGAGGTGTGCATCGCCTGCACCCACGACGCAGGCGGCGCCTTGCCGTGGAGCAGACGCAGGAAATGCGCGCCGATCGAGTCGTCGTCCGTATCGATGTCGATGCGGCGGCGGTTGTGGCTGTAGTGATACCAGTAGAGCAGCATCGAGCCGAACGACGCGATCAGCCGGTCGGCGATATCGCGCGCGCCGGACTGATTGTGGTCTTCCGCTTCCGGCAGCACCGTCCCCAGCGCCGAGCAACCTGTGCGCATCACGTCCATCGGGTGCGCCGACGCAGGCACGTGCTCCAGGACGGCGCGCAGCTCCTCGGGCAGGCCGCGCAGCGCACGCAGCCTCTCCTTGTAAGCTACCAGCTCCGCGCGCGTCGGCAGCCGCTCGTGTATCAGCAGGTGCGCGATTTCCTCGAACTCGCACTGATCGGCGATGTCCAGGATGTCGTATCCGCGATAGTGGAGATCGTTGCCGCTGCGACCCACGGTGCATAAGGCCGTGCTGCCGGCCTCCACGCCGGACAGCGCAACCGATTTCTTGGGCTTGAATCCGGATGGTGCTGTCTCTTTGTTTTTCATAAGTTGATCGGCGATCGGTCGCGTTTCAGTAGCGGCTCACGAACTCTGGATCGGAATAAAACCCGCGCCGCTGCCTGGTCTCAGCCGATCAACTGCTTGATGCTGTCGCGCTCCTCGTGCAGCTCCTTCAGCGTCGCCTGCATCCGCGCCCGGCTGAATTCGCTCACTGCCAGCCCTTTCACGATCTCGTACCTGCCGTTGCGGCACACGCAGGGATAGCCGTAGATCACGCCTTCGGGTATGTCGTAGCTGCCGTCCGACGGAATGCCCATGCTCACCCAGTCACCCTCGGGCGTTCCGAAGATCCAGTCGCGCACGTGGTCCATGGCGGCATTGGCGGCGCTCGCGGCCGACGACAGGCCGCGCGCCTCGATGATCGCGGCGCCGCGCTTCTGGATCGTGGGGATGAAGTCGTTCTCGATCCACGTCTGATCGTTGATGAGCGGCACCGCCTTCCGGCCCTCCACCTCGGCGTGGAACAGATCGGGGTACTGCGTCGCGGAATGATTGCCCCAAACCGTCATCTTGCTCACGGCCGCTACCGGCTTCCCGACTTTCTGCGCGACCTGAGTCAGGGCGCGGTTGTGATCGAGGCGCATCATCGCCGAGAAATTGGCGGGCTTGAGTCCGCGAGCGTTCTTCATGGCGATGAGGCAATTGGTGTTCGCCGGATTGCCGACCACCAGCACTTTGACGTCGCGGCTCGCGACCTCCGAGAGCGCCTTGCCTTGCGGCGCGAAGATCTTGCCGTTCGCTTCGAGCAGGTCCTTGCGCTCCATGCCCGGGCCGCGCGGCCGCGCGCCGACCAGCAGCGCCACGTCCGCGTCCTTGAACGCCACCTTCGGATCGGACGTCGGGATGACCTCCTGGAGCAGCGGGAAAGCGCAGTCGTCGAGCTCCATGATGACGCCCTTCAGCGCCTTCTGGGCTTTCTCGTCGGGAATCTCGAGCAATTGCAGGATGACGGGCTGATCTTTGCCCAGCATTTCGCCGCTGGCGATTCTGAATAAGCAGGCTGTAGCCGATCTGGCCGGCGGCGCCGGTGACGGCGACGCGCATGGGACGTTTCATCACATGGACTCCTGAATCGCGGAAACGGGTCTTTTATCCGGGAAGGCGCGCGGCGGATGGAATGTAGCGACGCGCATGTTCGTCCGCGTGCCGCGATGATAGCGAACCACGAGGCGCGGTGACAAGGTTGTTGTCGGGCGATCTTCGCGCTTCTGCAGTGCAGCGAAAACTGCTAGAATTTCAAGCTTATCGAGCTTTACGTAACGCTTTACGTACCTTTGGTTACATCGCTCGATCCCTCCCTCCAACCCCTCTCCCGGAGGGCGCGGGGAGCGTCGAGCAATGATCAATAAACAAGACTTGCGCAGGGATTAACCGACTCGAAGCAAGCGGGCAGTCGATGCCGAATCCGCGACCCAAGTACCTCAACCTCTTCGAAATCCGGCTGCCGGTGCCCGCCTTCGTTTCGATCGTGCACCGGGTCACCGGCGCTGCGTTGTTCCTGCTGATTCCGCTCTTGCTCTACCTGTTGCAGTTGAGCCTGGAGACGCCGCAGACGTTCGCGGCGTTCAAGAGCATCGTCTCGCAACCGCTCATGAAATTGGCCCTGATCGGGCTGGTTTGGGCGTATCTGCACCATTTTTGCGCGGGCATCCGGCATCTGGCGCTCGACCTGCATTTCGGCATCGGCCTCGAAGCGGCCCGCGCGAGCAGCTGGGCAGTACTGGCCGTCAGTATCGGATTGACGCTCGTATTCGGAGCGCTGCTATGGTGAAGCGCGAGGTCGTCGGCGCCCATTACGGCTTGCGCGACTGGCTCGCGCAGCGCGTCACCGCGGTGGTGATGGTGGTCTATACGCTCTTGTTGCTCTCCGTGCTGGCGAGCGTGCCCACGCTCGATTACGAGCACTGGCGGGCGCTGTGGGAACTGCCGGTCATGCGCTACGCGACCGTGCTTTTCGTGCTCGCTTGCTACTTTCACGCCTGGGTCGGCGTGCGCAATATCTTCATGGATTACGTCAAGGACACCGGCCTGCGGCTGATGCTGTACGTGATTACGATCGCCGCCCTGCTGTGGTACGGCGTCTGGTCGGTGCAGATACTCTGGGGCCTGAATGGCGCTGCCGGCTAGAACCTTCGATGCGGTCATCGTCGGCGGCGGCGGCTCGGGGCTGCGCGCGGCGCTCGAGCTCGCCCGCGCCGATCTCAAGGTGGCGGTGCTGTCCAAAGTGTTTCCGACGCGCTCGCACACGGTCGCGGCGCAGGGCGGCGTCGCCGCCTCGCTCGGCAACTACGAGGAGGACAACTGGCACTGGCACATGTACGACACCGTCAAGGGCTCCGACTACCTCGGCGACCAGGACGCGATCGAGTTCATGTGCCGCAAGGCGAACGAAGTGGTGTACGAGCTCGAGCACTTCGGCATGCCGTTCGACCGGCTCGACAACGGCAAGATCTACCAGCGCCCGTTCGGCGGCCACACGCGGCAACTACGGCGAGCGCCCGGTGAAGCGCGCCTGCGCCGCGGCCGACCGCACCGGTCACGCGATGCTGCACACGCTCTACCAGCGCAACGTGAGCGCGCGCACGCAGTTCTTCGTCGAGTGGATGGCGCTCGATCTCGTGCGCAACAGCCAGGGCGACGTGCTCGGCGTCATCGCGCTGGAGATGGAAACCGGCGAAGTGATGATCCTTCAGGCCAAGGCGACGCTGCTCGCGACCGGCGGCGCGGGGCGCATCTTTTCCGCGAGCACCAACGCGTTCATCAATACCGGCGACGGGCTCGGCATGGCGGCGCGCGCGGGCATTCCGCTCGAGGACATGGAGTTCTGGCAGTTCCATCCGACCGGGGTGGCGGGCGCCGGCGTGCTGATCACCGAAGGCGTGCGCGGCGAAGGCGGGTTTCTGCTGAACAAGAACGGCGAGCGCTTCATGGAGCGCTACGCGCCGAACGTGAAGGACCTCGCGCGCCGCGACGTGGTGTCGCGCGCGATGGCGACCGAGATCAAGGAAGGCCGCGGCGCCGGCAAGGACGGCGACTACATCCTGCTCAAGCTCGACCACCTCGGCGCGGAGGTGATCGACAAGCGGCTGCCGGGCATTCGCGAGATCGCGAAGAAGTTCGCCAACGTCGATCCCGGTGACCGATCCGATCCCGGTCGTGCCGACCTGCCATTACCAGATGGGCGGCATCCCGACCAACTATCACGGCCAGGTCGTGGTCCCGAAGGACGGGCGACCCGAAGCGTCGTGCCCGGCCTCTACGCGGCCGGCGAGTGCGCGTGCGTCTCGGTGCACGGCGCCAACCGCCTCGGCACGCAATTCGCTGCTCGACCTGCTGGTGTTCGGCAAGGCCGCCGGCGAGCGGGTGATCCTCGACCTCAAGGAAGACGGCAGGATCGCACAAGGACCTGCCCGCAGACGCGGGCGACATGACGCTCGCGCGGCTTGCGCGGCTGGATGGCCAGACAAACGGCGAGCGCGTCGCCGACGTCGGCGCCGACATGCGGCGCACGATGCAGTTGCACTGCGGCGTGTTCCGCTTTCCCGACAGCCTCGCCGAAGGCGTGAGGAAGATGAGGGAAGTGAGCGCGCGCGCAGCGCGCACCGGATCAAGGACAAGAGCCGGGTGTTCAACACGGCGCGCGTCGAAGCGCTGGAGCTCGACAATCTCGTCGAGACCGCGCTCGCCTCGATCATGTGCGCCGAGGCGCGCAAGGAAAGCCGCGGCGCGCACGATCGCAGCGGATTTTCACCGAGCGCGACGACGGCAACTGGCTGAAGCACACGCTGTGGTACAAGGAAGGCAACCGGCTCGACTACAAGCCCGTGAAGCTCAAGCCGCTGACGGTGGAGTCGTTCGAGCCCAAGGCGAGGGTGTATTAGAGGTGTGCTCGGTGATGGTGTGAGAGATGAAGGCATTTAGGCTGGAGAACACGTGAAGAGCGAGAGACACGGTACGGCCACCCGTTCGCAGAATGCGCAATGAAGTTCTCGATCTACCGCTACGACCCCGACGCCGACGCGAAGCCGCGCATGCAGGATTACGACATCGCGCTCGAGCCGACCGACCGGATGCTGCTCGACGCGCTGGTGCGCATCAAGGAGCAGGACGACACGTTCTCGTTCCGCCGCTCGTGCCGCGAAGGGCGTGTGCGGGTCGGACGCGATGAACATCAACGGCAAGAACGGGCTCGCGTGCATCACCCGCATCGCCGAGGTGAGGGAGCCGGTCGTGATCCGGCCGCTGCCGGGCCTGCCGGTGATCCGCGATCTCATCGTGGACATGTCGCAGTTCTTCAAGCAGTACCATTCGGTCAAGCCGTATCTCGATCAACGAAGAGCCGCCGCCGGAGAAGGAGCGCCTGCAGTCGCCGGAGGACCGCGAAGAGCTGGACGGCCTCTACGAGTGCATCCTGTGCGCGTGCTGCTCGACCGCGTGCCCGTCGTTCTGGTGGAACCCCGACAAGTTCGTCGGCCCGGCGGGCCTGCTGCAGGCGTACCGGTTCATCGCCGATACGCGCGACCAGGCGACCAACGAGCGCCTCGACAATCTCGAAGATCCGTATCGGCTCTTCCGCTGCCACTCGATCATGAACTGCGTGGACGTGTGCCCGAAGGGCCTCAACCCGACGCTCGCGATCAGCAAGATCAAGGAATCTGATGGTCAAGCGCACGGTTTAGCGGCATGAGCTGCAGCTATGAGCGAGCACGACCGCATGACGCTGGCACTGCCGGCGCGGCATGCTCGAGCTCGATCTGATGCTGAGCGGTTTCTCGAGCGGCATTTCGATGCGCTGGATGCGCAGCAGCGCGACATTCTGGCGAGCTGCTGGAGCTGCCCGAACACGAGCTGCTCGATCGGGTGATGGGCCGGCAGCGAGCCTGCGGACCAGCGCTTCGAGCTGTGGTCCAGCTGTTGCAGGCGGGCTGAGCGGCGATACGCAACGTCATAGTTTACTTGAATAAGCGTTCATAACTACTTGAACGGAGGAGACGTTATGGCTGAAAAGCTGGCAACCCTGAGCTTCAGCGACGGCACGCCGCCGATCGATCTTGCCCGTGCTGGACGGAACGGTCGGACCCGACGTCATCGACGTGCGCGCGCTGTACGGCAAGACCGGTAAGTTCACCTACGACCCGGGTTTCATGTCCACGGCGAGCTGCCGCTCGAGCATCACCTACATCGACGGCGACCAGGGCATCCTGCATGTACCGCGGCTATCCGATCGAGCAGCTCGCCGAGACTGCAGCTTCCTCGAAGTCGCCTACCTCATCCTGAACGGCGAGCTGCCGAACAAGACGCAGCTCGAAGAGTTCGTGAACATCGTCACGCATCACACGATGGTGCACGAGCAGCTGATCGCGCTTCTATTCCGGCTTCCGCCGCGACGCGCATCCGATGGCGGTGCTGTGCGGCGTGGTAGGGGCGCTGTCCGCGTTCTACCACGACTCGATCAACATCTACGATGCGCGCAGCCGGGAGATTTCGGCGTTCCGGCTGATCGCCAAGCTGCCGACGATCACGGCGATGACCTACAAGTACAACATGGGCCAGCCGTTCATGTACCCGAAGAACTCGCTGTCCTACGTCGAGAATTTCCTCTACATGATGTTCGGCACGCCGTGCGAGGAATGCAAGCCGAACCCGGTGCTGACGCGGGCCATGGATCGCATTCTGATCCTGCACGCGGACCACGAGCAGAATGCCTCGACCTCCACGGTGCGCCTCGCGGGCTCGACCGGCGCCAACCCGTTCGCGTGCATCTCCGCCGGCATCGCGAGCCTGTGGGGGCCGGCGCACGGCGGCGCCAACGAAGCCGTGCTGAAGATGCTGGACGAGATCGGCGACGCGAAGAACATTCCGGCCTTCATCAAGCGCGTGAAGGAAAAGGAAGACCATTCGGTGCTGTTCGGCTTCGGCCACCGCGTCTACAAGAACTACGACCCGCGCGCGAAGATCATCCAGAAGACCTGCCACGAAGTGCTGGAAGAGCTCGATCTCAAGGACGACAAGCTCTTCAAGCTTGCGCTGGCGCTGGAGAAGATCGCGCTGGAGGACGAGTACTTCATCAAGCGCAAGCTCTATCCGAATGTGGATTTCTATTCCGGCATCGTCTACAAGGCGCTCGGCATTCCGGTCAGCGATGTTCACCGCGATCTTCGCGCTGGCGCGCACGGTCGGCTGGATCGCGCAGTGGAACGAGCTGATCGCGGATCCCGACCAGAAGATCGGCCGCCCGCGTCAGCTCTTCACCGGTCCGACGCGCCGCGACTTCGTGCCGATGGCCAAGCGGAAATGACGTGACGTGACACGTGATTCGTGACACGTGCACCCTGGATGAAGCCCGAAGGGCGCAATCCGGAAACCTGTCTGTCCCGGATTGCACTGCGTTGCATCCGGGCCGCAGATCTGCATTCAGCGGTCACGCGAAGGTCTTACACCAGTCACCAGTCACGAGTCACCAGTCACGCCTTCCCAGGCAGGTGAAACGATGATGAAAGAAATGCTCGGCAATTCCTATCTCTTCGGCGCCGAACGCGCCGTTCATCGAGGCGCTGTACGAGTCGTATCTGAAGGATCCGCATTCGGTCGAGCCGCGCTGGCGCAGCTATTTCGACGAGCTGCAGCGGCTCGACGCACGGCGCAGCGGACGTGTCGCACGTCGACGTCCAGGAGCGCTTCGCGCATCTCGCCCGGGAGCGTCGCGCCCCGGCGCCAACGGTGATCTTCAACCGCCCGCAGCTGGGCGAGAAGCAGTTCGGCGTGCTGCAGCTGATCTCGGCGTACCGCATCCTCGGGGTGCGCCATGCCGATCTGGATCCCGCTCAGGCGGCAGGAGAAGCCGAACATTCCCGAGCTCGACCCGGCGTTCTACGGCCTGACCGAAGCGGACATGGACACCGTGTTCAACACCGGCACGCTGGTCGGGCCGCGGGAGATGAAGCTGCAGCGATATCCTGCAGTTCCTGAAGGACACCTACTGCCGCACCATCGGCGTCGAATACATGTACATGACCGACATGGCGCAGAAGCGCTGGGTGCAGGAGCGGCTGGAGGCGATGCGCGCCACGCCGCACGTACGACGCCGAGTACCGGAAGCACATCCTCGAGCGGCTGACCGCGGCCGAGACGCTCGAGCGCTACCTGCACACGCGCTACGTCGGGCAGAAGCGCTTCTCGCTCGAAGGCGGCGAACGCCATGATCCCCAGCTCGACATTCTGCTGCAGCGCGCGGGCGGGCGCCGGCGTGCAGGAGCTCGTGATCGGCATGGCGCACCGCGGGCGGCTCAACGTGCTCGTCAACACGCATGGGCAAGATGCCCAAGGACCTGTTCGCCGAATTCGAAGGCAAGCACGACGAATCGATGCTCGGCGGGCGACGTCAAGTACCACGACGGATTTTCCTCGAACATCATGACGCCGGGCGGGCCGATGCACGTCACGCTCGCGTTCAATCCGTCGCATCTCGAGATCGTCGAATCCGGTGGTCGAAGGCTCGGTGCGCGCGCGCCAGCACCGCCGCCGCGACCTGACCGGCAAGCAGGTGCTGCCCGTGCTGATCCATGGCGACGCGTCGTATTCGGGACAGGGCGTCGTGCATGGAAACGTTGAATCTCGCGCAGACGCGCGGCTACGGCACCGGCGGCACCGTGCATATCATCGTCAACAACCAGATCGGCTTTACCACGTCGGACCCGCGCGACGCGCGCTCGACGCTGTACTGCACCGATGTCTCGAAAATGCTGGAAGTGCCGATCTTCCACGTGAACGGCGACGATCCGGAAGCGGTGTGTCTGGTCGACCGAGATCGCGCTCGACTACCGGATGAAGTTCCACAAGGACGTGGTGATCGACCTGGTGTGCTATCGCCGGCTCGGACACAACGAGCAGGACGAGCCGATGGTCACGCAGCCGCTCATGTACAAGCGCATCCCCAGCTGCCGACGCACGCGCAAGCTCTACGCGGACCGGCTGCAGGGCGAGGGCGTGATGACGGAGGGCGAACGCCGACGAAATGGTCGAGACCTATCGCAAGGCGCTCGACGGCGGCTATCACACCAACAAGACGATCCTGTCGAACTTACAAGCCGCCGTTCGAGGTCGACTGGAAGCCGTTACAACGGCACGCAAGTGGAACGAGCACGACGACACGCGGCTGCCGCATCGAGACAGCTGCAGCAGCTCGGCCGAGCGCATCACCGACGGTGCCCGACAATTTCAAGCTGCATCCGCGCGTCGAGAAGATCATGGCCGATCGCCGCGCTGATGGCGCGAAGGCAAGCTGCCGCTCGACTGGGGCATGGCCGAGCATCTCGCGTACGCGACGCTGTTGAACGAAGGCTATTCCGTGCGGATCTCGGGGCAGGACAGCGGCCGCGGCACGTTCTTCCACCGCCACGCGGTGCTGCACGATCAGAACCGCGAGCGCTGGGACCAGGGCACTTACGTTCCGCTGCAGCACGTCGAGCGAAAAGCAGGGCGACTTCATCGTCATCGATTCGCTCCTGTCCGAAGAGGCCGTCCTCGGTTTCGAGTACGGCTACTGCGACCTCGGGCCCGAACGAGCTCGTCATCTGGGAAGCCCAGTTCGGCGATTTCGCCAACGGCGCGCAGGTCGTCATCGACCAGTTCATCGCGTCGGGCGAAGTGAAGTGGGGGCGCCTGTGCGGGCTCGTCATGCATGCTGCCGCACGGCTACGAAGGCGCAGGGGCCGGAGCACTCGTCGGGCCGCATCGAGCGCTATCCTGCAGCTGTGCGCCGACTACAACATGCAGGTCTGCGTGCCGGCGACGCCCGTGCAGATGTACTACCTGCTGCGGCGGCAGATGATCCGCCCCTACCGCAAGCCGCTCATCATCTTCACGCCGAAGAGCCTGCTGCGGCACAAGGAGTCGGTCTCGCCGCTGGAAGAGTTCGCGACCGACAGTTCAAGCCGGTCAACGAGGACTGGGAATCGAAGGACATCGACCCCGACAACGTCAAGCGCGTCGTCTTCTGCAGCGGCAAGGTCTATTACGACCTGCGCGCCGGGCGCAAGGCGCGCGGTCATCAAGGATCTGCCGCTCGTGCGCATCGCGCAGCTCTATCCGTTCCCGCACGACGATTTCCAGGCGCAGATCGAGCGTTACAAGAACGCGACCGAGATCGTCTGGTGCCAGGAAGAGCCGCGCAACCAGGGCGCGTGGCACCGCATCCAGCACTATCTGCTGCGCCACCTGCTCCCGCACCAGAAGCTGATCTATGCCGGCCGCGATTCGTCGGCGTCTCCCGCCGCCGGCTACAAGTCAGCTGCACGACGAGCAGCAGAAGGAGCTGGTCGATCAGGCGCTGACGCGTGGGCGTCGTGCTCGCGTGCGCGACGGTGTCACAGTAGCGATCTACTGCTCGCAGACGCAGGAAATAATGCCTATGCTGATCGAAGTCAAGGTGCCGCAGCTCTCCGAGTCGGTGGCCGAAGCGACGCTGCTCAACTGGCACAAGAAGGCCGGGCGAGTTCGTCAAGCGCGACGAGAACCTGGTCGACATCGAGACCGACAAAGTGGTGCTCGAGACGCCGGCGCCCGATTCCGGGCGTGATCGTGAAGATCGTGAAGGGCGACGGCGAGCACCGTGGCGAGCAACGAGGTGATCGCGCAGATCGATACCGAAGCCGCGAGCGGCGGCGCAGCGCCCGCCGCGGCTCGAAGGGAGCAGAGCAAGCGCTGCGCCCAGGCCGGCGCAGCCGCGCGCCAACGAGCTGCGGCGCCGCGGCCATGCCTGCGGCGCAGAAGCTCGCGGCGGAAAAGCAGGTGGACACGCGCGTCGATCGCGGCACCGGCCGCGGCGGCCGCGTCACCAAGGAAGACGTGCTGCAAGCGATCGAAGGCGGTCGCAACCACGCGGCCGAGCCTGCCGCGACTCAAGCACGCCCCCGGCCCCGCAGCGAGCACCGAGCCCCGGCAGCGTCGCAGGCCGGCGGCTCGCGCTCCGCGGTGGACCTCGGACCGCTCGGAGAGCGCCCCGAACAGCGCGTGCCCATGTCGCGGCTGCGGGCGCGCATCGCGGAGCGGCTCGTGCAGTCGCAGCCCACGGCGGCGATTCTCACCACCTTCAACGAAGTGAACATGCAGCCGGTGATCGATCTGCGCAACCGTACCGGGACCGGTTCGAGAAAGAGCACGGCGTGAAGCTGGGCTTCATGTCGTTCTTCGTGAAGGCGGCGGTGCACGCGCTGAAGAAATACCCGGTCGTCAACGCGTCGATCGACGGGAACGACATCGTCTATCACGGCTATTACGACATCGGCATCGCGGTGGGCAGCCCGCGCGGCCTGGTGGTGCCCATCCTGCGCGACGCCGATCAGCTGTCGCTCGCCGACATCGAGAAGAAGATCGCCGATTTCGGCAAGCGCGCGCAGGACGGCAAGCTCACGATCGAAGAGCTGACCGGCGGCACGTTCTCGATCTCCAACGGCGGCGTGTTCGGATCGATGCTGTCCACCCCGATCATCAATCCGCCGCAGAGCGCGATCCTCGGCATGCACGCGACGAACGACCGGCCGGTGGCCGAGAACGGCCAGGTCGTCGATCCGCCCGATGAACTACCTGGCGCTGTCCTACGATCACCGCATCATCGACGGCCGCGAGGCGGTGCTGTCGCTGGTCGCGATCAAGGAAGCGCTGGAGGATCCGGCGCGGATGCTGCTCGACGTCTAGTCGAGCAGGGAAGGGTGAAGAGTGAAGGGTGAAGGGTGCAGGCAAGAGAGCTCTCCGGCCCACAATTCAGCTACCCTGTCTCGCATTCACCCTTCCACCTTCACGAAATGGCGAAGACATTCGACGTAGTGGTGATCGGCGCCGGCCCCGGCGGCTACATCGCCGCGATCCGCGCCGCGCAGCTCGGTCTCCAGGCCGCGTGCATCGACGACTGGACGACGGCCGAAGGCAAGCCCGCGCCCGGCGGCACGTGCACCAACGTCGGCTGCATTCCGTCCAAGGCGCTGCTGCAATCCTCGGAGAACTACGAGCACGCGGCGCACGCACTTCGCCGAGCACGGCATCCAGGTGAAAGACTTGCGCTCGACCTCGCGCAGATGCTCAAGCGCAAGGACAAGGTCGTGCGCCAGAACAACGAGGGCATCGTCTACCTCTTCAAGAAAAACAAGGTGACCTTCTTTCACGGGCGCGGCAGCTTCGCGGGCGGCGGCGCGGAGGGCTGGCAGATCAATGTCGCGGGCAAGGACGGCGGCACGCGTCTACGGCGAAGCACGTGATCGTCGCGACGGGATCGAACCCGCGCGCGCTGTCAACGGCGCAGCGGCTTCGACAACAAGCTGATCCTCGACAACGCCGGCGCGCTCGCGATTCCCGAAGTGCCGAAGCGGCTGGGCGTGATCGGCGCCGGCGTGATCGGCCTCGAGATGGGCAGCGTGTGGCGGCGGCTCGGCTCGGAGGTGCACGATACTCGAAGATGCTCGACGCTTTCCTGCCGGCGCGCGGACGAAGCAGGTCGCCAAGGAAGCCGCGGAAAGTCTTCACGAGGAGCAGGGACTCAAGATCGTGCTTGGCGCCAGATCGCCAAGGTGCGGCCGGCGACAGAAAGGCGTGACCGTCGAGTACGCCACCAAGGCCGGGCGGCGAGCAGAAGCTGCGACCTGCGACAAGCTGATCGTGGCGATCGGGCGCGTGCCGAACACCGCCGGACTCGAACGCGGCAGACGGTCGGGCTCAAGCTCGACGCGCGCGGCTTCGTCGCGGTCGACGACGAGTGCCGCACCAACCTGCCGAACGTCTGGGCGATCGGCGACGTCGTGCGCGGCCCCATGCTCGCGCACAAGGCGGAAGAGGAAGGCGTCGCGGTCGCGGAGCGCATCGCGGGCCAGCACGGCCACGTCGACTTCAACACCATACCCTGGGTGATCTACACTGCGCCCGGAGATCGCGTGGGTCGGCAAGACCGAGCAGCAGTTGAAGAGCGAAGGCGTGCGAGTACCGCGCCGGGCAGTTTCCCGTTCATGGCCAACGGCCGTGCGCGCGCGCTCGGCGACACCCGCGGCTTCGTGAAATTTGTCGCCGACGCGCGCAACCGACCGCATCCTCGGCGTGCACATCATCGGTCCGATGGCCTCCGAGCTGATCGCCGAAGCGGTCGTCGCCATGGAGTTCCGCGCCTCGTCCGAGGACATCGCGCTCATCTGCCATGCCCATCCGTCGCTCTCGGAAGCGATGAAGGAAGCTGCGCTTGCGGTCGCGAAGCGCAGCCTGAATTTCTGACGAATCGGTCGATCAGCCTTTTCCGATGACGCTGTTCATGCGCCGTCTCTCGGTTGTGGCTGAATTGCCGTTTTCAGGATAAAAGAGGAGGAGGCCGTTGGCTGAAAGCACTTTCAAATCGGCTCGGAGCGTTGATTCACCCAGGGTACAGCCGGCCTCCGTCCTCGGGCTGTACCGAGAAGCCCTGAGGAAAAGAGGTTTTGCGTCCGACGCGAGCCAGCATACCGCCGTGCTGCGGCTGCAACAGCTCTACGAGGACTGGGCCGACTACAAACGGCGGCGGCGCACGGTGCTGCACCGTCTGATCGTGCGGCCGCCCCTGCCGCGCGGCATATATCTGTGGGGCGGTGTGGGACGGGGCAAGACGTTCCTCATGGACAGCTTCTTCCGCATCCTGCCGCTGGAGCGCAAGCGGCGCGTGCATTTTCATCATTTCATGCGCGACGTGCACCGCGAGCTGGACGAGCTGAAGGGCACCGCCAACCCGCTCGACGCCCTCGCGGAGCGCATCGCGAAGCGCTACCGGCTGATCTGCTTCGACGAGGTCGCCGTATCCGACGTGGCTGATGCGCTGATACTCGCGCGGCTCTTCAGCCAGACCATGGACCGGGGCGTGGTTTACTGCATGACGTCGAACTACCCGCCCGACGAGCTCTACAAGGACGGGCTCAAGCGCGAGGATTTTCTTCCCGTCGATCGAGCTGATCAAGAGACCGGCTCGACGTGCTGCGGGTGGACGGCGGCATCGATTACCGGAGGCTCGCGCTGGAGCAGGTCAAGGCGTACCACACGCCGCTCAACCCGCAAAGCGACCGGGCGTTGATGGACGCTTTCCGGCAGATCGCGGAAGTCGGAAGAGGAGGACCACGAGCTCGATGTCGAGGGCCGCGTCATACCCTACCGCCATCGCGCCGGGGGCGTGGTCTGGTTCGACTTCGCGGTGATCTGCGGCGGGGGCCGCGTCGCAGAACGACTATATCGATCTCGCCAAGCGCTTTCACACGCTCATTGTTTCCGGACGTGCCGCGGATCGGGACTCGACCGCGCCGACGAAACGCGCCGCTTCGCGCTGCTCGTCGACGTGCTCTACGATCAGCGCGTGAAGCTGATCGTTTCGGCCGAGGCGCCCCCCGAACAGTTGCTGGTGCGCGACAGGGACGCGCAAGACTCGCAGCTTAAGGCCATGATCTTCCAGTTCGACCGCACGACGAGCCGTCTTGCCGAGATGCAGACGCGCGATTATCTGAGCCAACCGAGGAGTGCGGCCACGGACGCATGAGTACCTTCAAGGCATTCCGCATTTTCAACGAACACGACAAGGTGAGCGGCCGCGTGGTCGAATGCTACGCTCGATGAGCTTGTCCCCGGCGAAGTCGTCGTTCAGGACGGCGTATTCGAGCGTCAACTTCAAGGACGCGCTCGCGGCAACCGGCGCCGGCGGGAAGATCATCCGGAAATATCCCTTGATCGGCGGCATCGACGCCGCCGGCGTGGTCGTCTCCTCGAGCGATGCCCGCTTCAAGCCGGGCGACGAGGTGATCTGCACGAGCTACGATTTCGGCGTCGCCCACGACGGCGGGTACGCGGAGCACTGCCGCGTGCCGGCGGACTGGGTGGTGCCGCTTACCGGCGGGCCTCACGCTGTTCGAGGCGATGGCGCTCGGCACGGCCGGCTACACGGCCGGACTGGCGATGGAGTTGCTCGAGTTGAACGGCATGGCGCCGGACAACGGGCAAGGTGCTCGTGAACGGCGCGACGGGAGGCGTCGCCACTCTCGCCATCGACATGCTGGCCCGGCTGGGCTATCGCGGTCGTAGCGGTCACCGGCAAGGATGCGGAGCACGAGTTCCTGAAGCGCATCGGCGCGGCGGAAGTGCTGGCGCGGCAGACGCTCGAACTGGGCACGCGCCCGCTCGAGAAGACGCTGTGGGCTGCGGCGTTCGACTCGGTCGGCGGCGAGCAGCTGGCATGGCTCACGCGCACCATGCAGCAGGCGGGCCTCATCGCGAGCTTCGGCAACGCCGGGCGGCATCGAATTCGACGACCACGGTGCTGCCGTTCATCCTGCGCGGCGTGCGGCTGATCGGCGTGGATTCCGGGTTTTACGCCGATGCCGCTGCGTCGCAAAGTGTGGGGACGCCTTGCCACGGATCTCAAACCGCGGCATCTCGGACGATATCGCGCACACCATTACGCTGGAAGACCTGCCGGGCTACTTCGACAGGATGCTGAAGGGGCAGACACGGGGTAGGGCGGTGGTTAAGCTTGACGTAATGCGTGGACCGATGTCACGCACTGAACCATGTCACGAAGCATCGTGTCACGCACTTTGGAGGAAGCAGACATGGGAGCCTATAAGGATTTCCACCGCCGCTCCATAGAAGACCGCGAGGGTTCTGGGCGGAGCAGGCGCGGCTGATCGACTGGCACAAGCCGTTCGAACAGGTGCTCGACTACAGCCGGCCGCCTTTTGCGCGGTGGTTCGTCGGCGGGCTCACCAACCTGTGCCACAACGCGGTGGACCGCCATCTCGCGACGCGCGGCGGATCAGAAAGCACTGATCTACATCTCCACCGAAACCGGGCAGGAGCGGACGCTATACCTACCGCGAGCTCGCACGCCGAGGTCAATCGCTGCGCCGGCGATCATACGGTCCCTGGGCGTCGGCAAAGGCGACCGCGTGCTCATCTACATGCCGATGGTTCCGGAAGCGGTATTCGCGATGCTCGGCGTGCGCGCGGCTCGGCGCGATCCATTCGGTGGTGTTCGGCGGCTTTGCCGCGCACAGCCTCGCCGCCCGCATCGACGACGCCCGGCCCAAGCTCATGATCACCGCGGACGGCGGACTGCGCGGAGGACGCGCGATCCTCTACCAGGCCATGTTCGACGAAGCCATCCGCCTGTCGAAGGCGCCGCCGGACCAGGTCGTGATCGTCAACCGCGGGCTGGACCCGGATCTGAAGCTCGTGCCGGGCCGCGATCTCGATTACGCCGAGTTGCGCGAGCAGCACTTGAACGACCAGGTGCCCGTCGACGTGGCTGGAATCGAACGAGCCGTCCTACATCCTCTACACCTCCGGGCACCACGGGCACAGCCCAAGGGCGCGCAGCGCGACACCGGCGGCTACGCGGTCGCGCTCGCCGCATCGTTGAAGCACATCTACGCGGGCAAGCCCGGCGAAACGATGTTCACCACCTCCGATATCGGCTGGGTCGTGGGGCATTCGTACATCGTCTACGGCCCGCTCATCCACGGCATGACGACGATCCTGTACGAGGGGCTGCCGATCCGTCCCGACGCGGGCATCTGGTGGAAGATCGTCGCCGACCACAAGGTCGCGGTGATGTTCTCATCGCCGACCGCGGCGCGCGTGCTGAAGAAGCAGGACCCGGCCTTCCTGAGGAAGTACGACGTGAGCTCGCTGCAGCACCTTGTTCCTCGCCGGCGAACCGCTGGACGAGCCGACGCACCGCTGGTTCGCCGAGGCGCTCGGCAAGCCGGTGATCGACCACTACTGGCAGACCGAGACCGGCTGGCCCATACTCTCCAGCGCGTGCCGGGCGTGGAGCAGCACGCCGATCAAGTTTGGCAGCCCGAGCTTCCCGGTCTACGGCTACGATCTTCGGCTGCTGCGGGAGACAGACGCGAGCGAGGCCGGGGCCGAACGAAAAGGCGGTGGTGGCGATCGTTCCGCCGCTGCCGCCCGGCTGCATGTCCACGGTGTGGGGCGACGACGAGCGTTTCGTCCAGACTTACTTCGCGAGCTTCCGCGACAAGATGGTGTATTCGACTTTCGACTGGGGAATACGCGACGCGAGGGCTATCACTACATCCTCGGGCGCACCGATGACGTCATCAACGTCGCGGGCCATCGTCTCGGCACGCGCGAGATCGAGGAAGCGGTGCAGGCCCATCCCAACATCGCCGAAGTCGCCGTCGTCGGCGTCGCGGACCCGTTGAAAGGCCAGCTTCCGCTCGCCTTTGCGGTCGTGAAAGATCGCGGCGAAGGTTGCCTCGCATGAGGGCCGCGGCGACAGAAGAGAAGGCGGTGCTGGAGACCGTGGACAAGCTGCTCGGCGCCATTGCGCGGCCCGTCGCGCGTGCACTTCGTCTACGCTGCTGCCCAAGACGCGCTCCGGGAAGCTGCTGCGCCGCTCGATCCAGGCGCTTGCCGAAGGGCGCGATCCGGGCGATCTCACCACGATCGAGGACCCGGCCGCGCTCGAGCAGATCCGCGCCGCCCTGGCGGAAAAGAACTGAGAAGTAACCGCCGATAGGAGCAGACCGAATTGGATCACACGCGCACCACGCAGCTGTTTCTCAATTTCGGGCACTCGATCGACCACCTGCTCCTGCTGGTTTTCCCCACGGTCGTGCTCGCCATGGCGCCGGAATTCGGCATGACCTACGGCGAGATGCTGCCGCTCTCGCTCGGCGGCTTCATCATGTTCGGAGCGGGATCGCTGCCCGCCGGGTGGCTCGCCGATCGCTGGAGCCGCCGGGGCATGATGGTCGTATTCTTCATCGGCATGGGTGCGGCATCCGTGCTCGTCGGTCTCGCCCAGACCCCCTGGCAGATCGCCATCGCGCTCACGCTCGTGGGGACTTTCGGCGCCATCTACCACCCGGTCGGCATCACGATGCTGGTGAGCGGCAGAGACAAGGTGGGGAGAGTCCTCGGGGTGAACGGCGTATGGGGCAACCTGGGGGTGGCGTTCGCGGCGCTGCTGGCCGGCGCACTTGCGCATTGGTTCAATTGGCGCGCCGCGTTCATCGTGCCGGGGATGGTCGCGATGGCGACGGGCATCGCGTTCGCGCTGATCTGTACCCCGGGAGTTCGGGCTCGCCAAGGTCACGCGCAAAGCGGGAAGCGCCGCCCTGCCGCGCGCCGTGCTGGTGCACATATTCTCCGTATTGGCGATAGCCGTCGTATGCGGGGGCGTGATCTTCAACGCCACCACGGTCGCGATGCCCAAGGTATTCGACGAAAAACTCCCCGCGCTGGTGACGACCACCTTCGGAATCGGGGTGATGGTGTCGCTCGTGTATTCATTCGCCGCGCTGGCGCAGCTCTGCGTGGGCTGGTGGATAGACCGGCACTCGATCAAGTCGGTATTCGTGGTGGTGGTGGCGCTCCAGATCCCGTTGATGCTGCTGGCCGCAACTTCCGAAAATGTCGCCATGCTGGTCGTCGCGCTCGGCATGATGTTCTTCGTCTTTGGGCAGATTCCGATCAACGATGCGATGGTCGCCGCCTATGCGGACGAGCGCTGGCGCGCCCGCGCCTACGCGCTGCGCTACGTGGTGTCGTTCCTGGGGAGCGCCGCCGCCGTGCCACTGGTGGCGTACACGCACAGCACCACGGCGGGGTTTACTTCGATGTTCCTGGTGCTCGCGGGTCTCTCCGCGATCATGTTTCTCGCTGCTTTGACTTTTCCTTCCGGCGCGCCCGTGCCGGTCAAAGAGGCCGCCTGACCGGTTATTTCGTCAGGTCGGAAAAGTAGCGCCGGGGGGTCGTGCCAAAGGTCTGCTTGAACATGCTCGTAAACGCGCTCTGGCTCGCATAACCGGACTTGAAGGCGACCTGCTTCACGGAGTGCCCGCTGGCCAGTTCGGTGAGCGCCGTCAGCAAACGGGCCTGCTGGCGCCAGCGGCTGAACGTCATCTGCGTTTCGCGGACGAAAAGACGCTCGGCGGTGCGCTTGCTCATGCCCGCGCGCTTCGACAAGATCTCCAGCGTGTCCGCGCATTGCGGGTTGTGCAGGATGACGCCGCACAGGTCGGCGAGACGCGGGTGACCGGGGACGGGCAAGTGCAAGGGCAGCGTTCTCGAGAGCTCGATCTCGTCCAGTATCATCTGCATCACGCGCTCCCCGGGGCCTCTCCTGTCGTAAGCCACCGGCAAATCCGCACCCCGCAGAATGAGCGCGCGCAGCAATGGCGAAACGTTTACGACGCAGCATGTCCGCGAGAGGCGGCGCGCGGCCTTCGGAGTCACGTAGACGGTACGCATTGAAACGGCGCCGATGGTCTGAGTTTCGTGCTCCACGGCGCCCGGAACCCAGACCGCGCGTTGGGGCGGGATGACCCAGGTCCCTTGCCGGGTGCGGACCACGATGACACCCGTCGAGGCGAACACGAGCTGCGCGCGCTTGTGACGATGCCAGCCGGTCGTCTGGTGATCGGGAATCTCCTTCGCCATAATGGCGACCGGGCGCGGGATGTCCTGGTAATCGCGGGGGTTGGTGCTGCGGGTGGGTCGTGGCGCGTTTGAGACAAACTTTGGCATTTTCGATGAATTCCGCCAACCGGTCGCAGTATATCATCGGCAGAGTGGCATGAATTGAACCGCAGGCGCTGTTCCGGTCGTTTTGAAACAGCGTCATAAACAACGTCAGGAGGTGTCGTGAGCGCTATTGACCAGATGATCAAGCAACTGGGGGGCCTGAAAGGGCGCCAGAAGGAGTATTCGGAACAGGTCCATGGACTGCACATGATCGAGGGATGGTGGTGGGACTCGACGGATTTTCAGCCCCGACCCGACCAGCCGACGCACCCGCAGAGTCCCGCAATCCCGTTCATCTGGAAATGGTCGGAGGTCGGTCCCCTGGTTCACGAAATGGGCGATCCGGCTCTGGGCGTGGGTCTTGGGCAAGGGGCGAAGAAAGCCGAGCGCCGGGTGCTGGTCTTGAGAAATCCCGGGCTGGGTGGCCAGTACGCGGTAACCAATACGTTTTTCGGCGATCTTCAGCTCGTGAAGAAGGGCGAAATCGCCCCGAGCCACCGCCATACGACGACGGCGGCGCGCTTCATATTCGAAGGTGGCGGCGGATGGACGACGGTGGAAGGAGAGCGCGCGCAGCTGGCTCCGGGAGACTTGGTGATCAACCAGCAACTGGGCTGGCACGATCACGGCAACGACGGCCCGGACAATTTCGTGTTCTTCGACGTGCTGGATATCCCGCTCCTCACGTCCCTGGCGACGGCGACGTGGGATTTCGACTACGTGAAGATCACCGGCGATAAGGACAAGACCGCGCAGGACCTTGAGTTTCCCCTGAATCACTCGAACAACCTGTACCAGGCCGGGGGCATCGTGCCGAAGTTCGTGGGGGGCTCGCGTCCGGACCATTCGCCGATGCTGTCCTACCGGTGGGAAGTGATCAGGGACGCGCTGCACAGACTGCGCAAGGAAGCCGGCAGCGCATACGATGGCATCATCGTGGAATTTACCAACCCGGTGAACGGTGGCTCGGTCGGCCCGACGATGTCGATCTGTGCGCAGCTCGTGCGTCCCGGCGAGAAGACGCTCTCTCACCGTCACAACACCAACACCATATACATCGCCGCCGAAGGTAAGGGCTACACCAAGGTCGGCGACAAGCGCATCGACTGGTCGCGCTGGGACATCTACGCCGTTCCGAGCTGGCACTGGCACGAGCACGGCAACGACAGTGCCGAGGACGCAATCGTATATTCCGTGTCCGACAGCCCCGTGATTGAAAAGCTCGGATTGTATTGCGAGGAGCGGAAGACTCGGGCCGGCAAGACCGAATTCCTCGGCTGGCAGCCGAACCGCCTGGTCCAGAAATAGGCGAGGGAGGCGGGAGGGAGAGTCGTGAGCAGTCCGTTGGGCCGCGCGTGCCTGGGCGGTTTTCTGGTCCTCTCCCTGCTCGAAAGCGGGGCGAGCGCCGCGCAAGCGTATCCCTCGAAGCCGGTCCGCTTCATCGTCCCGCTGTCGGCGGGCGCCGCTGACACACTCGCCCGCACGATCGGGGTGAAGCTCACCGAGACCTGGGGCCAGCAGGTGGTGATCGAGAACCGTCCCGGCGCCGGCACGACTATCGGCACCGAACTCGCGGCCAAAGCTCCACCTGACGGCCACACCCTACTGATGGCGACTTTCAGCCATGCCGTCAATGCGACGTTTTACCGCAAGCTGCCCTACGACACGCTAAAGGACCTGAGCGCGGTAACCCTGGTGGCGTCGGCTCCGAACGTGCTGGTCGTGCATCCGTCGCTTCCGGCGCGGTCCGTCAAGGAGCTGGTGGCCTTGGCGAGATCGCGGCCGGGACAGCTCAATTTTTCTTCCGCGGGCAATGGCAGCTCGAGCCACATGGGCGGGGAGCTGTTCAAGAGCCTCGCGAAAGTCGATATCGTGCACGTCCCGTACAAGGGGGCGGCTCCGGCGATGGTCGATCTGCTCGGAGGCCACGTGCACATGACGTTCGATCCCCTGCCGTCATCGCTGCCGCATGTGCGAGCCGGTAAGCTGAGAGCGCTCGCGGTAACGAGCGGCAAGCGTTCCGGCGCGATCCCTGAGCTGCCGACGGTTGCCGAGGCGGGCGTTGCGGGCTACGAAATCAGCGGATGGTCAGGAGTCCTGGTCCCCTCAGGCACACCGAAGCAGATCGTGGGGCAGCTCCACGGTGAGATCACGAGAATCGTGAACCTGTCCGACGTTAAAGACCGTTTCACGGGTTTGGGATTCGAGACGGTGGGGAATACGCCCGATCAATTCGACGCATTCATCAGATCCGAAATCGCGAAGTGGGGTAAAGTCGTCCGCGAGGCGAAGATCTATGCTGATTGATCGGGATTGTCCCCGCGCGTGATCCGCACGGCCATCGTCTTGTTTCTGGTCGCGATCTGGGTTGCGGCGCCGCTTGCGGGCGCCCAGCAGCCCTATCCCGTGAAGCCGATTCGGGCCCTCGTCGGGTTCCCGCCGGGCGGAGCCACCGACATACTGGCGCGCCAGCTGGCGCAGAAGCTCTCCGAAAGCTTCGGGCAGCAGGTCATCGTCGATAACCGGGCAGGGGGCGGCGGCATCATCGCCGCGGTCATGGCCAGGGAAGCGCCGCCGGACGGTTACACCCTGTTCTTCGCAACCATCAGCACACTCGCAGCTAACGTCGCTACCAACCCGAAGCTCCCGTACGACCCGCTGCGGGACTACGCGCCGATCACGCTGACCGCGTCGAATCCCTACTTTCTGGTGGTGCATCCGTCGGTACCCGCGAAATCCACCGCCGAGTTCATCGCGCTCGCCAAGGCCCGGCCCGGCCAACTCAATTTTGGCTCGTCGGGCACCGGCGGCGGCGCGCACCTCGCGATGGAGTATTTTCGCAGCATGGCGCGGATCGACATGGTGCACATACCTTACAAAGGAGCGGCGCCATCGATGACCGATCTCCTGGCGGGCCAGGTGCAGATGACATTTGCGCAACCCGCGGTCTCGCTCGCTCCCGCCAAGGCCGGGAGGCTGCGCATCCTTGGCGTGACGAGCGCTAAGCGCCTGGTGTCGTGGCCCGAGGCGTCCCCCATCGCCGATGCGTTGCCGGGCTTCGAGGCCGCTTCCTGGCAGGGGGTGGTGCTGCCGGCGAAAACACCGAAAGCGCTCGTCGACAAACTGCATGGCGAGATCGTGAAAGCGCTGCACTCCAGGGAAATCGAAGGCCGCCTGATCGCCGAAGGATCGGAGATCGGCGGGATTCCCCCCGAGGCGTTCAGCCGCTACATCAAGAGCGAGATCGCGAAGTGGACGAAGGTCGTTAAGGACGCCAACATCAAGATTGAATAGTGGCAACCGCGGAGAGAAGCGGCGAAGAAAACCAGGAGAACCAAATTTACCGCAGAGGCGCGGAGGTAGAGGAGAAAAACTAATTTATGCGGGCGGTCTTGCGTATTTCTCCATCTTTCTCCGTGTCTCGGCGGTTCAATTGGTGTTTTGGCTTTTCTTCTGTGTCTCCGCGGTGAAAGATTTGCCTTTCAAAAAGCGAAGCGGCTCATCCCGCCGTCCACCGGTATTACGGTGCCGGTGATGTAGCCCGCAAGCGGCGAGGACAGGAACACGACCAGGTTGGCGAGCTCCTCGGGCTCGCCGAAGCGGCCCATCGGGATGTTCTCTTCCGAAAATTTCCGCCGGTCTTCCTCGGTCGGGTGAAAGCGCACGATCTGCTCGCTCATGATGCGCCCCGGCTGGATCGAGTTGATGGTGATGCCGTGCTTCGCCATCTCGCGCGACAGACCCTTGGCCCAGGCGTGCACCGCCGCCTTCGCCGAGTTGGCGGCATTGAGCCCCCGGGGTTCCGACGAGCCGGTGATGTTGATGATGCGTCCCCAGCGCCGCGCGACCATGCCCGGGACTACCGCGTGCGAGAGCTCGCGCAGCCGGATGAAGTTGACGAGCAGGCCTTCCGCCCATTGTTCCTTGGTCGCTTCGAACGGATAGGGCCGGCTGCCGCCGGCCGCGTTTACCAGTATATCGATGCTCCCCAGGGCTTTCTGCGCCGCCTCCGCCAGCTTCTCGGCAGCACCTTCCTGATACAGGTCGGATGCCATGACCAATGGCTCGGCGGCGCGGGCGGTCACGATGTCGCGAGCAAGCTCCTCGAGCAGGTTCATGCGCCGGGCGGCGATGACGAGCCTAACGCCTTCGCGCGCAAGGCCCAGGGCGACGGCGCGGCCGATGCCGCGCGAAGCGCCGGTAACGAGCGCGGTCTTGCCTTTGAGTTGCAGGTCCATATGATGAGTGTGGCGGTCTTTGCCCTCCACACTTATCCTGATCGGAAAGAAGGCATGATACAGCCTGTCGGGACGGCGGCAACCACGAGCGACCACCGGCTCCGCCACGCCTATCCTCCATGAGCAAGAGTCCGACAGGCTGCGCGATCATGAGATTCGGCGGCTACCAGAAGCCGGCGTCGATCCACAATCGCGCGGCCGCGTTTTTCGGCGAGCTGCTGAAGCAGAGGCTCGGGGGCGCCATCGAGTTCAAGCTCATAGGCAGCATCCTCGACGAGCTGGGGCGCTCCTCGGGACAGCTTCCGGACATGGTTGCAAGCGGCGAGTTGTCCTTCTGCTACATGTCCACCGTGCGTTTCACCAAACCCGCGCCGGAACTCTCGATTCTCGAGCTGCCTTTCCTGGTGAAGAACCGCCAGGCCGCCTATGACACGTTTGACGGTGCCTACGGCGATCGGGTGAAACGCCATATCCGGGAAAACTCGCCGTTCCGGCTGCTCGGAATCTGGGATAACGGGTTTCGCCACCTTTCGAACAGCGTCCACCCCATTCGCAAACCGGAGGACTGCCGGGGCCTGCGGATACGCACGCAATTGAGCGCGTTGCAGGGAGAATCCTTTCGAGCACTCGGGTTCGAGCCGATCGCCGTGGACATAAAAGAGTTCACGGAGAATATCGGGAGCGGCCGTTTCGATGCGCAGGACAATCCGCTCACCAATATCTACAACTTCGGCGTCCACAACTACCAGCGCTACATCACGCTGACCGGCCATTTCTACGGCGCTTCGGCGATGATCTGCAACGAGGTTGAGTACCAGAGCTGGCCACCCGCCGTGCGGGCCGCCGTTGACGCAGCCGCTCCCGCGGCGACGGCGTTTCAGCGACGGCTGGCGGCAGCGGAGGACATGGAGATGATGGCGAAGTTCGATTCCGGCAACGCCGAGGTGATCCGGCTCACCGATACCGAGCGCGCGGCGTTCGTTGCCGCACTCCGTCCGGTGGTCGACAGGCACCGGAAGGATTTCGATCCGGAACTCTTCGATATGCTGGGGAAGGGGTGACTAATAGAACGTGAACTGCGACCGGCAGCTCACCATCCGTGCAGTTTGTTCCGGATCGCCTGCAGGCAACCGCGTATCGGATCGAGCAAGCGGCGCAAAGTCCAGAACGAAAAACGCCACATCACGGAACAGCGATCCCATCGCGAGGGGCAATAATCGCGCAGGTAGGATTGGACTGTGCGAAGCCCGTTTAGCCTCACCTGGAATGTATATCGCCATCGCGAATGGGCGCTGCCCGGATAGTAGCGTTTCTGGCAGCTGCACGAGGGAACGAAGCGGAAAGGTCCAAGCAGCGCGACCGCGAGTAACCAGTACTCGTCTGCCATCTCCAGGCCGACGGTGGTGGGCCGCACGTAGAGCCCGCGCTCGACGACGCGCTCGCGCCGGAAAAGGCCTCGGAAAGCCACCCCCGCTTGGTTGCCACGGGCGAAGAGGCGTCCAGCATCACGCGGAGACCAAATTCGGAGGTCACCGTTTGGCAGTGTGAGCCGCACCAAATTCGACGGCACTTGCCCGCGCCTTGCGCTATCCATTCTGCCATAGGCCAGCACGGCGTCTGGATCGGTCTCGAGCGCTGTCACCAGCCGCTGCACGTAGCCCGCCGGGTAAAGGTCGTCGTGGGGCATCCAGAGAAAGTACTTGCCCGAGGCCGAGGCGAGCAGGAGGTTGTAGTGCGCAACCCAATTCAGCCCGTCCGTCGCGCGTATGAAATTCATGCGCGGGTCTTCGCGAAACTGCTGCTCCAGAGTAGCGAGCGCATCGTCGGCACAGTGCCGGTCGGAGAGAATGATCTCGACCTTGGGGTAGTCGATTCTCGCGATGTTCTCCAGAATATTCTGCACCCACGGCGCCGAGCAGTACAGCGGGATCGCGATGCTGACAAGAGGTGGATTGCTGGCAGTCACGCCGGAAGAGATACTTCGCAGTGAGCAACCCGTTTCCGGATACGGTAGAGCGGCTGTCGCGCGGGTCACGAGGGCTCGCCGCGGCCTTTCTCCCGCGCACTGAAGTCGACTGCGGGCAGTCCGGTCCCTCGCCTGACCTGGTTGATGAATCCGCCGCGGCGGCGGTACTTGAGCCACATCCGGAGCGCGTTCGGGTGAATGCCCATGCGCAGGCACAGTGCAGAGACGTGGCGGTGTAGCCGCCACAGGGCGAAGAACGGGACAGAGGTCTGGGCGAATACACGCTGCCTCTTCGCGGCGTCGTGGACGCAAGCACGCAGCAGCTCGGCAACCAGCCCCTCGTCCCCGCGCTGCACCAGCTCGAAAAACCAGCGGTGCTCCTCCGCCGAGGGCTTCGTGTAGGAGTCCTTTCTCTCACCGCCGTAGAGGGCGAGCACGGAAGGCAGACTGGTTCGCCGGATCCTGAACCCCGCCTGGTGTGTCTTGAACAGCAGATCCTGGGACGGCGAGAGTATCGTCCGCGATGCGCGAGTCCAGCCGCCAACTTGTTCGAGCACGTTTTTCCGGTAGCAGGTCGAAGAAGCAACGATAAACACGGCGGGATCGAACTCATTCGTGGGTGTGATCCCGGCGAGCTCGTAGCGGGGGTGCGGTCCGCCGTGCGCGTCGAGCGGCGCCGCAAACGCCACAAAATACGGCGACCAGACGACATCCGCCCCCAGCTCACGATGGGTCGCGAGAAGGTCGGACAGGTGCCAGGGAAGGAAGAGATCGTCATGGTTCAGAAAGGCGACGAATTCTCCCCGGGCTTGCGATATCCCTTCGTTGCTGGGGACGGACTGCTCGCCCCAGTTCTGCGGCAGGTTGACGTAGCGCACGCGAGGATCGCCGACGCTGGCGACGACCTCCGCGGTGTTGTCGGTGCAGCCGTCGCCAACGACGATTACTTCAAGGGCGATGCGTTCATTCCGCAGGACGCTATGGATGGCAAAAGGAAGAATATCGGCGCGGTTGTAGGTCGCGATGACGACGGAGACGACGGGCCGCCCGGTTTGCATCACGCATATGCCTCTTCCGTGACGAGCACGCGCTGCACCACGCGTTTCGCGAAGTGCGGTGCGGTCGTCAGCTTGCCCGGATCGACGGTGTGATAGCCTTCCATCGAGGTGATACCTATCTGCGTCCGGTCGTGCAGCGCACTGGAAGGGTCTCCCACATCTGTTTTCCCGTAGGCCACGATGGCCCCGGCATCGACGAGGATGGGCCGTGATTCGCCCATACCCGGATACCAGGTGTCGATCGCGCCAAGGATGCCGTGTGCGATCGACCGCGACTTTGCTTCCTCAACCTCTCCCCGGCACGGTGCATTCCATGCAGCCGGAGGTGACAGCTCATGCGTCCACCCTTGCAGGCCGACGGGGTACCAGGACAGATAGGCAACCCCGTCGGCCCGCACCACTACGTCGCCGTAGGGTCCAATGACCATCGTTGCGGATGGTCCTCCGCGCAGCTTGCCAGGGATTTGCGCGATGACCCGGTACTTGAGCCGATGCACCCAGCCTGTCTGGGAGTTCATTCCGACCATTCGATCGAACGCGATCCGGTTCTCCCACAGGGCGTTCACGACCTGGTCGGTATCGATGCGCCATGTTCCATCCGGATTCGTTCCCTCGATACGCAGGAGACCGCCCGCGCGCTCCATAGACAGTACCCTGTGCTCGGGAAGGAAGTCGATGCACTCGTTTTCTGCGACGGCCTCGCGCATTGCATGGGCGAGGGCGCGCGGGTCGATAGCCAGTTCCTGCGTCTGAAACCCGCCGATGAAGTGATCCATGTGAAACGGCCAGGGCAGTTCACCCGGCAGGCACCTCTCGTAGAGGCGTGTAGGACGGCGTCCTAGGTAGTCGACGCGAGGGTCGCGGCGAAGATGTTCGCGATAGATTGACTCGACCGCTGCGTAGTGCTCCTCAAGCTGATCCATGGTGAGGAGCGAATCGCGCGCCACGAGGTAGACAAAGGGGGTCGAGAGCGGCAGCGTGTCGGCCCGCGAGCCGATCCAGCGGTGCAGCAGGGACCGGAAACTCAACGCGCCTTCGAGCTGGAGCCGGGCTGTTGCGCGGGTGCGATCGTTCGCGTAAATGAAGCCGAGATGGATCTTGCCCTCGTTGCGCAGACTTGCGCGATTCATGCCGCGCGGATCCTGCTCCACCAGCGTGACCTTCGCGCCCCGCTTCGCGAGTTCCAGTGCCGTCGCGACACCGGTCAGCCCGGCGCCGAGCACGGTGATTGCGGCGCGTTTACGGCGCATCATGCTTGTTCCCATTGGTACTGGATCCGAGGGAGTCTTTCAGAGAATACGGGATGGAATTTCCTATCGAATCAAGCATTAGCTGAGCAAGAAGCGTACCACCGCTGGTCGCCAATGCAGGCGATGAGAGGTGGTGTGAAAAAATGGCCAGCATAGCGTTACCCCGGTATCACAACGTGACCTGCTGCGGTGAGCGCGCGGACGGCCGCATCGACATCGCTGGTTCTCACCAGGATGTAGTCGGTGTTGTAGGTGGAGACAGTGAACATGCTGACATTCGCGTCTGCAAGAATTCTCGAAATTCCGGCAATAACACCCACCACCGCGAAATCCAGGATGTCCCCGACCTGCAAGCAGGACCAGCCGGTTTGGCGCTCACCCGGACCGAGGTAGATATCGTCGGGGGCGATGACGGACAGCTCATCATTCGTCCGCGTCATTGAAAACCATGAGACGCCGCTTAATCGATCGAGATTGACCTCGCGATCGGGCGACAGGCGGTGAATGCAGAAGGATTCCGGTCTTATTACGAATCTCAGCCCGGACATCGCTATGTCTCCCCCGTGTGGCACAGGTCGCTCGGGTTGGAGCTGACGGCTCCGGCCACACTTTGTTATTTCCATCCTCTGCGTAACGTAGTGGCGGAGAGGGCGCCCTAGACTCACTATCCAGCAAGAGCCGACGACTTCCAGTTTTTGACTGGCGTCCTCTGGCGTGGCACAACTTTAGCGGACCGTCCCCACCGATAGAGTTTAAGGCTGTTCGATGAGGTCCGCTACAACTGCGACAGCGCGTGCGCCGCGTTGTATAAGTCGAAAAGGCCCCGCCGGTCAATGACTTTTCGTCATTTCGCTGTGGTCGGAGCGAGCCCGGAACCGTGCCGCACTGTGACAAATCTGGCGTTTAAACTTGCCTACAGACCGACTTAGGCTGAATGGTGGCACGGTGTTGAACTGGCACGCCGCATGCATGTAATGCGTCATCACTTCCTTGAAACGAGGCAACTTGTGAACGAATACATGCTGATTTTCGTGCTTATGCTTGGATGCTTTGCTATGGGCGCTTTCGTGGCAGCGATTGCCGCCTTCAGCCCAAAGCCACCTTCGCGCCGTCGTGAAACAACGCCAGCGCAAGGTGCTCGCGCATGGAACGTACACACCGTCGAAGACCAAGGCTGAGCCTTTGAGGTTTCGCAAACGGCGACAGCAGCAGCTCGAGCATGTTGGTAAATCCGTCAAACACGTAGAGCTTTCTCGCGGCGTATGTGGCCACGGTCAGGTCCTTTCGTCGGTAGCTGGGTTCTCGTTTAAAGCCACCAACTCAGCCCAGGTCTCGTTGAGCCGCTGTAGCGCCCTGGTTGCTTTTGAGGGCTGCGTGCAGGTCACTGCGTAGGCACGGAACAAGAACCGGGCACGGACCTGGTCTCGCGCAACGCGCTTACGCGTTCTTCGCTTTCTTCCTCGCCAACCAAGATCGAAGCATTTTGAAGGTCTGACCGGCGTTCAGTCATCTGCATGTGCCGGACTTGTAGCCCTGACGCGCGGGCCGGCAGACGGCGAAGGCACTCGGCCTGACTATCCCGCAATCAATTCTTGGTTCAGGCGGACAAGGTGATTGAGTGACGACCAGAAATCCGTGAAATCGGGAGATCGAGCTCCTGGGAGTGGCTCGATCGTCAGGTGGCCTCGGCGGTGATCGACCGATACCGGGCCTACGCCGCTCCCGAAAGCGGCCGGTCGCGGTAGGCGAAACCAGACACTCGCAGATCGCGGTAGGGACACCGGTTACCCAAGTTCGTCAAAGACGAATTCGATGCTTTTCTCGAATGCGGCCATCACGTCACGCTCAGGCGCCTCGCGTCCCGTGCCGAGGATTCAATAGCCCATTCGGGTAGCCTTCAGATCCCTGAGCTTCGGCGGCAGTTTCCGTGGTGAATCCAGCGTGGAGAGCATCAGGCGGCCGAGCACGGTATCGACTGCCGTGGGGTTTGGCAGCGCCATCCGCACCAGCCGCTGGATCAGTCTTGTGCGAATCTCCGGCGACAACCCGTCAGCGACCAGCGCCTCTGCCGCAAAGCGTGACGCGAGGATCGGCACGAAGTCCCGATCGGGGATTCTGACCTCCTCGTCTTTCTGGAGCACCTCGGTCTGGATGGCATCCGGCCCGGCCCAGATCCAGTCGTTGACGGCAACCAGTTCCTGCGGTTCGTAGTCGAAGATCGCGGCGATGTCGCGGAGCGTTCGCGCCTGTCTGACTGGTTCGGGGATCGGCAGGGCCTGGAAATACTGCTGATCCTCGGCGCGATATTCGAACTGTTCCAGGACCCGATGAATCGCGCAGAACTCGGCCGCCAGTGGCTTTTCCAGGAAGCGCGAAACCGTGGCCTGCAGATCGGCACCGGTCATGTCCTTCCATCGAAATCGCATGGCATTGACCGTCGCGGTCATGTGCAGGCAGAAACGGTAATCCTGGATCCGATGGGAGGCGGCCGCTGCCGATGTCAGCGCAACATCACGAGCGGCGTTGTCGCCGGGAGCGACGATGCGCGTGACCTCGGCGAGCGTCAGTGCGGAGGGCGCACGGAATCCCGCGAATCCCTTGGGCAGCTCTCGTGCGAGCGTGAGCAGATCGGCCGCATCGCTCCGGCGCCCGAGCGCGACGGCGAACACCTCCGCGAGCGCCGAAGCGCGCCGCTGATAGTACGACCACGAGTCGGTCCGTCCTTCTTCGGGCCGCAGGGCCGCGGCCGCCAGCACCAGTTGCTGGCGCGCGTGTTCGAGCGCGATCGACGCATCGAGGTCGCCCTCGTGGGCGCGGCATCCGAGCACGGCAAGCGGGAGGTATTCCTCGAAATCCACGGTTGCCACCGTGAGCGCGGCGGTTGCGATCCGCTGCACCAGCCGCCGCACCCAGTTCGGATCCGGAAACTGCAGGATGGGCTGAAGGAGCATCTCGAGCGAGCGGTTACGGTAGTAGGCGTACCGGTTCGTCGCATGGATGTCGATGTAGCGTTCGAGGTACTCCGTGTTGGTCGCGGGATCGAGCTTCGCGAACGCCACCAGATCCGGCGCATCGCGCTCCGCGATGAACCCCGCCGGGTCGGTGCCGGAGACCAGATCTGCGGAGTTCAGCGGCTGCCCTTCCACCCAGACCCCCTCGGCACCGCCGGCCCGCTGAAGGATCGCGGAGACGTAACGCAGGAGACGCCCTCCGGAGATCTCGCGGAGGCCGGGTGGAACGCTGCCGGAGGGCTGCCGCAGCCACGTCAGAAGGCTCTCCAGATATGGCGTATCGCAGGACTTGGCCGCGTCCTCGACCAGGATGCGTGCTTCGTTGGCCTTGTCCGGTGGCGCGACCCACGCGATGAGTAGGCGCGCCAGCGTGTCCCAGTGCCGGTCCGCTTCGAACAACGCCAGAAGGTCGGTCGCCGCGTCGATGCGTCCCTCCGCCGCCCGCTGAAACACGAGCGCCGCGTCGCGTGCCTTCGCCGCATACGACTTGCGCAGCAGCACGAGCAACGCCATCAGGGCTGGAACTTCCGCCGCTGTGCCTTCGGCGGCGCGGCGTATCGCAGAAGTCAGCTTCCCGTCGAGGGCGGTTGCGTCACCGTGCTGCCGCTGGTATCGCTCGAATCGCTCATTGCTGAGGAGATCGGTGAGTTGCGTCGCACGCCGCGCGACCTCCGAGCCGTCAGCGATGGCTTCGACGAGATGAAACACGACGTGCTGGACGGGATACCCCGCCGGCACCTGCCGCTCGCGTGTCCATGCGTCAATGAGCCGGCCGTGCACGCGCGCCTTGTCGGGTAGCGTGCGCTCGAGATACTCGCGGATGTAGTCGTGCAGCCGTATCGAGCGGCCCGGCAGGTTCAGCTTGATGAGACCGACGTCGTGCAGGCGCTGCGCCAATGTCTGCACCGGCGTGTCGTTCAGCCCCCAGAGCGTGCCGAGCACGCTGAATGGGACATCAGCATCCTCGTGGAGGACTCCGAGCTCCAGGCATCGCTGACGTTCGTCGGCGAGAAAAGCGAGGCTGACCTCGACGGTGCTGCGGACGGCGTCGTGCCGGTCCCTCGGGTTCTGTTCGTCGAACGCGCCCGGACCGAGGTCGGTGTACTTCTGGAGCGCCCAGTCGAGCGCGCGATCGACGCTGTCGCCGAGAGCGACCTGCTGGACCAGACAGCGGTTAGCAAGCTGCAGCAGCAGGGGCACGCGTTTGAGGCGATCGGCCAGTAGCGCGACCCTGCCCGTTCTGCCCGCCGACACGGGGAGCCCGGCCAGGAGCATGCCATTCGCTTCTTCCGTGCTTGCCTCGCCGATGTTGATTCGACAACTCTCGTTGGGCGCCGCGCCCACCGCGACGCTGAAGAGCCGGCTGGTGACGAGTCGCGACGCGTTCGAGGCGCCGTGCAGGAACGGCTTCAGATCCTGAAGGCTCCAGACGTCGTCGATCACGAGCAGGCAGCGCTTGCCGTCGAGCCTTTTCGCGACCTCGAACATCGCATCGTCCTGATTCTTGAAGCCGGGCCGCTCGCCCGTCAGGGCCGCGTGGATCCGTTCGAGCTCGGTCACGATCTGCGGCTGCTGGCCGAGCGTCACCCAGAGAATTCCGTCATCGCAGGCGGCAAAGACGTCAGGGTCGTGGCACACGCTCAGCGCCAGCGTCGTCTTCCCGAAACCTCCGGTACCGTGCAGGACTACAGTTTTGCCGCTGGGATTCTTCCGCCCGACGTCCAGCGCCACGTCGACAATGCGTCCGAACTCGCCCGGGCGGCTCACGAAGTTCGCCGGGAGGCTGGCGGCCAGGAAGGGCGAGCGTGTCGCCTGACACGGGCTCTGCAGCACCGCGACGAAACGCTTCCAGTAGCGATCGAAGTCATAGGTCTGGATGTTCTGCATCCAGACCGGCAGCCGCTTGCGAAGGGTATCGAGCTCCGTGTCGCTGTCGGGCGAGTCGAACGTGGGCTTGATTGGGACGACGCAGCGGCCGTTCTCGCGTGCGTAGCGCCATTCTTTCTCGACCCACGGCGACCGAAGTGCGGCAGGCGTCATGACGAGCACCAGATACTCCGAGGAGTCGATGCCCTTCTTGATCTGGTCCTCGAAGTCACCCGGGGACATGCTGATCCGGTCCTGCCAGGGGGCGATGTCCGGTTCCTGCGCAAGACGGGTCATCAATGCAGTCGCGTAGCGCTCGTCCGCGCGCGCGTAGGAGATGAAGACGGGAGTTTCACGAGCCATGACTGCCTCCGACACCACGCCGGGGCGTGATTATGGCAGATCGGCCAGAGGGGCGGCACTGCAGGCAGTCAGCGCAGCGCGCCTGAAGGACCTCGACATCGTACTCGGCGACGTGCGGCTGTTGTTGCGCCCGGGTCGCAGGGATACTTAAATATATTACTGGCGGAGAGGGCGGGATTCGAACCCGCGGTACGGCTTTCACCGTACACACGCTTTCCAGGCGTGCGACTTAAACCACTCATCCACCTCTCCGGAGGAGCGCATTTTATCAGTCGGCCGGGCTCACGCAAATGATGCTCCTTGAGATTTGCCGGTTATTCGCGGATCATCATCGTTGAATGGAACCCGCCGACAGCATCCGCCGCCTCGGTTTCGCTCGCTGGTACGAGCGCCGCCTGATCGAGGGCCACGCCTGGTTCATCAGCGGGTTCGTCTGCATAACCGCGATCGCGGCCTGCATGGAGGAGTTGAGCTTCCGGGGCTCGCCGGCGCGCCTGCTCCTCTACGTCATCGTCGTCGCGGCCGCGGCAGGAATCGGGATCTACGCCCTGGTACGGTACCAGAAGATCCTGGCCGAGGCCGAGCAGCTCGGCGAGCACGCCACCTGCAGCGCCTGCGGCGCCTACGCCCGCTTCAAGCTGATCTCGCCCTCGCAGGTTCGCTGCCGTAAATGCGACAACGAATGGCGCCTCATCGACACCGGTTGAATGAGAAAAAAAGAAATGCGCTGGTGGCGGAGAGCGTGGGATTCGATCCCACGAAGCACTTTTTCAACATTCCGCGGACGGTGCAGACAGCGCCGAGATGAGCGTTAGGCAAGTCTGACAGCAGGGCATTCTAGGCCGGGACGAGTGGCGCCGGGGCTCAGGTATGATTCTCAAGCCGTGCCCACCGAAGAACCATCCAGCAGTCACCCTTCAGCCGAGCAGCCAGCCCCCGGCGGCCGACGACCGAGTCAACCCGCGGCGGATACGGCGCGGATGGGGTTGCTCGCGCACCGGCTGATTGCCGCCAACGCGCGATTGAACGCCATAGCGCTGGTCACCGTCGTCAGCTTCATCGTGCTCGGTGCCTGGGTGTATTCCGGCGTCAAGAGCTCGTTGCAGGATATCCGTGCTGCGGAGCTGCAGACCGTCCGCGAAGCCGAGGCGAATGCGCTGCAGCTCTGGGTCGAGAATCGCAAGACGCACGTCGAGCAGTGGTCGAAGGACGAGCGGGTGCGGCGGCATGCAGCTGCGCTGGTAGTGCTCGCGCGCGGGAAGGATGTTTCCAACGAGGCGTTGTGGAACGCGCCGGCGCGGGCGGCTCTCACGGCGACGCTGGATCCAGTATTGCGGGGTGCGGGGGCGATCAGCTTCAATGTGGTCGACACCAACGGGCGTTTGGTGGCCACCCAGCGCCGCGACTATATAGGTCGCCGGATCAGCCCGGGCAGTTTTCTCGGACAACTCTATGAGGTGTTCAAGGGCAGGGCGGAGTTTATCCGGCCGCATCTCGAGAAAGACCGTGTGGAAGGCGCATCCGCCGCCGCCCCGGACCGGCCGGTGGTGTGGGTGGAGGCGCCGGTGGCGGACGAGCGTGGGCAGATCATCGCTGCGCTGGGTTTTTCCTATCCCGCCGATGGTGAGTTCGCCGGGATCCTGAGCGTCGCGCGGCCCGGACAGACCGGTGAAGCCTATGCATTCGACGAAAACGGCGTGCTGCTTTCCGACAGCCGCTTCGTCACGGAATTGCGCAAGGCGGGACTGATCCCCGAAGGGTCGAGCGCCATACTGCGCGTGCAGGCCCGCGACCCGGGCGGCGATCTGTCGGCGGGGCACAAGCCGGACGTGGAGTGGGCGGCTCTCCCGCTCACGCGCCTTGCGGCGGTCGCGGTCGCGAGCCGCAACAAGCCGACAGCCGCGGAGCGCCAGGGTGTCGTCCTCGAGCCGTACCGCAACTACCGCGGGGTGGAAGTGATCGGGGCGTGGAAATGGCTCCCCGAGCTCGACATGGCGCTCGCGATCGAGGTCGGCGCGGCGGAAGCCTACGCGCCGCTGCGCTATCTGAATGCCGCATTTGCCCTGATCCTCGCGCTCATCGCGACCGCGCTCGCCGCCGTGCTCTGGTCCGCCATCAACGTGCGGCGGCTGCGGCGTGAGGCGGGCGACGCGAGAGTGCTCGGACAGTACGCCATCGAAAAGGAGATCGGCGAAGGCGGGATGGCGAAGGTCTTTCTGGCGCGCCATGCGTTGTTGAAGCGGCCGGTCGCGCTCAAGATGCTGAAGCGCCACCTCGCCTCAGACGAAATCGTCGCGCGCTTCGAGCGCGAAGTACAGCTCGCCAGCCAGCTCACGCACCCGAACACCATCCAGATCTACGACTACGGCCGCACCCGGGACGGTACGTTCTACTATGTCATGGAGCATCTGGAAGGCGAGACGCTCGACAAGCTCGTAGTGGCCCACGGTGCGATGCCCGTCGGCCGCGCGATTCACGTCCTGAAGCAGGTATGCGCGGCGTTGAGGGAAGCGCACGGGCGCGGGCTGGTCCATCGCGACATCAAGCCGCACAACATCATGCTGTGCCGGCACGGGGGCGAGCGCGACGTCGTGAAGATCCTGGACTTCGGCCTGGTGAAGGACGTCCACGGCCGGCAGTCCCGCGACATCACCCAGTTCCAGAGAATGGTCGGCACGCCGCTCTACATGTCCCCCGAGCGCATGCGCAATCCCGCCGACGCCGACGCCCGCTCCGACATTTATTCAGTCGGCGCGGTCGCCTTCTATCTGCTCACGGCGCGGGATCTGTTCGAGACCACCGGCGAGCACGATCTCACCTACCACATCCTGCACACGCCCGCGCGCCGCCTCGTCGATCTCGTTCCTGGTATTTCGCGCCGCCTGGACGAGCTCGTCGCGCGCTGCCTCGCCAAGGACCGCGCCGAGCGGCCGCACGATATCCTCGTGGTGCTGGCGCTGCTCGAGGCGCTGGCGGTCGAATGCCCGTGGACGCCGCGGGACGCTGAAAACTGGTGGGCCCACCGGTTTTGACCGCATACTCGCCTCCAGGCGAGCACCTTCAACTGCTTGGTCACCTCTCCGCGTTCTGCCTCTCCGCGAGCTGCGGATCTAACGTGATGCCGCACTGCATGGGAGCGAGCGAGATGGCTTGCGATGCCAGCACGTCCGGCCGACAATGAGCGTCCACCGGGGAGATTAGACACGAGATGAACGTCGATAAGTGGCGCCACTATCTGCGGGCGCGCCTGTTCGGGATCTTGAGGAAGCACGATAACGCGGCACGGGAATACCAGCTCGCATTGCGCTTCGATCCGGGTTTCCGCAAGGCAGCCAACGCGCTCGCTTATCACTACGCGCAGTCGGGGAGGGACGCGGAGGCAATCCGCTATTTCCAGGATGTGCTACGCATGGAGTCGCGCGACGCCGACACCCACTTCAACCTGGGCTTCGTTCTTGCGAGAAACGGACAGCATCGGGGGGCGATCGAGAGCTTCCGCGCGGCCGTGGGGTTGAATGCGGTCCACGACCGGGCCTGGTACGGCATGGGGCTCGCCCACGCGATGCTGGGAGAACACCGCGAGGCGATGAACTCGTTCGACGAGGCGGCGCGGCTGCAGCCGATGGGGGCGCCGGTGTGGTATCAGCTGGGCATGGCCTGTCACCACGCGCACGAGCCGGAGCGCGTGCGAAAGGTCATCAGGCACCTCAACCGCTTCGATCCGAGGATGGCGCGGCGGCTGATCCTCGAGACCGGTTCCACGGATCTGGCGTACCTGGTCAAGGACCTGGTGGTCTAGAAAAACCCGGCGGGCTTATCGTTGGGCGATCCGGAGAGCCGGACCAGCTAGAATGTCTCCCGATATGCCGACTGAGATACTGCTGATCTCGATCGCGCGCGCGCTGGTCGAGGTCGCCGGGATGCTCATGCTGGGGCAGGGCGTGCTTTGGCTTTTCGGGCCGAGGGCGCGCGACGGAAACTTCATCTACGACCTCTTCAAGAAGGGTGCCGCGCCGGTCATCAAGTTGACGCGCCTGATCACGCCTCGCTTCGTCCACGATGCGCACGTCGGGCTGGTCGCTTTTATCCTTCTCCTCTGGCTCTGGTTTGCCCTCGCGTACGCGCGCAGCTATATGTGCGTCGCGCAGGGCTTGCAATGCTAGATCACAACGCACACCGCCGCTGAACCAACAGGAGGAATGACCTGGAATCAGCTCCTGATTAGCGGTCGTGGCTCGGCTAACAAAACAAAGCCCGCCGAAGCGGGCTTTGTTCGCGGCCGAAGCAACCGGTCCTAGCGCGCTTCGCTCACGACGGTGTCCCCGCGCAGGTGAGGATAACGCACGTGCTCGACCAGTTCCTGCACCTCTTTCCTGGGCTCCGGTGTCAGCATACTGACGATAATGATGGTGACCAGACCCGCCGGCAATCCGAACATGCCCGCCGAAACCGGGCTCAATCCGAACCACAGCGGCATGTTGACGCCGAAGAAGGGATAGCGGGTATACATGTAGTACGCGCATACCCCCAGTCCCACGGCCATCCCCACGATCGCGCCCCACTTGTTGGCGCGCTTCCAGAAGACGCCCAGCACGAGCGGCGGAAAGAATGCCGAGGCCGCGAGCGAGAACGCCGCGCCGACCAGGAACAGGATGTCTCCCGGCTTCAGCGAAGTCACGTAGGCGGCGATGATTGCGACCACCACCAGCAGGGCCTTGGAGATCGTCACGCGCTTGTACGTGGAGGCATGCGGGTCGATCATCTTGTAGTAGAGATCGTGCGACAGCGCGTTGGCGATGGTCAACAGCAATCCGTCCGCGGTAGAGAGCGCGGCCGCCAGCCCGCCGGCCGCCACCAGACCCGATACCACGTACGGTAGACCGGCGATCTCCGGCGTCGCCAGCACGATCAGATCGCCGCCGATCACCACTTCGGCCCATTGCACGATGCCGTCCCTGTTGATGTCCGTGATGTTGAGCAGCGTAGGGTCCACCTTCGCCCAGGCTGCCGCCCATGCCGGCAGCGAGGCGAAGCTGCTGCCGACGAGGTTCGAGTACATGTCGAACTTGGCGAGCACTGCCAGGCACGGCGCGGTGAAGTAGAGCAGGAAAATGAAGAACAGCGACCAGAACACCGAAACGCGCGCCTGCTGCACGCTGGGCGTGGTGTAGTAGCGCATCAGGATGTGTGGTAGCGCCGCAGTGCCGAACATCATGCAGAACACGATGCCGATGAAGTTGAGACGCGCGGTGTTTTGCGCCGCCTCGTCCTTGCCCGGGAACGGTTGGGCGTGCGGCCGGGGCGGTGCGGCCCGCGCAGCGAGGCCCTTGTCCTTGTTCCACTGGGCTTTGGCCGAGTCCACGTCCTTGAAGGTCGTGTTGAACATCAGTTCCGCGGCTTTGATGACGTCCGGTGGGGCGTTCGACGCTTTCAGCTCCGCGATGCGCTTTTCCTCGGCCGCACGGCCTTCGGCAAAGGACTTCGTGGGGTCTTTCAATGCGGCATTGGCCGCGGCCGCGCGACCGGCGAAGATTTTGCGGACTTCCTGCTCCTTCGGATCGTTGGTGATCTTTTTCTCCAGCTCGCCGACCTTCTGCAGCGTATAGCCGTAGGCGAACTGCGGCACGGGAACGCCCGTGTGCTTCATTCCCAGCCAGACCACCGGCGTGAGATAGGCGATGATCAGGATGATGTACTGCGCGACCTGGGTCCAGGTTACGGCCCGCATGCCGCCCAGCATCGAGCAGACCAATATACCGCCCAGGCCTACGAATACCCCGATGCCGAATTCCAGTCCCGTGAATCGGCTCGTGATCAGCCCGACGCCGTAGATCTGCGCGACGACGTAAACGAACGAGCAGGTGATGGCGGAAATAATGCCGATCGTGCGGACGATGTGGCCGCCATAGCGCTCGCCGAGGAAGTCGGGAATCGTGAACTGGCCGAACTTGCGCAGGTAGGGCGCAAGGAACAGGGCCACCAGGCAGTAGCCTCCAGTCCATCCCATGACCCACGCGAGCCCGTCAAAGCCCGCCAGGAACAGCGTGCCGGCCATGCCGATGAACGAAGCCGCGCTCATCCAGTCGGCGCCGGTCGCCATGCCGTTGAAGAACGCCGGTACCCGCCGTCCGGCGACATAGTACTCGGCGACTTCCGAGGTGCGGCTCATGATGCCGATGCCGGCGTAGAGTCCGATTGTCGCGAACAGGAACCAGTAGCCGATCCAGGCTCTTGACATGCCGAGTTGCTCGGCCAGAGCAAGCGCCAGTACGAAGGCAATGAAGCCCCCGGCGTAAAAGCTGTAGTATTTTTTGAGCGCCTGGTTGAAGGCAGTGTGAGAGAAGGCCTGGCTCATTCGAGGTCTCCTTCATCGACGTTGTATTCCTTGTCGAGCTTCTCCATGTACTTGGCGTAGATCCAGATGATCAACACGTAGATCGCGAGCGATCCCTGCGCCGACATGTAGAAACCGAACGGAAAGCCCAGGAACGTGATGTTGTTTAGTTCCCTGGCGTACCAAGCCTCGACGAAAGTGACGACGAACCAGGCGAAGAGCAGGATTGCGGTAATGACGAGGTTTTTGCGCCAGTACTCTTGGTGTCTTTCGGTCAGTTCCATGGAGCCTCCTTTGTTTTTCCGGCGCGGCAAGAGACGAATCCGCATTGTCATGCTATTGAAAAATGCTTACAAAATCCTGAACCGCCGGATTAAAATGCAAATGCGCGCCGCCTGTCGAGACCTGCGACCAAGTGCAGGCGGGCAGAAAATAGCAAGTTCCATCAAACGGTTATGTACCGTATCTAGCGAGGGCGGCGCGCATAGGGGGAACAGCTTTGAGGATACTCATTGCGGAAGACGACTCCGCGCTGGCCGAGGCGCTGCAGTTCTCGCTCACGCAAGCCGGGTATGCGGTCGATCGAGTGCCCCATGGCGCCGCCGCCGACGAGGCTCTGAAGGATGACGTTTTCGGACTGCTGATCCTCGATCTGGGGCTGCCCAGGCTCGACGGTTTCGAGGTGCTGCGGCGTCTGCGCCGGCGCAATCCGTGTTTGCCGGTGCTGATCCTGTCGGCCCGGGAGACGCCCGAGGAGAAGGTGCTCGGGCTTGACCTCGGAGCGGACGACTATCTGGTCAAGCCTTTCAACCTGAACGAGCTGCACGCGAGGGTGCGGGCCCTGCTGCGGCGCAGACAGGACGCAGACGCTCCCATCATCTGCTACGGCAACCTGACCTTCGATGCGGCCGGTCGCAGCGTGAAGGTCAACAGCCAGGCGCTGGCGCTGTCGGCGCACGAGTTCGGGGTGCTCGAAATCCTCATCCACCGCTTTGGCCGGATCGCGAGCAAGGAGCAGATCCTGGAGCAGCTTTACAACTACGACCAAAGCGTGAGTTACAACGCGATCGAGGTATATGTGCACCGCTTGCGCAGGAAGCTGGGAGGCAGCGGGCTCGCGGTGCGCACGCTGTACGGCCGGGGCTACATGCTCGAGCAGCGCCAGCTGTCGGCTGAAAACGCATAAACGAGCGGCCCGTTCCCCGCCGCTCGTGCTACGCCTGGTGATCGAGGGCGATCCGCGTCTGGATCCTGCGCGCCTGCTCCAGTGCGTTCACCAGCGTCCGCCGGTCGAAATCGTGCAGCGCGTAGGGGTCGATACGGTTATCCGCCTTCAGCCCGCGGCGCAGGCACTCGGCCTGCCGCCGCAGGCGCAATCCCTGGACATGATAGTAGGCCGCGATCCAGGCTTCCGCCTCGGCCGGCGGCAGCCCGAGCACCGGGGCGGCCGCGCGCAGCCGCCGCTCGGTGTTGACCTCGTCGATCCCGTGGGCCAGGGTAAAGATGCGGGCGGCGTCCACGAACAAGGTGGCGCCGTTCAATTTGATGTTGATCGTGCCGTCGTCATTGACCGAGAACCGCCTGATCAGGCCGAGCGGCGGGCGGTTTTTCAGGGCGTTCATCGCCATCTGGTGCAGGAAGCGCGGATTGCGTGGTGCGTGCTGCATCAGCCAGCGACGCAATTCCGTGCCGAGCGTGAGATCTCCGTGCAGCGGCCGCAGATCGAAGAAGATGGCGCCGTGCAGAAGTGCCTCCGGGCTGCCGCTGTCGATCCAGCGCTCGAACCGGTCGCGCCATTCATCGAGGCTCAGGGTCCATTGCGGGTTACACGCCATGATTTCGCCCGGACACAACCGGTAGCCCGCGCGGTCCAGAGCCCGGTTGATGCGACTCGCCACGGGCAGGATCGCCGCGCGGACCGAGTCCGCGCTGTTCCCCGGCGTGACGAGGAAGATGATGCCGTTGTCCTGGTCCGTGGCGAGAGTCTGCTCGGAGCGGCCCTCGCTTCCCATCAGGATCCAGCAGTAGCGCAGGTTTTCGAGACCGCTGTTGGCGAACTCCAGCAGCACCACGCGCTCCGTGAGCAGGTCGTTCAGCGCCGCGACGAAGGCGGTGAGCGCGCCTACCGCCACGCCCTGCTCGAACAGCTTCCGTGCAAGATCGTTGATGTCCCGGCCGAAGCGTTCGATCGCGTCCAGATCCTCGGCGCCTTTAATCGCTGCGCTGAGGTCCCGGACACTGGAGCTCTGCAAGCCGAAAAGATCGCGCTCCGAGACGATACCCGCGAGCCGGCCGCCCTCGACCAGCACGATATGACGCATGCCGTGGCGTATCATCGTCAGCGCCGCGCGGTACGCCGTTTCCGTGACCGGAAGGGTCACGGGATTGGGAGTCATGACGCGCCCGATCGGACCATCCACTGCGCCGGGCTCGAGCACGACGCGGTCCGCAATGTCGCGCAGCGTGAGGATCCCGATTGGGATGCGGTCGGCATCCACGACCACCATCGAGCCGAGCGAGAGTTGCCGCATGGTCTGGATCGCGCTCCGGACGGTATCGCCCGGCAGGCAGGCGACGGGCGGGCGCTTCATCGCCTGCCCCAGCGTGAGCGCGAGGGGCTCAGTAACGGACTCGAGCATAGAAGGTCCGCTGAGAGGCCTCGCGCGCCTGCCGGAGGGTCACGATGCCGCGCCCGGCGAGGTGGGGGATCATCCTGAGCAAAATCTCCCCGGTGACCATGGCGTCGCCCACCGCGGTATGCCGGCCCACCACGTTGACCCCGTACCGCTCCGCAATCGCTTCCAGCAGGTGGCTTTCGAGGTCCTCGTGCAGCACCGCGGACAGCAGCAGCGTATCGAGCACCGGCTGCGTGAAGCGAACGCCGGTCGCCTCCTCCTTCAGCTGGAGAAAGCGCAGGTCGAATGCGACGTTGTGCCCGACCAGCACGGTGTCTTCGGAAAACCTGTGAAACGCGGCCAGCACCGGGGGGATGGTGGGCTGCCCGCGCAGCATCTCCGCTCGAATGCCATGAATCCTGGCGGAGGCTGTCGAGACGGGGCGCTGCGGATCCACGAGCTGATCGAAGATTTCGCCGGCAAGCACCCTGCCGTTCACGATGCGAACGGCGCCGATCGAGATGATCTCGTCCCCGCCGGAAGGGTCCAGCCCCGTGGTCTCGGTATCGAACACGGTGTAGGTGAGCTCTCTCAGCGGCCGGTCGTCGAGCTCCCGCGTCTGGCCCGGCTGGTTGAACAGGTCGAAATCGTAGTACTCCGGCCGGCTGTCGTGGCTCGGGCGAGAGCCGGGCGGCCGCTCGGGCGCGGCGAGCGGCAGCACGATGCGAAATCTCGAGTCCTCCGATCCTGGCTCGTTCTCGTACCAGGTTTCCCCATGGTGGCGCTGCAGCACCTCGCGAAAAGTGAGCGAGCCCGGCCCCGCGGACGGATCGAGCGGCGCGCCTTCCCAGGCGAGCGCGGTAGCCGCGGGCAGGCGGGCTCCGGTCCACGCCAATTCAAGGTAGACATAGCGCGTGGCTGCGGTGACGCGAAACCGGACGTCCCGCACCCCGGTCTCTTCCGCGAGCCGACGCGCCAGGTAGCAGACCGCCAGCGTCATGGTGTAGCTGTCCACGTTCACCCATGCGTCGGTATCGATCGCGAGAGCGTGCGTCTTGAGCCCGTAGCGGGCCTCGATCCTGCGCCGGATCACCTCGACCAGGTCCGCCGCCCGTATCTGCTCGGGCAACCAGTGGCTCTTGACGTAGTCCGAATACTCGCGCGTCGCGCGGTCGAGCTCGCCCCCCAAGCGGCGCGCCTCTTCGTCGATGATGGCGGTGAACTGCTGGCGCCGCGCCTCGTCCGCGTCGGGATAATTGAGCAGGTTCTCGACGGCGGCACGAATGTTGGCGAGCACGGCGCGGGAGTTCTCGAGCAACCGCTGCTGGAGGTGGTCCCGCCGGTCGCCGAGCATGACTTCCTCGCTGGTGTCTTCCAGCAGCAGCACGTAGCCGGAGAGCTCCAGCGGCGAACCCGGGCGCGCCCCGTCCGCCATCGTCATCACCGGCGCCATGCGCGCCCGCAGCAGCCTGCTTGGTCCCAGGGCTGTCATGAACGCCGCGACCGGCTGGGATTCGCCTTGCGCGATGCGTGACTTCAGTTGCTCGACGAAGTGGGCGAAAAGATCGCGCTCGACCAGGGAGAACAGCGATCGTCCCAGCCCGAGGTACGCCGCAGAGGCCCCGTTGCCGGCAGTGCCGTCGGCGCCGGCGAACAGCTCCCGGGCACGCTGATTGTAGAGCAGGATACGGCCTTCAGCGTTGCACACGACGACGCTTTGCGCGAGCTCGGACATGAGCGCCGCGAGCCGGTTGCGCTCCTCGTCGAGATCGGCACGCGCCTGCGCGATACGCACTTCGACATCCTTCAATACACTTTCCCGCTGTTCGGCTAGCAGGTTGATCGCCTGGGCGAGCTGCCGCACCTCTGCGGCGCCGTAGACTTCCGTCCGGAACCCCGGGTTGCTGCTCGCGATGAGGCGGGTGCCTTCCGCCAGCCGGCGCAACGGCTTGAAATAGGTGTTGGTGAGCCATTGTGCCAGGAAACCGGTCGCGGCCAGCGTGATGAGAGCGAGCACCAGCAGGAGCCCGCCTGCGGCGGCCAGCGCCTCGTCGAAGCGCTCCTGCTGCGCCGGCTCGAGCGCCGCGTGCAGGACCAGCAACGCACCCGCGGCGCATCCGAAGCACAGGACGTAGCAGGCGATCCATGCTCCGACGAACCGCAGCTTCATCTAGCGGCGCGCTGCAAGACTCCGTTCGCCCTGAGCGTAGTGCTTATGCACGGAGTCGAAGGGTGAACAAGTCATTGAGTTTCGGCCGTTCATGTTTCGACTCCACTGCGTTACGCTCAACACGAACGGCCCGTTTTGGTGTCTTGCATCGGCCTGCTAGGGCCCCAGCAGGCGCTTGACGGTCTCGAGCAGCTCGCGCGTCGCGAATGGCTTCGTGACATAGGCGTCCGCGCCGAGCGCGAGACCTTTCGCGACTTCCATGCTCGCGGCCCTTCGCCGTCAGCATGACGATCTTCATCCCGCTCGATTCGGGTCGTCGCGCACGTGCTGGCACACCTCGAAGCCGTTCCGAGCGGCAGCATCACGTCGAGCAGCATCAAGTTCGGCCGGAATTCGCGCACGACGCTTCAACGCCTCTTCGCCGTCGGCGACGGTCCGGATCTCGTATCCGGCTTGCTCCATCAGGAACTCGAGCGAGATGACGATGTTCGGCTCGTCTTCCGCAATCAATACGCTTCTTCCTCATGTCAGGCTCCGTCGTCAGGCCGTCAGCGCCACGCGGCTGGTTTCGTGCTGCATGCGGAAGGCTGAACGAAAACGTCGCTCCTTCGCCGAGCCGGCTCTCCACCCACAGCGCGCCGCCGAAATGATTGATGATCTGCCGGCAGATGGGCAGCCCGAGCCCGGTGCCTTGCGGCTTGCCGGTGAGCGTGTCGCCCACCTGCCGGAACTTCTCGAAGATGATCTGCTGGTTCTCGGCGCTGATGCCGATGCCGTTGTCGCGCACGTCGACTCGCAGCGCGCCGCGCCTCGTGCCACAGCCGGATTTCCACTTCAGCCCGTGCGTCCTTGTCGCAGAACTTCGCGGCGTTCGACAGCAGGTTGAGCATCACCTGCACCAGGCGGTCGCGGTCCGCGACCAGCGGTGGCACGTCCGGTTCGAGCGCGGTCGTCGATCGCGGATGTTGCCGGTCCTTGAAGAGCTGGCTGGTCGCCGCGATCGAGTCGTCGATGATCTCCCTCATGTCGATCTCGCGCATCGTGCCATTCGGCGTTGCCGGATTCGATCTTGGCGAGATCGAGCACCTGGTTGATGAGCCGCGTCAGGCGCTCCGATTCCTTGATGATGATGCCCAGGAACGTTGCGCGCTGCTGGATCGTCGAGCTCCGGATTGTCGTTCAGGATCTCGGAGAACGCCCGGATCGAGGTGAGCGGCGTGCGCAGCTCGTGCGTCACCGTGGAAATGAAATCGTCCTTCAGCCGGTCGAGCTCCTGGAGCCGCCGGTTGGCGTTCGCGCAGCTCGTTCGTCGCCGCCTCGAGCTCGCGCGACTTCTGCTCGAGCTGACGGCTGTAGGCGAGCACCTGCGAGGCTTCGTCGATGATGCTCATCACTTCGTCGAGCCCGAGCGGCTCCTCCTCGACGACCGAGGCGACCATCACGCGGGCCGACGCGCTGCCGATGGCGCCCGGCGAGCAGCGACTCGACGTGATGCACGAGCGTCCGCGTCGGCCGTCAGAGCGTCGATCGACCTCGACGCCGCGGCCGCGGCGCGTAGGCCAGCGAACGCCTCCTGCGCGCGCTCCGGGCCCGAGGAAGCGGCCGAGCAGCGTCAGCGAGGTCGCTGCACCGACGCGCTGCCGCGCCAGAACCGGGACCGCCGGCGGCGGAGGGCTGCTTGAGCGCATCGACGAAGAGCGTCGCCTGGCTATGCTCGGCCGCGCTCGGACCGCTGGAGAGCGACACGCCGACGTAGCAGCCGACGTTCGCGAGCATGCTCCAGAACAGGCAATGCGTGATGTCGTCGAGGCCCTGCAATCCGAACAGCTGCTGCGGCTTCAGCAGGTCCGATGCCGAACGATGCCCTCGTGTCAGGAACGTGATGGGCAGCCACCCGGACTTGGCGAACGAGGGCAGGAGCAGCGTGTAGAGCCACACCAGAAAGCCGGCGCGCGAGCCCGCAGATGGCGCCCGCGCGCGTCCCGCCTTTCCAGAAGATGCCGCCGATGATGGCGGGCGCGAACTGCGCGACGGCCGAGAACGAGATGAGGCCGATCGAGACCAGCGCGTACGCTTCGCCCGCGAGATAGAAGTAGAGGTATCCCAGCACCAGGATCACGACGATCGCGCCGCGCCGGATGCCGAGCAGCAGCGCCGACAGGTCGGCGCCGTTCGCGTGAGCCGCAGCCGCTTCCATGCGCAGCAGCGACCGGCATGACGAGGTCGTTGCAGACCATGGTGGAGAGCGCGATCGTCTCCACGATCACCATGCCGGTCGCGGCGGACAGGCCGCCGATGAATGCGAAGAGCGCGAGCGCCGGCTGTCCCTGCGCGATCGGCAGCGTCAGCACGAACGTGTCCGCATCGACGCGTCCCGGTCGGGAAATGCAGCAGCCCGCCGAGCGCGATCGGCAGCACGAAGATGTTGATCGCGAGGAGATAGAGCGGGAAGAGCCAGATCGCCTTGTTCGAGATGGCGCTCGTCCACGTTCTCCACGACGGCCACCTGGAACTGGCGCGGCAGGAACATGATCGCGAGCATCGAGAGGAACATGAGCGAGGCCCACGTCGCGTAGTTGCCGCCTGCGCCGCCGAGCATGAGCGAGCGCGTTCAGCTCGGCGACCGCGCGCGCGCGCTCGAAGATGTCGTCGAAGCCGTCGTACATCCAGAACGTGACGAACACGCCGACCGCGATGAACGCGAGCAGCTTCACGACCGATTCGAACGCGATCGCGGCGACCAGCCCCTCGTGGCGCTCGGTCGCGTCGAGGTGGCGCGTGCCGAAGAGAATCGTGAACGCCGCGAGCAGCATGGCGATATAGAAGGTGTTGTCGCCGAGGAAGAGCGGCGCGCCCTGCTTGTCGGGCATCGACGACGTCCGGGTACTGGAGAATGATCGAGAAGCTCGTTGGAGATCGCCTTCAGCTGCAGCGCGATGTAGGGGATGATGCCGACCACGGCGATGATCGTGACCAGACCGCCGAGGAGCTGGCTCTTGCCGTAGCGCGAGCGCGATGAAGTCGGCGATCGACGTGATGCGGTTCGCCTTGCTGATGCGGATGATCTTCAGCAGCACGTACCACCACAGCGCCGCCATGAGCGTGGGCCCGAGGTAGATCGGCAGGAACCCGATGCCGCTCGTCGCGGCGCGCCCGACGCTGCCGTAGAACGTCCAGGACGTGCAGTAGACCGCGAGCGACAGCGCGTAGATGTAGGGGTTCGCGATGATGCTGCGGCCCGCGTCCGCGCGCTTGTCGCCGTAGTAGGCGATCGCGAACAGCAGACCGACGTAGGCGAACGAAGCGAGGACGATGACGGTCGCGGTCAGCATGCGTCACGCGTACGACGCGATGCTCAATCGGTGCCGCGCTCGAGCACGAGCGCCATGAGCCCGATCAGGAGCGCCCAGGCGAGCAAACACGTACACGATAGAGCAGGCGGGATGCCCAAGAGATCGCGTCGGGCCTCGCGAACAGATGCGAGCAGCGGATAATTGAGGAGCAGCAGCCCGAGCAGAAACAGCGCGATGAGGCGCTGGCCCTTGATGCTTGGCCGGATCATGCGTCCTCTGTCCCGTGAGGCTCGTGTCGACTCGCGCGCTGCTCATCGCACTCCGTCTGCTTCGAGCTGCTCCAGTATCGCCGGGATTCTCGAGCGTCGAAACGTCCTGCGCGATCGTCTCGCCCTTGGCGATCGAGCGCAGCAGGCGCCGCATGATCTTGCCGGAGCGCGTCTTGGGCAGGTTGTCGCCGAAGCGGATGTCGCTTGCGGTTTGGCGATCGGGCCGATCTCCTTGCCGACCCAGTCCTGCAGCTCCTTGATGATCTTCTGCGCGTCGTCATCGCCGTCGGGCCGTGCCTGCTTGAGCACGACGAACGCGACGATCGCCTCGCCGGTCAGCTCGTCGGGCCGGCCGACGACGGCTGCTTCGGCCACCTTGCGGGTTGGCGACCAGCGCGGACTCGATCTCCATCGTGCCGAGGCGGTGGCCGGACGACGTTCAGCACGTCGTCGATGCGGCCCATGATGCGGATGTAGCCGTCTTCGTCGAACGTCGCCCCGTCGCCGGCGAGGTAATACTTGCCCTGGAAATCCTCCGGGTAGTAGGTCTTCTTGATAGCGCTCCGGATCGCCCCAGATCGTGCGCAGCATGCCAGGCCACGGCCGTTTGATGACGAGGATGCCGCCTTTGCCGCTTGCCGACCGAGTCGCCGGTTTCGTCCACGATGTCGGCGATGATGCCGGGCAGGGGGAACGTGGCCGAGCCGGGCTTGGTCGGCGTCGCGCCGGGCAGGGGCGTAGATCATGTGGCCGCCGGTTTCGGTCTGCCACCAGGTGTCCACGATCGGGCAGCGGCCGCCGCCGACGGTCTCGTGATACCACATCCAGGCTTCGGGATTGATCGGCTCGCCGACCGTGCCCAGGATGCGCAGCGACGTGAGGTCGTATTTCTTCGGCAGCTCGCCGCCGGCCTTGATGAGCGAGCGGATCGCGGTGGGCGCGGTGTAGAACACGGTCACCTTGTGGTCCTGGATCATCTTCCAGAAGCGCCCGGCGTCCGGATAGGTCGGCACGCCTTCGAACATGATCTCGGTAGCGCCGCACGCGAGCGGTCCGTAGCAGACGTAGGAGTGGCCGGTCACCCAGCCCACGTCGGCCGTGCACCAGAAGACGTCGTCCGGCTTGTAATCGAACACCCACTTCATGGTGAGGATGGTCCACAGCAGATAGCCGCCGGTGGAATGCTGTATGCCTTTCGGCTTGCCGGTCGAGCCGGAGGTATACAGGATGAACAGCGGATGCTCGGCGCCGACCCATTCCGGCTCGCACGTATCGGGCTGGCCCTGCACCAGATCGTGCAGCCAGACGTCGCGCTTGTCGTCCCACTTCACGTCGCTGCCGGTGCGCTTGTAGACGACGACCTTCTTGATCGATTCGCAGCCGCCCATCGCGAGCGCCTCGTCCACCGCGGCCTTGAGCGCGATCGTCGCGCCCGCCGCGGATCTGCTCGTCGGCGGTGAGCACGGCCACAGCGCCGGCGTCGATGATGCGCTCCTGCAGGCTCTTCGCCGAGAAGCCGCCGAACACGACCGAATGAATCGCGCCGATGCGCGCGCACGCCTGCATCGCCACGACCACCTCGATCGACATCGGCATGTAGATGATCACGCGGTCGCCCTTCTTGATGCCCGAGCGACTTCAAGCCGTTCGCGAACATGCACACGCGGCGGTGCAGCTCCCGGTAGGTGATCCTCGTCACCTTGCCGTCGTCGGCCTCGAAAATGATCGCGGTCTTGTCGGGCTGAGTCTTGAGGTGGCGATCGAGGCAGTTGTAGGATGCGTTCAGCTCGCCGTCCTCGAACCACTTGAAGAACGGCGCGTTCGCTCTCGTCGAGCACCTTCGTGAACGGCTTGTGCCACGAGCAGTGCTCTTGCGCGAGACGCCCCCAGAATCCCGTGAAGTCGCGCTCGGCCTCCGCGCACAGCTCCCGTAGGCATCCATGCCGGAGATGTTCGCTTTCTTGACGAACGCGTCCGGCGGAGGGAACACGCGATTCTCCTGAAGCACCGATTCGATCGTCTTGGCGGCCATCCGTTCCTCCGGCGTGGTAGTAATCGCGATTCAGGGATTTTGAGCTGTCAGCGGTGATGATGCAGTCGCGCGCTGCGCGTCCGCCGCATCGGGGTTAAATGGAAGCACTAAAGCATGCGCTTGTAAAGTCGGACAAGACTCATGGCTTGTCTGGCGCGCAGGAGCGGAGCCGGGCATAATGCTTACGCATTAATTCTTACGGCGGGCCTCCCCGCATTGCATGGTAGTGAACCTGGTCAGGTCCGGAAGGAAGCAGCCACAGCTATTCTCTGCAAGTGCCGGGGGTAAGGCTCGCCTCCCTTGCCCGCCTGTCAGGACGCGAGTCCTGGACAGGCAAGGAGACGCGTCTTAGTGTGAATATGAGCGTGAACGTGATGGGCATAAGCAAGAAAAAGGGGGCGGGATTCATCCTCGCGTCGTTGCTGGCGGCCGCGAGCGTACCGGCGCTTGCGGTGGATGGGATCGCAGTGGAAGCGGGGCACGGAGATGGTGCCGACATGGGTCGCGTCGCGGTTCAATGGGACTGGAAGAGCCGCTGGTTTCAGGGCAAAGACTGGCATCTGGGCGGCTACTGGGACCTCGGGCTCGGCTATTGGAAGCGGGACGCGCGGCCCGGACAGAACGAGGACATCACCGAGATCGGTCTGACGCCGGTGTTACGCTTTCAGCAGAACGATCTGAAGGGGATTTATGTCGAAGCCGGGATCGGCTTTCATCTGCTGTCGGAGACCTCCCTGGGCGACAAGCGCTTCAGCACCATGTTCCAGTTTGGTGACCATCTGGGGCTGGGCTATCGCTTCGGCGACAAGGGCGCGTTCGATCTTGGCTATCGCTTTCAGCATCTCTCGAACGCGAGCATCAAACGGCCCAACGACGGTATCAATTTTCACCAGGTCCGGCTGCAGTATCATTTTTAGTGCTGGTAAGCAGTAAGCGGTAAGCGGGAAGCGGTAAAATATGTCCGGTATTCCGCTCCCTGCTTGCTTATCGCTCACCGCTCTTCAATGACTCAGGTTCTCGCCCGCAAGTGGCGTCCCCAGGACTTTTGCTGAGCTCGTCCGGCCAGGAGCACGTCGTGCGCGCGCTCTGACGAACGCGCTCGTCGAGCAGCGCCTCCACCACGCCTATCTCTTCACCGGCACGCGCGGCGTCGGCAAGACGACGCTCGCGCGCATCATCGCGAAAGCGCTCAACTGTGAAACCGGCGTGACCGCCACGCCCGTGCGGCCGTTGCTCCGCCTGCATCGAGATCGACACGGGCCGCTTCGTCGACCTGATCGAGCTCGATGCGGCGTCCAACACCCAGGTCGACAACATGCGCGAGCTGCTCGAAAACGCGCTCTACGCACCGACGGCCGGCCGCTACAAGGTCTACATCATCGACGAAGTGCACATGCTCTCGCGCAATGCGTTCAACGCGATGCTGAAGACGCTCGAAGAGCCGCCGGAGCACGTGAAATTCGTACTCGCGACGACCGATCCGCAGAAGGTCCCGGTCACGGTCCTGTCACGGTGCCTGCAGTTCAATCTGAAGCAGATACCGCCCGCAGCAGATCCGGGAGCGGCTGCAGCAGGTGCTCGAAGCCGAGCGCATCCGCTACGAGCCGCCGGCGCTCGCAGCTGCTCGCGCGCGCGGCGCAGGGCAGCCTGCGCGACGGCCTGACCTGCTCGACCAGGCCATCGCGCACGGCGCGGGCAGCGTTTCGGAGGAATCCGCACGCGGCGATGCTCGGCGCGGTCGAGCACGACTACCTGCATGCGATTCTGCGATGCGCTAGTCCGGCGGCGATGGGACGGCGCTCATCGCCGAAGCGGAAAAGATGGCGGGACGCAGCCTGTCTTTCGAGACGGCGCTCCAGGAGCTGGCATCGCTCTGCACCGGCTGGCGCTCCTGCAGACGGTTCCGCGAACCGTGGGTGATGACGACCCCGATCGGGCGGCGCTGCGCGAACTCGCCGCGCATCCTCGCGCCGGAGGACCTGCAGCTCTATTACCAGATCGCGCGTCCAGGGCAGGAGCGATATCGGCCTCGCGCCGGACGAGTACGCCGGCTTCACGATGACGCTGCTGCGGATGCTCGCGTTTGCCCCGGAACAGGCGGGCGCCGTGCGCTCCGTTGCGGCGGCGCAGGCAACGGCGGTCGCTCCGGCGCGGCCGGCTCAGACCGCCGCCGTCGAATCAAAAAAAAACCGCGGTGACCTCTCTTGGCCCGAACTGATCGAGCAGCTCGGGCTGACGGGCATGGCGCGCATGCTGGCCGAGCACTGCGAGCTGGTGCGCGGGATGCGTCGCGCGTCGAGCTCAAGATCGCGCAGGCCCACCAGCATCTGCTGGAAAGCCGTACCAGGAGCGCTTGAAAGCCGCGCTGGAAGAGCATTCCGGCCATCCGTTACGGCTCTCGATCGTCATCGCGGGCGAGGCGGGCAGTTCTCCGGCGGCCATCGCCGAGCGCGAGACGCGAGCACAAACAGGCGAAAGCGATAGCCGCCATCGAGCAAGATCCGTTCGTGCGGGAGCTGGTGGAGAGCTTCGACGCGCGGGTAATAGAATCGTCGATCAAGCCGGTGAACAGAACGGTAAGCAGTAGGCGGTAAGCAGTGAGCAGAAAACCCGCAAGCTGATGAGATTTCTTTCACCGCTTACCGCTCACCGCTCACTGCTCACTTCAAGGAGAAATACATGAAAGGCGGACTCGGCGGCCTGATGAAGCAGGCCCAGCAGATGCAGGAAAACATGAAAAAGCTGCAGGAGCAGCTCGGCGCCCATGGAAGTCGAAGGGCAGGCGGGCGGCGGCAAGGTGAAAGTAGTGATGACGTGCAAGCACGACGTCAAGCGCGTCACGATCGACCGAGGTCTGCTCGCCGACGACAAGGACATGCTGGAGGATCTGGTGCCGCTCGCGGTGAACGACGCCGTGCGGCAGGTCGAGGCGACCGTGCAGGAGAAAATGGCGGGAGTGACGGCCGGCTTGCCGCTGCCGCCGGGCTTGAAACTCCCGTTTTAGCCAGTTTCAGGTTCCGGGTTTCGAGTTCAAGTTTCCAGCAACTTCGGCTTTCTTCACAACTTGAAACCTGAAACTGAAACTTGAAACCAAGTTGATGAAGACTCCCTCTTCGCTCGAAGAGCTCATCGCCGCTTTGCGCTGCCTGCCCGGCGTAGGGCCGAAATCGGCGCAGCGCATGGCCTACCACCTGCTGCAGCGCGACCGGCCGGGCGCGGCAGCGCCTCGCCGCGCGCGCTCGGGCTCGCGCTCGCGAGCATCCGGCACTGCGAGAAGTGCAACAGCTTTGCCGAGGACGCGGTGTGCGAGCTGTGCCGCTCGACCCGCCGCGATGTGACGCTTGCTGTGCGTCGTGGAATCGCCCGGCGACCTGCTCATGATGGAGCAGGCGCAGTGCTACCAGGGCTTGTACTTCGTGCTGATGGGCGCGCTGTCGCCGCTCGACGGCATCGGTCCCAAGGATATCCATCTCGACCGGCTGGTGAGGCGCGCGGCCGACGGCGTCGTGCGTGAAGTGATCCTCGCCACCAACTTCACCGTGGAAGGCGAGGCGACCGCGCATTACGTCGGGGAGCTTCTGCGGCAGCGGGGACTCAAGGTGACGCGCATCGCGCGCGGGCTACCGGTCGGCGGCGAGCTCGAGCACGTGGACAGCGGCACGCTCGCCCAGGCGGTCGTCGAGCGGCGGGAGGCTTGAAGCGGCGGCGGTGGCTCTGCCGAAACTTCATGTTACACTTTAGTAATAATTATCAATGAAGTCTGATTAATATATATTGTTATCGTGTACGCTCAAGATGCCGAAAACCGCCGAGATCCCGGCCGGCGCGTGCCTAAGCCCGCAGCCGAGCGCCGACTCACTCAGAAGCTCCAGAAAGCGCTCGCGCAGGCGGGGCTCGGCTCGCGGCGGCAAATGGAGGACTGGATCCGCGCAGGCCGAGTGACGGTAAACGGGGTTACGGCTGGGCTGGGATCACGGGTCGGAGCCAGCGACACCATCAACGTAAATGGCAGACCGGTGCGCGGGCACGGAATGCGGCCCAGCTACCACGCGTGCTCATCTATCACAAGCCGGAAGGCGAGATTGTCAGCCGCGACGATCCGGAGGGACGCCCCAGCGTGTTCGACAGGTTGCCGCCGCTGCGCGGGGCGAAATGGCTTGCGGTAGGCCGGCTCGACTTCAATACCGGCGGGCTGCTGGTCTTCACCACATCGGGCGAGCTGGCCAATCGGATGATGCATCCGCGCTACGCAGCTGGAGCGCGAATACGCCGTGCGCATCCGCGGGCGCGTGGCGGCCGGGGATATGGAACGCCTGAAGCACGGCATTCGAGCTCGACGACGGTCAGGCAAGGTTAGACTCGATAGCGGAGCAGGGGGCGAGGGCGCCAACCGCTGGTATCGCATCGTGCTGCGCGAAGGCCGCAACCGCATCGTGCGTCGCATGTTCGAGGCGCTGGGCCTTACCGTAAGCCGGCTGATGCGCATGCGCTTCGGCCCCGTCGGCCTGCCGCCGCGCCTGACGCGCGGCCACTACGCCGAGCTCCCGCCGGAGGAAGTGCGCCGGCTCCTCGCCGCGGTCGGGCTGCTCCAGGGAGAAGAGCCAATTCATCATCGCCAAGGCGCCGAAGAAGGCAAGAACCAACAATTGAACCGCCAGGCCGCGGAGAGAAGCAGGAGAATAGTAAATTCAAGAACAGGCGCCGAGCCTGCATCCGGACTAGATCCGGGGACGCAAAGACGCAGAGAAAAGCAGAAATGGAGCCGCAGATAAGCACGGATCTACGTGAACCAGGGTCCCTTCTTGACGTTCTGGCTAGATGCCCGCAGTTCTCCTCTTCCCTCCGCGCCTCGGCGGTGAAATATTGTCCAGTAATTGCTCGCGCGTCGCGATGAACACCGGGTGGCCGGCGCCGGTTTCCGGCCAGACGAATTCGATGAGCGGAAACGCGCGCTCGACGCGTCGTCTCCCGGCGCCGACCTCCACCACCAGTAGTCCGCCGGGAGCCAAATGCGCCGCCGCGGCCCGCAGAATCTTGCGCACGACGGCGAGCCCGTCCCTGCCGCCCGCGAGCGCGATGCGCGGCTCGTGTCGGTATTCGCGCGGCAGGCGCCGCATGCCGCCGGCAGTTACGTAGGGCGGATTGGAAACGATCAGGTCGTAGCGCTTCGCGCCAAGCGCGGAAAACAGATTGGATTCGATCAGGCGGATGCGCGCGCCGAGTCCGTATCGCTTCGATGTTGATCCGCGCGACGGCCAGGGCCGATGAAGAGATCTCGGCCGCGTCGACCCGCGCCCTGGGAAAGGCGCGCGCGAGCAGGATCGCGAGGCAGCCGGAGCCGGCGCACAAATCGAGCGCGGCCCGGATCTCGAGCGGTTCTTCGATCCAGGGCGCAAGCTCCTCGCGCAGCAGTTCCGCGATATGCGAGCGCGGCACGACGACGCGCTCGTCCACGTAAAAGCGAAAATCACCCAACCACGCTTCGCGCACGAGATAGGCAGCCGGCTTGCGCTCGTTCGGACGCGCCGCTCGAACAGACACAATGCCGCCGCGCGCTGGTGCGGGGACGGCATTTTCTCGAGCAAGCGGGGCAGGCCTTCGGGGCGCACTTTGAGTGCGTGCGCCAGGAGGTAAGCCGCTTCCTCCCCGGCGCCGGACGTGCCATGACCAAACACGAGGCGCGAGCTTCAGGAACCGGCGGGTGCCGTACCTTATCAACTCAGCGACGGATTTCGCCGCTGTAACGCGCGGCGAGCGGCCGTGACCCGCGCGCCGGCTCATCGGTGCGGAGCCGCGGAACGGGAAGGCCCCGAGAGTTCTTACCGGAAGGGGCCCGTTCCTCACTACCTTTGTGGTCGCTGGTCAGGTGAACGATCGCCGCGCGTTAATTGTTAGCCGAGCGCGTCGAGATTGAGCTTGATGCTCGAAATGTCCGTCCGAAGGCTGCCTGGGTTTGGCAGATCCGTCCTGGATAGCGGTCGCGCTTCCCGCTTTCTGCGCGTTGTTGATGAGCCAGTGCAGGTTCGTCGGCGAGTCGGCATTCGCCATCGCCTCGTCCAGCGACACCTGCCCGTCGCTGTATGAGGTTGAACAGCGCCTGCTCGAAGGTCTGCGAGCCGGGCGCGAGGCTCTGCTCCATCGCGTCCTTGATCTGCTCGATCTCGCCCTTGCTTGATGAGCTCCTGGATGTGCTTGGTGTTGAGCATGAGCTCGACTGCGGGGATCGACGTCTGCCGTCCACGTCGTGCACCAGGCGCTGCGAGATCACGGCGCGCAAGTGACCGCCAGATCCATCAGCAGCGCGTCGCGCGCTTCGTGCGGGAAGAAATTGATCATGCGGTTCAGCGCGTAGTAGCTGTTGTTCGCGTGCAGCGTGGAGAGGCACAGATGGCCGGTCTGCGCGTACTGCAGCGCGGCCTGAAGCGTCTCGCTGATCGCGGCATCTCGCCGATCAGGATCACGTCCGGCGCTTCGCGCATCGCGCTCATCGAGCGCGTTGCCGTAGCTCAGGGTATCCGATGCCGACTTCGCGCTGGTTCACGATGCTCTTCTCGTGCTGGTACATGAACTCGATCGGGTCCTCGATCGTGAGGATATGGCCGCTGCAAGTGCTGGTTGCGGTGAGTCGATCATCGCCGCCAGCGTGCTCGACTTGCCCGAACCGGTCGAGCCGACCACGAGGATCAGCCCGCGCTTTCCATCACGAGTTCCTTGAGCATCGAGCGGCAGGCCCAATGTCCTCGAACGTCGGCACGTCGGGCTTGATGTAGCGGATCACGATGCGCACGCGCCCGCTGCGTGAAGATGTTGACGCGGAAGCTGCCCAGCATGCCATGCTCGTGCTGTAGCCGCGCATCGAGAAATTGATCTCGAGCTCGGCTTCGAACGCCGCGATCTGCTCTTCGGTCATCGCCTCGTAGCAGATCCTCTTGACCTGCTCCGGGTCGAGGAGATTGGCTGTTGACCGGCATCAGCTCGCCGTTGATCTTGATCTGGATCGGCGCGCCGGCCGTGAAGAACAGGTCCGACGCTTGCGTGTCGGCCATCAGCTTGAAGAGCGATTTCACGAACATGGCGGTTACCTCTCGACGGGTGTTTCGCTTGAGCCCACTGCCGCCTGCGGCGTGAGGGACCGACTATTCTGCCAATTCCCGGCCCTCGTGCAGAGTGTCGCTGGCGCGAGGGGTCTTGCGTGGTGCTTACGTGCCGGTAGCGTCAATCGCTGCGCAGCAGCTCGTTGATGCTGGTCTTGGCGCGCGTCTGGGCGTCGACCTGCTTGACGATGACCGCGCAATAGAGGCTGTAGCGGCCGTCGGCGGACGGCAGACGGCCCGGGCACGACGACCGAACCGGCCGGCACGCGCCCGTAGAGCACTTCGCCGCGTCTGCGCGGTGGTAGATCTTCGTGCTCGCGCCGATGAAGACGCCCATCGAGATGACCGAGCCTTCCTCGACGATCACGCCTTCGACGATCTCGGAGCGCGCGCCGACGAAACAGTTGTCCTCGATGATGGTCGGGATTCGCCTGGAGCGGCTCGAGCACCCCGCCGATGCCGACGCCGCCGGAAAGATGCACGTTGCGGCCGATCTGGGCGCAGGAGCCGACCGTCGCCCAGGTGTCCACCATCGTGCCTTCGTCGACGTAGCGCGCCGATATTGACGAACGAAGGCATCAGCACGACGTTTCTCGCGATGTAGGCGCCCTTGCGGACCGCGGCGGGCGGCACCACGCGGAAGCCGCTTTCCTGGAACGTCTCCTCGGTCGTAGCCCGCGAACTTGGACGGCACCTTGTCGTAGTAGTGCGTGTAGCCGTCCTCGCATCACCTCGTTGTCTTGCAGCCGGAACGACAGCAGCACCGCTTTCTTCGCCCATTGGTGCGTGACCCAGGCGCCGTCGATCTTCTCCGCGACGCGCAGCTTGCCGCCGTCGAGCAGCTCGATCGTCTCGTGCACCGCTTCTCGCACCTCGGCGTCGGCGCTTTCGGGCGAGATGGCCGCGCGATTCTCCCACGCGGCGTCGATACGTTTTTCAGATGTTCCATAAGCCTCGAGTTTCAAGTTTCGGTTACCATCGTCCTCCACGGAACTGGCAACTCGGCACTGGAAACTTCACTCATCTAGAGCGACTCGAAAGAAAGCGCGGATGCGCCGCGCGGATTCGGCGCATTCCGCGGTCGAGCACACGAGCGCGATGCGCACGCGATCCGTCCCCGGATTGACGCCGCCGCGATTCGCGCGCGAGATAGCTTCCGGGCAGCACCGACACCGCCTGCGGCTTCGTAGAGCCGGCGCGTGAACTCGGGTCGGAGATCGGCGTGTGCAGCCACAGGTAGAACGCCGCGTCCGGCATTTCCACGTCGACGTGCGGGCGCAGGATGCTCGAGCGCGGTCGCGAACTTCTCGCGGTAGAGCCGGCGATTCTCGACGACGTGCGCCTCGTCGTTCCACGCGGCGATGCTCGCGGCCTGCTACGGGCGGGCTCATCGCGCAGCCCTGATAGGTGCGATAGAGCAGGTAGCGCTTCAGGATAACGTCCGCGTCGCCCGCGACGAAACCCGGAGCGCATGCCCGGCACGTTGGAGCGCTTGGACAGGCTCGAGAACATCGACCAGCCGCGGATAGCCCGTCGCGGCCGAGCTGCCGCGCGGCCTCGAGCGCGCCGAGCGGCGGATGCGCTTCGTCGAAATAGATCTCCGAATAGCATTCGTCGGACGCGATCACGAAGCCGTAGCGGTCGGACAGCGCGAACAGCGCGCTCCCAGTCCGCGAGCGGCATCACGTGCCCGGTGGGATTCGCCGGGCGAGCAGACGTAGATGAGCTGCGTGCGGCGCCACACCGTCTCGCGGCAAGCTCCTCGAAGTCGAACGCGTAGTTGCGCGCCGGCAGGCTGTTCAGGTACTACGGGCGTGGCGCCGGCGAGCAGCGCTGCGCCCTCGTAGATCTGATAGAACGGATTGGGGCAGACCACGGCCGGCTCCGGCGTCGTGTGGATCCACCACCGCCTGCGCGATGGCGAACAGCGCCTCGCGCGTTCCAGTGACCGGGATCACCTCGCGGTGTCGGGTCGATCGCGTCCAGCCCGTAGCGCCGCTCGAGCCATCCGGCGATCGCGTGGCGCAGCGCTCCGGCTGCCGAGCGTCGGGCGGATAGCTCGCCAGCCCGTCGAGATTCGTCGATGAGCGCGCGCTTGATGAATTCCGGCGTCGGATGCCTCGGCTCGCCGATGTAGAGCGGTGATCGAGGCTTGAGCGCCGGCTTGGGCGCGACGCCTTCGAGCAGCGCGGTCAGCTTCTGAAACGGATAGGTTTGCAGCCGCTCGAGATCGGGATTCACGGCGACGACGCCGCTCTATCGGTGATGAGTTATATGCGGTTGAAGGCCGGCGCAACCGCAGATCATAGCGGCGCCGAGCGGGTGCGGCGCAGGGCGGCGACGTCTACGCCGGCAGCGACGCGCCTTCCAGCCCGGCTTCGTGTGCTCGGCGACGACCGTCGTGAAGATCCCGCCGCGCACGTAGAACCGCGCGGTGAGCCGCATGAAGCGCGGGCGTCGTCGCCGCGACGAGGTCGTCGAGGATGCGGTTCGTCACCGCTTCGTGAAACGCGCCTTCGTTGCGGTACGACCAGATGTAGAGCTTGAGGCTCTTCAGCTCCACGCACGAGCGGTCCGGCACGTAATCGAGCACGAGCGTCGCGAAGTCCGGCTGGCCCGTCTTCGGACACAGACACGTGAACTCCGGTATCTCCATGTGGATCCGGTAGTCGCGCGCGCGGCGCCGGATTGGGGAAGGTTTCGAGCGTTCTTGCTCGGTTTGGCTGGCATTATCGCGGGCACCCAATTAAAATATCATCCGCCAAATAGCCTGCGGATTATAACCTCACACAAGACCCGTCATACACTCATACAAGACAGCGATCAAATTGCGACTCACGCAGATCAATCTCGCCGGCTTCAAGTCTTTCGTAGATCCCACTCACATCCCCGTCCCCGGCCAGCTGGTCGGCATCGTCGGCCCCAACGGCTGCGGCAAGTCGAACGTCATCGACGCCGTGCGCTGGGTGCTCGGCGAAACCTCCGCGAGGCACCTGCGCGGCGAGACCATGCAGGACGTGCTGTTCAACGGCTCGGGGCAGCGCAAGCCGGTAAACCGCGCGAGCGTGGAGCTCATCTTCGACAACAGCCTCGGCAAGGCCGCCGGGCAGTGGTCGAGCTACGCCGAGATCTCGATCAGGCGCGTGCTCGAGCGCGACGGGGATTCGGCTGCCTACTACATCAACAACATCCACGTGCGCCGGCGCGACGTCGCCGACATCTTCCTCGGCACCGGCCTGGGCGCGCGCGCCTACGCGATCATCGAGCAGGGCATGATCTCGCGGGTGATCGAGGCCAAGCCCGAGGAGCTGCGGGTTTTCCTCGAGGAGGCGGCGGGCGTGTCGAAATACCGCGAGCGGCGGCGCGAAACCGAGCTGCGGCTGAAGGACACGCGGGAAAACCTGCTGCGGCGTCGACGACATCCGCCAGGAGCTCGACAAGCAGCTCGAGCACCTGCACGGCGCAGGCGGAAGTCGCCACGCGCTACCACGAGCTGCAGGGCGAGCTTGAACACCACTCAGAGCCTGCTGTGGCTCACGCGCAAGCAGGAAGCGGCGGCGCTGCGGGCCCGGCTACGGCGCGGAGATCGAGCGGCTCGGGCTCGAGCTCGAAGCGGAAACCGCGCGGCTGCGCGAAGCGGAGCGGCAGCTCGAAGAGCTGCGCGACGAGCACTACCGGGCGAGCGACGCGGTGCACGCCGCGCAAGGGCGCGTTCTACGAAGCCAACGCCGAACTCGCGCGCTCGAGCAGGAGATCGCCCACGTGCGCGAGAACCGGCAGCGCGTCGAGCACGAGATCGCCGAACTGCGCAGCGCAGCTCGAGCGCGGACCGCGAGCAGCGGGCGGCGCGGCGACGCAATCTCGCGCACTGGCGCGGCGAGCTTGCACTGGCCGCTGGAGCAGTCCGCCGCGCGCGAAGGCGCGCGCGCAGGTCGAGAGCGAAAAGCTGCCGGTGGCGGAGGAAGCGTTTCGCGCCAGCTCGCAACCGCTACGACGAATTGCAGCGTGCCTGGCGCAGACCGAGCAGGCGCTGCAAGTCGAACACACCAAGCTCGCGCATGCACACGCAAGTGCTCGACCAGCTGGCGCAGCGCGACGAGCGTCTGCGCGAAGAGCAGCGGAGCTTGCAGGCGCCGGATGCGGCCGCGACTCGCGCGCCTGAGCGAGGACATCACCGCGCTCGAGCGGCTCGTTGAGCGATCATGCGCGGCGAGCTCGAAGCACAAGAGGGCGAATTGCCGCAGCTCGAGCAGACGTTGCGCGAGCGCAACTGCTGCGCTGGAAGCTGCGACGCAGCAGCTGACGGGGCTGGAAGCGCGCGCTGCACACGCTCACGCAGCTTCAGGAGCGCATCGCGCGCGGCGCCGGGACTGGAAGACTGGCTCGAGCAGCGCGGGCTCGCCGCGAGCGCCGCGCCTGTGGCAGGGCATCGCATCGAGCCGGGCTGGGAAGATGCGCTCGAAGCTGTCCTGCGCGAACGGCTGAACGGCATCGCGCTCGCAGGGTTGGATCAGCGCTGCGGGCTGGTTCGGCGATGCGCCGCCGGGCAAGATCGACGTTCTACGCTACGGGAGACGGAACATAGCGCCGGGAGCGCGTCGTTGTCCGGGCATGCGAGCCGCTGCGCCGCTATGTGACGTGCCGCGGATCCCGGGCTCGCGCCGGTGTTGCCGACTGGCTCCATCAGGTATACGTCGTGCACGATGCCGCGGCCGGGCTTGACGGCGCGCGAGCAGTTGCCCGCCGGCGCGATGCTCGTCACGCGCGAAGGGCACGTCTTCACGCGGCACAGCGTGAGCTTTCACGCGCCCGATTCGCGAGCTGCACGGCGTGCTGTCGCGGCAGCGCGAGATCGAGGAGCTCGACAGTGCGCTATCGCAGGCCGCGCAGCGACGAGCTGAACGGCCTGCGGCAGGCGGCACGGGTCGCGCGGAGCGACGCTATCGAAGGCGCATCGCACCGCGCTCGACGATTTGCGCGAGCCGTATTGACGAAGAGCAGCAGCGCCACCACGCCCTGCAGATGGAGGCGCTGCGGCTTCCGAGCAGGCGAAACGAGCGGATCGCCAGCGCGCACGAGCAGATCGCGCGGCGAGTTGGCCGAGATCGACGCGCAGACAGATCGAGCCGCGCGCTGCGCAACGGGAGTCGGCAGAACTGCGGATCGGTCACCTGGAGGAAGAGTCGCATGGCGAGACGCGGAGCAGCTCGACGCTCGCGACCGAGCTTTATCGGCGCGCCGAAACCGTGCTGCAGCTCCAGCGCGATAGCGCTGCAGGCAGCCCGTGACGAAGCCCAGCGCACCGCCTTCCACCAACAGTCATGTCAAGATAAAATCAATGAGATAGACAGCATCTCTTCAAGCTTTGTCTCGAAATAGTGACGCGCTTCAGCGACGACGCTGCGCGGCGCGCGAGGACGAGCTCGCCGGTTGCGACGAAGCGCCGCTGCAGGAGCAGCTGCAGCAGGCGCTGCGAACCGCGGGCGAGCGCGAAGCGGCGCTTGCACGCGTACGCGACGCGCTGGAGGCCATGGAAACGCAGCTGAGGGCCATCGAGCAGGAGCGCGCCGAATGCGAGCAGAAGCTGGAGCCCGTTGCGCGAGCGCGATCAACGAGATGCGGCTGAAGGAGCAGGAAGCGCGTCTGACCGAAGAGCAGTTCGCGCAGCAGCTCGCCGAAGCCGGGGCGAGGCGAGGACGAGCTGGCCGCGATGCTCGAGAAGGGCACGCGGCCCGGGCGCGCTGCAGGCCGAGATCGCGCGGCTCAACGAGGAGATCAGGGCACTGGGCGCAGTCAACCTGGCGGCGCTCGAGGAGCTGCAGACGGCGCAGCGAGCGCAAGAGCTATCTCGACGCGCAGTCGCGGCGACCTGACCGAGGCGATCGCCACGCTCGAGGACGCGATCCGGCGCATCGACCGCGAGACGCGCGAGCGCCTGCAGCGCACGTTCGACGAGGTCAACGCATCATTTCGGGCAGATGTTCCCGGCGCTGTTCGGCGGCGGCCACGCGCAGCCTCGTGCTGACCGGCGAGGAAATTCTCGACGCCGGCGTGCAGGTTATCGCCCAGCCGCCGGGCAAGAAGAACACCACGATCCATCTGCTCTCCGGCGGCGAGAAGGCGCTGACGGCGCTGTCGCTGGTGTTCGCGCTGTTCCAGTTGAATCCCGCGCCGTTCTGCCTGCTCGACGAGGTCGACGCGCCGCTCGACGACCACAACACCGAGCGCTTCTGCGATCTCGTGAAGAAGATGTCGCGAGCAGTCGCAGTTCCTGTTCATCAGCCACAACAAGATCACGATGGAGATCGCGAACCAGCTGCTCGGCATCACCATGCAGGAAGCCGGCGTGTCGCGCGTGGTGGCGGTCGATATCGAGGAGGCGATGAAGCTCTCCGAAGAGGCGGCATAGCTGCCTGCCGGAACAGGCTTCCAACAGGCAGCTATCAACAAAACCCGCGAGGTTTTGGAATGAAGCTGAAACGAATCATAGGTGGCTGGTGAGCGATCTGCAGTTGAGCCTGCTCGTCATCGGCGCGATGATCGTCGGCGCGGTGCTCGTGTACAACTGGGTGCAGGAGCGCAGCTTCCGGCGCCGGCTCAAGCAGGCGTTCGGCGAGGCGCCTGAAGATATCCTGCTGCGGCGCGAACAGGCGACCGCGGCGCAAGAGCGAGGCCCGCGTCAGAGCCCCAACTGCCAGCACGCGCCGAATGCGGTGCGCACGGCTCGGCTGCGCACAGGAGACCAGGACGCCGGACACCGCATCGACCCGTGCGGCTGCCGGACCGGGCACTCGGCTTGGATCCCGCGCTCGACTACGTCGCGGAAATCGACGCTGGAAACGCCCATTCCCGCAGCCGCCGCCGAGGAATTGCTGAGCAAGATCGCGGGCTGCGGGAGGCCGACACGGGTCTTGGGCTTCAATCCCGAAAGCGGAAGATTGGGAAGAAGCTCGTGCGGCGCGGCAGAGGCGGTTACCTCCGACTTGCGGCTCGGGCTGCAGCTCGTGAACCGCTCGGGAACCGTGAATCCCGCGCAGCTGGCGATGTTCTGCGACGCAGTGAGAGGCTGCGCCGAGAAGTTGTCGGGGCGCGGCGGATTGTCCGGATACGCAGGAGGCTCTCAGGACGGCACGCGAGCTCGACGTGTTCTGCGCAGGCGTGGACGTGGCGATCGGCGTCAACGTCATCGCGGAGGAAGGCAACACGTTCGCCGGCACCCGTATCCGCGCGCTGGCCGAAGCCGCCGGTTTCAAGCTCGAGCCCGACGGCGTCTTTCACTATCGCAACGAACGGCGTCAGACGCTGTTCACCCTGGACAACCATGAGCCGGCGCCGTTCCTGCCGGAGCAGACTCAAGAGCCTCACGACGCGCGGCGTTACGCTCATGCTCGATGTGCCGCGAGTCGCAGATGGCCTGGCGCGTGCTGGATCGCATGCTCGTAATCGGGCACGATCTGGCCGCGGCGCTCGACGGCAAGGCTGGTCGACGACAATCGCGTCGGGCTCACTGACGCGGGGATCACCACAATCAGGGAGCAGTTGCGTTCGATACACATTGCGATGGCGGCGCGGGAGATGCCCGCCGGCGGGGAGCGCGCGCTGCGTCTGTTCTCCTGAGGTTGTTTCAAGATGACCGACACGGTCTCTGAATTCTCCCCATATTCGTGCCGGCTCTGATGACCGCGCCGCGGGATATCGCCGCGCGAGCCGCGGCGCTGCGGGACGAGATCGAGCGCGCCAATTACGAATACTACGTGCTCGCTGCACCGAAGCTGCCCGATGCCGAGTTCGACCGGTTGTTCCACGAGCTGCAGGCGCTGGAGGATGCGTATCCGGACTTGTGCTCTGCCGGATTCGCCCACCCAGCGCGTCGGCGGCGGCGTGCGCAACGACCTGCCGGAAGTGCGAGCACGCGGTGCCGATGCTCTCGATCCGCACCGAAACGGATTCCGGAGCCGGCGGGGCAGTCGCCTTCGACCAGCGCATCCGTCGCGAAATGAAGCTGGCGCCTGGCGATCCGCAGGTCGAGTACAACGCCGAACTGAAGTTCGACGGCGTGGCGATCAGCTTGCGCTACGAAGCAGGCGTGCTGGTGCGGGCGGCGACGCGCGGCGACGGCCGCATCGGCGAAGACGTCACGCCCAACGTGCGAACGATTCGCAGCGTACCGCTGCGCCTGAAGTCGAATCATCCGCCTGCGGTCCTCGAGGTGCGCGGTGAGGCATTCATGCGGCGCGACGATTTCGAGCAGTTGAACGAGCGGCAGCGCGCGGCCGGCGAGAAGGTGTTCGTCAATCCGCGCAACGCAGCCGCCGGTTTCGCTGCGCCAGCTCGATTCGCGCATCACCGCCAGCCGGCCGTTGTCGTTCTACGCCCACGGTTTCGGCGAAGTCACGGGCTGGAAGCTGCCGCCGACGCAAAGCGCAATCCTCGATGCTCTGGCGGATTGCGGCGTGCCGGTCTCGCCTGAACGCGGTGTGGCCGTCGGGGCCGAGGGATTGCGCGCATTCCATGCGCGAATCGCCGCAGCGACGCGATCACTGCCATTCGACATCGACGGCGTCGTCTACAAGGTCAACAGCGTTGAGTTGCAGAACCGGCTGGGGTTCGTTTCGCGCGAGCCGCGCTGGGCGGTCGCGCACAAGTTCCCGGCGCAGGAAGCAACTGACGCAGGTGTCAGGCATCGAAGTGCAAGTCGGCCGCACCGGCAAGCTGACGCCGGTAGCGAAACTTGAACCGGTCTTCGTCGGCGGCGTCACCGTGAGCAACGCGACGCTGCACAACGAGGACTACATCAACGCGCTCGACTTGCGAGTCGGCGATACGGTCATCGTGCGGCGCGCCGGCGACGTGATCCCGCAGGTCGTCGCGCGTGTTGCCCGAACGGCGACCGCAGAATGCGCTCAAGTTCGTCATGCCGCTGCACTGCCCGGTCTGCGAATCGGCAGTGGTGCGGGATCGAAGGCGAAGCGGACCACCGCTGCACCGGGGGCCTGTTCTGTCCGGCGCAGCGCAAGCAGGCGCTACTGCATTTTGCGTCACGGCGGGCGATGGACATCGAAGGTCTGGGCGAGAAGCTGGTCGATCAGTTGGTGGACGGAGGAATGGTCGAGACGCCGGCGGATCTCTACGGACTCGACGCAGCCCGGCTGGAGGAGCTGGAGCGCATGGCGGAGAAATCCGCCGCCAACTCGTTGCCGCCATCGAACGGAGCAAGCGCCCGACGCTGGCGCGCTTTGTTTACGCGCTCGGCATCCGCAACGTCGGCGAGGCGACGGCGCGTGACCTCGCGCAGCATTTCGGGCGGCATCGAGGCGATCATCGATGCGGGACTATCGAGGATGCCCTGCAGCGGGTCGCCGATATCGGGCCGGTTGTCGCCGCGAGCATCAGCTGCAGTTTCTTCAGCGAGCCGCACAATCGGAAGGTGGTCCGAGCCCTGTTGGCCGCGGGCGTCGAACCGAGGAACCCGCCGCGTGCGCGAAAGCACGGTCAAGGGCGTTGCAGGCAAGCGCTTCGTGCTGACCGGCACGCTTCCCACCATGACGCAAGGACGATGCCAAAGAGCGAATAGAAGCCCGTGGCGGGCGCGTATCGGGCAGCGTATCGAAGAAGACCGATTATGTCGTGGCCGGGGCGGAGCCGGGCAGCAAGTACGACAAAGCACGCGAGCCTCGGCATCGCGGTGATCGACGAGGCAACACTGCTAAAATTGCTGAAAGAGTAACCACAACGCATCACGCGTCAACCATCGAGATAGGTTCCAATGAACAAGGTCACCAAGGCGGTATTTCCCGTCGCCGGCATGGGCACGCGCTTTCTTCCCGCGACCAAAGCGAGCCCGAAGGAAATGATGCCGATCGTCGACAAGCCGCTGATCCAGTACGCGGTCGAAGAAGCGGTGGCCGCCGGCATGACGGAGATGATCTTCATCACCGGCCGCGGCAAGCGCGCCATCGAGGATCACTTCGACAAGGCGTTCGAGCTGGAGTCGGAGCTGGAGCAGCGCGGCAGCAAGCGATCTGCTCAAGATCGTCCAGGACATCATTCCGAAGAACGTGTCCTGCATCTACGTGCGCCAGCCGCAGGCGCTCGGGCTGGGTCATGCCGTCTCTGTGCGCGCTGCCGCGTGGTCGGCGACGAGCCGTTCGCGGTCGTGCTCGCCGACGACCTGATCGACGCTACGCCGTCCGGCGCTGAAGCAGATGGCCGGGGTGTTCGCGCGGCGCGGGCGCTCGGTCATCGCGGTGCAGAACGTGCGCCGCGAGCGAAACGCGGCGCTACGGCATCGTGCGGGTCGAGATGCGCTCGAAGTCGCCGCACCGCATCAGCGGCATCGTGGAAAAACCCGAGCCCGCCGCCGCGCCGTCGACGCTGGGCGTCGTCGGTCGCTACATCCTCACGCCGCGCATGTTCCATCACCTGCAAGCATGCGAAGCCCGGCGCCGGCGGCGAAATTCAGTTGACCGACGGCATCGCCGCGCTGCTTGCGGAGGAAGACGTGTTCGCGTACGAGTTCGATGGCGTGCGCTACGACTGCGGCAGCAAGCTCGGCTACCTGCAGGCGAATCTGCAGTTCGCGCTGAAGCATCCCGAAGTCGGCGCGGAATTCCGCAGCTATCTGCGGAGACCTGGGCTCGCGCGCCAGGAAGTAGCACGCGGCCGGGACAGCGCCGCAGAAATCGATCGCTGACGTGGCCCTTACACCCGAAAAAGCGCGGCAGGTTCTCGCACGCGCGGAACGGCTCTGTTCCGCAGCCGTCGTCTGCCGAGGCGGTCGCCCGCGTGGCGCAGGAGATCTCCGCGCAGCTCGGCGACAGCTTTCCGCTCGTGCTTACGTCATGCGCGGCAGCGTGATTTTCGCCGGCCAGTTGCTGCCGCAACTGCGTTTCCCGCTGGAGTTCGACTATCTCGATGTCACGCGCTACGGCGACGCGACTCGCGGCGGGGAGATCTCCTGGAAGGTCACCCCGGGCACCTCGGTCGCCGGGCGCGTCGTGCTCGTGCTGGACGACATACTGGACGAAGGCCAGACGCTGGCCGCCGTGCGCGAGAAGCTGCTCGAAGCCGGCGCGCGTCAAGGTCTACAGCGCCGTTTTCGCAGACAAGGACATCGGCCGCGCGAAACCGGTGAGCGCCGATTTCGTCGGCGTGACGCGTGCCCGACCGCTACGTGTTCGGCTTCGGCATGGACGTGAGCGGCGCCGTGGCGCAATCTGCCGGCGATCTATGCGCTGAAGGACAGTGAGGGGTGAAGGAGTGAAGGGGCGAAGGCAGTAGGGCGTGAAGAATACGTCGATGTGAGATCGCGGCTGTTACGCATTCACGCATTCACGCTTTCACGTCATGTCACGCATGCTAGCCATCATCGGCGGCAGCGGGCTCACTCAGCTCGCCAACCTCGACGTCACGCGACGCGAGATCGTGCGCACGCCGCACGGCGAGCCGTCGGGCGCGCTCACGTTCGGCACGATCGACGGGCGGGAGGTCGTGTTTCTGGCGCGGCACGGCTACGGCCACACCATCCCGCCGCACGAGGTCAATTACCGCGCCAATATCTGGGCGCTGCATGCGGTGAACGTGACCGACCTCGTGTCGGTCGCCATCGGTCGGCGGCATCCGCGCCGATCTTGCGCCGGGCACGCTTGCGGTTCCCGACCAGATCATCGACTATACGCACGGGCGGCAATCAACTTTTTTCACGCGCGCGATCACAGCGTGACGCACATCGATTTCACGCATCCGTACTGCGAGGCCATGCGCCAGCGACTGCTGGAGGCCGCGCGCGGGGCAGGCGAAGCGATCGTCGCCGGCGGCACCTATGCGGCGACCCAGGGACCGCGGCTCGAAACGGCGGCGGAAATCGATCGCCTGGAGCGCGACGGCGCCGACATGGTCGGCATGACCGGCATGCCGGAAGCCGCCCTCGCGCGCGAAATCGGAGCTGTGCTACGCCGCTATCGCGGTCGTGGTCAACCATGCCGCGGGTCGCGGCGCGAGCGCAACCGGAATCCGGCTGGAGGACATCGCTGCCGATCTCGCAGCGGGCGACCGCGCGGGTGCACACGGTCCTGGAGAGAGCTGGCGACTGCGCTATGGCGATTAGACCGGTACTGAGAATGGGCGACCCGCGGCTGCTCGAGCCGTCGCAGCCGGTCGAGCGTTTCGATACGCCCGAGCTGCGCGCGCTGATCGCCGACATGCAGGACACGATGGCAGCGCTGAACGGCGCGGGGCTGGCCGCGCCGCAGATCGGCGTCCCGCTGCAGGTCGTCGATCTTCGGCGTCGAGTTCAATCCCCGCTATCCCGAAGCCGAACCGGTGCCGCATACGGTGCTGGTGAATCCCGGTGCTGACGCCGCTGGGCAGGAAATGGAGGAAGGCTGGGAAGGCTGCCTCAGCGTTCCCGGGCATGCGCGGGCTGGTGCCGCGCTACAAGCGCTTGCGCTATCAGGGCTTCGATCAGCACGGGACACCGATAGATCGCACCGTGGCGGACTTCCATGCGCGCGTGGTGCAGCACGAATGCGATCACCTCGCGGGCATTCTCTATCCGATGCGCATCCGCGATCTGCGCAATTTCGGCTTCAACGAGGAGCTGTTTCCCGGGCAGGATCTCCGGGACGAGTGAAGAGAAGGGTGTCAGGAACCCTAAACTCTAAGGTTCCTGACACCCTACGTGCGCAGCTGTTCGACCAGCTCGCTTTCGAGCCGCACTACCGTTTTCGGGTCCTTGAGCGCCGCGCCGCTCACCAGGAACACGTCTTCCGCGCGCGCGCCCAGCGTGTTGATCTTCGCGGTGTGCAGGTTGATGTCGTAGGCGGTGAGCACGCGCGCGATGCGCGAGAGCAGCCCGGGCCGGTCGCCGGCGATGACCGAAAGCACCCAGTAGGTGCCTCTCTCGTCGGGCTGGATGTTCACTTCCGGAGAGATCGGGAAATGGCGCAGTTGCCGGCTCAGCCGGGGCTTGGTGAGCGGGGGCAGCGGGATCTTCAGAGCAGCCGCTCGGTCAAGCTCGTGCTCGATGTAGCTGATGAGCTCACGGTACTGCGGCTGCGCGTTGTCGGGGTCCTGGACCTGGAAGCTGTCGAGCGCGTAGCCGTGGCGCGTCGTGTAGATCTTCGCTTCGTAAATGTCGTAGCTGATGCTCTCGAAGAAGCTGCAGATGCGCGCGAACAGCTCCTTCTGGTCGGGCACGTAGATCATCACCTGCAGGCCTTCGCCCGCCGGCGAGAGCCGCGCCTTGACCACCGGGCTCGGCCGTGTCGACGCGGTAGTAGAGCAGCCGCGTGTGCCAGGCGATTTCCTGCGGCTCGTGGCGCAGGAAATAGGCCGTATCGAGCTGCGCCCACAGCTTCTCCTGTGCGTTCTCAGGCACGCGCGTAGAGCCGCAGCTTCGCCCGCGCCTCGTCCTGGCGCGCCTGCAGGCTCGTGGCTACGGAGATTGACGGTGCCGGCCAGTGAGAGTTGCGACGTCGAGCCAGTAGAGATCCTCGAGCAGCTTCGCCTTCCACGCGTTCCAGACCTTGGGGCTCGTGCCGCGTATGTCGGCGACCGTCAGCAGGTACAGCGCGGTCAGGTGCCGCTCGTCCCCCACGCGCTCGGCAAACGCCCGGATCACCTCCGGATCGCTGATGTCCTGCTTCTGCGCCGTCGCGGACATCACGAGATGGTTCTGCGACCAGCCACGCGACGAGCTCGGCATCTTCGCGCGTGAGCCCGTGCGCGCGCGCAGAAGCGCAGCGCGTCCACCGCGCCGAGCTGCGAATGGTCGCCGCCGCGCCCCTTGGCGATGTCGTGGAACAAGCCGGCGAGATAGAGCACCTCGGGACGGGCGAAATCGCTCATCAGGCGGCTGCACAGCGGAAACTCGTGCGCCAGCTCCGGGACCGCGAAGCGCCGCAGGTTGCGCACGACCCTCAGGATGTGCTCGTCGACGGTATAGACGTGGTAGAGGTCGTGCTGCATCTGGCCGACGATGCGCCCGAACGCGGGCATGTAGCGGCCGAGCACGCCGTACTGGTTCATGCGCCGCAGCGCGCGATCCACGTACGATGGGGCTGCGCAGAATGCTGCATGAACGCGCTCACGGTTCGCGGGTATCGCGCCGGAACGCGGGGTTGATGAGCCGCCGCGCCGCGCCACAGCGCGCGCAGGGTGGCGGCGCCGATGCCCTTCAGCTCGTGGTGCTGCTGCAGCAGCAGGAAGCTCTCCAGCATGCGCCGGGCTGCGCGCTGGAACAGGTCCTCGTCGCACGGCTTCCAGCAGCTCGCCGCGGATGCCGAAGCGCTCGTTGATCGGGTGGTACTGCCGGTCGTGCGTGCGGCGTGATGAGCGCGTCCAGGTTCTGCAGCACGATCGTGTTCAACTGCGAGACGGCCTTGGCGGTGCGGTAATAGCGCTGCATCAGTTGCTCGCTCGCGAGGCGGTGCGGCCTGATCGCGCACGCCGAACTCGCGCGGCGAGCGCCGACTGATGGTCGAAGAGCAGACGATCCTCGCGCCGGCCCGCGAGATAGTGCAGGCGTATGCGCAGCATGCTGAGGAACCGCTCGTGCCGCTGGATGTCGCGCGCTTCCTCGGTCGGTGATGACGCCGCGTCGCGCCAGATCGCGCCCAGCTCGTGCCGATGCCCGCAGCGCGCGCGATCCAGAGCATCGTCTGCAGGTCGCGCAGGCCGCCCGCGCTTTCCTTGATGTTGGGCTCGAGGTTCGTTTCCGTGATAGCGCGCGTGGCGCTGCTGCTGCTCGAGCTGCTTCGCCTGCAGGAACTGCGGCGGGATCGAGCACGTCGCGCGATGCGCTTCGATGAAGCGCGCGAAGAGCGATCGCGCTTGCCGGCAAGCAGGCGCGCTTCGAGCAGCGTCGTCTGCACCGTGATGTCGGCTGCCGGCGAGCGCGACGCATTCTTCGACCGTGCGCACGCTGTGGCCCACTTCGAGGCCGATGTCCCACAGCGTGCCGATCGAGCTGCTCGAGCTTGCGCGGCGAGCGCCGCGTCGGCGCGGCGCCGCAGCAGGATCAGCAGATCGACATCCGAGTACGGGATACAGCTCGCCGCGGCCGTATCCGCCGACCGCGACCAGCGCCACCTCGCGCGGCATCGCGCGGCTCTTCCAGACCTCGCGCAGCTGCGCGGTCGACGAGCGCGCCTGCAGGCGCCGCAGCGAGCTCCGCCGGCGCGGGATGCGTCCAGGAAGCGGTCGCGCAGGCGTCTCGCGCCCGCGCGCGAGCGCCTGTTTCCACAGGCGTGCGCGCCGGAGCGGCGCGGCATCCGTCGCCGGGGCGCGCGCGTCAGCGGCCGTGACCGCGCTCACGGCTCGAGCTTCGGAACGGCGGCGGGGCGCCGGCGGAAAGCGTCAGCACCTCGTAGCCGCTGTCGGTGACCAGGACCGTGTGCTCCCACTGCGCCGACAGGCTGTGATCCTTGGTGACGATCGTCCAGCCGTCCGCCGAGCTGCCGGATATCGGGCTTGCCCGCGTTGATCATGGGCTCGACCGTGAAGATCATCCCGGCTTCGAGCCTGAGCCCGGTGCCCGGGCCGCCCGTAGTGGAGCACCTGCGGCTCTTCATGAAACCTGCTGCCCGATGCCGTGGCCGCAGAATTCGCGCACGACGCTGAAGCCGTTGCGCTCCGCGTGCGTCTGGATGGCATGGCCGATGTCGCCCAGGTAGCGCGCCCGGCCGCACCGCTTCGATGCCGCGCCACATGCATTCGTAGGTGATGTCGCACAGACGCCGCGCCTGGATCGACGGCTTGCCGACGTAGAACATGCGGCTCGTGTCGCCATGGATAGCCGTCCTTGATGACCGTGATGTCGATGTTGACGATGTCCCCGGGCTTCAGCTTCTTCTCGCCGGGAACGCCGTGGCACACGACGTGATTCACCGAGGTGCAGATCGATTTCGGATACGGCTGATAGCCGGGCGGCGCATAGTTGAGCGGCGCCGGCGTCGTGCCCTGCACGTTGCACGATGTAGTCGTGGCACAGGCGGTCGAGTTCGCCGGTGGTCACGCCCGGCCTGACGTGCGGGCGCGATGTAGTCGAGCACCTCGGCGGCCAGTCGCCCGGCGACGCGCATCTTCTCGATTTCCTCGGGTGATTTCAGATGAACGGGCATGGCATCGAAGCCGTGAGCGCGCGGCCGGCGTGGAGGATCCAAGTGCTTGGTTTTTCAGGGAAGCCGGGATTGTAGTCCAGTTCCGCCGTCGCGGATCATCGGCCGGGGCTGTCGGCTTGAGACACCGTGCACGGCAATGTAGAATGCGCGGTTGGCTTGGGACGGGTACCCGCGGCGCAATACATGAAAGGGAAGCTCGCGGCGAGGCAATTGAGCGCGGGACTCTCAATTCGCACATCCGCCGCGGTCGTCAGGGTGCCTGCCGTTCGTAACAGACGGCGGTCGACGGCGGATGGAGGCTCAACCCTTGCAAGGAGATGCACGGCATGTCGGTCAACGATGCGTGAAATGCTGGAGGCGGGCGTCCATTTCGGCCACCAGACCCGTTACTGGAATCCCAAGATGGCCCCCTACATCTTCGGCCATCGCAACAAGATCCATATCGTCAACCTCGAGAAGACGCTCGCCATGTACCAGGACGCGCTCAAGTTCGTGCGCCAACTGGCGGCGAACAAGGGCGCCGTCCTGTTCGTCGGCACGAAGCGCCAGGCGCGCGAGATCATCCGCGAAGAAGCGCAGCGCGCGGGCGCGCCCTTCGTCGATTACCGGTGGCTGGGCGGCATGCTCACCAACTACAAGACGGTGAAGGCAGTCGATCAAGCGCCTGAAGGACATGGAGCAGATGCAGCAGGACGGCACGCTCGAGCGCCTGCCGAAGAAAGAAGCGCTGCACTACCAGCGCGAGATGGACAAGCTCGATCGCAGCCTCGGCGGCATCAAGGACATGAACGGTCTGCCGGACGCGTTGTTCGTGATCGACGTGGGTTATCAGAAAAACGCCATTGCCGAAGCGAACAAGCTCGGCATCCCCGTGATCGGCGTCGTGGACACGAACCACAGCTCCGGAAGGCGTGGATTACGTGATTCCGGGCAACGACGATTCGAGCCGCGCGATCCGCCTCTACGCGCGTGGCATCGCGGATGCTTATCTCGAGGGCCGCAACGACAGCCTCAAGGAGATCGTGACGCGGCGGCGACGAGTTCGTCGAAGTCGAGGAGACGCGAGAGATGCCTGAGACGGGCATAGCGCAGGCGTCGTACGAGTTTCGAATAGGGGCGCGAGCCCCTTTTTTGTAATCGGCGGAGATCAGGCAATGGCGGAAATCAGCTGCGGGCATGGTGCGCGAGCTGCGCGAAAAGACCGATGCTCCGATGATGGAGTGCAAGAAGGCGCTCACCGAAGCCGGCGGCGATCTGGGCAAAGCCGAAGAAATCCTGCGCATCAAGCTCGGCAACAAGGCGACGAAAGCGGCCGGCGCGCGTCGCGGCGGAAGGCGTCGTGGCGGTGCACATTGCCGCCGACGGCAAGCTCGGCGCGCATCGTCGAAGTCAATTGCGAGACCGACTTCGTCGCCAAGAACGAGGAGTTTCTGGCGTTCGCCGGCGCGCTTGCGCGAGCTCGTGGCGGAGCATGAGCCGGCGGATGTCGATGCCCTGTCGCGGCTCCCGCTCGACGGCGTGCACCGTCGACGAACGTGCGCCGTGCGCTCGTCGGCAAGATCGGCGAGAACATGTCGATCCGCCGCTTCCGCCGCATGAGGCGAAAGGGCGGCTCGTCAGCTACGTGCACGGCGGCGCGAAGATCGGCGTGATGGTGGACGTGGTCGGCGGCGACGAGACGCTCGGCAAGGATATCGCGATGCACATCGCGGCGAGCAAGCCGCTCGCGCTCTCGCCGAGGAGGTTGCCTGCCGAGATCGTCGAGAAGGAGCGCGACATCGCCGCCGCCAAGGCCGCGGAGTCGGGCAAGCCCGCGAACATCGTCGAAAAAGATGGTCGAAGGCGCGGTCCAGAAAGTCCTGAAGGAAGTCACGCTCCTCGGCCAGCCGTTCGTGAAGAACGACAAGCAGACGCGTCGGCGAGCTGCTGAAGGCGAAGGGCGCCTCGGTCGCGGCTTTCACGCTGTACGTCGTCGGCGAAGGGATGGAGAAGCGAAAGACGACTTCGCGCGCGGAAGTGATGGCGCAGGTCGACCAGGCGGAAGCAGGCCGAGAAGAGCCCGCAGCCGTCCTGATTCGAGGCGCCACAAGCCAGAGACAAGCATGGCAGAGACGCCGGCCTACAAGCGGATCCTTCTGAAGCTGAGCGGCGAAGCGCTGCATGGGCGAGGACACCTACGGCATCAACCGCGACACCATCGAGCGCATCGTGGACGAAATCGCGGAGGTCGCGAATCTCGGCGTCGAAGTCGCCGTCGTGATCGGCGGCGGCAATATCTTCCGCGGCTTCGCGCCGGCGCTTCGCACATGGACCGCGCGACGGCGGACTACATGGGCATGCTCGCGACCGTCATGAACGCGCTCGCGCTGCAGGACGCGATGCGGCGGGTCAATCGTGGCGGCCGCGTGCAGTCGGCGCTGAACATCGAGCAGGTCGTCGAGCCTTATATCCGCGGCAAGGCCATGCGCTACCTCGAAGAGGGCAAGGTCGTCATCTTCGCAGCCGGCACGGGCAATCCGTTTTTCACCACCGACACGCCGCGGCGCCTTGCGCGGAATGGAGATGAACGTCGAGCTCGTGCTGAAGGCAACGAAGGTGGACGGCGTCTATACCGACGATCCCCAGACGATCGCGGACGCGAAGCGCTACAAGGCCTGTCACGTTCGACGAGGCGATCATCAAGAATCTCAAGGTGATGGACGCGACCGCGCTCACGCTGTGCCGCGACCAGAAGCTGCCGATCAACGTTTTCAGCATTCTCAAACCGCCGCTCTGAAGCGCGTCGTCATGGGCGAGGACGAAGGCACTTTCCTGCATAATTAGCAGCCTGCAGGGATTGTAACCCGACAGGCGCTAGGACAGCACACCCGCAGGAGGTGGAGCATGATTGCCGACGTGAAGAAAACCGCCGAACAGAAAATGAAGAAAACGCATCGAAACGCTGAAGAACGATCTCTGCGAAGGTCCGCACCGGCCGCGCGCATACCGGGCTTGCTCGATCACATCATCGTGGACTACTACGGCACGCCCACGCCCTTGCCGCAGGTGGCGAATGTGACGCTTGATCGACGCGCGCACGATCGGCGTTACGCCGTGGGAGAAGAAGATGGTCGGGCACGATCGAGAAGGCGATCCGCGATTCCGACCTGGGTCTCAATCCCGCCACGTGGGAGACATCGTGCGCGTGCCGATGCCGGCGCTGACCGAAGAACGGCGCAAGGACCTGATCAAGGTCGTGCGCAAGAAGGGGAGACCGCGCGCGTCGCGGTGCGCAATGTGCGGCGGGACGCGATCCACCAGTTGAAGGATCTGCTGAAGCAGAAGAAAGTGGCGGAAGACGAGGAGCGCCGGGCGCAGGACGACATGCAGAAGCTCACCGATCGCCACATCGCCGACATCGACAAGCTGCTGCAGCAGAAAGAAGCCGACCTGATGGCGATATGACCGTCGGAACCCGTACTCGAGCTCCACGCTCGCGATCCCCGAAGAGCGCAGCGTTCCGCGGCACGTCGCCATCATCATGGACGGCAATGGCCGCTGGGCGAAGCAGCGCTTCCTGCCGCGCGTGGCCGGACACAAGCGCGGTGCTGGAGGCGGTGCGCACGACCGTGCGCGCGTGCGGCGAGCGCGGGGTGGAGTACCTGACGCTTTTCGCGTTCAGCAGCGAGAACTGGCGCCGTCCGCCCGACGAAGTGAAGTTCCTCATGCAGCTTTTCGTAGGCGCGCTCGAGCAGGAGAGTCGAAAAGCTCCACGAGAACGGCGTGCGCTTCCGGGTCATCGGCGATCCCTCGCCGCTTCGAGCCCGCATCGTGCGATCTGATCGGGAGGCCGAGGCGCTGACCGCCGCCAACGCTCGGCTCACCCTGACGATTGCGGCCAACTACGGCGGCCGCTGGGACGTGCTGCAGGCGGTACGGCGCATGCTGCAGGAGCGTCCGGAGCTCGCCAGCGGCTTCGGCGAGCGCGACCTTGCGCCGTATCTTGCCGCTCGGTTATGCGCCCGAGCCGGATCTTTTCATCAGGACCGGCGGCGAGCAGCGCATCAGCAATTTCCTGCTGTGGCAGCTCGCCTATACCGAGCTCTATTTCACCGATACGCTGTGGCCGGATTTCGACGCAGCGTGTCTCGACCGGGCGATCAGGTCCTTTCAGCAGCGCGAGCGGCGTTTTGGGCGCACCAGCGAACAGCTGCCGGTCGAGGCCGGAGTCGAGGTGCTGGGCCTCGGAACCCCGGGCGGCATTGACTGATGCCGGTGGCCGGCGTTGCTGGAACCTCTAGAGGTTCGCTGATGCTTGCCACGCGTGTCATTACTGCGTGCTACTGCTCGCAGCGTGCATTGCGGCGATGTTTCTGCTGCCGAACGGCTGGTGGGCGGCCGTCGCTGCTGGTGGTGATACTCGGAGCGGCCTGGGAATGGAGCACGCTCGCGGGATACGGCCGCGTGGGGCGCTGGGTTTTTTGCGGCATGATCCTCTTCCCGGCGATCGCGATCTATCTGGCGACCGATGCGGGCTGCGTGATTGCCCCGAATGTCGAGCTTGAATTCGTGGTGTACGTGGCGGGCTGCGCCTTCTGGGCGATCGTGGCTCCGGCGTGGCTCGCCCGGCGTTGGCAGGTTGCGGCGCCCGCTATGGACGGCAGTGACAGGCTGGCTCGTATTGGTCCCGGCATGGCTCGCCATCGCGCGGCTGCAACTCGATCCCGTGCAGCTGCTGCTGTTGCTGGGGATCGTCTGGCTCGCCGATACGGCGGCGTATGCTCGCCGGAAGACCCTGGGGCAGACGCAAGCTCGCGCCGCAGATCAGCCCGGGGAAAACCTGGGAGGGCGTGGCCGGAGCTGTCGCGGCAGTGGCGGTGTATTATGTCGTGTTATCCAACTTCGCGTCCGCGCGTTCGTGGGCGAGCGGCTGGCGGCGGCGTGCTGGTGTTTGCGGGCGTTGTCGTGATGAGCATCGTCGGTGATCTCTTCGAGTCGTGGATGAAACGACAGGCGGGAGTCAAGGACAGCGGCGCGCTACTCCCGGGACATGGCGGAATTCTCGATCGCATCGACGGGCTGACGGCCAGCATGCCGCTAGCCGCGCTGTTAACGAAATATCTGGGATAACGGCTCGTCCGACCATGCTCCCGACAAGTTGCAACAGGCAAAATCGCGCGAGGACTGCAATGAAGCCGGAGAAACTCCTTGAGCGACGCAGCGCACGAACCATCATGACACCCAGACGGCGCATCACCATACTCGGGCTCGACCGGCAGCGTAGGCGTGAACACGCTCGACGTGGTGGAGCGCCATGCCGACAGTTCGAGGTCACGCGCTTTGACGCGCACGCCACCAGACCGCCAAGCTGTTCGAGCAGATGCCGCACGTTCCAGCCGCGCATCGCGGTCATGCTCGAAGCCCAGGCGGCGCAAGAGCTGGAAGAGTGCGTGAAAGCAAGCGGCCTAGCATGCGAAGTGCGCTGCGGGATCGAGGCGCATGGAAGAGGTCGCGAGCCTTGCCGAAGTGGACGTCGTGATGGCCGCGATCGTCGGCATCGCCGGCCTGCGCCCCGCGCTCGCCGCCGCGCGTGCGGGAAAAAAAATCCTGCTCGCGAACAAGGAGTCGCTCGTCACCGCCGGTGCGGTGCTCATGAATGCGGTGCAGGCGAGCGGGGCGGCGCTATTGCCGATCGACAGCGAGCACAACGCCATTTTCCAGGCGCTGCCGCGGGACTATGCGCGACGAGCCCGGCGCGGCCGGCGTGCGGCGCATCCTGCTGACGGCATCCGGCGGACCTTTCCGTCTCACTGCCGTTGCGCCAGCTCGACGCATGTCACGCCCGAAGGCGGCGTGCGCGCATCCGAACTGGGTGATGGGACGCAAGATCTCCGTCGATTCCGCGACGATGATGAACAAGGGGCTGGAGGTGATCGAGGCGCACTGGCTGTTCAATGTCGCGCCCGAGCGGATCGAGGTCGTGATCCATCCGGAAAGCGTCATCCACTCGCTCGTCGAATACGTCGACGGGTCGGTACATCGCGCAACTCGGCAATCCGGACATGCGCACGCCGATCGCACACGCGCTCGGGTTTCCCGAACGCATCGAGGCGGGAGTCGAGTTCCTCGATCTCGCGCGCATTGGCGCGCTGCACTTCGAAGCAGCCGGATCTCGTGCCGTTTCCCGTGCCTCACGCTGGCGTACGCTGCGCTGGCGGCGGGGGGAACGCGCGCCGACGATCCTCAATGCTGCCAACGAGGTCGCGGTAGCCCAGTTCCTGGCAGGCGCATCGCGCTTCACCGCACATTCCGGAGCTCATCACAGACGTGCTGGCGCGCGTGCGCAACGAGGCCCGTTACCACGCTTGACGACGTTCTGGAGGCCGACCGCGCCGCGCGCGAATGCGCGGAGCGCTGGCTTGCAGACGCCGGCGTAGCGGCCACCCGCGAGACCGTCGCAGCTCGCGCAGCTCTTGACGATGGCCACGTCGGCACCGGCATCGTCATGACTCTCCTCATCACCGCGGTCGCGTTCATCGTCACTCTGGGCTTGCTCATCGTCATTCACGAGCTGGGCCACTACTTGGTTGCGCGGCTCTGCAACGTCAAGGTGCTGCGTTTTTCGGTCGGCTTCGGCAGGCCGCTGTGGACGCAAGCCCATCGGCCCCGACCGCACCGAATGGGCGATCGCGGCGTTTCCGCTCGGCGGCTACGTCAAGATGCTCGACGAACGCGAAGGCGCCGGTCGACGCGCAGGACCTCGCCCGCGCCTTCAACCGCCAGAGCGTCGGCGCCGGCTTCGCGATCGTGGCTCGCGGGGCCGGTCGCGAATTTCCTTCTCGCGATCGTGCTCTACTGGGTCCTTGTTCATGCACGGCGTTCCGGGCTTGAAGCCCGTGCGTGGGCGAGCCGCCGTCTGCGACACCGGCCGCGCCGGTCGCGGGCTTCGCAGCGGGCGACACGATCACCAACATCGGCGACGAGACGGTTGCAGACATGGCAGGACGCGCGCTGGGTGCTCCTGCAGCATGCGGTGCAGAAGACGCGCGGTCACGATCGAAGTGCGTGACACGGCGCGGCGAGCCGCGCGCAGCGCGAGCTCGACCTCACCGGACTCACGCGCGGCGGATCTCGACAGCGACTTCCTGCGCGCGCTCGGGCCTCACGCGCTATCAGCCGCCGCTGCGGCCGTCATCGGCAACGTGGTGAGCCGGCGGCGCGGCGGAACGCGCTGGACTGCAAAGCGGGCGACGAAATCGTCGCGATCGACAATCAGCCGATCGACGGCGTGGGAGGACGTCGTGACAGCCGTACGCGCGCATCCGGGTGCGCGGCTCATGATCGAGGTGCGGCGCACGAGGCCGCCTCGCAGAACGATTCCGATCACGCCCGACACGCTCACGAGAACGGACGAGCCGATCGGGCGCATCGGCGCCGGCGCCGGCGATCGATCACGAGGCGCTCGCTGGCATGATGATCACGGAAGTGCGTTACGGGCCGCTCGAAAGCATCGGCAAGGCGCTCTACAAGACGTGGGACACGTCGATCTTCAGCCTGCAGATGCTCGGGAAGATGATCGTCGGAGAAGTGTCGCTCAAGAATCTGAGCGGGCCCGATCACGATCGCCGACTACGCGGGGCAGTCAGCGCAGAGCGGGCTCGTCTCGTTTCTGCTGTTTCTCGCGCTGATCAGCATCAGTCTCGGCGTGCTCAATCTGCTGCCCATCCCGTTATTGGATGGCGGGCATTTGATGTATTATATCTTCGAGATTTTCAAAGGCAGTCCGGTGTCGGACAAAGCCATCGAAATCGGGCAGCATCTCGGTATGGCACTGCTGTTCGTGCTGATGGCTTTTGCTCTTTATAACGATATCAATCGTCTCATTCAGCGGCTGATCGATGCATGTTCTGCGTTCGGTGTTCTGGCTGCTCGCGCTTTCTCCACGCACTTCCAGCGACGGCCATCGAACCGTTCGTCATCAAAGACATCCGCGTAGAAGGCATCCAGCGCACCGAGGCCGGCACCGTCTTCAGCTACCTTCCCGTCAAAGTCGGCGACACGATGACCGACGAGCGGGCCGTCGCAGACGATCCGCGCGCTCTTCGCGACGGGCTTCTTCAGCGACGTCAGCCTCGAAGTGCGAAGACGGCGTGCTCGTCGTGGTGCGTGCAGGAGCGGCCGTCCATCGCCCAGATCGATTTCACCGGGCATGAAGGAGTTCGACAAGGAAACCGTTGCTGAAGGCGATGAGCCAGATCGGGCTCGCCGAAGGACGCATCTTCGACCAGGGGCTGCTCGACCGGCCGAGCAGGAGTTGAAGCGCCAGTACCTCAGCCGCGGCCGCTACGCGACCAATGTCAACACGACGGTGACGCCGCTCGAGCGCAATCGCGTCTCCCTCAACTTCACGTCGACGAAGGCGAAGCCGCCAAGATCCGCCAGATCAGCATCATCGGCAACCAGGCGTTCAGCGAACGCGAGCTGCTGCGCGCAGATCGTGCTGCGCACGCCCGGACTGGCTCACCTGGTACAGCAAGGCACGACCAGTACTCGCGCCAGAAGCTCGCCGCCGATCTGGAGACGCTGCGCTCGTACTATCTCGACCGCGGCTACCTCGAGTTCAACATCGAATCGCACGCAGGTCTCGATCACGCCCGACAAGAAGGACATCTACATCACGATCGACGTGACCGAAGGGCCGCAAGTTACACGGTGTCGGACGTGAAGGTCGCGGGCGAGCTGCTGCTGCCCGAGGCGGAGATCCGCAAGCTGATCACGCTGAAACCGGGCGACGTCTTCTCGCGCGCGCGAGCTCACCGAATCGACCAAGACGATCAGCGATCGGCTCGGCAACGAAGGCTACGCGTTCGCCAACGTGAACGCCGCGCCCGAGCTCGACAAGGAGAAGCAGCAGGCCGCCTTCACGTTCTTCGTCGATCCCGGCCGCCGCGTCTACGTGCGGCGCATCAACGTTTCCGGGCAACACCCGCTCGCGCGACGAAGTGATCCGGCGCGAGATGCGCCAGCTCGAAGGCGCGTGGTACTCGTCGGAGAGCATCGCGCTATCGAAGCAGCCGCATCGACAGGCTCGGCTACTTCACCGAAGTGAACGTCGAGACGCCGGCCGTGCAGGGCACGACCGACCAGGTCGACGTCAACGTGATCGGTAGTCGAGAAACCGACGGGCGCGGTGCTGCTCGGCGCGGGTTTCGGCAGCGGCGAAGGTCTGATCCTTTCGGGATCGGTCTCGCAGAACAACATTTTCGGTTCGGGCAAGCACGTGTCGGTCCAGGTCAACTCGAGCAAGATCAACACGATCTACTCGCTGTCGTACACCGACCCGTACTTGACCGTCGATGGCGTAAGCCGCGGCTTCGACCTCTATCTGCGGAAGTCGAGCGCCGATGCCAACCTGTCTGGGCAACTACGAGACCGAGACGGCGGGCGGGGCAGCTGCGCTTCGGCGTTCCGATTACCGAGTTCGACACGATCAACTACGGGCTGCGGCTACGAAAACACGAACATCACCACCTTCCCCGACAGCCCGCTTATCTACATAGATTACGTCGCCACGTTCGGATCGTCGAATACCAACGTATTCTTGCACCGCCGGCTGGATGCGCGACCAGCCGCGACAGCCTGATCTATCCCACCAAAGGCAGCTTGCACAAGGCGAGCGTCGGAGTGGGCACCCCGGCCGGCTCGTCTGGAACTACTACAAGGCGCACTATCAGTACCAGCGCTACTTTCCCGCTCACGCGCGACTACACGTTCATGCTGAATGGCGAGCTCGGCTACGGCGACGGCTACGGCGATCGACGCCACGCTGCCTTTCTTCAAGAACTTCTTCGCCGGCGGGGTAATCGTCACTGCGCGGCTTCCGCGTCTTCACGGTCGGTCCGAAGGACTCCAACGGCAATCCGCGCGGGCGGCAGCCGCAAGCTGCTCGGCAACGCCGAGTTCCTGTTCCCGTTCCCGGGGCTGCAGACGACCGGTCGGTCAGGTTGAGCGCTTTCTTCGATACCGGCATGGTGGACGACACGTTCAATGCGGATGCCATGCGCTACTCGGTAGGCGTGGCCGCCTTGTGGGTTTCTCCGCTGGGGCCGCTTAAAATCAGCGTCGGTGTGCCGCTCAAGAAGCAGCCGCAAGACAGGAAGCAGATATTCCAGTTCACGTTCGGCGGAGCGTTCTGAGCGCGGCACGCCGAACGCTGCAGCGGGCCGTATCGTCATTTGATACGGCCCTAAGGTTTAACTGCAAGGAGACGACATTGAAGTACTTGTACCCGACACTCGCTGCGCTGGCGCTGTGCGTTCGCGGCCTGCAGCGGCAGTCGAGGCGGCGGAGCTCAAGATCGGCTTCATCGACGCCGAGCGCATCAACCGCGAGTCCGCGCCGGCCGAACTCGCCAGCAAGCAGCTCGAGAAGGAGTTCGCGCCGCGAGCAGCAGGAGCTGCAGCGCCGCGAGAGCCAGATCAAGACCTTGCAGGGCCAGCTCGAAAAGGACGCGGTGACGATGAGCGAAAGCGACCGCCGCGCGCAAGGAGCAGGAGCTGGCGCGCATGAGCCTCGATTTCCAGCGCCTGCAGCGCGAATATCCGCGAGGACCTGAATCTCCGGCGCAACCAGGAGCTGTCAGGCGCTGTTCGAGCGCGCGAACCGGGTCATCAAGCAGATCGCGGAAGCGGAGAAGTACGATCTGATCCTGCAGGAAGCGGTGTACCGCAGTCCCCGCATCGATATCACGGACGGGTGCTCAAGGCGCTCGCCGAGAGCAAGTAGCGACCGGCGCGCCGCCCAGCAGCGATGCCGCACTGCGCAGGGCGTGCTCCAGATTTCCGGTCATGACGAGCGGCAGACGCAAGCACTACAGCCTGCGCGAGATCGCCGAGCGCTTCGGCGGCGAAGTGATGGGCGACGGCGAGGTGCGGGTGCAGCAGGTCGCCACTCTCGAAAGCGCCGGCTCCGGCAACATCGCATTTCTTGCCAACGAGCGCTATCTACCAGCAACTGAAGACCACGCGCGCCGCGGCGGTCATCGTGAACGAAGCCGCGGGCGCTCGCGACGAAGCTCGCCGCGCATCGTCTGCGCGAATCCCTATGCCTACTTCGCGCGCGTGTCGGCGTTTCTCAATCCGCCGGCGCCGGCGCGGGCGGTGATACATCCGCACGCGCGATCGTCGGGAAGGCGAGCGACCGTGCGGCGCGCGGCGGAGATCGGCCCGTACGCCGTGATCGAGACAAGGCGCGCAGCATCGGGGCGCAGAGCGTGATCGGCGCCGGGTGCTACATCGGGGAGGGTGCCGTCGTCGGCGCCGGGACGCGGCTCTATCCCAACGTTACGGTCTACCGACGGCTGCGTGATCGGCGACCGCGTCATCATGCATTCGGGGGTCGTCATCGGCGCCGACGGTTTCGGCATCGCCTTGGAAGAAGAGCGCTGGGTCAAGGTCCCGCAGATCGGGCGGGCGGTGATCGGCAACGACGTCGAGATCGGCGCCAACACGACGATCGACCGCGGAGCGATCGACGATACCGTGATCGAGGAGGGCGTGAAGCTCGACAACCAGATCCAGATCGGCGCACAACGTGCGCATCGGCGCCCACACTGCGATCGCCGCGTGCACCGGCATCGCCGGCAGCGCGCAGAATCGGGCGTTACTGCCGGATCGGCGGCGCCGTCGGGAATAGCGGGACACCTTACCATCGCCGACCACGTCGAGATTTCGGCCCACACGCTGATCACGAAATCGATCGACAAGCCGGGAACCTACACCGGCGTGTACCCATTCGAGGCAAACAGCGAATGGCGTCAGAACGCCGCGCAACTGCGGCATCTGAACGAGCTGGCGGAACGCCTGCGGGCGCTGGAAAAGAAGCTGCGGGAGCCGGAAAGGAGCAAGCCGTGAGCGCCATGGACATCAACGAGGTGCTGCAGTACCTGCCGCACCGCTATCCGTTTCTGCTGATCGACCGGGTGCTCGCCTGCGAGCCGGGCAAAAGCATCATCGCGCTGAAAAACGTGACGATCAACGAGCCGTTCTTCAGCCGGCCATTTCCCGCACCATCCGATCATGCCCGGCGTGCTGATCATCGAGGCGCTCGCGCAGGCGGCGGCCATCCTCTCGTTCCGGACCGATGGACCACAAGGCCGACGACCGGCTGGTCTACTACTTCGTCGGCATCGACAACGCCCGCTTCAAGAGGCCGGTCATTCCGGGAGACACGCTGCACGCTCGAGGTGACGCTCAAGCGCCATGCCCGCGAACATGTGGATGTTCAGCGGCGACGGCGCAGGTGGGCGACGCGGTGGCGGCCGAGGCCGACCTCATGTGCACCATCCGCTCGATAGACGACGTCAGAGTCGGCCCGTGAGCGACGGACTGCGGACCATGCCCCAGCGGCCGTTGCGCACTCGCCATCATGCGGATGACCTGATCCATCCCACGGCGATCGTCGATCCGGGTGCGCGCCGTCGCCGAAGGCGTTGAGATCGGGCCGTACGCCGTCATCGGGCCGCACGTCGAGATCGGGCCGCAGCTGCCGGATCGGGCCGCACGCGGTCATCACCGGGCATACGCGCATCGGCGCGAGCAACCGGATCTACCAGTTCGTCTCGCTCGGCGAGATACCCCAGGACAAGAAGTACGGGGGCGAGCCGACGCGGCTGGAAATCGGCGACAACAACATGATCCGGGAATTCTGCACGTTCAACTGCGGCACGGTGCAGGACGACGGGCGTCACCCGGGTCGGCGACGACAACTGGATCATGGCCTATGTGCATCTCGCCCATGATTGCCAGGTCGGAACCACACGGTGTTCGCGAACAACGCGCAGCTGGCCGGGCACGTGCAGGTGGGCGACTACGCGATTCTCGGCGGGTTCACCGTGCGTGCACCAGTTCTGCCGTATCGGCGCGCACAGCATCACTGGCGATGGGCACCATTGTGCTGCAGGACATTCCGCCGTTCGTCATGGCGTCGGACAATTCCGCGCGCGCCGTACGGCATCAATGCCGAGGGGCTCAAGCGGCGCGGTTTTCCGGCGGCCGACCATCACCCGGCTGAAACGCGCATACAAGACGCTCTACAAATCCGGGCTTACGCTCGAGCAGGCCAGGCGCGAGCTCGCGCGCCAGGTCGAGGACTGCCCGGAAGTGCAGGTCATTCTGGACTTTCTCGCGGGTTCGCAGCGCGGCATCATCCGCTAGTGCCGTTCCAATCGAAATCCGCAGGCGGTTTTGCTGTCAGCAGCCTGTCGGACGGCTAGGCCGACAGGCTGCTGACCGTGTCCGGCCCGCCCGTCACGATCGGCATGGTTGCGGGCGAAGCTTCGGGCGACCTGCTCGGCGCGCACCTCATCAAGGCGCTGCGTGCCCGCTTGCCGGGCGCGCGGTTCGTCGGCATCGGCGGGCCGAAGATGCGCGCGGCAGGCATGGAGGTCCTGTTCCCGCTGGAAAAGCTGGCCGTGCGCGGCTACGTCGAGGTCATCAGGCACTACCGGGAGATCGTCGGTATCCGGCGGCGGCTCGCAAATCACTTCCTGGCGCGAGCCGCCGGCACTTTTCATCGGAGTAGACGCGCCCGATTTCAACCTCGACCTGGAGCTGGAGCTGAAGCGCTGCCGGCGTGCCCACCGTGCACTACGTGAGCCCCGCGATCTGGGCCTGGCGCGGCGGGCGCATCCGCAAGATCCGCCGCGCGGTCATCGAAAATGCTCGCTGATTTTTCCTTTCGAGCTGGCCATCTACGAGGCGCGCGGGGATACCCGCCGCCTACGTCGGCCACCCGCTCGCCGAGATGCTCGCCGGCTTTCCGGGACGGAGTGCCATGCGCGAGCAGCTGCGCCTGCCGCTCAACGGCCAAAGTAATCGCACTGCTGCCGGGGAGCCGCGTGAGCGAGCTCGAGCAAATGGGCGGGCTGTTCGTGGACACCGCGCTGCGCGATCGCGGCGGAGGTGCCGGACGCGCGTTTTCCTCGTGCCGCTGGCGACCCGCGAGACGCAGGACCTGTTCGAGGCGGAGCTGCTGCGCCGCGAAACGGGTGAGCTGCGACTGACCATGCTCGTTCGGCCACGCGCACGACGCGATGGCGGCCGCCGACGTCGTGCTCGCGGCGTCGGGAACGGCGACGCTGGAGGCGGCGCTGCTCAAGCGCCCGGTGGTGATCACCTACCGCATGCCGCGTATTTCCTGGTGGCTCATGCGTTTGCGCGCCTACCAGCCGTACGTCGGACTGCCCAACATCCTGGCGGGGGAGTTCCTGGTGCCCGAGTTCCTGCAGGACCGGGCAACGCCGGAGAACCTGTCGCAAGCGGTGATCGATTTCCTGTACGACAATGAAGAAGCGCGCGCGCGCCTGGAGGCCCGCTTCGACGAGCTCGGCCACGAATTGCGCCAAAGGACCGCCGAACGGGCAGCGCAGGAGATCCTGCCTCTACTACCGCAAGCCTGAAAGCGCCTAAGTCACCAAAATTTTCACGAAATCGGCGACTTGAGGTGCAATGTCATCAAATGGTTATGGCGGCTTGACCGAGCGTACCGAAGGTGTCGAGGAACCTTAGACGTTTAGCGGTTCCTGACACGCGCTCACGATCTGAGGATCGCAGGACGATTGGGACCCGGCACCCAGCTAGCTTGCGACAGAATGGGTATTCTCGCTCAGCCTTCCGCGGGATCGAATGAACATCAGCGCATGTTATGAAATCAGTTCTACCCGGTTCCTGCGCAGGTGCTTATCGTCAGTTCCGCCAGCAGCCGGCGCAGGCTCTCCCGCTCGCGCGCGGGCGCGACCAGATGCCGCCGCGCGCGGCACTGGACTTGCAACAGCCGATAGAACTCCGCGTCGCTCTCGGCGCGCCATAGCAGGCGGGCGAGAGCGCGCTCGTTGCCGACCGGATAATAGCCGGCGTAGTCCCTCCCCAGCATGCCCATGTTGCCCGATATGCGTGACGCGATGACCGGCACCCCGTCGCCAGCGCCTCGGAAGCGACGTTCGCCCCGCCTTCCATGCGGGAGCTCAATACCATCAGCCGGCTGCGCGCCAGCATGCGCACCGCCTGCCCGTGCGGCAGCTCGCCGAGCCAGCGGTAGCGCGGCTCGCGCGCCGTCCAGCGCAGCGCTTGCCGCGCCATCGCCGGCTCATCGCGCCGCCCATGTGCGTGACGCGCGATGCGGCTCTCCGGCGGCAGGTGGCGCGAGCGCGGCGGCGCAGCGGAACGGATCCTTTTCCTCGCGCAGATGGCCGCTCACCACCACTTCGAAGCAGCGCGTCAAGGGCGGCGGCGGCCGCAACCGTTCGCGCCGACTGATAGATGACGCGCGCCTTGGCGCGCAGCGCGCGCGGGCAGCTCGGCGACACCCATTTCCTGCAGGACGACGAGGCGCGTCGCCGAGTGCGAGCGATTGTTGCGCCGCGGCGCTCGCGCGGATGTCCCGATAGAGATCGGTGCCGGTCAGCACCACCACCAGCGGGCGCCCGGGAAAGGCGCGCGGCGAAACGGGCGATCGACTCGTGGCTGCGGCGCGCGTGCAGCGCGATCAACAGGTCGGCGGCCGCGCCGTCCCACGAGAGCCGGACGGCGACGCGATGGCCGAGCTGCGCAGCAAGCGCCGCCCAGCGCGAGGCGGTGTTGCGGTTGCCATGCCGCGTGCTCGGCGCGGCCGGGGTGACGAGCGCGATTTTCACGGCGAAGCGTTCCGGCTAAACTGCCGGTTCGAGAGAACGATTCAGCGCAAGGGTTTGCGAGGATTATGCCCGCATTGCAATCGAGCGTGAAGCCGGACACCGACACGCTCGTGCAATGGCTCGCACAGGCGCGCAAGCGCACGCTTGCTGCTCGCGGCGGATCTCGCCGGCGAGAGACTGCTGGGGCCGCGGCTTGCCATCGTCAATCCGCCGCTGTGGGAGATCGGCCACCTGGGATGGTTCCAGGAGCACTGGTGCCTGCGCTACCGCGGCGATGGGACGCTCGCCGTCGCCGGTCCTGCCGCGGCGCCGACGCGCTTTACGATTCGGCGGCGGTGCCGCACGCCACGCGCTGGGACCTGCCGCTGCCGGATTTCGACGCCACGCTGCGCTATCTTGCGAGCCATCCTCGCGCGGGTGCTCGAGCGCATCGACGCGGGAGGACCGACGGAGCACCTGCGGTATTTCGCGCAGCTCGCCGCGTTCCACGAGGAAATGCACTGCGAGGCGTTCACCTATACGCGCCAGACGCTGGGATACCCGGCGCCCCGCCGGGCGCGGCAGCCATGGCCGTCGCCCGACGTCCGGATCCTTTCCGGGCGACGTCGAAATCGCCGGCGGCGATTTCATGCTCGGCGCGACGCCCGCTGGCGCCGGGCTTCGTGTTCGACAACGAGAAATGGGCGCACCCGGTCGAGCTGCCGCCGTTTCGCATCGCGCGCGCCGCCGTCACCAACGCCGAGTTCGCGGCGTTCGTCGAGGACGGCGGCTACGCGCGGCGGGAGCTGTGGAGCGACGCCGGCTGGCGCTGGCGCGAACGCGGCGGCGCGCAGCGTGCCCCGTGTACTGGCGTCGAGCGCGGCGGACGCTGGCTCGAGCGCCGCTACGACCGCCGGTTGCCCCGCCGCGTCCGCATGCCGCGGTAATCCACGTCAACTGGTTCGAGGCCGACGCGTACTGCCGCTGGGCCGGACGGCGGCTGCCGACCGAAGCGGAGTGGGAGGCCGCGGCGGCGGCGGTCCCGGCGCCGCTAGGAGAAACGAGCACCTATCCCTGGGGCGATAGCGCCGGCAGACGCGGAACGCGCCAACCTCTACGGCGCGCTGGGCGACACGGCGGACGTCGGGCGTTCGCCGGCCGGGCGACAGCGCCTGGGGCTGCCGGCAGATGCTCGGCAACGTCTGGGAATGGACCGCCGACTGGTTCGCGCCCTATCCGGGCTTCGTGCGCGACCCGTACCAGGAATACTCGGAGCCCTGGTTCGGCGATCACAAGGTGCTGCGCGGCGGCTGCTTACGCGACCAGCGCCCATGCTGCTGCGCAACACCTGGCGCAACTTCTACACGCCGGACCGGCGCGACGTGTTCGCCGGCTTTCGCACCTGCGCTGTCGAGTAGCACCCCGCTCGCATGTATCAACTACCTGCGTGAGACAGTTTCTGGGACGCGTGGCGTCGATCCGCTCCGCGGACAACCCGCGTTCAAGGCGCTGCTGAAGCTCGTCCAGTCGTCCCGCGAGCGCAAGCGGGCCGGGCTGTCGCTGCTCGATGGCGCGCATCTCGTGGCGGCCTATCGCGATCACGTCGGAGCGCCGGAAGAGGTGATCGTGAGCGACTACGGGCTTGCGCGATCGCCGAAATTCGGGCACTGCGTCGCGAGGCATGACGCCGGTCGAGCCCCTGGTGCTCGCCGACTCGCTGTTTCAGCAAGCTTTCTTCGGTCGTCACGCCGACCGGCATCATCGCGATCGATCCGCGACGCCGCGGGCCGAGCCCGTGCCGCCGCGGACGTCGACGCTGTGCGTCATGGTCGAGGACCTGCAGGACCCGGGCAACCTGGGTTCGATGCTGCGCTCGGCCGCCGCCGCGGCAATGACCGACGTGCTCTGTCGAAGAACTCGGTGCAGGCCTGGTCGCCGCGCGTGCTGCGCGCCGGCATGGGCGCGCATTTCCTGCTGCGGATCCACGAAGGCGTGGATCTTGTCGGCCGCCGCGCGCGCCGTATCAAGGGCAGGGTCGATCGCGACGAGCCAGCAGGCGCGCGCAGTCGCTCTTCGATGACGACCTGCGCGGCAACGTCGCGATCGTCTTCGGAAACGAAGGAGGCGGGATCTCGGCACCGCTCATCTGCCGCCGCGCACGCCGTCGTCGCCGATACCCATGCCGGGCAAGGCCGAATCGCTCAACGTAGCAGCTGCGGCCGCGATATGCCTCTTCGAGAGGGTGCGGCAGATGGCTGACAAGCGGTTGACCTCCGTTCTAGTAATCCGCCGCTGCAGCTTCGCCGCCTGCAGTATCGTCGTGGCGAGCTCCTCGACCGATTTGCTGGTCGCGTCGAGGTAGGGATGCCCTCCTGGCGCATCAGCGCCTCGGCCTCGCGGATCTCGAACTCGCAATTGGCGAGCGTCGCGTACTTGCTGCCGAGGCGGCGCTCGTTGCGGATCTGCTGCAGCCGCTCCGGCTTGATGGTGAGGCCGTAGAGCCGGCCGCGAAACGGCTGCAGCTGCCGAGGGCAGCTTCATGCGTCGCTGAAGTCGTCCGGGGTCAGCGGGTAGTTGGCGGCGCGGATGCCGAACTGCATCGCGAGGTAAAGGCAGGTCGGCGTCTTGCCGCTGCGCGACACGCCGACCAGGATCATGTCGGCCTCGGCTCAGGTCGCGCTTCGACAGCCCGTCGTCGTGGGACAGCGCGTAGTTCACCGCCTCGATGCGGTGGTAGTAGTTGACGAGATCCGAGACGCTGTGGCGTGCGGCCCACCGCGTGCGAGGCGTGCACGCCCAGCTCGCGCTCCAGCGGGCCGATGAACATCTCGAAGCAGTCGAGAAACAGCGCGTTGGCCCGTCCCACCACCGCCGCGATCTCGGTCTTCGCGAGCGTGCTGATCACGAGCGGGCGCACGCCGTCCTCCACGCGCCTGCTTGTTGATCTGCTCGACCGCATCCTGCGCCTTCTCGACCGAGTCCACGAACGGCAGGGTGACCTCGTTGAATCGCACCTCGTCGAACTGGGTGAGCAGGCTGTGGCCGAGCATTTCGGCCGTGATGCCGGTGCGGTCGGACACGAAAAAGGCGGCGCGCTTCTGGCGTCATTGTGATCTAGTAAAATAGCCGGTTTTTCAACGACGCACAATTCGGGACGGTCGACATTGCCATGAGCAACGAGCCCATTGATACTCGATCTCGCCGACGCTGCGCGCAGCCGACGTGGCGAGCGTCGGCGGCAAGAACGCCTCGCTGGGCGAGTTGATCAGCCAGCTCGCGGGCGCGGGCGTGCGGGTCCCCGGCGGGTTTGCGACCACCGCGCAGGCCTTCCGCGACTTCCTCGGCGCAGGACGGACTCGACCGGCGCATCGCAAGCGCGGCTCGCCGCACTCGACGCCGACGACGTGCACGGCGCTGGCCGCGGCGGGCCAGGAAATCCGGGGCGTGGATCGATCGAACAGCCATTTCCGGCCCGAGCTCGAGCAGGAGATCGCGGCCGCATACGAGAAGCTCGCGGACGGCGCCGGGCCGGGAGCCGTCGTTCGCGGTGCGCTCCTCCGCCACCGCCGAGGACCTGCCCGACGCGTCGTTCGCCGGACAGCAGGAGACCTTCCTGAACGTGCAGGGGCCGCGATAACCTGCTCGGCGCCGTCAAGCACGTGTATCGCGTCGCTCTACAACGACCGCGCGATCTCCTACCGCGTGCACCAGGGTTACGACGCACGAGACCGTCGCGCTTGTCGGTCGGCGTGCAGCGCATGGTGCGCAGCGATCTCGCGGCGAGCGGCGTGATCTTCACGCTCGACACCGAGTCCGGCTTCGACCAGGTCGTGCTTCATCACCTCCGTCCTACGGTCTGGGCGAGACGATCGTGCAGGGACAGGTCAACCCGGACGAGTTCTACGTCTACAAGCGCGCGCTGAAGGCAGGCAGAAAGGCGATCCTGCGCCGCGGCCTGGGCTCGAAGGTCGTGAAGATGGTGTATGCCGACGCGCGGCGAGGCGGGACAGTCGGTGAAGACAGGTGAGCGTGCCGGAGGCGGACCGCCGCGCGCTTCTCCATCACCGACGCCGAGGTCGAGGAGCTCGCGCGTTACGCGATGGCCATCGAGGCCCACTACGGCAGGCCGATGGACATCGAGTGGGGCAAGGACGGGCTGGACGGCAAGCTCTACGTGCTGCAGGCGCGGCCGGAGACCGTCAAGGCGCGGGAGAAGCTCGACACGCTGCGGCGCTACCGGCTTGAAGGAGCGCTCCGAGGTGCTCGCGACGGGGCGCTCGATCGGCCAGCGCATCGGCAGCGGCCCGGTGCGGATCGTGCAAAAGCGCGGCAGAGATGGACCGCGTGCGCGACGGCGACGTGCTGGTGACCGACATGACCGACCCGGACTGGGAGCCGGTGATGAAGCGCGCGGCGGCGATCGTGACCAACCGCGGCGGCCGCACGTGTCACGCCGCGATCATCGCGCGCGAGCTGGGCATACCGGCGGTGGTCGGCTGCGGCGACGCGACCCAGGTGCTGAGGGAGGGCAGGCCGGTGACCGTGTCCTGCGCGGAAGGCGACACCGGCTTCGTGTACCGCGGCGTCCTCGAAACGGAAGTAATCGACCTGTCGCTCGGACGCCATACCCAAGGCGCCGGTCAAGATCACGATGAACGTGGGCAACCCGGAGCTCGCGTTCGAGTTCCGGCGCCTGCCGAACGACGGCGTCGGGCTGGCGCGGCTCGAGTTCATCATCGCGCGCATGATCGGCGTGCACCCGCAGGGCGGTGCTGGCCTATCCGGACCTTGCCGCGCGACCTGCAAGGTGGCGGTCGAGGAGCATAGCGCCGGCTACGCCGGACCCGGTGACGTTCTACGTCGAGAAGCTCGCCGAGGGCGTGGCGACGCTCGGCGCGGCGTTCTGGCCGAAGCCGGTGATCGTGCGGCTCTCGGACTTCAAGTCGAACGAGTATTCGAGCCTGACCGGCGGCCAGCGCTACGAGCCGCGCGAAGAGAACCCGATGCTCGGTTTCCGCGGGGCGTCGCGCTACATTGCTTCGTCGTTCCGCGACTGCTTCGAGCTCGAATGCCGGGCGCTTGAAGAACGTGCGCGACGACATGGGGCTCACCAACGTCGAGATCATGGTGCCGTTCGTGCGCACGGTCGACGAGGCGAAGCAGCGTGATCGCGCTGCTGGCGGAGAACGGCCTGAAGCGCGGCGAGAACGGCTTGCGCGATCATCATGATGTGCGAGATCCCCTCGAACGCGCTGCTCGCCGACGCAGTTCCTCGAGCATTTCGACGGCTTCTCGATCGGCTCGAACGATCTCACCCAGATGACGCTCGCGCTCGATCGCGACTCGGGCCTGGTCGCCGATGCCTTCGACGAGCGCGACCCGGCGGTCAAGCAGCATGCTGCATCTCGCGATCCAGGCGTGCCGCAAGGCCGGCAAATACTGTCGGCATCTGCGGACAAGGGCCGTCGGATCACCCGGACCTCGCGAAGTGGCTGGTCGAGGAGGGCATCGAGAGCCTGTCGCTCAACCCCGACACGGTGGTCGAGACGTGGCTGTACCTCGCAAAGGAAGGCGCGGGCAAGGATAAGGCGTAGTTATCGGCGCTGGCGGGCGCGATATGCGTCGAATTCCTTGGACGCGGCAGGCGTTTTTCGATAAAATAGGCAAACCGCTGGCTATGCGATGACGACTAAATTTATCTTTGTCACAGGTGGTGTGGTTTCCTCCCTGGGCAAAGGTATCGCCGCCGCCTCCCTCGCCGCCATCCTCGAATCCCGCGGCCTCAAAATCTCGATGGTCAAGCTGGATCCGTACCTCAACGTGGATCCGGGCACCATGAGCCCGTTCCAGCATGGCGAAGTGTTCGTCACCGAAGACGGCGCCGAAACCGACCTCGATCTCGGCCACTACGAGCGCTTCGTTCACGCCAAGATGAGCAAGCGCAACAACTTCACCACCGGCCAGATCTACGAGAGCGTGATCAGGAAGGAGCGCCGCGGCGACTATCTCGGCGGCACGGTGCAGGTCATCCCGCACATCACCGACGAGATCAAGCTTTTCATCCGGCGCGGCGCGGGCGACGCGGAAGTGGCCATCGTGGAGATCGGCGGCACGGTCGGCGACATCGAGTCGCTGCCGTTTCTGGAGGCGATCCGGCAGATGGCGATCGAGCTCGGCCGCGATAACTGCTGCTTCATCCACCTGACGCTGGTTCCGTACATCGCCGCCGCCGGGCGAGATCAAGACCAAGCCCACCCAGCACTCGGTCAAGGAGCTGCGCGAGATCGGCATCCAGCCGGACGTTCTGCTGTGCCGCGCCGACCGCCCGCTGCCCGACGACGAGCGCCGGAAGATCGCGCTGTTCACCAACGTCCCGGTCGAGGCGGTCATTTCGGCGCGTCGACGTGGACAGCATCTACAAAATTCCCGGCATGCTGCACGCGCAGAGATCTCGACGAGATCGTCTGCCGCAAGCTCGGGCTCGATCCGCCGCCGGCCGATCTTGTCGATCTGGGACAAGCTCGTCTACGCGCTCGAGCACCCGCAACGCACCGTCAACATCGCGCTCGTCGGCAAGTACGTCGACCTCACCGAGTCGTACAAGTCGCTGTCCGAGGCGCTGATCCACGCCGGCATCCACACCGGCGCGCAAGATCAAGATCCATTACATCGATTCCGAGAGCATCGAGAAGAACGGCACCGGGCGCCCTCGCCGGCATGGACGCGATCCTGGTGCCCGGCGGCTTCGGCAAGCGCGGGGTCGAAGGCAAGATCAAGGCGATACGCTACGCCCGGGAAAACGGCATCCCGTATCTCGGCATCTGCCTTGGCATGCAGCTCGCGGTGATCGAATACGCGCGCAACGTGGCGGGACTCGCCGGCGCGCACAGCACGGAATTCGACCCCGATACGCCGCATCCGGTGATCGCGCTCATCACCGAATGGCAGGACCGGGACGGCCGGATCGAGCGCCGCGACGTGAAATCCGAACTCGGCGGCACCATGCGTCTGGGCGGCCAGGAATGCGTGCTGGAGCCCGAGTTCCATGGTGCGGCAGCATTTACGGCGCAGGAACGGATCACCGAGCGCCACCGGCATCGCTACGAAGTCAACAATCATTATCTGCCGCGGCTCCGAGTAGGCGGGTCTGCAAGGTGAGCGGCAGTCGGTCAAGGACGGCCTGTGCGAAATGATCGAGCTTGCCCGGCCATCCCTGGTTCGTGGGCTGCCAGTTTCACCCCGAATTCACTTCCACGCCGCGAGCAGGGCCATCCGCTGTTCAAGGCTTTCATCGCAGGCCGCGCTCGCCCGACGCTCGACCGGCTCCCGGCCGAAGCTTCCGAAGAGCCAGGACGCCTGAAGAGCATCGCCTGATCGGCGAGCGACCTGTTCATGAAATCTGTGTGGATTCGAAGCGGGGCTGGATAAGCCTCTGTTCGTGATAGCGGGCCCCTGCGTGGTCGAGTCGCGGCAGCTCGCGCTGGACACCGCCGGAGAGCTGAAGGAGATCTGTGCGCTGCCGTCGGCTTGCCTTTCATCTACAAGTCGTCCTACGACAAGGCCAACCGGAGCTCGATCAAATCCTTTCGGGGACTGGGGATGGAAGAAGGTCTCAAGATCCTGGAGGAGGTCAGGAAGCAGATCGGCGTTCCCGGTCCTCACCGACGTGCACGAGATCGATGAGATCGAGGCCGTCGGCCGAGGTGGTGGACGTGCTGCAGACGCCGGCATTCCTGTGCCGCCAGACCGATTTCATCTGCGCCGTCGCCGCAACCGGCAAGCCGGTGAACATCAAGAAAGGCCAGTTTCTCGCGCCGGGCGACATGAAGAACGTCGTCGAAAAGGCCAAAGCAGCCAGCAAGCGCGACAACATCCTCGTGTGCGAGCGCGGGGTGTCCTTCGGCTACAACAATCTCGTGTCCGACATGCGCTCGCTCATGATCATGCGCGACACCGGCTGTCCCGGTGGTGTTCGATGCTACGCATTCGGTGCAGCTGCCCGGGCGGGCAGGGCGCATCGAGCGGCGGGCAGCGCGAATTCGTGCCGGTGCTGGCGCGCGCGGCGGTGGCTACGGGCATCGCCGGCGTGTTCATGGAAACCCACCCCGATCCGGCGAAGGCGCTCTCCGACGGACCCAATGCCTGGCCGCTCAGCACATGAAGCCGCTGCTCGAAACGCTGAAGGACGCTCGACGCGCTGGTCAAGAGCCGGACACGCGCCGAGGACATGCTTTAGCGAACCGTCACGACGCAAACTAACAAAAAGACTCAGACCAAGGAAGAACAATGAGTGCGATCGTCGACGTCATTGCAAGGGAGATCCTGGATTCGCGCGGCAATCCGACCGTCGAAGCCGACGTGCTGCTCGAGTCCGGAGTGATGGGACGCGCCGCCGTGCCGTCCGGCGCTTCGACCGGCAGCCGCGAAGCGATCGAGCTGCGCGACGGCGACCACGAGCCGCTATGGCGGCAAGGGCGTGCTGCAAGGCCGTCGAGCACGTCAACACCGAGATCTGCGAAGCGATCATCGGCGTGGATGCGACCGAGCAGAGCTTCGTCGACAAGACGCTGCATCGACCTCGACGGCACCGAGAACAAGTCGCGGCTCGGCGCGAACGCAATCCTTGCGGTGTCGCTGGCGGTCGCCAAGGCCGCGGCGGAGGAATCCGGGCTGCCGCTGCACCGCTACCTCGGCGGCGCGGGCGCAATGTCCATGCCGGTGCCGATGATGAACGTCATCAATGGCGGGGCCCACGCCGACAACGGCCTCGACATGCAGGAGTTCATGATCGTTCCCGCTCGGCATGCCGTCTTTCCGCGAGGCGCTGCGCTGCGGCGCGGAGATATTCCAGGCGCTGAAGAAGCTGCTGCACGATCGCGGGCTTTCCACCGCGGTCGGCGACGAAGGCGGATTCGCGCCGCGGCTCCCCAAGCACGAAGCGGCGATCAAGCTGATCATGCGAGGCGATAGAGGCAGCGGGCTATCGGCCCGGCGAGCGACGTCGCGCTCGCGCTCGATTGCGCGAGCTCCGAGTTCTACGCGGACGGCGAGTACACGCTGCGCTTCCGAAGGCCTCACCATGAATCCGCAGAGCAGTTCACCGACTATCTCGCGGCGTGGGTGGACAAGTATCCCGATCATCAGCATCGAGGACGGCATGGCGGAGGACGACTGGGACGGGCTGGAAGCTCCTGACGCAGCGCCTCGGCAAGAAGGTGCAGCTCGTGGGCGACGATCTCTTCGTCGACCAACACCCAGTTCCTCAAGCAGGGCATCGACACAGGCGTGGCGAACTCGATCCTGATCAAGGTCAACCAGATCGGCACGCTGACCGAGACCTTTGCGGCGATCGAGATGGCCAAGCGCGCCGGCTATACAGCGGTGGTTTCGCACCGGTCGGGCGAGACCGAGGACACCACCATCGCCGACATCGCCGTCGCCACGAACGCGATGCAGATCAAGACCGGGTCGCTGTGCCGCTCCGACCGGCTCGCCAAGTACAACCAGTTGCTGCGCATCGAGGAGGATCTCGGAGAGACCGCGGCTTACCCCGGCCGCGGCGCGTTCTACCAACTGCGATGAAGCTCTTCGCCCTGGCCCTCGCGCGCGCTGATACTGCTCGATTCAGTATCCGCTGTGGCTGGGCAAGGGCGGCTGGCTGCGGGTGTGGGAAGTGGACCGGCAGATCCGGGCCCAGCGCGAAGTCAACCGGCAGCTCCAGGTGCGCAATGGCGCGCTCGACGCCGAGGTGCGCGATCTGAAGGTCAGGGCTCGACGCGATCGAAGAACGCGCGCGCAGCGAGCTCGGGATGATCAAGCAGGACGAGATCTTTTTCCAGATCCTGGAGGCGCGTCCCGCCGACCCGGACCCTCGGCGCCGCGGTAGCGCGCACCGCGGGGTTGGCTCTCTCCCGCGGGAACTATTCTCAGCAGAAAACCTGCTCGGCCCATCGCGCCGACCAGGTTTTTCAGAGGTTACCTAACGCATGACCGCCAGGATAATCGACGGAACGGCCGTCGCGCGGAGGTTTATGCCGGGATCGGGCAGCGCGTGCAGAAACTCGCCGGGCGCGGAATCCAGCCCGGCCTTGCGGCTGTTCGGTTCGGCGACAACGCCGCATCCGAGATCTATTTGCGCAACAAGGTGCGCGCCTGCACGGCAGCGGGGCTGCACTCGGAGGTGCACGAGCTTCCGGCCGACTGCGGTGAGCGGCTCGCGCTCGAGACGGTCGAGAAGTTGAACGCCAAGCCCGGCGATTCACGGCATCCTGGTGCAGCTGCCGCTTGCCGGGCCAGCTCGATGCGGAGCTCGTCACGCAAACCATCCTGCCGGAAAAGGACGTAGACGGATTCAACTGGCGCAATCTCGGCGCTCTCATGGCGGGCCGCGCTCTCTTCGAGCCGTGCACGCCGCGCGGTGTTGTGGAGCTGCTCGATCGGGCAGCGGTGGCGATCGCCGGCAGCCACGCGGTCATCGTCGGCCGCAGCAACATCGTCGGGAAGCCATTGGCGCTGCTGCTCCTCAATCGCGGCGCGACGGTGACGGTATGCCATACCGAAAACGCCGGATCTGGCGCATCACACCCGGCTCGCGGACATACTGGTCGCCGCAGCGGGGCGCCCCGGTCTCATCTCGGCTGCGATGGTCAAGCCGGGAGCCGCCGTTATCGATGTCGGTATCAACCGCGTCGCGAGCGGCAAGCTGGCGGGCGATGTTGATTTCGAGGCAGTGCGGAAGGTGGCCGGCTGGATAACGCCGGTGCCCGGCGGAGTCGGGCCGATGACGGTCGCGATGCTGATCGCCAACACGGTGCAGGCCGCGGAGCAGTCAATCTCGCGACGCTAATCGAGCGGAGGCACAGGGGAGAGGGGGCGGGAAGGCTCCGAACGAATCTACCGGAAGGGGCCCGCACCCTTCGTTCCTCAGATCAACAGGTGAAGCTGTTGGCGAAGCCGAACAGAAACTCGGGATTCAGGTAGCTGCGGAAAGCGGCGTAGGTAATGAGCATCGCCGCCAACGCGATGAGCACCCAGAGCAAAGGCCTGGGCAGTCGTAGCCATGTCACGGCGTGACCCATCATGCCGGATAGTGTACCGCATCCTGCCCGCGCGGGCTATTTCACTTCACCTGGGAGGGCTATTCACTGGTGAATTACGCGGAAAACGCGCTCGCTATGATCACAATTTGTCATCCGGTTTCGAAATTATCAATTGTCGCCGGAGTCATAAGTAAATAAGCACCCAGTCTTGAGCCGGCCGTCCGGCTCGGCGATAATTTCATGCTTTTGACCGACACCTTCACAAAGCCGGCGTCCGCCGGCAGCGCCAACGCGGTGCTCCCGCTAGAATTCGGGATGTCTTTTCCTGGCTTGTACGACCGGGAAGCGCTGGTACGTCTGGATGCGGCATTCTTGAAGTTCCTCGCGGAGCGGGATGCGGCGCTCCACGCGCGGCTGCTGGCGGCGCGCGTTCAACCCGATGAGCTGGCGGCGAAGGTCGAATCGGAGCTGCTGCTCGCGCTGGCGCCGCACCTGGACGATTTTCTCGCCCGGCTTTTCGGCATCGAGTCGGAAGTGCGGGCGCTCGCGACGCGCCATCACGAGTTGGCGCCGCTCTACACGGTCAAGCGGCTCTTCGTGCAGCGCAAGGCAATGCACAAGATCAAGCCGGCGGAGGCGGAAGCCATCGACGGTCCCGCGCTCGAGGCGGAGCTCGCCCAGGCGTTTGGAGAGCCATTCAGCGAGCTCGCGTTCGCGCGCCACGTCACCGACTGGCAGAAGGACGAAGCGGCCAATGCAGCGCGATTGGAGCAGGCCGTGCGCTACGCCGCGTGGGCGGCGCTCACGCCGGGGGGCAGGAAGCGGCACCACGGCGGCGTCCTGTTCAAGGCGCCGGCCAAGCTCGACCCCCAGCGTCTCGTGCCGGTGACCACCGATGAATCCGCCGGCTACAAGGCCCACCGGCTGGGAGAGGGCCACTTGCGCCGGCGCGAGGGCTTCAAGCTGACCGATCCGGGCACCGACTTGGCCGGCGCACTCGACGAGACCAACTATTGCATCTGGTGCCACGAGCAGGGTAAGGACTCGTGCTCGAAGGGCTTGCTGGAAAAGGGCGGGGCTGGGAAAGGCGCCGCGTCCTTCAAGAAAAGCCCGTTCGGCGTGATTCTGGCCGGATGTCCCTTGGGCGAAAAGATTTCCGAATTCCAGAAGGCGAAGAGCGAAGGCATACCCGATCGGCGCCCTCGCCATTATCGTAGTAGACAATCCGATGGTGGCAGCGACCGGGCACCGCATCTGCAACGACTGCATGAAGTCGTGCATCTACCAGAAGCAGGAGCCGGTCAACATTCCGCAGGCCGAAACCCGCACCCTGAAGGATGTGCTGGAGCTGCCGTGGGGATTCGAGATCTATTCACTGCTCACGCGCTGGAATCCGCTCAATCTGCGCACGCCTTATCCCAAGGCGGCGACCGGCAAGCGCGTGCTCGTGGCCGGCATGGGCCCGGCAGGGTTGGCGCTCGTCCCATTACCTGATGAATGAAGGCCACACGGTCGTCGGCATCGACGGGCTGAAGATCGAGCCGCTGGCGCCTGAGTTTTCCGGAGTGGACGCGCGCGGCGGGCGCGTGCCGTTCGAGCCGGTGCGCGACATCGCGCGATCTCTTCGAGTCGCTCGACGGGCGCGTGATGGCGGGATTCGGCGGCGTGGCGGAGTACGGCATCACGGTCCGCTGGGACAAGAACTTCCTCAAGGTGCTGCGGCTGCTGCTCGAGCGCAGGCGGGAGTTCGCCATGTTCGGGGGCGTGCGCTTCGGCGGCACGCTGACGGCAGAAGACGCGTTCGAGCTGGGCTTCGACCACGTGGCGCTCGCGATCGGCGCGGGCCGGCCCACGGTGCTCGACCTGCCCAACGGCCTCGCACGCGGCGTGCGCACGGCATCGGATTTCCTGATGGCGCTGCAGTTAACCGGCGCAGCGAAGACCGACGTCGATCGCCAACATGCAGGTGCGGCTGCCCGTGGTGGTCGTCGGCGGCGGCTTGACTGCCATCGACACCGCGACCGAATCGCTCGCGTATTACCCGCTGCAGGTGGAGAAATTCCTGCGCCGCTACGAGGCTCCTCGCGCGCGAGCACGGCGAAGCCGCGGCGCGCATCGCGTGGACCGATGAAGAACGCGAGGTCGCCGACGAGTTCCTGAGCCACGCCCGGGCGCTGCGGGCGGAGCGTATGCGCGCGGTGGCGGAAGAACGCGAACCGCGCGTGCTGGAGCTGCTGCATCGTGGGGCGGCGCCACCATCGCTTACCGCCGGCGGCTGATCGACAGCCCGTCGTATACGCTCAATCACGAGGAAGTCGGAAAGGCGCTGGAGGAGGGCGTGTGTTTTGCCGAGGGGCTGACGCCGCTCGCGATTGAGCTCGACCAGGACGGCTGCGCGCGCGCGCTGAAGGTATCGGTGCAGGAGCGCGGGGACGACGGCAAGTGGACCGAGGTGCGCCGCGGTCGGAGCTGCCGGCGAAGACGGTCCTCATCGCCGCCGGCACGCAGCCCAACACGGTGCTCGCGCGCGAGGACGCGGCAAATTTCCGGCTCGACGGTCGCTACTTCCAGGCGTACGACGAAGCGGGCAATCCGGTGACGCCGGAACGAGCGATCGCCAAGCCGACTGAAGTGCGCGTGCTGCTCTCGCGAAGGCCGGATGGACGGTTCATGAGCTATTTCGGCGACGTGCATCCTTCGTACTTCGGCAATGTCGTGAAGGCGATCGGCAGCGCCAAGCAGGGCTATCCCGTCGTATCGCGCGTGCTCGGCGCCATGCCGCCGGCGTCCGCGCTCTCCGATGCCGAGTTCATGGCGCGCCTGAACGACGAGCTGCGAGCCACCGTGCACGAGGTGATCCGGCTCGACGCCGATGATCGTCGAAGTGGTGGTGCGCGCGCCGCTCGCCGCGCGCCGCTTCCGGCCGGGGCAGTTCTATCGCCTGCAGAATTTCGAGATCGCTCGCGCCGCATGCCGACGGGCACGCGGCTGGCGATGGAAGGGATCGCGCTGACCGGCGCCTGGGTCGACCGCGAGCGGGGCCTGATTTCCACGATCGTGCTCGAGATGGGCGGATCTTCCGATCTCTGCCTCGTATTGAAGCCCGGCGAGCCGGTCGTGCTGATGGGGCCGACGGGCACGCCGACGGAGATCCCCGCCAATGAGACCGTGGTCCTCGCGGGCGGCGGTCTGGGCAACGCCGTGCTGTTCTCGATCGGGCAGGCCATGCGCGCGGCCGGGAACCGGGTGCTCTATTTCGCCGGATACAAGCACATGATGGACCGTTACAAGATATCCGAGATCGAGGCCGCGTCCGACGCGGTGGTGTGGTGCTGCGACGAGGAGCCCGGTTTCACGCCCGAGCGACCGCAGGACAAGTCCTTCGTCGGCAACATCGTGCAGGGCGATGCACGCTTACGCGAGCGGCGCGCTGGGCGAGCAGCCTATCCCGTTTTCGGACGCCGACCGCATCATCGCGATCGGCTCGGACCGGATGATGGCGGCCGTGGCACGAGCGCGCAAGGACCTGCTCGTGCCTTACCTCAAGCCGCAGCACATCGCGCTCGGCTCCATCAATTCACCGATGCAATGCATGATGAAGGAGATCTGCGCGCAGTGCCTGCAGCCGCACGTCGATCCGGCGACGGGGAAGGCGAGCTACGTGTTCTCGTGCTTCAACCAGGACCAATCGCTCGATCAGCGTCGATTTCGCGGCGCTGGATGCGCGGTTGAAGCAGAACTCGGTGCAGGAGAAGCTGACCGCGGAGTGGGTCGATCACTGTCTGGTCGCGCTGGGCGATCGGGACCTGCAGCGGATTTAGTACCCGGGAGGAACGGGACCGAAGGTGTCAGGAACCTTCCAGCTTAGGGTTCCTGCCACCTTAGCCTTCCCATTCCCCCGCGCCCCCCCGATCACCCTGAATGGCACTTCTACGATCGGAAAGAGAAGCCCCAAGGTGTCAGGAACCTCAGAGTTTAGGGTTCCTGACATCTTAGCCTTCCCCTCCCCCGCACCCCTCCGTCGCACGATGAACCTTCCTCGCGAGGAAGGAGTGGCGGAGCGCGGGCGCCTTCCTGAAAATCCGAGGGTCTTTCCGATTCCGCCGCACCCCAGCCCTAAGGAGGCCGCCTCGGCGTCTGACTTTCAGAAAAGTCGAGTCTGACCATGTTCCAGCGCACCGCGAGCCGGCATTCAGCGCTCGGCGGGCGACGTGGGCGCGGCGGGAAAGCCGGACGCGGCGGGTGCGGTGGGCGAGCCGGACGGGGTGGGCGCGGCGGGTGAGCCGAACGGGGTGGGCGCGGTGGGTGAGCCGGACGGGGTGGGCGCGGTGGGCGAGCCGAACGGGGTGGTCGCGGCGGGCGAACCAAACGGGGTGGTCGCGGCGGGCGAACCGGATGGGGTGGGCGCCCCGGGCGCGGTGGGTGCCAGGGGCGTGGTGATGGGCGTTCCAGCCGGAGTGGTGGGAGTCCCGGGTGCGGGTTTCGCGCCGGCCGGGGACTGCACCGCGGGTGCGTAAACGAACTTCCAGTCGGCGTACTTCGTGGTGCCCTCGAATTCGCCGGTCCCGCAGGCGGAAGTTTGCAGACTTGAGCGGCTGCTCCTCCGACAGCGCTGTATACGCCCATGACACCGCCGTCCGGCCCCTTGACGATACCCCATTCGTCCTTGCCGGTAAGCGGGTCGGGATAGAGGCGCCGCAAATACCGTTCAGTGCCCGGCTTCCGGGGATCCTTCAGCAGGTCTTCCAGCGTGCGTGGATATTGGCGCTGGGCCGCTGAGATAGTAGCGCTCGATCGCTTTGCGGTACTGGTGCCCGACGTAGAGTAGCTCGGCTTCCCTTTCGCGCGCGGCGGAGGTGTGCCAGACCTCGCCGGTCAACGCGAGGCCCACGCCCATGAACGCGACGACGAACAGGACCGTGAGGTAAGTGAAGCCGGCGGCACTCGCGCGTCACCATTCCGCGTACTCGGTGCCGTCGCTGCGCCTTGCCCGGCGCGCCGCTTTTGACGTCGTATACCCCGCTCTTTTGCGGGTCCTGGGCGGCACTACGATCCAGGTGGTGGCGCTGTCGGTGATCGGGTCCAGCGGCACCTTGCGCAGGTACTTGTCGGTGGCGAGCGCCTCGAGGGATTCCGGGTACTTGCCCTTGTCGGCGTAGTACTTGCCGATCGCGTCGCGCATCTGAAACAGGTTCTCCTTCAGCACCGCTTCCTTCGACTTGTCCACGCTCGAGAAGTAGCGCGGCACCGCGAGCATCAACAGCGTGCCGATAATCGCGAGCACCACCAGCAGCTCGATCAGGGTGAAGCCGAAGAGCGTGACGAGTGATGGGCGCGCGTCGAGGGGCGGAGCAGGATTCCATCGGCTTCTGCCGATGGATGCGACCCCCGGTGGCGCGCTGGGCGGCCGACATCTCTGTACGTAAATCTTGGAGTAAGCGATCGGAGGCCGCCGTTGAGTGACGGATGCCGGGCTCCTGCGGGACGCCCGGCCGCCGCGGCGGCCGGGCTTGCCGGATGTCGCATCCTGAAACTCGAAACTCTAAACTCGAAACCTGAAACCTGATTCATCACCACTCGCGGTACGGCCGCCCGTTGATGCCCTTGCCGGGCGCGCGGGTGTAGACGTCGAACACGTCGTCGCCTTCCGCGCGGATCTTCGGGCGGGCTGGCGTAGCTGCGTTTGCCCCACGTATCGGCGGGATCGAGGCTCGAGTCAGTGGCAAGCGGATCGCGGGGAATCCGGCGCAGGAAATAGATTCTTCTCTCGCTTCGGGTTTTTCTGGTCCTCGACGCCCTCTACCAGCTCCTCGAGCCGCTTCGGATAGCCGGACTCGCCGACGCGCCGCCGAATGCGGCCGTCGTCGCACGCCTGCTTGTAGGCGTCGATCGCTGTCGCGCATCTCGCGCAGCGCGCGGCGCAGGTCCTGCTCTTTCCCGCGCTGCACGACCAGCTCGTTCAAGCGGCATCGCGACCGACGCCAGGACCGCGACGATCGCCACCGTGATGACCAGCTCGATCAGGGTGAAGCCCGTTGGCGGTTGGCGGTTAGCATTTGGTGCGTGGCGGACAGCCGTTAGCAATTGGCCGTCAATGTCTCCTTGCCAATCGGTAATCGCCGGTCATGGTTTTGGTGGCTCGGGCTGCACGCCGCCGAACGGCACCATGTCGGGAGCGGGTAAAGGCGACGGTGGCTGACCGGGGAACGTCGGCGTGGGGCTCACGCCGGGCGCCGGTGGGGTGGGGGCCGTCGGCGGGAGGGGCTCGCGCCGGGCGCCGGTGGGGTGGGAGCCGTCGGCGGGAGGGCTCGCGCCGGGCGCCGCTGGTGGTGTCGCCGGCGTCTTGGGCGGCGCCGGCGACGGTACCGGCGGCTTGACGGGCACGGTGATGGGCGCCCCTCCCGGCGCGGCGCCGGTCGAGGCCTCGGTGCCGGCGGCGAACTCGATCGAGCGCACGCTCCGGCCGCGCCAGCGTGCGCACGAGCCGCGGCGTGATGAGCAGCACGATCTCGGTCTTGCTGCGTTGTATCGTGCGTCTGGAGAACAGCCGGCCGAGGACCGGGCAGGTCGCCCAGGCCCGGCACGCGGCTCGCGGTGCGGCGGTCCTCGTCGCTGATCAGGCCGGCGAGAATCTGGGTCTCGCCGTCGCGCAGCCGCAGCGTGGTGGCCGCGTTGCGCGTGCCGATCTGGTAGGCGAGGCGTACTGTGGTCGGTGCCGCGCACCTCGCTGCACGATGTTGCTCACCTCCAGCCCGACCTTGATGCCGACTTCGTCCTCGAGGTAGATGAGCGGCTCGACCTCGAGCTTGAGGCCGACGTCGAGGTAGCTCACCGACTCGGAGACGAAGCCGCCGGTGGCAGCGGCGGTGGTGGTGATCACCGGCACGCGGTCGCCGATGTGGATCCGCGCCTTCTCCTTGTTCTTCACGCGGATGCGCGGATTGGCGAGCACGTTGGTGCGTGCCATCCTGCTGCGTGCAGTCTGAGGACCGGAACACCGGCGTTGCGACGAATCCCGTCAGGCCGCCGCTCAGGCGTCGGAGCCGCGATTGCCGCCACTCGGCAGCGCCGACCGCGCCGGCGGGCCGGCGGCGCCGTCGCAGGATCCTGGAACGCGATCTGCTCCGGGAAGCGCACGCCGAGCTCGAGCAGCTCGTTGCTCGCCGACTTCGAGCACCTCGACTTCGAGCATCACCTCGGGCTCGGCCAGGTCCTGCGCCGCGATCAGCCGCTCGGCGAGGCGCACCGCGTTCGGCGTGTCCTTGATCACCAGCAGGTTCAGCTTCTCGTCGATGAAGATGTCGCGGGTCTTCACCAGCGTGCGGATCATGTTGGCGGTCTGCCTCACGTCGGCGTTGGCGAGGTAGAAGCTCTCGCACCACCAGCTCCTGGTACTCGCGCAGCTTCTGCGGCGTGTTCGGGAAGACGAGCACCGTGCTCTCGTTCAAGATCTTCTGCTCGAGCTGGTTGGTGAGCGAGCACCATGCGGATCAGCTCCTCGACCGTGGCGTCGCGCACGCACGATGGTCGTCCTCAGGTCGGCGCGCACGTCCTTGTCGAACACGAAGTTGACGCCGGTGGCGCGCGACGAGCACGTCGAACGCGCTGCGCAGCGTCACGTCGCGCAGCTCGAGCGAGATCGGCTTCGTTACCGGTCGTCTTCAGCTGCGGCGTGGCGATCGCCGGCTTCGACGAGCGCGCTCGTCGATCCTGCGCTGCAGCCGCTGCGCCTCCCGGTGCTGCGGGATTCTCGGCCAGCACCGGGCGCAGCGACGTCCTGGGCCTCGAGGTATTTGCTCCTCCTTCACCAGCTTCTCCGCCGCGGCGACGATCAAGCGGTGGCGCCTGTCGGCCTCGAGCTGCGCCAGGCCGGCCTGGGCGCGCACGTTGCCGGTGTCGTGCTTCTGCACCCGCCGGTAGAGCGCTTCGGCCGAGCTCGGGCTGGCCGGCGAGCCGCAGCGTCTCCGCCTGCGCCAGCCATTGCGCCACCACGCAGCTCGCGCAAGCGGAAGTACTCGTTGCGCGCGGATAGTTGGTCGGGTTGTCGCTTGAACGCCTTCTCGAGCAGCGGCGAGCGCCTCCTCGCTGCGGCCCGCGTCGACTGCTGGCGCGCGTCCTCGACGGGATCCGCCGCGCAGGCGCCGAGCATGGCGCAGCCCGCGAGCGCGGCCGGCACGAAGCGAGAGAAAGCGCAATCTGGTCTCATGGCGGTCCCCTTTGTCGAGATCGTTACCGGGCTGGAAATACAGCGTGAGCCGCACCTGGGCCTCGAGCTGCGTCGTCGGCGACTTTCTTGCGCTCGAAGCGCAGCGCATCGACCGAGGCGATCGGCATCTCCTTGCAGCACCGCGGCGACGAACGAGCGCACCTGCGCGTAGCTGCCGCGCACCGGCAGCGTGACGCGGTAGGCGACGGGCCCCGCGCCGCGCTTCTCCAGGCGGTACTCGCCCTGCATGAGCTCGCAGCTTGCGTCGCGCGCGAGCGCGTAGACGCGCTTCCAGCTCGCTCGCTGAGCGCTCGCGGCGCGGGAAACAGCCGTAGAAGCGCTCGCAGTTCTTCGGCGCGGTGATCGCCCGATACCGGCGACAGGGCCCGCGGCTGCGCAGGCGCTCTGCCGCGTCCCGCTGCGCGGCGAGCTCGGCTTGCGCGGGGTCGCAGCGCCGAGAAGTAGAACGGCAGGCAGAAAAGCAGCACGCCGAGGCCGAGCACGCCGGCGGCGCCGAGCGCTCGAGCAGCGATGCACGCCGGTTCACGGCAGCCCCTTCAACGTCGCCTGCACGCGTGAACTGGATCGGGCGCTGCGGATCGTCCGCGCTGCACCTGGTGGTTCACGAGGTGCACGTCGGCCAGAGCCTTCGCCGCAGCCGAGTGTGCGCAGGTACTCGAGCATCGCTCCTGCGTGCGCGCCTCCGCAGTCAAGCGCAGCATGCGCTGTTGCGCATCGGGCTGCAGTTGCAGCATGGCGACATCCTCCGTCGCCGCGTCCTCGACCGTGTCGATGATGCCGCGCCCAAGGCAGCGCGAGCTGGCGCACCGCCGCCTGGGCGCTCTTCGCCTCTTCGTCGAGCCTCTCGCGCGGCACGGCACGCACGGGCGCGCGCGCTCGGTCGAGCATGCCCTGCCGGGCTTCGATCCGCTCGAGCGCGAGCCGCGCGTCGCGGTGGCGCTCGAACAGGACACCGGCGATGGCGATCGCAGCCGCCAGCACGAGCGATCCCGGCCAGCGCGCGGCCGCGCGCGGCGGAGCGACGTAGTCGAGCTGCAGGCGGCGCGGGCTCATCGGGCGCTCATTGGGCGTGAGCGCCACCGCGTAGCGTCCGTCCTCGAGCGGCAGGAAGCCGTCCAGCGCGGGCAGCGCCAGGCCGCGGAATTTCCAGCCATGCGTCTCGGCGTTCATCGATCCGGCCTGCCGGCGCGTGAACGAGCACCGTATTGGCCGCGGCGCGACATCCGTGCGCAGCCGTTGCGATCGAGTAGCACGGCCCAGTCTTCCGCTTCCGGAAACTCGCCGCGCGAGGCATGCACCGCGCGCCATTCGCGCGCGCGATCAGGGCGAGGCACGCCCTGCGGGGCTCGACGAGGAGCAGCCATGGCCTCCCGTCATGGTCCGGCGCCCGGTTGAACGCCGCCATCAGGTAGGGCTGCACCGAAACCAGTCGCGTGCCTCACCTCGAGGAAAGCAGGCCCGCAGGCGTCGATCAGCTCCGCATCGACGGCGCTTGCCAGGCGCGGCGCGCCGCGCGGCCTTCGCTCATGCGCACTTCCCAGCCCTTGGCGCGCTCGCCGTGGATCTTCGTGAAGTGGAAGCGCGCGAGCGCCAGCTCTTCTTCGCTGGCGCCGCTCACGGCGCTGTCGAACGGCACGACGGCATAGCGCACGAAATGGTTGGACAGCACCACCGTCACGTTCATGCGCTCGCGGCGTAGCGGCTCATCGCGCCGGCGAGCGTGGCCGCGGCCCCGTGCCAGGGCTCGGCGCCGAAGCCGGGTCGCAGTCGAGCGCCTGCTTGCGACGATCGAGCGCGCGCGCTTGCGCGCCAGCCCGTCACGCGCGCCAGCGCGACCGCCGCGGGCTCGAGCGAGACGCAGCAGCCGGTCACGCCACAAACGTGACACGGTTGATCTCCTGCAGCGTGGTTTCGCCCGGTCGCACCGCGTCGAGCGCGGCTTCGCGCAGGAAGCGCGTGCCGTTGCGCGCGCGCCGCGTCCTTGAGCTGCGCACCGGCGCGCGCTGCGTGATCAGCTCGCGGATCTCGTCGTTCAGGATCAGCAGCTCGGCGATCGCCTTGCGCCCGCTGTAGCCCGCGCCGCGGCACTCGCGGCAGCCGCGTGCCGATCGCGAAAGTCGAAACTCGCGCGCCGCCGCCGGATCGAGGCCGGATTCGCGCAGCAGCTCGGGATCGGGAATCGTCCTCGGCGCAAGTGCGGGCACACCAGCCGCACCAGGCGCTGCGCGAGGATCGCGTTCAGCGCCGAGACGAAGCTGTAGAGGTCGACGTTCATGTGCATGAAGCGGCCGATCACGTCGAACACGTTGTTGGCGTGCACGGTGGTGAACACCAGGTGGCCGGTCAGCGCCGATTGCACGGCGATGTTCGCGGTCTCGGGGTCGCGGATCTCGCCCACCATGATCTTGTCCGGATCGTGGCGCAGGATCGAGCGCAGGCCGCGGGCGAAGGTGAGGCCCTTCTTCTCGTTCACCGGGATCTGCAGCACGCCGGGCAGCTGGTACTCGACCGGGTCCTCGATGGTGACGATCTTGTCCTGGCCGTTGTTGATCTCGGTGATCGCGGCGTAGAGCGTGGTCGTCTTGCCGCTGCCGGTCGGGCCGGTGACGAGCAGCATGCCGTAGGGCTCGTGCGACAGGCGCCGCAGCACGCGCGACGTCCGCGCGCCTCGAAGCCCAGGCTGTCGAGCGAGAGCTGCTGGCTGCGTGCTCTCGTACAGCGGCTGCTTGTCGAGCACGCGCAGCACCGCGTCCTCGCCGTGGATGCTCGGCATGATCGAGACGCGGAAATCGACCGCGCGGCCGCGGTCGAGCGCCTTGAAGCGCCCGTCCTGCGGCACGCGGCGCTCGGTGATGTCGAGCTCGGCGAGCACCTTGACGCGCGCGATCGCCTGCTCGGCCTGCGCGCACGTCCTGGATCAGCTTGATCTGCGATAGGATGCCGTCGATGCGGAACTTGATGACGAGGCCCGCGGCGACGGTCTCGAGGTGGATGTCGCTCGCGCCGATCTTGAGCGCGTCGCGCAGCGTCGAGCGCACCAGCCGCACCACCTCGCTCGACTCGTCGCTGATCGCCTTGAGCGAAAGGTCCTCGACGCGCCCTCGCTCCTCGCCGTGCACCGCCGACGCCGGCGCGCACGGCATCGAGCGCGCGCAGCGTCTCCTCGTGGCTCGCGAGGTAGGCGACCAGGTCGCCGCGGTGCACCAGCCGCCAGGCGAACGGCGCGCGCAGCCGCTCGTCCGCCCACGCGGCCAGCGCCGCGGAGAACGGATCGTCGATGGCGAGCAGCAAGCTCGCCGCTCTGCGCCGCGCACGCAGCGCGCAGCTCGTGCTGCGCAGCACTCGGTGAAGGGCAGCACGTCGAACGCCGGGGCCGCGCGCCGCAAGTCCGTCCATGCGCATGACGGGCACGCGCGACGGTCGCCGCGAGGCGCCCGGTGAAAGCGTCGGGATCGAGCGCGAGCTTCTCCTCCAGCACGTCCACCACGCGGCGCCGTCCGGCCGCGCGGCGGCGCGCGCCTCGACCAGCAGTTCGGGCGCAATGACTTCGACGGCATGCCCCAGCGGCGCGTTCATCGCAGGCTCCCCGCCAGCTCGAAGATCGGCATGTACATGAGCATCACGATCGCGCCGATGACCAGCCCGATCACCGCCATCAGCAGCGGCTCGAACAGGCGCGTGAACCAGTCCACCCAGCGCGAGATCTCCTCGTCGTGGAAGACGGCGATCCGCTCCATCATCTCGCCCATGTTGCCGCTGTGCTCGCCGACCGCCAGCATGCGCAGCGCGACCGGCGTCGTGAGGCCGTTACGCTCCATCGAGGCCGAAACCGCCGCCCTTCGCTGATCGCGCGGCGTGCGGCGGCCAGGCGCTCGCGCAGCGCCGGGTGCAGCAGCTCCGCGCCCATGTCGAGCGCCGCCTACCAGCGGCATGCCGCCGCGCAGCAGCATGCCGATGGTGCGATAGAAGCGCGCGAGCTGGTAGACCTTCAGGTGCTCGCCGATCGCCGGCAGGCGCCAGAGCGCGTTCGACAGTGCGGCCCGCACGGGTGCGGTGCGCAGCGCGTAGACGACGGCGATCACCAGGCCGGCGAGCACGCCCAGCACGAGGACAGCCGTGGCCCTCGACCAGCTTGCCCCACGCGAGCAGGAACTTCGAGAACAAGCGGCAGCTCGGCGGCGCGCTCCTCGTAGATCCGGGAGAAGCGCGGCACCACGTAGAGCATGAGGAACAGGCTCACCAGGCCGCCGACGCCGACCAGCAATGCGGGATAGATCGAGGCGTTCACCAGCGCGCTTGCGCATTGCGTCGAGCTGGTTCTCGTAGGCGACGTAGCGCGTGAGCGCCGGAACCGAGGTCGCTGGTGCGCTCGGCTCGCGCGCACCGTCGCGACGTAGAGCGGCGAAAACGATGTCGGCAACTGCTCCAGCGCAGCGGAGAACGGCAGCCCTGGCGCAGCGTCCCGACGAGGCGCTCGAGCAGGGCGCGAAAATCCGCGCGGCGCTCTTTCTCGGCAAGCGTCTCGATCGCATCCACCAGCGGCAGGCCGGCGTTCAAGCAGCACGAGCAGCTCCTGCGAAAAGAGCGCCACCGGAAAGCGCTGCCCCGCGCGCCAGAACTCGAACAAGCCCGATTTCCGCCGCACCTGCAGCACGGTATAGCCGCGCTCCTCGGCCTGCTGGCGCGCGCCGGCTTCGTCGAGCGCCTGGAAATCGAGCGATTCGACGCGCCCGTCTACCGATACCGCTTTGAGCTGGAAGCGCATGTTTTTGGCGTTTAGCGGTTAATGGTTGGTGATATCCGCGTTTTCGCCGGTGCCGCCGGGCTGGCCGTCCTTGCCGTAGGAGACGATATCGTAATCGCCCTGGTCGCCCGGGATCTTGTATAGATACGACTTGCCCCACGGGTCGAGCGGCACCGCTTTCTTGAGGTAGGGCCCGTTCCATTTCGGCTCGTTCGGTGGGCGCTCGACCAGCGCGTTCAGGCCCAGCTCGCCGGCCGGGTAGCGGCCGGTGTCGAGGCGGTATTGGTCGAGCGCCTTCTCGAGCGCGTCGATCTGGGCTTTTGCCGTGTTCACCTCGGACTTGCCGATCTGGCCGAAATAGCGCGGCGCCACGTAGCCGGCGAGCAGCCCGATGATGACCACCACCACCAGCAGCTCGAGCAGTGTAAACCCGGGCCCTCTAATGAAAGGCGCAGAACCGTTAATGCGATGCACGACCCCTCCTTCTAACGCAAAAATATTACACTAACGTAACGAATGGCGCAGACGCGCTTTTCAGACGCGTATCGCCGCGTACTGCGCCGCGTTAGAATAGGCTGCTCGACCCGATTGCGGGGAAACTCACGGAGTCTAGTGATTCTGAAGATGCGCACCGGTACCCGAAAAGCGATCTTGTTCGCCATCCTCTTCGGCTTGGTGGCGTACGTCGTCTTCGATGCGATGAAGGACCGTGTTCCGACCGGGGCTGCAGGGCCGGTTTCCAAGAAGTCCGAACGATCGCAAGAAGCCGCAGCCGCACCGGGAGGAGACACGGGAACAGCGGCGCAGGCAGGCCGCTTTGTTTTGCCGGAAAGGCCGCCACTCGGCGAGCCGCGCGCGGACCTTTTCGGCTCGCATTCCTGGCAACCGCCGCCACCCAAGGTGATCGCCGCGCCGCCGCCAAAACCCGTTGCTCCGCCGGTGCCCTACCGGTTTGCCGGACAGCTCATTCAGGGGGAGCGGCCGGAGGTTCTCCTCGCGAAAGGCGACTCCGTCATTCCGGTCGGTAAGGGAGATACGCTGGACGGCGTGTACCGCGTCGAGGCGATCGGCGAGACGCAGATCACGCTGCTGTATCTCCCTCTCAAGCAAACTCAGACCATTCCCGTCTTTGGCGTGATCCCGGTGACAGAGGCGGCCGCACGGGCAGTTGCGACCCAGACTGCCCCGCAGGCGTCGATCGCCGCCGCTCAACCAGCTGCCGGCGGCGCGCCTCCGTCCGTTTTGAGTCCGGCCGCCACTGCCGGGGCTACGAAGCCCGCCCGACTGCTGTGGCAGGGCCCGGAGCAGGTCAAGCTCGGCGCACCGTTTTCGGTGGCGCTGAAGATAACATCGGAGCAGCCGGTGCGCGCTTCTCCGATGCAACTCAAGTTCGATCCGAGCGTGCTGGAGAACGTCGCGGTAAAGCCGGGACGTTTTTTCGGCCCGGGCGAACGTAATTTCAGCTATCGGGTGAATCCGGACGGCTCGATCTTCGTCGGTGCTTCGAATCAAGGTCCCGAGGCGGCTGCCGATGCCGAGTTCATCGTGCTTACCTTCAAGCCGCTGAAAATGGCGCCTGTCGCAGAACTGTCCATCGCGTCGCTGAGCCTCCAGGGTTCGGCAGGGCGAATGATCACATTCGACCCGCTTGTGGCATTCAAGACCACTATAACACCCTGAGGCAAACGGGTACGTTAGAGCAGGCCGTGCAAAGCACGCCGCGCTCGACTGAGTACGCGGAAGTCGTGATCTGTCCGCTGTCGTCAACAGCGGGCCCCCGTTATATTCCGCGGGCTACGGACTCTGATGGGTAAAAATATCGCCGCTGCATAGCGCGCCGGCTTGTACACGGGGAATAAAGCGGTGTAGTGTGGTGTTTGCGTGAAGGCACTCCGACGCCTTAACGGGGCAATGCTTAATTTTGTATGTGTAATGTTGAATTAAGCGAGTTCGCTGCTTTCACTTGAGCACTAAGCATTGAAAATTCAACATTGATTCATTAACCTTCAGAGGAGGTACTGGATGAAAGCGCTCAAAACCCGGCCGCTTACCGCAGCCGTCGCCGCACTCATGCTGGGCGGCATGACAGGCGCCGTTTCCACGGTTCTCGCCGACGACGACCACAACAAGAGCAACAGCACAGCAGCACGGCTCTCGGGTTACAACGAGGTTCACTTCATCGCTGGAGGGGGAACCCCGACCACCCTGCCCGCGCTCCGCGGCGCCATCTCGACCCAAGCCAAGGGGAGCTTCAAGGCCAAGATCGACGAAGGTCTCAGCATGATCACCTACGAGTTGAGCTTCGAGGGTCTGGAAAGCGATGTAACCCAGGCGCACATCCACTTCGGCCAGCGGCACACCGTGGGCGGCATCGTGGTATGGCTGTGTGAGACCGAAGCTCCTTTTCTGTCTCCCACGGCCGGTACGCCCAAGTGTGGGGGTCCGAGATCGAACACGGTGACGGGGACGATCACCCCCGCCTCGGTCATCACTGTCGCGGGGCAGGGTATCGCTGCCGGGGAGTTCGCTGAGTTGGTGCGGGCCATTCGTGCGGGCGCGACCTATACGAACGTTCATACGGTTACCTTCGGGCCAGGAGAGATTCGAGGCCAGAACAGAGGCCACGGCCACAGCCGCGACTAGCGTCGCGAGGGAGAAGAAAGGCCGGGCAGTATTGCAGCTCGGTCGTTTCGCTTTGGGGAGGCGGAACGGTTGAACGAGCCGGACCCGCCGGCGGATGATCCCGCCAGCGGGTCGAGTTTGGCGTCTTTGTTACAGCAGAGTGCCATCCGCGAACTAGGTGCCGGCGGGCGCGATGCCGGTCGGAACACCTAACGATATAGGGCGCGCTTGGCGCAACGTGCGCCGAGCGCGTCCTCGGGATTCACCCTAGAAGCGCAGGCTGCCTACTCGTCCTTGAGGATCCCGACCGCGAACCAATTCCCGGTCCCCGCTGTGCGGATCAGAAGCATGGGGCTGGCGCACTGAAAGGGTGGCGCGGGCGACAACATGTCGTCAATCTTGAAGTCGCCGTTATTGGCGAGCTGGACGCCGGTGAGCGTCGTGCTGAATTGGTTAAAGGGGGCTGCCGCTGAACAAATCAGCGTGGCAAATACGGATTGTCCAGTCGCCCTCCCGGCGCTATTCCCGCCGCCCAGAATCAGCCCTTTTCCCTGAACCGAGATTTGCCCGTTCGCCCTCACCGTGGCCTCGAGCTTGTCTATCACCCAGATCTGCCCGGCGGGCTGGACACCACGAACAAAGTTCCGATTCACCACCTCTGAGGTCAGCTGCGCTGGGTCCGGAGCCACCCCGCTCGAGACGGGGATGACGCCAATCCCGCCATTAAACCTTGCGAGGGTGTCGTCTTGGGCCGCAGCCGAGAGGGGAAAGGCGATTCCAAGGAATAGCGCGAAAGCCAACGATTTCTTTACCATGACAAGTCCTCCTTGATTAAATGGGTCATTTGAAAGCCAGCAGGGACAAAGCACGCCTGGCTCGATTGAGTACGCGAAAGTCGTGATTTCCCCGCTGTCACTAACATCAGGGTCACCGTTATATTCCGTGCGTTAGGAAGGTGTTGACAAAGTACCGACATCTCTACCGAGCGTAGAGGCGATCCATTACAGCGTTCACGCCCCGTTTATTCCATTTGGCGTATCCCGTTTTGTCATATTCGCTCATGCCATCCATGGGCATTGATTTTGCACGTCGCCCACCGCATGATGAACATGCTTTTCATCAACGCTACACAAGGGGGATCAGATGGACGCCAGAAATATCGTTATCGCTTTATCCCTGGTCTTTTCCGCTCAGTTATCGATGCCGGCGTGGGCCGGCGATGGCAACCCGTTTCCGCAAGAAGGGACGTTTACCACCCTCGTCATCACGACGCTTAACATCGAGGGCTTGACAGGGGACGACAATGGCAATCTCTACGTGCCGGGACGCCAGACTACTGCTGGTAACGAATGTCCGGTGTGGCGCGTCAACAGCAATATCGCGAACCCCACGCCGGTGTTGGTAGGCCGCATTCCGGCGCCGACCGATCGCGCCGCCCCCCTTAACGTTTGCGCCCCACTGGGTCTCGCCTTTGATCGGGCGGGAAAGCTGTTCGTCACCGAAACGGACAGGATCTACAGCTTCACCCCCGACGCGAGCGCTCCTCCCATCGCGACCGTGTTCGCCTCCGGGGTGCCGGGCACGAACGGCGTGGCCTTCGACGTAGACGGCAATCTCTGGACCAGCGACGGCGTCACCGGCGTGGGTCGGGTCTGGAAGATTGGCCCTTCCGGAGGCGTGTGTGAGTCAAGCTTTACGGGGTGCGAAGAAGTCTTTCGCGTGCAGCCCATGGCGAATGTAGTTAATCTCGACCAAAATAACGTAGGCGGTGTCGGGCGCGACGTCCGCACTTTGCCGCCGGGAGCTATCACGGTGCTACCCTTCAGCCGCAACGCCCAGAATACAGCCGGCTCCCAGCCGCTGGTGGCGAACGGGCTGGCGTTCGACAAGCACGGTGACCTCTTCGTCTCCGACACGGCGCGTGGGGCGATCTGGCTGGTGAAGTTCGACCGTCGTGGCAATCTACTAAGCAGGACGGGATGCGATACGACTTTTGCCGCCGCCGCCAAAACTCTCTGCCTCGAGAACCTTTTCGTCGCTCATCCCGCGCTGGAAGGCGCGGACGGAATCGCCCTCGACCACGACGGCAATATCTGGGTCGCGGCCAATGAGCGCAACGCGATCGTCGGCGTGACTGACAAGGGCAAGGTGATCGAAGTATTCCGCAACGCCCCTAATCCGGCCACGCAGTTGCGCAATGCCGGCCAGAACGGCGGCGCGGGTTTGCTCGAGTTTCCCACGAGCCCGTTCCTGTTCGACCGCAAGTTCTGCGTGACGAGCTCCGACGGCAACCGCCGCGACAACTCTCCCAACTCCGCTGGAGAAGTCAACAACCCCGCCGGCCCGGGCCGGGGCAAGATCTCCTGCATGAATGAACCACTGCAGGTAAGGGGGGTGCCGCTGCCGGTTCGCTGATCGACCACCGGCATTTCGAGGTGCCATCGGTTCAATCCGACGCCTGGTCCTGGAAGTGAGGAAGCCGGTTTCGAAGCCAGCTTCTTCATGAGCGGGCAACTCTCGCGGCGTCCATCAGCACATGGAGGAGAAAATGAAAGTATTTCTGGCTAGTTGCGCGTTCCTATCGGTCACCGCTTTCGGCACCGGAACGGTCCTCGCGGACGACAACGGCAACCGCCCGTTCAAGCTGTCCATCGATCGCCACGTTGACACTTTCGCGGTGCTTCCAAACGGCGTGAGCCTCCCCGAGGGTATTACGGCCAATCCCGCGAACGGCGATATCTACGTCTCGACGTTCAGCGCTCCGTCCAAGCTGCTGCAGTACAACCGGCACGGCAAGCTTCTTGCACAGCGCGAATTCGCCGCCCCGCTGCTCGGTTTGGAGTTCGACCTTGTCAACAAGAAGGTCTACATCGCCAACGTCGGCGATTTCGCTGGCACCGGCTCGAAGATCCAACGCGTGGCGGCGGATCTTTCCCAGCTAGAGCCCGTCGCGGACGTCCCGTCGGTCGGCGCGCCGGCTCCGCGCCAAGTGGGCAATCCCGACGGCAGCAGCGACGTGATCACCTTCGGCGACAACGCACGCGTCCCGAACGCGATGGTCTTCGACAGAGACGGGAACCTCTACATTTCCGACTCTTTCCAGGGAGCCGTGTTCAAAATCACCAATCCGTCAGGCTGCGTGCCGAACTGCATCATGACTACGCTTGTCCACGACCCCTTGCTCGCCACAACCGGGTTCCCGCCCTTCGGCGCCAACGGCCTCGCCTTTGACAGCAAGGAGACCGTGCTCTTCGTCGCCAACACCGGGGACGACCGGGTGCTCAAGATCAGAAATCCAAAATCGGCGACGCCCACCGTCACCGTCTTCGCCGAGAGCATCAACGGCGCCGACGGTCTCGTCTTTGACGAGCGAACCGGGCTGCTGTGGGTTTGCGCGAATCAGGCCGACGAGGTCGTGGCTCTGAACGATAAAGGCAGAGTCGTCGCGAAGCTGGGCGAATTCCGCGGAATCAAGCACAATGGCACTCCCGATGGCCTGCTCTTCCCGGCGAGCCCGGTGATCGTCGATGACGAGATTTTTGTAACCAACCTCGCCATAGTCCTCACTAATCCGACGCCGACGAATCCGGATGGGATAGGCGACGAGCCCGAGGAAGATGTCAAGCTCTGGACGATCTCGCGCATGCAAGCTGCCGCGCCACGACGACTGACATTCCAGCCCGCATGTTTCACGGGTATTGGAAGTTGGGAGTTTTCTGAGCAGGTAACGCTTCGGTCGTTGCGGAGCATGCGGGCTAATTATTTCTAACCCACAAAGAAGGACGCTACAGCCACAAAGGGTTGCTTGATTGGAAGTTACTTCGTGTCCTTTGTGTCCTTCGTGATTCAAGAAATCGGTTTCTATCCGAGCTCGCGTAATGCCGCGCCCAGGGTGCCCGTAAGCTCGTCGATCTGCTGCCTCGCTGATGATGAGCGGCGGCGAAAGCGCGATCGTGTCACCCGTGACGCGCGTCAGGACGCCTTTTTCGTAGCACTTCATGAAAGCCTGAGTAGCCGCGCGCTCCGGGCTTGCCGGGCACGGGCTGCAGCTCGATCCCCGCCATCAGGCCGAAATTACGGATGTCGATCACGTGGTCGCGCCTTTCGAGGCTGTGCACCGCCTGCTCGAAGCGCGGCGCGAGCTCCCGGGCGCGCTCGAAGAGCTTCTCCTCGTGGTATAGCGCGAGCGTCGCCGCGGCCGCGGCGGTGGCGAGGGGGTGGCCGGAATAGGTATAGCCGTGGGCGAATTCCACCGTGCCGGGCGGCGCCGCCGTTCACCACTGTAGTCGTAGATCGTCGCGGCGCACTATGACGCCCGCCAGCGGCACGGTGCCGCTCGTCACGCCTTTCGCGAACGTGATCATGTCGGGCGTCACGCCGAACGTCTGCGCCGCGAAGGCCTTGCCGGTCCGCCCGAAGCCGGTGATGACCTCGTCGAAAATAAGCAGGAGCCCGTGCTTGTCGCAGATCGCGCGCAATTTCTCCAGGTAGCCCTTGCGGGGGCACCAGAACGCCGGTCGAGCACGCGACGGGCTCGACGATCACCGCGGCGATGTTGGAAGCATCGTGGAGCGCGACGATGCGCTCCAGGTCCTCGGCAAGGTGCGCGCCCCACGCCGGCTGCCCGCGGCTGAAGGCCATCTGCTCAGGGCTGTGAGTGTGGGGCAGATGATCGACGCGCGGGAGCATGCTGCCAAACGCCTTGCGGTCGGCCGGTATGCCGCCGACCGAAATGCCCGCCGAATCCCACGCCGTGATAACCGCGCTCGCGGCCCACGAGCACGTTGCGATGGCCCTCGCCGCGCGCCCGGTGACAGGCGAGCGCGATCTTGAGCGCGGTGTCCACCGACTCAGAACCCGAGTTGGCAGAAGAACACATGATCGAGGCCGGCGGGCGCGAGTTGCGCCACCAGCGTCGGCCGCGCGGAACTCGCCCGGGTGTCCCATCTGGAACAGCGGCGAATAGTCGAGCGTTCCGGCCTGCCGCCGTATCGCCTCGACGATCTTCGGCCGGCAATGGCCCGGCATTCACGCACCACAGCCCGGCGGTGCCGTCGAGGATGCTGCGGCCGTCTTCGGTGGTGTAATGCATGTCCTTGCGCCGACACGAATATGCGCGGCGCGGCCTTGAACTGGCGGTTGGCGGTAAACGGCATCCAGAAAGCTTCGAGATCGTAGTCTCGCGGGATTCATGCGTCGCACCGGCGGAAGGATTGACGGAAGGAAGCATTGTGCCACGGAACGCCGGCTTCCATGCCATGGCAGCGTGGCCAGGCGTGAGGCGCATGCTCCAGCTCCATCAGACGGCCGACGCTCAGTTCGGGCAGCACGCCGTGGTAGTCACTCGACAACGTTTCCAAGTCCTACGGCGGCGTCCCGGCCGCTCGCGCCCGTCTCCATCGAGTTCGCGCCGCGGCGCGTCACCGCGCTGATCGGGCCGAGCGGCTGCGGCAAATCCACGCTGCTGCGCATGATCGTGGGGCTGGTCGCGCCCGATACCGGCCAGCGTGTCGATCGGCGGCGAGGCGCTCGCGCCGGGAACGTGGGGCGGCTGCGCCACGGCATCGGCTACGTGATCCAGGAAGGGGGGCTGTTCCCGCACCTGACCGCCTCCGGACAACGTCACCCTGCTGTCGCGGTTTTCCTGAAAAGAGATCCGGCCGTGGATCGAGGCGCGCAGCGGCCGAGCTGGCGGGCTCGCCCGTTGCCCGCCGCGGCGCTTGCAGCGCTATCCCCGCGACCTCTCCGGGGGCCAGCGCCAGCGCGTGGGCATCATGCGCGCGCTGATGCTCGATCCGCCGCTGCTCCTGCTCGACGAGCCGCTGGGCGCGCTCGATCCGATCACGCGCTACGAGCTGCAGGAGGAGCTGAAGCGCATCTTCGCCGCGCTCGGCAAGACGGTCGTGCTGGTCACCCACGACATGCATCGAGGCGGCGTATTTCGGCGGATCGACATCGTCCTGATGCGCGAGGGTCGCGTCGTCCAGCGCGGCACGCGGCCGACTCTGCTGGAGCGCCCGGCCGAGCCCTTCGTCCGCGAATTTCATGCGCGCCCAGCGGGCGCCGGCGCGCCTGGGACTGTGAACATGGCGGCAGCTCGACAGACCATGGTCAAGGCAGCACGAATGCACTCGCGTGGCACCATGTCACCAATCACGCTAGTGCGTGGATCCTCGCAATGCTCCTTCGTCGTGCTGCCGACGTTCGCGTCGTGCTGGCACAGGGACGCTTGAGCGTAGGCTCCAAGCGCTTCACCGAGTCCTACGTGCTGGGCGAGATCGTCACGCAGACCGCGGCGAAGGCGGGCGCGGCCCAGGCGGTGCACCAGCAGGGCATGGGAAGCACCGGCATCCTGCACGCGGCGCTCAAGGCGGGCGCGATACACGTCTACCCGGAGTACACCGGCACCATCGCCTTCGAGCTGCTCGGCATGAAGCGGGTGCCGCCGCTCGCGGAGCTGACCGGATGCTGGCGGCCGACGGCCTCGCGGTCGGCGTGCCGCTCGGCTTCGCCAACAGCTACGCGCTCGCGATGGTTGCGACGCAGGCGGCGGCGCTCGGCATAGGCCGCGTCTTCCGATCTCGCCCGGCATCCGCAGCTGCGCCTCGGGCTGTCGCAGGAGTTTCTGAACCGCAAGGACGGGTGGGAAGCGCTGAAGGCGGCGTACGCGCTGCCGTTTTCTCCGCGCGGGCTCGATCACGGCCTCGCCTACGAGGCGCTGGCCGCCCGGCAGCTCGATGTGATCGACGTCTACTCGACCGACGCCAAGATCGAGCGCTACAAGCTGCGTCGTGCTCGAGGACGATCGCGCTTTCTTTCCGGCCTATGACGCCGTGCTGTTCTTTCGCCGCGACGTGCCGGAGCGGTTCGCGGCAACGTGGGAGGCGTGCAGCGGCTCGAAGGCCGGATCACGCGCGCAACATGATCGCGATGAACGCCGCAGCCGAGCTCGACCGGCAGGTCCGTTTCAGCGCAGGTCGCGGCGGATTTCCTGCCCGGCAAGCCCGCCGCCGCGCCCTCCAGCAGCGGGCAAGCCGGCGGAACGCGCCCTTCCTGGAAGTGCTCCTCGCGTCCGGACCTCGGCGCGGCTGACCGCGGAGCATCTGCTGCTCGTTTTCGTTTCGCTCGCGCTTGAGCGTGGCGGCCGGCGTCCCGCTCGGCATCTGGGCCGAGCGCGCGCCGCGCGCGCGCGCGGCGATATCCTGGGCGTAGTCGGCATGCTGCAGACGATCCCCGCGCTTGCGCTGCTCGCGTTCCTCATCGCGGCTTTCGACCGCATCGGAACGGTGCCCGCGATCGCGGCGTTGTTCCTCTACGGGCTCCTGCCGATCGTGCGCAACACCTATAGCGGGCTCGCGGACATCGCGCCGCCGCTCAAGGAAGCATCACGCACGCTGGGACTTGCCTCCGCCGCGCGCCTGCGCCTGGTCGAGCTGCCCCTCGCAGTCGCGCTCGATCCTCGCCGGGATCAAGACTTCGGCCGTGATCAATGTCGGCACCGCCACGATCGCTGCGTTCATCGGCGCAGGCGGCTACGGCGAGCGCATCGTCGCCGGGCTCGCGGTGAACGACCACGCGATGCTGCTCGCGGGAGCGATACCGGCGGCGGCGTCATGGCGCTCGTCCTGCAATGGAGTTCGACGCGCTCGACCGCTGGCTGGTCCCGGCCGGATTGAGAGAGAAGTGACTCTGTTGACTCGTTCGGTCAGGAACCGGCTCCACCGCGCGAGGCGGCAACGCGCGCCGGAAACGAGCAACGAGAATCGAGTCACCCCTTTTCCGGAGCGAGGACTGTGTTGCTTCGCTTCAGGCAACAAGTCGCGGATAGTCGCGTGAATAGTGCAGTCCGCGGCTTTCGTGCCGCAGCATGGCGCTCGCGCACGATCAGTTCGGCGCTCGTCACCAGGTTGCGCAGCTCGAGCAGGTCGTTGCTGACGCGGAAGTTGGCGTAATAGTCGTGTATCTCCTCCTGCAGCAGCCGGATGCGGTGCTGGGCGCGCGCGAGCCGCTTGTTGGTGCGCACGATTCCGACGTAATCCCACATGAAGCGCCGCAGCTCGTCCCAGTTGTGGGCGATGACGATCTCCTCGTCGGCGTCGGTGACGCGGCTCTCGTCCCAGGCGGGCAGGGCGGGCGAGGGCGGTGCCGGCTCGTTCGAGTATGTCGCCCGCCGCCGAGCGGCCAAGCACCAGGCATTCGAGGAGCGAGTTGCTCGCGAGCCGGTTGGCGCCGTGCAGCCCGGTGCAGCCGGTTTCGCCGATCGCGTACAGACCGGGCACATCCGTGCGGCCGCGGGTATCGGTGATGAGCCCGCCGCAGGTGTAATGCGCCGCCGGCACCACAGGAATCGGCTGGCGCGTGATGTCTAGCCCATACTCCATGCAGTGGATGTAGATGTTGGGAAAATGGCTCTTGATGAAGTCGGCGCCTTTGTGCGTGATGTCGAGATAAACGCAATCCAGGCCCTGCTTTTTCATCTCGAAGTCGATCGCGCGCGCGACGATATCGCGCGGCGCGAGCTCCGCGCGCGGATCGTGCCTGGGCATGAAGCGCGTGCCGTCCGGCAGCTTGAGCAGACCGCCTTCGCCGCGCACCGCTTCCGAGATCAGGAACGACTTCGCATGGGCGTGGTAGAGGCAGGTCGGATGGAACTGGATGAACTCCATGTTCGCCACCCGGCAGCCGGCGCGCCAGCCCATGGCGATGCCGTCGCCGGTGGCGGTGTCGGGATTGGTCGTGTAAAGATAGGCCTTGCCGGCGCCGCCGGTCGCCAGTACGGTGTTGGCCGGCGGCGACGGTCTTGACCTTGCCCGATCTGCGTGTCGAGCACATAGCAGCCGTAGCATCGGTTTCGGCCAACCCGAGCTTGGCGCCGGTGATGAGGTCGATCGCGTTGTGATGTTCGAGCAGGGTCACGTTGGGGTGGCTGCGGATCTTGCTCTCCAGCGTGGACTGCACCGCCTGGCCCGTTGCGTCCGCCGCATGAATCACCCGGCGGTGGCTGTGCCCCCCCTCGGTCGTCAGGTGGTAGCCGGTGGCGTTGGCCGCGTCCCGGGTAAAGGGAACCCCTTGGCCGATCAGCCATTGCACGGATTCCCGGCCGCGTTCGACGACGTAACGGGTAACCGCCTCGTCGCATAGCCCCGCGCCCGGCGGTCAGGGTGTCGCGGATATGGGATTCCAGGGTATCGTCGCCAGCCAGGACGGCGGCTATCCCCCCCTGCGCCCAGCTGCTGGCGCCGTCCAGGAGCTGCTGCTTGGTGACCAGGCCCACACTCTTGCGGTCGGCGACGTGCAGCGCCAGCGTCAGGCCGGCCAGTCCCGGTCCCGACCACCAGGACGTCGAATTTAAGGGTCATTCCACACTCCGGTAAAAGCGTCAAATTCTAGCAGACGGGCCACTACCGAAACGGGGCCCGGACGGTGGCAGGCCTGTCTAGGAACTAATTTTCTGCTTTCCTGTCCGTGGATTAACGCGACTTTCGCGTTCGCGACCGCCCCCGGATAGGTATACTGTGGACTGTCCAGCCGGGTGGGCATATCTCGTGGATAACAATTACATCAGGGACGGGTTTCATGAGCGATCGCGAAGTCGATCAGCAGTTGGTCGAGCGCGCGCAACGCGGCGACAAGCAGGCGTTCGAGCTGCTGGTCAGCAAGTATCAGAGAAAGCTCGCGCGGCTGCTGTCGCGATTCATCCGGGACGCGACCGAAGTTGAGGACGTGACCCAGGAGGCCTTCATCAAGGCCTACCGGGCGCTTCCCACCTTTCGCGGCGACAGTGCGTTTTACACGTGGCTGTACCGGATCGGCATCAACACCGCGAAGAATTACCTGGTGGCGATGGGGCGGCGGGCGCCGACCACGACGGAGATAGACAGCGAGGAGGCGGAGGGCTTCGAGGACGGCGACCAGCTGCGCGATCTGAACACGCCGGAGAACGAGATGATGAGCCGGCAGGTCGCTGAAACAGTGAACCAAACGCTGGACACGCTGCCAGAAGAGTTGAGATCGGCGATCACCCTGCGGGAAATAGAGGGGCTCAGCTACGAGGACATCGCCAATATAATGAACTGCCCGATCGGAACCGTCCGGTCGAGAATTTTCAGGGCGCGTGAAGCAATAGCGGCTAAGTTAAGACCGCTGCTGGACACACCGAAAGACAGGAGATGGTAGATGGACAAGATATCAGCCTTGATGGATGGTGAGCTCGACGCTCACCAGAGCGATCAACAATCCACCCGCCTCAAGCAGGACCCGGAGGCGAGAGCCCACTGGAATACCTATCACCTGATCGGCGACGCGTTGCGGGGCGACTCCATCGTTGCGACGGATTTCAGCGCGACGTTGGGCGCTCGGCTCGAGCAGGAGCCGACGGTGCTCGCACCGCAGCCGTCACAGATGAGACCCGCAAACCGTACTACCGCTTACGCCTTGTCGGCAGCCGCCTCGCTGTCGGCGGTAGCACTGGTCGGTTGGATGGCTTTCAATAATCCGCTGGTACCCCAGCCTGACTCAGTTGCCACGTCGGTTGCCACCTCGTTGACGTCGTTCCACCGGTTGCCTGCCACACCGACATCCGCGCCTGTCGCCCTGTCTGCCCCGGTTGCGGCAGTCACTCCCGCCAGCGTCCAGCCGGAACTTGCCAGCGTTCCCAGCGACGGGAAGATGAACGAATACCTGATGGCGCACCAGGAATTCTCGCCGAGCACGGCGATACAAGGAGTAGCACCGTATATTCGCAGCGTATCGGCGAGCAAATAGGCGAAGGGGCGGGAGTGAAATCGGTTTGGCCGGCGATACTGCTGGGACTTTCGTTCGCAGGTACCGCCGCCGCCGCCGATGTAGCCGAGTCCCCGGATGGACTCGGATGGCTCAAAAAGATGGCGAGCGCTTCACGCCAATTGAATTACACCGGCACCTTCGTCTATCGCAACAACAACCAGACCGAGACTTCCCGCATCGCGCATTTCATGAATGCCGCCGGCGGTGAATTCGAGCGGCTCGAGACGCTTGATGGCCCGCCGCGCGAAATAATCCGCACCAACGATCAGGTCACTTGCTATCTGCCTGGTTCGAAGACGGTCATCGTCGAAAAGCGCAGTCCACGCCGGTTCCCGGCAATGCTGCCCGAACAGCTAACCGGCATCTCCGACAGTTATCACGTGCGTAAGGAGGGAACGGACCGGGTGGCGGGCTTCCCATGCCAGGTCATCGTCCTCGAGCCCAAGGACAAGCTGCGCTATGGCCACTATTTCTGCGCTGAAGCGAACACGGGGTTGCCGCTGCGTGCCCGCAGCTTCAACGAAAAGTCCGAGCAGCTGGAGTCTTTCGCGTTCACCCAGCTCGCGATGGGCGGCAACTTCAACCGTGACCTGGTCAAGTCCCGCTACGCCGCCAAAGCGAAGGACTGGAAGGTCGATCGCTCCGCGTTGCCCGTCGCCGAGTCGCAGGCTGACACCGGCTGGGTCCTCGTCAGCCGGCTGCCCGGATTCAGGAAGCTGACCGAGCACAAGCGCTCGATGGCCGGTCGCCCGGCGGCGGTCGCGCACATCGTCTATTCCGATGGACTGGCAGCGGTTTCCGTCTTCATCGAGCCCATGCCGAGCGCTAAGCTGGTGCCGACGCTGTCGCACCAGGGCGCCGTCAATATTTATACGAGACCAGTCTCGGATCACATGGTGACGGCGCTGGGGGAGGCTCCCGCGGCGACCGTCATGCAAATTGCCAATTCCCTCGAGTTCAGAGGTGCCGCCGCCGCTGCAAGGTAGTATCGTAGCTTCTGCGCTTAGCCGACCGCTGTAGACAGGGATGGCGCCAAACCTATATCGTTGTACTTTTGCCGTTCTCTGGCCGCGCTTTGCCTTTAGAACGGCTAACAAAATGAAATCCCCTCTCCCCCTGTATTGATGGCTAAAACAGGCCTTTTCACCCCGCTCTGTGGCAAGTCTGCGGGCGGTTTTGCATTTAGCGGCCGGTCGGAGCTGCAAGGCCGGCAGGCCGCCAGGGTACCCATGCTGAAGCTGAGGCGCTGGCTGTTCCTTGTGTTCCTCTGGACATCGGTTGCCGTCTCGGCGCAACTGCCGGATTTTACGGATCTGGTGGAGAGGCAGGGTCCGGCCGTCGTCAACATCAGCACCACGCAGTCGGTTCGCAATCCGCTGTTGCCACAGGTTCCGAATCTCCAGGAAGACGATCCCTTTTTCGAGTTCTTCCGGCGCTTCATTCCCAATCCGGGGCCGCGCGAATTCCAGACGCAGTCGCTCGGGTCGGGTTTCATCATCAGCGCCGACGGCTATGTCATGACCAACGCGCACGTCGTGGATGCTGCCGATGAGATCACGGTGAAGCTGACGGACAAGCGCGAATTCAAGGCGAAGGTGATCGGGGCGGACCGCCGGACCGATCTTGCACTGATCAAGATCGAGGCGACGGGGCTGCCGGCGGTCAGGTTCGGCGACCCCAACAAGTTGAGGGTCGGGGAATGGGTGATCGCGATCGGTTCCCCGTTCGGCTTCGAGAACTCGGTTACGGCCGGTATCGTAAGCGCGAAAGGGCGCTCGCTGCCGCAGGAGAACTATGTGCCCTTCATCCAGACCGACGTCGCCGTCAATCCCGGCAACTCCGGTGGACCGCTGTTCAACCTGAGGGGTGAGGTCGTCGGCATCAACTCGCAGATTTACAGCCGCACCGGCGGCTTCATGGGGTTATCCTTTGCGATACCGATCGACGTTGCTAACGAAATCGCGCAGCAGCTGCGCACGTCGGGCAAGGTCACCCGCGGACGTATCGGCGTGGTGATCCAGCCGCTCACCAAGGAGCTCGTGGAGTCGTTCGGCCTGTCCAGGCTACAGGGCGCGCTGGTCAACTCCGTGGAAAAGGCCGGCCCGGCTGAGAAAGCCGGGATAGAGCCGGGCGACGTCATCCTGCGCTTCGACGGCAAGCCCGTTGCTTCCTCCGAGGATCTGCCGCGGCTCGTCGGCGCGACCAAGCCGGGAAGCAAGGTCAATGTGCAGGTCTGGCGCAACAAGCAGGCGCGCGATGTGCAGCTCGTGGTCGGAGAGATGCAGGATGAGCGGGCCGCCGCGCAAAAGCCGCGGCGCGGCGGCGGCAAGCCTCCCGCAGCGACTCCCAGCCAGCACGGTATGACGTTGTCGGATCTCACCGAGGCGCAGCGCAAAGAGCTCAAACTCTCGGGCGGTGTGTTCGTCGAGAACGCGCAGGGCGCCGCCGCGCGCGCAGGCGTACGCCGCGGCGACGTGATACTCGCGGTCAACAATCAGGATGTGAAGTCCGTGGAACAGTTCAATCAGTTGCTCGGCCAGATCGACAAGGGACGTATCGTCGCGCTACTCGTCCGCCGCGGCGCCAATTCGCTCTACATCCCGTTCCGCCCCGATGGGAACTAGGGCTCGAGAGCGGAAGAGGGGCCCTTGCCTCGAGGTCGGGATTAAGGGATCGGGGATCTGACTCCGAAGGCGACGAAGCGGCACGTGGCCCAGGTTGGCGAGGAGGGCGCAGGGCCCGCCCGGCAGACACTTAGCGTCTACAGCCGTCGCCATTGCCATCTTTGCGAGGAAATGATCGCGGGCCTGCAGGATTGCAGGCCCGCTTCGCTTTTGACGTCGAGGTCGTCGATGTTGACAGCGACCCGCTACTCAGCGAACGCTACGGCGTGCACGTCCCGGTGCTGGCACACGGAGAACGCGAACTTTGCCGGCATCGTCTGGAGCCGGCAGGCGTTACTGCTTATTTGAGCAGTTTCCGTTAAAATACCGCGCTTTATCTAACCGGCGCCGAAACACGAACGCAACCGAGGGGGCTCTCGCGAGAGCCCTCTTTTATGCACCATATCCGCAATTTCTCCATCATCGCCCACATCGATCACGGCAAGTCCACGCTTGCGGACCGCTTCATACAGCTCTGTGGGGGATTGACGGACCGCGAAATGGAAGAACAGGTGCTCGATTCGATGGATCTGGAGCGGGAACGCGGAATCACCATCAAGGCCCAGACCGCCGCACTTGATTACCGGGCGCGCGACGGCCAGAGCTATCTGCTCAACCTGATCGACACTCCCGGGCACGTGGATTTTTCCTACGAGGTTTCGCGATCCCTGGCGGCATGCGAGGGCGCGCTGCTCGTGGTCGATGCGTCGCAGGGAGTCGAAGCGCAGACAGTGGCGAACTCTTATACCGCGATCGAGCAGGGCGTAGAAGTCGTTCCAGTGCTCAACAAGATGGATCTGCCCCAGGCCGATGCCGAACGCGTGATCGCCGAGATCGAGGACATCATCGGCATCCCGGCGAAGGACGCGTTGCGGGTGAGCGCCAAGACCGGAGAAGGGGTGCAAGATATCCTCGAGACCATCATCTCCCGTATCCCGCCGCCCAAGGGTAGCCGGGAGGAGCCGCTGAAAGCGTTGATCATCGACTCATGGTTCGACAACTACGTCGGCGTGGTGATGCTGGTACGCGTGGTGGACGGGGTACTGCTGCCGCAGGACCGCATATTGTTCATGTCTACCGGTACGAGCTACACCTGCGAGCAGGTAGGAATATTCACTCCAAAGTCGCGCTTGAAAGACAGTCTTTCCGCAGGTGAAGTGGGCTTTGTCACCGCGGGCATCAAGGAGCTGCAGGCGGCACGCGTCGGTGACACGCTCACGCTGGCCGAGCGCCCGGCCGCCGCGCCCCTGCCCGGGTTCAAGGAAATCAAGCCGCAGGTGTTCGCCGGCCTTTATCCGGTCGACGCGAACGAGTACGGCGCGCTTCGCGACGCGCTGGAAAAGCTCCACCTGAACGACGCGTCGCTGCGCTACGAGCCGGAATCCTCCCAGGCGCTCGGTTTCGGATTTCGCTGCGGCTTCCTCGGGCTGCTGCATCTCGACATCGTGCAGGAGCGGCTCGAGCGCGAATACGGCATGAATCTGATCACCACTGCGCCGACCGTGGTCTACCAGGTGGCCCTGCGCGACGGCACCGTGATGGAAATCGAGAATCCATCGAAGCTGCCGGACCCGTCGAAAATCGAGGAAATCCGTGAGCCGATCATCACCGCTTCCATCCTCGTTCCCCAGGAATACGTCGGAGGGGTCATTACCCTGTGCAACCAGAAGCGCGGCAGCCAGCGCGACATGCAGTACCTCGGCCGGCAGGTCATGCTGACCTACGAGCTGCCGCTGAACGAGGTCGTGATGGACTTTTTCGACCGGCTGAAGTCGGGCTCCCGCGGTTACGCCTCGCTCGACTATGATTTTCTCGAGTACCGGGCCGGTGATCTCGTCCGTCTCGACATCCTGATCAACGAGCGAGCGCGTGGACGCGCTCTCGCTGATCGTGCATCGCGACCAGGCGCGGCACCGCGGCCGGGAACTGGTGACCAAGATGCGCGAGCTGATCCCGCGGCAGATGTTCGACGTGGCGGTACAGGCGGCGATCGGCTCGAACATCATCTCCCGGGAAACGGTAAAGGCGCTGCGCAAGAACGTGCTGGCGAAGTGCTACGGCGGCGACATCTCGCGTAAGAGAAAGCTCCTGGAGAAGCAAAAGGCGGGCAAGAAGCGCATGAAGCAGGTCGGTACCGTCGAGATTCCGCAGGAAGCGTTTCTCGCCATTCTCAAGGTGGAAAGTTGAACTTCGCGCTGGCGTTATTCCTGCTGCTCGTAGCCACCGGAGCTGTCTGGCTGCTCGACCATTTCTGGCTGCGGAAGGCGCGCCCCAAGGAACAGGCTGAACCGTGGTGGATCGAGTACCCCAAGAGCTTCTTCCCGGTGATACTCGTGGTGTTCCTGCTGCGCTCGTTTCTGGTGGAGCCGTTCAAGATCCCGTCGGGATCCATGTTGCCGACGTTGCTGGTGGGCGATTTCATCCTGGTGAACAAGTTCACTTACGGCATACGAGTGCCGATTGTCAACCTGAAAGTGCTGGACATGAACGCGCCCGAGCGCGGCGAGGTCATGGTGTTTCGTTACCCGGAAAACCCGTCGCTCGACTATATCAAGCGCGTCGTGGGCCTCCCGGGAGACCACATCAGCTATCGCAACAAGCGCCTTTCGGTGAACGGCGTCGAAGTCAAAGTCCAGCCCGATGGCGAATACAGCTACGTCGAATCGGGTCTTTCTTTCGTCAGCGCGCAGCGGCTCGTCGAGACGCTCGGAACGCGCAGCCACGCCATTCTGATCCAGCCCGACGTGCCCACAGTGCATCTGTCGGGCGTGCGGGCGTTTCCCTTGCGTGAAAATTGCGCGTACAATGACAATGGTTTTACCTGCAAGGTGCCGCCGGGACATTTTTTTCTGATGGGAGACAACCGGGACAGCAGCAGCGACAGCCGCTACTGGGGGTTCGTCCCCGAAGCGAACATCGTCGGTAAAGCCTTCATGATCTGGTGGAACTTCGACGATTTCGGCAGGATCGGGCGATTCATCAACTGAGAGGGTGGTCATGCGAAAACAAGGCGGGGTAACTCTAACCGGTTTCATCGTCGTAGCCATAATTATTTCCATGGCATTGTTGACCGCTTTCAAACTCGCTCCGGCCTATTTCGAGTACTACTCCATAAAGAAGCAGTTCAAGGCAGTCGCGAACGATCCGGCTGCGAGCACCGGGACCCGCCGCCAGATCGAAGGCGCGTTCGCGCTGCGGCAGACTATCGAAAACATCACGTCGATCGGGCCCGGGGATATTCAGATTACAAAGGACGGCGGTTCGGTGGTGCTCAGCGCGGAGTACTCGGTCAAGGTGCCGTTAGTGGGTAACCTGAGCGCCTGCATGGATTTCAATCCCAGCTCCGCTAAATAACTGGAATCGCCCCGGAGGTTCTGCGGCAAGTGATGGACAGCGCGGAGTTCGGGCTCCGGATCGGCCATCGCTTCGCCAAGCCGGAACTGCTGCGTCGTGCGCTGACGCATCGCAGCCACAGCGCCACCCACAACGAGCGCCTCGAATTCCTCGGCGATAGCGTCGTGAATTGCGCTGTCGCGCTCGAGCTCTATCACAAATTTCCGCAGCTGACCGAAGGCGAGCTGTCGCGGCTCCGGGCCAACCTCGTCAACCAGCAATCGCTTGCCAACGTGGCTCAGCAATTCGACTTCGGAGCGCAACTGCTCCTCGGCGAGGGAGAATCCAAGAGCGGCGGTTCACGGCGCCCATCGATGCTGGCCGATGCCGTCGAGGCGGTGATCGGCGCGGCGTTCCTTGATGAGGGTTTCGAGGCGGCGCAGCGAGTGGTTCGTACGCTGCTCGGTGGAGCGATCGATGCGATCGATCCCGCTACCTCCGGCAAGGATCCCAAGACGCTGCTCCAGGAGTACCTGCAGGGCCGCCGGATGGCATTGCCCCAGTATGCGGTGGTGGCGACCCGCGGCGAAGCGCACGTGCAACAATTCGAGGTGGAGTGCGTAATTCCAGAGCTGCGCATCCGCTCGCTGGGGGCGGGCACGAGCCGCCGCAGCGCCGAGCAGGAGGCCGCACGGCACGCCTATGATCTCGCCACCCGAGCCTAGTGTGCTGTGGGACAGCACACTATGACAGGACCCCACCGCGCGGGCTACGTTGCGATTGTCGGGCAGCCCAACGTGGGAAAGTCCACGCTGCTCAACCGCATGGTGGGACAGAAGATCAGCATCGTTTCGTCGAAACCGCAGACGACGCGGTTCCGCATCACCGGGATCGTTACACGGCGGCACGCCCAGATGGTGTTCGTGGATACGCCGGGCCACCAGACGGCTCACCGTTCCACGCTCAACCGCATGATGAACCGGGCGGTCGCCACTACATTGCAGGAGGTCGACGCTGCGATATGGGTCGTGGCAGCTCTGAGCTTCGACGACGGCGACCGGACCATCGAGACGCTGCTGCCGACGGAGCTGCCGGTAATACTCGCCATCAACAAAATCGACCGAATGGCTGACAAGAAGCTGCTGCTCCCCTTCATCGGGCAAATCGGGGAGCGCCGGAACTTCGCCGCAGTGGTTCCGGTTTCCGCGGCCAAGGGCACGCAAATTGAAGCGCTGCTGGACACGGTACCGCCGCTCCTGCCCGAAGGTCCCGCGTTGTTCGGGGAGAACGACATAACCACCGCCAGCGAGCGGCTGCTCGCAGCGGAGCTCCTGAGGGAAAAGCTCTTCCGGCTGCTGGGGGACGAACTGCCTTATGGGACCGCAGTCGAGATCGAGCAGTTTGAAGAAGAGCGCAATCTGCGCCGGATCAGGGCGGCCATCCTGGTCGCCAAGAGCAACCATAAGGCCATGTTGATCGGCAAAGGCGGTGCGAAGCTGAAAGCGATAGCCACATCGGCCCGGCAGGACATGGAACGGATGTTCGGCGGCAAGGTGTTTCTGGAAACCTGGGTCAAAGTCCGAAGCGGCTGGTCAGAGAATGAAGCCGCGTTGAAGCAATTGGGATATGGAGACTAAAGGATGAAGGCGGAAGGCGGAAGGCGGAAGGACAAGCAGGCGCTTTTTTCGGGCGGGGTGCCCCTTCCTTCATCCTTCATCCTTCATCCTTCATCCTTCGGGACCGGGCATGAGTCCCGCGAACCCGATCCGCCACGACCACCAGCCGGCATTCGTTCTGCATAGCTACCCGTTCCGTGAAACCAGCCTCATCGTCGAAACATTCACTCGCGATCACGGACGCGTGGCGGTGGTGGCGCGCGGCGCGCGCCGTCCCAAGTCGGCGCTGCGGGGGGTCTTGCTGGCGTTCCAGCCGCTCCTGATCTCCTGGACCGGCAGATCGGAACTGCACACGCTGATATCTGCGGAGTGGCATGGAACCTACGTGCCCCTCAGGGGCGAGTCGTTGATATGCGGCTTCTATCTGAACGAGCTCATGCTGCGGCTGCTGCCGCGCGACGATCCTCACGAGGTGCTGTACGCCGCCTACCGCGATGCGCTCGCCGCCCTCGCGGCTGGTGAAGGGCAGGCGGCCGTTCTGCGCCGCTTCGAGTTGAACCTGCTCTCCGCGCTCGGCTATGCGGTGATGCTCGATCGGGACGCGGATAGCGGTGCGCCGATCGCTGCCGAAGAACGTTATGTCTACGTCATCGAGCGTGGCCCGGTGGTTGCGACTGCCAGGCCAGCAGAAACCGGGGTAGAATTGGCGGGCCAGACCCTGCTCGACATGCAGTGCGGCAATTTCGCTGATTTCGCCACGCAGCAGCAGAGCAAAGTGCTGATGCGGGCGCTGATCAATCATTACCTCGGCAATCAGGTTCTCTACACGCGCCAGCTTCTGCGCGATCTCCACGAGTTATGATCCTGCTGGGCGTGAATATCGACCACGTAGCAACGTTGCGCCAGGCGCGGGGCACGAGTTACCCGAGCCCGATCGAAGCGGCGCTTGCGGCGGAGGCGGCGGGCGCCGACTACATCACACTACACCTGCGCGAGGACCGCCGGCATATCCAGGACCGGGATGTCGAAGAGTTGCGCGGATTGCTCAAGACGCACATGAACCTCGAATCGGCGCTGACATCCGAAATGATCGAATTCGCCCGGCGCGTTCAGCCGCGCGACGTTTGCCTGGTGCCGGAAAGGCGAGCGGAGCTGACAACGGAAGGCGGTCTCGACGTAGTGCACAACTTCGAACGTGCGGCGCTGGCGTGCCGGGACCTGAAGAATGCGGGCATCCGGGTATCGTTGTTCATCGATGCCGAAAAAGCGCAAATCGACGCGGCTCAAGCAGCCGGCGCGCCGGTGATCGAACTGCATACCGGCGGCTACGCGGGTGCGCCAGCCGGTGAGCGGGAACAGGAACTGAAGAAGTTGGCAGCGGCGGCCGCCTACGCGGCGGGGAAAGGATTGCTCGTGAACGCGGGCCACGGCTTGAATTACGGTAACGTGCAGCCCGTTGCGCGGCTGCCCGACATCGGCGAGCTCAACATCGGTCATGCCATCGTGGCGCAGGCGCTTTTCGTCGGACTCGCTCAAGCGGTGCGCGAAATGAAGACCCTCATCAGCTCCGCACGATGATCTACGGCATCGGCATCGACGTGGTCGAACCGCGGCGCGTGGCGCGGCTGGTGGACAAGTACGGCGAGCGCTTCGCACGGCGTGTCCTCACGTCGCTCGAGTGGCCGGCCTATCGCAAGACGGTCAAGCCAGTCCTGTTTATCGCCAACCGTTTTGCGGCGAAGGAAGCTTTTTCCAAGGCGATGGGCACCGGCTTTCGTTACCCCGTAACCTTGCAGTGCATCAGCGTGGTGCAGAATGCGGCCGGCAAGCCGGGACTGGCCTTCCATCCCGATCTCGAGCGGCTGGTCCGGAGCCGCGGCATCGTTGGCCATCACCTGACCATCAGCGACGAGGTGAGCCTGGCCTGCGCATGCGTTGTGCTCGAAACCGCTTCGGAAGTTTCCAGGTGAGCACCAAAACCATGCCTTTGGGCCCGGTCGTGCTGGACGTGGCAGGAACCGAGCTGACGGACGAAGACTGTCGGCGCCTCACGCATCCGCTCGCGGGCGGAGTCATCCTGTTTTCCCGCAACTATTCCTCGCTCGAGCAACTTGCCCGCCTCACGGCGGATGTGCACGCCCTGCGCAATCCAGCCCTTCTTATCGCCGTCGATCACGAGGGCGGCCGGGTGCAGAGATTTCGCGAGGGCTTTACGCCGATTCCTCCGATGCGAGAGCTGGGAAGTGCGTGGGATGTCCAGGCCAGCCACGCCCGTCAGCTCGCGCTCGACGTGGGCTACGTGCTGGCCGCTGAGCTACGCGCCCATGGCGTCGATCTGACCTTCGCCCCGGTCACTGGACTTGGATTACGGCGCAAGCAGCGTGATCGGCGATCGTGCTCTCCATTCCGATCCGCAGGCGATCTCCGAACTGGCACGTGCATTGATCCAGGGGTTCAAGCAAGCCGGCATGAGCGCTGTGGGCAAGCATTTTCCGGGACATGGGCACGTGCGCGCCGATTCGCACCATGAGATCCCCGTCGACGAGCGCAGCTATGCGGAGATCGCATCCCACGACCTCGTGCCGTTCCGGCGGCTGATCGGAGCAGGTCTCTCCGGCATCATGCCAGCCCACGTCATATACCCCCAGATCGACAGCCAGCCGGCAGGTTACTCGCCGGTGTGGTTGAAGCAGTTGTTGCGCGGCGAGCTGGGATTCGATGGCGTCATCTTCAGCGACGACCTATCCATGGAGGGGGCGAGCGGCGCCGGAGGAATCGCCGGACGTGCCGAGGCGGCACTCAGCGCCGGCTGCGATATGGTGCTGATATGCAACAGCCCGGCGTGCGTGGAGGAGCTCTTCGCCGGTTTCAGTCACGCCATGTCGGCGGTGAGCCTGGCGCGGATCGCGCGCATGCATGGACGGGCACACGCCGAGAATATCGTGAAATTACGGGAAGACCCGCGCTATGCGAAGGCCCTTCGTGCCATCGCGGGAATCGGATTACGGGACGGCGAATTGCCGCTCGGCTTATGAGCTCGCATCACGCGCACGGTCATGAACAGGGCAGCCGGGCTCTCATAGTCGGGCTCGCCGTCACCCTGGTGTACGCGGTAGTCGAGCTGGCTGGCGGATTGTGGTCGGGCTCGCTCGCGCTGGTCAGCGATGCCGGACACATGTTCTCGGACGCAGCGGCACTGGCGATCGCGGGTGTGGCGGTATGGCTTGCCCGGCGTCCGCCCGGCGAACGGCATTCGTATGGCTGGCAGCGGGCCGAAGTGATCGGGGCGATGGTGAACAGCCTCCTCATGCTCGGCGTCATCGTTTTGCTGGTCGCCGAGGCTGTGCAACGGCTGTTGGCGCCGCGGCCAGTGATCGCCGGGGGCGTGATCGTCATCGCCGCGGCCGGTCTCGTCGTGAACGGAGTCGTCGCGCTGATACTGAGCCGGAGCGAGGCCACTCTGAATATCCGGGCGGCCCTGGTCCACGTCATCGGCGATCTGCTGAGCTCGCTCATGGCCGTAATCGCGGGCGCCGTGATCCTGGTGACGGGGTGGCTGCCGATCGATCCTCTATTGTCGATCGTGATCGCTGCACTGATTCTTGCGACGACGTTGAGACTGCTGCGCGACACGCTCCACGTGTTGATGGAAGGCGTCCCGCCGTCGATCGAGCTCCCCGAGATCGGCGGCGCGCTCGCGCGAGTGACCGGAGTCGTCTCGGTCCACGATCTGCACGTCTGGAGCATCACGCCGGGACACGTTGCGCTATCGGCGCATCTCGTCCTCGATGAGCCCGAGCGCTGGCCGGAGATACTTGAACGGGCGGCGGATATGCTACGAGAGCGCTTCGAGATCAATCACGTCACGCTGCAGCCCGAGCGGCGCCGCGAGTTGAGGCCTCAGACCGCGGTCATCCGGCTCTGGCGAGGAACGGCCGGACCGCGGTCCGGCCGTTCCTAATCGAACAGATAACCTGAATTCTTCACTGCAGTTGCATGACAAACCACGGGGGCAAAGGGGAAGTGTCGCAGTCAGGCTTTTGCCCCAAAAGCAATCAGCCCGCATGTCCCCACGCCAAACGAAGCGTCGGCGCCCCGAACAAACCGCCCAACCCCAGTCCTGTGAAATATGCGGGCTAAGCCGATATGGTTTACCGTACTGCGGTGCCGCCCGATTGACGCTTCCCGAACTCTCCGCTCGCCATGGTTATAGCCGCCTGGCGGCGTAAGCCTCAGGAGGCTATGCGCGTTCCATGTACTCGCCCGTATCGGTGTTGACCTTGATCTTCGTGCCGTCCACTATGAACTGCGGGACCATGACCGTGAGGCCGGTTTCCATCCTGGCGGGCTTGAACGACCCGGTCGCGGTCGCGCTCTTGAGATTGGGCTCGGTTTCGACCACCGTGAGCGTCACGCTCGCCGGAAGCTGGACGCCGATCGGACGGTCGTTGTGGAAGTTCACCTGCACGTCGATATTCGGAATCAGGTAACCAGCCTGGCCCTCGAGAAACTCTGCCGGAAGGTTCAGCTGCTCGAAGTTCTCCTTGTCCATGAAGACATGACTGCCGCCGTCGTTGTACAGATACTGCATCTCTCTTGGCTCGACGATCGCCCGTTCGATCTTGTCCTCGGTGCGGATACGCTCGTTTCTCTTGGTGCCCGATTCGATGTCCTTCATCTCGACCTGCATGAACGCCCCGCCACGGCCGCCGACATGGACGTGGTAAGCTTTGATCACGCGCCAGACGCGCTTGTCCCATTCGATCAGGTTGCCGGCGCGGATTTCGGTTGCGAGTACTTTTGCCATCTGCCCGCTCTGCTTCCAGTCATTAACAAAATGAGGGGATACTCCCCTCATGCTCCAGGGGCCGTATCCTTCATTTTGATACGGCCTCTGAGAAAAAGGGCGTACTCTACACCAACTCAAACTACCGCGTCCGATGCCTGAGTTCTCCGTCGCCTGCCGCCTGTGTCCGCGCCTGGCGCGCCATCTGGACGGCATAAGGGCGGAGCATCCCGGCTACCACGCGCGTCCCGTTGCGCCGTTTGGAGCGATACGGCCCCGACTCCTGGTCGTCGGTCTCGCTCCCGGCATGCACGGTGCCAATCGAACCGGCCGCCCATTCACCGGCGATCACGCCGGGATCCTGCTCTACGAAACACTGCACCGTTTCAGCTTCGCCGCGCATCCCGTATCCATCAGCAAGGGGGATGGGCTGAAGCTCGATCAGTGTCGGATCACGAACGCCGTCAAATGCCTCCCGCCGGGCAACAAACCGACCCCCCAGGAAGTGCGGCGCTGCAATCCTTATTTGCGCGAGGAGCTGGTGGCGCTGCCCGGCGGAGCGGCGATCTTGGCGCTCGGCGGCGTCGCACACAACGCCGTGTTGATGGCGCTCGGCGTCAGACGCAGCGCCTATCAGTTCCGGCATGGCGCCCAATACAAGCTGCCGCGAGAACTCACGCTATTCGATAGCTATCACTGCAGCCGGTACAATACGCAAACCAAACGCCTCACGAAAGATATGTTTCACCAAGTATTTAACGGCATCCTCCAGTATCTTACAAAACCCGGAACCTTAAGAATCAGTTTGCCGGGCTTGAAAATTGACACCAAGCCGCGATGAATTAGGTCGTTTCCGGCGATGCAGAAACGCGAGCTTCCAGGCCTTTACAGCCCCGCCGGATTGAGCTTAATCCGGGAGTACCTGCTCGCGCACCAGCACGCCCCGGAAAAATCAGCCGTCGACAGCGCTAAGATCGACTTTCGGTGCCTGTGGGCGAAATCCGGAGAGCAGCTGTATCGCGTGCTGCCTCGCCTAAGTCCCTAAGTCGAGCGCCACCGGCATAAGCGCCATGCTTAGTTCTCGCGGTGAAGGATGCCTCCCTAAAGAGACAGCAGGCGTTCAAAAAACGAGCGATAACGGCGCAGGGCAACGCGTAAATTCTCCGTGGACGCTTTGTCTTTTTGGTCTAACTGACCTTCAAGCCCGGCGCGCTCTTTGGAAAATGTTTCCGCTAAGGTCTTCATGACCTGGGCAACGAGCTCGTCCGCCTGCCGCACCGCCTGCCTCGGGTCATCGACAAAACTTATTTGCACCGCATCCCAGCGCGTGCGGAACTCTTTGGCCACATCCGGCAAAAAAAGCGGGGCGAGCTGTGTGTCTTCACTCCTCACATCGGAGTTTTGATTTTCGCTTATTGGTTTCTTGAGATCTCGATTAACCTCTCGTTGTGCAGCCGGTATCTCCCCAGCGTCCGCCAAATCCGCCGTAGTGAGATGTTTTTCCTGCGGCTCTCTATTCATGATGACACCTCCATTTGCTTTGCTGGTCTGACTTCTTGCTGAGCTTCCCGTACCTCGAGCAGCTCATCGAAGAGGGCGCGATAATGCACCACGGCCTTGCGCAACTCCTCGGTATCGCGTTCATCGCGCACCGCGATGGCCTGCGCCGCCCGGTAATTATCCACAACAGCAGGATGATCGACAGAGATGTCGGCCGCACGGCGCTCAAAATCGCCCATCGGATAGCCGCGCTTTAGCATCAACTCACGAACCAACTGGTCCGCCTGCACGACTACAGCCTTGGGGTTATCGACGAAGCGGCCCTGGAGCGCTTTCCAGGCCTGACTAAACCTGGCGGCTTCAGACGGCGCCAAAGGTACGATATTGAGGCGCTCGACGCGCTTTTCCCGCGTCTTGAGTTCCGATTCAGCCTTCGTTCGGTCTCCAAGTTTATCGACGGTTCGGCCGTATTCCGGTCCGAAGCGTTCTTGGAGTCTCTGAGATTGCTTTTTTTGGTAGAAGAGCCATGCCCCAAGTGCAATCAATGCAAGGACCACAACGCCAGCAAGAATGATCAACGTTTGTGTGTCTATGGTATTCATGTTTACCTCCTTATTTGATTCTGTCGGAACGCCGCCGGTCCTCTGCCGCAACAAGTACACAACCCAAGCCACAACCCCAGGGTGGCGGTCTCCTGATAACGTTTTGTCAACTCGCATCTACATCCGTTCCTCTCACGTGCATCCACTCCTTATAGTTTATTTTGGTGTTTTGTAGTGGAACCGTGTCATGCGGATTCGACAGTTATGGTCAGCGGTTACCGAGTTCGCGCGTGGGCGAATCCGAGCAGTGGTATTTGCTCTCGTTGTATAGCGCTATGACGACACCGCTAACTCCCGCGGTCAGGAACTCGCCAAAGTCAGTGCCGGTCCTAAGACCGCAGGATCAATCAGGAGCGGAACGGGGATAACGGTAACGGTACGGCCCTCCATCCGTCTGATTTGAATCTGTGAAGCGAATCCGTTGCTAGGCGCGGCACCCGCCGCGGGAATTGCTAACTATCGTTTATTTGAGGAGAATCAAATCATGGAAACTGCACGAACCAACCCAGCAACGCGGGGCAAGATTATCGGATCCGCCCAGTATCGGAACGTTGATGGACCGGGGCCGGAAATCATGGCAGCTGATACTCTTCAAGGCAATAACGTCGTCAATCCGCAGGGTGAAAACCTTGGTGAGATCGAACACATCATGATCGATGTGCTAAACGGCCGCGTCGCCTATGCAGTACTGTCGTTTGGAGGAGTATTCGGTATCGGAGATAAGCTATTTGCCATTCCATGGAACGCCCTTCAACTCGATACCGATAATAAATGCTTTGTGCTTTCGGTTTCAAAGGAGCAGTTGAAGAAGGCAGAAGGGTTCGATAAGGATCACTGGCCGTCGATGGCGGACCAACGTTGGGCACTGGGTTTGCATAAGTTCTACGACGTGGCGCCGTACTGGGAGTGACAACCAGGCGGGCATGACCGCGCCCAGCTAGGGGTCATAGCCAGAATCGGCGACGTGATATCGCCGTCGGTTCTGGCTTCCTAGCGATCTTTGCTTCATCTCGCGCGCCTTGAATGTCAACAGCTCGATGAGCAGCGCGCCGCCTCCGACCTCGGAGTATCCCGGCCAGTCCCATCCCTTATCGAAGTCTCCGATTAACTAACGATTGGCTCGACATAGCGTCGCTCTTTAGTCAGTGATCGACTACAAGCTGTCGTGGTTGCACGGCAGAAATACCTGCCAATTTGAGCTATATTTCATCGGTATAGTCAAAAGGGGCCATCGATGCCCAGTTACTTCGAGTGCGTGCATTGTGGTGTGGTGACGCCGGTGGAAGAGGCGCCTCCGAAGTGTAGCCAGTGCGGTCATGGCACGGGTGTCATCCATTTAGAGAACCCGGAATCGCTCGAAAAAGAACTTGGGGAAAACCAGAAACCGAAGCCAACAGATACACCAAAGGATAATCGGGCATGATGCCTCCTTGGATGACGGTCTGCCGACGCTTTAAACGCTGGTGGACTTGAGCCGCAAAGGACTATTGTCAGCCGCAAACCGGTTTGCGTCGGCCGGAGCATGACCGATACGGTGTCGGAAATGCTGCAGTTGCTGTTGACGAAAAGCAACGTCATTCCCTTGATCGACAGCAACGGTGCTCTCGTCGGCGTAGTAACTCTGGATGACCTGCTCCTCGCCGCGAGCGACCCGTCTGGAGAGAATGAGGGAGAGTGAGTCATGCTACGTCGACCAGGCGATGCTGGAATTGCCGGCCCACTTTACCCAGTACTCCCCCGCCTGACCCGGATCGGCGGCCAGCCGGAGTCGTCGAACGCGGAAGCCGCAGGCAGAACCGGATAAATCCGACAACGCCGCTTTCGGCAAGCGCTGCAGCAAAGTGTCGGGCAGCGTCCGCCAGAGGTTTCACCGCTCATGATTAGATAACCTCTGTCCTCGAACTGCATCCCACATCGCCTCCGTCGCACACGTGTCCATCGCTGAGATGGATTCCAAGGGCCCGTGGCCCTTTTTCAGACCTTCCTTAGGAGCTCATGACATGGCCGAACGCGACTTGCGCGCTGTCGCCTTCCCCGTGCTGGACGAGAAACAGATCGCCGAGATAGGGCGCTGCACGGGGGTATCGCTCAGACAATACCGCGCCGGGGAAAAGCTCTTCGAGGTCGGCGACCGGGACTTCAAGTTCTTCGCCATCAAGTCCGGCGAAGTCGAGATCGTGGACGAATCGGAAGATGCACCGAAAACCATCGCGGTGCACAAGCCCGGAGAGTTCACCGGGGACGTGGCGCACCTGACCGGCCGGCCGTCGGTCGTCAGTGCCGTCTCTAGGACCGATTGCGAAGTCTACGAGGTGTCCACCGACGGCGTGCGGGAAATCCTCAACAGGTGCCCGGACCTCGGCGACATCATCCTGCAGGCGTTCATCGCCCGGCGGCAGTTACTGCGCGAGTCGGGTACCTTCACCGGACTGCGCGTGATCGGCTCGCGTTATTCGCGCGACACCTTCCGGATCCGGGATTTTCTGGCCAGAAACCGCGTGCTGTTCACATGGCTCGACCTCGAGGCTCATCCCGAAGTGAGTGAGCTGCTGAGGCAGTTCGGCTATACCGAGGCGGACACGCCGGTGGTGGCGTGGGGCAATAGACTGCTGCTGCGCAATCCCTCAAGCCGCGAGCTGGCGGAAGCGCTCGGTCTCCGCCGCCCGCTCGAGCGGATGGTGTACGACCTTGCCATCGTCGGTGCCGGGCCTGCGGGGCTGGCCGCGGCTGTATACGGAGCGTCCGAAGGGCTGACGACGGTGGTGCTCGAGCGCACGGCGCCCGGGGGGCAGGCAGGCACCAGCATGCGCATCGAGAACTATCTCGGTTTTCCTACCGGCATTGCCGGAGCCGAGCTGGCGGACCGCGCCGTGCTGCAGGCGAACAAGTTCGGCGCGCGCGTGACCGTGCCCGCCACCGTCGCCGGCCTGAGTTTCGACAACGCCTATTGCGTGCTTCGCCTGGACGACGGCGAAACGGTCGTTGCTAAGTGCCTGCTCATCGCCACTGGGGCGGATTACCGCCGCCTTCAGGCAGAAGGGTGCGAGCGCTTCGAAGGCAGCGGCGTCTACTACGCCGCGACGCTCAACGAAGCCCAGCTCTGCCGCGGTCAGGAGGTGGTGATCGTCGGAGGCGGCAATTCCGCCGGACAGGCCGCGGTCTTTCTCGCCGGACACGTGCGCAAAATCTACCTGCTGGTGCGGGAAGAGTCGCTCTTTAAGAGTATGTCGAGCTACCTCGTGCACCGGATCGAGGAGACCCCCAACATCGAGGTGCTGTACAACACCGAAGTGCGGCGCATGCACGGCGACAAGCAATTGAATTCGGTCGAGATCGTCAACCACAAGACCGGGGAGACGCGGACGCTGCAGGCCGCGTCGCTGTTCAGCTTCATCGGAGCTTTGCCGCGTACCGATTGGCTGCCTCAAGAAATCGAGCGAGACGAGAAGAACTTCGTGCTGACCGGGGCGTCCCTCTCGCAGTCCCCGCACTGGAACTCGAAACGGCAGCCGTTCCTCGTCGAAACCAGCTGCCCCGGTGTGTTCGCCGCCGGGGACGTGCGCTCGGGCTCGGTGAAGCGCGTTGCCTCGGCAGTCGGCGAGGGGGCGATGGCGGTGCAGTTTGTGCATGAATATTTGAAGGAAATGTGACGCGACGCCTGATCGATAGTGACAGGGACGCGCGCAACTTCCTGCCGACAGGATCGTTGTCAAAGCACGAAGCGTGCCGATCCAACTCAATCGAATTATTAATCGTACCCGCAGTCAGAGCGTGACGGTCTTTGGCACAGGCGGATCTACTGTGCTGGGGCAGGGTAGCTTTGCGTAACAAACTCAAGGGTTAAGACCTGAGGAGGTGCTTGATGGAACATCCCATTGCGCCTGTCCCCCGGAATCTTCCCGCAGTCTGGGACGGAGCAGCGGACCCGGAGCAATCATCGAGGGCGCGCTGCGCTTTTCTGAGCGTTGCCTACCTCCCGTGCTTGGCCGATGCGCGTCAGGAGCGGGTTCGCAACGAGATCGAGATCATCATTCCCGGGGAGAACGCGGCTTTCCAGGCCGTCTACCGGACGGCGGAAGGCAGCGTTCAAACCGTGTTGGTGCACGGCCATCACGTGACGGTGATACCGGCAGGGCAACCTCATACCATCCAGTCGGTGCGCTGCGGCGACGGTTCGCGGCCGTCCGACGCGGTCGTTATCTCGCTCGACCCTGCGTTCTTCGAAGAGAAGGCGCGGGAAGCGCGGGTTTCCGTAGCGCCCAGGCTGACCGGGCGCTATAACGCCGTTGACCCTTTCATGAGAGAGTTGGGAAACGCGCTGCGCAGCGAGCTTCTGATGCAGCGTACTCCGCCGCGAACGTACCTCGAGTCTCTCGCCGCTGTAATCGCCATCCATCTCGCGCGGAACTACTGGAATGGGGCTGCGGCGCCGCATTCCTGCGCGGGATTGGCGCCCCACAAGCTCGCGCGGGTGCAGACCTACGTCCGGGAGCACCTTGCCGAAGCGATGCGCGTACAGCGGCTGGCTGCCGCCGTGCACATGAGCACCTTCCATTTCGCTCGCATGTTCAAGCAGGCGACCGGCCAGCCACCGCACGTTTACATCACATTGCAGCGGATGGAGTATGCCAAGGAGCTGTTGAGAAACAGCAGTCTGCCGCTCGTCGACGTTGCCGCCAGCGCCGGTTTTCAGACGCAGGGACATTTCACGGGCGTATTTCACCGCTACGCCGGCGTGACGCCCCGGATTTTCCGGTTGAACAGCCGCGCCGCCCGGATGCGCGGCTGATCTAGTTTTCCCCAACACGGGATACCTCCGATGAACAAGAAGGAAGCGCAATGGAATGCCGGCTACCTGATCTTCGCGGTGCTCGCCCTGCTCATGTTCCAGTCCTGGTGGGGCACCGCCCGGGTGACCGAGATCGTGCCCTACAGCGAGTTCGAGCGCGCGCTCGAATCAGGGCGGGTGGAACGCGTGGTGGTCGGCGAGCGTCACATCGTGGGCTACCTGAAAACGCCCACGGAGCAGGGCAAGAAGGTTCTCGCCGCCAACCTCGTGGAGCCAGAACTGGCGGCGCGGCTCTCGAAATTCAACGTCCCCTACACGAAGGAAATCGAAAGCAACTTTCTCTCGAACGTGATCTCCTGGGTGGCGCCGGTGCTGGTGTTCTTCGCCGTCTGGTATTTCCTGTTCCGCAACTTCGCGGAGAAGCAGGGGATGGGCGGCCTCATGTCCATCGGCAAGAGCCGCGCCAAGGTGATGATGGAAAAAACCACCGGCGTCACCTTCGCCGACGTGGCGGGCGTGGACGAGGCCAAGGAGGAATTGCGGGAGGTCGTGGAGTTTCTCAAGGCCCCGCAGCAGTACGGCCGGCTGGGCGCGCGCATACCCAAAGGCGTGTTGCTGGTGGGGCCGCCCGGCACCGGCAAGACGCTGCTCGCGCGTGCGGTCGCGGGTGAGGCGGGCGTCACCTTCCTTTCCACCAACGGCGCGGAGTTCGTCGAAATGTTCGTCGGTGTGGGAGCGGCGCGCGTGCGCGATCTCTTCGAGCAGGCGCGGAAAAGCGCGCCCGCCATCATCTTCATCGACGAGCTCGATGCGCTGGGGCGCGCGCGGGGCGCCTACGGCATCGGCGGACACGACGAGAAGGAACAGACGTTGAACCAGCTCCTGGTCGAGATGGACGGGTTCGATCCGTCCGCCGGCGTCGTCATCCTCGCCGCGACCAACCGTCCGGAGATACTCGACCCGGCGCTGCTGCGGGCCGGCCGCTTCGACCGCCAGGTGCTGGTCGACCGGCCGGACAAAACGGGACGCTTGCAGATATTGCGGGTCCACGCACGAAAAGTGAAGCTCGCGCCGGACGCGGACCTGGAGCAGATCGCCGCGATGACGGCCGGGTTTGCCGGCGCGGACCTCGCCAACCTGATCAACGAGGCCGCATTGCTCGCCACGCGCCGCGGTGCCGACGCGGTGGGCATGCAAGACCTCACCACTGCGATCGAACGTATCGTCGCCGGCCTGGAGAAAAAAACGCGCGTGCTCAATCCGAACGAGCGCCAGACCGTCGCGCATCACGAGATGGGGCATGCACTGGTCGCCATGGCGCTGCCAGGCACCGATCCCGTGCACAAGATCTCCATCATCCCACGCGGCATCGGCGCGCTGGGCTACACCATGCAGCGGCCGACCGAGGACCGCTTTCTCATGACCCGTGAAGAGATGGAAAACAAGATGGCGGTGCTGCTCGGGGGTCGCGCCGCCGAGATGCTGATTTTCGGGCGCCCGTCCACGGGCGCCGCCGACGACTTCGCCAAAGCGACCGACATCGCCCGTGCCATGGTGATGCGCTACGGGATGCACGATAAGCTCGGTCTTGTGGCCTGGGAGGAGGAGCGGCGAAATTTTCTCACCGGCACGCCGTTGCCGCCGAGCGAGCGGCGTTACAGCGAAGAAACCGCGAGGGAAATCGATGACGCCGTGCGCGAGACCGTCAACCGGGCGTTCGAGGCGGCATCCGGCATCCTTGCGCGGGGACGGGCGGTGCTCGAGCGCGGCGCTAAACAGCTCCTTGAGAAAGAGAAGCTGATGGAAGGCGATCTGCAGGATCTGCGCACCGAGCTGCTGGCGTTGCTTGGCGCGCAGCGCGCTCCCGCGCTCCTGCGCGCGGCGGAGGCCTGACGAACGTCAGAGCCGAACCTATCCTATCGCACACCAAAAGCAGAACTTAGCCACAGATACACACAGATAAACACGGATAAATTCAAACCTGAAATTCAAGATTAATTTCAGCCACGGAAACACGCGGAAGCACACAGAAGTTACAAGAGGCGAAGCAAGCAATTAGCGAATAGAATCCTTTCGGGTCTTCCGTTCTGTCCGTGTTTTCCGTGTGATTCCGTGGCCAATTGGCCTTTGGTGTCATCTGTGTTTATCTGTGGCTGAAAACCAGGATCTTGGCGAACGCTGCCAGGCAAGGGCCATGTCGCTTGACGACCTCGTTCTTTCCCTCCAGCGCGCGATCGATCGATCCGTACGCCGCCTGCGTCGCGGCGCTGCGCCTGCGCCTACGCACCGGCGGCTGCTGATCGTTCAGATCGACGGCCTGTCGCGTGCCGTGCTGGAGCGCGCGCTGGCCTCCAGGCGCATGCCCTTTCTCAAACGCTTGCTGGCGCGCCGCGGCTACCGGATGGAGCCGATGTCGGTCGGCCTGCCCACTTCGACCCCCGCGTTCCAGATGGCGGCGTTCTACGGCGTGCGTCCCGACATACCCGGATTCCACTACTACAACCGGGAGCGGCAGGGAGACATTCACTTTCCGCGGTCCGGACACGCGGCGTGGGTGGAGGACAAGCTGGCGGCGGGGCGGCGCGGCATTCTGGAGGGCGGCAGCGCGTATGGCTGCTGTTTCACGGGCGGCGCCGAGAACAATTTCTTCACCTTTGCGAGCCTGACGAACCCAAGCGGCCGCGGGGTGCTCTCCGCGTTGTCACCGTACGTCGTAGTCACCTGGGTGGCAGGGAAAAATCTCGCGCTCACCCTTTACGAGCTCGCGCAGGCCGTGCCGCGTTTCCTCGCGCATCCCCGGCGCGCGCGCCGCGGCTGGCGCTGGCTCTGGATGAAGATCGGGATGTCGATCTGGGTGCGCAATTTCTTCACGATGGCGGTATCCCGCGATCTTTACGCCGGCGTGCCGGCCATCTACGTCAATTACCTGGACTACGACGAGGCCGCGCATGCGTACGGTCCGCGCAGCCGGCGCGCGCTGGTGGCCCTGCGCGGAGTGGATCGCGCGATAGCGCAGCTCTGGCGCGTCATGCGGCGCGTGCCCGAGCATGACTACGACGCCTATATCCTGGCGGATCATGGACAGACTGCATGCACGCCCTACCGGGAGTTGACCGGGGGCCGGCGGCTGGAGCGCTGGATTTTCGACGAGTTCCTCCATCCGGCCGGGGCGAGGGTTCCTGAAGCTCCCCGGTCCGGTCTCGCGCGGGGAATCCGCGAGCGCCAGATGGATACCGTCGGGATGTTCCAGCAATTCATGAATTATCTCGACGAGGACTACTTCCGCCGGGAAGACCCCGAGGCGCACGAGCAGGGGGAGTGCGGGCGATTGCGGCGGGGCCCAACGCGTTTCTCTACGCGCTGGATGCCAAGACGCCGCTCGACGCCGATGCCATAGAGCAGCGGTTCCCGGGGCTGCCGGAGAAGCTGTCGCGCAGCCCGGGCATCGGCTACGTTCTCGCCCGGTCGGCAAACGGCCCTGTGTGTTTCTGGCAGGGACGACGCCACGCCTTGCGCGATTCGGAGCCCGGCCCGTTCGCGGGGCGCGCCGACGCCGCGCTCGTCGTGCAAGGCATCGCCGACCTGATGGCGATGCCGAGCGCCGGCGATCTCGTGATCTACGGCACCGATGCGCCCAAGGGCAGTGTCTCGTTCATACCCGAACACGGTGCCCATGCCGGAACTTCGGCCGACGAGATGCAAACGTTCATCGTGCGCCCGCCTGGCGTGACCCTGCCCTCACCCATCACCCATCCGGTCCAGCTCTACGATCATTTCATGCGCTATCAGAAGACGTCGTGACAATGCAGCTAGCTGGGAATAGCGGAAGGCTGAGACGATGATCGCGATGCTGGCGGAGACGCCGCGGGCCCAATGGGCGTGGTTGTGGATCGCGTTCATCATCTTCATTCTTTGCCTGCTCGTCCTGGATCTCGGCGTGTTCCACCGGAAGGCGCACGTGATCACGCTCAAGGAAGCACTCATCCTCAGTGGCGTGTGGGTCGGCGTGGCGCTGCTGTTCAATGTCTTCGTCTATTTCGCGTATGAGCACCACTGGTTCGCGCTGGACATTCCGGAGCAAGAGCCGGACGGGCGGACTGCGGCGTTTCTGTTCCTTACGGGGTATCTGGTCGAAAAATCTCTGGGGATGGATAACGTCTTCATCATCGCGATGATCTTTTCTTACTTCGGCATTCCGGCGTTGTATCAGCATCGCGTGCTGTTCTGGGGCATCGTCGGGGCACTGGTCATGCGCGCCGTGATGATCCTCCTGGGGGTTGCGCTCATCGAGCGTTTTGACTGGATCTTTTACGTGTTCGGCGCGTTTCTGATCGTGAGCGGGATAAAAATGGCGGTGGCACGGCACGGACCGGAACCCGGGCAGAATCCTCTGATCGCGGTAGTGCGTCGGGTGCTGCCCGTCACCCCCTATCTCGCCGGTGAGCGGCTTGTAGCACGGATCAACGGCAAACTGGCGCTCACGCCGCTCGCCATGGCACTCATCATGGTAGAGAGTTCCGATCTGATACTTGCCATCGATTCGATTCCCGCGATCTTTGCCGTTACTAATGACGCGTTCCTCGTATTCACCAGCAATATCATGGCCGTGCTGGGGCTGCGGTCGTTGTACTTTGCTCTGGCGGGCATTATCCATCGGTTCTACTACCTGAAATTCTCGCTTGCGCTACTGCTGGCGTTGATCGGCGCCAAGATGTTGCTGAAGGATATTCTCCATACGCTCACCAACGGGACCTTGTACACCCTCGGTGCGGTGGCCTTCATCCTGGGCGGCGGCATCATCGCGTCTATCATCCGGGGCCGGCGCACCCCGGAGTCCGGCGAGGTGGAGATCCCCGCCCGGCGCAGACTGCTGGCGAGCAGGCAGCCGTGAACCCGGCCACCTCCTGCACACGGTCCTCGACGAGTTGCGGATCCGCTCCGTAAAGGTTCCGGCCAGACGATCGTGGAAGCGCAACACGCGAAGGCTCACATAACAGCAGGAATCCGACACGCATCCGCAAGGGCGGAGAAGAATCGACTGACCTTCGTGCGTAAACTTTCCCTTGTCAACTCGATGGAAGACATCGGTGATGGCCGAACTTATTTCCCGTACCTGGTGGGTCCTGGCGCTGCAAGGCTTGTGCGCGCTGGTGTTCGGCATCCTCGCGCTGCTGTGGCCCGGCATTACGCTCCTGTGGCTGGTCGTCCTGTTCGCCGCCTATGCGTTGATCGCCGGCGCCGCAGCGGTCGTCGGCGCGGTCAACAACCGCAAGAGCGAGGAGTACTGGTGGCTGCTGCTGCTCCTCGGCCTGGTCAGCATCGCTGCCGGCGTGATCGCCGTGCTGCATCCCGACCTGACTGCGCTCGTGCTGGTGTTGCTGATGGGCGCGAACGCATTGGTGAGCGGTGTGCTACAGATCGTCATCGCCATCCAGTTGCGCAAGGTCATACAGGGGGAATGGCTGATGGTCGCTGCGGGCATCGTCTCGATCGCGTTCGGCATCCTCGTATTCCTCTACCCGGGCGCGGGAGCGCTCGCGATGGTGTGGCTCATCAGCTTCTATGCCGTCGCCACCGGCATATTGCTGCTCGCGGTGGCGTTCCGCCTCAAAGGATTGGCAAAGACGGTGAGCCAGAAACCGCCGCGAGAGGCGGTGGGGCAGCACTGAGCGCGGCGATCCTTCGTTTGTGTCATCTCTAATTCCAACTTTCAAAGGAGCATAGCGATGAACTCGGAACTCACCAGAAAAGCCGTTATCTCCGCCTTCTGCAGTCTTGCCGTGATCGGCGGTGCGCTGGCGCAAGAGAAGGATAGCGCCCAGGACCAGAAGGCGGCAGCGTCGGACCAGAAAGCTGCACCGGCGGCGAAAGACAAGGCCTCGGCGTCCAAACCGCCAATCGCGGGCGTGGCACTGACGCCGCTCGGCATCACCCTCGAGCAGAAAGCCATCATTGCTCCCGGCTACCGCGCCTCGAAGCTCGTCAAAGCGGACGTCTACAACGACAAGGGTGAAAAGATTGGCAAGATCGGCGACCTGGTCGTCGCGCCTGATGGGACACTTTCGGTGGCTGTCGTCGATGTCAGCGGTTTCCTGGGTATGAAGAAGCACCACGTCGCCATCCCGGTGAAGCAGTTTAGCGAGGTCAGTCCCAAGAAAGTCGTGCTGCCTGGGGCTACGAAAGACGCGCTGAAGCAGCTGCCTGAATTCACGTACCTCAGTTAGCGGGAGCGCAACGCTGCAGTGCAGCCCCGTACCGTGCTAACCCCAACAGGCAAGGAGGACGAGATGAAGCCGGAACTGAGCAAATGGAATCCTTTCAAGTTTCTCCGCAGGTCATCGGATGAAAGACGGGCCGAGCCCATGCCCGCCGGGCTGGCCGCGGCCGGCAACGCGCCGGCGGGCTGGCCCGAGCCGCTGCCCTTCGCGATCGACCCCTACCGGATGATGCAGGAACTCGCCCGCGATCCGAACGGCTTTGGGCCGGTCGACCGCTGGTTCGGGGACTTCAGCCCCAACGCTTTCCAGCCCCGCCTCGACGTGGTGGACGACGGCGACGCGCTGCGCGTAACCGCCGAGCTGCCCGGCATGGAGCGCAAGGACGTGGAGGTGCTGCTCGACGACGATTCCATCGTGCTGCGCGGCGAGAAGAAGGTGGAGTCGAAGACCGAGGAAAAAGGGTGCTACCGCGTCGAGCGCGCGTTCGGCAGTTTCCAGCGCCTGATCCCGCTGCCCGAGGGCATTGACGTCGCCCGTGCCGAGGCGAAGTTCGACAAGGGCGTGCTGACGCTGCGCCTGCCGAAGAACCCGGGCGATAAATCCGACGCGCGGCGGCTCGAGATCAAGTAACCCAGCTTGAGGAGACGACCATGGCGAATTGCACCGTATGTGGCAAGCCCGCGACGACGCAGGTGACGATCAGCGAGAACGGCACGCAACGGCAGATACCTTTGTGCGACGAGCACTATGCCGAGGTCGTGGGATCCCGCGGCCGTGGCATGTCGCCGCTCGAGTCCCTGTTCGGCGGCGGCGGAAGCATGTTCGACCGCTTCTTCGATGATTCCTGGTCTCCGTTCGAGGGCAGCGGGACCGGGCGGGGAACACGGCAGCCAGCGTCGAGCCGGCGCTCCCGAGAAGCGGTCGATCTGCAGTCTTTCCTGAGCGAAGCGGCGCTCGACCGGCTGCAGGCCGCGGCCGAAAAGGCGCTCGAGTACGGCAAGGACGAGGTCGACACGGAGCATCTGCTCCTCGCCCTCGCGGACAGCGACGTGGTCCAGGAGCTGCTGCGCGAGTTCAAGCTCTCCGCCGCCGATCTCAAGACCAACATCGAGGAAAACGCGCCGCGCGGCAAGCGCAAGCCGGAAACCGGTGCGGCGCAAATCCAGATGGGCGTATCGCCGCGTGCGAAGAGCGCGCTCGAGCACGCGTTGATGGCATCACGCGAGCTGGGCCACAGTTACGTCGGGCCCGAGCACATCCTCATCGGGCTTGTCGAAGAGGAGGACGGCTTTGCAGGGGAGGTGCTGCGCAAGTACGGACTTTCGCCGCAGGCGCTGCGCCAGAAAGTCGTGAAGGTCGTGGGCAAGGGTGCGGAGGAAGGCAAGGTCGCCCGCCGCAGCGCGACGCCGACTCTCGACAAGTTCGGCCGCGATCTCACCGAGCTTGCGCGCCAGGGCAAGCTCGATCCGGTGATCGGCCGGGCAAGGGAGATCGAGACCACCATCGAAGTGCTGGCGCGGCGGAAGAAGAACAACCCCGTGTTGATCGGCGAGCCCGGCGTGGGCAAGACAGCGATCGTCGAAGGCCTCTCCCAGCGCATCGTCCAGGACCAGGTTCCCGAGGTGCTGCGCGGCAAGCGCGTGGTCGAGCTCAATATCAACAGCGTGGTGGCCGGCTCCAAGTACCGCGGCGAATTCGAGGAGCGGGTCAAGACAGTGCTCGACGAGATCGTCGCCAACCAGAACGATCTCATCATCTTCATCGACGAGCTGCACACCATCGTCGGCGCCGGACAGGGCGGCGGCGAGGGCGGGCTGGACGTCGCCAACGTGTTCAAGCCGGCGCTCGCGCGCGGCGAGCTGCACCTGATCGGCGCAACGACGCTGAACGAGTACCAGAAGCACATCGAAAAGGACGCAGCGCTCGAGCGGCGCTTCCAGCCGGTGATGGTAGGCGAGCCCAGCGTCGAGGAAACGATCGAGATCCTGCGCGGCCTGCGCGACCGGTTCGAGGCGCATCACAAGGTCAAGATCACGGAAGCGGCGATCGCGGCGGCGGCGAAGCTTTCCGACCGCTATATCGCTTCCCGCTTTCTGCCGGACAAGGCGATCGACCTGATCGACCAGGCCGCAGCCCGGGTGCACATTGCCGCGAGCTCGCGTCCGGCTTCGATGCACGAGATCGAGATGACCATACGCCGGTTGAAGCAGGAGCAGGACGCCGCCAGCACGGCCAAGCAGTTCGACAAGGCGAAGAGCCTCGAGGAGCGCATCAAGGCCGAGGAGAAGAAGCTCGCGGCGGCGACCGAGCAATGGAAGAAGCAGCGCGGCACCAGCTCGCAGGAGGTTGCCGCGGAGGACATCGCGCAGATCGTGTCTGCACTGACCGGGATACCGGTTTCGGAGCTGACGACCGAGGACCGCGAGAAGCTGCTGAAGCTGGAGGACAGGCTGCGCGAGCGCGTGGTGGGCCAGGAGGAAGCGGTCCACTCAGTGGCCGAGGCGGTGCGACTGGCGCGCGCCGGGCTGACGGAGAAGGGCAAGCCGATCGCGACCTTCCTGTTCCTGGGCCCGACCGGCGTGGGCAAGACCGAGCTCGCCAAGGCGCTGGCGGCCACCGTGTTCGGCAACGAGGACGCGCTCGTGCGCATCGACATGAGCGAATACGCCGAGCGCCACACCGTGGCGCGGCTGATCGGCGCGCCGCCGGGCTACGTTGGTTACGACGAAGGCGGGCAATTGACCGAGCGCGTGCGGCGCCGGCCGTACAGCGTGTTGCTGCTCGACGAGATCGAGAAAGCTCACTACGAAGTGCACAACACCCTGCTGCAGCTGTTCGATGAAGGACGCCTGACGGACGGCAAGGGCCGGATCGTGGATTTCACGAACACGATCATCATCGCGACGAGCAACCTCGGATCGGACATCATCCAGCGCAATCTCGCGGCTCCGCCCCAGGAGCAGCTGGACTACCCGGCGCTGCGCCAGAAGCTGCTCGACCTGCTGAAGCGCAATTTCCGCCCCGAGTTCCTGAACCGGGTGGACGAGATCGTCGTGTTCCACGCGCTGGGCAAGGAAGAGATCCGGGCGATCGTCGAACTGCAGTTGCGGCGCGTCGCGCAAACGGCGGCGGCGCAGCAGGTCGAGATCGATTTCGACAACTCTCTCGTGAATCACCTGGCCCAGGCGGGCTACGACCCGGAGTTCGGCGCGCGCATGCTCAAGCGCCAGGTCCGCTTCGACGTCGAAGCCAAGCTCGCCAACGCCATGCTCAGGGGAGACATCAAACCCGGAGACCGCATCATGATGTCCTACGATCCGGCAGGCAAGGAAACGCGCATCGAGAAACAAAAAGAGCAGAAGGCCCCGGCGGAAAAACCCGCCCCGCAGAAACCGCCTTCGCGGCCTTCGAAGGACACGCGCGCAGCGGTGTGATACAAGCGGCGGGGAACGGGCATGAAGACGCGGCGGGGAATGGGCCCCTTCTTGAGAATCCGAGGGGCCTTCCCATTTCCCCCGCACCCCCCTGTGCCTTCAATGGCTCTCACACGGTCCATCAGAGATCGGTCGGGCCTTCCCGTTCCCCCCGCACCCCCCGTCGCACCATGATCCTTCTTCGCAAGGCACGACCGCCGGAACGGGCCCCAAATAACGAGGAGTAACGTATGCCGACCTATCAACAAGACCGGTTTCTTCCGAGGCTGCTCTTGGTCACGGCCGCGGCGATCGTGCTGATCGTGGTATGGCAAGGCGTCCCATGGATCGGGCGGGCGTTCGATCGCGAAGGTGCCGCGCCGCGGGTGGTGGAGGCGCGCGGCGACCTGGCGGCCGATGAGAAGAACGCGATCGAGCTGTTCGAGAAGTCGAAGGGTTCGGTCGTCTACATCGCGACCACCGCGCGTGTGGTGGATTTCTGGACGCGCAACATATTCACCATTCCCCGGGGAACAGGCTCCGGCTTCGTGTGGGACGACCGTGGTCACGTCGTCACCAACAACCACGTCATCGCAGGCGCTGCCGGGGCGCGCGTGCGGCTTAACGATGGGCGTGATTACTCGGCGACACTGGTCGGCACGAGCCCGACCCACGACATTGCGGTGTTGCGCATCAGCGTCGCCTTGAATGTCCCGCGGCCGGTGCCCATAGGCGCGAGCCGCGACCTCAGAGTCGGACAGAAGGTGTTCGCCATCGGCAATCCTTTCGGGCTGGACTGGACGCTGACTACCGGCATCGTATCGGCATTGGACCGGTCGCTTCCCGCCGAGGACGAGCGCACCATGATCGAGCATCTCATACAGACCGATGCCGCAATCAATCCCGGCAACTCAGGCGGACCGCTGCTGGACTCCGCGGGCCGGCTGATCGGCATCAACACCATGATCTACAGCCCGTCGGGCGCCTACGCGGGCGTGGGTTTCGCCGTGCCCGTGGATACCGTGAACCGGGTCGTTCCGCAATTGATCGCGCGCGGCCAGTACTCGCGTCCCGCGCTCGGTATCGAGGCCGACGAAGACCTGAACCGGGTGATGTCGCGGCGTCTCGGCGTGCCCGGCGTAGTGGTGCTCAAGGTCAACCCGGGCTCCGCGGCTGCGGCGGCGGGGCTGCGGGGCGCAAAACTCGGGCCGGAAGGCAGCTTCGTGCCGGGTGACATCATCACGGCCGTGAACGGCAAGCCGGTGGACAGCGTACCGAAGCTCATCGCCCGCATCGACGACTACAAGGTCGGCGAGAAAGTGAAGCTGACCGTGAAGCGGGATGGCAAGGACCTGGACGTGGAGGTCGCACTGCGGGCCGGCGCATGAAGGGGAACCTTTCATGCACGGCAATCCCTCACCAAGACGAGCCCCGGGCCGGGGAGAATGCCGAGTGAGCGCAACGATGCAGTTGGACGACCGGTCTCTCCTGCTGTGGGTTGCCCGCAGCGACGTGCTGGAATTTTCAGAGCTTCCCGGTAACCTCGTGACGACGGTTCCCGATACGCCGGGCGAACTCCTGTCCCTTTCGGGCCTGGTGGGACGCCGCAGTGCTCCACCTTTTCTTACGAAGGGCGTTCACATCAGGCAAATGAGGCTAAGGTGAGAGCGAACCGAAGAAAGAATCCTGGCAGGAGGATTTCGAAGCAACCCAGGCGCAGCGCGCCCAAGTGTGAGGAACCTCCGGCGGAGCACCTCAATGCGCTACTCGACGAGGCGCTGCAGGAGACGTTCCCGGCGAGCGACCCGATCGCAGTATCCGTCGAGCGGTGTCCCCCCGTGGCCACAGAGGCCGAGGTGGCCGGCAAGCAAGGTCCGGCGTCCCGCCGCAAATCCCGGAAATGAGCGTCGTCACGATTCTCGACTGCAACGCGCCCGTGTAGACAACCCCGGGATCCGAGTGGCCGCTTGATCCGGCGCACAAGTATCATGCCTGCCACTCGCGTTCGATCATGTATGAAGACAGTCACTCTTCCCGCAGGGGAGAAAGTCCCGCGCTCACCGACATGAGTCGCCGCAGGTGGCCAGGATCCTCAAGCCCCCGGCCATCGAGCCGGAGTGGGCGCAAGGAAGAAGATCCGGGAGTTGAGTGCTAGAATCATCCCCCCAGCCCCGCTCATCCGCACGCAAAACGGAAGGCATGCGTTCGCTCTTTCCCAGGTGGCGTTTCATGGCCGAGCAGTGGCCGACGCTCACGATCTATCAGCGATTCGAAAGCGCGATCGCCCTCGCGCTCACGCTAATCATCACCATCATCATACTGGTGGCCTTGTTCCATCTGACGGTGGAAGTCATCGGCGGCCTGGTGCTGGGCCGCGTCAATCCGCTCGAATACAAGGTCTTCCAGACCGTGTTCGGCGAGATCATGACGGTGCTGATCGCGCTGGAGTTCAACCACACGCTGCTCTACGTGGTGACCCGCGAGCAGAGCATCATCCAGACCAAGGTGGTGCTGCTCATCGCACTGCTCGCCATGGCGCGCAAGTTCATCATCCTCGACTTGCAGGATACGACCCTCGAGGAGCTGCTGGGATTGGGGGCGGTCACGCTGGCGCTGGGAATCACCTATTGGCTGTTGCGAGAGCGTGAGGACCGTTCCCCGCGGGCGCACGAAGCGACTCCACGCGGCGAATCGTGATTCAACCGCAGCAAGGATCCGCGCGCTGACCTGACGTGCTAGACATCCAAGCGCTGGTTAAGAGATGACTGCGGCAGGAACCGTCGATTGGGCCGTATTCTGGGTTGCAGTCGGGATCATGCTGGTCGTAGACGTCGCTGCCGTACGGGGCAGAGATGCAACCGTGCGCAGCGCGGCCCTGTGGAGCGGCATCTGGATCGGCCTCGGCCTTGCGTTCGGCGGGTGGGTCGCCGCGCGTTTCGGTGCCGACGCCGGTCTCATCTATCTCACCGCATATACGTTGGAGAAATCGCTCTCGGTCGACAATCTGTTTGTCTTCGCCCTGATCTTTTCCCAGACCGGAATTCCCGCCGCCTTGCAGCACCGGGCGCTATTCTGGGGCATCGCCAGCGCGCTCGTCATGAGAGCAATCATGATCGGGCTCGGCGTCTACTTGCTCGCCCGCTTCCATTGGGTGGTGTATCCATTCGCTGCGCTTCTCGCGTTCACGGCGGTGCGCATGTTGCGGGAGGAGGAAACGAAGGGCAAGCTAGCCGATGCAACCTGCAACCTTTGCACGTCCTGGGTCGCGCGTTTTATTCCGATCAGCCCCGTCCCGGACGGCAGCCGCTTTCTGACGCGCAGGAACGGCCGGCTCATGGCAACCCCGCTTCTTGTCGCGCTCGTCGCGATCGAGGCTACCGACCTGGTGTTCGCTGTCGACTCTATCCCTGCCGTGCTTGCTGTTACGCGCGATCCATTTCTGGTCTACACATCGAATGTTTTCGCCCTGCTCGAGCTGCGATCCCTGTACTTTCTGTTGGCCGGTTTGATGCAGCGCGTGCGTTTCCTGCGCACGGGGCTCGCGGTAGTTCTGCTGTTCGCTGCGGCGAAGATGCTTCTCGCTGAAACGATTGAGATACCACCCGCGGTATCTCTCGCGGTCATCGCGTGCGTTCTATTGGGATCCATCGCTGCGTCCTGGCGCTTCCTGTCACGGGACGCGCGAGCAGAAGAATTGCGTGTCCAACCACGGCGAACAGAACGCTGATGGCCGATAGTCCAACCACCTTCAATTCCGCCGAAATCATCGCGGGCCTGCCTCACCTGCCCGGCGTGTATCGCATGTTGAACGGCCAGGGCGAAGTGCTGTACGTCGGCAAGGCGCTCGATCTCCGGCAGCGCGTGGCGTCGTACTTTCACAAGCAGTCCGGCGTGTCGCCGCGCATCCAGGTCATGCTCGGGCACGTGGCCTCGATCGAGACGACGGTCACGCGCTCGGAAGGCGAGGCTCTCCTCCTCGAAAACAATCTCATCAAGACGCTCTCGCCCCGTTACAACATCCTCTTTCGCGACGACAAGTCCTATCCGTTCCTGGTCGTGAGCGACCACCGTTATCCGCGCTTGGGATTCCACCGCGGGGCCCTCGACAAGCGCCACCGCTACTTCGGGCCGTTTCCCAACGCCGGGGCGGTCCGGGAGAGCATGCAGCTGCTGCAGAAGGTTTTCCGCATCCGTACCTGCGAGGACACGGTGTTCGCCAACCGCTCGCGCCCCTGCCTGCTGCACCAGATCAGGCGCTGCACCGCGCCCTGTGTCGGACTCGTCGACGATGCCGCCTACGCCGAGGACGTCAAGAGCGCGCAAATGTTCCTGTCGGGGAAGGAAGACGAGGTGATGGAGCGTCTCGCCGCGCGTATGGCGGATGCGTCCGAACGCATGCAGTACCGAAGAGGCCGCCATGTACCGCGACCAGATAGCGGCGCTGCGGAAGGTGCGCGAGAAACAGTTCGTGAGCGGGAAGGGTAACGACGCGGACATCATAGCCTGCGGCCAGGCGTCCGGCGTCGTTTGCGTCAACCTGGTGATGATCCGCGGCGGGCATCACCTCGGGGACCGGAACTTCTTTCCGCGCAACGCCGACGACGCCTCGCCGGAACAAGTGCTCGAAGCCTTCGTGCTCCAGCACTATCTACAGCACAACGTCCCGCCACAGATCGTGGTGGGCGCCCCCATCTCGGCCGCGCCGCTCGAGCAACTGCTGTCCGAGCGCGCGGGGCACCCCGTGCAAATCAACGCGAATCCGGCCGGCACGCGGCGCGCCTGGCTCGATATGGCGCACCGGAACGCGCAGCTCGGCGCCGAGCAGAAGCTGGGGCTGCAATCCACTCAGGAAGCGCGGCTCGTCGCGCTGCAGCAGGTATTGGAGCTGCCCGACACCGCGCAACGCATCGAATGCTTCGACGTTAGCCACACGATGGGCGAAGCGACAGTTGCCTCGTGCGTGGTCTACGACCGGTCTGCGATGCAAAAGGGGGAATACCGGCGTTACAACATCGCGGTGCGGTCGGACGCCGGCGCGTCGCCCGACCCCGGCGCGATCGAGGGGACGCAGGGCGCCGCTCATCGCGCCCGGATGGACGAACAAACGGACGCCGTCAGTCCTCCATCCTCATTTTCCTTCGTTCCTCCCCTTCAAGGGGAGAGCGCGCATAGCGGGCAAGGGCTCCGAACAGAGGGTGGGGATGGGGTCTTGCTTCCGCCGTCAGCAGTCACTTCTTCCGGCGGCATCGTGCCAGGCGACGACTACGCGGCGCTGCGCGAAGTGCTGACCCGGCGCTACCGCAAAGTCGTAGCGGGTGAGGGCAGAGTCCCGGACCTTGTGCTCATCGACGGCGGCAAGGGACAGCTGGGGGTGGCGCGCCAAGTCTTCGCGGATATCGGGCTCGCCGACATCTGCGTAGTAGGCATCGCGAAAGGCGAGGAGCGCAAGCCGGGTTTGGAGCAACTGATATTGCCGGGAGGCGCCCAGCCCATCCAGCTGCCGAGGGATCATCCGGCATTGCACCTCATACAGCAGATACGCGACGAGGCGCACCGGTTTGCGATTGCGGGGCACAGGGCGCGCCGTGGCAAGGCGCGCACGAGCTCGTCGCTGGAGCGCATCGCGGGAATAGGTAGCAAGCGCCGCCAGAAACTGCTCGCCCGCTTCGGGGGACTGCGCGGTCTCCTCGCCGCGAGCGTGGACGACCTGGCGCAGGTGGAAGGCGTGAGCCGCACCCTGGCCGAGAAGATCTATCACGAGCTGCATTAAATAGGTAAGCGGTAAGATTGGATGCGCGTTCTATCGGAAGTTCCCCGCTCACTGCTAACCGCTTACTGCTTTTATAGGCGATAATCGGCAATGCCTATCAACGTGCCGAATCTGCTCACCTGGTTACGGATCCTTCTGATCCCGCTGTTCGTGGGCATCTTTTATTTCGAGAAGAGCTGGGTGTCGACGCCCAACCAGAATCTGGTCGCGACCGTCCTTTTCACGATAGCGGCACTTACCGACTGGCTCGACGGTTGGCTCGCCCGCAAGTGGAACCAGACTTCTGCTTTCGGCGAATTTCTCGACCCCGTGGCGGACAAGCTGATGGTGGCCGCGGCGCTCATTGTGCTCACCGAACTGGGGCGCGTGCATGCATTGGTCACGCTGGTCATCATCGGACGCGAAATCACGATCTCGGCGCTGCGCGAGTGGATGGCCAAGATCGGCGCCGGGCGCAGCGTCGCGGTGTCGTTACTCGGCAAGATCAAGACCATTTCGCAAATGGTGGCGATCCCGCTGCTCCTATACCATGACGCCATCGGTGCTTTCGATCCGCTGTGGCTGGGCACGTGGCTCATCTGGCTCGCCGCAGCCCTCACGCTCGTGTCGATGGCGTACTACATCAAGGCCGCGCTGCCACAGGCCTGGAAGCGGGTTGCCTGAGACGGGCCCGCTGGCCTATAATTTTCCTTTAGCTTATAAGGAGATGAGGGGATATTCCCCTCACTCCTTGAGTCACGGGCTGTTTCAGTAACGCTGTTACAGCCAGGTGAAGTACGCGGGAATAGCTCAGTTGGTAGAGCGCAACCTTGCCAAGGTTGAGGTCGCGAGTTCGAGCCTCGTTTCCCGCTCCAGAATTCCGGGGAAAGTGGACTGATCGCTCCACTTTCCCTTTTTGCTTTCTAGTTTTGGCGGGGTGGCAGAGTGGTCATGCAGCGGCCTGCAAAGCCGCGAACATCGGTTCGATTCCGTCCCCCGCCTCCAAACAATCAAGTATTTGCTGAAAACTTCTGAGCCGAAAGGGCGCCTCTGAGCGCCTGGAATCGCCCAAAACCACCCGGGAAAATGGCAAAACCACCCGTTATTTGGTCGTCATTGCCGTTGACGTGAGTTTTTCGTGCGCTCGACTCACCAACTCACCTGTGCGTGGCGAATTCGCAATCAAGCCGCAAACGGTGTCTCAAAGAGAACTCGGCAATGCCGCCGCCAGGCATTTTGATCAAGTGCGGCGGAGTATGCGAAGGCGGGTGTAGTCTTTGTCGATCTTTGCCCTGCGGATCAGGTAACGACGCAATTCTTTCCATCGCGCGATCGGCCGCGCTCATGCAAGCTCTGGACGCGGTGAATCGACGCTACGGCAGCGATAGGATGCGCCCGGGTGCGCGGGCCAAAGGCCCGACTGGTCCATGCGTCGGGCCAAGTTGTCGCCTGCGTATACGACGTGCTTTGAGGACTTGCTGCAGGTGAACGCTTAGTTTCTTTTCTGTTCCGAACACAGAGGATGCCCACTACCCTCACTTCCGCCGAGGCGCTACTCGTTCCGTTTTCTGTCCGTCTCAGACAAGAACGTTGCCCGGGCGCGGGCTTTTAAGGATCTTCTACCCTTTGCGGGGCCCTCGCCAGTCAGGCGGCGGTGGGCAGCTCTCGGCGGGCGACGTGGCTGGTGAGTTTCTGCGTCAGGCGGCGGCGCACCTCGTTGAAGTCGGGCGCGGACACGTCGCGCGGGCGCGCCAGGGTGATACGTTCGCCCAGCGACTGCTTACCGGAAAAATAGGCCCCGCCGGCGAGTGGCTGAGACCGGCCCAAGAGCCGACGTTCGAGCCTGCCCCCAAAATCTGCTCCAAACCGGCCGTCCGCGAACTCCTTCGCGAAGTTGGCCCCCACTGGAAACGCGCTTTTTGCAAAGCGCGCGCCATGCGCTTTCGTTCCCTGAGCAGACACGAGCAGACAAACTCGCCGAACTCCGGCCCTCGTCGTCATTGCTGGTCGTTGTTTCCGGCAATGCCTTTCTGCAGCGCCCAATTCTTTGAGAAAGTCCGAATCCCGACATCGATTGGCGGCGCGCGCCGTCGTGATGACAAAATCAGTGCTGGGCGGCCTTCATCATGAGTACGCACTGGTTCCGGCGCTGGCCAGTGCGTAGACCTATGAAAAGTAGCCGCAGGATGCAGTACGGGAATATTGCGGACCACAGGCATTGTGTCGTGTTTCGGCTACGAACCGGTCCGAGCGTGAGATGCTTTCCCAAGTGATTGCGCTTGCGCGCAGAAACGCCAACACGTCCGACGCCGCGTCCGCCTGTGACGCAACAGTGTGCACTAGACGCCTTGCTCCACGAGCGAGGCGTCTATCGAACCGCCATGGACTGCGTCGTCAATGCGAATCTACGTAATGAGCCAACGAAGGGAAACGAAACAGAAAACTTTGCGGTGTCTTCCTCCGGATCACCGCCGGAGAAAGGTAGCAGTGCAGGCTCGGTCTGCTTATGAGCAACGCACGTCGTTTCTTTTCTATGGGCAGCCGCAGCTACAGGCAGCAACGGCACGGCGAAAGACCCACCCCCTTATGGGTCAATGGACCTTGCGTATGCCCGCACGCTTGGCTACCTGCGCGTTCGCGCTCAAAGGCAAGATCGCCGACCGAGACTAGCTACTACCAAAGGGGGAAATCACCATTGCTGCTTACCAAGCGGGCGGGAACTCCGGTCTTGTTCCTACTCTAATGTTCATGGACAACCGCGAACCCGTTGTTATTTGTGCGATGGCTACCCAGGATTGCTCGCCGGGGCGCGAACTGATCGTGCAGTTACTTCACGATGGATGCGAAAAACTGAGTGGTGAGGGAGCCCCTAGCTTTATCTCGGCGTGGCCGTGGACACGTATGGTTACGAGGAGACGGTCGCCCTTTTCCCAACGTATTCCCCAAATGCCTGAATTTGTTTTGTCGATGACCGGCCGTAGTTATGACTGGCGGGCGTGTGATTCTTCTTAGAGCGAGCCCAGATCAGCCGCCCCCGCTCAGTTTCGACGCTCCAGAACGCGCCGCTCGCCGCGAACGTATCAAAGCATCAACGGGAGCGCGAGCGTGCCGCAGCGCCGCGTTATGGCGCCGGAAACACCAGCAATAGGGGAGATAGATGCGGAAGCAGCAGTTCAGAAGAGCGGTCCGGGACAAACTTCGCCAGGTTCCGCTCGAGATTCGCAAGACTTGGAACGAAACCAACCTTTTCGTGTGGTGGACCGCGGCGAGGGCGGTAGATTCGTATCTAACGTGGGAACGGGCGCCCGGCGATGCTGTGTGGCAGCACGTGAAACTGATGTGCGGCGAGTTGATCGGTAGGGAGGCGGCCTTTTGAGGGGCTTCCGTAGGCGCGCCAGGACGCGACGGCTTCAGGGACGCGTAAGGAATCTGATCGAATGCAGTCGTATCCAGTGTGGACTTGGGATGGCCACCACTTCGGCTATATGGAGGGTGAGTATCTATGGACACATGACGGGAAGAAACGTTGGCCGCCTGCGCGGCGAAATCATTTATGCGCCCGACGGGAGTTACTTGGGGGAGATCCGCAGCGGGAATCGATTGCTTACCAGCATGAGAAGAAAATCTACTCGCTCGCTATCGTTCACGCCGAAGCCCGACCGTCCCGGCGTTGACCGCCGCGAGAATATGTCTGGATCCGTTATGTACATCGGTACGAAGACTTTCCACCGCCCAGCGCCTTTTGATCTTCTCTTTGGTTGAAGCGCCATTGTGGTAAAGGCCGTGTCTCTTGAAATTCTGCCTCATGCCCCGATTTCCCGCATCCAAGCAGCGCAACCTGCAGCTCGACGTTCGGTTGCGACTTTTCGGATGAGGAGAGGTGCATGAAGCCTAGCGTGATAACAGGTACCTATACGACAGACGGACAGACCTACACTTACAAAGCCCATTGGTGGCTAAGGGGCAACGTTCTACACTGGCAATCTAAGGTCTGGATGGGTGGGGATATTCGCGGAGAGCCTTCAGGTCAATTGCTCGGCGCGCAGTCACTTCCAAGAGATCCCAGCGAGCATGTGCGCGCTTTGATTGAAAGATCGATTGAGACGCGTGCGGGATGAATGAATAGACCTGAGCAGCGGCGCGCGCTCCTCCGCGGGTTCGTGTCGACCGAGTTTTATGTCGCTAATGTGGTCGACGATGCGTATCGGGGGGTATCCGAGCGCAGGAGCGGTCATACAGCAGCCCCCGCCAATTTGACGAATGATCGACACGCTGCGCCTGGCTGCCGCTAGAAACTCGCCGGCCAGCGCAAGCGAGCCCTATGTCTTAATCTTTACCGGGCACTGGCGTAACGGACTGCTCATAGCTGGTTTCAGAAAAGTCCTGCCGCTCCTCGCGGCTCCCCTCGACCTTCTGCAGTTCGACCCCGTTGTGGCGCGCCCACTGAGCCGCATCCGCCTCGGTCATTGCCCAGTGGAGCACTTCCCAACCGCCGCGCTTCGTAGCATTGCGCAGCCGCCAGTGCCAGAGAAGGACCGGTGGTGGTGGTTTCGCCATCAGACCACCAGCCCCGCGTCGAACTGCTTGATCGACCTGCGTCGTTGTTCCGCGCTTTGCATACGGTTACCGATCCCTCGCCCAATGGAATTGCCGCGTGGCTGATGCAGGAATCGTGCCAGCGATGAAAACTACATAGCCCGTGTGGCCTAAAAAGACCGACTGAATGCGGCGATGGGGCAACGCGTACAATTTCTCGACGCCCTGTTCGCTATATCTGAAAAAAATAGCCAGATAGCCAATGAGTAAAGGCGGATCGAAGCCCGGCGAGCGTCGCGGCGGGCGCCAGAGGGCTCGAAGAACACAAAGCCGCGATGAAGGCGGTCACGCCTAAGTCTGGTGTCGAAAATTCGGTAAAGCGTCGAGCGCGAGAGAAGTCGGTCTCGCCTTCGAGTGAGAACCAGTTGCCATTCCGCTGGCGACCGGTCGCATGCGCTCAATTAAAAAACAAGGACTTGGAAGGCCGCCGGTCACCGCGCCCCCCGCTGGCATGGAACAGGAAGTGTAGCGATTGCGCCAGGAGGCGGACTTCTTGCCAGGCGGTCGCTTCCCGGCCAAGAGCGGTAGTAGCCGACATTCCTCCATAGCAGTCGTTGCCGGTCCGATCAGCCAAGCGCTAGACTTGCTTCTGCGTCTTTCCCCAATACGGGTCTACCGATCCGACTGTGGAATTAGCGCCGTTTGATATGGATCAACATCGGCACCCCACGTCTCTCACATGCTTGGCATCAAACGGGAAAAAGCGGAACACGATCGGAGAGCAACATGGACATGAAGACTGTTGACAAGAGCGCGGGCCAGTGCCCGTTCAATCACATCGCCGGCGTCGGCAGGACGAACCGCGACTGGTGGCCGAACCAGCTGCGGCTGGAACTGCTGCACCAGCATTCCTCGAAGTCCGACCCGATGGGCAAGGGCTTCGACTACGCGAAGGAATTCAAGAGCCTCGACTACAAGGCGCTGAAGAAGGACCTGGTCAAGCTGATGACCGACTCGCAGGACTGGTGGCCGGCGGACTTCGGCCATTACGGGCCGCAATTCATCCGCATGGCCTGGCATGCCGCCGGAACCTACCGCATCCACGACGGCCGAGGCGGCGGCGGCCGCGGCCAGCAGCGCTTCGCCCCGCTCAACAGCTGGCCCGACAACGTCAACATCGACAAGTCGCGCCGCCTGCTGTGGCCGATCAAGCAGAAGTACGGCCAGAAGATCTCCTGGGCCGACCTGCATCATCCTTGCCGGCAACGTCGCGCTGGAGTCGATGGGCTTCAGGACCTTCGGCTTCGGCGGCGGCCGTGCGGACGTGTGGGAGCCGGACGAGGACGTGAACTGGGGCGGCGAGATCGCCTGGCTGGGCGTCGATATGCGCTTCAGCGGCGACCGCGAGCTGGTTCCGCCGTTCGGCGCCACCCACATGGGCCTGATCTACGTCAACCCGGAAGGCCCGAACGCCAGCGGCGACTACATGGCCGCCGCCAAGGACATCCGTGCCACCTTCGGCCGCATGGCGATGAACGACGAGGAGACCGTCGCCCTCATCGCCGGCGGCCACACCTTCGGCAAGGCCCATGGCGCCGCCCCGGAATCGCACAAGGGTCCCGAACCGGAAGCCGCGCCGCTGGAAGCGCAGGGCCTGGGCTGGATGAGCGACTACGGCACGGGGCACGGCGGCGACACGATTTCCAGCGGCATTGAAGTGACCTGGACCAAGACCCCGGCGCTGTGGAGCAACAACTTCTTCGAGAACCTGTTCAAGTACGAATGGGAGCTGACCAAGTCGCCGGCCGGCGCCAAGCAATGGGTGGCCAAGAACGCGCCGGAGATCATTCCCGACGCGCACGACCCGTCGAAGAAGCACAAGCCGACCATGCTGACCACCGACCTGCACGCTGCGCTTCGATCCGGAGTTCGGAAAGATCTCGCGCAGGTTCCTCGACGACCCGCAGGCCTTCGCCGATGCCTTCGCGCGCGCCTGGTTCAAGCTGACGCACCGCGACATGGGCCCGCGCGCCCGCTACCTGGGACCGGAAGTGCCGAAGGAAGAGCTGATCTGGCAGGACCCGATCCCCGCGGTCAATCACAAGCTGATCGACGAGAAGGACATCGCCTCCCTCAAGGGCAAGATCCTCGCGTCCGGGCTGTCGGTATCGCAGCTAGTTTCGACGGCCTGGGCGTCGGCCTCCACCTTCCGCGGCTCCGACAAGCGCGGCGGAGCGAACGGCGCGCGCATTCGCCTTGCGCCGCAGAAGGACTGGGAAGTCAACCAGCCGGCCGAACTGGCGAAGGTGCTGAAGAAGCTGGAGGGCATCCAGAAGGAGTTCAACGGCAAGGCCTCCGGCGGCAAGAAGGTCTCGCTTGCCGACCTGATCGTGCTCGCCGGCTGCGCGGGCGTCGAGCAGGCCGCGAAGAAGGCCGGCGACGAGGTGAAGGTTCCCTTCACGCCCGGACGCATGGACGCCTCGCAGGCGCAGACGGACGTCGATGTCCTTCGCGGTCCTGGAGCCGCTCGCCGACGGCTTCCGCAACTACCTGAAGGGCAAGTACACGGTCCCGGCCGAGGCGCTGCTGGTCGACAAGGCGCAATTGCTGACGCTGACAGCGCCCGAGATGACGGTTCTCGTCGGCGGCCTGCGCGTGCTGGGCGCCAACGTCGGCGGCTCGAAGCACGGGGTCTTCACCACGAAGCCGGAGACGCTCTCCAACGACTTCTTCGTCAACCTGCTCGACATGGGCACGGAGTGGAAGCGCGGCCGGCGACGTGTTCGAGGGGCGCGACCGCAAGACGGGCAAGGTCAAGTGGACCGGCACGCGCGTCGATCTCGTGTTCGGCTCGAACTCCCAGCTGCGGGCCCTCGCGGAAGTCTATGCGTGCGCGGACGCGAAGGAGAAGTTCGTGAAGGACTTCGTGGCGGCTTGGACCAAGGTGATGAACCTGGACCGCTTCGAGCTCGCCTGATCTCTGCGGAAAGGATTTCGAGCTCTTCTAGAGCGCAGCCGCGAAACCTTGCTTGCGGTTGCCTTGGCGTTGGCCATCGGCCGCGCCCAAAGGCGAGCGTTTAGCCGCAGAAGTAGCGGCTGGGTGACCGCAAGCTCTCATGGTCGAAACTCCCTTGCTCGCAAGTTCATGGGGCGCCGCCGATCTGGGAGCGTTTGAACGACTGCCATCCGGCAGATCCAATGTCTCCTCAGGGTGTGCGCCGTGAAAAGGCGGCGCTTTCCAGTGGGTGCAAGTCCCACCCGGCAACCCGCTCCAGCCGGAAGCAACCGGAGCAGTCATGGAGGTAACGAAATGGCTGAAGCCTTCGGTTAAGCGTGTCACGAAATACGGTGACAGCGCGAGTGTGCAGGCCGTAACGCGAGTGAACGCCGAGCAAGCCTCGAAAAGGACGATGCGCGGGCCGACCCGACGACCCTATCGGGGAAGGCTGACATTACTGGATGGATGAGCAAGGCAGCACCGCCAGTGGCTGCGCCGGGGTAGTGGCGACAGCATGCACACCAGGAAAGCGCACGCAACACGGGAAACCCCACAGCGTGGTCAAGGATGATCAACCGGACGCCCGCGAGGGACAGGCCGGGCGCCGTGGGGTGGCGGAGAGGTTCGTAGTACCCGCTGAAGCCGGGTAATGCTGGTGGAGGGAAGGGACCTCAGTTCAAGACAAGCGCAAGACGTGGTGAAGGACCTGGAGATTGGGGCAACCCTATCAACTCCGATGAGTGTTCAGAAGCTGCAGAGAGCGCTGCACGCGCAAGAAAGCGTGATGTCTTGTCCGAGAGCCGGATGCGGGAGATCTGCATGTCCGGTTCGATGAGCGGGATGTGGAAACGGAGCTACGGGGAAGTTACTCGGGCACCGTCAGACGAAAGGGACGGAAACAGACAAGCCAGGCCTACGGCGCCACATCTCGACTCTACCAATTTTGGGCCGACGGGTAATCGGCTCAAACCGGCCAAGAGCTGCCGGTCGAACCACGCTCCCCGGGTTTGCACCTAGAAGGTCCAGCTTCTTGCTTCGACCCGGGTAGCGCATCATATTCGGTACCACCCTGCAGAGCTCGAAATGACCGGCGAGCAGGAAGATTTGCTGGAGGCGCTCTGCCGAGACCTGGTCAAGGTCCTCGAAGATGACAAGGTTCCGCCACTGCCGGGACTATGATGAATGTACACGGCCTGCCAGCCTGGTGCATTCTGAGCTCGTGGATGACATCGGAGCAAGCTCGAGTGTCTAATGAACGATACTTCGGAAGTTCACTGTATGTTAGGTGTTTCACATGTACCGGCACCGGTAGCGAAGTCACGTTACTTACAGGAGAAACCAAAATGCGTAGAGCCCGAACCTTTTTGCTTATGCTTGTATTTTCTTTGACAGCGATCTGGGTAAGCCAAGCTGGGGCCCAGCTTAAACTGGGAACGAATCTCTACACCCCAACACTCTGGGGCACTATTTCATGTGCTCTATCGCCAACGTTAGCTCCGCATTACAACTGGTTTCCGCAAAAATTTTGATCAACGGCAAAGAAGTTAGCACCAATCCTGTCTCTGGCGGTTGCACGACTATTAACCTCAAACCGGGGCAAACCTGCGGAGAAATAGCTTCCATGCAAGGAATTGAATTAGCTTACTGTCGGATTAGCGAGCGATGGCCGGGACGGCCGCGGGGCGATCAGCGATGGTCGACGTTTCTGAAGAACCACGCGAAAGCGATTGTGGCGTGTGACTTCTTCGTGCGGTGACGTCGACCTTTCGCTTGCTCTACGTGTTCGTGGTTATCGAGCACGGCACGCCGGCGGCTTGCAGCGCGTGAATGTGACGGCGCACCCGAGTGCGGCGTGGACACTTACAGCAGTTGCGGGAGCTCGTTGGTTTCGATAGTGCACATCGATACCTGATTCATGACCGGGACAGCATCTTCGCGAGGCACCTGGATGACTCGATCAGGGCTCTGGGCGTGAGGGTGCTGAAATCGCCGCCGCACTGCCCGAAGGCGAATGCGGTTTGTGAGCGGGTGATCGGTACGATCCGGCGTGAATGTCTGGACTGGCTGATCCCGATGTCCGAGAGGCATCTGCGCTCAATTCTGAAATCCTGGGTAGAACATTACAACCGCGGTAGACCGCACAGCAGCCTCGGGCCCGGTGTTCCAGATCCACCGCAGGATATCGCAGTGACTCCGAAATCAGCCCGTCATCGGTTGACGGAGGGTGACTGTGCTGCTCGAAAGCGGTCTTGGCTGGCTTGCATCACGAGTATTCGTTGGCGCCATCTGTTGCTTGATCGACTTTGGGGACCGCCAAAGTCGGCGCGGCACAAGTAATTGCGGAGTACAGCGGCAACGTGTCCGCGGCGGAGGTTTGAACGATGTCATGCGTCATTCTGTATCTCCGGTCGGCGTCAGGCCACGTAACCGCCGTCGATCGTCATGCTGGCACCGGTGACAAAGCCGGATTCCGGCCCGACCAGATAAGCCACCATGGCGGCGATCTCTGCCGTGCTGCCCATGCGCCCGAGCGGGATCAGCGGCTTCACCGCCTCCGCCATGCCGGGCACCGATGTCATGTCGGTCACGGTGGGGCCGGGCTGGACGTTGTTGACGGTAATGCCGCGCGGCGCGAGATCGATCGCCACGCCGCGCACCAGCGAGGCGATGGCGCCCTTGGTCATCGAGTAGATGCTCGCACCCGGGAATCCGGTTCGCACGGCAGTGTTGCTGCCGATGGTGATGACGCGACCGCCTTGCCCCATGTGGGCAGCCGCAGCCTGGATGGCGACGACTACTCCGCGCACATTGACGGCCAGCATGCGGTCGAGGTCCTCCATGCGGTATTCCAGTATGCCACCGCGGATCAGCACGCCGGCGTTGACCACGAGGATGTCGAGGCGACCGAACTGCTGCTTGGTTTTCGCCACTGCGTCGCGCAGCTCGGCCTCATTGCCGCTGTCCGCCTTGATGGCGATGGCGCGCACGCCGCCGGCCGCAATCTGTTGCACCAGTTCATTCGCCTTGTCCGCCGCGGCGGCGTAAGTCAGGGCGATGCCGGCGCCATCTTCCGCCAGGCGCCGCACAATGCCGGCACCGATGCCGCGCGAGCCACCGACGACCAGCGCGATTTTGTCTTTCAGGGGCTGCAGTGTTTTTGTCATGGGAATGCTCCGTTCTGGAATGAATGGTCAAAAAATGGGCGAAAACACGGAATCCTGTGTCCTTGCCCTGGGGGGATTAGCGGCGCGTCAGCGCCGCCAGAGAGAACCGTGCCGTTGCCTGCAACGCTTCCGGCTTGACGCCGGCGCGCGCATCGGTTTGAAGGCCCTGCATGAGGGTGCCGATAAAACGCACCGACTCGGCGATGTCTACTTGTGGCGGAATGTCGCCCTGTTGTTTGGCCAGGGTGACCGCTTCCGTCAATGCGCGCACAAGCACCGCGCCCGACTTTTCGCGCAGCTTCACCACATCGGGATCATCGCGGCCGAATTCGGCAATGGCGCCAACGCCCATGCAGCCCTTGTGGCGCAGTGACTTGTCGCGGGGAGCGAGGCCTGCCAGCATGGCCTCTATGCCGGCAAGGGCCGTTTTGCCCGAACGCAAACGCCCGATATGCGCAGTGACGCTTTGTTGCTGGTATTGGGCAAGCGCTTCAAGGTAGAGCGCCCGCTTGTCGCCGAAGCTGTCGTACATGCTCTGGCGCCCGATCTGCATCGCCTCGACCAGGTCGCTGGTCGAGGTGGCGGTAAAGCCCTTCGACCAGAAGACGGACATTGCCCGCTCCAGCACTTCGTCGCGATCGAATTCTCTTGGCCTCACCATGGACGGCACCTTACCTTGTTATGGACTGATGTGTCAATAACTATCGGCCGGGGTGGAATCGGGGCCGCCGACGGATAGAAACTAGGGGAATACGCTGGCAGCTTGTGCAGCTACACCGCGTTCAGCCCGGACCGGGGCGCGAAGGCCTTTTCAGTCTAATAAAGAGCGTACCGCCGACACTGAAGTACGAGCCGGGGTTGATTGTGGCCGAAGGGGAGTTCGTGATCGTCCATGGACGCTTCTCAGGCCATGGTCGGCCGAAGAACTGGGTCGCAGCAGACATTGTGCGCATCGTCGATGGCGTGCTTGTCGAGCACTGGGACGTGCTCCAAGACGAGGCTACCCGTACCAGGTCCAAGAGCGGCCGTCCTATGTTCGGCTGCGACTTTCTTCGAGTCAGCGACCTACCGCGGGAAAATAGGAATCGCGTCGAGGCTTAGGAGCACTGAAAGCCATTCTCGACGTGGGCGAGGCGCCGGCCTCGTGATCGAAGAACCCCAGGTCGTAGCTCATTGAAGCTCACCAGCCAGATTCTATCGCTGCCTTCCTTGACCCCCACGCTCCGACCGGCGAAGACGGTATCGAGGTTGCTCTTGCGGCTGCCGAAGCAGATGCGCCCGCACGCGGTGACCGTATGGTTCGGTCGTGGAAGGGGTAGTCCACTTCGCTTAGCCCGATAGGGGCGTGGTGAACGCCGGTAGAGCTCAGCCGGGTATTTCATGTCTAGCGCCTGGTGCGGGAGTTCGGCGTCCTTGGAGAGCACTGTTCGGCGCTCCTCGGGGAGCATCTCGCGGCTGGCGCCGTGGTTGTACGTGAGGTAGCCTCTCGGAATGGGCGACTCGTCGTCACTTGATGCACTTGAGTCGGCAGAAAGCGTGTATTCGGCGGGCTTCATGCCAAATCAACCATCGTCAGACGCCGACCTACTTCGCGCGGCCTACGCCGCCTTCAACGCGCGAGACATTGACGCCGCCCTCGCCACCATGGCTCCGGACGTGGCTTGGCCAAAGGCGTTTAAGGGCGGCTTTGCCCGCGGCCATCAGGAAGTCCGCGCCTACTGGACGGAGCAATGGTCTGAGATCAACCCGCGCGTCGAGCCGACCACCTTTCACGAGGAGGCGGCGGTCGGATTCTGGTCCATGTGCATCAAGTCGTGCGTGACATGGCCGGGGCCGTTGTCGCCGACGGGCACGTCGGCCATCGCTTTACCATCGAGTCCGGGTTGATCCGATCCATGGAAGTTTGCTCGCTCCCGTCGCCCGATCAAGGAGCCTAGCGGGTAAGGTTTCGCGGGAAGTGCAGATTGCTGAACCAGGCGCTGCACCTGACCGGAGAGTATCAGCGATTTTCGTGATGCGTAGCTCATCCAGCCCGCCGGCAGAGCAAGAAGCGTCGTCACGCAATCTTTCAACCTTCGCGAAAAGCCGCGCAGGCCGGTGAATTCAAACGTCTAGACCTCGGAATCATACATACATGATCGCTGAACGCATCGCGTTAGTCACCGGAGCAAACAAGGGAATAGGGCTGCAAGTCGCACGCGAACTGGCTCTATCTGGCCATACTGTGCTGATCGGATCTCGAGCGACCAGTCTTGGAAACGAAGTTGCCACGAATCTGCAGGAAGCAGGCTTGCGCGCAGTATTCGTTCCGATTGACGTCACGGATCACGCGACCATTCGTGAGGCGAGATCTTGATCCGCGAGCGATTTGGAAAGCTCGATGTGTTGATCAACAACGCCGGCATTTCCATCGACGCCGGAGCACGCCCAAGTCAGCTCGGTATTGAAGTGCTTCGAAAGACGTTCGAAACAAACGTCTTCGGCGCTTTCGCAGTTCTACAGGCGCTGCTGCCGCTGCTTCGCAAGGCTGAAGCCGGCAGGGTTGTCAATGTTTCTTCCGGGCTGGGGTCACTGACCCTCAATAGCGATCCCAACTACGAATTTGCGCGCGTGAAGCCGTTGGCCTACAACTCTTCCAAGACGACGCTCAACGCCTTGACAGTTCTGTTTGCCCATGAACCGAAAGACACATCGATCAAGGTCAACTCGGCCGATCCTGGCTTTACGGCGACGGACCTGAACAATCATCGCGGAACGCGCTCCGTTGAACAGGCCGCACGCATTATTGTGCGCCTTGCAACGCTGCCCGCATCTGGCCCAACGGGAGGATTCTTCGACGAGAATGGACCGGTTCCGTGGTGAATTCCACCGAGCGAAGCAAGACAATCGGAAGCTCAAGAGCCCGCAGTGTGGCGTGATCTACAGCGCGCTTACTTCGGCACCTTCCAATTCACCGGTTGCATGAACTCGATGAACGCGCGCAACTTGCTCGGCATGTGGGCGCGATTCGCATAGTAGAGATGAAAAGGCTGATCCGGCGGCAGAAACTGGTCGAGTATCGGAACGACAGCGCCCGAGGCGATCTCGGCGGTCGCGAACTGTCGGAAGACGAGGCCGAGCCCGCTGCCCTCACAAGCGGCGCCAAGCACCGCGCGCATCTCGTCGAGAACAAGTCGGCCGCGCACGTCAACGGTTACGTCCTTGCCGCCGATGCGAAATTCCCACTCGAAGAACCGCGCGCGGTTCAGGCGATGACGGATGCAATCGTGTTCGAGTAGTTCGTGCGGTGTTCTCGGAGTTCCGCGACGTTTGAAGTAGCGCGGCGAACCTACTACGGTCAGTTGCTGCATCGGCCCCAGGGGTACGGCGATCACGTCACGTTGCAACGCGTGCCCCAAGCGGATGCCGGCATCGAATCCGCCGGCGACGATATCGCTGAGATTGTTGTCGATCGTGATATCGAGCGTGATCTCCGGATAGCGCTCGCCGAACGAGGCGAGACGCGCCTGAATTAAGGCAGCGTACGGGACGTACCCGGTGTTGATGCGCAGCAGGCCATGTGGGCGCTCGGAGAAATCTCCCGCTTGCTGTACCGACTCACGAATCTGAGCCAATGCGGGTGCGAGCGTGCCGAGCAGCTTCGTCCCGGCCTCGGTGAGCGCGACACTGCGGGTCGTGCGGTTGAACAGGCGTACGTTCAACTGCGCTTCAAGCTGCTTGATGGTTTTCGAGATCGCCGTCGTCGTCACGTCGAGCTCTTCTGACGCGCGAACAAAGCTGAGATGCCGCGCCACGCATTCGAATGAGACCAATGCGGGCAGGTGAACCGGTCGGGGAGCTCGTGGGATAGGGCGTGTGGGTGCGGGTTTTGGCATCACTCGGATTATGAACCTGGAGTTCATACCTCATCAAAGCCTGTGAAGATTTAATCCATAGCTGACGGACGTACGCTGTCACCATCGAGTGCCTACCACAAAGGATCATCTCATGCTCACCAACGACTCTCTCCGGACTCGCCGCGACAGCGCGGCACGTCACTGAAGATCAAGAGGAGCGCCGTCATGTCCATCGTCAACATTCCTGCTCGTAACGAAAAGAGTCCCCTCGCCTCAATGAAGGGCCACCACGTCGCCGTGCGCGTGCCGGACTTCGCTGCCGCAAAGCGTTGGTACGGCGAGAAGCTCGATTTCCGGGTCGTGCACGAGTGGCCCTATGCGGATCAGCATCTGGCTTACCTCGCCCCGGCGACCGACGATGCGTTCTTCATTGAGCTGCTCGGTGATGGCCAGCCCGGCCCGATTCCGAAACCGGTGTATCAGGATCTGGGCGACAGCTTGCGCCTCGCGGGCTTCCATCACTTCTGCCTCAACGTCGCCAGCATCGATCAGACCGTCGCCGAGCTTCGCCGCCGGGGCGTCACCATCGTCGCCGAACCGTTCGAACTGCCCGTGATCGGTCGCCGGCTCGCGTTCCTGGCCGATCCGTGGGGAAACCTGATCGAGCTCGCGCAGGTGCTCGCCCAAGCAGTCGGGGACAATCCGCCGGTCAGGATTTCATGATCGCCGCTCTGGATGGCGTTGTGGGTGGTCGAACCCGTGTGCATAGCCTGACAGCCAGCCATTCGCCGTTCTATTCGCAGCCCAAGCTGCTGGCCGACCTGTTGGCAGGTATCGCGGGTGAGTAGGCTGCCGTCGAGTTCCAAGCGCTACGGGGCGTGCATTCCGCACGAGCCGTATCGCGTCACCAGTGCGATCGACGCCAGGCATTCGGGAGAATTGAGATATTGGACGGCACTCGCGGCCAGTATGACAATGGACACGATTGCCCGCACTGCTGTCATTGTGGCGACATGTTCGCACATGACTCTGCACTTATTGATGCGGGGGCATCGCGGAGAGCGCCCAGGCCAGCGCAAGACTGCTCCATGCGTGTCGATCCTGTCCCGCACCCGGTCACAGATTTCGCCGTGCTCGCACGAAAGGAATTTCGCCATGAACGAAACGACAACTGACCGACGATCCGCCGAGATCGGAAGCGGCAGCGCGCAAGTGGCGCTCATCGTCAACGGCCATACCCGCAACCTCGAGCTGGATGTCCGCACCTCGCTGCTCGACGCGCTGCGCGAGCACCTGCACCTGACCGGCACCAAGAAGGGCTGCGACCACGGGCAGTGCGGCGCCTGTACCGTGCTGATCAACGGCCGGCGCATCAACTCGTGCCTGACCCTCGCCGTCATGCACGAGGACGACGAGATCGTGACGATCGAAGGCCTGGGCGCGCCGGGTGCCCTGCATCCGCTGCAGGCCGCCTTCGTCGAGCACGACGCCTTCCAGTGCGGCTACTGCACGCCCGGCCAGATCTGCTCGGCCGTCGGCATGCTCGCCGAGGCGAAGGCCGGCTGGCCCAGCCACGCCACCGCCGACGTGGCGGCGCCGGTCAGCACGCTGACCGACGCGGAGATCCGCGAGCGGATGAGCGGCAACATCTGTCGCTGCGCCGCCTATCCGAACATCGTCGCGGCCATTCGCGAAGTCGCGGAAGGAGGGCGCCAGATGAGACCCTTCACCTACGAGCGCGCGACCGACGCGCGGGCCGCGGTCGCCGCGGCGTCCCGGGCCGGCGCCAAGTTCATCAGCGGCGGCACCAATCTGCTCGACCTGATGAAGCTCGAGATCGAGCGGCCGACCCACCTGGTCGACATCAGCCGCCTGCCGTTCAGGGCGATCGAGGAGCTGCCGGACGGCGGACTGCGGATCGGCGCCCAGGCGGCGAACTCCGACACGGCCGCCGACACCCGGGTGCGCACGCGCTACCCGGTGCTCTCCCAGGCGCTCGCTGGCCGGCGCCTCGGGGCAGCTGCGCAACAAGGCGTCCATCGGCGGCAACCTGCTGCAGCGCACGCGCTGCCCCTACTTCTACGACACCGCCTCCGCCTGCAACAAGCGCAACCCCGGCGCCGGCTGCTCCGCGATCGGCGGGGTCAACCGGATCCACGCGATCCTCGGCGCGAGCGACGCCTGCATCGCCACCCATCCCTCGGACATGGCCGTCGCGCTGGCCGCGCTCGACGCGCGGATCGAGCTGCTCGGCGCCGAGCGGGGCCACCCGCGTCGTCGCCATCGGGGACTTCCATCGCCTGCCGGGCGACACGCCGCACGTCGAGACCGTGCTCGCGGCCGGGCGAGATGATCACGGGCGTCGTCCTGCCGCCGCCGCCGCCGGGCCGGCAGATCTACCGCAAGGTGCGCGACCGGGCCTCCTACGAATTCGCGCTCGTGTCGGTCGCGGCCATCGTCGCGGCGGAGCGCGGCACGATCACGGCGGCCCGGGTCGCGTTCGGCGGCGTGGCGCACAAGCCGTGGCGCTCGCCCGAGGCGGAGGCCGCGCTGCGTGGGCCGGCCCGCCACGATGGCCACCTATCGCGCCGCCGCCGAGGCGGCGATGAAGGACGCGGTGGGGCGCGGCCACAACGACTTCAAGATCGAGCTGGCGAAGCGCACGCTCTGCCGCACGCTGGCGCACGCGGCGCAGGGAGGCAAGGAGATCATGACGACGATCATCGGACAACCCATCAACCGCATCGACGGCCCGCTCAAGGTCAGCGGCCGGGCCACCTACGCCTACGAGCACTGGGACGTGGGCCAGCCGCTCTACGGCTTCATCGTCGGCGCCACGATCGGCAAGGGCCGCATCACCGCGATCGACACCGCCGCGCGCCGAACGGCGCCCGGCGTGCGCATGGTGATGACCCATCGCAACGCGCCGGCGCAGGGCAAGGCCGATCCGGCGATCCGCTCGGCGTACTCGCGCGCCTTCCCGACGCTGAGCGGCCCCGAGGTTCACCATTACGGCGAGCCCGTGGCGCTCGTCGTCGCCGACACCTACGAGCAGGCGCGCGCGGCGGCGAATCTCGTCGACGTCGCCTACGATGCCGCGGAGCCGGGCGGTTCGACTTCGCCGCGCGCCTGGACCAGGCCTACGCGCCGAAGACGGTGAACGCCGGGCTTGCCGACCGACAGCGCGGTGGGCGACTTCGACGGCGCGTTCGCCGGCGCCGAGGTCAAGGTCGACCAGACCTACACCACGCCGTATCAGTTCTCCCAGCCGATGGAGCCGCACGCCTGCCTGGCGGTGCCGAGCGGCGAGGACCTGACCGTCTACGTCAGCGCGCAGATCGTCGCGCGAGGCGCGCACGGCGATCGCCAGCACGCTCCGGATCGACCAGGAAGCGGATCCGCATCGTGAGCCCGTTCGTCGGCGGCGGATTCGGCTCCAAGCTGGGCATCCACTCCGAGACGATCCTGGCGGCGCTCGCCGCCCGCGAGCTGAAGCAGCCGGTCAAGGTCGTGCATGACCCGGCAGCAGATCTTCCAGCTCGTCGGCGTGCGGCCGGTCACGAGCCAGCGGGTCCGGCTGGGGGCGAAGCGGGACGGCCGCATGGTGGCGCTCGGCCACGACGTGACCATGCACACGAGCCCGCTCGCCGAGTACGCCGAGCAGACGGCGACCGCGGCGCGTCCGATGTACGCCGCGCCCAACCGGCTGACGCGGCACCGGCTTGACGGAGCTCGACCTGCCGCGCGGCGAAGACGTCCGCGCGCCGGGCGAGGCGCCGGGCCTGCTGGCGTTCGAGTCGGCGATCGACGAGCTGGCCGTGGCGCTCGGGATGGATCCGATCGAGTTCCGCATCCTGCAACGAGCCGGCCGGTCCATCCCGAGACCGGCCAGCCCTTCAGCGACCGCCGGCTGGTCGAGTGCATGCGCGAAGGCGCGCGCCGGTTCGGCTGGGAGCGCCGCCCGGCGCGGCCCGGGCAGCCTGAGGGACGGCCGCTGGCTGGTCGGCTACGGCGATGGCGGCCGCCGTGCGCATGCAGTTCCAGCTGCCGAGCAAGGCCAGTGTGCGGATGATGCCGGACGGGACCGCCGTGGTCCGGTCGGACATCACCGACATCGGCACCGGCACCTACACGATCGTGGCCCAGGTCGCGGCCGACACGCTCGGACTTCCGCTCGATCGGGTGCGGGTCGAGATCGGGCGACTCGGACTATCCGCCCGGCGCGGGCTCCGGCGGCTCGTTCGGCGCCGCCAACACGTGCACCGCGGTGTATCACGCGTGCCTCGCGCTGCGCGAGAAGCTGGAAGCAGGGCAGCAGTCCCTGCCGAAGGCCTGGAGGCGGAGGGCGAGATCGCCGCGCATGTGGGACGACCCGAACTACCGGGACTACTCGATCCACGCCTACGGCGCCCACTTCGCCGAAGTCGGCGTCGACGCGGATACCGCCGAGATCCGGCTGCGGCGGATGCTGGGGGTGTTCGCGGCGGGGCGCATCTTCAACGCCAAGACGGCGCGCTCCCAGCTGATCGGCGGCATGACCTTCGGCGTCAGCTCGGCGCTGCTGGAAGAGGCCGTGGTCGACACGCGCACCGGCGCCTTCGTCAACCATGATCTGGCGGGGTACCTGGTGCCGGTGCACGCCGACATCCCGGAGATCGATGCCGTGCTGCTCGACGGCTTCGACGACAAGGCCAACGTGCTCGGCGCCAAGGGCGTCGGCGAGCTGGGACACTGCGGCGCCAATGCGGCCGTCGCGAACGCGGTGTTCAACGCCACCGGCGTGCGCGTGCGCGATTTTCCCATCACGATCGAGAAGCTGCTGCTCGGGCTGCGAGCACAGGAGGGGTGAATCACGCAGAGCTCCGGGGCAGCGCTGGCCCCGTAACAAACGGGGTAACGGTGAGATCGAACAGGCCAGAACCGCCATTTCCCCTATGGGAGTCTGCCCGGTTCGATTCCGACCCCCGCCTCCAACCTTACCTCGCGCAGCGCGTGTACTCTTCCTTCCCTCTTAGAAGAAGGGGGAGGGATCAGAGGGGTGGGGGTGGGTTCGTCCTGTCGCGAAGCGCTGCAACCCTTCTTCCTGTCCTTCCCGAAAACTCGTAGATATTGAAATCGTTGACTTTTCGCGGCGGTGAAGCGCATCGTCACGGGGCCGTTTGTGGCTATGTCAACTGGAATCTTCGCTCATGTGGCCCGCGTTTCAAGCGCTGCTCGCGGTGATTTGTACCTGAGCCAGATCGCGTCTGTCGCTGCAGCTGGAAGTTGTTGCCTTGCGGCATCAGCTGAGCGTCTACCGGCGATCGGCTAAACGCCCGAGAATTCGGCCTGGAGACAGGGTCCTTTGGTCGTGGCTATCGCGACACTGGCCGAGATGGCGTGAGGTCCTGGCGTTCGTGCAACCCGCCACGGTTCTCGCATGGCAACGGCGGCGATTCCGTGAACACTGGGCGCGCATCAGCCGGCATCGCTCGCCCGGGCGGCCCGCAATCAGCGTCGAAGTCCGAGAGCTGATTCGCAGGATCTCGCGCGCTAACCCGGACTGGGGCTCGCCCCGCATCGTTGGCGAGTTGGGAAAGCTCGGTATCGCGGTCGCGAAATCGACGGTAGAGAAGTATCGGATCCGCTCGAGCAAGCCGCCATCCCCGACGTGGCGGGCGTTCCTGAAGAACCACGTCGCGGATCTCGTATCGATCGACTTCTTTACGATTCCGACGATCCACTTCAAAGTGCTGTTCGTGCTGGTCGTCCTCCTCCATCACCGACGCAAGGTCGTTTATTTCAACGTCACGGAGAACCCGACCGCGCAGTGGGCAGCGCAGCAGATTGTCGAAGCCTTCCCGTGGGCGAGGGCTCCGAGATATCTCATTCGGGATCGCGACGCGATATATGGAGAAACATTTCGCCGGCGGGTCGCGAGTCTGGGCATCGAACAGGTTCTCATCGCTCCGCGGAGCCCCTGGCAGAATCCCTACGTTGAACGGTTGATCGGAACGCTGCGACGGGAGTGCTTTGATCATGTGATCGTATTGAATGCAAGCCACGCCAGAAGGATTCTCACCTGTTACCTGCACCATTACCATCGATGGCGGACGCATCTGTCGTTGGCAATGGATTCTCCGGACTCACGACCTGTTCAACCGGCAGATCTGGGCACGGTGGTCGAATTTCAGGATGTCGGTGGACTGCACCGGCACTATGAGCGGATGGCGGCGTGACGCTGTGGGGCGAAGCGACTTCAAACCCAGATTACGAATTTTCGGGAAGGACAGGTCAGATATAGTTACGGCCACATGTATTTGGATCCATGCACCGGCACTATGATCTTCGCGGAGCACTTGGACGCCGTCGACAAGGCTGTGGGCGAATCGACTTCATACGCTCACCGATTACGAGTTCCCGGGAAGGTCGAATTCCATTTGTGACGGGTAATTGGCACGTTTCGAGTCGGGTGCCTGGACTGGCTGAGCCCGATCTCTGGGGAAGCATTTGGGGCGCGCCGACATTGAGCCGTCAGAATTACTTATGAAAGGGAGGCACAGGTCGCGCCAAAGCTATGATCCTGGTGCGCCGGATCCGCGGTTATGGTGTCCTGGCGTTGCGCTAATGAGAAAGTCAAAAATTCCCGACATCGATTGGCGGCTGCGCTTTCGTGATGTCAAGCAATCAGTGTGGTCGCAATGCTTCCAATTACTGGTCGGTGCTCAGCTCGATTGATTCAGATATGGGCTTCGTGGCACGGAGATGGGGTGCCGGTAAGCATCGGTTCGAATCTAAACGTCCGATTACTGTTCTATTTGGCATGATTCGGTCTCGGGGTGGGTCGCTGGATGTTTAGTGGTCGTAACGCACTGGTTTTATAACCGACGTCCTCGCCTGCAAAGCCGCGAGACATCGGTTCGATTCCGTTCCCCGCCTCCAAACAATCAAGAATTTACGGAAAATCGGCGCCGAAAGGGCGCCTCTGAGTGCCTGAAATCGCCCAAAACCACCCGGGAAAGTGGCAAAACCATCCGTTGTTTGGTCGTCATTGCCGTTGACGAGATTTTCTTTCGATCGCCTTACCTTGTCTCTTGTGCGTGGCGAATTCGCAGTCAGACCGCAATCGCTATCTGATAGAATCAGCAAAACCAACGCCAGCCTATTGATCAAGCGTGCAGGGTAGGGGACGGCGCGTCGGAACGTCGCGCTGAGGCAATTCCGCATGCGGGCGGTCAGACGCGATAGGCGTTGTAGTAATCCTTACCATGCTTTCCCTTCGGCACTCTTCCTCGCACCAGAAAATCCCTTGCCGTGACGCGGTCCTTTGGGCGGCCGATTGTGTCCTGGGAGGACATGCGCAAGGAGGCAATCAGCTGATAGCCCCGCAGCTTCTAGCAGTCCGTTGAAAAGCGCCCGATTTTGACGAGCGATTTGTTCAGGTGATGCTGCTGCCGCATGCAGGTCGACCCCGCGGGCCTCCTGCAGGCCCGTTCGGCTTGCTGTGAAGGTTGATTTCAGCGGATTTCACGCGCAGCACAGACACCTCTCCCCTGGTTCATCCGGAATCCGACAGCAGTTGGGGCAAGCGGCGCAAGTTCACGGCGGTCATCGCCAGCGCGAACGCCTGACCGGCGGCTTGCCTGCCGCGCACCTTCACTTGGCGCAGCATGCCATGCTGTTTGCCGTCGGCGAATAGCGTCTCGATGAGTTTGCGGATGAATTGGCTGAGCGCATAGCCGGGATGGCGGGTCGTGCGTCGTCGATCCGGCTCGCGCGGCGGGAGGTGTTCTGCGCGACATGGGGCGTAACGCTGATCTTACGGCAATCTTCGACGAAGTCCGCCGTGTCGTAGGCCTTATCCGCGCCCACGGTCTTCTGGGCGCTCGCGCGGCTGCGCGGCGAGCATGTCCAGAGCGGCTTAACGTTCGGCCGTGCCGGTGGCCTGGGTGAGGCGCTGTCGACGACCAGGCCGTGGCGGTTCTCCATCAGCGCATGGCCCATGTAGCAGGAATCGCTCCCACTTCGGCTACTTGCGATACAGACGGCCTGGGGATCCGTCGGCTCTCGTGCGTGTCATTGGTGCGCTTGCCACCGAAGTCGACTTGCGGGTTGCTCTCGGCCGCTCCAGGGCGGCGGCGGGCCGTCCTTGGGCACGAAGCTCTTCTGGGAGGCCCAGGCCCGGATCAACGTGCCATCCACCGAGAAGTGCTCTCCCGAGAGCAGCCCTTCGAGCGCGCCTGCGCCAGCACGACCTGGAACAGCTCCCGCACACCTCTTGCTCGATCAGCCGCTCGCGGTTCTTGGAGTAGGTCGAGTGATCCCAGGGATCTCGTCCATCGAAATGCCCACGAACCAGCGAAACAGCATGTTGTAGCCGGAGCTGCTCAACATCTGCGTTCGCTGCGCACCCAGTACAGCGCTTGCAGCATCAGCCCGCGCAACAGCTGCTCCGGAGCGATCGAATCGCGTCCGCACTCGGCATACATCGCCTCGAACCGCCGATCCATACCCTTGAGCGCCGTATTCAGGATCTCGCGCACCGGCCGCAACGGGTGATCGCCCGGCACAAAACTCTCCAGGCTCCTCGTCGTGAACAGCGTGTCCTGCATCGAATCTGCGCCACGCATCGCCAGCCTCACAGTGCTTTCGTCAACTCCACGCATAACGTAAGTCATCGGCGTTCAGTTGACGAGTCGAGGCGAATTTTAACAAACTGCTAGGCCGCCCGCGCGTATAGACGGCGATCAGCTCTACCGGGAGAGCTACCGGGTTCAACGGCGAATCGTCCGCTTTGGGGTCGGCAGCGCCTGTCCGTCAACGGCAGATATCGAGGAAGTGAGAACTTGCCAACAGCCGGCTCTGACCGGCCAACTGCTGCCGATCCCAGTTACATTTGAATAACCTCGTGCAAAACTCGCTAATCTGCTGACCTTGGCGTAAGCGGGCATAATGGCCGCCTACCAAGGGGAGCGAATGAATAATCGCCGCAAATTGGTGATCGCGCTTGGCGCGGGCGCGCTCGTGGCGCCGCTTGCGTGCTTTGCTCAGCAGCCGGACAGAGTCTGGCGCGTTGGTTTTCTGTCAGCGCGTAGTCGCCCGGTTTCTCTCGATTCCGATGAATACGGTGGATTCCCGCAGGGCATGCGCGAGCTCGGTTACGTCGAGGGCAAGAACCTGGTGATCGACTGGCGCTATGCCGAAGGCAAGTACGAGCGCCTTCCCGAACTGGTGGCGGAATTGGTGCGACTGAAAGTGGACGTCATTGTGGCGCCAGGCTCGCCTGTCATCAGCGCGGTGCAGAAAGCAAGCACCACCGTTCCCATCGTCGTGGTAAACGCGCAGGATCCGGTCGGCAGTGGATTGATCAAAAGCCTGGCGCACCCCGGAGGTAACATCACAGGTCTCTCGAGCCTCGCTGTCGACATCGGCCCCAAGCACCTGGAGATGCTGCTCGGCATGGTGCCCAAGCTCACGCGCGTGGCTGTCCTGGTGAATTTCGACAACCCGTCCCATCCCGTGACCCTAAAGAACATCCAGGCCGCGGCGCAGAAGGCAAACGCAAAGGCTTTTTCCGGTGGACGCACGAACTGCACCAGAGATCGAGAAAGCATTTTCCGCAATGCCCCGGGAAAAAGCCGGGGCCGTCATTGTGGCGCGGGATGCGCTTTTCCTCCAGCAAGCGCGCCAGATCGCGGAACTGGCGGCGAAGAATCGGCTACCGACAATATCCGGGATTCGGGAACACATGGAGGCTGGCGGTCTGATCATCTATGGACCGAACTCCACAGACAGTTTTCGGCGCGCCGCAACTTACGTGGACAAAATCCTCAAGGGTGCAAAGCCAGGTGACCTGCCGGTCGAGCAGCCCACGAAGTTCGAGCTGGTGGTCAACATGAAAACCGCGAAGGCGCTTGGCATCACGATCCGCAGTCGATCCTAGTGCGTGCGGACAGGGTAATCGAGTAAACGACGCGAGTGACCGGTTTCGGGAAACCTGAGTGGCGGGTTAGGTTCGCTTGCCGGCATCGGGCACCGGCAGCTCAGGGTGGATTGATCTTTTTCTTCGCGAACGTCGGCTATCTGGAAATTTGGGGCTCAGCCCCGTCCGGCGACAGTCGGCCAGAGGCGATCACTCGGCCGGGTTACGCGTCTAAGCTAGGCATAAGACGAGGCGTTCTCGTTGATCCGTTAGATTGAAGGGCATTACTGCAACAGAGGAAAATTGTTCATCCTGAGTCCTACTCAGCGTGAATTTCAGCGGACCTAAATGCGTGAGTCATGGCTTTGAAAATGTATTTCAGCAGATCCGCCGTGTCAGGTAACTGCGCCGTCCCACACTGTGCGCATTTTAGAACGGGTGCGCTCAGTGTCAGGGTGACGGGTTGAATGTCTGGTAGAGGCACGCTAACGCGATAATCCTTGCTGTCCGGCTTGTCGGTCGGGAGTTCGGTTGAACATTTTGCGCAATACGCGTGTTTCTTGAAAAGGCCGCGTTGCGTCGCCGCGTAAAGTCCGGACGCATCGGGGTTGGCAATGTGGTCCAGCAGCCGCATTGCAAGATCCGGGTACACGAACCGTTTGTGATTTTCCCCGCAGATCATCACTGATACGCCCTCCAGCCCCAATTTGTAAGCTCCTGCTGTGCCGGAGATCGGAGGTACTGCCTGAATTGAAACGGGCTTACCGCAACGCGAGCATGCCTTGTGCGAGATGGCCATGACTCCCTCCTTGGTTTTGTTCTCTCACCGGGTTCGGCATACCGGCACCACCGGGAGCAGCCATTGCATCGGTTCCATGGGATTTCCTTATTATGTGAGCGATATTCGTTGTCAGCGCGGCAAAACGGGCTGCTGCGCGGTGGTCGGCGCGACCGGCGGGTCGCCGCGCTTGGGCGTGGGGTGCCAGCCCATCAGCGCGAGCATGACGAAGAAGCCGATCACGTAGGCGATGGCCATGTGCCAGCCGTGCCGGAGCCACTGCCCGACCGATCGGGCCTCGCGGATACATGTTGGAGAGCGCGACGCCGGCCGAAGACCCGAACCAGATCATGGATCCGCCGAATCCCACCGCGTAGGCGAGCACGCCCCAGTCGTAGCCACCCTGCTTCAGCGCGAGCGCGGTCAGCGGGATGTTGTCGAACACCGAGGAAATGAAGCCCAGCGCGAACGAGGACTGCCAGGAGGCGGGCGGCAGCTTTTCCACTGGCATCATCGACGCGCACATCACCAGCGACAGCAGGAACAAGCTGCCCTTGAACGCCTCCGGCACCAGCTTCCACTCCGGCTTGCGCAGCGGGGCGCAGGCCAGGATCGCAACCCACACCGCGACGCCGATCGCCGGAAAATTGCCTACGAGGTTATGAAACTTGAGGTTGACCATTACGTTGGTCGCGATCGCGGCGACCAGGATCGCGGCCACGATGCCGATGCGCACCCAGTCCACCGCGCCGTGGCGCGGCTCGTCCCTCATGATGGGTGAGTAGCGCTGCTGCTGCAGCGATGCCGGGATGCCGAACACCAGCAGCGCCGCCGCCGCCGCCACGTAGGCGTGCAGCACGTCCAAGGGGCTCACTCCGTCGAGCCACATCATGGTGGTGGTGGTATCGCCAACGACGCTGCCCGCGCCGCCGGCGTTGGAAGCCGCGACGATGGCGGCCAGATAACCGATGTGCACCTTGCGCCGGAACACCGTCGCCGCGACGGCGCCACCGATCAGGGCGGCGGCGATGTTGTCGAGAAAGCCCGACAGGATCCAGACCAGGACGAGCAGCACAAAGCAGCCTTTCCAGTCATCCGGCAGGAAACGCGGCAACACCTCCGGCACGTGGCTCTTCTCGAAATGATTCGACAGCAGCGCGAAGCCCACCAGCAGGCACAGCAGGTTGGTGAGGATGACCCACTCGTGGTGCAGGTGCGACAGCAGGCCGCCGAGGCCGGGGCCATCCTTGAAACCGGTATAGATGAGCTTGTAGACGGTGATGGCCGCGAGCCCGGTCAGCGCAACCCGCAGCGTGTAGTGGTGGAATACCGCCACCCCGAGCAGCGTGATCGCAAACAGCACGAAGTCGATAGGGATGCCGCCTATGGTTGGCGCATCGCCGGCAGCAATCGCGACTCCGGGGCAAAAGACCATGGCCCCCGAAACTATGGCTATCGGAAGACTATGCTCTCGTGTCCCAGCCTGACCTTGCGCCGTCTGTTGCTGCATCCGATTCTCCTACATGGTTTCAATGAAATTGCAGGAATTGAGGTATGCAATGGTTTCGTCCTTGCTCGTCACAGCAGAGATGACGACCACGGAAGGCGGATACCACGCCACTTCGCCCAGCGAATGCCACGCATCGGCATGCTGGTTTGCTACGGGAGAGATGATCGAAGAACTGGGTCGAGAACCTATGCGGCGCCGCCAGGGAGAAACTGATTGCTGCGGCCCGCTGGTCTAGGGTAGATGCGTTCACGGCGATAGTCGCAAGAAAGCCGCGTGGCGGCCCGACCTACGCGTGAACCTGTAAAGGCGCGATTGCTATGCGCCTTTAACACCCGCGCGAATTGTAGCAGACCGAGAGTCGCTCGCAAGAGCTGTGGGTGGCGAATTCGTATTCATGCAGCCATCGGGGTTTGAAACAGACCTCGGCAATGCGACCGCCAGGCATATCGATCGAGGGTGGCGGGGGCGGGTGACAATACCCCGCCGCGTTTCGCTGGCGTGATGCCGTCAAGCGAGCGATGAACACGATGGACGTTGTAGTAATCCCGGAACTCGTCCAGCTTCCGCTCGAGGTCAACGGCGTTCCAGAAGAACGTGCGATCCAAATACTCTCGCCTGATCGTCCCGATCAGCCGTTCGACGAACGGATGGGAAACCGGAGCGTACGGCACCGACTTGACCTCCTCGATCTCGAGCACGCGCAGGTTAGCAAGCCACCGGTGGAATCTGAAGAGCGGGTCGTGATCAGTGCTGACACGTTTCGGAAGGGGTTGCCCGGCAATCGCGCCGTTGAACATCCGGCAGACACGTACGCCGTCGATGTATTCGCGCTCGGCGCCGAAGCCGATGATGCGGCGACTAAATACGTCCATGATCACCAGCACCCAGTGACTACGCAGCAGGATCGATTCACAGCGGAACAGATCCAGGCTCCAGAGGCTGTCCTTCGTCTGCGCGATGAAGGTCAGCCAGGACGGTCCGTTGGAGCCGGAGTCGTCGGGCCGGTAGTGCTTGACGAGCACGCGACGCACGACATCCTTGTCCATCTCGATGCCGAAGACATGGGAGATCTGCTGGGCGATGCGGACACAGCCGAACTTGGGATTACGGACTTTCAGCTCAATGATTGCTGCGACGAGTTCCGCGGAGGGACCTTTCGGCCCGGGCTTGCGTCGTTTTGCCGACGAAGAAAAGAGCACGCGATATTTGCGATCGATCAACGCGTTATGGAACTTGAACAATGTGGCCGGGCTGAGGAGCGCCGCGACTCTTTCGATCCGGCGCCGGCTCACGAACAGGGTGGTGAAACCGAGCACAAAGCGATCGAGGGTGGTCAGGTTCGGGGCACGCTGCCTGGATCGATTGCTGATCAGAAGTTGCTGTTTGAGAAGTAGAGACTCTGCGGCGACGGCACGTACCCCACCCCGGCCGCACAGCTTCGCGAACGTGACCAGCAGATGGAAGGCGAGGATAAGGAGTTCGCGCATGCGGCGAACAGTACCATGACCGCCAGGGCGCGCAAGGCTGCACGGCGCCGCCGCATTCCCTCATACTACGAATTCGCCACCAACAGGCGGCGCGCGCCGTCGTAATGACAAAATCGGTGCTGAGTGGCCTTCATCATCGGTACGCACTGCTTCCGGCGCTGGCCAGTGCGTAGACCGTTGATGAAAAGTAGCCGCAGGATGCAGGACCGAATTATTGCGGACCACAGGTGAGACAGTTACTGTGAGAGTAGCTTTTCAGAAGCGCATTCACCAGCACTCTATCCATGATTTTGCTGTAGCGCTGGGTAGGGGCATTGTGTCGTGTTTCGGCTACGAACCGGTCCGAGCGTGAGATGCTTTCCCAAGTGATTGCGCTTGCGCGCAGAAACGCCAACACGTCCGACGCCGCGTCCGCCTGTGACGCAACAGTGTGCACTAGACGCCTTGCTCCACGAGCGAGGCGTCTATCGAACCGCCATGGACTGCGTCGTCAATGCGAATCTACGTAATGAGCCAACGAAGGGAAACGAAACAGAAAACTTTGCGGTGTCTTCCTCCGGATCACCGCCGGAGAAAGGTAGCAGTGCAGGCTCGGTCTGCTTATGAGCAACGCACGTCGTTTCTTTTCTATGGGCAGCCGCAGAGCAGCTACAGGCAGCAACGGCACGGCGAAAGACCCACCCCCTTATGGGTCAATGGACCTTGCGTATGCCCGCACGCTTGGCTACCTGCGCGTTCGCGCTCAAAGGCAAGATCGCCGACCGAGACTAGCTACTACCAAAGGGGGAAATCACCATTGCTGCTTACCAAGCGGGCGGGAACTCCGGTCTTGTTCCTACTCTAATGTTCATGGACAACCGCGAACCCGTTGTTATTTGTGCGATGGCTACCCAGGATTGCTCGCCGGGGCGCGAACTGATCGTGCAGTTACTTCACGATGGATGCGAAAAACTGAGTGGTGAGGGAGCCCCTAGCTTTATCTCGGCGTGGCCGTGGACACGTATGGTTACGAGGAGACGGTCGCCCTTTTCCCAACGTATTCCCCAAATGCCTGAATTTGTTTTGTCGATGACCGGCCGTAGTTATGACTGGCGGGCGTGTGATTCTTCTTAGAGCGAGCCCAGATCAGCAGCCCCCGCTCAGTTTCGACGCTCCAGAACGCGCCGCTCGCCGCGAACGTATCAAAGCATCAACGGGAGCGCGAGCGTGCCGCAGCGCCGCGGTATGGCGTCGGAAACACCAGCAATAGGGGAGATAGATGCGGAAGCAGCAGTTCAGAAGAGCGGTCCGGGACAAACTTCGGCAGGTTCCGCTCGAGATTCGCAAGACTTGGAACGAAACCAACCTTTTCGTGTGGTGGACCGCGGCGAGGGCGGTAGATTCGTATCTAACGTGGGAACGGGCGCCCGGCGATGCTGTGTGGCAGCACGTGAAACTGATGTGCGGCGAGTTGATCGGTAGGGAGGCGGCCTTTTGAGGGGCTTGCGTAGGCGCGCCAGGACGCGACGGCTTCAGGGACGCGTAAGGAATCTGATCGAATGCAGTCGTATCCAGTGTGGACTTGGCATGGCCACCACTTCGGCTATATGGAGGGTGAGTATCTATGGACACATGACGGGAAGAACGTTGGCCGCCTGCGCGGCGAAATCATTTATGCGCCCGACGGGAGTTACTTGGGGGAGATCCGCAGCGGGAATCGATTGCTTACCAGCATGAGAAGAAAATCTACTCGCTCGCTATCGTTCACGCCGAAGCCCGACCGTCCCGGCGTTGACCGCCGCGAGAATATGTCTGGATCCGTTATGTACATCGGGTACAAAGACTTTCCACCGCCCAGCGCCTTTTGATCTTCTCTTTGTAAATGAAGTGCCATTGAAGTAAAGGCCGTGTCTCTTGAAATTCTCCCACATGCCCCGATTTCCGAATCCAAGTAGCGCAACCTGCAGCTCGACGTTCGGTTGCGACTTTTCGGATGGAGAGGCGCATGAAGCCTAGCGTGATATCGGGTACCCTATACGACAGAGGGACAGACGTACACTTACAAGGCCAATTGGTGGCTAAGGGGCAACGTTCTACACTGGCAATCTAAGGTCTGGATGGGTGGGGATATTCGCGGAGAGCCTTCAGGTCAATTGCTCGGCGCGCAGTCACTTCCAAGAGATCCCAGCGAGCATGTGCGCGCTTTGATTGAAAGATCGATTGAGACGCGTGCGGGATGAATGAATAGGGTGCCTGGTAAAGTTGTTCCCCACCCCAAGCGACGCGTCGATTCAGGGGTGCGGCGGATTCCCAAACAGCTCAGATAATTGTGTATTTGTCGTGAGCGTCTCTGAAGCCATGTAGCCTTGCATCGATAAGGGCCGCGGAGAGCGTTTCAAGAGAACCTCCGGATCTTTCAACGAGGCGCCCTTGCTGAGATCGTCGTTCCCACGACCATTGCACGCGATCATTCACCTTGGAACAACTGAACTGCCACGCTTCAGATTGGACGGCCATTAGGAGTCCGACAGGCTCGACCCCAGCGCGTTCAGGTGAAGGCGAAAATTGGCGCCAATATTACGCCTGTGCGTGGCGAATTCGCGGTCAAATCGCAATCGCTATCTCAAATAGAACTCAGCAATGCCAACGCCAGCATATTCATCAAGTGTGCCGGCAGGGCGGCGCGCCGGCACGTTGTGCCGAGGCAATTCCGCATGCGGGCGGTCGACGCGATAGGTGTTGTAGTAATACTTACCAAGCTTTCCCTTCGACACTCTTCCTCGCACCAGAAAATCCCTTGCCGTGATGCGGTCCTTTGGGCGGCCGATTGTGTACTGGGAGGACATGCGCGAGGAGATCGCCACCTATACGCGCGGGCGGCCTAGAAGCTGCGGGGCTATCGGCTCGTTGCCTCCGCAGTGCAGGTGACGGTTGTGGTCCGCAAATATTCCATCCGGCGGGGAAGGGTGGGCGGAGAGCTAGAATTGCAGGTTGTGGCATGATGGACACATGGTCGAGTTCCTCAAGATCGCGGTTCACTTGCTCGCGGACTTCCTGCGGTTCGTCATCCTTCTGTTCCGCACGACCCAGTCGATTCAAACTGAGAACCTTTTCCTGCGCCGCCAGCTTGCATTGTTCATGGAACGCGGTGTGCAGCCGCGGCGGATGGATGCGGCAACGCGCGTGAGTCTTGCCATCCTGGCGAAGATGTTCGACTGGCGGAACGCGCTCGTGGTCGTGCGGCCTGCAACCATGATCCGGTGGCATCGCTCCGGTTGGAGGCTATTCTGGCGTTTCAAGTCGCGACCCGGTAGACCCAGAATTCCGATAGAACTCCGAGCCCTTATTCGGCGCATGGCTGTTGAGAACGTCTCATGGGGCGAAGAGCGCATCGCCGATGAGCTGCGGGTCAAGCTCGGGATTCGGGTATCGCCGAGGACCGTCAAAAAGTACATGCCGAAGCGACCGCCGGGACAGCCGCGGGGCGATCAGCGATTGGCGACGTTTCTGAAGAACGACGCGAGGAGGCGATTTCAATATCAGGCCCGATGACGATGATGATTTCCTGCCGCGTTTATTTTGCTTGACTTGCATATGCCGAGAGTGGGCGGCATCGAGTTGCTCGAACAAATCAAGGCGGATGATCGAATAAAGTCTATCCCGGTTGTGGTGATGACATCTTCAAACGAGGAGAGCGATGTGGCGCGAAGCTATGCTCTGGGAGTAAATAGCTATGTCGTGAAACCGATGGATTTCCCCAAACTCGTTCAGATCGCTCGGTATGCTGGATATTACTGGCTAGCGGTAAATCGTCTGCCGAAAGGAGATGCGAATTTCTCTACGCCAAGACTGGCTAGAACACCGCGCTCGTAGTAATCGGCTTCGTCATCGTCACTTTACCCATGCACCTTCGATAATTTTCGGTGCAATACAGATAATCAAAAAAAGAAAATTCCAATGGCTAGCTACTTCGAGTGCTTACATTGCGGTATCTGTGACGCCGGTTCAAACAGCTTCTCCGAAGTGTGGCCAGTGCGGGCATGGAACGGGTGTCCTTCACCTGCAGAAACCAGAATCATTCGAAAAAGTAGTGGGCAAGGAACGGGAACATGAACGCGCAAGATGCGGGCCACCCCAAAGCCCACGCACGCAACTCGGACCTTGTCCTGAGTAGCATAGAGCGGCGAATTCTTCTTCCGAGCTTACCGTCGGCACAGTAAATCGTCTGTGCCGCACAATGCGCGCTATCCCTGGCGTGGCGGATCCGCCTGCGGTGGGAACTGCGTTATTGAGAAAGTCCGAATCCCGACATCGATTGGCGGCGTGCGACATCGTGGTGGCAAGATCAGTGCTGGGCGGCCTTCATCATGAGTCCGCGCTGGCGCGGGCAGTGCGTAGTCTGCAGATGGAAAACGCTCAACGCGACTCTTTGCGGACGACAACGGACTGAGCAGGCGATCGGAACGGCGTTTTCACTGTGGCCAGAGCGCCGGCGCAGTTATCGTGATGATTGACACGCTTTTTGTCCGCCAAACTACGTCGGATCACAAAACTGGCTGAGAAGAATCGGCTCCCATCCGTATCGGCGAACCAGAGGCCGGCGGAATGATGAGCTAGGGGCAGAGTTTTGCCGACAATTACCGGCGGGCCACCGTTTATGTTGACAAGATTCTGAAGGGAGCGAAGCCAGCTGACTTGCCGGTAGAACAGCCAACGAAATTGGAATTGTTTATCAACCGCAAGACCCCGAAAGCGTTGGGACTCACCATTTCGCAGTTGCTGCTAATAAGAGCCGAGAAAGTGATCGAATGAATACCTGTCGTGCTGCCAGTGAAGGGTTGTCCATCGGCGCCCACGTGTCGGTGGAATGCTCAACAACTACTACCACCACGCAGTCGCGTGATGGTTTCGACCGAGTTCTTGGACATTACGACCGAGGCGAAATCGTCACCCTGACGCTATCGCCACATGCTCAAGGCGTTTTGCTTCCCGCGATCCTTCCTGCATTTCCGGAAGGACCGCCAGACTGCTCGCTTACGGTGTTGTTTCTGCTGACTTGCGACGTGACGCCTATCGTTCGTTTAGCTGCGACGACGGGAACGCCACCCGAATGCTGCCACGCCAGCCCCGAGGAGAAGCAGTATCGACGGCTCCGGGATTTCGTTTTGCGTAGGATCAACATTACCACGCGGAGTTACTCGTGCCGTCAGCGTGGAGTCCGCAAAGTTGAAACTATTATTATTATTTGCACTTGTGATAGTGATCTGGACGCTGATCATGCCATCAGCCTGGAGATCAGCAAGCGAAGGAGCGGTAAGCGTGTAGATGTCTGTCGAATTAGTAGCAACGTTCGTTGCCGTTTCCGTCTGGCCCAGACCAATGGTGTATGTATAGCCTTCGCTGCCTCCCTCATCTGTTAGATGGATGGCCACCGTCGCGCTGTCGATGAGGTCCGTAAGGGCGAACCCGTTGTCGGTAATGTCATGCACGAAAGACAGGGAGCTGGTCAGTACCGGTGAACCCCGCCGGGCAAGGCGACGGCGTGCTACCCAACGTGATGGTCGTGTCCGTCGGATTGACAAAATCGGTAATCGGGACGGCGCTGGCGGGAGTGGCAGCGCACAGAGCTGATAAAACTGCTGCGCCGAAAAATGCTCGAGTAGGACGCTTCATGGCCTAGGCCCTCACTGGCTTCGCCGATTCGAATGGATTCGCCCCCGAATCCGGCCTGTATCGGCTGCCAGACCAATCCCGTTCGGTGATAGCCAAGAGCACGAACCGTGCCAAATTACATGATGTTTTCGTAATCAATATCTTAGGTGCTCTGTCGCATTGCAGCAGGCCCACTGTGTAAAATTTCCCGACATCGTTGATAATGCTAGAGATATTGCCGAAATAGTTCGCAAAAAGTGACAAATTCATCGGATCAGCTTCCTGCTTTCGCTCGGCTTGACCTTCATTGCTCTGGCGGCTGTAAGAAATCCCGACAAGCGGGCGGCAGCGTGCGGGTCCGTACCAATCGTGAAGACCTGCTGGAGGATGCTAAGCGGGACGATACGGTCGTGCGCTCAATCCTGCGCGAAGGGCAGTGGCTGTTTCACCGCGGCGCGATCAGCGTGACGGTCAGTCCGGCTGTCGAGCCGCGCGGAACGGACTGGGGCGATTGCGCTGCGTGATGCCACCCGCGCCGAAATGCTACGGTCCTGCGGAGCTGCCGCCGAAGCAGGCTCCGCGAGAAGCAACGGGTGAATAGTAAGGAGGGCGTTCCCGCTCCCGACTTCCTGCGCGGTCCGGAACCTCTTGCATACTCCCCACTCTTGGCGCCTCCGGCTCGGCGGCGGGATCGCTGCTGTTGATTTTCTTATCGCCGCCATCCGGGTCTGACGGCGCGCTGCATGTGTGGCCGGAATGGCGTCCAGTGCCGCGCAGTGAACTCACTCCTTTGGAAGCCGCCAATTATCGTAGTGCCCATAAAGGCTTTGTGCAGGAGGCGGAACCAATGCGCCGACAAAGCGGGGTTGCAGCTTCTGGTGCATCACTTCGATGACATTGACGCGCCGATGCCGCCCGTAGAGTCAGTGCATTGAAGCCCTCGGCCAGCCCTGATTCGCGAAGAGCTCGGCTAGGGGTTAGCCCTACCATGCGATGATTGGCGCTATGGCCGCCCCTCGATACCGACGTGCGCTGAACCACACCCCTGGAGCAGTGGCGCGAGTTCGATCAAGCGACCATCAACCCAAACGATGCGGAATAAGTCGCTCGCCGCCGGCACACTCCAATGCAACGTCACGCGGGTCTATGGGGCGATCGCGGGCCGTGGAGTCAAACGCCGGGCGCATAAGGCGCTACCTGACAGCGCAGGGTGGCACGAAGTGAGGCCGTTCATGGCGCTTATTGTCTACTCGTGGCGAGTGGCCGCCCGGCACGCTAATTCGGAAGCTGCCCGACGGATGCCCACGTGGAAAATGACTGAAAAAGAAGCCGCCGCATGGAGCGCTAAAGCCGGCGTTCACCTCATAAAGTTGCAGGCTCGCAGGAAACGCTGCGCCCACCTAGCGCCCCAGGAAAAGACGCCGGCTAACGGCGTTGTTAAGCCCTTGTAAAAACCAACGGACCGCTAGGCATCTCGATTGTCCACACTGTTGTCGGTGACGTTGAGCGATACCGTTCCGCTGTCAATGAGTGCCTGCAAGTCCCGCCTGACAGCTTCCCGGCTGGACGCGGGCATGAGATGGCGAAGCTCCTGCCATATCATATCTAGATCGTTCTCGGTAAATTGCTGCGTCATGCATCGCGTTTCGGCGGGACAGCGAGACTTAACTCCGGGCTCGCCGGGGCGCGTCTACGACCGTTCGGAGGGCTTCACGGCTTGCCGATCAGAGGTATGGAAATCGGCATCCTGCCAGGGGGAAAGTGTGTCGAGCCAGTCCGGTTCGTCACCACCCAATGATCTTCCTTCGGGCGGAAACCATGCTTGATAGCATCGCTAATCGCCGCGCCGAAGTCTTGCAACGGCGACGAGATATGCGCGATTGAGCCATCAATACTCAATTGTCGCCACGTCCACAAACTTCCTTCGACGTGGTTGATGAACGCCCAATTAACTGGCTTCGGTGAATCGTATCGCGTGCGAGCCATTGGGTTTCCCTCCCTCATGGCGTTAGTCCTGACGGTATATTTACCGGATGCGAGGGTAGCTGGAAGGGAGTTATGTCACGCGGTCTTTAGAGTATTGTCACGGTCTTTACACGCGAAACCTAAAGGCTACAGTCTCGTCCAACCTTACGGAGAAACCTGTGGCCGAATACTTCGAGTGCTTGGGCTGTTGCGCCGTCACCGTGGTAAGCGTGACATCCTCGCAAGTAATTAACGTGACACCCCCGAAGTGCTCGAAGTGCGGAATCGGTTGGGGATTCGTTAGATCGAATATCAGAAAAGCAGTTGAAAAGATCAATGGTGCTGCCGCGCCCAACGACAGACGCGCATTGCAAATGCCAGCGAGAGAGCGCCGAAAGAATAGAGTGGGCGAGCGCCGGGGGAAGGGGTTAGTCGCGAGCGCTCGGCGGCAACAGTAACGATTTTGTCGGAAAATCTTACACCAAGCTGTCACAGGTAATTTATTGTAATTACGCGAAAATTATCTGTATTTACGAAAAAATGCCATGAATTGTCGGCGCCTAACGACACTTTAACGATAAAAATTGTCGAAAAATCTTACTTTACCCGCAATAATTCGCGTCGCGGATTTTCGGCTGCTGAGAGACTGCAGGCGGGCAACGAATCTGGCATGATGCGCGCATGTGGGACTTGGCGCGAGCAGTCGTCACGGTGCTTTCGGACGTCGTGACGTTTGGGTGAGGAACGCATCGCCAGCGAGCTATTGGTGAAGCTAGTAATTCAAATGTCGCCGCGAACGGTCCGGAAGTACATGCCGTAAGCGCCCAGATGGTCATCCACGGGGCGATCAGCGTTGGGCGACGTTTCTGAAGAACCACGCCAGAGCCATACTGGCCTGCGACTTCTTTGTGGCGGTGACAGCCACCTTCAGGATGCTCTACGTGTTCGTGGCCATCGAGCACGGCACCCGCCGGCTGAAGCACGTGAATTTGCAAACCCGACATCGGACTGGGCGCTCCAGCAATTGAGGGCTGTGGTCGGAGATAATGACGGCCACAAGTACTTGATCCATGACCGGGATCGGATCTTCGCCAAGCGCCTGGACGACTCGATCAAGGCCTTGGGCATCGAAGGACTGACGCTCCCCAATCGCGAATCCGAAGGCGAACGCCATTTGTGAACGGGTGATCGGAACGATTCGGCGCGAATGCCTGGATTGGATGATCCCGATGTCGGAGCGACATCTGCGCACGATTCTGAACGCGTGGGTCACCCACTACAACCGCGGGCGCGTACCGTCCAAATATTCGGCCGATAGCTGCGGTAGACTTTCGGCATGGGTTCCATGCCGCCGCTGCTTACTCTCTTGTTGATGGTCGTATCGGGCTGGGTCCATCGGCAGCAACTGATCGTCATCGAATACCTACAGGCCGAGAATCGATTGCTGAAGGAACGCCTCCGCGGCAAGCGCATTCGGTTCACTGATGCCGAACGGGCGCTACTTGCCCGGAAAGCCAAGGCCGTAAGGCGAAGGCCCTGCTGAAGCTGGAAACCATCGTAACTCCCGATACCCTGATGCGCTGGCATCGGCATCTGGTGGCGCAGAAATGGGACTTCAGCAAGCGTCGCGGACCAGGTCGGCCGGGGATCATGCGCGAGATCTCGGGTTTGATCGTGCGCATGGCGCTGGAGAATCCGAAGTGGGGATACACCCGGATTCAAGGCGCGCTCGCCAATTTGCGGCACACGGTAGGTCGCGGAACAGTGGCCAATGTATTGAAGGCCAACGGTATTGAACCGGCGCCGGAGCGTGGCAAGCACACTCGGTGGTCGACATTTCTGAAGGCGCACTGGAAGGTCTTCGCAGCCAGTGACTTCTTCAGCATGGAAGTCTGGACGGGCAGGGGGCTGGTCACCCATTACGTGCTGTTTGTGATTAGCCTTGCCGACCGTATTGTCGAAGTGCTCGGTGTGACGGCAAGGCCGGACGAAGTCTGGATGTTGCAGGTTGGGCGCAGCGCCATCGATTTCGAGAGCGGGGCACTGCGCGAAAAGCGTTACCTGATAATCGATCGAGATGCGAAAGTACACGGAGCAGTTCCGGCGATTGGTGCGCGACTCAGGGTACCAAAGTGATTCGACTGCCTCCGATGTCGCCGAATCTGAATGCCTACGCCGAGCGCTTCGTACGCTCGATCAAAGACGAATGCCTGAATCGAATGATCTTCGTAGGGCAGGCGTCCCTGCGGCGTGCGATCACGCACTACGTGGAGCACTATCATGCGGAACGCAACCATCAGGGCTTGGAGAACCGGCTGATCCGACCTGGCGCTAGTCGTGGTGCCAGTGACGGGGCCGTTTATCGGCGACCCCGTCTGGGCGGAATGCTCAACTATTACTACCGCGCCGCGGCTTGAGAGTTTCGGCCGAGTTGATGGACACTACG
>CAWDIV010000014.1:0-326824 GCA_963802355.1 uncultured beta proteobacterium | reverse complement strand
TATCAGCAGCGTCTTCACCGCTTCCAGCGTGCGCTGGCGCTGCTGCAACGGGTTCAGCGTCGCCCACTCCGGGTCTTCCGCTGGGAGGTCCAGCAGGGCGGTCAATGGTGGAAGCGCGGGCGCGAGCGCGGGATCGAGTGATTCCACGCCGCGCCGAAGTTTCTCTCGTCGGCTTCGGCTTGCGTGTCGCGTTCTCCGATCTTGAACCAGGTGCGCAGCAGATTCGCAATCGAGAGATAGGTGGCGGTCGTGTCGTGCGAGATCGTGCCGGTCTCGAGCACCAGGCAGGCCGCCACGAGCGGGGAGTTGACGAACTCGCGCACGAGCCGCGACTTTCCCATTCCCGGCTCGCCCACGATCGCCACCACTTGCCCGGAACCGCGAGCGATGCGATCAAGCAACTCCCCCAAGCGGGCGAGTTCTGTCTCCCGACCGATGAATTTCGTGAGTCCTCGCGCCGAGCGTGCGTGCCAACGCGAGCGCAGAGCTGTCTCTCGCGAGCAATCCCGAATCCCTCCACCGGCGCCGAGACTCCCTCGAGACGCTTCGGCCCCGAGACGCGAGAGTCAACGAACCCCCTGCGCGCCGCGCCGCGTCCGGAGTGAGACCGATCTCGCCGGGAGCGAGCGCCGCATCGAGGTGACCCGACAGCCGTGGCACCGGGCCGACGGCATCGTAGTGCCGCGAGGTTCTCGTCCCCATGGTGCGCACTACTGCTTCCCCGGAATGAATGCCGATTCGCACGTCCAACGGCTGGCTGGGTGAGCGGCGGGAATGGCTTCGCGCATCGCGAGCGCAGCGTAGCAAGCACGCACCGTGTGATCCTCGTGCGCCACGGGTGCGCCGAACAACGCCGTGATACCGTCGCCTCGCACGTGGCTGATCGTCCCGCCGTAACGTCGGATCGCCGCGATCATCGTCTCGAGGAGCGGATCGACCCGTTCGAGGGTCGCCTCGGGATCCGAGCCCTCGATGGACTCGCGGATGCGCACACAAAGCACGGTTAGGTGCTTGCGCTCGGCCGGCAGGACCGGCGACGGCTCACTCCGCCGACCTCAGGTGGCCGTGTCCTCGCGGAGCCTTCGGGAGAACGCTGAAGGAGCGAGCGCGAAATGCTTGGGCCGGTCGCGCTTTGCACCTCGGGCGTTCGGCCGATCTTTGCGGCAAGCCGTTGTGTTTCTTCGGCCGGCGCAATCCCGAGCTCGCTATTCAATATGCGGGCGCACTCCTGGTACTGCCTGAGTGCGGCCTCTCTCCTCCCGGTCTGCAAATAGAGCTCCATGAGCGCGCGATGCGCCCATTCCAGGACCGGGTCCAGGGCCAACATTCTCTCGGCAACCGCTATCCCGCGATCGTAGCGATCGGCTTGCGCGTAATGGCCCACGAGATCGGAAAAGGCCTGGACCGCGCACTCGTGGAGGCGCCGGCGCTCGGACGACAACCACTGCTCGAAGCGCTCTTCGCGCAAGCTGAAGCCGCTGAGCAGTTCGCCTCGGTAGAGGGCAACGGCCCGCTCCAGCGATTCCGCCGAGCGATCAGAAGCGAGCCGATCGAACTGCAGCGCATCGACCTCTACGGCGTGCACGTCGAGCCAGACGGAATCCGAATCGGTATCGATTGCGGCGGCATCGGCGGGCAGCGCCTTGCGCAGGCTCGAGAGCGTCTGCCGCAGGCTTGCGCGCGCCTGCTCCTCCGCGCTGCGATCCCAGAAGGTGCCCGCCAGGTGCTCGCGGGATCGCGTCATGCCCGGCGATAACGCGAGGTAGGCCAGAAACGCCCTGCTCTTTCGCGTCGGGAAGTCGAGCGGCTCGACGGCTCCAGCCTGCTGGATGTTCAAGCCTCCGAGGACCGTGATCGTGAGCTTGGTCATGCTGCGCACATGGCGAACATCTCCCGGAAGAGCTTAGCTCATAGGCCGGGCTGCCGCCTAGCGACGGTCAGGCAGCGAATGTTTTCATCAAGATCCTCTTTTTTACGCATCTTTTACGTGCCTGGCCTGCCAATTCACGCACCGATGACGTGCCGCGTGGACACTGCGTGGACCCTTGGACGGAAGCCGTTTCGAGGTGGCGCAATTGTATCCGGGTCCTCTGCAGATGGTTCCGGCGTTCCGGGCAAGAAGTGCGGAGGGTCGGACATGGGCGGGCGCGGAGCCGGCGCCGATACTGGCACCGCGTTGAGCGCCCCGGTCTAGAGCCGGAGCGTGGACAACAACCGACAACTTCAAAGGAGAACTGCAATGGAAGCCACAGAGCAACGCAGCGATGCCGGGCGCTACGCCAAGTGCATCGAAGTCTCGAAGCGCATCCGCTGGGACATAGACCGCGACGTCATCCGCGGCCGCAAGTTCGACTTTTCCAGGAAGTTCCTGCCCGACGGCATCTCGAAGGTGCACGAGCTGATTTCCTCGGCGCGGGCGAGCGCAGGCTGCTCTCCCAGATCCAGGGCCGCACCTACGCCAACATGTTCGGCCTTGTCGAGCGCTTCATCGGCGCCAAGATCCTCGAGGTGAGCCGCGACACTGGCTCGGCGACCAGGTCAAGCTCGAGGCGCTGGTGCGCTTCACCGACGAGGAACTGAAGCATCAGGAGCTATTCCGCCGCATCGAGCGCATGGCCGCGGAGGACATGCCCGAAGGCTACGGCTTCCTGCCGCAGCCGAACGACGTCGCCGCCGTGGTGCTCGGCAAGTCCACCTGGGCGGTGCTGGCGCTGACGTGCAACATCGAGCTCTTCACCCAGGCGCACTACCGCTCGAGCATCGAGCCCGACGCGAACCTTTCGGAGCTCTACAAGGACGTATTCCTTTTTCACTGGCGCGAGGAGTCGCAGCACGCGATCCTCGACGAACTCGAGTGGCGGCGCGAGAACGCCAACCTGTCCGTGGCGGAACGCGACCACGCCGTTGACGACTTGATCGCGCTCGTGGGCGCAGTAGACGGGTTGCTGCAGTTACAGGCGGGCACTGACGCGGACTACTTCGTCAAGATCTGCGGGCGACGGCTTGCGCCTGAGCAGCAGGAACGGCTGCGCGCAGGTGTGCTCAAGGCCTATCGCTGGCAGTACATCGTCTCGGGCGTGGAGGATCCGCGCTTCGTGGGCATCCTCGGGGACATGATCACGCCGGAGCAAGCCGGTCGCATCGGCAAGGCGCTCGCGCCGATCGTGGGATGATGAACCGCCGGGACCGGACAGAGGACGCTCCCATGCCGATCTTGGACGCCCGCGGCTGCCCGATCACCGGCGCATCGCCGCGCGCGCTCGAGCACTTCGAGAGCGCGCTGGCGGCTTTCCAGCTCTGTCGCGGCGATCCACTCGCACAGCTGCGCGACGCGATCGCGGAATCCCCGGCGTTCGCGATGGCGCGGATGTTCGAGGCCTACCTGCGTCTCGGCGGCCGCAACCCGGCGGGGGCGGACATAGGGGCGAACATTCTCGGCGATATCAACGCTGGAGGCCTCAACTCGCGCGAGCGGGGCTATTTTGCCGCGCTCGCCGCGGCGGTCGCGGGAGAGTACGAGGCCGCGAGCGGGCTCCTCGGCAGCCTGCTCCACGAATATCCGCGGGACGCGCTCGCGCTGCAGGTAGCACATTCCTTCGATTACGTCCGGGGCGACGCGCACTCTCTGCGGAGCCGCGTCGAGACCGTGCTGCCCGCCTGGTCGGCGGAGATTCCCGGGTATCACGCTGTGCTCTCCATGCTCGCGTTCGGCCTCGAGGAGTGCGGCGAGTACGGCCGCGCGGAGGAAACGGCGTTGCACGCCCTTCAGCTCGAGCCGCGCGACGTCAGGGCGCACCACGCCGTCGCGCACATCCTCGAGATGCAGGGGCGCGCTCTGGAGGGGGTGTATTGGATGAAATCGCGTGCGTCCCACTGGGCCGGCGAGGGCCCGATGGCGACGCATCACTCGTGGCATCTCGCGTTGTTCCAGCTCGAAGCGGAAGGCGGGCAGCGGGCGCTTGAAACCTACGACCGGTACATCGGCCCTGGCACGGGTGCGATCTCGGACCTGATCGACGCTTCGGCGCTCCTGTGGCGGCTGCACCTGCGCGAGATGGAACTCGCCGGCCGCTGGCGCGCGCTCGCCGAGCGCTGGGCGCCACACGCGGGAGATGCGTACTGCGCCTTCAACGACGTGCACGCGATGATGGCCTATGTCGGCGCGCAACGATGGGACCTCGCGCACGTGCTGCTGGCGGCGCAGACCAGGAGGATCCTGCGGAGCGGCAGCAACAGCGACATGACGCGCGTAGCAGGGCTCCCCGCATGCCGGGCACTGCAGGCGTTCGGGCGCGGGGACTACGCTGCCGCGGAAGACCTACTGTCCCGCCTGCCGCCGGCCGCGCATCGCATGGGCGGCAGTCAGGCGCAGCGCGACGTGCTCGAGCTGACGTGCGCCGCGGCCCGGGGCCGGGCGGCCCCGAGCGTCCCGCCGAAGCGGTTGCGCGTCGCGTAGTCGACTCCCCGATGAACGCCGTGGCGCGCGACTCGTTCCTGTGCGTGGAGGGAAGGCAGCTCTTCGAGTTCTGGGCCGGCAAGTAGCTCAGGGTCTCCTGCGGAAGACGACGACGTGCTGCCACGGCAGGTCGCGCACGGTCTTCACCCATTCGAGGGGGTGCACGGCCGCCTCCTTGCGCACCTGCTCTTCGGTCATCGTATGCAGCGGCTTGATGGGCACCGCCGGATCGTTGCCCCGGAATTCCACGAAGACGAGCCGCGCGCCTGGCTTGAGCGCGCGCACGATGGCGGCCAGCATCTCGTACGGATACTCGAGCTCGTGGTAGACATCCACCATGACCGCAAGGTCGAGACTTGCCGCGGGCAACCGCGGGTCGGTTGCCGTGCCGAGGACCGGCTTGGCGTTGGTCACGAGGTGGCGGGAAAGATGCTTCTCCAGCAGCGCCATCATCCCCGGCTGTACCTCCACCGCGTACACCATGCCTCTCGAGCCGGTGCGCCGCGCCATGCGCCGGGCGTAATAACCGGTGCCGGCGCCGATGTCCGCGATCACCATTCCGGGGTTTATGTCCAGGGCCGCGAGCACGAGATCCGTCCCTTCCTCGTGCGCCCGCTCGGAGCGCTCCAGCCACGGCGCGCCGCCGACGCCCATGACTTGCGCGATCTCCCGCCCCATGTAGGACTTGCCGATGCCGTCCGCGCTCGCGGGAACCGTGACGTAACGGGATGCCGCCATCTCGGCCGCGAACGCCGCCGGCGGAAGGGCAAGAGCGAAAATTAGCAACAGAATCGAACGGCGGACCATCATCTGGTGGGCTCGCATCGCAGGCTTGGGCAGCCTCCGTTCATTGGTTCGCGGCGAAATGCCGAGGAATCTATCGTAGCGCCCATTGCGAGAACTACTCCTAAGAATGGAAAGAACAGTTTAGCGCGGCGCGGCTCTCCGCGTGGAGAACGGCTGTCTCGCTCGATCGTAGTTTGAAGTAGTGCGGTTATGCTCGCGCAGATGTAGCGCCGCGCTCGTGCAGGAATTCCGCCAGTATGCGTGCGGTATGGCTGCGCTCGGGCTTGAGAGCCACGGATTCCGGTGGCCCTTGCGCGACGACGCGCCCGCCCGCAGCGCCTCCTTCCGGTCCGAGGTCTATCACCCAGTCAGCCTCGGCCATGATGTCGAGATTGTGCTCGATCACGATCACGGTATTGTCGGCGTCCACCAGCCGGTGCAGCACGGCGACGAGTTGTTCGACGTCCGCCATGTGCAAGCCGACGGTAGGCTCGTCGAGAACATACAGCGTGTGGTTGTTTCCCCTCACCCTAGCCCTCTCCCCGATGTCAGGGGAGAGGGGATTCGAAGTGTCACCGGCGCCCTCTTTGCCTCCGTCGCCCCGCATCGCGAGGAGCGGGTTGGGGTGAGGGGTACGGACCTTCGCGAGCTCAGTAACCAGCTTGATCCGCTGCGCCTCGCCGCCCGAGAGCGTCGGGCTCTGTTGCCCGAGGGTGAGATAACCCAGACCCACATCCTGCAGCAAGCGCAGACAGTGATGGATGGACGGATGCGCGGCGAAGAAATCGACGGCTTCGTCCACGCTCATGGCGAGCACTTCCCCGATATTCCGGTTCTTGAAGCGCACCGCCAGCGTCTCCGGGTTGAAGCGTGCGCCGCGGCATACGTCGCACGCCACTTTTACGTCGGGCAGAAAGCTCATCTCTATCCGCTTCACGCCCTGGCCCTCGCAGCCGTCGCAGCGTCCGCCGGCGGTGTTGAACGAGAACCGGCTCGCCGTGTAGCCGCGCATGCGAGCTTCGGGCACTTCGGCGTAGAGCCGGCGGACCTGGTCCCAGAAGCCGACGTAGGTTGCGGGACACGAGCGGGGCGTCTTGCCGATGGGAGTTTGATCCACTTCGAGCACGCGGCCCACAGCTTCGCTGCCGGCGATGCTGCGGCAACCGGCGAAGCCGAAGGATGAGGGATGAGGGATGAAGGATGAGGTGGTCTTGCTCCCGATCAGCTTCTTGATCGATTTGCGGATCCAGCCTTCCGCCTTGGTCTGCGACCCCGGCCCGCCGCGCTGCATCGCGTCGGGCGTTCGCCGGCTCGAAGGTGCGCAGGCACCTTCCTCGAAACCCCGGCTCACCCTTCGGCTTCATCCTTCGCCGGCGCGGCGCGTCGCGCCGCGCGGCGACGAGGCGCTGCAGGTTCGCATAGAGCACGTCGCGTGCGAGCGTGGACTTTCCCGACCCCGACACGCCGGTCACGACGACGAGCCTGCCGAGCGGCACGCGGCAGTGGAGGTTCTTCAAGTTGTGCAGACTCGCGCCTTCGATCGCGAGCGCCGGCGCGCCATTACCGGTCCCCCGCCGAACGTGCAAAGGGTGCTTCAGGGGCTCGGCGAGCAGGCGTCCGGTTATCGATGCGGGAATACGCATCAATTCGGAGGTGGTTCCTTCCGCCACGACGCAGCCGCCGCGGTTGCCCGCGCCGGGACCGAGGTCGATGACGTGCTCGGCGCGGCGTATCGTGTCTTCATCGTGCTCGACTACGAGCAGCGTGTTCCCTTTGGCCTTCAAACGCTCGAGCGTGCCGAGCAGGATGTGGTTGTCGCGCGGATGCAGGCCGATGGTAGGCTCGTCCAGGATGTAGCAAACGCCGCGCAGGTTGGAGCCCAGTTGCGCCGCGAGGCGGATGCGTTGCGCTTCGCCGCCGGAGAGCGTGGGCGCGGCGCGGTCGAGCGCCAGGTACGAGAGCCCTACCTCGCTCAGGAAAGCGAGTCGGCTCGAGAGCTCGGAGATGATGTCCCGAGCGATCTCCGCCTCTCGTCCCTCGAGGCGGATCTCGCTGAAAAATTTTCCCAATGGCCGATACGGACATGTGCGACAGGTCGGCTATGGAGCGGTTCCTGAACCGTACTGCGAGCGCCGTTGGATTAAGCCGGTCGCCTGCGCACGTTGCGCAGGGAACGGCTGCGCCTTCGTACCAGTCGTTCCACCAGATTTCCTCGCCGGTCTGCTCCTCGTCGAAACCGGAAAGCCTCAAGCCCGTGCCGTAGCACGTGGCGCACCATCCGTGCCGGGAATTGTAGGAGAACAGCCGCGGGTCGAGCTCGGGAAAGCTCGTGCCGCACGAGGGGCAGGCGCGCTTTACCGAGAACACCGTTTCCGTCATTCCAGCGATCGAGGGATCGCGCTGCGCGATCGCGCGCTCGAGCGCTTCCAGCGGGGCGAGGACGTGGACCACGCCCTTGCCGTAATCCAGCGCGCGGTGGAGCGCCTCGCGCAGCGCGCCCTCGTTTTCCGGGGCCGCGCGCACGTCCGCGACCGGCAGCTCGATGGTGTGCTCGCGAAAGCGCGAGAGCCGCGGCCACTTGCCCGTCGGAATGAACTCGCGGTCCACGCGCAGATGGGTATGGCCCTTGCCGCGCGCCCATTTGGCGAGATCGGTGTAGTAGCCCTTGCGGTTGATCACCAGGGGCGCGAGCAACCCCACGCGCGAGCCGCGATAGTCGCGCACGATGCGCGCCGCGATCGCTGCCACGCTCTGCGGCTCAATAGCCACGTTGCATTGCGGGCAGTATTGGGTGCCGAGCTTCATGTACAGCAGCCGCAGAAAGTGGTGGATTTCGGTGAGCGTCGCCACGGTGCTCTTGCGCCCGCCGCGGCTGGTTCGCTGCTCGATGGCGACGGTCGGCGGAATGCCGAAGATCGCGTCCACGTCGGGGCGCGCCGAGGGCTCGACGAATTGCCGGGCATAGGCGTTCAACGACTCGAGATAGCGGCGCTGTCCCTCGGCGAACACGATGTCGAAGGCGAGCGTGGATTTGCCCGAGCCCGAAACGCCGGTCAACACCGTGAAGCGGTTGCGGGGGATCGCAACGTCGATATTCTTGAGATTGTGCTCGCGCGCCTTGTGGACATGAATGGCGTGACTCGTGACTCGTGACTCGTGACTCGCGACGTACGCTTCCGGGCGCGGCTCCGCCGCCGCCGGCACGGGCGCGAGGGCGGTTTCGTAGTCGCGCAGTGCCTTGCCGGTGTGCGAGGACGGGTGCGCCATTACGTCCCGCGGCGTGCCGCTGCATACAACCTCGCCGCCGGCATCGCCGCCTTCCGGCCCGAGGTCTATGATCCAGTCGGCGGCGCGGATGACGTCGAGGTTGTGCTCGATCACCACCAGCGAGTGGCCCGCGGCGAGCAGCTGACGAAACGCCCGGAGCAATTTGGCGACGTCGTCGAAGTGCAGGCCCGTGGTGGGTTCGTCAAACAAGAACAGTGACCCGTGACTCGTGACTCGTGACCGGTTCGGACCGCGCTGCTCAGCTTCCGCAAGGTGCCCCGCCAGTTTCAGCCGCTGGGCTTCGCCGCCGGAGAGAGTCGGCACCGGCTGGCCCAGGCGCAAGTAGTCGAGCCCGACGTCCGCGAGCGGTTTCAGCGCGCGTCGAACTTCCGGGTGCTCTCTGAAAAACTCGAGCGCCTCGGTTACAGTCATGTCGAGTACATCCGCGATGGACTTTCCCGTGACTCGTGACTCGTGACTCGTGACTCGAGACGCGGCCGGAGGCTCCAGCTTCACCTCCAGCACTTCCGCCCGATAGCGTCTGCCGTTGCAGTCGGGGCAGCGGAGGTAGACGTCGGAGAGGAACTGCATCTCGATGTGTTCGAAGCCATTGCCGCTGCAGGCGGGGCAGCGGCCGTTGCCGGAGTTGAAGCTGAACGTGCCCGCGGTGTAACGGCGCTCGTGCGCTGCCGGCGCTTCGGCGAAGAGCTTGCGGATCGCATCGAACGCACCGACGTAGCTCGCGGGGTTGGAGCGCGTGGTGCGGCCGATCTGTGACTGGTCCACGAGCACGACGTCCTCGATGCGCTCGTGGCCCTTTAACGCGCGGTGCTTGCCGGGCGCCTCGGTGGGCTTGCCCTTCGCCTTCAGCAGCGCCGCATGGAGCACGTCCTGGACCAGCGTGGACTTGCCGGAGCCCGATACCCCGGTGACGCACACCAGGCGCTCGAGCGGGATCGTTACATCGATGTTCTTGAGGTTGTGCTCCGAGGCGCCGCGGATTTCGAGGCAGTGACGAGTGACGAGTGACGAGTGACGAGTGAGCCCCCCGTCGGCGCGCTTGCGGCCGGAAAGATAATCGCTGGTAAGCGAGTTGCGCGCATTGATCAGGGCCGCGGGCTCACCGAAGAACACCACTTCGCCGCCGCGCTCGCCCGGCCCGGGCCCGAGGTCGAGTATGCGGTCGGCGGCGAGCATGATCTGGGGTTCGTGCTCGACCACCACCAGTGAATTGCCGGCTTCGAGCAGCTTCTTCATCACGCCGATCACGCGCCCCATATCACGCGGGTGCAGGCCGATCGAGGGCTCGTCGAGCACGAACAGCGTGTTGGTGAGCGACGTGCCGAGCGCCGTGGTGAGGTTGATGCGCTGCACTTCGCCGCCCGAAAGCGTGCGCGACTGGCGGTCGAGCGTGAGATAGCCGAGCCCCACCCGCGACAGGTACGACAGCCGGGCGCGGATATCGGTGAGGATCAGGTCGGTCGCTTCATCCAGCGGCGATGGCAAGTGCAGGCTGCCGAAGAACGTCTGTGTCTGCTCGATCGGCAGCAGCATGAGGTCGTGCACTGCGAGTCCCGGCAGGCGCGCGAGGACGTCGGGGCCGAATGTCACGCCGGTCGGGAGAAATCGTTCACCGGCCTTCAGCACTGCGTCAGCGTCTGCCGTCGTTCCCAGCCGCCAGGCCAGCGCCTCGGTCTTCAGCCGGGCGCCGCCGCAGGCGGTGCACGGTGTATAGGCGCGATAGCGTGAGAGCAGCACGCGCACGTGCATCTTGTAGGCCTTGGACTCCAGCCACTTGAAAAAGCGGCCGACGCCGTACCACTTCCCGGGCCAGGACTTGCGCCAGCTCACCCAGCCGGGATCGCCTTCCAGTACCCACTGGCGCTGCGCTTCGGTCAGCTCGCGCCACGGAATATCGACGGGGACGCCGCGCTTCTTCGCGTATTCGACGAGGTCGTCGTTCCAGCCGCGGTAGGACTCGGTCCGCCACGGTCTGATCGCATTCTCGCGCAGCGCCTGGGTCTCGTCCGGGACGACGAGCCCGTAATCCACGCCGATCATGCGGCCGAAGCCACGGCACGTTGCGCACGCCCCGACGGGGGAATTGAACGAGAAGAGACTGGGCGTCGGGTCCGCGTAGTGGATGTCGCAGTCGGGGCAGTGGAGGTCCGTGGAGTACCTCCACGGCGAGGGCAGAGGGTCGAGGGTCGAGGGTCGAGGGGAATCGCCTGCGGCGAGGGGGTAGACGTTGACGCGGCCTTGGCCGATCCTCAATGCCGCTTCGAGGGCCTCGATTACCCGCGTGCGCTCGGCAGTCGAAAACCGAAGTCGATCCTGGACGATCTCCAGAGTATCGCCCGTCTTTCCGTGCACGCGGGTATAGCCCTGGCGCTCGAGGAGCTCCTTCACCTCGGCCTCTGAGAAATTCTTCGGTACCGTCACCGGGAAGGTGATGACGAGACGCGGATCGCCCGCGGTTGTCGCCCGGGCGGCGAGATCGGCGTATATCGTGTCGGGCGTGTCGCGCGCGACCGGTTGTCCGCAGCCGCGGCAATAGAGGCGCGCCGCGCGCGCAAACAGCAGCTTCAGGTGGTCATTCAACTCGGTCATGGTGCCCACGGTCGAGCGCGAGGTGCGTACCGGGTTCACCTGGTCGATCGCGATCGCCGGGGGGATGCCTTCGATCGCGTCCACCTGCGGCTTGTCCATGCGGTCGAGGAACTGCCGCGCGTAAGGCGAGAAAGTCTCGACGTAGCGCCGCTGGCCCTCGGCGTACAGAGTGTCGAAGACGAGCGAAGACTTGCCGGAGCCGGAAACGCCGGTCACCACGATCAGCTCGTTCGCCGGCAGCGTCAGCGAAAGATTCTTCAGATTGTTCTGGCGCGCCCCGCGGATGACGATTGCGTCTCGTTCCTGTGGCACGGCGCCGGCCGCGCGCACGTCCTCAACCTGGGGAGCGGCCTCGCGGCCGGTATCGGGCATTGCGTCGGGAATGATTCGGAAATCTCGTGGAAGGGCGCTATTTTACCTGCGCGCGGCCGGTACCGACATCTATCCTTAAGGCGCCGTCCGCGCGCGTTGATATAATCGGTTTCGTCCACGATGAACGCCGGTGATTTTCCCGGAAAGGCGAGAACATGCAGAGCCCCATCCCAGTATTCGGATCGTTATTGGCGATCGCTTTGGTCGTGACCCCCGTCATCGCTCAGACGATGTACAAGTCCACCATGCCCGATGGCCAGGTGATCTATGGCGACAAGCCGGCGCCGGGCGCGGCCAAGGTGGAACCGACCAAAGTCGCGCCTGCCACCAAGGGTGTCATACCGCCGACTCCCGGCGAGACCCAGGTCTTGAGACAGCTCGAAGAAGACCGCGCAAGACGCGACGCGGTGGATGGCCGGGCGCGCGCAGCGGAGAAGACGCTCGCCGACGCCGAAGCGGCGCTGGCAGCCGGCAAGGAGCCACGCGAAGGCGAGCGCATCGGGACCGTGAGCGGCGCGAGCCGGCTCACGGACGCTTACTGGGAGCGCCAGAAAGCGCTCGAAAGCGCGGTAGAGAAGGCGCGGCGCGACCTGGAGGCAGCGCGGGCGAGGAAATAGGCCGGCGTCAGGAGCGCGACTTAAGGGTGTCAGCGCGGCTGACGTAAGAGTCCGGTCAGGAACCCTAAGCTCTAAGGTGCCTGACACCTTAGGCTTCCGACACCCCTTAGGCAAAGGCCCCTGTCGGCGCCCCGGCCCCCAGCCAGGCGAACAGCTCCTCGGCTGGCATCGGCTTGCCGGTGTAGAAGCCTTGGACCAGCTTGCAACCTTGCTGTTCCAGGAACTCACGCTGGTTGACTTGCTCCACTCCTTCTGCGACGACGTTTAGGCTCAGCTTGCGCGCCAGGTCGAGCAGGCTGGTGATCACCTGCTCGTTAGCCCTGTCCTTGCCGATCTTGTCCACGAACGATCGATCGACCTTGATGCGCGTGGACCGGGAAGCTGGGCTAGGTACGCCAGCGACGAGTAGCCGGTGCCGAAGTCGTCCAGGTGATACGGAGACGCCCACGGACCTGTCGTGCACGGCGCTGTACCTGTCCGAGCGCCGGCGTTGAGGTCGTGCATCAGCGCGCTCTCGGTGATCTCGAGCGTCTAGTGCTCGCGGCGGTCGAGGCCTTGTCGCGCCGTAGCACGCGCTCGACCTTCGGCGGCAGATCCCCGCCCTGGGAGAGCTGGCGGGGTGGAGACGTTGACGCTCATGCCGCAGCGTCGACCCCTGCGGCGTGCTTGCGCTGCCATTCCGCGGCCTGCCGGCAGGCTTCGCCCAGCATCCAGCCGCCGATCGGCTCGATCAGCCCGGTCTCTTCCGCGACCGGCACGAAGAGCTCGGTGCTGCAGAGCATCCCCGAGCTTGGGGTGCCGCCAGCGCGCGAGCGCCTCGAACCCCAGCACCGCGCCGCTGTCGAAATCCACGATCGGCTGGTAGTAAGGGACGATCTCGTCGCCGCTCGAGGGCGCGTCGCAGATCGCGTCTCGAGCCGCAGCGACGACACCGCGCGCTGCGTAGCATGTCGTCCGCCGAACACCTGGTGGCGGGCGCGGCCGCCTGCCTTGGCCCGGTACATCGCCGCATCGGCGTCTGCGCAGCATCGTCCGCGGCGCCGCGCAGTCCTGCGCGTCGACAGCTCGATGCCGACGCTGACGCTGGTGAACACCCTCGTGCCCGCCGCACCTCGATCGGCAGCCGCACGCGTCCTCGTGGATCCGCTTGGCGACGCCGGTCGGCGTCCGCCTTCCGCCGTTGATCTCCTCGAGCAGCAGGGTGAATTCGTCGCCGCCCATGCGCGCGAGGGTGTCGCCCGGTCGCACGCAGCGTTCGAGCCGGTCGCGCGGTGGTGACCAGCAGCTCGTCGCCCGCCTGGTGTCCGAGGCTGTCGTTGACCGGCCTTGAAGCGATCGAGATCGAGGTACAGCACCGCGAACATGCGGCTTGCCGCAGCGCGCGGCTGGCGCGGTGAAAGAGATGCTGGAGGCGGTCGAGGAACAGCGCGCGGTTCGGCGAGATCCGGTGAGCGGATCGTAGAAGCGCCTGCCGCTGCAAGTTGCTCCTCGACCTGCTTGCGCGCCGTGATGTCGCGCGTCACGCTGACGTAGTGCTGTATCGCTCCGCGCTCGTCGCGGACCGCGTTGATCATCGCCCACGCGGGGAAAAGCCTCGCCGTTCTTGCGCCGGTCGAGGATTTCGCCGGTCCAGCGACCGTCGGTTCCGGCGCGCTGCCATAGCTCTCGATAGGTGGCCTCGACGGAAGGCTCCGGGGCCTCGGCATACAGCTCGGCTGCCGATGACTTCGTCGCGCGTGCGTCCGGAAATCTGCTCGTGGGCCGGATTGACCTCGATAATGGCCTGGTCCGGTCCGGTGATGACCACCGCTTCGCCGGTGCTGCGCACGACCTGCTCGTACAGGCGCAGTGAGGCGTTTGCATGGGAAAGCTCGCGCGTGCGCTCGCGGACGCGCGCTTCAAGCTCGTCGCGGGCCTTGGTTAACTCGGCATTCGAAATCTGCAGCGCATGCTCGCCTTTGTGCAGGCGCAGCAACACGTCCCGGAACGCCCCGACTACATGTTCGAGCTTCTCCACGATGTGCGCGCCCTTGACCGCGACGGGTCTGCCGGCTTCGTCGCCCAGCTTGGTCAGCGCGTCGACCTGCGCCTCGAGCGAAACGGAAAGGAGCCGGGCCAATGCCTGAGACAGCAGGAGTAACAGCACGAGCGCCAGAACGCCGGCCACGGCGATGATGCGATTGGTAAGCAGACTGCGACGCGTTTGCGCTGCGATCTCCTCGCGTATCGTCCTGTGCTGTGCGTCGAGCAGATCGGTAAAGGTGCGGTTCAGGACAGCGTATTGAGCGTTCGCCCCGGTAAGGTCGGCTGCCGCGCGAGCGCGGCTCGCATTGCCCGAGAAAACCACCGCCGCACCGACCGTCCGCTGGTATTCCTGCGTGTGCGATATCAGTTTGCTCTGCAACACCATCAGGTCAGCAGCCGGCTGTCCGCTGCGCTCTGCCAGCGCTTCGGATGCCTGCTCGAGTTGGTGTATGGTCAGATTTATCAGCGACAGGAGCTCCTTCGCCCGGTCGCGCCACGGCCCGCCTTCGCCGCTCCCCCAGCGGGTGATGTGATCGTAGAGAGTCGTGTGCTGAGCCGAGAGACTGGAGAAAGATATCGAAGTATCGATTGAACTCGGCGAAGTCACGTTCCGCGAAGTGCTTCAGCAGTGTATTCTGGCGTTCGGACTGAAAGAGGTACGCCGTAGTCAGGACGCCGAGCAGGACGAGCGCGAGCAACGGCGCCAAGAGAGACGCCGTGACGAAACCCGTTGACGCGGAGGGAGAGGGTCTTGAGCCGAAGAATTACCCGAGTCCATGAGCGGGCTGACTGCAGATCCGCGGGACGAAAAAAACCCGCGATCCTGGTGTAAGATTCTGATCCCAACATGGAGATTTTCCATGAAAGCCATGGTGCTGAAAGCGCCGAATACGCCTTTCGTGCTGGAAACCGTGCCCGATCCCACCCCGGGGCCGGGCGAAGCGGTAGCGCGGGTGCTCGCGTGCGGGGCAGGACTGACCATCCATCATACGCGCGCGGGGCGCGCGCCTGTCAACTACCCGCGCATCATCGGCCACGAGATCACCGCAGAGATCGTGGCGATCGGGCGGGGGGTCACCGGGCTGAAAATCGGCGACCCGGTCACCGCCTACTACTATCTCACCTGCGGGCAATGTCATTGGTGCCGCATCAACCGCGAAACCCTGTGCGACAACCTCCGCGGCCACGTGGGGCGCGACGTTGACGGCGGCTACGCCGAGTACATCAAGCTGCCGGCGCGGAGCTTCATCAAGCTGCCGCCGGAGCTCGAATGGCGCAAGCATCCGGCCGAGATCGGGGTCATCTGCGATGCGATCGCGACGCCGGTCAAAGTTATCCGCAAGGCTCGCGTGACGCCGCATGACACCGTTGCCGTGTTCGGTGCGGGCGGCGGACTTGGCGTGCACATGCTGAAGGTCGCGCGCTGGGCGCACGCGCGCAAGGTGATCGGGGTGGACGTGATGGCATCGAAGTTCGAGACCTGCCTCAAGGCGGGGGCCGACGCGACCGTAGACGCGTCCGACGGCCGGGTCGCCGAGCAGTTGCTCGAGCTGACGGGCGGCAAAGGCGTGGATGTGGCGATCGATTTCGTGTGTGCGAACGGGACGCAGGAAGCGGCGTTGAAGGCGCTCGGCAGGGGCGGGCGCTACGTCATGCTGGCGGGCAGCAGCAAACCGTTCACGGCCGACCCGGCGGACTTCCTGCGCAAGGAAGGCGAGCTCCTCGGCAGCCGCTACGCCACGCGCCAGGAAGTGCTCGATTCACTCGATCTGGTCGCGCGCGGGGAGTTGTGGCCCCTGGTCACTGAGAAAGCGCCGCTTGCGCAAGCCGAGGCGATACACGAGCGGCTCGACAAGGGACTGGTCACCGGCCGGGCGGCGCTGGTGATGTGAGGATTCCCCGGCCGGTCAGTCGCCTTGGATGTTGGCGGCCTTGACGACCGTCCGCCACTTGGCAATCTCTACATCGAGAAACTTCCGGAAGTGAGTCGGGCTGTCGCCGACCGGCTCGGCGCCATCGCCCGAAAACCGCTGCTGCACGTCGGGCAGCCCCAGAACGTGTTTGCTTTCCGAATTCAATTTCGCCACGGTGGAAGGCGGCGTGCCGGCCGGCGCCAGCATGCCGTACCAGGTAGTGCTGTGGTAACCGCCTACTCCCGCCTCGGACACGGTGGGCAGATCGGGCAGCGATTTCGAGCGCTGGGCACTCGTGACCGCCAGCGCGCGCAACTTGCCGGATCGCACGTGGGTGAGCGAAGAAATCACGCTGCCGAAAGTCAGCTGGACCTGTCCCGCCATGACGTCTATCAATGCCGGCCCGGCGCCCCTTGTACGGGACGTGCACCATGCTGATGTTGGCCATGTTCTTGAACAACTCTCCCGCCAGATGGCCGGAGCTGCCGTTGCCGCCCGAACCGTAATTGAGAGTACCCGGCTTCGATCTGGCTGCAGCGATCAGCTCGCCCACCGTGCGCGCGGGCAGGGACGGCGTGACTACCAGCAGAAACGGGGCCTGCGCGATCAGGGTGATCGGCGTGAAATCCTTCAGCGGATGAAACGGCAGGTTCGTGTAAAGACTCGGGTTGATCTCGGAAAAGCTGCTCGATACGACGAGCAGCGTATAACCGTCGGCCAGACTCTTTGCGACCAGCGCGGCGCCCACCGAGCCCGCGGCCCCGGTGCGGTTATCGACGATCACCGATTGTCCGAGCGAGTCGGTAAGCTTCTGTGCCACCACGCGCGCTACGAGATCGGTGGCGCCTCCGGGGCTCTGGCCGACGACCAAGCGCACCGGCCTGCTCGGATAGGACTGCGCCGCCTCCTGTGCAGCCGCTGCAGTATGCGCGAGGAAACCCAGCGCCGCGCCCGCGCAGCAGATCGATCGCCATCCCGCGCGGCGGCCCGCGAACCAAGGAGCTTTTTGTGTGATGCGCGTGCGTGGTCACTCGGAGAATCATCTCGGGTGAGCGGAGTGTCTTCGAATCAGAGAGCCGTGTCGCCCAGGCATCCGCCGCGAGTCGGCCTGTTGCATTCACGTGTATACACAAGTATATTGCAGGGAGTTTCCGCAGGTCAATACGCGATCGATGGACGCCTGAAAGCTCACCGGAATGCGCACGAAAACAAACGGCGGCGGCACGCAGGCACGGGAGAACGGACCGGCTGCCGCCGGCGCGTCGGGGCTGCGCTCTGCGGTCGCAGCGCGCCACGGAGTGCCGCACGGCTCGCGCGGGGAAACCGCCTATCGCAGATTGCGCGACGCGATTCGCGAGGGACAAGTAAAGCCCGGCGACAGGATCATGGAAATCGAGGCCGCACAGTGGCTGGGCGTGAGCCGCACGCCGGTGCGCGACGCGATCCGGCGGCTCGAGGCCGAAGGCATGCTGCAGCACGAGCCGCGCAACGGTCTGGCGGTGGCGGAATCGACCGGCAAGCGGTAATGGAGCTCTACGTGATGCGGGAAATCCTCGAAGGCTCTGCTGCGCGTCTGTGCGCGAGACACGCTTCCGACATGGAGCTGCAGGACCTTACTGATCTCGTCGCGCGCGAACGCGAGCTCGCGGGCGATTTCGAGGGGCTCGCCCGGCATAACCGCGGCTTCCACGAAGCGATACACCGCGGCGCCCACAACCGCTATCTTGAGAAGAGCCTCGCTGCCGTCAATGATTCAATCGGGGTCTCCTGGGAACGCCGCTCATGCTGCTGCCGCACCGCGCGAAGACGGCGGCGCAGGAACATGCAAGACTGGTAGCGGCGATACAGCGGCGCGACCCCGAAGCATCGGAAGAGGCCGCGCGCCAGCACGTGCGTGCCGCACAGCGCGAGCGTCTGAAGCGTCTGTTTCCCGACTTCCGCAGCCTAGAACCGCAGACCGGAGCATCAGTGGCTATCGACCGCATCGAGGTCTGCGTTACCGACTGCCCGTCCGCCTGCAGCGCGAATTGTCCAGCGGCCCGTACGACACCGGCGCATCGGGCACGCTGCTCGGCAAGCCGGTGCTGGTGAAGATCCATGCCGACGGCGTGACCGGCTATGGCCAGATCCGGCCGATCAGCCCGGGGCATTTCATTCCCGACACCGTGCACAGCATGGTCGGGGCGATCAAGGACGTCTATGGTCCGAAACTGATCGGCACGGACGTGCTTGATTTCGAATCGGTGCTGGGCATGTTCGACCGGATGTTGCCCGGCAATATGAACGCCCGCGCGGCGATCGACCACGCGCTGCACGACGCCGCCGGCAAGGCGTTGAATCTGCCGGTTTACAAGCTGCTGGGGGGCTGTGTCAGAACCGCATCCCGCTCGAATGGTCGGTGAGCATGGCGGCGGACCCGGGGAAGATGATCGCAGATGCCGAGCGCGCCCTGAAGGAATTCGGCATCCAGGTTCTGTGCGTCAAGGCGGGTGGGAAGGGTGGATGGCAGCGCGACGTGAACAACTTCATCGCGATGCGCAAAGCTATCGGCGCCGGCGTCATCATCGGCATCGACCCGAACGAAGGCTGGACGGTCTCGGACACCATACGCGCCGTGCGCGAGGCTGCGCCGCACCGCGTCGACTATCTGGAACAACCCATCAAACGCCAGAACATCGAGGGCATGGTCGCGATACGGCGCACGCTCGAGGGCGTCCCACTGATGGCCGACGAGGCGGTTATGACACTGGGCGATGCCTACGCGCTCGCGAAGGCCGACGCAGTGGATGTTTTCTGCGTGAAACTTTACAAGATGGGCGGCTTGCGCGCGGCGAAGAAAATCGCGGCCGTGGCGGAGGCCGCGGGCATTCAGTTGAACGTGGGCGGTCTTGCCGTGCTTTCCCAGCTCGAAGCTGCCGCAGGTGCGCACTTCTACGCGAGCTCTCCCGAGCGGCACGTGATGCCCGCGGCGGAATTCATCTTTGGGCTGGGCGTCCTGGGACCCGATCCGCTGGTGCCGGAAACCGATTTCGTGATCAAGGACGGGCACGTCATGCCGCCGAACCGTCAGGGACTGGGGATATCGGTGGACGAGCGCGCGGTCGAGCGGTGCATCCTCAAACGGGAAATAGTGAAGTGAGAGTGAAATGAGCACAACGGGCCAGACGATGGCCGAAAAGCTTCTCAGGCGGCACAACCTTGCCGGTGAGTCGGTGCGGGCGGGAGATTTCATCGAGGCGAAGCATCGACGGCGCGATGTGCCATTACCACGCCGCCGAGCCGATGCACGACCTTGCGATGGAGGCGGGGTTTAAGGAAGGTTTGCCGCGCGTATGGGATCCGCGACCGCGTGTTTACGTCCTGCTCGACCATCACCAGCCGACGCTGAACCAGGCGCAGGCCGACAAGAATGCGCTGATCCGCCATGAGGTTAAGCGGCTTGGCATCAAGTGCTTCCACGACTCCGAGCCGGGCATCGCGCACCAGATGATGGCCGACTACGGCCTCATGCGTCCGGGCGAACTCGTCGTCGGCAACGATTCGCACACGATCAGCTACGGCGCGCTCAACGCCGGCGGCACCGGCATCACGCGGGCCGACATGTTCTTTGTGCTGCTCTTCGGCGAACTGTGGTTCCAGGTGCCGCCGTCGGTCAAGGTCGTGACTGGACGGCAAGCAGCCGAACTATCCGATCGCCAAGGACATCATCCTGTATCTCGCGGGGCAGTACGGCGACGATTTGCGGGCAGACATGTCCATCGAGTACGCGGGATCACTCGTCCCGCAGCTTGATCGCATTGATAGCCGCATGTGTCTCGTCGACGCACGGCGTGGAAGTCGGCGCGAAGTTTGCCATGTTCCCGTGCGACGAAGTGACGCGCGAGTTCGTGACGGAGCGGACCGATAAGCCGTATGAGCCGGTCGCGGCCGATGCCGACGCTGATATGAGAAAGAAATCCGTCTGAACGTGGATGAGAATGCCGTTCGTCGTTGCGCGAGCCGCATCAGTTCGGCAATGTCGTGCCGGTCGGACGAAGTTGACAGGTACGCGCATCAATCAGGCGCAGATCGGCTCGTGCGCCAACGGCCGCTTCGAGGACATCGAGATCGCCGCGCGCGTGCTGGAAGGACGCAAGGTGGCGAAGGGCGTGCGCTTTCTGATTTCACCGGCATCGCAACAGGTCTACCTGGAAGTGCCTCAAAGCGGGGCACATCGAGACGCTGGTCGAAGCCGGCGCGCAGGTGATCACGCCGGGATGCGGCATGTGCCAGCCGACAAGTCGGCTTCCTCTCCGACGGCGAAGTGTGCATCACGGCGACCACGCGCAACTTCAAGGGGCGTAAGGGCAGCGTCAGCAGGCGGAGATCTATCTCGGCGGGCCGCTCACCGTGGCAGCCGCGGCGGTGGCGGGTGAGATCGTGAATCCCGAGGGAGGTGTTCGGTGAGCTTTGATCTCAATCCCATAGCACGCGGCCGGGTGTGGAAATTCGGCGATTCGGTCGAGACCGATGCGATCAATCCCGTATTACCTCTATCCGACGATGGACGAGCTGAAGCAGCACACGCATGGAAGTGTATCGGCCGGAGTTTCCAAAAGCAGGTGAAAACCGGGGACATTCTCGTGGCCGGCCGCAATTTCGGCTGCGGCTCGAGCCGGCCGGGCCTCGTGCTGCGCGAGGTCGGTATCGCGGCGATCATCGTGGAATCCGTGGCGCGGCTGTTCATGCGCAACAGCGTGGCGCGGGCGATGCCGATCTTCGTTGCGCCGGGCATCACCGGTATCGTGCAGGACGGCGAAACCCTTGAAGTCGATTATCCGCAGGGCATCGTGCGCAACGTCGCGACCGGCGCGCAGCGTACGGTTGCGCAAGTTTCCGCCCCTGATCGAGCAGATCTACGAGTGCGGCGGGCTGCCGGAGTTTGCGCGCGAGCGCTACATGCTGGAAGCGGCGATCGCGGCCGGCCGGTCCCGGAAGTGACGGCCACACGGAGAATCTATGGAAAGCACTGACTATGACCTGATCGTCGTCGGCGGCGGCAACGCCGCGCTTTGCGCGGCGCTGTCGGCGCAGGAGCAGGCGCGAAGGTGCTCGTGCTCGAGCGTGCCCCCGAGGAGCAGCGCGGCGGCAACAGCGCCTTTCACCGGCGGCGGCTTCCGCATGGTGCATGACGGCGTGGAGGACAGTGAAGAACGTCGTGCCGGACCTCTCCGCAGGGCGAGATCGCGAACACCGATTTCGGTGAGTACACGGCGGAGCAATATCTCGACGACCTCGGCCGCGTGACGCAGTACTATTGCGACCCGGATCTCGCGGAAGCCGTCGTGAGCAGCAGCACCGATACGGTGCAGTGGCTGCATGGAAGGGGCGTTCGCTTCGTGCCGCGATTCGGCGTTACGCGTTCAAGCACGAAGGCAACTTCAAGTTCTTCGGCGGCACGGTCGTGGATGCCACCGGCGGCGGGCGCGGGCTGGTCGAGGCCGAATACACCGCTGCGGAGAAATCGGCATTGCGATACGCTACAATGCGCGGCGATGGCGCTGCTGCGCGGGCGCGGCGGCGTGGAGGGCGTGCGCGTCGTGGTCGACGGCGAGAGGAAGAGATCCGAGCGCGCGCCGTGGTGCTCGCTTGCGGCGGTTTCGAAGCGAACCGCGAATGGCGGGCGCGCTATCTCGGGCCGGGCTGGGACATGGCCAAGGTGCGCGGCACGCGCTACAACACCGGCGACGGCATCCGCATGGCACTCGACATCGGCGCGCAATCCTACGGGCAGTGGTCGGGTTGCCACTCGGTGTCGTGGGAGCGCTATGCGCCCGACTTCGGCGAGCTCGATCGGCCGATCACCGCGAGCCGCAACGGCTATCCGTTCAGCATCATGGTCAACGCCGAAGGCAAACGCTTTGTCGACGAAGGCGCCGATTTCCGCAACTACACCTATGCCAAGTACGGCCGGGTCGTGCTGGAGCAGCCGGGGAGCTACGCTTGGCAGGTCTTCGATGCGCAGGTCAAGCATCTGCTGCGTGAGGAATACAGTTGCGTGGGGACAACGAAAGTGCAGGCCGATACGCTCGAAGAGCTTGTCGCGCATGCAAGACGTGCATCCGGCAAGTTCCTTGAAACCGTCCGCGAGTACAACGCCGCGTCAAGCGCGACGTGCCGTTCGATCCGAACGTCAAGGACGGACGCCGCACACGGGGCCTGGCGATCGACAAGTCGAACTGGGCAAACGCGATCGAGAAGCCGCCGTTCGAAGCCTATTCGGTGAGCTGCGGCATCACTTTCACTTTCGGCGGGCTGAAGATCGATACGTCGACCCACGTACCGATATCGGCGACGTGCCGCTCGCCGGCTTCTATGCGGCCGGCGAGTTGGTCGGCGGGCTCTTCTACTTCAATTATCCGGGCAGCTCGGGCCTGATGGCGGGGGCCGTGTTCGGACGCATCGCCGGGCGCGAAGGCGCGCGCCACGCCCTCGGCGTCCAGTCCCGCGGCAGCATGAGCATGAACATGAAACCAACGACACGGCTGCGCCAGCTCATTCACCGCAAGGACAAGGTGCTCGTGGTGCTGCATCCGCCCACCGCGACGCACGCGCGCATCATGGAGCAGGCCGGATGCGAGGCGGGCTTCGTCGGCACCAGCGGCGTGGTCGGCTCGTACACCGGGCTCGCGGACGTCGGCACGGCGACCATGACGGAGTGCGTGCAGGTCGCGGGCTGGATCGCGCAGAGCGTGAGCTTTCCCGTGATCATGGACGGCGACACCGGCCACGGCGGGATCATGGCGGTGCGGCGCATGGTGCGGGAATGCATTCGCGCGGGCATCGCGGGCGTGCGCATCGACGACCAGCCGATCGAAGGCAAGCGCCAGACCCAGAGCGCGGGCGTGGAAGTCGTGCCGCTCGAGCAGGCGATCGCGCGCTACCGCGCCGCCGTGGACATGAAGAACGAGCTCGATCCGGATTTCGTCGTGATGGCGCAGTGCTATGCGCGCGATGCCGCGAACAGCGAGCCTCGAAGACTGCCTCGCGCGGCTCAAGGCCTACAAGAAGGAAGCCGGCGTGGATTGGGTGCAGCTCGAATCGCCGCATTCGGTCGACGAGATCAAGCAGGCGCGCGCGGCGGTCGAGGGCCCGTTCTCGTTCATGAAGGGCAAGCTCCCGCGCTATCTCGGCCTGGACGAGCACCTGGCGCTCGGTGTCAACATCGCGTGGTATCCCGGGCTTCACGCACCACGTCATGTGGGCGGCGCTGTGGGATTTCATGCAGGACTTCCAGTAGCGCGGCATCGCGGCGTGGGAAGATTTCGTCGCGAGCCGCCAGGACCGGCCTTATCCGCGTCCCGAAAGTCGGGCCCGACGGCGAAAGTGGAGCGAAACAGCGCGAGCTGGAAGAACGCTATTTTTCTCACGCGATGCTCGACAAGTACAAGGACTGATGAGTGGCTCGGAGACTCGGCACACAAGACTTACGGAGGGTGTGTTTCTCCGATGCCTGTGTGATGGCGGATGAACGAAATCGTCTTATTGATCCCGGCATAGGCTTGCAGCCGACCCTTGTAAATTTTATTCGCCAGAGATTGAACGTAATACGCGCCGACAGGTTTTCCAAAATCATGGCTGAAAACAGTGTCATCCTCCTGGGCGTCGGCGACGTCGGGCCGATACACGAGCCGATGGACGCTTATTCCTCGCTTGTCAGGCCGACCCTCGCCGGGCCGATATCCGCTTTGCCCAGGTCGAGCGCGTCTATTCGGAGCGGGGCGCCTGCAGGTGCACTCGGGCGGGGACCACAGCCGCGTGCAGCCGCACATGGCTTCGGTGTTCAGCGACTGCGGTTTCGACGTCGTGTCGCTCGCGAGCAATCACGCGATGGATTGGGGCGAGGACGCCCTGCTCGACACCATCGCCCTGTTCCGGGAGCGGGGGATGCAGGTGATCGGCGCGGGCCGCAACCTGCGAGAGGCGCGCCAGCCGGCGTTCATCGAGCGCAACGGCGTGCGAGTCGCGTTGCTCGCGTATTGCTCGATCCTGCAAACGGCTACGCGGCGCGGACGCGACAAGGCCGGGATCGCGCCGCTGCGCGCGCACACGTACTACGAGCCGTTCGACTACCAGGCGGGTGTGCCGCCGCGGGTCGTCACCGTTCCCTACGAGGAAGATCTCGCGGGCATGGTGGAGGACATCGCCGCGGCGAAGCAAGTCGGCCGACGTCGTCGTGCTGTCGCTGCACTGGGGCATACATTTCATCCCGCGGGTGATCGCCGACTATCAGGGTCGTCGCCGCAAAGCCGCGTTCGCATGCCGGCGCCGACCTGATCCTCGGCCATCACGCGCATACGCCGAAGGCGATCGGCGTGCACGGCGGGAAAGATCTGTTTCTACAGCCTGAGCAATTTCATCATGTCCTCGACCGCGAAGACGCCGGCAAAAGCGGCCGAGTTCGCGAAGCAGATACGGCGTCCCGATGGATCCCGATTATCCGCACCTCGCCTACGGCGCCGACGCCAAGCGCAGTCTGATCGCCAAGGCCGTGCTTTCGCGCGACGGAGTGAAGCAGGGTATCGTTTCTGCCGGTGTTGATCGACAAGCAGTTGCGGCCCGAGGTGCTGCGGCAAGGCGATCCGCGCTTCGACGATGCGGTCCGGTTCATGGAATGGGTGTCGGAGGAATACGAGCACGCGTTCTCGGTCGATGGAGACGAGGTGGTGGTAACGAGCGGGTGAAGACGCTGGACATCGGGGATGATGAGGCGGCTGACGCCGTGGAACTACCGGAGAAAGCGGATGAGCTCGATGACGAACGGCACGAGGCTGCGATGGAAAGCGAAACCGGAGCGGGCGCGACCGGGCGGCTTGCACAGGCACGCCGCCACGCTGGAGTACGAGCGCGCTGCCGGCCCGCGCTCGTCGACATGATCAAGCAATGCGTGCTCGACACGCTCGGGCGTCACGATAGGCGCGAGCACGCTGGCGCCGGAGGCGCGCATCGTAGCGGAATACGTGAAGGACCTCGGGGGCAAGCCCGAAGCACCCTGCTCGGCTTTGGCGGCAGGGCGCCGGCGCCATCGGCCGCGCTGCTGAACGGCAGTCTGGGGCACATGCTCGACTACGACGATCTTGGCGAGAGCGGTCACCCGAGCATCGTGACGATACCCGTCGCGCTTGCGGTCGCGGAAAAACTCGGCGGAGCCAGCGGGCGCGAGCTCATTGCCGCGGTCGCCGCCGGCACGGACGTCATGACGCGACTGACCCAAGCGATCAGCGTTCCGGACTGGACCATGACCGAAGGCTGGTTTGCGACCCAGCTTTTCGGATTCATCGCCGGCGCCGTGACGGCGGGCCGGCTGATGCGGCTCACCGAAGACCAGATGGAGAACGCCATCGGCATCGGCTTCAATCAGATGAGCGGCACCCGCCAGATGGCCGTCGGCGCCGCGACGCACATGCGCTCCATGCAGGCCGGCTTTTCCGGCCAGGGTGCCGTCATGGCGGCCGAGCTCGCGCGGCGCGGCATCATCGGCTCGAAAGAGATCGTCGAGGGCCGCTACGGCATTTTCAAGACCTACATCCGCGGGACGAGCCGGACTGGGATGCGATCCTGGGCGGCCTCGGCGTGCGCTTTCCGTTGCTGGAGAAGCACGGCTTCAAAGTGTGGCCGGCGTGCGCCTACACGCGGCCGACCAACGCCGCGACGCTGCACCTGCGGGAGAAGCACGGCCTGCGGCCCGAGGATATCGAATCGATCACCATAGTCGGCGGCACCGGCGGCACGCGGCTCCTGTGCGAGCCGCTGGAGAGTCAAAGCGCCGCCCCAAGGACAGCATCGACGGCAAGTACAGCATTCCGTTCACGACCGCCGTGATGATGGCGAAAGGCAACGTCACCCTGCGCGACTACACGCGAGAGGGGCTCTGCCGATCCCGGCAGGTGCTCGCCATGGCCGATCGGGTGAGCTACCGCGCCGGAACGCAGCCGATGACCGGCAAGGGCGGATCGGCCGACATCACGAAAACCTCCGTAGAGATCGTCACCCGGGACGGCAGCAAGCTCGAGCATCGGCCCGCCGGGGTGCCGGGCGATCCCCGCAACCCGGTGAGCTGGGAAGCTCTGGAACGGAAATTCCGCGATTGCGTTTCGTTCTCGGCCAAGCCGGTGCCGGGCGGAATATCGACTGCGCCGTGGAGAAGATACGCGAGCCTCGAAACACTGACCGACGCAACCGAGATCGTCCGGCTGCTGGCGTGATTGCCGGCGCGAAAAGGAGAAAACGAGATGGCACGAAACGGCTACAAGATATTCGATTCCGACACCCACGTCGGCCCGTACATGGAAGTGCTGTCGGCGTACCTGACCGACGCGGAAAAAAAGCGCCTGCCGGCGTGGGAGGAACACAGGAACGTCAGCAAGCATGGGTACCAGACTTATACCAAGGGGCAGCGCCGCTATCGCCGGCGGCTGGGCACCGCCAAGCCCGAGGAGACGCCGGGCGGATACATGGCCGGCTTTACCGGGGTCAAGAAGGAACGCGAGGTCGCGGCCCGCGGCGACCACGATCCCGCCGAGCGCATCAAGGATCTTGACTACGAGGGCGTGGACGTCAACTTGACGCTGCCTTCCGGCTGGTTCGGTACCTGGACTACTGGCGACGATGTGGCGCTGGAAACAGGGATGTACCGCGCCTATCACCGGTGGATGCAGGATTATTGCGGCGCGTATCCGGAGCGCCTGGGCGGCTTGATCCTCGCCTGCGGGCGTGACGTCGCGGGCGCCGTCGAAGAGATCCGCCGCTGGGGCAAATCGCGCTGGGCGTGGGGCGTCATGGCCTACGCCCCCTACGGCATGCCGCTCGATCATCCTGATCTCGAGCCGATCTGGGCGGAGGCGGCCGCGCACGATCTGGCGGTGATACTGCATACGTTCACCGTGATGCCGCCGTACGCGCCGGGCGGGCAGGACAACTGGGACAACCTCTTTCTGCAGCGCTCGGCCTCGCACCCGTGGTGCGGCATGCGCAACATGGCGTCACTGATCGGCAGCGGCGTGATGGACCGCTATCCCAAGCTGCGAATCGGAACGCTCGAAGCCGGGCACGGCTGGCTGCCGTTCTGGATGATGCGCATCGATGAGCATGCGGAAACCATCAAGGCGGCGCTGCCGGAGCTGAAGCAAAAGCCCAGCGAGTACGTGCTCTGCGGGCGCTACTTTCAGAGCATCGAGATCCCGGAGGGCGCGAAGCTCACCAACGCCGTATGCGACCTCGTCGGGGAGGACCTGCTGATGTACGCCTCGGACTACCCGCACGGCGAGAGCCATTTCCCGAAGTCGGTGGAGACCGTAATGGGGTGGGCCATGCCGGAAGCGCGCAAGCGCAAGCTGTTCTGGGACAACGCGGTGCGGCTCTACGCGCGCTGCGGGTTGAGCTGAGCTGCGCCGGGTAGACGGTGAGCGCAGCTCGGGCGGCAATGGGGGCGGTAATTCTGCTTCTGGCGGCGCTGCTGCCGGCCGTCGCGTCGGCGCAGGATTCCTATCCGGCGAGGCCGGTGCGCGTCATCGTGGGTCTCGCACCCGGCGGCGGGACCGACATCCAGGCGCGATTGTTCGCGCAGAAACTCTCCGAGAGCATGAACCGCATCGTTCGTCGTCGAAAACCGTCCGGGCGCGGGCGGGACGATCGCCTACGCGTTGGTCGCAAAGTCGCCGCCGGACGGCTACACGCTGCTCGGCGTTACCAGCGGCTACACCATCACGCCCGCCATCTATGCGAAGCTCCCCTACGATCCGCTCAAGGATTTCGCCCCGATTTCGCTCGTCGCCCAGGCGCCGTTTCTGTTGGTCGTGCATCCCGCGTTACCGGTGAAATCGGTCAGGGACCTGCTCGCGCTCGCCAGGGCAAAACCCGGCGGGCTCGACAGCGCCTCCGCGGGGCTCGGCAGCTCCACCCACATGGCGCTCGAGATGTTCAAGGCGCTGAGCGGCGTAAAGATCGCTCATATTCCGTACAAAGGCACCGGGCCGGCGCTCGTCGATGTCATGGCCGGCCAGGTGCACATGCTGTTCGGGAACGTGCTCTCGACGCTGGGGTACGTGAAAGCCGGCCGGTTGCGGGCGCTGGCGGTGACGACGGTTGCGCGCTCCGCGGTGCTGCCCGAGCTGCCGACGATCGACGGAATCGGGACTGCCCGGATATGAAAACAGCACCTGGCACGGGTGGCTTGCGCCGGCCGGGACGCCGCCGGCCATCCTGAGCCGCTTGAACGCGGAGCTCGTCAAGAGCGCCAAGGCGCCCGACTTGCAGGAAAAGCTGGCAGCGGACGGCGGGGAGGGTGTAGGCAGCACGCCCGAGCAGTTCAGCCGGCACCTCGTCACGGAAATCGCGCGCTGGCGGAAAGTGGTGAAGGAAGCCGGGGTGGTCCTGGAGTAATGAGCGCCGCGCAAGTTCTCGCGCCGCTCATATAATGATGCGCTCTCGCGCATCAAGATCGAATCAACGGAAAATGAATCGGGAGATCGTGAAGTGAATAAATCGATCCTGCTGGTTGACGACGATCGGGATTTTGAAGCGCTCGTGGTGCGGGCGCTTCAGAAGGGCAAATTCGAGGGCGCGGTCGTCGCGGCGCGCAACGCCGGCGACGCCATGGGCCATCTGTTGTCGGCCGGCAGCCAGCCGCATGGAGGCGCGGATTCCACGCCGAGTGTCGTCTTCCTGGATCTCAGCTTGCCCACTGTGGATGGGCTCGGGCTCCTTCGGTTCATTCGCGCCGATTATGCTATCCGCTCGCTGCCGGTCGTGATCTTCAGCGGATCCACGCAGGCCGAGGACATCCGTCGCGCCTATGCCGAGGGCGCCAACAGCTACGTGCGTAAGCCGGTCGATGCCGGGGAGCTCTTTGAAACAGTGCGCCTGCTCGCAACATACTGGTTGGCGCTGAACGAGCCTGCTCCCCACATCTGAGTACTGCGCATCGCGGATAAGCGTCGCGACGCGCAGTACTCAATGATGCGCTTGCGCGCGTCGACACAACAATTCGGCCACGGAATCACACGGAGACTCACGGTTTCCGGCCTGACAAGATCCTGAGCGTAGAAGCGTAGCGGCGGAGTCGAAGGAGGAAACGCGTGAACAAAATTTGGCCCGTGGTTGGCCTGGCACTGGCGGCTGCGCTCCTGTCCGTTGCGGCGCCGGCACAGGATGCGTATCCGGTGCGGCCGGTGCGGGTGGTCGTGGGTCTGGCGCCGGGCGGTGCGACCGACATACAGGCGCGCCTGTTCGCGCAGAAACTGACTGAGAGCATGGGCCGGCCGTTCGTCGTAGAGAATCGCGCGGGGGCGGGGGGCACGATCGCCTACGCGCTCGTCGCGAAGTCGGCGCCGGACGGGTACACGCTGGTCGCGGCGGCGAGTGGCTTTTCGAGCACGCCGCTGTTCTATCAGAAGCTTCCCTACGATCCGTTCAAGGACTTCGTCCCGGTCTCGCTGCTCGTGCAGGCACCGTTCCTGCTACTGGTCCATCCGTCGGTCCCGGCGAAATCGGCGCGCGAGCTCGTCGCGCTCGCGCACGCCCGGCCGGGCACGGTGGATTTCGGTTCCGCCGGGCACGGCACTTCCACGGGCCTCGCGCTGGAGCTGTTCAGGATCATGGCCCGCGTGAAGATCACGCACGTCCCCTACAAGGGAATCGGGCAGGCGCTGGTGGACGTGCTCGCGGGGCAGGTGCACGGCCTGTTCGGGAATCCGCTGTCGAGCCTCACCTATGTGAAGGCGGGCAGGCTGCGCGCCCTCGCGGTCACGACCGCCGTGCGCTCTGCGGTGCTGCCCGAGCTGCCGACCGTGGCGGAATCAGGGGTGCCCGGCTACGAGTCGGCCACCTGGCACGGCTGGCTCGCGCCCGCCGCCACGCCCGCGGCGGTCGTCAACCGGCTCAATGCCGAGCTCGCGAAGATCGCGCGGGCATCCGACCTCGCGGCCAAGCTCGCGGCCGATGGCGGAGAGCCGGTCGGCAGCACGCCCGGGGAATTCGCGCGCCTCCTCGTGACGGAGCTGGAGCGCTGGCGCAAGGTGGTGAAGGAGACCGGCATCGCGCTCCAATAAGGAATGCACCGCCGGAGTGCGACTTCTGGAACTCGCGATGATCGCTGTCCGGCGCATTCCTCAGTCGACCGGCGGAATGTTGGCCTGCCGGACGATGGTCTTCCACTTATCGATCTCTTTTCGGTACCAGGCGGAAAATTCCTCGACACTCTTGGGAGTCAATTCCGCGCCGAGCTCCTGCAGCCGCCCTGCGACGGCGGGAGCGCTGATGATCTTGTTGATCGTGGCGTTCAACTTCTGGACGATGTCGGCCGGAGTGCCCGCGGCGACGTAGAGTCCGAATATCGTCCCTGCCTTGTAGCCGGGGAAACCCGCTTCCGCGGTGGTCGGCACGTCTGGAAACGCCTTCAGGCGCTTCTCGCCGGCAACCGCGAGCGCCTTGAGCTTGCCCGCCGCAAGCTGCCCGTGAACGGGAGATGTCTCCATGACGACGAAATCCGCTTCGCCGGTCATGACGGCGAGCGCAGCCAGTCCGCTGCCCTGGTAGGGAATGATCTCGAGTTTCAGCTTGTTCTGGATCTGGAACAATTCGGAGGAGAGGCGCGTGCCGATGCCGCCGGAGGCCGCGTTCAACTTGCCCGGATATTTACGCGCGAGATTGATCAGCTCCTGGACGCTCCTGGCGGGCACCCGGGGATTCACGAGGAAGACGTACGGCGACTGCCCCATCTCGGCCACGGGCTGGATGTCGCGCAGCGGATCGTACGGCAGCTTGCGAAACAGCGCGGGATTCTGCGTAGAGGCCGTGGCGCTGAAGAGTATCGTGTAGCCGTTCGGCGCCGACTTGGCGACCGCATCGATGCCGATGTTGCCGGCCGCACCCGGCCGGTTTTCCACGATGACCTGCTGCCCGAGCGCCTTGCCCAACTCCGGCGAGATCAGCCGCGCCATGGTGTCGTTCGATCCGCCCGGCGCGAACGGCACGATCGCGCGGATCAGGCGTTCGGGGTATTCGGCCCCTGCCGCGCAGATCGGGAAGGCAGACGCCAGCACGACTGCGATCCGCGCGCAGAACCTACTCCTCGAGACGGCTATCATGAATTGGTTCGTATATAAGGAATGCGCCGGCGGAGTGCGGCGCCGGGAATTCGTGATGATCAGTGTCCGGCGCATTCCTGGCGCATGAGCGCTGCGCCGGCCACCATCGACTGCAATTTTCCGAAGGCGACCTCGCGCGGAAGATACTTCATCCCGCAGTCGGGCGCGACGATGAGATCTTCGGCTTTAACATAGGGCAGCGCGCGGCGGATGCGTGCCGCGACTGTCTCCGGCGTCTCCACCGTCATGTCGTTCAGATCGATGACGCCGAGGAGTATTTTCTTGCCAGGCAGCCCCTTCAGCACGGCGCAATCGAGATTTGACTGGGCGGTCTCTATGGAAACCTGCTTGCACGTGCAGCCGGCGAGCTCGCCGAGAAACGAATACCCCGAAGGCCGCACGTGGATCACTGCGGCGTAGCCGAAGCAGATGTGCACCGCGGTCGTGCCGGTGATGCCTTCGAGCGCGCGGTTCAACGCCTGTCAGCCCGTACTGCCGCGCTTTCTCCGGCCGCGCCTGCATGTACGGCTCGTCGATCTGCACGATGTCGGCGCCGGCGGCGAAGAGATCGCGGATCTCGGCGTTGACGGCGGCGGCGTAGTCCATCGCCGCTTCCGCCTCGGACGGGTAGAAGTCGTTCTGCGCCTGCTGCGACATGGTGAAAGGACCGGGCACCGTCATCTTGATCGGCTTTTTCGTGTGCGCCCGCAGGAACTTCACGTCCGCCACTTCCACCGGGTGCCTGCGGCGGATCTTGCCGACGACCCGCGGTACCGGATTGGGATGGCCGGAGCGGTCGAGCGCGCTGCCGGGGTTGTCGATGTCCACGCCTTCGAGCGCGGTCGCGAAGCGGTTGGAGTAGCTCTCGCGGCGGATCTCCCCGTCGGTGATGATGTCGAGTCCCGCTTCCTCCTGCGCGCGGATCGCGAGGAGCGTTGCGTCGTTCTGCGCTTCCTCGAGCAGCGGCTCGGCGATGCGCCACAGCTCTTTCGCCCGCACCCGCGGCGGGAATCGCTCAGAGAGCTTCTTGCGATCGATCAGCCACTCCGGCTGGGGATAGCTGCCGACGAGTGTAGTGGGAAAGAGCATATTGGCCACGGAATCACACTGAAACACACGGAATCAGGAACACCAAGTTTGCCACGGCATCGCGGTCGGCGGGGTCGGAGTGAGATTTTCGGCCGCGTGCCCTGCTGAGAGTGGCCGGAAACATCAGTCCGACCCGCGAAATCCAGGACCGGGTCCTGCCGTCACCGGCAGGTCTGCCCACGCGACAGACCCTCGATCGGGAAGAAACTCGAGTCCGATCCTGTTAACGCCGCTATCGGGAGGAAATTCGAGTCTGACCCAGACCGGAGGTGCCTATGAGACGCCTTGCCGCCGCCCTCGCGCTTGCGGTGATCGCACCCGCCACCCACGCCGACGTGATCTTCGACTGGAACGAGGTCGCGTTCCAGGCGCTGCGCGCCGATCCGATGGGACCGACGTTCGGCTCCCGCTCGCTCGCCATCGTGCACGCAGCCATGTACGACGCCGTCAATTCGGTCACCCGCAACTACCAGCCGTATGCGCTCAATACCCTGGCCGCTCCGGGCACGTCGCAAGTCGCGGCGGCGGCCCAGGCGGCTCACGACGCCCTGCTGGGACTCTATCCCGCGCAGCAGGCGTTGTTCGATGCGCAGCTCACCTTGAGCCTGGCTCCCATCCCGGACGGTCCGGGAAAAGCCGCCGGCCTCACGCTCGGCCAGCAGGCAGCCAACGCGATGCTGACGCTCCGCGCGGGCGATCATGCCAATGATCCAGTGCTGTACACGCCCGGCACCCTGCCCGGACAGTGGCAACCCGATCCGCTCAACCCGTCACAGACTGCGCTCGGCCCCGGCTGGGGCAACGTCACGCCGTTTGCGTTCTCGGCCGCCGGACAGTTCCTCCCGCCCGCGCCTCCCGACTTGAACAGCCAGGCGTACACCGACGCGTTCATTCAGGTGAAATCGCTCGGCGAAAAGAACAGCATCACGCGCACGGCCGACCAGACCGAGATCGGCATCTTCTGGGCTTACGACGTGGGTGGTGTCGGTCCGCCGCCGATCCTCTTCAACCAGATCACGCAGGTGATCGCGACGCAGCAGGGCAATACCCTCGAGGAGAACGCGCGACTCTTCGCGCTCATCAACTTCGCCCAGGCCGATGCCGGCATCGCGACGTGGGAAGCCAAGTACATCTACAACTTCTGGCGCCCGGTGAACGCCATCCGGGCCGTCGGGAGCTACGCCGACAGCAATCCGAACACGATCGAAGATCCGTTCTGGATACCGCTCGGCGCGCCCGGCGACGGCCTGGCGCCGGACTTCACGCCGCCGTTTCCGGCGTACACATCGGGCCACGCGGCGTTCGGCGCGGCGACGTTCCGCACGCTCAGGGAGTTCTACGGCACCGACGCCATGAACTTCGTGCTGCACTCGGACGAGTTCGATATCGTGCGCGGGACACCGGTGGCGCGCACGTACTCGAGCTTCAGCGAGGCCGCCGAGGAGAACGCGCTTTCGCGCATCTACCTCGGCATACACTGGCTGTTCGACGTCACCGAAGGCATCGCGCTCGGCAACAACGTCGCCGACGCGGTGTTCGCCAACGTCCTTCAGCCGGTGCCGGTACCCGGGACTTTGCTGCTACTTGCGGCGGGGCTTGGCGCGATCGCATGCTGCCGGCGGCGGACTAGCTAGCGATAGCGATATCACTGCGTCACTTCGTCACCCTCGTCATCCATCACTCAACGTCGACCTCTTACCCATCACCCTTACTCGGGCTGTATGCCGATCTTCTTCACCAGATCCCCGTAGCGCTTGAGATCGGCGCGGATGATGCCGGAGAGCTCATCCGGCGTGGTGGCCGCCGGCTCCAGTCCGAGATTCCGATACCGTTCCCTGACCTCCGGCTGCTCGATCGCTCGTCCGACGTCCTGGCTGATGCGGCGCACGACGTCCGGCGGCGTGCCGCGTAACGCCACGAACCCGACCCAGGAATCGACTTCATAACCGGCGGGGAGGCCCGCTTCCCGCGCCGTTGGGACATCGGGCTCGCCAGGCAGGCGCGACGCCGCGGCAATGACGAGGAGCTTCAGCTTCCCGGCTTTGAGCAAGGGACTGACCGATCCCACGGTGGCGACGGAAAATCCCACGTCCCCGTTCGCGACCGAGGTGTAGAGCTGCGCGCCGTCCTTGAAATGCACGGCGAGCATCTTCGTGCCCGTGAGATGGGCGAGCAGGGCGCCGCCCAGATGGGGTGGGCTGCCCACGTAAGGCGTGCTGTAGCCGAGCTTGTCCGGATGCGCCTTCGCCGCCGCGACCAGGTCCTTGACGCTCCGGAACGGACCCAGCCTGGACACGACGATGAAAAACGGCGCCCGGTAGATCAGCGAGATCGGCGCGAAATCGCCTATGGGATCGTAGGGCAGCGTGCGGAAGAGATTCGGATTGATCGTGAGATGCGCATTCCCGACGAGCAGAAACTCGTGGCCATCGGGCGCGGCCTTCTTTGCCGCTCCGATCGCGATGAATCCGTTCGCTCCACTCCTAGGCGGACGCGGCTCATGCCCGTGTGTCCCGACCTGCGGCGTAGTTGAAACGCGCCTATGGTTGAGATAGGTTCTAAGACTATGGAGAGCGGGGCGAGGCAGCCGAAGGGTGTCGTGGGGGCCACGCACCTGTCGCACGGCACGCTGATGTGCCGGAACCTCGTGAACTCCCGGCGTTTCTACGAGGAGTTTCTGGGTCTGCAGGACCTCGACGGGAACTGGTGGGAAATCCAGTACCAGAAGAAGGGGATCGACGACTTCTTCAATCCCGGGGACGTCATCGACATGAGCGCGGACGCGACCGACACCGCGGCGTCGCACGACTAGATACAGGGCGCGATGCGCGATGCGAGATCCGTGATGCGGGATACATGACGAGCGCTGTCTCTGGCATGGCGGGCTTTGTGGTTTCTATCTCGTATCCCGTATCTCGTATCTCGAATCCGGCATCTATCTGGTATCTCGTATCCCGTATCCTGTATCTCGTATCTTGTATCCGGCACTGTGTGTCGGTCTGCATGTTGGCGGGAGCCATCGCCGGCACGCCGTCTGCTGCGGCGGATTCCCCGAGCTATCCCTACCGGCCCGTGAGATTCATCGTGCCGCTGCCGCCGGGTGGGTCGCCCGATTTGCTCGCCCGCACGATTTCGAGCGGCCTGCACTGGCCGGAATCTGTCGTGGTCGAAAACCGCACGAGCGGGGGCCGCAACCTCGCCGCCGAGCTGGTCGCGAAAAGCGCCCCCGATGGCTACACATGGCTGCTCACCACGGACAACATCCTGACTGCCAATCCTCATCTCGGGAAGACGCCGTTCGACCCGTTCAAGGATTTCACACCGGTCACGCTGCTCGCCCGACTGCAATTTCTGCTGGTGGTCCACCCTTCGGTTCCGGCAAAGTCGGTGCAGGAGCTGATCGCGCTCGCGAAAGCCAAGCCGGGCTCGCTCAACTACGGCTCCTCCGGCAACGGCAGCGCGCAGCATCTCGGCACCGCGATGCTGCAGCACCTGGCGGGGATCGAAATGAACCACGTGCCGTACAAGGGCGCGGGTCCGGCGATGGTGGACCTGCTCCCCGGGCGCATCCAGGTGTGGATAGGCGCGGCGAACTCGGTGTTGCCGCACATCAAGGAAGGCAAGCTCAGGCTGCTGGGCAGCGTGGGAGCGCAGCGCTACCCGATACTGCCGGACGTGCCGACGATCGCGGAATCGGGCGTGCCGGGTTACAGCCATGGGGTATGGGCGGCGGTCACAATGCCCGCAAAAGTGCCGCCGGCCGTGGTCGCGAAGGTAAACGCGGATATCGCGACCGTCGTGAACGCTCCGGAAGTGAAAGCGCGCCTCGCCACTCTTGGCATCGAGGTCGCGACGAGCACGCCCCAGGAGCTGGCGCAGTTGATCCGCGACGATTACGCGCGCTGGGGAAAGATCATCCGGGCGACTGGCATCAAGGCGGACTAGCCCGCATGTTTTCACCAGCGTCACGATTGTGGGATGGGGCGCTGAACTCACGCAAAACCGCATCGGAACACATGCGGGCTGATAAATTTTGAGCGGTAGCGTTGTCTCGAACGACGGTGCCCTACCCGGGAGGGGCCGGTTTTGAATGTGCTATCTCGCGAAGAACGTTCGATCTTGCGACGGGGGGTTCGGGGGGAACGGGAGGACCCTCGCGAATTTGCAGGAAGGGGCTTCTCTTTCCGATCGTAGTAGTGCCATTCAAGGTGACCGGGGGGTGCGGGGGCGCAAGAAGGTTTCGTTCATCGTGCAGCGGGGGGTCCGGGGGGAACGGGAAGGCTCCGATGGTTTGCCGGAAGGGGCCCGTTCCCCGCCGCTCGTATCCAGGAAGGGGCCCGCGCCCCGCCACTCCTTCCTGTAAAAAAAAGCGCGGTAGCATCAGCTACCGCGCTTCTCCCTCCACAATCCCCCTGCGTCCCCTCCGCCTTGCTCTGATCTAGCACAACGAACCGTATTCGATGGTTCTAAGGTTACAAGCCGGCGCTGCGACCGGGAATCGGGTGTACACCTTAGAGGTGGGAGCTAAAAACCTTAGAAGTGAGCCGGTGGTATTCACACGATGGAGATCGTTGGTAAGGGAATCGCCACCGTCGCGCCCTCCGCGGCTGGCCGGCGCCGCTCCTGTTCGAATGCTGCGCGGACTTCTGCGCGCAACCGCTCCGGATCCCAGTACTTGGACAGAAACTTGTCGATGCCGGCGCTGTTGATCGCGCTGGTGAGCGTGGGCATGTCGTCGCCGCTCGTTGCGACCACCCGGACCGCGTCGGGGTACAGCTTCCTCACCTTGGCGAGAAACTCGACTCCGTTTATTCCTGGCATCTGAAAATCGCTGACGACGATATCGGCGCCGTGCCGGGCGAGCATCTCGAAACCGGCCGTGGCGCCCTTCGCGGTGATGATGTGATAGTCATCGCAAGCCAGGGCGCGCCCGAGCAGCGTGAGATCGTCTTCGCTATCGTCCACCAGCAGCAGCGTGGGCACGCCGACGGCCTTCTGCAATTCAGGTCTTTGCAATCGCCGGTCTTCGATGAGCGCCTCGGTGCATGCTTCCGCATCGAGCGGGCTCGCGAAGTAGTAGCCCTGCATCTCGTCGCAGCCGTGCGTCCGCAGGAAGTTGAGCTGGCCCTGCGTCTCGACGCCTTCGGCCACGACCCTGAGCCGCATGCTATGGGCGAGGTTGATGATCGTGAGAGTGAGCGTCGCGTCGTCCGGGTTGCTGACGGCGTCGCGCACGAACGCACGGTCGATCTTGAGCGTATCGAGCGGAAAGCGCTTGAGATACGCCAGGCTGGAGTAACCGGTGCCGAAATCGTCGACCGAGAGCCGCACGCCCAGGTTCTTCAGCTCGCGGAGCATCTGCACGGCTTCTTCGGCGTCGCTCATGAGCAGCGTTTCGGTGAGCTCGAATTCGAGCAGGTCGGGGGCGACGCCGGTCTCGCGCAGTATCTGCTCGACCATCGTCACGAGGTATTGCTGCTGGAACTGCCTGCCCGATAGATTGACGGCAATGGGCCGCGGGGCGATGCCGCGCTCCTGCCATTGCTTGAGCTGCTCACACACGCAGCGCAGCACCCATTCGCCGACGGGAACGATGAGTCCGGTATCTTCGAGTATGGAAACGAATTCCGCCGGCGCTACGAGCCTGTCGTCCTGCTTCCAGCGCAGCAGCGCCTCGAATCCGCTGATGACGCCCGTGTCCAGCCGGACCTTGGGCTGGTAGTGCAGCCGGAATTCTCCGCGGTCCAGGGCGCCGCGCAGCTTGCCCTCGAGCTGCATGCGCTCCATCAGCCGGTCGTTCATCTGGGGCAGAAAGAATCGATAGCAATTCCGGCCCTGCTCCTTCGCGCGGTACATGGCGGTGTCCGCATTCTTGAGCAGCGCGTCCGACTCGGTGCCGTCCCCGGGATAGAGGGCGATCCCCACGCTCGCGGAGATGTAGGTCTGGTGCCCGTCGAGGTCGAATGGCGCTGCCAGTGCCGTCACGATCTTTTGCGCGACCAGGCCGGCATCATGGCCCTTCGCCAGGTTCGAGAGCACAACCGCGAACTCGTCCCCGCTCAGGCGCCCCACGGTATCGCCGCTGCGCACGCAGCCGCCGAGCCGGGCAGCGACCGCGCGCAACAGCTTGTCCCCGACGCTGTGGCCGAAGGTGTCGTTCACGGCCTTGAAACGGTCCAGGTCCACGAACAGGACGCCGCCCAGCCAGTGATTGCGTTTCGCCTGGGTGAGCGCCTGTCCGAGACGGTCGCGGAGCAGGTGCCGGTTGGGCAGCGCGGTCACGGTGTCGAATTGCGCGAGATGCGCGAGCTTGTCCTCCGCATTCTTGCGCTGGATGGCGATGGCGAGGATGTTGGCCACGCTGCGCAAGAAACTCACCTCTTCGTCGGTAAAGCGGCGCGGCTCGGAGGTATGCACGCTCAAGACGCCATAAGCCGTCCGGGATCCGAGTATCGGCACCTGCACGCCGCTGCGGATGCCGTAGGCCCGCAGCGGTGTGGGCGCAAATTCCGACTCCGCGATGTAGTCCTCGATAATCAACGGCTCGCCGCGATTCAGGATGTACTCGAGCCGGCTGCCCGGTCCGATCGGCACCACCCGGTGCGCGACCCATTCCTGCGGCCAGCCGATCGCCGCCTTGTAGGTGAGCTGCTTGCCGTCGGGGTGGAGCTGCAATACGTTCGAGTAGTCGACTTTCAGCGTGTCGGCGACGAGTCGAGCGGCGCCTTCCAGCACCTCCGCCAGTTCGGCGCTCGCGAGCGCTTGCTGGCCGAATTCCGCGATCAGGCGCTGCTGCCGCGCCTGACTGCTGACTTTCTCGTCGGCCTCCTTGCGCTGGAGGAACTGGCCGATCTGGATGCCGATCGCGTGCACCGCACGCAACAGCCGCTCATCCGGATCGCGGACCTCGCGGCTATTGAAAGCGAGCACCCCAATCGTCTTTCCTTCCGCCACCACCGGAAACGCAAACGCACCGCGCATGCCGGTTTCGACGTTCACCGCCGATCTCAATCCGCGTTCGTCATGGGTGGTGTCGGCGGCCCACAGCGGCTGTCCCGACTGCCACACCTTGCCTGACAGGCCGACGCCCGGACCGTAGACGGCTTCACGTTTTCCGGCTATAAACTGCTCCACTGTCGGGTCCGGCTCGCACCAGTGCTCGCAGAGGCGCATCACGCCGGCGGCCGCGTCCACCCCTAGGTACCGGCCGCACTCCCAACCCTCGGATTCGCAGATGGCGCGCATCACCGCTCGCAACCCCGCCGACGCGCTCTCGGCCTCGGCGAGGCTGCGCGTGACCGCATGTTCCAGCGCCAGCAGCTTTTCCTCGCGTTTGCGCGCCGTAATGTCCTTGCCTATGCCGCGATAACCCTTGAACCTGCCCTCGGTATCGAAGATCGGGTCGCCGCTGATGCTGACCCAATGCAGGCTGCCATCCTCGGCCCGCCGGCACAACTCCAGGTCATGGAACGGCTGGTGCGCTTCCACCACCGCGCGATGCGCCGCCCAATCCGCATCGGTCATATTGGGTGCAGCGATTTCCCAGCGCCGCTTGCCGATGTGGGAGAGGGCGCTCACCCCCGTCATGCGGTCGATCTCGCTTGTCATGTCCACGAAGCGATACTCGGCGTCCTGCTCCCAATACCAGTCGGAGGACAACGTCGTCAAACTGCGGAAACGCGCCTCGCTCTCGCGCAGCACCGCCTCGGCCTTCTTGCGCTGCACGAACTGTCCGATCTGGCTGCCGATCGCGTGCACCGCGCGTAGCAGCGGGCCATCCGGCTCGCGGATCTCACGTGATGAGAAGGCGAGCACGCCGATCGTCCTCGTTTCCGAGGTGACCGGAAACACGAACAGGCCCCTCATGCCGAGATCACCGGTAAAACTCGGACGCAACGCACGCGGGTCATTGTTGATATCGGCGGACCACTGAGGTTGTCCCGACTCCCATACCCGGCCTGCCATGCCAGCGCCGCGCTCGATGGCAGCGGCGTGGGATTTGGCGGCAAACTGCTCGAGGACCGGATCCGGTTCGTGCCATGCATCGCTCATCCGCAGCACGTTGGCCCCTTCATCCACGGCGAAATACCTGCCGCACTCCCAGTGCTCGGACTCGCATATGGCGCGCATCACGGATTGCAACGCCACCGGAGCGCTGTCAGTCTCGGCAAGGCAGCGCGCGATGGAGTGTTCGAGGGTCTGCAGCTGCTCGGCGCGCGCGCGTTCGGCGACGTCGCGCAGGATGGATACGATGATCCAGCCCTGTTCGGTGCGCACCGCGCGACGGAAGATCTCTATGGGTACGCAGGTTCCGTCCTTGCGGCGGTGCTCGCCTTTCTGGTACGTGGTCTGGCCGCCGGCGATCATCTCATCGTAGTCGCGTTCCAGCGCCTCCCGGCTCGTGCCGGAAACGTCCTGCGGACCCAGCCGGAGCATTTCGTCACGCGTATAGCCCTGCATCTCACACGCCGTGGCATTCACGTCGATGAAGCGCATCGTGGCGCGATCGACGAGCATGATCATGTCGGACGAGGTGTCCATGGCGGCGCGGAACCTGCGTAGCTCCTCCCTGCCGCGCATGATTTCTGTCAGTTCGCGCCCGGTTCCGCGGTAGCCCTGAAACTCGCCGCGCGCGTCGAAGACGGGCTCGCCGCTGATGCTGATGTAACTCAGCGTCCCGTCGGCATTGCGTCGCTGGTACATGAAATCCCGGAACGGGCGGTGCTCGGCGAGCGTGCGCAGGTGCGCTTCCCATTCCGCGGCACCGCACACGAAGCCGGGAAGCTCCTCCCGCCTCTTGCCCAGCACACTCTGCTGGTCGAACAGGCCTTTGCCTTCGCGGGTGATGTACCTCTGGTCGCGATCGGTCTCCCAGTACCAGTCGGATGACAGCTCGCTCAGGCTGCGGAACCGTGCCTCGCTCTCGCGCAGCACCGCCTCGGCCTGCTTGCGGTGCACGAACTGTCCGATCTGGCTGCCGATCACGATGACGGCTTGCAGCAGGCGTTCATCGGGTTCGCGTATCTCGCGGCTGGAGAAAGCGAGCACGCCGTGGGTCTTTCCTTCCGATTTGACCGGGAACAGGAATGCGCCGCGGATTCCGGATTCGGCCGTATAGGCCGTCCCCAGAACGCGGTTGTCGTGCCGGATGTCGGCGATCCACAGCGGCTCACCGGATTCCCACACGTGGCCGGCGAGCCCGACGCCGCGGCGGACTGCGATCGCGCGTGAGCGCTCGATGAATTCCTCGATCCCGGCACCGGGCACGCCCCAAGCTTCTTCGAACCGGAGCACGCCGGCCAAATCGTCCAGGCGGAAATAGCGGCCGCAGTCCCAGCCCTGGGTTTCACATACCGCGCGTATCACCGTCTTCATCGCGTCCCCGACGCTGCCCGCTTCTGCGAGGCAACGCGTCACGGTATGCTCGAGCTGCAGCACCCGCTCGGCGCGACGCTGTGTGGCCCGCAGCCTCAAGTTGGACAGGGTGTAAGCGATATCGCGGGCAAGCTCGTCGAGCAGCGCAAGCTCGTCGGCATCGAAGGCCTCGGGCTCGGCCGCGAGGATGCCGATGACGCCCGCGACCTCGTTATCGCAGATGAGCGGCAGCGCCGCAGCGGCTCGATAGCCGCGCGCGATCACGTCCTTGAAGCGCGTCGAAAAATAGGGATCCCCCTGGATGTACCGCGTGGCCTGAGCCCTGCCGCTGCGGACGGCCATGCCCGCAGGACCTTGCCCCGATGCGTTTTCCGCCCAGGAGATCTTGCCAGATGCCAGATGATCGGCATCGTCGCCGGCGCTGGCGACGGGCTCGATCGTCTTGTCCTCGTCGTTGCGCGCCATGCCGACCCACGCGGTACGGTAACCGCCGGACTCCACCAGGATGCGGCACGCCTCCTGCAACAATTGAGTTTCTTCCGAAAAGCGTGCCTCGAGGCGGTTGCGATCGGCCATGGCTTTCCGCGCACGCGTGACCATGCGCAGCCGTTCTTCTACCTGGGGCTTCTCCTGCTCCAGGCGTGTTCTCTCGATTACCGCGCGGACGATTTGCGGCAGACGGTTGAGCTCATCCGGCGTCTTGCTCAGGCAGTCGATCACGCCGAGCTTGACCGCTTCGCGCGCCCGATCCTTGTCCGCAGTCAGGATTACGATCGGCAGACCGGGGCGCCTGGCCCTAACTGCGTGCACCAGCTCGAGCCCCAGGCACCCGGAGAGATCGAAATCGCCAAGGACGAGGTCGCAGTCCCGCGCCTGAACGCTCTCGCAAAGCTCGGATAGCGTACGGACTTCAGTGACGTGAAACCCCTCAGCAGCCGCACCCAGGAACGGTCTCACCAGATCGCGGTCGCGCCGGGAGCCGTCAGCGTAAAGGATGCGTATCATGTCCCTGGCAGTATGGCCCAAGGAAGGTCGGGCCGCCCGTCAATCGCTGCGATCCGCACGCAACCGCTCCGGCTCACTGCCCGGCTCGAGCCGGGCCGCCGGCACGGCGGGTGCACCGTTGATTTTCAGCAGGCCTGGCAGTGTGGCGGCGAAATCCTGCTTGGCGACGAAAGTCTCGGCGCCGGCGCGGATGGCCGCCGTGCGCAGCTCGGCCACATCGTGCAGCGAAACGATAATCACGCGGATATCGGGGGCGAGCGCCTTGATGCGCTGCGTCGCCTCGAAACCGTTCATGCCCGGCATGTTCACGTCCACCAGCACCACGTCCGGCCGCTCAGGTCCCGAATGATGTCTCAATTGATCCAGCGCCTCGAGTCCGCCCAGCGCGGTGTCCACCGACTCCACGTCGGCGAAATTCGCAAGAAAGCGTTGTGCGCTCGCCAGGAACAGCGCGTTGTTATCCACCAGCAGTATTCTCACTATGTTTCCCCTGATCCCGGCACCGGGATCGCCAAGGCCGGAATGGAAGTCTCCCGGTCTCGGCGTTCCGCCTGCACCCTCGTTTCAATGGCTGACAGAATAGAGGGCGGGGGTGTGGCCGGTAATCAGGTACATGCCTTAGGGCAGGGCTCCAAATACCCTAGGAGTGTGTCGTACTTGGTTCCGACACACTCCTTACGCACGTGGATGGCGATGGGGAATCGACCGCTTTTCTGTTTCGGTTCCGAGCGTTATAGTTATCCACCATTCGTGGAGGGATAATGGGCGCACGCCTGCTGTATGCCATTGTGCTGGGAATATCCCCGTTCTTGGGCTCCGCGGGGGTTCCTTCAGCCTGCTGGGGCCTGGCCTTTGCGGCCTACCCGGAGCGTCCAGTGAGATTCTTAGTTCCGCTCCCGCCGGGCGGTTCCCCCGACCTTGTTTCCCGCACGATCGCAAGCGGCCTGTCGGGCGTCTGGCCGCAGACGATCGTAGTGGACAACCGCCCCGGGGCGAACCACAACCTGGCCGCAGAACTCGCAGCAAAGAGCGCCCCCGATGGCTATACGTGGCTGCTCACGACGGACAACATTCTCACCGTAAACCCCCATCTCGGAAAAACGCCGTTCGATCCATTCAAGGATTTCACCCCCGTGACGCAGCTCGCCCGGCTGCAGTTCCTGCTGGTGGTCAATCCCTCGGTGCCGGCGAGGTCCGTGCCGGAGCTGGTGGCGCTCGCCAAGGCAAAGCCTGGGTCACTCAACTACGGGTCGTCCGGCAACGGCAGTCCGCAGCATCTGGGCGCTTCCCTGTTGCAGCACCTCGCGGGCATCCAGATGAATCACATTCCGTACAAGGGTGCCGCGCCTGCGATCGTGGACCTGCTGCCGGGCCGCATCCAGGTGTGGATCGGGGCGGCGAACTCACTGCTGCCCCATATCAAGGACGGAAAACTGCGGCTGCTGGCGAGCGCCGGCTCTCAACGCTATCCCGCGTTGTCCGACATCCCGACGGTCGCCGAGGCCGGCGTGGCGGGATTCGCGCTCGACGTGTGGATGGCGTTGACGATGCCCGCCAAAGTGGCGGCGCCGGTGGTCACCAGGGTAAACGAGGATGTCGCCAAAGTGATCAACGCTCCTGAAGTGAAAGCCCGGCTCGCCGCTCAAGGCATCGAGGTGGCGACGGGCTCGCCGCAGGCGCTCGCGCAGCTCATCCGCGACGACTACGAGCGCTGGGGAAAGATCATCAAGGCGGCGGGCATCAAGTCGGACTAAAGCGTCTCAGATGAAGCGTCCAGATGAGCGTCCCGGGTGAAGCGTCTCAAGAGAAACGGCCAGACACGCCCTATCTGAGACGCAGTACCCGTAGACGCCGCATCTGAGACGCCTTATCTCGGACGCGTTCGCGGCCTCAATCCACCTTCACTCCAACCTCCCTCACTACCTTGCCGTACTTCTCATAGTCGCGGCGGATCAGGGCGGCGAACGTCTCGGGCGTCGTGACGTGAGGTTCCAGGCCCCCGGCGGCGTTGAGTTTTTCCTTTACGTCGGCAGCGGCGAGCGCCTTGTTCACTTCGCGCCGTAGCTGCGCCATGAGCGGCGGCGGCATGCCGGGCGGCGCGAACAGCGCGAGCCAGATCGTCACTTCGTATCCCGGATAGAACTCCGCTATGGTCGGCAGCTCCGGGAGCACGGACGCGCGCTGCGCTCCGGTCACCGCGAGCGCACGCAGCCTTCCGGCCCTGATTTGCGGCGCGCTGGAAGTGCCGGCGAACATTGCCATGGTTTCGCCCGCGACGGTGGCCGTAGTGGCGGGAACGCCGCCCTTGTAGGGCACGTGCACGAGATTGATTCCGGCGCGCTGCTTCAGCAACTCCATGCACATCTGGTGCTGACTGCCGTTGCCGCCGGAGGCGTAGGCGAGCGGCGGGGTACTCTTGCGCGCGTGGTCGATGAATTCCTGAAACGTCTTCACGGGGAGCGCAGGGTTTACCGACAGCACGAACTGGTTCGACGCAACGGTCGCTACCGGTGCGAGGTCCTTCAGCGTATTTACCGGCATCTTCGTGTACAGGTGCGGATTGATGGTGATCAGGCTGTCCGCGAACAAGCCGAGCGTGTAGCCGTCGGGGACGGATTTCGCCACGAGATCGGCGGCGATGTTGCCGTTGGAGCCGGCGCGGTTGTCGATGACGAGTTGTTGTCCGAGGGATTCGGCGAGCTTCTGCCCGAGTACACGGGCGGCGATGTCGGGCGCGCCCCCGGGAGGGATGGAGACTATCAACCTGACCGGCCGCGCCGGATACTGCGCCGCCGCGGCGGTGACGAAGAGGGCGGCGAGCGCGATCGCGGCGAAGCGCGTCAGACAGGCTCTCATGCATGACTCCTCATCCCCTCTCCGGCGGGCGAGGGGATCCACTGTGCGACAGCGCCTCCTCGGCCACTTCCGCGATTATCGAATCGATAGGATAAGTTGCGGCGCGACCCCTGTCACGGGCGATCCGAAAATATGCTTTAATCGTTCCCTTTCCGGCGGCGTGCGAAATGAATACGCTACAGGCGACCACTCCGGCAAAGCTGCATCATTTGCACCTCACTTCCGAGGATCCGGAGCGGTTGAGCCGTTTCTACGCGCGCATGTTCGATTACTCCCCGGCGCGCCTCGAAGACGGCACCTACGTGCTTACCGGCGGGCAGCGCCACCTCCTCATCAATGCCGGACCGAACGGTTCGACCGAGTTCATCGCCTTTGCAGTCAAGGACGCCGGGGCGCTGGAGAAACTGCGTGACCGGCTCCAGGCGGGCGGGCTCGAGCCCACCCGCTCGCCGCTCTTCGCCGAAGGGTCGTTCGGAATTCGCGATCCACAGGGACGGCGTCTTGTTTTCGGCACGGCCCGCACGGAAGGTTATCCTGACGAGCACCCGGGGCGCCTGCAGCACGTGGTCTACCAGACTACGGCGCTGCAGCCGCTGCTCGAGTACTACGTCGGGAAGCTCGGGTTCGCGATTTCCGACAAGGTAGTGAACGAAGACGGATCGCTCGCCGTATTTTTCATCCGTTCCGATCACGAGCATCACAGCCTCGCCTTTTTTCTGGGCTCGAAAAACGAGTTGGACCACCACGCGTACGAGACGAGCTGCTGGAACGACATACGCGACTGGGGCGACCGGTTCGGCAGGGAGCGCGTCCCGATATTCTGGGGGCCCGGGCGCCACGGTCCCGGGGACAACCTGTTCTTCATGGTGAGAGACCCCGACGGCAACAAGTTGGAGCTTTCCGCCGAGCTGGAAACGATGGCGCCGGATCAAGAGCCGCGCATCTGGCCAAACACGGAGTACACGCTGAACTACTGGGGGCGCGCGTGGGTTCGAGGTTGAACTTTGGCCACGGAAACACACGGAAGCACACGGAACGCCTTGAAAAAAAATAGCAAGCGGGCAGCAATGAGCAAGAGTTTGAACGCAGTCGCCGGCATGCTGTGCGCGATACTCGCAGCGCCGGTTCCGGCGCAGGATGGGTGGCCCACGCGTGCAGTACGGCTCGTGGTGCCCTCATCGCCGGGCGGCGGCACCGATATCTACGCGCGGCTGCTGGCACAGGGCCTCGCCGAAGGACTAAAGCAGCAGTTCATCGTTGACAACCGTCCCGGGGCGAGCGGGAACATCGGCGCGGAGGTCGCCGCGAAGGCCGCGCCGGACGGCTACACGTTTCTCATCTCCGCGAACCCCGCGCTCGTCATCAACCCGAGTCTCTACAAGAACCTGCCGTACAACGTGGAGCGAGACTTCACCCCGGTCGCGCGCGGCGTCGTGAGCCCTCTGGTCATCGCCAGCCATCCTTCGGTGCCGGTGAAGACGCTGCCTGCCCTCATGGCGCTGGGCAAGCGCGAGCCGGGCAAGCTGCCGTATGGCTCGGCGGGCGCGGGCAGCACCACCAATCTCGTCGTCAAGATGCTCGAAGAGGCCACGGGCGCGCGGTTCATCCACGTGCCCTATAAAGGACTGGGCCAGGCGGTGCAGGGCCTGCTCCAGGGCGACATCGCGTTCATGGCCTCCGACATAGCTCCCGTACTACAGCAAATCCGCTCGGGACGAGTGCTGGCGCTGGCCGTTACCGAGCGGGCCCCCCAACTTCCGGGCACACCGACTTTCGCTGCAGCCGGCTATCCGAAAATCGAGGCCTACGCTTCGTTCAGCGTCGCTGCGCCAGCCGGCACGGCGCCCGCCATCGTCCAGCGCTTGAGCGCGGAGATCATCAAGGTGATGAAATCCCCCGCGTTCAGGGAAAAGCTCGATGCGCAGGGTCTGATTCCGATCTTCGACACGCCGGACGAGTTCGCCGCGAGCCTGAAGAAAGAAAGGCAGATGTGGGCTGAGGTAATCCGTCGCAACAACATCACTGCGGAGTGATCATCCGCCGCCAAACGGTGCGGCGGATCAATCGGTGGGCGTCGAGGAGGGGCCTGATGGCCGCAAAGAAAAGAACAGTGAACAAGGCGTTGATCGGGGATCTCGTCATCGCCAACCACATCTTGTTCAAGGAAGGCGTGGTGGACGGCTTCGGCCACGTGAGCGTGCGGGATAATCGGAATCCCGAGCGTTTTCTGCTCGCCCGCAGCATCGCGCCCGGTACAGTCACGGCCGCCGACATCATGGAATTCGATCTCGAGGGCGAAGCTGTCGAGGCGAAAGGCCGCAAGGCGTACCTCGAACGGTTCATTCACAGCGAGATCTACCGCCTGCGTCCCGACGTGCAGGCGGTTGTTCACAGCCATTCACTCTCGGTCATACCGTACGGCGCCACCGGAACGCAGTTGCGCCCCATTTTCCACATGAGCGGTTTTCTCGGCTCATCGACGCCGATCTTCGAGATACGCGACGAGGGCGGCCCGGCCACGGACATGCTGATCCGCGATCGCAAGCTCGGCGCGGCCCTCGCGAAAAGCCTCGGGCCGGCGACGTTCGCGCTCATGCGGGGCCACGGCTCGGTCGCGGTCGGAAGCTCCGTCAAGCAGGTCGTTTATCGGGCCATCTACGCTGAAGTGAACGCGCGCCTGCAATCCGAGGCGATGCGGCTCGGCGAGATCACGTTCCTGAACGAACGCGAGGCCGCGAACGCGACGGCGACCATCAACGGTGTCCTCGACCGGCCGTGGGAGCTCTGGAAGAAGCGCGTGAGTGAGGAATAGGCGAATTTGAACAGGATTTGCCGAATCGTTTTGAATCGGTCTAATCTTGGTGCTTTCGTGAATCCGGTCAGGGCCAGCATGGCAGGATACTTTGTTGAGAGGCGCCTAATCATCGGCTCTTGCGTGGCCGAGGGTTATCAACTTACTGAAATCGGGCTCAAGAACCTGCAGCACGTGTTTACGGTGTGGTTTCCTCGCGCGATTTATCCCGACCTGACCGATGACACGGTGAGGATCGACGTCGTGGTCAGAGTGGGGCGTACCACCGGAAAAGGCGTGTACAGCGCGTCGTTCCTCACGGCCGATGGCACGGTGATAAAGAAGATAGACTACGATGAGGACCGGCTGATCGGAAAAGTTTGTAACCAGTACGACCAGCGAAAAAGCTCATACTACGGCAAGAAAGACGGGCTTGATCTCCGGATGGTGATCTATACGACGGCACCCACGCCAATGGGCGACCGGCGTTGACGATCGCGCATTTCTGTCAGTTGGTGGTTTTGTTTCTTTATTTTCGTGTCGCTTCAATCAAAGGAGGATCTATGACCAAGCGTATTCTGGGCGGATGTGTCGCGGTTCTCTTGGGTGCGTCGATGGCGATTGCTGCCGGGCCCAAGGACTACCAGGTAACGGGCCCCGTCCTCGACGTGACGAACGACGTCATCACTGTTGAAAAAGACAAGGAGAGATGGGAGATCGCGCGCAACAAGGACACCAAGGTGAAGGGCGATCTCAAGAAAGGTTCGCGGGTTACGATAAAGTACACGATGACCGCGACCAACGTCGAGGTCAAAGACGACGGAAAAGCGAAGGCCGACGACAAGAAGAAAAAGTAGGTGGAGGAGCGCGTCACTTTCGCCTCGGGCGGCCTGAAGCTGGCCGGGGTAGTGCATCTGCCCGAGAGCCGGGACGCGCGCGAGCGCCGGCCCGGCTTCCTCGTGCTGCACGGCTTCGGCAGCAACAAGGACAGCGGCGGCACGGTGGCCGTCGCGAAACTATTCGCGGGTCTCGGCTACGTGACGCTGCGGTTCGACATGCGCGGCTGCGGCGAGAGCGAGGGCCCGCGCGGCAAAGTCATCTGCCTCGAGCAGGTCGAGGATACGAAGAGCGCGTTCACGTTTCTCGCCACTCGCTCCGAAGTCGATTCGCAACGCATCGGAGTGTCGGGGCAGAGCTTCGGTGCGGCGGTCGCGGTGTACGCGGCGGGAGTGGACAGGAGAATCGCCGCCTGCATCTCTTCCAGCGGCTGGGGCGACGGTGCGAAAAAATTCCGCGCGCAGCACGCATCGCCCATGGCGTGGAAGAAGTTTACCGACATGATGGAGCGGGGCAAACGGGAGCGCGAGCAGACAGGGAAATCCATCATGGTGTCGCGCTATGACGTCGTGCCGATTCCGCCCTCCCTGCGCGGCAACCTGTCGCAGGGATCGATCATGGAGTTCCCGTTCGAAGTGGTCGAGAGTATGTACGCGTTCACGGCCAACGACGTGGTCGGTAACATCGCCCCCCGGCCGCTCATGCTCCTGCATTCCTCGAACGACTCGGTCACGCCCACCGAGCAGTCCCTCGATCTCTTCGCCCGCGCCGGCCAGCCGACCGACCTGCACCTCGTCGCCGACGTCGATCATTTCATGTTCGCGGAAGGCAACACGCTGGTGATCGACCTCCTGAGGAACTGGCTGGAGAAGCACTTTCCAGCGGCAAGCGGCCGGCAGTAGGCGCGCGTCGGCGCCATTTATCGGCGGCCGCGTGTCATTGTCGTCCGAAGAGCACTCGTGAATAGTGAACAGAAACGGTCCGTCCCCGTGATGGTGGCCGCCGATGAGCTCGCTCGCTTCGTAAGAACGGTGTTTGAGCGAGCCGGCATGTCGGAAGCGCACGCAGCAATCGTCGCGGACGTCCTCGTCTGGGCCAATCTGCGCGGAACGGATTCTCACGGCGTGTCGCGGATTCCGCGCTACGTCGAGATGATCGAAGCCGGTGACCTCAATCCGAAAGCCGACATCTCGATCCTCACTGAAACCGCCGCCACGTTGCTGATCGACGCGGACCGCGCGGCGGGACCGGTGGCGATGAACGCCGCAATGGATGCGGCAACGCGAAAGGCGAAGGACGCCGGGATCGGTCTCGCGCTGGTGCGCGCGACTACGCACACCGCCGCGCTCGGTTATTACGCTTTGAAAGCCGCGGACCAGGGCGTCGCGGCCATCGTCACTGCCGCATCAATACCCAACATGGTGTATCACGGGGCGCGCGCTGCCGGCGTTTCGACCAGCCCGTTGTGCATCGCGGTTCCCGGCGGAGACCACGGCCCGGTCGTGCTTGATATGGGGGCGGGCATCGTTTCGATCGGAAAACTGGCGCAAGCGCGCAGGCAGGGACAGCCGATACCTAAAGAATGGGCGCTCGACAAGGACGGCAACCCGACGACCGACGCGCAGCGGGCGGAGATTCCGCTGCCGATCGCCGGTCCAAAGGGTTCCGGGCTCGCGCTGATGGTCGAGTGCCTGACCAGCCTCATCGCCGGGAATCCGATCCTGGCCGAGACGGTCGGCAAGCCGGCGAAGGGACGCCGCCACCGCCAGAACGCCCTTGCGATCGCGATCGATATCGCCAGGTTCGGAGATCCGGCGGCGTTCAGGGGCGAAGTGGACCGCCTCGTCGCGGCGTTGAAGGCGCTGCCGCGCGATCCCGCTGCGGGCGAGATTCTGATGCCCGGCGAGCGCGGCGAGCGCACATTCGAGAAACGCGCCCGTGACGGGATACCGCTGCCGCGTGCCATCTTCGATGAGCTCGCGCGGCTGGGAGACAGCCTGGGCGTGAAGCCATGTCTTCAAAAACCAGGGACAAGCCAGGTTACTGATCGGAAAGGCTAAGGGTGGCACGCATGTCGAGGAATTTTTCCGGATGGAACTCACGCGAGCCGCCGACCGGAAGTACCTGGCGCATGCGTCGGCCGCCAATGCGGAGCCGGGCAGAGCTACCTGCGTTCTACTCGAGCAGCGATCTCGATCAGCGAGGCGCCGAGCAAGTCGGTCCCAGGTCAGGCGGAAGCGGTCGATGCGTTCCGCTTATCTTCCGGTGACGTAAGGCACAGCGAGCTTCAGGTCCTTCACGAATTGCCGGTACGCGGCGGCTTTGTACTCGTCCGGGATACGCAGCAGCATCGAGGGGTGGACCGTGATCAACAGCTGCATGCTGGCAGAAAATTCCACCAGCTTGCCGCGATTGCGCTCGATCGGCGTGGGGCGGCGGACCAATGCGCGGGCCGCAGTGGCGCCGAGCGCAACGATCAACTGCGGCGCAACGAGCTCGATCTCGCGCTCCAGCCACTGGTAGCAGGCTTCGATTTCCGCATCTGCCGGCTTCTTGTGAATGCGGCGTTTCCCGCGCGGTTCATTCTTGAAGTGCTTTACCGCGTTCGTCACGTAGACCTTGCTGCGATCGATGCCGGCGTCGGACAGCGCACGGTCGAGGAGCCGCCCGGCGGGGCCGACGAAAGGATGGCCTGCGCGATCTTCCTGGTCGCCCGGTTGTTCGCCGACCAGCATGACGGCTGCGCGCTCCGGGCCTTCGCCGAAGACGGTCTGGGTGGCGTTCTTCCACAACGTGCACGCCCGGCACTCCGCGGCTTCGCGCCGCGTTTCTTCGAGGCGTTCCCCCGGTGGACCGGCATGGCCTGCCGAGGGCGTGCGTCTAACCGGTTGTCGGCGCGATCGGGCCATTTCGCATCTTCCTGGACAAGAGTCTGACGGGTGCCTCGCGCCATCGGTTCCGCCTACGCCATCTTTGCGCTGATGCCGGGGTGAGGTAGATTGTCGTCACCGCCGCCTCTGGATTGCCGTCGACGAGGCCCGTAACGGGGAAATTCTTCAAAGGAGGAGCGCGCGATGGTGAAGAGAAAGGCGGTTCTGTCTGCAGCACTGTGCTGTCTGGTTGCAATCGTGTGCGGTCCCGGCGCAGCGCAGGCTGCCGCGAGGAAAGACGCGGAGGAAACGTTTCCGACGAAGCCGATCCGGATCGTAGTGCCGTTCCCGGCGGGCGGCACCACCGACGTGGTCGCGCGCATCGTGGCGCTGCGCATGACCGAGTCCACCGGCCAGCCGGTCATCGTGGACAACCGCGGCGGCGCGGGCGGCTCGCTCGGCGCCGACCTGGTGGCGAAGGCCAACCCCGACGGCTACACGATGCTGATGGCCAACATCACGTTCCCGCTGTCATCGGTCGCCCAGTCGCTCGCCAAGCGCCTCCCCTTCAACGCCGAATCCGACTTCGCGGGCGTTTCGATCGCGGTGTACGTGCCGTTCGTGATCACCGCGCACCCCAGCGTGCCGGCGAAGAATCTGCGCGACCTCGCGACGTACATGCAGAAAAGCAAGCCGCAGTACAACTATGGCTCGACAGGTCCCGGCTCCGTCATGAACGTCCTCGGCGAAACGTTCAAGCGCGAGGCGAAGGTGGACATGACGCACGTTGCGTTCAAGGGGGCGGCGCCGCTCAAGCTCGAGCTGCTCGCCGGGCGGGTGCAGATCGGCGGCGACCAGCTTTCCACCTCGCTCTCCGAGATCCGTGCCGGCACGCTGAAGGCGCTCGCGACGAGCGGATCGAAGCGGATCCCGGTGCTGCCCGACGTGCCCACTGTGCGCGAGCTCGGCATGCCGGCGCTCGAATTCGAGGGCTGGAACGGTTTGCTCGCGCCTGCGAAGACGCCGAAAGCGGTCATCGCCAGGCTGCACCGCGAGGTGGTCGCCGCGGTGCGTCATCCCGATACGGTGAAACGGTTCAACGACCTCGCGGCCGAGCCCGTCGGCTCCTCGCCGGAAGAGCAGAAAGCCATCGTGCAGCGGCAGATGGACCAGTTCCGGCCGGTGATCAAGGAGATGAAACTGGACTAGGGGGGAACGGGCCCCTTCCGGCAGTCATCGGGGCCTTCCCGTTCCCCCCCGCACCCCCCGGTCGCACGATGAGGGTTCTTCGCGAGGGACGAGCGGCGGAGCGGTCCCTTCCGGAAAATCATCGTGGCCTTCCCATTCCGCTCGCCACTCACTGTCGCATGCGGCGTCATGTCTTCTTCCGGCGCGGCACCGCGCCGTTAGCCGGGGCCGGCCCACCGGCCCCGGCTTCGGCGAGGAGCCAGTCGACGAACTGCTGCACGCGGGCGCGGCCGCGTGCGGCTGGCGCGACGATAACGAAATATTTGCGGCGTACCGTCACCCGATCCTCGAAGGGCGCGACGAGCTCACCGCTCTTGAGGAACCGCTCCAGGAGCGGTGCCCGCCCCAGCGCCACGCCTTCGCCTCCGATTGCCGCCTGGACCAGCTGATCGTAATGGCTGAAGTGCAGCGCCCCGGCCGGCTTCAGCTCGGGCACTTTCAGCGCTACCAGCCATTCGGGCCATGTGAGCCAAGGCAGCTCGCCCTGCGGTTCGGCGAAGTGCAGCAGCACGTGGTGCTTCAGGTCCGCCGGCGTATTTAACGGGCGCGCGCGGTCGCGCGTGTGCGCGAGGCGGGGGCTCGCTACGGGAAACACCTCTTCTCCGGTGAGAGGGAGCGCTCCCTGCGGGGCGGATTTCGGCTCGCAGAAGCGCACCGCGAGATCGATGCTCCCACGCCGCAGATTCACGAAATCATTGCTGGCCGAGATCCGTACGTCGGCACGTGGATGCGCCGCGCGGAAGCCCGCCAGCCGCGGCACCAGCCAAAGCGCAGCGAACGATACCGTCGCCGTAACGGTGATCGGCTGGTCATCAGCTCGCGCGGAAAGGCGCGCGACCGCCTGCTCGATATCTTCCAACGCCGCGGCCGCCGCGCGAGCGAGTGTCTGACCTTCCTCGGTGAGCAGCAGCGCGCGGTTCAACCGCCGAAACAGCGTGATGCCGAGCTGTTCCTCCAACGTTTTGATCTGCCTGCTCACCGCCGACTGCGTGACGTGCAGCTCTTTCGCTGCCTTGGTGAAGCTCAAGTGGCGCGCCGCCGCCTCGAAGCCGCGGAGGAGATCCAGTGAGGGTAGCGTTCGCATGAGCGTAAGTCATGCGAATAATACCAAAAGATCGTTTGTCACGCCGCATGCCCCCGAAGAGAATGGCGTACGGTTGAACAGACGGATGCATGCCCCAGACGCATGGATCGAATCTACCCCTAACCCTATCGGAGGTGCTATGAGCACGACAGCCATGACGTTGAATCTGACCGACGCGAACGTGTGCCTCCCATCCGGCCACGGTCTGTCGCTCAAGGACGCTGCGGGCGTCGTGCTGACGTCGCTCAAAGGCCGCGTGTGGTTGACGATGGAAGGCGAGCGCCGCGACATAGACCTGCACCCCGGCGCCAGCTATACCATCGACCGTGACGGCCTGACCCTCGTCAATGCGCTCGAACCTAGCGTCGTGCAGGTGCAGATTCCGCACGTGCGACGCACGCCGTGGCGCGGCTGGATCGAGCGGTTCTGGAACTGGCTGGCGCGCGCAGCGGAGGTCCGGGCCCGCGCGCGCATCGCGCGGGGAAACTATCGCTTCTAACCCTCTGTAGAATGGCGACTCGCGCGCAGCCGGGGCAAAGGGACGAGGACCACATCGTGAGCGACACACAGAAAGCCAGTCTCAGTCCAGAAGTTGTCCTCGAACAGATGAAGAAGAACGGCGTGACGCATGTAGTTTGGCTGCCCGACAGCGAGACCAACTGGCTCTTCCTGTTGATGAAGGCCGAGCCGTCGCTGACGCTGGTCGGCGTGAACCGCGAAGGCCTCGCATTTTCCGCGGCGTCAGGCATCTCGGCCGGTGGCAAGACGCCGCTCATACTGATCCAGAACACCGGCTTGATGGAGTCCGGCGATTCGATGCGCGGATGGACGATACAGATGAATGTTCCCGTCGTCCTGATGGTCGGTTACCGCGGCTGGACTCGCCACGGCGTGAACACCGACACGGCCGCGACTTACACCGAGCGCTTTCTCAACGCATTCGGCATCAACTATTACCTGGTCGAAGACGGCGCCGACGCCGGGCGCATCTCAATCGCGTTCGAGGAGGCGAAGAAGACCAAGCGGCCGGTCGCGGTGCTGGTGGCAGACGAGTATCACGGTTTTAATTGAAAAAGCGTGACGTGATCCTGCGTGACGTGATGCTTCGTGACATGATAGTGCGTGACGTGATGCGGCGTGCTGTTGCAGTAAGCGCGAACCGCTGAACATGAATTGCCAGGTCACGCCTCACTACGTCACGCATCACCACGTCACGCTTCATCAAGCGAGGTAACGAGCGATGATAGACACCGCCGAAATGCTCAAGGTCTTCAACCGCTACCGCGGGAACTCGATCGTCGTGCCGGGGCGTGGTGGCCGGCACTGGGTCAACATCAGCGACAAGCCGAACCGGGACCTGCCGCTGGGCGATCCTGCGATGGGCGGCCACGCGTCGTTCGCGATGGGTCTCGCCCTGGCGCAGCCGGGCGAGAAGATCGTGCTGTTCGATTCGGACGGCGATATCCAGATGGCGATGGGCATCCTCGCGACCATCGCCGAGCAGCAGCCCAAAAACTTCTATCACTTCATGCTCGACAATGAATGCTACGCCACCACCGGCGGGCAGCCGGTCCCTCACGCCAAGACGATCGCCTACCACGACATCGCTCGCGCCTGCGGCTATCCCCGCGCCTACGCCTACGACAACCTCGAGACTTTCTCCATCAACGTCGAGCGCATCCTGGGCGAGCCCGGGCCCGTGTTCACCTGGCTGAAAGTCCGTCCCGAGATCGAGAACCAACCGATAGGCAACCGCACCAAGTGGCGCAAGCGCTCGCAAGTGCAGGTGGTGGCGGACTTGAAGAAGGAGCTGGGAATCGAAATCCAGGGATGAATCGTCTGCAGGTCCACTTGAAGTCCGGTCTTTTCCCTCATCCCTCCGCGCTGGTCTCTGACCCCGGCCCGATTCGCTGCATCGAATCTGGCGTTCGCCGGCTCGAAGGTGCGCAGGCACCTTCAGCGAATTCCCGGCTCACCCCTCATCCCTCGCGGAGGTCGCATCAGTGACCTCGGCTGTTGGGCTCGCGCTTGGCTCGATGCTGCTGCTCGGGCTGGTAGACCTCGTCTACAAGCGCGGCGCCGCGGCGGGCGTGCAGGCCCACCACTTCATCATGCTGCAGGGATGGTTCTTCCTCCCGGGCGTCGCCCTCTATGGTCTCCTCACCGGCACGCTGGAGCTGGCGGCGTACATGCTGTGGGGTATGGCGGCGGGCCTGTTCGTTTTCATCGCGCTCTACAACTTCGCGCGCGCGCTGAAGAGCGGGTCCGTTAGCGTCATCGCGCCGATTTTCCGCCTGAGCTTCATCGTCACCACCACGCTCGCGGTACTGCTGCTCGGCGAGCCGCTCACCGGGTGGAAGCTCGCTGGCCTTGCGGCTGCGCTCGGCGCGGTCTGGCTGCTGCTGGGCGGCGATGCGGGCGCGGTGCCGTTGCGCGGCTCGGCGCGCTCCGCGCTTACTCGGGCGCTCGTCGCGATGGCGGCAATGGGCATTGCCAATTTTCTCTACAAGGTCGGCGCAGCGACGGGAGGCAACCCGGCCACGTTCATTGCCGGCCAGGCGATCCTGTTCATGCCCCTCGCCACGGCATTCGCCTGGAAAATGGAAGGCGGAATCCGGCCGCCACGCCACGCCTGGCGCTACGGGGCAACGACCGCGGCGCTGTTTCTGGTCGCGCTCGTCATGATGTTCGAAAGCCTCGCCCGCGGCGAGGCGAGCGTGCTGGTGCCCATTACCCAGATGGGCTTCGTCGTCACGGCGGCGGTAGGGGTGATTTTTTTGCGGGAGCCGTTCCCTTTCCGCAAGGGAGCGGGACTCGTGAGCGCGGTCGCGGCGCTCGCGTGCCTCGCCAAAAGCTAAGCCGTATGGGCACGACATCTACAGTCATAAGATCGCGAATGTAGAGGCCGCCATGCAACTCGAGCAGGGTGCTAACCGAAGTCAACTCGCACGCGCGGCGACCCGGGGAGCGGGTCAAGGTCGTCAACGGCTGGATCTTGCGCGGGCCTACCCCGGCTCCAGGCGTGGCGGCCGCAAGTCCGTAGTCACCTTCTCGTCGAGTCCTATCCCAAGCTGCGCCTGGCAGCGAGCCACCGCAGCAGGTTCTTGTCGGGCGCCGGTCGGTGCAGCCAATAGCACTGTACGGGCCACCGTTCGCCAGTCACTGGTCACTGCGTTTGAAGTAGACTCCGTTTTTCCCCGTTCTGCAGTGGAGCATCAGCCGAAATGTCGCGCGCGAATTCGGTGTTCCTGTTTGCATGGATAGTGGCAGCCGTTCTGGCAGCGGCTCCGGCCGTCATTGGCACGCAGGGCTACGAGAAATACGCTAGGATCATCCGCGTCGACCCGTCATGAGCGAAGCCGGGGCGGTCCAGGTCTTATTGAGCGTTGCCGAGGCGGCCGCTCTCGGCGAGCGCGCGCTGCAGCGCATCGGCTACAGCACTGAGGAGGCGCGCGTCATCGCCGCCCATGTCGTCGAATCCGAACTTATGGGCTATCCGGCGCTGGGACTCACGCGCGTCCTGACGATCGCCGAGCACCCCCGGACGAAGCAGCCGCGCAAAGCGGTAAACATAGTGCGGGAAACGCCGGTGTCCGCGCTCGTCGATTGCGGGAACTACGTCGGCATGTACGCGATCCACCGCGTGGCGGAGATCGCGATCGGAAAGGCGCGGACCGGCGGCTTCGCGGTGGTCGGCGCGCACAACACGTTCTTGAGCGGGCGCAATGCCTACTACCTCGACATGATCGCGCGCTTCGGATTCGTCGGCGTGCACCTCGCATCCGGGCAGCCGGTCGTCGCGCCGCTCGGCGGGAGCGCCCCGGCTTTCGGCACCAATCCCATCGCCTTCGGCATTCCACGAGAACCGCACCCGGTAATATTCGATATGGGCACGGCGGCCGTAAACCACGGCGATCTCGTGCTGGCATCCCGGCTCGGGCGCGAGCTGCCCGAGGGCGTGGCGCTGGACGCGCAAGGGCGGCCGACCCGCGACCCCGCCGCGGCGCTTGCCGGCGCGATCCTGCCGTTCGGGGGGCACAAGGGTCACGGCCTTTCGTTTGCGATACAGGCGCTGGGCTTGCTGGGCGGCGCCGCGCTGCCGCGCGGACAAGTGCAGGACTATGGCTATCTGTTCGTCGTCTTCGATCCCGGCTTGCTCATGCCGGCCGGCGAGTTTCAGCGGCAGCTCGATGAGTTGGTGAGCCGCGTCAAGTCCGTTCGGCGGCAGCCCGGGGCCGGGGAGATCCGCATCCCTTCCGAGCGCGCGTATGCCGAGCGGGAGCGCAGGCTCGCGAAAGGCATCGCGCTCGAGCGCGTGCTTTACGACAGGATCTGCGCCTTGAAGGCGTGACGGGTGACGAGTGCGCCTACGACCTTACGTAAGGAAGTTATCCGGCTCGTTAAGCATCGTCGTGGTGGCGGCATGGCTGCCGCTGGGAACGGCGCACGCGGCATCGAAAAGCACGGAGCAGGCGTTTCCGGGCGGGAAGGGCATACGGATGATCATTCCGTATCCGCCGGGCGGGGGCAACGACGCCTTCGGGCGCTTCCTGGTGCACGGCTTGAACGAGGCCTTCGCCCCCGGATCGATTGCCGACAACAGGGGCGGAGCGGGCACCGTCATCGGGACCGAAATCGCCGCCAAGGGCAATCCGGATGGTCACACGCTGCTGATCGTGTCGGTCCCGTTCGTCGTGTTGAACGCGCTGTACCCGGACTTGAAGACCGACGCCGTCAGGGACTTCGCGCCGGTGATCCTCGCCGGTTCCGCGCCCTCGATCATGCTCGCAAACGCCGCTACGCCTTACAAGAGCGTGAAGGACCTGGTAAGCGCGGCGAGAGCGAAACCGGGAGAGGTCGCATACGCTTCATCGGGCAACGGCGGGTCCACGCATCTCATGATGGAGCTGTTCAAGTCGCTGACGAAGACTTCCCTCATCCACATACCGTACAAGGGCGGGGGCCAGGCCGTGACCGCACTGATCGGCGGGGAAGTGTCGGTGCATTTCTCCAATCCGCAGACGAGCGGCGCGTTCATCAAGGCGGGCAGGGTGCGCGGGCTTGCCGTAACGTCGCGCGCGCGCCTGAAGGCGTTTCCCGACATCCCCACCATGGCCGAGGCCGGCGTTCCGGGTTGTGAGGGCGGGCCGTTCTGGGGGGTCGCCGCTCCCGCGAAGACGCCACAGGCCGTCATCGCGAAACTCAACAGCGAGTTCAATCGCATCCTCGGCACGAGCGAACTGCGCAGGCACTTCGCCAATGAGGATGTCGAGGTCGCGGGCGGCTCGCCGGACCAGTTCGCTGCCTTTCTCCGCAAGGAGGTCACCCTGTGGGGGAAGGTGATACGTGAGGCGAAGATTAAGGCCGAGTGACGGCACGAAGCCTAGCAGCGAAGGACGCAAAACCGCGAAGGAAAGAAAAGCTTCACCGCGAAGGACGCGAAGGACAATAGAAGCGTCACCGCCAAGGCCGCCAAGACGCGAGGTAAAGCTTCGACACGAAGGACACGAAACCACGAAGGAACGGAATATACAAAACTACAACTCGAAAACCGAAGAAGAGAACACGTCGGCGCGCCGACCTTCACCTTGTTCGTCGGCGCTTGGCTCGAGTAACAGATGATTACCGTTTCTTACAACATGAATCGGCACGATCCGCTACGCTGGCCACTCATAGCAACAGACAGGCAACATCTGTCACAACACAACGACGAGGAGGTTGACCATGCGCACGAGAAATCTGTTGTTGAGCTTGCTGTTTGCCGCAGGAACCGCGCTCACGCCGGCGTTGAGCCAGGCGCGGACGGATATCAACGTAGGGATACAATTCGGCCACTCCGCTCCGCCGGTGACGGCAGTTCCCGCAGCGCATAACCGGTATGGCGGGCACGAAGGGCGATACGTTGCCCCTCGCCGCGGCTTCGTGTGGGTACCCGGGCACTGGGAAGGCAGGGGCCGCTACCGTCATTTCGTGGAAGGCCACTATGTACGGGAGCACAGGTACGACTCGAACGACCGGTTCGACGGGCGCTTCGACCGCCGCTTCTACTAGATCCCGCACCAGCGACGGAGGGGGTGGGTGAGGTAGGGCTGCACCGGAACGTGCAGCCCTTTTTTTCAGCGAAAGGTATCGAGCTCCTTGATCTTCTCGATCTCCGCCGCAGCCAGATTCGTAGCGTCGAACGTCCGCTGGCGAGTTTCGCTGATCAACTGCACGTCGCTCAACGTCGAGGCGTCCACGTACGTCGCGATCTTCGCCTGGGCGGGGGTCAGCGTGCCCAATACCGTGTTGAAGGTCTCGGTGGACACCCGGTATTCCCGGTAATCCTGATCGACCCGTTCTTTCGCAGTCACCGCTTCCTTCACCCACGCGCCGGCCCGGTTGTCTGCCTGCATGTGAAGTCGCAGTGCTGCCAGGCTTTCCGACAACGCCAGTCGATGGCGATTGCTCGCAGCCTGCCGGCGCAGGATCTCTCGCACGGTCACCACGTACGAATCTGCTGCATCGAACAGCTGGAAATCGGGCGCGCCGTTCAGGCTCTTCAACTGCTGCAACCGCCGATCGACGGCTGCGGCGTGCTGCTCGAGTTGAGTTCCGGTGCCGACGCGGCCCGTCGGTGGCAAGCTCACCTCGAGAGTCAGGGCCTCACGCATGCGCGGGCTTACGTCGTGCAGAATGACAGTGACCGCCGCGCGCAATTCCCGTTTCTTGTTCGAGCCGTACGCCCAATAGCCGAATACCGCCGCGACGATAGCCGCCACGATAAGGAAGGTAAACCCTATTGCAAGCGCTTTCGCTCTGGAAGACATCTTACAGCGGGTTTTAAGTCAGCCTGTTCGTAAGACGCCCATCCGCGGTCGTAGTTCTCGCCGCAGGGCGCCGAGGACGGCACTGGCTCGTCATCCCATCACCCATCACCGGGTTCCTGGCGGCCGCTTCCAGCACGATCTCGATTGCGCGCACGATGTCCTCGAGTGCCATGGCAGCAGCATTGCCGGTCGTTTGTTGCGGCAGGCCGGGGACGTGAAGGAAACCACCCATGAAGGGATCTCTGCGGGCGGCCGCCAGATGCATCAGGTGGTAGAAAACATGGTTGCAGACGAAGGTGCCGGCGCTCATCGAGAGTTGGGCCGGCAGCTCTTCGGCGCGAAGCGCAGCGACCAGGGCCCGTACCGGCAGCGTGGAAAGGTAGGCTGCCGGCCCGGCCGGCACTATGGGCTCGTCAACGGGGCACGCGCCGTCGTTGTCCGCGTTCTTCGCGGCCTGCACGTTGACGGCTATTCGCTCCACGCAAAGTACGGCGCGGTCGCGCGCCTGTCCGACGCACAGGACGATTTCCGGCTGCGCGCGCGCGATTGCGGCTTCCAGCGCCGGCAACGACCGCGCGTACGATGTCGGCAGCTCCGCAACAATCACGTCAATCCCGGCGATCCGCGCCGGCAGCCGCCGCACCGCTTCGAGCGACGCGTTGATGCTCTCGCCGCCGAACGGTTCAAAGCCGGTGACCAGGGCTTTCATGAGGGATGAGGGAGGAGTGTCGAGGAATGAGTGTCGAGGGAACGAGTGTCGAGTGAAAAAAACCAACGATCAAACCGGAACAACGTTCTTCCCCTCGACACCCGACACTCGTCATGAGCCCTTGTTTCGCAGCGAATGATCCAATGCGCGCACCAGCGGCACGATGACATCGATGGTAGGTACGGGCACTCCAGCTTCGCGCGCGAATGCCTGGGTCTGGCCGATGAGCCCTTCCACTTCGATCGGCCGCCCGGCGAGGACGTCCTGCAGCATGGACGAGCGAAACCGCGGCTGGTGGTCGGCGCGCTTCGTGGCCTGCTCCACATCGATCTCCGAACGCAGCTCCCATCCCAGCGCCGCGGCCACCTCCAGGGTCTCGCGCATGACGCCGGCGGATATCCGGCTTAGCTCCGGCACGGCTGCGCCGTCGGACCCGCTCAGGCGCGTCAGCGCGGACACGGTATTCCCCGCCGCATTCGAGCAGCCCTTGCGCCAGACCTCGCGGCGCAGATCGGCAGGGATTTCCGCCCCGAGTCCGCTCGCACGGAACAGCTCCACAGCGGATTGCAGACGGGGGCTCGTCGATCCATCCGGCTCGCCGATCAACCAGCGATTGCCGCTGACGTGCACAATGACGCCCGGCTCGGCAACTTCAACGGGACCATATACGACGCAGCCCAGCGTCTTCTCCCGTAGCTTCGTCCAGAGCGCTGCGTCCGGATCGAGCAGCGGCAGCGGGGCGGAGTTTCCGGGCAGGCCGTGACGCCACCACCAGGGTATACCGTTGAGGATGAAAACCACGCAGCCCTTCGGGGCGAGTAGCTGCGCGAGGGATTCGGCGGCGCCGGGCAACGAGTGCGCCTTGAGCGTAACGAGGACGAGATCCTGTGGCGGCAGCGTGGCCGGGTCGTCCGTTGCCGCAGCGGGTTTTCCGGAGATCACTTGGCCGCCGGATTTCAACGTGAGGCCGCGGCTGCGTATCGCCTCCAGTTGCGCGCCGCGCGCCACCACCGACACCTCGGCGCGGCCGCCTGCTATCAGGCGCGTCGCCAGGTGGCCGCCAATCGCCCCGGTTCCGTAAACGCAGACTTTCACAATATCTCCTTAAAAGAGGGAGTATCCCCTCACTTTGTTACTGTACGCTAAGGGGCCGTATCAAGATCAACGATACGGCCCCTGGGGAGCAATTTAAGACGCAAGGACACTTAATCTTCGACACTTCTTTCTCCGAGCGTGCGCGTAAAAGCCTGCATCCCGTAATGGAAGGCGATGAATGCGCCAAGTTCCATGATCTGGGCTTCGGTGTAATGCTGTTTGCCTGCGGCGTAGAACGCAGCGTCCACCTGCTCTGGATCGAGATACATCTCCCGCGCGTAGCGCAGCGCCCACTTTTCCGCTTCGGTGAACTGCGGATCGCTCTCGAATCTTCCGGAACCCGCTGCAATCGTTTCCTCGGTCAGCCCGTCGCGTTGCGCCCGTGCCGAGCGCAGGCCGGCGAAATAGGGATCGCCGGCCGTGCGGGCGAGTTGGATGCGTATGATCTCTTTGAGCTTGTGATCGACACCGCCTTCGGCGTGCGACGCGAGGAGCGCGCGCAGCAGCGCCTTGGCGTACTCGGGAACACGCGCGAGGACGCGAGGAAAAACCGTGTCCGGCACGCCGAGCGCGACGCAGCGGTCGATCAGCGCCTGCAGCTCGGGATCGCGGATCTCGTCGGGTTTGAGAGGCTCGATGTGCATTTCGAGGGTCGAGTGTCGAGGGAAGGATTGGCTGAGAGAGGTGGTTACACTCGACACCCGACACCCAACACTCGTCACTCGTCGCTCGCGCCGGCGAGCGAAGCGGGCGCCTTGCCGTAAATGCGCGCCGACTCCTCTTGGCTCACCAGGCGGCCGTCGGGCGAGAACATCGGATAAAACTTCAGCGTGCCGAAAAACGTGTGATACCCGATGTTGAAGCCGATGAAGGCACCGAGCTCGACGATCTCCTCGTCGCTGTAATAATGCCGCAGCTCGTCGTAGAACTCCCTTCCGATCCTCCCGGGGTTTAGCGCCATCAGCTCGCTGTAGCGCAGCGCGAGCTTTTCTGCAGCCGTGAAGCGTGTGCTCTCCTCGTAGCGCGCGATCCCTTCGTCGATATCGTTTTCCTGCAATCCCTGCCGCTTCGCCGAAGCGGACCGGACGTTCCCTCAATAGACGCAGGAGGCCATGCGGGAGAGCTGTACGCGGATAATCTCCTTTAGCTTGTGGCTCACGCGGCCGGTGTTGAAGAGCGTGTCCCACGCCACAAACATCGCTTCGCACAGGTCCACGTTGTGCCCCATCATCGCGTGAAAGCCGGGGTCCGGCGCACGATTCGCGAGGCACTTCTCGATGTACGGCTTGAGCTTGGTTGTCTTGAGCTCTTCGATGTCGAGCATCGTGATGTTGGACATGGCGGGGTAAAGCGGGAGGCGGAAGGATGAAGGATGAAGGAGGGAGAAAAAAAGATCAAGGCAGAATTGATAAATGGCGCGCGCCGGCGACTGTCCGCAATCCCCTTCCGCCAATGCGCGCCATTCCGGCTACAATCCGCTAAATATCGATGGGGAGGACGAATGGCGGACACTGAAAAAGAATTGCGGCACGACGTGGCGCTTGCCAACCGCATCGTCGAACGTTTCGGGCTGTCGGCCGCCTTCGGCCACGCGAGCGCGCGGATCCCCGGAACGAATACGTTCTATATTCCCACCCGCCGCAGCCCGGGGCTGGCCGATGAGGACGACCTGCTCACCATCGATACGGAGGGCAACATCCTCGCCGGCAAAGGCACGCCGAACAGCGAGTTCTGGATCCACGCGCGCATCTACGCCGCGCGGCCCGAGGTCTACGGCGTCGTACACGCGCATCCGCTCGCGTGCATTTCGCTCACCCAGATTGGGGAACCGCACCGGGTCGTTCACAACCAGGGCGGCGCCTTCGTTGATGGCGTCCCGGAATACGGGCGCATCGGCCTCATCCGCTCGCGCGAACTGGGTGATGAGGTTGCCCGGAGCTTGGGCATAGGCATCGCCGTCATGATGCGGGGCCACGGGATTACCACGGCGCTCGCGGACGTGCGCGCCGCGACAGTGGCCGCCTGTTTCCTGGAGGAGAGCGCGGACCTGCAGATGCGCATGTTGGCCGCGGTCGGCGGTGACGCAAAGCGGCTGCGCGCGTTCACGCGCGAGGAAGCCGAGCTCACCCGCGATCAGACCGGGCCCGGCGTGGCGGCGGCAGGGCGGGCGTGGGAGTATTACGCCGCCGCCGCGGAGGAGAAGCCGCTCGGCGGCTGAAAACAAGGCGGAAGGCGGAAGGCGGAAGGCGGAAGGCGGAAGGAACACTCGTGCCAGACGATTTTCAGTTCTGGCTTTTGCTTCATCCCTCATCCTTCTGCTTCATCTCACTCATGAATCATGCCTCCTGTCTGCGTCCTTGGGTGAGCTTCGTGACCTTGATGTGAGGAAATATTTCCTGGCGTCCTTTGCGGTAAGGCTCTTATTTTCCTTCGCGGGCGTCGCGTCCTTTGCGGTAAGGCTTTTGACCTGTTTCACTCGACGGTGACCCCTGAGAGCTTGATCAGCGTGCCCCAGCGCTCGTATTCGGATCTCAGGAATTCGGCAAACTGCTCGGGCGTGTTGCCTACCACCTCATACCACTGCTTGCTCAGGTAGCGCTCGCGAAACAGCGGGTCGTCGAGCATCTTTGTCACGTCGCCGTGGATCCTGGCCACGATCTCGCGCGGGATGCCGGCCGGCCCCGCCAGCGCGAACCAGGTGCCGGCGGCATAGCCCGGCACGCCGGATTCGGCGATCGTCGGCAGGTTCGGCAGCGCGGCGATGCGGTTCGCGGTGGCGGCGGCGACCAGCTTGAGCTTGCCGGCCCGCGCGTGCGGCTCGACGAGCAGCGGCGTCACCATCATCATGGAGATCTCTCCCGAGAGCAGGGCGGTGACCGCCGGCCCCGCGCCCTTGTAGGGAACGTGCACGATGTCGATGCCGAGCAGGCGTTTCAGGTAGTCAACGCTGATGTGCGCGGAGGAGCCGAGACCGAACGACCCGTACGAGAGCATTCCAGGGCGTGCCTTCGCGAGAGCGACGAATTCCTTGAATGTCGCGGCCGGCACGGACGGGTGCAGCGCGATCACCCATGGGAAGCGCACCAGCACCGTGATCGGCGTGAAGCTCTGGATGCCGCTGTAGGGCAGTTTCCTGTACAGGTGGGGGTTCATCACGAACGAAGACGCGTCGGAGACGAGCAGCGTATGGCCGTCCGCAGCTGACTTCGCGACGTAATCGGCGCCGATGATCTGGTTAGCGCCGGGGCGGTTTTCCACCACCACCGTCTGCCCCCAGACTTCCGTGAGGCCCTGCGCGATCGCGCGCGAAAACGAGTCGGTCGCCCCGCCCGCCGAGGTCGGCACGACGATCTTTACCGATTTCGCGGGAAACGGTTGCGCCGGGGCCGCCACGGGCATCGCAGCCAGCGCGACCGCCAGCAGCGAAAGCTTCACCGCGAATATCGTCGCATCACCCATCACCCGTTTACCACCAAGAAGCCCGCTTGCGTACCGCGGCAAGGGCGTCGCGGGCTTCACTCACCACCTGCTCTACGTCTACGGCGGTCAGCTTCCCGCGGCGCTTGAGTATCCGCCCGTCTACCATCACGGTGTCCACGTTCGACGGTTGAGCTGCTTCCACCAGCATGTGGGCGGGGTCGCTGAATACGCCCAGGTTTACTTCGCGCGTGTTGACCATGATGAGATCCGCACGCTTGCCGGGCGTCAACGAGCCGATGCGGTCGGCCATTCCCAGGGAGCGGGCGCCTTCGATCGTCCCCAGCTCGAGCACGCGGCGCGCCGGCAGCTTGAACTCGTTCTCGGTCCGGGCGTTTTCGATGTTCTGGATCGCCTTCATGATGGCGAACATGTCGGCGCTCCCGGCAAGCGTCGTCGTGTCCACCGAGAGCCCGACCGGAACGCCGGCGGCGATGAGCTCGCCCGTCACCGGGAAGCCGAAGCCGATGCGCAGCTCCGTGTACGGCGAGAGGCTCACCGACGAGCCCGAAGTCGCGAGCGCGCGCAATTCCTCCGGCGTGAGCCAGATCGCGTGTATGACCTGCACGTCTTTCCCCAGGCATTTCTCTTTCGCCATCACTGCGATCGCGCCGGCTCTGGCGCGGGCGTTGTTCGCGTGCACCGAGATCGGGATCCCGAGGGAGCGCGCGGCGTCGAAATCGTTGCGCCACGCGGCGCCGGCAATCTTGCCGGTGGCGCTCGTCGAGGTCCCCCGCCAGGCGAGGCCCAACGTCAGCAGGCCGTCGTTCGAATAGTCTTTCCAGTTGCGGTGCAGGCGTTCCACGTCGGCGGTGTTGATCGGCGAATCGGTCGATTGCCCCTGCGCCGCTCCGTAAGAAAAGCGGGCGCGGATACCCGATTCTCGCAGCGCTCGCAAATCCTCCGCGGCATATTCCGGGCCGCGGATGTTGTGGCACCAGTCGTGCACGGTGGTGATTCCCGAGTAGATCGCCTCGGCGGCGGAGAGCCGGGTGCCCTGATACATGTCGTTGGGCAGATATTTCTCGCCGAGCCCGCGGGCGGTGGGAAAGTAGCCGTGCTCGGTCCTGTCGCCCGCCATGCTCCGCAACAGCGTGTTCCACATATGCCAGTGCGTCTCGACGAGGCCCGGCAGCACGATCGTTCCGCGACCGTCGATCACCTGCGCGCTCGCTGCCTCGACGCCGGTGCCGACGGCCACGATCTGGCCGCCGCGCACGTGCACGTTCGCGACCGGGAGATCGCCGACCGGCGGCTCCATCGTCATCACGTACGCGCCGCGGATGAGATATTCACCCTGCGCGGGAAGCCGGCCGTGGGCGCTCCGGCCCGAAGACGTGCTGGCGCAGCCGGTAACGCCCGCCGCGCCCAGCGCGAGAGCACCCCCTAGAAAGTCCCGTCTCGTGAACGTCTGCGGTTTTCTCACGGCGCGTTCTCCGGTTTGTTCCCGGAGACTATATATCAACGCGCGCTCCGTCATCATCGGGCGGTGGTAAATCCCGGACGGCCGCCGGCGGGCACAAGCCCGGGGCACCGTTACAAGTAGTTACAAGCTCTTACACATCCCTACTGCAGTAGCGACAGCCTCACGGTCTGAGTTAGTGAGATCCACCGATTGAGTGAGATCCCCTGACTCAGACCGAGGAGGTGTTATGAAAAGCTTGATTGCAGTTCTGGTTGCGGCATTTGGGTTGGCCGGCTGTGTGGCCGTTCCCGTCTACGAACCGGCCCCCGCGTACGGATATGGTTACTACGGGCCGCCTGCGGCGACGTTTTCGTTTGGGTATCACCATTCGGATCGCGGCTATCGCCATCGGCACTGGCGCTAGACAAGCAGTAAACGAAAAGGGCAGCGGGCCGTTATACCGCAACCGCGCAGCACAGGGGCAGGAAAGATCACTTTACAACCGAGGAGATGATTCATGAACAAACTATTCGCAACGACTCTTATTTCTGTTGGCCTCGCCGCCGGCGCCGCGTCACTGGCGCTGGCTCAGACGGCGGGCCAGCCGGCGGCCGACGGCGGACGCGGCCAGTTCGCGCAACGGCAGCCCGAGCAGCGCGCTTTCAGGATGCCTAGCGAGCGACTTGAAGCCCAGCTCGCGTATATCAGTACCGCGCTGAAGATTACTCCCGCCCAGCAGTCCCAATGGGACGCCTACGTGAACGTGCGTCGCAATCAAGCGACCGCGATGGACAGGCTCATCCAGGAGCGGCGCGCGCGTATGGCGCAACGCCCGGCCGATGCGCAACGTCCGACTCTCATCGAGCGGCGCGAGCGCCAACGCGAGCGCCTGGTCGCTGCGACCCAGCGGCTAGACGAGCTGAGGACGGTGGAGACACCGCTCTACGCATCGCTCTCGGCCGAGCAGCAACGCGTCGCGAACGAGGTTCTCTTGGGCGGCGGACGCCGCCATGGCGGCGGACATCATCGCGGCGGACGGTTCGGCCGGGCGTAATCCCGCAGCACTGCATCCCGCCCGCCATCCGGTTTTCCGGATGGCGGGTTTTTTTGGACGTGCGCGGGGAACAGTGTCTCGAATAAGGCGTCTCAGATAAGACGTCGCAGATAAGACGTCTCAGATAGGGCGTGATAGAAACGCTTTACTTTACTTTGGTGTTTCACCTGAGACGCTTCACCTGGGACGTTTCACCTTAGATGCTTCATCTGGGACGCTTCATCTGAGACGCTTCATCTGGGACGCTTCATCTGGGACGCTTCATCTGGGACGCTTCATCTGGGACGCTTCACCTGAAACAAAGACAAACGCGAAATGCAGCCCAAGTCACCATACGACGACTTCATCATGGATCACATCAAGAACGCCCGGAATTTCCGCGCGCTCGACGATGCGGATCGGCACGCACACGGCTCGAACCCCCTATGCGGGGATGAAATCGACGTTTATCTCCGGATGGATCGCGATCGGATAGATGACGCGGCCTTCCAGTGCACGTGCTGCGGGGTCTCGATGGCGTCCGCGTCCATGATGACCGAAAGCATTCGGGGATGCACTAGCGCCGAAGCGCTGTCTCGCGCGCGGGCCCTCGTTACTCGGATGAACGCCCAGGCAGAGCCCGGCGCCGAGCACGAAGATGAGATGCAACGCGCGCTGCTGGCGACCGTCCGGGAGTTTCCCGCCCGCGCACGCTGCGCCGCGCTGCCGTGGATCACGCTGGAGGCTGCGCTCGCCAATCGGCCGGAGGCGTTTTTCGTGCCGTAAACCGATCTCCGCCAAATTCGATCCAGAAATTCAAGATCATTTCAGCCACGGAAACACACCACAGAAAACGACAAGAACGAAGTAACCAATTGGTGCATAGGGTCATTTCAGGTCTTCCGTTCTGTCCGTGTTTTACGTGTGATTCCGTGGCAAGTCTTTGATGGAGAACGGTGCGGCCGGCACGGAGGCGGAGCTGCAGGCCCGGGCGCAACGACGGGCTATAGTGGGATCGCTACAAAAAAATCACGGCTTACCGATAGCGACCGGCAGTAACGCTCCGTATATTGAAGCGTCCAGGTTGCGAAGTGAGACGAGAATGGCGAACGGTGAGCGGATCGCCAGCGGTGCCGGGGAGATGTTTCCAGTTGTCAGTACTCAGGAGGCGGCATGAAATCCATCCTCGACCGGTCGTTTCAGTACACCCCCAGCGTCGAAACCGATCTGAAGAAAACTTTCGTGCGCATCCGCCTCAGGCTGAAGGAGCAGGAGCAGGCCCGGGCGCTGGCGGACGCCGAAGCCAAGGCAAAGGTTTCGCAGATCAAGCAAGGCAAGAGCGCGGTCTCAGCTTAGACGTGATTCCCGCGCAGGCGGGAACCTAGGACCCTCTTCCTTTCCGGCACTCGATCGCTGGACTCCCGCCTCCGCGAGAGTGACGGGTTATTCTGCGTCTCCGCCGGCCACGCGGTTCTTCCGCAATGCTCTTCCGCGTTTTTACCGGTCGCTGGTCAGGCCGAGGACGGGCTCGCCTCCCGGCGGAAACCGTTTCGCAATTTCTTCGTTTCTTGCCCTGGAGACGAGCTGTTCGGCGTCCTCGCGTAGCAGCAGGCGCGCGCCGACGAGCTTGGCCGCAGCTTCCTCCAGCCGCCGGACGTACGCGGCATGGCTGCCGTAGCGCTCTTCGAGCGAAGCGCGGGGGTCATTCCTGGATGTGCGCTCGGCGCGCGTCGCGGGAAAGGGAATGTAGGTGCCGTCGCGGTCGCACAGCTCGCCCTCGGGGAACGGCGCCTTGTACAGGTTCCAGCCGGTATAGGTGGCTAGCGGCACCGCGATTTCCGGGAGCAGAACGCCGGCGGTCTCGTTGCCGTCAAGATCCACCTGCGTGACCAGCGGCCGGTACGGCCGGGACATATCCAGCTCCGGCTTCACCCAATCCCTGAGCACGCCGATCTCGTTGATGCGCCGCGCCACGCGCATGCCGGGGATTGGCGGAAAGCCGACCTTCTCGGGGGACGTCAGCGTGCCGTCCTGGATGCGCGGTGTGCGCGAGGCGGGCGGCGCCTTGCCTTGTGTCCATTCGTCGAGCGCCACGAGTAGCGCGCGCAGCGCTGGATTCGGGCTGTGCGGATTGCGCGGGTTGACGCAGGACCCCGGCGTGGACCGCATCCAGGCCGTGCCGCCGTGCTGGGTGCCGGCGATGAGGTAGCCACGCGCGTTGGCGGGCAACTCGACATCGCGCTGCCCCAAAGGATCGGTGACGAGCAGAGACGCGCCTTTCTGCCAATACTCGGTGGAAGTATTGGTCTCCATCCACAACGGATCAAAGCCGTCGCCGCGGAACAGGCTTCCCGTCTTACCCGTCACCGGATCGGTCATGCGCGCCGTGGAGAAGGGAAACGCATTTTCGGGAAACGTGCGGTCCTCGTGCTGGGTAGCGGTTCGCCCTGGTTGCGCGAATTCGTGATTGAGGAAAACACCGCCGGCTCCCGCGGTATGAGCGAGTATGCCGTCGAAGACTTTGCGCGCGGCCTCGTCCTGATTGAAGCCTTCCCTCACCAGGTCGCGCAGGAAGCGTCCGCTTTGCGAGCTGCCGAATCCGAGCACGGCCTTCACCCCCGGCGCCGGATTCGCGTTGCCGCCGGCGTCGCCCTTCTCGTAGCGCAGGAAGGACAGCAGGTCGCGCGTGGCGGCGAGCCCGATGCCATAGACCCGGGGGTTTTTCGCGGGGTAATGAAACTCATAGATCGATCCGGGCTCGGGCAGCGTTCCGGCGGGCAGCAGCCGGATCTCCCGGGGGTTGACGTAACCCCAGCCGCTCACGGGAATCTCCTGGCGGGAATCCGTTTCCCTGCGCCGGACGGTGAGCTTCGCCCGAACGAGTTCCAGAGTGGCTGCCTCGTGAGTGAGCCGCAAGGTTTCCCGCGGCGCCGCTTTTGCGCTCCCGCCACCCTCACGGTCCCGCGTGCCCGGCACGATTTCGTCGCGGATCATGCGGACGATGGGCACGCCATCGTTGGTCGCGACGATCGGCTTCATCGTCATGCCGTTGTTGGAGCGCGGCGCGTCGGGATCCCAGCCGCTCCAGACGATGGTATACCCCATGCGGAAGAACAAGCCGTTTCCCGCGTCCTGCAGCGTTTGCGGATCGTTGGACGCGGCGAGCGATGCAGGACGCGCATCCATCATCCGGGTGTGCAGGTTCTTGCGCCCGCGGTTCGTCACATCGTAGATGATCTTGCGGTTGCCGCGTTCCGCCTCCAGCGGGCGCAACATGAAGAAATCAGCCTCGTACTCCACCCGGCCCGCGGCGTTGCGAGGGGCCTTATCGATATTGACGATGACCTTGTTGCGCGGGTCGGCGGGATCGAGCTCCCCCTTGAAGGTGCCTTTTACGCGCTCGTAGGCGCCGGCCGAGCCGAAGGCATGGCCAGCCGCGAACGGCTCGACTGCCGAAACGTTGATTTCCGTAACGCGCGCCGCGGCCGGTCCCGAGGCGAGCGCGCACAGGACGGCGCTCGCGATGAGTCTTCGGTTCATGACCCGCTCCTCCTAGTGTGCTGCGACAAAGTATGACGCCGATTGTCCCGAGTCGCTAGTTCGTTGATAGATCGGTCACGTTGCCAATGTCGGTCGCATCTGCGAGCCGCAGCTGGAGACACGGATGGCTTGCCCGGGGCCGGCGGTACTTCTGAGCGGCGAATGCTGAGCTTTACGCAAAACCGCCCGCAGGCAGACAGCGCCGCCGGTGTCAGGAACCCTAAACTCTAAGGTTCCTGACACCTTGGGCCCGTTCCCCGCCGCTCATATCGGATAAGATTACGGTGCCAGCACCCTCGAATTTCCAGCGGAGGATCCATGTCTCTGGTCGTCGCGTTCGATGAAATCAAGCCGGGCCAGATCCGGCGCAACAAGGGCGGACCGGACCGACCGGCCTCGACCAACTTTCCGTTTTTCAGGGCGTCCCCCGAGACGCCCGATGCCCCCACCGCTTTTCTCGCTCAATACGATCCAGGGGACAGGTCCTGCACCCATTTCCATGCGGTGGATCAATTCCAGATTCTGGTAAAGGGTAAAGGCCAGCTCGGACGGCACGCGGTATCGCCCTACTATGTCCACTTCGCACGCGCCTATACGCCCTACGGTCCGCTGCATGCGGACGAGGAAACGGGGTGGACCTTCATGACCTTGCGCACGCGTTTTGATCCGGGCGCGCAACGCCTGCCGGGCGCGCTGCCCAAGTTGCAGCAGGTCAAGGACCGCAATCCGTGGCAGATCACCACGCCCGCTGCCTTTCCCGCGCGCGGTTCAGGGGTAAGCCTGCAAGAGATTTCCGATATCAAGGATGATCGCGGGTTGTTCGTTAGCTCGCTGACCATGGCGCCCGGCAGGCGCACCGTTGCGCCGGCAGCGTCCAACGGCGCCGGGCAGTATGTGATCGTGGTCACGGGCAGCTTGTTGCATGAGGGCATTGAACGCCAGGCGCTGACCGTCGTGTTCGTCAAGCCGGATGAAGAAGCCTTTCCAATCCATGCCGGTCCCCAAGGGCTCGAAGCCCTGATACTCAATTTTCCGCGGGCCGTGCCGAGTGTCGGTGACAGCGTGCCTGCCGCTGCTGCCGGATTCAAGAAGTGGCAGTGCGTCTTGTGCGCTTTCTCGTATGACGAGGAGAAGGGCATACCCGATGAGGGTGTACCCGCCGGCACGCGCTGGGCAGATGTGCCAGATACCTGGAGCTGTCCCGATTGCGGAGCGTGCAAAGCCGACTTCGAAATGGTCGAGGTCTGAACGCAAGGCCTATCGAGCTTTCGGTAAATGGTTGACAAACTATTTACCGCCGTCCTCATTCCCCCTCTCCACTCGGGAGAGGGGAAAAGGGGTGAGGGATCGAGCGTCATCAGGCATTTTTCAGGACGCTCGATAAATGTCGGTGTGACCCGACAAAGAAACGCTTAAACCTCAGCAACTTGCCGGTCCTCCCCGGCGCTACGTCGTCAAGCGGCGACTCCATTCGGGTAACGCCATCGCCTAAGCCTCGGAATTTATGAGTATGTTTCCTGGCATGGCCATTGCGTCTTAGCAATTGCGCCTGTTTATTTAGGGGCGATTGTTGATGAAAGGAGTTTGATATGAAATCGAAAATCCTGATTGCGGCGGCAGTGGCTGGTGCCCTCTTGGGGGGCGGTGCCCAGGCGGAGGTGTTCGGGCAATCCGGGAGGCCGGGTTTCTGCGGGAAGGAAGGAACCGAAACCCCATCGGCTTCCTGCATGGTAGGTAGGATGTTCCCCAGGGAGCCGGTTTATGTGGCCTATTACTCCGTCCAGCCTGCACGGCAGACGTACCTACATCGAGCCGGCCCGCGAGGTGGTGATCGTACCCAGGATCGTACCCAGTGATACGTGGGCGATCGTAACGGAACAGCCGGTGCAGTTTCCGGAATAAGCTCCACGGCTGAATAGTGTGTCTGTGGGAATGCGGGTGTCCGTTCGGATACCCGTTTTCTTGTACACGACGCCCTCGCTCGCTACGCGCGGGGCGTAACCGGCGCATCGTCCGTGGAGGGCTCTTGCGTGGCGGCGCGCATCTCGTCGACAGGCGGCTCATCGGGCGGCTCGGTGGCTGTTTCGGTCGCCACGAGGTCGGGCGCGAGAAACCCGCCGGATTGATGGCGCCACAATCGCTCGTAGTGGCCACCCAGGCGCAGCAGCTCGTCGTGGGTACCCTGCTCGACGATGCGGCCGGCCTCCAGCACGATCAGGCGGTCCATGCGCGCGATGGTGGACAAGCGGTGCGCGATCGCGATCACTGTCTTGCCTTCCATCAGACCGAGCAATTGCTCCTGTATGGCGAGCTCAACCTCGCTGTCGAGCGCCGAGGTCGCCTCGTCGAGGACGAGGATGGGGGCATCCTTGAGGACCACGCGGGCGATCGCCACGCGTTGGCGTTGCCCGCCCGAGAGCTTGACGCCGCGCTCGCCGACGTGGGCATCATAGCCTTTGCGGCTGGTCCAATCCTGCAGCCCGACGATGAATTCGTGCGCCTGCGCCTTGCGGGCCGCCGCCTCGACCTGCTCGCCGGTTGCGCCGGGGCGCCCGTAGCGGATATTCGCCGCGATCGATCGATGCAGGAGCGAGGTATCCTGCGTCACCATGCCGATGGCCGCGCGCAAGCTTTCTTGCGTGACGTGAGCGATGTCCTGCCCGTCGATGCGGATGCTGCCGCGCTCCAGTTCGTAGAAACGCAGCAGCAGGTTGACCAGCGTCGACTTGCCGGAGCCCGAGCGTCCCACCAGCCCCACGCGCTCGCCGGGACGGATCGTGAGGCTGAAGTGGTCGAGCACCGGCTTGCCGTCGCGCCTGCCGTAGTTGAAGCTCACCTCCTCGAAGCGGATTTCACCGCGGGACACCTCGAGCTCGCGGGCACCTGGGTGGTCCACTCCGGCGTGCGGCACGGCGATCGCTTGCATGCCCTCCTGCACGACGCCGATGTTCTCGAAGATGCCGGTTACCTCCCAGCTCACCCATCCCGCCACGTTGGCGATCTGCCAGGCGAGCGGCAATGCAGTGGCCACCATGCCCGCGCTAATCGTGCCGTCCGCCCACAGCCAGATGCCGATGGCCGCGGTGCCGGTGAGCAGCGCCGCGTTCATCACCGAGAGCGCGAACATGAATTGCGAGATCAACCGCATGTGAGCGCCGATCGCGCCCTGGTGCTCGTCTATCACCTCGCGCACATAGGCGTCCTCGTCGGCCAGCCGCGCGAAGAGCTTGACAGTAAGGATGTTGGTATAGCTGTCCACCACGCGTGCCATCACGTGCGAGCGCACTTCCGAGCTGACGCGCGCCAGATCGCGCATGCGCGGCACGAAATAACGCAGGAAGATGAGGTAGCCGACGAACCACAGAAGTGTAGGCACGCCCAGGCGCCAGTCCGAGACCGCCATGAGCACAAACGCGCTCACGCCGTAGACCGCGATGTACCAGACGGCGCGTATGCTCGCCATCACGCTTTCGCGCAGTGCGTTGGCGGTCTGCATCACGCGGTTGGCGATGCGTCCGGCAAAATCGTTCTGGAAGAACGGCCAGTTCTGGCGCACTACATGCCAGTGGCTTTGCCAGCGGATCAAGCTGGTCACGCCCGGGATGAGTGCGTTGTGCCGGATCGCGACGTCGATCAGCATCACCAGCGGGCGGACGATGAGCATCAGTGCGACCATGCCCGCAAGCAACGGCCACTCCTGCGCGAGCGCCGCCTGGCGATCGCTCGCTTCCATCAGCGACACGAGCTTGCCGATGAACACCGGGATGACCGTGTCGATCAGCGCGACCGCCAGGCTGGTCACGAACATGAGCGTGTACCAGCCCTTGGTCTGACGCACGAAGTGCCAGTAGAAGGCGATCAGTCCCGGGGGCGGCTCGCCTGGACCCGCGCTGGCTGTTCCGCGTATGCGTGATTGGAGATAGGTGAACATGTTTATTGATCACGAAACCGGATGACAAATCCGGACTCGCCGATTCGCCCCTCACCCTCTCCCTCGCCCCTAGGGAGAGGGTTTTGGGGGTGAGGGTCGAGCGGCGTAACGAGTCACGGGCGTCGCGCAAATCGGGCAAGCGGATACCCGCCCGCCGACAGGCGCTTTGCCGCGCCGTCGCGCTTCAGGCGACCGTAAGGCCGAACGTCGTGCGCCAGGCTCCGGTGTCGTCGCGCTGCAGATGTGAGACAAGATCGTCGGAGATGCCGGGCTCGCGCGCGAGGTAGAGTTGCCTCACTAATGTGCCATGGTTTTCGTGGCTCACGCGGTAGTGGATCTGCCGCGGGCGGCCCAAATGTTCCGCAGGCGTGATCGTCGCGAAAAACCGGCCGTCGCCGTCGGTAGTTGCGAGTGCACGTTCCCCGCGCCGACCCGCATGCCACATCTCGACCGAGGCGTTAAAGAGCGGTTGGGCATCCGTACCCAATATGCGTCCGGAGACGACGAAGGCAGCCTTGCCGCCGCCCGTAGTTGCGGAAAGGTCGGCGATCAGCGCATCGCCGCGTTGTCGGCCGAAGATGCTCGTGGGTGTGACGACGCCGGCAAGACCGGCAATTATCAGATGTCTGCGCCGCTGCGATATCCTGTTTCGCTTCATGGTCCTCTCCTTCGTTTGCACCGTCACTCCCAGCCCCTTCGCGGGGAGCGGATCCGCGCTACAGTCCTAATAATACCCTCGCGCGTATGGAGACGGGATGGTTTGCCGCGTGCCGTGCCATGGACTAAGATGCCATCAAAACCGCGACGGCGCCCGCGAGACCGCGCGAACTCCCCGAGGAGGCCGGTCCGGTAGTATTTTAGAAACATGTAGTTATCAAGCGCTTTATCACGTTACCAAGGGGGCTGCTATGAAACTGGTCTACTTCAACGATTTCCGTCTAGGCGTGCTCAAAGGCGACGCCGTGGTCGATGTAACTTCGCTCGTGCAAAAAATTCCCCATACCGGGCCGGGCGACCTGATGAATGGCCTGATCGCGCGTTGGGCCGACTATCGCGGGCTGCTGGAGCGGGCGGCGAGCGAAGGCAGAGGCGTGCCGGTAGCGCAGGTGAAAATACGGCCGCCGCTGCCCAAGCCGGTCAATGTCGATTGCATGGCGGTGAACTACATGGAAGACGGCACGCGCAAGGAGGCGGCGCCGATCAATGCCTTCCACAAATCGCCGGGCTGCATCGTCGGCCACGGCGAAACCATGGTCCTGCCGGACATAGCCGCGACGATATTCGAGGGCGAGGCGGAACTGGCGGTGGTCATCGGCAAGCGCGCGAGCAATGTGCCCGCGGCGAAGGCGATGGAGTACGTCTTCGGCTACGTCAACTTCATCGACGGTTCCGCGCGTGGCGTGCTGCCGCCGGGCAACACGTTCTACCAGATGAAGTCGCGCGCTTCGTTCGCGCCCATCGGGCCCTATCTGGTGACGGCGGACGAGATCCGGGATCCGCACAAGCTGCAGGTGAAGCTGTGGGTGAACGGCCAGTTGAAGCAGAACTACAACACCGACGACATGGCGAACAAGATTCCGCGCTGCATCGAGTGGATCACGTCGATCCACGATCTCGAGCCTGGGGACATACTCGCGACCGGCACCAACCATCGCGGGCTTTCCGCGTTCCAGGACGGTGACACGATCGAGCTGGAGATCGACGGCCTGGGACGATTGACGGTCAAGGTGCGCGACGAGCTCAAGCGTACGTGGGCGCGTGAAACGCGGCTCGAGCGCGAGCAGAAGGGCTTGAAAGGCATGACGCCGCAGTTGACCGGTAAGTACGCCAGCGCGGATACGACGCAGGTTTCGACGCAGAATCGCTGATCCAGCGGAGTGTCGAGGAATGAGTGTCGAGGGTCGAGAGACAGGCCGGCCATCTCGCGCCCCCCTCAGTTTGTCACTCGACAACCGGCATTCGACACGCGACACCCGACACTCGACCGGAGAGGTCATGAAGAAAATTCTGTTTGCATTGCTGTGTTCCTGGTGCGGCCTGGCATGGTCGCAGACCGCAGAGGAACTCACCGACGGGAAGAACACGGAAAATGTGACGACCTTCGGCATGGGCTACGACCTGAAGATGTGGAGCCCGCTCCGGCAGATCAACAAGTCCAACGTCAAGCGCCTGGTTCCGGTCTGGAACTTCAGCCTGATGAACGATATGGGGGAATTGTCCCAGCCGACGATCTACAACGGCGTCATGTATGTGGTGAATGGCAACTGGACGTTTGCCATCGACGTGGCGACGGGACGGCAGATCTGGCGCACCCCGGTGACCTACGACCGCGCAGCGCTGCGCGTCACGACGGGGGGCGCCTACCTTCGCGGCGCCGCCACCATCTACAACGGCAAGCTGTTCCGCCAGAATATCGACGGGCACGTCGCCGCGCTCGACATGAAAACCGGGAAGGAGCTCTGGAAAACCAAGTTCGGCGAGTGGAAAGAGAGTTACGGCGGGATCGTCCAGCCCACCATCGCGAACGGCGTGCTGATCTCCGGTATGGCAGGCGGGGATCGCACGGCGCGCGGCTTTGTCGACGGTTACGACCCCGAAACCGGCAAGCGTCTGTGGCGCACCTGGACCATACCCGCCCCGGGCGAAAAAGGTTCCGAGACCTGGCCGAACGAGAAACTGCCGGATGCCTGGAAGTACGGCGGCGGGGCAACCTGGCAGCCGGGCTCGTACGATCCGCAGCTCGATCTGTTCTACATCGGGACCGGCAACGCGGAACCCTACAACCCGAAATATCGTGGTGGCATGGACAGTCTGTACGCCGCGAGCGTGCTCGCGATCCGGCCGAAGACCGGTGAAATGGTCTGGTACTACCAATTCCTGCCGAACGACAGCTTCGATTTCGACGGCACCGCCGAGAACATCATTGCCGATATTCAAGTCGAGGGCAGGCCGCGCAAGGTCCTGCTCAACGTCAACAAGAACGGTTTCGTGTACGTGATCGACCGCACTAACGGCCAGCTGATCGCCGCGCATCCCTTCGTGAACCAGAACTGGGCCAAGCACATTGATCTCAAGACCGGGCGGCCGGTGCTGACCGATCTCCTGGATCGCGCGATCAAGGGGGAGACCATCGACCTGGCGCCGCGGCTCGCCACCAACGCGACCTTGTCGGCTTACAATCCGAAGAGCGGGCTGCTGTTCCTGAATTCGTGGGAACTGATCCGGGTCATGAAATTCGTGGACGTGGAGCTGAAAATAGGCGCGGGGTACACCGGCATTGAGACCAGCTCCAAATTTCCGAAGCCGGCGGGATACCACATCGCGATGAATCCGCTCACAGGGAAAACGGCATGGAAGGTGCCGTTGCAGGACTTCGCCAGCTCCGCCGGCCTGCTCGCGACCGACGGCGGCCTTGTGTTCACCGGCAAGCTGACCGGCGAGTTCATCGCGCTCGATCAGGACACCGGAAAACAGTTGTGGCAGTTCCAGACCGGCTCCAGCGTCAACGCGCCGCCGATCACTTACACCCACAAAGGCGTTCAGTACGTGACGATCCTGTCCGGACGCGGTGGCAGCAACCCCACCCGCGCGGTGGGAAACATCGTGCCCGCCGGAGGTTCGGTGTGGACATTCGCGTTGATGTCCGAATGACGCGTGACGGTTCGATAGGGCGTAGCATCTTGCAGAGGTCAAAGGAGGATCACATGAAAAAGATACTGGCGGCATTGTTGTATGCGTGGTGCGGGCTCGCGTCGGGCCAGACGGCCGAGGAATTGCTGAGCGACGGCAAGAACACGGAAAACGTGCTCACCTTCGGGATGGGCTACGGCATTCCGATGTACACCCCGCTGCGGCAGATCAACAAGGGGAACGTCAAGCGCCTCGTGCCGATCTGGACCACGAACACCATGAGCGATACGGGCGAGCTGGCTCAACCGTCCATCTACCAGGGCGTCATGTACATCGTGAACGGCCACTTCACGTTCGCGCTCGACGTCGCCACCGGCCAGCAGATCTGGCGCACGCCGGTCGAGTATGATCGCGCCGTATTGCGCATCTCGAACGCGGGCGCGATCATGCGCGGCGCTCCGGTGCTCTACAACGGCAAGCTCTACCGCACGACGCTCGATGCGCACGTGGTCGCGCTCGACATAAAGACCGGCAAGCAGATCTGGAAATCGAAGTTCGCCGAGCACAAGGAGGGCTACAAAGGCGTGGGCTCGCCGCTCCTCGCTAACGGCGTGCTGATTACCGGCACAACCGGCGGCGAGCACGCGACGCGCGGGTTCCTGGTCGGCTGGGATCCGGAGACCGGCAAGGAGCTGTGGCGCACGCATACGATTCCCGCGCCGGGCGAGCCCGGCCACGACACGTGGCCGAAGACCGCCGATTCCATACCCGATGCGTGGAAGATCGGCGGCGGCTCGACCTGGCAGATGGGGTCGTACGACCCGCAGCTCGACCTCGTCTACTGGGGCGTGGGCAATGCCGGGCCGTACGATGCGAAGTACCGGGGCGAAGGGGACGCGCTCTACACCAACAGCGTGCTCGCGATCCGGCCGAAGACCGGCGCCATCGTGTGGTACTACCAGTTCACGCCGAACGACGTCTACGACGTGGACGGCAGCAACGAGAACGTGATCGCGGACCTGCGCGTCAACGGCGAGATGCGCAAGGTCATCATGAACGCGAACAAGAACGGCTTCTTCTACGTCATCGACCGCACCAACGGCAAGCTCATCGCCGCGCACCCGTTGACGCGCGTCACGTGGGCGACGCACGTGGACTTGAAGACCGGGCGGCCGGTGCTGACCGACGTCTACGCGCGGCTGAAAGCCGGCGAGGAAGTCACGCTATACCCGCAGCGCGGGACCAACGCCTCGCTCTTTTCGTTCAATCCGCGGACCGGGCTCGTGTACTTCAACTCATGGGATCTTCCCCGCATCCAGAAATACGTCCCGTACACCTTCAAGCAGCTGGGCGAGCCCAATACGGCGGTCGCGGGCCGAAACCAGCCGGTGAAGCCGGAGGACGTGGTCGGCCACCACGCAGCCATGAACCCGCTGACCGGCGAGTTCAAATGGAAAGTTCCCATCACCGGGATCCCGAACGGAGCTAGCGTGCTGGGTACCGCCGGCGGGCTGCTCTTCACCGGACGGCCGACGGGCGAGTTCATGGCGCTCGACGAAGACACTGGGGAAGCCCTGTGGCAGTTCAAGACCGGCTCCAGCATCAATGCGCCGGCCATCACCTACACCTACAAGGGGCGGCAGTACGTCACGGTGGCGTCGGGGACGGGCGGCAGCGTGATCAAGCGATACATCGGCGACAAGGTGCCGACCGGAAGTTCGGTGTGGACGTTTGCTCTGATGCCTTGAACCAGTGACTCGTGACTCGTGACTGGTGACTGGTGAGGCGCGCGGCTCCGCTGTTCTTCTTGTGCGCCGGGCTCGTTTGGGCAAACGCTCTCGCCCAGGACGCTGCCGTGAAGTCGTTCCCACCGGAGCAGGTCCAGAAGGGCGCGGCCCTTTATGCGTCCCATTGCGAATCGTGTCACGGGGTGCGCATGGTCGGCCCGCCGTGGGCCATCGATCTGAAAACCTTTCCGCGCGACAATTCCGCGCGCTTTGTCGATTCGGTGACCAACGGCATGAGAGCCATGCCGCCTTGGGGCGACGTGTTGAAGCCCGACGAGATCGAAGCGCTGTGGGTGTACGTCGTCGCAGGGGAGAGGAAATAGAAGGCGGAAGGCGGAAGGCGGAAGGCGGAAGGCGGAAGGCAAGGAGGCTGCCTGACTGTTTTCCGCTGTTTCGACGAAGCGCGCGGCGGTAAAGAGCCTGCGATCCTCATCACTTCAGCACGACTTTCAAGTATGATTGCGCACTTTTCAACTGCGCGGTCATCATGGCTCAATACGTTTACACCATGCGCCGGGTCGGCAAGGTCGTGCCGCCCAAGCGCGCGATCCTCAAGAACATCTCGCTGTCGTTCTTCCCGGGCGCCAAGATCGGCGTGCTGGGGCTGAACGGCGCCGGAAAGTCGAGCCTTCTGCGGATCATGGCGGGGGAGGACACCAACTTCGACGGCGAAGCGCTGCCCATGCCCAACATGCGCATCGGCTTTCTGCCGCAAGAACCCGAGCTCGATCCCGGCCAGACCGTGCGCGAGGCGGTGGAAGAAGGCCTGGGCGAGGTATTCCAGGCGAAGAAAAAGCTCGACGAGATCTACGCCGCCTACGCCGAGCCCGATGCCGATTTCGACAAGCTCGCGGCGGAACAGAGCAAGTACGAAGCCGTGCTCGCCGCAGGCGGCGGCGATTCGGAGCATCAGCTGGAGATCGCAGCCGACGCACTGCGCTTGCCACCGTGGGACGCGAAGATCCAGCCGCTCTCGGGCGGCGAGAAGCGCCGCGTCGCGCTGTGCCGCCTGCTGATTTCCAAGCCCGACATGCTGCTGCTCGACGAGCCGACCAACCATCTCGATGCCGAAAGCGTGGAGTGGCTGGAGCAGTTCCTGACCAAGTTCCCGGGCACGGTGGTGGCGGTCACGCACGACCGCTATTTCCTCGACAACGCCGCGCAATGGATACTCGAACTCGACCGCGGGCAGGGCATTCCATGGCAGGGCAACTACAGCTCGTGGCTCGAGCAGAAGGATGCGCGCCTGAAACAGGAAGAGGCGACCGAGAGCGCGCGCCAGAAGGCGATCGAGAAAGAGCTCGAGTGGGTGCGCCAGAACCCGAAAGGGCGGCAGGCCAAGGCCAAGGCACGGCTCGCTCGCTTCGAGGAGCTGAATTCGCACGAGTACCAGAAGCGCAACGAGACGCAGGAAATCTTCATCCCGGTCGCCGAGCGCCTCGGCGATTCGGTGATCGAGTTCGAAGGCGTGAGCAAGGGCTACGGGGACCGCCTGCTGATCGACGACCTCTCGTTCGCGGTGCCTCCGGGCGCGATCGTCGGCATCATCGGCCCCAACGGGGCGGGCAAGTCCACGCTGTTCCGGATGATCACCGGGAAGGAAAAGTCCAACAAGGGCAAGATCACCGTCGGCAAGACGGTCAAGCTGGCGGTCGTCGACCAGTCGCGCGAATCGCTGGAAGGCGACAAGACCGTGTTCGAGTACCTGACCGATGGCGCCGACATGATAAGGGTCGGCAAATTCGAAATACCCTCCCGCGCCTACGTCGGCCGTTTCAACTTCAAGGGCGCCGACCAGCAGAAGAAAGTCGGCAGCCTGTCAGGCGGCGAGCGCGGACGGCTGCATCTCGCCAAGCAGCTCGCCGCCGGCGCCAACGTGTTGCTGCTGGACGAGCCGTCGAACGACCTCGACGTCGAAACGCTGCGCGCGCTGGAGGAGGCGCTCCTCGAATTCGCGGGCAGCGTGCTCGTGATCTCGCACGACCGCTGGTTCCTCGACCGCATCGCAACCCATATCCTCGCGTTCGAGGGCGACTCGAAGACGGTGTTGTTTCCCGGCAACTACCAGGAGTACGAAGCGGACAAGGTGCGGCGTCTCGGCGAGGAAGCGGCGAAGCCGAAGCGCATCCGCTTCAAGCCACTGAAGTAGCGACGGCAGGGCTGGCGTGCGCGCGCTTCTCGCGAACGAGCAGCTCGTACAGCATCTCCGAAGCGAGGCCGTGCAGGACCAGGCGGTAGCCGGCGCGCAACGTCGAATCGGGCACCATCGGGTGCTTGTTGTTGAGCAGCACGAGGTTGTGCGGTTGGCCGAGTATCCCGGCGACGTAGATGGCGATCGTCTCGTCCAATTGTAGCGAGTTGGTTGCGCGCCAGAAGTCGTTGTCGGTCAGGAAGATCTGGTAAACCGGCGTGAACAGCTCTATCGCGGTCTGGAGATCGACGAAGTTGAGCCACCGGTCCGGCATCGCCTCGATGCCGAAATCACCTTCACTGATGCCGCCGAAGTCGGGCTGGAGCTGACGCGTCACCGCGCACCCACGCTCGCGCAGCTCCCGGTTGAGATTGATGACGAAGTTGAACAGATTGAGGTCGTGTTTGAGAAACAGATCGTCGCGCAGGTCCTCGAGCCGGCGCGGACGCAGCGGCCGCAAGGGGACGGACGTGCCGGGGGCATTGCGGGCAGTGAAGTCCAGAATCTCGCTGCCGATGTGGAAGTGCCGCAGTATGAGCCAGTTCGCTTCCGGGCGCACGAACGTGCCGAGCGCCCACGCTAGCAGGCGGTGCAGCGCCCAAGAGGAAGTGAAGCCATTGGGCACCACGGTCTTGACGAGCTGCACGAGGATTATGGTGCCGCGCGCAAGCGGTCGCACGAGGGGGAGCACGAACTGACGACACCACGAGCTCGAATCGGTGAGCCATGCCTTCTTCACGCGCGGATCGATGGGAGTGCTCTGGTCCAGGTAGAGCGCGAGCCAGGGGTTGGGATCGCGCGGATCATGCTCCAGCGTTTCGAGGTCGAACTTGTGCGTCATCGCGTCCGCCTCATGCAGTCTCTCCGGTCCTGATCGCGCTGAGCTGCATCAGGTAGAGCTGCGCGATTTCGCGCGCGGTCGCGACGATGTCCGCAGCTGCCGCGGCGCCGCCTGTCTCCAGCGCCATGCCCGCGCACGTGAGCCAGCGCGCAAGGTGGTTGACGTCGTTCTCGCCGTGGTAGTGCAGGAATCGCACGGCTTCGAGCGGCAGCGCGAGCTGGCGGCGGATGGCGGGCAGCACCGCCGGTATGATGCGCTGGCCCGTGCCCTCGATGATATAGATGGCGCCCAGGAGCCCGACCGGGTTCGCTTGTGCGGCGCGCGCGTGCAGGTACGCATTCAGGGCCTCGCCGCCCGGATTGCGGCGCAGATCTTCGATGCGAGGCACGCGTCCCCCGGCGCGACGATAGTCCTCGAACAGGATCTTGAAATCGTACTGCTCGTCGGCCGCGTGCGCGGTTACTAGGTCGGCCAGCCGACGGTAGCGCTCGTCGAGCTGGGTTACGGCCATGCGCATCCAGATACTGCCTTGCTGCACCTGCGGGATCCAGTCTTCCATCCAGCGCAGCATGTCCACATGAGTGATCGTGCCGCGCGTGATGCGCGCCACGATGGGCACACGCCACGCGCGCGAGCGGTAGTCGTGCCAGACCTCGGCAAGCTCGCGCAGCAGGTTGCGCATCAGCGGATCGCCGGCGACGGCGGGGTCGTGCGGCGGCGGCGGGGGCTCGATCGTTACGGCTGGCACCGAGGTCTCAGCCGCGGCGGACGCAACCGGGCCCATTGCTTCGAACAGCAGATATCCCACCGTGAACCGGCCGGACTCGGGCACGAAGCAGAGGATGCGCTCGCCGGGCCGTACGGTCCGCTGGCGCAGGAAGTCGTCGAGCATGACGAAAATGGATGCCGCGCCGGTATTGCCGCGCGTCTTGAGATTGCTGTACCACCGCCGATCCGCAATGGCGAGCCCAGCCTTGTCGAGGAGATCGCGTACCACGGACGCGAAACGCTCCGAGGAGTAATGGCACAGGAAATGATCGATGCGCGCGGGGTCTATCCAGCCGGTGCGCACGAGCCGCACGTACTCGTGGATGCTCACGTCGAAGAGGTTGGGCAGCAGGCGGATGTTCTGTCGCAGCGCGTATGCGCCGTCCGTCTCCGCCGCCGCAAACGACTCGTAGTCGAGATAGGACCGCTGCGAGCCGGCCGCGAGTCCGACCTGCATGCAGACGGGATAGTCGCCGCTGAACGACCGCAGGTGCACGCCGACGAGCCGGAGCGACTGTTCGCCGCGCGGCGCGCTTTCCAGCAGCCAGGCTCCGGCGGCGTCGGAGAGCATCCAGCGCAGGAAGTGCGCGTCGAAGTCGATGTCGTAGCCGCGGCTCGCGAAGCGCGAACGCTTGAACAGGCGCGACGGTACCTCGCTCGTCGCCACCAGCGCGCGTGTCGAGCGCCCGGCGTCGAGCGCCATCGCCGCATGTTGCAGCGCCGCCAGGCCCGCGGCGCAGACGCCCGCGTGACTGCTCGTAGTGAGCGGCGGCGCGCCCAGCTCCCCCTGCACCATGTTGGCGAAGCCCGGCAGAGTCGCGTCACCGCCGGAAGTCCCGGTGCACAGAAGATCGACGTCGCTAAGGGTGATGCGCGCGGTGCCGAGACAGGCACGTATCGCTTCGGCCGCCATGTGCGCGGCGCCGAAGCGCGTATGCCCATCGGCCCCTGTGGAGTAATAGCGTTGCTCGATACCGTTCTCGGCGAGTATGCGCCGCTTGAGCCGCGGCGAGGTGCTATTCAGCGGAGCGACGAACTCGTCGATGCGATCGTTGCCTACCGGCTCGCCCGGATAGAACGCTCCGGTCGCAGTTACGTATACATGGTCGTAGTGATGGGGACGCATCAGGACGGGGCGCCAGGCTTGGAGGCACGAGCCGTCGCACTTCTGCCTCCGAACCACCAGTCGAGTGGAGGGAACGAGAAGCCGTAATGCGTGCGGAACTCGCGGTGATGTCGGTTGTGGTAACGGCTGTGCGGGGCCGCAAGAGCAAAGACCCCGCGCAGGCGTTCGTGAGGGAGGTGGCCGCTGACATTGAGCAAGAGGCTCATCACGGTGAGGCCGAGCAGCGCCCATGGGCTGAATGGATGAAGGAGAAGGGCAAGTGGCATGACAGCACCGAGGAGAAACGACTCCAGCGGGTGAAAGCTGTAAGCGGAGAAGGGCGTGGTGACTACGGAGCGGTGATGCCAAACGTGCACGCCACGGTACAGGGGCTGCCAGTGCAGCATCCGGTGCACGATAAAAAAATGCACCTCGTTCCACAAGTAGAGCACCGGCAGCTCCCACACCAGATGCCATACCGGGCGGTTCCACGTAATGGTGAGCCAGTCCTCTCGCAGTAGCCAGACCAGCCCGACGGCCTGCACGGCGAAGATCAACACGGAAAGACCCGACAAGAGCAATTCTTCGCGCACCTGGCCCGGGCGCATGCGCTGCGTGCGTCCTCCGGCAGCGTCCGCCGCGGCTGGCAGCCGGTCTATCGCGAACAACCAGGCGCCGCCCGCGATCACGGTATAGATCAGTGCGAACCAGAGGATAGTGGCGAGCGCGACGAAGGACAGTGGCGCGTGGAATGCGCCATCGGCGAGCCACTGGGCCAGTGCCGTCATTGAAATGAGGTTACCGGGTGGGCGAAAAGGCGTCTATTTTGGCAGCAGATTGCCCGCATCAATGAAAATTCCGGGCGAGCGGGATTTCTATCGGCGGTTTCTCAGCAGGCCTGCGTGGTTTCGCATCGTTCGTGCTGAAGCTGCAGGACTTACGCCAGCGCCCGGAAAACCCACTGTGCGGCGGCGAAGAGCGCCCGGTCGCCATTGCGCTTGCCGATCAACTGCGCGCCGACCGGCAGGCCATGCGGACCCTTGAATACCGGAAGGGTGACGCAGGGCACGTGCGTCGTGGTCCAGATCGCGTAGAGCGCCGCGTTGCCGGTCGAATCCAGCCCGGTGGGCGCTTCGCCCGCGGCCGCCGCGGTGAGCAGCACGTCGTAGTCCGCGCACGTCGCGGCGAGCAGCTGCCGGCAGCGCTCGGCGAGGTCGCGCGCTTCGCGGTAGCGCCCGAAGCTGCACGACAGGCCGTCCTTCAACCGCCCGCTGCGCAGCATCTCGCTGATACTTTCCCAGTGATTCTCGATTTCCCACGTGAAGTTGCGCGCGAACTCGTAGCTCGAAATCCAGCGATGCGCGTCCTCGATGTGCTCGAATTCCGCGGGCAGGTCGACGTCCTTTACCTGCGCGCCCGCGCGCGCGAGCTTGCGCGCCGCGTCTTCAAGCAGGTTCTGCGTGCTCGCATCGACCTGCGGCCATAAGTGCGTGCGGCAGAAGCCGATACGCGGCGCCGGCGTTTCGGCCGGAACCGGCTCAGGGGCGACGCCGAGCAGCACGTCACGGTAAAGCGCGATGTCGTCGAGCGAGCGCGCGAGCAGGCCCAAGGTATCGAGCGAGCCCGAGGCTTCCTTGACGCCTACGCAGCGCAGGTCTCCGTAAGTCGGCCGGTAGCCGAACACACCGCAAAACGACGCCGGACGTATCGTCGATCCGGTAGTCTGGGTGCCGATGCCGAGCGGCACCATGCAGTCGCCGACCGCGGCGGCCGAGCCGCTGGAGGAGCCCCCGGGAGTGCGCTCCGGATCGAACGGATTGCGCGTCTTGCCCGGATAGCGGTTGGCGAATTCGGTCGTCACGGTCTTGCCCATCAGCACGCCGCCCGCCTTGCGCGAAAGGGCGACGCACGCGGCATCGCCCCTGGGGCGATGGCCCTTGTAAATGGGCGAGCCCATCTCGGTCGGCATGTCGCAGGTGTCGATGATGTCCTTGATGGCGAACGGCACGCCCGCCAGCGGCCCCCGCACGCCGCTGCGGTCGAGCGCGCGCGCCTGCGCGATCACCTGCTCGGAATTGAGGTACTGCCACGCGAGCACCTGCGGCTCGCGCTCCTCGATGCGCTCCAGGCACGCGCGCGCGACCGCTTCGCACGTCGTCCTGCTGGAGGCTACGGCGGCAGCGATCTCGGTTGCGGTCAGCTCGTTGAGCGGTGTCGCGGGTTTGCGGGCGGGCAGGGTCATCGTTGTGTCCAATCACTCAATTACGGAAGTGCCAAGGGCGCGCGGCCCTTTCTTCAGTGTTTCCTTGGAGCCAGAGTATAAACTGACGCCAACACCACGCGTCCCGGGCTGTATAAACTCAATGTCCAGAGACATGGCTGCGCTGCAGCGGGACCCCTTCCTTCTCGCCGTCTGCACCCTCGGCCTCGCGCAGATCACCGCGTGGGGCACATCCTACTATTGTCTCGGGGTGCTGGCTGGCCCGATAGCCGCCGAGACCGGCTGGAGCCGAAGCCTGGTCTATTTCGGCTTCACGGTCTCGCTCCTCGCGATGGGGTTAGTCTCGGCATGGGCGGGTCGGGCGATAGACCGGCACGGCGCGCGCGCGATCATGACCGCGGGCACGGTGATCGTATCGATAGGCCTGTACGCGCTGTCACTGGTGAGAGACGAGTGGACCTACCTGGCGGTATGGGCGTTGCTCGGCGTGGGCATGCGCCTTTGCCTCTACGATGCCGCTTTTGCCGCGCTGGTGCAGGTCGTGCCTTCGCGAGGGCGCCGCGCGATTTCGTATCTCACCCTATTCGGCGCCTTTGCCTCCACGGTGTTCTGGGTGGCCGGCCACTACGCCAACGAAGCCGGCGGTTGGCGGCAGACACTGGCGCTGTTCGCGGCGATCAACCTCGCGGTGTGCCTGCCGCTCAACTGGATCGGACTGTGGCGCAAGGAGCCGGCAAGCAAGGCTGCCGAAGTCGCGGCTGCGGCTCCTTCGCGCGACGACCCGCCGCTCGAAAGAAGCAAACGCATCGTGGCGATGGCGCTGTTTGCGCTCGTGATGTCGCTGAACGGCTTCGTGTTCAGCGTCGTGGCCGTGCAGCTGGTGCCGCTGCTGGAGGCGGCGGGCCTCGCGACCGCAGCGGCGGTCTGGGTCGCCTCGCTCAAGGGCTTTGCGCAGTTCGGCGGGCGCGTGGTGGAAATCGTGTTTGGCCGCAACCTGCACGCCATGACGGTGGGGCGGATCGCGATCGGGGTGCTGCCGGTCTCCTTCGTACTCCTGCTTTTTTCCGGCGGCGGCTTTCCCGCCATCGTCGCTTTCACGCTGCTCATGGGAGCCTCGCAGGGCGTCATCACCATCGTGCGCGGCGCGGTGCCGCTGGCACTGTTCGGTCCGAAGGGCTACGGGCCTGTGCTCGGCATGCTTGCGACGCCGGTCCTCGTCGTCAACGCCGCCTCGCCCACCCTGTTCGCGATGATCGTCGACCGTTGGGGCTGGCTGGCGGGGCAGATCGGCGCTTGTGGCGGCGTCTGCCGCGTCCTGCGCCGCGATGGAGCTGATGTCGCGCTGGTATCGGCGGAGCCGGTGACCGAAGGATGAAGGATGAACCATGCGACTGTATGACGCTCATGCGTTGACACCCCTTCCCTTGCGGCGTAGCGTGGCGTCGATCACTCCGCCGCCTGTTTCCACAAAGAGGATCCGATGAAAGACAATCTCCGATTCGTCGACTCCGACATGCATGTGATGGAGCCGCCCGACCTTTTCGAGCGCTACCTCGATTCCCGGTTCCGGGACCGGGTGATGTTATCCGTCGGCTCCGACGGACGACCGAAGCGCGGCCCGATCATCATCGACGGATTGGCCGCCTCCGGAGACGCGGATCTGCAGCAGTATCGCAAGCGCAGCAGCAGCGGGAAGGCCAACGTGCACACGACCCAGCCGCTCTCAGGCTCGCGGCTCCAGGGCAGCGGCCGCCTCGACTTCGCGATCGAGCGCAAGTACAACGCCGAGGCGCAGGTCATGGGGATGGCCATAGAGGGCATCGACATCGCAGTGCTCTATCCCACGACCGGTCTTTCCCTCATCGCACGGGACAACCTCGATCCGCAATTGTCGCTCGCGCTGTGCCAGGCCTACAACAACTGGATCCACGAGTTCGCGAGCTACAGTCCCGAGCGGCTCAAGTTCGTCGCGATGCTCCCGGTGCACGACGTGCACCTCGCCTGCCGCGAGCTGGTGCGCTGCGTGCGGGAGCTGGGCGCGGTGGGTTCCTTCATCCGGCCGAACCTGGTGAACGACCACTACTGGCATTCCAACTACTGGGACCCGCTCTACGCTGTGCATGAGGAGCTGGGGGTGACGTGGGGTTTCCACGAAGGGACGGGCGCCTGGTACTCGCAGATGAACAAGATCTACGCTGAGAACCGCTTCTATCGCCACGTTGCCAGCCACTGGATCGAGATGCAGCAGGCGCTGCTCGCGATGATCGTGGGCGGGGTCTTCGAGTTCCATCCGAAGCTGCGGGTGGCGTTCCTCGAAGCCCAGAACTCGTGGGTGCCCGGGCTGCTCTCGCGCATCGAGTGGGACTATCCCCAGTACCGCGACTCGCACGCGCCGTACCTGAGCCTGACCCCGAAGGAGTACTTCCGGCGCAACTGCTGGGCGGCGGTCGAGGGCAGCGAACCGGAAATCGAGGCCACCGCTGGCCTCATCGGCGCTGACCGGATGTGCGTCTCGAGCGACTATCCGCACTTCGACTCCAACTTCCCGAACGTGTCGAACAACGTGCTCAAGAACTGCTCGCGCGAGACTGCCGCGCAAATCCTCATGGGCGGCGCCCACCTCTACGGGTTCACCGAGGCCGACTTCCAGAAAGCGGACAAGGCAGCGGAGGCGAGCGCGGGCACGACTGCAGCGGGGAAGCGCGTCGCAGCGGTCGGGTGAGCGGCAGCCGCGGCCGTCGTTTTCCCACAGGGATCACAAGTGTTCGCCTGCGCCGGCGTCTCGACTGCGCCCGCCGGCATGAAAGCGGGCCGGATCTTCCCCTTCCTCGCTCCTGGAATGACTCGCGAGCGCAACCCCTCATTACCTGGAGAGACACGCATGCGTTGCTGGCTTTTCATGCTCCTGTGCTTGATTCCGTCGGTCGTCAGCGCGGCTGACGCCTACCCAGCGCGGCCGATCCGCATCATCATCACCGTCGTGCCGGGCGGCGGCGCAGACATCACCGCGCGCGCCATCGGCCAGAAGATGACCGAAGCGTGGGGCCAGCAGGTGATCGTCGACAACCGGCCGGGCGGCAACGGCAGCGTCGGCATGAGTCTCGCGGCCAATGCCAACCCCGACGGCTATACCATGGTCGAAGGCACGATCGGGCCGGTCGCCGTGAATCCCAGCCTGTACAGCAAGCTGCCGTACGACCCCGTCAAGGACTACGCGCCGGTCGCGCGCGCGGTGTCCGCGTTGAACGTGCTCGTCGTGCATCCCTCGCTGCCGGTGAAATCGGTGAAGGAGCTGATTGCCCACGCGAAGGCGAATCCCGGGAAGCTCAATTACGGCTCATCGGGCGTGGGCTTCGCCGACCACCTCGCGGGCGAGCTGTTCAGCACGCTGGCGGGCATCAAAATGCAGCACGTGCCGTACAAGGGCGGCGCTCCCGCGATGATCGAGCTCGTCGGCGGCAACATTCAGCTCATCTTCGCGACCGTCTCAACCGCGCTCTCCAGCATGAAAGCGGGCCGGATCCGGCCGCTCGCGGTGACGTTCGCGAAGCGCGTCGACGAGTTCCCGGACCTGCCGACCGTCGCGGAATCCGGCGTGCCCGGCTTTGCGGTGGACAACTGGTACGGCTTCCAGGCACCCCGCGGCACGCCCAAGCCCATCGTTTCGAAGCTGCACGCAGAGATCAACCGCATCCTGGAGTTGCCCGACGTCAAGGAGCGGCTCGCCGGGGTGGGGATCTTTCCCTTCACGCTGCCGACGCCGGAAGCCTACGGCGACTACATTAAGTCGGAAATCGCGAAGTACGCGAAGGTAGTGAAAGACGCGGGGGTGAAGGCGGAGTAGAAAGGATGAAGGATGAAGGATGAAGGAACACCTTCACCTGCCAGCTAAAGGGCACTAGTCACGTAATCACAGAGCTGGATATGGTCTTCGTGCTCGCAGTGCGCAGCCAGCGCGAGCTCGGGTTTGGCAAGGGCAGGTGAGAGCGCGAGCGTCAGTGGGTTCGTGGAAATCGATTTGCAACCTTGCGGCGGTACGAACGTCGCGAACATCGCCGACATCGGCGGCATCCGCGTGCTGAAGTCCGAACTGATGCAAACGTAACAGCGCGTGGAGATCGCGCTTGGATCTCACTCGGAGATCAATCCTCCGGTACGGTGAGCGACGTCGAATCCCGGTTTCTCAAAGCGGGATTGCGCGGCCTGCTTTTCCGGTTTCACCGTTCGTGCGCGCTCGGCGTCCGCCAGATCGAAGTAGCAAAATGAAACGTAGGCGCCGCATGCAAGGATGCAAGCCCAGACCACCTGACCGACCCAGAACAGTTCATCCATAAATCCCCCGATTCATAGTGAGTGTTGACCTGGAGGAAGTGTGCGCCCCGCGAAATCGAGGCGCAGCGAGCATTTGCACAACTGACGTGCGCCGTATTCACGGTCCGAGAGCGGAATATTTACATTCTGCGCGATCGGCTACAGGCGACCGTAAACGTAAGCTATTGTAACTACGATGTTATTTGAGGCACGTGGACCAATAGCAGAGGATGAGGGATGAGGGTCGAGGCGATCGCGAACGGCGAGCGGCCCACTATGAGCGGTGCGAAATGCCCGTTGATGACTTCCGCCAGGCTCGCCAAGGTTTCCGAGCTGCCCTGGCGCCGCCAGGCCTGCGTCTCGCCGATGCCGGCGATGCCTGCGCTTGTGTGCAGGCGAACGAGCATCACCTCTGACCGCGGGCCGCGCCGGGCCGCTCGCGATCTTGAACGGCACGGCGAGCGGGATGCGCAGCGGGATGGTCTCGACCCGGGTGATCGTGATGCGCTCCCGGGCGTCGATGGCTGCCGCGCGCGCTGCTAAGGTCGTATCCATCGGCGTTTATCCTGAAAGCGGCAATTCAGCTTTCTCTGGTTTATTCAGCCTTGATGCCCGCTGCCTTGACAACCTTGCTCCACTTCGTGATCTCGTTCGCCACGAACGCAGAGAACTGCGCGGGCGTGCTGCCGACGATGTCCGCGCCTTCCGTCTCGAAGCGTTGCTTCACGGTGGGATCCTGCAATACCTTGACCGCCTCGGCATGCAGCCGCGCGATGATCGCTTTCGGCGTCGCCCCCGGCGCGTGCATGCCGAACCACGCCACGGCGATCACGCCTGGGAAGCCCGCCTCTTCCATGGTCGGCGTGTCGGGGAACGCCAGCGAGCGTTTCTCGGTCGTCAGCGCGAGCAGGCGCAGTCTGCCGCTCTTGATGTGCGGAACCGCGGACTGCAGCGTCGGGAACATCATCTGGAAATGCCCGCCGAGCAGATCGATGAACGCGGGACCCGCGCCCTTGTAAGGGATATGCACGATATCGATCTTCGCTGCGACCTTCAGCAGTTCTCCGGCCATGTGCACGGGCGTCCCGACGCCGCCCGAACCGAAATTCAGGCCGCCGGGCTTGGCCCTGGCCATTGCAACGAGTTCCTTGACCGAACGTGCCGGTAGACCGGGATGCACCACCAGTCCGACCGGCACGCTGGTGATCTGCGCCACCGGCTGAAAGTCGCGCAGCGCGTCGAACGGCAGCTTGGCGTAAAGCCCGGGCAGGATGCCGAACGTGGTGTCGCTCATCAGGAGCGTGTAGCCGTCGGGCGCCGCCTTTGCGACGAGGTCGGTGCCTATCGTCGAGCCCGCGCCCGGGCGGTTGTCGATCACGACCTGCTTCCCGAGCCCGTCCGAGAGCTTGCCAACAATCGTGCGGGCGGTAACGTCCGTACCGCCGCCCGGCGGGTACGAGACGATCAGGCGTATCGGCCGCTCGGGGTACGCAGCAAACACCGCGCCACTGATCAGAAATGCGATCGGCAGCGCGAACCAGAGTCTGCTATTCATTCCGCCTCCAAAGGTTCTAGCTTGATCAGGCGAGCCGGCTGCGCCGCTACCACGCGACCAACCAGCCCGGTGGCAAGGAGTTCCAGTATGAGCAGACGACGCCGGACTTCCCTCTCGTCACCCGTCACTTCGTCACCAGCGATAGCAACGTCACCCGGTCGTGCCGGTTAGCCACGACCGACGAAGGGCATCTTCGTCGCCATGATCGTCATGAACTGCACGTTGACATCGAGCGGGAGGTTGGACATGAAGAGCACGGCGCTGCCGACATATTCGACCGGCATGCGCGGCTCGGGTGAGATCGTGCCATTCGCCTGGCGCACGCCCTGCGCCATGCGCTCCGTCAACGGCGTCACGGCGTTGCCGATGTCGATCTGGCTGCAAGCGATGTCGTACTTGCGCCCGTCCAGGGAGATCGTCTTGGTGAGTCCCGTCGCGGCATGCTTGGTGGCGGTGTAGGGCGCGGAGTCGGGCCGCGGCGCGTGCGCCGAAATCGAGCCGTTGTTGATGATGCGCCCGCCGCGCGGGTTCTGCGCCTTCATGATCTTGAATGCCTCCTGCGCGCACAAGAACATGCCGTTGAGGTTCACGCCCACCACCTCCAGCCATTTTTCGTACGTCAGGTCTTCGAACAGCACACCGGGTGCGTTGCCCCCTGCGTTGTTGAAGAGCACGTCCACGCGCCCGAATGCGGCTACGGTCTTCTCGAAGAGGGCCTTCACGGCCTCCGCTTTACTGACGTCGGTGGGTATCGCGAGCAGCGCGCTTGCCCGCGCCGGATTCGGCCACCGTCTTCTCCAGCATGTCCGCGCGGCGCCCGGCGAGCGCCACGCTCCAGCCATCCTTGAGAAATGCGAGCGCGACCGCTTTGCCGATACCGCTGCCCGCGCCCGTGATGACCGCGACTTTGTTCTGTGTAGCCATGATGCTATCTCCCTGAAAACTGCCGATGAATTGAGAATGGGGTCGCGCCCGCTGCGTGGTATCGAAGTATGCTCACTGGCAGGAGAACTCCACCGGCGCGCCTTGCCCGTCGGTCGGACTGTGCCCGAGACCGATCAAGCCACTGGCACGCAGCATCAGCTCCTCGCGCCGCAGCACCACGTTCTCTGCTTCACCGGCGATCCACACCCACGTGCCGTTGGAGCTGTGGTCGGCGAGCACGAACTTGTCGCGCCGCCGCTCGATCCGCGCGTGCTGGCGGGAGGCCTTGCGATCGCCCACGACCACGTCGCAGGCGCCATCGCGGCCGAAGGAAAGGTCACCGGGCCCTTCGAAGCGCCACTCGCGGCCCTCGTACTTGAGCACGATTCGCGCGGCCAGGCCGTAATCCGGACGCGTGCCGTACGCCGTTAGTTCGTCCGAATCCTGCCACAAGAACTCGAAGATCGTCACCGCTTCCTGCTTCCCCTTGACCGGCACGCGGTCGAGCTTGCGTGCTTGATCGGCAAGAGCCGGAGAAAGCTTGTCGATCGTGTCCGCGGTGGTTATGATCTGCCCGACCTTCGCGAGGCCCGCGACGCGCGCGGCGAGATTTACCGTGTCGCCGTACAGGTCGCCGCCGCTCGCGAGCACCGGCCCGAAGTGGCAGCCGATGTGGATGCCGAGCCCCGGCTCCCCCGGCTCCTGCTGCTGGTCGGTCTTTTCCTGCATCAGGCGCGAGGCGCGCAGGGCGGCGTCAGCGGTCTCGAACATGCACAACGCGCCATCGCCGGTCGTCCTGATGACCTTGCCGCCGCAGTCCTCGCACACCCGGGCGATCAGCGCGAGCGAGCGGCCCACGCGCGCCAGCGCCTGCTCGTCGCCAAGGGTCTCGTAGAGCCGGGTGCTGCCGCTGATGTCCACGAACAGTACGGCACCGGTGGCGTGGGTGGGGGTCATGGGCGGTAGCGGCCGGGGAACGCGGCGGCCCAGTATAGGGCATACTCTGGATGGGGACGTGGTCTGGCCAAATGGCGGATTGACAGGCTTTTACAGCGGCGCCTAGTATTGAATTGGCGGAAGCCCCTGATTTTGCAGGAGGCTGTCTGTTTTGGGCACCGTCGCCAGCTACGGGAGGAAGAGCGTTTGCGAATCGTGCTTCGAATGCGCTGGGCGTTCGCGGTTGTTGCCTGCCTGCTATCGGCAGCAGCAGCAGGTCAGGTCGCGACCGTGACGCTGATGGAGGGACCCGCTGGAATGGTGCGCGGCACAACGCGCTACGCGCTGGCGGAAGGCGTGAGATTGCAGCCCGGCGACATCATCGAGGTCAGCGACAAAGGGCTCATGGAGATCGAGTTCGCCGACGGCGTCGCGCTCGCCATGAGCCCCGGGACACGTATGCTCTCTATCTCCGCCCCGCGCGGCAAGTCGGCGGCTGGCGACTACTACGTCGTGCAGGGCGCGCTCAAGCTCTCGGGCACCAAGCAGGACTCGAGCTTCCGCTTCGTCACCCCGATCTTTACGCTGCAGCCTATGGAAGGCACAACCGTGTTCACTGTTGCCAACGGCGAGGGTTCGGTGTTCGTGGAGGGCGGCGAGGCGCGCCTCACCGAGCCCGGGCCGAAAGCGAAGGGCGCGGCGGCGCCCGCGCCCCTGCGCTTGAAGGGCGGCGAGTTCTACACGCGCAAGGCCGAACAACCGAAGGGCGTCGTGGCACCGCGCCCGTCCCAGGCCTTCATCGCTACGCTGCCGAGGATCTTTCTCGATCCGTTGCCTTCGCGCCTGGCACGCTACAAGGAGCGCGAAGTACAGCCCAAACGTATTGACGATGTGAGCTATGCGGAGGTCGAGACGTGGCTGAAGGCTCCGCAGGATATCCGGCGCCCGATGCTCGCGCGGTTCCGTCCGCTCGTGTCCGATCCGGCGTTTCGCGCGGCCCTCGTCGCGAACCTCAAGTTTCACCCGGAATGGGACCCGATCCTGTTCCCCGAGAAATACAAACCCAAGGAACCGGCGGACCCGAAGGGCGCCGTCCGCAACGTCCCCGCACCGGCCAGAACCGGCGGCACGCAGTAACGGCAATTTTTCGCAAGGAGCGTCATCATGAAGCTGATCGTCAAATTCAACCTGGTGTTCATCCTGGTATTCCTGCTCGGGCTCGCCGCGGCGGGCTATGTCTCGAACGAGCTGCTGCAGAAGAACGCGCGCGACGAGATCGTGCAGAGCGCGCGACTGGTGATGGAGTCGGCGCTCGCCAACCGCGCTTACACCTCGACCCAGGTGGGGCCGCTCCTCCAGACGCAGATGAAGTACAGCTTCCTGCCGCAGTCGGTCCCCGCGTATTCGGCGACCGAGGTGTTCAACGGGCCTGCGCAAGACATTTCCCGAGTACGCCTACAAGGAGGCGACGCTCAACCCCACCAACCCGCGCAACCGCGCCAATGACTGGGAAGCCGACATCGTCCACCAGTTCCGCAACGCGACGGAGACGCCGGAGATGGTCGGGGAGCGCGACACGCCGAACGGGAAGATCGTTCTACATCGCGCGTCCGATCCAGATCAAGACAGGAAAGCCTGCCTCGCCTGCCATTCGACCGTCGACGCGGCGCCCAAGACGCTGGTCGACAAGTACGGCCCGGCCAACGGGTTCGGCTGGAAGCTGAACGAAGTCATCGGCGCGCAGATCGTGTCGGTGCCGACCGACGTGCCGATCGCGCGCGCCAACCGGGCGTTCAAGACCTTCATGGTGTCGCTCACCGCGGTATTCGCGTTCATCTTCGTCGTGCTCAACCTCATGCTCTGGTACATGGTGATCCGGCCCGTGACGCGGCTGTCGCGTCTCGCCGACCAGGTGAGCCAGGGCGAGAACATGGACGCGCCCGACTTCGCGGTGAAGAGCGGCGACGAAATCGGCGTGCTCACGCAGTCGTTCAACCGCATGAAGAAGAGCCTGGTACAGGCAATGAAGATGCTCGAGACATAACGTGCGCTCGGAACCCCGCAACCGGACATGGCGACGCCTTCATCGATGAGCAGTCCCACGCAGCTCGGCAAGTACACCGATCTCGGAGGTGCTAGGCAAAGGCTCGATGGGAGTAGTGTACAAGGGCTTCGATCCGCACATCCGGCGCATCGTCGCGCTCAAAACCATCCGCAAGGAGCTGGTCGACGACGACCAGGCCGCTACGCTGCTCGCGCGCTTCAGGAACGAGGCGCAGGCCGCCGGGCGGCTTTCCCACCCCGGCATCGTCGGCGTGTACGAATGGGGCGAGGTGGGCGAGCTCGCCTTTCTCGCGATGGAATACGTCGAGGGCAACAGCCTGCGCGACTACTTCAACCGCGGCACGCGCTTCGAGGGCCCCGACGCGGTGAGCGTCATGGCGCAGCTGCTCGACGCCCTGCACTACGCGCACCAGCAGGGCGTGTGGCACCGCGACATCAAGCCGGCCAACATCATCGTCATGAACAACGGCAAGCTCAAGATCGCGGACTTCGGCATCGCCCGCATCGACTCCTCGAACCTCACCCAGACCGGCTCTATCATGGGCACGCCCGGCTACATGGCGCCGGAGCAGTACAGCGGCCATGCCGTCGACTGGCGCGCCGATATCTTCTCGGCTGCCGTGGTGCTGTACCAGCTGCTGGTGGGCTCCCGCCCCTTCACCGGCAGCCCCGAGTCGATAGCGTACAAGATCTGTCACGTGCAGCCGGTCTTGCCCTCCGAAGCCGATCCCGGACGCTGCACTACCCAGTTCGACGCGGTGGTGATGAAGGCGCTCGCCAAGAACCCCGCGGATCGCTACCAGAACGGACAGGCGTTCCGCGACGCGCTACTCGAGGCCTACGCGGCGCCGGTCAGCGCCACCGTGTCCGAAGAAACGATCATCAACGAGGTCATCCGGGTCCGGGGGGTCCACGAGCCGTCGCAGCCGTCCCATGCATCGAGCCCGGCGCCGCCGTCACTTCCCACGCCTTCGCAGCCCGGCAGCTTCCCTGATAGATCGCAGCCCGGCAGCTTCCCTGATACATCGCAGCCCGTCTCGAGGACGGTCCCGCCTCCCGGATGGGACGCAGCGGTCCTGAAGCAGATCGAACAGCAACTCGCCGCGATCGTCGGCCCGGTCGCCAAGGTGATGATCAGGCGCGGCGCGTCCAGCACCAGCGACATCGACCGGCTCTACCGCTTGCTTGCCGAGAGCCTCACGAATCCCGACGAGCGCACGATGTTTCTCGAAGGACGAAAGCGGCTCCAGGGGCCCCTGTCGCGCGAGACCGGCGGAACCGTGCCGGGCGCGACGGAGCAGGCGCCGGGGACCGGGCTGACCGTGCAGCTTACGCCCGACGCAATCGAGCAGGCGACCAAGCGGCTGGCCGCCTACCTCGGCCCGATCGCGAAGGCCGTCGCAAAAAGGGCGGCAACGCAGGCGACGGGCCGCCGCCACTTTTATCTGCTCCTCGCCGAGAACCTCGCCGACACGAGCGAGCGCGCCCGGTTCCTGCGCGACGTTGGCGTCGAGTGATACCGGATCTGAATTACACCAACCCGCGGTCCATCAGCTCCCGTTTGAGATAGGCGTAATAAATCGGCGCGGCCACTACGCCGGGCAGGCCGAACGCCGCCTCCATCACGAGCATCGCCAGCAGCACTTCCCACGCGCGCGCGTGGATGTGAGCGCCGACGATGCGGGCATTGAGAAAATATTCCAGCTTGTGGATCACAATCAGGAATACGAGCGACGACAGCGCGGCATACGGCGAATGCGCAAAGCTCACGATGACGATCGCGGTGTTCGAGATCAGGTTGCCGATGATCGGGATCAGGCCCCCAATGAACGTCACGCCGATCAATGTCTTGGTGAGGGGCAGATGGACGCCGAAGAGCGGCAGCACCACTACGAGGTAGATAGCGGTGAAGACCGTGTTGAGCGCCGAGATCCGCACTTGCGCGAACACCACGCGCCGGAAAGCATCGCCCAGCCGTTTCGAACGCTCGATCAGCGCGCGGGCGAGGGGTTTCTGCGCGTGGTCGTCGAGGGCCTCGCGCAACGCCAGCATGGCGCCGATGATCATGCCGATCAGAATTTGCACGAAGAGCCGCCCCGCCTCGAAGCCGACCAGCCGCAGCTCCGGGGCATGCGCGCGGAGCCAGCGCGCGAGCGCCTCGCGCAGCTCGTCGGCATCGGCCGGCACATAGTCGAGCAGCCAGGCCGGAAGCGCATTGCGGGTGCTGTCGACGATGTCCGCCATCTTCTGCAGGAGCACGGGCAGGCTGCCTGCATCGCTGCGGAAGAACGCCGCCGCGCCGAGTATGGCGGCCGTCACGAGACCGACGATCAGAGTCGACAGAACACCCACCGCTGCGAGTCGCGAGCGCTGGTCGGAAACGTGACGCCGCAACAGCGGCGCGATCACGTGGATCAGCTCGAAGACCAGCAGTCCCGCCAGCAACGCCGGCAGCAGATGCAGCCAGAGCACCAGCAGGAGCGCCGCGGCGGCGAGGCACCACGAAGCGATTTCGGGGGCTGCGAGTGTACGCTTGGCGTCGGGCATCGTATGCACGCTCTTTATGGAACCTCTGAAAAACCTGTTCGGCGCGATGGGCCGAGCGGGTTTTTCTGCTGAGATAGATGCCAGGGGCCTTGGCCCCTTTTTCAGACCTTCCCGCTCCTAGAATCAGGCGCGAAGTCAGTGCAGCGTCCTCACTTCCGGGACGAGACGCAATCCGACATTCAGTAGTACTACCCGATGGCCGAGCAGTACCACCCCGCCCTTGATGCGGTTGTTGCCGGTGTCGGTGTACTCAAAATCGTAAGCGCGTTGCAATCTGAGACGACCGTCATCGTCGCGTAGCGCCTTCAAGGCGGAGATGGCAACCGTGTCATCGAGCAGAATCAGCCCTTCCGACGTGCACGCCGCGCGGGCCGCTCCGATCGCCGCTTCCCGCGCTTTCAGGCTGTCGAACCACGCCCAGGCAATTACTCCCAGCATGAGAATGCCGGCGATCTCCAGTCCGGGCATCGGGGATGTCTCGAAACCTCGCGAGGAATTGGCGTGGAGGCATTCTATCGGGCTTTGATAATTGCGGCATTTCCTCACGTTGTGGCCGCCACCGCGCGCTGAACGGGCGGAGGTCCCGCCCGATATGGGTCCGCTACATTCATCGTTGTTTCGTCACAAGAAAACGAGCTCGCTTGGCAGAATCTCGGATCGGCAGCCGCACCCCACCGGTGGTCGCCGGGGGAGTAAAACCGGTCCCGTCATGGGTACACAGCGCACGAGCGGGGGACTTCGGCGGGAACTCCTGGCCGTGCTCGGCATCTCACGGCAACTATCGGCCAATATGTGATCGCTGAGAACTGGGGCCAAACCACATGCAATATTGGAGTTACAACAACGAACGTGGCTGGACCGTTCACGATCACAGAGTCTCGAGCGCATCATGCCCGATGTGTAATGGCCCCGCGTACCGGGTGCCACGAAGGCCTATCGACCGGCTGCTCGGCCGGCTATTCCCGCAGCACCGCTATCAGTGCGAATCGCCGGATTGCCAGTGGAAAGGCAATCTGCCGGTTCCACGCGATCTCAAATAGTACGTCTCAGATGCGGCGTCCCAGATAAGGCGTCGCAGATACCACGTCCCAGATACCGTCCCAGATACGGCGTGTTCTCTACCAACGCCCTACCTTAGACGCTTTATCTGAGACGTATTATCTCGAGACGCTTCACCTGAGACGCTTCACCTGAGGAATCGAATGACGAGCGTGAGGCGCGTGGTCACCGGCCACGACAAGAACGGAAAAGCGATCGTTCTATCGGACGGCCCTGTGCCGACGGTCCACAGCAATCCCGATCCGCCCCGGGCAGCTCTCTTTCGAAGTCTGGAAGACGAACGCGGCGCCCGTGCCGCTGGCGAGGGAAGAACCCGAGCCCACGACGGGCCCGCGCTCTCTGCAGCCGCCGCCCAACGGCAATGTATTTCGTATCTCGATCGTTCCGCCGGAGTCGGAGGAAACCCGCAAGCTCACGCCGGAGCAGGCGCAGGAGCTTTTCCGGAAGAGCGGCGCTAAAGAGGCCTCGACCTATGGGAAAGGCGGCCGCCATCCGATGATGCACCGTACGGAGACCGTGGACTACGCGGTGGTCCTCGAAGGTGAGATCACGTTGCTGCTCGACGAGGGAGAGGTGCACCTCAAAGCAGGCGACGTCGTCATCCAGCGCGGCACGAGCCACGCCTGGAGCAATCGCTCGGGCAAGAACGTGAAGATGCTGTACGTGCTGATCGACGGCGATTTTGGTCCCGACCTGGACGGGAAGTTCTGGACGGGCGAAAAGTAAGTTCAACGTCAATTAGCCACAGATACACACAGATAAACGCGGATAGAAGAAAGCAAAGCAAATCAATTAGGGTTCGTCTTCTATCCCGAGCTCCATGGTTGAGACATTCTGAATTTGATGTTATCTGTGTTCATCTGTGTTTATCTGTGGCTCAAATCAAGCAAGGGGAGTAACGAAGCATGCCAAAAATACTAGTGGTCCACGGCGCGGGCATGAACATGCGAGGCAAGTCGCAGCTCGACGTCTTCGGGCCGATGACCTTGCCGCAGTATGACGAACACATACGGAAATACGCCGCAGAGGTGGGAGTCGAAGTCGAGATCTTTCACTCCAACATCGAAGGCGAAGTTATCAACAAGTTCTACGAAGCGCACGACAGCGGTGTGGACGCCGCGATCATCAACCCGGCGGGCTACTCGACGGGCCATCCCGCGCTGATGGCCGCGATCAGCCAGGTGCGTTTTCCGACGATCGAGCTGCACATCTCGAACCCCGCACGGCGCGGCAGAATATCGGAAATCGGCGGCGTCGTCCCGCGGCGTAACGACAGGCTTTGGCATTTTCGGCTACTACCTGGCGCTGCGCGGCCTGAAGGACATTCTGGCGACAGCCAAGAGCGCTTGACGTGAGGCGCTGGCGCCTGCGCGGGCCGCTCATCATCCTGCCTTACGACGGCTTCGGCACCGCTCACGAGCTCTCGCTCTGTGGCCGCGTGCTCGAAGACGAAGGGTTCCGGCCTGCGCGGGACGCCGACCGCGCCTGGCGCAATCTCATCGCGATGTACAAGCGCTTCGAATCGGACGAAGTACCCGGCGCTCGCGTGCGCGCCCGCTACCGGGACCTGGAATCCGAGGTGGTCACCGACAGCGAAGGCTACTTCAGCGTGGAGTTGCGGCCGGACGAGCCCGCGGCCTCCGGACATTGGCACGAAATCAAACTGGAGCTTGTCGTGCCGGCCCGCGCTGCGACGGCCAGCGGCCGCGTGCTCGTGCCGTCCGCCGCTGCGCGCTTCGGCGTCATCAGCGACCTCGACGATACCGTCATCCGCAGCAACGTTACGCACAAGTTTCGTATGCTGATCGCGCTCGCGCTGTCGAACGCGCGCACGCGCAAGCCATTCGAAGGCGTGGCTGCGTTCTATCGCGCGCTGCGTGCAGGGGCCTCGGGCAACGAAGACAACCCGATCTTCTATGTTTCCAAGAGTCCCTGGAACCTGTATGTCCCACTCGTCGAGTTCCTGGCGCACCAGGACATCCCGCCGGGACCGCTGCTGCTGCGGGACTACGGCAAGCACCTGCTCCGCTGCCCCGGTAGTCACAAGGAGAGCAGCATTTCCCGGATCCTGTCCACGTACCCGAACTTGAAATTTGTTCTGATCGGCGACAGCGGCGAGGAAGACCCGGAAATCTACAGCGAGGTGGTGCGGCGATGGCCGGAGCGCGTGCGCGTGATCTATATACGCAGCGACAACCGCGATCCATCGCGGCTCGCGGCGATCGACGGTCTCATCGCCGAAGTGCGGCGCACGGGCTGTCAGCTCGTGCTCGCGCCGGACAGCGAGTTCGCCGCGGCGCATGCTGCGGGGGAAGGCCTGATCGCGCCCGGTGCGATGGCGCGCATACGCCTTGAGAGAGCGGCGGACGAACGCACGGGACTGAAGCGCAGGCGCTGAGCGGCTCGATAATTGAAGAATGCGTGCCGCGCCGGAAACAGTGCGCGCCAAAACATTGTTGGGGATCATAGACCTCCGCCGTACGGGCGGAAAATTGGAAACTTCCCGTCCGGCGCCTGTCGTACCCTCCCACGCGCACCATTTGATTGAATGACTGGCTTAAGCACTCAGCATGGCGGCACGATGCTGATAGGAATCAGAGATATTGTGCGCCGTCGGATCGCTAAGGCCGCCCATGCGCTTCGCCGGCGGAGCGCCCCATCGGACCAAGCGGTGCACTACGCGCGCAAGCAGCTCAAGCGTGCCCGCGCCGGCTTACGGCTGCTGCGCGAGGCCGTGCCGCGGGCATCCTACGCTCGAGAGAACACTGGGCTGCGCGATGCCGCAAGGCCCCTCTCGCTCGTCCGTGACGCCAAAGTCATGCTCGACACCCTCGAGCGGCTGCGCGCTCGCGGCAGCGCGGCTCGCCACGGGACCGGATTTCGTGGATTGCGGCGCGCGTTGCGTGAAGAGCGCTTGAGCGTGCGTCGGGAGATCCTGCAACGCGGCGAGAACCGGAAACGAATCGTGCATTCTCTCGTGGCGGCTATGCACCGCGTCGGGCGCTGGCGCCCGCGCGGTAACGATCGGCCCGCGCTGCGCGGAGGAATCAAGCGCCTGTATCGCAGAGGCCGCCAGGCACTGGCGCGAGTCGAACGCGATCGTTCCGTCGAAAACCTGCACGAGTTTCGCAAGCAGGTGAAGTACCTTGGGCTTGCAATGGAGGCGCTGGAATCGATCGAGGTTCGCCATCTCAAAAAGCTGGCCAACCGCGCGGAATCGATTGCAGACAGTCTCGGTGACGGTCATGACCTCGCAGTATTACGGGAGAAAATCACGTCCCTCTCGCCTGCCGTGCAGGAAGCTCCCAAGACGCTGCTCTCGCGTATCGAGCGACGGCTGAGGAATCTCGAGAAAAAAGCCGTGAAACGCGGGAAGCGTCTGTACGGGAGCAGGCCGAAAGAATTTATCGCGCGTCACTTCCAGTTGGGGGCGCGCAGGAGGACGTAGGCGAGCGCCGTGCACCCGACGACGATGAGGGAGATGCTGCAGCCGACCGCCAGCGCGGCGGCAGGGATCGGCGAGGCCGCCTCGGCGGGAGCGATACCGAGAAAAAACGATGCCGCGATCAGCGTCCAGCGCCGGATATAAGGAACCAGCATCCAGTGCATGCGGCGATTGTAGGCAAGCGCGAGCTCGCGCGCGTGCGCTGAACCTCGCGAGGCATCCTTGAACAACGCGCCCGGGTCCAGATAGAGCCGCAGCAGGTGCAGCAGCGGCAGCCGGGCCCGCGCCTCGCGCGTCAGGAGCGTTTCAACATCCTCGTGTCGTGCGTTTCCCATGACCGGGTTAGGCATGCGAGTGCAGAGGGGGTTTCCACACGATTGTGGAGCGTGGCTCGCGACCTGTCCATCGGAGCAGCCTGTCAGACTTGAAGCTGGACCTTCCTTGCTTCCTCGTAGCCGGCATCGGCTGGTTGCAGGAGTTGCCCCGAAAATGTGCTGGCAAGTTCAGTGACGGCTTCAGCAACAGATGGAACTGACGTCATGGCGTGCTCCTCTTCCGTGCTAACTGAATTGCATCTCGCGTGCGCGGCGGCGAGCAGCGGGGTAACTTCCGTGTGTTTCCGTGGCTAAGTGGCGTTTGATAGGTTCACCGCGGCTTGAACCCGATGTCGCGCGCGACCTTGCCCCATTTCTCGAAGTCCCGGCGGATGACGTCGGTGAAGTATTCGGGTGATTCGGTGTGCACCTCGAGCCCGAGAGTATCCAGCTTCCCGCGCACGTCCGGCAGGTCCTGCGCGCGGTTTATTTCCCGGTTGAGCAGCGCGACGATCTCCTTGGGCGTGCCGGCCGGCGCGATGAACCCGAACCAGCCGCCGTTTTCGTAACCGGGCAGCGTCTCCGCGATCGTCGGGAATTCGGGATACTTGGGATGCCGCTTGTCTCTGCCGATGGCCAGCAGCCGCACGCGGCCCGATGTAATGTGGGGATGGAGCGAGATGAAGGACGAGATCGTCGCATCGATGCGGCCGCCCATGATCTCGGTGATGATGTTCGTAACGCTCTTGTAGGGAACGTGGAGATAGGTGAAGCCCCCTTTAGTGCGCAGCAGCTCGACCGAGAAATGGATGAAAGCGCCTTCGCCGTTGCTGCCGAAAGCCAGTTTCCCCGGGTTGGCCTTGGCATAGGCGACCAGGTCCTTCACGTTCTTGAACGGCACGCTGGGGTGCACGACCAGCGCCAGGAAATTGGACACCGAGAGCGCGACCGGGGTGAAATCCTTGAACGTGTCGTAGGCGACCTTCTGGTAGGCCAGGGGTACGATGACCATGTTGCCGCCTTGCCCGCAGGCGATGGTGTAACCGTCCCGCGGGGACTGGGCAAGGAGCTGCAGGCCGAGCTGGCCGCTGGCTCCGGGGCGATTGTCCGCCGCGAACTGCTGCCCCAGGCGCTCGCCGACTTTCTGCCCGATCAGCCGGGTGAGCACGTCGCAGCTGTCTCCCGGCGAGGCGGGAACGATGACGCGGACGGTTTTGTTAGGGTAGCCCTGCGCGAATGCGCCGCCCGGCAATGCCATGGCGGCAAGCACGATGATCGAAAGAAAGACGCGGCTCATGGGAGCAAGGCACTCAGGTCCCGCATCCGTACGCTAGTTCAAGTTCTGAACCTCTTTGTTCCGGAATCAATGGATGCCGCCACGCTCAACCCATACTGCAGCGCCAATCGGCATCCATTGCGATGAATCAGGCGAATTTCAACGCCTCGTTGTCCGTGTGCTTCCGTGTGTTTCCGTGGCTGACCGGGTCTTATCCGCTGCTACTCGACCAGCGCCGCGCCGAGCACGCTCTCGGAGACGAACTTCGAGAGCCAGCGCTTGCGCAGGATCAGGTTCTCCTGCCATACCGCCTCGATGTTCGAGACGGTCGAAGCCTTCACCGCCGGCGCGGCGAGCAGCGCGTCGCGCCAGCGGGCGAGATGCGGAAATTTCTCGATGACGCCGAGCGGCCGCAGCCGGTCCATGAAGGTATAGCGCTGCAGGAACGGCGCGTACGCCGCATCGACCAGCGAGAACTTCGGCCCGTTGAAATAAGGACCGGCGTTGCCGCGCTTTGCGAGCGCCTCCTCGAGCTTTCCGAACGGGCCGGAAAGCTTGGCCGCTTTCGCGGCGAACTCTTCTTCCGAGTCGGAATACATCGCGCTCGATATCGCGCTGGCAAAGGTCGGCACGTAGTCGGTCCAGGCGCGGTTGCGCGCCCGCGCGATCGGATCCTCGGGATGCAGCCGGGGCGCCGCGGTCTCTTCCAGGTACTCGGCGATGGCGTTCGATTCGAACAGCGCATCCTTGCCCTCGACCTGCAGCACCGGCACCTTCGAATGCGGAGAAACGGCCAGGAACCAGGCCGGGCGCTTGTCGCGATCGATATAGGTGATGTCGTAGGGGACCTGCTTCGCCTGGAGCACGATCGCGGCGCGCTGAACCCAGGGGCAGGTCTTGAAGCTGCAAAGCATGAACTTGGACGCCATGGAACCTCCGTTCGCGTTGTTACGTTCTAAGAGTACCTTACAGCTGGGATCAGGGAGTCAAAGGGGCGTGTGGTCCCGTTTTGAGCCTTCCCTGACCGGTTGGGGATAGAGATTCTACTCGCAGTGATCGTTTCTCGCGAAGCAGGTTCATGGTGCGGTCGGAGGTGTGGGGGGCGCGGGAAGGCTAAGGTGTCCGGAACCCTAAACTCTAGGTTCCTGACGCCTTGCCCGTTCCCGCCGCTCGTTTTCTCGCGAAGACCGTTCATCGTGCGACGGGGGGATGCGGGGGGAACGGGAAAGACCCGATGTTTTGCCGGAAGGGGCCCGTTCCCCGCCCTCGTTTATTGGGGTCCTGTGGGGCGGCAGCAAGAACCCTCGCGAATTTGCAGGAACCTTAAAGGTGTCAGGAACCTTGCTGTTTAGGGTTCCTGACACCTTGACGGCGTCAGCCGGCCCTGGACGTCGGCAAGAAATTCCCCGCGTTGCGCGCCGTCCACCGAGCCATCAGCCAGCCAGCTTTGAGTAGCGCGATAGAGCAGGTGACGCCCGCGCTCGAAGCTGACGAAGTGCGAGGCGCAGGCGACCTTGATGAACATCCGGTGCTCGACCCGTAAACCTTTCCAGGCAGCCAGGCGTTTCGCGTAGTTGTCGAACTCGCCGAGCAGAATGAGCGTTGGCGCCTGGATCCGGCCGAGGTTCGCGCGCCAGCCGAAGTTCATGCGATTGGGCGCGCGGATGATGCCCTCTCCGTTCGCGGCCCCACCCCGCGCCGACCTCGTCCACCGCCATGATCTCCCGCCAGTATTGATTGCAGACCTCCGGATCCTCGAGCTGTCCGTCGCAGCGCACGTCGTCCTGCCAGCGGCGGTGGAGCAGAAACTCGCGAGTCTGCAGCAGCGTGGGCGCGCCCGGCTCGGGCATCTGCGCTGGCGGTGTGTCGCTGGGAAACTACGGCGCCGGCCCGTATAAAACCAGTTTGTCCACCTGCTCCGGATGCAATGCGGCGAATCCTCCGGCGCGCGGCGCCCCCGTGGACCAGCCGACGAGACTTACGCGCTCTACCTTGCGCAAGTTCCGTGATATAGCGGACGACGGTTTCCAGCTCGTCCCACTCGCTGCGGCTCGATACGAGCTTGTAGGGATAGCGGGGCGGACTCGGCTCTTTCAGGACGTGCGGCACGAGGAGGGGCTGAAATTCGCTGTCGACGTTGCACGGATCGTCCATGAGCGGCCGCGGCGACGGTCCATAGCCGGTATGCGACATGGTAAAGACGTCGAAGCCCGCCCGCGCCAGCACGGCCATAAAGCTGTAGTCCCGGTACTGCAGATCGTAGGCGACGATGGAAGGCCCGAAGCCGCCGTGAACCATGAGGACCGCGTGGGGCTTGCGGGTTGCCGCGGCTTCCAGCGTAGAGGCGAGCGCTTTCTCCCGCACGAACAATCCGACCGTCTTCCCTTTCGTCGCGGACACGGTCGATACGTGCGTGACGAAGCAGTCTCTGCTGACGATCTCGTCAGGAAGAGAGGTCGCGGCGGCGGTGCTCTTCATCGTCATCGTTCTCCGACGTCCGAAAGGCGTGATGGGTGATCAGTGATGGGTCTCCCGCGAGCGGTTATTCACACCTATCACTCCTATCAATCGGCCCGCGCGCCCGACTCCTTTACGATTTTGGCGAAGCGCGCCTGCTCCTGACGGATCAGCGTGGCGAACTCCTCCGGCGTGTTACTGCTCGGAGACGTCCCCTGTGCGGCCATCGCAGCTATCAGTTCCGGCGACCGCGCGGCCTTGACGACTTCCGCGTTGAGCCGCCGGACGATCGCCGCCGGCGTGCGGGCGGGCGCCAGGATTCCGTTCCACAACCACATCTGCACGTCCGGGCCCCCGGCTTCCAGCATCGTGGGGACGTCGCCAAATACTTCCATCCGCTTGCCGGTCACCGCGATGGCGCGCAACTTCCCGGCTTTGACGTGACCTGCAACCGTACCGATGCCGCTGAACGCCGTATTCACCTGCCCGGCCAGGAGATCGACCGTGGCGGGCGCCGCGCCCTTGTATGGGACGTGCACCGCCTGGATGCCGGCTTCCTTGGCGAACACGTGGCCCGCAAGATGCTGCACGCTGCCGCTTCCCACTGACGCGTAGCTGAGCCATCCGGGGTTAGCCTTCGCGTACCCGATCAGCTCCTTCAGGGAACGCGCAGGAACCGATGGGTGCACCACAAGCACAAGCGGGTTGAGCGTCGTGATGGAGACGGGCGCGAAGTCCTGCAACGCGTCATAGGGCAGCTTCCCGTACATGAATGGCATGATGGACGTGGTCGCGATCGTGGCCTGTACGAGCGTATGACCGTCAGGCACCGCTTTGGCGACGGCTTCCATCGCGATGATGCCTGCGGCGCCTCCGCGGTTGTCGACGATGACTTGTTGCCCGAACGCTTCGCTCAAACGGGCGGCATATGCACGCGCGACAAAATCAGCCCCGGCGCCCGCCGGCACCGGAACGATGAACCTTATCGGCCTGGTGGGGAAAGACTGCGCGAGGACATTTCCTGTCCCGGGAATGAAGGCCGCGACGGGTACCGCCAAAACGCAGGCGCCGAGAACCGCCAGCTGTATGGCTATCCGATTTGTAATGATCAATCTGCACCGTATTCGTTCAAACTCGATCCTAGCAGCGAGTCGGAGTTGGCGTCCGACTCGCTGCTACATGCAAAACCGCCCGCGACTTTTGAATAGAGCTCACCAATATGTCCTATCGGCTACGGCTAGTCCAATAGTAATGCTGAATTCACTGATCTGGAGTCTATTTGTGAGTCTTTCCTGCGGGCGGTTTTGCTTCAGGAGTGTGTTGGGACAAAGTCCGACACACTCCTAGCATGAGGGGGTGTTGTACTATCGGGCGGCCGCATCCCGGCTGCACAGCGCATGTCATACTATTTGTTCGACCGTCAGGTTGCGCGGTACCAAATGGAACGAGTACCCGTACGTCACAACACGAACCGGGAGGTTCGATGGCAGAATCCACGCTTTCCGGCGGCTTGTCGCACCCACCGCCCGCCGACCGCTTCATCGCCGTCAACGGTCTGCGCATCCACTATCTTGATTGGGGAACGAGCGGCAAGCAGCCCCTGATCCTGCTGCACGGCATCGCCCGGGTCGCGCATACGTTCGACCATCTCGCGCCGCATTTCAGCAGGGACTATCACGTCATCGCTGTCGACATGCGCGGGCACGGGGATTCCAGCTGGGATGCGCGGGAGGCGTATCTCGTCGAGGATTACGTCGCGGACATCGAAGGTCTCATCGAGCAACTCCAACTGCGCGACATCGTGCTGTGGGGCAACTCGACGGGCGGCCGCGTCGCACAAGTGTACGCCGGAATGCACCCGGACCTGGTCTCGGCCGTGATCGTCGAGGACGTGGGTCCCGAGCGTCCCGGCGCGATTTCCGAGCGCCGCGCAAGACGAATGAACGCGGAGGAAAACGGCTGGGCCGCCACGGAGGAACTGCTCGCGCAGGTGAGAAAGGACTATCCTCGCACCGCCGAGCCGCTACTGTCGGGACTCGTTCAGCATGGCGCGAAGCGGCGCGCCGACGGCCGCATCGTCTGGAAGCGCGATCCCGCCATCAACAAGGGATTCGTGCCGACCGAGCTCTGGCGATTCGTGGAGAAGATCAGGGCGCCGATCACCTACGTGCTGGGCGGCGCGAGCACTATCGTTCCCCCGGAAACCCAGGTGCAGCTCAAGCGGACCTTGCCGCAGGTCGAGATCGTCACGATGCCGGAGCTGGGCCACTATCCCAGCGAAGAAAGCCCCGGGGAATTCCTAGCGATCGTCGATCGGTTTCTTGATCAGGTGAAGAAGTGAAGAGGTGAAGAAGTGACGAGGAGCGCGTCTAGGGAAGGACAACGAGCCGTCTTGAGGAGCAGAGATGACCACTCGCGCTCCGTGAGGAGAGAGCAAAAAGGATAGGCGTCGCTCATATGGTCATCAATCTGGACGAACCAATGACTACGCGCCTCCCCTCGACACTCGACACGACCTCTTGAGCCGTCACTTCATTCCCTTGAACGCCAGCTTCTGCATCCCGCGCGTAGTCGCGGCAACGTAAATGTTGCCCTTCGAATCGGTCGCGATCTGGTGGCCTCCTCCCAGAAATCCGGGGCCTCCGATCACGTCCACGATCTCCAGCGTCTTGCGGTCGAGCACCACGATGTCGACGCCGCCGCCGACGTACAGGAACCGCTGCTCCGGGTCCGGGGACAGCGCCAGATTGCGTGCAAAAGGCGCGTTGTAGCGGTACACCTGCTTGACGAACTTGCCGTCCAGCGTGAACGACTGGACCCGCCGATTCTCGCGGTCGGCCACGTATACCATCCCGTCGTTGGAAACCCGCAGGGCGTGCACGACGTTGAACTGATCGGGGCCGGGTCCGTCCGGGAACTCCTTCCGGGACCGCACTGCGCAACTGTCGTCGTCCGTCGGCTTGTTGGCGAACGCGCCCCACATCCGCTTGAATTTCCCGGTATCGGCATCGAACACTGCCACGCGGCGGTTGCCGTAGCCGTCCGCGACGAACACCTCGTTGGTCTTCGGATGGACCCACGCGTCCGCCGGACGATGCAGGTTGTTGGTGTCGGCGTTGCCCTTGCTCTGGTTGCTGCGCCCGATCTGCATCACGAACTTCCCGTCCTGCGTGAACTTGAGCATCTGATCGTCCGCAACCGGCTTGAGGGGCAGGTTGTTCGTCGGGCAGTTGTTCCCGCCCAGCCACACGTAGCCTTTGTAGTCTATGTGGATGCCATGCTCGCGCTGGGGCCATTCATGGCCGCTGCCCTCGCCGCCCCACGCCTTGATGAAATTGCCTGCCGTATCGAACACGAGGATGGCAGGAGCGGCCATGGCAGCCTGGTCTGGTTTCAGCGTGCGTGGGCGATGCAAGATCCACACGTTGTCCTGCGCGTCGATGCCGATGCTCGACGCATCGCCCACCCGCCACTTCTCCGGCACCTTGGGCCAGGCGGGATCCACCTCGAACACCGGCACGCCGCCGGCGCGCGCAGCGAGAGCCTGGGCTTCAGCGTGTGACGCCAAGAGCTGGTGCGCCGCCACGCCGACGGCGATGAGCGCCGCCATCGAAACGACGCCACTTTGTGTCATTCTCATGGTTTTCTCCTCCTGGGTCCGAAGCGCCGGCACCGATTGTAACCCCGGCCGAGCCTTGCCAACGTCGACCCGCCCATCCGCATCATCGCCCTCATACCCTGGAGGGAAGGAATCCCGAAGTCGCTGATTTTACTGAAAGGAAACTCCCAGCCTGCCGCGTGCGGCTGCACGACTCCGAGGCGATACGGACAGGCCAACCGTCTGCGGGTTTGGCACGCCTTCCCGCTCTACGAGTCTCTCCGGCCCCTCACAAATGCTGCAGGCAAGAGCGCCGGATGCGCTATGATTACCGCAGCAGGGGAAGTACCTTCCAATATCGTGTGGCTCACGCTGCCGTGAGGTGTCGGCGGCCGGCAACCCGCCCCGTATCGATCAGCAAAGGAGGACGTTCATGGCAACACTCAATGTCAATGGCAAGACCCACGACGTGCAGGTGGAGAGCGACACTCCGCTGCTCTGGGTAATCCGCGAGCAGCTTGGCCTGACCGGCACGAAATACGGTTGCGGCGTCGCGCAGTGCGGCGCGTGCTCCGTGCACATCAATGGCGAAGTGCAGCGCTCCTGTTCGATTCCCGTCAGCGCCATCAAATCCGGCGACAGGATCGTCACCATCGAAGGCCTGTCGCCTGATAGCTCGCATCCCGTGCAGCGGGCCTGGGCGGCGATCGATGTTCCACAGTGCGGCTATTGCCAGTCGGGGCAGATCATGGCTGCCGCGGCGCTGCTCAGGAAGACTCCAAAACCCACCGACAAGGACATCGACGCTGCGATGACCAACATCTGCCGGTGCGGAACTTATCAGCGCATCAGGGCGGCGGTGCACATGGCCGCCGGTTCGGCCAAGGGCGGCGGCTCCATCATCCACATGGGCGGTGATCCCGCAACGGCGGTCGGCTCGGTTGCCCTCGCCGATGACAACTCCAACCTCCAGGCTTAAGGAGACCGCCATGAAAAGCGTGAACAACACCATCTCCGGCAAAGCCCCGAATTTTCGCGCCGCAAATTCATCGTCGGCTCCGCGGCAGCGGGCGGCGGGCTGGCGCTCGGATTCAACCTTCCGTTCGGCATAGTCCCGGCGGCAGCGCAGACCACCACCGATCCTGAAGTCAATGCGTGGGTTGTCGTCAAGCCTGACGACACTGTCGTGATCCGCGTCGCGCGCGCAGAGATGGGGCAGGGCACGCATACCGGCCTCGCCCAGCTCGTCGCGGAAGAGCTCGAATGCGACTGGAAAAGAATCGTTCTCGAGCCCATCACGCCGGGCCAGAACCTTGCCCGCAAGCGCGTCTGGCGCGATATGGCAACCGGCGGCAGCCGCGGCATCCGCGGCTCGCAAGATTATGTCCGCCAGGGTGGCGCCGCCGCGCGCATGATGCTGCTGCAGGCGGCAGCCGATGAGTGGAAGGTGCCGGTCAGCGAAGTCTCAGTGGCTAACGGCATCATCACGCACTCCGGATCGGGGCGATCGACGAGCTACGGCAAGGTCGCCGCCGCCGCGTCCAAATTGACCGCGCCGGACCCGAAGGGCATCAAGCTCAAGGATCCCAAGAACTGGAAGGTCGCCGGCAAGCCGATGAAGCGGCTCGACACCGCCGACAAATTGAACGGCTCGAAGATGTATTCCATCGACTTGAAGCTGCCCGGCATGCTGAGCGCGGCGATCAAGGATTGTCCGGTGTTCGGCGGCAAGCTCGTGAGCTTCGACGAGTCGAAAATAAAGGGAAGGCCCGGAGTCCGTGGCGCGGTGAGAGTAAGCGACACAGCTGTCGCCGTCGTCGCCGATACCTGGTGGCGGGCCAAGGGGGCGCTCGATGCGCTGCCTATCGTCTGGGATGAGGGGCCCAACGCATCCCGGTCGAGCGCGCTGATCGCCGAGCACTTGAAGGAAGGCCTCACGTCGAACGACGCTTTCGCTGATATCCAGGAAGGTGACGCGTTGAAGGCGATTGCCGGCGCGGCGAAGAAGGTCGAAGCCGTCTACGCGACGCCTTTCCTGTCCCACACTTGCATGGAACCCATGAATTGCACGGTCAGGATTTCGCAGGACCGCGCCGAGGTGTGGATGCCGAGCCAGAACGCGGAGGCTTCTCTCGCCTCCCTGTCGGCAGCCTCCGGGCTGCCGCTGGCGCAATGCGAGGCCTACAACCATGGTCTGGGCGGCGGCTTCGGCCGGCGCGGCGGCACGCAGGATTACGTGCGCAAAGCGGCCGCTATCGCGAAGCAGTTTCCGGGAGTGCCGGTGAAGATGATCTACACCCGCGAGGAGGATCAGGCGCACGACTTCTACCGGCCGATCTCGCAGTGCAAGCTCGCCGCCGGCCTGGATCAAAGCGGCAATCTCATCGGGCTGCACCTGCGTGTTTCCGGGCAGTCGATCAACGCATGGTTGAATCCGGCAGCGATCAAGGATGGCAAGGACGTCCGGCAGCTCCAGGGTTTGTGGAAGGCTCCCGGCGACGCGCAGTTCGGCTACACCATCCCCAATCTTCTCACCGAGTACGCGATGCGCAATACGCACGTGCCGGTCGGCCCGTGGCGGGGCGTCAATACCAACCAGAACGGCGTGTACCTGGAATGCTTCATGGAGGAAGTGGCCCGGGCGGCCGGCAAGGATTCGCTCGAGTTCCGCCGCGCCCTCATGCAGAACCATCCGAAGCATCTGGCCGTCCTGAACGCGGCGGCGGAGAAAGGCGATTGGGGCAAGCCGTTACCCGCAGGCGTTCATCGCGGGATCGCGCAATTCATGGGATACGGCAGCTACTCTGCGGCGGTCGCAGAAGTCTCGGTGAACCGGAACGAGGTCAAGGTGCATCGCATGGTGCTCGCGCTCAATTGCGGCCATGCGGTCAATCCGGCCATGATCGCCGCCCAGGTCGAAGGGTCGGTGGCGTACGGGTTCGACTCGCTGCAAAGCGAGTGCTCGGTCGAAAAAGGCCGGATTGCGGAGCTGAACTTCAACACCTACCGAGTCGCGCGGCTCGCGCAGATGCCCAAGATCGAGACGGTGATCGTGCCGACGTACGACTTCTGGGGCGGCGTGGGAGAGCCGACGATCTGCGTCACGGTGCCTTCCGTACTCAACGCGATACACGCGGCTACCGGGAAACCGGTGCGCAGCCTGCCGATGAAGGACATGAAGCTGGTTTGAGTGACGAGTGACGGCGCAGGCCGTTGCTTGCTGGTGAAGAGAGGGCCGGATTCGATCGAGTCCGGCCCTTTTCGTTGATCCCGAGGGCGAAGTGGCGCGGGAAGCGCCGAGACGCGAAAGTCTCTCGATCGGGACAACGTCCGGCTACGGGCATTCCTGACCGATCTCGGGCTGGCGAGGTGACTACGACTCTGACTCAAAGACGAAATGCGAGACTCAGCCACAGATACATCTGCGGCTCAAATGCGTTTTTGAGGCGGCTTCTACCAACGCGCTTACATGCCAATCCACTTTTCGAAATTGTCCGGCCCGTTGTCGGTAACCCAGTCGTACACCCGGTACCTCGTAGAAAGTTGAATGCGTTTTCCCCGCCTTTCAGGTGCCGCCGGTTTCGACAACGGCCAGCCCGGTCTATCCTCGTCACGGAAGCCAGGCGCCATGCTCGTATTGCAGAACCTTGATGGAAGTCCCGTCGGCAGAGATGGCGAGGGCAAGCTGCTCGAAGGGATTTTTTCCTGCGGGCTTGGTCCGTTGCGATTTGTCCGGAATGCCGTTGATGTGTACTCCGAGGAGCAGGTTTCCCCGCTGTATGCTCTCGACGATCTCGTAACGCACCCATCGTCGAGCACCGGTCTGGCTGCCGATCAGCACGCACGTGACCGACGTATCATCCAGGCCGCTGGTGAGCAGACGTTTGATGGAAGCATGACCCCCCAGAATGGCGTCACCCCAAGTCAGCTCATCGAAAAACCCCGCATCCTCCCGGTCCGCCTTCGCCAGCCAGTGGTTGCGGACTACGTCAGCTCTCAGGTCAATCACGTCCTGGTGGTGAAAGCTGAAGTAAACCCTTTTTGCCATGAAAAGAGCCTCCCTTATTGATCATTTCGAAACCGGATGATAAATCCGGACTCATCGATTCGCCCCCCGGCTCGCCTCGACCCTCGGGAGAGACTGCGCCGGAACGAGGGGCGGGCCCCCGATTCTGGGGATGCGACCGTGGAGGTGCACACAAGCGCGCGGATAATCACGGGCGCTGCATCCCGCTCCAGGGTCGCATCCAAGCATGATACCGCTTGTAACCTGCTCCGCCCTGCGCGGGCGCGAGGTGAGGGGTCGAGCGACGTAATGAAGTTACGTAAGGCTGGATAATTGTGCCGGAAATCGAGTCTGACAGCACCTCTTCAACACTGATCGCTGGAACGGGTTCTCCCGCCGTTCGCGCCAGCCTGCCGCACTCCGGCCCATCGGCGCATCGTAGTCGGACGGTTCGGCTTGGTGCAGTACACGCCGGTGCGGGAAAGTCATGGTGCTAAACTTGCGGCCGCCGGCTCATACCCTTTTCCCTCCAGGACACGACATGCGGAAGCTCAGACCATGGCTCTTGTGCGTTACCTTGGCGGCGTTTCCCGGCGCGATCTCCGGTGGCCTCGCTGCAGAACCGGCCTACCCGCAGCGGGCCATCCGCCTGATCGTCCCGCAGGCGGCCGGCGGAGGATCCGACACGATTGCGCGCTTCATGGCGCAAAAGCTGGGAGACGGCTTCGGGCAGCAGATCGTCGTCGACAACCGGCCCGGCGCGGCGGGCATGCTCGGCGCTGAAATGGTAAAGCAGGCGACCGCTGATGGCTACACGATGCTGCTGTGCGCGATCGACACGATCACCGCTCCTCTCGTGAGCCGGCGCGCGCCCTTCGATGGGGTCAAGGATTTCGCGCCGGTAACTCAGCTCACGCTGTCGCCCAATATCTGGCTCGTGAACCTGTCGTTCGCCGGCCAGACGATGAAGGAGTTGGTCGAATTGGCGAGAGCAAAGCCGCGGCAGATCGACTTCGCATCTTCCGGCGTGGGCAGCATGCAGCATCTGGGCGGGGAATTGCTGAACCGGATGGCCGGCATTGAGCTCGCTCACGTCCCGTATAAAGGCGGTCCGCCGGGCCTCGTCGATGTCATGGGAGGACGCGTACCGGTGATACTTTCCGGCACGCAGGGCGCGCTCCCGTTCATCAAGTCGGGAAAGCTGCGCGCACTGGCAGTGACCACCACGAAGCGTTTCGCCGCGGTGCCCGAGCTGCCTACGGTGGCAGAAGCGTTGAACCTGCCGGGGTACGAGGCGACGAACTGGCAGGGGTTGTTATTCCCGGTTGGCACGCCCCGGCCGGTCATAGCGCGCGTGGCAGGCGAGACGATCAAGATACTCGCCATGAGCGAAACGAAAGCGCGGCTGGAAACACTCGGTTACGACCCTTCGGGAATCACCCCGGGGGAGTTCGCCAGGCTCATGAACGCCGAGCAGAAGCGATGGGCGGAGATCATCAAGGCGGCGGGAATTACGGCTGATTAGAACCTATCTCTAAAATGTTGAAGGACGCTGCTCAAGATCGATCACCGTTCTCTGCGCTTACCGAGCTATACGAGTAAACTAATCTGGAACGGTTGACACTGCCGCTACGGACATCCCCTGAATGTCTGCACGGGAATCATCATTACGGATTGTGGTCGCCGGCCTCGTGGGCGCGTATCCAGTCGGTGGAGTCGCTTGGGACTATCTGCAGTACCCAATAGGACTCGCTCGCCTTGGGCACGACGTAATCTACCATGAGGACACCTGGATTTGGCCGTTCGACCCTCTCCAAAATACTCGAGTAGAAACTGCATCATATTCGGCTGACGTTCTGGCACGATTTTTCAAACGCTATGCACCGGAACTCGCTGACCGTTGGCATTACCGCCATCTTAGCTCGGAATCTTTCGGCATGTCGCATTCTCAATTTCTCAGCTATGCGCGATCAGCCGATTTGTTTCTGAATGTGAGTGCAACCAATCCCATCCCCGCTGACTTGGCATCCGGATGCATAACGGCTTTCCTCGATACAGACCCGGGTTACAACCAAATTGTTCTCAGTGAACGCCCGGAATGGTCAGAGAATGTCGAACGATGGCTCCAGGATTTCAAGGCGCATACGCGTCATCTTACCTATGCGGAGAATATCGGTCAGGCAGATTGCCTAGTTCCGCAGCTCGGTGTGCGTTGGATCCCGACGCGCATGCCAATAGTCCTGTCATTCTGGAGCGACCTACCCGAAGCTGCGAAAGGCAGCCCATGGTCAACAGTGATGACGTGGAATGATTTTCGAGGACGGCTCGCATTCGCCGGGCGGGAGTACGGTAGTAAAGGCGTGGAGTTTGGCCGAATCAGATCTCTTCCGAGCAAGACATCGAGTCCGCTAAGAATTGCGATCGGCGGAGCTGCGCCAAGGCAAGAACTATTGAACGATGGTTGGCATGTCCTAGACGCGCCCAGCGCAACCATGACGCCGCAAAGCTATCAAGAGTTTATTGCAGGGTCGCGAGGTGAAATTTCTACGGCAAAGAACGTTTACGTGGCGATGAATACGGGTTGGTTCAGCTGCCGAACGGCCTGTTATCTAGCCACCGGTAGGCCGGCCGTCGTTCAGAATACTGGGTTTTCGAAACATATCCCGATCGGAAACGGGCTTTTGGCGTTCGATACGGTTGAACAGGCAAGTTCAGGCATCGCGGCTGTGGAGGCCAATTACCATGCTCACGCAGCCGCAGCACGCGAAGTAGCCGCCGAGTACTTCGATTCCGGGAAAGTCTTGGATCAAATGCTTAACGCAATCTTCGCTACTTGAGAAATTTTTCCGATGATCGCTTCAACCGAATGCCGGACCGTAGTTTCAGGAGCAGTGTGATTGCTGATGCGGCTTTGTTTGAGCGTGCCGAATAGTCTCACGTATCCACAAGGGGGACATCTCTGGGTGTTCCTCAATTGGGCACTCGGTTTCCGTTCAGTAGGTTGTGAGGTGACTTGGCTTGATATAGTCCCTCGCACGATGCCCGTCACCGAATTGCAGCAGCGCGTGGCACATTTGCGGAATGTATTGGCGCCTTTCGGAATATCTGCGCTGGCAGTGGACTACAAATCGGATGAACAAGACGCGAAAGCGCTGCGTGACGCCGGGCTCGGCACTGTGCACGACTTCGGTCCGTTCGATCTGCTATTCGATCTGAGGTACGAACTACCTCATCGTCTCCTCACCTGCGCGCGTCGCTCGGCTCTGCTCGATATTGATCCGGGCCACCTCCATTTCGCGCTCGCGAAAGGAGATTATCCGCCGCCCAAGCATGATGTGCTGTTTACGATTGGAGAAAAGATCAACCAATCGAAGTATGCCACCGGAACGCCGAGAAGCTGGGTGTATACGCCTCCGTGTGTATTTCTTCCGGAATGGCCGGTGTGTCCCACGCCACCCAATGCCCCTTGGACTACGGTCTCGCAGTGGTGGAGTGACATCTGGATGCCGGATGAAACTGGCGGGTTTGTCTTGGACGACAAACGTGGAGGATTTGAGCACTTCATGGACCTGCCTTCAATGGCCGCTGGACCCTTTGAGCTCGCGCTCAATTTGTCGAATGACTTGCGCGAAAAAGCACGAATTGAACAGCATGGCTTTCGAGTAGTCGACGCACACGACGTGGCCGCAACCCCCGCGAAATACCGTGGATTCATCCAGCGGTCCGCCGGCGAGTTCAGTGCCGCGAAGCCAAGTTGTGTTAGGGACCAGACCGCTTGGATCAGTGATCGCACAATCTGCTACCTCGCATCGGGGAAGCCGTGTGTGGTGGAACACACGGGGCCGAGCACGATTTTGCCATCGGGGAAAGGACTTCACCGCGTCCGCGATAGTGTGGAGGCGGCAATGACGTTGCGCAGAATCTACGAACGCTATGATGATGAAGCGAAAGAGGCGCGCATCGTCGCACAGACCATCTTTGATGCGGACCACATATGCCGGAAGGTTCTGTCGATAGCCGTTTAGTGGCACACAGCATCAGGAGGAGGCTGCAATGGTAGGTGAATACACAGCGGAGTTCTATCAGAACCAGAAGTCCGGGTCCCGGCAGTCGGCTGACCGGGTCGTCCCTTTGGTCATCGATTTAGTTGGCCCTTCTAGTGTCGTTGACGTCGGTTGCGGCGTGGGTACGTGGTTGGCGGCATTTTCGAATAACGGCGTTCTAGACATTCTCGGAATTGATGGTGATTACGTCGACCGGCACATGTTGCAGATAACCCGTGACCGCTTCCGGGCGCATGACTTAACAATGCCGATAACCATAGACCGTCGTTTTGACCTCGTCTGCTGCTTAGAAGTAGCCGAGCATCTGAAAGCGTCATCTGCTGGAACATTGATAGAGTCCCTCGTAAACCTCGGCTCGGTAATCCTGTTCTCGGCTGCCGCGCCCTATCAAGGCGGAATGCACCACGTCAACGAACAATGGCCTGCGTATTGGACCACACTTTTTCAACAGAAAGGATACACGCCAATAGACTGCCTTCGTAGCAGGATCTGGAATGATTGGCATGTGGAGTGGTGGTATGCTCAAAACGTCTTGCTGTTCTTAGAACGAAGGTGCCTTGAAACTCTAAGTCCAGAAAATCCTCTCCGCATCGCGGCCTTGGCGACACCTAATCCACCGCTCTCGCTTGTGCATCCGCGCTCGTATTTGGACAAGGCCTTTGCGCTGCGTCTCTGCAAGGAAGTAATAGAGATCATACCTCGCCAGGAATTACTCATTCTTGTTGCCGAGTCCATGGCTACGGAGTTCCCAATTCGTGACGTGCTGCCGTTTCTGGAACGGGACGGCGTTTACTGGGGTGCTCCCGCATCCGATAACGAAGCCATTACGGAGCTGGAGCGGATGCGCGGTCGCGGATGTTCGTTTATGGTTTTTTCGTGGCTGTCGTTTTGGTGGCTAGACCACTATTCGGGTTTCCGAGCCTACCTTAGAGCGCACTTCCGGTGCGTTAGGGAGAACGACTGTTTGATCGCATTCGATCTGCGGGCCAGGTCGGGTTAGGCCAGCGGGCGCTCGCCCAGTCTGTCAGGGATGTCGGACTATCGCCGTTATCGGACAATGTCTGTCAGATCAAGTCCCGATTTGTACAAATTAGCGAATAGAATCATTTCAAGCCTTCCGTCCTGTCCGTGTTTTCCGTGTGATTCCGTGGCCAATTTGGCCTTTGGTGTCATCTGGCCATGGCCCTGTGCGCAGATCAGTCGACCTTCACTCCCGAGGCGGCCACGACCTTCCCCATCTTCGCCCATTCGGACGTGATATAGGCCCGCAGTTGTTCCGGCGTGCTGCCCGACACTTCGGTGCCGAGTCGGGCGAATGCTTCCCGGACGTCGGGCGCTTCCAGAACTTTTCCCGTTTCGACGTGCAGCAAGGCGATCACTTCGCGCGGCGTGCCGTGCGGGCCCAACAGCGCATTCCAGATCAACATCTCGTAGCCGGGGACACCGGACTCGCTGACCGTGGGCAAATCGGGAATGGCGGCCTTGCGCTTCAAGCTCGTTATGCCGAGCCCGCGCAACTTGCCGCCGCGGACGTGCTCGAGCACGGTCGGCACGGTTCCGAAAGTAAGCTGCGTTTCCCCCGACATGGTTCCTACGGCCGCCTGGGGACTGCCGGCGAACGGCACGTGTACGAATCTCGCGCCCGTCGCGTTCTCGAACAGAATCTGCGCGAGGTGCAAGGTCGAGCCGTTACCGGAGGATGCAGCGTTCAATTCCTTGGGGCGCGATTTTCCCAGCGCTATGAGGTCCCCTACCGATTTCGCGGGCACGGAGGGATGCACGACCAGGATCAGCGGCTGCGAGGCCACATGGGTAATCGGCGCGAAGTCACGCACCGTGTCGTATGCGACCTTTCGATAGAGATGCGGACTGATCACCAGTTCGGTGGACGACCCCATCAACAGGCTGTAACCGTCGGGACTGGCTTTTGCGGCGAGCCCGGCGCCGATGGTCCCGCCGGCGCCGCCGCGGTTCTCCACGACGATCTGCTGGTTCAATCCTGCGGAGAGCTTCTGCGCGACGATCCGGGCGGACGTGTCGGACGCGCCGCCCGCGGGAAACGGCACGATCATTCGAATCGGCCTCGACGGGTACTGCTGCGCAGCATAGGCCATCGCCGCCGGGATCAACCACGCTACCAACAACATCGATCGAATTATCATCTGCCCCTCACACTAGAACCTATCTCAAGACGAAAGAACGACTTAGCCACAGATACACACAGATAAACACGGATAAATTCAAACCTGAAATTCAAGATCATTTCAGCCACGGAAACACACGGAAGCACACAGACACTGCAAGGAGCGAAGCCGCCAATCAGCGAATAAAATCATTTCAGGCTTTCCGTCCGTCCGTGTTTTCCGTGTGATTCCGTGGCCAATTTTGTTTTTTGGTTTCATCTGTGTTCATCTGTGTTTATCTGTGGCTTTAGATATGTTTTTTAGTTCGGAGTCCGCAGAGACGAAGGTGCGTGCCCGCAAAATCGGTGGATCGGCAGCGGCGATGCGGCAAGCCCCGCGCAGAATTGCGAGACGTAGGGCGCGAGCGCTTCCGCCGTTGCGCGCGTTTTGGAGGTGGCTGCCGCAAGCCGCGCCATGGCTTCTTCCGCACGTGCGCGGAGGCGGGACAGATCCACGTTGGTGAGCCGGCCGTGATCGAGAACCATGCGCCCTCCAACCATGACGCTGTCCACGCCGGTGCCATCTTCGCCGAATACGAGTTGCGCGACGATGTCGTTGGCGGGCACGTAATGCAACGCCGCAAGATCGATGAAGGCGAGATCGGCCAGGTAGCCTTTCTCTATGCGCCCGATCTTCTCGAACCCCAGCGCCCGGGCCCCGCCTTCGGTCGCCGCGTGCAGCGCTTCGCGAGCCGTAATCCAGCGCTCGACGGGATGGTCCTGCACGCGCGACAAATACGACGCCAGGCGCATTACCTCGAACACGTTCAGATTGTCGGAAGCCGATGAGCCGTCCGTGCCGATGGCGACGTTTATTCCGCGCTCGAGCATGCTGCGCACGTCGGCGACACCCGAACCGAGCTTGAGATTGCTACCCGGGTTGTGCGACACAGACGCGCCGGCATTTGCAAGGCGACTCCTGTCGGCTTCGTCCAGCCATACGGCGTGAGAGGCGCAAAAACGCGGCCCCAGCATTCCCAGCGACTCGAGGTGTCCGACCAGCGTCTTGCCGTACCACTTCGGCGCGATCACCGCCTGTGTCCTCGACTCGGCGACGTGCATCTGCATGCCGAGATCGAATTCCCGCGCGAGATCGCGGCAGCCGGTGAGGAAAGCATCGCAGCAGTGATGCGGGATCGTGGGGCCCAGCGCGGGCTGGATGCGGGCGCGGTCATGCTGCCAGTCACCGACGATCTTGCGGCAGGCGGCCAGCGCCGCGCTGTATGGCTCGTGCCTTATTGCCAGGGCCTGTTCACGCAGGGGCCCGGGGAGGAAATCGGCCAGGCCGGGAATGGCCTCGTAGAAGCTGCGGTCCGCCATCATCGGCGCGATGGTGGCGCGCATCCCGACGTCCGAGTACGGCGCGCGCGACGGCGTCCACGCCTTCAGGTGTCGGCAGCGGAAACTCCGCGAACATATCGTAAGTGGCGGTGCAGCCTTTGCGGATGAGCTCCGCCGCGCCGATCTGCGCGGACAAATACTTGTCTTCCAGCGTGCGCGCGCCGTTCGCCCAGGGCATTGCCACCAACAGAAGCTCGAGCGTCGTGCGATCGAATCGCCCTTTCGCAAGCTGCGCCTGAGCGTGGTGGTGGCCGTTGATCAGCCCCGGAATCACCAGGCGGTCGGAGGCGTCGAAGCGCTGCATGCCGTCGCCCGAAACAGAGCCGGGTGCGGCCAGTTCCGCGATACTCTCCCCGTCGAGTACGATATCCAGCGCTTCCACAGTGTAGGTGCGGGGCAGCACGACACGGCCACCGTGAATTAGCATCATGTGGAATATGTGCAGAGGTTCGAACCTATCCAGTATACCCTCGCGCCGCGCGAATCCAGATGTTGGAGTGCTAGTACGTGTCGAGACAAGTCCGGCACACTCCTTGATGGAACGGTTACACTGACCGTGTTCGACTTCAAATAAAAAGGAGGACGCACATGCTCGATCTCATCGTGCGCGGTGGTCTGGTGGTCACGCCGGAGGGCGCGGGCCCATGGGATGTCGCCATTGCCGGCGAGAAGATCGCCGCCGTGGGCGCGCCGGACACGCTGAAGGACATGCCGTCCGCACGCGTCATCGACGCCGCCGGCAAGATCGTCCTGCCCGGCGGCGTGGATCCGCATATCCATTGCAACTGGCCGGTTCAGCTCGGCAAGGACGGCGGGCCCCCGGAGTTGAGCGCCGGATCGGCGCAGGTCAGCCGGGCAGCGCTCTACGGCGGCACGACGACGCTCATCGACTTTGCGATCTGGAACGCGGGAGAAACGCTGGAGCAGGCGATAGCGCGCCGCGACGAGGACTGGCGCGGAAAATGCCATTGCGACTACGCGTTCCACGTGATGCTGTTTGGAAAGATCCCGCCGACCACGCTCAACGAGCTGCCGGAGGCCATCCAGGCGGGTTTCCCCACCGTGAAGATCTTCACCACGAACATCCGCCCTTCCATCAAGGACAGAAAAGTCGGATACGGCGACATCTGGGAAATCTTCAAGGTGCTCTCCCGGCACGGCGGGCTGGCGGCGATCCATGCCGAGGAAGACGACCTCGTGATGCATATGTACGAGAAGCTCATCGCGGAGGGACGGGTCGGCTTCGAGAATATGCCCGACGTGCACAGCACGCTGTCCGAGGACCTGGCGTTCCGGCACATCATCCGCCTCGCGGAGAACGTGGAAGGCGCCGCGCTCTACATGATGCACGTGAGCGCCGGGACCGGCATCGCGGCGATCCGCGAATCGCGGGCGCGGGGTTACCCGATATACGGCGAAACGCTGCACCAGTACATGCTCTACAACGCTTCGACGACTACCGGCGTCCCAACGGGCAGATCTATCACACCTACCCTTCGCTCAAGTCCGAGGCCGACCAGAAGGCCCTGTGGCGGGGAACGGTCGACGGCGAGATCAGCACCGTCGCGACGGACGGGGTTTGCACGTCGCTGTGCACGAAGATACACGGCAAGCGCATCGACGACACGACGGGAGGCAGCGCCGGAGTGGAGCCGCGGCTATCCGTGATGTACACGGAAATGGTGGTGAAGCGAGGTTATTCGCTCGTGCGCTTCGCGGATCACGTCTCGACCAACGCCGCGCGGATCATGGGGCTGTACCCGCGCAAGGGCGCCGTCGCCGCGGGGAGCGACGCCGATCTCGTGATTTTCGATCCTGCGGTCAAGCGCAAAGTACGCGTAGAAGACCTGCACGAGACCGACTATAGTCCCTGGGAAGGCCACGAGATCGCGGGATGGCCCGAGACCACCATACGCCGCGGCAAGGTCGTGGTGGACAAGGGCGAGTTCATAGGCGATGGGAAAGGACAGAGAATCGCACGCAAGATCGCCGACGCCATACGCTCCCGCCCCGTCTGCTAGGGCGGGGACGAAAAGGAAAAGCTTTACCGCAAAGGCCGCAAAGTTCGCTAAGGAAAAGAGAATCGCCAGTAAGCCTCTCATATATTTATTTTCTTCGCGTCCTTCGCGGTGAGGCTCTTATTTTCCTCCGCTCCCTTGGCGTCCTTCGCGGTGAAGCTGTTACTCTTCGGTATCCAAGGAAAACATGAACGTCTGCATCTTCGGCACCGGCGCCGTGGGCGGCCACCTTGCGGTGCAGTTGCTCGCGGCTGACCCGGAAGGAATATCGCTAGTCGCGCGCGGTGCGATGCTCGCCGCGATCCGCGAGCGCGGCCTGACGCTGCGCAAGGGCGGGAAGGATACGCAGGTGCAGCCTCCTATCATCACCGACACCCCTTCCACCCTGCCGGCTCAGGACCTGGTTCTGGTGACGCTCAAGGCGCACGCCGTACCCGCCGCCGCGACCGCGATCGCGCGGCTGCTCGCGCCGCGGGGCTGCGCGGTCTTCCTGTTGAACGGCATTCCCTGGTGGTGGCGGCACGGACTGCCCGGCCGGGCAGAGACCCTGCCGCTGCTCGACCCGGAAGACGCCCTGTGGCGCGAAGTCGGGCCGCAGCGCGCTTTGGGGGGCGTCGTGCACTCGCCGAACCAGATTGCGGCCCCCGGGGTGATAGTGCATTCCGGTCCCGATCACCTCATCCTCGGCGAGCCCGATGGATCGGCCAGCGCGCGCCTCGACGGTGCCATCTCGTTCCTGCGCGCCCGCGGCGTGGATGCCCGCGTCTCCCGCGACCTGCGCAGCGACATTCTGCAGAAGCTCGTGAACAATACGTCCGGCAATCCGATCGCTGCGCTCGCCCGCGCCGATCTCGGCCTGCAGGGTTCCGATCCGGAGCTGTGCGCGCTGTCGATTGCGCTCATGCGCGAGACGCTCGAAGTCGCCGCGGCGCTGGGCTGGGATCTGCGCTCGAAGCTCGACCTGGAAGCGCTGGCGCGGCGCGGCAAGCCCGGAGAGCTCCCCTCGATGGGTCAGGACGCGGCGCTCGGACGGCCCCTCGAGGTGGAAGCAATAATCGGACAGCTGCAGGCGTTTGCCCGCGAGAAGTCGGTCCCGGTGCCGGCGATCGACATCATCCTGCCGCTGCTGCGCGGCCTCGATCGCGCCCTAAGAGCACAATAGCTAAGGAGGAACAAATGTCCCCGCTCGTCCGTTGCCTGATTGCCGTTCAATTCTCATTAGCGTTCGTTACGCTCGCGTGGGCTCAGCCCTGGCCCGCGAAAACGATCCGGTTGGTGGTGAACGCCGCCGCCGGCGGCGCCACGGACGTGATTGCCCGCTCCATGTCGTCACCGCTGGGCGATGCGCTCGGCCAGCAGGTGGTGGTCGAAAATCGCGTCGGCGTGGGCGGCAACGTCGGCGTCGAGGCCGTCGCCAAGGCGCCACCGGACGGTTATACCTTGCTCCATGCCTCTGACGCCGGCATCGTCGTCAGCCCGCACATCTACAAGATGAACATCGATGTGGCCAAGGACCTGGAACCGATCGCACCGACGGCGCGCGCCGGGCTGTTTGTCATCGCGCGCGCCGGACTGCCGGTGAAGAGTCTCGCCGAATTCGTCGCCTACGCCCGCGCCAATCCCGGCAAGCTCAACTATGGTTCCGCGGGCAGCGGAACTCTGCAGCATATCGCCACCGAAATGCTGATGCGCGAGGCGAAAATCAACATGATCCACGTGCCGTACAAGGGCTCGCAGCAGGTACTCGTCGATCTGCTCGGCGGCCAGATCGACTTCACCTTCGATCTCGGAGCGGCGATCCCGCATATCAAGACCGGCAAGGTGCGCCTGCTCGCGGTGCCGGGAGCGACGCGCTCGCCGCTCTTTCCCGACACGCCGACCATGATCGAGGCCGGCACGAACCTGCAAATCGCCTGGTTGTCCGGCGTCTACGCGCCGGCGGGCACACCGCGCGAGATCATTACGCGCGTGAACCGCGAGGTCGGACGCATCATGCAGACTCCGGAAACGCGCGCGGTGCTCGCCCCCATGGCGGCCGAGGCGTCCGCGCCGATGACGCCCGAGGAGTTCGCGGCGCATCAGAACCGCGAGCGCGCGCGCTTCGGCGCCATCGTGCGCGACGCCAACATCCGCATCAACTGATGAGTAAGACACCCAAAGGCTACCGTCAGATCACGTCCGTCATCGTCGATCCCGGCGGTTCCTGGGGCGCCCGACTCGGGAGGGGCGACCTTGTCCGTTTCGTCGATATCGAGGGACAGCAAGCGGTGGATTTTCTTTGCTACAACGCGCTCGATGCGCGCGACCGCTACAACGCCGCCAACACGATGAAGATGTCGGAAAACGTCTTCGTGAACGTCGGGACCGTGTTATACGGAGAGTACGCCACCGCGCTCATGAAGGTCGTGGCATCGAGCTGCCCGAACCACGACACGATCGGCGGCTGCTGCAGCGTCGAGATGAATCTGCTGCGCTATGGCCGGCGCACGCACAGTTGCCGCGCCAACTTCATACACGAGCTCTCCAAGTTCGACATGGGTGAGCAGGACATCGTGGCGAACGTGAACTTCTTCATGAGCGTACCGGTCGGCCGCGATGGCCACATGGCGATCGCCGACAGTCGATCGAAGGCGGGTGACTTCGTCGACGTCGAGGCGCTTACCGACGTCATCACAGTGATCTCCAATTGTCCGCAAAAGTACAATCCCGCGTGCGGCTACAATCCGTCCCCGGTGCGGGTCGAGACCTGGAGCAAGCACCCCGCGCGCCGTGCGACAGCCTCAACACGAAGGTACGAAGGACCGAAGTAAAGCTTTCAACACGAAGAGGCTGTGCCTGTGGTGAAAAGACAGATCATTGCCATCGGCGGCGGCGCGCTGCCGCCCGAGCTCGATAATCTGCTCCTCGTGCAGTACTTTCTGCGACAGACCCGTCGCAGGAAACCCAAGGTTGCCTTCATGGGCGCCGCGGGCGGGGACGCGGAGGCCGGACGGCTGCGCTTCTATGCGGGATTCAGCCAGTTCGAGTGCAAACCCACGCATCTGGCCCTGTTCGCCCGCACGCCCCGCGATTTGGAATCCTTTGTGCTCGAACAGGATGCGATTTTCGTTGGCGGCGGGAACACGCGCAGCATGCTTGCCGTATGGCGTGATTGGGGGCTCGACCGCTACTTGAGAACCGCGTGGGAGCGTGGTGTAGTGCTGGGCGGCGGCAGCGCGGGCTCGATCTGCTGGTTCGAGTACGGCGTCACGGATTCGATCGCCGGCCCGCTGACGGCGCTGCCGTGCCTGGGCTTTCTAGGCGGCAGCAATTGTCCGCACTACGACAGCGAGCCACAGCGCCGTCCCACGTTCCGCAAGCTGGTCGCAAGCGGCCGGATTCCGGATGGCGTGGCGGCCGCTGACGGCGTCGGCCTGCACTACATCGACCGCCAGCTCGCCCGTGTGATTTCCAGCCGCCCGCGCGCGAGAGGCTATCGCGTCACGCGCTCTGGCCGGCGCGCTGTCGAGCGCCGTCTCGCCACGCGCTATCTGGGAGGACGAACTTGAGTAATGCGGAGCGATGAATGACTAGCGACGGGTGCCGACGATGATAATCGCTAAGGAGTGGTCTCGTATTTTGAGCGGCGCCGCCGGCGCGGCGGCGCTGGCGCTCGCTCTGGCGTCGGTCCCTGACGCCACGGCGCAAGCTTGGCCTGCAAAACAGGTCCGCGTCGTAATAGCGTTCGCCCCCGGCGGCGGAACCGACATTGCGGGCCGGTTCCTCGCGAAGAAGTTCACCGAAACCATGGGACAGACCTTCGTCGCGGACAATCGGGCCGGCGCCGGCGGGCTCGTCGGCGCCGAGATCGTTGCCAAATCGCCCCCGGACGGCTACAACATTCTGGTCACGACGGCGTCCCTCTCCGTCAACGTAAACCTGCACAAGAAGCTCGCGTTCGATCCCATCAAGGACCTGGCGCCCGTGAGCTGGCTTGCTTCGGTGCCGCTGATGCTGTTCGTCCATTCCAGCGTGCCGGCGAAATCGGTGAAGGAACTGGTCGCGCTGGCGAAAAAACGCCCGGATGGAATGAACGCGGGGTCGAACGGGAGCGGGACCACGAGTCATCTCGCGATCGAGATGCTCAAGCAGGCGGCAGGCATCAAGGTCGTGCACATCCCCTACAAGGGCGGCGGCCCCGCGCAGGTCGCCCTGCTGTCGGGCGAAGTGGATTTCCGCTTCGGGTCGGTGTTCGCGAGCGTCCATCACATCCGCGCCGGGAGATTCAGGGCTCTTGCGGTGACCACGGCGAAGCCGTCGTCCCTCATGCCGGAGCTGCCGACGCTCGCTTCGATCTACCCCGGCGTCGAATGCGATCAGTGGTACGCGATGTTCCTGCCCGCCGGCACGCCGAAGGACATCCTCGCAAAGCTGCACGGCGAAACGGTGAAGGCGCTCAACTCCCCGGAAATGCAGGGACCTCCTCACGAAAGACGGCGCCGATCCGGTGGGCAGCACGCCCGAGGAGCTCGCCGCGTTGTTCGGCCGCGAGGTCGCGAGGTACGCGAAGATCATCGCGGCCGCGAAAGTCCAGGCGGATTGACCGAACCAGGGTCAAAAGGTCGATTCCGCCCGGTTGCACTCGGCAACGGCCTTTCTGCCGGTCTCATCGTATTCCCGTCACGATTGCCTTCATGGCGTTGCGTCCATTGCGGGCTGCTCAGTTCGTTGCGGCCGCCGTGGCGAAACCGAGGCCCGGATTTGCGAGCAGCGGTTCGGATGCCTCGATGGAAACGCTCGTCAGCCGGCCGTTTTCCACGGCATAGATCACATCGCAATGCTGCAGCGTAGACAAGCGATGCGCGATGATGAAGGTCGTGCGGCCGTGCATCAGGCGCTCGAGCGCCTCGATGATACCCCTCTCCGTCTTGAGATCCACGGCGCTGGTCGGCTCGTCGAGAATCAGAATCGGGGCATCTTTCAGGAAAGCGCGCGCGAGCGCGATACGCTGCCGTTCGCCGCCGGACAGGCGCATGCCGCGCTCGCCGACCTGGGTGGCGTAACCGTCGGGCAATGCGGAAACGAAATCATGGGCGTTGGCGGCCCTGGCGGCGTTCTCGATTTCCGATTGGCTCGCTTCTGCGCGCCCGTACGCGATGTTCTCGGCGATCGACGTCGAGAACAGAACCGGTTCCTGCAGCACGATCGCGAACTGCCGGCGCAGGTCATCCAGCCGCCAGCGGCGCACGTCCTCGCCGTCGAGCAGCACGGCACCCCGGGTCGGATCGTAAAAACGGGTCACGAGGTTCACCAGGGTGGTTTTGCCGGCGCCGGTCCGGCCTACGATACCGACGCGCGTTCCGGCGGGCACGCGCACGCTGAGATCCCGCAGTACCGGTTGCCCCCCCTCGTAGGAAAATTCCGCATTCCGAAACTCGACCTCGCCGGCGGCCCGGGCGAGGGGCCGCGCGCGGGGATCGTCGGCAACCTCGGGAAGCATGTCGAGCAGCGCGAAGGCACGCTCGGCGCCGACGACCGATTGCTGTAGCTGCGAGAGATTCTTGCTGAGCGTTTCGAGCGGCCCGTAGAGTTGCGCAAGATAGGCCATGACGATCACCAGCTCCCCGAGCGTGAGCGCGCCCGCCCGCACATGGGTAACGCCCAGATAGAGGGCGCCGGCGGTGCCCGCCGCCAGGGTCAGGCCGACCAGGGTATTGAACGAGCCTTGTATCCTCACCAATTCGAAATTGGCGCGCACTTCCTCGGCTGCCTGATTCACGAACCGGCGCTGCTCCCGGTGCTCCTGCCCGAACGCCTTGACGACGCGCAAGCCGGTCAGCACTTCCTGCACCACGGATGCGACGGAGCTGCCGAGTGTCTTGGCCTCATGCCATTTCGCGTGGAGGCGCCTGCTGAAAACACGTATCAGCAGGGCTAGCACGGGCACTACGGCGAGAGCCACCAGGGCGAGTTGCCAGTCCAACCGTGCCGTGACGACGATCATGCCTGCGAGAGTCATCGCGGCGGTCAGAAACGGGGAGATGCCGTATACCGCAATCCATTGGATGGCCGGTGCGTCGTACTGGACCCGGTATATGGAGTCGGTGGTGCCGCGCGTATCGTGATAGCCGAGAGACAGGCGCTGCACGTGTTCGAACAGGGCGGCGCGAAATTCCAGCACCAGTTTTTCTCCGGTGTAGGACTGCAGCATCCAGGTGACGAATTTCTGTGTTTCGGCGAGGACGGCGAGACCGGCAACAAGGCACACGGCGACAGCCAGCGCAACCCCTCCGGTGACCGGCCCGTCGGTGCCGAGGGCGCTGAGCGGCCAGGGCAAAGGGTGATCGCCGAGCGCGCTGTCGATCGCGATCTTCATCGGCACCGGGGACAGCAGCGCCAGCGGCACCGCCGCAAGACTCAGCGCTAGGATGCTCAGCAGATGAAGCCAATAGGGCCGCGCCTGCAGCAGCAGGCGTTTCAGGGTCTGGCGCGTTCCCGAACGGGTTGCTTCGCTCATTGCTGTTCACTCGCGCGCACTGCCCGATCGAGGATCGCGAGCGCGCTGCCGCAATCGGCCGCCATACGCCAGGCCAGGATCCCGCCGGCCGCGCCCAGGGCGCACGCCGCCAGCCAGGCCCCGTCCAGACCGGCACCCACAGCCAGCAACACGAGCAGAGCTGCCACCAGGAAGGCCGGCGGCGATGGACGCGACCATAGACGCCAGCGTCCCATCTGCTTGCCGGCGCCATGCTCTTCCACGCCGAGCAGTGCCCGCGCAGCACCGAACGCGCCGCATCGCGCTTCCAGATCCCAGCGGTCGAAATCACCGCCCCGCCTGAAGCACGCGCCGGCCTCGCGGAGCCGACTCTCCAGATCCAGCACCCACTGCTCGGGCGAGCGCCACGTTTCGCGCCAGGTTTCACGTTCGAGAGGAAGAGGAGCGACAGCCGCGCCGCATCGTCGCCGCCACGGCGTCAGCCCGTGCCGCATGCGCCCGATCAGCCGCGCGAGCGGTTGCATGAGATGCAGGTAAGCGGTGAGTAACCGTCGCTCTACCCCGTCGCGCGCGGATTTTGCCGGCGCCGGAAACGTCGCGCGCGCCGCACCCATGGCCGCTTGCACGACAGGTGCCGCGGCGGCGAGCAGGAACAGCGGGAAGGCAGAGGCCAGCGGTGGCCAGGACAGCCCCAACAAGGAAAGCGCTGCCAGGGCCGCGATCACCAGATACCACTCGGGCATGAGCGGAAACATCAGCAGGGTAAACGGAGCAGGCTGGTAGAGCGACTGGTACGCGGCCGATCCCCACACTCCGCCGTAGACCCGGGCGATGCCGAGCGGAATCGGCACGGTGAACCCGCGACCGTACAGTCGCCCGGCCCATGCGAGATGTCCCGCTCGATCATAGCGCTCGGGCCATTTTGCCTCGAGCAGCGCCTCGGCCTTGCCGTAGCCTATCTGTTGCCGCCAGAACATCGTGAGCGAGTTTCGCCGGTGGTGCCAGTCCATCGCGCCGGCATGAAAACCGATCCGGCCGCCGCGCTGCTGCAGGCGCCAGCACACGTCCACGTCGTCGCCCGCTGCGCGGTATCGCGCGTCAAAGCCGCCGATCGCGGCCAGCGCTTCACGCCGGAAAGCCATGTTGCATCCGGGAATGTGTTCGGCTTCGCGGTCGGACAGCAGCACGTGCACCGGGCCTCCGGGCGCGTTGGCGACGCAGTCGGCGATAGGACCGTCGCCGCCGGGCGCAATATTGGGTCCCCCGACCCCGACCCAGTCGCTAGTCATGAACGCGTATACGAGATACTGCAGCCAATGCGGGTCCGGATAGGCATCATCGTCGATGTACGCGACGATCTCGCCATCGGCCGCCTGCCATCCGGTATTGCGTGCGCCGGACAAGCCGCGATTCTCGGTAGTAATGAGACGCACGTCGTACTCGGCGGCGATCGCCGGCGTGGCATCCGTCGAACCGTCGTTGACCACGATGACTTCGAAGTTCGGGTATTCGACGCGCTTCATCCCCTCGAGGGTGTCGCGCAGGGTGCGCGAGCCGTTGTAGCTGCAGATGACGACGCTGATGCGCGGCCACTGCGTGTCTGCCGGAAAGGGCACTTCGGCGTAGACCTTGCGCACCGCCGCCAAGGCCGGTTTGGGAGCACGATCCCGGGTCGTCAGGCCGAAATCCCAGTCCTCGATGTCGAAACCGACGCAGTGCCATTCGTCTGTCCAGGCAAATGCAAAGGCTCCCGCGCAGCCGGCGGCAAACGCGCTGCGGACCTGCCACTCGAGGCTTTCTGCCTGCGCGGTCTCGCCGTTGCGGCGCGAGTCGAGGCCTATTTCGGCCATCACCAAGGGACACTCGCCTGCCAGATTTTGCAGGCGCGCGAGATAGGCCTCGAACCGGTCGCGGGACTCGAGGTAAACGTTGAAGCAGACAAAATCCAGGAACGGCGCGTGCAGGTACTCGGTCGTCGGATAATTCACATAAGTGACGAGAGCGCCCGGATCTTCCGTTTTCGCGGTCCGGTATAGCCGGCGGATGAAGCGTTCGATACGCCGCCGGCCGTACCAGCGAACCATGTTCGGGGAGATCTCGTTGCCGACCGCATAGCACAGAAGCGCCGGGTGTCCGGCGCAACGCCGCACACCCTCGCGCACACCCCGGTCGATTTCGGCAGCGCTGGCCGCATTGCGAAGGAAGGCAACATGCTGATTCCATGCCAGCCCGACCATGACACGCAAACCGTGCTCCTGCGCGACATCGAGCAGCCAACGCGGTGGAACCGTATAGACGCGAACGGCATTGATACCGGTCTCGGCCATTGCGGAAAAATCGGATCGGACGACCTCGATCTGCGGGTAATCAACACCCGCCGCATCGGGGCGAAAAGTACCGTAAGTGACGCCCCTGATCCAGAACTTCTTATCGCCGACGAAGATAAACTTGCCTGCAACACGCGGCCGTCGCATCGCGGCCGGACCGGCTGTCATCGCGCATGCCAGCGCCACGCAGTCGTCACGATCGTGTGCAGATCGGACCGCTGCGGCGCCCAGCCCAACAATTCGCGGGAGCGCCCCGGCGCAGCAATCAAGCTGGCCGGATCGCCTGGGCGGCGGGCTGCGATGCGGTGGGGTATGGACCGTTCTCCCACCTGTTCCACCGTTGCGATCACCTCGCGTACCGAATAGCCGCGGCCCGTGCCCAGATTGAATGCGGTGCTCTCGCCGCCGCGATCCAGATAGTCGAGCGCACGCACGTGCGCTTCCGCGAGGTCGGCCACGTGCACGTAGTCGCGGACTGCAGTGCCGTCGGAAGTCGGGTAATCGGCACCGTAGACCTCCAGGGCCGGGCGCTTCCCGAGCGCGGCGCCGATCGCCAGTGGGATGAGGTGCGTCTCTGGATCATGGTCCTCTCCGATTTCTGCGTCGGGATCGGCGCCCGCTGCGTTGAAGTAGCGCAACGCAACCGAGCGCAGGCCGTGCGCCACGCCACACCAATGCAACGCGCGTTCGACGAACAGCTTGGACTCGCCGTAGGGGTTGATGGGGCGCTGCGGGCTATCCTCGGAAATCGGCAGCGACTGGGGGACGCCGTAGATGGCGCAGGTCGACGAAAACACGATCTGGCCGACGCCGCAAGCGTGCATCGCCTCGAGCAGGCTCAGGCTTCCCGTCACGTTGTTGCCGAAGTATCCGCATGGATCGCGCATCGATTCGCCCACGTATGCGTGCCCCGCAAAGTGCACCACCGCCTCGATCCGATGCTCGCGAATAGTGCGCTCCACGAGACCGCGGTCGCGAATATCGCCCTCGATCAAGGGCCCCCATCGCGCGGCCGCTTTGTGCCCATGAATCAGATTGTCCAGCGTTACGGGCAAATGGCCCGCGCGCGCTAGCTCTTTGCAGGTGTGGCTGCCGATGTACCCGCCACCCCCGGTGACGAGTACCGCTTTCGACATGAGCGCCAGCCTCAGAGAGCCATACCGGCCCTGTCGCCCGCGCGCTCCACGCGCAGCGTCGCCGTGCCCTTGAGCAGCAGCTGATCGAAGTAGCGGATAGTCCTGATGAGCCCCTGCTCGAGCGACACGTTCGGCGTCCACCCCAGACGCTCGCGGGCGATGCTTATGTTGGGACGGCGCTGCCGGGGGTCATCGCTGGGCAGGGGATGAAATACGATCTTCGACTTCGAGCCCGTGAGGTCGAGTATCCTGCGCGCGAGTTCCAATACGGTGAATTCGGCAGGATTGCCCAGATTGATCGGTCCGATGAACCCCTTCTCGGCGTCCATCATTGCAACCAAACCGCGGATCAGGTCGTCGACGTAACAAAAGCTGCGGGTCTGGTTCCCCTCGCCGAAGATCGTGATTTCCTCACCCTGCAGCGCCTGGACGATGAAGTTGGAGACCACGCGACCATCCTTGGGGTCCATGCGGGGTCCGTAGGTATTGAAAATGCGCACGACCCTGATTTCCACCCCATGCTGGCGGTGATAATCGAAGAAAAGAGTCTCGGCGCAACGCTTGCCTTCGTCATAACACGCCCGGATACCGATCGGATTGACTCGCCCCCAATACTCTTCGGATTGAGGGTGCATATCGGGGTCGCCGTAAACCTCCGAGGTGGACGCCTGGAGTATCCGCGCCTTGGTCCGCTTGGCCAGACCCAAGAGGTTGATCGATCCGTTGACGCTCGTCTTGGTGGTCTGAACAGGGTCGTATTGATAATGCACTGGCGAGGCTGGGCACGCCAAATTGTAGATTTGGTCTACTTCGACGTACAAAGGAAAGTTCACATCGTGGCGCATGAACTGGAAATTCGGTTCGCCGTTCAAGTGCGCGATATTCTTCTTGCCGCCCGTGTACAGGTTATCCACGCACAGCACATCGTGACCCTGTTCGAGCAACGCATCGCAAAGGTGCGAACCCAGGAATCCGGCACCGCCAGTGACGAGAATCTTTTTCATATCAACTCCCTATATTTCAAAGAGGTAAAGCCTATGACCGATTTTGTCAGGCATCGCCGCGCACCAATTCGGCGCAGCCGGGGGCGCCGGCGCGAACGGCCCCGCGAATCAGACGAACAAGCGTAATTGCTATGCCACGGTGTCAGTGTGGACATCCAGATTGCGGGGTGGTTCATCGCTCTATCGCACTACAGCGGGCCCCAAGCCTAGGGCTGAGCAAAAGGAAGAAAGTATGGAATGGGTGTTTACTCCGGTCACTCAGCTTCGAAGTCCGCCGCCAGATCGAGAAAACCGGCAAATCATGCTGGCGTCCTGAATGTCGCAGCAGTGTCCCAGCTTTCCGCTATCATTGCGCACTTTTCCGCTGGGAAACTGCAGGGCCAATACGTTTACACCCAAGATCCCGACTTCGATGACAAGAACTTTCCTGCTTACGCTGGCTCTGGCGAGCCTGTTCCCGGTTGTGGCGGCGGCGCAGCCGTACCCCAGCAAGCCGTTACGAATGATCGCTCCGTTCCCGCCGGGCGGCACGAGCGATACCGTTGCACGCCTTGTCGCGCAAAAATTGAGCGAAGCTTTGGGCAGGAACGTGGTTATCGAGAACCGCCCGGGCGCCGCCGGAAACCTCGGCCACGAGGTTGCCGCCAAGGCGCCGCCGGATGGTTACACGCTGCTGCTTACCGCCAGTGCGGCGCTCGTCACCAACCAGTTCCTGTACAAGCGGCCATCATCGCCCGGATCAACACCGAGATCGGCCAGTTCATGAAACAACCGGACATCCAGGAAAGGTACTTGGGCATGGGCATCTTTCCGGCGCACACCACGCCTGAACGCGTCACGGAAATGATGAAGCTCGGCGCCAAGCAAATGGCCGGAGTCGTGAAGGCGGCGGGAATACAACCGGAGTGAAGCGCTACAGCCTCAGCACGAAGGACACGAAGGAAAGCTTCCTTCGTGTTGAGGCTGTGCCTGTAGTGCAAAGACAAATCATCGCCACTCGAGGGAGATCGCGATGGAATGGGTGGACGTGAACGGCGTCAGCCTGCGTTACGAGCTGGGCGGTAGCGGCGCCGAAACCGTAGTTTTCGTGCATGAACTTGGTGGCTGCCTGGACAGTTGGGACGAAACGCTGCCGGCATTCCAGCGGGATTTCCGCACGCTGCGCTACGACCAGCGCGGTTTCGGCTTGTCCGAGAAAACCAATGGAACGCTCAAATTGGACGACATGGTGGCGGACATCGGGGCGCTCCTCGATGCGCTTTCGATATCCGGTCCTTGTCATCTGGTGGGCTCGGCGCTCGGAGCGGGAATCGCAGCGGCGTTTGCGGCGCGCCGGCCAACACGGGTCGTCCGCCTGGTCGTCCAGAGCCTGGTCACGAGGTCGAACCCCCAGTTTCGCAGACAGATGATGGAGCGGGCTATCGAGGTGGAGCGCAGCGGCATGCGTTGTCAGGCGAAGGCGAGCCTCGACCGCTCGTACCCCGAGGTGTTGCGTGGCGATCGCGCGCGATTCGAAAAATACCGCCTGCGCTGGATCGCCAACGATCCGCATGGCTTTGCGGCGATCAACCGCATGTTGCTCGACATGGACATCGACAAGGAGCTCGGGAGCATCACCTGCCCGACGCTTGCCATCGGTTGCGTGCACGATCCATTGCGCACGCCGGAAATGGTGAAGTCACTGGCGAAGATGATAGCGGGCGCCTCCTATATCGAGGCCGATTCCGGACACTTCATGCACGTCCAGTCGCCGGGATTGTTCGCGGAACTGGCGGTACCATTCCTCAAAGGAACAAGTAACAAATAGCCAGTAACAAGTCGACCGTAGCCAGTAGCCATTGAATGCTTCATAAATGGCTAATGAATTGACCTCTAATTACTCAACCACCGCAGGCGTTATCGCGCTCAGCATCCAGCGGGCCATGGCCGTGACGCGCGCATCTTCGTGCTGCTGCCCCATCAGTTGTACGCCCACCGGCATGCCGCCCACGCTCATGAGCGGCATCGTGACCGCCGGCGCGAACAGCATCGAGCTTGGCGCATTGAAGACGAAGTTGCCGGTCGGGCGCGCCGCCAGCGGCTGGCCCGCCACGTCGCCCTGCCAGAGCGGCGCGGGCCCCGGACAGGAGAGGGTGATCACCGCGTCGGCAAGTGGTGCGAGCGCGGTGTGACACTGCTGAGCGGCGGCGCGTTTCAGCAACAAGGCGCGGTAATCCTCCGGGCTCATCGCCTCCGCCTTCATTACCACGGCCTTGGCGCGGGCGCTGACGCCGTCCGGGTGCTGCTCGACCAGGTTGCTTTGGTACCAGCGGTTTTCCCAGCGCGTGATCGAGTTGCAGGTGTCGCAGCCATCGGCGAGGGCTCTCTCCAGTGCCTCGATCCACGGATGATCGCTGCGGCGGAGCAGCGTGACGCCGGCGCGCCGCAGATTTTCCAGCAGGGATTCGAAGGCCGACTTGCTCGCCGCGTCGAGCTCGGCCCAACCTTCGGTCTCCAGGACGATGAGGCGTTCCGGCTTGGCCGCGGCGGGGGTCGTCGGTGGGCCGAACAGCCCGGCGCGTCCGGGATCGCCTCCGGCGCGGCGCGCGATCTCGATGGCCACCTGCCACATGTCCTCGATGCAGCCCGCGTGGACGCCGGTGGTGCTCATGCTGGTCGTCTGGCGCTCGCCGCGATTGATGCCGCCCATCGTCGGCTTCAGCGCGACGTTCGCGCAATAAGCTGCAGGACGAATGACGGAACCGCCGACCTGCGTGCCGAGGGCCGCCGGCACCATGCGTGCCGCGACCGCGGCGGCGGAACCGGAAGAGGAGCCGCCGGGCGTGCGCGCCGCATCGAACGGGTTGGTAGTCGGGCCCGGATGCGCTCCGCCGAGCTCCGCGGTGACTGTCTTGCCAAACACGACGGCCCCGGCCTGGCGCAGCGCCCAGACGGCGGCGTTGTCGCGCTTAGGGAAATTCCCGCGATACGCCTCGCACCCGAGCTGCGTCGGCATGTCCTTCGTCTCGAGCAGGTCCTTGATGGCGACCGGCATGCCGTCGATGGCCGACAGCGGACGGTCCTCCTTCCAGCGGGCGGTGCTGGCGTCGGCGGCCGCGCGCGCGCCCGCCTCGTTCAGAACCACGAAGGCGCGCACCACGGGCTCGCGCGCCGCGATGGTCTCGAGGCAGCACTCCAGATAAGCGCGCGGCGTGTCGAACTTGGCGCGGAAGCGCGAGGCGGCGTCGTGGAAGGTCAGCGCCTTGAATTCTCGCGGATCGTAGCTGCGCGGCGCGGTCGCGGTCATGGTCTATTCACTGCGGCAGACGCGGGCCATAGGCGAACTCGGGGAATTCGCGCAGCATGAAATCCTCGAGCCCCGCATTGTCCCTGTCGCGAGCGGACAGAGTCAGTTGGCGGCCCAGTCGCTTCGACTCCCAAACAAAATCTCCCTGCTCGTGCTCGCGAATGATGGCGATCATCCTGCGGACCACGGCGATGCGGATGTCGGTGTCGTTGCCTTTACGAACCTCTATGACTTGCGACGTATTGCGCCGAATGTCCTTGTTCCAGCCGAAGAAGAGGAACTCCGCATAGTCATAGCGCAGGCGCTGGATCGCAAAGATTCCGCCGCCATGTGTCGGATCGGGGCCGAAGGTCGGCTTGAGTCCGAGGCCGAGGTTGGCGGCGGCGATGCGGTTCGCTCGCGCGTTGTCGTCTTCAGCGGGCGGCGCGCTCGATACGGTGTCGGGCGACGCCGGGGCCGGTGCCGATTCACTGCGGGCACGACGCCTCGCCTCGATGTACGAGGACAGATCGCCCTCGACAGAGGGACGCGCGGGAGCTGGCGGGGCGACCGATGGAGGCGCGGACCGCGGCGACGGAGCGTTTAACGCCTGTTTGTTCAACGCGATCACAGGCGGCGCGGGCTGCGCGCGAGACGCCGCCTTTGGCGGTGCGGGCTGCCGCTGCGCCTGCAGCGGCGGTGCCCCCACTGAGGGCGGGGCAGGATTTGGTGGTGGAGCAAGCTGCACGGACAGGACGCTACTTGCGTCGCGGCGTTCGGCCAGCTCGGAGGCCGAAAGGCGCAGCTGCGGCAGCCACTGCCACAGCGCCGCGGCGTGGATCAGGAGCGACAGCGCAACCGCCACCCAGATGGCGGGTTCCTTCACGCCGCCATCGCGCGTCCTCCATACGCTTTCCCAGTCGATTATAGTCATCGCAGAAACAGTTGGAGGTCAGCTTAGACCATTGATCTGTCGCTGTGCAGATAGGTATTTTCCGCTGCCCGGCACTGTCGCCGTTATTCGCCATTCAGTCACTGTATCACTACATTGACTGTCGCTCATCCATAAGACCGGGACGAAAGCAAGAAGCTCCTTCGCAACTACCGGGTCGGTCGATGGTCATACCACCGGTGCCCACCGTACCGGGCCCCATGTGTCTTACTCAGAGAGGAGCGTTTATGAACAACATCATCTATATCGTCGGCTTGATCGTCGTCGTACTTTTCGTTCTGGGGCTTCTCGGGGTGTACTAGGAAAGACGCAGCCGCCACTTCGGCAGCTGTCACTTCCTTCCTGCTGCATCTCGTCAGTCCGCCGCCCTTCGCGTTTTGTGCCAGTCCGACTTTACGCCGATCGTCTTGATCGGCGGGTTGGGCTGCGCGCATTTGTTGTCAGACCGGAGCGCTGTTGTTTAATTCTCATGTAGTGCGCAAAGACGCGCTGCTATAATCGCTTCGAAACCGAACGTGCGGGATCTCCTGTGTTACCAGACCTCCTCTTGCAGAAATGAAGATTTCCGCCTGTGATTCTCCTGCGGCATGGAATGCCGCTCAACTGGATGCCGACAGGCGCTGGATGTTCGCCCTGGATGACAGGGCGCGGCGCGACATGGTCGAGGCCGTCCACAAGGCGCGGGACCCCGAGAAGGCGTTGCTCGACTATCGGCGGGAAGAACTCGATCTCGGTTCGAGTTGGCCCGTCGTAGACGCCGCGCTATCGGAGGTGAAGCGCGGGCGCGGTGTCGCGCTCATCCGCGGATTGCCGCGTGAGAGCCTCGACGAGAAGGATTTCGAGCTCTTGACCTGGGCAATCGGACTGCACGCGGGTGTCGGGCGGCCGCAGGGCAAGGCCAGCCACTATATTTCGGCGGTGCGGGATATCGGCACGAATTATCGCACCGGAACGGGCCGCGGCTATTCCTCCAATGCCGAGCTCGACTTTCATACCGACTCGGCCGACGTGGTGCTCTTGAGTTGCTACAACAAGGCGGCATCGGGCGGCATGAGCATAACCACGAGCTCGCTCGCGGCGTATCACCGCATGGCGGAGGAATATCCACAGCTCGTCGAATGGCTGCACCGCCCGGTCCATTTCAGCCGGCAGGGGGAAGAAGCACCGGACGAAACGCCGTCCTATCCGCACCCGATTTTCGACGCGGCCGGCGGGCGGCTCTACAGCAAGTGGAACTGGAACCGCGTGACCTCGGCACAGCGGCTGGAAGGCGCTCCGAAACTCACGACACAGCACCGCGACGCGCTGGAGCGTTTCGACCAGCTGGTGCGGCGTCCGGATCTTACCCACACGATGTGGCTGGAACCCGGCGACGTGCAGATCATCAACAGCCACGTCACGCTGCATTCGCGCACCGATTTCGTGGATCACGAGGAAGCGTCCAAGAAGCGGCTCCTGTTCCGGCTGTGGCTGGCTCCGCCTGACAGCGACCGGCTGCCGGAGAGTTGGCGAGTCCTATATAAAGCGGTCGAGCCCGGCACCGTGCGGGGTGGGATCATTGGACAGAATTACAACGACAGCTGCAAAGCGTTCGAGAGGCGCCAGGCGAAGGCCCTCGGGATGAGCATGGCCACGTAGAAAATTTGTTCACTCAGTCCATCGAACGGCCTATTAGGAATATTCGACCATCGCGAAGGACTGCGAAGAAACACATTCCTCGGAAGCTAGGGAGTGCCGGGTTCGTTCTCTCGCGATCCTCTGACGTGCTTTAGGTCGAGGGCTCTGCCGGATCCGTACGCTCGGTCAAATTGACATGGATCATCGTATCGCCGGTCTTCAACATCAAGCGGAAGTGCGACCTGTAACTCTGGTGGGTGGGCGGGTGGGTGACGATGGATTTGAGGGCAGGCACCGGCTGCCTGAGTTTACCGATGTCCGGCACGGGACGCCGCAACGAGGCTATCGACGCGAACGCCTGCTCCATCGCATGCGCGGCTCCGAGCACCGCGCGGTCGGCGCGGAACGGGCCGACGATCTGCAGGCCGAACGGCATGCCCTTGTGGTCGACGCCGCAGGGCAGCGCGATGGCCGGGTTGGTTGCGAGCGTGATCACGTAGGTGAGCGAGAGCCAGTGGTAATAGTTGCGCAGCGGCTTGCCGTCCATCTCGGCGAGATAGAGCTGCGTCCACGGAAACGGCGAGACCGGCGTCGTGGGAGCCAGCACCAGATCGTAGTCGCGGAATGTGTGCTGGAAACGGCGGAAGATGCGCGTCTGCTCGAGATGCGCCCAGGCGACATCGGCCATGCGTCATGCCTGCGGCAATCTCGTAGTTGGCGCGCACGTTGGGGCCGAGCGAGCCCGGGTCCTTTTCGTACGCGTCGCGATACCCGGCCGCGTAGTTCACGGCACGGATCACGTCGAAGCAGCGGTCCGCCTCGCCGAAATCGAATGCAACCTCGTCGCAGGATCTGAAGAGGTGCCGCATGGCCTCGATCTTGTCGCGAAAGACCCGGCGTATCGGCGCATCGACCGGAGAGATGCCGAAGTCTTCCGTGTACGCCACGCGTAACGAGCCCAGATCGCGCGGATCGGGTACGGCGAACGCGCGCCCGTCGACGGGATAGGACAACGGATCACAGTCGTCCAGCGCCGCCTGCGCCGCCAGGAGCAGGCAGGCATCGGCAACCGTGCGGCCCATCGGGCCCACGACCGAGATCGGCGTCCAGCCCAGCTTGCGCCGCTCCACGGGCACCAGCCCGGGAGACGGGCGGAAACCGACGACACCACACTTGGCGGCAGGGATGCGCAGGGAGCCGCCGGTATCGGACCCCGTGCAAACGGGCAGCATGTCGCACGCGAGCGCCACGGCCGAACCGCCCGACGAGCCCCCGGCGTTGAGCGCAGGATCGAAGGGATTGCCGGTGGCGCCCCACACGACATTGCGGGTGTTGGCGCCGGCGCCGAATTCCGGGCGTGTTGGTCTTCCCGACCACGATCGCGCCCGCCGCCCGCACGCGAGCCACCATGGCGTTGTCGCGCTCGGGGATGAAGTCGCGATACAGCGGCGAGCCGTAAGTCGTCAGGAGGCCGCCGGTCTCGTCGAGATCCTTGATGCCGGTGGGCAGGCCGTGCAGCAGGCCGAGGGGCTCTCCGCGCAGCGCCGCCTTTTCCGCCGTCCTGGCTTCCTCCCGCGCGCGGTCGTAGCACGTCGCGGTGACGGCATTTACCGCGGGATTGATCCGCTCGATGCGCGCTATGCAGGCTTCGAGCAGCTCAACCGGCGAGATTTCCTTGGTGCCGATGCGGCGGCGGAGCTCCACGGCCGATGCGGCCAGCAGCTTTTCGTTCGTGGACACGTGATCTCCCTGAATTCCAAAACGCAATATGAGCCATGTGTGGCGAATTCCTGGCCTGGTTTTCGAGATACGTCGTAGTATGCCAAGATTATGCGAGCGCATCCCCGGGAAGAGGGACGCTCCATGAAATGCGAATAGAATCGCCTGGTCGCCGGGGCGATCGAGTAACCCCGTCACGCGTCACTCAATAGTCTTCACGCCCTCAAGCTCGGCCAGAGCGTCAGCGCCGTCTCTCCGAAGATCCAGTCCTGATCTTCCTTGCTCAGGAACGCGAGCGCCTTCTTCGACTCCTCCAGTCGCCCCTTGATCCCGCCGAACTTCGGATGCGCCGGATAGTTCGAGCTCCACATGATCCGGTTGGCGCCGAAAACCTGCACGAGCTTCGTATAGAACTGCTCCGGCGTGCCGCCGTCTTCGCGCGCGGCGGCGATGTTGTTGATGGCCGTCTTCACGTAGACGTTGGGGTTGTCCGCGAACGCGAACAGCGGGTCGAGCACGCTGTAGGAGGGCGGAGCGCCCACGTTGTGCCCCCAGGCATGGTCGAACGCCACTTTGACGGCCGGGTAACGGTCCATCGCGCGTTTCGTCCTGGAAATGTCCCCGATACGATCGGTAATCGTCAACGGAATCCCCAGTGCCTGTATTCGCTCCCACAAGGGAAAGGTCGCCGGATCGCCGAGCGAGCTCACCGGCAGCCGGCCGCGCATGAAGCGCAGGCCCGTCACGTCCTTCTCCTGCACGAGCCGGGTAAGCTTCTCCGGAGAGTTCTTGTCCATCGGATCGAGCGCGACGACGCCGGTAAACCGTTCCGGATACGCCAGCGCCGAATCGATCGTGTAGCGGTTGTCGTATTCGTAGACGAAATACGCCTGGACGAGCGTCGCCTTGACGATGCCCGCCTCGTCCATCGCGGCGATGAGTGTCTCGGCGGTCGTCAGCGGCCACTCCGTCTGCCCGATCTCGGTGATCGTCGGAATGGAACCGGCGCGCGCGGTGTCCCTGATCTGCGGATACTTTTTCCGGTCGCCGGTGAATACATGCACGTGTGTGTCTACGATCATAGTTGCCGCCTTCAGGCGAAAGTAACCAGTTGGCAGTACTTGTTACTGACTAGAACTGATTTCACAAATGGCTGATGTTCATTCGATCGCGCGCAAGGCTGAGGAGAAACACGTTCTTCGCAAGTTAGTCGGTGCCGGGCTCAATCTCTTGCGATCCTCTCTCGTAGGGTGTCAGGAACCCTAAACTTTAAGATTCCTGACACCCTCGATGACCCCCGCAGCGGCGAGCGCCGCGATCTCGTCGGCATTCAAGCCGAGCATTTCCTGCAGCACCTCTTGCGTGTGCTCGCCCTGGACCGGCGCCGGCGTCATCATCCTGGCCGGTGTTCTGGAAAGGCGGACCGGGCTGCCCACCGCGCGCACTTTACCGACGCGTGGGTGGTCGAACGTGATGAGTGAATTCCGAGCCTTGACCTGCGGGTGCTCGACGACCTGGGCGATGTTATTGATGGCGCCTACCGGGATGTCGTTCGCGAGGAGCAACGGTTCCCACTCTTCATAAGTCCGCGTCATGAACACCCGCTGCAGCGTGGGGATCAGCGAGTCCCGGTTGTTCATCCGGTCGACGGTGGTGCGGTAACGCGGGTCATCGGCCAGCTCGGGGCAGCCGATTGTGGGACAGAACTTCCGCCAGAGCTTTTCACCCGCGATCGCGAGCGCCAGATCCCGGGTCCTCGTATGAAAAGTCTGATAGGGGACGACGACCGCGTACGCGGTGCCCATCGGTTTGGGAATCTCGCCGTTCGCAAAATAGTTGAAGAACGAAGTGCCGAGCAGCGAGAGCTGACCTTCCATCATCGAGATGTCGACGTGCTGCCCCTCGCCTGTCCGCTCTTTTATCCTGAGGGCCAGCATGACGCCGTACGCGGCGTGCATGCCTGCCGTCAGATCGGCGATCGAAACACCGGCGCGCGTGCCCGTAGTGCCCGGTTCGCCGGTGACGCTGATCATGCCGCTCTCGGCCTGGAGTATGAGATCGAGCGCCGCGCGGTCGCGGTATGGACCGTCCTGGCCGAAGCCCGAAATGGAGCAGTAGATGATGCCTTTGTTGCGCTTGCGGGCCGCCTCGTAGTCGAGCCCGAGCCGCTTCAACGCGTCCACCCGGTAGTTCTCGAGCACCACGTCGCACTGTTCGACGAGCCGGAAGAACAATTCCTTGCCCTCGGGGCGCTTCAGGTCGACCACGATGCCTCGCTTATTCCGATGCAGGCCGACGAAGTACGAAGTCTCTCCGCCCGGCAGGGGGTGACCCCAGCTGCGCGCAATATCGCCTGCGCCGGGGGGCTCGAGCTTGATCACCTGCGCGCCGAAATCGGCCAGCATTGTCGAGCAGAACGGGCCCGCGAGCGCGTGGGTCAAGTCGAGCACCTTGATGTCTTCGAGCGGCTGTTGCATAGCGAGATAAGGGTGACTTGATAAGGGTGAAAGAGGTAGCGCGTCGAGGGGCGGAGCAGGGGCCCGTCGGGATGCGACCCCCGGCGGCGCGCTGCGGCCGACATGATTACGTGATGATTTTGCTATGACATTTCTGAGGCCGCAGGTGACTCCGGCGCAGTGCAGGTTCAGTCGCAGCGGTGGCGGGATTCTCGCACGTTTCCCCAGCGGGAAACGTGCTCTCGGACGGCTACCTTTTCCGGCGTGCCTTTTTGCCTCCCGATTTGGATTTTCGCTTTCCAGCCGCGTCGGCGAGCTGCATCGCGCGCAGGCCGAGCTGCGCGGAGACCATGCCGCTCATGGGGATCACGGCGGAGATCGCCTCGAGCACCTGCCGCCGGCTCATGCCGCAGTCGTAAGCGCGCCGGATGTGCTGCGCCGCCAGTTCGGTTTCCCCGCGGGTGCACAGCGCCGCGATGACGATCAGTTCCCGAGGGCCGGGGCCGAGCAGCTCGTCCTTGGCGCCGTGCGCGAGCAGGCAGTGGTCCACCCAGCCGGCGGCGCGGCGCGCGAGCTCCGCGTCGACGCCGGCGGCGTAGCGCCATTCACGCGTGTCGAGCATGCTGGCTGCGCCGCGCCGTGCGCGGCCCATAGAGAGCTCGGGAAACGGCGTGACCTCTTGCGGCTCGCCGCCGTCCGGCAGTTTCCCGAAAGGATAGTCGGAGCTCATCGCTTCCATGATCGCGAACCCCACGTTGGCGATGGTGGACCAGCCGCTGACCGTCGAAAACGCGGCCGCCGCTTCCATGATCACGCGGTTCGTCAGTCCCATGCGGTACATCCGCCGGATGTGATTGGGAGCGTGGCGAAAGTCGCCCTTCGCGCACAGGGCGGGCGTCGCGATCAACTCGCGCATCGGGCCCGAGAGCTGCTGCTCCGCCGTCGTCTGGCCGTGATACTGGTGGAAATAGCCGCCGGTCCGGGTGACGAGGTCGTAGGTGAGCGGGGCTGCATGCGCCAGTATTTCCCACTCGGGGAAGATGTCGCCGCGGGCGGCGGTGGCGCGCGCGATCACTGCCTCGGGGCTCATGTCCTGCTCGCCGGTCGTGCTATGTGGCGTCATTGGGGATTCCTTCAAGATGGTCGATGTGGGGAAAAATACATACGAAGCAAGCTCGATGGTTACGGGGCGTCGCCGATACCGATTTCCTTCAGCACTCGCGGCCACCGCGCGAGCTCGACTTTGACGTAGGAGGCGAACGCTTCCGGCGTGGAGCTCACGAGCTCGATACCCTGACCCGAAAAATGCTCCTTGAACGGGCCCGCGTCGAGAACGCGGGCGAGCACTTCGTTCAATTTCCGTGCGATGGCAGGCGGAATACGCGCCGGCGCGAACACGCCGTACCACTGCACGACTTCAAAGCCGGGGAGGCCCGCTTCGGCGAACGCCGGCACTTCCGGGGTGGCCGCGAGGCGCTTCGCGCTGGTGACGCCGAGCGCGCGCAACCTGCCCGTCCGCATATGAGGCAATGCCGTGGAAACCGCACCGAACGACATCTGCACGTGCCCGCCGAGCAGCGCGGTCACCGCATCGCTGCCTCCCTTGTATGGCACGTGCGTGATCTCGAATCCCGCGGTGCGCTTCAATAATTCCGCGGCGATGTGGGGCGCGCCACCATAGCCGGTCGAGCCGTAGCTCATTACTTGACCCGGCTTCGCCTTGGCGAGCTGGATCAGTTCTTGCACCGAGCGCGCAGGGTGCGACGCCTGTACCGTGAGGATGACCGGCGTCAAGCCTGCCTGCGTGATCGGCGTGTAATCGCGGATGGGGTCGTAAGGCAGCCCGGAGCGCACGGCAGGGCTGATCGAAAACTGGGTGGAGGACCCCAGCAGCAGGGTGTATCCATCGGGCGCTGCCCTGGCCGCGATCTGCATGGCGATCGTGCCGCCGGCGCCGGCACGATTGTCGACGATCACCTGCTGGCCCCAGGCTTCAGTCAGCTTTTGACCCAGTGACCTCGCCAGGAGATCGGCGATACCGCCCGGCACGAAGCCCACGATGAAACGAATCGGGCGGGTAGGGTAGTCCTGGGCCGCGGCGGAATGGGATCCCGCGGCTGCAGCGAGCAGCAGCGCGGCTCGAAGGAGGTAGACCTTCATCGGGTCATTCCACGCGGGCGCCGGACGCCTTCACCAACGGCGTCCATTGCGCCATCTGCGCCTTGATGAAGGCGCGGTACTCGTCGGGCCGGCTCGCGGCGATATCCATCGCGAGGCCGTTCAATCTTTCATGCACTTCCGGGCGGCGGAGAATTTTCGTCGTTTCCTCGTGCAGCCTGGCCGTGACCGCCTTCGCCGTCCTCGCCGGCGCGTGCAGGCCGTGGAAGTTAAGTCCCTCGTAGCCCGGAACGACGCTCGCGATCGGCGGCACGTTGGGGAGGCTCGCCGTCGGACGCGCGCTGGTTACGCCGAGCGCCCTGACCCTGCCGGCGCCGACTTGCGTGAGCGCGGTCGAGACCGCAACCATCGCGTAGTCCACTTCTCCGACGAGCACGCCGGTCAACGCGGGCGCGCCGCCCTTGTACGGCACGTTCACCACTTTGATGCCTGCCATGTGGCACATGAGCTCGTTGAAGATGTGCGATGAGGTCGCGATGCCCTGCAAGCCGTGCTTGAGCGTGCCGGGCCTGCTCTTCGCCCGCTCGATCAGGTCTTTGAGCCCGCCGATGGGCGACGACGCCTGCACCACCAGCGCAAGCGGGAAAGTCACCCACAGGCCGATGTGCTCGAAATCGCGCATCGCGTCGTACGGCAGCTTGGAATGCATCGCCCCGGCGATCACCATCGTCGCAATCGATCCGATGAGCAGGGTGTACCCGTCGGGCTGCGCTTTCGCCACGAGATCGCTGCCGGTTACGCCGCCCGCCGCTGGACGATTGTCGACGATCACGGGTTGCCCCAGGTTCTCGGCCAGCTGCTGCCCGACGATGCGCGCCAGCGTGTCGGTAGAGCCGCCGGGAGCGAAGGGCACGACCATGCGTATGGCCCGGTTCGGATAGTGCTGCGCCGCCGAGACCGCACAATAAGAAGTAAGCGCGATCGCTGCGGCGCACGCCAGGAACCCATCGCAATAATTTTTCATGCACGCATTGTGCTGGACGGCTTGCTTTTTGAACAGCGCTCCAGCACCTTTGGCTATCTCGTCACCAAGGTACGGAGAACCTGGCATGGCCCCATCGAAAGTGCAGCGCTTGATCGACAAGATGAAGGGCGGAGAGCCCGCGATCGGCGTGCTCAACATGTCGTGGAGAGCAAGCTGGGAATATCCCAGGCAGAGGAGATCCTGGACATCCCCGGCTTGCGAGCGTTCGGCATTGCGATGACGGACACCGCGATTGCGCTCGGGCACCCGATGGACTACGACCATCCGGACGTGTGGAATTTCGTGAACAAGGTCGCGAAGAAAGCCAAAGAGCGCGGCATACACCTCACCGCGGGAACCGGTTACGCCGACAAGACCTGGGACGGGATCGCCGCTCGCGTGCGCCGCCTGCACGATCACGGCATCGGCATGATCTTCCTGCAATCGCCTGAGTACCTGTTCCAGCTCGCGACGCAGGAGCTGCTGGCGAAGGTGCGGGCGGCGCTGCCCAGATAGTGGTGTCGAGATGCGGGTGACGAATGGTGGACTATGGGACTTGAAGCGGCGTTGGGCACTACAATCGCCTCATTTGGCTCAATCTCGCTCATTTTCGTTATGTAAGGGAGGCAGGTATGGCGGAGTCCGAATTTCTACACGCATACGGCTATCTGACGCAGCCGGAGATTCGCTTTCTTGATGCGGCCGTCGAGCGGCTGATACCCACCGACGAGCTCGGGCCAGGCGGCAAAGAGGCCGGCGTCACCTGCTACATCGATCGTCAGTTGTCCAGCGCGTGGGGCACGCACGGCCGCAATTACCGCTCGGGTCCGTGGCTCGAAGGCACGCCCGAGCAGGGATTCCAGTCACGGCTCACGCCGCAGGAGATCTATCGGATCGGCATCCAGGAGATCAACGCGGTCTGCCGCGCCAAGTACGAGAGGCCCTTCGATCAACTGCAGCCGGCAGAAGCAGGACGAGGTGCTGAAGGCGCTCGAGAAGGGCGAGGTCGAACTGCCCTCGCTGTCCTCGAAGCTCTTTTTCGACCTGCTCTGGCGCAATACCGAGGAAGGCTACTTTGCCGACCCGATCTACGGCGGCAACCGCGGACAAGGTCGGATGGAAGCTCGATCGGATTTCCCGGCGTGCCCTCCGGCGCCTACAAGGACCACCTCGACAATCCCGAGCCGTACCGCGCCGAGCCGGTCAGCATTCTCGACATCCAGATGAATCAGGCGCAGGTCGATGCGCAGGGCTTCGCGAAGCACATCATGCTGAAGCAGGAAGGGGGGAAATAACGTGACGACGATGAAAATGAAACCGGTCGACGCGGTGGTCGTGGGCAGCGGCGTCGTAGGCTCGATCATGTCCATGGAGCTCGCGAACGCCGGGCTCGAAGGTGCTCTGCCTCGAGCGCGGCCGGATGATCGACCCGCAAACCGATTTCGTCGCGCCGTACGTGCACGACGAGCTCAAGTACGACCGGCACAGCGACATTTTCCAGAACCTGTCGCGCGAGACGATCACCTTCCGCAACAACCCGAGCCAGACCGCGCTGCCGATGCGCGAGATGGGCTCGTTCAAGCCGGGCGAGATGGTCGGCGGCACCGCGGCGCACTGGGGCGGCAACGCGCGGCGCTTTCTCCCGCACGATTTCGAGATTCGCTCGAAGATCGACGGAACGCTACGGCAAGGACTTCTTTCCCGAGGACTGCACCGCCCAGGATTGGGGCGTGACCTGGGACGAGATCGAGCCGTACTACGACCAGTTCGAGCACATCTATGGCGTCGCGCGGCAAGGCGGGCAACCTGAACGGCGAGATCCAGCCGGGCGGCAATCCGCACGAGGGCCCGCGCTCGCGCGAGTATCCCGAATCCCGCCGACGCGCAGCACGCCGCAGGGCGAAATCTTCGCCGATGCGGTGAGCCGAGCTTGGCTACACGCCGTTCCAGGGGCCGGCGTGCCGGCATGACCCGGGACTACAACAATCTCTACAAGGTGATGCTGCTCGAGTGCCAGCCGCGGCGGATTCTGCAGCAGCCACGTGTGCTCGCAGGGCGCAAAGGCGAATCCGCTCACCGCGGTGCTTCCCGCCCTCTACAAGCAGTCAGAATTTCGAGCTGCGTCCGCTGTGCAACGTCATCAAGGTCAATACCGATTCCACCGGCAAGCAGGCGACCGGCGTGACCTACATCGATGCGCGCGGCCGCGAGGTCGAGCAGCCGGCGAGCATCGTGGTGCTGGCGACCTACTGCTTCAACAACACGCGATTGCTGCTGCTCTCCGGCATCGGCACGCCGTACGATCCGCAGACCGGCCGCGGCGTCGTTGGCCGCAACTATTCGTATCAGGTCGGCGGCAGGGTGCACGTGTTCTTCGATGACCGGGAGTTCAACCCCTTCATCGGCGGCGGCATGGTGAACACGTCCATCGACGAGCTGAACGGGGATGTGATCGATCGCTCGAAGCTCGGATTCGTCGGCGGCGCCTATATCAACTGTCCGAACGCCGGGCGCCTCGCCGATCAAGTCGAAGCCGCTGCCGCACGGAACGCCGCGCTGGGGCGCGGAGTGGAAGAAGGCGGTCGCGCACAACTACCGGCGCACGCTCGGCATCCACATCCACGGCTCCTGCATGAGCTATCGCGACCGCTACCTCGATCTCGACCCGACCTACAAAGATGCCAACGGCCTGCCGCTGCTGCGCATGACGTTCGACTGGCACGAGAACGAGCAGAAGATGCTGGCGCTGGATGTACGAGAAGCTGCGTCGAGATCGCGAAGGCCATGAAGCCGGCCAAATACCACGCGCACGCCATTCCGAAGAAGTACAGCATCATTCCGTACCAGAGCACGCACAACGTCGGCGGCGCCGTGATGGGCGCGGATCCATCGACCAGCGTCGTGAACAAGTACCTGCAGTCGTGGGATGTGCCGAATCTGTTCGTCGTCGGCGGCAGTGCGTTCCCGCAGAATGCCGCGCAAGGGCCGACCGAAACCATCGGCATGCTGGCGTGCTGGGCGGCAGACGGCATCAAGGACATCTACATTCCCAAGCCGGGGCCGATGGCCTAGCCCGCATGTTTCACGTGCAAGACGGATGTGCCGTTTTTTTGGAGCGGCGTCACTACGAATTGGCTCGGAGCATGCGGGCTGAGGAATTTTTGGGCAAAGAGGTCTACAGGCGAACTCGGTGCCGCCCGCCTCAACTGACCGGTTCGTGTGGTGGCGCAGAAGGATAGCTCCCAAAATCCGAAATTCCCCTCGTTCCGCTTGAGAGGAGGGGTGGATGCGGAGCAGACGGCGTGGTGAGGAAGATTAGTTGCTCGACTGCGTCGGCCTCGGCATGAGGAGGTAAGCGTGGTGGAGCTGTGAACCACAAAGACCAGAAATGCCTCTCGTCACCCGTATCTCGTCACCCGTAATCGTCACCCGTATCTCATCACCCGGATCGGGAAGGAGGTGACATGCCAGGTGTTCTCGAAGGCATTCGCGTCATCGATTTCGGCCAGTACATCGCAGGGCCCATGGCGGCTATGCTGCTGGGCGACCAGGGTGCGGACGTCATACGCATCGACCCGCCGGGCGGGCCACGCTGGAATACGCCGGCCAATGCCACCTGGAACCGCAACAAGCGGAGCATAGCGCTCGATCTCAAAACGGACGCAGACCGGGAAACGGCGCGGCAACTGGTCGCGGGTGCCGACGTGGTGATCGAGAACTTCCGTCCCGGGGTGATAGACCGCCTCGGACTCGGGGCCGCGGCCATGACGAACCTCAATCCTCGCCTCATTTTTTGCTCGCTGCCGGGTTTCGGCGCGGACGATCCGCGTGCTCAGGTCAAGGCATGGGAGGGCGTGGTGGGCGCGGCCACCGGCGCCTATCGCGCCAGTCATGCGACCAAAGGCCGGCCCGTCTATACCGTCGTTCCCTACGGCTCGGCCTACGCGGCCTTCCTGTGCGCGGTCACCGTCGCCATGGCGCTCAATGCGCGGGCGCGTTCCGGCCTCGGCCAGCGCGTGGAGATTCCGCTGTTCGATGCGACTTTCAGCGTGGTCGGCGCACGCGGCCTGCTGGTCAACGGCAAACCCGTGCCCGAACCCGAATTCAACTGGAGCCGGCAACTGCCGTGCAAGGACGGGCGCTGGCTCATGTACGTGGCGAACAACAAGAAGTTCGAGGCCTTCATCAAGGCGATCGGCATGGACCAGTGGCGCGACGCCAAACTGCCACCGTCGGAACTGGCGCAGAAGTTCGACGAGGTGATGCGCACCCGCACGGCCAGGGAGTGGGAAGACATCATTGCGGACATTGGCTCCGAAGGCGTGATCTGCCATTCCAGCGCCGAATGGCTGAAACATCCGCAGGCGCTCGGATCGAAGATCATCGCTGACTACGACGATCCGGAACTGGGCCGCTTCCGTGGCCCCGGCATCAACGCGCGCCTCTCGGCCACACCGGGCTCGGTGCGCGCGTCGCGCCCGAAGACGGATGCGCATCGCGCGGAGATCCTGAGAGAGCTGGCAGCGTCGCAAGGCCGGTGTCACGCCGTAGCTGCAGCGGCGAGCGGCGAAGCGCTGCGTTCGGCGCTGCAGGGCGTGAAGGTCGTGGACTTGTGCATCATCCTGGCCGGGCCGACCTGCGGGCGCACCCTCGCAGAGTTCGGCGCCGACGTCATCAAGATCGACAGCCCGCACACGGAGCACCGTGCTGCGGCACAACGACATCAACCGCGCCAAGCGCAGCGTCCTCATCGATCTGAAAACCAAAGAGGGGCTCGAGATTTTCTGGAAGCTCGTGGATCAGGCCGACGTGGTCTTGCAGAATTTCCGCGGCGGCGTGGCCGAGAAGCTCGGCATCGGCTACGAACACGTGCGTGCGCGCAAGCCCGACATTGTCTTCGGCTACATGAACACCTTCGGCAGTATCGGTCCCTACGCGAGCCGTCCCGGCCACGAGCAGATCGGCCAGGCCGTGTCGGGCATGCAGGTGCGCTACGGCTCAGCCAAGCCTGCGACCGCGCCTTTTGCCGCGAACGACTACGGCACCGGCCTGATGGCCTGTTATGGCGTGGCGCTGGCCCTGCTGCACCGGCGCCGTACCGGAGAAGGGCAGTTTGTGGACAGCGCGCTCGCCTACACGGCAACCATGCTGCAATCGGCGCTGCTCCAGGACTACACTGGCAAGCAGTGGAACGAACCGCACGGCCAGGAAGCAATGGGCAGCGGGCCGCTCGAACCGCCTTTATCAGGCCAGCGATGGCTGGCTGTTCCTCGCGGCACCGGTAGAGAATCGGCGGGAGAGCTTGCGCGCTGCGCGGAACTGGCTGACCTCGCCGGCCGCAGCGGTGCGGACCTGGAGCGCGAACTGGAAGAGCGCCTGCGTCAACGCAGCGTGGCGGCGTGGGTGGATCTGCTGAACAAGGCCGGCATCGGCGCCCACCGCGTCGTGCCCAGCCTGGTCGAGCTGATGACCGATCCGCTGGTGCAGGCGCGTGGCCTGGCCATCACTCGCGATCACGAGTGCTTCGGCCCGATCACCACCACGGCGCCTGGTATAAAGCTGTCGCATACGCCGGTGACGGTCGGACGGCCGGCGGCCAGACCCGGATCGGATGCCGCCAGTGTGCTCGCGGAAATCGGCCTGGGCGGCGAGCTGGACCGGTTGATCCGCGAGAAAGTCATCGCCGTCGATGGCGTGAAGGCGGGGTGTTGAGTGAAAGAGATGGCGCGTCGAGGGGCGGAACAGGGCCCCGCGGCTTGCGCGGGATGTGACCCCCGGCGGCGCGCAGCGGCCGACGTGAAAAACAATAATTCTTGTAGAGACGGCATGGAGGCCGCAGGTGACGAGGTATGGGTGACGAATAATGGTGACGGGTTAATGTTTGCAAAGCTTGCTGCCGGCTACAAATACTGTCCACCGTAATCGTCACCGCACCTCGTCACCCGTATATCGTCACCGATAGCCGTCACCCATGCTAATGTGCGCTCGTCACTCGCGAAACTTGCGGCGCGCGTCGAAGCGAACAACGCATGAAAATTGATCTGACGGGGCGTCGTGCTCTCATTGCAGGTGGCAGCCGCGGCATCGGTCTTGCCATCGCACAATCGTTTGCAGCGGCCGGCGCTGACGTGGCGATCTGTGCCCGGCAAACCGCATCGCTGGAGTCCGCCGCGGCATCGCTCGAGGCCACGGGGCATCGTGTCAGTGCGCGGGCTTGCGACCTGTCCCAGGCAGAGGAAGTGCGGGACTGGGTGGAAGCGGCCGCGCAGGACGTGGGCGGCATCGACATCCTGGTCAACAACGCCTCGGCCTTTGGCCGTACCGACGACGAGGCAGGCTGGGCCGCGAGTGTGCAGATCGACCTGATGGCCCCGGTGCGGGTCTGTCATGCAGCCTTGCCCTGGCTGGAGCGGCAAGGCGGCAGCATCGTCCACATCTCATCGATTTCCGGCCTGGGCGCCAGTGTTCGAACTCCGCCTTACGGTGCGGTCAAGGCTGCGATCATGGAGTACACGCAGACCCAGGCGGCGGCGCTGGCCCACAAGCGCATCCGGGTCAACTGCATCGCGCCCGGCTCGATATTCTTCAAAGGCGGGACCTGGGACAGGTTCCGGCAAGAGAATCCGGCGCTCTACGAGGGCACGCTGGCGGGAATTCCCAGCGGTCGTTTTGGCACGCCCGAGGAAGTAGCCCAGGTCGCTACCTTTCTGGTCAGTGACCAGGCCTCGTGGGTGACGGGGCAGATCGTGGCCGTGGATGGAGGACAGCCGCTTTGAGCGGCGTGATTCGTGACTGGTGACTGGTGACGGGATAAGAACAGCAGAACTTTGGCGTAGCTACAATCCTTCGTCACCTGTAATCGTCACCCGTACCTCGTCACCCATATCTCGTCACGCTGTTCTAGGCGTGCTGCTCGGCGGTTCACACGGGCAACCCCAAACTCAAGATCCACCCCGCCACTAACGCCTGCTGAAATAGCCGCCGACGGCAAGGAACACGGTGTTGGTCCAGAACACCGGCGTGAGCCCGAATGCAGATCCGATCGCCCCGAAAAACAGGGGAACGAATATGTGGGTCACATTGTTCGCCATCTGACGCAGCCCGTTCGCTTCTCCGGCCCGTCCCTCGGGCGACCGCGCATAGGTGAGCATCATGGTTAGCGGCTGGCCGCAACCCAGGCCCAGGCCCATGATGAATGCAAGCAGCATGAGCCCTGGCACTTTGTGCACAAGGGGAAAGAGGGCGAAGGTGCCCGCTGCCAGGAAGAGGGATCCGGCGAGAAGCCGCTCCTCGCGAAACCGCCGCGTCGCGGCGGGCATGGCAAATCGCGCGACGAAGCTTGCGCCCCCGAACATGGCGATGATCTCGCCGATGGTGGACGCAGAAAGCGCAATCGACCGCCCATAAATCGGCATGTAAAAGGTGAAGAGGTCCCAGCCGGTAACGCACACCCCGCTTGCGATGAACATGGCGCGCAGTCGTGGTATGCGCACCAGGTCCATGAAGCTGCGCTCGCCGCGCAGATCCGGCAGGAACGGCGCAATCGGTATGAGCCGTTTGATGCAAAACAGCGCGATCGGCACCAGGGTGACCGCCGCGAGCACGAGGTAAGTGCTGGGGTGTCCTATGTATTCCACGGAATAGCCCACCATCAGCGGCCCGATCAGACTGGATACGGCGTAACCCATGGTCAGCATGCTGAAATTGTAGGCGCGCGTATGCGTCTCGCTGATCAGCCCAACGAGGGCTTGCACGGCGATATTGAAAAAACAGAAGCCGCCGCCGATCAGGGTCGCTGAAGCGTACAGGGCCGTCTGCCCCGGCATGGTCCACGGCAGCAACATGCCGAACACCCCCACGATCGAACCAACGAGCATGGGCAGACGGTGGCCGAGCCGGTCCGACAATCGTCCGGCGTAAACCGCCAGCAGCAGTGGCATCAGGGAGTAGAGCGCGACCAGGATGCCGATAGTGAACGGGCTGGCGCCGAGCTCGATCGCGTACAGCGCCAGCAGAATACGGCTGCCCAGGTAGCTGATGTGGTTCAGCACCGTTATCAGCGTGAGCAGGTAAATCGGCGACAGTGCGATCCTCGACAGGTGTTGCGGCGGAAAAGGAGTGCTGCGATTTTACGCCAGCGCGGGCGGCTGCATTTGACCGCTCTCGCTCGGCCGGAGGGCGGCTCCCCAAGATCAAGAGCTTGCTCGATGTGCGCCGGCGCGCGAACGGGTATGCTCGCCCCAACCGATAACTCAGCACAGGAGACAGACTATGGCCGAGACACCCACTTTCGGGCGCTACGCCGAGATTCCCTATGATCAGATGACGCCGGAGCAGCAGGAAGGCTATCGCTCACTGATCGAGGCGCGCGGCCGGCTGCCCGGCCCGGCCAAGATTTATGTGCACAACCCCAAGCTGGCGAAGGTGATGGGGCCGCTCGGGGCGCATTTCCGCACCGGCTACTCCTTGAGCGAGCGCGAGCGCGAGATCGCCGTCTGCATCATCAACAGCAAATGGCATTCGGCCTACCCGACCAATGCGCACGAACGTGCCGCCAAAGCCGCGGGACTGCCGAACGACAAGGTCGAAGCGATACTCTCGGGCCTGCCCACCTCGTTCCCCGAAAAACGCGAGCAGGTTGTCTACGAGATGGCGACGTGCCTCGCCAATTCGCGTTGGGTGGCGAAGGGGCTCTACGACCGCGCGGTAGAAGCCCTCGGCCATGTCGGCATTACCGACGTCATCACCCTGATGGGCTTTTACACCAGCGTCGCGATGACGCTCGCCTTCTACGACGTGCCGGCCGGCGCGACCGGCATGGAGCGTTGAGGCCCGCCACAACGGCCGCAACGGCGTGACCCGTGACTGGTGACTGGTGACTCGTGCTTGTGTGAACGGCGTGATACGTGACACGTGCGACTTCGTCCGCAGGAGCGGAACCAGAGCATCCGCGTAGAGCCTCAATTCGGAGGGCAAACTGGCCGTTAAAGCGTCTAAAACGGGTGATTTGTGGCCTGTATTGGAGGCGAATCAACTCGTTGCATTGGTCCGGCCCGGAGTTAACGCTCGATAGATGATAGGTCTCCCGCAGCGCGGGGTCATCCTTCATCCCTCATCCCTGGCAATCAAGGGATGTGACTCGTCGGGATTCGGCGGATCCCGCTGCGGAACAACGTCTGGCTCCTGGTCGGGCGGTACAGGAGGCTGCTTCACGTCGGGTTCCTCTTCGTCCTCGTGTGGATCGGGCGTGGGGGTGTGCATGGATCGTCCGTTTGGATGAGATTTTGCGTTCACGTTCGGTGTGAATTTCGATGTGGTTTGAGGCGAGTTCAATTGGGATCGCAGTGACTCAGACGCAACTTATCCCATGCTCCTTAACGCGGGCGTGATGAAGCTGCTGGCCCGCAAGTGTCGGACCCGCGGCCGCAGTAGGAAGTTCTGTGATGTAGACACCCTCGAACCCCATCTCGAACCTCAGGTAATGGCATTGCGCAGATTAATCAACCGACTGTGGTTGGTCCTACCCTGAGTAGGTTGCTGTCCGGTCCAACCCCGAGTAAGTTGGCAAGGCATCGGGTGCAGGGCGAGTAGAGGAACGCCGGTACGCCGTGGCGTGGAGGAGATTATGGTAGTGCGTGGATTGCCCAAATCAATTCCCGGCGTAGTGGCGCTTGCTTTTGCGGTTGCTGGGCCTGGCTTCGCGCAGAATGCGGAGCGGTTCCCGACGAAGCCAGTGCGTATCGTCGTGGGCTTCTCCGCCGGCAGTGCCACGGACATCACTGCCCGACTGATCGGTCCAAAGCTTGCCGAGTTTTGGGGCCAGCCGGTCGTCGTCGAAAACCGTTCGGGTGCCGGCAGCACGCTCGCTAACGCGATGGTTGCGCAGGCGACACCCGATGGGCACACGTTACTGATGGTGTCTACGTCGTTTGCGATCACTGCGACGCTGCAAAAGAACCTGCCCTACGACGCGCGGAAGGACTTTCGCGGTGTCACCCAGGTCGGCTCCTCGACCGGCGCGCTGATGGTCGCGCCCTCGCTCGGCGTCAAATCGGTGAAGGAGCTGATCGCGCTGGCAAAGGAACGGCCTGGGAAGATCCTTTACGCCTCGACCGGCGCGGGCAGCGGCATACATATGAGCACCGAGCGATTCAACATGGTAGCCGGTATCAGGCCCGTGCACGTGGCCTTCAAGGGCCAGCCGGAGATGATCATCGAGATGGTCACCGGAAGAGTGCACTTCGGTTTCCCCGGTCTTGGACCGGCGATGGTTTTCATCAAGGACGGCCGGCTGCTGCCTCTCGCAGTGAACACGCCGAAGCGTTCACCACAGTTACCGGACGTGCCGGCGATGGTCGAGATCATCCCCGAGTTCGAGAGAGATGCGTCGCACGCGCTCATGGCACCCGCGCGCGTACCGACTCCGATCGTGCGCCAGATCGCCAGGGACGTCGCGCGTGTGCTCGAGCTCCCGGACGTCAAGGAACGCATGTACGCGATTTCGTTCGACCCCGCACCGACCACGCCGGAAGAGTACGATAAGATCGTCAGGCAGCAGCTCGAAACATTCAGCCGTGTGGCGAAGGCAATCGGAATGATTCCGAAGTAACTGCATTGATGAGGCGTGATGAGTCATGGGTGATGGGGTGATGGTCTCCCGCAGTGCGAAGGTCATCTTCATCCCTCATCCGTTGGCTCGTCACCCGTAATCGTCACCATTAATCGTCACGCAGTTGTCCCGAAGGAAGAGATGAAAACGCAGGCTACGGTTCTTGTCTGTATTACAGCGCTGGCAGGATCGGGCGCTCAGTCAGTTCTCGCCCAGGGCTACCCAACCAAACCGGTGCGCATCATCGTCGCCCAGGCGCCGGGAGCCCAATCCGATATTTTCGCTCGCCTGCTCGGACAAAAGCTCGGCGAAAGCCTTGGTCAATCCGTAATCAGCGATCCGCGCCCGGGCGCCGGCGGCGCGATCGGCGCCGAGCTTGCTGCCCGCGCCGCGCCCGACGGGCACACGCTGCTGATGGGGACCAACTCCACTCATGGCTCCAACCCGGCGCTGTATGCGAAACTCCCATACGATCCGATCAAGGATTTCGCGCCGATCACCCTGACGGTGGGCACACCGTACGTCTTGACGGTACATCCGTCGCTACCCGTGATGACGCTGAAACAGCTCGTCGCGTTTGCGAAATCGAAACCCGGACAGCTGAATTACGCCTCGGCGGGGAACGGCAGCACGCATCACCTGTGCGGCGAACTGCTCAAGTCGATGGCGGGCATCGATATCGTTCATGTGCCATACAAAGGCGGGCCGCCGGCCACCATGGCGGTGCTCGGTGGTGAGATGTCGATGCATTTTTCCAGCGTCAGCGCTCTCCAGGCGCATATCAAGAGCGGGAAGCTGAAGGCGCTGGGAGTGACGACACCCAAGCGCTCGAGCCTGCTGCCCGATGTCCCGACGGTGTCGGAAGCAGGGCTGCCGGGCTTCGAAATGCTCTCGTGGTTCGGCCTCCTCGCCCCCGCCACGACGCCGAAAGCGATCGTCAGCCGCCTGAACGCGGAAACGGTCAAGGTTTTGAGCACTCCCGACATGCGGTCCGCCATCGCCGCACAAGGATCTGAAGTCATGTCCGGTTCACCCGAGCAGTTTTCCGATTACATCAAATCCGAGATCACGAGGATCACGAAAATCGCCAGAGCGGCCGGCATCAAGGCGGAGTGAGGGGTCACCATGGCAAACAAGATTCGCCTGGGATTCGTTGGGGCCAACGTTCGTTCGACCTGGGCCTCCCAGTCGCACTACCCGGCGCTGCTGGCGAGCCCGGATGTCGAGCTGACTGCAGTCTGCACTACACGACCCGAGACCGCGGAAGCGGCGCGCAAGGCCTTCGGCGCGAAGCTCGCGTTCACCGATTTCCGGAAGATGGTGGCTTCGCCGGAGATCGACGCGGTGGCCGTGGTGGTGCGGGTGCCATCGCACTACGAGCCGACGAGGGCCGCCATCGAGGCCGGCAAGCATGTCTATACCGAGTGGCCGCTCGGCCGGACCACTGCCGAGGCAGAAGAGCTGACGGCGCTCGCCAAAGCCAAGGGCGTGCAGACTGCGTGCGGACTGCAATCGCGGGTGAGTCCCGCCCTGCTGTACATGAAGGAGCAGATCGAAGCCGGCTATGTGGGCGAGGTGCTGTCCTGTCATGCCGACTGTATGCGTGACGGCGCGCTGGAGCGCCCTTCCAACCGCGCCTGGCAGCGCGACGTGACCCTCGGCGCGAACCCCCTCACCATCGCCAACGGGCACGTCATCGACGCCCTGCGCTTCGTCGTGGGCAACTTCGCGCGCGTGTCCTGCATGGTCACGACCCAGGCCAAACAATGGTACGAGACCGACACCAAGCAGTTGGTGGACGTGACTTCGCCGGATAACATTCTGGTCAGCGGCAAGCTCGCGAGCGGCGCGGTGGCTTCGGTCCATGTCGCGGCCGTTCCCTGGGCCGGCGGGGGTTTTCGGATGGTGATCTACGGGCGGGAAGGGACGTTGGTCGCGACCGGCAACGTCTCGTCCCAGCGCGGCGGGATGCTGCGGGTGCAGGGAGCAAAGCGCAGCCACGAGTTGAGCGAGATGCCGATTCCCGATCGCTTCGTCTGGCTGCCGCCGGAGTTCCCCCGCGGCGATCCCTTCAACGTCGGGCAAATGTATGCCCTGTTCGCCGAGGCGATCCGCACCGGGAAGAAACAGGAGCGGCTGCCGACGTTCGACACCGCGGTCGACCTGCACCGTTTCCTCGATACCATCAGGCAGTCGTCGGATACGGGACGGGAGTTGCCGGTTGCCTGACTATGAGCTACTTCAAAAAACTGGCCAAGTCGGGAACAGACAGGATTGACAGGATGTACAGGATGAAAACGTCTGTAGGCCTTTTGCGGGGTTATCCTGTAAATCCTGTTCATCCTGTCGGTTTTCCGTTTTTAGGATGGGTTCGAACCCAGCGCCTAACAACATGCCACGATGCAACGCTTTCATTCCCCTCCTTCAACTAGGGGTGGCGCGCGAAGCCCGCCGGGGTGGTCAGGGAAGGTATCGCATGACGTTGAAGTCCTAGAGAAGGAGATACCATGGCGGATCTGCCGAAGTCAGTCAGAATCAACGAAGAAGGACCGCGCGAAGGTTTCCAGATCGAAAAAGGGCCTATCCCGACCGCGCGCAAGATCGAGTTGATCGAGGCGCTTTCCCAGACCGGCCTGAAGCAGATTCAGGTCACTTCATTCGTGAATCCCAAGCGCGTGCCCGGCATGGCCGACGCGGAGGACGTCGTGCGCGGCTTCAAGCCCACACCCGGCGTCGACTACACGGCGCTCTGGTTGAACGAGAAAGGGCTCGAGCGCGCGCGCGCTGCCGGTAAGCTCAAGCTCGAAGGCAAGATATCCATCTATGCCTCCGAAAGGTTCTCGGTGAAGAACAACAACCGGACGACCGCGGAGGAATTCGAATACGCCCGCCGCGTTCTGGAACAGTATCTAGCCCACGGCATTCCGGTGGAGCGGGGATCCGTGGCCGCGGCTTTCGGCTGCAACTACCAAGGCGACATCCCGCTTCACACCATACTCGATATCGTGCGCCGGATCTTCGAGCTTGCGGACGAGTACGACGTCAAGCTGAAGGAGCTCTCTTTTGCCGACACCATGGCGTGGGCGACGCCGCTGCAGATCAAGAGGCTGAGCGGCGCCGTGCGTGAGAAGTACCCGGACATGCGGTTGAGCCTGCACCTTCACGACACGCGCGGGATGGGTATCGCAAACGCGCACGCCGGCCTCGAAATGGGCGTGGACATGTTCGATGCGTGCGTGGCCGGCCTCGGCGGGTGTCCGTTTGCCGCGCACAAGGGAGCGGCCGGCAACGTATGCACGGAAGACCTGGTCTTCATGTGTAATGAGATGGGAATCGAGACGGGTATCGACCTCGACAAAGTGATCGAGTGCGCGCAGCTTGCCGAAGACATCGTCGGGCATCCATTGCCGGGCTCGGTCAAGCTCGGGGGGAACCTCGACAAGCTGCGCGGCGCCGGCGCGCGCACCTAGAACCCATCTCAAAAACGGAAAACCGACAGGATGAACAGGATTTACAGGATAACCCCCGCAAAAGGCCCACAGACGTTTTCATCCTGTACATCCTGTCAATCCTGTCTGTTCCTGAATTGTGTTGCGTTCTTGGCCAGGTTTTTGGGAGAGCTTCTAGCTCTCGGCTGGAGATGACATGTGAAAGAGAACAGCATACGCGGGGCCGTGCGCGAGGGACGGGCGGCGCTCGGCACCGGGCTCAAGGAGTTTGCATCGCGCGGCGTGCCACGAATCGAGGAATACTGGAAACTCGGGTGCAAGGTAGTGGGAATTCGTTCTGAGCGACCGCTATCGGCCAGAATGGTCGCAGGCTGTGTCATTGCACGTCCCAGCGCGCGCCGAATGTCAGATGGTTATGTCCATTTTCATGGCGGTAGTCAAGCCAGTCGGAGCAGCGACGGATCATCACCAGTCCCACCCCGCTCGATGAGGCTTCAGTCAGCGTTTTCGGCAATATCCTGTTCGGGACGGACAGGGGATTGAACGCCATGCCGGCATCCGTTACCGTCACGCTGGCCTTGCTGCATTCCGGACCAAGCCTGACCTCGAGCAGCATCCTGATCGGCGCCGCAAGCGCCGTGCTGCCGCCATGGGTGATCACGTTCGCCAGCACTTCGTGCAGGCAAAGCACGAGCCGCTCGACCAGCGCCTGCGGTACGTCGCGCTGCTGGCAGGTCGTGGCGAGCCATTCCGCCGCGCGCCGCACCTCCGCACCGTTGGCGATGATCGTGATTTCGTCAAACCGTGACGACACAGACAGCTCGGTGCCCACCGGTCAGGTGACGGCTGCCCTTTCGGCATCGTAGGCGTTGTTGAAAACCGGAATCACTTGGTCGACCCCTGTCGCTTCGAGGCTCATCATGACTGTCGAGCCCCCACTGACAACCAGCACCATTTTTCCCCCGCGCTGCTCGACCGCCTTGGCGCTGATAATCAGCGCGCGGATGCCAATCGAGGCGAGGAACTTGACGGCGGACAGGTCGACCACCACGCCTTTTTTCGGCGCTGCTGTCAGCTCGGCGAGCTGCGAGGCGACCGAGTCGGTGCCCGGCATATCGAGACGGCCGGAGATCACGATTCTACGAAGGTTTTCGCCGATGTCGTTATAGCTGATGGACATGATGTTTCACCCCCACGGATAGTCATTTTAAAGCACACGTCTCTAATCGGTGACCGGCGGCGCCACGCAGACTTGCTCGTAGCGATAGCGCTGCTTCAACAGTCCATTGTATTCGTAGACATCCAGCGTTCTTTCATAAGCCGCATGCGTGATTTCCACGTGTCGCGTCCAGCATCCTAGCCGCTGATACGTTGCGATGCAGTCGGCGAGAACGCTTTCATCCGTATCGGGAAAATACGACTTTTCCGCCCGAGCGATGTCAGCAGCCGGCGTATCGTTCATGTAGGCGCGGGTCTTCCTGTACGCACGTATGAATGCCTTGGCCATATCGGTCTTGAGCCAGTCACGAGTCGCCGCGACGCTGGAAAAACCGCAGGGGCCGATCTGCTTGCCGACTTGCGCCACGATATGCCCAATGCCGTCGGCCTGCAGTTGCTGGGGGTAGGGGCCCTGCTGCTGAACATAAAGTCCCTGGCCCTGGCGGAAGGCCCGATCGATCTCGCCGGCGCCACCGAGGCCGATGGGTTTGATCTTGTCGAAGGCTATGCCTGCCTTGTGGCACGCGTACTTGAACATGTCGAGCGGCTGGCCCCCCTTGAACATGACGACTTCGGCGCCTTCCAGCTTTTTCCATGTGAAGGCGGGATCCGCCGCGCGTCCGGTCAGGAAGAAACCGTCCATTTCGTTGATCTGGGCGAAATGAACTGCGGTCGGCGCCTCTCCCTTGTTGAGTGACGTGAACCCCTGGCTCAGCGCGGATTGAACGACGTGCGCGGAGCCATCATTCAAGGCGGCAAGCGCCGAGACGCCCGGCGGCGCAACCGACCACTCCGGATCCAGGCCTTCCGCCTTGAGGAATCCGCCCGACATCGCAGAGATGAGCGGCGAGTAGAACGCGGAAAACAGCGTGAACTGGATGCGGATCTTGTCCAAGTCTCCATGCCCCTTATGGCCGTTTTATCTAAGGAACCTCTGAAAACCGCTGTCTTGTCGTTCCCGCGAAGGCGGGAACCCAGTTCGTTCATGCTGTTCTGGATGCCCGCCTGCGCGAGCATGGCAGTAATTCAGACGTTCCCTAACTGCGAAAGTCCGCCTGGCGTCGATCGAGCATGCGCAGCAGCGCCGGCCAATCCCGGCGCTCGCGCGGCCGGTTGACCTGCGCGCGCGTCCGCTCAACCGCGGCCTCGGGTATGAGCGTGATCCGGTCACGTCCGGCTGCCAGGGCATCGACCTGAATCCTGCACGCCTGCTCGAAGAAGTACATGTGCATGAATGCCTCGGGCACCGTGCGTCCAAGCGCCAGCAACCCGTGGTTCTTCAGCACCATGCTGCGGCTGGTGGGCCCGAGGTCGCGTGCGAGGCGGGCACGCTCGTCGAGATCCAGAGCGATGCCTTCATAATCATGGTAGGTCACATCCCCGACAATGCGCATGGAATGCTGGCTGAGCGGCAGCACGCCTTCGGACATGGCCGACACGGCAATGCCCGCCCGGGTATGCGTATGCAGGACGCATTGCGCGTCGGCGCGTGCAGCGTGTACGCACCCGTGGATGACAAAGCCGGCCTGGTTGATTCCAAACCCCGTGATGTCTTCGAGAATATTGCCCTCGTGGTCTACTTTCACGAGATTGGAGGCTGTGACCTCTTCGAACATCAGACCATAGGCATTGAGAAGGAATTGGTCGTCGGCGCCGGGCACTCGCGCCGAGAAGTGCGTGAGGATGATGTCCGTCCAGCCGTAGATGGCGGCCAGGTGATAGGCAGCGGCGAGGTCGGTGCGCACCTTCCACTCTTCCTCGCTTACCCGGTCTTTCATCGACACTTGTTTCCTGGCATGCCTGCTCGTCAGTTTGGCCACAGCCATGATGCCTCCTTCTATGACAAGTTGGGGATCCAAAGCGAAGTTTCACCGCCTGGACTTCCGGCGTATCGAGGGCACAATCTACTCCCCTGCGCGGATTCTGGCCATCAGCCACGCACGATCTCGCAGCGGATTGGCATTCGACTTCAAATCGCCCGTAGAATTTGATTCCTGCACAGGAAAAGGAGGTTGGAGATGAGCACGAAATGGTGCCGGTTTCAGGCAGGTGACAAGGTGTCCTACGGCCGGATCGACGGCGACAGCGTCGTCCCCGTGGACGGCGCGCCCTGGGGCGCGCACACGGTAACCTCGACGAAGCATGCGCTCTCGTCGGTGAAGCTGCTGATTCCCACGGTGCCCTCGACGTTCTTCTGCGTGGGCATCAACTATCGCGACCACATCATCCAGGCGGCCAAGCGCAGGGGCGTCGAGCCGCAGTTCCCACAGAGGCCGGACATCGGCTACCGCGCCAACAACGCGCTCACCGCGCACGACGATCCCATCGTCAAGCCGAAAGACTCCGGCGAGGTTTTTCAATACGAAGGCGAGCTCGTCGCGGTGATCGGCAAGCAGGGCCGGAAGATCCCTCAGGACAAAGCGCTGGACTACGTGTTCGGCTGGACGATCGGCAACGATGTCAGCGAGCGCACCTGGCAGCGCGGCGACCGCACCATGTGGCGGGCGAAGAACGCGGACAGCTTCAAACCGATGGGGCCGTGGATCGTCACCGATCTCGATTATCGGAAGATGACCACGACGATTCGCCTGAACGGAGCAGAAGTCGACCGCTTCGCCACCGCGAACATGATCCACGACGTCGAACAATATATCGCCGAGGTGAGCAAGTACTGCACGCTCTATCCGGGCGACGTGATGTGGATGGGTACCGACGGCTCGCCGCGGAACATGAAGCCCGGCGACGTGTGCGAAGTCGAGATCACCGGCATCGGCACGCTGCGCAACAAGGTGGTCGAAGAAAACTAGTGTGCTGTCCCGCGAATAAACTTACGCCGTTAATTCCGTTCTGCTTCGACAAAGCTCAGCCCGAACGGAATTGTGCTAGTTATTTCAGGAACGGCACACTGGAACTGATTTCGTAAATGGCTGATGTTCATTCGACCCCGCGCAAAGGTGAGGAGAAACACATTCTTCGCAAGTGAGTCGGTACCGGGCGCGATCTCTTGCGATCCTCTCTCGTAGGGTGTCAGGAACCCTAAACTCTAAGGTTCCTGACACCCTCAGGCGTACGCTCGGTCAAGTCGCAGTAACTGTTTATGAATCGCCCTCTAGGCTCAGCAGAGTGCTAACTGGCGAACGTAGGAGAGCTAGCGCACGCCGCCGTTAAACGGAGGAGTTTCTCTATGAAAAGGCTGATCTTCATTGCCGCAGCTCTTTTCCTGCCGCTGGCTGCGATTGGCGCGCAACCCTACCCGACGAAGCCCATCCGGTTCGTGATTTCGTTCGGGCCGGGCTCGGCGAGCGACGTCCTCGCCCGCATCGCCGGCCAGGAGCTGTACGCATCGCTCGGGCAGCCCATCGTCGTGCTCCCCAAGCCGGGCGCCGACGGCGGCCTCTCGGCGATGGAGGTGAAACGCGCAACCGCCGACGGCTACACCTTCCTTTTCGGCTCGAACAGCGCGCTGGCCGTCGTGCCCAACCTGCGCAAGGAGCCGACGTACAACCCCGTCGTGGATTTCACGCCGATTACCTACCTCGGCGACAACACCTTCTTCATTGCGGTGCATCCGTCGGTGCCCGTAAAATCGCTCGCCGAGCTGATTGCCTATGCCAAGGGCAATCCGAAAACCCTCTACTATGCTTCCGGCAACACGTATGCGCTCGTCGCGACGGCGCTCTTCGCGGCGAACAACGGTATCGTGATGAACATGATCCCGTACAAGTCGGAGCCCGACGCCATCCCCGACCTCCTGTCCGGCCGCATCAACCTGATATTCGGAACCTCCACCAACCTCTCGGCGCACGCGCAGGCCGGCAAGCTGCGCGTGCTGGCGACGACCTTGCAGGAGCGCAGCCCGTTGATGCCCGACGTGCCGTCGTTCCCCGAAGCGGGCCAGGCCAAGTTCCCGATCGGCCCGTGGTTCGGCCTGGTCGGGCCCGCCGGCCTGCCGCGCGAGGTCGTCGCCCGCATGAACAAGGAAATGGTGGCGGTGCTGGCCAAGCCCAACGTGAAGGAGCTCATGCTGCGGCAGGGCTTCATGGCGAAGTCATCCACGCCTGAGGCGCTCGCGGCGTATATGAAGGAACAGCAGGCGATCTGGAGGTCGGCGCTGAAGACCGCGGGGGTCGAGCCGCAGTGAGCTCGAGGAGCCGTCAGCCGTTTTCACACTCCGGCACCAGCGGGCGTATTATCATGTTGCCATCACTCATCAGCCCTAGTCCGGATTCTGGATCACGTCTTAAGGGAGATACCCCATGAGCGCCGTAATGCAAGCACACGCGCAGACCGTGAAAATCACCAAGGTCAAGGAGCACATCGGTGCCATCGTCACGGGCGTCGATCTCGCCCGGCCGATCGATGCGGCAACGCAGAAAGTGCTGTATGACGCGGTGGTCGAGAACGTGGTGCTGGTGATACGCGGCCAGGCGCACCTCACGCCCGCCCAGGTACAGGCCGCTGGCGAGCTGTTCGGCGAGTTGATGGAGGACCAGAACCGGCGCTATCTCGTGGACGGCTTTCCCCTGATCAGCGTGCTCGACAATTTCCACAAGAACAGCCAGGGCCAGCCGGCCAAGGTCGGCGCGAACTCCACCTGGCACACCGATCACACGAACCAGGAATTGCCGCCGAAATTCACCATGCTGTATGCAGTGGCGGTGCCGGACAAGGGCGGCGCCACCAACGTGTGCAACTCGCGCGCGGCGTACGAAGCGCTGCCCGAGGACCTGAAGGGGAAGATCACCGGTATGAAAACGGAGAACACGCTCATCAGCAGCGCGCGCTTCAAGATCGCCAACCCCGACATCCTGCGCGAGCAGCTGGAAGCGAAGAAGCCGCCGACGGTACAGCCGCTGGTGCGCACGCACCCGGAAACCGGCGCGAAGGCCGTGTGGTTTCACAAGGGCAAGACCGAGCGGATCATCGGCATGACGCCCGAGGAAACGCAGGAATTCCTGCAGGAGCTCACCGACCGGGTCACCCAGCCGCAATTCTGCTACGCGCACCAGTACCAGAACGGCGACCTGCTGATCATCGACGACCGCCAGTCGCTGCACAAGGCCGGTTTCGATTTCGATCACAGCCAGCAGCGGCGTCTCTATCGCATGCTGGTGCGGGGCGACCGGCCTTATTGAACTCCAGGTCGAGGAGCGTTCGTCATGCCCATTCATCTTCGCCCGTTCGGAACGCACATCGGCGCCGAGGTCGATGGTATCGATCTGCGCGAATCCCTGTCCTCCGCGCAAGCCGAGGAGATACACGCCGCTATGGACCGGCATGCGGTGCTGGTTTTTCACCGCCAGCCCCTGACGAACGAGCAGCACCTCGCCTTCACCGCTGCGCTGGGACCGGTGGAAAATACGATGGGCAACAACCTGCGCGACGCCGCGGATCTCCGTTTGCCCCCCACCTTCGCCGACGTGTCGAACCTCGACGGCAAGAACCAGCCGTACGGGCGCGATGACCGCAGGCGGCTGTTCGCCATCGGCAATCGCCTGTGGCACTCCGACTCGTCGTTCAAGGCAGTCCCGGCGAAGTACTCGCTGCTGCGCGCGCTGCGCATACCCTCGAAGGGCGGCAATACCGAGTTCGCCCACATGGGCGCGGCATACGAGGCGCTGGACGATGAAACGAAAGCCTTGATCGAGGATCTCGTCTGCGAGCACTCCCAGTTGTTCTCGCGCGAGGCAATCGGCTTCAGGGAATTCATGCCGGAGGAGCGCGAGCGCTTCAAGCCCGTGCGCCAGAGACTGGTTCGCACCCTGCCGCGGACCGGGCGCAAATCGATCTACCTGTCGTCCCACGCCGGCACCATCCTTGGCTGGCCGCTGGCGGAGGCCCGGTTGCTGCTGCGCGACCTGACCGAGCACGCCACGCAGCGCGAGTTCGTCTATTCGCACAAGTGGCAGGTGAATGATCTCGTCATTTGGGACAATCGCCAGACCATGCACCGTGGACGGGCATTCCCGGCTGGCGAGCCGCGTGACGTGCGCAGGACCACTCTCAAAGGCGATGCACCGACGGTGGAGCAGGCAGTCGCCGCTTAGTTCGTCGCGTAGATGTACGAAGCGCGCTTCGTGGCCTTTTCCATGTGGAAGACGGCGCTCAAGACCGCGGGGGTCGAGCCGCGGTGATTTCTGCCAAATGAAATGCGTCCATTAAAGAGGACACCTATGGATCCGACGAGACGCACCTTGCTGACGACGGGTGCCGCCGCGGCGGCGGCGGCCGCCGCGCCGCGCGCGTTCGCGCAACAGACACAGAAAGGGGGAACTACCATGCCGTTCTATCAGAAAGGCGACGTACGCATTGCCTACGAGGAAGCCGGCAAGGGCTTCCCGCTGCTGATCATTTCCGGCGGGGGACTCAATTCGACGATAGCCTGGGGGGCGAAGAACGCGCCGTTCAACGCCATGGAGGAGTTCAAGAACGAGTATCGCTGCGTCATTACCGACCTGCGCAACGCCCATGGCGGGCAGTCGTCCGGCCCGCTCGAGGTCGACCGGCCGTGGGACTCCTACACCGACGATCACCTCGCCTTGATGGATCACCTGGGCATCAAGCGCTTCATGGTGCTGGGCTTCTGCATCGGCGCCCCGTACATCTGGAACCTGATCAAGCGGGCGCCGGACCGCGTCGTCGCCGCCGTGCCGGCGCAGCCGGTCGGCTGGAACAAGGATCACCCGACCTACATGTACGACCTCAGCATGAAGAGCTGGGCGCCCGAGCTCATGAAGCGGCAACCCGCGATCACGCCGGACATGATCGACCGGTTCCTTACCCGGATGTACCCCAACCCCGACTTCCTGTTCACCGTAACGCGCGATTTTGTGCGCCAGTGCCAGACGCCGGTGCTCATCCTGCTGGACGACACCCCGGGGCACCCGTACGACGTGGCCCTGGAAACCGCGATGCTCGCGCCGAAGTCCGAAATCGGCCTCTATCCCTGGAAGGTGCCCAAGGAGCGGATTCCCCTGGCAGTGCGCCACGTGCGCACCTTCCTGCGGGCGCATCGGCCGGCGACGGCTTGACGTCAACTGGACGAGGTTGAAGGAGCGATCATGGCTATCGGTGTCCTGGCTCTCGTGGGACTCAGCCCCGAACGCGTAGCCGCCCTGACCGCTGCCGGCTACGCCGTTCGCGAAGGGAAGAAGTATCCTAACCGGATCGACGCCGTGCGCGAGGCAGGCGAGACCGTCAGGGCCGTTCTGACCAACGGCCGTGGCGGTTTGAGCGGCGATGAGATGGCATTGCTTCCGAAGCTCGAAATCGTCTGCGCCGTCGGCGCGGGCTATGAAGCTGTCGACCTGGACACGGCGCGGAGCCGGGGCATTGCGCTTGCCAATTGCCCGGACACGAACGCATCTGCCGTTGCCGACTCCGCCATGATGTTATTGCTGGCGGCCACCCGGCACCTGCGTGCGGCCGATCGTCACGTGCACGCCGGCGGATGGCAGGACCAGTGGCGCGTCGACACCCCGACCATTTCCGGCAAGCGTCTCGGCGTTCTCGGTATGGGAACAATCGGCAGCAAGATTGCGCACCGTGCCGCGCGCGGTTTCGACATGGAGGTCGGCTATCACAACCGGAGGGCGGTCACCGGATCTTCCTATCGATATTTCGACAGTCCGGTCGAGCTGGCGACGTGGGCCGATTTCCTGGTCTGCGCTGCGCCAGGGGGCGCGGCGACCCGACACCTCGTCAACGCGGACGTTCTGACGGCGCTCGGACCGAAAGGCTATCTCGTCAACATCGGGCGCGGTACGGTTGTGGACACCGCGGCGCTGATCGATGCTCTGCGATCGAACCGCATTGCGGGGGCTGGCCTGGATGTCCTCGAGGGCGAACCGAGCGTGCCGCCGGTCCTGCCGGAGCTGCTGCAGTTCGACAACGTCGTGGTCACGCCGCACTGCGCCGGACGCGCGCCGGAGGCGCGCGCCGCGGCAACCGCGTTAATTCTCGATAATTTGAACGCGCATTTTGCAGGAAAGCCGCTGGCGTCTCCGGTCTCGTTCTAGGAGAGCCACTCCGGCCTTTAGCGGGGTCGGCCTGATTGTCCGAACCTTGGTTCAAACACTTGGGCCCGGCCCGATGTCGCCCTGCCGCTTTCCGATGCACGGCTCCAGCCCTGTTGGAAAGCGACGTGCTGGGGTCCGATCTCGGACACCCTGTTGCAGGAAATCTGCGCCATGCTGCGGCTGATTTCACCGCGATAGATGTCCAGAGCCCGGGTCGCACCCGCGTAGCCGGCTGCGGCCGTGCCATACAGCGTGCTGCGTCCGATGAGCACCATTTTCGCCCCGAGCGCCAGCGCCTTCACCACGTCGCTGCCGCGGCGCACGCCGCTGTCGAAGAGGACGGTGGTGCGATCGCCCACCGCCTCGATGATCTCCGGCAGCACCTCGATGGGCGCTGGCGCGGCGTCGCAATTGCGCCCGCCGTGGTTGGACACGATGATGCCGTCGGCGCCGTATTCCAGGGACTTGGACGCATCATCGGGATGCAGCAGCCCCTTCACCAGGAGCTTGCCGGGCCAGATGTCGCGCAGCGCCTTGAGGTCGTCCCAGTTGAGAGAATCGCTGCGGGTTTCCTTGTTGCCGCCATAGGCACGTCGTGATCTTGCCCTTCAACTCGTCGGGAAAATTCACGCGCGTGGGCATGCCGCCGTTGGCGAGATAGCGTCCCAGCACGCCGAACATCCAGCGCGGATGCATGAGCACATCGGTGCGTGTTCCTGCTGTTGTACTTGAAGGGCACGGAGAAGCCGTTGCGCCGGTTGTACTCGCGGTTGCCGGCGACCGCACCGTCCACGGTCACCAGCAGCGCTTCGAAGCCCGCCGCCGAGGCGCGGCGCACCAGCTGATGCGAAAGCCTGCGGTCGGCCCACATGTAGAGCTGCATCCACAGCGTGCCGCCGACTTCGCCGGAGATCTTCTCCATGCTGGTGATGGAGCCGGTGGCGAGCGAAAAGGGAATGCCGGCGGCCTTGGCGGCGCGCGCCAGTTCCAGCTCGCCCTGGTACCACATCATGCCGGCGGCGCCGGTGGGAGCGATGCCGATCGGCATCTTGTGCTCCTTGCCGTAGATAGTGGTGTCGAGCTTGCGGCCGGAGACGTCCACCAGCATGCGTGGCCGCAGCTGGATACGTTCGAACGCCTCACGGTTGTTGCGCAGCGCCACTTCGTCTTCGGTGCCGCGGTCCACGAACTCGAACAGCCACCGGGGCAGGCGCCGCTTCGCCATGTCCCGCAGGTCGAAAATGTTCTGCGCGTCTTCCACTCTCGGAAAAATCATCAGTTCACCTCATCCGAAATTCATCACGAAGCAGGGCGGCGAGTAGCAATGAGCTAGTGATTCGTGACGAATAATGGTGACGAGGTAATGGTGACGAGATAATGGAACTCCCGGCGTTGCCGGAGCCACTCTCATCCCGTCACCCATATCTCGTCACCCGCATCTCGTCACCGTTTCGGCAGAAGCCCTTCCTCGATCGCCTTGATCTGCAGGGCCACGTAGCGCGAATAGATCCGGCAGTTGGTAAAGCTGCCGCCCACGAACCAGAGGCCCTCCTGCGGAGTGCGCTTCCACATGTTGTTCATCTCGCCGTCCGGGCCGATGCCCCAGACCGCGCCCCACCTTCTTCGCGACTTCGTCGCCCAGGAGCTTGCCGACCAGCACCTCCTGCGTGACGAAGCCCGTCGCCAGCACGACGAGGTCCGCCGGCTTGACCGATCCATCCTTGAGCAGCGCACCGCCGGCGACGAATCGTTCGATCTCATCGAAGTGCAGCAGGCCGACCTCGCCTTCGATGATGAGCTGGGCGCAACCGGCATCCAGGTAGTAGCCGCCGTAGCGCGTCCGTATCAGCATCTGGTGCCCGGCGCTGTCCTCGCCCCTGTCCCATTTGAAGCCGCGCGCAACGAGGCCGTCGATCATCTTCCTGTCGAGCTCCACCATGCGCGCCGTGAGTAGCTGCAGGTTTCTTCTAAAGACCGGTAGCGTGTTGGTGCTCACCAGCAGATCGCCATCTTCGAGCGGGATCCCCTTGTAGATGCCGTAGATCAGCTTCGCGGCGGGATCGATGCTCACCACGTAGGTCGAGCCGCGCTGGATGATGGTGGCCTCGCACCCGTTGGCGTGCAGGTCCTGGGCGACATCGTGGCCGCTCGTGCCGGTGCCCATCACCAGGGCCTTCTTGCCCCGCCAGTTGGCGCCGTCGGTGAATTCGGCGGTATGCATCACGTCGCCCTCGAAGTCCTTCAGCCCGGGCAGATCCGGAATGCGCGGGAAACCCACCAGTCCGTTGGCGAAGATGAGATGCCGGGGACGCACGGTGCGCTCGGTGCCATCGGCGTGGCGAACGACCGCGTTCCACCTGCCCGCGGACGCATCGTAAGTCGCGCCCGCCAGTTCCGTGCCGGTCCAGAAATTGAGCTCCATCGCCCAGGCGTAGGCCTCGAACCAGTCGGCGAGCATGTCCTTGGGCAAATACGCGGGCCACGACGGGGGAAAGGGCAGGTAGGGCAGGTGCGTTGAACTCGGTGCCGTTGTGCAGCGCGAGCGAGTGGTAGCGCTTGCGCCAGTAGTCGCCGACGCGTTCATGGCGGTCGACGACCAGGGTGTCCACGCCCAGCCGGCCCAGCGTGGCCGCAATGGAAAGCCCGGCCTGGCCGCCGCCGGCGACCAGCACCATGGGATCGCGGTCGGCATACGCCTGGCTGGCGATGCGCTCTTCCTTCCAGTTGGCTCCGCCGAAGTTGCGCGAAATGGCCGCTCCGGTCGGCCGGCGCTTGCCGATCTTTTCCTCGAAGCCTTTGAGCTCGTGCAGGCCGGTCATGAGCTGAAAGGCCCTGGAAGGCTCCCCTGCCAGCAGCCTCACCACACCGAAGCCGCGTCCGACCCCCGTCTCGAACCGGAAGATGCCCTCGATGACATCGACCCCGGCTCTCTGAACGCGACGCGGCGGCGTGCGTCCTTCTGCGATGGCAAACCCGCGCGCTCGGGTACTTTCCTGGCTGCGCCACCATCAAGGCCGCAATGTCTTCGGCGCCCTGGCACGGCGTGATGGACCAGGTAAAGGCGAGCAGGTCGCGCCAGTGGCCGTCGGGCGCAAACAGGGACGCCACGGACGCCCGGCTTTCGCTCTGAAGGGCTACATCGAGCTGCCCTAGCCATTGCTCGACCAGTTCCTTCTCGGACCGTACGACAGTCTTCTCGAAAACCAGTTGATTTGCGGCGTCCATCAGTTGGTCCCTGCTATTGCTTCATTGTAAACTCATCACCCATCCATCACCCATCACTCATCATCCGAATCGTAATTCGCGCCTATGACACGTTTGCACCGGATTGTTGTCGCCCACGCCGCGGCCTGGCTGCTCATCGCAGCCGCCGAACCCTTCGCCGCCTCGCCGCCGGTGACGGAGGAACTGCTGGCGCCCCTCACCTCCGCATACATGCGAGCCGTCAAACCGGGCGAGCAGGCGGAGCTGCACCGGGACCTTTTCGAAACGGTGCTGCAGCGGGTCCATCGCAGCTATGCCCGGGACGTGGACGTGCCGGGCCTCATCGCCGCGGCGCTGAAGACGATCGAGCCGCTGGAGCCGCAATCAGGCGAGCCGGCGGACGTCTTCAGGAAAACCATCAACGCAGCGCTCGCTTCGCTCGACCCGCACTCCCGCTACCTCGATCCGCGTGCGCAGAGCAGCCAGCGCAGCGTCATCACGGGCACCTTTGGCGGCCTTGGTCTGGAAGTGGACATGTTCGAGGGGCTGGTGCGCGTGGTCACCCCGATGCCCGGCACACCGGCGGCGCGCGCGGGGCTGCAAAGCGGCGACCTCATCGTGCGTTTCGACGACCAGCCCGTGCAAGGCATGGCGCTCACCGACGCCATTTCCCGGATGCGCGGCGAGCCGGGCACCCCGATCGCGTTGATGATCCGGCGTGCGGGACACGGAGACGAATTCAGCGTTTCGCTGGTGCGGGAAACCATACGCACTCAGGCCCTGCGCTGGAGCATGGAAGGCGAGGTGCTGGTCTTGCGCCTCGCCAGCTTCACGGGCTCGGTGTCGGCGGCGATGGAGAAGGCCATAGCCGACGCAACTGCCATAAGGCAACCCCGCGGGGTCGTTCTCGACATGCGCGGCAACGGCGGAGGCCTGTTCCGCCAGGCGGTGATGATGGCAGACGCTTTTCTGGGCGAGGGTGAGATCGTTTCCCTGCGCGGTCGCGCCGCCAACCCGCGCACCTGGCAAGCCGACCCGGTCGAGCTGCTCGCCGGCGTGCCGATGGTGGTGCTGATTGACGGCCGCTCCGCGTCGGCCTCGGAACTCGTCGCCGCGGCGCTCCAGGAAAACGGCCGCGCGACCGTCATGGGGCAGCGCAGCTTCGGCAAGGGCAGCGTCCAGTCCACCGTCTCGCTGGGTGCCGACAAGGGCGCGCTGCGCCTGACCACCGCTTTGTATTACGGTCCGTCCGGACGCAGCGTGCAGCGCACGGGCGTCGGCCCCGACATCGAGCTCGTGGCCGCGCCTGGAAACACTGCAGGCGCCCGGCGCCGCGAAGCCGATCGGGCACAGGCGCTGCCGGGAGCGGACGAGCCGCTGCCGCCGAAGGCACGTGTGGAGCAGTCGCGCTGTGCGGCCGCGCAAGCGAACGTCGATCCGGCGCTCGCTTGTGCGCTTGCTTTTCTCGACGCCGGCGGGATCGACACCTTTCTCAAGAGCGTGACGAATAATTGAGGCTGGCCTGATTAGGGTTCCAACGATTTGACTCGCTCGTTGTCAGGTCAATGCACGGCGCTTGTCCACCACCGCGTACCTGCCATCGGCGCCGCGCGCAATGCGCGCCGCGGCAATCTCCGGATCATGCGTGAAGAACGCCCAGCCGTTCTCGGCGACGATGCGTTCGAGCATCGCCTTCTTCTCGTCGATGAGAAGCTCGGGGTAGCGATCGTAGCCCATCGTGATAGGTACGTGTACCCACGCTGCCCCTGGAACGAGATCCCCGAGAAAGGTCACCGGCCCACCGCTTGATGCCTCCACGCGGGTGAGCATAAGACCGGGGGTGTGGCCTTCGGAGTACGTGAACGAGTAAGCGTCGCCGAGAAGTGCGCTGCGGTCATCGTATACGATCTCCAGGCGCCCCGTCGCTTCGAGCAGTCCTTGCAGTTCTGGAATGAACGAAGCGCGATCGCGCGGATGCGGGTTCTTCGCGCGGCTCCACGCGCGCTCGCTGACGACGTACGACGCATTCGGGAACACGAGGCGCGGCGCAGCGCCTTCGCGCCATGCCTCCAGCAGGCCGCCGGCGTGATCGAAGTGCAGGTGCGAGAGAACGACGACGTGCACGTCATCCGGCGCGACGCCGAGCTTCGCGAGCGATTCGACCAGGACGTGGCGATCCTCCTGCACGCCGAAGCGCTCCCTGAGCTTTGGCTCGAAGAAAGCTCCGATGCCCGCCTCGCAGAGAACATTCCGACGGTCCTCGCGCACAAGCAGCGCGCGGCATGCAAGCATGATGCGGTTCTTCTCGTCCGGGGTCGTCCACTTCTCCCACACCGCCTTCGGGCAGTTGCCGAACATCGCGCCGCCGTCGAGCCTCTGCGTGTTGCCTTCGACCGATAAAATCTTCATAGATGGCGCCATTGGTGAGTCCGCGGTGTGTATTACTGATCATTCGCTCGATAGGATATCCCACACGCGCTCCTGCGGCCTTCACGAGTCTGGAATAAACTCCATGTAATCGACAAGAAGGAGTATGGGCAACTTGGACAAGATCCGATTTCTCAAGGCGGAATGTCTGGACCCGGAGTGGTCGGTTGCGCCCCCGGGCGTCTCCGCGCTTGCCGCCTTGAACGATGGCTCCGCTCACATCGTTCAATCCGCCCTGAGCCAAGGGTTTCCTGCGGTTTCTCCAGCGTTGCCGCGACTCGCGAGTGGTTGAAAACAGATATGGCGAAGGCCTTTGTGCGTGTGTCCTGGCTCTCGTGGGACTCAGCCCCGAACGCGTAGCCGCCCTGACCGCTGCCGGGTACGCCGTTTGCGAGGGAAAGAAGTATGCAAACCGGATCGACGCCGTTCGCGAGGCAGGCGATAGCGTCAGAGCCGTTCTGACCAACGGCCGCGGGGGTTTAAGTGGCGACGAGATGGCATTGCTTCCGAAGCTCGAGCGGGGGCTGGCCTGGATGTCGTCGAGGGCGAACCGAACGTACCGCCGAGGCTTCCGGAACTTCTACAATTCGACAACGTCGTGGTCACGCCGCACTGCGCTGGACGCGCGCCGGAGGCGCGTGCCGCGGCAACGGCGTTGGTTCTCGCTAATTTGAACGCGTATTTTGCGGGAAAGCCGCTTCCGTCCCCGGTCTCATTCAAGGTTTGAGCGCGGTGCGCGCGGAGTCCCGATTTTCATATGTCGGGTGGGTTGTTCGCCGGCCGTACGACGGTGTCTATCAGGTGGCGGAGGAACAATGCCACATTGCGCTCCGCCAGTCGCCCCGAAACGTGACGGTCTTCACGATCGGTGCGGCCAAGAGTCCGCGCCTTCATGAAGAGAGGGGCAGCTGCCTAGGAATCGTTTTGCGCCCGCGACGGCACAATGTGCCGTAATTTGTCAGTCGATATATCGAGCCCACGAATGCCTAGGCGTTCGTCAGTGCCGCTTGTTAGCAGCCTTTCTTGGCGTGTCCTTTCGCCCAACCTTTACCTTTGTTCCACTTGCGGCCGCACCACTCGTCACCATCGTGATAACGCCCGTCCCAGCTGCTGTATTGCGTGGAAGACGGCTTTACGGCGATCGCCGCAGGTGCGTTGACAGCGGCTACCGCCGGCACTGCGCTGCTACTCCCGCTGCTACCAATATTCTTGCCGACGACCGCCCCGGCAGCGCCACCGACGCCTCCGCCGACTATGGCGCCGGTATTGCCGCCGACCGATTGCCCGACCGCTGCACCGGCTCCGCCGCCCACGGCACCTCCGACGATCGCGCCGGTCTTGCCCTTACCCGTGGTCGTGACTGCCGCGCCCGCGGCACCGCCGACAGCGCCTCCGATGATGGCACCACGCTTCTGGTCTTTGTCGATTGCCTGACCCACGGCCGCTCCGCCGGCGCCGCCAACCCCACCGCCGATCGCCGTGCTTAAATCGCCAGCAAGTGCGGCATGGGGAAGCGCGAGACTAAGTGCCATAACCGCAAGAATTTCTCGTGTGATGAATTTGGCTTTCATGTGGATCCTCCCTCGTAATCTAAAATCAGAATGCCGTGTTTCCTCAGCTCGTTGCAACGATGCCGTTAAATCCGTCACGAGTGATTGTTTTCCACGACCGAATTGGGCGCTCTATCCCGGAGAGCAAGAAGCAAGCCAAGTCCTATATGTCAAACTTCTACTGCCTCCCCGGTAGAGCCGGAGGATCTCCCGCTTTACGCTAGAGAAAAAGAAGAAATGGGGCCAGCCGGCCAGCCCCCATTTCTGCCGGCCATCATCCTGCGGGTTCCCAGCGTGCGTAGATTGGAGTGAGTTATCTCCCTGGCGGCTGGGGCGGCGCAGGGCGAATCCGGGTCTTGGCGACGAGCCCGGACGGCGCGAACAGGACGACGAATTCGGCGGTCGTGGCGGGCCCGGCCCCTTTTTGCGAACCGGTGCGCGCGACGCCCTGTGCCTGGACTGTCTTGGCGGGCGTGTCGCTGGCGAGCCGATAGACCCATACTTCAAAACCGCTGTCGAAGCTGATGACCAGGGTCTCTCCGAGAGCGGCGATGACGTCGGCCTTGGTGCTCTTGCCGAGGGCGATGGCGTCCCTGACGCTGTCCGCCGGGATCACCTTGGTTCGCAGCGGCGTCACCGTGGCAGTCGGGACCGTAGACGCCCTGGTCACGCATCCGGCAATGCACACGGACAATGCACAAGCGACGCCGATGCGAATGAGTGCCGTCATTGAGACCGCCCGTTCGGCACCACAGCCGACGCGGCGCTCGCGGCGGGAGGAACGCCGCTGTCATCCATGTACCTCCAGCACGACCAGCGTGTCGTCCGGCCAGCTCGGATCGCCGAGCGGTACATAGTAGGTGCGATCGAGCAGCACCTGGCAGTCGCAGTAGTTCAGGTCGTCTGCTGCCATGGGATCGCGGCTGATGCCTGCATACATTTCATCGACGGACAGAACCTCCCTGCGGCTCCCGGCGACGAGGGTGACGCTGAACAGCGGGACGCTCGGCAAAAAACAGATAGTGGACGTCGCGCTCGTCGCAGTAGCCCCGCATCTTCACCCGGAAGCTGATGATCCCTCCGAAGATGGACCGGAAGTTCGAGATCAGGTCCGCCTCCAGGCCGACCAGGCATTCCAGGCGCAGGTCGCCGAGCCGCCGGGTGTTCGGCGGGAGACCGGGGGTGCGGATATCGGTGCGCCACGTCATGCTGCGTGCCTTGCGATTCGGCATCACCACGGCATCTTCATCCAGCGCCCGCTGGGAGCGCTCCAAGGCAAACGTGTTGTCTGAAGCCACCAGCACGGGAATCGTGACGGTGTCGCCGGCGATGTTCATCGTGATGCCCTGCATGTTCGTGTCGCGGCTCCGGGGCAGGAGCTTGAAGCGCAGCGTCGCAGTGGGGGCCAGACTACGCTTCTGCTCGAAGAGATCCATGCCTTTCAGGATCTTGCGGTATGACTTCTCGACCGGATCGCGCAACGCATCGACGTGCACCGGTGGCAACACAGTCGTGACAGGCGCGCCGGGTTTTCCTTGCGAATCCGCCGCGCAAACCGTCCCGCAGGTCAGCATGATCGCGAACTGCATCGCGGCGTTCGTCACACGAGCCAGCTTCATGTGCATGCCGGGGAGAATCGACGAACAGGTGCCATGCGGCTTTGACCCTCGCAGGCGGCTCAGATTCCTGAAGATGGTGACGATTGAAGGTGACGAACAAGGGTGACGAGGTGAAAATAGCTTGTTGTGTGACGGTGGCCCTGGCCGCTGCACTGGTCCTGACTGCGGGCGCGCGCGCAAAGCTATCCTGTCAAGGCGGTGCGCATCGTCGTGCCGGTAGCGCCGGGCGGTGGCACCGATCCGCAGGCGCGGCTGCTGGGCAAAAAATTCCAGGAGAGCATGGGGCAGGTGTTCGTGATCGAGAATCGGACCGGCGCCTGCGGCTATTGTCAACAAGATCAGCCTGGAAATCGCCAGCGCGATCCAGCTTCCTGACGTGCGTGAATTCATGGCGAAGGAAGGTGCCGAACCGGTCGGCAGCACGCCTCAGGAATTCGCTGCGTTTTTCAGGAACGAAGTGAACCGCTATGCGCAAGTGATTCGGTCAGCGAATATTCGGGTGGAGTGAGTGTGGCGAGTCTTTCGAGTATTGGAGTCATCTCCGGACTTGCGCTGCTCTACGGCGTTGCACTCGCGCAGTCGCGGGCTGATGCGCAAAGCTATCCCATTCGCCCGATCCGGATCATCGTGCCCAACACGGCCGGAAGCGCAATGGACAATGTGACGCGCATGATCGGGCAACGCCTTACCGAAGCCTGGGGACACCAGATCGTGGTGGACGATCGCCCCGGCGCCGGCGGAATCATCGGCCACGAGATCGCAGCCAAGGCCGCGCCGGACGGTTACACCCTGCTTTTTGCCGCCTCCGCCGGCGTCGTCATCCACCCGCTGCTGACCAGGGTATCCTACGATTCGGCTCGCGGCTTCGCTCCGATCTCGCTGGTGGTGACCAGCATCCAGATGCTCTCCAGCCATCCGTCGGTCGCCGCCAGCAATGTCGAAGAGCTCATGGCGCTCGCGCGCTCGAGACCTGGACAGCTGAATTGCGGGTCTTCCGGGAGCGGCAGTTCCAACCATCTCGCATGCGAGATGCTGAAGGTAATGGGGCATGTCGATTTCCTCCATGTGCCGTTCAAAGGCACGGTGCCGCAGATGACGGTCTCCTGAGTGGCCAGGTGCATTTCGCGTTCGCCAGCATCCCGACGACCTGGCCGCAGGTGAAGGCGGGCAAACTGCGCGCACTGGCGCAGGGCGGATCCACTCGCTCGCCTGTTGTGCCCAATGTGCCGACGGTGGCAGAGACCCTCCCGGATTTCCGGGCCGTCACCTGGTACGCCCTGTATGCCCCGCGCCTACGCCGCCCGCGATCGTGGCCCGGCTCAACGCCGAGGTGGTGAAAATACTGTCCGATCCGACGTTGGCGCAGCGCCTTGCCAATCAGGGATTGGATCCTGCGCCCGGCTCACCGGCGGAGCTCACGGCGTATATGCGTTCAGAGACCGAGCGCTTCTCGCGGATCATCAAGGCGTCAGGGCTGGTGACTGCGCAGTGACGATTCAGAGCTCGAAGATAATCGGCGAACTTCCTGTCATCCTGCCCTCGTCGTGAAACGCTAGTTTGCGTACTACAATACGAACGGGATCCAGCGCTTCACCCGCGCCCGATACGCGGAATATTCAACGCCGAATGTCTTTTCGAGCCGCACCTCGTCGTGCAGAACCCGTCGTTGGAACCAAATTGCGCGGGCAACAAGCAGGATGAGCGCGAACCACGACCAGAACGTAATAACGAGTCCCGTCATGAAGATGAGGTGGCCGAGATACATCGGATTCCGCGTGTAGCGATATGGGCCCGCCGCGATGATTCGCTCCGGCATGGCATCCATGCCGGCAGTCCCGCCTGCACGCGGCAGCCGGTAGTTCCCCACGAGAAGATACTGCAAATAGCCCCATGCCAGGAGCGGGATGCCCCAGGGCACCACTGTCAGTCTCCCCTGGTTTAGCGCGAGCTCGAATGCAATGACGATTAGAGGGGACATGAAGAAGGTATGCACGGGCGTCCGCTGAAACCATCTTAGAAGGTGAGCGCTCAATGGCTTACTGGTACTTTGCATCGGGTCTGCCTTCGCCTATTGCTTGATGCAAAGGATAACCGGAGTTGGTCTACACTAAAGGTCCACGATTTAGAATTCTGAGTGGACCATGATTCGAGAGCGCTACGCCCTCCCGCCGCGACAGGATGGCGGTATGCATTTCGTCGCTTGGCTGCGCGGACGTCTCAGGGATACAGAGTTAGTTGAACTCTTGTCTCGCAAGCGCATCGGTCCCGCCCCCCTGTCACGCTGTTCGCTAAGAGCCCCTGGCTACAACGGGCTAATGATCGGATACGCCAACGTAGCAAAGGAGCAGGCCACGACCGCCGCGCGTCGCATGCTGGCCGCCATCGAACGCGTTCGATAGGATCTTCAGGAGAACTGACGATGCAGCATCGATTGTCCGCGATTGCGCTCGCCACAGCATGTACGCTGGCCGCCCCGGCGGTTGCGCAGACTTATCCGTCCAAGCCCGTGCGCATCATAGTGGGCGCGACGCCCGGCGGCGGCACCGATTTCGTGACCCGGTTGATGGGCGGAAAGCTGGGCGAGGCGCTCGGGCAGCAGATCATCGTCGACAATCGTCCGGGGGCAGGCAGCGTGATCGGCTTCGAGCTCGGCGTGAAGGCCGCGCCGGACGGGTACACGCTGACGATGATCTCGCCGAGCTATGCGGTGAATCCCAGCCTCTATCCCATCAAGTACGACGCGCTCACCGACTACACCCCTATCATCTGGGTGGCGCGCGGGCCGTTCGTCCTGGTCGTGCACCCGTCGCTGCCGGCGCGCAACGTGAAAGATCTGATCGCCCTCGCGAAAGGCCGGCCGGGCCAGATTATCTACGCCAGCAGCGGACAGGGCGGGATCGTGCACCTCGCGGCGGAGCTTTTTCTCTTCATGGCAGGAGCGAAGATGACGCACGTGCCGTACCGGGGTGGCGGGCCGGCGATCACCGACCTCATCGCAGGGCAGGTCCAGCTTCTCTTCTCGACCTCGCAGGTCGGCATGCCGCATGTGAAATCCGGCCGCCTGCGCGCGCTGGGGGTGACGACCACGGAGCGCATGCCTGCCGAGCCGGCGTTGCCCACGATTGCGGAGGCAGGCCTGCCCGGCTACGACGTGCCTAACTGGCACGGCCTCATCGGACCGCGGGGACTGCCGCGGGCTATCGTCGATCGTCTGAACACGGAGATGAACAACATCCTCCGCCTGAAGGAAATGGAGGAGCGGCTGCAGTCGGAGGGGGTGGCGCCCGCCGGCGGCACGCCGGAGCGGCTGCACGAGCAGGTACGCAACGAGCTGCAGCAGTGGCGGCAGGTGGTTCAGCGCGCGGGAATCAAGCTTCAGTAAAAATCATTTCATGAATGGCTGATGTTCATTTGATCTCGCGCAAGGCGGGAGAGAGACACATTCTTCGCAATTTAGTCGGTGCCGGGCTCGATCTCTTGCGATCCTCTATCGTAGGGTGTCAGGAACCCTAATCTCTAAGGTTCCTGACACCCTTAGGCGTACGCTCGGTCAAGTCGCAATAACTATTTATGAATTGACCTCTAATAAGAAAGTGCCGACACGTGTTTCCTCCCGATCTGATTCTGCACGGCGGCAAGATCATTACGCTCGATCGTGGCTCACGATTGGCGCAAGCCATCTCCGTGCGATCGGGTCACGTGGTGGCCGTCGGCGACGACGCGGCGCTGCTCAAAGATGCCGCTCCCACGACCCGACTCATCGACCTAGAGGGTCGTTCGGTACTGCCGGGGTTCTTCGACGCGCATCCGCATGCGGACCGGGAAGGTCTCAAGGCGCGAGGCGGCATCCCGATTGCCGGCCTTCACTCCGTCGCCGACATCCTGGACGTCGTGAAACGCGCGACGCAGACGACTCCCGCCGGCGAGTGGATCGTGCTCATGCCGATGGGCGAGCCGCCGCACGAGTACATCAGCCGTCCCGGAGCAATTGATCGACGGCCGTTTTCCAACTCGCCATGACCTCGATGCCGTCGCTCCCGACCACGCGGTCTATATCCGTGCGGTGTGGGGCTGGTGGAGCCGCCGTCCGTTTCCGTCGGTTGCCAACTCGCTGGCGCTCAGGCGGGCGGGCGTGACGCGCGACACGCGCGCGCCGCACAACGTCGAGATCGTGAAGGATGCACGCGGCGACCCGACGGGCGTGTTCCTGGAAAGAAATTTCGTGCCGGTCCTGGAGTACACTCTGTTCCGCGACCTGCCGCGCTTCAAGTACTCCGATCGGGTGGACAGCGTTCGCCTCGGCGCGCACGCCTACGTAGCGGCGGGAACGACCTCGCTCTATGAAGGACATGGACTCACGCCCACGGTCATACGTGCCTACCGTGAGAATGCCGAGCGCGGCGCTCTGCCGTTGCGCATGCACACCCCGGTCAGCATGCCGAGCGCAGCGTTCGACGATAAACGGCTGCTCGATCTCTTCTACCACTATGCCGGCGTTGCCGGCGGCCGCGGCCGCGGCGACGATATCCTGCGCGTGGAAGGAATCAATCTCGGCGGCCATGCCGACAGCACGGTCGCAGACATCATCGCGGCAGGCTATCCCTATGATCAGTGGGCGGGACATTTCTACCAAGCGATGACACAAGAGCGGTTCGTGAAGCTCGGCATCGAAGCGGCTCGGCTCGGCCTGCGCGTGAATTGCGTGGTCAGCCGCGATCTCGAATACGCTCTGAGCGCCTACGAGGCCATCGACAAAGAGGTGCCGATCCGCGACCGCCGCTGGGTGGTAATCCACGTCAATCAGGCGAGCGACGAGCAGATCCGGCGCATGAAGGCGCTCGGCGTCATCGCCACGGTGGTGCCGGGTTTTCTCTGGATGGCAGGTGATCGCTACGGGCTCGACCAACTGGGCGACCAGGGCATCCCCATCCGGCGCATGCTGGATGGCGGCGTGCCGGTTGCGCTTTCGACCGACGGAGTGCCCTATTCGATGCTGTGGACGGCGTGGGAGGCGCTTGCGCGCTGGGACGAGGATGGTCAGCGACAACTCGGAAATAGTCAGCTCACCCGGGACGAGGCTCTGCGGATGGCGGCGCAAAGCGGACACCGCTTGACCTGGAACGAGGATAGATACGGATCGCTCGAGGTCGGCAAGGTCGCGGACATGGTTGTGCTCGCTGAAGATCCACTTTCCTGCGATCTGGATCGACTGAAGGACATCCGTGTTGATCGAACCTTCCTTGCCGGGCGTGAGGTGTTCGGGCCGGCTTGAGGGAGAAGATTTACGACATCGTGGAGCGCGGGTGGTGCCGGCCGTATACTCCGCTCATGGTCCGCGGCCCTGTTTTCGCTTGTCTGTTCGCTGCGTCGATCGTGGTACATGCGCAATATCCGTCGCGCCCGATCCTGCTCGTCGTGCCGTACACGGCCGGCAGCGACGCTGATCTCGCCGCACGGAATCTGGCCCAGCACGCCCCGCGCTATCTGAACGGGCAATCGGTGGTCGTGATGAACCAGCCCGGCGCCTCGGGGGCGATCGGCACCGCTCGAGGTCCGCAATGCACCGCCGGACGGTTACCGTCTGCTGCTTGCGCGAATCGCATCGCAGGTGATCCTGCCGGCGACCGATCGAAAGACACCCTACGGCGCGAACGATTTCACCTTCCTTTCGGTGCTGGAGATCAATCCTTACGTCTGTGCGGTGAGGGGCGATGCGCCATACGCGTCGATGAATGACCTCATTGCCGAGATCCGCAAGTATCCGGGCAAACTCAACTTTGCGACAGTGGGTGAGGGGACGCTGCAGAACTTCGGCCCGCAGTATCTCTTCAGCCTGGTCGGCTTGCCGAAAGATGCAGCAGTCGGGGTTCCGTACAAGGGATCGGGCGAGCTCGCTGTGTCGCTCCTGGGCGGGCAAGTGCAATTCGCCTGCAGCAATCTCGGTGCCCTTCTGGGGCACTTTCGCGCAGGCACGCTGCGGCCGCTGATGACGACGACGCGCGCGCCTTTGAAGGAGCTGCCCAATACGCCGACCGCAAGAAGCCTTGGCTGGCCGGAGATGGAGAGCCTCGCGGCATGGTCCGCGCTTGCCGGACCAGCGCGCCTGCCGCGGGATGTGGTCGAGCGCTGGACTGACGTGCTAGCGAAGCTGGCGCAGGACCCCGCCTGGCTCGGCGGCGTCGAGAAGCTCGGCGGCATCGCGGCTGTGCGCAGCCCCGCCGAAACAGACAAATTCGTGCGCGATCAGTATCAGCTCTACGAGCGGCTCGCCGAACGCCTCGGTCTGCGACAGTAGAACAAGACGCGCCGCACATTTTGCGGCCTGTTTGTTGATCAAACCATGCATAGGCGAGCCACCGCGCTTCAGAAGCACGGCGCGCTCTACCAAGCGGCCCGACCGATGTGACGTCGCGGAGAAGGCCTCGCGGATAATGGCGTCTCAGACAAGGATAGAGGATCGTCTCGGCCCGCCTCGCTTCGGCGGACTTGCCGCCCGTTTCAACGCCTGATCAAGATCGAAGAATTGACAGGATTAACAGGATGTACAGGATGGTGTGATTGCGCTTTTATCCTGTTCATCCCGTTCATCCTGTCCGTAGACCGTTTTTGAAATGGTTCTAGCCAACCAACAGCCGGCGCTGACCTGCCAAATGCTCCCGATCCATCCTCTCTTGCGCCCACCCCGCCAGATGCGATAGTTTCCGTGCGGCGAAGCAAACCGGGAATCACCTGCAGACCACAGTTCGGACGAAGGGCAGGGCATCTCAGCCACGTCCAACGAAGATACGCCACACCCTTTTTCACCAACGACCACCATCATGGAGGAATTGAAGCAATGCGTACACCCCGTCTGGACCGCGATCGCCAGCAATGGATTTTCGATTATCTGGTCAAGGAAACCGGCCGCGTCTTCCACTGGGACGGCGACGGCCGGAATTTTCCGGCGAGCGTCAAGAGCCATGCCCAGATCTCGAAGCATGTCGGCCGCATCGCCCAGCGCATGGAGCGCGTGGCGGCGGAAGAAGAAACCGCCGGCCACAGGATGACGGCCTTCGAGCTCTACTACCGCGCCTCCGCCCAGTTCGCCGCCGCCCAGCATCCGGTCCTCGAGACCAATGACGAGAAGCGTTACCTGCACGGACGCTGCCTCGCCAACTACGAAAAGGTGATCGAGCTCGCCCCTTACCCCATCGAACGCGTCGAGATTCCCTTCGAGGGCGTCGAGCTTCAGTGCAATTTCCACATGCTGAAGGGCCGCCCGAAGGCGCCGGCCGTGATCTTCATCCCCGGTTGCGACATGACCAAGGAGATCTATCCGGATCCCGCAGATCAACCACGCGCTGGATCGCGGCATGCATCTGCTGTCCATGGATGGGCCGGGGCAGGGCACGAGCAATCTCCGCGGCACCAAGCTGACTGCGGACAACTACGAGCGCGCGGTTATCGCCGTGGCGAAATGGCTGCAGGGCCGCAAGGAGGTCGATCCCGACAAGATTACCGTCTTCTCGCAGTCGATGGGATCACACTGGGGCCTCGGCGTTGCGGCGATGGGCGATCCGATCATCAAGGCGAATGTCGGCGTCTGGGCGTCCTATCTCGACAAGTACTTCATCCTCGACACTTTCTCGCCGCGCTACAAGCAGCTCTTCGGCTATCTCACCGGCGCGAAGAGCGAGGAGGAGCTCGACAGGATCGTGAGTCAGATGAACATCGAGGGCAAGGAAGGCGGCATCACGGCGCCGACCCTGCTGACGACCGGCGAATACGATGCGCGCAGTCCCGTCGAGCTCGTCTACCGTTTCTACGACCGGATCAAGGCGCCGAAGGAGCTCTGGGTCTACGAGGACACCTATCACCAGACGACCATGTTCCCGGCGCAGGGGCAGCGGATGGACTGCCATTCGATGGGCATGGACTGGATCGTCGATGCGCTCGCCGGCAAGTTCAAGCCGGGCTATGCGCGCAAGATGTACCTGCGAACCGGCGGCGGCGGCCCGAATGGCACGCAGGGCGCGGACCAGGATTCCATGCATTGGTGGGTGAAGTAGGGAACGGAAAGCGTATATCGGGACTGGGGACCAGACAGAATCGATCATTTCCGGTCTCTAGAGCTCGGTTCATGAATAGTGTTGCCACTTGACCGAGCGTACGACTAAGGGTGTCAGGAACCTTAGAGATTAGGGTTCCTGACACCCTACGATAGAGGATCGCAAGAGATTGAACCCGGCACCGACTAACTTGCGAAGAATGCGTTTCTCCTCACCCTTACGCGAGGCCGAATGAACACCAGCCATTTATGAAATGAGTGCCTCTGGTGTTGGCCTGAGCTCAGGACCTGAACACGTCATCCTCGCGAAGCCTGGGGATCCAGTGATATGCCCCCCTATCCTACCTTTCCCCCAAAGGGGGAAAGGGGATACCCGCCGCCGCGGGAATGACAATGTGTATCTATGATGCGGGAAAGTCTTGGTCGGCTGGGCCGGATGCACCAGTTTGCCGCCCTCCGCCATCGTGGCTTCCGCCTGCTTTGGACGGCCACGCTTCTTTCCTCCACTGCCCGGTGGGCCGATATGGTGGTGGTTGGGTGGCTGACCCTGGAGCTGACGGACTCTCCCTTGATGGTGGGCATTGTGGCCGGGAGCAAAATGGCCGGCTATCTGACAGCACCGTTCATGGGAGTAGTCGCGGACCGGATGGACCGGCGCCTGCTCCTGATCATCGCGGCACTGGTGAACGTGGCGGTGTCGGCCATCATGCTGTTTCTTTTTGTTTCCGGCTGGCTTGCCCTGTGGCATGTCATCGCGCTGGCCCTCGTGAGCAGCCTCACCTGGGCCCTGGACAACCCTACCCGTCAGGCCTTCGTGCCGGACCTGGTGGAAACGGAAGACCTGACCAACGCGATCGCCCTGAATGCAGTAGCCCTCGAGATCACGGTGGTCGTTGGCCCGGCACTGGGGGGGATACTGATCCCGGTTTTGGGCATGGGCGGGGCCTATGGGCTGATTGCCGTCATCTATCTCGTGGACGTGGCGGTGCTGCTCCTGCTGAAGGACGTGAGGCAGGCTGTCCCCCACGTGCACGAGCCGCCGGTGAGGAGCCTGATCGGCGGGCTCGAGTATGTGTGGGGCAACCAGTACCAGTCCTGATGCTGCTGGTGATTGCCTTTCTCCTTAACCTGTTCGCCGCCCCGTACCGTTATTCCTTCCTCCCTGTGTTTGCCCGTTACATCCTGGACGCGGGTCCGACGGGCTACGGGATGCTCACGGCCATGGCGGGTTTTGGCGCGCTCGTGGCAGGGGTCTGGGTCGTCTCCCTGGGCAATTTCAAGCGCAAGGGCAGGCTGCTCGTGTGCAGCGGCCTCGCCTGGCCGGCCTCCCTCCTGCTGTTTGCGATGTCTACGTGGTATTACCTTTCGCTGACGCTCGTGTTCCTGGCCGGGCTTGCGCAGGCGATCGTCTGGACGGTGATCGCCACTTTGATACTGAGCAATACGACGCAGCCGATGCGCGGCCGGGTGATGGGACTGCGCACCGGTGTGGTCATCAGCTTGCCGTTGGGCAATTTCCTGGCGGGGGCGGTAGCGGAGCGCTTTGGTGCTCCATTGGCTCAGGGAGCTTACTCTGCAAGTGCCATATTCATAATGCTGGGCATCGTCCTGCTGGTTCCCAGCCTGAAGAAATTGGAGTGACGAATAGTGGTGACGATTACGGGTGACGAAATACGGGTGACGATCGAATAACTCGGGTCAGTGTAAGATTTCCCCGGCAACCGGGATTGCTATGAACAGGATTTACAGGATGGTTTGCAAGCGACGACAACGATGCTGAGGATCCCGTTCATCCTGTTAATCCTGTCTGCAAGGGAGACAAAACATGACTATCGAACGTTGGCAGGGAAGCGCCAAAGGGCGGAACCGAGCGGTTCGCCATGGCGGCGTTGTGTACACGGTGGCCACCGCCCCAGGCGCGGACATCCAGAGCCAGACGCGCGCTGCACTCGCAGCGATCGACGCCAACCTGGCTGATGCGGGTTCCGACAAAACCTGTTTGATTTCGGTCCAGATTTTCCTCGCCGACATTTCGCAGAAGGCGGGGATGGACGACGTGTGGAACGACTGGATTGGCTCCGACTGGCGGAACTGGCCGCAGCGCGCCTGTGTCGGCGCGCCGCTCGCCGGCGACACGCTGGTGGAGATCGTCGTCACCGCCGCGGCGAAGCATTGACCGGCTCGAGGAACCAGTTTAGCAAGCGAGGATGGATAGGACACGCTCCTGAATCCATTGCCCGATATCGAACAAGCCGGGGCCGGTGAGCCGCCTCATCCCCACTGATCGAATGAAGCGCGTCCTCGGCCGTCCCGCGGCGCGCGGTTCGCTGTCGCCCGGCGTGAAGACTGCGATCTTCTTCGCAGCACTTGCCTTGCTCACGGCGCTTGTGGCCTGGCTGGACCCGCGGCCGAGCCTGCGCCACGTGCGGGTGTCGATGCTTTCCGGCGCCACCACGGGCAACTACTTCGCCACCGTCGAGAAGTTCGCCGCTGAAGCCGCGCGCCGCAATGGTCGAGTGCACAATCTGTCTTCGGCGGGATCGGTGGAAAACGTCCGGCGGCTGATCGCTGGCGCGAAGAGCTGCAAAGTCCACTTCGCTCTGGTGCAGAACGGCATTGCCTACCCGGACGGACACCAGCTGGAGTTGATCGGTCGGCTGCCGCGGCCGGAGTCACTGATCATTCTCGGGCGCAATGTCGAGCGTATTCGCGCGCCGGCGGACCTCAAAGGGCTGCGCATCGGCATCGGTCCGGTCGGCAGCGGTACCGAACAGTTGATGCGGCGGGTGTTGGTGCTGGTTACGGGGCTCGACCTCGTTGTGTCGACACAGCCGGTCGACGAGCAGCTCGGCATGCTTGAGCGCGGCGAGCTCGACTTGGCCGCGATGGTCATCGACGAAGAGGCGAAGCTGCTGGTCGACGCAGTGACACGGCGCAACCTGAACATCCTGCATCTGCCCGATGTGGCATCGCTCGCCCGCCATCTGCCTTTCGCGCGCGTGGGTGTGATCGAGGCTGCGCAAATGGACTACGTGCGAAAGCTGCCCCGCGAGGACGTCAAGGTGCTGCAGGTCGACGCCCTCATCGTTGGCAATGGCTGCGCCCCGGACGGCGTCACACAGGGGTTCCTGGCCGCGGTGGCGGAGGTATTTCCGACCTTCGTGGGCCACAACAAGGGGCAAGCTAACCTGACCGGTTTGCCCTTGGCGACGGTGGCTGCGAACTTCTACAGCGCAGAGGGGCCCGACCTGCTTGGCAAGTACGCGCCTTGGGCGGTAAACATCATGCCACAGCCCACCTGGATCCAGCTGGGGGTGGCCTTCTCGGTGTTGTTCGCCGGCATGGCGCTGTGGCATCGCTATCGGCTGTGGCGCATCGATGCCAACCGGGTGAAGATCGAGCGCGAGATTGCGGCGCTCTTCGCTCCCGGCACCACCATTGATTCGATCGCTGAGTTGCTACCCGACGCGCGTTACCTGCTGCCCGACGCCCGTGCGCAGATCGATGATCTGATGCTGCGCTTGTCCGCGCTCGCAGAGAGATGCCGCAAGCAGTCGCTGTCGGTACTGGTGCCTATGGGCGAGGAAATGTCCTACCGCTATCAGGAAACGCTGATCGCGGACCTGCTGCGCGCGCTGCGGCTTTACAAGGAACGGCTGCCACCCGCATAGCATGCGCTGCCGTGGCGTCCTGAGGGTCAGACTCGACTTCGATGAACAGGATTTACAGGATGGCTTTACAACCAGCGACGCCGACGATTCTGAGCATCCCGTTCATCCTGTTGATCCTGTCTGATCTTAAGGAGAAACACAGACCAAATCACTGTTGCATGGGAGGATCGGGTGGATAAGGAACTGGACTTTACTGGCAAGACCATCCTGGTGACGGGATCGGGCCGCAATATCGGGCGCGCGATCATTCTCGAGTTCGCCGGGCGGGGTGCGAACGTGATCATCAACAGCCGCTCGAACCGCGAGGAAGCGGCGTCCGTCGAAAAGGAAGCAAAGGCGCTCGGTGCTAAAACGCTCGTGGTCATGGGTGCCGCGGGCGAGCTCAACACGGTCGAAGAGATGAGGCGGCGCGCGGAGGAGACCTTCGGGCGCGTCGACATCTACGTCAGCAACGCCGCTCGCCGGCTCCACAAGACGTTCTTCGAGACCACCAACGAGGACTGGCACTTCTTCTTGAACCAGCAGCTCACCGCGTCCTGGTACCTCGCCAAGGCGTTCGTGCCGGGGATGATGGAGGCGGGCTGGGGACGCATCATCCACATCAACGGGCCTGACGGTTACAGCGGCGGTTGGACGCGCGCCCCGCACTCTACGGCGAAGGGGGGCCTTCGCACGCTCACCAAGTCGCTCGCGGCCGGCCTCGGCGAATACGGGATCACCGTCAACGACATTAACCCGGGGTTCATGGATACGGTCCGCGACATGGAGACCCATCCGGGCGTCACGCCGGAATACAGCGCCGAGCGGGCACGCCAGCTCCACCCTATCAAGCGGCAGCCGCGGGTGGATGAACTGGCATGGGCTTGCGTGTTCCTGTGCTCGCCGCGTGCCGGCGCGATCACGGGCTCGGCGATCCACGTCGATGCCGGCGCGCGCATGCTCGGATAGGGTGGACTCAGGACACGAGCGCCACGCACTCGATCTCGCAGCCGTTGCCGAATCGGAGCTGCATCGACCACGCAGTACGCGCTGGCGGATCCACCGGGAAGAATTCGCGATAGACGCGGTCCATTTCCGCGATGTCTGCGATGTCCGCGAGCACTACATGGACCCTGACCACGCGCTCCAGCGACGAGCCCGCGGATTCCAGCATGTGCTTCATGTTTTTGAGAGTAGTACGCACTTGTTCGGCGATCGGACCATGCTTGCGCTCGCCCGTGAGCGGATCGATGGGCCCCATTCCGGAAAGGAAAAGGTAGTCGCCGATACGAATGCCGGGCACGTGCGGCAGGTTGGCGCTGCGCGATACGTTGAGCAGCGGGTTGACCGGTTCAATCCGCGAACGCGGTAATCTATCTGTCGTCATCGGACGAGCAGTGTGCCGGACTTTGCTCCGACACACTGCTTACGCAAAATCGCCCGCAGGAAAAACGGCCAAAACAGCATGGGTTCAAAGCACATGAGTTCGGGGCCTTGGTGCTCTCGTTATTAGGGAAAAACTGCTCATTCCACCCTATACTGTTGGGCTCTGCGGGCGATTTTGCGATCTGGCAGCCTGTCCGAGCTTCAGGCTGCCAGGGCGGTGCACTCGATCATTACCTTCGCGCCGTCGGGCAGGCGCGCTCCGCATACGGTGCGCGCGGGAGGCGGCTCGGGGAAGAAGCGCGCGTAGATCTCGTTCATGTTAGGCGCTTCCAGCATGCTGTGCACCAGCACGTTCACCTTCACGACCCTTTCGAGCGAAGACCCCGCTGCCTCGAGGATCAGCTTGAGGTTCTCCAGAATCCGTTGAGTCTCGCTGGCCGTGGTGCCCCGAATCGCTTCGCCCGTGGCCGGGTCGACAGCGGTCAGTCCGGACACGAACACAAACGCGCCGCCCCGCACTGCCGCGGATGCCTGCCAATCGCGCTTCGCAACTGGCCCCGGTAGCGGCGGCGCGATCACTTCACGCGGCAGGCTCACGGCTCATCCTTTCAGGGTGCGTCGTCACGCTGCGGCGATCACGTCGAGCTGGATCTTGAAACCGGCTTCGATCTGCGCGCTCCACACGGTGCGGGCGGGCGGGCCGTTCGCCACGTACTGGCGGTATACGCGGTTCAAGACGTCGTACTCGATGCTGTCGTAGATCAGCGCGTGCACCTGCACCAGCCGATCGAGTGACGAGCCCGCCGCTTCGAGCAGCAGCTTCAGATTGCCGAAAATGACGTGCGCTTCGCTCGTCAGCGTGCCATGCAGGCGCTCACCCGTGTGCGGGTCGACCGGGATCATGCCTGAGCAGAAAATGAGCCCGCCGGCACGGATGGCAGGCGACTGGAAATGTCCGTACTGTCGCCGCAGATCGAGTCCGGGCAATGGTGCGATGATCACTTCGCGCATCGAATCTCACAGTCCGGCGATGTCGACAGTGCTGGTCCGACCCGCACCAATAGGCGCCCCGCGTAACCTGGCGATCTATGCAAAAGCGTTACACTGTTCCTGTTTATCGTGAAACTCAACCCTTGAACGAACACTGGAGAAGCACGCCATGATCGAACTGCACTCATCCCCCACCCCCAACGGCCAGAAGGTCATGATCATGCTGGAGGAGTTGGGCATCGAATGGAAGCACTTCGACGTCAACATCCGTCTCGGCGAGCAGTTCACGCCGGAATTTCTCAAGAAGAGCCCCAACAACCGCATTCCCACGATCGTCGACACCGACGGTCCCGGCGGCGGGCGCTACACCATGATGGAATCCGGCGCCATACTCTGGTACCTCGCCGAGAAGACCGGCAAGTTCCTGCCCAAGGACGCGCGCAAGCGCTACGACACCATGCAGTGGCTGATTTTCCAGATGGCGCACGTGGGGCCGATGTTCGGCCAGGCCAATCATTTCAACAACTACGCCAAGGAAAACACCACGGACAACGTCCAGTACCCGAGGGACCGCTACAACAACGAGTCGGTCCGCCTCTATCGCGTGCTCGATAACCGCGCCCGCGAGAGCACGTGGATCGGCTGCGACGAATACACGGTCGCCGACATGGCGATCTACCCGTGGACGAAAGGGCACAAGGACCGTGGCATCACCGAGGCGGAGTACCCGAACTTCATGCGCTGGTTCAAGGCGATGGAGGCGCGCCCCGCCGTGCAGCGCAACAACAAGATGGCTGCCGAGATCCGCGAGCGCATGACCAAGGCCGCGGAAGGCAAGAAGCCGATCAGCCTCTACGACACCAAGGACAACGCGGCGCGGCTGGCGAGCGCGACCAAAAAATAGCAAGTAACGTATCGCCCCAAGGACGTTCTCCCGGGAAATTTCCCCTCCTTCCACTTGGGAGGAGGGGTGGATGCGAAGCAGACGGGGTGGTGGGAGGATTGATTGTGCGACTCCGTCGCGCTTGGCCGCTCCATGCGAGACGCCGCTTACGCGGGGCGGGAAACCTATCACTTATCACCTGTCACTTGTCACGCCGCACCGGAGAAAGAAGATGAAGAAGTCAATGCTCGGAATCCTCGCGCTCGTGGCCGCGATGAGCGCCGGCGCGCTCGCGCAGGGGCGGGAATCGGCGGCCGACTATCCGCAGCGCCCGATTCGCGTCCTGGTCGGGTTTCCGCCTGGCGGCGCAACGGACATCCTTGCGCGGATATTGGCGGGGCACCTGAGTGCATCGTGGGGCCAGCAGGTGGTGGTCGACAACCGCGGCGGCGCGACCGGCACCGTCGGCGCCACGATCGCGGCAAGGTCCAATCCCGACGGCTATACCCTCATGATGGTGCCGAGCGGGCCCTACACGATCAGCGTCAGCACGTACGAAAAGCTGCCGTACGACGCTGTCAAGGATTTCGCGGGGATCTCATTGCTGGCCTGGGTCACGAACGTGGTCATCGTCCACCAGTCTTCCCCGGCCAACACGTTTCAGGATCTACTCCGGATGGCGAAGGAGAAGCCGGGACAGGTGACCCACGGCTCCTCGGGAAACGGCTCGCTGCATCACCTGGCGGGTGAAGTGCTGAAAAAGCTCACCGGGACGAGCATGATCCACGTGCCGTTCAAGGGCGCCGGGCCGATGCTGATCGCGCTGGCCGGCAACGAGCTGACCTTCGCCATTGCCTCGGCCCCCTCGGCGATGCCGTTCATCCAGTCAAAGCGCTTGAAGCCGCTCGCCGTGACCGCGCAGAAGCGCGCGTCGGCCCTGCCGAACGTGCCGACGCTCTCTGAGGCTGGCGTTCAGCTGCCGGCCGGACTGGAGATGCGGGAGTGGTACGGCATGCTGGCGCCGGCCCGCACGCCGCGTGCCATCATCTACAAACTCAACGCCGAAATGGTGCGCCTCTTCAAGCAGCAGGAGGTGCAGGCCCGGCTCACGGAACTGGGCGCAGAATTCGTCGGCAGTTCGCCGGCGGAGCTGGACGCACGGCTCGCCACCGATGTCAGGACATGGGCGAAGATCGTGAAGGAAGCGGGCGTCCGGGCGGACTAGCCAGTGAAGGATGAAGGATGAACGTGGAAGGCTGAAGGATCCCCTGCGGTGCGGGAAACCCCATCACTCATCACTCACTTCCAGAATTCAGTGGCTTCTCAGATGAACCAGAAGCACGTCCCGGACCGCTTGCGCCTTCCCCTCCGGCGCGAGGCACACGTTGGCATCGGGCGCCTGATCGTCCGAGAGCGCGTGGAAAAACTCCATGCCGGCGATGGAAGCGAGGAGCAGGGCGATCAGCAGGTATCGCATGTGTGTGGGAGGATTGCCAGGCAGATATTACGCCTTTCGTCCCGATGCTGGTATAACTTCGAATCAGAACAAGAAGGAAGGCGGCGCCGTCCTTGGCTCACATCCGGAAGTTCGCATTTCATTATGCATGGGTCGTCCTCTCGGCCGCGGTAGTCCTCAACATCTTCGCCCGCGCCGACCAATCCTCGTTCGGCGTCTTCATCGATCCGCTGGTCGAGCAGTTCGGATGGAAGCGCGGCGATATTTCGTTTGCCTACTCCCTCGCTTTCCTGATCGGGCTGCCCGCGGTCGTAATCATGGGGTGGCTCGGAGACCGTTACGGGGCGCGCCCGCTCATGCTGGCGGCGGCCGTGATGATCGGAGCGGGCACGGTTCTCCTGGGCACCATCAAGGAGCTGTGGCATTTCTACCTGATCTACGGGGTGTTAGTGGGCTCCATGGGGCACGCCGCGTTCAGCGTGCTGCTGCCGGTGATCGTGAGCCGCTGGTTTTATCGCCGCCTGGGCATCGCGATGGGCCTTTACTTCGCGGCCCAGGGGCTGGGGCCGATGATATTCGCGCCCCTGTTCCGGTGGCTGCTCGAAAACCACGGCTGGCAAAACAGCTTCACGTTCATCGGGACGGTGCTCGGGTGCGTGCTCGGCTTCTTTGCCCTGTTCATCTACAGCAGCCCTGCTGCCAGAGGCCTGCATCCCTACGGCGTCGACGGCGCCCCCAGTGAGGCGCATGCCGCCGCATCCGGCGCGGCTGCGCCGGCGCGGCTGCGCGACATCCTCAGAAGCCGCACCGTCTGGCTGCTGATCGCCATCCATCATGTCGGATGCGTCTCGCATGCCGTCATCCTCGTCCACGTCGTGTCGATGGCGACCTTCAGGGGGATTCCGGGCGTGGAGGCGGCGGGCGTGCTTGCCGCGATCGCCGGCGCCTCCGTGATCAGCCGTTTCGCCTTCTCGGTGCTCGCCGACCGGTTCGGCGGCCGCGCCTCCCTCTCGATAGCCCTGCTCGGCCAGAGCCTGCCGGTCATGCTCCTGTTCTTCGCCACCGACGCCTGGACGTTCTACCTGTTCGCCGTCGTCTTCGGCCTGGCCTACGGCGGCGAGATGGTGGGCTTCCCGATCATCAACAAGCAGTTGTTCGGCGCCAACGCGCCCCTGGGTTCGATCTTTTCCTTTCAGATGGTGGGCGGGGGCCTCGGCATGGCCCTGGGCGGCTGGCTGGGCGGCTCGCTCTTCGATGTGACGGGGGACTATACGTGGGCGCTGCTGACGTCCCTGGTCGTCGGGTGCGTGGGACTGCCGCTCGCGCTTGCCCTGCCGCGCCATGGAAAAACCCCGCCGGGCTCGCTTGGAAAGACCATCGCGACCTCTTCTGCCGCAGCTGCTTTGCCGGCCTCCGCACACCGCCCGGCCTGAACCCTGGTCCGCAGCGTATGACCGCTCCGCGCGGCGCGGGCCAGATTGCCCGTTGGTAAAAAAGGCGTTTAGACTTCCTATCCCAGACAAGGAGAAAGACATGGCCGGCAATGAACAGATGATCATCGAGCTCGACAAGAAGCGCATGACTGCGATGGCGCAGAAGGACGTCGCAACCCTCAAAAACGTGTTGTGCAAGGGCCTCGTCTATACCCATTCCTCGGGGCGCCTCGACACCAAGCAGAGCCTGATCGAGGGAATGGAATCCGGCAGCACCGTCTACACTTCGATGGAACCGTCCGACGTGAAGGCGCAGGACCTTGGAAACGCGGTCGTCCTGACCGGTGTCGCGGCCATCAGCGTCAATTCCAAGGGCAAGCCGAATTCCTTCCGCGTGCGGTTCACCGACGTCTATGAAAACCAGAACGGCACTTGGCGGATGGTGACCTGGCAGTCGACGAAGCTTCCCGAGTAGATCGCGCGGGGCCCGGCGGGGTGGTGGGAGTGGTTCGACCTTTTCGACTCCGCGCAGCGCGCTGCGCTCAGTGCGAACGGGTTTGCCTCAAACTGCTAAAGGGCCATCATGCGACATAGCCGCCGCTATTTTCTCGGTCGCGCCGCGGCGCTCGGTGCGGGATTGTCGCTTTCGCGTGTAGCCGTCTCTGCGGTCACGCAGAGCGAGCCCGCGCTCATTCCGCGACGCCTCCTTTTCGTTCAGCCTGACTACAGCCACGTACGCGTAAGCCCGGACGGGACACGCCTCGCCTATCTCGCGCCGCTGAACGGGGTGCGCAATCTCTTCGTCGCGCCCGTCTCCGAGCCGCGCACTGGCCGCCCAGTCACCCGGGTTACGGACCGCGACATCGGCACGCGATACGAATGGGCGCTCAACAATCGGCACATTGTCTTTTTCCAGGAGCGCGACGGCGACGAGAACTGGCGCGCGTCGAGCGTCGAGATCGCAAGCGGTTCGGTCAAGGCGCTCACGCCCGAGCGCGGCGTGCGATCTTTCATCCAGGAAGTGAGTCACCTCTTTTCGGACGAAATGCTGATCCGTCATAACGAGCGCGATCGTCGCTATTTTGATCTGTTTCGCGTCAACGTTGCGACAGGCGCCTCGATGCTCTTGTACGAGAACCGTGAGTTCGTGTGGCTCATCACCGACAGCACGTTCCGTCTGCGCCTCGGCGGGCGCTATGCCGCGAATGGGAACCTGGAAGTGTTCGAGCGTGCGGGCGAGATGTGGACGCCGTTCGCGACGGTGCCGATCGGCGATCTCGACGGCACGAACTTCATCGACTTCAGCGGCGACGGCGGAACGCTGTATCTCATAGACACGCGCGGCCGCGACAAGGCGGCGCTGGTGGCCATCGACATGGGCTCGCGACAGTCCAAAGTTCTCGCTGAGGATCGGGAGGCCGACATCGTGCGCGTCGAGCTCGACCGCCGCACTCGACGCCCGCTCGCTGCGTTGGCCGTGAAAGAGCGCTCGCGCTGGCACGTACTCGACGCCGGGACGCGGCAGGAGCTCGACCAATTCGGAAGATGGGCCCGCGGCGATCTCGAGTTCTCGGGCCGCAGCCTCGATGGCCGCAAGGTCGTCGTTTACGACGAACGCGACGCTGCGAGCGGTGAGTTCGCGCTGCTCGATCGGGCGAGCGGCCGCGTGCAGCCGCTCTACAAGACACGTGCGGCGCTTGACCGCGCCGGTGGTCTGCAGCCGATGCAGCCGGTCGCGATTCGGGCGCGCGATGGGCTCCAGTTGAATTCCTACCTGACACTGCCGGCCGATGGGCCACGCTCACCCGATGGGCGACTGCCGCTCGTCCTGGCGATACATGGCGGACCGTACTGGCGCGACAGCTGGGGTTTCTCCGGCACGCACCAGTGTCTCGCGAACCGTGGTTACGCGGTGCTCAGCGTGAACTACCGGGGCTCGACAGGATTCGGCAAAGCCTTCGTCACCGCCGCCGATCGCGAATGGGGCAGGCGCATGCACGACGATCTGATCGACGCCGTCGACTGGGCGGTGGCGCGCGGCATCGCCGACCCCAAACGCGTGGGCTTCTACGGCGCGAGCTACGGCGGCTATTCGGCGCTCATCGCGGCGACGAGAACGCCGGAAGTTTTCGCCTGTATCGTCGACATCTTCGGCATCTCCAATCTGCTGACTTTCATGGCGACGATCCCGCCTTATTGGGGCCCGTGGTTCAGCGTGTGGAAGAACCGCCTGGGAGACCCGGACACGGAGGCCGGCCGCGCGTTCCTGCGAGAGCGCTCGCCCTTGTTCGATCTCGAGCGCGCGAACCGCCCGATTCTGATTGCACAGGGCGCGCACGACGTGCGCGTCGTCGCGGCGGAGTCGGAGCAGATGGTTGCGGCGCTGAAAAAGAACGGTGCGCCTGTCACTTACGTGAGCTTTCCCGACGAAGGGCATGGCTTCGTGCGTCCTGAGAACCGCCTCGCCTTCTTTGCGGTGGTTGAAGCGTTTCTTGCAAAACATCTCGGCGGCCGCTATCAGCCGATCGGCTCCGATTTCACGGGTTCGTCGATGAAAGTCGAGACCGGCGGTGAGCTCGTGCCCGGTCTCGCCGCGGTTTCCCGAGATTCGGGTCGGACCAGCACAACGAATTGATTTGCCACCGCTATGCGTAAAAAACAACCTTTTTTTTGCCTTAGAGGCGCATTTTCGATGGCAAAAAGACGCGCTCTAGGGAAAGGCCGGGCGGCCAACATCCACGCTTAGCGCAGCATTTTTGGTGGTAAAAATGAAGCTGGGATTAGCCAGCGCCAGGTAGATCAACTTACAAGACTACAAACACTTGGTTTGTCCGACGCGGGTTCTGTGATTCACCTATGCGTGATCTGATCACCAATATCCAGGTGAGCATTTACGAATGCTGCCCTCGGTTCAGTTACCAAGGCGACACCTCCGGTCCGACCACGCTAACCACATCCATTTACGCGGCTTCCTGGCGACGTTCATACCGGTCCGCTTGGTAGAGCGCGCCATGCGTCTGAAGCGCGTGGTTCACCTATGCGTGATCTGATTTCGGTAATGGGGGTCAGAGTAACATTTCCGTCTGGCGAAACGCACGGTTGCAGCGAAAAATCTTACACTGACCTACACTGACCCCATTTTCGCCCGGCCGTAGCCTTTCGCGGATGGGGCGGCGGACGCCGAAGCTTTTCCTCGTTGCGTACGGCAACGCACAGACACACGCGTCATTCCGGGCCACCATGCTGAGCGGCAATGCGGAAACTGTGCCGCTACTCGCTGGGTGTTTGATAGCGTCACCGTAGCGCCTTAAAATTGAATCCGCCGCGCAAAAGAATCAGCCAAGGAGAGAAAAATGTCGTCTAACCTTAAGGCCGCCTGCCTGCTGCTGGCGCTGTTGGGATCGTCACAGAATGCATACAGCGCATACTGCTATCAAATTATTGATCGCGACAATTCTCCTATCTACAGTGCGACGCGACCACCCTTCCCCATGGCAGGACGAGAATGGGATGATGGTCAGCAACGTCTGCGAGCAACTGGGCGGCACCTGCTTTGGTTTGATGCACCTACATGCCCGATCCAATCTGCGCAAAGTCTAAGCATAATTATGGGCACGGGAGACGCTGCCGCGCGCGCGGGCGCTGTCCGGAGTGACGTGGGGACACGCGCCCCGCGCGCGGACAGAGGTTAAGCCCGAAAGCACGGGAACCCCGCATCATTACCTGCGGTGATGGGTGATGGGGCGAATCGAAGGATGAAGGCGGAAGGATGAAGAGAATACCCGTCATGGGTCATGCGCGCCTATCTCCCGGCGTGACGACTGACGACTGATGCATAGCGACGCCGGCCCGGGACTACAGGGCCGCGCCCGACGCAGCGCAGACACACTCCGCCCAGTCTGCTATTTCGGCGCGATGTTGACGTTGGTCCGGAACACGTTGACCGGATCGAACTTCGACTTCAGCTCGCGCAGGCGCGCGTAGTTCGGTCCGTACGCCGCCGCGACCGCAGGGTTGTCCGTCTCGTCGTCGGCGAGGTAGTTCACGTATCGCGTCGTGCCGAAGTACGGCTGCAGCGCCTTGTGCGTGTCGCGGCACCACTTCGTGCCGCGCCCGGTGTCGGCGGGATCCATCCACTGCGACGCGATCACCACGTTGAAGCCGCTTATGCGCATGGCACACGCGGTCTCGCTGATGGCGATCCGGCTCGCCTTGCCGTGGAAATGCTCGAGCACGATCTGGCACATCGGCGACGGCGCGGCCCCCGCGCACTCGACCAGGGTCCTGATCGCGTCGTCGGTAAGATCCTTGAGGAACTGCGCTTTCCAGTAGTTGAGCGCGCCCTTGGGGAACGCCGCATCGAGCAGGCTGTTCTGCACGGTATACGGAATCGGTCCCATGTGGTCCATCACCGGCGGACCGAAGGCCTTGATCGGCTTCGCGAGCGCTTCGCCGTCGGCCATCGCGCCGCAGTGAGCGAGCAGCATGCCGACGATCTTCGTCACGCCGTCCGGCGCAGTCAGTAGGCCCGCGGCCATCATCGCCTCCTCCGGAAGCTTCGCGCACTGGTCGCGGAAGAATTTCAGGACGTCGACGCCTTTCGCCTGCGGATGCGCGACGAGGCCGCCGGTGATGATCGGCCCGACCGGATGCAGTTCGTACTCGAGCGACGCGGCGATGCCGAAGTTGCTGCCGCCGCCGCGAATCGCCCAGAAGAGATCGGCGTTCTCACTGGCGCTCGCGCGCGTCACGCTGCCGTCCGCCATGACCATCTCCGCGGATTGCAGGTTGTCGAGGGCCAGCCCGTATTTCGGCATCAGCCAGCCCAGGCCCCCGCCCAGCGTCAGCCCCGCGATACCCGTCGAGCCCACCACGCCGCCGGTAGTAGCGAGGGCGTGAAGCTGCGTTTCGCGGTTGAGCTCGTTCCAGCGGACGCCGCCCTGGGCGCGCGCGCTCCTCGTCTTCGGGTCCACGTGAATGCCGCGCATGGGAGCCAGATCGATCATCACGCCACGATCGATGGCCGCGCGCCCCGCGACGTTGTGACCGCCGCCGCGCACCGAGATGTCGAGGTTCAGCGACCGCGCGAGCTTCACCGCGTCGGCGACGTCCGCCGTGCCGCGGCAGCACGCGACTAGTGCCGGCCGCTTGTCGATGAGCCCGTTGTGCACGCGTCTTGCGTCGTCGTAACCGACATCGGTCGGCTGCAGCAGTTGACCCATGAACGTCGTGGAAAGATCTTTGACGGCTGCGGCGACGGACATCGCTTCCTCCTGCGAGCGCTGTGGAATTCCGGATGCTAGCATGCATCCGCAATGACATAATCTGAAACCGTGGTGTATCCCCGAATTTCTATTTTTCCACACCTCGCGGGAGATCTGCGGGGCGCATTTTTCAGCGTCCTGGTCGGGCTACCCTATTCGATTACTGCCGGCATGCTGGCGTTTGCGCCATTCGGGCCGGCATACATGGCGAACGGCATGGTCGCGGGGATCGCATCCGCTGCCGTGGCGGGCATCATCAACGCCCTGGTCGGCGGCACCCCCCTCCAGATCAATGGTCCGCGCGGCTCGGTCGCGGTGTTGATGGCGGGGTTGATCACGGCGATCACGGTTCACCCGGCCCTCGCGACAGGCGATGCGCCCGACGTTCCGAAAATCCTCGGCATCACAATGTTGTGCATCGGCCTTTCGGGACTGCTGCAGGTGGCATTCGGACTGCTGCGTTTTGGCGCGGTCATCCGCTTCCTGCCTTACCCCGTGATTTCAGGCTTCATGGTCGCGCTGGGCCTGCTGGTGGTGTGGCCGCAGATTCCGGCATTCCTGGGCGCCACCACGGGGATAGGCTGGGAAGCCCTGATGCGGGAGTTGAACCTGCGCTGGGGCGCAATCGCCGTTGGCGCAACGACCATTTACTGCTTCATCCTGTCGCGCAAGAAGTTTCCCAAGTCGCCTGCGCCGCTGATCGGCATACTGGCAGGCACGGCGCTGCACTATCTGCTGCTGCAGGCATTCGGCAAGGACGTCGTCGGGTTTACCGGGTTCGATACGCTGGCAGACGGAGCCTATCCGCCGCATCCCTGGCAGCTGCCGGAATTCGCGCTCGATCGCACGGTCCTCGGCGTCGTGGCGTCGTTGCTGCCAGCCATCGCGATCATTGCCTTCATCGGCTCGATCGAGTCTTTGCTTTCGTCGTCCGTGGTAAGCATCGCCAGCCAGATGCGCTTCGACAGCAACCGCGAGCTGATCGCGCAAGGGTGGTCCAACGTGGCCGTCGCAGCCGTCGGCGGCGCGGTCAGCTGCGGCGCCCCGTTTCGCGGCGTGGTCAATTACGCCGCCGGCGGGCGCACCCGGCTCTCGGGCGCATTGCACTCGGTGATGGCGATGCCCCTGCTGTTTGCGCTGCCCGTGCTGCTCTTCATTCCGATCGCCGTGCTTGCCGGCGTGCTGATCGTGGCGGGATGGGATGTGGCGACGACCTGGTACAAGCGCCTGGTTGCATGCCCTCGTCAGGACCTTGCCGTCGGGTGCCTCGTCATCGCGGCGACCCTCCTGATGGGCACGGTCCCGGCAATCCTCTTCGGCATCGTCGGCGCGATGTTCCTGTACGTGCGCAACACGAGCCGCGCCCCGCTGGGCGGCCACTATGATGGCACGCTGCGGCAGTCGACGCGGATCCGACCCGAAGAGCAGGCGGCATATCTGCGCAGCCTCGGTCCGGCCATCCGCATTGTCGATGTCCAGGGGGCCCTGTTTTTTGGAACTGCGGATCGCTTCGGCCGCGACGTCGAGGAGCTCGCCGACGGATGCCGGCACCTGATCCTCAACATGCGGCGCGTCAATGAGGTGGACCCGACGGGCGCGCTCGTGCTGGTGCAGACCATGCGCCGCCTCGACGAGCGCGGAATTCGCACCGCCCTCGCCGCGGTCTCCATCGCGGACCGGCGCGGCACCGTGATGGCCCGCGCCGGGCTCGACAAGGTCGTGCCGCCGGAACGTTGGTTCGAGGATGCCGATCGCGCGCTCGAGCACGCCGAGGACATCGAGCTGGAGAACCGCTGGCCCGACCAGCACTCAGGCGCCGAGCTTCCGCTCTCGGCGATGGAGGTCTGCAGCGGCATGTCGGCGCCTCAGATCGAGGCTCTCGAGCAGCATTTGCAGCGCATGGCCCTGCCCGCCGGCTCCGCGCTGTTCCGCGAGGGGGACGCCGGGGACCGCCTTTATCTGCTCGCCCGCGGCGAAATCACGGTCAGCATCAAACTGCACGGGGAGGTCGCAGGCAATCACCGGCTCGGCACCTATTGCCCCGGCGTGGTGCTCGGTGAAATGGCGGTGCTCGAACAAAAGCCACGTTCGGCCGACGCCGTTGTCGTCTCCGATTGCGTGCTCTATACGCTCGACGGCGCCGCGCTGGAACGCATGCAGCTCGAAAACCCCGCCCTGCACAGCCAGTTCATGCTCAATATCACCCGGCAGGCGATCGGGCGCCTGCGTTCCAGGACACTGGAACTACGCTCGGCATATGGCTGATCCGTCCTTTTCATCTATGGTTAACGCCAATAGACTCCGGTAATAGGGTCAGAACTCGATTGAACCTGGCCCGATTCACGCGAGAACCAATCGAGTCTGACCCTACGGACACATCGATCGCTGATGGCTTGAAGTTATGCCGCTACCCGCAACCACTCACCCGAATCCGCAGACCGATACACCGTATGCGGCCGCGCGTCTCGTTGTAACGCTCGCGCTGATGACCGTTGGCGCCTGCGGCATGTACATCGTGCCGGTGGTCCCTGCCGGCCGTGCAGGCGGAGTTCGGCGTTGCACGCGCGGACGCGACCCTTCCCTACGCGCTGCTGATGATCGGATACGGCATCGGCGGATTGATCATGGGGCGCCTCGCCGACCGTTACGGCGTGATGGTCCCGCTGCTGATCGGCGCGGCCGGTCTGGGCGCAGGCTTCGCGGTGGCGGGCACGACACACAGCCTGTCGGGCTTCATGCTGGCTCACGGAGTGCTGATCGGTCTTCTGGGAAGCGCCGCGATGTTCGCGCCCCTCATCGCCGACACGTCGCTGTGGTGGGTGCACCGGCGAGGAATCGCCGTGGCGATCTGCGCCAGCGGCAACTATCTCGGCGGCGCGCTGTGGCCGCCGGTCATTCAGCATTACGTCGAGGAGCTCGGATGGCGCCAGACGTATTTCGGGCTGGGACTGTTCTGCTTCGTCGTCGTCACCGCGCTCGCGTTCTTCATGCGCCGCCGCCCGCCGATCGCGCCGCTCGCCGCCGAGGGGCCGGCACACGCGCGTTCGGCCGCATCGCCTTTCGGGCTCACGCCGTTACAGGCGCAGACGCTGCTGTGCATCGCGGGCGTCGCGTGCTGCGTGGCGATGTCCATGCCGCAGGTCCACATCGTCGCGTACTGCGCGGACCTGGGCTACGGCGCCGCGCGTGGCGCCCAGATGCTCTCGGTCATGTTCGCGTTCGGCATCGCGAGCCGGCTCATCTCCGGCGCGATCTGCGATCGCATCGGCGGTTTGCGCACGCTCCTGCTCGGGTCGGCGCTTCAGGGCGTGGCGCTCCTGTTCTTCCTGCCCTTCGATTCGCTCGTTTCGCTCTACGTGATCGCGGCTCTGTTCGGGCTCTTCCAGGGCGGCATCGTGCCGTCGTACGCGATCATCATCCGCGAGCATTTCCCGGCGTCGGAAGCGGGCGCGCGCGTGGGCCTCGTCGTCATGTGCACGCTTTTCGGCATGGCGCTCGGCGGCTGGATGTCCGGCAAGGTGTTCGACCTGACGGGCTCTTACGGAGCGGCTTTCCTGAACGGTATCGCCTGGAACGCGCTCAACCTGACGATCGCGTTTTTTCTGCTGTATCGAACGCGGCTGCTCGCGGGGCGAGATGTGCATCCGATCCCTCGAGTTAGCTGACCGCTCGCGTCCCGCGCAGCCAAGGCCGGCCGGCTGCCAGCGCATCGCTGAGGGAGCGTCACCCGCTGAACTCGCGTTGATTCTCATGTGGTACGCGACGGCAGCCTCTAGCGCCCCTTCCCGCACCACGCTGCGCGAGACCGAGTCCGGGGCGCACTCCTTGCGGGACTGTCGAACCAGAGTGTGGGCGTTCGAGTGACTCCGGGACCGTCCACGACGGAGGTACTTAGGAAGGCGGCGGTAAGTGAGTTCCGCAGCCGCCGGTCTTGGTGAGCAGCGCAAGGGTTTACCGCTACGAGCTTGCGAGGTGGCGGCGCCGGCCCGGGGCGATAAGGCCGCGCTCGACCCAGCGCAGCTTCTCCCACCACCCCGGCGGCTTCGCGCGCCACCCCTCCGGCAGGAGGGGATGAGGAGCGGAGTGCTCGCGCCAGCCTGGATCTTTCAGTCGACCTTGATTCCGGCGGTGGCAACGACGCGCCGCCACTTTACGATCTCGCCTCGGACGTAATCGCCGAATTGCTCCGGCGTGTTCGCCACAACCTTGCTCCCGCTCGATTCGATGTTGGCGCGCACCTGCTGGCTTTCCGTCAAAACAGTTGCGATCTCTTTATGGAGTCGCCGCACTATGGTTTCGGGCGTGCCCGTGCGCACGGCGATACCGTTCCAGGACCCCGATTCGAATCCCGGATAGCCTGATTCCGCGACCGTTCTAGTGTCTGGCAGCGCACTGGAACGCTCGAGCGAAGTCACCGCAAGCGCACGCAGCCGCCCCGACTTTACGTGCGGCAAGAGGCTGATCGGCGGAAACAGAGCAATCGCAATCTGTCCCGCGACGAGATCGATCGCACCCGGCGCATCACCTTTGTAGGGGACGTGCACGAGCTTCATGCCCGTCACGCTGCTCAAGTATTCGGCGCTGAGGTGCGCCCCGGTTCCATACCCCGGTGACGCATAGCTGATCGATGCAGGTTTCGCGCGCGCGAGCTTCACAAGCTGCGGCAGGGAGTGCGCGGGCAGCGATGGATGAGCCGCAAGGACGTAAGGCAGCGTTGCGATCTGCGTTACCGGAGCGAAGTCTTTCAGCGGGTCATAGCTCGGCTTCGTGTGCACGATCGGTAAGACAGCAAGCGTGCTGATCGTCGCGAAGGCAAGCGTGTAGCCGTCGGCCGGGAGCTTGAGCACCGCTTCCGCTCCGATGAGACCGCCAGCGCCCGGGCGATTCTCGACTACGACCGACTGTCCAAGAGATTTCGTAAGTTCGCGAGCAACGAGACGCGCAATGGTATCGGTGGTGCCGCCGGGCGCAAACGGGACGATAATGCGCAGCGCTCGCGAGGGGTAGGAAGAGTCCGTTTGGGCGTGTGCGGGCAGGGTGCCGGCCGCCGCGATCAATACCCACATTGCGGTACGTAAAGCGCTCATACGTGAGCCCACGCAGCTGATGCAGCTATACATTCTTGAAGTTATCAGGATCATCGCACATTAATGGGGCTCAATTGTTTGCAACGGGAACCGAGAATTTGTCGGAACAATCGAACTCGCCCCTGCAAGAATGAGTGACAGACCACGGTTTCTTCGTCTCGCCGTGCGGCTTTTGATCTTGGGGACCCCTGAGAGATGCCGAGCAGCGCAGCCAAGGCCGGGAATTCGGGAGTCTTCGCGCAGCAGTGCGTGAAGCCCAGGAAGTTGAAGGTTTGTGGTTTGCCCTCGCCACGCGCTCTGAGGTTCTGCGCGGCGAAGCGCCCGAACCGCATCAGTCGCGTCTTGTCCGGATGCAGTTGCAGCCCGAAGCGCGCGAAACGCTCGCGCAGCTCGACCGAGGAACCGCTCGGCCTCGAATCGATGCTGGAATCCTACGACGAAGTCATCGGCATAACGCACCAGCACTACATCGCCGCACGCGTGCTTACTACGCCATCGCTGGACCCACAGGTCGAACACATAATGAAGGTAGATGTTGGCCAGCAGCGGGCTGATGCTCCCACCTTGAACCGTCCCCACTTCGCTCTGTGTTCGCTTGCCCTCCTCCAGCACACCGGCGGCGAGCCATTTCTGGATCAGCCGCACGATGCGCCGGTCCGCCACACGGTGCTCGACGAACTTCACCAGCCACCCGTGCTCCAGTGTATCGAAGAAGCTGCGGATGTCGGCATCGAGCACCCAGTTCACCTTTCGCGTCGTGATCCCCACCGCCAGTGCATCGAGCGCCTGATGCGGCGCTTCTGGCCGGTCGAAATCCGTACGAGAAACCCAGGAAATCCGTCTCGTAGATCGCGTTGAGCACCTCCACTACGGCACGTTGCACGATCTTGTCCTCCAACGCCGGCACCCCGAGCGGGCGTTGCCCGCCAGTCGGCTTTGGCGATGTAGGCTCGACGAACGGGCTTGCGCCCGGTACGCTCCACGCTTGAGTCGTGCAGAAAGTTCCTGAAGATTCGCCTCCAGGTTCTCTGCGTAGTGTTGCCAACTCTCCCCGTCTACCCCAGGAGTCGCCTCGCGCTTAAGCCCCAGATAGGCCGCACGCAGGCGTTCGCAGTCATAGACATGGTGCAGGAGCGCCGTGAACCGCTGTTGCCTGTGCTGCTTTGCTGCTACGCGTACCCGCTCAAGCGCGCTTGGCGCATCACCCCGACGCTGGGTCCGGAATGCGTTACGCTCAGGCGAGTTCGAGGACTGTCGAACCAGAATGTCCGGCTTGAAGTGAAGGAGGAACCGTCCACGACCATGGCCTTGGGAAGGAAACGGTAAGTGAGTTCCGCAGCCGCCGGTCTTGGCGAGCAGCACAGGGGAGTGAAGTCTGAGGCCAGCTTCAGCTGGCATCTCTTCACCATCGAACCGGGGGCGCCCTTCCCTTTGGTTACTTTCGCTTGGGCGAGCAAGGGAAAGTAACCGGGACCGGAGCCGCCCTCCGGCTATTGTATGTACTCCGGCTTCAATACCGTCGGCGCATATCAATCCCCGCGACACCATCTGAGTCGGACTAGGCCGCAGTTACCATCGCAGCGCAGTTTCCGTCCATCTAGTGCGCAGCTATGTCCTCGAGGATCATGTCCGCACCTTTCTCCGCGATCATGACCGTCGGCGCGTAAGTGTTGCCGGACACGAGAGTCGGCATGATGGAAGCGTCCACCACGCGCAGTCCCTGCAGCCCGCGCACGCGCAGACGGTCGTCAACGACCGCCGCTGCGTCGCTGCCCATCTTGCAGGTGCCGACCGGATGGAACGCGATCCCGCCGCGCACGCGCAGAAAATCCATGAGGTCCGCGTCGCTCGTGCACGAGGGGCCGGGATCGTGTTCGCGCGCAACATAGGGTCGCATCGCGGCAGTGTCCATCAGGCGCCGCGTCGCCTTGATTCCCGCCAGCAGGACCGCGCAATCCTTTTCGGACGAAAGGTAGTTGGGTGCGATCGCGGGCGGCTGCAGCGGGTCGGCGCCGCGGATCGTGACGCTGCCGCGGCTCTCGGGCCGCAGCAGCCGCGCCGCCAGCGTGAAGCCGGGGAAGCGATGCAGCTTGTCTCCCGCCTTGTCGGCGCTGAACAGCGTTATGCTGGTCTGGATGTCGGGGGTCGCGGCCGCGGGGTCGGCGCGAATGAAGCCCGTAGCATACGACTGCCCCATCGCCAGGAATCCCTTGCGCAGAAAGGCAAACCGCAGCGCGGCGACCACGCTCTTCGGGAAGCTGCCCACGACGTCGTTGAGCGTGATCGCCTCGGTGCACTCGTAGACCATGCGGGCCGTGTAGTGATCCTGGAGATTCATGCCGACGCCCGGCACATCTGCCACGACACCGATACCGAAGCGCTGCAGCAGCGACGCCGGGCCGACGCCGGAGAGTTGGAGCAGTTGCGGGGAGTTGAACGAACCGCCGGCCACCAGCACCTCCGCGTTGGCCGTCGCGGAACCGGGGATCCCGTTGCGCACGTACTCCACACCCGTCGCGCGCTTGCCGGAGAACACGATGCGTGTCGCGTGCGCGCGCGTAATGACCCGAAGGTTGGCGCGCCGCCGGGCCGGGCGCAGGTAGCCTGTTGCCGCGCTGCTCCGGAATCCCCTGCGCACGGTCCACTGGTTGTAGCCGAAGCCTTCCTGCGTCGCGCCGTTGAAATCCGGATTGCGGCGGTAGCCGCATTCCCCGGCGGCGGCCAGCCAGGCGTCGGCCAATGGGTGCGGCTCCGGCGGGTCGGAAACCGAGAGCGGCCCTCCCGCGCCGTGATACTCGTCAGCGCCGCGCTGCTGATTCTCGGATTTGCGGAAGTAGGGCAGCACGTCGGCGTAACCCCAGCCGGCATTGCCGAGATCGCGCCACCGGTCGTAATCCTCGTGCTGTCCGCGGATGTAGAGCAGGCCGTTGATCGAGGTCGATCCGCCGAGCACTTTGCCGCGCGGCTGCGCGATCCGCCGGTTGGCGGCGCCCGCCTGCGGCTCGCTGGAATAAAGCCAGTTCACCGCGGGATTGGTGAAGTGCTTTCCGTATCCGAGCGGAATGTGTATCCATGGGCTGCTGTCGTCGCCGCCGGCCTCCAGCAAGAGCACCGAGCGGCGTCCCGACGCGGAAAGCCGGTTGGCCAGCACGCAACCCGCGGCGCCCGCGCCGATCACGACGAAATCGTAGGAGTCGGAGGCATTCATGAGGAAGGATGAAGGATGAACGTGGAAGGATTAACACGATGTACAGGATGGCAAGAGACAGGCTTACATACCTGGCACGCATAACCCATCATCCATGACCCATGACGGGTCTGCCAGACTGGCCCCTCTTTTCTATTGCTTGGGAATTCCCGCGACCTTGATCACCTGCGCCCAGCGGGCGATCTCCGCGCGAATGAACTTGTCGAACTCATCGCGGGTGGTCGGCGCGGGTGGCATCCCCAGCTCGGTCAGGCGCTGCTCGATTTCCGGTATGCGCATCACCGAAATGATATCGGCGTTCAACTTATCGAGCAACGCTGCAGGCACGCCCGCCGGCGCGCATACGCCATACCAGGAATTGACCTCGAAGCCGGGCACGCCAGATTCCTGCACGGTCGGCACGTCCGGGAGGAGCGCCTGACGCTTTGCGCTCGCGACCGCGAGCGCGCGCAAGCGTCCCTGCTGAACAAATCCTATGACGATCGGAAAGTTCGTAATATTGATCGGAATCTGGCCGCCTATGACATCGCCCGTCCCCTGCGCCGCGTTCTTGTAAGGAATGTGCACGATGTCGAACTTCATCCGCTGTTTGAGCCACTCCATCGACAGGTGCGGGGAGGTGCCGACCAGCCCGGCGGCATAACTCAGCTTGCCCGGGTTGGACTTCGCAAAAGCAACCAGCTCCTTGAGCGATCTGAACGGCGTCGAGGGGTGCACGACAATAATATTGGGCGGCATGCCGATGCGCGTGATCGGCGCGAAATCGCGATTCTCGTAGGGCAGCTTATCGATCATCGACAGGGAAATCGCATTCGGAGCGATGTTGCAATGGAGCAGCGTGTATCCGTCGGGCGCCGCCTTCGCGACAAACGCCGCGCCGATCGTCCCGGAGGCACCCACCCGGTTGTCGACGATGACCTGCTGGCCCCACAGGCGCGTCAATCGATCGGTGAGCAAACGCCCGACGATGTCGTTCGAGGTGCCCGCGGGGAACGGGATGACGTAACGGACGGGCTTGACGGGATAATTCTGTGACCAGGAGGCGGCAGCGCACATCCAGGCCGCAGCCGCAATTGAGAAAAGGACTGCTCGACGTGCTTCGATCACACAGCGCATCTCGGTCTCCTCCGAAACGGTGCCGCCACGATCGATAGTCCGCCGTCGTTGACCAGCGGACCGTCATGACAAACTGCGTCCACATGGTAGCACTCAAGATCCAGGAACGGTCAAAAGGTGAAACTAAGCTGATCTGAGGTGCGAAGCCATGAAGGATGAGGGATGAGGGATGAGGGATGTGGAGGGGAAGGCGGGAGGAGGAAGCCCGGAGCGAGGCTATGTTAATGTGATCGCGCTCACGATCGGGACCGTGGTGCCATGAAAGTACAGACGCAATTCGACGCCGCCTTCTTCAAGCGCTTTTATTTCGATCGCGAAACAAGGGTGGTGACGCGCGAGGAGATGCGCGCGCGTGCCGAGCTGATCGCCGCGATCCTGCGCCAGGCACAGCACCCGATACGCAGCATCCTGGACGCGGGATGCGGCATCGGGTTGCTCAAGCCGGCATTCGCACAGGTGCTGAAGCGCGCGCGCTACGTCGGCCTCGAGGCAAGCGAGTACCTGTGCCGGCGCTTCGGCTGGACGCAGGGATCGATCGTGGATTTCAAGCCGGCGGCGCCTTTCGACCTGGTGGTGTGTTACGACGTGCTGCAATACCTCGACGATCGCGCGGCGGTGCGCGCGATGGCGAACCTTGGGCGCCTGTCGCGCGTCGCTCTGTATTTTTCAGCCCTCACGATCGAGGATTGGCGCAGAAATTGCGACCGAGCGCGCACCGATCGCGCCGTTAACATGCGACCCGCGGCCTGGTATCGAGCGCGCTTGCAGCGAAATTTCTATTACCTCGGCTTCGGCGTCTGGATCCGCAAGACCAAGCCCACCCTCCGCTGGGCGTTGGAATCCTGATCAGCGCCACTGCTACTCTCACCACCGCCGCTGCGCGTCCACCCCTCCTCCCACCAGGAAGGAGGGGAGCTTTCGCAACCAAGGTCAGATGAGCGTCACCGGTCAGTGAGTTCCGCGGCCGCCCTGCCTTGACGAGAAGCACAGAATGGCTCTTGATCTTGGGGACCCGTGAGAGACGCCGAGCAGCGCAGCCACGGCCGGGGTTTCGGCGAGGACTGTCGAACCAGAGTGTCGGTATTCGAGTGACTCGGGGGACCGTCCGTAACACCGTGCTGAGAAAGGTCGCGGTCGGTGAGTTCCGCAGCCGCCGGTCGTGGCGAGCAGCGGAGGGGAGTGAAGTCTGAGGCCAGCTTCAGCTGGCGTCTCTTCACCGTCGAACCCGGGGCGCTGTACGAGTCAAGGACATGGGTAACACTCGAGTTCAAGGACATGGGTTACAACTTGAGGGTCAAATAGTCCTCTCCTCGCTTGAGATTTCTTTCGTCGAATTCGCCGAGACACACAGGTCCGAAGTGCACCTTCCATAGTCCATCGGCTACGGCCTCGATGCCGACGTTCTCACCAGCGAGTACATAGCCTACATAGATTCGCCAGGCGTTCCAATAGATCAAGCCACTGTCGCAAACGCGATGAGAATGGAAATAGCTGGGGTAAGCCACTTCAGGCAGGTGTTTGGGATAAGGACGCGGCGAGAGGGTATATGCGCTAGCGGGTGTGCGTTGCCCCAGCGCTTCGTGAGGACGCTGCTCGTTGTAGTGGCGGCGGAATGCATCAAAGCGTTGCTGCAAGGCCCGCGTAGTCGGAGCCGGCGGTTGCGCTGCAGCCCGCTTCAGCGTGCGATGCATGCGCTCATGACGGCCATTTTGTTCTGGGCATCCTGGGGCAATGCGTTCAGGCACGATGCCCAGCCGAATCCACCAAATGGAAAGGCGCGACAGCCCGGCCGTGCCCGCACTGGCGAACGGCACGCCATTGTCGGTGCGCAGCCGCTCGGGCAATCCATAACGACGAAACAACCGCTCGAAGGTGATCCGGGTCTCAATTCCTCGAGTGCCCGGCAGTCCTCGGCAACCCAAGAGGTAACGGCTGGCATGATCCATAACGGTGAGTGGGTAGGACCAGCACCGATCGCCCGTAAGGAACTGGCCTTTGAAGTCAGCGCTCCACAGACCATTGGGTACCTTGATGCCCTCTACGAGCACGCCCGAGCGCGCCACCCGACGCCGATCGCGCCGCGGCACAATCAACCCCGCCCGCTTCAACACGTTGTAGATCGTGGTGCGCGAAGGCACCGGCTGGTCTGGGTAACGCTCTCGCAGTTTGGTTTGAATCTTCTTCGGACCCAGCTCAGTGCTACGGCTACCGCGCAACTTGAGGATGGATTGCTGGATCGCATAGGGCACCTGGGTAGGCTGGCTGAGCGGTCGGCGACTCCTCTCCTCCAATCCTTCCGCACCCTCGAGTCGGTAGCGTTCCACCAACTTGTAGCCCGTCTTACGGCTAACCCCGTAGCGCATACACAGCTCGGTGAAACTGTAGAGCTCACGCAAATAGTCGGCAACAAACAGCACTCTTTGGTCCATAGGCTTCAGATCCTTCCAAGGCATGGGCACCTCCCATAGATGTCCATGCAGGATAAAAACTGTTACCTATGTCTTTGAACTCCTTTGTTACCCATGAGTGTGAGTCATACCGCGCCTTTTTCTTTGGTGACTTTCCTTTTGGGCGAGCAAAAGAAAGTCACCGGGACCGGAGCCGCCCTCCGGCCAAGCGCGACGTAGTCGCAGATAGAACACTCACACCGGAGCCGCCCTCCGGCGATGCGCGACGCAGTCGCACGCGTACGCCGTGGCCTGGCCACGACGACACCTTGACTCCGCCGCCGCGCGGGAACAATCTTTCGTACGCGCGGGCATTTCGAGCAACGAGTGCCAGAAAAACGTTCATCAAGAAGGGAGGCAGTTATGGATTCGACCAGACGCAACCTGCTGACAACGGGCGCCGCCGTGGCGGCGGCGGCCGCCGCGCCGCGCGCATTCGCGCAAACCACCGGGAAAGGGGAAACTGCCATGGCGTTTTACCAGAAAGGCAACGTCCGTATTCGCTATGAGGTGGCCGGCTCCGGGTTCCCGTTGCTCCTCATCCCCGGCGGGGGATTGAACTCGACGATCGCCTGGAACGCCAAGAGCGCGCCGTTCAATCCGGTCGAGGAGTTCAAGAACGAGTATCGCTGCGTCACGGCGGACCTGCGCAATGCCTACAGCGGCCAGTCCTCCGGCCCGCTCGAGGCGGAACGCCCATGGGACGCAGTTGCCGACGACCAGCTCGGCGTGATGGATCACCTGGGCATCGGCAAGTTCATGGTGCTGGGCTTCTGCATCGGCGGCCCGTTCGTCTGGAACCTCTTGAAGCGGGCGCCGGACCGTATCGTCGCCGCCGTGGCGGCGCAGCCCAGCGGGTTCCGCAAGGAGCTGCCCAACCACGGCTACGAGAACAGCCTGAAAGGCTGGGGTGCCGAGCTGGCCAAGCACCGGCCAGATATCCCGATGGAGACGATCGACAAGTTCCTCACCCGGATGTACCGCACCAACCCCGACTTCGTCTACACCGTGACCCGCGATTTCGTGCGTTCCTGCCAGACGCCCGTGCTGGTCCTGCCGGACGACACCCCGTCGCACCCGTACGTCGTCGCCATGGAGTCCGCGATGCTCGCGCCGAAGTCCGAAGTGAGCCTCTATCCGTGGAAGGATACCAAGGACAAGATTCCCGTGGCGGTGCGACACGTGCGCTCTTTTCTGCGGGCGCATCGGCCCGTGACAGCGGCGGTAAGCTAGGGCCGGTGAAGAAGTGAAGCAGTGAAGCAGTGAAGTAGTGAAGTAGTGAAGTAGTGTACTGGTGATAACGGCTTCAGCTCTTCATTAGCGCCAGCGCCTTCACTTCTTCACCAGCGCAAGCGGCTTCACTCTTCACTAGAAGCTATCTCAAAAATGTTGAAGGACGCCGCTCAAGATCGAAAAATTGACAGGATTAACAGGATGTACAGGATGGTGTAACTGCGCTCTTATCCTGTTCATCCCGTTCATCCCGTCCGTATGCCGTTTTTGAGATGAGTTGTAGTCATTTTGCCGCGGGCGGCGCGACCGACAGGCCTTTCACGCCGCTCTTTGCTATCCATTTGGCGACCAGCCCCGAAGCTTTCACGTCCTCGACTAGGTCGCGCAGATACGCGGCCGCCGCATCACGCCCTCTGGGCATGCCCACGGTATGGCGAACGACGGTGAAATTGCCATCGAGTATGCGCGAGCCCGGCAGCGTGGGCGCCAATTCGAGCAAACCGGGCCTGAGTCCCGCCAGCGCTTCCAACTTCTCTTTGACAAAGTGTTCCTTGGCCGCCTTTCCACCTTCAATCTGCACCAACTGCGCGTTCTTGATGGTCCGGCTCAGATACAGATCATAGGCGCTTTTCGCGGGCGACACGATGCGGATGCCGGGGCGGTCGACTTCACCGACGCTGCGGATCGGCGATCCCGCGGGGACCAGGTAGGTCGCTTCGATCTCGGTCAACGGCGTCGCAAAGGCGATCACCTTGGCGCGCTCCGGCTCGTCACCGAGCACCGAAATCTCCCACGCGCCGGTGCTCACCGAATCTGCCAGTGCGCCGGCCGATTTGTACGGAATGATTTCCAACGGCACGGCGAGCCTGCGCGCGAGCTCGTGCGCAAACTCGACAGCCACTCCGCCCTGCTCGCCGTTCGGGCCGAGCGTCGTGAGCAGCTGATTCTGAAAATTGATGCCCGCGCGCAGCTTGCCGGTGGGCGTGAGCTCGGCTCTTGCGGCGGGGGAAATGGGTGGAGTGGTGGCAGGCATATGTAGTGACGGTGAAGAAATGAAGAAGTGAAGAGGTGAAGTAGTGAAGCAGTGAACCAGCGAAGCAGTGTAGCACTTCACTAGCGCAAGCGACTTCACTTCTTCATAGTGTCAGTCAGGCCGCGCGCCACCGGCCTTGACGACGGGACCCCATCGATCGATCTCGGCCTTGACGAACCTGGCGCACTCCGTGGGCGATCCGCCCGCGGGCTCGAGCCCGAGCGAGGCGAACCGCTCTTTCGTCGCCGGCAATTCCAGCGCCTTCACCACTTCGGCGTTGAGCCTGGCGACGATCTCGGACGGCGTCGCTGCGGGCACGAATAGAAGGTGGTACCCGGTGACGACGTAACCCGGGAGGGCCGACTCGTCTAGGGTCGGCACGTCCGGCGCCACCGGGGTGCGCTTCAAGCCCGTTGTCCCGATCGCGCGCACCTTGCCCGCGTTCACGTGCGCGATCACGGACGCGACGCTGCTGAACATGAAATCGACGTCGCCGCTCATGAGGGCGACGGCCGCCTGGCCCGCGCTCTTGTACGGCACATGTATGAGGCGTGTCCCGGTCATCTGCTGGAACACGATCCCCGCCAGGTGATTCGCGCTCCCCGGCCCCGACGAGCCGAACGTGACCTGTCCAGGACGCGACTTCGCGAGCGCGATGAACTGCCGCACGGTCTTGACCGGGATCGACGGGTGTGTCGACAGGAAGTACTGGCTCGTCGTGAGCTGCACCACGCAGGTGAAATCGCGCAGCGGGTCGTAGGGAAGCTTGCGCAGCGACAGCGGCTTCATTTCTTCACCAGCGATAGCGGCTTCCTTCTCACTCAAGGCGCGCTCCCGTCGCCTTGACCACTTTCGCCCACTTCTCGATTTCGGACAGGATCAATTCCATCTCCTGCTCGGGAGTACTCGACCTGATCGTGGCGCCATGGATCAGCATGCGGCTGCGCACGGCGCCGTCTTCGAGCGTCCTGTTCAGTTCGCCGTTGAGCCGTGCGACGATCGCGGCGGGCGTGCGGACCGGAACCAGGATGCCCCACCACGTGCTGGCCTCGAATCCCGGGTAGCCCGATTCGGCGAACGTCGCCAGTTGCGGCGCGGCTTCGGAGCGCTGTGCGCTGCCGATGGCGATGCCCCGCAGCTTCCCGCTATCGAGGTGCGGCTTCATCGAGGTGATGGCATCGCTCACCAGCGGAATGAATCCGCCCATGGTATCGATCATCGCCGGACCGGCGCCCTTGTATGGAATGTGAGTGAGATCGGCCTTCGATACGAGCTTGAATAGCTCGACGGCGAAGTGGGACGTCGTGCCGATGCCGGCGCTGCCGAAATTGAGGCTTCCCGCGTGTGCGTGCGACAGCGCCACCAGTTCCCTCGGGGTGCGCGCGCGCAACGATGGATGCGCGCCCAGCACCAGGGGCACCACGCCGATCAGGCCCACCGGCGCGAAATCCTTGCGCGTGTCATAGGGGAGCTTGACATAGAGGCTGTGGTTGATGGCCTGCGTGCTGAGGCTCTGGATGAACACCGTGTAGCCGTCGGCGGGAGCGGCGGCGGCCAGGCCGGCGGCCAGCGTGGTGCCCGCCCCACCACGAAAATCGATGATGAACTGCTGACCGAGCAATTCGCCCATGCGCGGCGTGACGGTGCGCGACATGAATTCGCCGGTGCCGCCGGGAGCGAACGGCACAATCATGCGAATCGGCTTGGCCGGGTAGGTTTGCGCGGGTGCGTGCGACGCGTACACCGCCAGCAACACACCTGTCAGCCATCCCGGGAGGGAGAGGACATTTCTTGCCGGTTGCATCTTCGTCTCCGGTCTACATGACGGAGAGCACCACGTCGCATTCCGCAACCAGCCGCGCGATCGTTCCCAGGTCGGTCAATCCCGCTTCGCGCGCGAGGGCGCGGCTGCGCTCGCTCCGCTTATCAAGGGCGGTGCACACAGTGAAGCCTCGTGCCTTGATCTGCATCGCCACTGCCTGCCCCATGTCTCCGGGCGTCATCAAGCCGACTTTCTCAATTTTCATCATTTACTCCGTGCGTTCTCAGAGCATACTCTCAGCCACGGAAACACACGGAAGCACACAGACAGTCAATTACTGGTCCTGCCGAGACGTCTTCCATGGTTCTCAAGATTTCCATGCCCTCCGTGTGATTCCGTGGCCAATGCCCTTCGGGGTCTTACATCCGTGCCGTGTGATTCTCGTGGCTGATTCGATCTACTCCGGCGTGAGCACGCCCGCCTTGATCAACCCCCGGACCCGCGCGGCCTGCATCATCACGTACTTCGTGGCGTCCTCCGGCGAGCCGCCGACGATATCCATGCCGAGATCGCCCAGGCGGCGGCGCACCTCCGGCTGTGCGAGCGCGTCGTTGACACCGGCGTTCAACTTCTGCACGATCGCCGGCGGCGTGCGCGCCGGCGCCGCCATGCCGTAGAAATTGGGCGCTTCCGCGTTGTCGATGCCGGCCTCCGCGAGCGTCGGCACATCGGGGATCGAAGGCAGGCGCTTCGGCCCCGCCACCGCAATCACGCGCACGCGGTTCGACCGGATCTGTGACTCGGCGGACGCGACCGAGGTGTGCATGCCGGAGACCTGGCCGCTCACGATGTCGATCAGCGCCACCGCCGCTCCCTTGTATGGCACATGGGTCAGCTTCACACCGGTGGCATGGGTGAAGATCGCCATGCTGACGTGGGGCGTGCTGTTGACGCCCGCCGAGGCCCAGTTGACCTTGCCGGGGTTCGCCTTGAGGTAGTCCACGAACTCGCGCGGTGTGTTCGCCGGAAACGACGGCGTGACGATGAGGATCATGGGCGTCGCGGCGGCAATGGCTACGTACGCGAAATCCTCGACCTGGTAGAGCGGCTTCTTCGAAAGCAAGGGATTGCCGATGTTCGGTCCACCGGTGGCGAGCAGCACCGTGTAACCATCCGGGTTGGCGCGCGCGACCATCTCGCCGCCGATCAAGCCGCCCGCGCCCGGGCGGTTGTCGATGATGATCTGCCGTCCCCAGATTTCCGTGAGACGCGCGGCAACCGTGCGCGCGATGACGTCGTTCGATGCACCGGGCGCGAATCCAACGATCCACCGGATTGGCTTCGAGGGAAATCCGGGCGCCGGATCCGGCTGCGCGGCCGCCATGCCCGCGGTTGCACAGTACAACGACAATGCGAGCCATGCCGCCTTCATCGGCGCCTCCGATTCGTATCCCTGCTTTTGGAACGACCCGTCCTCGGGCGCAGTCGGATCTGCCGCCGCACGACCTCATGCGCCGTCGCACTATTTGCGGCGTTGTGCGTTACGTCAAGAACGGCCGCAGGTCGCGCACATTGTACTTCACTGAACAATTCAGCCGGGCGCAATCGGCCAGATAGATAATGGGAAATTGAGGCAAACTTCGTCCCATGAGCGCAGGCACGCGACTTCCCGGTGCCCCCGACCCGATGCACTTCTGGGCGGGTGTGGGCGGGGTGCGGATCGCGGGGGATTCCTGGGGCGACCCGACCGGTCCGCTCGTGCTGCTTCAGCACGGGGGCGGGCAGACCCGCCACGCGTGGAAGGGAGCGGGGGAAAAACTGGGCGCCGAGGGCTATCATGCCGTCGCCTTCGATGCCCGCGGCCACGGCGATTCGGACTGGGCACCCGATGGTCTGTACGGCCAAGACGTGATGGTGGAGGATCTCAAGCGAGTGGTCGCCGCGCTGGGCAGCCGCCGTCCGGTGCTGGTCGGCGCCTCCATGGGAGGAGGCACCAGCCTGGTTGCTGTGGGCGAGGATCACGTCGACGCTACCGCGCTGGTCATCGTCGATGTCGGGCCGCGCATCGAGCCGGAGGGCGTCGACAAGATCCAGGCGTTCATGAGCCAGAAGCCCGAAGGATTCGGTTCGCTGCAGGAAGTGGCCGACGCCATCGCCAGTTACCAGCCCCACCGCAGCCGCCCGCGCACCCTCGACGGCCTGGCGAAGAACGTGCGCCTGGGCGCAGACGGCAAGTACCGCTGGCACTGGGATCCGCGCTTCCGCACGGTACGGCGCGACCTGAAGAAACGCCGCGAACGCCTCGAAGCGTGTTCGCGCAACCTGGCGTTGCCCACGCTGCTCGTGCGGGGCGGGCTCTCGGACGTGCTCAGCGAAGAGGGCGCGCAGGAGTTTCTGAAGCTGTGTCCGCACAGCGAATACGTCAACGTGACAGGCGCAGCGCACATGGTGGCGGGGGACCGCAACGACATCTTCGGCAATGCCGTTATCGCATTTCTGCGGCGCGTGGTGCCCGCAGGCAGCGATCCAGTCCAACCGGCCCATGCGACGCATCCCCATCACGAAGGACCGCCAGGGGACGTCAACGACGTGCCATGACGGCGTTGATGTGCGGCAACAGCAAGCAAGGAGGGCATGATGTGGAGGAGTGCTACTGCGTCTCACAAACCCATTTCTCCACCAACGTGCTGGTGGTCGGACCGAACCTGCCCCTCGCCAATCTCGCCCAGTTCATCGCCCATGTGAAAAGCGGCCAACCTGTGAACTACGGCACGGCCGGACTCGGCTCTTCGCAGCACCTCGCCGCTGCCTTGTTCAACAGCATGGTTGGGGGAAAGATGGTGCATATACCCTATAAGGGTGGCGCCCCGGCGACGATCGCCCTTCTCGGCGGCGAGATTCAGGCCATATTTGCGCCCCTGATCGAGGTGCTGCCGCATATCAGGTCAGGAGCGATAAAGGCGCTCGGCGTCTGTGGCAAGAAGCGTTCGCCGCTGGTGCCCGAGGCACCGATGATCAGCGAGCTCCTGCCCGGATATGAAATGACGTCATGGAACGGCATACTCGCGCCGGCCAAAACGCCTGCCGATATCGTGAACAGGATGAGCGGGGCGATCGTAAAGGTGCTGAATCAGCCGAGTGTCAAGGCGCACTTTGCCGAGGCGGACAAGGAGCAGGTGGGCAGCTCGCCGGCCGAGTTCAAGCGGTTTATTGCCACCGAAGTCGAAAGATTGCGGATGCAGGTCAGGATTTCCGGAGCCAAAGTCGATTGAGGCGCCACTGCGCAAGTCAGATTCGAATGGACGGGATTACAGGATGTACAGGATGCTCTTAACTTCGTCGTTATCCTGTTCATCCCGTTCATCCTGTCAGTTAGTTGTTGAGATGAAGCGCAAAAAGGAGGGCGTGCCGCGATTTTCACAGAACGCTCTATCCTCTGAATCTCAGAATCGAGCTTGGCCCCTTTTTCGTGGAGCAGCGCCTATGAGTGCGGCGAACGCGCTATTCTCCGGCGCCTGCATTGCGGCGGCATTGCTGGTGTCTGCGCGGGCGGCGGCGCAAACCTATCCGGACCTTCTTGTTCGGCGCAAGTGATTGCACCACCGCGTTGCCGCCGCGTTCTTCTCGCGATTTTCCGGTGTTTCTTTTCCGAGCGGTGTGGATATTGGCGCGACTCGGGAACCGTCCACGACGGAGCGCTTAGAACGGAAGCGGTAAGTGAGTTGCGCAAACCGCCGGGCTGGTCGAGCAGCGCAGGGTTTACCGCTACGAGCTTGCAAGGTAGCGGCGCCGGCCCGGGGCGACAAGGCCGCTCCCGACCCAGCCTGCCCCTTCACTAGCGCAAGCACCTTGCGTAGTTTGTCATCACCGATAGACCGCCTGGATCAAGCCGCGCAGATAGCCGACGACGAAAGCCTGATTCGCGATCTCCGCCTCCGGGAAGATAGGCGAATGATCCAGCGAGAACGGCCCCTTGAATCCGACGTCACGGTAGGCCTGCATGGCCCGATACATGCCGACGTCACCTTCATCGACGAAGGTCTCCTGTATGTACATCTTCGTTCTATTCGGCCCGTATTCCCGCGGTCTCCACGACCTTCTTCCACTTCGCGATCTGGGTGCGGACGTAGGCTCCTGCCTGCTCGGGGGTCATGAGCGCCGTGTCCGTGCCTTGTATCGCCAGGGCGCTCGCCACTTCCTGCGACTGCGCGCTTTTCGCGATCGCCGCATTGAGAATGCCGACGATGCTGCGCGGGGTTGTCGCCGGTCCGGCGAACGCTCCGAACGTAGACGACTCGAACCCTGGCACGCCGGATTCGTCCACGGTGGGTATATCCGGCGCCGCGGCGCTTCGTTTCGCGCTCGTAATGCCGAGCGCGCGTATTCGGCCCGCCCTTACGTGAGTCAGCAAAGAGGGAGCAGAGCCGAACATCACGTCGATGCGTCCGCCGATCATGTCCGGCACGGTGGTAGAGCTGCCCTTGTACGGCACGTGCAGCATATCGATGCCGGTCTGCATCCTGAAGTGCTCCATCGTCAGATGCAGACCGCCGCCCACGCCGGTGGAGGCATAAACCAGCTTGCCCGCGCTCGCTTTGGCCAGCGCGATGAGCTCCTTGACGCTCTTTGCCGCCAGCGAGTTGTTGACCACGAGGAGGTACGGCGCGATACCGAGCATGCCCATCACCTGGAAATCACGCTCCACGTCGAAAGGAACGCCCTTCTGCAACAGGTGGTTCGCGGAAACGGACGTGTTCAGCACCAGCAGCGTGTAGCCGTCCGGTGCGGCACGAGCCACCAGCTCCGCGGCGATATTGCCCGAAGCGCCGGAGCGATTGTCCACTACGAATTGCCGGCCGAATGCCTCGGTGAGACTGCGTGCGTAAATCCGTCCCATCACGTCGGCGCTCGACCCGGGCGGATAGGGCGCGATCACGCGCACCGGCCTTGCGGGATAGGACTCCGCACCAACCGCAACGGGAACGACGAGCGCCGCGGTGAGCACGAACATTGCGTGGCCGATTGTGTGCACCTCGTCAACTCGTACTCGTATGCCAGGCGAACTGCTGCGGCTTGCGGCCGGCGGCGTGGTGCAATTGCACATTCACCAGTGCCGGTCCATCGAACTTCATGGCCGCGTCCAGGGCCGCTTTCAGGTCCCTGGGATCGCTGACGAAGAAGCCCTTGCCGCCAAACGCTTCCATCATCCTGTCGTAACGCGCGCCTACCGTCAGATGGCCCGGTGCCGCTTTCAGCGGGTCGTCGGGGAGCGCGGCGGGCCCGCTGCCAATTCCGCCATTGTTCAGCACGACGATCTTCACACGCATCTTGTGGCGGCAGACTGTCTCCATTTCCATGCCGGAGAAGCCGATCGCCGAGTCGCCGGAGACCGAAATGACCGGCCGGTCCGGATGCACCGCCGCGGCGGCCAGCACAAAGCCCATGCCTACCCCCATGGTGCCGTAAGTGCCGGCATCCAGACGCGTGCGCGGGCTCTTGTTTGGCATCTGAGTGCGGCCGATATCCATCGTATTCGCACCCTCACCGATGATGATGGCGTTCTCTGGGATCCAGGGGCTGATGTCACGGAACGCGCGGTAATAATTGGTCGGCGCCGACTCGTCGTCGATCATCGGCTGGATTTGCTTCGCGTTCGCAGCCGCTTTCTCGGCGAGCGCCTTGTGCCAGGCGGTATTATCCGGATAGAACCACTCGAAGCTTTCCAGCGCCCGGTTCAGCTGCCCGACGATCGCCTTGCCATCGCCAACCAGCGCAACCTCGGCCGGCACATTCTGGCTGATCGCTTCCGGCGCGATGTCGATCTGCACGATCCGGACGTTCTTGTTGAACCGCGGCGGCAGGCCGAAATGCATGATCCAGTTGAGCCGCGCGCCCATCAGCACGATCACGTCGGCTTCCTGCAGCGCGTGACTGCGCGCCGCGCCAACCGAGAGCGGATGGTTGTCGTCCATCACGCCCTTGCCCATGGGGGAGGCGAGGAACGGTACGCCGGTGCGCTCGATGAAGGCGCGGACTTCTTCCTCGGCACGGGACCAGGCCATGCCTTTGCCGACGATGACGAGCGGACGTTGCGCGGATTTCAGGACGTTCAGCGCCTGCTCGATGTTCTCCTGCGGCGCGGCGCTGCGCGGCGGATCGGCGCAACGAGCGGGAAAAGGGACGGTGTCTTCCTCCGCCTCACCCAGAATGATGTCGTCCGGCATGTCGAGATAGGTGGCGCCGGGACGGCCGTAGATGGAATTGCGCACGGCCATTTCGACATAGAACGGGATGCGATGAGGGTGTTCCACGGCGTGCGCGAACTTGCAGAAGGGCGTAGCGATCAGCACCTGGCGCTCTTCCTGGAATGCGCCCATGGCGTTCTGCTTCACTGCCGATGCGCCGCCGATCAGGATCATCGGCCAGCAGTTCTCCTTCGCGTTGGAGAGGCCGGCGAGGCCATGCACGACGCCCGGACCGGACACTACGAGGCAGGCGCCAGGCCGGCCCGTCAGGTAGCCTACGGCCCCGGCGGCATAGGAGGCCGACTGCTCGTTTCGGCAGCCGTAGAATTTGATGCCGGCCTTCTGCGCCTCGCGCGCGATCGGCTGTACCGGAAAGCCGACGATGCCAAACATGTAATCAACGCCTTGATCTTTCAAGGCACGCGCCATGATCGCGCCACCAGTTAGTTTTGCCATTTACAGTCCTCCAGATCCATCGACCTTTCGCAAGGAGCGAGGACGGCGCAAGTCAATATGACTATGTGCAGTCCATGATAGGCGCGGCGTGAATCTCAGTGCTTCGACGTTCCGCCAGCGGTCGTCACCGTGATATGCGACATCGGCGAATCCGCCTTGGCTCCATGCCAGTGGCGCTCGCCGGCCTTGATGTGCACCACATCGCCGACGGTGATCTCGCGCTCCTCGGTTTCGCTGGCGACGATTCCCCTGCCGGCGGTGACGACGAGTATCTGATCGCAGTCATGCACATGCCAGCCGGTCGTCGCTCCGACGCGGAAATTCACCACGTTGCAGCGAAAGTGTTCCGATTGCCCTTCGCCGATAATCTCCTGCCGCGTCCGGCTCACCGCCCCGCCGGTCCATCCGGCTATCGGCGTCGCCGTGCCCATCGCCTTTTCTGGTAAATCGTTCATCTTCACTACGCGCATATCTGGCCTCCTTAAGGCTAAGAATGATTTCACTGCAAAGACTATGTCGTTTCCCTCGGCGGAGCCGATGTGACGTACTAGGCTGGTCCGACCCGAGTTGCGGGGTGAAGGCCAAACGCCTCCGCCACACGATTCATGTACGCGAACAAGGAGGTTACGTGGACCGTTGCGACGATCTGTGGGTCGGTCCAGCCCTCTGCGCGCAAGCCGTTTATGTCCGCCTCCGTCATTTCCCCCGGGACCCGGCTCAGTTTCCACACGTAATCGAGCAACACCCGTTCCTTCCTGGGGAGGCCTGCGCTCCGGTAGTCGCGCAGCATGCTGTCGGAGAACGACTGGTCGCCCGTGATCGTCGCGAGGCGCCGGGCATGGGCCGGCGCGCCGAACCCCGACCCGTTCGCAACCGACGCCACCGTGGCGATCATTTCCGCGAGCCGCCGATCGATCGAGCTGCAGGCGTAGTTGTTTTCCGGAAAGAAACTGGCGAATCCTTCCACCACCAGCGGTTCCCCGGCCATGACGGAACGGATATCGGGTATCCGTCCCCGGGTCGTCCGGATACGGTCGTAGGCGCGCTTCAGGTCTCCGGTGGCCTGTTCCGGCGGAGCGATCCTGATCCACGGCCCCTTCGACATACGGCTCTCCCCTGTGCGTCGCGACAGCCCCATTGTAACCACCGGCCACTTTGGTCATAGTCGCGGGTCGAACCCACAGTCGTCAAATCAAAGCTCACTGCCTAAACGCTTGCTCGACCAATTGAAAGGTCGCAGGGGTCGCCGCGCAGTAGCATGTGCATTTATTAACGATTTTCTGGGAGAACCGCCGTGCAAGATCACGACACGCTCACCGCTGCTGCCCACAATACCCGGCTGGTCGGATTTCACGACCTGCAGGGACGCGAATCGCTGCAAGTCACTCTACAGGGGGACTGGTGCTACGTGGGGCACTTGCCGGGCTGTCTGCCCAACCCGCTCACCGGCCAGAACGAGAACAGCGGTACTTCCATACTCGATGTTTCCGATCCCGCCAAACCGGCGTTGGTGGCGCACATCCCCGGCGCGCCGGGCGCCAATTGCCGCGCGGTGCAAGTGATCGACAATCCGCGCGACGGGAAGCGTTATCTCGCTCGCAATCATGAGACGCGCGCCGCATGCAGTTTTCAGATTTTCGACATCACGGATCGCGCCAAGCCGGTAATGGTCGCTGACGTGAAGGAGACCGCCGCCGGTGCGATGAACATCGCGCACAAAGGCTGGTGGGACGGAGGTAGCGGACTATATTTCGGCTGCGCCAACGAACCCGGCTTTCGTTCCGGCGGCCATCTCGTAATCTGGGATTTTTCCAAGCCAGCGCAGCCCAAATATGTCGCCAACCACTGGCTGCCCGGCCAGCTGCTTTCAGAGGCCGCGACCCGGGAGAAGGGGCTCAACCTGCACCATCCGGTGGTGGATATGGCGGACAATCGCGTCTATCTGTCATACGCGCGCGGCGGCAACGTCGCGGTGCTGGACATCAGGAACATTACCCGGCCCGAGCTCATCTTCGACTACTCCATTGAACCTCAATTCAAGGGTCCGCACACCTCGATGCCGTTTTTTGGCATCAAGACGCCGAACTTCACGCCAGGTTTCGGCGACGTACGCGACTACATCATCGTGTGCAACGAAGCGAGCGACGCCAAATATCAGGGGCTCGAAGTACGATGCATGGTCTATATGCTCGATGTGACCACGTTGAAAAACCCGATGATGGCGGATATCTTCCGCGTGCCCGACGGGGATTTTCTGACGCGCGGCGGACGATTCGGCCCGCACCAGTTCAACGAAACGCAGAACAACAAGCTGTACCGGCCACAGGACAATCGCAATCTGCTGTATGTCGCGTACTTCGCTGGGGGCGTGCGCGTGCTCGACATCTCCGACCCGTATGCCATGAAGGAAGTCGGCTACTATGTGCCGAACACCACCTCGACCACCATTCCACGCTTGAAGACCGTGATCCAGACCAACGACGTCGATCTCGATTACCGCGGCCTGGCGTACATCAGCGACCGTGCGGGGACGGGATTACATGTCGTTGAGTATCTCGGCTAAGAATCATTTTTGAAGCCGGTATAGCTGTCGGTGAAGCGCGGGAGGCCATGGCGCTCGAACTCCTGCGCATCCCATTCCTTCTCTTCGAGAAGGAATGTGGCGGAATCCTTGATCGCATAAAAATCCGCCGGTATCTCCACGCCGGCACCACCGATCACCACGCCGGAAATGCGCTGGTAGCAGGCGGCTTCGAACTCATCGATCCGCTGCAGCGTCTGCTCGTCCACTGCGAGCCAGACTACTCCATGCACAGTGCCGATGCCCCTGACCAGCCCCGGGTAATCCTCATTCATGATCTTGAGTCGCCGATAACCGCTCAGCTGTGCCGCCTTGCGCTCGAATTCGCCGTCGACCAGGCGCCGCCATATGGCCTCATACATCAGAGTGCCGTAAACGAAGAGATTGATCTTTCCCGAAACCGCGTGCCGACCGCTGCGCCGTGTCAGTGAGCGGCTCTGCCGTTAGTTTCTACCGCGCGGGCTCCTAGTCCAACGGTATGAAAAGACTGTGGCGCATCTGGCCGAGCCCCTGTGAGAGGTGGCCCTTGCCGGTTGTGTCCTCGACCAGAATCACCTCGCCGGCTCCGATAATACGGCTCTCCCCGTCGCTGGCAGTGATTTTCACCCCGGCATCGAGGTTAACGATGTATTGGCGGCGCGGCGCCGGGTGCCAGTCGAGGTCGTACTCGGCGACAGTCTCGCGGAAAATGATGCCGGTGGCAGGCAGGCGTTTGGAGAGCTTGCTGCCGCGCCGCTCCTCGGCCCATTCGATTTCGATGTCGCGGAAGTGCGACTGGCCGTTCGCGTCGGTGTACAAGTTGTGGATACGCATGTGTTCTCCCTGTGAGCTCGATATGGATGATTAACTAGCTAGAAGCTATCTCAAAAACCCTGATTGACCCGCGAGTCAAAGATAACAAACGGACAGGATGACAGGATTTACAGGATGTTTTGCGGGTTGCAATCCTGTTCATCGTGTTAATCCTGTCGGTGTTCCGTTTTTGAGACCGGTTCTACGTTCTGGCATCCTGCTGCGGCTCTGCGACGAAGACGGGGATCTTCCGCGTGGTCCGCGTCTGATATTCCGCGTACGGCGGGTACGCAGCGACGGCAGCATCCCAGAGCCGTGCCCGCTCGGCTGCGTCTTCGACCTCGCGCACCCGCATCGCCTGCACCACAGTATGGTCGCGAATCTCGACGGCGGGGTTCACGCGCAGGTTGTGCACCCAGGCGGGGTGCGTCGGTGCTCCGCCCTGCGACCCGACAAGAACGTAGTTGGCGCCGTCCTTGACGCGCATGAGCGGGGTCTTCCGGATCGCGCCGGTCTTATTGCCGATGTGGGTCACGATAATCACCGGCAACCCGGTGTCGCGAAGCGTGGTGCCTTGGGTGCCACCGCTGCGCTCGTAGAGTTCGACCTGTTCACGCACCCAATCCCTGGGGCTGGGAACGTACTCTGCCATGGGACTCTCCTCGTGGTGATCTGCCGGGGGTGAATCAGGGAAATACCTGCACCCAGCCCTGTCCAACACGCTCTGAGACCTCGCCGAAGTGCTTGTCGTACTCTGCGCGCAGCTCCTTCAGCGCGCCCGATTTCAGGAACTGATGCAGTACCTCCTCGCTCGCAAACTCGTAGATGGCCATGTACCTGATAGTGATCCTCACCCACAACCTTCCGGTAGCGCCTTCCACTGATGGCCCCGTTGTAGCGAAGCACCTGCGGTAGATGCTCCTCGTTGTACCATTTGTTGAACGCGGCCTCCCGATCGCCGGTGATCGTGGCACGCACGACGAACAATCCGATTGCCATGTTTATTTCCCTCACTTGGCGCGAAGGCCGGCAGGACCACGATGTTTCGCGTCCCCATAGCCCTCTGAAGTATCATTATCGCTCCCACCGGAGTCAGATCATGCGCCTCACCATTAAGTACTGCGTCAGTTGAAACTACCTCCCCCGGGCCACCAGTCTGGCGGCGGAGATCTTCGCACAGTTCGGCGTGCAGGCCGAACTCATCAAAGGCAGCGGCGGCGTGTTCGACGTCACCGTGGACGGCGTGCTGATCCATTCCAAACACCGCACGGGCCGTTTTCCCGATAACGCAGAGGTCCTGCAGGCCTTGAGCGGTTTGTCGAAGGGCTGAGCAGCGAGACGTAAATGGACCGCGTTGATCAACGGACGGGCTTGAGCGTCTTGAACCAGCGCTCGACTTCCGCCCGGATGTGCGCGTCGGCCTGCTGCGGTGTGCTCGGGGTCGGCTCGGCGCCCAGGCTGACGAGGCGCTCTTTGCTGTCCGCGTGGTTGAGCGCCGCATACACTTCGCTGTTCAACCGCGTCATGATGGCTCGTTGAATTCCGGCGGGAACAATCATGGCCTGCCACAGGTAGAACTCGAAGCCCGGCACACCACTCTCTGCGATGGTCTGCACCTCGGGGACGACGGGGCTGCGGCTGCGACCGGAAATGCCAAGCGCCCGCACCCGTCCGGCCTTGACGTGGGGCAGCGAGGCCACGGTCGACAGGAAACAGAGGGGGATCTGGCCACCCATCACCTCGGCCAACGCCGGGCCACCGCCCTTGTAGGCAACGTGCACGAGATCGATGCCCGCTTGAGCCTTGAACAGCTCGGCGATCAGATACATGGTGCTGCCGGTGCCCGCGGATCCATAGTTGTACTTTCCGGGATGCGCCTTGGCGACCGTGATCAGTTCCTTGACGGTATGCGCGGGGAACGCCGGGTTCACCAGGAGCAGCATTGGAACCCGCAACACGAGGCTCACGGCCGCGAGGTCCTTCAATGTGTCGTAGGGCATCTTGTCATTGAGCGCCGGATTCGCGCCGTGGGCCACATCGACCACCATGATGGTGTAGCCGTCCGGCGCCGCCCTCGCGAGCAGCGCGGTTGCGATCATCCCGCTCGCCCCCGGCCGGTTGTCGACGATCACCTGCTGCCCGAGACCTTCGCTGAGTCTCGCTGCCAGGATGCGCGCGCTGATATCCGTCGCGGCTCCCGGCGGATACGGGACGAGCATCCGAACAGGCCGGGTCGCGTACGACTGGGCGCCCGCAAAATCGGCTGCAAACCCTGCAATGACGAGGACTATCGCGAGCGAGCTGGATCGACAATTCATGGCGCGTGCCCCGTATCGCGGAAAGCTTACGCCCGGGATCGCCCGCGACGCAATACAGCAGTGAAGCAGTGAGGTGGTGAAGCAGTGAAGTGACTTCACCAGCGCAGGCGACTTCACTTCTTCACTAGCGATAGCGACTTCACTCGTTAAGATAGCGCTTCCTCTGTCGTCCCCCAGGCAATGGCATTGCGCAGCAGTGCAATGAACGCGTCGTTTTCCCACGACCCTCGAAATGTAGGCTGCGCGTCCGCGTTCGGGCCGGCCCTGCGCGGGAGGCGGGGTTGTGGCAATGACCGAGAGCAAAATAGGTTACACCACCGTTGCCGACCTCGCGCGTGTAGCCGAGCACGCGAGTCCTGCCGTCGGGTTGCAGTGAAGTGTCCGAGGCGTAGAGGGTCCCGATGCTGGGTGATACGGCGCCCGCACCGTAATCCGCGGTGAGCAATATCCGCGTTGAGCCCGGATCCTGCAGCTCGATAAAGTACGGTTCGTCCTCGACATCGAAAGAGCTGCCGAGCCCCTGGGTGAGAGGATGATCGCTGTCGCTCACATCGACGCGAAACTTGCAAAGCGGGGGGTGGATCAGGAAGAAGCTCCCGAGGAGAGCGTGATGCTCGGTCTTGACGGTGCGGCGCTGGCGCACGCCCTCCACTCGCTCGGCGCGGCCGCCGCTGGTCCCATGCAAGCCCAGCCAGTGGCCGCCCGCGTCCAGCCAGGTCCGGATGGCGCGGCACTGCGCGGCATCCGGGTAGGGGCCGGCCACATAGGTGATCAGCAACCGGCTGACCGGCAGCCATTTCTCAACGTCCGCGAAGTCGTTGGCGACCGAGGCCGGAACATCCCGTTCGGCCAGGAGCCCCAGCAGCCGCAGGCGGGCATGGTCGTGGTCGTGTCCGGCGCTTGAACCGGGCGGAAAGCCACCGGCAATGAGATGCGCTCGGTGAAACTTTTTCTGTGTCATCGGATTCCCTCGCTTGCCGTTCGGTGCATTCTTCCGCGTCGGACCACGCCAAGTCTACCGCTCTGACTAGGAACGGCGTGATACAGGTGCCAGTACCGTGACATGCTTGCTAGTCGAACAGCGCGAGGTCGATCACGTCGCCCAGCTTGCAATAGCCGAGATCGCTCGGGTGCAGGCCGTCGCCGCAATCGTAGATCGGCAGCATCTGCGTCGGGCGCTCGGGGTCGCGCAAGCGCCTTGTCGAAATCGACGACGCCGTCCAGCACGCCGGCTTTCGCGTATCCACTTGTTGAACGCAACGCGATGGCTTTCGCGCACCGGGTTCCAGGCGCCCGGCAGGAACGTCTCGTTGCCGAACGGCGTCAGGGTCGCGCCGTACAGCTTGATTCCGCGCGCCTGCGCGCGCAACGCCATCTGGTGCAAGCCCGGCGATCATCTGCTCCGGCGGTGACCTCCTCGTCGGGCTTGCCGTTGCGATTGCGCAGATCGTTGGTGCCGAGCATGACGATCGCGTGCGTGACGCCTGATTGAGCCAGCACGTCGCGATCGAAGCGCCTCAATCCGCTGTCGCCGCGCAGGTCGTGCAGGATGCGGTTGCCGCCGAGACCCTGGTTCAGCACCCCGAGAGGCCGGCCGCCCTTGCGGGCGATCGAGACGCCGCGCGAGCTGGTCGGGCCAGCGGCAATAGGCGTCATGGGTCGAGATATTGGCGTCGGTCAGCGAGTCGCCGAGCGCGACCACGCATCCCGTCTCCTGCGAGCCAGCACGTCGATGCCGCTCACGAAGAACCATTCGTCGGTGATCTTGAGCACCGGCATGTTGGTCGCGGCGGCGAAGTTGCCGGGCGGCGAGATGTAGTTGGTCTGCCGCGCGTAGCGCCCGGTGATCTGGAAAGCGGGCGGGATCTCGCCGGGCAGGTAGAGCGTGACCGCCAGGTCGGCCAGGGGCTTCACCTCGAGCTTGACCGAGTCGCTGACTACCAGCGCGCCCGCCGCGACCGTCGTCGAGCCCGAGCCGCAGAAGGTGAGCGCGCGTTCCGAGCCCGGCACGATTGCCGGACCCTTGTCGCGGATCCCGATTTAGGCGGCGCCGATCTCCAGCTTGCCGCTGCCATAGGCGTTCGATATCCGCACCCTCAGCGTGTCGCCGCCGATGCTGACGCGCGGGTTCATCCGCAGGGTATGATTGTTGAAGCCCACCCCTGCCTCGCTGGGCGCCGGCGAGGCGGCCCAGGTACCGACCCAATGCCTGTTGCTGTCCATCGGCTGTCTCCTTCTCGCGCAGTGAGGCAGTGAAGCGGTGAAGAAGTGCAGCTGTGAAGTATTTCGCTAGCGCAGGCGGCTTCACTTCTCTCTCACTAGCGAGAGCGACTTCACTTCTTCACTGTGAAAGAAACCTCTGCACGACGTCGACGAACCCCTGCGGATTATCGAGCGTGATGTGATGATCCGACGCCGGCACCTCCGCCATCTGCACCTGAGGCGCCCTGGCCCGGATCTCGGCCAGCACCTCGGGCGTGAACCGCGTGCTGCGCTCCCCTCTTATTACCAGCGCCGGCACCTTGACCTTCTCCCATAGCGGCACGCCTGCGATCTGCTCGAAGTTCGTATACACGCGGCGGTCGGCCTTGTGCTGCCATCGCCCGTCGGCGTCCCGCCTTCCGCTGTGAATGGCCATGCGATGGATGACTTCAGGCGCGGCCATCTGCGTTTCCGCGGGCTCGAGGCGATAGCGCGCGATGAGCTCATCCTGTGTCGCGTAACTCTTCGCGGGCCTTGCGCCGAATTCCCGCATCTTCGAGACGCGGTCCAAGGGCATCAGCATGATGCTGTCGACGATGACGAGCCGGCCCACCCGTCCCGGATGCGTCGCCGCATAGACGAGCGATATCATGCCGCCCATCGAATGGCCGATCAGCACGAAGTCGCGCAGATCGAGCTTTTCGACGAGGCCGTTGACGTCCTCGGCGTAGGTCTTGAACGAGTAGGTGTTCGGCCCACGCGCTGTCGCCGTGTCCACGTAAATCCAGCGAAAAGACGCGATGGTCGGGGGTAAAACCTGGCGCGACGAAGTCGAACCAGTGCGCATGCGCCGCCCCGCCGTGGACACACAGCATCGGCCGACGCCCGGCGGTGCCGTAATCCAGGTAGTGGAGCTTGACGCCGTTCGCTTCGACGAAATGGCTCGTGCCGGTTGCAGCTTGAAAGTCGGTCACTGTCTTAGTTGGAAAAGCGTGATGGGTGATGGGTGATGGGTGTCAGAAGCTTTGCAAGGGACGCCGCATTCTACGAGAAATTGCTCGTCATCACTTCAGCGCCGGTAGCGGCGGCGGCACGCCATTGGGCAACGGCTGCTGGGCGACGTTGAGCACCATCGCCAGCATCGTGTAGTACCCGTCAATCCAATGAGGTCCATCACGCCGCGCTCGCCAAACTTGTCCACGACGGCCTTGAAGGTGGGATCGCTGACGGCCTTGGTCTCGTGCAGTTCCTTGCAGAATTGGTAGACGATCTCTTCATCGTCCTTCATCCCGGTGGGGCGCTTGCCCTGCGCCAGATCGGCGGCCACCGCCGGGGCGAGTCCCGCCTTCAGCGCCAGTGGATGGTGGGCAATCCACTCGACCTGCGCACTCCACTGGCGCGCGGTAATCAGTATGGCGAATTCATTGAGTCGCAGCGGCAGCGAGCTGTTGTAACGAAGGTACTCGCCGACCTTTTGCGTGCGGCTCATCAGCTCGGGACTGCGCAATAGCAAGGCATTCGGCCCGTCCGGGTTCCAGCGTCCCCGCGGTCCGCTGGCAAGATCGCGAGCAGCCTTGAGCTGCGCCTCGCTCATTTCGCTTTCGACAAGTGGTTTGAATCTCGGCATATGGATCTGGGCATGCGCTGGCAAAAGTGCAAACGCTAGCACGCAGCCGACCGTAATGGAAAGAGGTTACACAACAGTTTCAACAGCAAGTCGGAAGACGGAAGGAGGAAGGGTTCACGTGCACCTATCACTTATCACCTATCACGCCGTTTGCTATTGTTTCCTTCCCGCCCGCCCCCACCTTCCTGACGGATAGCGCAACGCTTTCCTTAGAGCGCCTAGCAAAATGCCATTCACGTGCCCCCTCACCCTATCCCTCTCCCCCTGAACCGGGGGAGAGGGGATTTCATTTTATTAGGCGCTCTTAATGTTCAGAAGACTCCCCTTCATCGTCCTCCTGCTCCACACCTACGTGGGATGGCGGCTGCTTCCCGACATGCTGTCCCTCAGCGCGATCGGCGTTCGGTGCGACGGCGTTGTGGCTGGTTGCCTCCGTGATCGCGACCCCGCTCTGGCCGGTTGCGCGGCAAATCAGGCGGCAGCCGCTCAAGGATCGGCTCACCCTGGCCAGCATGCTCGCGATCGGCGCGTTCTCTTCGCTCTTCGTGCTCACCTTCGTCCGCGACGTCGCGCTCCTTGTCAGCGCCGTGATCGGCGCCGTCTCCGTGGAGGGATTTCTGCGGCACCAGGGCGCACTAGCCGTGCCGATATTGGCCGCGCTCGCCACGATCGTGGGATTCATCAATGCCCGCCGGCGCGCGGGCATCCGGCGCGTGGATGTTCCGATCGCCGGGCTTCCGGCGGCGCTGCAGGGCTTCAGCATCGCCCAGATCAGCGATCTCCATGTCGGCGCGACGATCAAGCGCGACTACCTGGAGCGGATCGTGGACGCCGTGAACGGTCTAGGCGCGGACATGATCGCCGTCACCGGCGACCTCGCGGACGGAAGCGTGCGGGACCTTTCCCGGCACACGGAGCCGCTATCCCGGCTCACGGCCCGGCACGGCGCCTTCTTCGTCACCGGCAACCACGAGTACTACTCGGGCGCCGGCGCTTGGGTGAAGGAGGTGCGCCGCCTCGGCCTCTCGGTGCTCATGAACGAGCACGTCGTGCTCCGGCATGGAGGCGCGTCGGTGGTCGTGGCCGGGGTCACCGACTACAACGCGGGCTATTTCGATCCCTCGCAACGCAGCGATCCCGCCGCCGCCATGACGGGCGCGCCGAGCGACGCGGGCGTCAGGCTGCTGCTCGCGCACCAGCCGCGATCGGCGTTCGCCGCGGCGCCGGCCGGGTTCGACCTGCAGCTCTCCGGCCATACGCACGGCGGGCAGTTCTTCCCGTGGAATTTCGTTGTGCGCCTCTTCCACCCGTTCACCGCCGGGCTCCATCGGGTGTCTGACACCCGCGGGGTGTCTGACACCTTTCCCGGCCGAGCGGGGCGGGGGCTCTGGGTCTACATCAGCCGCGGCACCGGCTACTGGGGACCGCCGCAGCGGCTGGGCGCGCCTTCGGAGATTACGTATCTGCGGCTGGTGCGCGCTCCCCTCACCCTAACCCGGCCCCTCGCGCATAAAGGCTTGCTTACTGCGGCTCGATGCCGATCGCTTTCACCACTTTCGCCCACTTGGCCCGCTCGGTGGCGATGAACGCGGCGAACTTCTCGGCCGGCATGACGTGCATCTGAAAGCCCTGATCGACGAGACGCTTGCGGGTGTCCGCCTGCGCGAGCGTCGCAGCCAGAGCGGCGCGAAGCCGCGCAAGCGCGGCCTGCGGCGTGCCTGCATTGGTGCACAAACCCTGCCACGAGATCACTTCGAAGCCCGGTATTCCCGATTCGACGATCGTCGGCACCTCCGGCAGATCCGGGTCGCGCTGCGTCGACGTCACACCGAGCGCACGCACTTTGCCGCCGCGCACGGCCGAGAGCGCCGACGGCACGGTAGAGAACATCGCCTCGACACGCCCCCCTATGAGGTCGATCAACGCCGGCGCGACGCCTTTGTACGGGATGTGGACGATATCGATGCCGGTCTCCATTCTGAAGAGCTCCATCGAGAGCTGTGGTGAAGTGCCGACGCCGGCCGACGCATAGTTGAGCTTGCCGGGATTCGCCTTCGCAAGGGCGATGAATTGCGCGACGGTCCTGGCTGGAAGCGAGGGATGAACGGTGAGAACGTTGGGATTGCTGACGATATGGCCGATCGGCGCGAAATCGCGTTCGGGATCGTAGCCAAGCTTCTTGTAGAGCGCGGGACCGACTGCGAGCGACGCGATATTGCAGGAGAGGAGCGTGTATCCGTCCGGCGCCGCGCGAGCCGCTATTTCAGCGCCGACGGTGTTGCCCGCCCCGGTCCGATTGTCGACGACGATCTGTACGCCGAGTAACTCGGATAGCGGAGGGCTTATGGTGCGAGCGATGATATCGGATGCGCCCCCCGCACCGGTCGCCACGATGTAGCGTATCGGCTTGCTGGGAAATTCCGGTACCGCGGCCGGCGCGCCGCCCACGAAGACGGCCGGCAATGTCAGGACGGCAACAAAGCGCGCGCTCCACATGGTCGGCCCTCCTGTCCAGGACGAGAGTTTCGACGCCAAGTCCACATTGTGCGCCCTGTCCCGCCTCGAGCCTAGGGGCGAAAAACGGGGACAGACCGGACAGACCACTATTCTCTGAAAACCGTGGCCTGTCCTCGGTTTCTTAAACCACCCGGGCCGCTCGCAGCCGGCCCAGCTCCTCGTTCGAAAGGCCCAGCCGGCCGCAATAGACTTCGGCGTTGTGCTCCCCCAACCGCGGCGCCGCACGGGTCGTCTGCATCAGGTTGGCTCCATCGAAAAAGAATCCCGGACCGGGATACTTGAGCGTTCCCACCTCCGAGTGGTCGAGCTCCACGAAGAAACCTCGTTCCGCCAGGTGGGGTGAATTCACCACCTGCTCCGGACTCTGCACCAGCCCGATCACCAGGCCCCGCGCCATCGTCTCGCGCATCAGGTCGAGGTTGTTCCACTGCTTCAGCTTGGGTGCGACCAGATCCCGCAGCTCCTCCCAGTTCTCGTTTCGGGACGCACGGGTGGCGAACTTGGGATCCAGCAGCCGAGGCTCCCCCAGGAACTCCGCCCACACCTCCATCGGCCGGCCGCCCGTGCCGGCAGTGGTCAGCGTCACTTCACCGTCTCGCGTCGGCAGGTGCATCCCGTCCATGACGAATTTGTCTCCAGCTCCCCGCCGCGGGCTTCGTCCCAGGTAGCTGTAATTCTGAATGAGCATCGAGGGCGTGCTGATCGCCGCTTCCATCACAGACACGTCGATGTGATTACCCTCTCCAGTCTCGTCCCGGCGCAGGAGGGCGGCCATGACGGCGATGACCCCGTTGCGGCCGGCGGTAAGCTCCATCTGCTGAAGCGCGCTGCCCATCGGTGGCCGGTCCGCCGGTCCCGTGACGGCGTAGAGATAACCGCCCATGGCCTGGGCTATGAGGTCGTTTCCCTTGTAGTTGGCATAGGGGCCGTGCTGTCCGAAGTACGAGATGGAGAGCAGGATTGCCTTGGGATTCTCAGCCCGCAGCGCCTCGTAGCCCAGCCCCAGTTGGGCCAGATGTCCTGGTTGAAAGCTTTCGATGATGACGTCGGCGTCGGATGCCAGCCGGAGGAACAGTGATCGGCCCGCCGCCTGTTCTACGTCGAGAGTAATTCCGCGCTTGTTGGTGTTCAGCGCGAGGAACGTCGTGCTTCGGTCAGAGTGAGGCTCGCCACCGATAAATGGAGGCTCATGGCGCTCTGGGTCCCCCGAGCCTGGCGGTTCCACCTTGATCGTGTCGGCACCCTGATCCGCCAGCAGCTTGGCGCAAAAGGCCCCCGATGGAGCGTGGGTGAGCTCCAACACCTTCACTTCGGAGAGTATTCCGCTCATGCAGGATCCAGGATTCGGGATTCAGGATTCGGCATTCATGCTTCTGATGTGGAATCTATCTGCGTTCATCTGCGTTTATCTGCGGTTCAAATAATCTACGGCGCCCGCTCTTCCGGTCGCGGCCGGTTCGAGATCACACCGTCCGCCGACAGTGCGCTGATCTCCTCCTGAGAGAGCCCCGCCACCTCCCGCAGCACCACTTCGTTGTGCTCGCCCAAATCAGCGGTGTGCCGGATCGCCATGGACAGTCCAGGCATGCGGAAGGGTCGCCCGGCATAAGTGCGAAGACCTCCCGCACGTTCGATCGTCTGAATGAATTCTCGCTGCTTGAGATGCGGGTCGTCGACCAGGTCTGCCGCTGTCAGAACGGCGCCGGCACAAACGCCGTGCGCCTGAAGCAACCGCGCCAACTCCTTGTCATCCTGCGTTGCGGTCCACTCCGCCACGTTCCGGTCGAGCTCATGGCGATGCTGCCTGCGGCCTTGCACCGAGTCGTAGCGCGGATCCTGCGCCCAGGGCGGAGCGCCCATGACCTGCTTCAAGGCGGCCCACTCGGCGTCGCTGGATACCGCGATGGCGATCCAGCGATCCTTGCCCGCGCACGGATAGATGTTATGCGGCGCTTTCCAAAGATGCGCACAGCCCAATCGCGGGCGCCCGATGCCCCGCTGCGCCTCCAGGATGGCGGGGCCTATGCAGGAAACACCGGTCTCCTGCATGGAGAGGTCGATGCGCATCCCTTTGCCGGTTCTCTTCCGGCGGTACAGGGCCAGCAAGAGCGCATAGGCCACGTTGTTTCCGGTGGAGTGGTCCATGTAGTTGTTGCTTGCCCGTTGGGAAGGGCCGCCCTCAAAGCCAGTGAGGTAGGACATGCCGCACACCGAGTCCACGGTGCGAGCGCGCGACCCGGCGCTGCGCCACGGCCCGGTATGGCCGAAAGCCGTGCTGCTCAAGGTGATGACGCGGGGGTTAATCTGGGCCAGGCTGTCGTGGTCGAACCCGAGTCGGCGCATCGTGCCGGGTCTGAAGTTGTCGGTCACCACGTCGCAGTTCTTGACGAGCTTGAGGAACACTTCCTTCCCAGCCGGCTTGGTCACCTGCAGACAGAGGCTTTGCTTGTTACGCGTGCCGAAATACGCCAGGTTTGCACCCTCGTTCCACCACTCCGGCCCGGCCTTGCCATTGGGGAAAGGCCCGGCCTTGCGGTCCTGGAGGTGCTCCACGCTTTCGATCCGGATTACCTGGGCGCCCAGGTCCGCTAGGAAGGCGGTGCCCCAGGGCAAGGCATGGACCTGCTCCAGCGTGAGGACCCTAACGCCCTGGAGCGGCAGCGGTGCTGACATCGGTTTGCTCTCCCTGGTCAAGCCGGGATTGGTGACATCGCGTAGGCGGCCTCGATCAACGCAACCGAGGCGGCGTTGTCCGCCAGATCCGCGATCGGTGGGCGGCCGTCCCGCACTCGGCGCAACGTATCGCGGACGAACTCCGGATAGAAAAATACATTCGTCAGCTTCATCGCCCGCGTGGTCCGTTGCCGGTCATTGGTGACGATTTCCAGCATCGCATTGTCACGCGCCGCGAAATAATGTTTTTCGGTGCGGATGCTGTAATGCATGTCGAAGACCGAGTTCGGCGCCGGGTAAAGATAGCCCGTTTCGACCATGCAACTCGCGCCGCCGCCACGCATCAACATGACCGCGTGATCCTCGATCGTCAGGCCAGCGGCGCGGTTCGACATCATCGCGCCGGTCACGGTCAGGTCCGCGTTGCCCAGAAGCACGCGGCAGAGATCGACGAGATGGATACCCAGATTCAGCAGTGGTCCGCCGCCCGAGATTGCGCGATCGATCACCCATTCCACTTTTTGCTGATGGTAACGGTCAACCATCCCACCGACGAACTTGAATGACAGATACTGGATTTGCTCCCCCGCGGCGATCTCTCGTATCGTCGCGATGATCGGACAGTAGCGCATCACCAGCGGCACGGCGGCGAAGACTCCGGCGGCCGCGGCACGGTGCGCAATGTCATACGCCTCCGTGGCATTGACCGCGCAGGGTTTCTCGATCGCGAATGGAATGCGGCTGTCTATCAGAAAGCGGGCCTCATCGGCCATGTCGCAATGACGGCCGAGCACGAAAGCGAAATCCGGCTTCAGACTCGCGCACATTTCCCGATAGTCGGCAAAGACAGGGCAGTTCGCCTTGCCGGCGAGCGGGTCCGCGCGGCCGGCATCGGGGTCGCTGACGCCGACGATCATAGCATCCGTCATCGCCAATACCGGGTCGGAATAAAACGGCGTATGCCAGTGCGAGACCCCGATCAGAACGATGCGCATGATTTGTTCCCCTCCCAATCGCTTCCGGCTCACATCAGTTGCATTCCGATGGCTTTCACTACCTTGGTCCATTTCGCGATGTCTGCCTTGATCAACGCGGCAAACTCTTCCGGAGTGTTCGCGACCACTTCGAGGCCGTCTGGGGCAAGGCGTTCCTTGACGTTCGTCGCGCGCAGTATGGCAATCGTTTCCCTGTGCAGCCAGGCGAGGATTTCCTGCGGCGTCCCCGCGGGCGCGAACAGGCCGTACCACTGCACCGACTCGTAGCCGGGCACTCCCGCCTCGGCGATGGTCGGAATGCCGGGCGCGGCGGCGGCACGGTGCGTGCTCGACACGCCGAGTGCGCGCAGCCGGCCGACCCGCACATGCGGCATCAGGCTCGACATGCTGTCGGTCATCGTCGCGACCTCGCCGCCAATCAGACCGATGACCCCGAGCGAGCCGGATTTGTAGGGGACATGGGTCATGCGAATATTCGCCATGCTGAGGAACAGGGCCACGGCGAGATGCCCGTTGGTTCCGCTTCCCCCCGAAGCGTAGAGGATCGGATCCCCTTTGTCCGCGCTTGCCCTGGCGAGAGCGATCAGTTCTTTGACCGACTTCACGGGCACCGATGGATGCACCACCATCACGTTGGGTGTGAACACCGCCATCGTGATCGGCGCAAAGTCGCGCAATGGGTCATACGGAAGTTTCTGGTAGACCGCCGGACTGATCGCGAACGCGGCCGTATTCAGCAGCAAGGTGTAGCCGTCGGGTTTGGCTCTGGCGACGGCCGCGGTGCCTATGGTGGTGCCGGCGCCCGGCCGATTCTCCACGATGACTTGTTGCCCCGCGCGTCCGGTGAGCTCGCTTGCGACCAGGCGCGCGAAAGCATCGAGTCCACCGCCCGGTGCGGTGGTCACCACAAAGCGTACCGGCTGGGTCGGATAATTGGCTGCTGCCCGAGCTGCGGGCAGCGCAGCGGTCAGCATCATGCCGGCCGCAACCAGGCGAATCGCATGGTTCATCCCGTCCTCCGCGCAATTTGTTGATCTGGCCGGACAAGTCCGCTAGTGTCCCGCACTACACGGCATCTCGATATGGAAAACCGACAGGTCCCTGGATCTTGATGGTTTGGTCAAGGAGGATTTAATGGCGCAGCTAAAAATCGTCAGGTCTGATGAGGTTCAGCCACAGAATATACGCGGCTTGGGTAAAGAAGCGGGGCAGATAAAGAGAATCATTGCCACGGAAAAGTTCTTTTTCAACGTGGATGAAGTCAGTCCGGGCTTCAGCCCTCATCATTGGCATACCCATACAAAATACAAGGCAGACGGTTACGAAGTCGAATACCCCCGCGATTTTGAGGAGATCTATTTCATACTGAGCGGGCGGGGGGTTATCCAGTGGAAGACCGAAAGTGGCGAGATCCGGGAGGAGGAGGTGGGTCCCGGTGACACGATACATATGCCTACAGGCGTGGTCGAGCATCAACTGCTCAACAATGGGACCGAAAAGATACGCCTGGCCGTGGTTGGAGTCCCGCCACCCCGGCGGACGCCGATGTAAAGCGCACTGAAACAGTGAAGCAGTGAAGGGGTGAAGTACTTCACTAGTCGGCTTTGATGCCCGCTTCCTTGACGACGCGCGCCCACTTGGGCACCTCTCGCTTCAGAAGAGCGGCGAAATCCCCGGGGCTGCTGCCGACCGCATCGAGGCCCTGGCGTGCCATCTGCTCTGCCACATCCGGGGCTTGCAACGCCTTCAAGATCTCGGAGTTGAGCCGCGTGACTATGGCGATCGGTGTGCGCGCGGGAACCAGCACCCCGTGCCAGGAAGTCACTTCGAAGCCCGGATAGCCCTGCTCGGCGATGGTCGGAATCTCCGGGGCAGCGGGTAAGCGTCTCGCGCCGGTCACGCCCAGCGCGTGCAGTCGTCCCGCTTTGACCTGGGGCAGCGTCGCGGGAATGCTGCCCAGAAAAAGCTGCGCTTCACCGGCTATCACCGCGGTCGCAGCCGGCGCACCGCCCTTGTAGGGTACGTGCGTTAGGTTGACGCCCGTCGCCGCCTTGAACAGCTCCGCGGCCAGGTGCGATGGCGAGCCGTTGCCCGCCGATGCGTAGTTGATCTGGCCGGGCCGCGACGCCGCGTAGGCGACGAATTCCTTGAGCGACTTCGGGACCGCGGGATGCGCCACCATCAGGTATTGCGATGCCGCGACCAGGCTCACCGGCGCGAAATCCCTGATCGGATCGTACGGTGTGCGCAGCAACGCAGGAGCCATAGCCAGCGTGCCGATGAACCCCAGCAGCAGGGTGTAGCCGTTCGGCGCGGCGCGCGCCGCTGCCTCGGTGGCGATGGTGCCGCCGCCTCCGGCGCGATTGTCGACGACCACCTGCTGCCCCAGCGAGTCGCCCAGCTTCTGACCCACGATGCGCGCGAGGACATCACTGGCGCCGCCGGGCGGATTGGGCACCAGGAAACGTATCGGCTGCGAGGGATAGGCTTGCGCCCCGCTCACGGGGAGCGGACCGGCAGACAAGCCCAGCAAGGCCAGGCAGAGAATCAGGCGTTCGAAGATATGCACAACGTGCCCATAGAACAGAACCGGTTTGAGCGCGGCAAGCCACGATACTATTTTTTTGGTCGCGGCTTCAACCAGCGTCCGGAATGTGATCGCGCCTTCAAGAAGTGCTGCGGCTTGTGAAGCGGCCGCGATGAAGTCAATAATGCCCGGCGAGAAGAGAATTCGTTCCGCCACCGCGCCACGATCTCGACAAATGGGCGGACGTCATCCGCAAGACCGGCATCAGGGCGGACTGACCGGGAAGCGCTTGCTAAGTCATGCTTTCGTTTTTGAAATAGGTTCTAGTCGCACAACCCAATGGAGAGCGTTACGTGAAGACTGCAAAGGAGCTGGCGCAACGGGCGGAGGAATTTCGCGACGTCATCGATGCCCATCTGCCCCGGCCGAGCCCGATGATCAAGATTTCCCCCGATCACACGCTGATCGGGCACGAGGTGATGTGGGGCGGCATTTGGCGGGAGCCGGGACTGGACACGAAACTGCGCAGCATCGCGACCATCACTACGCAGTGCGTCAATGGCAAGGACTTCGGCCTGCAGCACCAGATACGCGTCGGCCTCACGCTGGGCTTGAGCCCGCAGAAGATCAAAGCGATGTTCGTGGAGCTGAAGTTCTATGCTGGTGTTCCGGCCTCGGTGTTCGCCTTGCTGCGGGCCCAGGAGGTGATCAACGAACGGGAGGAGTGGAAAGCGCAGGACAAGCCTCTGGATGCGCCATGGCTTTCGACGCTTGACGAAAAGATGCAGCGCGGCCGCGACCTGCGCCGCAAGAGCTGGGGCGAGCGGGCCGACCGGGAGCTCGCCGGCTCGATCACGCACGAGATGGTTCCCGGGTCCGCGCAAATAGTGGACGGCTATCTCTACGGAGAGATCTGGGCACGCTCCCCGCTGGATACGAAGGAGCGCATGGTCATGATCCTCTCGGTATTGATGTGCCAGCAGCATATGCGCCAGTTGAGGCGTCACATCGGCTACGCCCTGGATGCGGGTTTGACCAAGCGGGAGATCTGCGAGGTGTTCGCCCAGGCCGGATGGTACCGGGGATGGCCTCACGCGGAGGATGCACTGGAAGAAGCCAGGGAAGTTTTCGCCACGCGTGGCAATTCATGATCATTTCGAAACCGGATGACAAATCCGGACTCGCTCGGCGCTCCCCTCGCCCCTCGGGGAGAGGGGTGGGGGGCGAGGGATCGAGCACAGTAACGAAGTTACGAGAGCTCGATGACGGTGGGGTAGCGGCCGCCCATTGGATGTGTGCTACTTCTGTCGTGCCGCTTTTCACCGAAATTTAGTAGTGTATGGAAACAGCAAACGCGAGACGAAAATGCTGCCGGCACAAGAGGTTATGCGCCACGCATGGTGCCAAGGACAACGGCATCTGCGGAGAGCCGCTTCGCGGTGAGGAGAATGGGGGCCGCCGATGAACGCCGACAACAGCAGATTCAATCAGCCAAGGCACATCTCTTCCCATCGCGGATCAATACGTCGCTTCATGCCCTGCATGTTCTGCCTCGCGCTGGTCGTGGGCGCAGGGCAAGTCAGCAGTCAGGACTATCCGAGCCGGCCTGTGCGCATCGTCACCTCGCCCGCGGGCGGTGGCAACGATCTGCCGTCCCGGCTCGTCGCGCGCGGTATTTCCGGGTCGATCGGCCAGCAGGTGATCGTCGACAACCGGGCAGCGATCCTCGCGCCGGAGATCGTCGCGAAGGCCCCGCCCGACGGCTACACCGTGCTCGTCGCCGGCAGCACCCACTGGGTCGGGCCGCTGATCGAGAACGTATCGTACGATCCGCTGAAGGATTTCGCCACGATCGCGCTCCTCGCCCGCGCCCCTGTGCTGCTGGTCGTGCACCCGTCGATGCCGATCAGCTCGGTGCGGCAGCTCGTCGCGCTCGCGAAATCCCGTCCCGGTGTGATGAATTCGTCGGTCGGCGCGCCCGGCAGCTCGAACTACCTCGGCGCGGTGCTGTTCGACTATCTTGCCGGCGTGAAGATCACTCGCATCCCGTACAAGGGCGCCGCGCCGGCCATGACCGCGCTCATGAGCGGGGAAGTGCAGGTGATGTTTCCGTCGGCCGGCGCCGCGGCGCCGCACGTGCAGTCGAAACGCCTGCGCGCCCTCGCGGTGGGCAGCGCCCAGCCGTCGCAGCTCGCTCCGGGCCTGCCGACCATCGCGGCATCGGGCGTTCCCGGCTATGACTCGGACTCCCTGTCCGCTGTGTTCGCGCCCGCCGGTACGCCGCCGGCGATCGTCGCGCGCCTTAACCAGGAGATTGTGCGCTACCTGCAATCGGCCGATGGAAAAAACGCGTTCCTGAAGGGCGGCATCGAGGCCGCTCCCAGCACGCCGGAAGAGCTCACTAAGATGATGAAGGCAGAGATCGCGACCTACGGCAAGGTGCTGAAGGCGGCGGGCGTCAGCGCGCGGTAGGCTCTGAAGATCATTGTAGGTACACGGTCGCAACCTTGGGTAAGGTTCATATTTCGTGTCCTCCGTGTGAAGCTTTGGGACTTACTCGTCGAGCACGAAATCGAAATGGCGGCCCGCCGGCGCGTAGATCTCGAAGATTTCGAACACGCCCTCGCCGAGATTGCTGAGCGAGTGCTTCATTCCCGCCGGAATGAAGATGACGTCATCCTCGCGGACGACGTGAGTCTCGCCTTCCACCGTGAGGGTTCCCTCGCCGCGCTTGACGATGTAGACGTTGTCCGCGTTCGTGTGATGATGGACCTTGCCGCGCGGGCCGCCGGGCGCGAGCCGGTTGAGATGCACGTCGACGTTGTGCGTGCCGAGCGTCGTATTGATGAGCTTGATCTTTTCTCCCCTACCCCCGGGCATCCCCTCGCTGGGGCTCTGGTTGAAATTCATGATCTTGAATACCGCGCTCGTTTTCTCGTTCATGTGAGTCGCTCCAGCATCATGTAGGCATAGACCCGTGCGGCATCGGTCGTCCGCTCGACGGACGCCATGTCGCTATCGGTGTGGGCGTAGCGCTCTTCCCCCGGCCCGAAATTGGCGGTGGGTATGCCCATGTAGTTGAGATAGCCCTGGTCGAACGCCGCGGCTGCGTAATAGGTCTCCGCGGGGCGGCTCAGCATGACCTCGTTCGCCCGCTGGAGCGCAGCGACGACGGGCGAATCCATTCCCACCAGGGAAGGGTGCATGAACGGCCCGAGCCGCACCGTCGACCCCGAAGCTCTTGCCGCTGGCGGGATCCTTGAAATTTTCCACCTGGGTCGCGATCCGCCGTATCTCCTCGAAGGCCGCGTTCGGGTCCTCGCCCGGAAGCAGGCGCCGGTCCACGGTGAATTCACAACGCGCCTGTATGGTGTGCGTCGAGTCGGGAAAGCTCCGGATATGGTTCACGGTGAGCGTCTGCCTGCCGAGTTGCGGGTGGCTCCGGTCGAGCTTCACCCCGGCGGTCAGCAGGCGGATGGCTTCCATCGCGCCGGTGATCGAATTCGCGCCGTCCTGCGGGCGGCTGGAATGGGTCGGCGAGCCCTTGACTGTCACGAAGACGTCGACGCGGCCGCGGTTGCCGAGCGTGATCTTGAGGCTGTTGCCGTAGAGCACCGCCATGTCCGCCCGCACGCCGGCCCCCTCGATCACGCTCCTGATCGCGTCGTGCTTTCCGGTCTCGCCCGATACACAGCAGATGAAGATCAGCGTTCCGGCAATAGGCGTCTTCGAGGCGATCACGGTTTCGATCGCGTGCAACATCGCCGCGAGATTGGATTTCTGCTCACTCGCGCCTTTGCCGAGCACGCATTCGCCGGGCAGTCCGTATTTCCCGCCGTCGACGACGTCGCCGGCATAGGGATTTGGCATCGTCGCGGGCGGCTGATTCATCGCGTGCCCGACGAGCATGAGCGACTTGCCGCTCGCTCCGGCGCCGTAACGCGCGATCAGGCTGCCCATGGCGTCGTACTCGATGGCGGCGAACCCCATAGCGGTGAGCCGCGGCTCGATCTCCGTTCTGATGAACTCTTTCAGTAGAGGCTCTTCCTCGAGCAGCGCCGTCTGCGGGCTCGGAACCTTCACCAGCTCGATCAGGAGGTTCTTGGCGCGTTCGCGCGAGATTTTCCCGTCCAGCAACTTCCTGATTTCCTGTCCGTCCATACGTTCCGGCTCTTCCCGCTATTCAGGCTTCAGGCCCAGCGCCTGCACGACTTTCCCCCAGCGCGCGATTTCGCTCTCGATATACGCCGCGAACTGCTGCGGCGTGCGGGTGACGGGTTCTGCGCCGAGGCCCGCGAGGCGTTTCGTCATCTCCGCGCTGTGGACGATCTTCACCAGATCGGCGTGCAAGCGCGTGATGATGGCTGGCGGCGTTCCGGCGGGCGCGAGCACGCCGGTCCACAGCGTAAGATCGTACCCGCCCACTCCCGATTCGGCGATGGTCGGTACTTCGGGCAGCAGCGGCGAGCGCGCGGCGCTAGTGACTGCCAACGGGCGTAGCCGGCCGCTCCTGATGTGCGGCAACGCGGTGGGCATCGGCTCGAAGTCGATATCGATCTGCCGGGCGATGAGATCCGTGAGCACCTGCCCTCCGGCCTTGTAGGGCACGTGCAGGAGATCGATCCCGCTCAGCATCTTCAGGACTTCTCCGGCAAGATGCTGCGAGGTGCCGGCACCCACGCTGCCGAACTTGAGCTGCCCGGGATTCGCCTTGGCGGCTGCGACGAGATCGGCTACCGAGCGCGCGGAATTCTGCGGGTGCACGAGCAGCACGCTGCCCAGCGCGGTGATGGTGGAAATCGGGCTGAAATGCTTCACGGGATCGTACGGCACCCGGTAGAGGTGCGGGCTCACTGCGATGCCGCTCGACGAGCTGAAGAGGAGCGTGTAACCGTCCGGCGTGCTTTTCGCCACGATGTTCATGCCTATGGTCCCGGTCGCGCCGGCGCGATTGTCGATCACCGTCGTCACGCCCAGATGGTCGCTGAGGGCCTGTCCGAGGACGCGCGCGAGCGTGTCGTTCAGCCCGCCGGCTGCGAATGGCACCACGAGGCGCACCGGCTTCCACGGGTAGGGCGGCGCGGCGGCCCCGTGCGCCGGGCCAATCGCGAAAGCCGAAACCAGCGCTAAAGACAGGAGTAGTGAATGATTTGTCCCTCGACTGCGGGCATGCGCGCTACGCTCAGGGCGAACGGGCATTTTATGAGGGCTCTAATGTCCCGACCCGATCGCCTGCGCGGTGGGGAGCCACACGCCGCGCCCCTTTTCGAGGGCCCGCTGGTACAGGAAATGGGCGAGCGCCACGTCCTGCGACACGAGGCCCGTGGTGTGTATCAGGATGCGTTCGTCGTCGCGTTCGCGTCCTTTCTTTTGACCGGACACCAGCTCCTGGATTTCCGCGTAGAGCTTCTCGCGGGAGAAGAGACCCGATTCGACCGTCTTCCTGAACTCCTTCTGGAGAATGTTGAATTCCCAGCTGTCGATCACGACCTTGTCCATCTTTCCCCAGCCGGCCGGGTCCAGCTCTCGCCGCGCGAGCGAAATGAAGGTCGCGCCCGGCTTGACCCAGGGCTCGCGGCTCACGATCTCGCCCGAAGTGGTGCCGCCGACGACGATGTCGGCGCCGCGAACGACCTCTTCGACGGAGTCCCTGGGCACGACCGGAACGCCCAGCTCCTGCGACCATTTTTCGGCGAATGCCCCGCGCGTCTCCGGCCTGCGCGAGGTGCAGCGAATCTCCTTGAACCGGTACAGATTGGTGAGGCAGCGCAGCGCCGCCGTCCCCATCGAGCCGATGCCGACGAGGCCGAGTACCGCGGGATGTTTCGGCGACAGCCACTTGCACGCGATGACCGCGGAAGCCGCACTGCGCAGCACGTAGCTCCAGTGCTCGTCGACGATCGAAAGCGGCTCGCCTGTGTGCGGGTCGGAGAGCACGATGTAACGCGCGCAATCGAGCGCGCCGACCGTGTTGCGCGCGCCGTCGTCGTAATAGTTGTAGAGACGCACGCCGGTTGCGGGGATCTCCTTCAGGAAGGCGCCCTTGACGTGCCAGTGATTGTTGAACCCTTCCGCGACGTCGAGCTTGAAGCTCGGCGGCGTCGCCAGAACGATGCTGCCGTCGGCGTGCATCCGGTACACCCGTTCGCAGACCTGGAACGCCTCTTCGACGCCCAGCAGGTCCAGCGTGTCCTGATACGGGACGAAAAGAACGCCCTTCTTCTGTGTCACGCCGCGCTCCCTGGATGATCGATTTTTCAATATCATACTGGAACCTGCTACCGCAGATTCCAGGAAGAAGACCGGTGACCAACCGTCATCATTCACTTTTCATTCCGACGAGCAGGCGCCAGGCTGAGCGGGCAGCGTTTGCACTGTTCGCCCTCATATTCCTGCTTTCGTCGGCTGCCGCCGTGGCGCAGGTCTGGCCGGCGAAAGCAGTGCGAGTGGTCGTTCCGCTGGCGCCAGGCGGATCGACGGACGTGCTGGCGCGGCTGGTTGCAGCGAAGCTCTCCGAGATATGGGGACAGACGGTGCTCGTCGAGAACCGCGGAGGCGGCGGCACTACCCTCGGCGTGGACCTGGTTGCCAAATCGGCCCCGGACGGTTACACGCTGCTCATGGTGACGTCGGCGTTCGCGGTCAATTTCAGCTTGTTCGAGAAAGTCCCGTACAAGCCCTCCGATTTCGTGCCGCTCTCCAATGTCGCGCAGACGCCCAATGTGCTCGCCGTGCATCCGAGCATTCCCGTCAGAAGCGTGAAGGAGCTGATCGGCCTGCTGCGCGCGCGGCCGGGCCAGATGACTTACAGCTCGGGCGGAATAGGCGGCTCGACCCACCTCGCGGGCGAGCTGTTCAAGCTTCTCGCCAAAGTGGACATGGTGCACGTGCCCTACAAGGGGGGAAGTCCCGCAGTCACCGACCTGGTGGGCGGCCAGGTCACGATGACGTTCGGCAATCTGACCACCGTGCTGCCATTCGCCCGGGCGGGCAGGCTGCGCGCCCTCGCGGTGACCTCGTCCACGCGATCGCCGGCGCTGCCCGATGTGCCCGCAATGGCGGAAGCGGGAGTGCCCGGATTCGAGGCCGCCACGTGGAACGGATTGATCGCGCCGGCCGCCACGCCGAAAGACGTCGTGGCCAAGTTGAATGCGGATATCGTGAAAGTCCTGCGCCTGCCGGATCTGCGCGAGAAGCTCGCCGCCAATGCGCTCGAGCCGATCGGGGACTCATCCGCGGAGTTCGGCGCGTTCATTGCACGGGAGATCGAGCGGTGGGGGAAGGTCGTGAAGGCGGCGGGGTTGAAGGCCGAGTAGAGTCGAGGAACGCAATGAAAATCACCAAACTCGAAACCTTCATCGTCGATGGCGGCTGGCGGGCGTGGACGTACGTGAAAGTCGAGACGGACGAGGGCATCACCGGCTGGGGCGAGTGCTCCGACACGCGCGTACGCCAAACGCCATAGCCGGCGCGGTGCGCGATCTCGGTTCCGTTCTCGTCGGGCACGGATCCGCGCGCTTATGAGGCGCGGTTCATCGACATGTCGCGCATGATGCGCTCGAGCCCGGGCGGCATCGCAGCGAGGGCCATGGCCGGCATCGAATGCGCGCTCGTCGATATCAAGGCACGCTCGCTCGGCATTTCGGTTACGGAGCTCTTCGGCGGGCCGACGCGCGAGCGCGTGCGGCTGTACTGGTCGCATTGCGGCACCACCCGGGTGCGCCATCACGACATCGTGGGCAAGCCGCCGATCGAGAGCTGGAACGATGTGACTGCGCTTGCCAAGGAGGTGGTAGCGCGCGGCTTCACCGCGTTGAAGACCAACATCGTCATGCCGGGCAAGGGCGGCACGTGGTTCAGCGGGTTCGACGGCTCGATGGGCCCGAACGACGAATGGGCCCCGAACTGGCTCATCGCGCACATCGAGAAGCTGATCGGGACGTTCCGCGACGCGGTTGGACCGGACTTCGACATCAACCTCGATCTCAACTTTCATTTCAAGCCCGAAGCATGCATGCGCATCGCCCGGGCGCTCGAGCCTTACAACCTGCACTGGCTCGAGATCGACAATCCCGATCCGGACGCCGTCCTCCAGATCAAGCAGTCGACCGCCACGCGTATCTGTACGGGCGAGACCCTCATACATATGAAGGAATATCTGCCGTTCTTCCAGCGCCACGCGGCTGATATCTTCATGATCGACGTGCCCTGGAACGGCATTGCCCAGGGCAAGAAGGTCGGGGACCTCGCGGCGACGTTCCAGCACAACGTCGCCCCGCACAATCACTACAGCCACCTCTCGACCTTCATGAGCGCCGGCTTGTGCGCGGCGCTCGCCAACGTGCGCATCATGGAGATCGACATCGACGATGTCCCGTGGAAGGACGAGCTGGCGACTCGCGCGCCGGAGATCGTCGCGGGCTACATGACGATCCCCAAGGGTCCGGGGTGGGGCACCGCGGTCAACGAGGAAGTCGCCCGGGCGCATCCGTGGGACCCGCGCAATGCAGTGCGCCACAAGAATCTGCCGCCGGCGCGAAGTTTCTAGCGGCAAGGTGTCAGGAACCTTAGAGTTTAGGGTTCCTGACACCCTGTTCCCCCCGCACCCCCCGTCGCACGGTGAGCTTTCTTCGCGCGGGACAAAGTCCGACACACTCCTAGCGAATGCAAAAAAGCTTATCGCGTGAGATACTATTTTGTTACGGAATCTAAATCCCAACCCTAAAACCATGGCAGATAACACAGACGACGTACGAGTGCGGGGAATCGAGGAGCTCACTCTGCCCTCGAAGATCGTGAGCGAATTCCCGATAACGTCCAAGACGCGGCGTATCGTCCACGAAGCACGGCACGCCATACATCGAATACTCCATGGCGCTGACGACAGGCTCGTTATCATCATCGGGCCCTGTTCCATACACGACGTAAAGGCTGCGAGGGAATACGGCGACAGGTTGCTCGAGGTCAAGCAGCGGCTGCCCGACGATCTCCTCGTGCTGATGCGCGTTTATTTCGAAAAGCCGCGCACGACGGTCGGCTGGAAGGGCCTTATCAATGACCCCGCGCTGGACGGCAGCTACCATATCAACGAAGGCCTGAGACTGGCGCGCAAGCTCCTGCTCGAGTTGAACGAGGCGGGCATGCCGGTGGCGTGCGAGTTTCTCGATATGGTGACGCCCCAATACATTGCCGACCTCGTTTCCTGGGGCGCGATTGGCGCGCGCACGACGGAAAGCCAGATACACCGGGAGCTCGCGTCCGGATTATCGTGCCCGGTGGGCTTCAAGAACGGGACGGACGGCAATGTCCGCATCGCGGTCGACGCGATTCGCGCCGCCCGGGCGCCGCACCATTTCATGGGGGTCACGAAGGCCGGGCTCGTGGCGATCGTGTCGACGAACGGCAATGAGGATTGCCACGCCGTGCTGCGCGGCGGCAAGACGCCAAATTACGACGCCGCAAGCATCGATGCCGCGTGCAAAGCTCTGGGCGATGCGGGACTGGCGCAGAACCTGATGATCGACGTGAGCCACGCGAATTCGTCGAAGCAGTTCGAAAAGCAGATGGACGCGGGAAGGGACATCGCGCAGCAGATCGCGGCGGGGGACACCCGCATCGTGGGAGTGATGGCCGAAAGCCATCTCCAGGCAGGCCGGCAGGACCTGATTCCAGGTCAGCCGCTGGTCTACGGAATGAGCATCACCGACGCCTGCCTTGGATGGGACGACAGCAAACAGCTGTTGGATACGCTGGCTGATGGGGTAGCTCAGCGCAGGCGGAAAAAGTCGCAGGAGTAGCGCGTCGAGGGGCGGAACAGGGTGTCAGGAACCCTAAACTCTAAGGCTCCTGACACCCTCGTACGCTCGGTCAAGTCGCAAGAACTATTTATGAATTGACCCAGAGTATTTCGTCGTTCCCGCGAAGGCGGGAACCCAGTTTCCGTCAAGCACAAGTTCTACTCACCATCAATGTTCCTGGCGATCTCCGGCGAGCTCGCGTGGGCGGATCAACCAGAACACCATCAGCGCGAGCAGCATCAGGACAGCCACTCCGAAAAACGCCGCGCCCCAGGCTGCGCGCGACATGCCGCCGGCAAGGTCCAGCGTAAAGCCGATCATCAGCGGCCCGACGAAACCGCCTGCGTAACCCAGCGTTGAATGGACCGCCAGCGTCGCGCCCCGCCGCGAGGGCTCGGCGGTGCCCGTGGTTCCTGCCGTCAGCGACGAAGAGTCCAGCCACACGATAAACCCATAGAGCAGCAGCAGGACGACGGCGACGGAGTAGGAGAGGGCGCCTAAGAACCCGATACTGCCGCCCATCACGATCGACGCCAGCATCGCCAGACCGATGAGCCTGCGCCGCCCCATGCGGATAGCCGCCTCGTTGCCCAGTACGCTCGCGGCCGTGCCGATCAAACCCAGAGCGGTCAGGACGAAAGTCGGTGAAAACAGCGTCTCGCCGGTGCCGGTGCTCATTGCGACGAAGCCGAGAAAGGCCACGCCCCAGCCCCGCAGCGCGCTCATCTCGAGCGTGTGGACACAGTAGGCGAGCGAATACGCCATGGCGGATCGATTGCGTAAGACGGGCCGGAAATCAAACAGCTTCAGGCCCTGGCCCGATGAAGAAGCCGGCATCGACCGGCGCGGCACCGACAGCGCCACGATCAACCACGCAGCACCGGCACTCAATCCGGCTGCGATGAACGCAGAGCGCCAGCCGTAGAACTCGGCGAGCAATCCGGCGCAAGAGAAGGAGAGCGCGCCGGCGATACCGATGCTCGCCGCGTGCCCGCTCACGGCGCGCGACATGAGCTTGTCGTCGACCTGGTCTGCGAGCAGTTTGAGGCCCGTCATGTAGGTGCCCGCCCAGCCGATGCCGGTGAGCGCCCGTGTCGCCATTGCCGACCAGAAGCCGTCGGCAAAGACGCCGAACAGAAGGTGACCCGCAATCGTGCAGCCGACGCCGAAGAGATACACGCGCTTGGCGTCGACCCGATCCGTCAGAGTGACGAGGATCGGCACCGCAACGATGTAGGCGGCATAGAAAATGCCCGTGATCCAGCCCGCCTCACTGTTCGTGAGCCCCCACAACGGGATCATCGTGGGCAGCAGCGCCGGCCAGAAGAATGCGCCGATCTGGACCAGCACCTGGGCCGCGCAAACGACCGCGACGAGACGCGCCCCAGACAACGCTCGAGCCGGCAAGGTTGAGTGTTTAATGTTTAGTGATTAGAACTGATTTTACAAATGCCGGATCGAATTCGCTGTTTTCAGTTACAGGTCAATTCATATAGTTAGGGCGACTCGACCGAGCGTACGAGGGTGTCAGGAACCTTAGAGTTTAGGGTTCCTGACACCCTTACGATAGAGGATCGCAAGAGATCAGGCTCGGCACCGACTAACTTGCGAAGAATGTGTTTCTCCTCAGCAGCCTTGCGCCGGGTCGAATGAACATGCCTGATTAGGCCCTAGGGCTTCAGCGAGAACTTCTGGAACGTGTGGCAATCCGCGGGGGCTCGGCCGCGGCTCACTGCAAAGGTCCAGGTGACCTCGCTCACATAGAGGTCGTTCTTCGAGTCAAGCGCGAGACCATGCGGAGCGGCAAAGCTGCCCGGGGCGGTGACCTGGGGCGTGCCCCAGCGCGCGAGCACCTTGCCTCCCTTGTCGAAGACGCTCATGCGGGCCTGGCGGAACTTCGTAGTAGCAGTACCCGTGCGGTAGTTGTGGTCGCCCTCGTGCCATGCCAGCTCGGTCACGTAGACATTGCCCTGCGGGTCGAACGTGATGTGCGTGGGCCGCTGGGTGTCGGTCCATTCGGCCAGGTACTCGCCCTCCGGGCTGAAGATCTGGATGCGGTCGGCTTCCCGGTCGCAGACCCAGACGCGCCCGTCGGCCGAGCACGCGATGCCGTGCGGCAGGCGAAACTGGCCGGGGCCGTCGCCAGGCTCTCCCCACGAGCGCTTCAGCTGCCCGGTAGGAGAGAAGATGTGCACGCGCGCGTTGCCGTATCCATCCGAGATATAAAGATCGCCCTTCGGGCCGACGGCGATGTTGGTGGGACGGTTGAAAGGGCCCGCCGCGCGCTTGATGGAATCCGTATTCTTGCCGTCGTAGCCCGTGTCCGACGGCGTGTTCATCGTGCCCATCGTCATCAGTAGTTTGCCCTCCGGCGTGAACTGGCGGACGGTGTGATTGCCGTCGTCCGTGCAGAAGATCGTACCGTTGGGCGCGACGTAGATGCCGTGGGTGCGGTACGTGAACTCGCCCTCGCCCCACGACCGCCGAAAGTTGCCTTTCTGGTCGTACACCATGACGGGATGGTCCCCGCGGCACATGAGATACACGCGGTCTTCACCGTCGACGGCCACCCCCGCTACGTCGCGGTGGGCGTAGTCCTTCGGCAGTTGCTCCCATCCCTCAACGACGGAATACTCGATCCTGGCTGACTGGTCCATGGGTTCCTCCTTGGTCTACAAATTAGAATCTACGCTTCGACGCGCATTTCGTCACGTCCCTGCGTAGAGCGTCGTCTGCAGGCAGATCTCGAGGATCTGGCGGGGTGGAATTCCGAGTTTGATCGCGTTCATCATGTGAAAACCCGCCTGCGTGAATTCGGCGATGCTCACCGTATCGGCGATCATGATGAGCATGCGTGCTTTCGTCTATTATCATGCAGCAGATTGATGTGGCTCAGAAGTAACCGATTCCAACGGAGGAGGATATGACAATGAGAGCTCGAGGATTTCTGCTGGGCGTCGCGCTCGCGGCAACTTTGTTTCCCGGAACGGGAGCGCTCGCGCAGACCAAGGACGGCTATCCCAATCGCGCGCTGCGGCTCATCGTGCCGAACGCTCCGGGGGGCGCCTCCGATTTCACGGCGCGTATCATCCAGCCGCACTGGGCCGAACAGTTCGGGCAGACCGTGGTCATCGACAATCGCGGAGGCGCAGCGGGCAACATCGCTCTCGAAACGACCGCACGCTCAACGCCCGACGGCTATACGCTCCTTATCGCTTCCAACACCCAGGCCATCAATCCAAGTATCTACCCGAACTTCCCGTGGAAGCCGCTGGAACATCTCATTCCGGTCACGCAGGTCGCGGACATTCCAGGCTCGCTCGTCGTGCATCCTTCGATGCCGGTCAAATCCGTCAAGGAGCTGATTGCCTACGGCAAGGCGAATCCGGGCAAGTTCAACTACGGCTCGCCCAGCCCGAGCAGCGCCAACCGGCTGGCGATGGAGATCTTCATGCGGCATACCGGGACGAAGTTTGCGCACGTGCCCTACAAAGGCGGCTCCGGTCCGATGCTCATCGCCCTCGTCGCCAACGAAGTGAACCTGGCGTTCGCGACGTTTTCCTCCACGGTCAATTTCGCCAAGCAGGACCGCCTGCGCATGTTGGGCGTCATCGCACCGGAAAGGCTGACGGCCATGCCCGACGTGCCCACCATGCCCGAGCTCGGCTTCAAGGACATGAAGACGGGAACGTGGATGGGGATATTCGTCACTAAAGGCACGCCCAATCCGATCGTGAAGAAAATCTACGATGTCTCCGTCAAGACTATGGAACATCCCGATGTGACCAAGCGGTTTGCGGTCGCCGGCACTCGCGCGGCAGTGAGCCGCTCGCCCGAGGAGTTCAGGGCGTTCGTCAAGTCCGAAACCGAGAACTACGCGATTGTGATCAAGGAAGCGGGGATCACTGCGGATTGATGAGAGCGTGACCGGTGACGGCGTGACCGATGAAGCGTGACGTGATGAGGCGTGACATGATGAAGCGTGACGTGGTGATGCGTGACACGCTGATGCATGACCGTTACGCAGTATCGGGTGACGCATATCCGTCACGCCGTATCACGTCACGCAGTATCGAGATCACTGCAGTACGCTCTTCACGCGCTTCGGTCACGCGTTCCTTGATCGAAACCCGCCAATGGATGCGGTCTTCCTCGGGCGGGTAGTCACCTGCCGCTTTGTGATATGAGCAGCGATTGTCCCAGATGACGATGTCGCCCTTGCGCCACTTGTGGCAGTACGTGGCGTCCGGCTGGATCATATAGCCTCTAAGCTCCTCGATCAGCGCGTCGCTCTCCTGCTCCGGCAGGCCTTCGATGCGCAGGATCTTGCCGGGATCGAAATACAGCGCCTTGCGCCCGGTCTCCGGATGGGTTCGGATGAGCGGGTGGAAGACCGGGTCCTTGTCGCGGTCCTCCGGATTGAGCAGCACATTCTTCTTCCGGCGGCCGCCATAGACGTAAGCACCCTGCAAACCCTCGAGGCGCTCCTTGAGCCGATCCGGAAGCGCGACGTAAGCCGCGTACATACTTGCGAAATGAGTGTCGCCGCCGGTGCTCGGCACCGCGAGCGCGTAGAGCTGGGTCGCCTTGAACGGCACCTGGTCGTAAGCGCCGTCGGTATGGAATCCCTCGGCGCCGCGCTTGTAGATCGCCATGTCGAGCTTGCCGTCCGAGCCGAACTTGTTCACGCCGAGGAGCGTGATCTCGGGGCAATCCGGGTGGCGCGTGCTCTTCGAGGGATGCGGGTCGATGACCCCGAAGCGGCGGCTGTACTCGAGGAAATCCCCGATCCGGAGATCCTGGCCGCGTACGCAGACGACGTTGCAATCCAGCCATGCCCGATAGATCGCGGCAAAGCCCGCGTCATTGAGCGCCTTGACGTCGACGCCGTTGATCTCGGCGCCGATTTGCGAACCCAGCCGGCGAACTTCCATCACGGTCGCTATCCTCTTCTCAGATAAAGCGTCTCAGATGAAGCGTCTCAGATGAATCGTCTCAGGTGAAGCGTTGCTAACCCGCCATATCTCAGACGCCATATCCCAGACGCCGTATCTGCGACGCCGTACCTGGGACGCATTATCTGAGACGCCCTATCTGAGACGCAGTACATTCCTAGAGCGCCTTCCCCTCGCGCAGACAGCGGGCGTAGCGCTCGTGCAGACACTTGTACAGCTCTTGCGGCAGCGCCTCGTCGGAGGCCGCCAGATCCCCCAGAATCTGCGCAAGGTGAACGTTGTCTTCGCTGCCATCCCAGTATTTCCGATATTCCCCCGTCTTGTAGCCATGGTCCTGCCGGAAGTGATTGAGCACGTTCTTCGAGACGTATTCGCGGAAGAGCTGGGCGGCGCTCACCTCGCAGGAAGCGAGCAGGTGCGCTACCAGGGGCGTGCAGATACGCCGTACGGCTGCCAGGGCTACCAGCAACTCCAGCTTGCTGCGAATATCGAGCGACTCGATATCGTACTGAAGTCCGTCGAACTCGACCTCGGCGGTGTTTTGCCAGTCCTCGAGAAGAGCGCGTGCCGCTCCAGTTTTGTCGCCATTTGCCCTGACGAGATACTCCGACAGCAGAAAATGCCAGATGTCGATCAACTCGATTCGAAGCTGGGCAAGATCCGGCAATTGCGACTTCCACCATTTCCAGCCGTAATGATCGAGCCCTTCGACCGCCTCGACCAGGACTGCCCTCAGGAACGGGTATCCGGCCGCCAGCCAGTCCGGATTTATCTTGCGGTTCATGCTGTCCTGCAGCTCCAGCATCGCGCGCAACATACCTTCGGTTGGGGGAGTCATCATGCTATCGAGCGTTCTCAAAGTAATGGCGCTATTTGCGCTGGTCTTGCAGCTGGAGCATCTTCTCAATCAGGCCCGGTAATCGCTCGTGGAGGCCCACCAGCGCTTGGAATTCGATTTGAAGGTCTATGGGCACGCCGCTTGCGGTCGTTCCTTCCAATCTCGCCAGCTGCCCCGTTGTGTCCGGCATTATCGAGCCGTTGTGAATGACGTTGGGAGGTGTTTCCAGCATTTGCACAGGGTTTTTCTGCCGCGACTTGGCAAGCCTGCGCTCCTCAGCCCCTCGAGCAATCTGCTGCAGGTAGTGAATTGTGCTTGCGAGATCCTTATGACTTGCGAAGAAAGTGGCATGCTGTTTGGCGGACACTACGAGCGTAAAAAATACGTTTTCGCCGTTGTTATCAATTCCATATTTGCCGAAACCGGCCAGCGGTTTGGCGTTGCTCGGCATTTTAGCCATATGTGTTTCTTTCCAAGAAATCCGGGACAAACCGGGATAAATCCCGAGGCTTCCGCGTATTTTATGCTGTCGTGAGCCAGTGATGGCTGGGACTTGGCCCCAACACCCATTGATCATTGCGAAACCGGTGACAAATCCGGACTTGCCGCCGACCAGAGGGTGGGATGGGTCATTTCTCCGGGGAGCCGCTTAGCACGGGCGGGGCCAGGTTAGGATAAGGGGTCGAGGGACGTAACGAAGTTACGTAAAGCTCGATAGAATGCCCGTCTGACCCCAACCCGCGAAGGAAACGCCATGACGACCAAAACCTTTGAATTCACCACGGAGGAGATCGAGTACCTGCGCCATGCAGACAAGCCGCTGAAACTACGGCTCTACAAGCCGCGCGGGACCGGCCCGTTCCCGGCGGTGGTCGATCTGCACGGCGGCGCTTGGGGCAAGGGCAGCCTGGAGGAATGCCGGGGCCGAGATGAAGTGCTGGCGAGATCCGGGCTGCTGGTCGCGGCGCTCGATTTCCGGGATGGCAACTACGGCTACCCGACTGCGCTCGTGGATATCAACTACGCGATCCGCTGGCTCAAGGCGCGCGCCCCGCAGCTACAGACTCGCGCCGACCTGATCGGCATCTCGGGCCAGTCGAGCGGCGGGCATCTCGCCATGCTGGCCGGCATGCGTCCGAACGATCCGCGGTACACCGCTATTCCATTACCCGCGGGGTCGCCTTCCGTTGACGCGACGGTGCGCTGCGTCGCGATGTCCTGGGCGGTCATCAATCCGCTGTCACGCTACCGCAACGCCCTCCGCGAGCGCGCCAAAGGCACGGCGTGGGTCGGCGATATCCCGGAACGGCAGGGTTCTTTCTGGAAGAACGATGAGAACATGACCGACGGCAACCCGGTGCTCATGCTGGAGCGCGGGGAAAAGGCGGCGACGCCTCCAGCATTGTGGGTCCAGGGCCGGCCCGACCCCGTGCACGACTACCGCGACCCCGAGTCCCCCGTCCCGCTCAACGAGCCGGAGCGTTTCGCCGCGAACTACCGCAAGGCAGGCGGCGCGATCGAGGTCCTCTACATCGACCAGGCCGCCCGCCAGACGGCGGTCTCGTATGATCCCGTCGCGGCGTTCTTTCACAGGCAGATGCCGGTGGGGCGCCCCGTCGAGGCGGTGGCGAGGTGACGGGGGCGCGTCGAAAGCGTCTCAGATAGTGCGTCTCAGATAACACGTCTCAGATACGGCGTCTCAGATACGGCGTCTCATGTAATACGTCGCAGATAGGACGTCCCAGATAGGCCCGCAGATAACACTTCTCAGATATTGCGAGCTAAAAAGCGACTCACCTGAGACGCTTCATCTGGGACGTTTCACCTGGGACGCTTCATTTGAGACGCTTCATCTGGGACGCTTCATCTGAGACGCACTACCTGAGACGTTCTTGGCCAAGATGAACAAGACCTCACGCGCTCTGCCTGTCGCCGCCATCGCAATCACGCTGTGCGGGGCGGACGCGCCCACGGGCAGCGACGTCCAGCCCACCAACGACCTGCCCAATCCGTACCAGACTGTCGCACCCTGGGGGAATCTTCCCGACGGCCGGAAGTGGGGCGCGTTGAATGGTGTGGATATCGACAGGGATGGCGTATCCGTCTGGGTGGCAGACCGCTGCGGCGCCAATCCCGATACCCCGCCCGGCGTATCCCCGTTCCAGTGGGACAGCTGTGCCGGCTCGAAGCTGCCGCCGGTCCTCAAGTTCGATGCTTCCGGCAAGCTCCTGAGAAGCTTCGGGGCCGGCATGTTCATTTTCCCCCACAAGATCTATGCCGATCGCGACGGCAACGTGTGGGTGGTGGATCTGCGCAGCGCCAACGAGCGCGAACGCAATCAGTACCCCGATACCGGTGGCCGGGGCCACACCGTGACCAAGTTCAGTCCCGAGGGCAAGCTGCTGCTCACGCTCGGCAAGCCGGGCGTCGCCGGCAATCCGCCCGATGCCCTGACTGAGCCGACCAGCATCGTCGCGGCGCCAAACGGGGATCTGTTCATCGCCGAGGGGCATCCCGGACAGTCGACCAAGACCACGCCGGATACCGTTTCGCGGATCTCGAAGTTCACAAAAGACGGCAGGTTCATCAAGTCGTTCGGCAAGTTCGGATCGGGGCCGGTCGAGTTCCGCACGCCGCACGACATCGCGATGGACGCGCAGGGACGGTTGTACGTCGCCGACCGGGGCAACAATCGCGTGCAAATTCTCGACCAGGACGGCGGGTTCATCGCCGAGTGGAAGCAATTCGGCCGCCCGAGCGGCGTTTATATCCGCAACGATCTGATTTACGTGGCCGACTCCGAATCGAACGGCACCGTGCCGCGTCCGGGATGGCTGCGCGGTATCCGCATCGGCAGCCTCAGGGACGGAAAAGTTCTATACCGCATTCCCGATCCCCTCGAATTGAAGGGCACCAGTGCCGCGGAGGGCGTCGCGGTGGACGCGAAGGGCAATGTGTATGGCGGCGAAGTCGGCCCTCGGCAACTGGTGAAGCACCTCAGGTAGTGGAGCGTCCCAGATAAAACGTCTCAGATCTGAGACGCTTCACCTGAGACGCTTCTCTGCGACCTCCTGCTCGCGTAGCCACACCTGCGTGCGGCCGAAGAGCGAGATGCCGATGAAGCCCCGCACCTCGAGTTTCTGTCCGCCTTCGACGACGCGCACCCGGCAACGGTATACGTTGCCGTTTTCCGGATCGAGGTACCTCGCCAGCGTATTCGTCGCCGGACTTGCGCAGATTGGTGAGGATGAGCATGCCCAGCACCGGCTGGTCCTTGCGCTCGTCGCGGCATTTATCGCAGCGACCGTCCCAGCCGGGATCGGGATCGAAGATCTGCTCGATCCGGCCCGAAAAGACACCGGCATTCTCCACGATGCGCACCGCGGATTTCGCCTTACCCGTCGCGTCGTCTATCGTGCGCCACAAACCCACGGGAGACGATTCGGCCCAGACCGTGCCGCCGATGAGGGCGCCGGCCAGCAACGCGAACGTCCAGCCCGCGGAAGAAGCAATCGTCTTAGGGGTAAGCAATCGATTCTCTCCGCCCCGCACGCCGTTCGCGCGTTGGACCGTTCGCTGTGTCATCATTGAACCTCTTCACAAGAGAGAGCCATCATGCCAGATACCACCCTCGACTTCGATCACGTCCATCTGGTAGCCAAAGACCCGCAGGCCACCGCCGATTGGTACGTCGGCAAGCTCGGCGGCAAGGTCGTGAGAAGCCTCGACGTCAAAGGCGCGCCGCAGATCTACGTATCGTTCGGCGGCTTCATCGTCATCGTGCGCGGCCAGCGCCCTGCCGAGTCGGCGGAAGAGAAGCGCGCGTTGCAATGGGGCGTCGATCATTTCGGCGTGCGGGTCAAGGGCGATTTCGACGGCTTTTGCGAAGGGCTCCGCAAGAAGGGTGTCCGGTTCAGCCTGGACCCGACCGACTTCAACCCGACGACTCGCATTGCGTTCATCAACGCGCCGGACGGCGTGAGCGTCGAGCTGCTCAACAGGAAGGATCAGCTGTAGACAGACGTCTCAGGTGATGCGTCTCAGATGCAACGTCCCAGGTGAGCGGCTCAGATGAGGCGTCCCAAATGAAGCGACGAAAAGCAAAATCCAGATTCCCTCCTGCCGCGAGGAGGGCTGGCGCGCGCCAGTCCGCCGGTGTGGTCTGTCAGCGGCTGATTTACGGCATCTGGGGACGCCGTATCTGAGACGTACCATCTGAGACGCACCATCTGAGACGCAGTATCTGCGACGCCTTTCAAGAGGAACCAAGAGATGGCATTGGATCACAAAGCATACGAATTCCGCGGCAACAGCTATCGCAAGCTCGTCGAGCTGAACGCGTGGACGAAGCAACGCAACGAGGCAGCGCTCGAACCCGACTTGCCCATCGTCGATCCGCACCACCACCAGTGGGACGAGGAGCGCGGGCGCTACCTGATACACGAACTGGTGGAGGACACGAACGACGGCGGCCACAACATCCTCGCCACGGTGTTCATAGAATGCGGAGCGATGTACCGCGGCGACGGCCCGGCCGACATGCGGCCGGTCGGCGAGGTCGAATTCGTCAACGGCGTCGCTGCGATGAGCGCGAGCGGCCGTTACGGCAAGTCACGCCTTTGCGCCGGCATCATAGGCCATGCCGACCTGACGCTCGGCGATCGAGTGAAGCCGGTGCTCGAAGCGCTGATTACAGCGGGTAACGGGCGTTTCCGGGGCATCCGCCACGGTGTGACCTGGGATACCGGCAACGCCGCGAAGTTCGGCCGGCGCGAGGTGCCGCAACATCAAGTGCTCGACCCCGTTTTCCGCAAGGGTTTCGCGCACCTCAAGCCGCTCGGGCTCTCCTTCGAGTCCTGGCAGTTCCACCCGCAGTTGCCCGACGTGGTGGACCTGCTGCGCGCCTTCCCGGAAACCAACGTGATCCTGAACCACGCCGGCGGGCTGCTCGGCATTCCGCCGCACGACGGCAACCGCGAGGAAGTGTTCAAGATCTGGCGCGGCCATATGCGCGAGCTCGTGCAGTTTCCCAACCTGACCGTGAAAGTCGGTGGCCTGGGAATGCTCTATTGCGGCTGGGATTTCCATCTGCGCGACGTGCCTCCGTCGTCGGAGGAGCTGGCCGCCGCGTGGCGTCCGTACGTCGAGACCTGCATCGAGCTGTTCGGCGCAAAGCGCTGCATGATGGAGAGCAACTTCCCGGTGGACAAGCAATCGTGCGGCTACGGGGTGCTCTGGAACGCCTTGAAGCGGATCACGAAGAACCACTCGGCGGCGGAGAAGGCGGCGATGTATCACGACACCGCGGCGCGGGTGTACCGGCTCGCGGGATGAAGGCGTCCCAGATGCAAACGTCCCAGATAAAGCGTCCCAGATCAAGCGTCGTTCTCAGCGCACTGCCCGCCACGCTGTATCTGAGACGCAGTATCTGAGACGTCTTAGCTGAGACGGGGTATCTGCGACGCCGTACCGAGGCTAGACCGGAAGCCGCCACGAATTCCGCGCATGCAGGTCGTTGACGATGTCGAATTTGATACCGTTCGGGTCGACGTACTTGCGCTGCTCCTGCGTCCGGGCCGCTTCTATGACCTCGCCGTCTTTCAACTGGCCGCGATTCTCGAAACGCTTCGCCACGTTTTCGGCCTTGTCTGCATAGACCGCGCCGCTCTTCTCGGCCTTCGCCGCGGCCTCATCCACGTTGTCGGCGATAAAACCGACGTGATGCAAGCCGTTGTGACCGAGCGCCTCATGGCTCGTCTGGTTGTTGAGGATCGCTAGGCTGATCACGCCATCGGACAGCAGGATCGCACTGACCGATTCTCGCACGCGCTTCAGGCCGAACGCCTGCTCGTAGAATTTCGCTGTCTCATCGGTATTCGAAACGGCTATGGCAATGTGGCGCAATTTACCCATCTCTGACTCCATGATGTGAACGGCTGAACGCCGACGTTTCGATTGTAACCCCTTCGCGCTGCCAAGCCTTACCGCGAAGACGGTAAGGACCCGAGGTAGGTCAACAGCTTCACCACGAAGGCCGCAAAGGAACGAAGGGAAAATATTCAAAATTCAAATTCCTCGAATCGAAGAAACTGCCTATCTCGACGACTCGGGCCGCCACGAACCGCATCTTCTTAAGCGCTCGCTGCTGTCCCTTGGAATCCGGCGTGCATTTTCGCATGTAATCTCTCATGCGGCGGCGACGTTGCGTTATTCACGACATTGGAGCGACAAGCGTGCCGGAATGCACCCACTTCGATCATTGTCACTGGACTATTACAAATCTCTGCGGTATGAAGAACTTGTGGCCGAGATAGCGAATGAGCCCAGCGGTCCCGCGCGTAGGTGTGATGCCCTCTGCAGACCCAATGCAACCACAACGCTGCGCGCAAGTAGTCAAGCGGGACAGCAGATGGGCATAAGGTCAGGGAGAAGACTATGGTGCAAGCGCTCAGAGTCCTGATCGTCGAGGATCACCTGACGGACGCCGAACTGCTGCAGCACGAGATGCGCCGGCGCGGATTTCAATTCACCGCCCGGCGTGTCGATGCGCGCGAACCGTTCGAGCTCGCACTCAAGGAATTCAACCCGGATCTGATCCTTTCCGATTTCAGCATGCCCGCTTTCGATGGGCTTCACGGCGCTCGACCTGGCGCGCGTCAGTGCGCCCTGACGTCCCGTTCATATTCGTATCCGGCACGATCGGCGAGGATCGCGCGATCGAGGCGTTGAAGCGCGGAGCGACCGATTACGTGTTGAAGGACCGCCCGAAACGCATCGTGTCGGCGATCGAGCGTGCGTTGGAGGAAGCGAAGGAACACGTCGCGCTCCGGGGTTCCCGGGAGGCCCTGCAATCGAGCGAAAAGCGCTTCCGCTCGTTCATGCAGCACGTGCCGGCGCGCGCCTCCATCAAGGATCCGGACGGCCGCTACGTATTCGTCAACGAGAACTGGGAGCGAGCGGCGGGAAAAGCGGCGGCGGATGTGCTGGGCCGAACCTACGATGAGATATTGCCGCCGGATCGAGCCGCGGCCTTGAAGGCCTGCCACTGGCAGGTGATCGAGACCGGCAAGCCGGTCAGCCGTATATTTCGGGCGGGAAAGGTCCCGATTGCCGATGGTGGCTCTCGAACTACTTCCCTATACCCGACGCGGACGGCATGCCGGCGATGATCGGGGCAGTGTCCATCGACCTGACCGAGCAGAAGCTCCAGGAGGAGAAGCTCGACTACTTGGCGTACCACGACGCGCTCACCGGGCTGCCGAACCGCGCGCTGATCGAGGAGCATCTCGGCCGATGTCTGGCCGACGCCGCCGGCAGCAGGGCCAGGGTAGCGCTGGCCGTTATCAACGTTAACCGCTTCCGCTTCGTCAACGAGTCGCTGGGGCACCATGCAGGCGACGCCGTGCGAGGAGCTCGCGTGCCGATTGCGGGCCGCATGGCCGGAGTCCCAGCGCGTCGCGCGCTTCACCTCGGATTGCTTCGCAGGCGCTCTCGCTGGCATCGAGCAGCGAATCCGATATCGCGCGCACGCTGGACGTGGTGTCGCGCCAGGTGACGGCCTCTCCTTTCGTGGTCGACGGCACGGAGATTGCTCTTTCGATCACCGCCGGCATCGCGGTCTATCCGGCGGACGGCGACACCGTGGACGCATTGATCTGCAACGCCGATGCGGCGCTGAAGCGGGCCAAGGCGTCGAATGCCCGCTACGCGTTCTACCAGACGGCGATGAATGCCACCGTGGCCGAGACGCTCGTGCTCGAACGCAAGCTCCGGCGCGCGCTCGATCAGGAGCAGTTCGAGCTTCATTACCAGCCCAAGCTCGAGCTGGCGACCGGCAGAATCGTGGGCCTCGAAGCGTTGCTGCGGTGGAACGATCCCAACTCCGGACCGGTGCCGCCGGAAAGTTCATCCCGTTGCTCGAAGAAACGGGTCTCATCATCGAGGCCGGGCGGTGGGCGTTGCGCCGCGCGCTGGTGGACTACCGCGCCTGGCACGACGAAGGGCTGCAGCCCCCGCGGATCGCGGTCAACGTCTCGGCGATTCAGCTCGCGCAGGCGGATTTCGTCGACATGCTGGGCAGCGAGATCGCGGCGCATGCGGGCGACTCGCACGGCCTCGACCTGGAGATAACCGAGAGCCTACTGATGCAGGATATCGAAGGCAACATCGAGAAGCTCCGTGCCATCCGCGGCATGGGGATCAGCATTGCCGTCGACGATTTCGGCACCGGCTTCTCGTCCCTGCGCTATCTCGCCAAGCTGCCGATCAATGCCCTGAAGATCGACCGCTCGTTCGTAGTCGCCATGGCGGACGAGGCCGACGGACTGGCGATCGCATCCGACCGTTATCTCGCTCGGGCATTCGTTGAGGCTGAAAGTGATCGCCGAGGGAGTCGAGACCGAAGAACAGCGCCGGCTGTTGACGCTGCTCAAGTGCGAAGAGGCGCAGGGCTATCTGTTTTACCAGCCGCTTTCGGCTGAGCAGCTCAAAGCTGTGTTGCGAGCCGGATCCTGAGCGCGAGTGTGACGCGTTACTCCGCCTTCATCCCTCTTTCCTTGAAAACGCCCCGCCACCACTTCTGAACCTCCTTCTTGAGGGTGAGCGGCCGCCTCATCGGGCGTGCCGGCGACAACCTCCACCCCGCGCTCGCGCCACCGCTGCACGGCAGCGTTACGAATCCGGGATGGCACGCCTGCTGAGGCCTGACTTGCGCCAGGCTGCAGGCGGAATCCCGAACTCGCGCTTGAACGCCCGGTTAAACGCTGCCTGCGACTCGTAGCCGATATCGCCCGCGATCCGGCTCAAGCTGGCGGGATCGGTGCGCAGCCGCTGCGCGGCGACTGTAAGCCGCCAGCGCGTGAGGTACTGTATCGGCGGCTGTCCGACGAGATCGGTGAAGCGCTGCGTGAGCGTCGTGCGAGCCAGTCCGACTTTCGCTCCCAGCTCGTCCACGGTCCAGGGATGCTCCGGACGCTCGTGCAGCAGTCCCAGCGCCTTTCCGACGAAGCGGTCGCGCAGGCCCGCAAGCCAGCCGGTCTGTTCCGCGGGCATGGTCTCGATGTGGCGCCGGATCGCTTCGACGAACAGCAACTCCGCGAGCTTGGCGAGCACGGTGTCGCTACCGGCGCGGGGGGAGGAGCTTTCCTGCGCGCCCAGCGCGAGCAGGCTCGTCAGCCACACCGTGGCCGGGCCGCTGCCGACCGGCACGCGCAGGATGCTGGGCAGCGCGTCGAGGACCGGCCGGCACAGCCGCCGGTCGCAAGCGAGGTACCCGCATACGAAGCGCGTCGTGTCACCGCCGCCGCCGTGCGCGATGCGCATCATTCCGCCCGGCGGGGCAGGCTGGACCAGCCCGTCGGAGGGAACCGCCGGGAGACGCAGGTCACTGCCCATCAGGTGGGTGTCGTCGTGGGGAAGCATCAGCAGGTCGCCTGCCTTTAGCTCGATGGATTCCCCGCCCGCGGCGAGCCGCGCCGTGCAGCGGCCATCGGTCAGCAGGTGGAAGAAAGCCACGTGGTCGGCGCGTATGGCCACGCCCGGCAGGGGACGGCCGCCCTCGGACACCACGCACCAGGGAGCGGTAAATTCCGCGTCCAGGAACACGGCGCCTGTGAGCCGCAGCACCCGTAGCACGTCGGAGAGCGCGTCCATCGCGGCGATTATCGTTAAATCCGGCGTTTCGCGCAAAAACACCGGACGTCCGATCAAGACCCCGCGCCAGCGTCACGCGATACTGCCGCTCACCAACGGGCCGGAAGCTGCGCAGGCCAACTCTCTGTCAAGCGCGGTCTGCCACATTGTGACGAAGGAGAAATTTATGACGAACTTGCCAGCCACGAAAATCAAGGAATTGAAAGCTGGATTCAGGGGGCAGGTCCTCCTTCCGGGCGACGATGGCTATGAAAGCGCACGTAAGATCTGGAACGCGACGATCGACAAGCACCCCGCGCTCATCGTCCGCTGCACCGCCACGTCGGACGTCGTCCACGCGGTGAACTTTGCGAGAGACAACGAGCTCCTGCTAGCCGTCCGCGGCGGCGGGCACAACATCGCCGGCAATGCGATGTGCGACGGCGGCATCGTAATCGACCTCTCACAGATGAAGGCCGCACGCGTCGACCCCGGTGCGCGCCGTGTCACCATCGAAGGCGGTGCCACGCTCGCGGACCTCGACGCCGCCACCCAGGCCCACGGCCTCGCGACGCCAGTAGGAATCAACTCCACCACCGGCATCGCCGGCCTCACCCTTGGCGGCGGTTTCGGCTGGCTCAGCCGCAAGTACGGCATGACCGTCGACAACCTGGAGTCCGCCGAGGTCGTGACCGCAGCCGGCGAGGTGGTGCGCGCCAGCGCCACCGAGAACCCCGACCTCTTCTGGGGCCTCCGCGGCGGCAGCGGTAACTTCGGCGTCGTCACCCGCTTCGAATTCCGGCTCCACCCTGTCGGCCCCGACGTGCTGAGCGGCCTGATCGTCTATCCGATCTCTGCCGCGAAGTCGGTGCTGCGCCAGTATCGCGAATTCGTCGCGAAGGCGCCGGACGATCTCGCCGTGTGGACCATCCTGCGCAAGGCTCCTCCTCTGCCGTTCCTCCCCGCAGAGGTCCACGGCACGGGAATCATCGCGCTTGCGTTGCTTTACGCGGGTGACCCGAAGGTGGGCGAGCCGCTCATCGACCCGCTCCGCAAATTCGGCACCCCCATTGGCGAGCACGTGGGCGTCCAGCCGTACGCCGCGTGGCAGCAGGCTTTCGACCCGCTGCTTGCCCCCGGGGCACGCAACTACTGGAAGTCCCACAATTTCTCGACGCTCAAAGACGGGCTGTTCGACGCCGTCATTGACTACGTCGGGAAGCTGCCGTCGCCTCAGTGCGAGATCTTCTTCGGAGCACTCGGCGGCGCCACGACACGGCCGGCGTCCGACTCTGCGGCGTATCCCCACCGCAACGTCCAGTTTGTCATGAACGTCCACGGCCGGTGGGAGGACCCGGCCGACGATGCGCGCTGCATCGGCTGGGCGCGCGACATATTCGATGCCTCGGCGCCCTTCGCAAACGGCGGCGTCTACGTCAATTTCCTCACAGCCGACGAGGGCGATCGCGTGCGCACCGCCTACGGCGCGAACTACGATCGCCTCGCCCGGGTGAAGCGCGCATACGACCCGGCCAACCTCTTCCGCGTGAACCAGAATATCCAGCCTGCCAGCAAAGAAATGCTGCGGCCAACAACGGTTTAGCGCACTCAAACAACGAGAACGACATGACTACCCTTGCCGTACTCACGCCCTCGAAAAAAGAGATCATTCCGGCGGCGCCGGACTACGCCGCCATCAAGCATCGGCAGCAGGCGACGTGGGCCAGCGGCGACTTCGCCGTCATCGGCGTGACGCTGCAAATCGTCGGTGAATCCCTGGCCGAGGCGGCCGACATCCGCGCCGGCGAGCGCGTGCTCGATGTCGCGGCAGGCAACGGCAATGCCACGCTCGCCGCTGCCCATCGCTTTGCCGAAGTCACTTCGACCGATTACGTGCCGGCGCTGCTCGACAAAGCTCGCGCTCGCGCCGCAGCCGAGGGACTCCAGGTGAGCTTCCGGACTGCCGACGCCGAAGACTTGCCGTTCGGGGATGGCAGCTTTGACGCCGTGCTATCGACGTTCGGCGCGATGTTCACTCCGGATCACGCGCGGCCCGCGCGCGAGATGCTGCGCGTGGTGCGTGCCGGTGGCCGCATCGGACTGGCGAACTGGACCCCCGATGGCTTTATCGGGCAATTATTCAAGGTCATCGGCGCCTACATCCCGGCGCCGGCGGGCCTCAAATCGCCTGCGCTGTGGGGCACCGAACCGCACATCGTCGAGCTGTTCGGCGCTCACGCCAGCGACATTCGCGCCGTGCGCAGAAACTTCAACTTCCGCTATCGCTCGGCGGCGCACTGGATCCAGATTTTCCGCGACTTCTACGGGCCGACGCACAAGGCGTTCGCGGCACTGGACCCCGCCGGGCAGGACGCGCTTGCGAAAGACATTACGGCGCTGCTCGACCGATGCAACATCGCAGGACCGGCTTCGCTGGTGGTGCCCAGCGAGTACCTCGAAGTCGTGATCGAGCGGAAGTGAAGACTCAGGTGGAGCGTCTCGGATGAAGCGTCTCAGGTGAGAGCGTCTCAGATGAAACGTCCCAGATGAAGCGTCTCAGCATGATGCGTCCCAGTCCGAAACTCCCTCCTGAAACCGGAGGGATCGCGCGGTAGACGCCGGGGTGGTCAACTACGTGAAGCGTCCTAATAAGGCGTCCCAAGAAGCGCTGCAACCCGCCGTCTCTGAGACGCCCTATCTGGGACGTCTTATCTGAGACTCCTATCTAGGCCGCCTTTCTGAGCCGCCTCACTGCGGCGTCAAGCCGATCTGCCGTATCAGCTTCGCGTACTTGTCGATCTCGTTCTTGGCATAGGCGGCCAGTTCCTCCGGCCGACCCACTTTCACGATGAAGCCGAGGTCCTTGAAGCGCTTGCCGACCTCCGCATTGCCCAGTGCAGCGACGGCTGCTTTGTGCACCGCTTCGACTATTCCCTTCGGCGTCTTGGCCGGCAGCATCAGCCCGGCCCACGCCATGACCTCATAGCCGGGAAGCGTCTCTGCGATGGCGGGAACTTGAGGCAGGTCCGCCAGCCGCTGGGGCGACGTGACGCCGAGCGGCCGAAGCTTGCCGGCGTGTATATGCGTTACGCCCGTGGCGAACGGCGTGAAATAGACCGGAACCTCACCTGCGATCACGGCGGTAAGCGCCGGGCCGCCGCCCTTGTAGGCGACGTGGAGCATCTTCACCTTGGCCATGCTATTGAAATACTCCGCGGAAAAGTACGTGCCGCTTCCGGTTCCCGCCGAAGCGTAGGCCAGATCTCCCGGCCGGGCTCTTGCGATGTTGATGAGATCCCGCACCGACTTTGCGGGCAGTGAAGGATGGACCGTCGCCACGAAGGCGGACAATGCCACCAGCGTCACCGGCGTAAAGTCGTTGACGATGTCGTAGGCCAGCTTCTGGTACAAGGTGGCGTTCACGCTATGATTGGTGTGGGCGAGGAAGATGGTGTAGCCATCGGGCGGCGCTTTCGCCGCGATCTCCGCGCCGATATTGCCCCCGGCGCCGGCGCGGTCGTCCACGATGACTTGCTGTCCGAGGGTCTGGGTGAGCCCGCTTGCGAGGACGCGCGCTATGGTGTCCGGGTTGCTGCCGGCGGAACTGGCCACGATGATACGGACCGGCTTAGCCGGGTAGCTTTGCGCCCATGCGGCGGAGCCAGGAACGCCCGCAACGCAGGCGATGGCGGTGCAAGCGAGGAATAGCGGTAATCTTCTACAGGTTCGGTAATGGGTCATGGGCGATGGGAGATGAAAGTAAAGTGTCCCGCAGGAAGCGCCTCAATGCCGTATCATAGGGTCGGGCGGGGGACGTGGCACGGAACGCGGAAGGCTCTCCCCCTGTCCAAAGGTGTATGTAAAGAGGCGCAGGTGCGGTCGGAAATATGCGCCCAGTGTATGTTGGCAGACAGAAGAAACGTTTCGTGGGGGGGACAATTGCCCCAAAGGGGATCGAGCATGAGGGCGCATTCCATCGGTATCTTCGTCCTGGGAGTGTTCCTGCATCCACAGTATGCAGCGGCACTGGACGGCGCGGTAGCCGTGTCGAGCATCAGTACTTCGTCCACGCTCCAGAGCGCGCCTGCCCGACCGGCCAACGCGCCGCGGTCCGCCGCCATCGGCGATTTACGTGCTGTCTTCGCAGGCGAGCAGGCGTCCCGCGATGCTCGACATATCGCGGAGTGGGTCATGGATTCTGGCGACAATCGGGGCCTGCCGTTCGTGATCATCGACAAGACGGACGCCAAGATTTTTGTCTTCGACGCAGGCGGGTGGATCGTCGGGGCAGCCCCCGCGCTGCTCGGGCTCGCGCGCGGCGATGATACCGTGCCCGGCATCGGCGACCGGGAACTTTCCAAAATACGTCCCGAGGAACGCACCACGCCCGCGGGCCGCTTCGTGGCCCAGCGCGGCATGAGCTTCCGCGGTGAGGACGTCGTGTGGGTGGACTACGACTCGGGCGTGTCCCTTCATCGCGTGGTCACGAGCAACTCCCGGGAGCGCCGGCTCGAGCGCCTGGCGACGCCGACGCCCGCGGACAACCGGATCTCCTACGGTTGCATCAACGTTCCGGTCGCGTTCTACAACAAAGTGATAAATCCGATCTTTACGGGCACCAGCGGCATTGTCTACGTGCTGCCGGAGACCCGGCCGGTCCACCAGGTCTTCGGCTCGTACGACGTCGAGACCCGGCATACATACGCCGTTCAGGCGCCGGAGACCGTCGAGGAAGCGCTGGCCGCCACGCAGTGACTTAGGAAAAAAAGGGGGCCACACGCCCCCTTTTTTAATCCCCACCCGGATTCCCGGGTGCCCTACGAACGCCCGCAACATCCTGCTTCGCCTCGCGCGGCTCTCAATCAGCCGGCATTACTTCGTCCCGCGGACTGCGACCGCGCGCGGCGATCAGGCTGCGGACAGGGTGATCAGTTTCTGTCCTTCCTTATCGGTTTTTCAACCGGCGCTGGCGGCGGCGGCGCTGGCGGCGGCGGCGCCACGACTTCCGGCGGAGGTGGCGGCTTCACGGCTTTCGGCGGCGGCGGAGGAGGGGCAGGAGGCGGAGCGACGGGTTCGGGCGCGCGCTGGACGGGGGCCGGGGCCGCCGCTCTCGCGAACCGATAGACCAAGCCGACCGAGAACAGATCGACGTCGTCTTTGCCGGAGACACCGTTGCTAACCCGGTAGCGCTCGACCTCGGCGCGCACTGCGAAATTTGGAGTGAAAGCGTACTGAAGTCCCAGGCCGTACTTGTAGCTCCATTCGCTGTCGCGCGGGTTAGGGTTAACAATTGCAACGGCTCCGGTTCCTGCGAAGCTATCTTTGGTTGTGGCGTAGATCCCTCCGACCCGGCCCAACGCAGAAAATTTCTCGGTGATGGGGAGACTGCCGACCAAGTCGAGATTCCCACCTCTGATCTTGTATTCGCCGCTCTGTGTTCCCGCCGGTGCCGTGATCGCCGAAAAGTTGAATTCTCCCAGCTCGAAATAGCCAAGTTCCACGGCGAAATTCCGGTGGAACTGGTATCCGCCAAAAAGCTTGAAGCCCACATCTTTGTCATCAGTGGAGAGCGAGGTCGTTGCAGGCCCCGCGGCCCGCACGCGGGCGGCTACCGCCGCGTCGTCGAAATGCGCTTTCGACTGGCCAATGCTGCCCCCGACGTAACCGCCTAATAAATCGGCCGCCAGCGCGCTCGGGCTGGCGATTACCGCGAAGGCGAGAAGCCCCATTTTTCCCGAAGCACTTGATTTCATGTCAGTTTCCCTAAAACTCCCTCACAAATCATTAAGTTATCTTGTATTATTGCAGTCAACTCTAGATAGTCCGACTAGCGATGTCAATTCATCCAGCCGCCGGACATAAAAAATTCATCGGCCTGGTTGCGCGAACGCAACAGCTTGTCGTTAAAGAGCGACGCTGTATCGGGTCCCGCAGAGGGGCCGCGTCGGTACCGGGGTGGCGCCAAAAGGCGTGGTTTAGCGGGCACTCACTGCGGCACCCTCCTGAAAAAGGGGCCCACACGCCCCCCTTTGAAACCCAATCTCAGAGGTCACTAGGTAGTCGTAAAGATTCGCCACATTGCGCTTCATGACCAACGGCGCCATGCCGTCCTGGCCCACGTCCATCGGATAGCGGTCGGTCATGGCGGTAAGGCGCTCGATGGCTTCGTCCTTGGTCATGCCCTGCTCGATGGCCTTCCAGACGTAGGCTTTCCACTCCCGGATGAACGAGCCCTGCTCGTCCAGGTAGTCCTTGCCGCAGACCGCGCCGTGGCCGGGCACGAAGACTTCCTCCTCCAGTTTGCGCAGTGACTCCAGCGCCACCAGCCACAGGTCGGGGTTGGCCTCCTGCAGCCACGTATGACACTTGTGAAAAATGTTGTCGCTGGTAAACACCATGCCTTCCTCCTTGATGCAGATCGCCGCCTGGTACGCCGTGTGCCCGGGCATGTGGATCATCTCGAACGTGTGATTGCCGACATGCAAGGACATGCCACTCTGGAAAGTGATCACCGGCGCGTTGGGGCGATATCCTTCGAGCAGCTTGGGCTCCTCCGGCCCAAAGCTCGCGACGCGGGCGACGTGCTCCGCCATGTTCGTTTCAAGAATGCGGGTGCGCACGCCCTCGTGGGCGATCACCGGCGCGTCGAAAAATGCATTCCCCGTCCAGTGATCACCGTGGGGCTCGGTATTGATGATGTAGCGCAACCGCCCGCCGCGCCTGGCGATCTCCGCCTTCAGCTTCAGCGCATCGCTGGGCTTGTGCGGGCTGTCGATCATGACGATGCCGTCGGAAGTCGTCACGAACCCGTGGTTGCAGCCGCGGAGGTTGGTTTCGACGAAGAGGTTGGTGGAGAGTTGTTGCATGGGCTTTTCTCTCGAGTCAAGGATGATGAGGTGATGACGCTTCGCTAGTGACGAAGTGATGCCGCTATCGCTGGTGATGAGGTGATGTCGCTGTCGCTGGTGATGATGTGATGCCGCAATCGCTAGTGATAAAGTGATGTCGCGACTGGTAGCGATGAGGGATGAACCCCCGGTTTCCGCCACTTTGTCACTTTATCACTTCATCACTGTCATGAAGCGTCTCAGATAATGCGACGCAGGTAAAGCGTTCCACATCTGGCGAAAAGCCTCACTAGACGTGAGATGTGTTGGTGAGATGTGTTGTAATCGCAGCGCATTTTTCTCCGGTTTGAGATCACGGATCGAAGCCAGGCAAGGCTGATCAGTTGGCTATGAACGAGAAAAGTACCAGGCGGCAGCGGCCGCGATTCGCCGTTCGGTCCTCGTCCATCCACGGAAAAGGGGTCTTTGCGCTGCGCAAAATGCGGAAGGGCGAGCGCATCATGGAGTACAAAGGTGAGCGCATCAGTCACGCCGCCGCGGACCGCCGCTACGCGGTAGCGGACGAACCCGACGATCTGCACACCATGCTTTTTACGGTAGACAAGAAAGTGGTAATCGATGCCACTTGCAACGGAAACTCCGCGCGGTGGATCAACCATTCATGTTCGCCCAACTGCGAAACCGAAGTAGACGCGCGGTCGTATCTATGTAGAGGCGCGGCGTGACATCAGGCGGGGTGAGGAGCTCACCTACGACTACGGCCTGTACCTCGACGAACGCCACACGCCGGCCATGAAGGCAGCGTATTCCTGCTCTTGCGGCTCACGCCGCTGCCGCGGGACCTTGCTGGGCAAGAAACGGTGATTCTTATGCTACATTCATTACGCCATGCTCAATGTGCCGAATGCTATTACGCTTGCGAGGCTCATTCTCGTCCCGGTGACGGCCTATTTTCTGACCGTCGGCGCATATGGCGTTGCACTGATCGTCTTTCTGGCGGCGGCCATTACCGATCTGATCGACGGCTTCATCGCGCGTACCTTCAGGCTAACTTCAACGCTGGGCGCAACGCTCGATCCGATCGCGGACAAGCTCAACATGTTCGTCGCCACAGTCCTCCTCACCTGGCAGGGACTCATGCCAATTTGGCTCGCGATCGCGATCGTTACGCGGGATATCGTTATCGTTGGTGGCGCCCTTGCCTATCGCCTGGCGCTCGGCCATGTCGAGATGGTGCCGACCAAGCTCTCTAAAGTGAACACGTTCATCGAGTTCACTGCGCTGCTGCTCGTGATGGCAACCGCAGCAGAAGTGATCGACATCGGCGCCTGGCTTTCGACCATCTTCCTGCTCGTGTTGGCGACGGTTCTCGCCTCGGGAGCGCAGTATGCTTGGGTATGGGGCCGCAAGGCAGCGCTCGAAAGCCGCCGCACGAGTTGATGTCGGATTCGCGTAGCTGACGCCCTCGGAAGGGGTAGTTCCGCGGCCGTCGCTGCCGTCGTTCAGTTTATTCAGGCTCGCAGCCTTGATAGTCGCGGTGACGCCCCCATGTACTAATTACTAATAGATTGGCAACGGACGGATGCGCAGTCATTCACTGCCGATTGGTTTGAATTGTCATAGGAGAACACAATGGTAAACATCACACGCTTCAATCCGCTCCAGGATGCATTCGAGACCTTTTTACATGGCGTCCCCGCGTGGCGGCCTGACCCCGAGGCGGATACGCCCGCGCCGATGAAGTTCCGCATGGACGTAACCGAGAACGACAAGGAATATCAAGTGCTGGCCGAATTGCCCGGCGTCAAGAAGGAAGAGATCAGCATAACTATTAGCGGCAACGAAGTCAGGGTGTCCGCGGAAGTGAAGCACGAAAAAGACGTCAAGAACGGCGAGACGGTGCTTCGCGCCGAGCGCTATTACGGCAAGATCGAGCGCGCGTTCTCACTCGGTCAAGAGGTCGACGAAGCAACCGCACAAGCCAAGTACAACGACGGCGTGCTGGAACTCACGCTGCCGAAAAAAACCGTAGCGGCAGCGAAAAGACTTGCGGTGCATTAAGCGTATTGATTATTTCCCCACAGGCAGTTGACTCGTCAATGCACATACCCCGCTCCGGCGGGGTTTTTGTTTCCGGATCTCCTTCGTTCCGGTCAACCTTCATCCTTCGAGAGAAGCGATGAACTGTCCGAAGTAGAAGAGTCCGAACGGCCAGCTGCCGAGTTTCGCTGCGCTCCCGATATGACCCAGGTTGCCCGCGTCTATCAGCGTCGAGCCCCACGCCTTTGCAAAGGCCCCGGCGCGCTCGAAAGACACCCGATCGTCGTCGCGGCTCGCGACTACCATTGACGGAAACGGCAGCCGCTCGAGGATCATGGGTCCCCAGCCGCGGACCGGCGAACTGGGCGAAGCGTCGAAGCGATCCCGGTCGGTCGGCGCAACCAGGAAAGCACCGGCCACTTTCCGCGCCGCCTCGGGCTGGTCGAACGACCAGCGCATCGTTAACGACGTGCCCAGGCTGTGCGCGACCAGCACGACCGGGGACGTCGCCTTCATCACCGCCTCGGTGAGGCGAGCCGACCAGTCTTCGTAGACCGGCTTCTCCCAGTTCGCCTGCTCGACGCGCTGCATGGAGGGGAAGGCGTTCCTCCACGCGGTCTGCCAGTGGTCGGGACCGGAGCCACCCAGCCCTGGCAGAATTAGCACCGTCAGATCTTTGATGTCACGCATGGAATGTTACGCATACCCATTTGTTCGTCCTCATCCCTCATCCCTCATCCCTCATCCTTCGAACTACCGCGGCCGCATCGTCTGCCCGGCGTCTATGGTGACCACCGTGCCGCTGATATAGGAAGCCCGCGCCGACGCGAGGAAGAGGGCAAGGTCGGCGACTTCCTCGGGGCGGCCGGAGCGCTTGAACGGCAGAGTCTCGACCATGCGCGCGCGGATCTCCTGCCAGCGCCCGCTGTCCCCGAACTCCTTTTGCGCGGCTTCCTTCAGGTGCTTGACCTGCCGCTCGGTCTCGAAGCGCCCGGGATTGATGCCGACCACCCGCACGCCGAAATCCACGCTCTCGGACCCGAGCGCGCGCGTGAAGGCGATGAGCCCCGCATTGCCCGTGGTACCGGCGATGTAATCGGAGCGGTGGCGCTCGCCCGCGACCCCGATGATGTTCACGATCACGCCGGCCTTGCGCGCTTTCATGCGTGCGTACACCTCGCGCGTCAGATTCACGTAGCCGAACACCTTCAGGTCCCAGGCTTGGCGCCAGCGCTGCTCATCCACCTCGTGCAGCCCGCCGGCGGGTATGGCCCCGGCGTTGTTGACCAGTATGTCGATGTCGCCGCACGCGCCCGCGAGCCCGCGCACGTTGTCGCTGACGCTCAAATCGAGCGGATAGCAGGTGACCTCGGCGCCGTGCTGCTCGATCATGCTCTCGCGCGCGGCGTTCATGGCGGCGGCGTTGCGTGCGGCCATGTGCACGCGGCAGCCCTCGGCCGCGAAGCCGCGCGCGCAGGCGAGCCCCAGGCCCTGCGACGCGCCGGTGACGAGTACATTCTTGCCGCGTAGCTCCAGGTCCATGCCGTCCTCCCTAAGGAAAGTCTGAAAAAGGGGCCACGGGCCCCTTTGAATCCCGTTCGATCGGCGGGGAACGGGCCCCTTCCTGCACACCATCGGATCCTTCCCGTTCCCCCCGTGCCCCCCGGCCGCACAATAACTTTCTTCACGGGTTTCAGCTGTGTACCTCCTCGGCACGTGGCGCCGAGCAGGTTTTTCAGAGCTTACCTAAGCCGTCAGGCGGTCGATGCAGCTGCCGTCCATCTCCTTCGCGCCCCTCGTTCCGGTGAGCGTGCCGATCGGCCCGTCGGCATAGCCGCCTACCGACCCGCTCAATCCGGCGCCGGCATTTTTCGAGCCGGGGTCTGTCCGATTCGGCCCCAGCTCGAAGAGCTTGTCCTCGTTATCGAGGTTGATCCCGCCATTGTAGCTCGCGGTAATTCCATTTCCGGCGTTGCCGGAGATCGCGTTGCCGAAGACATCGGCCTGCGACTGCCGGCTGACGAGGACCCCGCTTCCTTTGTTGTTCTCGATCGTGTTGCCTACGATCCGCGCGCTGGAACCGCGAGTGACCACGATGCCGTGCTCGCCGGAGCCGCGTATGGTATTCGGGCCGTGGCCGAGGGGGCGGAGCAGGTAGCCGATCCGCGCCACCGAGCCCTCGGCGACATCGATGCCGCTCGCGCGCACGTCCTCGATGGTATTGCCTGCAATGCGGCCCACGCTGCTGTGATCGAGATGGATGCCGTACCGGCCGGTCTTGCGAATGGTGTTCTCCACGATGTTCGCGGATGCGCCGGCGGCAACCCCGGAGAGGTGTATCCCGTCGCGTCCGCCGGTGATGGTGAAGCCCTTCACCGTAATTTCCCGCCCGCGGATGAAGAAACCATCGCCTTTGGGCGGCGCCTGGATCACGGTCTTGCCTTGGCCGTCGAGCGTGATTCGAACCGTCTCGGCGAGTATGGCCACGTTCTCGGTGCACGTGCCGCTCACCAGGATCGTGTCGCCCGGCTCGGCAATGGCGATTTTGTCCTGGATTTTCTCTCCGGCATCGCAGTTAACTGTGTGTGTGGTGGGCATGGTGGGGTCTCAGGTAAGGCGTCTCAGATGAAGCGTCTCAGGAAAGGCACTAAGGTGTCAGGAACCTTAAGAGGGAGGGTTCCTGACACCGTCACTCGGCCTTCACGCCCGCGGCCTTCCACACCTTCCGGCGCGTCTCGATCTCGTCGTGCACGGTCTTGTCGAAAGCCGTGGGGCTGCTTGTTTTGGCGATCGCGCCGAGGCTCGCGATGCGGTCCTTGGTATCGGTCTGCTCGACGATCTGCGCGACTTCCTTCGCGAGCTGGTTGATGATCGCCTTCGGCGTCTTGGACGGCGCCAGCATCCCGTACCAGCCCTGGTACTCGAAGTCGGGGAGCCCTGCTTCCTTGATCGTCGGCACGTCCGGCAGCGCTGCGGCGCGGTAGGTGGTCGTCACCCCCAGAGCCAGAATCTTGCCGCTCTTGACGAGGGGTGAAGCCGCCAGCACCGGCGACAGGACGAAATGCACGCGCCCCGCCATGAGGTCGGTGAGCGTTTCGGGCGAGCCGCGATAGGGCACGTGCACCACGTTGATGCCGGCCCTGAGCTTGAATAGCTCCGCGGCGTAGTGCGGCCCGCTGCCGAGCCCGGTCGAGGCATAGTTCAACTGCCCCGGCTTCTCGCGCGCGACCGCGATCAGCTCCTTGACCGACTTCGCCCCCACGCCGGCGTTGACCACCAGCACGAGCGGCGTGCTCGCGATCTGGGTGATCCCGGCAAAATCCTTGACCGGATCGAACGGAAGTTTGGAATAGAGGGCCGCGCTGCCCGCGAAGTTGGAGCCGGTCACCATGAGCGTGTGGCCGTCGCCCTCCGCCTCGGCGACAATGGTGCAGGCGACGATGCCGCCGGCGCTCGGGCGGTTGTCGGTCACGACCTGCTTGCCGAAGCGCTCGACCATCTTGGGCCCGATCAGGCGCGCCATGATGTCCGTCGCGCTGCCCGCCGTGAACGGCACGACGATGCGGATCGGCTTGTTCTGCGGATAGGCGGAATCCGGGGAGGCGGCATGCGCGCTCGCGGTGATGCCCGCGGCAGCGAGCGCGAACAGGGCTTTTGTTACGAGTGGCTTCATGCGCTTCCTCTCTAAAGTTCGGTGATGACGTGCCGGGGTTATGAAGTGCGCCGCGCACCACTGCTTCAATGCTTCACGCTTTACTAGAACTGATTTCATGAATGGCTGATGTTCACTCGACCCTGCGCAAGGCTGAGGAGAAACACATCCTTCGCAAGTGAGTCGGAGCCGGGCTCAATCTCTTGCGATCCTCTATCGTAGGGTGTCAGGAACCCTAAACTCTAAGGTTCCTGAGGTGTCAGGACCTAACTCTGGTTCGTACACCTTCGGTCAAGTCGCAATACTATTTATGAATTGACCTCTAGTCACTTTTCTTTGAGCAGTCCCAGGGTTCTCAGAAAGTCCTCCTGGTCGATGCGGCGCCTGGCGAGATACTTCCCGAACTCCGCGCCGTTCAAATACATGTCCTCGAACATGTTGCGCTCGGAGTAGTCCTTGTAGGCCGGGCTGTCGTGGACGCGCTTCAATGCAGCTTCCATAGCCGCGGCTGCCTCCTTCGGCACGCCCGCCGGCATTGCGAAGCCGCGCCCGGTGGCTGCCACGATGTTGTAACCCAGTTCCTTCAAGGTCGGTATGTCGGGCGCCCTGGCAAAGCGCCGCTCGCCCGTCACCGCGAGTGCGCGCATCTTCTTGCCTTCGACGAGCAACAGCATCTCGCTCATGTTCTCCGTGGTGAGCTCGACGTGACCGCCGAGTGTGGCGAGCACGGCGTCTCCGCCCCCCTTGAATGTCACGAACTTGAATCTTGCGCCGGTCTCACGCTCGATGAGGTAGAGCGTCAAGCGCCCGGCTCCCGTCGGTCCGGTGAAGCCCGCCACCAGCGTGTTCGGCTCGCGTCTCGCGGTTTCAGCGAGCTCCTTGAACGTCTTGAACTTCGATTCGGCACGCACCGCGACGACCTGCGGATCCTGCGCGAAGAGCGCAAGCGGCGTATAGATGTCGAGGGGAAGCTCCAGCTCCGGCCGGCTTGCCGACGTCAGCACCGCGCCGGTCGCGACCGTGAGCACGACGTGCGGGTCGCCGCGCTTGCTCTTGATGTAGTTGTATGCGACCACTCCCTGCCCCCCCACGCGATTGGCGATGACGAACGGCTGCGAGAAGATCTTCTCTTTCGCGAGCAGGTCGGAAATTGCGCGAGCGAAAAGGTCGGTGCCGCCGCCCGCAGAGGTGTGCGCAACGAACTCGATCGGCCGGGACGGAAACGTCTGCCCCTGCGCGGAGCCCGCAAACAGACAACTATGCCGAGCACGCCCACGAGGAACGAACCAGTACGACTGCCAACGGGCCTGATCATGGTCCTCTCCTGATAAGGCGTCCCAGGTAAAGCGTCCCAGGTAAAGCGTCCCAGATAAAGCGTCTCAGATAAAGCGTCTCAGGTAAAGCGTCCCAGGTGAATCGTCCCAGTCGTGAGAAGCCTCCCACGATGCAAGCGATACCACGAAGTGAAGCGATATGCTAGAGCAGGAAACCGGAATCTCGCCGATCGCCAAGGCGTGGCTGCAATTTTCAGGTTGAGTTCGAACATCATTTTCCTTCGCGGCTTGGCGTCCTTTCTGAGTGACGCTCTTAGCCACTGAGCCGCTCGTGGGATCTGATACGCTCTCACCCGATCGCCCATCACGCAGACCCCATTAAGTGCCCGCATCGCGGACTCCGCTCTATCTAACCTTTGCGCTGATGCTGTTCGGCTTCAGCAGCATGGGCTCCGCCCGGGTCGTGCTGTCGCTCTATGCGCTCGAACTCGGCGCGTCGGCTTCGGCAGTCGGCGTATTGGTGGGATTGCTATACGTATTTCCATTGCTGATCTCGTGGCCCGTCGGTCGCTACTCGGATCGAGTAGGTTCGCGCTGGCTGCTGCTGTCCGGTGCAGTCTGCGCCGCCGGCGCCATGATGATTCCCTATTTCGTGCGGGAGCTTCCGGCGCTATACGTCGCTTCGACGCTGATGGGCATATCGTTCACCTTATACAACGTCTTGCTGCCGAACCTGGTCGGTCTCATCAGCCAACCTCACGAGCATGCGCGAAATTTCAGCAACGCAAGCCTGATGGGCTCGATCACCATGTTCGCCGGGCCGCTGCTGGCCGGGTTTGCGATCGATCTTTCGGACCACGCGACGGCGTGCATGTACCTGGTGACATTGTCGGTGGCGGCCGGCGCGGCGCTGGTGGCGTGGGGCGGAATGCTGCCGGGCGGAAGCCGCGCCGCCGGACCCGCGGGAAGCATCCGGGACACCCTGAAAGATCCCGCGATGCTGCGCATACTCGTGACCAGCAGCCTGGTGCAAGTGGGGCAGGACCTCTACCAGTTCTACATCCCCATACACGGTCACCGTATAGGCCTTTCGGCGTCCGCCATTGGCGGCCTGCTGGCGACATTTGCCGCGGCCGGTTTCGTAGTACGCACTTTCCTGCCGCAGCTCGTTTCGCGATTCGGCGACGAGAAAGTGCTGGGCATTTCCTTTTACGTCGCGGCGCTCGGGTTCGCCCTGGTGCCGTTCGTCGAAAGCGTCGCGGTGCTGGCGGTGGTCTCCTTCATCTTCGGGCTCGGGGTGGGTTGCGGGCAGCCGATCACCACGATGCTGATCTTCAACCGCTCCGCAAAGGGCCGCTCAGGCGAGATATTCGGGCTGCGGCAGAGCGTGAATAACGCCCTGCGCGTGAGCGCGCCGATCGTGTTCGGATTCGTCGCGACTGCATTCGGACTGTCGCCGGTATTCTGGCTGAGCGCACTCATGATGGGCGGGGGAGGGCTTTTGTCACGTCCGGCGAAACCAGATGATGCGTCTCAGATGAAGCGTCCCAGATGACACGTCCCAGGTAATGCGTCCCAGGTAATGCGTCCAACAAAAACCGGCCAAAAGGAAACGCTTTGTCGACGCCCTTTGGCTGAAAACGCCGTACCTGAGACGTCCTATCCGAGACGTCCTATCTGCGACGCCGTATCTGAGACGTAGTATCGAGGCCTAAGACCCAAGTCCTATCTCTGTCCGTGCCGCCGGAGCGTATAGTGCGCCGGGAGCAACGAACATGCGCACGCCATTCAGCCCTGAGATTTTCAACCGCAGCCTCGTGTGTCTCGCTTTCGTGCTGGCGGCATTCGCGCCGCTGCTGGCGCAGAGCCTGCCGGCGGCTTTGGCGCCTGGTGAGGAGCAGCATTGCGGGAAATCGCTGGCCGGAAAGCGCTACAACCGAACGGAGCTTTACCTGGGAATGGCGACGCCGGACGGCGCGACGGTGAGCGACGCGGAGTTTCAGCGCTTTGTCGATGCGCAGGTCACGCCCCGCTTTCCGGCAGGATTCACGATCGTGGCGGCGAGCGGCCAGTTCAAGGACTACCGCGGGGCGATCGTACGGGAAAATGCGCGGGTGCTCGTCGTACTCTATCCGCTGGAGGACGGCCAGAGCAGCGAAAGCATCGAGACGATCCGTGCTTCCTACAAGGTGGCATATCGGCAGGAATCGGTACTGCGGGTAGATGGTGAATCGTGCGCGTCGTTTTGAGCCCAAGGGTGCGACAGTGTTGAAATGGACGGCGCGCGTGGCGGTTGCGGTCGCCGCGCTGGTCGCGGTGGCGTGCATCGCGGTGTTTTGGGCCAGTCAGTCGCGCCTCAGCCGTACTTACGCCGTGCGGCTGGCGCCGTTATCGATCGCAGGCGAAGTGGTTACGATAGAAGCCGGCCGGCAGTCGGTGACGCGCGAGAGTCTCAGCCGAGTGCCTGAGACGTTCCCTGTTAACATTCCCCGATGATGCCTTCGTCCATGACCCCGGGCGCCACGACGGCAGTGAATAAGGAAGCGGCGGTCGACCTCGTTACCGAAGAATTCATGGTGCCGGCGGGCGAGCCCGGCATCGAGCTCTACGTCCGCAACAAGCGGCCAGGGGCACTCGCCCGGTTTACGGCGGACAACGTCGTGCTGTTCGTGCATGGCGCGACTTACCCGGCTTCCACCAGCTTCGATCTCCGGCTCGAGGGCGTCTCGTGGATGGAGTACATCGCCGGCCGTGGCTACGACGTGTGGCTCCTGGACCTTCGAGGCTACGGGCGATCGACGCGTCCGCCCGAGATGGATCAGCCGGCCAACGCCAACCCGCCCATCGTGCGTACCGGAACCGCCGTGCACGACTATGCTGTCGTGGCAGACTGGATACGAAAGCGGCGGGGCGTCGAGAAGCTGAACGTGCTCGGATGGTCCTGGGGCACCGCCATCTCCGCCGCCTACACGGCCGCGAACGCCGACAAGGTGAACCGGCTGGTGCTCTACGCGCCGGTCTGGCTGCGGCAGACGCCATCGCTCACCGACAGCGGCGGGACCTTGGGCGCGTACCGCACCGTCACGGTAGCGGAAACGAAAAAACGCAGGGAAACCGGCTTGCCGGCCGGCAAGAAACCAATGCCCGAAGCGTGGTTCAACGCGTGGGCCGACGCAACGTTCGAGACCGACCCTGCCGGATCGAAAGCGAATCCCAAATACGTGCGCGCGCCGAACGGAGTGGTCCTGGACGGACGGGAATACTGGTCGTCCGGCAAACCCGTATACGAGCCGGCCGACATCCGGGTGCCGACGCTGTTGATCCTCGCCGAGTGGGACGCCGACACGCCTACCTACATGGCGCAGGCGCTATTCCCGATGCTCGTCAATGCCAGTCCGAAGCGGCTGGTGATCGTAGGCGAGGGCACCCACAGCCTGATCATGGAGCAGAACCGGACGCAGCTATTCCGGGAGGTGCAGATGTTTCTGGATGAGGGGAGGGGGTAGAAGGAAGGGTCTCACGCGAAAAGCTCACACGAAGCACACGTGTCCTTGAAGCTGTGCTCACTTGTCCAGGTATTTCCGGCCGATGGCCCTCCACCCGAGCGGATAGTCAACCTCGGCCGCACGCAGCACCCACGCAGCGAAAGTATTGCTGTTGGGGCCTGGCCAATAGCGGTAGAAATGGCAGTGCGGATACGCTTCAGGCCGTTTGAGCACGTCGCGCAGGCTGCGCGCTTTCGCGCCACGCCACTCCGCTGCGATGCGGGTCGATCCCCCGCCCACGTCCGCATCAGGATCCTTCAAATCGCAATGCACGTGGCCGATGCTGTGGCCTCCGGCATTGCTCGTTTGCCACACCTCCCACCGATGGCATGCCCCCGTGCCTTCTTCGAACACGACGAACCAATAGTGGTCGGCGACCAGCCCGAACACGGAGGGCAGCGAAGCGTAACGGAGCTGGACTACGCACTCCGGTGATTGAACAAAGGACTGCTCATCTTGAGGTTTCACGGACTTGCGCGCCCTATCTGCGGCGTTCTATCTGAGACGCATCATCTGAGACGCTTTATCTGGGACGCAGTATCTGCGCCGTCGTAGCCGTGAGGCTACGACGGCTTGTAAACCACCGGCGCCAACGTATTCTGATCGATGATGACATCTATGATGGCGGGCTTGCCGCTGTCGAGCGCGCGCTGCAACGCGCCCTCGAGGTCGCGCGGCCGCGTGACCTGCTCGCCATGGGCGCCGAACACCCGCGCGAGAGCGCCGAAATCGGGGTTCTTGTAATCCACTGCGTACAGCCGTCCGCCGTAGTGTTCCTGCTGAAACGCGCGCTCGTTGCCCAGCCCCTGGTCGTTGAACACGACGTAGACCACCGGGATCTTCTCGCGCATAGCGGTCTCGAGCTCGCCGATATTGCACATCGCGCCCATGTCGCCCCCGGCGCACAGCACCGGGCGGCCGGGCCGCGCGAGCTTCGCGCCGAGCGCGATCGGCAGCGCGCCGCCGACTGACGCCCAGTCGTCGATACACATGAAGGTGCCCGGCTCGTAGCTCTTGAAGTAGCTGCGCACATGCTTGCCGCCGTTGCCGGCGTCCACCACCACCAGGCCGTCGCGCGGCAATACCTTGCGGATCATGTGCGCGACGAACTGCGACTGGATCGGCTCCGCGTCGTGCCGCACTTCGCCCTGCAGCTCGGATTCCCAGTCGGCGCGCGCCTTTGCGACGTCCACCCACGGCTTGCGCGGGCCGGCTCTGGCCGCACGCTCCTGGAGTCCCGCGATGAAGCTGGCCGTCGAGCCGGTCACGCCGAGCGTCACCGGGAACACGATGCCGATCAGGCCGGGCGCGGCGCTGTGATGGACGAGCTTGGCCGACTGGCTGAATATCCCGTACTTGGTACATGGTGGAGAACACGTCCATGTGCGCGCCGACCGCGATGATGAGATCGGCCTTCGGCACGGTGCGGTTGGCGCTGCCCGCCCCGTTGCGTCCCAGCGGCCCCAGCGCAAGCGCGTGGGTGGAAGGAAAAGCATCGGGCGAGTACTGCAGCACCGCAACCGGAACGCCCGCGCGTTCCGCGAGCTGCGCCATCGCATCGGTGGCATCCTCGCGCATCACACCGCGCCCGACGACGAAAACCGGGCGCTCGGCGCGCGCGAGCAGCTCCATGACCTGATCGAGCTGCGCGCCGTTGCACGAAGGCAGCTCCTGGTTACGGTACGCCGCCGGCGCGATCGGCTCGGGCGCGATGTGCTCCAGCAGGATCTCGCTAGCCGCCTCGATATGCGTCGGTCCCTGCGGCTCGGTCAGCGCGACGCGAAACGCCTTGCGCACCGACTCCTGCACCTTGTGCACGTTAGGTATGCTGTACGCCCACTTGGTGATCGGGCGCATGAAGGGAATCTGGTCCATGTCCTGGGTTGCGTCGCGCTCCCGCATGCTGCTTTCCTGCACGCCGCACACGCTGATCACCGGCACGAAGCCGCGGTAAGCGGCGCCGATCGCGGTGACGAGATTGGTGACGCCGGGCCCCTCGGTCGCCGTCACGACCGCCGGGCGTCCTGTCGCGCGCGCGTAGCCGTAAGCCATGAACGCGGCGCCCTGCTCGTGGCGCGTGAGGATGAAGCGGATCTGCGGCGTGTCGCGCAGCGCGTCTATCACGGCGAGGTTCTGCGTGCCGGGAATGCCGAAGACGTGGTCGATACCTTCCCGCACCAAAGCATCGACGAGCGCCCGCGCGCCGGTCGTCGTATTGACCATGTTGTGGTCCTTGGGGTCCATCGAGAGCTCCTTGACTGAAAGCCAATGCCGCTGGGTATCGTCTACTTATGCGCGGTATTCACGGGACAGCACACTAGTCTTACGGAAGTTTAAGGTAAGAGCCGACGTTCTGCCTTTCAGCGCGGATCCGCGGCTGTGTGCCCCGGCCCGACCCAGCACCCATTACCGGTTTCTTGCTGGTCTGCCGTCGCCATTAAGACAACAGTGGCGCCTTGCCGCTTGCCGGTGATGGGGAACTTTCGTGCGGTCCGCGCGACTTACCAGAGATTTCTGCGCGTATCGCCGATCTGGCGATGTCCGCGAGCGGCGCGGCTTTCGTATTGCCGCATCAACTGGGCGCTATACCAGGGGATTTTCTCCGGTTTGGAGGTACGCAGCTTTGGGCGATATCGCGGTCATGCGCTGCAACAGCCTGCTCGGCGCGATTTTCATTCCCTGTGCATTGATCGCCCAGCCTGGCTTCGCCGCTCAGTTTCGCGTTACGCCCGCGCCATCGGAGCGAAACGTTCAAGCGACCGCCGGTGCCGAAGACAGCATCCGGAAATTAATCGACAATGCGCTCAATCTGGTGGGCGTGCGCTACCGCTACGGGGGAGGCGACGCCGGAACCGGGTTCGACTGCTCCGGCTTGGTGGAGTACGTGTTCCGAGCGAGCCTCGGCCTGGAATTGCCACGCACGGCGCGCGAGATCAGCGGCACCGGGGTGAAGGTGCGCAGGACCGAGCTGGAACCAGGCGATCTGGTGTTCTTCCACACCGGCGAGAGGTTCTCCCACGTCGGCATTTACCTCGGCGATCACTTGTTCGTCCACGCGTCCCGCACCGGAAAGTCCGTGCGCGTCTCCGATCTGCGACACGACTACTGGGCCAAGCGCTACGGCGGGGCGCGGCGGATCGACGGGTCGTAATCGGAAGCGAACGGCGGGTGACTGACGCGCGATCGGCGGGTCGCTCGGGCTGCCGCCACCGGCATGCGGGCAGAGCTTGATTTCAAGGCGCGGGCTCGAGACGCAGAATGGCGCCGTTGCTGCTGTCGATGGCGAGGTACACGAATCCGTCCGGACCCTGCCGGACGTCGCGGACGCGGCCGACATCGCGAAGATATCGCTCCTCGCGCGCCACCTTGTCGCCTTCGAACCGGAGCCGTACCAGCCCGCCGGGATTCAGTGAGCCGATCAGCAAGTCGCCCTGCCATGCGGGAAATACCTTGCCCGTGTAAAAGGCGGCGCCAGACGGGGCGATAACCGGGTCCCAGTAATACACCGGCTGCTCCATTCCGGCATGAGCCGTTCCGATGCCGATCTTGGCGCCCGAGTAGTCGACGCCATAGGTGATCACCGGCCAGCCGTAGTTCTTTCCCGCCTCCGTCTTGTTCAACTCGTCGCCTCCGCGGGCGCCATGCATGACGGTCCACAACTCGCCGCTTTGCGGATGCAGCGCCGCCCCCTGGACGTTGCGAAGTCCGTATGACCAGATTTCCGGTCGAGCGTCCTTGCGGTCCGCATAAGGGTTGTCCTTCGGTATGGAACCGTCGGAGTTGATGCGAACAAGCTTGCCGATGGTGTTGGAAAGATTCTGCGCTTCCTTCGCGTATTGGAAGCGGTCTCCCACCGTCACGAACAGCGTTCCATCGCGCCGGAAGACGAGCCGCGAACCCCAGTGATTGGGCCCTTCCACTTTCGGCGTCTGCCTCCAGACCACCTGCAGGCCGCTGAGACCGTCCTCCCCCAGCTTTGCGCGCGCGACGGCGGTGCCGGCGCCGCCTTCGCCGGGCTCGGCGTACGACAGGTACACGAGCCGGTCTTCCCCGAAACTCGGCGAGAGCGCCACGTCGAGCAAGCCTCCCTGTCCGCGCGCGTAGACTTTCGGCACGCCCGTGAGCGGGTTGGAAACGCGTCCATCTCGCTCGACGATGCGCAGGCGCCCCGGACGCTCGGTCACCAGCATCCGGCCGTCGGGCAGGAATGCGAGGCTCCACGGATGCTCGAGACCTTTGGCGACGGTTGTGACGCGCACAGGAGCTTTGACGGTCTCGGGAGTCGGCGAGCGTGGCGCCTGCCCGTGAGCAGACGCTGCGAGCGCGATCATTGACAGCATGCAGAACGTACGCAGGACTGACATAGCATTAACATTCCTGGCCGGGACGGCCAAAACTGAAGATACGTCGCGTTGGAACCCGCCGGGCCGCCAAGGTTCAGGCCGCACGCTTCAGCGTCACCTCCAAGTCGTGACGAGAGCCACGCCTGAAACGAGAAGCAGGTAGAGAACGACCTTGCGAAAAGTTGCTTCGTCGAGCCGACCATAAAGCCTCCATCCGAGCCAGGTGCCGGCAATCAGCGCGGGCAGGCCGATAGCGAACAACCGAGCGATGTCGGCCGTGAGAGCACCTGCGCCGCCGAGCCAGACGATGATCATCAGGAACGTCGCGACTGCAGTGGGCTGAAAGACGGCACGCTGCTCATCCTTCGGCCATCCGCGCAACCCGCACCAGATTACCGGCAGGATACCGCCGAGTCCGGTCGAACCGCCGAGGAGACCATTGAGCACGCCAACGGTGGTGTCGAGTGCGGCGCCCGCTTGCTTCGCCTCGGGCAACTTCGGGCGGATCAGGTTGTAGAGACTGAACAGGATCAGTAACGCTCCCACGGCGATTCGAAGGTCCGACGGCGAAGCCCATTTCAGAACGAAAATGCCGCCGGGAATGCCGACGGCGCTACCCACAATGAACGGTATCAGCCGGCGGACGTTCAAGGCGCGCCGGAGTTTCCAGACGGCATAGCCTTGCACGAGGAGCGCATACGCAGCGATCAATGCCGTCGCCTGAATCGGCGTCAACGCATGCAGCCAGATCGCGGTAGCGACCATACCGAAGGCGAAGCCGGCGAGCCCTGTCACAAAGGCGGCCGCGAACGCGCCGATCAAGAATATTGCAAGATCGAACGGTACGATGTTACCCATAGAGAACCTCTGGTCTGGAACACTTTACCTGAGACGCTTCGGGACAGTGACGAAGTGACGAAGTGATGAAGTGACGTACAATCGGGTTTCCCTCACGACGGCTCTCCGTTTTTCAACACCTCATCACCTCATCACCAGCGATAGCGACATCACCTCATGAAAACCATCGACATCCACGCCCATCTCGTCCCGAATTCCCTGTGGAAGGCCGTCGACGCGAAAACGGAATGGCACGGCTTTCGTCACGAGCCCGGCGAGGGCCTCGGCAGCATGGTGGGAGGCGGCATGCGCACAGGCTTCACCTCACCCAAGGTGCGATTCACACCGGAAGAGCGGCTGAAAGACATGGATGCGCAGGGCGTGGACGTGCAGGTGCTCTCCATACACACGCCGTTCTTCGGCTACCACCTCGACGCGGCGCAGGGGCGCGCCTTGGCGCGCGAGGTGAATGGAGAGATCGCCGCGACGGCCCGCCAATTTCCCACGCGCTTCGCGGGGCTAGCAACGCTCCCCATGCAGGACGTCAAGTCCGCCATCGACGAGCTGGAGCACGCGGTGACAAAGCTCGGACTGAAGGGCGCCGAGCTCGACACCAACGTGAACGGCGAGCAATGGGACGAGCCGAAGTTCCTGCCGTTTTTCAAGGCCGCCGAGGCCATGGGCGCCGTGCTCTTCTATCACCCGCAGCCCCAGAACAATTTCCTGAGGGAGCGCATCCCCCGTCACGGTCTATTCAACAGTCTCGGCGTGATCCTCGACGACGCGATCGTGACTGCCGTTCTCATCTGCGGCGGCGTGCTGGAGGCGTGTCCGGATCTCCGCGTTTGCATCGCGCACGGCGGAGGCCCCGCCTGCTACGCGATGGGGCGGCTCGACCGCGGCTGGGAGAGACTCCCCGAGGGCAAGCGCACCCCGAAACCGCCGAGCGCGTACCAGCGCCGTCTTTACTACGACACCGTGACCGGCAGCGAAGAGGCGCTTCGATTCCTGCTCGACCGGGTAGGGGCCGACCGCGTGGTCCTCGGCAGCGACTGGCCGTTCGTGCCCTGGAAGCCCGGGCCCGGCGGCTGGGTGCAGAGCCTGAAGTCCCTGACCCAGGAGGAGAAGGACAAGATCCTGTGGCGGAATCTGGAGGCGTTGCTGAAGTTGTAGGTGATGAGGTGACGTCGCTTCGCTGGTGACGATAAATCCCTATCAGTCACTCCATCGCTCCATCACTTCATCACCCCATCACCCTGTCACCCCGTCACTTCGTCACTCCACTTTGTCGCCCGTCCCCACGGGGCGACACACTAATTCGCGCAGCAATCAAACGCTTGAACGATCTGGCTTGGTACGCTGTCGCCCACCAGCGACGGTGGAGCTGGACGCGCCCCGATACCGATCCTCCCAACTTCTTGATTGCATTCACTGGTACGGACATTGCGTGGCGACTTGCCTTTAAGCGTGGAAGCAACAGCCGGAACGGGCTCGCTGCCCCTGCGGGGCTTGCGGCACCCGCGCGTACTTTCAACGTCCTTCGCAATTCAAGGAGATTCCGATGAGACTTCAATTTCTCGCGACGACTGCAATTGCCGTACTGGGTTTTGCAGGACCTCCCTTGGCGATGGCCCAATCCATCCAGCCGCCGATCGAGCAATCCGCTCCCGCAATTAGCGATGCTGAGCTGAAATCGTTTGCCGTGGTCGTCGTAGAGATCCAACGTGTGAACGACACCTATCTTCCGAAGCTGCAGACCGCAACAACGGCCGAAGAACGCCAGCAAGTCCAGGAGATTGCATCGGCGGAAATGAAGAGGGCCGTCGAGAACGAGGGCATCACTGTCAACAGGTTCCAAGAGATCCTGGCGCAGGCCCGAGCCAATCCCGAGTTCGCAGAACGGGTCCGGCGGCACATCCTGCAGCCGCAGTAGCAAGAGACGCAGGTAAGGCGTCCCAGATAACGCGTCTCAGATAGGGCGTCTCAGGTAAAGCTTCCCAGACGAAAACCCATCCCCACCCTCTGCTCGATGGTGATGAGGTGATGTCGCTGTTGCTAGTGATGCGGTGTCCTTCATCACTCATCACCCATCACGCATCTCACCCCTTTATCCATCAGTCGTCAGCCCTCACTTCTCTTTGTGGCAAACTGCGCGCACCGCCGTTGCACAAGGAGACCCCATGGCACGCATACTTCATGAACGCCTATGAGCTGGAGGCGCCGGCGCACGCGACGGAGCAAGCGTTGCCGGTGTGACCGAACTGGGCTGCCCTCGTCGCCTTGCTGTGCCTAGTCGCAGCGCAGGCCGTGTTCTGGACCTACCTATCCGGCGAACGTGACGACCGAGAACCGGACTGTCATTCCGGCAAACTGGGAAAGGTGAGAAGATAGCCGCCGCATGATTGCGCGTCGTGCATTCTTGAAGGGAGCAGCTATGGTTGCGCTGGGAGCAGCGGGAAAACCCGTTCGAGACGGCCACGCCCAGCAGGTGCCGAATTCAACCGGAACCGAGCCGCCGAAGTTGAAGGCTCCGGCGAATGCGTGTGATTGCCACATGCACATTTACGACCCCGCCCGCTTTCCCATGCCTCCCAGCAAGCGGCCTGCCCCGTCGAACGGCACGGTGGCGGAGTACCGGTTGTTGCAGAAACGGATTGGCACGACGCGCGTCGTCATCGTCCAGCCCCGCAACTACGCCACCGAGAATGCGGTCACGCTCGATGCGATCGCGCAGCTCGGCCCGAATGCGAGAGGCGTCGCCGTCGTGCATCCCACCGTCACGGACGCCGAGCTGAAGAGATTCCACGACAGAGGCGTGCGCGGGATCCGCTTCAGCCTGGGCGATCCGGCCACCGCGGTCGTCAAGCCCGAAATGGTCGAGCCGCTCGCGAAACGCGTCGCCCCGCTCGGCTGGCACATTCAGTTCAACGTCGATGGCGAGCAAGTGGTCGCGTTCGAGGACATGCTGCGGCGCCTGCCGACGCAACTCGTGTTCGATCACCTCGCGCACCCGCCGCTCCCGGCGGGCGTCGATCATGCGTCGCACGGAATCGTCCGTGACCTCGTGGACAAGCGCCGGGCATGGGTCAAGCTGTCGGGCGCGTATTCGAACAGCAAGGTGGGGGCGCCGTACCCCGAGGCCACAAAAATCGCGCAGGCCTTCGTGAAAGCGGCGCCGGAGCGCCTGGTGTGGGGCAGCGACTGGCCGCATCCCGGTGTGCGCGACGTCAAGCCGGACGACGCGCTGCTGTTCGACCTGCTGACGGAGTGGGCGCCGGACGACGCGACGCGAAGCCGGATCCTGGTGCGGAATCCGGAGGCGCTTTACGGCTTCGGGAAGTCGGCTTGAGAGCGTCTCAGATGAAGCGTCTCAGGTGAGGCGTCTTAAAGGCGTCCCCGGTAAAGCTGATCTTGCCATGGGTTTCACGTACATCAGATTGCAGGTAAATTTCTGATGAACGGAGGGCACGATGAGCAAGAAGGAGTTGGTTCCAAACCGGCAGTACACTGATGAGTTCAAGGTAGAGGCAGTCAAGTTGGGCGAGTCGATTGGAGGCAATAAGGCTGCGGTGCGATTGGGCATTCCGGTCTCGAGCCTGTGGAATCGGATCAAGCGCGCGCGTGTAGGCAAGCTCAAAGCAGGTGATGCGATGGGCAGGCCGGTAAAGCGGTCGGTCTCTGAGCTCGAGGCGGAGAATGCCCGGTTGCAGCGGGAATTAGCCAGCGCCAAACTGGATCTCGAAATCGTAAAAAAAGCGGCGGCGTATTTCGCGAAGGAGTCGCGGTGAAGTACGCCTGGATCAAAGAGCAAGGCGACTTGTACAGCGTAACGCGGATGTGCCGACAGCTTGGCGTATCGCGCACAGGTTATTGCCAGTGGAGAACACGCCCGGCGAGCGAGCGCTCGATGGCCAATGCGGCGCTGGATGCGCGAGTCGCGGCGATTCACGCGGGTACCCAGCGCAGCTACGGGCGGCCCCGTATCGTTCGAGATCTTCGCGCGCAGGGTGTTCGGGTCAGTCACGAACGGGTGCGCAATAGCTTGAAACGACAGGGTTTGCGTCCGGCCTACCCGCGACCCTATCGGGTGACGACCGATTCTGCCCACCACCAGCCGATCGCGCCCAACGGGTTGAATCGGCGCCTCGATGGTTGGCAAGTCAATCAAGCCTGGGTTGCCGACATTACCTATATCGCCACGGACGAAGGATGGCTGTATCTGGCCTGCGTCATGGACTTGGCCAGCCGCAAAATCGTGGGTTGGTCGATGAGTGAGCGGATGAAAGCCGATCTGGTTTGCCAGGCGCTGAACTCGGCGTACTGGCGACGCAAACCGCCAGCAGGGCTGATCATGCATTCGGACCGTGGCAGTCAGTACACCAGCGACCAGCACCGGAAGCTGATCAAGGACTACCGGATGATTCAATCGATGAGCAGGCGGGCCAACTGCTGGGACAACGCAGTGATGGAGAGCTTCTTCAAAACGCTGAAGGTCGAGCGCGTGCATACGATGCGTTACGATACTCGCGCGCTCGCCAAGCTCGATATCGTCAACTGGATCGAAGGTTTCTATAATCAAACGCGACTGCATTCGTCGATCGGCTACCAGACACCCGTCAATGCGGAACTCAGCCTCATAGCTGCGTAAAGTGGTGTACGTCAAATCGAGGCAGGGTCAAGCAACCCAGGTAGAAATGCCGGGCTAGTCATCCCAAGTGAGTGGTCCCAAGGCAAGCGCTGCTAGCACGCAGTGTGTGAGACGCCCTATCTGAGACGTATTATCTGAGACGCTCTATCTGAGACGCCGTATCTGGGGCGTAGTAACGTCAGAACGGAATGTTGTCGAGGAGCCGCGCAATGCGTTGCCTGATTTCCCTGCCCGTGCTTGCCATTGCCCTGGCATGGGCTCCCGCCCTTGACGCGCAGCCCTATCCCGCAAGGCCGATCCGGCTTATCGTCCCCGCCACTCCGGGAGGCGGGTCGGACGTGCCCGCGCGCATCATGACGCAGGCGCTCACCGACGATCTGGGCTGGAAGTTCGTCGTGGACAACCGCGGCGGTGCAAGCGGTCGCATCGGCACCGAGCTCGCGGCGAAGTCGCCGGCCGACGGCTACACGCTGCTGGTGGGCAATACGACTCCGAACGCGGTGGTTCAGGGCGCGGTCGCGAACCTTCCCTACGACACGCTGCGGGACTTCATCCCGGTAAGCCTCGTCTCCACCTCCGACTTCAACCTGGTCGTGCATCCCTCGCTGCCCGTGACGACGGTGAAGGAGCTGATCGCGCTGGCTAGAGCCAAGCCGGGCGAGCTCCGCTTCGGCTCGGTCGGCAACATCTCCGGCGCGCACGTGACGGGCGAGCTTTTCAAGCAGCTCGCCGGGATCAACATCGTGCACGTTCCGTACAAGGGCGCGGCCTCGCCATGGTCGCGCTCCTCTCCGGCGAAATACAGCTCTACTTCGGCAGCGGCCCCAGCGTCTCGCCGCACGCAAAGTCCGGCAAGCTGCGCATGCTCGCCACCACGGGCACGAAGCGCTCGAGGTTCTTCCCCGATCTCCCCACCGTGGGCGAGACCGTGCCCGGGCACGAGGGGAGGCTGTGGTACGGAATACTCGCGCCGGCCGGCACGCCGAAGGAAGTCATCACGACGCTGAACAAAGCGATCGTCACCGCGGGCCGCACACCCAAGGTGGTCGATCAGTTGAGCGCGGTCGGGATGGAATCGGTAAACAACTCGCCGGCAGAATTCACAGCGTTCATCAAGGCCGAGATCGCCAAGTGGGGCAGGGTGGTGAAGGCTTCAGGCACGCCCGTCGACTAGCGACGGCCGCGCCTGAAGGATGAAAGCGGAAGGCGGAAGGATGACCTGACTTGTCTACAGGCTTTCCTTCATCTGTAGTAGTCGCGATTTGATCTGACGGTGAGTGTCTGGTTTCGGCGACCCCCACCGGCCGCTTTTGGAAGCCTCGAACTTCCGCAGTCGACCCTAACCCGCCACTCAGGTTTCCCGAAACCGGTCACTCGCGTCGTTTACTCGATTACCCTGTCCGCACGCACTAGGATCGACTGCGGGATCGTGATCCCGAGCGCTTTCGCGGTTTTCATGTTGATCACCAACTCGAACTTGGTCGGGCGCTCTATCGGCAGATCCATCGGCCTGGTTCCCTTGAGGATCTTGTCCACGAAGTAGGCCGCCCTGCGGTAGAACTCGGGGTTGTTTATTCCGTATCCCATCATGCCGCCGGCGTCGGCAAACAATGCCGACCCGATCGAGGGAATTCGCTGCCCGGCCGCGAGCTCGGCAATCCGTCCGAGGTTGCTGTTCAGCATGCCTTCTTCGTAGATCGCGACCGCCTCAAAGCCCCTTTTCGCCACGAGTGCCAATGCGTCGGCTAGCTCCGCCAATCCCCGTACTCCGAATCGCTGGAGGTCCATCCCCAATGCCTTGGCGGTGCCTTGCATGCTTCCCAGGGCTAGATCGCTCGCTGGATTGTCGGGATTGACGAGAACGGCCATCCGCCGGATACGCGGAAGCACCTCCTTCAGCAGCTCGATCCGCTTCGCGGCGAGCTCGTGGCTGAAGAAAGTCGACCCGGTAAGGTTGCCACCGGGTCGCGCAAGGCTGGCAACAAGACCCGTCGAAACTGGATCGCCCACGAGCACCATGACAATGGGGATCGTCGTAGTAGCCTGCTTGGCTGCACGGGAACCGGGCGTACCGTGCGTCAGGAGGACGTCGACCTTGAGACGGATCAACTCCGCCGCAAGGGCTGGAAGCCGGTCGTAGTATTCGTCGGCCCAGCGAAAGTCGATGACGAGGTTCTTCCCCTCCACGTAGCCATGGTCCCGCAGGCCCTCCCGCAGCGCGTCGATGCGGCTTTTCCAGCTGGAAGCGGACCCCGCCCCCAGGAACCCGACGCGCCAGACCTTGCCCGCCTGCTGGGCGATGGCGGCCAGCGGCACCGCAAGAGCGCCCAGCGCCAAAATCACGAAATGCCGGCGCGTCGTCATTCGATCACCCTGTCCGCGCGCACCAGGATCGACTGCGGAATCTTGATGCCCAGCGCTTTCTCGGTTTTGCGGTTGACCACCAAGTAATACCGCGTCGGTTGCTCGAACGGTATATCGCCTGGTTTAGCACCCTTTAATATCTTATCCACGAAAATCCCGGCGCGGCGCCAATTTTCGCCAATATCCGTTCCATAGCTCATCAGGCCGCCGACTTCGGCATATGTCATCGTCCAAGTAATCGACGGCAACCGGTGCTTGAGGGCAAGGCCAGCGATCTGCGTTCGCTGCAGGCCGAGAAACGCATCAATAAGAATGATCACGGCATCGGTTCGGTCGCGCGCCATCGTTGCGAAGCCGCGCTCAATGTCTTCCGGCGTGCGGACACCCACCGGCAAGACCTGTATGCCGGTTTGCCGCGCGGCGGCCTGGGCGAGCGATAGCAACAGTGCGTGCGCGCTGTTCGCAGGATTGGTGATCACTGCGATGCTTTTCAGTTTGGGCACCACCATAATCAACAACTCGACCAGCTTCTGCACCGTATCTTCGGCGCCGCTGGACATGCCAGTGATGTTGCGCCCGGGCCGTGCCAGGCTCATGGCGAAACCGTCACCTACGGGATCTATTGCGTTGGTGATGACGATGGGAATCGTTGCTGTCGCCCGTTGCGCCGCGTGGCTTGCGGGGTTCCCCTGTGACAAGATCAGGTCAACCTTCTGCCGGACCAATTCCGCCGCGAGTCCCTCCAGACGATCCGCATTACCATCCGCGTGACGCGCTTCGAGGACAAAATTCTTGCCCTCGACATAACCTAAATCGCGCAGGCCCTCCATCAGCGCAGCATACCTGCCGGCAACCCGTGAACCGAGGTCAAGCAACCCAATGCGCCAGACTTTGCCCGGCTGCTGCGCGAAGGAAGCAAACGGTGCGGTGAGCGCACCCGCGCCAAGCGCGACTAGCAATCCCCTACGTGTTGTCATGCGATCCAGCCGGTCACCGGCCTCCCCTGGATACCGACAAGCTATCCTAAAGGCTTGTCAAAGCATAGTTGTGCGAGGCGCTACGTCGAGAGTTTGCGGAATATTCACACCCGGGCATGGTTTTCGGCGACCGACGGCTTTTGGCCGTCCTGAGCCAGATACGGTCGAGCCTCAGATTTCCAGATACCGGCCGTCCGCCGTGATGCCCGGAACGAATCGGTGCCGGCCGCCGTCAAGTTTCAGCCTCCCCGATACCTGCCGTTGACGAGTTCACACTCCCGACCCAAAGCTGCCTGTGGCGGTTATCAACGGTGGATACTTGGCAATAAAACAACAGCGGACGTGTAGCCTATCGTGGAGTCTTCACATACCGTGAGCTCAAGAACGTGCAGTCCGCATCTGGGACGCGGCCTTATCGATGACGTCACCGACAAGGGCGGTGTCATTTGGGAGGCGTTTGTCGAGTATAAGGACCGCAAGTCCGTGAACGAGCGCCCAGGACTGCGTCGCAATCACGCGCGCTTCTTCCGTGTTGGCGTGGCCCGCCATCGCAGTCGCAAACTCCATGAGGAGTTGGGAAGCCTCATCTTCTTTCTCTGAAGGTCCACCTGCAGGCTCGGGCTCCGCACGCGAGAAGATGACCCGGAACAGCGCCGGATTGGCGAGCGCGAACGCGACATAAGCCTTTCCTGTCGCCGCGAAGCCAGCGATGCCTCCGCCTGCGGCTTCGGAAGCGGCTCGTTGGGCTTCACCCAACCGCTTCAGGCCTTCCGCAGCTAAAGCCTGTAGCAGTGCTTCCTTGTTCGGGAAGTGCCTATAGACGGACGCAGCACTGACGCCGACCGCGCGTGCCACCTCACGCAAGCCGAGATCGTCAGCATCGCGTTTCTCAAGAAGGGCAAGCCCCGCGCGGATCAGCGCGGCCCGCAAGTCGCCATGGTGATAGCCGCTCTTGTGTGCTCCCGAGGCTCTCATGTTGACACTGTTCGCATTGTGTGACAGAATCAAGTGAACACCGTTAACATATAGGAGGTTCGGGCTGATGTCAAAGCAATCGCAATACGTAGCTGTCACGGGAGCCACAGGTCACCTCGGATCGGTCCTGGTCTACCGACTCTTGAAGATGGGGTATCGGGTGCGCGCTGTGGTCCGTTCTACTGATCGCCTGCGCGAGGTGCCCTGGGTTCAAGGTGATGGATTGGACGTCGCGGTGGCCGACATAACCGATGCTGCGGCGACGAAGAGCGCGCTTGCTGGGGTAATGGGCGTCTTTCACGCTGCGGCGGCGTTCGGTGTCTCGAGACTATCGGCGACGGAGCTTCGTCGCATCAACGTGGCAGGCACGGAGAACGTGCTGCGAGCTTGCGCACAACACGCCGTAAGACGGGTCGTTCTCACCTCGAGTGCGGCAGCAATCGGGACCAGTGGCCCGCGTCGCGAGGTCCGCGACGAGAGGGTTTGGAACGATCGTTCGCACGAGATCTACGCGCGCTCGAAACTCGAATCTGAAAGGCGGGCGTGGGAACTATCACACGAGCTGGGACTCGATCTCGTTTCAGTGCTCCCTGGCGCAATGCTCGGTCCCGGATTCAATCGACTGACGCCTACGCTCGAAATGGTCGACGGGGCGGTTAAGAACGCGTTCCCGATGGTGCTACCAATCGACTTTGCCTTCACCGATGTCCGCGACGTCGCCGACGCGCATGTTCGCCTCTACGAGACCGGCGCAAGTGGACGCTATCTCGTCGCTGGCCCCACACTTTCCTTCCGCACACTGCTGCAGGAGATCCACGAGCTTCGCGGTGATGTCCGAGTGCCGAACGAGATGCCGTCTTGGTTAGTCCGTATTCTGCCCATCCTCGACGCTGTATCCCACGTTGCAACCAGGGCACCTCGAAGGATCCGATCTGGCTTTGTGGCGGAATACGTGGGACGCAGCCACGTGCTTTCGATGGAAAAGGCAACGCGCGCAATCGGCTGGTCGCCCCGCCCGCTTACGGTCACGCTCGGCGATACGCTGACTTGGCTTGGACCCCAGCATGACTACACCATGCTCGATACCTGAATGGGGATGGACGTAGTTGGGCTCCGTCTCTGATAGCACCAAGCTCTTGCACTCACAACGAAACCTTGGTCAACCACCTGGCAGCGCTGCCGTCCCGATTGCTGGAATGGCGCTCTCGATTGGTCCGCTTTCGGACCCATCTTGAATTACGGTGCAAGGTCGGCAAATGGCCGAACAGCGCCAGATGCACCCGACCCCTAGATTTCCGGGTAGCAGTCGTTCGTCAGCCGCGTCTATCGACCGAAGCGGACGCTTAATGGCCCGAGTTAAGCCGCGCTGCGAAGCTACCGGCAACGCGTGCTAGCGTAGCGCGAGTACGGCGGCTGACGCCATGAAGCGGCGTCGGCTTGAACGAATTGTTAGGCACTAGGCTTCGGCTTAAGTTTGCCTCGGAACCTCTGCTTCTCGTTTACCGAATACGTGGCCTCACCTTGGTGCTCCCACCACTCATAAGATCCGGAAACGTATCGTGCGCCTGATGCGGAAACGGCTTGCGACAAGACCTTGGTAGTGCCATCGGTGAACGTCAGCGTAACCGTGCCATTGTCGCGGTAGTCGGCGCGGATGGTTTGCCCAGAATCCGAGACGAACACACCCGATCCTACAACCGAAGCCGCAGGCTGGAGAGTTGTCACTGAGGCGCACGAAGCTGAGCCAGTAAGAATCAATAGAGCAATAAGCGAGTCGCGGAAGACTTTCATGCTGGTGCCTAACGTATAGTGAACTTCTGAAATGCAGCCTATTATGGCGCAGGAATATCGAAATAGGCTGCGAGGAAAAACGACCGAGTGACCGCTTCTGGGCCGGCTGCCGACTGATTCGCCCGAGCCTCAGATTTCCAGATAGCAGTCTGTCGTCAGCTACTGCACGCGGTCGCGAAGCTGGCGTCGAATCCGCAGCTAAAGTGATGGCTTCGGATCGTATCGGCCGCCGTCGGCTGCAAGCGCGGAGTAGACCGCAGTCCTGTTGCCGTTTACGGGATTCACGACGCCGGTTCGAGCTCGGGCGCCACGACGACCGTTCGATCACTTCGCAGTGGGCGCGGCACCCGGTTGCGTTGGCACGGATATGCCTGGCGCGAGCGGAATGTCCTCTACCGCCTTTACACCGTTGACCCAATACCGCGTATCGCCGAAGCAACTACCCGGCAGGCCGACCTTCTCCTCGTAGTGGAGCGACACGCGCTTGCCCATCGCGGCGTTGATCTTCGTGGCCACGTCGTCGTCCCACACGGTGAACAGGAATTTCTCCTGCGCAGTGCCTGGCATCGTTACGAGCGCGAGCTCGCCTTCCCACGTCTTGCAGATCCAACCCTTGCTGGAGAACTTCTGCACCCACCCAGCGCGCTCTCCCGACGAGTAGTTCCACCACATCATCAACCAAATCCACGCCGCGGCGAGCACGACGAGGCCGACCGGGATCAGCCAGAGCGTCGCACCCGAGACGCGGGAACGGGACCGTATTTCTCGACGAGGGAGGGGTGCCATAAGGGCGGGATCAACAATCGTATTCGGACGACGACGGCCTCGCCGTCAAAGCAGGCAAAGATGATATCCGAAATCTTACCTGAGGAGTTTACCCCCACCGGTATTGCAGGCGGCTGCGTATGGCCGGTCAGCGCCCGACCGCCGCCCGGTCCTCAATGTTCTCGATAGCTGCCGTCCGCCGCAGCTCCGAAACTGAAGGCTGCTCGCAGGCCTTACCCATGGAGACGCCGCCTAGAACGCCCCCTGCGTCTACCCAGTGGGGTAAAGTCCTTATCCCGCATCGATCCCAGATACCGCTCCGTAGTCTCCACTTTGGTGTTCCCCAGCAGCACCTGGACAGCCGCCAGATCCTTCGTCTTACGGTAGATCAATGCCGGCTTCGTCCGCCGTAACGAGTGCGTGCCATAGTCACGGGGATTCAGCCCGATCGAACTCACCCACGACTCAACGAGTCTTGCGTACTGCCGAACCGACAAATACGGCGATGCGTGTAACCGCGACGGAAACAGATAGTCGTTTGCCTTGAGCTCCTGATGTTCGATCCAAGCCCCAACAGTGGCTCGTGTCTCGACACCGAGCACAAACGAACTGCGCCGTTTCGACACCGGTGCCGTGATGCTCACTTTCGTCAATGGGCGCCGCCCCTGGGCAATGTCGCCGACGCGTAGCCGAATAAGGTCGAACGGCTTCAGGCTGCTATCGACGGCGAGGTTAAACAGAGCTAACTCCCGTACCTGCTGATCCGTCTTCAGGCGGCTACGAATGGAGCGGATTTGCTGCAGACTCAGGGGTAACTTCTGGCCGACCTGCTTGCCCTTATTCCAGGCGATGGGCCTGCGGCTGAACTTCCTCTTGCGTGCCAAATGCGTGCCTTTCGACATGAGCAATGCGATCCATTATCACAGACTTGTTTATGATTGAATCGAGGTCCTGAATGACTGCTCATGGCCGGCTGCCGCCCGATGCGGCCGAGCCTCAGATTTCCAGATACCGGCCGTTCTCCGTGATGCCGGAAGCGATTAGCGCCGGTTGCTGGTAGGTAACTTCCCCGAAACCTGCCGCTGACGAACTCACACTCCCGACCCAAAGCTGACGACGCACATCTCGCATCAGCACGCGCCGTACCAATCAGCACGTGCCGTGCTACTTAGGCGCCGGTTTAGGTGCTGGTACTGCGGACGAGTGGTGATCCACAATCAGCCAACGTCCATCGCGATTCCGATAGGTAAAGCTAAATCGCGCCGGACGACTAACTGGCTTGCCAGCAGCGTCAAGAGCCGGACCGATAAAGGTATAGGTTCCAGTATTGATAGCCATGTCGCCATAAACGCGAATACGTTGCTCCCCAAGAACGCCCTTGTAATATGGAGGCGCGGTAGGCAGGAAGTCGAAGTACTCACGAACGCTGGACGGATTGTCTCGAATCGCTGAGGACGTGGTGCCCCACAGCACCGCCTCAGGGTCATAGAGGGCGAGAACTCGCGCTTGATCGTGGCTGCCCATGGCATCAATCCACGCCTGTGTCGCCGTGGCAACTTGCTGCTTTGCGACACTGTCACCACCTGTGGTCGTGGCACAAGCAGATAACACCGTAACAAGGACAAGCAGAACGTGCTTCGCTATCAATCCTGAACGAACGGACATCATCCCCCCTTTTTCTATACTCCCTCGTCGTGTTGTGAAGGCCCGGCGTTATGCGTTTACACGCGCAGTCTTCCGACCCTCATGCTAGGCGCATACCATGCGCAACACAACAAACAGTTAATCGACGGTCTACGGGCGATTTGCGAGGATGGGGCGACCGTCCGGTTGTGGCCGGCCTGAGCCGGATGCGACCGAGCCTCAGACTTCCAGATAGCTGCCGTTGCTGAACTGCGGCATGCGACCCAAAGTCGCCGTTCGGGATCGCTGGCGCGAATGTCGGCTGTCCAATCGAAACCGAACGCTGGAATTCGACGATTGGGAACGCGGTTCAGTGCCAGATCCGAACGGTCAGGGATTCCGGGTGGCGCTTCGTGAGCGATTGCTTTTCTACCTTGCTCACGAATTGATAGATATCTACCATTCGTTTGTGCCCGAAGTGGGCGTCCAGGCTGAGTGTGATCACGTTGGGAGGTAGCGACATGAGGACCGAGCCGAGGATTGTCCCCACGATGATCGAAAGCCTGGCCGACGCGGTTTATCCTTCCTTCGCTATGCTTGCTGGTATGGAGCTGGACCTCTTTACTCCGCTCGGAGATGGACCGCTCACTGCCGAAGAGATCGCGCAAGCGGCAGGAACCGATCGTGCCAAAACCGCGCGGCTTCTTGATGCCTTAGTTGCAATCGGATTGCTGAAGTTCGATGGGGACCGCTTCCTGAATTCACCGGAAGCAGATCGGTTTCTGGGTACCAAGCAGGCCCGATTACATCGGGATGCGGCATCACGCATATCGGCGTCGGTGGAATTCGGTGCTTTGTGTGGCGGATACGATTCGCGCGGGCGTGTCGCAACGCGGAATGGATTACGCCAGTATGCCCACCGATGTGCGCGAGTCCTTCTACCGCGGCACGTTTACCGAATGTTTGGCGGCCGGCCGAGAGCTTGCCAAATCCCGGGACTTCTCAGGTTTTCGCAAACTCGTTGATGTTGGAGGAGGCTCCGGCGGGGTTGCTATCGCGATGGCCGAAGCTTGGCCAAATCTTTCAGTCACGATCGCGGACTTGCCAGCAATCGCGCCGATCGCACAGCGCTACATAGATGAGGCTGGGCTCGCAACTCGCATCAACGTGTACCCGACCAATGTCGTCAACGATCCTCTTGGCGGTTCGTACGATGTAGCTGTGATGCGAGGGCTATTTCCGGTGTTGACCCCGGAGCAAATCCGTAGCGTGCTGGCCAATGTGTATCCTGCGCTGAACCCGGGAAGCCCACTCTACGTTGTTGGTTGGATACTCGATGACTCCCGTACCTCCCCCTTATCGTATGCGACCTACAATTTGTTGTTTGTGAACGACTACGCTGATGGTCTTATTCATACAGAAGCCGAACATCGGGCGTGGTTAGAGGGGGCTGGTTTTGAATTCGTTTTCCGCCAACCCGCAGCACCTACTTACGCTGCCGATTTCATCTTGGCGCGAAAGCCGGGCGTGCCCTAGGGCGCGAGGCATTCGGTTCCGATTTGCAGTCGAATCCCGCGGTTATCGATGGTTTGAGCGTCTCGCCGATTCATACCCATGTCCCAAATAGGTCACGACGGGAGACACGCAGTGCCGCGATGGAACGGCCGCTAGTGGCTACCGTTGCGGACCTGTCAAGCCCGCACGATGAACGACTGCTCATGGCCGTGCCTTGCCGGCTGCGCGTCCGGTCCAATCTTCCCAATAGCTGCCGTTGATGGACACTCGACTGCCACCCAGAATTGCCCACTAATTCCTCGGCGTAACGTATTGGTCGGGTAATGGGACGACAGGGTCATATGACCCGTTTGGCAGGTTCCTGTGCGAGCAAATCGCGGTGTGGCTAAAGATCGTGGGGGCATCTGGCGCGCGCGCCGACTGAGGCGTGCGAAGTTCTTCACATTCGGTCGGTGCAGGCTGTCACACCGGCAGCCTCCCAAATTACGCACCCATTCAGTGTGCGGCTTCATATCGTGTAAGCACTCGGTGCTGTAGAGTTGGATTCATGAAGGTACGCCAACTCAAAGAGAACACCATGTCTACGGCTCCTAATCTGCTGCCAGACCTGGCCGGGAGGAGGAGATCATGACGCTGATTGGGATGATCTTCTATCTAGCCATGATCGTGGCCTCCTTCTGGTTGTGTACCCGCGCCCCAAAATGGCCGAAAGAGGCTGTTGCTGTTGACGAGTTCGGACGCGAGAGATTGGGACGTCAACTGCACTTCATGGTTGGTTTTGCCTCACTTGCGATGCTGCTGAGCATCCATCTGCTTCTTACGCAGTTTGCTATTGATGGCTATCGGAACCTATTTCAACACCGGCATGATGAGGCGGCTAACGCCGGCTGGTGGTGTTTTATTACGATCGGTGGGTTGTTGATCAAACCGACCCAGAGCATCGCAGGCTATTCGTTGAAGCCGTCCCAAACACGTCCCGTCCGTATCCTTTGTGGAGCCGTAAGCGGGATCGGGCTTGGTTTGTTAGTAGTCAGTTATCTTCCCTTTCTCTAAGAGCCATGAACATAAAGATAATCGGTGTCGGAAAATGTGGTAGCCGGATTTGCTATGATTTTTTTGCACACATCAGCGGCCTGCCCAGCGCCTACGAGATCAGGATTCAACCCAATGCCTCGGCCATCTCAAAGTTGTTCGAGAGCTTCCAGGCGGGGATTGGTTTCAAGGAACGGATGGCAAGCTGGCGAAGGGAGTGGCAGTATTTGACCGGCACAGAATTGCTAAAGGACACTGCCTGGTACGCCATCGTGGATTCCGATGTTGCCAACAACGAAATTACCCAGTCGGTGGTGGTTTTTACGAAAGCCGATGGGCTTCAAGAAAAGACGGTTTTCCCAGGCACATCTCACAACCTTTCCAACCACACCGGCGGTTGCGACTTCCACATCGTCAGCGAAAACATTTGTCAAAACTGGGCGGAGTCGGAGGTGCCTGAAGAACTGTGCAGCCGAGGAGAAGCTGAGATCGTCTCCTACGCCTTCGCGATTGGCGGCGGCACTGGGGGTGGTGCCGGCCTCCCGCTCGCCAGCAAACTGGAAAGGCGAACTCTGGGACCGGGAACAAAGCAGGTCCATCTGATGGGGGTCGGGATTCTTCCAGAATCCGACGAACCGTATTCAAACGAAGATCAACACTCAGACATGGACCCGCATGAAAAATACAACGTTGGCCGTTTCTTCACCAGCTGGTACGGGCAAAGGAACAAAACGGATACCGACCGTTTCCTCGACAGCTTATGGCTGGTCAGCAATGATTGCCTGCGTTGGATGCAGCCCGACGCCGAGAGCAGACGTGCGGCGGGAAAGGCAGCGGAGAGTAAACAGCTGATTAACCGGCGCGGCATGTCACTGATCAACATGTCGCTCAGCGGCGCCATGTGCACGCTGTGCAACTCCAGCTCGAAGGGCACTACCTCGTCAGCCAACTTTGATGCGATGGAAATGAACAATCGCCTGAACGGAAATCCATTCATCTCGGCTTTTTCTCATGGCAAGGCCGATGCAAACAACGACACACAAAAGGACATCGCCCACGTACATCAGTTGTTTCGCGGCACCGTGAGCAACCCCTGGATCCAGGCGGACCAATTGCTCGGATTGAGCGTGCCTCAGCACGGTGCGGAAATGGCTGCCCTTGATTGCATCTTTGGCGAAGACTTGTACGCACCGGACGAACTGTCACGTCGATTCGGAAAGTATCGTTTTCAAGACGGCCCCATAGCCTTTCGGACGGCTCAAAAGGTCGTGGTGCTTTATGGACAGTCCGATGCCAATCCTTCCGATTTCCGGAATAGGCTCGTGAGGCAATTCACTGATGGCTTGTTTCCAAACTCGGACATTTCCTTCTATGCTTACAAACATACCGGTCAGACGGAGTACCTGGTGCTTCTGGTCGTTAACCCATTTCTCCCGGCGATTCAAAACGCGATGTACTACTACCTGCAACGATCCTGGCTAAAGAACCTCGAGGATGGTTCGGCGTTTCTCGACGAGGTCATTGCCTCGCCGAAATTCAACGAAGCCAGCTTTGATGACAAACTCGAGGATCAGGAGCGACTTGAACGCGATTTCCTGGGGGAGAGCACGCTGAGCGTGGTGGGCAAAATCGGAAAACGCTGGCCGTTTACGAAACAGCACGTGATTGAGTCGATGCGGTCGCTCCACGGCATCTACCATCACAAGAAAAAGACCATTACTCGTTCGAAACTGTCGTCGGCCGATCACTGAAAAGCCGATTATCGTTGCTATACAGAGGACAACTGCGCGATCTTCTCAGGGTCCGGAGTGCGAAACTGACCGGCGTGCAACGAGGAGGACGGAACGGTGGCCTTCGTCCTCGCCAGATAGTTGATTGCGGCCTTACCGTGATCGTCATACTCCTGGGCTGCTTCATACAACGCCCTGCGAGTTTTTCTATTTAGTGCGCCCTTCGGTCTAGCCATACCTATCCCGCATATCCTTTGAGCATCAGGTTTGAAACGACCCGCACGCGGAATGCGACACGCTGCGGTCTTCAAATTATTGTTGATTCCTTCTCATGTTGCCGACACACCCATGGTCTTTCCATAGGTTTGAATAGCCTCCACTACACCATGAAAGATGAGTCCCATACCCATGCTGGCGACAAAAAAGCCGACAATGCGCGTGGTTGCGTCGATTCACCGTCGAAGTCATGCCAAGGATGGTCGCGATGGCTCCCGGTCCAAACATGATCGGCATGGCAAGGGGCGTGAAGGCGACGTCTTCACCTTTGTCGCCCGAGCCGCTTGCGACATTGCCCGGCGATGCGCCCGAGGACGAAGGTGAAAACAGATCGAAGCCGATGCGCATCAGGATGATGCCGCCGACAATCCGGACCATGCTCAGTGGAACGCTGAAAATCCACAGTATCAGATGCCCGAAGAAGAGAAAGAAAAATGCCAGGAGCAGGGCGTAGAAGCATGATAGCCGGGCGACCCGGTTATGCTCCGCTTCATCCTTGCCTTCCAGAAGTTTCAAGAAAACCGGAAGAGCCTCCAGCGGATTAATAATCGCCAGCAAGGTCGTGAACATACCGACAAATAGAGTGAGCTCTTGACTCATGATCAATCCGTGAAGGCTGACTAGGCGCGCGCGAGTGCTGTTGCTGCGCCTTGAGTTGCTGGAGTTCTGCTCTGCTGCTCAATTTGAGCTTGCTGCGCCGCCAGTTGAGCGCCGCGCACCGGCCGCTGCGCGGCGTCGACGATTTGCTATCGGCGCCCTACGCGGTGGCACCGGAAGTCATCACCGATCAGAACCTCGTGACCGAGCAGCAGGGTCTATTTCGCGGGTGCCTCTTTGACCACCTCGAGCTTCACCGGCGTCATCCTGTTCTTACCGAGGCCGATTTTCGCGGCAGCGGCGCTCGACATGTCAACGACCCGTCCAGCCTGCGTCGGGCCGCGATCGTTGATCCGCACTTCGACGGATTTGTTGTTCTTGGTGCTGGTCACCTTCACCATCGTTCCGAACGGAGCGACGGATGGGCGGCAGTGAGCTTCGACTGGCTGAACACTTCGCCGCTCGCCGTCTTGCGACCCGCAAGCTTGTCCGAGTAGACCGCCGCGAGCCCTTCCATGTTGTCGCTCGATTTGGCGCGAGTTGCGGGCGCCGGTGCAGGAGCAGTCGCGGCCGGCGGCGTCGCGGGCGTCGTTTGGCCGAACGCGAAAGCAGGAATAGCGATTCCGATCAGAATAACAAGTGTGCGTGATGCGAACTTCACCTGGCACCTCCCTTGTGTAGTTACGGATTACTGGACCTTGACGTTGGCGGTCTTCACGACCTTCGACGACCTCGCGATCTCGGCCTTCTGGAAGCGCATGGGAGTTTTAAACCACCTTTTTCGCTGACCGTCACACCGTATCGCGCGCCGGTGCGGGGATCAACAGCTCGGTGCACGCTGAAAAACTTTGCTACCTCGGGTTTATTCTGACTCCTTCACCCGCCCAAGGCAGCCGGCGTCAGGGCAGTTCCGGCTCTTCGCACAGCCGCGGGCCGAGCCGGGTCGCCGGCCTGCGTCGCAGAACCGTTGTGGCGCTTTCGGGCCAGGCCGCCTGAAACAGATCCACCAGCCGCGCCGGTGTGCGTGGCGGCGGCTGCGCGCACAACCCCAAGTGCGTGAGAATGCGCTCGATCACCTCGATGATCTTCAACTTACGCCAACTGCTGCACCGCCTCCTTCAGGTCGAACGGGTTCACCGCCACATCGCCCGCGTCGGCCACCTGCAGCACACCGAACGGCGACACGTCCTGAGCCGGGTTATACGGCCGGAGCAGCTTCGAGGAGGCGCGGATGTGGCCAGGTCCGAAGCGGGCCCCGGGCCGGTAACTCACGCCGGAGTCGAACGGGACGCCGAGCACGGCGACATCGGCTCGGGACACCTCGTCGATCCGCGGGAGCCGAGCGAACGTGGCCGGTCCGGCATAGCGGGGGACCTGGGTCGCATCGACCGGTCCTATCGGGGTAGTGGGCTGGCTCATCGTGAAGCTCCTTCGCACCGGTTGGATTGGGGATCAGGCAACAGAGCAGGTCTGGTCGGGCCGGTGCGACGTAGTGCCGCTCGGAGGTGATCCGACGATCCCATTCGGCCATGATCGGCTCGGGGTCGGCTTGCTGAGCAGGCTGCCTGGGACGTACGTCACCAGGCTGCAAATAAGGGCGGCGAAGATCGGAGAGTTGGCGTAGATGTCGCCAACGACGACCATAGTGCCCAGGGTAAGCACGGTGCCGGTGATGATGCTGGCCAGCGCGCCGACGATAGTGGCACGCTTCCACAGCATGCCGCCGAGGATGGCGACGAGAAGGCCGCCGACCAGGATGTCGTAGGCGAGATACGACGTACCTGCTGACTCGCGCTGGTCCGCAGGCGCGAGCCGTACTCGGGACCCTGTCGGAGCTGCGCGCCGGCGCCAGTCAGCCGTTCGAGTGGGCAGCCAGCTAGGTCTGTCACGCCGCGAGGCGCTCTGGGCTGCGGCGCGGGCCGACGACGCCGGGCCGCGGCCCCACAGATCCACCCCAACACCCTGGCCTACCGGCTGCGCCGGTTCGAGGACGTCAGCGGTCGCAACCTCCGCTCCACCGCGAGCTCGCCGAGCTCTGGCTGGCGCTGCGGGCGCTCGGGCACATGAACGTGGAGCTCCCGGCGGGCTGAGCTGTTACCGTGCGTGTCGCGGCACAAGCCAGGGGTGCGCGCTGACGCTCGAGGACTCAGCTACGCCCGCAGCCGATCCAGCATGGCGTCGCCGCCTCGGTTGCTGTGTCCGGGCGGCACCACGCCATCGCAAGGCTTACATCGAACACGCCTCGGCGCTCAAGTCGGCATCATCCGAGAGAGATCGAGATTCTCGGGCCGGTCAATTCGGGGCTGAGTAGTCCGGATTGCGAGCGACTCTTCATTTCAGCAAGCAGGGTAAAACTCACATGAGCAGCATGCTGCAAAAAGACTAGTGGAGGGCCACCAGCTCGCCGACGCCGTAGCCTTGTCGGCTTTCGCGGCGTTCGAGCCCGACACATTTCACCAATACAGAGCCGCGGTACCTGCCGTGAACTCCCGCCACGTCACGACCGCAGGAGCTACGAGCTCAACCAGGTACGGCCTCAAGACTCAGCCCAGAAGATCAAAGACCGGGTACCCGTGGGTTGCGGCCTTGCCAGCGTCGGCCGGCTGGAGCCAATCTTGTGGGTGCTGATGCTTCCAGGAGCAGACTGACCGCCCGCTAAATCAACCTGTAAAGGCAGTTGAAAGGTGTTAATGGAGCCGCGCCGGAGCGAGCTATGCGAGCCCTGACCTTCTCAGACGCGCCGCTCCTGGGCCGAGAAACTCACCTACTGCAACACCGGGGCATACGCGAGAAATACATGAGCAGTCCTGCTCGCCTGCCAAGAGAACAAATGCCCTAGTCAAAGCGATATTAAGCTAGTGGAGCTAAGGGGACTCGAACCCCTGACCTTCTCGTTGCGAAGGCTCCTCCCGCATTGCCGGTGAGAGTCCGCCAGCGTCTGTCGCGGTGCACAAGATGCATGGCGACTCATCGTCGCTGTCCTTGGGGGCACACAGGGGGCACACGGCCTCATGGCTGCTCCGACTGCTTCCGTGATAGCCGGACTGAGCAGCCATCTCGGGCGCCGGTTCAGCATGACAAAGGTCAGGATCCGCAGCGTCCGGCATATCGGTGTCACGGCATTCCACTATGAACCTAGTGACAGGGCACTACGAGTGTAGTACGCTTTCAATGCCGCCATACGACGGACCACGACTGACGATCCGTGCCCGTAGGTGCCCACGGGATCGTCGACCCAGAACGAAGGAGCTTGCAGATGTATGGAGTTGTCACCACTGTCCCAGCGCCCGTCGAGATGTACGACCGAATGCACGCAGAGCTCATCAAGCGGGCCGGTACGTCCGTCGACGGCTTCGGCTTGCTAGTGCACGTCGGGCGTGCAACGGCCGATGGCTTCGAGCGGTTCGAGGTATGGGAGTCCAAGGAGCACTACGACCGCGCGATGGAGATTGCCGTTTCCCTGATGCGAGATCTGGCCGGGGACCTGCCGCAACCATCGACTGGGCAGTCGACGGAAGTCTTCGAGGTGCGCGGCATCGTCATTCCCCGCGGCGACATTGTGATCTAGCCGCGATCGAGCCGGCAACCCCGGGCTGGTCGAACCGGTGACCATGCTGGCCCGGCAGTCAGTCAGGGAGGGCGGCGTTGACGACGACCCGCAGCAGGGGGCGGGGGTCGGTGGTGTCGTGGCGGGCGATGCGGTGCAGGATGATGCCCTCGCCACAGGCCATCAGGGCGAGGCCGGCGGAGTGTGGGTCGGTGGCGCCCAGGCGCGCCATGAGAGCCACGATCGACCGCTCCATCACGATGCGGGTCTGGGACACGGCGGCCCGGATGTCTGGGTTGTGGTTGGCCTCCATGAACAGCGTCAGCCGGGCCGCGGTGACGATTCGATGCGGACCGGTCAGCATCTCGATCCCGATGGCCAAGCCCTCCACCAGGTCCGCGGCGGTGTGGGGGGCCGTCGCGATGTCGTCGGCACTGGCCAGATCGCGCTCAGAGATCCAGTCGTTGACGCCGATCAGCAGCTGGGCCCGGGTGCGGAAGTAGTTGGAGGTCGAGCCCTTCGGCAGGCCGGCCTGCTCGTCGACCCGCGCGTGGGTCAGCGAGCGCAGACCCTCGGTGCCCAGCAGCTCGACCGCGGCCTCAAGCACCCGGACTTTGGTTGGCGTCACGCCAGGACTATAGATGGGGACTGCCATTACTACAAACCTAGTTGAAGCACACTACGAACGTAGTACGATCGTTTGCATGGTCAGCGCGATTGCCTTGGTCACTGGAGTATCGGCGGTCTTCGTCGGCTCCCTCCTGCTGAGGACATGGCTCCGCCATGGCGGCGCCTCCGGCACCTCACATTTCAGGCGTATCCAGATCCTGGGTCATGCGGCGGTCGGGATCCTCGGCGTGGTCCTGGTGGTCGTCCATCTCGCAGCCGGCCGGGATCCGCGGTGGGGCTGGACCGCGGTGGTGGTGCTCTTTACAGCCAGCACCCTCGGGGCGACGATGTTCCTGCCGTGGTGGTGGCGGGGCCGCAAGGGGCTGTATGGGGACAACGACCCGGCTTCTACCCCGCCGAGGACCACTTCCGGATGCGCACGGTGCAGCCGCATGGCGGTCTGGCTGACCTGACCTGGGTTCTGCTGATCATCGCCCTCCTTGTGACGTGAGGACGGCGCGAAGACGAGGAAAGGACCCGCGCTGGCTGTCGACGCGGGCGTCCAGGCTCGAGCTGCGAGCCGTTCAGGTGCGGAACTTCATCGAGGTGCCGATGCCGATGTTGGTGGTTGACCGCGCCGAGCCGGAGGGTGTCCGAGTCAAGACGACCAAGTCCGACAGGTCGCGAAGGGGGGCGATCGCGGATCGGGTCCTGCCGCTGATCCGGGCCTGTGCTGTGGGCCGCGGACCGGATGAGCGGCTGTTTGTGACCGAGTCGGGCCACCGGTTGCACGCGACCGCCCTCAAGCGCACGTTGGCATGGTCCACGGTCGCGGAGGGGCGCCGGATCCATGACCTACGGCACACCGCGGCCTGCCTGTGGCTGGCCCGTGGGGTCGACGTGGTCACCGTCCAGGCCTGGATGGGGCATGCGTCGGTAGCGACGACGAACCTCTACTTGCAGCACCTGGGTACGTCGGCCGACAAGGCCGGACTGGAGCGTCTGAACCGTCCGGGGCACACGGGCACAAATCAGGCGGACGAGTCGGAATCACATGATGGTGAGTCGTAGGGCTGGGTGCGTCGCCCCTGGTCAGAGGACACTTATACTCGGTGGAGCTAAGGGGACTCGAACCCCTGACCTTCTTGTTGCGAAGGCATCGCGTCCACATGGTTAGCCGTGAGCATCACGTGATTAACGTGCATATTGCAGAGGCAGAAGCACCTTAGTTGCAACCTGGGGGCACACATGGGGCACACGGTGGAGGCTTAGCTTCCAATGGCGACCTACACGAACCCACACCGATGATAGGCACCCGTGCACCAATCAGTCATAAATATCCCTATAATCGCGGCCCCTCGTCGTTGCCTCATGCCGACGGGCGGGCAATCCTTCGAGCGTGCCTGCCCGCCGCAGCCCCTGGTACGCCGCGGTTAGCAGCAGCGTCGGGATCAGCCCCCGCGGCGATCACCCGAGTAGATCGCCGGCTACCGCAAGTGCCGCAAGCACGAGGGCCATGATCGCTGCTGCTCGAGGTCTCGTCGCGATCCCTCCTGGCAAACCTATCGAGATGAGACTCGTCCGGGTCCTGCCGGTCCATCCGGTCGGGCCCGTGGCAGCGGGGGCTCTTCGATGGCGTCCCGCGCGCGACGCTCGAGCTCCTCATCGAGCAGCTCGGTCAGATGGGTTGTGCTCGTCCGCACTCCCTCCGCTATCGAGGGCACGATCTGCTCCATGATGGCGCGCTCCTTGGGTGTCTTGGGCGCCGCTAACCGCTGGTGGAGGATCGTCCCGCCGGGCGCGGGCTCGAACTCCGTTGTCGTGACAAAGCGGATGAGCCCCATCGGTGTCGGAAGGGTGATCCGGTAGGTGAGATAGTCGTAGGGACGCCAGTCGAGGATCTCCTCGACGACCGCGCTTTTGCCGTGCATGCAGTGGTTGGTGGCCCCAACCCCTCGACGGTTGCCCGTCGCGATCACCTCCACCCCGGTCACCCCAAGCTGCCAGGTGATCCGTCGGCCCGGCGTCGTCACGAACTCCCAGACGACCTGCGGCGGGGCCGAGGTCGGCGTGTCGAGATGGTAGACCGCCTGGCGCTTGTCCACGATCACGCGGGTGCGCGACTCTTCCTCCTGCCAGCGCCGGCCGAGGTCGTGGACCCACCCGGATACGGCTCCGATGTGTTCGTAGGCCTCGCTGTAGGCGCGCATACCAAGCGCGGACACGTCAACATCCATCGCGTCGACGCACTGCTGGCTGAACAGCGCGTATGCCTCGATTCCCGTCGATGCGATCACGTCGTTCTTGAGTAGCCGATGGACGAGGATGACATCGGCTCCCAGCAGCTCGTCCTGACCGGCGACGCGTTGGCGCAGGATCGTGCCGTGGTGGACGACGAACTTCAAGTTGAGTTCGGGGATGCGCACGCACGCATTGCACTCGCACGACGTCATCTGCCGCACGTCACGGCGGCGACGTCGGAAGCCGAAGTAACAACGCTCGATCGTGTCGAGGAGCAGCGACCCATCCAACTTCTCCACGATCGCGTACATGAACACCGCATCGCCCTCGAGCTTGGCGAGCCGGAAGGCGGGTCGTAGCGCGCGGATGATCGTGTTCATGAGATCCGCGAGGATGTCCTGCGCGTGATCGAGCTCGACCCCCGCGAGGTAGCCCGTGTACCCCGAGATGTCAGTGAGCAGGAGACAGGCCGACTCAGTTGCCATCGGCAAACCCCCTCGGAACCAAGGCCCGCTGCGAGAAGTGTGACCGTGCTCGGGGTTCGAACACGTACACCGGCACGATATCCGCGCCCGTCGCGGGCTAGACCACGGGCAGCGTGTGTTCGCCTTCGCGGACGGGACCGAAGAGCGGCTCCTTGCCGTGGAAGCCCGCAACACCTGCAGGCATCGATCTTGGGCTCCTAGGGCTGGCCGCACACTCGGTGGAGCAACCCTGACCTTCTCAGACGCTGCGGGCTTGGGCCGAGAACCGTATCGACGGCAACACCGGGGGCACATGCGAGAAGTACTGGGGAATCCAGCTGAGCTGCCATGAGAACAAATGACCTAGTCAAAGCCATATTAAAGATTGTGGAGCTAAGGGGACTCGAACCCCTGACCTTCTCGTTGCGAAGGCATGGCGTCGATCTGATCAGGGGCGAGCATGGCGTGATTGACGTGCAGGTTGCAGCAGCAGGCGCGCCCTGGTTGCACCGCGGGGGCACACATGGGGCACACGGCTAAGGCTCAGCCTCCCCCGGCGACTGAGACTCACGCCGTGCCACTTGCGAGTGGGTCCCGCAGTCGGCATCCCCCGGCATGCGTAGGTACTGCCCTGATTGATCGCCGTTTCCAGGGTGGGTCGGCACGAGGCCGCGCAGGCTCATGGCGCGCTGACATCCCGGAAGTGTCGACGTCTATTCCGGGGCTGAGCCAGGTATGAGGATGGCCTTGAAGATCGATACCTTGCAATGCAGCGTTGGCGTGGCGGCGCTCAGAGACGCCGGCTGCGGCGTGGGGCCGGTCAGGGTCGTTTGGGCTCGCCGTTCCGGATGAGTCTTCCTCCAGTGCGGAGTTCAGCGAGAGACTGGGGCACGAGAGAGTGGGGCATGAGCATACGCGGAAGCCGGGTATGACCGTTTCGCCGGGCGAGGACTCGGCTCAGGATCGGGCAGCGGTGATCCTGACCCCTGACCAGCGGGTCCGGGTGTTTATTTCCTCGACGTTGGAGGAGTTGGCTGAGGAGCGGGCGGCGGCGCTGCGGGCGATCCGGCGGCTGCATCTGGTTCCGGTGTGGTTTGAGTCCGGCGCCCGGCCTCATCCGCCGCAGAGCATGTATCGGGCTTACCTGGAGCAGAGTCAGATTTTCGTGGGCATCTATTGGCAGCGGTACGGCTGGGTGGGTCCGGGCATGGAGATCTCGGGTCTGGAGGATGAGTTCCGGCTGGCCGCTGGGAAGCCGATGCTGTTGTATTTGAAGCGCCCGGCCCCGGACCAGGAGCCGGGGCTATCGGCGATGATCGACAGTATTCGGGAGACCGGCGCTGCGTCGTACCGGCACTTCTCCACGGCGCGGGAGTTGGAACGGCTGATGGTCGACGACCTCGCCGTGTTGCTGAGCGAGACCTTTGCGGATGCGACGGTCAGCACCGATATACCCCGTCGATCGGCGGCGGGGCCGGGCGAGCCCGACGGCGGGGAGCTGCCGGCCGGGACACTGACATTCCTGCTGACTGACATCGAGGGTTCCACCCGACTTTGGGAGGTCGAGCCGGAGGCGATGGAGGTGGCGCTGCAGCGGCACGATCGTCTTCTCGCCGAGGTGATCGAAAGCCATGGCGGGGCGGTGGTCACCTCGCGGGGGGAAGGTGACAGTTTCTTTGCTGTCTTTCACAGCGCGGTGTCGGCGGTGGAGGCGGCCGGGATGTGTCAGCTTCGGCTGAAGGGTGAGGTGTGGCCTACCGGTAGTGCTTTTCGGGTGCGGATGGGGCTGCATACCGGGGAGGTGCGGGTGCGTGGCGGCGATCATGTCGACTACACCCCGATCAACCGTTGTGCCCGGGTGCGGGCCGCCGGCCATGGCGGGCAGGTGCTGCTCACCAAGGCGACGAGCGACCTCGTGAGAGGCCGTCTGGGCAGCGGGTTCGGACTGAAGCGCCTTGGTGAGTTCCGGCTGCGGGATCTGGCCGAGCCGGAGCTGATCTTTCAGCTGATCCATGCCGATCTGCCGGTGGACTTTCCGCCGATTCACACTTTTGCTGAGCGCACCGGCAATTTGCCGTTGCAGGTGAGCTCCTTCATCGGCCGCGCCCGCGAACTGGAACAAATAGCGGCCGCTCTGGGTGATGCCCGGCTGGTGACCTTGACCGGGGCCGGCGGGGTGGGCAAGACCCGGCTGGCGTTGCAGGTCGCCCGAGGGGTGTCGCCGCGGTTTGGTGACGGGGCATGGTTGTGTGAGTTGGCGCCGGTGCGCGATGTGGCCGCGGTGGATGATGCGGTGGCGGCGGTGTTCTCGGTGACCGCCCCGGCCGGCCTGAGCACAAGCGAGGCGCTGGTGGAGTTCCTACGCGGCAAACAGCTGCTGCTGGTGCTGGATAACTGTGAGCATCTGCTGGAAGGGGCGGCGGCGCTGGCCGGGGTCTTGCAGCGGTGGTGTGAGCGGCTGGTGATCTTGGCGACCAGCCGCGAGGGCCTCGGAATTGAGGGGGAGCGGCTCGTGCCGGTGCCGCCGCTAGCGGTGCCCGGCAGCGACGCCGACCTGACGGCGATCACCCAGGCCGAGGCGGTGCGACTGTTCGCCGAACGCGCGGCCGCGGTCAAGCCCGAGTTCGCGGTGACCGCGGAGAACGCGGCCCCCGTCGCTGCCGCCGTACGACGGCTGGATGGGATCGCGCTGGCGATCGAACTAGCGGCGGCCCGCCTGGCAGCGATGACCCCGGCCGAACTGGCTAGGCGGCTGCAGCGAAGCTTCGCGGTGCTCGGTGCTGGCCGCCGCGGCACGCTGCCCCACCACCAAACACTCAGGGCCACCATCGACTGGTCCTACCAGCTGCTCGCCGAGCCCGAACAGCGGCTGCTGGCCCGACTGTCGGTGTTCGCCGGCGGCTGCACCCTAGATGGCGCCGAAACGGTCTGCGGCGGGGACGGTATCGACCCCGATACGGTGTTCGAGCTGCTGGCCAGCCTGGTGGCGCGGTCACTGGTAGTAGCCGAAGAACACGGACCCGAGACCCGCTACCGGCTGCTCGAGACGATCCGCCAATACGGCGAGGAACGGCTAACCGAGACCGGCGAAACCGACCGGTGGCAGGCCCGCCACGCCGACTACTACGTGGGCGTCCTCCAGCAAATCCGGCATGACGACCGGCGCGAGGAGGTGTTTTGGGCGGTGCGGCTCAGCGCCGAGCAGGACAACCTGCTCGCTGCCTGGTCGTGGGCGATCGACACCCGCAATATTGACACCGCGTTTTCGATCCTGGCCGGCTTCGCGCCGAGCGAGGTCTCATACAGGTACCCCCTGCTGCTGGACGGCGAGGCGGCCCTGGAGCTGCCCGGCGCGGCCGCGCACCCGGGCTACCCGCTCGCCGTGGCGGTCAGCGCCATGTTCGCGTCCTATCGCGACGCGGATGTGACCGTCACCGAGGAACTGTGCCGCCGCGCCGCCGAGGCCAACGAACGCCGCGATCCCCACGACTGGCGGGTCGAGGAAGTCATCTGCGAGGCCCGGTCAAACATCGCGTTTACTCTCGGCGCGTTCGCCGACGCCGCCCGCATCAACGAGCGCGCCGCTGGTCTTGCGCGAGCCGGCGGCGACCTCGCCGACACCTCCCTCCAGCTCGCCAGCGCCGCGAGCGCTTACCTGCTTGCCGGTGACGCGCCCAGGGCGGTCCCGCCGGCCCGCGAGGCGCTCGCGCTGGCCCGACAGATCGGCGCCCCGGCGCTCATCGCCACAGGCCTGCTCGCCGTCGGCACGACCGTCGCCGAGACCGACCCCGACCGCGCTCGTGCCTGCCTGCGCGAGAGCCTCGAGCTCAGCACAGCGCTCGGCTATCAAAACTGGCTCGACCACGTTCGGGCCGCCGGGATCGCATTTCTTGTAAACGACCGGACTGCCACCCTCGAGCTCGGCCGCCGTGCCATCGGCGCCCTCCAACGGGCCGGTGACCGCCTCCTGATGGGCTTCGTCCTCCACGGCATCGCGGGCGCGCTAGCCGCCACCCAGCCTGAGGCTGCCGCGATCATTCAAGGCGCCGCGGAAGCCTCTGTGGCCGAGTCACCGACTATTGCTCCGATCAGCTTGATCGTGACGGAAACTCTGGGCGAGGAGCGCGCGCGAGAACTCCGCGCCCGCGGTGCCGAGATGGACTGGGACCAAGCCGTCGCCTACACCCTCGCTCAGACCACCCAAGCCCTCAACGAGCTCAAATCCGGGACTCAGCCATGAGCAGGTCGCCCTGGTGGACACATGCCAGGAGCGGCCATTCGGCTCGACGCCGACCCGCGCCCGAGCGAGCAATGCCAGCCCTGACCTTCTCAGACGCGGCGCTCCTGGGCCGAGAAGCTCAACATCTGCAACACCGGGGGTACACGTGAGAAATAGATGAGCAGTCCTGCTCGCCTGCCAAGAGAACAAATTCCCTAGTCAAAGCTATATTAGGCTGGTGGAGCTAAGGGGACTCGAACCCCTGACCTTCTCGTTGCGAAGGCATGGCGTTCATCTGATCAGGCGCGAGCATGGCGTGATTGACGTGCAGGTTGCAGCAGCAGGCGCGCCCTGGTTGCACCGCGGGGGCACACATGGGGCACACGGCTAAGGCTCAGCCTCCTCCCGGCGACTGAGACTCACGCCGTGCCACTTGCGAGTGGGTCCCGCAGGTCCAGCAAGACATCGCAGGGCTGATCTTGTGACATCGCCCTGAGCGGTCGGCTACAGACACGAATGACTTGCGGGGATCGCAGTGCCTTGATGACTCACCGGAGTAAGTCCAATCTGGCCAGGCGGACGGCCTGGTCATTTAGGGCCTGGCGGATCGCGGGGATCGAACCTCTGCGGTTATGTCCCCGTGGATGGACCACCGGCGCCGCCGCGTGCCGCTTATGCTCGCAACAGTGTCAACACGGCCAGCACTCGTCGGTTGAGATCGGGTGACGGTTCGAGTTGCAGCTTGCGGAACAGCTGGGCGCAGGTCGCCTCGACGGTCCTCTCGCTGACCGCCAGCTCAGTTGCGATACCTGAGTTCGAGCGCCCTTGCGCCATCAGGGCAAGGATGTCGTTCTCGCGGGGAGTCAGTCGGTTAAGAGGGGAATCGGCACGCTGGCGCCCCATCAGCCGCGACACGATGGTCGGGTCGATCACGCATTCGCCCTCGGACACCCGGTGGAGCGCGTCCACCAGAACAGCGATGTCGGACACGCGGGCTTTGAGCAGGTAGCCAACTCCGCCCGGCTGATCGGCAAGCAGTCGTTGCGCATATCGAGCCTGCAGGTACTGGCTTAGGAGCACCACGGCCGTCCTTGGAAACTGCGTGCGGATTTGGCGGGCCGCGATCAGGCCCTCGTCCGTGTGGGTTGGTGGCATCCGGATATCAACAATGGCGACGTCTGGGCGCTCGAGTGCGACCAACCGCAGCAAGTCGTCTGCGTCCGCCGCTTCTCCGACTACGTCGACACTCGCCTCGGTCAGCAGCCGAGCGAGTCCGGAACGTAGGAGCATGACGTCGTCGGCGATTACGACCCGCATGGAATCACCGCGGTTAAGACGACTTGTCTCTGTTGGTGTCTCGTGGCCATCGTGCCGCCGTGGGCGCCGACCCGATCTGCGCTGTCGGTCAGCTGACCTGTCAGGTCAAGACCACTGCCGAATGTGACGGTCAGTCTGCCCTCCCGGTCGTCGATACGTACCGTCACCGTGTCCCTTACCGAAGACCGAGCAGCTGCAGTCAAATAGTCCGCTACTAGCGCATACACCGTTAGAGACGTGTTGATCTCGTGCTCTCGTCTGAGCTGGATGTCTAAGCTGGTCGGCACGTTGATGCTGGCGACGAGGTCCTCAAGGGCGGCAGCGAGTCCCTCGTCGGTGAGGGCGCTGGGATACACGCCGTGAGTAAGGCTGCGCAGCTGATCGAGGGCAGCTTGGACGCACCTGTCGGCCTGGGACACGTTGTCCTCGGCGGACGGATCGGCGTGGCCGAGGGCAAGCCTGAGATGTATAGAGGCGCTGACCAGGCGTTGTTGGGCGCCGTCATGCAGGTCTCGCTCGATCCGCTTGCGCTCGAGATCGGATACCAAGAGGATCCGCAGCCGCGATGCGTGAACCTCGGCAAGCCGCGCCCTTCCGAGGGCGGTCAGGCGGGCATTGCGGAGGACCAATCGGGTGGCGGGGTTGAGTTCGGCGAATGCTGAGCCATTCGTGGGCCCGCGCCGTGGCAGGCTCAGCCAGATCGCGCCACCGTCGATCGCCTGACCGGTCGGACGGCTGTGGGGTTGCTGGCCTCGGCCCCGCTCAGGTCGATCCAACGATCCTCATCCGGAACCGAGAACAAGACAGAGTGGGCCCCTGCCTTCATGGTGGGCACGTGTTCACTCGCCGACAGTTCTGCAACCAGCTCCTCAACGTCACGGCGAGTCCGCCTGGTGACCGCAGCGGCGGCGAGCACGGCCCCCGCACCCAAGGACACGGCGAGGGCCGTCAACGCTGCCTCCACGTCGGTTCGCCAGTCGGATGACCAAGCCGCTAGGCGGACTACAGAGGCCGATGCCGCAGCGACCAACGCAGCGGCGTACATTCCGGCCAATCGCGCCGGATGCCTTCCTCGGAGCTGAAGGCCAGCGCCGATCGCGGCGGCCACGACGAACCCAGTCGACAGCATGATCGACTGCCTGGTGGTGAGTGTCTGCGCGAGAGCAGGTCGGATGTCGGTGCAAGTGGCCACGCACGCCGGATCCTCGAACGGGTTGTAGCCCAAGACCGGAATCGCGACAGCGCACGCAGTGAGGATCCAGACGGCGCGCGCACCGCGCCTCGTACGGTCATCA
>CAWDIV010000013.1:0-297070 GCA_963802355.1 uncultured beta proteobacterium | reverse complement strand
CGAGAGCGACATTCGATGAACTGAGCTAACTACTTGGCCATGCCCAACTCTGTGAGCACGGTCGGCGCCGCCGCCCGGAGCGGTGGCGACCGAGATTTCTACGTTCTGCTCGGGCTTCCAGGCAGACTGTGCGTGTGCCAGGCTCGCTGACAGGGATATCGTTGCAGCCAAATACCAGGCATTGACGGTACGGATATTTTCTCATCACGTGTTTCCGAATAGAAATCATGGCGTATAGGGTCAAATAGTCGACTGCCCGCAGCCTGACCGTCTTAGGGTCATTTGACCATCGCGCAGGGCTAGGAGAAATGGATTCTTCGGAAGTAGTCGGCGCCGAGTTCGATCTCTCGCGATTCCCTGACGTGCTTTAGGCCGAGGGCTCTACTTCAGTCCTCCGCTCAGTCAAATAAAGAACCGTCAGGTGATGAACCTGAAAACTTCATGGAGCTTTGGCTGCTTATTGATGGTCCTCGGCCCGATGCGATGGTCGAAGTTCAAGGATGAAGGATGAAGGATACGCAGTACATGAGGGAGGGAGGGCGGGAGGTCCCGATCTCCCGCTTCCCGATCTCACGAGTTTCTGATGGAACTGGTCACTTTTTCTTGGGCATGTAAAGATCGGTGATCGATCCTTCGGCGATCTCCGCCGCGAAGAACACGGTCTCGGAAAGCGTGGGATGTGGATGGACGGTCAAACCGATATCCGTAGCGTCGGCGCCCATCTCCAGCGCGAGCACGGTTTCGGCTACGAGCTCGCCGGCGTTCACGCCGACCATCGCGGCGCCGAGCAGGCGGCGGGTGTTCTTGTCGAAAAGCAGCTTCGTGATGCCCTCGTCGCGATCCATCGATAGCGCGCGGCCGCTGGCTGCCCACGGAAACGACGCTTTCTCGAACTCCACGCCGCGGGCCTGGAGCTGGGTTTCGGTTTCACCCATCCACGCGACCTCGGGATCGGTGTAAGCCACCGACGGAATGGCGCGCGCATCGAAGTACGCCTTGTGCCCGGCTATCACTTCCGCCGCCGTCTTGCCTTCGTGGGTCGCTTTGTGCGCGAGCATGGGCTCACCGCAGATGTCGCCGATCGCGAAGATGTGCGGCACGTTGGTGCGCAGTTGCTTGTCGACGGGGATATAGCCGCGCTCGTCGACACTCACGCCGGCGGCCTGCGCATTGATCTCCTTGCCGTTGGGGCGGCGGCCGACCGCCATCAGAATGAAGTCAAAAATGTCGGCCTCCGGCGCGTTTTCGCCTTCATATTGGACTTTCAGTCCTTTTTGCTGCGCTTCGATTCTGGCAACTTTGGTTTTCAGCAATATTTTCTCGTAGCGCTTCTCGATCCGCTTCGCGAGCGGGCGCACGATGTCCTGGTCCACGCCGGGTAGCAGCGAGTCCATCAGTTCGACCACCGTGATCTTCGAGCCCAGCGCGTCGTACACCGTGGCCATTTCCAGCCCGATGATCCCGCCGCCGATGACCAGCAGCCGTTTTGGAATCTCGGGCAGCTCCAGCGCGCCGGTGGAATCGAAGATGCGTTTGTCGTCGTACGGAAACCCCGGGATCTTCGCGACGCTCGAACCGGCCGCGATGATGCAGTGATCGAAGGAAACGGTTTTCGCGCCCTGCGGCGTTTCCACGCGCAATGTATGGGATGAAGCGAATTGCGCTCTTCCCTGCACCACCTGCACATTGCGCTGCTTCGCCAGTCCCGCGAGGCCCTTGGTGAGCTTGCCCAACACGCCGGACTTCCACGCGCGCAGCTTGTCGAGGCTGATCTTCGGCTTCCCGAACTCGATGCCCGCCCGCGCAACTTCCTCGGCTTCGGTCAGCACCTTGGCGACGTGCAGCAGGGCTTTGGATGGTATGCAGCCGACGTTCAGGCATACGCCGCCGAGCGTCGGATAGCGCTCGATCAACGCCACCTGTTTGCCGAGGTCGGCAGCGCGGAACGCGCGCGGTATAGCCGCCGGGACCAGCCCCGAGCACCAGCACCTCCGCGTGTATGTCGCCTTTGGCCCCGGTATGGGGCGTCACCGGTGTTGCCGCCGGCGGCGGTGCCGCGGGTTTCGCTTCCGCGGGTGGCTTAGCCGCGGGCTGTGTCGTCGCCGCAGGTGCAGGCGCCGGTGCCGCAGGGGCTCTTGCCTCAGCGCCGGCGCGCGCGTCACCCGCTTCGAGAGTGAGGATGAGAGAGTCCTTCGAGACCTTGTCGCCGACTTTGACCTTGAGCTCCTTGATCACGCCGTCCTGCGGCGACGGCACTTCCATTGTCGCCTTGTCGGACTCGAGCGAGATGAGCGGATCTTCCTTCTTTACGGCGTCGCCCGGCTTCACCAGCACCTCGATCACCGGGATGTCCTTGAAATCGCCGATGTCGGGGACTTTGACTTCGATGACGTTGCTCATTGGCGGTGCCGCTAAATGCAATCAGGCCACAGATAAACACAGATAGAACACAGATGTTAAGAACATTAAGCCTCACTTTTGCGGCCTGCTCGACACGAGGGCGACTTCTGGATGACCGCCGCTATCGGCGGTCTCAATTCTGGAGCTTTATCCGTGTTTATCTGTGTGTATCTGTGGCTGAGATCTGCGGGTTAACCGCTGCTTGAAGTCTTAAACAGAGCGCGCGTACGCGCCGTCGCGCGGCTTGAGCGCGCGGGTGACCGAGCGCGTCGCGCCGAAGGTCGGGATGTAGGCCGAGTGCTTTCCGGCCCCCCCGATGACAGCGATGATGATGTCTTCCGGATTCTGCACCTGGAACACCGGCGCCTCCGGGCTCGCGCCGGCGTAGCGATCCTTGTACGTCACGCGCAGCCGCCGCTCGATGTTCTCCTTCGAGAAGCGCCCCATCGGCAGATGCGCGTGCTTTTGGAGAAAGCGTTTGGCCTCGGCCTTGGAGACGCCGCCTTCCGCTACGGTCCTGGCGTGCTCCGGGCCCATTACGACCACCGGCTGCGCCGGATAGTACACATCGTTCGAGCCGGTGATCCCCATGGTGCCGGCTATCGTCGTCAGGATGCCTTCGGCGGTGATGCTCTCATGGTCGTTAATGTTGTGCGGGCATTCGGCTCCGACCACCGTGACCGCGCTTGCCTCCGCCGGAAACCCGCGCTCGACATGCAGCGGCTCCCAAGGGCTTGCAGCCTCATTTTCGGCCACCAAGTAGGAATACTTGGAGGGCGCGCCGAACGTGGACATGTCGCCGGAGCCGGGCGTCGCGCCGCCGATGTTGAGCAGCGCGAGGCGTATGGCGCGCCCGATCGTGGCATTGCTGTGCGTGCCGGGACCGAATGCGTTGTGCCCCGCGTTCAAAGCGAGCTCCTGAACGACCGGACCGTTGACGATCACGAGCGGCGCGCACAGATGCGTTGTTGCCTGCACGGCGTAGAGATTGAACGGTTCCTCGCACATCGTTTCTATCGCCAGCATGATGAGCGGAAAATACTCCGGCCTGCAGCCGGCCATCACCGCATTCGCCGCGACCCGCAACGGGGTCGCCGCGCCGTAGCGCGGCGCCAGCTTGGCGATCGGCTCGTCCCACGGCCGGTCGCACCACGCGAGCATGGCCTCGACACGCGCGGCGATGGGCGGGACGACCGGCAGGCCGTCGCCCCACCCGCGCTCGTTGACGAGCGCGTTCACGGCGTCGAAGTCGTCCTCGGCTTCGAGGCTTGCGCCGGGCGCTTTCAGGAGTTCGGCGAGATCGGTCACTTTGGCACCAGCTTGTTAACGAGATCAACTATCTGCTGCACCGCCACGTCCGCCCGCCCCCTCACACTATTCAGGTCCAGACCGCCCAATGGGTGCGGAATCTGGATGAGCGGCAGGTCGGGCACGCCGAACGTACGCGCCTGGTTCTGGCCGAGCTTCAGGAATGGTCCGGAGCAGATCACGGCGGTGACGAGGCCCCGCTTCCGGAGTTCGGACATGTCGTGGACACTCCACGACGTGCACGATCCTCAATCGGCCATGGCGCTGACGACGACGTCGGCCTCCCGCGTTAGCTGGTCGAGTATCCCGCCCGGCGCCGGCAGGCTCACGCTGTCTTTCCGCAGCGAGACCACCGACTTCACGGGCAATACGGATTTCATGCCCTCCACGATGAAACGCAGCAGGTGATCCGCGTTCCCCTTGCTGTTGTCGAGAACGCCCACGCGCAGGCCTTCGCCGGAGAGCCTGCGCTGGACCGCGCCGGACGCGCCCTGCACCGCAGGGGCCTCGGGCACGACGAGGAGGACTCTGTTGCTCATGACTTTCCCTTCCGAAAAGACACGATAGGATTCGGGTTACAGGGTGCGGGATTCAGGCGGATGCGGGATGCGCGATGCGGGACGCGCGATGCGGGATGAGAAGGCGTTCACTTCGAAGCCCACGTCCCCGATCTACTGTCTCGTATCTCGTATAACGTATCTCGTATCCCGTATCTCGCATCTCGTATTTCATGGGCGATCTTCAAGTGCGGATCTGCCCCTCGCCGAAGACCACGTACTTGAGCGAGGTCAATCCTTCGAGTCCGACCGGGCCACGCGCATGGAGCTTGTCGGTTGAAATACCGATCTCCGCGCCGAGGCCGTATTCGTAACCGTCGGCGAAACGGGTCGATGCGTTCACGATGACCGAGCTCGAGTCCACTTCGCGCAGAAATCGCTGTGCGCGCGCCGGGTCCTCGGTGACGATCGCGTCCGTGTGTTGCGAGCCGTAAGTCGTGATGTGCTCGATCGCTTCGTCGAGCCCGTCCACCACCCGCACCGAGAGTATGGCGTCCAGATATTCGGTGTACCAGTCTTCCTCCGTTGCGGGCTTCATCTTCGGCACGAGCCGGCGCGCTGCTTCGTCGCCCCGCAACTCGATGCCCTTATCGTGGTAGATCTGGGCGAGCCGGGGCAGGATTTGCTTCGCGACGCCCCGAGCGATGAGCAGCGTTTCCATCGTATTGCAGACGCCCAAACGCTGCGTCTTCGCATTGTCTGCGATGCGGACCGCCTTCTCCAGGTCCGCTTTATCGTCTATGTAAACGTGGCACACGCCATGCAGATGCTTGATCATCGGTATGCGCGATTCCCGCATGAGCCGTTCGATCAGGCTCTTGCCGCCCCGCGGCACGATCACGTCCACCTGGTCCTGCATCGTGACGAGCTCGCCAACGGCCGCGCGGTCGGTGGTCTCGATCACCTGCACGACCGTCTCGGGAAGTCCCGCGGCTTTCAACCCCTCGTGCACGCACACGGCGATCGCCTGGTTGGAATGGAGCGCTTCCGATCCGCCGCGCAGAATCGCGGCGTTGCCGGACTTGATGCAAAGGCCGGCGGCGTCCGCCGTCACATTGGGGCGTGATTCATAGATGATGCCGATCACCCCGATCGGCACACGCATCTGCCCGACCTTGATGCCGGAAGGGCGCTCCTTCACCCCGATCACCTCGCCCACCGGATCAGGAAGCGCCGCAATCTGCCTCAAGCCGTCCGCCATCGCAGCGATCACCTTGGGGAACAGCGTCAGGCGATCGATCATGGCCGAGTCCAGCTTCTGTTGCCGGGCCACCTCGAGGTCGTGCTGGTTCGCTGCGAGGAGGCGTTTCGCATCACGCTCAATCGCCTGCGCGATCTGCGTGAGCGCCAGGTTCCGGGTGTCGGTGCCGGACTTGGCGATTGCGCGCGACGCGGCGCGCGCCTGACGGCCGACGCCGTGCATATAGCTCTGCACATCCATGATCGCCATCATCCCTTCAACTGGCCCGACCGCCAACGTTTTTGAAGGGGCACTTGCATCGACCTTTGGTCAGTGCCGTTCCGGGTCGAAGCTGCATTCCCGCATGCCGGCAACCGGTCGAGAACCGTGACCCTCGAATGCCCGCTCCGCCGGAAGGAACGGCACTCAGAACAGCGAGTTCTGGCTGCGCTCCGCCCGCGCGGGAGCGGGCATTTTACCGCGTTTAGCCGGCGCCTTGCCGGGCGCGCCGCTCCCGAACCGCAGTCCGAGTTGCAGCAGCTCGTCCCACGCGTCGCCGCGTATCAATCCCTTGATCGTGCGATCCGTCTTAGCAGCATGCGCGATCGCGGACTCGACCTGTTCGCGCGTGAAGCGTCTCGCGTTCTGCTGCATCAGCACCTGGTGAGACGCGCCCCAGACCTTGGCGTCGCGCCATAGCGCGGGCGGAGTGCTGCCGGCGGCCATGGCGTCGAGCACCCGGCCGATGGCCCGGATTTCCTCCGCGATCGCCCACAGCACGAGCGGCGGCGCGACCCCTTCGCCGCGCAATCCATCCAGCATGCGCGCAAGTCGCAGCGCATCGCCTTCCAGGAGCGCCTCGCCCAGTTTGTAGACGTCGTAGCGCGCCACGTCGAGCACGGCATCGCGCGCCTCATCGAAGGTGATCTTCCCCGCCGTGAAGAGCAGCGCGAGCTTCTGCACTTCCTGATAGGCGGCAAGGAGGTTACCCTCGACACGATCGGCGATGAAGTCGAGCGTATCCCTGTCTGCTTCCTGCGCTTGCGCCTTGAGCCTTCCCGCGAGCCAGTCGGGCAGCGCCTTCCGCGTCACCGACTTCGCTTCGATGACGATGCCCGCGCGATCGAGCGCTTCGAACCAGGCGGTTTTCTGCGCCCGCCAGTCGAGCCCGGGAAGATGGACGATCGTCATGGTATCGGGCGGAAGCGACTCGCAATAGGTTTCCAGGGCCGCGGCCCCTTCAACGCCAGGCTTGCCCGTCGGAACGCGGATCTCCAGCATGCGGCGCGCAGCGAACAACGACTGCGACCTGCCGGCGAATGCGAGCTCGCCCCATTTGAAGCCGGTGTCGGCCGTCAGCACCTCGCGCTCGGTATAGCCTTCGCCGCGGGCTTTTGCGCGGATGCGGTCAGTGGCTTCGATGGCGAGCAGTGTTTCGTCGCCGAATACGGTGTAGAACGGCTTCAGCTCGCGCTCGAGGTGCTGGTGCAGCTGCTCAGTGGAAATCCGCATCTGCGGGTGAATAGTAAATGGGAAATGGGGAATGGTAAACGGCCTATAGCGGCAGGCCGGCTCTTACCATTTACTATTCACCATTCACCATTCACGCCGTTCAAGATTGCAGCTTGGCGGCCTGGAGGCGGCGCACGAGCTGCTGCACCGCGTCGTTGCGCATGTCGCGGTAAAGCAGGGCTTCCTCGGCCTCTTTGGAGAGCGCCTGCTCGTCGTTGAAGGAGTAGTCGCGCTTGAGGCTGATTTCGCTCGCCGGGATGTGCTCGCGGTTCTTTTGGTCGGTCAGCCGGAACTGGACGCGGTATCTCAACTGGAACTCGCGCACCCGACCGCCGTCGCCGAGGGAGAGGATCTGCTTTTCCTGCAGCTCGCTCAGGATCTGCAGGACGGCTTCGGCCTCTTCCGGCCGGTTGATCACCTTGGTCGCGCTGCCGCACTGCACAGCGCGCTTGAGCTGGAGCGCGAACGGCGAGGTCGACGCAGCCTGCACGTAAAGAGTATTGAAAGGCAGCGTGGCCTGGCCGCGCAGGTGGAAGCCGCAAGCCGCGACCAGCAGAGCCGTCGCGGCAAGGAGGAAGGGCGAGGCGGGAATTCGAAGAACGTGCCTGCGCACGTTCGAGCCGGCGAGCGCCCGGCGCGATGCAACGCGACGGGCCGGGGTCGAAGACCAAGGATGAAATTTGAAGGGGCGCATGCGCTTGTTACCCGTTGAGTTCAGTTATACCACAACGTTTACGAGCTTTCCCGGCACAACGACGATCTTCTTCACCGGCTGGCCGTTGATGTGCTTCTGCACCGAGGGGTGAGCGAGCACGATGTCCTGGACGGCCTCGCGGTTCGCCTCCCGGGGCACGCGCACATCGGCACGTTTCTTGCCGTTGACCTGCACCACGAGGTCGATTTCGTCCTCGATTAGGGAGGCAGGGTCCGGTTCCGGCCAGGGAGCATCCAGCACGCTTTCGCCGAAACTCAATTCGCGCCACAGATGATGCGAGATGTGCGGCGTGATCGGCGAGAGCAACCGGACCAGCACGCTCATGCCCTCGTGCAGCAATTGCTGGTATGACGCCGCGTACTCTGGGGTGCGGGGCGTATCGTGGGCCAACGGCAGCGCGCTCAGCGCATTCAGGATCTTCATCCCCGCAGACGCCACCGTGTTGAACTGATGCCGTCCCATGTCGTAATTGGCCTGTTTGAGATTGGCGTGAATTTCCCGCCGGACAGCGGCTAGTTCGGGGGCGCTATCCTTGAGGTTCGCCGAGCTGGAAAACTGCGATTGTTTGGCCGGGCGCTTCGACTCCGCCGTGATCCATTCGCGGCGGTCGTATGCGAACGTCCACAGACGCCGCAAAAACCGCGCGGCGCCCTCGACGCCGGCGTCACGCCAGACCAGCGTGTCCTCCGGCGGTGAAGTGAACATCATGAAGAAGCGCGCGATGTCGGCGCCGTAGTGATCGATCAGCTCCTGCGGATCCACGCCGTTGTTCTTGGATTTCGACATCGCGCCGATGCCGCCGTACTCGACCGGCTTGCCGTCCGCTTTCAATGTCGCGCTGCGGTTACCGGCATCGTCCACTTTGGCGTCCACCTCGGCCGGGTTGTAGTAGACGATACGCCCTCCTTCCGTCTTCCTCGAGTAGATTTCGTTCAGCACCATACCCTGCGGAAGATAGTGCGTGAACGGCTCCCCGAACGTGACGAACTCGAGGTCACGCATGACCTTGGTCCAGAAGCGTGAGTAGAGGAGATGAAGGATGGCGTGCTCGATGCCACCTATGTACTGGTCCACGGGCAGCCAGTACTGCACGCGCTCGTCCACCATGCGCTCCCGGTTGTCCGGACAGGCGTAGCGCATGTAATACCAGGACGAATCGACGAATGTGTCCATGGTATCGGTCTCCCGCCGCGCGGGTTTCCCGCATTTTGGACATTTGCAGTTCACGAAATCGGCGCGCTTGTTGAGCGGATTTCCGGTCCCGTCCGGTACGCAGTCTTCGGGCAGCACCACAGGCAGGTCGGCGTCCGGCACCGGCACGTCGCCGCAGTCCTGGCAATGGATGATCGGGATCGGGGTGCCCCAGTAGCGCTGGCGCGAGATGCCCCAGTCGCGCAGGCGCCACAGCACCTGCTTGTCGCCAACCCCCATGCTTTTCAGATCGGCAGCGATCGCGTCCACTGCGTGCTTGTAGTCCAGGCCGTCGTACTTGACCGAGTTGAAGCACACGCCGTACTCGAGGTACGCCTGTTTGAGCGGCAGTTCGAGCGGACCGTCCTGCGGCCTGATGACGGGCTTGATGGGCAGCCCGTGTTCCGTCGCGAACTCGAAATCGCGCTGATCGTGGCCGGGCACGCCCATGACCGCGCCCTCGCCGTAGCCCATCAGCACGTAGTTCCCGACCCACACCGGAATCTTCTCGTTGGTGAGCGGGTGCGTTACGGACAGACCCGTGGGCATGCCCTTCTTCTCCATGGTAGCGAGGTCGGCCTCCATGACGCCGCCGCGCTTGCATTCCTCGATGAAAGCGGCGAGCTTCCGGTTGTCCTTTGCCGCGCGCTCGGCGAGCGGGTGCTCGGGAGCGACGGCGGCGAAGGTCACGCCCATGATGGTGTCGGCGCGGGTAGTGAACACCCAGAGCTTCTCCTGCTTGCCGTCCAGGTCATAGGGAAAAGCGAAGCGGACGCCATAGCTTTTCCCTATCCAGTTAGCCTGCATCGTCTTCACGCGCTCGGGCCAGCCGGAAAGCTGCTCGAGGTCGGTGAGCAGTTCCTCGGCATAGCGCGTGATCGCCAGGTAGTACATGGGGATCTCGCGCTTCTCCACGAGCGCGCCGGTGCGCCAGCCGCGGCCGTCTATCACCTGCTCGTTCGCGAGCACCGTTTGGTCGACCGGGTCCCAGTTCGCGACGCCGGTCTTCTTGTAGGCAAGACCTCTCTCGAGCATGCGCAGGAACAGCCACTGATTCCAGCGGTAGTAATCCGGCTTGCATGTCGCGAGCTCGCGCGACCAGTCGAGCGCGAAGCCGAGCGAGCGCAGCTGTTGCTTCATGTACGCGATGTTGTCGTGCGTCCACCGCGCCGGCGGCACTTCGTTCGCCATCGCGGCGTTCTCGGCGGGCAATCCGAACGCGTCCCAGCCCATCGGCTGCAGGACGTTGCAACCCTTCATGCGGTAATAGCGGGCGATTACGTCGCCTATCGTATAATTGCGCACGTGTCCCATGTGTAACTTGCCCGATGGGTACGGGAACATCGACAGGCAGTAGTACTTCGGCTTGCCGGGCGTTTCCTCCGCACGGAACGCGTGCATGTGCTCCCAGTGTTCCTGGGCCTGACGCTCGATGATGCGCGGATTGTATTTCTGATCCATCGTCGTGCAAAAAGTCACAATTATAAACACATCTAGTACTCTGTTCCTCCCGTATAGATCGACACCAGACGGTAAACAGAGAATGGCGAGATGCGAATCACAACGGGTCTGACGGTCTTGCTCGCGCTGCTCGCGGTGCCCGCGTCCGCCGCGCCGCTCACCGTCGAGGGCGTTGCGAGTCCCGCATGGGTCGACCGAGCGGGCACGGCGGAGCGCGTGCCGCTCCAGGTCGGCATGGCGCTCGAGGACAAAGACACGATCCGGACCGGGCGCGGCTCGCGCGCGCTCCTGAGAGATGGCGGACGGCAGCGCGGTGAAACTGGGCGAGCACGCGGTGCTCGCCCTGGACGATCTTTCAGAGAAGCAAGGCGACCGCGCGCGCAAGATCGTCACCGCTTCGCTCGACGTCGTACGCGGTGCATTCCGCTTTACTACCGGCGTCTTTGCCAAACGGCAGGCAGATCGCAACGTGAGGATCAGGGTCGCCACCGTTACGGCCGGCATTCGCGGCACCGATTTGTGGGGAAAGTCGGACGCGCAGCGCGACATCGTGTGCCTGATCGAGGGCAGGATTTCGGTCAATCACGCGCAGACGGGCGAGTTCACGATGTCGGACCCGCTTGCTTTCTTCATTGCGCCGCGCCAGGCAAGCCCGCTGCCCGTGGGCAAGGTGGACCCGAAGCAGCTCGAGCAGTGGGCCACGGAAACCGAGCTCGACCACCGTGGGCGGTGGCGCAAGGCGCGGCGGCAAGTTCAGGGTGGTTGCAAGCGCCCACGCCGATCAGCAAGGCGCGCTGCGCGACTACGACGCGCTGCGCAACGCCGGCTTCCCGGCGGTGATACAGCCGGTGGGTAAGGAATATCGGGTGCGCATCGTCAATTTTCCCACGCAGCATGACGCCCAGGCCGTGATCGAGAAGCTGAAGGGCCTGGGGATGGCCCAAGCCGCAGTCGCAAAGTAACTCCTGTGCGATGGGCGGCATCGTCGACTGCGGATCAGGGTGGATGTAAAGGCACGTTTCGCTCAACCAGTGCAGCTGATTCGAGAAATTTGAAACGTCGTCCGATATAATCGGCGCGGACACCCGCGCAGATTATGTCTCCCGCTTTTCTCTCCGGCCTCAACGAGCAGCAGTTCGAAGCCGTCACCCTTCCGCATCAATCCGCGCTGATCCTCGCCGGCGCCGGCAGCGGCAAGACGCGCGTTCTCACCACGCGCATCGCATGGTTGATCCAGACCGGTCAGGTGAATCCGATGGGGCTCATCGCCGTCACCTTCACCAACAAGGCGGCGAAGGAGATGCTTACCCGCATCTCGGCGATGCTGCCGATCAATACGCGCGGCATGTGGGTGGGCACATTCCATGGGCTGTGCAACCGCATGCTGCGCATCCATCACCGCGAGGCGAACCTCCCGCAGCTTTTCCAGATACTGGACACGCAGGACCAGCTTTCGCTCATCAAGCGCCTGCTGAAAAGCCTCAACATCGATGAGGAGCGGTTTCCACCCCGGCAGGTGCAATGGTTCATCGCTGCCAACAAGGAGGAAGGGCTGCGCGCGCCGCAGGCCGAGGTGCACGACGAGTTTACGCGGCGCATGGTGGAGATTTATGCCGCCTACGACGAGCAATGCCAGCGCGAAGGGGTAGTGGACTTCGCCGAGCTGCTGCTGCGGTCGTACGAGCTGCTTTCGCGCAACCACACGCTGCGCGACCACTACCGCGCGCGCTTCCGCCACGTCCTGGTCGACGAGTTCCAGGACACGAACCGGCTGCAATATGTGTGGCTCAAGCTGCTGGCGACCGACAGGACCGCCGCGGCGGAGCACGGCGGTGGCAGCGCGATCTTCGCCGTCGGCGACGACGATCAGTCCATATACGCCTTCAGAGGCGCCTCGGCGGCGAACATGCAGGAACTGCAACGCGACTTCGCGATCGAGCGCGTGATCAAGCTCGAGCAGAACTACCGATCGCACGGCCACATCCTGGATGCGGCCAACGCGCTGATCGGACACAACCGCAGGCGGCTCGGCAAGAACCTTTGGACCGCCGAGACCAAGGGCGAGCCGCTCAGGGTATACGACGCGGGAACCGATCTCGACGAGGCCGGCTTCATCGTTGAAGAGGTGAAGGCCTTGCGGTCAGAAGGCGTAGCGCTCAACCATCTCGCCGTGCTCTACCGCTCCAACGCGCAGTCGCGCGTGCTGGAACATGCCCTGTTCACCGCTGCGATGCCGTATCGCGTCTACGGCGGGCTGCGCTTCTTCGAGCGGCAGGAAATCAAGCACGCGCTCGCCTATCTGCGGCTCGTTGCCAACCACGACGATGACGGAGCGCTCACGCGCATCATCAATTTTCCCGCGCGCGGCATCGGCGGCCGCTCGCTCGAGCAGCTTCAGGAAACGGTGAGAGAACGCGGGGGAAGCCTCTGGGCGGCAGCGCTGCTCAAGACGGAAGGCGGAAGGCGAAAGGACGAAGAAGCGGAACCACCGTCACTCGTCACTCGTCACTCGTCACTCGGCAGAGGCATCCCGGCCTTTGTCGCGCTAATCGAGCAACTGCGAGCGGCGACGAAAGACTTGCCCCTGCCAGAGACGATCGAGCACGTCATCGAGGCGAGCGGCCTGCGCGCTCACTATAAGGCGGAGAAGGACGGGGCGGACCGGCTGGAGAATCTCGCCGAGCTCATCAATGCCGCGGCGACGTTCGTCGCCGAGCGCGACGTGCAGCCGGCCGGTGAAACACCGGGCACGGACGAGCCCGACGAGCTTACGGCCTTTCTCGCGCATGCGGCGCTGGAAGCGGGGGAGCATCAGGCGGAGGCGGGAGCGGATGCGCTGCAACTCATGACCGTGCATTCAGCGAAGGGGCTGGAGTTTCACAGCGTGTTCGTGAGCGGGCTCGAAGAGGGGCTGTTCCCCCACGAAAACAGCATGACGGAGGCCGACGGCATCGAAGAGGAGCGCCGCCTCATGTACGTCGCGCTCACGCGTGCCCGCCGGAGGTTGTACCTGTCCTTCGCGCAAAGCCGGATGCTGCACGGCCAGACGCGCTACGGCATCGCTTCCCGCTTCTTTCACGAAATTCCCGAACCGTTGATGCGTCGCATCAACCGAAGTCTCGGGTCACGGGTCACTAGTCACGGGTCACTAGTCACGGGTCACGGGTCGCGGGTCTCGGGTCTCGGGCCAGCGGCGGGTGACTCGCGACTCGCAACCCGCGATCCGCAGACGGACTCTCCCTGGAGAGTCGGGCAAAGCGTCGTCCACCCCAAGTTCGGTGCCGGGGTGATCGTCAATGCAGAAGGCCGCGGAGCAGATGCGCGCGTGCAGGTCAACTTCAGGGACGGAGGCCTGAAGTGGCTGATGCTCGAATACGCCAAGCTCGCGCCCGTTTGACGGGCTGTTTCGAGGAACCGGCGACGGCCTGAGGCCCACCGAGCGCATGGCCTCGGGTGCTTGCGGGACCCGCGCGATCCCGATTCTGATTACAGCAGGTCTTTTGCTCAAAAGTAATCAGCCCGCATGCTCCGAGCGCTGACCGAAGCGTTGCCGCCTCAGAAACCATCCAACTCAATTAACCGTGAAACATGCGGGCTAGCGCAGGAACGGGTTGCCGCTGGTGGGGGCGGCCGGGCTGCCCGCCGCCGCGAAGATGTCCTTGTAGCTCGCATAGACCGAGCAGAACAACACCGGCATCAATACCAGCAGGCCGAGCAGGAGCGGGATCGAGGCGATGAACCACAACACTAGAATCGCCACCCCGTAAACGAGGAACGGGAGCATGTTCTTCAAGCAAGCGGCGAACGAGAGCTTCATTGCTTCCACCGGCGGCAGCCCGTTGAACACCACCAGCAACGGAGCGAACCAGATCAGCATGAGCACGGGAATGTAGACCGCGGAGCCGATGGCAAAAGCGAGCGCCATACTGCGTAGCGCTGAGGCCAGGGCCTCCATGTCGGCAGTGGATTTCGAAAGCACGGTCGGCAGCACGGAGCCGCCTGTCAGGAGGAGCACGATCCCGATCACCACGATGGTGCCGACGAGATAGACTCCGCCGACGGTCACGAGCGGCCCGGCATACCTGAAACCGGCAAACAGATGCGCGATCCCCAGCTCCTCGTTCTCCTCCACCGCCCGGCAGCCGATCATCAACCCGGCGAAAAACACTGGAGAGAGCAGGTTGAAGAGCAGCGGTCCGAGCAAGGGAATGATGAACGACACTATCCACAGGAGCGCGAGCGCGACGATGAGCGCGATCCAGATCAGCGGATTCTTCTTGAACAGCAGGAAGCCGTTGACGATCCACTGCCAGCCCCTGCCCGCATCCACCGCTCGCGCTTCCATCTTCGTCCCCGTCCGCCGATACGAACCGTGTCCCTAGTTCAATTATCCTCTGTGGCTGAATTGCTGTTTTCAGGATTATAGGCTTACGCCACCAGCTGCGGCAGGTCGCGATTGCGCACGATGTGCTGCTTAAGAATGTTTCGGAAGTGGTGCGGGTCCTTGGCGTGGGTCAGCTCGCCGGCGCGGGGCAGGTGGAAGTCATAGAGCCGCGATACCCAGAACCGCAGCGCTCCGGCCCTCAGCATGACGGGCCACGCCACCCGCTCGCTCGCCAGGAAGGGGCGAACTGCGCCGTACGCTTCAAGCAGAGCCCAGGTGCGCGCCCGATCGAGTCCCGCCGTCTCGTCCAGGCACCAGTCATTCACGGTAATCGCGACGTCATAGAGCAGCACATCCGTGCACGCGAAGTAGAAGTCGATCACTCCCGATATGCGCTCGTCCAGGAACAGCACGTTGTCCCGGAACAGGTCGGCATGGATAGCGCCGCGCGGCAGGTCGAGGACACGGTGCTCCGCCTGGAAACGTAGCTCCTCGCGCAGCAACGCGGTGTCGTCGGTGTCGAGAAAGGGGATGATTTCCGGCATCACGGCATTCCACCATCTGGGGCCGCGCGGATTCATTTCGCTCTGCCCGTATGACTGGCCGGCGAGGTGGATATTGGCGAGCATCGTCCCGACCTGCCGACAGTGCGCGGGAGCGGCACGGGTCAAGTCTTTGCCGGGGAGAAAGCTCACCAGCGCGGCGGGTTTGGCATTTAGCTCGCCGAGCAACGCGCCCGACATATCGGCGATCGGCCGTGGGCACGGAACGCCGTGGCTCGCCAGATGAGCCATCAGGTTCAAGTAGAAGGGCAGTTCTCTCGACGTGAGCTTCTCAAACAGGGTAAGAACGAAACGGCCCTGCGTTGTCGTGACGAAGTAGTTGGTGTTTTCGATCCCGGCTGTTATGCCTTCGAGCGCGATCAACGTGCCGATTGAGTAATTCTTGAGCCAGGTTCCGAGCTGTTGAGGGGTGACGGTAGTGAATACAGACATGTGAGCTACCAGCCGTCAGCGGTCAGCCATCAGCTTAAACCATGACGGCCCCGCGACAAACAAGCTGATTGCTAAAAGCCGAGAGCTAAAAAGTAAAGATGACCCACATGGGCGGCCGGATATTGCTGCCGAGCGTGTCGTCGCGGACGAATTTCCCGTCGCCCTGCCGGTCGATCATATAGTAAGGCACACCGTGCGCCGGAGTGACTTTGAGCATGTAGAGCTTTCCACCAACGCGGTACTCCTCCACCGTGTCGGTGCCGCGCTTCAATATCGTTACCTGAGGTTCGAGTGCGGGATCGAGCTCTAAGCCGGGCGGCGGCGGAGGGGGTTCCGGGACCGGCTGCAGATTTGGCGGCTTGGCCGGCGCCTGTGCCATGGCCGACACCGCAAAGGCAAGCAACACGGCTGCAACGAACGTACGCATGGTAATCATATCTTATTCGACTCCCTAAACCCGATCGGGTTTCCTGCAAATAATAGCAGGATTGCGGGATCGGGAGTCGAGAATCGGCGACATAACAGCCCTGCAGCTGACAGGCCTCATGGTGTCGTGTCCCGCAAATTCTTTTCGTAATCCGTTCGTGCTGATGGCGAATTTGGTTCTACTTCATGGCTCTTAGGGGTCATGCGACCATCGCGCAGGCCTGCGGAGAAACGCCATTCTTCGGAACCTAGTTGGTACCGAGTTCAAATCTCTCGCGATCTCCTGACTTGCTTTAGGCCGAGGGCTTTCCCTCAGCCGTGCGCTCGGTCAAATTATAGTAACTTCACGTCAGCTAGAGCGACGGAACATCGTAGGTTCGGCACGACCGGTCGAAGTGAACTCGCGAAACTTGTGGAAGAGTACGCTATAGGTTGAGCAATATCTCACGTTCGACCGCGGAAGGCTCGAAGCCGCGCATTTCATAGTACGTGAAGATCGCGTCAACGACCGCCCGCGGCTCGTCGTGGATCTGCACGAGATTCATGTCCGCGGAATCGATCATGCCTTCCGCTATCAGCGTGTCGCGAAACCAGTCCAGCAGTCCGCGCCAGAACGGCGCGTGCACCAGAATAATCGGCATTCGGCGCGTCTTGCCGGTCTGCACTAGCGTCAGCGCCTCCATCAGCTCGTCGAGCGTGCCGAAGCCGCCCGGCAAGATGACCCAGGCGGTCGCAAACTTGACGAACATCACCTTGCGCGCGAAGAAGTGATGGAAGGTCTGGCTGATGTCTTGATAAGGGTTTCCGGCCTGTTCATGCGGCAGCTGGATGTTAAGGCCGACGCTCGGACTGCGGCCGTGGTAAGCGCCCTTATTCGCGGCTTCCATGAGGCCGGGTCCGCCGCCGGAGATCACGCTGAAGCCGGCGTTGGAGAGCTGGCGCGCGATTTCCTCGGCGAGTACGTCAGTAGGGATGACCCGGCGGCGTGCGTGCGCTGCCGAAGATGCTCACCGCCGGCCGGATGGCGCTCAGGCGCTCCGTTGCCTCGACGAATTCTGACATAATGCCGAACACGCGCCACGACTCGCGCGCCGACCAGGTTTTTTCGGCGAGTTCCGACGACATGGCGTTCGCGAGTTTGTCTTTTTCAGCCATTTGAATACTCCGTGAAATGTTAAGTAACCTCAGCTGAGATTGGGGATTCAAAGGGGCCATGGCCCCTTTTTCAGAGCTTCCTTGATGGTGAAACGTGAAACGTATTCTAGCGCCTGTTGGACGCGAGACCTTGCCGGCCGGATCGTTTCACGTTTGACGTTTCACTTTTCACTGCCTACGAGATGAAGACGCTGCTGCTCGTTGATGGCTCGTCGTATCTATATCGCGCCTTTCACGCACTGCCCGACCTGCGTAACAGCAAAGGCGAGCCCACCGGCGCGATTCACGGCGTGCTCCATATGCTGCGCAAGCTGCAGAAGGAAACGCCAGCCGACTATCTCGCCTGCGTTTTCGACGCCAAGGGCAAGACGTTCCGCGACGCCGTCTATCCCGCGTACAAGGCGACCCGCACGCCGATGCCCGACGAGCTTGGCGCGCAGATTGCGCCGCTCAAGGAGGCGATTGTCGCCCTGGGCTGGCCCCTGCTCGAGATCGAGGGAGTGGAGGCGGACGACGTCATCGGCACGTTGGTGCGGGAAGCGGCCGCCGCCGGCAAGCGGGTGGTCGTTTCCACCGGTGACAAGGACATGGCCCAACTCGTGAGTCCTCAGGTCGTCCTCGTCAACACCATGTCCAATGAGATGTTGGACGTCGCAGGGGTCGAAAAGAAGTTCGGCGTTTCGCCGGCGCGCTTCGTCGACTATCTCACGCTGATTGGTGATGCGATCGACAACGTCCCAGGCGTGGAAAAAGTAGGGCCAAAAACGGCCGCCAAGTGGCTGGCCGAGCACGGCTCGCTCGAGGGCGTCATCGCGCACGCCGACGCAGTGACCGGCGTCGTGGGCGAAAACCTGCGCAAGGTACGCGACTGGTTGCCCAAGGCGCGGGAGCTCCTGACGATCAAATGCGATGTCGCCCTGCCGGCAAAGGTGGAGGATCTCGCGCCGCGCATGCCGGAGACGGCGCGCATCGCCGAGCTGCTCGACCGTTTCGAGCTGCGCAACCTGAAACGCGAGCTCCAGGAAGCCGGATCGTTTAACCTGGATCAACGCTCCGCGAGTGCCGGTCGCGGATCCCGCAACTCTGATTCGACGGTCGAGCCGCTTGCGGCTGCAGGGCCCCTCGCGCGTACGGTCGGAGAGTGCGAATACGAAACGGTGCTCACCGACGAGCAGTTGACGAGCTGGTTGCTCAAGCTCGAAGGTGCGGAACTCGCCGCGATCGCCGTCGAAACGACAAGCGTCGAGCCTCTCAACGCGCGGCTCGTCGGTCTCGCGGTTTCGGTCGAGCACGCATGCGCTGCGTACTTGCCCCTCGCTCACGGCTACGCGGGCGCGCCTGAACAGCTGTCTGCCGAGCGTGCGCTGGCGCGGCTCACGCCCTGGCTGGAGGACGCGAACCACGGCAAGCTCGCGCAGGACGCCAAGTTCGCGCTCCATGTTTTCGCCAACCACGGCGTCAGGCTGCGCGGTGTGCGCCACGATACATTGCTGCAATCCTATTTGCTGGAGAGCCACAAGTCGCACGAGATGGACAAGCTCGCCGAGCGGCACCTCGGATTGAGGACGATCACGTACGACGAGGTCACCGGCAAAGGCGCCAGCCGTATCCCGTTCGAGCAGGTCGCCGTCGAGCGCGCCACGGAGTACGGCTCGGAAGAAGCCGACGTGACGCTGCGGATATACCGGGTGCTCTGCCAACAGGTGGAAAGCGACGAAAATCTCGCCCGAATCTACCGCGAGATAGAGCTGCCCGTCATGCAAGTGCTCCACGCGATGGAGCGCAACGGTGTGCTGCTGGATGTCGCGCTCCTCGGCGAGCTGTCGCGCGAGTTCGGCGCCAAGATGGGGGAGATCGAGGCAAAGGCGCACGCGGAGGCCGGACAACCGTTCAATCTCAACTCGCCCAAGCAGATCCAGGAAATTCTGTTCGAGAAACGCGGTCTGCCGGTGCTGAAGAAAACCCCGAGCGGAACGCCGTCGACGGACGAGGACGTGCTCGAGCAACTCGCGCTCGATCATCCGCTGCCCAGGCTGATCCTCGACTACCGCGGTCTTACGAAGCTCAAGTCCACCTATACGGACAAGCTGCCCGAATCGATCAACCGGGAGACCGGACGGGTACATACCAATTACGGCCAGGCGGTGGCGGTGACCGGACGGCTCGCGAGCAACGACCCTAACCTGCAGAACATCCCGATCCGCACCGCGGAAGGACGCCGCATCAGGGAGGCGTTCATCGCGCCGCAAGGCAGCCACATCGTATCGGCCGACTATTCGCAGATCGAGCTGCGCATCATGGGGCATATCTCGCAGGACACGAGCCTGCTCAAGGCATTCGCCGGGAGCGAAGACATCCATCGCGCTACCGCGGCCGAGATCTTCGGCCTGGTCCCGGGCGAAGTGGGGGCCGAGCAGCGCCGCTACGCCAAGATAATCAACTTCGGATTGATTTATGGGATGTCGGCATTCGGCCTCGCGCGTCAGCTCGGTATCGAGCGCTCGGCCGCGCAGCAGTACATGGACCGCTACTTCACGCGCTATCCAGGGGTCGCCGAATACATGCGGCGCACCCGCGAAATGGCGCGCGAGCGGGGGTATGTGGAGACGGTATTCGGACGCAGGTTGTGGCTGCCCGACATCAGGAGCGGCGCGCCGGCGCGGCGGCAGGGCGCGGAACGCGCCGCGATCAATGCGCCCATGCAAGGCACCGCCGCCGATCTCATCAAGATGGCGATGATCGTCGTCGATCGGTGGATAACCGGCGAGCGCCTGGCCTCCAAGCTCATCATGCAGGTGCACGACGAGCTGGTGCTCGAAGTGCCCGACCAGGAGCTCGATCGCGTGAAGGAGACGCTGCCCCGGTTGATGGGTGGCGTGGCCGAATTGGCGGTACCGTTAGTGGTGGACGTAGGTGCGGGGCCGAATTGGGATAAGGCACACTAGTGCCCGTTCCACCCAACGTGGGCGGTACACGTATCTCACTCGCTCACCGCATTGCGAACGGTGGGACGTACACCAAGAGTCGGAACGGCACTTATCTTATGGCGCCGAACACCTTCTTGACGATGTCGCTGGAAGCGCCGAGCGGATTCGCCCGGAACGCCTTCTCCTGCTCGCCAATCATGAAGTACAGACCGTCGAGCGCCTTCTGCGTGACGTAGCCCTCGATCGTCGCCTGGTCTTCCTTGATTAGGCCGAGCGCGGAGCCCTGTCCGGCGATCGAGTTGTACTGCTGCGCGAGCCCCACGCGGTCGGTGGCCTTCTTGACGATCGGGAGGAAACGTTTGCCGAGATCGCTTTGGGTCGTGCGCTTGAAGTATTCGGTCGCTGAGGTTTGTCCGCCCGTCAGGATGCCCTTGGCGTCCTGAACGGACATCTTCTTCACGGCGTCCACGAGGAGTTGCTTCGCTTCGGGCACGGCTGCTTCGGCCGCGCGGTTCATCGTCAGTACCAGCTCGTCTGCCTGTTTCTTCATCCCTATCAGGCGCAGCCCGCTTTCCACGCTCTTGAGAGAGGGCGGAAGCGGAATCTTGACCTGAGGATTGCCGAAGAATCCGTTTTCAACTCCGAGCTTGCCAACCGCGGCGATCGATCCCTCATTGAGCGCCTGCCGTAATCCGTTCGTGGCATCGGTATTGGTCAAATCCGCAACGCCCGCTGCCGCGGTATTGCCGACCAACAGGAAACCCAAGCAGCAAAGAAGATGGTGCATTGGCCCGATGTCCGTGGGCGGCGAAATCCGAGACGATTTTGTCATATTGCGCTATTCCTCATTAATTTTTTCGCCTTGGCGAAAAAATGCCTCGGCGAAGAAACTTTCGGCGTGGTAGCTCGAGCGCACCAGCGGCCCGCACGCCGCGTGCATGAAGCCGAGTGTTTCGGCCTGGCGCGCGAATTCCTCGAACACGGCGGGATCCACGTAACGCGTTACCGTCAGGTGATGCCGGCTAGGCTGCAGGTACTGGCCGATGGTAAGCATGTCCACATCATGCGCGCGCAAGTCGCGCATCACCGCGACGATCTCCGCATCGGTCTCGCCCAGGCCCACCATCAGCCCGGACTTCGTCGGAATATGCGCAAAGCGCCGCTTGAAGTCCTTCAGCAGCTTCAGCGAGTGCATATAATCCGCGCCCGGCCGCGCCTGCCGGTAGAGCCGCGGCACGGTTTCCAGGTTGTGGTTCATCACGTCGGGTGGCGACCCGGAGAGGACTGCGAGTGCGATCTCGAGCCGGCCACGGAAGTCCGGCACCAGCACTTCGATGCGCGTGACGGGGGAGAGCTCGCGCACGGCGCGTATGCAATCCACGAAATGCTGCGCTCCGCCGTCGCGCAGATCGTCCCGGTCCACGCTGGTGATCACCACGTACTTGAGACCGAGCGCCGCGATGGTCCGGGCGAGATTCAACGGTTCATCCGCGTCGGGCGGCAGCGGTCTTCCGTGCGCCACGTCGCAAAACGGGCAGCGGCGGGTGCACAGATCGCCTAGGATCATGAAGGTCGCGGTGCCTTTGCCAAAGCATTCGCCGATGTTCGGGCACGAGGCTTCCTCGCATACCGTATGCAGGCGATGGTCCCTCAGGATGCGCTTGATCTCCGTGAAGCGCGGTCCGTGACCGGCTTTCACGCGGATCCAATCGGGCTTGCGCAGCGGCTCGGCCGGCACGATCTTGATCGGGATGCGCGCGGTCTTGTCCCGCCCCTTCTCCCTTTCCCCGATGGCGCTCATGGCAGCGCGCGCAATAGATTTTCAGCCAGCTTGCTGCCCAGGACCTCCATGGACTCGGCGATGCCAAGCTCGCGCATCTGCGTGACGCGCAGTCCCGGATACCCGCAAGGGTCGATCGCGTGAAACGGCGTGAGATCCATGTCGACGTTGACTGCCAGCCCGTGGTAACAGCAACCGTTCCTGATGCGCAAGCCGAGCGCTGCAATCTTGGCGCCGTTCACGTACGCTCCCGGCGCAGCGACCTTACGCTCCGCCTCGATCCCACAAGCGGCCATCAAGTCTATCACGGCCTGTTCCATCATCCGCACGAGCGGCCGCACAGTGATGCCTCGGCGTCGCATGTCGAAAAGCAGATAGACCACGAGCTGGCCCGGGCCGTGATAGGTGATCTGTCCGCCCCGATCCGCCTTGATTACCGGAATGCCGCCGTCCACTCGCGGCAGATGCTCGCTGCGGCCCGCGACACCCAGCGTATAGACCGGCGTATGCTCGGTGAGCCACAGCTCGTCGACCGTGTCGGCAGCGCGCCGCGCGGTGAAATCCTGCATCGCGCGCCACGTCGGCTCGTAGTCGGTGCGTCCCAGTCGGCGCACGCGCACGCTAGACGTCGTGACGGAAGAGAGATCTCTTGTCGCGGTGACCGTTTCCATGAGCCTCATGTGCTCGCGCGTGAACGGCGATCAGTTCGTCCGTTCGAACGCGCGAAGCCAAACCGGCGCTCGCCGTCCGGTTGGGCAGTTGTTAGATGATAAGAACGGTAGCAAAATGCCGCAAGCTCATCCACGAACCTGCGACTACAGATGCCAGGAGTGTGTCGGACTTTGAGTTTTATTCAAAATTCTCGGGCGGTTTTGCTAGGCAACAAGACCCTATCGATGATGATCGTAGCGCTTGCGGGCGCTGCCGCGGGACCAGCCGTTTTGGCGCAACCGACCGGCAAGTATGCGGACGATCTCTCCCGCGTCTACGAAGCGCCTCAGTTCATCCGGGCGATCAAGGAAGCGTGTGACACCAACCATGTTCCAAGTCGCGCCGTGAATGACGCTGCTTATGGAGCATGGCGCAGGCGGAATAAGGCGTTGCTCGACGAGCTCGAGCTGCGCTTCACGGCGATGATCCGTGGCGCGTCCACCGACGAGCACGACTACGCGAAAAATATCGGCAAGTATGCGGGCGCGGTGGTGCAGAATCGCGAAGAACTGAAGGAACAGTTCCTCGCCCAGGGGGCCGAGGCGGTGGAGCGGCGCTGCCGGGAATTTCCTCAATATTTGAGAAGCGCGGACGCGGATCTGAATCGGCGCTATGCAGAAGAACTGAAGTCGATACGCAAGCGGAAATTGTAAAGGTGTCAGGAACCTTAGAAGATAGGGTTCCTGACACCCTCCTTCCCGTTCCCCCCGCATCCCCCGTTCGCGCAATGAACCTATTTCGCGGGACCCGGGCCGGGTAAGCCGGTGCTAACTGCTAGAATTACGCCCGTTTACAATCGACCGGAGATCAGCAGATGGGAAAAGGCGACCGACGCACGCGGCGGGGCAAGTTGTTCCGTGGGACCTACGGCAAGACCCGACCCGGCAGACCCCCGAAGAAACAAAAGAAGGGAAAGCAATAAGCGGTAAGCAGTGAGCGGGAAAACAAGCCCGTTTACGCCTGTTTCCGCGAAGAACGTTCATCGTGCGGCGGGGGTGTGGGGGGCGCGGGAAGGACCCTCGCGAATTTGCAGGAAGGGGCCCGCGTTCTGCTGAGATTTCTTGAGAGAACGGCCCATCGTGCGACGGGGGGTGCGGGGGGAACGGGAAGGCCCCGATGATTTGCCGGAAGGGGCTCGTTCCCCGCCGTTCCTTACAACACCATCACCACCATCGGATTGTCGCAGAGCTCCCGGTACAACTCATCGAGCTGCTCCCGCGAGGTGGCGCGTATCACGCAGGTGACGCTCAGGTACTTCCCGCGCTTGCTGGTTTTCATGCTGAGGGTGCCGCCGTCGAAGTCGGGCGCGTGACGCTGCACGATCTCCAGCACCGTCTGCGCAAAGCCCGCCTGTGTCTGTCCCAGTATCTTGATCGGGAAGTCGCAGGGATATTCGAGTAACGACTCTTCCATTCAGTGACGTATCAGAAATGAACGATCCGGCCTCTGATCGATTCCAGGAAATTAGAGGGGGTTCCTCTCATTCGTTCATGCCGCCGCCCGCATCACCTTGCGCTTGAATTCCTGGAAGGCCCGGTGGACCGTCTTGAACACGGCGCCGGGCTTGCCGGAACCGACCGGCTTACCGTCCAGGCTGACCACCGCCAGCACTTCCTTGGTTGACGATGTCACCCAGAGCTCGTCGGCGTTTCTTACTTCCTGCTCCGGGATCGCGCGCAACTCGATTGGAATGCCGCATGCTGCAGCCAGCTCCAGGACGACATCGTAGGTAATGCCGGGCAGGATCAGGTGAGTTTTCGGCGGCGAGAGCAGCTTGCTGTCCCTGACGACGAAGACGTTGCTCGCCGAGGCTTCGGTGAGATGGCCGTCGCGGAATAGCACGACTTCGATCGCGCCGGCATCGGCCGCGGACTGCCGCAGCAGGCAGTTGCCGAGCAGCGAGACCGACTTGACGTCGCACTTCAGCCAACGGTAGTCAACCGCAGTTATACACGGCACGCCGTTATCTACCAGGTCGTTCGACGGCGTGACCAGCGGACTCGACATCATGAATACGGTCGGTTTCGATTCCTTCGGGAAGGCGTGATCGCGTTTCGCCACGCCGCGCGTGACCTGCAGGTAGACCGACTGATCCGCGCCGAGGTGGCGTGCGACGAGGTCGTGTAGCAGCCGCGACCAGTCCGCGTCGGGCATGGGATTCGCGAGCCGGATCGAATCGAGGCTGTGCTGCAGCCGGGCGAGATGCTCCGGCAGCCGAAACGGGTGCCGGGAATATACCGGGATAACCTCATACACCCCGTCGCCAAAGATGAACCCGCGGTCGAGCACGGGAATGCGCGCCTGGTCCAGGGGCATGAATTCGCCGTTCAGGTAGACGGTGTCGGTCATCGTGATCTCCGGTAATGAATGAGGGGATGGCCCCTCGCTACCGCTCTCCCCTCATGCTCCCCTACATCAGTCCGTAGCTACTTGAAAAATAGCCGGATCGTGTCCCAGCCGCGCCCGAATATGCCGGCAAGCGGCACCTCCTCCAATGCTACTACAGGAAACTCTCCGTACGGCTGGCCGTCGAGACTGAGCTTCAGGGTGGCAACCTTCTGTCCCGCGTGGATCGGCGCCAGCAGGGGCTGCAGGCTCTCGATACTTGCCTTGAGCCTGTCGCTGCTGCCTTTGGGCAGCGCCAGGTTTAGATCGGCGTTGAATCCCCCTTTGACCTCGTTCGTCGATCCTTTCCAGACGCGCAGCGTCGTGACCGGCTGCTCCTTCGCATAGAGCCGGACACCCTCATAGAACTGGAACCCGTAATTGAGCAGCTTCTGGCTCTCGGACGCGCGGGCCGCCTCGGACGCGGCGCCGAGCACGACCGAGATCAACCGGCGTTCGCCTCGCCGCGCGGAACTGATGAGGCAATAGCCGGCGTTCTCCGTGTGGCCGGTCTTGACGCCATCCACCGTAGGATCGGTCCAGAGCAGCCGGTTGCGGTTGGGCTGGGTGATGTTGTTGTAGCGGAACTGCTTCTGCGAGTAGAGGGGGTAGTACTCGGGGAAGTCACGGATGAGAGCGGCGGCCATGAGCGCCAGGTCTTGCGCGGTGGAGTATTGCTGGGGATGCGACAGTCCGGTGGCGTTCGCGAAGTGCGAATTTTTCAGGCCGAGGCGCTGCGCCTCCCGATTCATCATCTGGGTGAATCCTTCCTCGCTGCCGCCCACCGTCTCGGCAAGCGCGATGGACGCGTCGTTGCCCGACTGCACGATCATGCCGCGGAGGAGGTCTTCCACCACTACCGCCGTGCCGACATCAATGAACATCCGCGATCCTTCGGCACGCCTGGCCTGGGGCGAAACGACCACAGTCTGATCGGGCCGGATAACCTTCTGCTTCAGCGCGGCGAACGTCAGGTACGCTGTCATCAGCTTCGTGAGGGAAGCAGGCTCTACGCGTCGCTGCGGCTCGTGCGCAGCCAGTGCCTGCTGGCTGTTGAAGTCGAACAGCAGATAGGATCTGGCAGCGACCGCGGGCGGGCGCGGCACGGAAAGCGAAGGCTGCTGAGCGTGGACGAAAGACGGGACGAGCAGGAGAAGCGAAAACAGAATCGAACGCATGGCGACGAGGAAGATTATAACGCGGCTTATGGCGGGCGCGGAAATTTCTACACTTATGCGAGATAGAGTATCGCAAGAGATTGAGGCTCGGCACCGACTAACTTGCGAAGAGTGTGCTTCTCCTCAGCCTTACGCGGGGCCGAATGAACATCAGCCATTTATGAGACCAGTTCTAGTAGCTTGTCAGCGCCGTGAGACTACTCTTGTCTGACAGCTGCCACCTGTCAACTTTGAAACTTCATTGCTTGCACAGCCGGCGGCTGGGTGAAACAATCCGCGTCCATCGATCGTTGCGCAAATGGTTGGATATCCACTTCCACAGTGTACTTTCCCCTCGTCCTCCCGGAGAGGAGGCTCACGAGGGTGAGGGTGAACTGGAGACGCTATACTACAATGGTGAGGAAGTTCCCCGGTTCGCGCGGTACGGTGATTGCGGCCGCCCTCGTGTGCGTGGGCCTCGCGTCCTCGGCGCCTGCAGCGGAGCCATTGACTGTCAGCAACGCGTGGGTACGATCACCGGCGCCGGGTCAGAAGGTGGCTGGTGCGTACATGGAGCTCAAGAGCGACGCAACGGCGACCCTGGTCGGGGTGTCCAGTCCTGCCGCGGCACGCGTGGAGCTGCACTCGATGGCATTGGACGCGGGAGTGATGAAGATGCGGCCGGTGGAAAATATCGCACTGCCTCCCGGAACGGCCGTGAAGCTTGCGCCCGGAGGGTTGCACATCATGCTCTTGGATCTCAAGCGGCCCCTCAAGGAAGGCGACAAGGTACCGCTTACGCTTTCCATCCGCCATGCGGGTGCCACCACTCAGGTGAAAGTCGAGGCTACGGTGAAGGCTGCCGCAAGCGCGCCACAGCACCGCCACTGACAGCCGAGAGTGGGGATTCAATGGGGCGTGTGGCTCCTTTTTCAGAACTGCTGGGACTGCGCAGAAATTTCAATAAATCAGCATGTTAATTCTGCGGGGCCAATGGCCTTGAAATCGCGGCGGGGACTCCCATATTTGGTACTCGGCGCAATTGCGCCAAACCAATACAGGAGACGAACACATGGCAAATGTTACTCGCTACAATCCGTTCGACGAATCACTGGACGAGCTTTTCCGCGGCTTTTTCGTGCGCCCGGTCAACTTTGAAGGGCCCGCGTCTACGGGGCAGTTCCGCGTCGAGGTGGCCGAGAAGAACAATGCTTACGTCCTGCGCGGCGAGCTGCCCGGCGTGAAGAAGGACGACATCAACATCACCATCGACGGTGATACGGTCGCGATTACGGCTGAAGTCAAGAACGAGAAAGACGCAAAGGACGGCGAGCGCGTACTGCGCTCCGAGCGTCATTACGGCAAGGTGTACCGCGCGTTCACGCTCGGTCAGGCGGTGGATGAAGCCGGCGCCCAGGCCAAGTACGCGGACGGTGTGCTCGAACTGACGCTGCCCAAGAAGGCCGCGGTCCAGGCGAAGCGGATCAGCATCCAATAAACGAAATCCGGCAGCACGCCATCGTTTATTCATGAAGGATAGGCGGATGGAGCTAAATTCCGTTGGTCCAGGGCTGGGCTGCACTGTCGAGAAGGCGGCGGGTCGGAAAGACCTGCCGCTTTTTTTTCCGTAGAATAGGACGCTCGAAAACAACGCGGCCATCGCGCCCTCTCCATGGCACTCACCGGCACCACCGCTGCCGACAGAGCGAAAATCCTCGCGGAGGCCCTGCCGTACATCCAGCGTTTTCACGGCAAGACCATCGTCATCAAGTACGGCGGCAGCGCGATGACCGAGGAGAAGCTCAAGAAAAGCTTCGCGCGCGATGTCGTGCTGCTCAAGCTCGTGGGGATGAATCCGGTCGTAGTGCACGGCGGCGGACCTCAGATAGACGAATTGCTGAAGCAGCTCGGCAAGAAAGGCGAATTCGTCCAGGGCATGCGGGTGACCGACGCCGAGACGCTCGACGTCGTGGAGATGGTGCTCGGCGGGCAGGTCAACAAGGAGATCGTCAACCTCATCAACCAGCACGGCGGCCGCGCCGTCGGCTTGACCGGCACCGACGGTGGATTGATCCGGGCGAAAAAGATGCTGGTGAAGGGCAACGATGCTGCGGATGGATTGATAGACATCGGCCAGGTGGGGGAGGTCGAGAGCATCGATCCGGAGATCGTGCATCACCTCCATACCCACGATTTCATTCCGGTAATCGCGCCGCTCGGGGTGGGCAAGAAGGGCGAAACCTACAATATCAACGCCGATCTCGTGGCCGGCAAGATCGCCGAGATACTCAAGGCGGAGAAGCTGATCGTGCTGACCAACACGCCCGGAGTGCTCGACAAGAACGGCAATCTCCTTACCGGGCTTCCGGCGCGCAAGATCGACGAGCTGTTTGCTGACGGCACCATTTCGGGAGGCATGCTGCCCAAGATCAGCTCCGCGCTCGAAGCGGTGAAGAACGGCGTGAACACGTGTCATATCATCGACGGGCGCGTCGAGCACGCGCTACTGCTCGAAGTGCTGACGGACGAAGGCGTCGGCACGTTGATCCGCCGCCGATAAAAGGAAGGTTTTCGAGTTTCGAGTTGCGAGTTTGAAGTTGAGTCTCAGGAACGGCGTCGAACGGGCCGAGAAAGAAGCGGGCGAATGCGCCCTTTCCGGCAAAGCCTTCCTTGTCCCCGCGCCCCGGGACTGAAGCTAGTTGCGAGTTTGAAGTTGGGGAGCTCGAAGGTGAAACTCGAAACTCGAAACTGACTGATGTGGCGGCGCGCCTGGATATTCGATCTCGATAACACCCTGCACAACGCCGCACCGCACATCTTCCCCCATATCAACCGGGCGATGACCGAGTACCTGCAGCGGCACCTCGGCCTGGACGAGGGCGCCGCGACGGAGCTGCGGCGTGACTACTGGCTGCGGTACGGCGCCACGCTGCTCGGGTTGATGCGCCATCACGCGACGGACCCGCGGCATTTCCTGTGGCACACCCACCAGTTTTCCGATCTGGAGCGCATGCTGGTGCACGAGCCGCAGCTGCGCGTGACGCTGCGGCGCCTTCCCGGCAGGAAATTCGTGTTCTCGAACGCGCCGGTGCACTATTCGCGGGCGGTACTCAAGGTGCTGGCGGTCACCGACCTGTTCGACGGGGTGTTTTCCATCGAGCACACGCGTTACCGTCCCAAGCCCGACAGCTACGGCTTTCTGCGGCTCTGCCGGTTGAACCACCTCAGGCCCCAACGCTGTATCATGGTCGAAGACTCGCTCGAAAATCTGCGCACGGCGGCCATGCTCGGCATGAAGACCGTGTGGGTCACCAAGGCGGCCCGGGCGCCCGGCTACATCGACGTGAAGGTGGCGAACCTCATGCAGTTGCGTGGCAGACTGTCCAGTTTGCGTTAAGGTAGAGATGAGGGAGAGGGCGTGGCCGACATGGCAGTGAGGACGGGCGAGCGCAAGCACCAGATCCTGCAGACGGTGGCGCAGATGCTGGAGCAGCCCGCGGGAGAGAAGATCACGACTGCAGCCCTCGCTGCGCGCCTGGACGTGTCGGAAGCGGCGCTGTACCGGCATTTCAGGGGCAAGGCCCAGATGTTCGAAGGCCTGATCGAATTCATCGAGCAGACGCTCTTCGCGCTCATCAACAAGATCACCAGCGAGGAAACGAACGGGCTGCGGCAGCTCGAGGCCATCATCGGCGTGATGCTGGCGTTTGCGCAGAAGAATCGCGGCATGACCCGGGTGCTGATCGGCGACGCGCTGGTCAACGAGGACGTTGAGCTGCAGGCCCGCATCAATCAGCTGCACGACCGCCTGGAGGCCGTGCTCAAGCAGGCGTTGCGCTTCGGCGTGACGCAGAAGGAAATCGCCGGTGACGTGGACGTCACGGCGCATGCAAACCTCCTCATGAGCTTCGTGACGGGCCGCTGGCACCAGTTCGCCAAGAGCGGCTTCAAGCGCGACCCCCTGGAGCTGTGGAACAAGCAGTGGCGCCAGATCATGGAAGGGGTCATAGCTTAAGTGCGGGACCACGAAGGACACGTGGTTAAAGATTCTGGTTTCGAATTGGAAGGGGATCGAGGATGGCGAATCTGACGACGCAACAACTCGCGCAACTCCTGCTTGGCATTGCGCGCACCCAGAATGCGATCATCGAGGCCATGGAAACCCAGAAGGCCGGGTTCAAGTCCACGCATTTCCGTCCGACGCTGGAGAGCGCTTCGCGCATTCGCTCCAACCGCACCGAAACATTGACGGATTTCCCGTCACGGCTGCTGCTGCAAATGCTCGGCAGAACCGGTCCGGACGCAGAGCGGGTCGCGAAGGACCTGGAGACATTGTTGAGCGCTCAGGCTGCCGCGCCGGACGCGTCGCCCGCGGGCGGGGCGGACGACGCGTCTTCGCTCGACATGACTTAGCCCGCATGTTTCGCAGGTAATGGGGTTGAGATGTTTTCTGGAGCGGTGACGCTTCGTTTGGTGCGGGGGAATGCGGGCTGAACATTTTTTGAGCAAGAGGCCGGCTTCGGGCGACACCTCCACCCTTACCCGGTTTCGCACGTCGGCGTCTCGAGCAATAGCTGAAAAGGACCGCGCGCCACAGGAGAACCACCCGGGTCGGAAATAGACAAGTTGCTTGGAAGTGATCAACGGCCGCTGCAAACGGGACAGGCCGGATCCTTCTGGAGCCGGATCACGCGCACCTGCATGGTGAAGGCATCGAGCAGCAGCAGTTTGCCGGCGAGCGTTTCGCCGGCGCCGGTCAGGAGCTTCAACGCCTCCGCCGCCTGGATCGAGCCGACGATGCCGGTCAGGGGCGCAAATACTCCCATCACCGCGCAGCGCACGTCCTCGTTCTCTCCGTGCTCCGGAAACAGGCACGCATAGCACGGGGCATCCACCGCGCGCAGATCGAATACGGCAACCTGCCCGTCGAAGCGCACTGCTGCCCCGGACACCAGCGGCTTTCTCAAGCGCGCGCACACCCTGTTCAACGCGTGCCGGGTCGTGAAGTTGTCGCTGCCGTCGATTACCACATCGGCGTCGGCGACCAGCGTTTCCAGGCGCTGCTCGTCCACGCGTTCGGGCAATGCAGTGACCGCGACTTCCGGATTGATTTGAGCGAGCGTAGCGCGGGCCGACTCGACCTTGCTGGTACCTATCGATTGCATGCGATGCGCGATCTGCCGCTGCAGGTTCGTGAGATCCACGTCGTCGCTGTCGCAGATCGTGAGGCGCCCTACGCCCGCCGACGCCAGATACAACGCCACCGGGGAGCCCAGGCCGCCGGCACCGATGACGAGCGCTCGCGCGGCCAGCAGTTTCTCCTGCCCTTCGATGCCGATCTGGGGCAGAAGGATATGGCGGCTGTAGCGCAGGAGTTGCTCGTCGTTCACTGGCGGGTGATGCGCGATGAGTGATGGGTGATAGGGCGCAACGTTCGCAGACCAGCCGACGCTTGCCGTATCGCGATCGATGGCAGTGTACAGCAAAACGCCCGGCGCTCTGCCGGGCGTTCCGATGAAGCAGTAAGGCGAATTAGTTAGCGGTGGCGGTCCTGGCGGTACCCCGAGTCTTGAGGAAAGCAACTGCCTGGTTCAACTCGTAGTCGTGCTTCGAGACAACCTCGCCCGGTTCCGGCTTGAGCAGCTTCTCGTCGACATCGGCCGGACGCGGCGTGGGCGTGAAGTTGTATTTCTCGGCCGGCGCCACTGCAGGCTTCTCTTCGCGTGTGATCGAGTCGGTCAGATGCTTCGTGAGATCCGCCTCGCGCAGCTTTAATCCCGCGGTCTTCTCGTTGGCGCCGTCATCGAGCGGAATATCGGGCACGATACCGCGCGCCTGGATCGAGCGGCCGTTCGGTGTATAGTAACGCGCCGTGGTGAGCTTGATCGCCGTGTTGTTGCCGAGCGGCAGGATGGTCTGCACCGATCCTTTGCCGAACGTCTGCTGGCCCATGATCACCGCGCGCCGGTGATCCTGCAGCGCTCCCGCCACGATCTCCGAAGCCGACGCCGAGCCGCCGTTCACGAGCACCACCATGGGCACCGTCTTCACTTCCGCCGGCAGTTTCCTGATGTAGTCCTCCTTCAGCCGTCCGCGCAGATAATTCTCGGGACTCGCCTGCAGTTTCATCCGGGCGTCTTCGGTGCGCCCGTCGGTGTATACCACGAGCGCGTTCGAGGGCAGGAAGGCCGCGGTGACCGCGACCGCCCCGTTCAGCAAGCCGCCCGGGTCGTTGCGCAAATCGAGGATGATGCCCCTCATCGGTCCCTGATTCTGCTTGAAGAGGGTGTCGATCGATTTCGCCAGCGTCTCGCCGGTATGCTCCTGGAACTGGGAAACACGGAAATAAGCGTATCCCGGCTCGAGCAGCTTGGACTTCACGCTCTGAATCTTGATGACCGCGCGCGTCAACGTGACCACGATCGGCTTCGTCTCGCCCTTGCGCACGATGGTGAGCGTGATCTGGGTGTTGGGCTTGCCGCGCATGCGCTTGACGGCATCGTTCAACGTCATGCCCTTAACCGACGTTTCGTCGAGCTTGACGATCAAGTCGCCCGACTTGACGCCGGCGCGCGAAGCGGGCGTGTCATCGATCGGTGAGACCACCTTGACGAACCCGTCTTCCATGCCGACTTCGATGCCCAGCCCGCCGAATTCGCCCTGGGTTCCCACCTGCAATTCCCGGAACGCCTCCTGATCGAGATAAGCGGAATGGGGATCGAGCCCCGTCAGCATTCCGTTGATCGCTTCCGTGATGAGCTTCTTGTCGTCGACCGGCTCGACATAATCGCTCTTCACCCGCCCGAATACCTCGGTGAAGGCGCGCAATTCTTCAATCGGCAGCGGCGCCAGGGTCGCGGCTTCCTTCTGCGCGACGGCGGAAAAATTCAGGCTTACCAGCACGCCGAGCAGCACCCCGACGACGATCAATCCCACCTGTTGAAATCTGTTACGCATTGCCAACTCCTAAGCAAATCCGGGAACGGTAAGCCGTGTCCGGTAAATGATGCCGCGCACCGTTAATTACAAGCACTATCAATGGGGTATTTACCGGCTATTTCCTATTGACCCCTATTTGACTGTAACCCAGCCCAAAGGGTCCAGCGGCTTACCCTGATGCCGGAGTTCGAAGTATAAACCCGAATCCATATTGCCGCCGCTATTTCCCACGGCCGCAACAGCCTCGCCGCCGTTAATTATGTCACCAACTTGCTTGTAGAGGCTTTCGTTGTTGCCGTAAAGGGTCATGTAAGCGCCCCCATGGTCGATGATCAGCAGGTTGCCGAAGCCCCGCAGCCAGTCCGCGAACACCACGCGCCCGGGCGCCACGGCTTTTACCTCCTCCCCGGCCCTGGCGGTGATGAAGAGTCCCTTCCAGATCGCTCCGCCGTCGGCACGTGGGCTACCAAAACGGCTCGTGAGCTCCCCTCGCACCGGCAAAGCGAGCCTGCCTCTCAACTCGCCGAATGAACCGGCGTTGGCTGAGCGTTCGGGTACGCGCTCGTTGCGCAGGCGCGGAACCGCGCGTTGCTCGCGCGCGACGAGCCGCGTGAGACTCTCGACCAGCTTCGCGAGACGGTTCTCGTCGCGCTTGAGCGTGCCGATTTCGCGGCGGCGCTGCTGGATCTCGCGCGAAATCTTCGTGAGAGTACCGCTGCGCGCGGATTTTTCGCGCTCGAGGCGCCGCCGTTGCACCTGCTGTTCCGCGGTGATGGCGGCGAGCTCCGCCGACTTCTGTTCTGCCTCCTGCGCGAGCGCCCTAGAGCGCGCGAGACTGTCGCGCAGCTCCGAGATGACTCCGGCGCGCGCGCGCGATATGTGACCGAAGTAGTGCAATTGCCGCGCGATCTGGTTGGGGTCCTCGCGGTTGAGCAGGAGCTTCAGCGGCTCCGTCTGTCCACCCACGTAACGGTGATACAGCAGCCGTGCCAGCAGCGCCTGCTGCTGCTTGAGCGCCTGCTGCCCGCTCTCGGATTCCGCGCGCAGCTCGCCGAGCCGCGCGTCCGCTTTGCCCGCCTGCTGCGCAAGCTCGCGTAGCGCGCGGTTGGCGTCCGATATCGCGCGCTCGGACTCTTTCAGTGCATCGACGGCTTCGTTCTTCGATTCTTCTGCATCGGTGAGCCGCTGCTGCAGCGCGTCGATGCGGCCGCGTAGTTCGCGTAGTTGCTTTTCTTTTGCGGAGGGGCTCGCCGCCGGCCATGCTCCGGCGGCGGCAAGGACGAGGGTGATGGAGAGACAGGCAGCGGGAAGTATGCTCACCTAGTGTACCTAACAAATGAGGGGATACTCCCCTACGTCAGGGGCCGTATCGTTCATTTTGATACGGCCTCATGGAAGAACCAGCTTGATGAGCGGCTTGCCGGTCATCTCGGGAGGCTGCGACAAGCCCATCATGGTAAGCAGGGTGGGCGCGACGTCCTGCAGGGCGCCCCGTTCGGCGATTCCGGCCTTGCGTCCGACGTAGAGCAGCGGAACGAGGTTCAGCGTGTGCGCGGTGTGCGCCTGCTTGGTCTGGAGGTCGAGCATGGTTTCGGCGTTTCCATGGTCCGCTGTGATCAGCACCTCGCCGCCGGCCTCCCGCATGGCTGTCACGACCTTGCCGATGCATTCATCAAGCACTTCGATCGCGCGCGTAGCCGCTGCGAGACTGCCGGTATGGCCGACCATGTCGGCGTTGGCGTAATTGCAGACGATGGCGTCGTAGCGGCGTTCCTTGATCGCCGCGACGAGCTTGTCCGTGACCTCGAACGCGCTCATCTCCGGCTTGAGATCGTAAGTCGCGACCTTGGGCGAGGGGACCATGACGCGGTCTTCCCCCGGGTACGGCGTTTCGGTGCCGCCGTTGAAGAAGTAAGTCACGTGCGCATATTTTTCCGTCTCCGCGATGCGCAACTGCTTCAGGCCGAGCATGGAGACATATTCGCCGAACCCGTTCGACACGCGCTGGGGGGGAAATGCCGCCGGCACGTAGCTCAAATCGTCCCCATAGCTTGCGAGCGCGCAGAAGTAGCCGAACTTCGGCACTCGTGCGCGGGTAAAGCCGTCGAAGTGCGGCGCAGTGAGCGCAGTCGTCAGCTCGCGCGCGCGATCCGCCCGAAAATTCATGAATACCGCGGCGTCGCCGTCATTCATGCGCGCAGGAGCGCCGCCCGCGGGTACGATGGCCGTGGGCTTCACGAACTCGTCGCTCTCGCCGCGTTCATAGGCGGCGCGCAGGCCCTCAACCGCGCTCGCGGCGCGGAATTCCGACTGCCCGTCCGTGACGAGTCGGTAGGCGGGCTCTACACGCTCCCAGCGCTTATCGCGGTCCATCGCGTAGTAACGTCCACAGATTGAGACGATCGCTCCCGCGCCGAGCTTCCGGCAGCGCTCGTCGATTGCGGCGAGCGAAGCCTCGGCGCTCTTCGGCGGCGTGTCGCGGCCATCGAGAAAGGCGTGCACGCGTATGTCCTTGACCCCGCCGCGCGCCGCCATTCCCAGCATGGCCAGGATCTGCGATTCGTGGCTGTGCACGCCGCCCGGCGACAGCAGTCCGAGCAGGTGCAGCGCGCGGCCGGCCTCCTTGGCGGTTGCAACGGCTTTCACAAGGACCGGATTTTCAAGAAACTCGCCGGTTTCGATCGCGCGCTCGATTCGCGTGTAGTCCTGGTACACGACGCGTCCCGCCCCGATGTTCATGTGGCCGACCTCGGAGTTGCCCATCTGGCTCTGCGGCAGGCCGACCCACTTCTCGGACGCGTCGATCGTCGTGTGAGGATAAGTGGACCACAGGAAATTCCAGTGCGGCTTGCGCGCCTGGCAGATGGCGTTGAAATCACACTCCTCGCGGTGACCGAAGCCGTCGAGTATGATCAACAGGACCGGGGTTACTTTCATGATTGAACCGAATTCTAGTATATTCCGACCCCGCGAATTACGGCGGTCACGGTCACGGGTCACGGCGCTAACGCAAGTTACGGGTCGTCGGGTCGCGGTCACGAGTCAACTCGGCTGACGCGTTGCGGGTCTCGTGTCTCGGGTCACGACACAATCGGACTGACTAAACCGACGCGCGACTCGTGGCACGCTGACTCGTGACCGCAATTGCCGACCCGCGACTCGGGACTCGCGACTCGCAAACTTCAATTCAGTTGCTCGAACCGAATGCGACCCCTGCGCTCCCCCGCGCGAGCCTCGTTCTGATCGGCCTCGCCTGGGTCGTTCCTTTCCAGCAGCCGCACCACCGCTACCCCCAGGGAAAGGGAACCGCGATCTCGAGTGGTGGTGGTTGGTCGCTATGGTCGCGGTTATCGCCATACACAGCCTGCTGGAATACCCACTGTGGTACTCGTATTTCCTCGGCATCGCCGCGTTCCTGCTGGGACTCGGAGCGACGCAGGTGCTCGCGATCAGATTGGCCGGCATAGGGCGCGGGGTAGCGGCCTTGGCGTTGGCGCTCGGCTGGCTCAACCTCGTGGCGATTATCGGGCCCTATCGAAATTTCGAGCGCCTGGTGTTCGAGAAGGGCGGGCATGCGGCGGTCGCCGGCGAGCGCGCATTCGGCGACGCGATAATGCAGATCCATCGTGAACCGCTGCTCTTGCCGTACGTCGAGCTTGCCGTCACGTTCGGCATCAAGCCTTCGGATGAGGACGTGCGCGAGAAGCTCGAACTAAATTCGCGCGTATTGCGCTTCGCGCCTATCGCCGACGTCGTTTTGCGCCAGGTGCTGCTGCTTCAGTTGGCGGGCGAGCACGCAGCCGCGCGACGGCTATTGGAGCTTGCCATGCGCGCTTATCCCGGCGCGCTCGAGGAGTTCTCCGTTCAAGTCGCCGAACTCACTCGCTCCCGCCCCGCCGAGTTCCTCCCTCTGTTAGAATTAATGGCTGCCAAGAGCGCGGAACTTCGCTCGCGCCAACCCGCTCCATGACCTATCGAACTTCACATAGCTTCGCTATGCCGTTCGACCCTCACCCCCAAACCCTCTCCCGAGGGGAGAGGGGAGCGTCGAGCGAGTCCGGATATCATCCGGTTCGTAATCAATGTTTGCCGAGGCGAGGATCTTAAAGATGCCCTGGAAGTTGCGCCGAGCAGGTTTTTCAGAGGTTATTTAAGTGCCGGACTTGAACCAGTTTCTCGTTTTCCTGCAAAAGAGCCCGTTCAACATGATGCTGTTCGGGTTGGCAGTGACCACGGGCGGCATGCTGATCTGGCCGCTCATCGCGCGGACCTACCGGTCGACGAACGAGGTGAGCACTTTCGAGGCAGTGCAGCTCATCAATCGGCGTGACGCGGTGGTGCTCGACGTGCGCGATAGCGGCGAGTTTGCGGCGGGACATATCACCAACGCCAAACATATCCCGGAAGCGCAGGTTGGTGAGCGCATCAAGGAGCTGGAGAAGTACAAGTCGCGTCCGATACTCGTCAGCGACGGCACCGGCTCGCGCGCTCCGGCGGTCACCGGCGTGCTGCGCAAGCAGGGGTTTGCCGAGGTATTCGCGCTGAAAGGCGGCATCGCGGCGTGGCAGCAGGCCAGTATGCCGTTGGAAAAATAAGGATGAATTCCGCGAGCGATGGCTAAAGTGATGATGTACACCACTGGTGTGTGTCCCTTCTGCCGGATGGCCGAGCGGCTGCTCGAGTCCAAGGGCGTCACGGTGATGGAAAAGATCCGGATCGACCTGGAGCCGGAAAAGCGTGCGGAAATGATGCAGAAGACCGGGCGGCGCACCGTCCCGCAGATCTACATCGGTGCCACGCACGTCGGCGGTTTCGAGGAACTGGCGGCGCTCGACCACGCGGGCAGGCTGGACGACCTGCTACGCGCCGCGTAGCGGGAGTTTCGAGTTGCGAGTTTCGGGTTTCAAGTTGGAAACATTGGACTGCAGAACTCGAGTCTAGGCAGCGAGTTTGAGACTCGAAACTCTGTAGCGAAACTCAACTGCAAACTGAATCTAGGAACTCGAAACTCGAAACTGGAAACTAGGCAGATTATGAGCGAACAGCCCCAGCCCCAGCCACAACCCCAGCAACAACCGGTATTCTCGATCGAGAAGATCTATCTCAGGGACCTGTCGCTGGAAATTCCCGGCGCGCCGCAGGTTTTTTCGGAGCGCGAGTCGCCGCAGATCGACGTCAATATCCACAACACGGCAAAAGGCCTGGATCCAGGCATCTTCGAAGTCGTGCTGACCGCCACTATCACTGCCAAGCACAAGGATAAGACGGCTTTCCTCGTGGAGGTCGCGCAGGCCGGCATCTTCCAGATCCGCAACGTTGCGGAGCGGGATCTCGACCCCGTGCTCGCCATCGCCTGTCCCAACATCCTCTTTCCGTACGTGCGGGAGGTGGTCTCGAGCGTGATTGCGCGCGCGGGATTCCCGCCGTTCCTGCTTAACCACTTGAGCTTCGAAGCGCTTTACCAGCAGCACCTGCAGCAACAGCAGCAGAAACAGCAGGCGCAACCGCAGGGCGGCGCGGCGCCAACTCATTGATAAGTATCGAAACGAGACTCGGTAACCCACGGCCGTGGTGAACTGGAACCTTGTCCGTTCCGCTTGCGCCCTGGCGGCGCTCGCCGGCACGACGCCGGCGGCGGCTATCGAGTTCCGTTCGGTCGCCGAGAATGCCGCCGTGCTCTACGACGCGCCGTCGCAGAAGTCGAGGAAGCTCTACGTGGTGAACCGGGGTTATCCGCTCGAAATCGTGGTCGCGGTCGAGGGCTGGAGCAAAGTCCGCGATGCCAACGGCGAGCTGACGTGGATCGAGCACAAGCATCTCGCCGAAAAACGCACCGTGATGGTCAAGGTGCCGCTCGCGCAGGTGCGCGAACGCGCGGACGAGAATGCCCCCCTCGTGTTCCAGGCTCAGCGAGACGTCGTCTTCGATTTGCTCGAAGTCGCCCCCGGGGGCTGGCTCCATGTAAGGCACCGCGACGGGGTGGCGGGCTTCATCAGGGTGACGCAGGTCTGGGGGGCATAGACGAGCGGCGGGGAACGGGCCCGAGGGTGTCAGGAACCTTAGAGTTTAGGGTTCCTGACACCCTTATCAGCCTTCCCGTTCCCCCGCACCCCCCGCCGCACGATGAACCTTCATGTTGAATCTTCAATGTTGAATGCTCAATGGGATCTCAAACCGGTAGTGCCCATTCAACATTGAGCATTAAACATTGAGCATTCCGCATGAGAATTGCGGTATTGGGTGCCGGAGCGTGGGGCACCGCTATCAGCATCGTTCTCGCCCGGCGCCATGAGGTGACGTTGTGGGCTCGCGATGCGGCGCTGCTCGACGCGATGGGTGCCGCTCGCATCAACCAGCGTTATCTTCCCGGATTCGATCTTCCCCCGGCGCTGGCGCTGGCCGGGGAGATCGCGCCCGCGCTGGCCAAGGCTGAATTGATACTCGTCGCGGTCGCCACCAATGGTTTGCGCGAAACCCTGCGCCTGGTCAGCAAGGCGGGCCGCGGCCTGCCGGTGGTATGGTTGTGCAAGGGATTCGAGAGCGATCGGGCCAGGCTGCCGCACGAAGTCTACGCCGAGGAGGTCGGAGGTGCCCTGCGCGGTGCGGTACCTGTCGGGACCGAGTTTCGCTGAAGAGGTCGCGCGGGGACTGCCCGCCGCGCTGACGCTGGCTTCGGCTGACGCCGGATTCGCGCGCGAAACAGCACAGGCGCTGCACAGCTCGACGTTGCGCGTATACCTCAGCGATGACGTCACCGGTGTCGAGGTCGGTGGTGCGGTGAAGAACGTGATGGCGATCGCCGCCGGTATCAGCGACGGGCTGGAATTGGGCTTCAACGCCCGCGCGGCGCTGATTACGCGCGGTCTGGCAGAAATGACGCGGCTGGGCATGGTGCTCGGCGGGAGGCTGGAGACCTTCATGGGCCTCACGGGTATCGGTGACCTGATACTCACCTGCACCGCCGATCTGTCGCGCAATCGCAGGGTGGGGCTCGCGCTGGCGCGCGGAACACGACTGGACGCGGTGCTGTCCGGCCTCGGCCACACGGCAGAAGGTGTGTACACAGCGCGCGCTGTGGCGCGCCTCGCGCAGGAACTGAAAGTCGACATGCCTATTACTCGCGCCGTGTGCCGCGTGCTGGACGATCCCGGCGAAGCTCGCGCCGCCGTCCACGAACTGCTCGCGCGGGAGCAGAAGAGCGAGCACTAGCCGCAGAATAGCGGCGGCGCGACGGTCACCGGCTGCAGATGTTAACTCCTTGTAACCAAGCGCTATAGAGTGCGTGCGGGTGATACTGCCCGGGGCGGGGACAAGTCGTGACATTTTCTATGGAAGAAAAACGGGTCTTCCTATATAGTACTCGAAAATTATTTTCTAACTCTTTGTATTTAAAATTGAAACTTACCTCAAACGGCACGATGACCTCTCCTGCGCCTACGGCGCCGATGGCGGCATGAACAAGACCGGGCGACGAAATCAAGATCGGTTCCGCCGCAGGTCCCTCACCGTGGCCGTTGTGATGTGCTTTGCCGCCGACGTCGCGTATGGAAATCCTACGGCCCCCACGGTCATCAACGGCCAGGTTACGTTCGCGCGCACGAACGGCGTGCTATCGATCGCCAACAGTCCAGGCTCGATCATCAACTGGCAGCGGTTTTCCATTGGCGCTGGTGAAACCACGCGTTTCATCCAGCAATCCGCAGCGAGCGCGGTGCTGAATCGTGTCGTCGGCAGGGATCCTTCCTCGATACTCGGCTCGCTGCAATCGAACGGACGCGTATTCCTGATCAATCCCAATGGCATCCTGTTTGGTGCGGGGGCGCAGGTGGACGTCGCGGGGCTGGTGGCCTCCACGCTCAACATGAGTGATGCCGATTTCCTCGGTGGGCGGCTGCGCTTTACCGACGGCCTGGGCAAGAGCGTCGTCAATGAAGGCAACATCAATACGGGGACGGGCGGCAGTGTCTACCTCATCGGTTCGGGGGTCACCAACAACGGCATCATCCGTAGTCCTCAAGGCGAGGTGATCCTCGCCGCCGGGAACAGCGTGGAGCTGGTGAGCCCCGGCACGCCGAACCTCAGGGTTGAGATCACCGCCACCGACAACGAGGCGCGGAACCTCGGGCAGATCATCTCGGAGGCTGGCCGCATCGGCATCTACGCTGGCCTCATCAACCACTCGGGCGCGATCCGCGCCGACAGCGCGCAGCTCACCGCGGACGGTCGCATCGTCCTCAAGGCCACCAAGAACACGACGCTCGAAGCGGGTTCCGTTACTACGGCGAACGGCCCGAAGGGCGGCAGCATCACCATTCAGTCGGGCGACACCACCCTCGTATCGGGGACGGTGGAAGCGACGGCCAGCGAGGCGAAAGGCGGCCGGATCGAGCTGCTGGGCGAGCACGTCGGACTCATCAACGCCGCGGAGGTGAACGCGTCGGGCAAGGCGGGCGGTGGTACGGTCCTGGTGGGCGGAGATTACCAGGGCAAAAATCCGGACGTTCAGAACGCCGCACGCACCTATGTCGGCCCGGATACCGCGATCCGCGCCGATGCGATCGATGCTGGCGACGGCGGCAAAGTGATCGTATGGGCCGACGACACGACGCAGTTCTACGGAAGCATTTCGGCGCGGGGCGGCGCGACCAGCGGCAACGGCGGGTTTGTCGAGACCTCGGGCAAAGGCTGGCTTGATTTTAGCGGCTTGGTAGACACGCGAGCGCCGATGGGGGCTTCCGGCACCCTCCTGCTGGATCCGACCAACATCTACATCGCATTGAATCAGGCCAATGCCACGGGCGCTGGAATGATCGGGACGGACAACAGCGCCAATACTGGACCCACTCCCTTCGCCGCTTCCGGCGCAGTCCAGGATTCGCTTCTGACTACCGGGACACTCAACACCGCGCTGGGAAGCTCGAACGTCGTAGTTACGACAACCAACGCGTCAGGAACCGGTGTCGGCGACATTACAGTTGTAAATCCCATTACCTGGGCCTCGGCGAATACGCTGACGCTCACCGCGGCAAACAATATAGCGATCAACGCGGGCATTACGACCGGCGCCGCTGGATCGGCGCTGATATTGAACGCTTCCGGCAATGTCACGCAGAGCGCCGTTATCGGGGGGGCCGGCGGCTTGACGCAGAGTGGCGCCGGAACAGTAACGCTGAGCCAAGCGAACACCTACACGGGCCTCACCACGGTGAGCGCCGGAACGCTGGTGGCGGCGAACAATACGGCGCTGGGAACAACGGCGGGCTCCACCACGATAGCCAGCGGCGCGACGCTGAACATCAATGGCGTTGCAATCGGTGCCGAAGCGCTTAACGTGCAAGGCACGGGCGTGGGCGGCAACGGAGCCATCACGGGTACCGGGACTGCGTCGCTCTCGGGCGGTATTACTCTGGCCGGGAATACGACGATCGGAGGTGCGGGGACCGTCACCCTTTCAGGGGTGATCGCTGACGGCGGCGGAAACAATTTCTCCCTTACGAAGACCGGGGCGGGAACGCTTGTGCTCACCGGGGCCAATACGTATGGCAACGGCACCAACGTCAACCAGGGAGTGCTGAATCTGCGTAATGCCGGTGCCGCAGGCAATGCCGGCACCGTAACGGTCGCCAATGGCGCAGCGGTTGAGGTCCAAGGCGGAATCACGGTCGCTCGCTTGTTGACGCTGAACGGAACGGGCATCGCCGGCGGCGGTGCCCTCCGCAATATCAGTGGAACGAACACGTGGTCCGGGGCAATCACATTAGGCTCTGCATCGCGCATCAATTCGGATGCCGGCACGCTCACGCTCTCGGGGGCCGGCAACATCACGGGGGCGGGACAGCGCCTGACGGTGGGCGGGGCAGGCAACACGACGATCAGCAAAGTGATCGCCACCACGACCGGCACGCTGACCAAGGACGGCGCCGGCACGCTCACGCTGTCGGGAGCGAACACCTACACGGGTCTCACCACGGTCAGCGCGGGCACGCTCACGCTGGGGGCCAACAACGTGCTGGCCAATGGCACCAGCGTGGTGGCCAATGGGGGCACGTTCGACATCAACACGCGCACCGACGCAGTGGCCGGGGTGCAACTCGCCTCGGGATCGATCACGGGCACGACGGGAGTGTTGACCTCGACCAGCGCCTACGACATGCAGTCGGGCACGGTGAGCGCGATCCTGGCGGGCGCGGTGGGCCTGAACAAGACCACCGCCGGCACCGTGACCCTCTCCGGGTCGAACACCTACACCGGCGCAACCACGGTGAGCGCCGGAACGCTGGTGGCGGCGAGCAACACGGCTCTGGGCACGGCGGCGGGCACGACCACGGTGGCTGCGGGGGCTGAGCTGCAGATCAGCGGCGCCGGGCTGGCGATTGCCGAGCCGCTGAACCTGAATGGCGCCGGTGTGGCTGGCGGGGGAGCGCTGCGCAACCTGGCCAACGCCAACAGCGCGACCGGGGCAATCACATTAGGCTCTGCATCGCGCATCAATTCGGATGCCGGCACGCTCACGCTCTCGGGGGCCGGCAACATCACGGGGGCGGGACAGAGCCTGACGGTGGGCGGGGCAGGCAACACGACGATCAGCAAAGTGATCGCCACCACGACCGGCACGCTGACCAAGGACGGCGCCGGCACGCTCACGCTGTCGGGGGCAAACACCTACACCGGCCTGACGACGGTGAGTGCGGGGACGCTGGCGGTGACGGTGAATAATGCGCTTGGCACCAACGCCGCGGGCACCACCGTCGCCGCGGGCGCGACGCTGGATCTGCAAAACGTCAACTACAGCACCACCGAAGCAGTGACGCTCAACGGCGGCACGCTGGCCACTAGCACGGGCACGAGCTCGCTCGCAGGGACGGTGCCCCTGACTGCTAATAGCATCGTGAACGTGGGCGGGACGCAACTTACGCTCTCCGGGGTGGTCAGCGGCGCGGGCTTTGGCATCGACAAGCAGGGGGCGGGCACGCTCGTGCTCTCGGGCGCCAACACCTACACCGGCGCGACCAATATCAGCGCGGGAACGCTCGCTCTCGGCTCGGCCAATGAGCGGATCTCGGATTTGAGCGCGGTCACCGTGGCCGCCGGCGCGACGTTCGATCTTAGACAGTTCTCTGAAACGATAGGCTCGCTGGCTGGCGCCGGAACCGTGACCGCGGGGATTACCCCGGACACGCTCACCGTGGGCGGCGACAACACTTCGACCACCTTCTCCGGCGTCATTCAAAACACAGCGGGAATCCTGCATCTCATCAAACAGGTACGGGAACGTTCACGCTCTCGGGAGCAAACACCTACGACGGCACGACCACGATCAATGCGGGCACGCTGGCGCTGGGCGCGAACGATGTGCTGGCCAACGCCTCGAGCGTGGTGGTGAACGGCGGCATTTTCGATATCAATACACGCAACGACACCGTCGCCGGGGTGCAGCTCGCCTCGGGCTCGATCACGGGCACCACCGGGGTGCTGACCTCGAGCAGCAACTATGACATGCGCTCGGGCTCGGTGAGCGCGATCCTGGGCGGCGCGGTGGGGCTGGACAAGACCACGGCGGGCACGGTAACGCTCTCGGGGGCGAACACCTACACCGGCACCACCCATATCGCTGATGGCACGCTGCGCCTGGCGGGCGGCAGCGCGATTATCGACACGGGTGTAGTAACCTCGCCAACGTGGTCGGAAACCCGATTCTCGATCTGAACGGCACCAATGAGACGATCGGCTCGCTCGCGGCGGCCCCTCGGGGGCAACGTCACCCTGGGCGCCGGGACGCTCACGACCGGTGGGAATAATACGAACACGGACTACGCGGGCGTGATCAGCGGCACGGGCGGGCTGACCAAGCAGGGTACGGGGACGTTCACGCTCTCGGGCGCTAACACCTACACCGGTGCAACCAATATCACTGCGGGAACACTCGAGCTCGGCTCGGCCAATGAGCGGATCTCGGATTTGAGCGCGGTCACCGTGGCCGCCGGCGCGACGTTCGATCTCAGACAGTTCTCTGAAACGATAGGCTCGCTGGCGGGCGCCGGAACCGTGACCGCGGGGGTCACCCCGGACACGCTCACCGTGGGCGGTGACAACACCTCGACCACCTTCTCCGGCGTCATTCAAAACCCGGACCCATCGGGCCCGCTGCATCTCGTCAAGCAGGGCACGGGAACCTTCACGCTCTCGGGAGCGAACACCTACGACGGCACCACCACGATCGCTGCAGGCACCCTTGTCGCCTCGAACGCGTCCGCGCTGGGCGCGACCACGGGCGGCACGACGGTTTCGAGCGGCGCAACGCTGAACATCAACAATGTTGCGATCGGCAATGAGGCGATAAGCATTAACGGCAACGGTGTGGCAGGCGCGGGCGCGCTGACCGGTACGGGTACGGCGTCGCTCGCGGGCACCCTGACGCTAGGCAGCGCGAGCCGGATCGCCACTACCTCGGGCGCGTCTACTCTGACGGTCGGCGGCGCAGTGAGCGCGGGTGGCAATACGCTGGATATCTCTGGCGCCGGAAATTTGACGGCAACGAATGCGCTGAACGACTTTGGCACGGTAACCATCAACAGCACCGGCAATGTGTCGCTGGTTGATGCCAACGCGTTGACGATAGGTGCTTCATCCGTCGGAACGTTGACCGCGCAAACTCTCAGTGGCGATTTGACGCTGGGCGGCAATGTTACGGCAACCGGCACCGGCGACACGATCGTGCTTGCCGCCGCGGTGAATTTCGACAACGCGGGCGGACATACATTGACGCCCGGTGGCAGCGGGCGGTGGCTGATTTATTCGACATCACCGGCCGGATCCACTGAAGGCGGTCTTACCAGTGCCGCCGGTTCGGCGTTGCCACGGCTTTATAACCGCACTTTCGGCGCAAACCCGCCAGCATCGATCACGGAGCCAGGCAACCACCTCATCTATAGCGCGCAGCCGGCGCTGGCCGTCACCCCCGACAACAAGACCAAGGTCTACGGCACGAATGATCCGACGCAGACATTCGTTGCGCTGGGGTTCGTCAACGACGACGGCGTCCTCGATACGGCCGTGACGGCGGGTCTCACAGGATCCTTCGGACGGAGCGTCGGCGAGACCGTCACGGCGCCGGGACCGAGCTATGCAATTACCCAAGGCACTTTCACCTCAGGCGCCGGATACAGCATCACCTTCGACGGTACCAGGACTCTTACGATCACCGCGGCGTCGCTCGCGGCCACGCTCGCGGACCAGAGCAAGGTCTACGGTACGGATGATCCGTCGCTGGCCGGGATCGGGGTGACGTTGACGGGGCTGGTGGTGAACCCGGCGGTGTCGACGTGGAACGGTTCGGTGGCGATCGACGACAGCGCGTTGACCTCCAGCGTGACGAGTCTCGCGCGCCAGGTGGGTGAGAACGTCGGGGTGCGCACCATCACGGCGGGGACGTTCACGGCGGCGAGTGGCAATTACAGTGCGCCGACGGTCACGGGTTCGCCGACGCTGACGATCAGCCCGGCGGCGTTGACGGGCTCGATCGCGAACCAGACGAAAGTGTATGGGGCGGATGATCCGTCGCTGGCCGGGATCGGGGTGACGTTGACGGGGCTGGTGGTGAACCCGGCGGTGTCGACGTGGAACGGTTCGGTGGCGATCGACGACAGCGCGTTGACCTCCAGCGTGACGAGTCTCGCGCGCCAGGTGGGTGAGAACGTCGGGGTGCGCACCATCACGGCGGGGACGTTCACGGCGGCGAGTGGCAATTACAGTGCGCCGACGGTCACGGGTTCGCCGACGCTGACGATCAGCCCGGCGGCGTTGACGGGCTCGATCGCGAACCAGACGAAAGTGTATGGGGCGGATGATCCGTCGCTGGCCGGGATCGGGGTGACGTTGACGGGGCTGGTGGTGAACCCGGCGGTGTCGACGTGGAACGGTTCGGTGGCGATCGACGACAGCGCGTTGACCTCCAGCGTGACGAGTCTCGCGCGCCAGGTGGGTGAGAACGTCGGGGTGCGCACCATCACGGCGGGGACGTTCACGGCGGCGAGTGGCAATTACAGTGCGCCGACGGTCACGGGTTCGCCGACGCTGACGATCAGCCCGGCGGCGTTGACGGGCTCGATCGCGAACCAGACGAAAGTGTATGGGGCGGATGATCCGTCGCTGGCCGGGATCGGGGTGACGTTGACGGGGCTGGTGGTGAACCCGGCGGTGTCGACGTGGAACGGTTCGGTGGCGATCGACGACAGCGCGTTGACCTCCAGCGTGACGAGTCTCGCGCGCCAGGTGGGTGAGAACGTCGGGGTGCGCACCATCACGGCGGGGACGTTCACGGCGGCGAGTGGCAATTACAGTGCGCCGACGGTCACGGGTTCGCCGACGCTGACGATCAGCCCGGCGGCGTTGACGGGCTCGATCGCGAACCAGACGAAAGTGTATGGGGCGGATGATCCGTCGCTGGCCGGGATCGGGGTGACGTTGACGGGGCTGGTGGTGAACCCGGCGGTGTCGACGTGGAACGGTTCGGTGGCGATCGACGACAGCGCGTTGACCTCCAGCGTGACGAGTCTCGCGCGCCAGGTGGGTGAGAACGTCGGGGTGCGCACCATCACGGCGGGGACGTTCACGGCGGCGAGTGGCAATTACAGTGCGCCGACGGTCACGGGTTCGCCGACGCTGACGATCAGCCCGGCGGCGTTGACGGGCTCGATCGCGAACCAGACGAAAGTGTATGGGGCGGATGATCCGTCGCTGGCCGGGATCGGGGTGACGTTGACGGGGCTGGTGGTGAACCCGGCGGTGTCGACGTGGAACGGTTCGGTGGCGATCGACGACAGCGCGTTGACCTCCAGCGTGACGAGTCTCGCGCGCCAGGTGGGTGAGAACGTCGGGGTGCGCACCATCACGGCGGGGACGTTCACGGCGGCGAGTGGCAATTACAGTGCGCCGACGGTCACGGGTTCGCCGACGCTGACGATCAGCCCGGCGGCGTTGACGGGCTCGATCGCGAACCAGACGAAAGTGTATGGGGCGGATGATCCGTCGCTGGCCGGGATCGGGGTGACGTTGACGGGGCTGGTGGTGAACCCGGCGGTGTCGACGTGGAACGGTTCGGTGGCGATCGACGACAGCGCGTTGACCTCCAGCGTGACGAGTCTCGCGCGCCAGGTGGGTGAGAACGTCGGGGTGCGCACCATCACGGCGGGGACGTTCACGGCGGCGAGTGGCAATTACAGTGCGCCGACGGTCACGGGTTCGCCGACGCTGACGATCAGCCCGGCGGCGTTGACGGGCTCGATCGCGAACCAGACGAAAGTGTATGGGGCGGATGATCCGTCGCTGGCCGGGATCGGGGTGACGTTGACGGGGCTGGTGGTGAACCCGGCGGTGTCGACGTGGAACGGTTCGGTGGCGATCGACGACAGCGCGTTGACCTCCAGCGTGACGAGTCTCGCGCGCCAGGTGGGTGAGAACGTCGGGGTGCGCACCATCACGGCGGGGACGTTCACGGCGGCGAGTGGCAATTACAGTGCGCCGACGGTCACGGGTTCGCCGACGCTGACGATCAGCCCGGCGGCGTTGACGGGCTCGATCGCGAACCAGACGAAAGTGTATGGGGCGGATGATCCGTCGCTGGCCGGGATCGGGGTGACGTTGACGGGGCTGGTGGTGAACCCGGCGGTGTCGACGTGGAACGGTTCGGTGGCGATCGACGACAGCGCGTTGACCTCCAGCGTGACGAGTCTCGCGCGCCAGGTGGGTGAGAACGTCGGGGTGCGCACCATCACGGCGGGGACGTTCACGGCGGCGAGTGGCAATTACAGTGCGCCGACGGTCACGGGTTCGCCGACGCTGACGATCAGCCCGGCGGCGTTGACCGTCACCACCGACGCTCAGAGCAAGACCTACGGGGCGGCAGACCCGATGCTCACCTACAACGCCGCGGGCCTGGTAACCGCAACAGTGACCGACTGGAACGGCACCAACACGCCGATCGCCGACACGGCAGTGAGCACGTTCAGCGGGTCGCTTGTGCGCGCGGCGGGCGAAACTGTGACAGGTTCACCCTATGCGACTAGCCAGGGCACACTGGCAGCCAATGGCAACTACAACGTCACCTCGTTTACAGGAAACAGTCTAACTGTCCTCCCGACGCCGCTCGGCATTGCTGCCAACGACGCTTCGCGCGCGGTAAACCAACCGGATCCACCATTCAGCGCCTCCTATACCGGATTGCAATTCGGAGAAACGCCCGCCGCACTTACGGGTACGCTGAATTTCAATACCACGGCGACGTTCAGTTCGTCGGCGGGACTCTACTCGATCATACCTTTCGGGCAGAGTTCGGCGAACTACGTGATTACGTACGTCAACGGCACCCTGACCGTGATAGGCGGAAGCGCGCCGCAGCCACCCATTGTTACGCCGCAGCCACCGATCGTCGCGCCACAGCCACCGATCGTCGCGCCCCAGCCACCCGTGAATGCGCCCCAGTTGCCATTGGTTCTGGTCGACCCCGTAACAAATCTGGTGATCGGCGGCTTCCAACAGCTCGGTGCGGGCGCGGTGTACGGGGTTTTTGGAGAATGCCTGACTGAAAGCGTTTCGCCATCGGTGACCTGCGTCAATCGTAGCGTCGGGCCAACGCAACCTGATTCGGGTGTTCGCCGCAATGAAGGCGCCGCTGGTTCCGAAGGCGAAGGCGGTATAGAAGCCAGCGTCCCAGCACCCGCGGAAAGCGTACAGGCACCGATATCTCGGTGACGGCGGTCACGTCGCGGGATTCTAATGGCAGTGCGCGTTCACAGCAGCACCTGAATTCGAGCAACACGTGCGGCCGTGATCCCTGAACCCCCAGTCTCCCGACTTAGGTTCCACCGGGAAAACCCAGCTGGCGCCAAGCCTCGTAGATGATGACGGCGACGGTATTCGAAAGGTTCAGGCTTCTGCTTGCGTCACGCATCGGGACCCTGATCCGCTGCTCAGCGAGGAACTCCGCGACGACCGCGGCGGGGAGGCCGCGGGTTTCGGGGCCGAACACGAAAACGTCGCCATCGCGGTAGCACGGCTCATCGTAGCGGCGAGTACCCCGCGTCGTGACCGCGAACCATCGCCCACCCGTGAGCGAGGAGCGGCAGGCTCGCCAATTCGCATGTTGTGCGATTGCGACGCCTTCGCGGTAATCCAGTCCTGCGCGTTGCAGTTGTTTGTCGCGCAGAGAGAAACCCAACGGATGCACCAGATGAAGGCGACAGCCGGTGTTGGCGCACAGGCGGATCACGTTGCCGGTATTCGGCGGTATTTCGGGCTCAAACAAAACGATCTCGACCATAGGCTTACCGCGTCGTGTCTCATGAAGCGGGCAAAGTCCGTGCAACGATCCAGCCGTGAACCTCCCTGGCGCCCGCCTTGCGCAGGACCTTCGCGAGCTCGTTCAGCGTTGCGCCGGTGGTCAGCACGTCATCGACTACGGCGACCCGCTGGCCCTCCAGGTCCGCATCGCAAACGAACGCGCGCCGCACGTTCTTCGCGCGCTCTTTCCACGGCAGCGCCGCCTGCGGCGGAGTCTCCACCACCTTGCGGCAAGCCTGCGGCAGCAGGGGCACCCGCGTGATCGTGGCGACGAAGCGCGCGATCTCCAGCGCCTGGTTGAAGCCGCGCTCGGCGAGCCGCTGCGGCGCGAGCGGCATCGGCACGATGACATCGACGTCCGCCGCCACCACCGCGGCGAGTGCGGCGCCGAAGACGCGCGCATGCGCCAGGCGTCCGCCGTACTTGTAGGCCTGGATCAGCGCGTCCAGCGGAAATCGATAGGAAAACGGTGCGATGACCCGGTCGAAGCGCGGCGGCTGGTCGAGGCAGGTGCCGCAGACTTCGCCGCTCGCGAGCGGCAGTGCGCATTGCGCGCAGCGCTTCCCCGGCAGCCTCGGCAGTTCGGCATCGCATGGCGCACAAATCGGCGCGGCGCCACCGTGCGCCCCGCACAGCAGACAGGAATGCGGCAGGAGCGATCGCGCGAATCGAGATAGGTGACCCTTGACGCCAAGTAAACCCAAATCGCCTCCCCCGGGCCCGGTGCTGGTTGAACCTGAGCCGACAACGAAGTAACGCACGGACGCTGGTTCGGACTTACACCGGGAGTGCTGCCGGTGCTGCTGGAACGGATACCGCGTTTCAGGTGTGACCAGAATCAAGGGATACAGGCCATCTAATGGGCATTTGTTCAGCGAGCAAAGGCCCATAATTTGACAACGCGGCAGCGATCCGCAAAGATACAAGTCCCTAAAAACGCTGAGTTTCTTTCTTCTGAAAAGCCTGGTTATGCCTGCTACCCATCTTAACGAACGGCTGGCCAGGGACGCCGACGTGCCAGCCAGCCCGGCGCAGTGGGCCGTCGCTGACGTCGAAGCACTGTTCGGGTTGCCGTTCAATGATTTGATCTACCGCGCGCACTGCATCCATCGAGAGCATTTCGATCCGAACGCAGTGCAGCTTTCCACGCTCATCTCCGTGAAGACCGGTGGTTGTCCGGAAGACTGCGCCTACTGCCCACAAGCCGCCCGCTATCACACTGGCGTCCAGAACGAGGAATTGCTGTCGGCGGAACAAGTGGTGGCTGCCGCGCGCGTCGCCAAGGCGAACGGGGCCACCCGTTTCTGCATGGGAGCGGCGTGGCGCGGTCCGAAGCAGCGCGATCTCGAGCGCGTAGTCGAGTTGGTGCAGGCAGTGCGGGCGCTCGGGCTCGAGACTTGCGCGACCCTGGGGTTGCTCAGGGAAGGGCAAGCCGAGCAACTCAAGGCGGCCGGTCTGGACTACTACAACCACAATATCGATACCTCGCCCGAGTTTTACGGAGCAATCGTCACCACGCGGACCCAGGACGACCGGCTCGAGACGCTGGCGCGGGTGCGCCGCGCGGGCATCCACGTTTGCTGTGGCGGCATCGTCGGGATGGGGGAGGACCGCCGCACGCGCGCGGCGCTGATCGCGCAACTTGCCGGCATGGATCCCTATCCGGAATCGGTGCCGATCAACAACCTGGTGCAGGTGGAGGGCACGCCCCTGCACGGCACCGGCGCGCTCGATCCGCTCGAATTTGTGCGCACCGTCGCCTGCGCGCGCATCACCATGCCTAACGCCGTGGTGCGGCTCTCCGCGGGCCGGCAGGAAATGTCCGAGCCGGTCCAGGCGCTGTGCTTCTTTGCCGGAGCCAATTCGATTTTCTACGGTGAAAAACTGCTGACTACCGGCAACCCTGACGTCGAGCAGGATGCAGCGCTGTTCGCGTGCCTCGGCCTGCGGCCGATGGAAGCGAAGAACGATGCGACGTGAGCGCGTGAGAGCGTGAGAGCGAAAGAGACTTGACGAGCTCCCGATCTCCCGACCTCCTCCCTCCCGACCAGCGCCCAGATGCCCTTCGCCGCGCTCACGGCCGAACTCGCGGAACTGGACGTCCGGGGCCTCAAGCGCGTCCGGCGGGTGCTGGCGACGCGCGAGCGCGCGCACGTCACGCTCGAAGGCCGGGACTACGTTGCATTCTGCAGCAATGACTATCTCGGGCTCGCCGCCCATCCCGAGCTGATAGCGGCGGCTTGCGAGGGCGCAGCGCGCTACGGCGTCGGCGCCGGCGCCTCGCATCTCATAACGGGCCACGCGCGAGCGCATCAGGCGCTGGAAGAAGCGCTGGCCGCTTTTGTCGGTCTGCCGCGTGCGCTGCTGTTCTCCAGCGGGTACCTGGCGAATATCGGAGCGGTCACGGCGCTCGTGGGCCGTGGAGACGCGGTTTTTGCCGATCGCCTGAACCACGCCTCGCTGAACGACGCCGCATTGCTCTCCCGCGCCGAATTCAAGCGCTATCCTCATCGGGACACCGCCGCGCTCGAGCGCCTGCTGGCTCAATCGCGCGCGCGGCGCAAGCTCATCATCACCGACGCCGTGTTCAGCATGGACGGCGATATCGCGGATGTGCCGGTGCTCGTGAGCCTGTGCGAGCGCCATGGCGCCTGGCTGCTGCTCGACGATGCGCACGGCTTCGGCGTGCTGGGGCACGAGGGTCGCGGAACGCTTGCGCACTTCGATGTTGAATCGCCGCGCGTCATCTATATGGCCACGCTGGGCAAGGCTGCGGGGGTGTTCGGCGCATTCGTCGCCGCCGCCGAACCCGTCGTGGAAACGCTGATTCAGCGCGCGCGCTCTTACATTTACACGACGGCGGCACCGCCGCTCATCGCGCACGCGCTCCTGAAGAGCCTGGAGCTCATTGCCCGCGAGGAATGGCGGCGCGAGCGGCTGCAGACTTTGGTCTCAACCCTCCGCCAGCGCGGCCGGCCGCGGCGCTGGAAGCTCATCCCTTCGGACACTGCGATACAGCCCTTCGTCATCGGCGCCAATGCGGCGGCGCTCGCGGCATCGGAAACGCTGGCGCGGCAGGGGGTCCTCGTGCCGGCGATCCGGCCGCCGACCGTGCCGCCCGGAACGGCGCGCTTGAGAATCTCGCTCTCCGCCGCGCACTCCGTCGAGGACGTCGAGCAACTGGCTGATGCGCTGAATGAGCTGGAGCGCGCCACTATGAGTTCCGAGTTTCGGGTTTCGAGTTCCGGGTCCAAGAACCATGGCCCTGCGCCATAAAACGAGATCTGCAACCTGAAACTCGAAACTGGAAACTCGAAACTGAAGCACGACGTTCGGGATGTCGTGCTTCTGCACGGCTGGGGATCGAATGGCGGCGTATGGAAAGAGCTGGCGGCGCTCCTGGCGCCGCGCTACCAGCTGCACACTCCCGATTTGCCCGGATACGGTGCCACGCCCGGGTGTATGCCCTACACGCTCGAGGGTGTCGCCGCGGCGGTGGCGCAGGCCGCGCCGCCGCGCTGTCACGTGGTGGGCTGGTCGCTCGGCGGGCAGCTCGCGCTCGCCTGGGCCCGGCGCGCACCACGCCAGGTCGATCGCCTGGTGCTCATCGCGGCCACGCCATCCTTCGTGCAACGCGCCGACTGGCCGCACGCCGTAACCCGGGAATTGCTGCTCGAATTCTCGGCCGAGCTCGGCACCGACCGGGACGCTACGTTGAAACGCTTTGCGGCGCTGCAGGCGCATGGTGATGACAATGAGCGGGATGTTGCCCGGAAACTGCGCGCCGCGTTCACGGCGGGCGGCGAGGCGGACGCAGCAGCACTCGCGGGCGGCCTGCAGATCCTGCTCGAAACGGATCTGCGCGCCGGGCTGGATTCCATCCGGCAATTCGTCCTGGTGCTGCACGGCGATCACGACAGTCTGGTGCCGCGCGCGGCCGGCGCACACTTGAACCGCCGGCTGCCGAGCGCGCGGGTAACCGTGCTGCCCGGCACGGCCCATGCCCCGTTCCTCTCGAAGCCCCGGGAGGTGGCGGCGGCTCTGCATGAATTCTTCGATGAGTGACGAGTTCGCGCTGGACAAGCGTTTGCTGCGCCGCTCCTTCGAGCAGGCGGCGGCCGGTTACGATGCGGCGGCGGTGCTGCAGAACGAAATATGCCGCCGCATGCTCGCGCGCCTCCAGTACATCAAGCTCGATCCCGCGACCATACTCGACGCCGGCAGCGGCACTGGAAACGCGATCGCGGGCCTCACGGCGCGCTATCCGGGCGCGCGCATCGTGGCGCTCGATCTGGCACTCCCGATGGCGCGGCACGCGCGCGCGCGGCGGCCGGCGTGGCGTCGTATGTTTCAGTGGCGTGGCGGCGGACTCGCGGCCGTGTGCGGCGACATCGAGCTTCTGCCCGTTGCAACCGCCGCGGCAGATCTGGTGTGGTCGAATCTCGCGCTGCAATGGGTGAACGATCCGCGGCACGCTTTCGGCGAATTGCACCGCGTGCTGAAACCGGGGGGACTGCTTATGTTCAGCAGCTTCGGCCCGGACACGCTCAAGGAGCTGCGCGCCGCCTTTCGCGGCGCCGACGAGCGCACTCACGTGCATCGCTTCATCGACATGCACGATGTTGGCGACATGCTGCTCGCAGCCGGCTTTGCCGATCCGGTGATGGATATGGAATACCTGACGCTGACCTACGACGCGATGCGCGATCTGATGCGCGACTTGAAGGCGCTCGGCGCGCACAACGTGACCCGGGGCCGCCCGGCGGGTCTGAGCGGAAAATCCGTGCTGGCGACGGCAGCGCGGAACTACGAAACGTTCCGCCGCGACGGCAAACTGCCCGCTACGTTCGAAGTGATCTACGGCCACGCGTGGAAACCGAGTCCCCGGGTTACCGCGGATGGCAGGCCGATCATCCCGTTGAAGGCGGTGCGCGGATGAGGCGAAGGATGAGGGATGAAGGATGAAGGATGAACACCAATCACTCATCATCCATCACGGCTTCTTCGTGACTGTGACAGGCATTGCGCTTCGGGACTAGACTGGGTGCATGTTCAAAGACGCTCTTCAGGTCTCATCCCGGCTCCTGGCCGCGTTAGCCTTCCTTTTCCCGCTCACGTTCGCCAACGCCGCCGAATATCCCACCCGCCCGATCCGCATGATCGTACCGTTCGTGGCCGGCGGCGGGACGGATCTTCTGGCGCGGTTCGTTTCGCCACGGCTCGGCGAACTGCTGGGCCAGCAGGTCGTCGTGGACAACCGCGGCGGCGGGGGCAGCGTGGTGGGGACGCAGATTCTCGCCAAGTCGGCCCCGGATGGCTACACGGTCGGGGTGTTCGATACCGCGTTCGCAATCAATCCTTCCGTGGCGGAGAAGCTGCCCTACGACAGCGAGCGCGATTTCGTGTTCATAGCGATCATCGCGACCTCGCCCTCGCTGCTCGTGACGCGCCCCGGCCTCAAGGTGCGCACCATCCAGGAGTTGGTGGCGCTGGCGAAGAGTCAACCGGGGAAGATCACGTTCGGCTCCGCCGGGGTGGGCTCGTCGAGCCACCTGACGGCGCAGATGCTGATGACCGCGGCGAAGATCGAGCTGCTGCATATACCTTACAAGGGCGCGGGCGCGGCGATCCTGGATCTCCTGGGCGGTCATGTCGATCTCACGTCCGTGGTGCCGGGGTCGGTGACGCAGCAGCTCCAGGCGGGAACCATGGTCCCGCTCGCCATCACGGGCAGGGCCCGTTACCCCACGCTGCCATCGGTTCCCACGTATGCAAGCGTTGGTCTGGGGGCAGTGAATCCGGGCGCGTTCCGTTTTCTCGTGGCGCCGGCGGGACTGCCGGTCGCGGTCCAGAAAAAACTCGCCGCCGCGATGCGCACCGTGCTGGAACCCCAGGAGTTCCGGACGCGCCTGTCCGACAACGGCTTCGACGTGGAGTTTCTGGTGGAAGCGGACGCCCGCGCCTACGTCGTCCAGGAAATCCGCAAGTGGCGGCAGGCGGTGAAAGACGCGGGAGTGAAGCCGAACTGAGGATCACTGCTGATGAAGGATGAAGGATGAGGGATGAAGGATGAAGGATGCCTTAGGGCCGGCCGTGACAACCAATAGAATTGCGTTTTCGGGTCATCCCTCATCCTTCATCCTTCATCCTTTGTCCGGGCCGATGAGATGCTGATCCGCGCGCGAGCGGTGAGGCTACGGTGAAGGGCTATTTCGTGACGGGCACCGACACCGGCGTCGGCAAGACCGTCGTGGCGTGCGCGCTGCTGCATGCGTTCGCTGCGCAAGGCTTGCGCGCCGCTCCCATGAAACCTGTGGCCGCGGGAGTCGAGCGCATCGAGGGCGAACTGAAGCACGCCGACATAGAGGCGCTGGTCGCTGCCAGCAACGTCGCGGCGCCCCGGGACCTCGTCAACTGCTACTGCTTCCTGCCGCCGATCGCGCCGCACATCGCTGCGGCCGCAGCTGGAATCATGATCGATCTGGAGCGCATCGCGCGCTGCTTCGGCGAGCTTGTCGCACTGGCGGACGTCGTGATCGTGGAGGGAGTCGGCGGCTTTCGCGTGCCACTCGGAAACAACGTCGATACCGGCGAGCTTGCAGCGCGCCTGGCTCTGCCCGTGGTGCTGGTCGTGGGCATGCGCCTGGGTTGCCTCAATCACGCGCTCCTCACGAGCGAGGCTATCGCCGCGCGCGGACTCGTGCTCGCCGGCTGGGTCGCGAACCATATCGATCCGAAGATGGAAGCAGCGGAACAAAATGTGCAGGCGCTGCAGGAAGCGTTGCTTGCGCCGCTACTCGCACGCATCCCTTATTCTCAGGCGCCGGACTTTCGCGTCATCGCATCGAACCTCCAGATCGGCCCCTTGATGCAGGAAGGCGCGTGCTGACGTGTGAAATGGATTGCAGTATCGGCGCGCGTTGAACCGCTGCGGAGCGGTCGGTTCGAACGCGCGCAATTGAAGCAGCGCGGCAGCGTCTGCTTTAATAATCATTTGGTTGCCTCCACCTAGGCCCTGTGATAAATTCCCCACGCTCGACGCAGCGGCCTGCCCGACTCGTAGTCCGACAGGCCGCTAAAGCAAAACCGCCTCCGAATCCACTCTGTGACCTGGGTAAAACGATGGAACACAGCGAGGTCGCCCACGCGCCGGGGTTTTCCCTCGTTGCCAGGCGCAATAACTCGCTTACTTCGACTGGCAGGCTTCTCGTTTTCGCATTCATCTTCATCGTTTCGATCGGCATCGCGCTCGCTTTTGCCGCACTCGGCGCGTGGATGATCTTGCCGTTTGCCGGACTCGAAATGCTGGTCCTGTACCTGGCGTTTCGCTGGGTCGATCGCCATGCGCGGGACTATGAGCGCATCGAGATCGGGGGCGAAAGATTGGAGGTCGAGATTTTCGAGGCGGGCCGGACGCAGCAACATGAGTTCAACCCGCGTTGGGCGCAAGTCGTGGTGAGCGGCGACGGCAGCCGCCTCGCGCTGCGTTCGCACGGGCGCGAGCTCGCAATCGGCCGCTACTTGAACGATGAGCAGCGGCTGAAGATGGCGCGAGAGCTCAAGCGGCAACTGCAAATTCACTAGAAGTGGTCTCAAAAACTGTTTGAAGCCACAGATAAACACAGATACACACTGGTAAGATCAACCCCAAACCCTAAAGCTATTGAGCGGCAGCCAAAAACACACAGCTATGCAGTCTTTGAAACGGTCGTTTGAAATCTGCGTTTATCCGCGTTTATCTGCGGCTAAATCCTGCCGTGGACCTTGGGTTTGAAATCCGTGTTTATCTGTGTGTATCTGTGGCTAGGTCGTGCTTTTCGTTTTTGAGATAGGTTCTAGATCCTCGTCGCGGTGGGCAGCGACAAGATACAACGAGGCGGATTCCGGGGTGAGGCAAGCATGGTGAGCAAGTGGGTTCGATTCCCTGTGGCGGCAGCGGCGTGGCTCGCGGTGGAAGCCGCGGCGGCCAACCAGTACAACCTGCCCCCTCCCCAGTCGGAAATCGCGCGGGAAATCTACGATCTGCACACGCTGATCATGTGGATCATCTTCGGGATCTTCGTGGTGGTCTTCGGTGCGATGACCTACGCGATCATCAAGCACCGCAAGTCGGTCGGGCACGAGGCCGAGCAGTTCCACGAGAACACCACGGTCGAAATCATCTGGACGGTGGTGCCCTTCCTCATACTGATCGGCATGGCGTGGCCGGCTACCAAGACCATCATCTCAATGAAGGATACCTCCCAGGCCGATATCACCATCAAGGCGACGGGCTACCAGTGGAAGTGGGGCTACGATTACCTCCAGGAGGGAATCAGCTTCTACAGCACGCTTTCCACCCCGCGCGAGCAGATCGAGAACAAAGTCCCCAAAGGTGAGCACTACCTCGTCGAGGTGGACAATCACGTGGTGGTGCCGGTCGGGAAGAAGGTGCGCATCATCACCACGGCCAACGATGTTATCCATGCCTGGTGGGTGCCGGCGCTGGGCATCAAGCAGGACGCGATCCCGGGTTTCGTCCGCGACACCTGGTTCAAGGCCGACAATCCGGGCATCTACCGCGGCCAGTGCGCCGAGCTCTGCGGCAAGGACCACGGCTTCATGCCGATCGTCGTCGAAGTCGTGACGCCGGAGAAATACGCGCAGTGGGTCGGCGACCAGAAAAAGAAGGTCGCGGCGCAGGCCGATGACCCGGGCAAGGCATGGACCCCGGCTGAGCTCATGGCGCGCGGCGAGAAGGTCTACGCAGCGAACTGCCAGGCCTGCCACCAGCCAACCGGCATGGGCGTTCCCGGCACGTTCCCGGCGCTCTCCGGCTCCAAGATCGTGAACGGGCCCAAGGACGTGCAGATCAGAATCGTGTTGAACGGCGTGGTGAAGGACGGCAAGCCGACGGCGATGGCCCCCTTCAAGCATCTTTCCGACGTGGAGATTGCGGCGGTCGTCACTTACACGCGCAATAGCTGGGCCAACAAGACGGGTGATGCGGTCGCCCCGGCCGAAGTCAAGGCACAACGGAAGTAGCAACAGGAGAACAGGTATGGAAGCCGCACACGCACACAACGGTCACGGCCACGACGCGCATGGCCACCACCCCACGGGGATCATGCGCTGGATCACCACGACCAACCACAAGGACATCGGCACGCTCTACCTGTTGTTCAGCCTGACGATGTTCTTCGTCGGGGGGTTCCTCGCGATGGGCATCCGGCTCGAGCTGCTCCAGCCGGGCCTGCAGTTCTGGCAGCCGGAATTCTTCAACGAGTTGACCACCATGCACGGCCTCATCATGGTGTTCGGCGCGATCATGCCGGCCTTCGTGGGCTTCGCCAACTGGCAGATCCCGCTGATGATCGGCGCGCCCGACATGGCGTTCGCGCGCATGAACAACTGGAGCTTCTGGCTGCTGCCGCCGGCGGCGCTGCTGCTGGTCGGTTCGTTCTTCGTGCCGGGCGGCGCGACCGCGGCCGGCTGGACGCTCTACGCGCCGCTTTCGACCCAGATGGGACCGGGGATGGACCTCGCGATCTTCGCGCTGCACATCATGGGCGCCGCCTCGATCATGGGGGCGATCAACATCATTACCACCATCTTGAACATGCGCGCCCCGGGCATGACGCTCATGAAGATGCCGCTCTTCGTGTGGACCTGGCTCATCACGGCTTATCTGCTGATCGCAGTGATGCCCGTGCTCGCCGGCGCGGTGACCATGGTGCTCACCGACCGCCACTTCGGCACCCACTTCTTCAATGCGGCGGGCGGCGGCGACCCGGTCATGTTCCAGCACATCTTCTGGTTCTTCGGTCACCCCGAGGTCTACATCATGATTCTGCCGGGATTCGGTATCGTCTCGCAGGTCGTCCCGACATTCTCGCGCAAGCCCTTGTTCGGCTATTCCTCGATGGTGTACGCGACCGCCTCGATCGCGATCCTCTCGTTCCTCGTGTGGGCGCATCACATGTTTACCGTCGGGATGCCGGCGGCGGCGCAGCTCTTCTTCATGTACATGACGATGCTGATCGCGGTGCCGACCGGGGTGAAGGTCTTCAACTGGATCGCGACGATGTGGAAGGGCTCGATGACCTTCGAAACGCCGATGCTGTTCGCCTGCGGCTTCATCTTCGTGTTCTCGATGGGCGGCTTCACGGGGCTGGTGCTGGCGATCACGCCGGTGGACATCCAGCTGCAGGACACTTACTACGTCGTGGCGCATTTCCATTACGTGCTGGTGGCGGGCTCGCTGTTCTCGCTCTTCGCCGGCGTCTATTACTGGCTGCCGAAGTGGACCGGCCACATGTACGACGAGACGCTCGGCAAATGGCACTTCTGGCTGTCGATGATCTTTTTCAACGTCACTTTCTTCCCGATGCACTTCACCGGGCTTGCCGGCCTGCCGCGCCGCGTGCCGGACTACAACATGCAATTCGCCGATTTCAACCTGATCTCCTCGCTGGGCGCGTTCGGCTTCGGACTCTCGCAGCTGATCCTCGTCTACGTGGTCGTGAAATGCATTAAAGGGGGCGCGAAAGCAACCGACAAGGTGTGGGAAGGGGCGCAGGGCCTGGAGTGGACGCTGCCCTCGCCGCCGCCCTACCACACCTTCGAGACACCCCCGGTGGTGAAGTAGCGGTTGGTATCGCGATTTCGTGAAGGAGCGACGGCATGACGAACAACCTCAAGACCGCTCTGATTCTCACCACGATCGCGCTCGCGTTCTTCATCGGCGTCGTGATCCGGCACTGGCCATGGTAAGCGCTGCAGACCGCTCGCGGGCCGGCGCTCAGGAGAACCAGCGGGCCAACCAGCAGATGCTGGTGAAGCTCCTCGTCGTCGCCGCCGTCATGTTCGGCTTCGGTTTCGCGATGGTGCCGTTTTACCGGGCGATGTGCGAGGCCCTGGGGTTGAACAGCGTGCTCAAGTCCGATGCGGTCGCCGGGAGCCAGGCCGGCCAGGTGGATGCGACGCGGTTGCTCACGGTGGAGTTCGACACCAATCTGCGCAACGACCTGCCGTGGATTTTCACGCCGGTCGAGAAGAGCGTGCGCATCCATCCCGGCGAGCTCACGCTGGTCACGTTCGAAATCCGCAATAATTCGAACCGGCCGGTGACCGGGCAGGCGATCCCGAGCTACGGTCCCCAGCTGGCGGCTCGCCACTTCAAGAAGCTGGAGTGCTTCTGCTTCACGCAGCAGACGCTCGCGCCCTGGGAAGTGAAGCGCATGCCGGTCACGTTCATAATCGATGCAGATCTGCCGCGGGACGTGAATACCGTGACGCTCTCCTACACCTTTTTCGAGGTGGAGGGCAGGGGAGGCAAGAGTTAGCAGCACTCCTGGATGATCATGGCCGAGCCGGCTGGAGCGCCGCGAAAGGCAACGCCATTGCAGGTGGTAAAAGCCGTGCTGTCGGCTTTTATCGGCATCCGCAAGGGCGCAGCGCACGAGCGCGATATCGCCACGATCAAGCCCGTGCAGGTTATCGTCGTCGGCATCATCGCCGCCGCAGTCTTGGTATTTAGCGTGATACTGCTGGTGACTTTCATTACGAATTAGTAGCATGTCGGACTGGGCATTCGACATGCTACCAACTGTAAAACCGCCCGTAGATTTGGGGAGATCACGATGCTGAGTCAATCGGCACGCTACTTCGTACCGGACCCGTCGTACTGGCCGATCACGGGATCGATCGCGCTGCTTTGCATGGCTACCGGCGCCGCGTCGTGGTTCAACGGCTGGGCGCCGGGCAAGTTCGTGGTATTCGCCGGGCTCGCGATACTGATTTACATGATCGTCGGCTGGTTTCATACGGTCGCGCACGAGAGCGAGACCGGCCGCTACAACAAGCAGGTGGATGTCTCTTTCCGCTGGGGGATGAGCTGGTTCATCTTCTCCGAAGTCATGTTCTTCGGCGCGTTCTTCGGCGCGCTCTTCTACATGCGGGTGATTTCGGTGCCGGAGCTCGGGGATTTCGAGCACAAGCTGGTCTGGCCGGAATTCAATCCCGCCTGGCCCGCGGCCGGTCCGGGAATCAAGGATCCCTTTACTCCAATGGCGGCGTGGGGCGTACCGGCGCTCAATACGCTCATACTCCTGTCATCCGGCGTGACGGTGACGCTTGCGCACTGGGCGCTCATCCGCAATGAGCGTGCGAAGCTCATCTTTTGGCTGGCCGCGACCGTTGCCCTGGGGATCGCGTTCCTGGGATTCCAGGTCTACGAGTACGGTCATGCCTACTCGGAACTCAATCTCAAGCTGACCACCGGCGCCTACGGCGCCACGTTCTTCATGCTGACCGGCTTCCACGGCTTTCACGTCACCATCGGCACCATCATGCTGATGACGATACTCGGCCGGGTGATCGCGGGGCATTTCCGGCCCGAGCATCACTTTGGATTCGAAGGGGTGGCGTGGTACTGGCACTTCGTCGACGTCGTGTGGCTGGGGCTGTTCATTTTCGTCTACTGGCTATAAGCCAAAAACCAGCAAAACCAAGAACCAACAAGAAGGCTAGCTCAAACAAGAAGGGGAGATACCCCGTCAGTAGGGGACGACGCCGCGCCGTGATGCTGCAATCGGCGCGGCTTTTTTTTCAAGTCGGTGAGTGGTAAGCAGTGAGTAGTGAGCAGAAGACCCGTAAAGCTTTTGATTTGATCCGCTTACTGCTCACCGCTTCCTGCTTACGGATCTACTGGATTTTTCCCGTGATGAAGCCGAGATAGAATCCCAGCATGAGGAGCGCGAACAGCACTACCGAGAGCACGACGCGTACCGTGAGCGCTTTCACCATCCGGTCCGACTGGCCCCGGTCCTTGATGAGAAAGTAAAGCGCCGAACCGAGGCTCCCAACGATGAAGATGAGGAAGAGGATGACGACGATTTTCATGGGCGGAGGGGCCAGAGCCTATAACACCGTGAAACACGCGTGCGTTGCTGCCAGAATTGGTGATGGCGCGAAGCGAGGTGCAGCCAATATGTCGATATTGGCAAGCCGAGCGACAAAGTCAGCGCCGATTCTGGCTGCAACCCTTCAGGCTGGCGCGTTTCACGGTGTTATAGGCTCGTATTGAGTGTAGCCGAAGCATCCGAGCACTGCCACCTTGCCCGTCCGTTATAGGTTCAAGCCGCGCCTGATAACCACGCTCGCCGCTGCAGTGGCCATCGCTGCGACGTTGGCGCTTGCCCATTGGCAGCTTGGACGTGCACAGGAAAAAGAGGGCGCGCGAGCGCAACTGGAAGCGCGGGCCAAGGAACCGCCGATGGTGTTGACCGCGGCGGAAGTGCAGACGCAGGACGTGCAGTGGCGGCGAGTGACGGTGCGCGGGCGGTTCTATCCTAGGCACGCGGTATTCATAGACAACCGCGTCTACCACGGCATCCCGGGTTATCACGTGGTGATGCCGCTCGCGATCGGCGGCGGCGAGCGCTACGTGCTGGTCAACCGCGGATGGATCGCCGGAACCGGGGATCGCAGCCGGCTGCCGCAGGTGAGAACGCCGGCCGAAATGGTCGAGATCACCGGCCTCGCGGTCGTCCCCGGCCGGCGTTTTCTCGAGCTCGGCAGCGGCGTCGTGGAGGGCCAGGTCTGGCAGAATCTCACGCTCGAGCGCTACCGCCGTGCGGTACCGATCGCGCTGCAGCCGGTCATGATCCAGCAGGAAAGCCCGCTCGATGACGGCCTGGTGCGCGCCTGGGACAAGCCCGACCTCGGCATGGAAAAGCATTACGGCTACGCCTTCCAATGGCTGGCGCTGGCCGTGACCATACTGGTGATCTATCTCGTAACCAATGTCAGGGGCACGAAGTCGTCGTAGCCTGTGGCTCATCATCGCGCTCACCGTGGCGCCAGTGGTGACGTCGTACGTCTTCTACTATATTTGGCGGCCGGAGCGCACCGTCAACTACGGTGAGCTGTTGGCGCCGCAGCCGCTGCCTGATCCGAAGCTGACCCTGGCCGACGGCACTCCGTTTCGGCTTTCGAGCTTGAAGGGGAAGTGGGTGCTTGCCATGGTGGATACCGCAGGCTGCGATGCCCATTGCGAGAAGAAGCTGCTCTACATGCGCCAGCTGCGGCTGACCCAGGGCAAGGAAATGGAACGTGTGGAGCGGGCGTGGATCATCAGCGACGACGCACCTCCGCGCCGAGAGGCCGCCGCCTCCTATCCGGGCACCTGGCTCATCCGCGCCGCGAATAGCGGGCTTACCGGTTTGTTTCCAGCGGCCCCCGCCGTTGCAGACCATATCTACATAATCGATCCTCTGGGCAACCTGATGATGCGCTATCCGCGCGATCCCGATCCGCAGCTCATGATCAAGGATCTCAAACGGCTGCTCAAGGCATCCGGTATCGGCTGATGCGGCGCAACGTTGCATTGGTTGCCGCAGTTCTCGCCTTTGTGGTGATCGTGGTCGGCGTGTACGTGCGCCTGGAAGACGCCGGTCTGGGCTGTCCCGACTGGCCGGGCTGCTACGGGCGGCTGATCGGCATTCCCGAAACGAGTGACGAGAAGGCGAGAGCCGAGGAGGCCTTTCCGGGTAAGACGATCGATGCCGGCCGCGCGCGGAAAGAGATACTCCATCGCTATCTGGCCGGCGCGTTGGGGCTGCTCGTGTGCGCCATCGCAGTCATGGCGTGGCGCAGGCGCGGCAAATCGCGCCATTCGCCGGTGCTGCCTTTGACGCTCGTCGCGTTGATCGGGCTGCAAGCCGCTCTCGGCATGTGGACGGTAACGCTGCTGCTCACGCCCGCAGTCGTCACGCTCCACTTGCTGGGCGGCATGGCGACCCTCGCGCTGCTCACCTGGCTCGCGCTGCGCGAAATGGAGCTGCCGGCGCCGCCTGCGGCGATCGCGCGACGCCTGAGGCCCTGGACAGCCGCGGCATTGGCGATACTCACCTGTCAGATCGCGCTCGGCGGATGGGTGAGCAGCAACTATGCGGCACTCGCCTGCCCGGACTTTCCGACGTGTCACGGCGCCTGGGTGCCGCAGATGGACTTCCGGCACGCCTTTGACGCCGTGCGCAAGCTCGGCGTGACGGCAGCAGGCGCGCCACTATCCCAGGAGGCGCTCGTCGCGATTCACTGGACCCACCGCGCCGGCGCAGTGGTGACGGCCCTTTTTCTTGGCGGTTTGGCGCTTGCGCTCGTGCGGACCACGAGCTTGAGGGCGTTCGGGGCACTGCTGGTGGCGTTGCTGGGTGGTCAGGTTGCGTTGGGCATCGCAAACGTAACGGAGAAGCTGCCGCTCACCCTGGCAGTGGCGCACAATGCGGGCGCCGCGCTTTTGCTGGCTGCACTCGTGGTGATAAACTTCACGGTCTTTCGACGGACGAGCGGTTCCTGATGTCCTCCAGCATTGCCCGCCTGCCGCTCGTTACGCGGCTCGGCCACTTCTACCAGCTCACCAAGCCGCGCGTGGTGTCGCTTATCGTGTTCACCGCGGTGATCGGCATGTTCCTCGCGACCCCGGAGATGGTCCCGCTGCAGGCCCTCATCGCCGGCACGATCGGCATCGCGTTGACCGCGGGCGCGGCGGCCGCGGTGAATTGCCTCGTCGAGCAGAAGATCGACTCGATCATGGCACGCACCCGCTACCGGCCCTTGCCGCGCGGGCAGGTGACTTCGCTGCAAACGCTCGCTTTCGCGGGCATCGTGGGCGGTGCGGGGCTCATCGTGCTCTACCAGTGGGTCAACGCGCTCACTATGTGGCTGACCCTGGCGACCTTCGTCGGTTACGCCGTCGTGTATACGGTGATACTGAAGCCCATGACGCCGCAGAACATCGTGATCGGCGGTGCCTCCGGGGCGATGCCGCCGGTACTGGGCTGGACCGCCGTCACGGGCGAAGTCGCTTCCGATGCGCTCATCCTGTTTCTCATCATTTTTGCCTGGACACCGCCCCACTTCTGGGCGCTGGCGCTCTATCGCAAAGGCGACTACGCCAAGGCCGGAGTCCCGATGTTGCCGGTCACGCACGGCGACAAGTTCACGCGCCTGCACGTGCTGCTTTACACCGTGATTCTGACCGCGGTGACGCTGATGCCCTTCGTCACCCGCATGAGCGGCGCGATCTACCTCGTTGCGGCGGTTATGCTCGATGCCGTCTTCCTGTGGTACGCGGTGCGTATCTACGTCGCCTACAGCGATGGTCTGGCGCAACGCACTTTCCGTTATTCGATTTTCTATCTCACCGCGCTGTTTGCGGCGCTGTTGATCGACCACTACCTACCCTTCCCCGTTTGATGGGCGAGCGGCCTGTCCGTCCTGCGGTCTTATCGGGCCGAAGTCCGACGAACTCCTGGCGTAGCGTGCCGCGCTTGAACCGATTCCTTGTCATCGTTCCCGGCCTGCTGCTGGCGTTGTTGCTCGGAGGTTGTGAGCGGGCCGAGAAGGTGCCTGAGTTTGCGCTCACTAACATCACCGGAGCGAGCTTCGGAAAGGAGCTCAACCTGCCGGACCATAACGGAAAAATGCGTTCGCTGGCGGATTTCCGCGGCAAGGTCGTCGCGGTTTTCTTTGGATTTACCCATTGCCCGGATGCCTGCCCGACCACGCTGGTGGAGCTGGCGCAGGTCATGCGTGAGCTGGGGCCCGACGCGTACCAGGTGCAGGTCTTGTTCGTGACGGTCGATCCGGAGCGTGATACGCCGGCGGTCTTGCAGCAGTACGTTCCGTCATTCCATCCGGAGTTTCTGGGGCTGCGCGGGGATGCGGAGGCGACTGCGCGCGTGGCAAAGGAATTCAAGGTGTTCTATCAGAAACAGCCGCTGAAGGACGGCGGTTACAGCGTGGATCACTCCGCCGGCACCTATTTCTTCGACCGCGAAGGAAGGCTGCGCCTGTTCGCGTCGTATGGAAAAGGCGGAGCCGCAATGCTGCACGACATCCGCATCCTACTGGCACGATGAGGCAGCTTCGCCGGTTTGTTGAAGCGTTGCCGCAAATAAAAAGCCCCGGACGCACCGGGGCTCGGTTCCAGCTATTACTGCGTATCGGTTACGCGTGCGGGGCGATTACAGCCTTCATCCGGGCGAGCGCCTTGACCTCGATCTGGCGGACCCGCTCGGCAGACACGCCGAACTCTTTGGCGAGATCGTGCAAGGTAGCCGATTCCTTTTCCTTGAGCCAGCGCGCCTCGATGATGCGGCGGCTGCGAGCGTCGAGAGTTTCGAGCGCCTGTTCGAGACCGGAACTACGCAAGCGCGCGGTTTCTTCCTGCTCGAGCAGACGGCCGGGCTCGGCGTCTTCCGCGGCGAGGTAGGCAATCGGCGCGTAGGATTCTTCATCGTCATCGCCCACCGGTTCGAGCGACACGTCCTGCCCGCCCATACGCGTCTCCATTTCGACCACTTCCTCGGGTTTGACGCGAAGCTGCTTGGCGATCGACTTCACTTCCTCCGCACCGAGCGTCCCCAAGCCGTGCTTGAGGCTTCTCAGGTTGAAGAAAAGCTTGCGCTGCGCCTTGGTCGTCGCGACTTTGACGAGGCGCCAGTTGCGCAGGATATATTCATGAATCTCGGCCCGGATCCAGTGCATCGCAAAGGACACCAGCCGCACTCCGCGTTCCGGATCGAAACGCTTTACCGCTTTCATGAGCCCGATGTTGCCTTCCTGGATCAGGTCCGCTTGCGGCAACCCGTAACCCATATAGCCGCGCGCGATCGCCACGACTACCCTCAGATGCGAGATCACCAGCTGGCGTGCAGCCTCGAGGTCGTCAGTCTCACGTAGACGGCGGCCCAAGTCCGTTTCCTGCTCCTGGGTCAGGATCGGGAAGCTGTTGACCGTGTGGACGTAAGCTTCCAGGCTGACCGCAGCGGATGGGATGGGTAATGCGTAATTGGTCATCCAAGTCTCCTTGCGGGTTAGTCTAGCACTCTCGATATCAGAGTGCTAGAAGGCGGGAAAAGTTCAAACCATTTTCCACATAAAAATCACTCATATCAAATGCTTAAGATGCAGCGTTGCGGCCGCTACTAGGGCTCAATTTGCCCCAGATGCCGGCTGACCGAGAGCCAGCTGCCGAGCCAGCCCAGGCAGGCCGAGAAAGCGAGCAAGATGGCGCTGTCCGGGGCATCCAGATGACGCAGCTCGATCCGGGCGGCGTAGAGCTGTGACAGCTCGGTGAGGCCCCCGTTTAGTAGTTGGACGGCGAGCCAGAGGATCGCCCACGCCGCCAGTCCGCCAGCCAGGCCCTGCAATGCGCCAAAGTACAGGAACGGCCGCCGGATGAAGGAGTCCGTCGCCCCGATCAACCGCGCCACCTCGATCTCCTCCCGCCGCGTAAGTATCTGCAGGCGGATCGTGTTGAAAGTGACTGCGATGAGGGCGAACGCGAACAGCGCCGCCAGGATCGAAACCGCAAGCCGGCCGAGCTTGAGACCGACCTCGAGGCGCCGCGCCCACGCCGAATCAAGTTGCACGTGCGCGATCTTGGGCCAGCCGCTCAATTCAGCGCGCAATGCCTCCAGCGCCTGCGGCGCGGCGTCATGCGCTTCGACGATGAACGCGTCCGGCAGCGGATTCTGAACCAGGCTGTCCACGACGTCGGCCAGGCCCGTGCCCGCCTTCAAATCCGCGAGGGCCTGATCCCGTGGGACGAAGCGGAAACTGCGCACGCCGGGATGCTTCTTGAGACGCGCTTCGATCTGGGGGGCGTCATCCCGGCCGGCCTCGAGCGCGAGAAACAGGGAAAGCTGCGGATCCGAAGCGAGCGTATGCGCGGACTTCTGCAAATTGGCGAGCGCGACATAGAGTCCCGCGGGCATCGCCAGAGCGATCCCGATCACGCCGATATTGAACAGCGCCGAGAGTGGTGTGCGCGCAAGCCGGAGGAGCGTGACGCGCAAACTGTCGGCGTGGTGCCACAGCCAGGCCTTCATGCCGCCGCCTCAAGGAGCGGTGGGGAACGGGCCCAGGAAGGAGTGGCGGGGCGCGGGCCCCTTCCTGCAATTTCGCCAGGGTTCATTATTGATTTGTCAGCTGCCCCTGGCTAAGGGGGATAAGGCGCGGCTTGAGCCGCAACGCGAAGGATTCGTCATGCGTGGCGATGATCACCGTCACGCCCACCTGATTGAAAGACCTGAAGAGCTCGCCCAGGTCGGACGCGTAAGCGGCGTCGAGATTGCCCGTCGGCTCGTCAGCGAGCAGGATCGAGGGGCGGTGCACGATGGCGCGGGCGATCGCAAGCCGCTGCTGCTCGCCGCCGGAGAGCGTGATCGGATTCGCCCTTTCCTTCCCGAGCAATCCCACCTTGTCGAGCGCGGCGCGCACCCGGCGGGCCGCTTCGCTGCGAGTGTAGCCGTTGATGTTGAGCGGCAATACCACGTTGTCGAACACGCTCCGATCGAAGAGGAGCTTGTGATCCTGGAAGATCAACCCGAAATTGCGGCGCAGGAATGGAATCGCCCGCGTCCTCAAGGCGCCCACGTTCTGGCCGTTGACGATTACTGTCCCGCTCGTGGGCCGCTCCATCGCGACGATCAGCTTGAGCAGGGTGCTCTTGCCGGCGCCCGAGTGGCCGGTGACGAATACCATCTCGCCCGCCTGGATGGAAAGCGAGACACTGCGCAGTGCCTCGAAGCCGCCCGGATAGCGCTTGGAAACCCGGCTGAATGAGATCATAGGATTCAGGAGTCAGGATTCAGGATTCGGGGCAACGGCCATGACACGGGCGTTCGCTCTGAGCTTCCCTGAATCCCGAATCCCGCATCCCGAATCCTGCGCTACTCGAGTAGCGCCGTGACGAACTCCTCGGCGTCGAACGGACGCAGATCGTCGAGTTCTTCGCCGACGCCGATAAAACGCAGCGGTAGCGGCTTGTCTCGCGTGCTCTCCGAGCGCATGTGCGCGAGGGCGGCGATGACGCCGCCCTTGGCGGTGCCGTCGAGCTTGGTGAGCACGAGGCCGGTGACGCCGATTGCGTGGTCGAAAGCCTTGACCTGCGCGAGAGTGTTCTGACCGGTGTTGGCGTCGAGGACCAGCAGCACCTCGTGCGGCGCACCGGGCAGCGCCTTGGCTACGACCCGCTTCACCTTCTTGATTTCTTCCATCAGGTGAAGCTGCGTCGGCAGCCGTCCCGCCGTGTCAGCCAGCACGATGTCGATGCCGCGTGCCTGTGCCGCGCTGATCGCGTCGTAGATCACCGCCGCCGCGTCGCCGGATTGCTGCGAGATCACGGTAACGTTGTTGCGCTGGCCCCATGCGATCAGCTGCTCCCGAGCAGCGGCGCGGAAGGTGTCGCCGGCGGCGAGCAGGATCGATTTGCCCCTGCTCTGGTAGTAGTGAGCGAGCTTGCCGATGGAAGTGGTCTTGCCGCTGCCGTTTACGCCGGCCAGCATGATGACGAACGGCTTGGGGGTGTCGACGTTCAGCGGAACCGCGATGGGCTTGAGCGCTTCGAGCAGCGCGTCCTGCAGCGCCTGCCGGAGTTGCGCGGCCTCGGAATAACCTTCCCGGCGCGCGCGTGCCCGCACCGCCTGCATCAACGAGGCGCTGGCAGTGACGCCAACGTCTGCCATAAGCAGCGCGGCTTCGAGCTCCTCGTAAAGCTTTTCGTCGAGGGCGCGTCCGGGCCTGAACAAGTCGGCGACGTCGGTCCCCAGCAGCTTCCGCGTCTTGTCGAGGCCCTGCTTGAGACGGTCGAACCAGCGGCTGCCACCGCTGCTGTCTGGAGAGCTCTTGAGGAAACTTAACACGCGCTGAGCAGTCTGAGCCGGGGTGATTTAGCAGCTTGTCATTAGGAATTTGCCGCACTCGAATGCGGCAAATTCCTCGAATGCCGGAATTGAAGAGCCGGCTCGTTGAATTGGTTACAATTCTAATCCAAACTTCACTGAACGAGCGGGGTGCCTTTCATTATGTCAGGGATTCCATGAGCTGGCTGAGTGTCGCGTTCGCGCTGATCGCGGCTGTGCTGGGCGCGACGTCCGCGCTCGCTGCTCAGAACACGACCGACCAGCGGCTCGCCAATGGCATGCAGGTCATCGTCAAGCCCGACCACCGCGCGCCGGTGGTGGTGGTGATGGTGTGGTACCGGGTCGGCAGCATCGACGAGGTGAATGGCATGACCGGCGTGGCGCATGCGCTCGAGCACATGATGTTCAAAGGCACGCGCACGATGGGGGTGGGCGACTATTCGCGGATCATCGCCGCAGCGGGCGGTCGCGACAATGCCTTCACCAGCAGCGATTACACCGGCTACCACGCGGTCCTGCAGAAGTCCCATCTGGAGCTCGCCCTGCGGCTCGAGGCCGACCGGATGGTCAATCTGATCCTTTCGCCTGAGGAGTGGGCAAAGGAAATCAAGGTAGTCATGGAAGAGCGGCGTTTGCGCACCGATGACCGGCCGCGCTCGCTGGTCCACGAGCAGTTGATGGCGACCGCGCTGACCGCTCATCCCTACCGCAACCCGGTCGTGGGCTGGATGAGCGACCTGCAGAGCATGCGGGTCGAGGACGCGCGCGAATTCTATCAACGCTGGTACACGCCGAGCAACGCGGTGCTGGTCGTCGTGGGAGACGTGACCGCGCAGGAGGTGCTCGCTCTGGCGCAGAAGCATTTCGGCGTCATCAAGCCACGAGCGCTTCCGGAACGCAAGCCGCAGGATGAGCCGCCGCAGCTCGGCATCAAGCGCGTGACGGTGAAGGCGCCGGCGGAACTGCCGTACGTGAGCATGGTGTTTCGCGCGCCGCCGTTGCGCGATCCGGAGCGGGATTGGGAGCCGTATGCGTTGGAGATGCTCTCGGCGGTGCTCGACGGCAACGCCGCGGCCCGCTTGCCGCGCAACCTCGTGCGCATCGAGCGCGTGGCAAGCTCGGCCAATGCGTCCTACGACGGGCTCGCGCGCGGCCCGGGTTTCTTCTATCTCAGCGGGACGCCGGTTCAGGGCAAGTCGGCAGCCGACGTCGAGCAGGGGCTGAGGCGCGAGATGGCGAAGATCATCGATGAAGGCGTAGCGCAGGAAGAGCTGGACCGCGCGAAAGCGCAGGCAATCGCGGCTCACGTCTATCAGCGGGATTCGATGATGTACCAGGCCCGCGAAATCGGCTCAATGGAGGTAATCGGCATCTCGCACAGGACGATCGATCTGCAGCTGCAGAAGCTGCGCGAAGTGACGCCCGAGCAGGTGCGCGAGGTCGCGCGCAAATACTACATCGAGGATGCGCTGACCATCGCACATCTCGACCCACAGCCCCTGGAACGGAAGCGTCCGGCAGCACCGCCGGCAGGGGTGCGCCATGTTGAGTAGCCTCGTTGTGCGATGGCTCGCCGCGGTGATGCTGGCGGCGGTGGCCCTTCCGGTTCAGGCGCTGCTGCAGATTCAGCACTGGCAGACCGCGAGCGGCGCGCGGGTGTACTTCGTAGAGAATCACGACCTGCCCATGCTCGATCTGAGCGTGGAGTTCCCCGCGGGAGCGAGCTACGACCAGGCCGCCAAGTCCGGCGTCGCCAGCATGACCAACCGCCTGCTGCAGCTCGGCGCCGACGGCATGACCGAGGACGAGATCGCGCGCCGCTTCGCCGACGTGGGCGCGCAGTTCGGGGGACGCTTCAGGACCGATCATGCCGGTCTCTCGCTGCGCACGCTCGTGAGCGCCAAGGAGCGGCGCCAGGCGCTGGACGACTTCGCGCGCATCCTGCGCCGTCCCGAGTTTCCGCAGGCGGTGCTCGAACGGGAGAAAGTGAGGCTGATCGGGGCGCTCAAGGAGGCCGATACGCGGCCCGACACCATCGCGGCGCTGACGTTCTACCGCTTGGTGTACCGCGACCATCCTTATGCGCTGCGTTCCTCGGGCGAGGTCGCGACGGTGGAAAAGCTCACCCGCGAAGACCTGGCGGCGTTCCACCAGCGTCACTACGCCGCTCCCTATGCGGTCGTTGCCTTGATCGGCGACGTGTCGCGCGCCGAGGCCGAGGCCATCGCGGAAGAGGTGACGCGCGGGCTGCCGCAAGCCGGAGGGGCGGAGCCGACGCTCGCCCCGGTGCCCCCGCTTGCTGCCGGTGCGACGCGCGTCATAGCCCACCCCGCGTCACAATCGCACATCATGATCGGATCTCTCGGGATCACCCGCACCGATCCGGATTATTTCCCGCTGTTCGTAGGCAATTACGTTCTCGGCGGTGGCGGCTTCGTGTCCCGCATCAACGAGGAAATCCGGCAGAAGCGCGGGCTCGCCTATTCCGCTTACAGCTATTTTTCGCCGCTTCAGCAGCAAGGGCCGTTCTTGATCGGCATGCAGACGCAGCGCGATCAAGCCCAGGGCGCGTTGAAAGTGGTGAACGAGCTGCTGCGCGACTTCGTTGCGCGCGGTCCGACGGACGCGGAGCTGAAGGCGGCCAAGCAGAACATCATCGGCGGGTTCCCGCTGCGTATCGACAGCAACGCCAAGATCCACGGGTATCTCTCGTTGATCGGGACCTACCGGTTGCCACTCAGCTATCTCGATGAGTTCGTGAAGAACGTCGAGCGGGTCACGGTGGCGGACATCAAGAACGCCTTCGCGCGGCGCATCGATCCCGAGCGGATGGTCACGGTAGTCGTGGGCGCCGATTCGGGCACCATAGCGGGTGTCGCGCCGCCGTGAGTAGCGGCGCGCTCTTCTCGCTGGGGCATGAGGAACAAAGTCCGCATTATCGGCGGCGCGTGGCGCAGCCGACTGATCGCATTTCCCGCCGCGAAGGACCTGCGCCCCACGCCGGACCGCGTGCGGGAAACGCTGTTCAACTGGCTGGGCCAGGACCTTACCGGAAAGGCGTGTCTCGATCTGTTCGCCGGCAGCGGGGCATTGGGATTCGAAGCCGCGTCGCGCGGCGCGCAGCGGGTCGCGATGGTGGAGCGCGACCCCGTCGTGTTTAAAGCGCTCGCCGCGAACCGCAGCCGCCTCCGCGCGGACGCGGTGGAGCTCACGAAATCGGATGCGCTGGAATTCCTCCGATGCCGATGGCGGCGTTTATGACGTCGTTTTTCTCGATCCGCCGTTCGATGCCGATTACTGGCCGCGCGTAGCGGCGCTGCTGCCTCCGCGCCTGGGGCCTGGGGCAATGGTCTATTATGAGAGCGGCGTCCCGACCGGCCCCCTGCCTGGCTGGGAAGTGTGGAGGGAAAGCCGGGCGGGGCAGGTGAGATATCAACTCTTGAGACAGACATGAACCACAAAGCGGTTTACCCCGGCACCTTCGATCCGATCACGCTGGGCCACGAAGATCTGGTACGGCGCGCCGCCAGGCTGTTCGACACGGTGATCGTTGCCGTCGCGGACGCAACCGCCAAGCGCCCGTTCTTCACGCGGGACGAACGCGTCGCCATGGCGCGGGAAGTACTGAAGGACTTGAACAACGTCGAGGTGGTGGGGTTCTCGGGATTGCTCATGAAGTTCGTGGAGCAGCACCATGCCCGGGTCGTGATCCGGGGGCTGCGCGCGGCTTCGGATTTCGAGTACGAATTCCAGCTCGCCGGCATGAACCGCGGCATGTACCCGGATGTCGAAACGCTCTTCCTGACGCCGGGGGAGCAGCACATGTTCGTCTCAGCCACCATCGTGCGCGAGATCTCGACCATGGGCGGCGACGTCGGCAAGTTCGTGCCGCCCCACGTAGCGGCGCAGCTCAAGGTGAAGATCAAGCAGCTGGGTGGCAAGTAAAGTGAAAACGTGCGGTCTCGCAAAGAAGGCTCTAAGGTGTCAGGAACCCTTACTCTAAGGTTCCTGACACCTTAGGGCCCGTTCCCCGCCGCTACTATATGGCGCTGATCATCACCGACGAATGCATCAACTGCGACGTGTGCGAGCCGGAGTGCCCCAACGATGCGATTTCGCAGGGCGAGGAGATCTACGTTATCGACCCGCACAAGTGCACCGAATGCGTCGGGCACTTCCCGGTCCCGCAGTGCGTGAAGGTCTGCCCGGTTGACTGCATACCGCTCGACCCGAACTATGTGGAAACGAAAGAGCAGCTCTACGAGAAGTATCTCAAGCTGACCGGCAAGAAAGCGTGAATGGCGACCTGCGGGTCGTGAGTATCCGGGGCCGTCTCCGGAAGCGAAAAACCCGCCGGGCGGCGGGTTTTCTCGTCAAGGTGAAAGATTACCTACGCGATCCTGCGCCGCAGTCCGGCCAAACCCAACAGGCCGAGCCCTAGACCCAGTAGGCCAAGGGTCGCGGGTTCGGGCACAGATCTGGCCGCGGATCTCGCCTCCGGCGAACTGGCCGGTGTGGAAGTTGATATACGAGAGCCCGGCTCAGGATACCGGGTATCTGCGCCGCAAGATTCGGTGCCGCGTTGCCTTCAGTGGCGTCCCAGATGCCGGTGAATGTCCCACCCACGCCGGAGGCGAAGGGAGTCACTACCACTGTCGTTGATGCGTGTCGTTGTCCGGAATAGCCGAAAAATCCCCAGACGAACACCCGCGTTCTGACGCCCGGACGGGGGTACGGGATCCGACATGGATATGCGCCGCCACCAGATTGTCGTTCGATTCAACCGGCGTCTGTGCGCTGCCGGTTGGACATCTATGTTGAAGATGAGTGAGACGGACTATCGTCATGAAGTGGCAGGCTCGTGTCCAGGACAAAAGTCGCCGTGCCAAATGAAACGGCCTGGGAGCAACCCCCCCGAGTGGAGCGCAGGGCGGCCGGGGACGGGCAGGTCAACAAAGGCAGACCCCCTTGCACCGGTCTCATGTTGGTGTGGGTCATTTCGCCGTGTACACGATTAATGATTCCGCATGGGCGCGGGCGCCGATGAAAAGGAGCGGGAGACAAAAAAGGGCAATCGTCCGCAGTCGTAACATAGGCTGAGCCTCCTACTTAATACTTAAAGACGCTCCCTCCCCTATGCGGGCGGGATCACCTATGCATAAGCCGTACCAATTGGAAAAAGCCCTTTTTTTCAATGCTGTATTAATACTGGTAAGGCGAGGTCGCCGAATGTGTAAAAATTTCCGACAACTTTTTCACGAAATTCGGGGCCAATATAGTGCATTTTGGACCGGAGAGATAGGTCGGAAGTGTGAAATATGTCCGGATTTCAATCTATTACGCGTACGACACCCCGCATCGGAGGGCTCGTTGTGCGCTGTTAAAAATTCCGACAAACCGCGACCTATCCGGTCCCAAGACCTCCAACCGGCGCATTGCTCCCGCGGCTGCCCTCAGCGCTGACAGCCTGGACAGTAGAAGGTGGAGCGCTGCCCCTGCCTTATTCCCTTCACCTTGACTCCGCAGCGGTAGCACGGCTCGCCGGCGCGGTCGTAGACCATGAACTGGTCCTGAAAGTAGCCGGCACTCCCGTCGCTCGCCACGTAGTCGCGCAGGGTGCTGCCGCCCGCGCCGATCGCGAGCTCCAGCGTTTCGCGGATTTTCTCCACCAGGACGTCACAACGCGCGCGGGTGAGCCGGCGAGCGGCGGTGCGCGGCGGGATGCCCGCGCGGAAGAGGGCTTCGTTGGCGTAGATGTTGCCGACGCCCGCGACGACGTGGCTGTCCATCAGCACCAGCTTGATCGCCGCGGTGCGGTTGCGCGTCGCGCGATGCAGCCATTCCCCGTCAAATTCCTCGGAAAACGGTTCCGGCCCGATATTCGCGAGCAATGGATGAGCGGCCGCGTCGCCTTTCTGCCATAGCACCAGGCCGAAACGTCGCGGGTCGCGCAGGCGCAGGACGGTGCCGTTCTCGAGCAGCAGATCGAAATGGTCGTGGGAGGTCACCGGCGCCGCGCCGTTCACCACCCACAGCCGCCCCGACATGCCGAGGTGCACGATCAGCGTTCCCGCGCCGCAATCGAACAGCAGATACTTGCCGCGCCGCGTGAGCCCGCTGATGGTGGCGCCGGCCATCACCCGCGGCAGGTAGCGCGGTACCGGCTGGCGCAGCGCGCGGTTGCGGATCACCACGCTACGCACGCGCTGGCCGATGACCAGCGGCGCAAGTCCGCGGCGGGTGGTTTCGACTTCAGGTAGTTCCGGCATATCAGGAGCAGTGAACGGTGAACGGTAAACAGTAGCCAAACTCAAACCTTCGAGTCACGAGTCACGAGTCACGAGTCACGAGTCATTCTTCTCCGCCCGCTCATCGCGGGCGGCTGGAGGTGTAAGCAGCCGCTGCGCTTGCCCGCTCAGGAAGTAGTAGACCAGCTTTTCCGCGGGACGCAGCAACGCCAGCTCCGGTTGCCGGGCGAGCATCATCAGCGTGAGCTTGCCGCCGTTCTGTAATTGCAGCCCCACTTCGGCGAGCGCCTTGCCGCCGGCGTAGGGCTCCACGCGCACCGCGCTGGCGTGCCGCCAGCCATCCATCCAGCGCTGGAAATCGTCCTGGGAGAGCTCATCGCGGGGTGGATTGAGCGCCCACTTCCCGTCGTTCCGGCCCACCGTGAACTCTTTCAGCTCGATACGGACCGGCACTTCCTCCGCGCCGAGCAGGCGCTTGTCGATGAGCTCGGTGGGCCGGGACGGGAGGACCGAACCGTAACGGGGGCTGATGGCGTAGACCGCATCGCCGGTCAGTACGTATTGCTCCCGGGACACGGGGTTCACCATGCCAAAGTCGAAGCGCTGGCCGTCCACGGCGAGGCGCACCTCGGGGCGCTCCAGCTCGAAACGGGCAAGATCGGTCGCCGCCAGCCGGTGGGCGGACCTCGCCTCTGTGATCGCGAGCAGGCGCTCAACCTGCGAAGAATCCGCGCGCGCCGCAAACGGCGCGGTCATGACCCAGCCGTCGTGCTTCTTCTCCAGGACGATCGGTGCAGTCCCGGCACGCTCGAGGCGGATGGAACTCGCCTGCCCCGCCTTGACCGTCGCCAGCACGTGCTCGGCCGGCGCCTGCGTTCCCGGTTTGAAGTATGCGAACAGCGCGAGCGCGGCGACGGCGGCGGCGAGCAGCGCGTTCAGAAACCACGCCTTGCTCATGGAACCTAGGATCTCACTTGCGCCGGCGCCACCAGATCACCGCGCCGGTGATGGTAAACGCCAGCGGCAGCGCCAGCAGGAACGTAAACGCAATGGAATAAAACGTGAAGGGCTCGATGTCGAGGGTGCTGTCGGGCGCCGGGCGTGGCTGGATCGTGATCATCCGGTCGTCACCGGTCAGCCAGTTCATGATATTGACGCCAAGGTCGAGGTTGCCAAGGTTGCCGAGATAGGCATTGGCGAGGAATTCTCCGGTTCCAACCACTACGACACGCTGGTTCCGGTCTCCAACCGTTCGCTCGAATGCCGTGGCGATATTGACCGGCCCGGCGAAATCGCGGTTCTTGTCGAAGGAAATATTGCCGTCGAGCTTTCCGGTCTCGACCCAGCCGCGCTGCGCCACCTCGACCAGGGGCGTGACCCGCCATTCCTCGTTCTCGGTTGTTCCAATCTGCCGTGCGACAGGGAAGAAGGTATTCTTCGCGAGCACGTTCGTGATTGGATGACGACCATACGTGGCGCCGACAGCGATCGTCGGAGACGTATTGAACCTGCTCGCCTCCGGATCGACGACGATGCCCGGGGTCAGCACCAGTCCGAGTATCTCGGCGATGGGCTGCATGCCGCGCAATGGCCCGGGGTCTATCAGCCACAGCAGGTTGCCGCTGGCGGCGAGGTGCCGCCGGATCTTGTCAACCTCGGCCGGCAGGAGATCCACCTGCGGGCTGGCGACCACCAGCAGTGCCGCGTTGGCCGGAACCTCCTGGGCGAGGGCCAGATTGAGGCTGTTTAGCCGGAAGCCCTTCAGTTGCAGCTGCCGCCCGAACTCACCGAGGTCGTGGTTGGCGATGCCGTTCAGCCGCCGCTCGCCGTGCCCGTCGAGCCAGAGCACCAGCCGCTCCGCTCCGCGGGCGAGCCGCATCAGCGCATTGGCGACCGCCTGCTCGTTGTTGATTTCGGCAACGCTCAACCGTTCGCTGCGCTTGCGGTATTCGATCAACAACTCGTTCGTCGTCTGCACCCCGGCAGCGAGGGCGGCCTTGGGATCCTCCCGCGGATCGACTATCGTAAGAGCGAGATCCGGTTTTGCGCGCTGGTAAGTCCGCAACACCTCCCGTATCCACTTGTGGACATCCTGGCCACGCACCGTCTGCGGCATGGCAAAGGCCGTGATGTGGAGGGGGCCGTCGAGCTGCTTCAGCACTTCCAGCGTGGCTGCGGAAAGGGTGTTGCGATTTGCGTGCGTCAGGTCGCGCTGGAAACGGTACTCATGCGCGAGGAAGGCGAGCAGGGCGGTCAGCGCAAGGAGCAACACCACGAACAGCCAGTGGTGCACCGTCAGCAACCGCCGTCGCCTGCGTGTCAGCTCCATCTAGCCCCTCAAGCGCCGGGCATCGAGCTGGCGAATCGCGAGCACGAGGAACAACATTACGAGCAGCAACAAGCACGCGACCGCATAGGTGTCCAGCAATCCCTTGCCGAATGCCTCGAAGTTTTTCATCGGCGTGAGCACCCTCACCAGACTTGCCGGCACCAGCACTCCGCGCACGCTCAGCCCCTCTTCGGCCACCGCCCCGATCAATAAAGTGCCCAGAAGAACCGCAAATCCGCCCAACGCTGCCAGCATCGGCTGGGCGGTGAGGCACGAAACAAAGAGACTGACCGCCGCAAAGCATGCCGCAAGCAAGCTCAGTCCGAGGATGAGGCTTGCGAGCAATCCGTAGTCAAGGCGGGTACTCGCTGCCAGCGACAATGGCATGAGCGCGATCAAGCCGATGATCATCAGCAGAAACATCATGATGCCGAGGAACTTGCCAAACACGATATCGGTCATTGAAATCGGCGCGGAAACGAGCAGCACGATCGTTTGATTGCGGCGCTCCTCGGCGATCAGCCGCATCGCGAGTATGGGAACGGCGAACAGGAACAACCCCGCCGTGGTCGCGAATAACTGGGTGGCAACCACTTCGGTTACGCCGGGCGGATTTGGCAAATGGATGAACTGCGCCTGCCGATCGAGAAATTCCTCCACCAGACGCAGGAACCAGTAGCTCATGATCAATTGCGTCACGGCCAGCACCGCCCACGCCAGCGGCGAGGCGAACAGCGATTTCAGCTCTTTGCCTGCGATCGTGAGGATCATGTCAAAAAGAAGTGTTTTCCTCGCGCCGGGTGAGATTGACGAACACGCTTTCCAGGCTGGTCTGGGCGGGGTGCAGTTGAAACAAGCCCCAGTCGCGTGCCGCGGCCTCCTTCACCAGTGCATCGGTGGCATCCTGTTGCTGGGCGAATTGAACGCGGAACAGCGTCGGCTCGACGCTCTCGGCCAGAGCAACCCCCGGCACTGCGGCAAGCTCGGCGAGTGGCGGCGGCCGGCGCAAGCCCACGAGCACCGTGCTGCCGCTGTGTATCTGCTTGAGCGCGACGATCGTATCACTGTAAACGATGCTGCCATGATGCATGATCTGCACGCGGTCGCACACCGCTTCGACCTCCGGCAGGATGTGCGTCGACAGGATTACGCTGTGCGCCCCGCCGAGCTCGCGGATCAATTCCCGGATCTCACGGATCTGGTTCGGATCGAGACCGATCGTCGGCTCGTCGAGGATGACGACGTCCGGCCGGTGCACGATCGCCTGCGCGATGCCGACGCGCTGCTGATAGCCCTTGGAGAGCGTTCCAATCAGCTTCCGGCCGCTGTCGGTCAAGCCGCAACTGCGTTTGGCGGTGGAGATGGCTTGAGCGCGGCTCGCGCGCGGCATGCGATGCAGCTTTGCGGCGAGGATGAGATATTCGTCGACCGTGAGCTCGCGGTACAGCGGTGGCACCTCGGGCAGATATCCGATGCGCGCCTTGGCGGCGATCGGCTCGTCGAACAGGTCGATACCGCAGATGCTGATCGCGCCGCTCGAAGGGGCGAGGTTGCCGGTCAGCATCTGCATGGTCGTGGTCTTGCCGGCGCCGTTCGGCCCGAGCAAGCCCAGCACCTCGCCGCGCTTCAGGTCAAGGGTGATGCTATTGACCGCTACGTGACTGCCGAAGCTGCGGCTCAATGCGCGTGCTGAGATTGTGGAATCGGTTTCCAGAGCCGGCAGTCCGCTCGAGGCAGGTGAAATCTGTAACTTGTGAAGACGGCAAAATATACCTAATATGTCATGTTTTATGAAGCACTTTGCATTGCAGCAATTCGATTGACCGCGGTTCCCCAGCGTTTTTCTGTCACGCCATGATGCCGTATCGCATTCTCGGACTGCTCCTCTGTTGCACTGTCGCCGCCTGCGCGCAGCAGCCGCAGCAAGGACAGCCGGCGCAGCAAGGTCAGCCCGCCGAGCAAGCGCAGGCCGCGCGCGAATCCAAGCCCGTGCCGCGCGTGGTGGTCGCCAAACCCGTGCGCCGGCCGCTGCTGCCGTCAATGGAGCTTACCGAGCAGGTGATGTTCAGGATGATGCTGGCGGAAGTCGCAGTACAGCGCGGCCAGCCGCACATCGCAGTGCCCGCCTATCTCGAGCTCGCGCGGGAAACCCGCGATCCGCGCATCGCGCATCGCGCCACCGAAATCGCCTGGAACGCGCGCATGGTATCGGCGGCGCTCGAGGCCGCGGGAATCTGGCTGCAGGCCGATCCTGAATCCACCCAGGCCCGTCAGATCGTCGCCACGCTGCTGGTCAACCAGTCGCAACTGACGGACGCGCTGCCACATCTGGAAAAATGGCTTGCGTCCGACAAGAAAAATGTCGGCGAGGCCTTTCTGCAGCTCAATGCGCTGCTCGCACGCCACCAGGACAAGCAGGCCGTGCTCAAGGTCGTACAGGCGCTGGCTCAGGCGTATCCGGCCGTCCCGGAGGCGCGGCTGACCGTCGCGCAATCCGCGTGGAACGCCGGCGATCACACCCTGTCGCTCAGCGAGGCCCGCGCGGCGCTCAAGCTCCGTCCCGACTGGGAGCTGGCTGCGCTGTTCGTCGCCCAAGTGCTGCAGCGGAGCTCGAATGACGAAGCGGCGCGGTTTCTGGGCGAGTATCTCGAGCGCTTCCCCAAGGCGCGGGAGGTGCGGCTCAATTACGCGCGGGTTCTGGTCGGCGATCGCAAGCACGTCGAGGCCCGCAAGCAATTCGAGCTCCTGATCAACGAGTATCCGCAGAACCCCGACGTGGGCATGGCGGTCGCCCTGCTCGCCATACAGGCCAACGATTTCGATGCCGCCGAAACGCAACTGCGGCGCGTGCTGGAGTTGAACTACAAGGATCCCGACACGGCGCGCTTCTATCTGGGCCAGGTCAACGAGGAACGCAAGCGTTTCGAAGAGGCGCTCAAGTGGTACTCCGCCGTGACGCCCGGCGAGCAGTACATCAATGCCCAGTCGCGTTATGCGGGGATACTCGCCAAGCAGGGCAGGCTGCCCGAAGCCCGCAAGCATCTGCAGGACGCCAGCGCCCAGAACAGCGAGCAGCGCGTGCAGCTCACGCAGGCCGAAGCGCAGCTGCTCCGCGATGCGAATGAGTATCAGGCGGCGTTCGAGCTGCTCGGCCAGGCCCTGGAACGGCTTCCCAACTATCCGGATCTCCTCTACGACCACGCGATGGCCGCCGAGAAAGTGAACCGGATCGACGTTCTGGAAGTGAATCTGAGGAAGCTCATCCAGATCCGCCCCGATCATGCCCACGCCTACAACGCGCTCGGCTACACGCTCGCCGACCGCAGCCAGCGGGTCGAGGAGGCGCACGGCCTGATCGAGACCGCGCTCAAGCTTGCCCCCGACGACCCTTTCATCCTGGACAGCATGGGTTGGGTTCTCTACCGGATGGGTCGTCCCAAGGAGGGTTTGGGTTATCTGCAGCGCGCGTTTACGCTGCGGCCAGACCCGGAGATCGCGGCGCACCTGGGCGAGCTGCTGTGGACGGCCGGCGAACAGGGCCAGGCGCGCAAGGTGTGGGGCGATGCGCTGAAGGAACACCCCACGAACGAAGTACTGCAGACCACCGTGAAGCGTTTCGTTCCGTAATCCGGCTTTTCCGCAGTCAACACCATGCGCTGGGCGTTCTGGCTCGCACCGCACGCGCGTTTCACAAATGTTACGGACTCTCAACCGCTACGCGCCGATGTGGGCGCTAACGGCCGCCATCGGTCTTGGTGCTTGCGCCCTGATCGAACCGCAGCGGCCCGCTGCGTCGGACGCGCCGTTCGATCTCATCGGGCGGGTCGCGGTGAATTTCGAGGGACGCTCCTTTTCCTCGAGCGTGCGCTGGCAGCATGCCGCCGGGCGCGAAGAAGTCTGGCTGATGACCCCGCTGGGCCAGACAATAGCGCACATCGTCAGCGATGACGGTGGAGCGACCTTGACTGCCACCGACCAGAAGCAATATCGCGCGGCGAGCGTCGAAAGCCTCACCCGCCAGGCGCTCGGCTGGGAGCTGCCGCTAACGCGCCTGACGTGGTGGGTGCGCGGCGAGCCCGTTCCCGGCAACCCGCTGGCCGGCGCGGAACGCAACGAGCGCGGACGCTTGACGTTTCTCGATCAGGACGGCTGGCGCGTCGCATTAGTCTACTATCCGCCCGGCGAGTACGGTGGTCACCCGCGCCGGCTGGATCTCAAAAGTGCTGCCCAGGAGATCCGCTTCGTGATCGACGCCTGGCGCTGAGCCGACGCCGCGCAATAAGAACCTATCTCTATCGCCTCCGTCGCATACGTGCCTACTATTGAGATAGGTTCTGGGGCGCTCGCCTTTCCCGCGCCAGCCAAGCTCAACCTGATGCTGCGCGTCGTCGGCCGGCGCGCCGACGGTTACCACCTGCTGCAGACGGTATTCCGCTTCATCGATTACCACGACACCGTCACGTTTCGCGTGCGTGAAGACGGGACCATTGTCCGGATCAATGACGTGGCGGGGATCGGGCGCGAGGACGATCTCACCGTGCGCGCCGCGCGGTTGCTCAAGGCGGTGACGGGAACGACTCTCGGCGCCGACATCACGCTGGAAAAGCGCCTGCCGCTCGGCGGGGGCCTCGGCGGCGGCAGCTCCGATGCGGCGACCGCTCTCGTCGCGCTGAACCATTTGTGGGACACGCGACTCACGCGTAAGCGGTTGCTCGCCCTTGCGCTCGACCTCGGAGCCGATGTGCCGGCATTCGTATTCGGCGAGAACGCGTTTGCGGAAGGCATCGGCGAACGGTTGACGCCGCTCGTACTGGCGGACGCGTGGTACCTCGTCCTGATGCCTCCGGTGGCGGTCCCGACCGGCCGGATTTTTGCCCATCCACAATTGAAACGAGACTCTAAACCAATTAGAATACAAGGCTTTTCGGCCGACCAGGCCGGTAATGATCTGGAGGCCATCGTGTGCCGCGAGTATCCGGAAGTCGCGCGGCACCTCGAGTGGCTGCGCCGCGCAACACCGGCGTGGGTGACGGGCTCGGGCGCCTGCGTGTTTGCCGCTTTTCCGGAGGAGAGCGCGGCGCGCGAAGTGTGGGCCACGGCACCCGCAGGCATGCAGGGATTCATCGCGCGGGGCCTGGCGCGGCATCCGCTGCATGATCTGGCAGGTTGAGGTGAGGCGGAACTCCGGATCCATTGAGCAACACCACTGGGGAGTCGCCAAGTTGGTTAAGGCACCGGATTTTGATTCCGGCATCCGTGGGTTCGAATCCTACCTCCCCAGCCCAATTTGTACGGTGGCGGCGGGCGCCGCTCCAGGAAAAGCCCGATGACGATGCGGGGATGACAGTGCAGTTATGACAATGCGACCCGAAAAACTGCAAACACGTATCGGTGAGACCGTGACGTTCGATCGCCTGATGGTCTTTACGGGCAACGCGAACCCCCAGCTTGCCGAAGACGTGGTGAGACATCTCAACTTGACGCTGGGTCGCGCCAAGGTCGGGCGATTCAGCGACGGCGAGGTGATGGTGGAAATCCTCGAGAACGTCCGCGGCCGCGACGTCTTCGTGTTGCAGTCGATCTGCTCGCCGACCAACGATAACCTGATGGAGTTGCTGGTGATGGTGGATGCGTTGAAACGCGCGTCGGCTGGCCGGGTTACCGCCGCCATACCCTACATGGGCTACGCGCGGCAGGATCGGCGCCCCGGCTCCGCGCGGGTGCCGATTTCCGCCAAGGTCGTGGCGAACATGATGTCGAGCGTGGGCGTGGACCGGGTGCTCACGATGGACCTGCACTCGGAGCAGATCCAGGGTTTTTTCGATATACCCGTGGACAATATTTATTCGGGACCGATCATGCTCGGCGATGTCTGGAAGCACGGTTTCCAGGACCTGGCGGTGGTTTCGCCGGACGTCGGCGGCGTGCTCCGCGCGCGCGCTCTGGCGAAGCAGCTGGAGGCCGACCTCGCCATCATCGATAAGCGGCGGCCGCGGCCCAATGTCGCGACCGTGATGCACATCATCGGCGACGTCGAAGGCCGGCCCTGCGTCATCGTGGACGACCTCGTGGACACCGCGAACACGCTATGCGAGGCGGCCGGAGCGCTGAAAGACCGCGGCGCGGAGCGCGTCCTCGCCTACTGCACGCATCCGGTGCTTTCCGGTAAAGCGGTAGAGCGCATCGCCGGCTCGGTGCTCGACGAGGTGGTGGTCACCGATACCATCCCGCTCACACCGGAGGCCAGGGCATGCAAGAAGATTCGCGTGCTCACGGTGGCGGGCCTGCTCGCCGAAACCATGCGCCGTATCAGTAACGAGGACTCCGTCAGTTCGCTTTTCGTCGAATAGCGAGCACTGAATGTTGAATTCTTGAATGATTCATCGACAGCTTCGATTTTAGCCAATAGCCAATAGCTAAAGCCGTCTCTGGAGAATGTTATGAAGATCGAAGTGAGTGCATTCCCGCGCGCGCAACAGGGATCAGGTGCGAGCCGCCGCCTGCGCGCAAAGGGTCGCGTGCCGGGGATCGTCTACGGGGTCGGACAGGACGCGCAGAACGTCGAGCTCGACCATCACACGCTGCTGCGTCAGCTCAAGCTGGAAGCGTTCCACGCCTCGATACTCGACCTCACGATGGACGGGACGAAGATGCAGGTGCTGCTGCGCGACTACCAGATGCATCCGTGGCGCCAGCAGGTGCTGCACGTGGATTTTCAGCGCGTCGACAAGAACCGCAAGATCCACATGGAAGTGCCGCTGCACTTCCTCAATGCCGAAATCGCTCCGGGCGTGAAGGCCGGCGGCGGCGTGGTGCAGCATGTGATGAACGAGCTCGACATCCAGTGCCTGCCCGACGACCTGCCGCAGTACATCGAGGTCGATCTTTCGAATATGCAGCTGAACGAAACGCTGCATGTGAACGACCTCGTCCTTCCCGGGGCGTGGAGCCCGTGCCCAGGCTGAAGCACGAAAACCCGGGGGTGGTATCGGTGCACGTGCCGAAGGAAATCGTGATCGAGGAAGAAGCCGCCGCGCCGGTCACCGAGATCATCGGCGAGGTCCCGGCCGAGGGCGAGGAAGTCGCCGAGGCCGCTGCCGAAGGCGAGAAGAAGGAGCCAGCTGCCGAGAAGAAGGAAAAGGAGCCCGCCAAGAAAGAGAAGGAATAAGCGCCGCCTGCAACAACCAGCCCGCCAGGTTCACGTCCCGGCGGGCTTTTTATTTGCAGCAATGCTCAATGTTGGATGTTCGATGCTTAATGAAAGCCGTCGTCTGGCCCATTAAGCACTAAGCACTAAGCACTTTAACTAGAATTCAAAATTGTATGAAGCTGGTCGTCGGACTCGGCAACCCGGGAGACAAATACCAGGCCACGCGGCACAACGCTGGCTTTTGGCTCGTCGAGCGTCTGGCGGCACAGAGCGGCACGGTGCTGCGCAAGGACGGCAAATTCCAGGCGCTCGTCGGGCGGCACGAGGCGAGCGGCGCTTGGCTGATGCTACCCCAAAGCTACATGAACTCGAGCGGCAGGCCGGTGCAGATGATGGCGAGCTTCTTCAAGATCGCCCCCGCCGATATCCTCATCATCCACGACGAGCTGGATCTACGGCCCGGGACGGCCAAGTTGAAGCAGGGCGGGGGCATTGCCGGCCATAACGGGCTGAAGGACATCTCGGCCCGCCTGGGATCGCATGAATACTGGCGGCTGCGCCTCGGCATCGGCCGACCCGCCGACAGGCAGGCCGGCGTCGATTTCGTGCTGAACCGGCCGGCCCCGGACGAGCGCACGGCAATCGACGCAGCCATCGAGCGTTCGCTCGAAGTCATGCCGCTCGTTCTGGCGGGTGACCTGCAAGGGGCGATGCTGAAGCTGCATACCCAGGAGCAGGAAACGGCGTCCGCACGGCCGGATCGGGTTACTACGCCGGAGCCGGCGAGGCAGGTTGAGAAAGCGAGCAGCATCGAAAAGTTCGGGGTCGTGCAGACCGCGCAATTCGGCAAAGCTGAAAAAGTGACAAGGTCGAAAAAATCGAGCAAGCGGAAGCACAGAAAGCCGAAGGGAGCCAAAAAGTAGAGGAGCCCGCGCAAGCCGAAAGAAAAGGCACGCTCAACTCCCTACTCAAGAAATTCCTGCCAGGCACCGACCCCGCGCGCAAGAAATGAGCTTGAGATGCGGCATCGTGGGCTGCCGAACGTGGGCAAGTCCACCCTGTTCAACGCGCTTACGAAGGCCGGCATCGCGGCCACCCGAACGGGCCTCTTCCTGCAGATTCGCGAGGGTTCCTTCGCGAAGCAACGAGTCGACGAGGAAGTCTTTGCGGGCCTCGATCGGGCCCTTCCTGCAGATTCGCGAGGTCCTTCCCGCGAGTTATACTCCATTAGAACAAGGGGGAGGAGGAGATGGGGAGAAATCTCGTAACAGCCGTTGGGCCGGCGCTCGGTGTATTTTTTCTATCCATATTGATGGGCTGCGCCGGGCAGCACATCGGTTCGCGCGCGTTCGATCCGATCCGACTGCTGAACGCCATCGACGCGGACGATGCCGGCTACGTACGGGAAATGGTCGCCTCGGGGGCGGTGAGCGTCGATCAGCGGATCCCGGCGCCGGTCTACATGGAAGGAACCCCCTTAATTACCATCGCCGCGCGGTCCGCATCTTTGAACGTGCTGCGCTACCTGATCTCGGCTCGCGCCGACCTCAATGCCCGGACTCCTGCCGGTGAGACATCGATGATGCTGGCCGCGTACTTTCACGACCAAAGCGGGCCGAGCGCATCGTCGATCGAGCGTCACGAAGCCGCCGTCCGGCTCCTGATCGCCGCGGGCGCGAGTCTGGAAAACGAGGCTTACCATTACACGCCGCTTGCTTATGCCGCCTATCAGGGGCGCGAGCGTACCGTGCGTTACCTGCTGGAGCGTGGGGCGCGGGTGGACGCCGACGCGGTGAATGGCGTGAGCTACGTCAATACCCCGCTCATGATGGCTTCGATGATGGGCCATCTGAATCTGGCGGTGACGTTGCTCAGGGCGGGCGCCGATCCGCGCATCAGAGTGAAAGACGGGCTGACGGCGAGGGAACTCGCCCTCAAGTACCGGCATGGCAATCTCGCCCAGGCCCTGGCCTGCGCCGAAGCCCTTGCTCCCGGCGAAGCTTTCGCCGAGGTGTCAAAGCCACTAAAACGCTGCTGTGCGGCGTCTTATTTGCGCAGGGTCAGACGGACCTGGCGGCCGTTCCCACCCACGGGATTACGCCGATGGCGCGCGCTCAGCGGGACGCTTTCCCCGGGAACATCGGCCGGTCCTGCTCCCACATGACATCGCAGTTCTTCTGCACGCAGCGGCCCAATAGCTCGACCAGGGGAAACGCGCGTTGCTTCAGGGAGACTTTACCTTCCGCGTCACCCGATTCGGCGTCGGCCGGGTCCGGCCCGGGTTGAACGGCGGCGCCGCGTTTCAGCCGCTCGAGCGCTGCGGGCACGTCTTTTGCTACCAGGGCGCCGGGCAATGCACCGCTCTGGCCCATCATCTTGAGCAGGGTCTCGGCCACGTCGCCGAACATGACGATATCGCCGGCGTCACTTCGAAACTTCACTAGCACGATTCGTCCTTTCCTTAGAGTTGGTAACAATATGAGGGGATGGCCCCTCGCTACCGCTCTCCCCTCATGCTCCCCTCCATCGGGGGCCGTATCCTTCATTTTGATACGGCTTCTTAGAGTAACCTACGGGCGTGGTCGGTTAGACCGTCCCCCCAGGGTTAGAATTCCACCGCTCGTTTAAGGGGGAACGGCCATGCCAGCGAACCGCTTGAGACTACCCGCGCTCGATCCGGCAGAAGTGAAGTCCATTGAAGGGTCGGCATATCCCGATGCGTTCAAGGGAGCGGTAGCGGGGCGCGCGAAGCGCAGGCTCGGAGATGCATTGGGGCTCAAGCACTTCGGCGTCAACGTGACTACCCTCAAGCCGGGCGCGCACTCCGCCCTGCGGCATTGGCATTCCCGCGAGGACGAATTCATCTATGTGTTGAGCGGGGAGCTCATGCTGGTGACCGACGCGGGAGAACAGGCGCTGACGGCGGGCATGTGCGCCGGCTTTCCCGCGGGCAAGGCGGACGGCCACCATCTCGTCAATCGTACCGGCCGCGACGCCGTGTATCTCGAAGTCGGCGACCGCGACCCGGCGGATGAAGTCACGTATCCTGACGCGGATCTCTCAGCCGTCTCGACGCCGCAAGGGCGACGCTTCACGCGCAAGGACGGAACGCCCTACTGACCGCTTACCGCTTACCGCGATGTTATGCCGCGCGTCGACGGCCGGGGTTGCACCCGTAACAGTCGTCGTTGGAAGTCTCCGGTGCGGGCGCGGCAGAGTGGAGCGTGCGCGGCGCAAGCAGCGCCCGGATAGCATCGCCCGCCAGACGGGCGGTTGCGCCGTGCCGATCGCGATAGGGGTTGTATTCGACGATCTCCAGCCCTGCGAGCGCAGGATCCCGGCCGAACCGCAACAGGGATTGGCTCAACTCCCGGAACCTTATACCGCCCGCAACGGGCGAGCCGACACCCGGCGCATCTCGCGGATCGAGCGCGTCGAGATCGAGCGATATGCCGTAACAGCCGTCTTTTCCGCGTGCAATCGCGACCGCGTCGCTCATGACCGCTGCCAGGCCGCGGCGTCTCACTTCGTGCATAAAAAAGACGCGGACGCCGAGCCGTCGCAGCAGGGCCGCCTCGCCGGTTTCGAAGCTGCGGACGCCGATCAGGCATACGCGCCGCGGATCGAGCCGCTCACCGCCTGCGATTGCAGTCAGGCGGGGATCGCCATGTCCCAGGAGGCAGGCGAGCGGCATTCCATGCAGCTTCCCGCTCGGGGTGGTGCTCGGGGTATGCGCATCCATGTGCGCGTCGATCCAGATCAGGCCCAGCGCCCCGCGCGCGCTCATGGCGCGCGCGACGCCCTTCCAGGTGCCGATCGCGCAGGAATGATCGCCGCCCAACACGACCGGCAATCGGCCGCGTGCAGCCAGCTCTTCGGTGTGGCGCGCAAGGCGCCCGGCTATTTTTACTATCGCAGCGGAGGGGTCGTCGCCGGCCGGAGCGTAAATGGAGGCGCTCCACGCCGCGTCCAGGCCGGCATGCTGCAGATGGGAAACCAGTCCTTGCCTGCGCAGCGCGTCCGGTCCTTCGGCGCAGCGCGGGTCGGGTGCGCCGTATCCGCAGGCAACGCCGACGATGCGGACCGGCGTGCGCGATTCAGCGCGTGGCGGCTGGTTGGTGTCGATCTCTGTTTCCGTCCTCGTCAAAAAAATACGTTTCGAAATTTTGCGGCATAGTTGGAGCGTAATCAAGAGAAATAGTTCGAACTTCGCCTCACATATTTCGATTCAACGGCCGCGCTTCTGGTTTGAGACTGATCACGACAACGCCGATCAGCACCAGCGCCGAGCCCAGAATCTGCAGCGGCGTCATGACTTCGTCGAGTCCCAGGTAGCCGAAGGCGATGGTCGTGACCGGGCCCAGCGCGCCGACGATTGCGACCGTGTTCGCGCCCACGCGGCGCAGCGCTTCCGAAGTCATGAAAACCGGTATGGCCGTGCTCACGACCGCCATACCGATCGCGTAGAGATACACCGGCGCCGGCAGGTCGAGCGCGCCGAGCGGGCGCAGCAGGAGGAATTGCAGGATGCAGGCGACGCTCGCCGCGGTCATCGCGTAGGCGGTGTAGCGCACCGATCCGACGCGCACGACGATTTCGGCTCCCGCCACGAGATACACCGCGTAGCAAACGGCGCTGGCAAATGCGAGTACCGCGCCCAGCCAGAAGTTGCCCGGTCCCGCATCCACCGTATGCGCGAACACCAGCGCCAGCCCGCCATAAGTCAGGGCGAGGGCCGCAATTTCCCGCCCCCCAACATGTCTGCCGAATACGAGCGCGGAGAGCACCACCACGATCGTGGGATAAATGAAGAGCAGCAGCCGCCCGAGCCCGGCGGAAATGTACTGCAGCGCCAGGAAATCGAGAAAGCTTGCTCCGTAGTAGCTCAAGAGGCCGAGCGCGCAGACCGCCGCAAGATCGCGGCCCGCCAGCGGCCGATGGTCCGCGCCGCTGCGTATCCAGATCGCCGCCCCCAGGAAGAACGGCAGGGAGAAGATCATGCGCAGCGCGAGCAGGGTGACGGGATCGACGACGTGGGCGTAGGCGAGCTTGATGAAAATCGGCCGGATCGAGAAGCAAATTACGCCGCCGACGGCGAGCAGCAATCCAGCGGCGAAGTAGGCGCGGGATGGCGGGCGGCTCACCGCCGCCTGCCGCCACCGAGAATGCTGCCTAAGACTCCTCTCACTATTTCACGACCCACCTGCGAGCCGATCGCTCGTGCCGCGCTCTTCGCCGCCGCCTCGACGGCGCCCTCCCGCTTTCCGCCGCGAGGGCCAGTCGAGCCGCCGAGGATGTCGCCCAGTGCACCGAAGAGTCCGCCGCTTGCCGCCGCCGGTTGCGCCGTCGCCGGCGCCTTTTCGGTCACTCGTTGGGTGAGCTTCTCGTAGGCCGATTCGCGGTCCTCGGTCTTATCGTAGGTGCCAGCGAGCGTCGAGGATTTCATGATGGCCGCGCGCTCCGGCGCGGTGATTGGCCCGACGCGGCTGCCCGGCGGCACGACGAAAGCGCGTTCTACAATGGAGGGCCGGCCCTTTTCGTCGAGCAGCGACACCAGCGCTTCACCCACCTCGAGCTCCGTGATCGCGGCCTCGACGTCGAGCTTGGGATTGGCGCGCAGTGTCGTGGCGGCGGACTTTACCGCCTTCTGGTCGCGCGGAGTGAAGGCGCGCAGCGCATGCTGCACGCGGTTGCCGAGCTGCCCCAGCACGGTATCGGGAATATCGAGCGGATTCTGCGTGACGAAGTAGACGCCCACCCCTTTCGAGCGAACCAACCGCACGACCTGCTCGACTTTCTCCTGCAACGCCTGCGGAGCGTCGGCGAACATCAGATGCGCCTCGTCGAAGAAGAACGCGAGCTTGGGCTGCTCCGGATCGCCCACTTCCGGCAGCTCCTCGAAGAGCTCCGACAGAAGCCACAAGAGCATCGTGGAATAGAGCTTGGGCGAGCTCATCAGCTTGTCGGCGGCGAGGATGTTGACCATGCCGCGCCCTTTCGCGTCGGTCTGGATGAGGTCGGCGATGTTGAGCGCGGGCTCGCCGAAGAACTTGTCGCCGCCCTGCTGCTCGAGCGCGAGCAGCCCGCGCTGGATCGCGCCGACGGAAGCTGCCGAGATGTTGCCGTACTGCGTCGTGAAGCTCTTGGCGTTTTCACCGACGTGCGCGAGCATCGCGCGCAGGTCCTTGAGATCGAGGAGCAGCAGCCCGTTGTCGTCGGCGATTTTGAAGGTCAGCGTGAGGACGCCGGCCTGCGTCTCGTTGAGCCCCAGCATGCGGGAGAGCAGCAGCGGCCCCATTTCGGAAACCGTCGTGCGCACCGGATGGCCCTGCGCACCGAACGCGTCCCACAGCACGACCGGACACGCCTCGAGCGCGATGTCCACTTTCAATTGTTCGATGCGCTCCTTGATCTTACCTTTGGGTTCTCCCGCCTGGCTCATGCCGGCGAGATCGCCCTTGACGTCGGCCATGAACACCGGCACGCCGATACGCGAGAGCCCCTCCGCGATGCGCTGGAGGGTCACCGTCTTGCCGGTGCCGGTGGCGCCGGCAACGAGTCCATGACGGTTGGCGTATTGCGGCAGGAGATACAGCTCGGAATCGGCTTTCGCCACGAGCAGCGGTTCTGGCATGGGGCGCTCGCGTGTTAAAATTTTCGATTGAGGGAACGAGGGGTGATACTCCCTCATGCTCCCCTACATCAGCCTCAAAGTAATTCTAACGAGTTATTCGATGTTTTTGCGGTTTTCCGGAATTCTCTGATGGCCGGTCACAGCAAATGGGCCAACACCCAGCATCGCAAGAACCGCCAGGACGCGAAGCGCGGGAAGATCTTTACCCGCCTGATCAAGGAAATCACCGTCGCGGCGCGGTTGGGCGGGGGCGATCCTGACACTAACCCGCGGCTGCGCCTGGCGGTGGACAAGGCCTACGGCAACAACATGTCGAAGGACAACGTCGAGCGCGCGATCAAGCGCGGCGCCGGCGGTCTCGAAGGGGCGAATTACGAGCAGGCGCGCTATGAAGGCTATGGCATAAACGGCGCGGCGGTGATGGTGGATTGCCTGACCGACAACAAGACGCGCACCGTCGCCGACGTCCGCCACGCCTTCACCAAGTCCGGCGGCAACCTGGGCACCGACGGGTCGGTCGCATTCCTGTTCAAGCATTGCGGGCAGCTCGTGTATGCGCCGGGCACCGACGAAGCGAAGCTGATGGAGGCCGCGATTGACGCGGGTGCGGACGATGTCATCACCAACGACGACGGCAGCATCGAAGTGATCACTGCCCCCAATGATTTCGGCGCCGCCCGCGCCGCCCTGGAAAAGGCGGGCTTCAAGGCCGAGCTTGCCGAACTGACGTTCAAACCCACCGTCGAGAACGTGATGAAGGGCGAGGAAGCCGCGCGCATGCAGAAGCTGCTCGATGCCCTGGAAGCGATCGACGACGTGCAGGAAGTGCACACGACGGCAGTCTTGGAGCCGTCGTGATGCATCGAGAGGCGCCGGGCGAGAGACGAGAGACGGCCGAGTGAAGCGAAAACACCATGATCTTATTGCGTGGCAGCAAGCGATAGTTCTGGTGAAAGAGATTTATCGATTCACCGCACCGTTTCCTGATAGTGAAAAGTTTGGGCTTTCGAATCAAATGCGGCGGGCCGCTGTCTCGGTACCCGCGAATATTGCAGAGGCCGTCGGTCGCAATGGTGTCAAAGAACGGGTACAGTTCCTGGCGATTGCTCGAGGCTCACTGACCGAACTCGAAACCCATTTGGTTATCGCGCATGAGCTTGGATATGGAGGGGACACAGCCAGCGTGCGAGCGCTGGCCGACCGGGTATTTGCCCTAATTAACGGTCTCATGAACGCTGAGCGTCGCAAAGGCGCTGCAAGATGACCTCCGCCTCTCGTATCTCGTCTATCGTCTCTCCCAACGAGCGAGTGCGGATCCTCGGCATCGATCCGGGGCTCGTCGTCACGGGCTTCGGCATACTCGACAAGAACGGCCAAAAGCTCTATTACGTCGCGAGCGGCTGCATCAGGACGCCGAAGGGCGAGCTTGCGCAGCGGTTGAAGGCCATACTCGATGGATTGAACGAGGTCATCGCGGCTCATGGTCCGGTGCAGGTCGCTCTCGAAAAAGTTTTCGTCAATGCGAATCCCCAGAGCACGCTGTCGCTCGGCCAGGCGCGCGGAACCGCGATTTGCGCTGCCGTGCTGCACGGGCTCCCGCTCGCGGAGTACACTGCGCTGCAGGTAAAACAGGCGGTCGTGGGCAACGGCCACGCACGCAAGGAGCAGGTTCAGGACATGGTGCGGCGCCTGCTCAAGCTCGCGGGAGACCCCAGTCCCGACGCGGCAGACGCACTCGCGTGCGCGATCTGCCATGCCCACGGCGGCCAGGGACTGGGACGCATTCCGACCGCCGGTTTCCGGGTGCGCAAAGGGCGGCTGATCTAGGGCAATTGAAGCCTGAGATAAACACAGATGAACACAGATAGTCACTTCAGCGAAAACGGTTTGCAGTAGTTCTCATCCGTGTTTATCTGTGTGTATCTGTGGCTAAGCTGTTCTTGAGCTAGCATGATCGGGCGGATCTACGGCAAGCTGATCGAGAAGCATCCGCCGCAGATCGTCGTGGACGTCCAGGGCGTCGGCTACGAGATCGACGTGCCGATGAGCACGTTCTACTCGCTTCCGGCAATGGGAGCGGAAGTGTCGCTCTATACCCATCTCGTCGTGCGCGAGGACGCGCATCAGCTCTACGGCTTTGCGTCCGAGGCCGAGCGGCACGCCTTCCGCCAGTTACTCAAGATCTCCGGCGTCGGTGCACGCACGGCGCTCTCCGTGCTGTCGGGGCTTTCGGTTTTGGATCTGCGTGACGCAGTCAGCGCGCAGGAGAGCGGGAGGCTCACGAGGGTCCCCGGCATCGGCAAGAAAACAGCGGAACGCCTGCTCCTCGAGCTGCGCGACAAGCTCGATGGGGTACTCATCGCGCCCGCCGCGGAAAAAAGCGAGGTACAGGTCAGCGACATCACCAATGCGCTGCTCGCACTGGGGTACAATGAAAAAGAAGCGGCTTGGTCGGTCAAGCAACTGCCGTCCGGAGTCGCCATCGCAGACGGAATTCGGCAAGCACTCAAGCTGCTCTCGAAAAGTTAGGATTCCGGATCCGGGATTCGGGATTCGGGGAAGCGTATGAAGCACACCGACTTGGTTGTGTGGCAAAAGGCGATGGATCTTGTTATTGAGATCTACAAGCTATGCGTATCCTTCCCCCAATCCGAAAGGTACGGCCTGATCAGTCAACTTCAGCGATCCGCGAGTTCAGTGCCGTCGAACATTGCCGAAGGCCACGGACGTAAGTCCACGCAGGCCTATATCAATCACCTGTCAATTGCGCACGGTTCACTTATGGAGGTTGAAACCAACGTCGAAATCGCAAGACGCGTCGGGTATTTGGATGAGCGGTCTGCGCAGAATCTGTTCCATCGCAGCGGCGAAGTAGGGCGTCTGTTGAACGCTCTCCAAAAGGCTTTGATTTCTCGTAAGAAATCCCTGAATCCCGATTCCTGAATCCGGACTCCTGATGATAGAGACCGACCGCCTTATCGCCGCCGCTCCCGCGTCGCCCCAGGAAGAAGCGTTCGAGCGGACGCTCCGCCCCAAGCTCCTTGAGGAATACATCGGCCAGGAGAAGATCCGCGGACAGTTCGCGATATTCATCGAGGCGGCGCGCAAGCGCCGCGAGGCGCTCGACCACGTCCTTCTTTTCGGACCGCCGGGCCTTGGCAAGACCACGCTCGCGCACATCATCGCGCACGAGATGGCGGTGAACCTGCGTCACACGTCGGGACCGGTGCTCGAGCGCCCGGGCGATCTCGCCGCCATCCTCACCAATCTCGAGCCCAACGACGTGCTGTTCATCGACGAGATCCATCGCCTGTCACCGGTGGTGGAGGAAATCCTCTATCCCGCGCTCGAGGACTACCAGATCGACATCATGATCGGCGAAGGCCCGGCGGCACGCTCGGTCAAGCTCGACCTGCCGCCCTTCACGCTGGTCGGCGCGACAACCCGCGCCGGCATGCTGACGAACCCGCTGCGCGACCGGTTCGGAATCGTGGCCCGGCTCGAGTTCTACTCGGGTGAGGAACTGATGCGGATCGTCCAGCGCTCTGCGAAGCTGCTTGCCATCGAAACGGCCGCGGAAGGCGCGCGCGAGATTGCCGGCCGCTCGCGCGGCACACCGCGCATCGCGAACCGCCTGCTGCGGCGCGTGCGCGACTTCGCTGAAGTCAGGGCGAACGGCAAGGTGACGCGCGAAGTCGCCGACGACGCGCTGAAGATGCTGGATGTAGATGCGGTCGGGCTCGACGTGATGGATCGCAAGCTGCTGCAGGCGGTGATCGAGAAATTCAGCGGTGGACCGGTCGGCGTAGACAATCTTGCCGCGGCGATCGGCGAGGAGCGCGACACGATCGAGGATGTGCTCGAGCCCTACCTCATACAGCAAGGTTACCTGCAGCGCACGCCGCGCGGGCGCGTGGCCACCGTTTCCGCGTACCGCCATTTCGGACTGGCGCAACCCGCCCGCGCAGGCACCCCGGACTTGTGGGAAGACACAAAGTAATGATGACCGCGCAGGCAGAAGTTATTAACGCAGGCGCCCGGCTTCAATGCCCTTGAAGCACTCATCACCCGTCACTCATCACTCATCACCCGTATTTTCGTGGCTGGTCCGCGTCTATTACGAGGACACCGACCACAGCGGCGCAGTCTACTACGCCAACTACCTCAAGTTTCTCGAGCGGGCGCGTACGGAGTGGTTGCGTGCGCTCGGCTTCGAGCTGACCGAGCTCGCCACGCGCTACCAGATAGCGTTCGTGGTGCGATCGTTCTCGATCGAGTACGCGAAACCGGCGGCGTTCAACGATGAGCTCGCGGTCACTGTGGAACCCGGCGCAGTGAAGGGCGGCCAGATCGTACTGGCGCAGCGCGTCCTGCGCGACGGCGCGGAGCTCGCGAACGCGCGCGTACGGCTCGCCTGCATCAACACGGCTTCTTTCAAGCCCGCTAGAATACCGAGCGGCCTGTCGGACTCGCTCGGCGGACACGCTGCCAAGGAATAGGACATCAATCGTGAGCCCAACCGTAACCCATGACATGTCGGTGCTGGGCCTCATCACCGGCGCGAGCTTGCTGGTGCAACTCGTGATGGCGGCGCTGCTGCTCGCTTCGGTGCTCTCGTGGTACTACATCTTCCTCAAGATGTTCATCTACAAGCGCGCCACCCGCCTCGCCGACGATTTCGAGAAGGATTTCTGGAGCGGCGGCGACCTGAACGAGCTCTACCAGCGCGCGGTCAACTCGCGGGGGGCGGGCAGCCTCGAGCGCATCTTCGAAGCGGGTTTTCGCGAGTTTTCCAAACTGAGGAAGCAGCCCGGCATGGATGTCGCCGTGGTCATGGACGGCACGCGGCGCGCGATGCGCGCGACCTACCAGCGTGAAATGGAACGGCTCGAGTCGCATCTCTCGTTTCTCGCCTCGGTGGGATCGGTAAGCCCCTACGTCGGGCTGTTCGGCACGGTGTGGGGGATCATGAATTCGTTCCGCAGCCTCGCCAACGTCGCGCAGGCGACGCTGGGGGCGGTGGCGCCGGGAATCGCGGAAGCGCTGATCGCGACCGCCATGGGTCTGTTTGCGGCGATTCCGGCGGTAGTGGCATACAATCACTTCGCCGGCGACTTGAACAAGCTCGCCACGCGCTTCGACTCCTTCATGGAAGAGTTCTCCAATATCTTGCAGCGCCAGGCGCATTGATGCCAGAGGCGTGATGAGTGATGAGTGATGAGTGATGAGTGATGGGTGAGTTATGTTAATCGAGAGACGCGGCGCCAGACGGCTGATGAACCAGATCAACGTCGTGCCATACATCGACGTGATGCTGGTGTTGCTCGTGATCTTCATGATCACCGCTCCGCTCATAAACCCCGGTCAGATCGAGCTGCCCCAGGTCGGGAAAACCTCCGATCCGCCGGTTCAGCCCATGGAGGTTTCGATCCGTACAGACCAGACGCTGTGGCTGAGGGACCGGGCGCTCACGACGGAGGAGCGCAAGGTTTCGCGCAAAGAGCTGATTGCCGCCATTCACCAGAAACAGAAGCAGCATCCCGAACAGGCGGTAGTGATCGCAGCCGACAAGGACGTGCGCTACGAAGCGGTGCTGGAAGTGATGGACATGTTGCAACAGAACCAGGTGCGGAAGGTGGGGCTGCTCGCCAAACCGCGGGGCGGATGACGGCGAACGGCTTCATAACGCCCAACGAGCGGGCACTCTCCGGCGCCTTGGCGCTGGTAATGCACGCGCTGTTTTTCGCGCTGCTGGTGTTCGGCGTGACCTGGCAGAAGCGCCAGCAAGAAGCCGTCGTGGTGGATCTATGGAACAACCTGCCGCCGGTGTCCGCGCCGAAACCGGAACCCGCTCCGGAAATAAAGCCCGAGCCGGCCGCGCCGGAGCCCAAACCAGCGCCGAAGGTCGAAGCAAAACCTGCCCCCAAACCCGAACCCAAACCCGTCCCCAAGGCGGAACCCAAGCCCGCGGTCAAGCCCGACATTGCGCTGCGCGACAAGAAGGAGAAGGAACGCAAGGCGCAGGAGCAGGCGCTGGCCGAGAAGCGCAAACGGGAGGAACAGGCGCAGGTCGCGGCGCTCAAGGATAAGCAGGCGAAGGAGGCTGCAGCGAAGCGGGCTGCCCGCGAGCAGGAGGACGCTTTGAAGAAGCTCGCCCAGCAACAGGCGGCCGCCCAGTCCAAGCTGGTCGACGAGTACAAGCGGCGCATCGCCGACAAGATCAGGCGTTTCATCGTCGAGCCGCCCAGTCTCCAGGGCAATCCCGAGGTCGAATTCGACGTGGTATTGCTGCCCGGCGGCGAGGTTCTGGGTGTCAAAACCAGGAAGCCCAGCACGCTGGCAGCGTGGGACAATGCGGTCGAGCGCGCGATACTGAAAGCGCAGCCGCTGCCGTTGCCGCCGGATCCGGCGATGTTCAAGGACTTCCGGGAACTTAACCTCAAATTCCGACCTAAGGAGTGATAAGAGGGAACCCGGACGGGTATAATCCGGCTACATGATGTTTGCTGAAGGGGCGACGATTTTCCGGGCGGCTCGGTCGCTCGCGCTTGCTGCCCTGCTCATTCTCCTGCACGGATTTTTCTTCACCCGTGCGCACGCCGCCCTTACCATAGAAGTCATCGGCACGGGCGCCAAGCAGATCCCTGTCGCCATTGTTCCGTTTCGCGCGGAAGAAGGCCTCTCGCAGAAGGTCACTCCGGTCGTCGCCGCCGATCTCACGAACAGCGGTCTCTTCAAGATGATCGATGCTGGCGGGATTAACCCGCTGCCGTCCGATCCGCAGGACGTCAACTACGGCACATGGCGCACGCGAGGCGCCGACGCGGTCGTCATCGGCAGCGTTTCTCCGCGCTCCGACGGCCGCTACGACGTGCAGTTCCGCCTGATGGATGTGACCAAGCAGACGCAGCTTGCGGGCTTCGCCTACACGGCCGCCGCCAGCCAGCTCCGGCTCACCGCGCACAAGATTGCCGATATCATCTACGAAAAGCTGACGGGCGACCCGGGAGTCTTCGCAACGCGCATCCTCTACGTGGTGAAGCACGGCAAACAGCGTTACGAGCTGCAGGTATCGGACGTCGACGGTTATGGCGGTCAGACGATATTGAGCTCGAACGAGCCGATCATCTCGCCTTCATGGTCGCCCGACGGTTCGCGCGTCGCTTACGTCTCGTTCGAGCCGCCGCACAAGAAACCGGTCGTTTACGTCCAGTCGCTCACCACCGGCGGGCGTAAGGCCATCGCCAGTTTCTGGGGCAGCAACAGCGCGCCGGCGTGGTCTCCCGACGGCGGCCGGCTCGCGGTCGTGTTGACGAAAGACGGCGGCTCGCAGATCTATCTGCTCGGCGCAGACGGCGGCGGAGCAACCCGGCTCACGCAGAGCGCGGCGATCGATACCGAGCCCAATTTCTCGCCGGATGGACGTTATCTGCTGTTCACCTCCGACCGCGGCGGCAGCCCGCAGATCTATCGCCTGGCAGTGAACGGCGGTCAGCCCGAGCGCGTCACGTTCGAGGGAAGCCAAAACTTTTCTCCTCGGCATAGCCCCGACGGCAAGAGCTTTACGTTCATACAGCGTAGCGGCGCGCGCTTCAACGTCGCCATGCAGGATTTCGCCACGCGCCAGGTGCAGGTGCTGACGGACGGCGCCGTGGACGAATCGCCGACGTTCGCGCCGAACGGCAGAATGATTCTCTACGCAACCGAGGTGAGGGGGCGCGGCATCTTGTCCGCGGTCTCGAGCGACGGTAGAGTAAAACTGCGGATCCCCTCGAATGCTGGTGATGTGCGCGAGCCGGCGTGGGGCCCGCTGCTGAAATAGTAATCTCCAAGAGGCTGTTGTATATGTATTGTTATGACTTAAAGGAGGTCGAGCCATGAAGCGATTTCTAATCGGCGTGTTCGTTCTGGGTGCGCTCGCCGCGTGCAGCAGCACTCCCGAAGAGCAAAAGGGTGCGGCGGTCGAGGATGCCAAACCCGGACCGGTGGTGGTGGACCGGCAGCCGGTCAAACCGGTGGATCCCAGCGCTACCGCCAAGGGGCTGAAGGACGATCCGTTCGCCGGCAGCCCGCTGCGAGACCCGAAAAATATCCTCTCCAAGCGCAGCATCTTTTTCGACCTCGACAGCAATCTCATCAAGGACGAGTACAAGCCTGTCGTGGCGGCCCACGCGCGGTACCTGCAGCAGAACGGGGGCAGCAAGATGCGGGTCGAGGGCAACGCCGACGAGCGCGGCAGCCGCGAATACAACCTCGCGCTTGGCCAGCGCCGGGCCGACGCCGTGAGACAGATGATGCAGATCCTGGGCGCCAAGGCGGACCAGATCGAAACCGTGAGCTTCGGCGAAGAAAAACCCCGCTGCAGCGAAGCGGCGGAAAGCTGCTATTCGCAGAATCGCCGCGGCGATATCGTCTACTCAGGCGAGTGACCTGCCGTGATGGGTGACGAGTGACGGGAGCGCGTCGAGGGGCGGAAGAGGAGTCCCCGCGTGCGGGGATGCGCCCCGGACTCGGTCTCTTGAAGAGTGGTGCGGGAAGGGGTGCAGAAGGCCGCAAATGAGACTGTACCGACGGGTCGCTACGCGGCCACTCCGCCCCAAGCTACGCCCGCCGGAGAGCGGCCGCACCCCCGGCGGCGCGCCGAGCGGCCGACTCTAGTGATCGCAACTCTTGCAATAGCAGTTCGGAGGCCGCTGTCGGGTGACGGGCGGGGTCGCTTCGCGACTGTCCTTTTTTTCGCTGGCATATTGCTTGCCGGCCCGCTACACGCGCAGCTGTTCGGCGGCGACACTGAGGCGCGCAAGCAGATCGCCGAGCAGGCCCGCCGCATCGATGCCCTCAGACAGCAAAACGACGAGCTCGCCGCGCGCCTCGCGCGCATCGATGAGTCGCTGAAATCGCTGTCCGCGACGAATCCGGCAGTCGAGCTCGTGCAGCAGCTCGAGATGCTGCGCCAGGAACTGAAACAGATGCGCGGCCAGATGGAGGTGCTGGGCAACGAGGTCCAGTCGGCCACCAAGCGCCAGCGCGACATGTACGTCGACCTCGACATGCGGCTGAAACGCTTCGAGCAGTCGCCGGGAGTGGCTGGTGCCGCGCCTGCCGGCCCCTCTGCGGCCACGGGGGCGCCGCCCGCACCGCCGACGGGAGCGCCTCCCGGTCCGGGCACCGCAGCCGGTGCACCGCCCGCGCCGGGCGCGCCCCAGCCGGGCGAGGCGAACGCTTACGAAACTGCACAGGGCCAGCGGCGTATCGGGAATTACCAGGGTGCGATCGCCGCCTTCCAGAACTTCATCGCGCAATATCCCAGGAGCCAGCTTGCGCCCCGCGCGCAGTACTGGATCGGCGACTGGTCCTACAATCTCCGCGACTACAAGAACGCCATCGCGAGCCAGCAGAAGCTCATTGCGGCCTACCCCGACAGCTCGACGATACCCGATGCCTTGCTCAACATCGCGAGCTGTCAGCTCGAGCTCGGCGATGCCGCCGGCGGCAAGCGAACGATGGACGGCCTGGTCACGCGCTATCCGACGAGCGAGGCGGCCGAGAAGGCCAAACGCCGGCTCGCCACGCTTAAATGACGAAAGCCCGGCGGGCTTTCGTCACCCCGGCGGAGGCCGGGGTCCAGTGGGGTCATCCCGGGCTCGATAGAGCCTAGAGCTCCCATCGCAGGCGCGTTCGCGGTTGACCGCGCGCTTCCACACGCGCAGATTCACTCCGATGCGCACCGTTTGCGCTCGACCGACGTGAAAGTCCTGATTGCCGATCTCGTCCGCAATCTGCGCCAAGGCCTGCGCGCCACGCTGCTGCGGCCGGTCGCGCTGGACGATTTCAGGATTACCCCCGAACAACTGGTGGCGCTCATCTGCCTGGTGATTGCCGCGCAGTGGGTCATGGATATCGGGTTCAATGGGTGGCGCGGGTATTTCAATATCTACGGGTTGACGGTCGAATTGACTGTCATCATGGGACTGCTCCTTGCGGCGTTCGCCGCCGCGAAGCTGACGAACGAGCCGCGCATCCTGCTCGGTTATCCAATCGCGCTGCTGGCGATGGACCCCTTTTTCCTGGTACTGCAAGACATCCTCCGCTGGAGCGGCGAAAGCATGGGCTGGCTGCCGTCGCGCGCACTCTATATCGTATTCCTCGCGTGGTTTCTCGTTGCGGCGTGCGTGGTGCTCATACGGTTTGCGCCCGGGCGGCCGGGGCGCGTCGGTGCGGCCTTTGCGGTCTACCTCCTGCTGTTTTTCGCGAGCTACTGGTGGCTGCCGCCGCAGAGCCTGTGGATGGCGCTTCCCGCGGAGCCTCAAAGTACCGAGGGTCATGTCTCGGTCGCGGACGAGGCGATATTTCACGCTCAGCCGGCATTGCTCTCAAGCAGCCTCGCCGCGCTCCGGCCCGGGCGCCCGGGCGTGCCGGACATCTACTTCGTCGGTTTCGGGGCCTATGCCCGCGAAGACGTATTCATGAAGGAAGTGGAAGTGATCGGCGAGCTCTTCCGCGAGCGTTTCGACGCGGAAGGCCGGACGATCGCGCTCATCAACAACCCGAAGACGGCAGCGGTACTCCCCATTGCAACGGCGACCAATCTGGCACGCGTACTGCGCCACGTGGGCGGGCTGATGGACCGCGAGGAGGATGTGCTGGTGCTCTACCTCACTTCGCATGGCACGGAGAAGCACCGGCTTGCCGTCGTCAACTGGCCGCTGAAGCTCTTGGACATCGACCCGCAGATGCTGCGCCGCATGCTGGACGATGCGGGAATCAAATGGCGCGTGCTCGCCGTTTCGGCATGTTATGCGGGCGGCTTTGTCGAGGCGCTGAAGAGCGAGACGACGCTCGTCATGACCGCAGCCGCTGCCAACAGGCAGTCCTTCGGGTGCGGGACGGACTCCGAATTCACTTATTTCGGCAAAGCGTTGTTCGACGAGGAATTGCGCCGTACGCACTCGTTCACCGAAGCTTTCGAGAGCGCGCGGCGGGCGATCGCCGAGCGCGAGCGCGCCGGGAAGCACGAACCCTCGAATCCGCAGCTATTCGTAGGCGCCGCCATGGGGAAGAAATTGCGCGAGGTTGAATCTCGCCTGCGCGCGCTGTCCGCCGCCGCGCCCGCAGCGGATGAAGACAGGTAGAGTACGAAATGACGGGATGCCTCGCTATCGCTCTCCCCTGATGCTCCCATCATTTTGATAGGGGCTCGTAGAATATGAGGCGCGCCGTCGTTCTGCTGTCGGGAGGGTTGGACTCCGCCACGACGCTCGCCATCGCGCGCGACGGGGGCTGCGAGTGCCATTGCCTCACTGTCGACTATGGCCAACGACATCGCGCGGAGCTGGCGGCGGCAGCGCGGGTGGCGCGGGCGCTGGGCGCCGCAGCGCACCGCGTCGTCGCGCTCGATCTTACGCAATTCGGCGGCTCGGCATTGACGGATCCCACGATCGCGGTGCCGCAGGCGCCGACGCAGGGGATACCGGTCACCTATGTGCCCGCCCGCAACACCATATTTCTCTCGTTGGCGCTCGCCTGGGCGGAAGTGCTGGCGGCGCAGGACATCTGGTTCGGCGCGAATGCTGTCGATTACTCGGGCTATCCCGATTGCCGGCCCGGGTACATGCGCGCCTTCGAGAGCATGGCGAACCTCGCCACCAAGGCGGCGGTCGAAGGACGCGAAGTCGCGATCCAGACGCCGATCATCGAGCTTTCCAAGGCCGAAATCATCAGGCGCGGCGCCGCGCTCGGCGTGGACTATGCCCTGACGGTCTCCTGTTACCAGCCGACGGAGGAGGGCGCGGCGTGCGGGCGGTGCGACGCGTGCCGGCTGCGGCGCGCGGGTTTCGAGGCGGCCGGTATCGCAGATCCCACACGCTACCGCGTGTAAGCGAGGCAATATCAGCCACAGATACACACAGATAAACACGGACGAGAGCCAAGTAGTCGCAACTGAACTATCTGTGTGTATCTGTGTTTATCTGTGGCTCGATGGGTCTTAAACTAGAGCGATGGAATTCACGATCCACCACATAGTACTGGCTTCTGCCTTCGTGATCGCGCTCATCATGGGCGCGGTCATGGCGAAGACGCAGTTCTGCACCATGGGCGGAGTCTCCGACTGGGTCAACATCGGGGACACCGGCCGTATGCGTGCATGGGTTTTTTCGATGGCCGTGGCGCTCGCCGGCGTGCTCGTGCTCGAGGCTGCCGGCACGGTCAACCTCTACGCGGAGACGTTCCCGCCGTACCGCACCGCCAATTTCGCGTGGCTGCGTTACATCCTCGGCGGGATCTTGTTCGGCGTGGGCATGACGCTCGCAAGCGGCTGCGGGACGCGCACTATGGTCCGCATCGGCGGCGGAAATCTCAAGTCGCTCGTCGTGCTGGGCTTTGGGGCAATCGCGGCTTACCTCATGATGTGGACGGCGATGTACGAGAAGGCGTTCATGCCGTGGGTCGCCGCCACCACCGTCAATCTCGCCCGCCACGGCTTGCCGGATCAGGAGCTTTCCACCGTGCTCGCCGGCATGTTTGGAGCGCAAGGAGCGGCGGCGTTTCACCTCAGCGTCGGCGCCGCCGTGGTTGCCGGTATGCTCTGGTTCGTATGGAAGTCGGTGGATTTCCGTGGTAACCGGGACAACATACTGGGCGGGGCGGTCGTCGGGCTGGGAGTTCTCGCGGGATGGTGGCTCACCGGCGGGCCGCTGGGGAAGCGCTGGAAGGAGTACGCCGACATGGCGACCGAGATCCCGAGCCGCGTGGCGGTGCAGTCGTATACGTTCGTGAGCCCGATGGGTGACACTGCGCGCTATCTGCTCGATCCCGCCAACTTCCTGCTGGTGACTTTCGGCGTGATGGCGCTCGCCGGGGTGATTGCAGGCTCGTTCCTCTACGCGGTGGCTAGCCGCAGCTTCCGCGTCGAATGGTTCGCCTCGTGGGGCGATTTCGCCAACCACGCTGTGGGCGGGGTGCTCATGGGCATAGGCGGCGTGCTCGCGCTGGGGTGCACGGTCGGCCAGGCCATCACCGGTGTCTCGACGCTGGCGATCGGCTCCATCATCACCTTCTTCTCCATCGTGATCGGCTCGATCGGGACGATGAAGTACCGGTACCTGGAGGATCATGCGCGGCGCATGATCCTCCAGGGATGAGGGCGGAGGGATGAGGGATGGGAGAAAAGTCCCGTCCCCTCGTCGCCCGGTCACGCCATCGTCCTTTCAAAGTACCTCCCTGCACCGGTAGAATGCGCGGCTCTTTTGCTTGAATTTATTTGATGAATCGCGACGCGTGTCGCGATTCATGGGCGGATAGCTCAGGGGTAGAGCAGCGGACTTTTAATCCGTTGGTCGAGGGTTCAAATCCCTCTCCGCCTACCATGTAATTGATAGCTTACTGTATGTATGCGCCCCGTTAGTTGCCTTGATGGCACACTTCACTACAGAAATTGCCATACCGCAGCAAGCTATCTTGCCATGTCCGGCGCGACCACGGCGGAGATTGCCGCTGTCCTTGGTCACAAGACCTTGCAGATGGTGAAGCGTTACGCGCACCTGTCCGACCAGCACACAGGGGCGGTAGTCGAGCGCATGACGAGGAAGTTTTTCAAGGCATAGAGATTGCAGCCACGCTATGACCTATAACGACTGGTGCGAACGGTTTCACTTCGCTCAAGACATGAACGGCGACCTTGTGTTCAGTATTTCTGATGTGTGGCTAATGACTGAATACGTTTTGCTGCTCCCAGCAAAAATCGTAGTGAATTTTGTCAAAAGCAAACCCGAGTGGGCGCGCTTCTTTGAGATCAATTGCTTGCGAGATTGGTTGCCGTGCTGTGGATAGTAGGGGTTTCGGCCTTCGTATTGTTTGAGAGCCCTTACATCACTGTCACATACACGGTTTCAAATCCAATTAAGCTGCCTGTCCGAAGTGATCCATCATGCGAGTACGGCGACAATGCTCGGGAGTCCATTGCCATTAAGACGACAAAAGGAACTGTACGCGGATTCCTCGGAATTCCCAGAGGAAAAGATCAAAGAACACCTGAAGGATAGATGGATACAGGCTAGAAATTAAGAATGCTTTCTAGGCTCAGGGCAGCGGAAACGCAGCGGGTTCCCATGCGCCACCCACTCAGCCGACAGCCCTGCGGCAACGCGTGCTGGTCGAGCAGTTGCGCGTGATTATGGCTTTTACGGAGGGCAGTTTTTTAGAAGCGATACAAGTTCGGAAAGAATGTTACGCGCAGCGGTTACTTCAGCCACTGCCGCAAGCGTGCGCAACTTCATAAGCGACCCATTAGCGTATTCCACTGTATCCTTAGAAACGCCGGATAACGTTCTTAGACTAGTGGTCAAGAAGAAGTTGGCGGTCTGCCTGTCTTTGTCACTTACCATCAGATCACGAATTTCAATCACAGTCGTTGTGCCACCCAGCATTCCGAGAAGAGTGATCTGTGAGGAATTTGCTGATGACAGAGCATCTCGCTCTGGGTCGGGCGTCGACGCCGCTTCTGACATGCTATTGATGTTCATCGCGATTGCGTGAAACCGATGTGCTATATCGTTCAATTGCTTGTAGCTGACCGAAAGGTGACATGGCTGTGCGCAAGCTGCGCTCGCCCAAAACAGACCGGCAATTGCACATAGCAAGTAGCGTGACATCAGCAAACGATTTCCTAGCGCAACGCCAACGGGGCCGAATAGCAATGAAGCACCTAGGATAGCTGTTAGCCGTGTTCTCAAAATGTCACCGTTATTTCGTAGACTTACCACCCGTAACCATCGAGTCCTACGCCATGAGCCAACAGTGAAGCGGGAACGACAAGCAAAAGCGATGCGATGGCGTAACGCACAACGGTCTTCCCTGTGAGTAGTACAGCGATTGGCTTATTCATTTGATCTTGTCCTCTGGAAGCCAATCACGCTTCGCCTCGTGCGCCATTCGCTTTACCGGGCACGCCAATCCGGATTCAGGACGTGACTCGGTGTAGGGCAAAAGCGTAGGAAGCCATAGGATAATGACGTTCACGCTGCATTCCTCCAAGTACTTGGCTCGTCCAGTGAGCATGTTGCGTGCCAGCTCCAGTATGCTGAGATAAGCGGTTGAAACGCCCCTCAAACGTGGCGTTTGTCACGCTCTATCATGGTTTCGGGTATGCGTGTCTGTCGGGAAACCCGTCGACCTGTCGACGGCAAGGCGATTGCGCCAGCGTACTAGCACGGCGCAGCCAGTTCCGCCTACATCCACGTTCAAGGCGCCGGTCAGCTTTATCGGCGCCGCCACGGACCCGCCGCCCCCGCTATGAAGAGAGCAAGCGCAAACACCGAATTATCCTGGTCACCATGAATCGCTTGTCGGAAACCTTTACAAACCATCCGAGCCGGGGCATTTGATCACGCTGCAGCAATGACCGTGCCACGAGATCCAACTCCTTGAAGTCAATGCATTTCGCATGCCACCACCTGCATTGGGGGACCAAAGGCCAATGGACCAAAGGCCAATAGACCGGCAGCCACGAGAGTAGGACACTACTCGGGTGACATGTCTTGGTTGCGACAAACGGCAACTACAGTTCGATCAACACACTCGGGACGATTCAATGAGTACCCAGCCCCAGAGCAACCCAAATGGAGGAAACATGAAACGAGAAACGACGATGCTGACCGCGTTCGCAGTGGTTATGGCTCTTGCCCTGCCCAGTTGGGCGCAGGTCAGACAGTTACCGACAGAGACCATCACCATTGCGGGCACCATTGAGACGATCGATTACGGCAAGCGAGCCATGAACATCAAGACGGCCGACGGCAGGTTAGTCGCCGTCAATGTGCCCGAGAGCGTCCAGCGCTTCCCCGAGTTCAAAGTGGGGAACAACCTGAAGGCGACATACAACAACAACGTTCTGGTGCGCCTGAAGCCGCCTGGCGAGGCGCCGGTCGATACCCTTGACACAACCTATTCCAAGGGGGACCCGACCAGCGGCGCGAAGGCGATGGTGCGGAGGATGACGGCGAGCCTCGTCGCCATCGACAAGAGCACGTCGTCGGTCACTTTTGAGGGGCCGAACGGGTGGAAATACAGCCGACGGGTCGCCGATCCGACCGTGTTCGATAAGATCAAAGTGGGCGACAAGGTTGACATCATCTGGAACACCGACCTCACCGTCTCGGTCAATTAAGCCCAGAGGGGACGAGCGCGCGACCGGGGCGAGCGCCGGCTCTGTCATCAATCGATAGTATGTGGAGAGGAGGTAATAGCGGCAGCGGCGGTTTTGCAGTGCTGTCGCTTCCAGCCTTTGGCGCTGCTGCCGACCAGGGGTCGGCGGTGAATGCAAGTGTGTATGACCGTACTATCGTCATTCGCCCGCAAACCAAGACCATCAATGTTGTACAAGATGAAACGATAAGGGTGGTAGTCTCGGCAATTGACCTTCTGCTTTACCTCTTGTCCTACACGCGCGTGTAATGGCGTTTGAGCCACTAGCCGAGTGTAGACCGGCATAGGTCGCGCCAGGCCCACACATGGCTGCCCGTTACGCCTCGTGTGGTGCGCGCGTGCGCGTAACGGGGTTAGGGAATCATCACGATAGCTGAGTGTAACTCGCCCTCAGCCGTGGCACACTTTTGGCACACTCGTGGCACACCTTCGGCAGCAATCGGCAACACTCGGCAGCTAGTCTCTGCCGAGTTCCCCTATGAAAGTTCTGCTGCGGTTTGCTGCGGTTGATTGCTGTTTTTCAGCGTATTTGGACTTTTAATCCGTTGGTCGAGGGTTCAAATCCCTCTCCGCCTACCAATAAAAATGCCGGCGTGCGCCGGCATTTTTAACATGAGACAGCAGGGGCATGGGGATTGGCATAACAATGGCTTGGATGCATTCATCCAGAAAAAGACAACGTGGGGAAATCGTGACACGATGCTGGCGGCATTGCGTCATCAATTCGGTGGTCACGAAGTGAAAAAGGAGTAAGCGAGTGCCGGGCGCTACAGCCGGAGCGTGCGTGTTCGTCGTTTTCGGCGGGACCGGCGATCTCATGCGCCGCAAGTTGCTGCCGGCGCTCTCTTATCTGGCAAACGCAAAGCTTTTGCCGGAGCGATGTCAGATTCTTGCGGTTTCGCGCGATCGCGAGCTGACTGATGCCCGGTTCCGCACCTGGGCACGCAAGATCCTGGCGGCGAGGGGTTCGGCAGCCGCGCAAAAAACGAGACTTTGGTGTGAAGCGTGCCTCCACCATCAGGCAATCGAGGAGATGAACGCGGCGGACTACGAGCGGCTGGCCCGCCGGATCGACGAAATCGAGCGCGCGCATGGGCTTCCCGGCAATCGCGTTCTGTACCTCGCGCTGCCGCCAGGCGCCTTTCCCCGCGCTATCGAGGGGCTCGGGAACGCGCGGCTCAATCGAAGCAGAGGCTGGACGCGGCTCGTGATCGAGAAACCTTTCGGCCGCGATCTCGCCTCGGCGCAACGGTTGAATGCGCTGGTGCACAAGTATTTCGATGAGTCGCAGGTGTACCGCATCGATCACTATCTCGGCAAGGAAACCGTGCAGAACCTGCTTGCATTCCGTTTCGGCAATGCACTGTTCGAGTCGGCGTGGAACCGCGATCATATCCAAAGCGTGCAAATCACCGTCGCCGAAGCAGTGGGGATCGAGGGTCGCGCCGGCTATTACGAGCAGACCGGCGCGCTGCGCGACATGGTGCAGAACCATCTCACCCAGTTGCTGACGCTGGCCGCGATGGAAGTACCCGCCGCCTTCGAGCCCGACAGCATCCGGTTTGAAAAGGTCAAGGTGCTGCGCTCAGTCGTCCCGATTGGCGAAGATGCAGTCGTGTTCGGCCAGTACACGGCGGGCAGGCTCGAAGGAAAGAAGCTGGCGGGCTATCGCCAGGAGCCCGGCGTTGCAGCGCCATCGAAAACCGAAACCTTCGTCGCCCTGCGGCTGGAGATCGAAAACTGGCGCTGGCAGGGAGTACCGTTCTATCTGCGCACGGGCAAGCGCCTCGCGCGCCGGGTAACCGAGATCACGATCAATTTCCGCAGTCCGCCGGTCGCGTTGTTCAAGTCAATCGGGGGAGGCATCACCCATAGCAACGCGCTCGTGATCACGCTCGAACCGGACGAAGGCTTCGAACTCTCGTTCGAGGTGAAGTCGCCGGGCGAGCAATTCACGCTGCAGACGCAGCGCATGAAATTCCGCTACGCGGAGGTGTTCGGCACGCTGTCGGCCGGGTACGAGACCTTGCTGTTGGAAGTCATGCAAGGTGACCAGACGCTCTTTGTTCACGCCGACGAAACCGAAGCGGCGTGGCGCTTGTATACGCCGCTCCTGCGAAATCGCCCGGCGCTATACTTTTATCCGGCGGGCGGTTGGGGACCGGCGGAAGCTAACGGGTCTTGGCGCCACGCGCAACGCTAACGAAAGTGCGTAAAGCTCGATAATTCCGGGACTTTCCGTGGAATTCTTGCATTGGCGAACTGTCCAAATCGTTAGATCCGGCTGCCAGATGCTGGGTTTTCCGCGGGAATTCACCGGGCTGTGCGCTGCCGTGGTAATCCACCATCGGCGGCCGGATTTACGTTTTGTAACAATTTGCAGGATACGGATACAAGCGCTTCCGTTAAGATCCTGCTTGGGGTGGGGGGGGTGCGCTGTGAGAGGTCGACAATGAAGGCAGCGAAAGCGACATTATTTTCCCTGGTGGTGCTGTTGGGCGTGGCGCTGACGGCCGATGCATTTGCTCGCGGCGGCGGCGGTCACCGTGGTGGCCATCGTGGGCACCATCACCATGGTGGATTCGGGTTCGGGCTCGTCATCGGAGCTCCGGTTTTTGGGTATTACGGGGCTCCCTATTACTATCCCCCGGTACTCCCCGTACTACTACCCGCAGGCGGTCGTCGTGCCAACCGAGCCGCCGGTGTACGTCGAGCAAGGCCAGGCTCCGGCGCCGGCCCAAACGCAGTCGGGCTACTGGTATTACTGCCGGGAAGCGAACGCGTACTATCCGCACGTCGACCAATGTGCTGGCCAGTGGGAACGGGTTCCGCCACGGCCGCCATCGTAATCGGAAATTCTCATGTCTCCTAAATTGAAACTACTGGTCCTGGTGGCCGCGTTAGGTCTTGCGGGTTGCGTCAGTATGCCGACGGGCCCGAGCATCGCGGTATTGCCGGGCACCGGCAAAAGCTTCGACGAGTTCCGCTTCGACGATGGCGACTGCAAGCAATATGCCTACGACCAGATCGGCGGCCAGACGGCCGCGCGCGAGCAGGAGCGTAGCGGCGTAGCCAGCGCCGCAATCGGCACTGCGATAGGTGCTCTTGCCGGCGCGGCGATTGGCGGGAACTCGCAGGGCGCCGCAGTCGGAGCAGGCGTTGGCCTGTTGGGCGGCTCGCTCGCAGGATCGGGCGCCGCGAATGCGTCCGGCTACGAAGCGCAGCGCCGCTACGATATCGCTTACCAGCAGTGCATGTACGCGAAAGGACACCGCGTCCCGGTGTCGGGCCGCATCGCCCCTTCGGCCTATGCGCCTTCGCCGCCTCCGGCCTCGCGGGCCTACGCACCGCCCCCACCGCCGCCTCCGGGCGCGCCGCCCCCACCGCCGCGTTGAGCGTGGTGAGCTGAAGCAGCCTGTCAAACCGCCAAAGTCCGACAGGCTGCCAGTCAAGCGATCGATTTCGCTGGCCTTACCGCCCAAACGTTGAGCAGAGAAGCGCGATGCTGCGCGCGACGCGGTAATTCGCAGCGCCGGCACGCGCTTTTCAACAGGGTTATCCCCAGATTCTGTTGATGAAATGGACACGTTGTCCCGCTTCGGCGGAGACGAAGTTCGAAGCGGTCCTGCCGCAGGTCCGGAACGTGCGCGGCGCGGCGATCATCGCCCAGAAAATGTTGAAAGAGTAGAGCTGAACCCGAGACAGTGAAGCGCCGAGTTTACTGGCAGAACAGTAGCTTGCGGGATATGCCCACGTTCGCCGCCAGGATTGTACGAACCTGTCGGCGTGCCCCGGTGTCAATTAGGACGCGGAGGGGTGACGTGGCATTAGGGCGATGTATTACGAGATCATCCCCGAAACGGGGTACCTCAGAACGAGGTTGTTCGGCCGCGAATCCGTTGAGGAAACGCGGGAATTCATACGTGCCGTCGTACAAGCCAACCACGAGCATCAGCGCGCGGCAATCCTGATCGACATTCACGCGTCCCGGCCCATCTTCCACAGCGAACCGAACGGGATTTTTGACTACTTCAAGAGACTTGCGGGCGGCTCATCGTGGCGGATCGCGCTCTTGGGGGATAACGCCGAGCTGTGTCTTTCTCATGAATACCTGGCCTTACTTGCCCGCCAGCGACGGATGACCGTCTGGAGCTTCCGGAACGAGGCAGCGGCACTCAGGTGGCTGAGCAATCGACGTCACCGGGAAGAACGGCGTCAGCGGACGGATCGGCGCGAGCGCATGCAGCGGGAACAGGCTGTCATGGCACAACGCCGGCAGCGGGAGCGTCGCCTGATCGCCTGCGGTAGTCAATTCGCTTTTTGACCGCTTAGCAGCCTGTCAGACTTAAGCTCCGACAGGCTGCTGCTCCGGAAGTCCCGGATAGCCCATCGTCATCGAGCGACGAAACGAAGTCACGTAAAGCTCGATAGATGAAATCCGGCGCGCGACATCGCGGCCGCCCGCCATGTTATTGTTGCGACCTCGAAACGAGCCTCTTGCAAATCGGAAAGGACCAACAGCATGCTCCGAGCGGCGATCTACGGCCTGGGACGGTGGGGTAACACCCTCGTCGAGTCGGTGAAGGACAGCGAGAAGTTCCGCTTCGTCAAAGGAATTTCCCGCACTCCCGAGAACCACCAGGAGTTCTCCGAGAAGACGGGAGTCAAGGTCGTTTCGTCGTACGGGAGAGTGCTGAAGGATCCAGAGATCGACGCCGTCGTGCTCGCGACACCGCATTCGCTGCACGTGAAGCAGATCGCGCAGGCAGCCAGGGCCGGCAAGCATGTATTCGTCGAGAAGCCGATGACGCTGACGCGCAAGACCGCGGAGAAGGCGATCGAGGCGTGCCGCGCCGGGGGGATCACGCTCGCTGTCGGGTTCAACCGCAGGCATGCGCCGGCGTTCGTGGAAATGATGCGCCGCATCCGGGCCGGAGAAATCGGCGACGTGCTGCACATCGAAGCCGCGCACTCCGGAGCGACGGGCTTCCGGCTCAAGGCCGACAGCTGGAGATCCACGCGCGAGGAAGCGCCGGCCGGCGGCATGACAGCGCGCGGCATCCACACGCTCGACTCGATGATCCAGATCGCGGGACTCGTCACGAGCGTCTACGCCTTCAGCGACAAGCGCAAACATCCGCCCGAAATCACCATGGACGATACCACTTCCATGCTGCTCAAGTTTGCGAGCGGGGCCACCGGCTACTTGAGCACGATCTTCGTGACCGGGGAGCTGTGGCGTGTTCATGTATTCGGCACCAACGGCTGGCTCGAATCGCGTGGCGACACCGACCTGACATTTCGCGGTCTCGAGGGCGCCCCGAACCGCATCCCGCTCGAAGCAGTCAGCAAGGAGCGCGCGGAGCTGGAAGCGTTCGCCGATGCGGTTGCCGCCAAACAGTCTTTCGTGGTGCCGGCGGAAGAAGCCATTAACGGCGTCGCGGTGCTGGAAGCCATCGTCGCGTCGGCTGCGAAGGGCAAGCCGATTCTGGTCAAGTGACCAGATCATCGGCGGCGGCAACGGTGCCTCTATAGCCGGTTCGGGCACGAACACGGTCTGAGCAGGTGACCAGGCAGTAGTCCGGCCGCCGATCAAGCGTGGCTTGTTCGCTGTCGTCGGACGGCGACGCATCGCGCTCGAGGCCCAGTTCTAACCTATTGAAATTTCCCGCATTCCCGCCAGACGCACATTTCACGTTTCGCGCTGTCACACATCGCGTGGAAGGGAGATTGGAGCGTGCTATGGCAACGAGTGCTGCGAAATCCCGGAAACGCCGCTGGCTCATCGGCGGGATTATCGTCGTTGCCTTGATTGCCACGCCGATAATTGCTCTGGCTCTCTTCGACTGGAATAACGCGCGCGGCTGGATCTCGCAGAAGGTCAAGGAGCGCTCCGGCCGCGACCTCGTGATCGCGGGCAACCTGGATGTACGGCCGTTTTCCTTCCATCCGAAGGTGCACGTCGAGCAGCTTACTTTTTCCAACGCTCCATGGGGCGACCCGCAACCGTTCATCGCGGCGGACACGCTCGATTTTTCTTTCAGCTTGTTGAGTCTGTTGCGCGGCCGGCTCGTATTTCCCGACGTCACGCTCGGAGAGGCCTCGGTCCTGCTGCAGCGGGACAAGGAAGGCCGGCGCAACTGGATCCTGGATCCGGACAAGGAAAAAACCGGGGAAGACCCTGTTGTTCAGCGGGTAACGATCAATAAAGGCAAATTGGCGGTAAAAGACGTATTGACCAACACCGACGCCACGGTGGATGTCCAATCGACTTCGGACCCGACGTACCCTCTGGCGCTCGGCGCACAAGGGCGGGTCAAGGGGATCGGTCTCAAGGCCAACGGCGCGAGCGGCGGACTGCTCACACTGATGGACGACGCGGCGCCCTATCCGTTGAAGCTCGACGGTACGGTCGGTCAGGCCAGATTTTCCCTTGAGGGAACGATCACTGGCCTCTCCGCGTTCAGCAAGATAGACGCGCGGCTATCCATCGCCGGCAGCGACCTCGCAAGACTCGGCGATGCCGTGCACATTTCGCTGCCCGAAACCGCGCCCTACAAGCTGGTTGGGCGGCTCACCCGCGACGCGGATTTCTGGCGCTTCAGTGAATTTCGGGGCACGGTCGGCGAGAGCGACCTCGGCGGGGAATTCAGCGTGGACATGGCGACGAAGCGCCCGACGCTCGGCGGCAAACTGAATTCAAAGCTTATCGACATCAAAGACCTGGGTGGTTTCGTGGGTGCTGCGCCGGGGAAGGCGACACCGAAGGAGCCGGGCAAAGTTCTTCCGGCCAATATGATCAATCTGGAAAAATTGCGCCGCGTGGACGCGCACGTCACGCTCGCCGCCGCGCAGTTCAAGAACCCCGCTCTGCCGCTCGACAAACTCAACGCGAAACTGGACCTCGAGGATGGGGTCTTCAAGCTCACTCCCGTCGACTTCGGGGTGGCCGGCGGGTCGCTGAGCTCGCGAGTGACGGTCGATGCGCGCCAGGAGAAGCTGGCGGTGGGCATCGATAGCTCCTTCAAGCAGCTGCGCATCAGCCGACTCATACCGCGTGCCGAACTGGTCGAAAAATCGTTGGGCGCGATCAACGGCAGGGCGCAGTTGAAGGGACAGGGCAACTCCGCGGCGGCAGTGCTGGGGACTTCCAATGGGCGTCTGGACCTCCTCTCCGGCGGCGGCCAGGTCAGCAATCTCCTGCTCGAATTTGCGGGGGCGGATCTCGCCGAGGTCGTCAGGTTCTGGATGGGAGGCGACCAGCAGGTCGAGCTGCGCTGCGGCGTCGCCTCCTTCAACGTGAACAATGGATTAATGTCGAGCGAAGTGTTTGTGATCGACACCGACGACACGTATTTCGGCGGCGAGGGTACCGTCAGCCTGCGCGACGAAACGCTCAACCTGACGATCACACCGCTGCCCAAGGATTTCAGCCCCGTCGTTCTCAGGGGGCCGCTGCACGTGCGAGGTACGGTTGCCAACCCGGCCTTCGGTCTGGATAAAGGGCGGCTCACGCTGCGAGCGGGGGCCGCGTTGCTGCTGGGACTGATCAATCCGCTGGCCGCCATCATTCCGTTGATCGAGACCGGACCGGGCAAGGATGCGCCGTGCGGGGATCTCGTGAAGTCGCTGGAGGCCAGGATCAAGGCGAATGTCCCGCAAAGGAAACCGGTCCAGTTGGGCCGCGAATCAGTCCCGCAGGACGTGCGAAGCGCGAGCCGCTAGCCCGCATGCTTCTCAGGTAATACGGCTGTATGGTTTTCGGGTGGCGTCACTACGGATTTGGGGCCGGAGCATGCGGGCTGATTAACTTTTTCGGCAAGAAGTCTGCCGCAGCCGACACCACCCCTACCCATCAACCTCTCGCGACAGCAGCAGCCCGCAGTCGCTCGAGACCGCTTCATCTGAGACGATCGATCCGCTTGAGGCGCATTATCTGAGACGCCTTTCCGCTCGGCGCATCAGCCGCGCTTAAGTATTTCCTGGATTTTTTCGTCCGGTTCCGCGATCTTTACGCCCGCGCGCTCCTCCTGGAGCGTCATGAACACGCGCGAATCGATATCGGCCCAGCCCTTGCGGTTGAGGGCTTCGGTCATTTCGCTGTGAACCACATTTGCGATTTTCATCGGGACGTTGAGCTCGCGGGCGAGCTCGGTCGCGAGGGTCACGTCCTTGTGGCCGAGTTTCAGTGCGAAGGCGGCGGGTTCGTACTTCCCCCGCAGGAACTGTTCCGACAAACGGTCGAACACGCGCTTACGCCCCATGGCGCCCTGACGCACGGCCTCCCATAAAGCAAGAGGCTCGACGCCCGCTTTGACGCCCAGCGTGAACACCTCGGCCAAAGCAGCCATCAACGCGTATCCCGCCATGTTGTGCACGAGCTTGGCGACGGTGCCGGCGCCGATCGGCCCGATGTACGCCGCCTGATCTCCGATGGCGTCGAGCACCGCCTTGTACTTGTCGAACTCGGCGCGGTCACCGCCCACCCACAGCGCGAGCTGGCCGCTCTTCGCGCCCGCGGGCCCGCCGCTCACCGGCGCGTCCAGCATCGCGATACCCTTTTCGGCAAAGCGCTTCTCCAGCCGGCGCACGACGGTGGGCGAGTTGGTCGAAAGGTCGAACCATGCCGTCCCTTTGCGCATTCCCCGCAACAACTCCTCCGCCACCGCCTCCACTTCCTTCGGTCCCGGCAGCGAAGTGAAAACGACATCGCTCGCCTCGGCCACTTTGCGCGCGGAATCGGCCCACGCCGCTCCCGCCTTCACGTGCGGCGCGGAGGCTTCGCGTCGAATATCGTTGACTATCAGGTCATGACCCTTCGCGCGGACGTTGAGCGCCATGCTGGAACCCATGAGTCCGATGCCGATGAAACCGACTTTCATGCCTGTCTCCTCAAGAGCGTGAACGAGTGAACGGGTGAACGAGTGAACGGGTAAGAACTCCCTCCGCCCGTAGCGGGGGAGACCCGCAGAGCGGGCGAGGGGGCCGCATGGGGGTGAGCGGGCTCACTCGTTCACCTGTTCACCCCTCACCCGTTCACGCAATCGTTGGATATCAGCCGGCCTTCTTCATTATCGCAAATGCCTGTTCAAGGTCGGCAATGAGATCGTCCGGATCTTCGAGCCCGACGTGGATCCGGATGGTCGGACCGCCGGGATCCCACTTGGTCGCAGTCCGGTACCTGGTGATATGCGCAACCTGGATCAGGCTCTCGAAGCCGCCCCAGCTCGAGCCGATGCCGAAGAGCTTCAAAGCGTTGACGAACGCCTCGATCGCCCGTTCGCCGACCGGGATCGTCACGAACGAGAACAGCGATGCCGCGCCGTCGAAATCGCGCTTCCAGATCTGATGGCCCGGGTCGTCTTCCAGCGCGGGATAGATCACGCGCCTGACATCCGAGCGTTTCTGAAGCCAGCGCGCGACGGTGAGCGCGCTTTGCATCTGCTGCTTCATCCGCACGCCGATGGTGCGGAAGCCGCGCAGCGCGAGGTAGCAGTCGTCTGGGCTCACGCCGAAACCGTAATCGGCGACGGTTTTGCGCACCGTCTTCCAGTACTGCTCGTTGGTCACGATCAATCCCATCATCACGTCGGAATGGCCCGCGATGTACTTGGTCGCCGCGTGTATGGAGACATCCACGCCCCGCTCGAACGAGCGGAAGTAATAGGGCGTGCCCCAGGTGTTGTCCGCGAGCACGGGGATGCCGCGCGGGCGCGCCACTGCAGCGATCGCCGGAATGTCCTGCATCTCGAAGGTCAGGGAGCCCGGCGCTTCGCACACCACCGCTTTCGTGTTGGGGCGGAGCAGGCGCTCGATGCCGGCGCCGATCAGCGGATCGTAGTATTCGATCTCCACGCCGTTGGCCTTCAGGCGTCCTTCGCAGAAGGTGCGCGTCGGCACGTATACCGAATCGGTGACGAGCAAATGATCGCCGGTCTTGAGAAACGCGCTGAGCGCCGCGGTGATCGCCGAGAGCCCCGAAGGCAGCGCCACCGCCGCGTAACCGCCCTCCATCTTTGCCACGGCTTCTTCCAGCGCGAAGGTCGTGGGCGTGCCGTACAGGCCATAGCGGACCTTCTTGTAGTCGTCGCCGCCGCGGGCCTCGTACGAGGCGAGATCGGGGAAAATGACCGTCGAAGTGCGAAATACCGGCGTGTTAACCATGCCCTGGTAACGGCCGGGATCGCGGCCGAGCTGGGCGAGCAGGGTGTCTTTCTTCATGGGAGACGGAGATCGTTTTCTGAGTTCGGGCTATTTTGCGCGGCGCTCCATGCCTGCGCAACATGAACACCTGCGCGCACCTCGCTGAAGATAGTGGACAATCGCGCCGGCGCCACTGGCATCAGCGCCAATGAAACGGTCGCAGAGGCGCCGCCGGATCGCCATACGCTGCTCGGAGTGCTCATCTCACGGCGGTCCTGAGTCCATCATGTGTACATTGTGCTCGGGGCCATCGCGGACAGAGTGGACCCGTCAAACGCGCGGTATATAATCCGACGCTTCCCAGCCGCTTTCGAAGCGTTGCGGAATCATCGCGACAGCCATGACCTAGAGGAGGCTGCGGGAAGCGTGTGGGGAGCATCCCCTCATCGGTTACAGGCTTTGTTCCATAACACGAACTTCCCCAAACGCCATCGTGGACACGCACGCTTCTCATCCGCATCACAGGGTCGAAGACTTCCGTCTCGTTACCGGCGCCGGCAAGTACGCCGCCGACTGGAATCTGCCCGGCCAGCTTTACGCACATTTCGTGCGCTCGGACCGTGCCCATGCCGATATCGTCTCGATCAACGTTGACCAGGCGGCGAAGTATCCCGGGGTGAAGCGCGTTTACACGGGAGAAGATGCGCTGCGCGCGGGCTACAACAAGTTTTTCGTGATCGTGAACTATCCGGGACGCGGCGGGGAACACATCAAGAAACCCGCCCGCGGTGCGCTCGCCACGGGCAAGGTCCAGCATGTCGGGGACGCGGTGGCGATGGTGATCGCGGATACTGCGGCGGCGGCGCAGGATGCGGCCGAGCTGGTGGAAGTCGAGTATCGCGATCTGCCCGCGGTTGTCTCCCCCGAAGCAGCCCTGGCATCCGGTGCGCCGCAACTGCACGCGGCGGTGCCCGGCAATCTCGCTTTCGACTACGAAGCGGGCAGCGAGCAGGCCGTCGAGGAGGCCTTCAAGAAGGCGGCGCATGTCACGCGCGTGAAGCTGGAAGTGAGCCGGGTCGCGCCCAACCCGCTCGAGCTGCGCGGCTGCACGGTGAGCTACGATCCCAAGGAAGACGCGTACCACATGTACGTGTGCATCCAGGGTATCAACATGATGCGCAAGCAAGTCGCTTTCGCCACCGACGTGTCGGAAGACAAAATCATCGTGCATGCGCAGGACGTGGGCGGCAGCTTCGGGCAGCGCAGCGCCGCCTATCCGGAATATTGCATGCAGATGCTCGCCTCGAAGGAGCTGGGCAAGCCGGTCAGATGGATATCCTCGCGGGCGGAAGGGTTCATGACCGACACCCACGGGCGCGGCAACGTGGTCAATGCAGAACTCGCTCTCGACAGGCGCGGGCAAATTCCTGGGTGTGCGCCTCGACTGGATAGCCGACATGGGCGCATACCTCTCCGCGACCGGCTCGGCGAGCCACACCCGTAATCCGTCGGCCTGCATGACCGGCGTCTATCGCATCCCCGCCCTTTACGGCCGCTTCCGGCTCGCTTTCACGAATACCACGCCCGTCGCCGCTTACCGCGGCGCCGGCCGGCCGGATATCGCGTATGTCGTGGAACGGCTGGTGAACGAGGCGGCAGCGGAGCTGAAGATCGATCCCGCGGAACTGCGGCGCCGCAATTTCATACCACGCGACGCGTTTCCGTACAAGACGCCCACCGGCACTACCTACGAGAACGGCGATCTTGCGGGCTGCCTGGAGAAGGCGCTCAAGCTTGCCGACTGGCGGGGCTTCGCGCAACGCCGGCGCGCAGGCGGAGAAACAGGGAAAGCTGCGCGGTATCGGCATGGCTACGGTTATCGAGAACACCGGCGCGGGGATTTTCCCGAAGGACCAGGTGCTGCTCGAATGCGACGCGGACAGGGTTACCGCCTATTCCGTCGCCCATTCGTCCGGCCAGGGCCATGAGACCACGTTCGCCATGATCGTTGCGGACAGCCTCGGGGTGCCCATGGAGAAGGTGGTGCTGCGCGAGAGCGTCCAGAGCAAGGGGTTGATCGGCAACCACACCGGCGGCTCGCGCTCGCTCGTGGGCCAGGGCAGCGTGTGCAAGCTCGCCGCCCAGAAGATGGTCGAGCAGGCGAAGTCGGATGCCGCGCAGGAATTGGGCGTCGAGCCGTCTCAGGTCGAATACGCGCACGGGATGTTCCAGTCGCGCGAATCGAAGAAAAAGATCGGATTGTTCGAGCTGGCGCGGAAGAAGCCGATGAGCGTGATGACGGAAGCCAGCATCGGCTCCACGTTTCCCAATGGCTGCCATATCGCCGAAGTGGAGATCGAGCCGGATACCGGCACTCCCCGCATCGTCGGCTACCATGCAGTGGACGACGCGGGTAACGTCGTGAACCACATGATCGTCGAAGGGCAGGTGCACGGCGCAGTGATGATGGGCGCGGGCCAGATCTTCTGCGAAAAGGTGGTTTACGATGAGAACACCGGCCAGCTCCTCACCGGCAGCTTCATGGATTACTGCATGCCGCGGGCCGGCCTGCTGCGCGATATCGGCATGGAAGACCATCCCGTGCCGAGCACCAACAACTCGCTCGGGGCGAAGGGTGTCGGCGAATCGGGTTGCACCGCGTCTCTTCCCGCTCTCGCGAACGCGGTCATGGATGCCGTCCGCCCGCTGGGCGTGCGGCACCTGGACATGCCTCTAACGCCCGACAAACTCTGGCACGCGATTCGAGTCAGCGAAGAAGAAGGCCGTAAGACAGTAACAGTGAACGAGATAACTCGAAACATGGCTTCGACTGCTAACCGCTTACCGCTTACTGCTAACATCGTTCACTGATATGAGCACAGAACACAAAGCACACGAGCATCACGGGCCGGTAGGCCGCGTAGAGGACGCGCACCTGATAACCGGCGGCGGCAAGTTCGCGGCCGACTGGAATCAGCCGGGACAGCTCTACGGGCATTTCGTGCGCTCCGACCGCGCGCACGCCGAGATCGTCTCGATCGACACCGCCGCCGCGCTCAAACATCCCGGCGTGAAGGCGGTGTTCACCGGCGCCGACGCCGTGAAGGCGGGCTACGTGAAGGCGCCCCATTCGCTCAACTGGCCCGGGAAGAACGGCATGACGGCGCGCGCCCCGCGGCGGCCGGTGCTCGCGCACGGCGGGGTGCATTTCGTCGGCGAGGCCGTGGCGCTCGTTGTGGCCGACACCGCTGCTGCGGCCCAGGACGCCGCCGAGCTGGTCGAGACCGAGTATCGCGACCTGCCGCCGGCGGTCCGGCCCGAGGAGGCGCTCGCGGCCGGCGCGGCCCAGCTCCACGACGACGTGCCCGGCAACCTCGCTTTCGAGGCCGAGGCGGGCAACGCGCAGGCGGTGGACGAAGCATTCGCGCGCGCGAAGCACGTCACGCGCCTGAAGGTCGAATCCACCCGCGTCTCACCCAGCCCGATGGAGCCGCGCGCGTGCCTGGTGGCCCATGATGCGGGCAGCGACAGCTACCTGCTGCACGTCTGCACCCAGGGGATTACGACGCTGCGCGCGCAGCTCTCCGCCTGGACCGGAGTGCCGATCGCGAAGCTCAATTTCGAGGTGCGCGACGTCGGCGGCGGCTTCGGCCAGCGCACGATCGCCTACCCGGAATATTGCGCGCTGATGATTGCCGCGAAGGCCACTGGCAAGCCGGTGAAATGGGTGGCCACGCGCTCGGAGGCCTTCGTCACGGACACTCACGGGCGCGCAAACATCGTGAGCGGCGAGTTGGCGCTCGATGGGGACGGCAAGTTCCTCGCGATGCGGCTGGCGTGGGTAAACGACATGGGGTCGTACCTCAATCCTGCGGCCATGGGCCACGTGCGCAATACCACCAATTGCATGACCGGCGTCTACAGCATCCCGGCGCTGCATAGCATCCACCGCGTGGCGCTCACTAACACGACACCGGTCGGCGCCTACCGCGGAGCCGGCCGTCCCGATATCGCGTACGCCGTCGAGCGGCTCGTCAGCCAGGCGGCGGCGGACCTGAAGATCGACGCCGCCGAGATCAGGCGGCGTAACTTCATCCCACCGGAGGCATTCCCGTACAAGACGCCCACCGGCTCCACCTATGAGTACGCGGACATGCCCGGGTTGCTGGCCAAAGCGCTGAAGCTCTCCGACTGGACAGGCTATCCGAAGCGCCGCGCGCAGAGCGAGAAAAAGGGCAAGCTTCGGGGCATCGGGATCTCCACCGTAATCGAGAATACCGGCGCGGGCAACGCACCCAAGGACGAGGTCGAGATCGAGCTTTCCGCCGACGGTGGGATCACGGTTCACACGATGTCCAAGACGCAGGGGCACGGCCACGAAACCACATTCGGAACGATCGTGGCGGATGCGCTGCAGGTGCCGCTCGAGCGGGTCAAGATCGTCCAATGCGCGCCGGAGAAGCAGCACAAGCTGCAGGGCAACCACACCGGGGGCTCGCGCAGCACGGTCGGCGCAGGAAGTGTCTGCCACCTTGCCGCATTGAAGGTAATCGATCAGGGCAAGGCGGCCGCCGCGCTCGAGATGGGTGTTGAGCCCTCCCAAGTGGACTACGCGCAGGGCACGTTCACCTCCAACGACGTCAAGAAATCGATCAAGCTCGGCGATCTCGCCAAGGGGAAGCCGTTCAGCGTCATAGCCGAAGCGGCGTTTGGCTCGACTTATCCGAACGGATGCCACATCGTCGAAGTGGAGATCGACCCCGAAACCGGCGTCACCGAAATCGCTTCCTACTGCACGGTGGACGATTGCGGCAAAGTGATCAATCACGCCATCGTCGAGGCGCAGGTGCACGGCGGAGTCGTGCAGGGGTTGGGGCAGGTGCTCGCGGAGCACATCGTCTACGACCGCAGCACAGGCCAGCTGCTCACCGGGAGCTTCATGGATTACTGCATGCCGCGCGCGGGCTGGCTCCGCGGCATCCGGGGTGAAGAGCATCCGACCCCGAGCAAGGTAAGCCCGCTGGGAGTGAAGGGCGTTGGCGAGTCGGGCTGTACGGGGTCGATACCCGCGGTCGCCAACGCGGTGATGGATGCGTTGAGTCCGCTTGGGATCGGGCACGTGGACATGCCGCTTACGCCGACCAAGCTGTGGCACGCGATTCAATCTGCGAAGGGCAAGCCGTAAGCAGTCGGCGGTGGGCCGAACACTCGGTATACCGGTTCAACTGCTCACTGCTTATCGCTCACCGCTCACTGTAAGAAGGGGAACCACTGATGTATGCGCTGAACTACGTCAAGGCGAAATCGGTCAAGGAAGCGGCGGATTTTCTCGCGGCCAACCCGGAAGCGAAGCTCCTCGCGGGCGGGATGACCCTCATCCCGACTCTGAAGCAGCGGCTCGCGAAGCCGACACATCTGCTGGATATCGGACAGCTCTCCGAGTTGCGCGGCATCGAGGTGAAGGGCGAGAAACTCGTGATCGGCGCGGGGGCGAAGCATCACGAAGTCGCCGTTTCGCCGGTCGTGAGAAAGGCGATCCCTGCGCTCGCGGAGCTGGCGGGAGTGATCGGCGACCCGCAGGTTCGCAACATGGGCACGATGGGAGGATCGGTCGCGAACAACGATCCAGCCGCCGATTATCCGGCTGCGGTACTGGGCTTGAACGCCACCGTCGTGACCACGAAGCGGGAGATCCCCGCGGACCAGTTCTTCAAGGGCATGTTCGCGACAGCGCTCGGCGAGGGCGAGATTATCGTGCGCATCGAATTTCCCCTGCCCAAGGCGGCGGCGTACTCGAAGTTTCATCATCCGGCGTCAGGCTACGCGATGGCGGGCGTGCTCATCGCTGATACCGCCGGCGGCGTACGGGTCGCTGTAACGGGCGCGGGCCCCGGCGTGTTCCGCTGGAAGGAGGCCGAAGCGGCGCTGGCGAAAGGCATCAAGCCCGGGGTTCTCGAGGGCGTGGCGCTCGAGGGCGGCGATTTCAACGAGGACATACACGCCACGCGCGCTTATCGTGCGAACCTGGTCAGGGTCATGGCGAAGCGCGCGATGGCGAAGCTCACCGGCAAAAATTAGCCGCAGATAATTTCTTCAGGAACTGAAAAAAATGGCAAAAGTCGAAATCACGGTAAACGGCGTCAAGCAGGCGCGTGAAGTGGAAGACCGCAGGCTGCTTTCCGATTTCCTCCGCGATGAACTCGGCCTCACCGGCACGCACATCGGCTGCGACACGACTCAGTGCGGCTGCTGCACCGTGCACGTGAACGGCCGCGCGGTGAAATCGTGCACCGTACTTGCCGCGCAAGCGAACGGCGCCGATGTGGTGACGATCGAAGGTCTGGCGAAGGACGGCAAGCTGCACCCCATACAGCAGGCGTTCTCGGAATGCCACGGGCTGCAGTGCGGCTTCTGCACGCCGGGATGATCATGGCGACTGCGGGTTTGCTCAAGGACCAGCCCAACCCGACCGAGGACGAGATCATTCACGGCCTGGAAGGCAACCTCTGTCGCTGCACCGGCTACATCAACATCGTGAAGGCCGTGAAGCGCAGCGCGGAAATGCTGGGTTCGGGAAAAAAGTAGCGGCCGAGCTTTTCAATATCTTCGCGGCTTGCGGCTCTCTCCGCGACAACTCATCCCGCCGGTGTCGCTGACTGGTCTGCCGCCGTCGCTCGTGCCAGGTGCGAACTTACGGGAAATCTCGTGAGTGAAGCCCGTGGCTATCCTGGCGGCCTCGCCCAACATGCTTTCCGTGCACCCATCGTGAATCGTAATGCTAAGGAGAAGCGCAAGTGCTGAGCGACAAGAAGGTTACCAGGAACGACGTCTCGATCGTCTTCACCGGTTGCAGCGCCACCAGCGTCGCGCCCGGGCAGCCGCAGGCGGGCGGTCAGCGCCGCCAGGTGGTGGTGAACGGACGCCGCGTCAAGACCGTCGACGTGCACGCACACTGCATCGTCCCGCAGGCCTACGCGCTGATGGGCAGAAAGATAGAGGACCATCAGTTTCCGGATCTCGACGAAGTCGGGCCGAAGCGCATGGCCGAGATGGACAAGCAGGGCGTCGACGTCGAAGCGTTGAGCATCAATCCCTTCTGGTACCGGGCGGAGCGCGACGTCGCGGCCGAGGTCGTAAGAATACAGAACGAGACTCTCGCCGAAATGTGCGCGAAGTACCCCGACCGCCTGGTCGCCTTTGCTTCGGTAGCGCTCCAGTTTCCCGATCTCGCCGTGCAGCAGCTCGAGCACGGGGTGAAAAAGCTCGGCCTGCGCGGCGCAGCCGTCGGCGCGAGCGTTGCCGGTGAAGAGTTCTCTGAACAGAAGTTTCACCCCTTCTGGGCGAAGGCGGAAGAGCTTGGGGTGCTCATCTTCATACATCCGCAAAGCACACCGGAGCTCAACAAGCGCTTCAAGGGCAACGGCTGGCTCGCCAACACGATCGGAAACCCGCTCGATACCACGATCTGCCTCTCGCACCTCATATTTGAAGGCACGCTAGACCGCTTTCCGGGACTCAAGATCTGCGCCGCGCATGGCGGTGGTTTCCTGCCGTCGTATGCTCCGCGGTCGGACAACGCCTGCCGCGTCGCGCCCTGGCACTGCAACCCCGACATCAAGCTCAAGAAGAAGCCGACCGAGTATATGAAGATGATGTATTACGATACGCTCGTTTTCACGTCCGAGATGCTGCGCCATCTCGCGGCCGAAGTGGGCGCGGGCCAGCTCGTGATCGGCACCGACCATCCGATACCGTGGCACCAGGATCCGGTAAGCCACATCATGAATGCGCCGGACTTCAGCGACGAGGAACGCATCGCGATGCTGGGCGGAACTGCCGCCAGGCTGCTCGGCATCAAGTCCTAGCCCGCATAAGTTGACTGCATGAACCCGCTGCGCACAACGGTCGCTCTCGTACTCGCCGCAGCGCTGGCGCACCCGGCCGCTTCTGTGCTGGCGAAGTCGCCGAAAGGGAAGACGGTCCACGGCGCGATCGCCGTCAATCGGGACACCAAGGCCGTGGGCTATGCCTACGACTTCAAGACGGCGCAAGAAGCAAAACGCGGAGCGCTGAAGCAATGCGGCGAGCGAGAATGTGAGGTAGTGGCGAGCTTCAAAAACGGCTGCGCCGCAGTCGCCGGTGGCCAGAAGAAGGCAATAGCAATGACCGGCGTGACGCGTGACGAGGCGGAAACGAAGGTCATGCGAAAGTGTGGCACCGATTGCAAAGTTCTGGCCTGGGCCTGTACGAAATAGTTTTCGCCGCCGGTGATGCGGCAGCGAAAACTAGAACCTATCTCAAAAGTGTTGAAGGATGCTGCTCAAGATCGGAAAATTGACAGGATTAACAGGATGTACAGGATGGTGTAACTGCGCTTTTATCCTGTTCATCCTGTCCATTTGCCGTTTTTGAGATGCCTTTGTAGTATGAATAGAAGCGGAAGTTTAAGTTTTTCTGTCGGTAAAGCGAGCAGAAAACTCAGCGCAAGGCGCTGACCAACGTAGAAACATCATCGGCGGCTTCCAGTCCGGCACACGCCTCGATGATCGTATCCTGCGCGGCGGCGCTTAGCTGGCGCGCAGTCACCTTCCGGAATTTTTCCAGGACGTCATTGAACAAGACCGGGTTGTCGGGACCGCCGCGTGCCTTGCCCCAGGCCGACAACACGGTGCCGTCCTTGAGCTCGATCTCGACGGGATTGCCCTCCGCATATCCCGTTCCATCCAGCTGCGGATCGTGGGTGATGGAGATCCTTTGAATGAGCTCCAGCACCATGGGGGCGCGTATCTTCTCCTCGGTGAACTGGTCGAGCAGCACGTCGTTCTCGAGGAGCATGATCGCCGTCACGTAGTAGAGGTTGAGCTGGGCGGAAGTGATGGTGGTGGGGGTGTAGGGCCAGCCCACGTTCTGAAGGTAGCCCTTGCCGAGGCGGATGCGCACTTCCTTCATCTGATCGGCCGGGATCGGATGCTTGCTCGCGCAGCTCCTTGATCGCCTCGAGCGTCCCGTGGTTAGGCACCCGGCACGCCCACATCTTGGGGCGCACTTTGCCGGTGTGGTAAGTCTTTCCGAGGTCCTTTGGTGAGCTGGACGAGGTCATAAGCGGCGGGCGTCCGGTTCCCGGTGTGCGCCGAGCAGAATCCGCCATATTCGGCCTCGAAGACGTTTCCAGCATTGGTGAAACCGTTCGCGGCGAGCAACGCGCCGAAGGTGCCGGCACGCGCAGCCTGCCCCGCCAGCATGCGCTTGCCCATGCCGCCGTGGTGCGTGAACATCAGGCTCGCCGCCTGCTGTCCGGCGTGTCCGAGCGCGTGCACGACCGTCGTCCGCGTCCAGGCCGAGCGCGCATGCAGCGCTCGCAACCGACGCAAACGTGCCGTATAGACCGGGACCGTGGAAGCCCATGCCCTCGTGCGGCACTCTGCCGACGCTTTGGTTGACGCGCGCCGCTGTTTCGATTCCCACGACCACCGCATTGATCAGCCCGGCGCCCGACAGTCCCCCGCGGTGCTCGGCCATGGCGAGCGCGGAGGTCAGCGTCACGGAACCGTTGTGGCCGCCGGGCCCGATGTCGTCCAGCTCGAACGCGTGCACGGCAGTCGCATTGATCATCGCCGCGGTGGGCGCGGAGAAGCTGAGCGGCGTGCACCAGACCGAGACGCGGCCCGGCGCTTCCATCGCCTGTGCAGTGGCGCGCAAGCGTTCGGACCACGGCAGCGATGCTCCGAACACGCCCACGCCGATCGTATCCAGCATGAGCAGCTTGACGTGCTCGACTATGGGTTTGGGCAGTTTGTCAAACGTGCTGCCGGCAATGTATTCGGCAAGTGCATGGGTGTATGGGGCGTCCATCTGGGGGATGAGGGATGAGGGATGAGGGATGAGCCGCGCGAAAGGAGAAAGATATCAGGAACCTCTCCTAGAACGTGGGCTTACTCCGCCTCGATCATCCAATGCGTTTCTTTCGTTAAAGGGTCGGATTGACCACCTCACCGCCCAACGCGACGAGGCCCCACGTCGAAGCCTGCGTGTCGAAGTTGAAGCTGATATGGCCCGCGAGCGAATGCGCGTCGCGGAATATCCGCTCGAGCGGATAGGTCTCGTAGATGCCGTTGGCGCCGGCCATGGCGTGCAGCGTGTCCACGGCCTCGGTGGCGAGATTGACGGCGAGCGCCGAATTGCGCTTGAAGCGCAGCTTCGTCTCCGGTATCGGCGATGACGTTGCGGTTCGCGATCTCCTGCGCTTCGAAGCAGTCGTTGCGCAGGATCAGGCGCGCCGTGTCGATCTTCGCGCGCAGCAGCGCCGATGCGCAGCTGCACCGTCTGGAAATCGCGCATCTTCATCCCGGTGTAGTTGGTGCTGCGCTCCTTGACCGAGGCGATGGTGTGCTCGAGCGCCGCCTGCGCGTTGCCTACCGCACAGGCGCCGATGCCGTGACCGCCGAGCGCCGAGAGCGGCACCCGGTAGACGGGATTGCGGATTCGCCCGCGCGCCCGGGGAAGCGGTCCCGCCGCGCGCCTCGTACATGTCGAGCGCCTTGTACTCGGGAACGAACACATCCTTCGCGAGGACCGTCATGCTGCCGGTCGCGCGCATGCCGAGCACCTTCCAGTCGTCCACCACCTCGTACTGGGACTTGTGCAGCAGGCACATGCGGTGGCCGATCACCCGCTCGCCCTCGCGCACCGTCACGGCGAGCATGTTCCAGTCGGCGACGTTCACGCAGCTCGAAAAATTCCACCGGCCGCTGATCGTGAATCCGCCATCCACCCTGCGCCCTTGCCCCTGTGGATAGGCGATGCCGGAGGCGATCATCGCCTCGGGGTTCCGGCCCCAGACCTCCTCCTGCGCGCGCTCGTCGTACATCGCGAGCATCCAGTGGTGGACTTGCAGGTTGGCGAGGTTCCAGGCGGTCGAAGGGCAGCCGCAAGCGAGCTCGAGCGGGAAATCGACGTACGCGATGAAATCGAACTCCATGCCGCCCCAGCGTTTGGGCTGCAGCGTGCGAAACAAACCCGTCGAATGCAGGTCGCGCAGCGTTTCGGGCGACAAGACCCGCGCGGTTTCGGCCTCCGCCGCCCGCTCGCGCAACTTCGGCGCCAGCTCGCGCGCCCGCCGCATCGCCTCTTCGTAGGCGACGCCGGCGAAGCCCTGACGCGGGGCGTTCATCGCTGCGTGGCTTTGTCTTTTTTGAGCTGGGTCCTGGCTTTGGCCTTGGACTGGGCGCGCGGCATCTTCGAATAGTCCTCGCCGCCCCACTCGGGCGAGGCTTGCACGCCGAAGAAATTGAGCTCTATCGTGAGACCGTCCGGGTCCTGGATGAAGAGCTGGAAGAGCTTCGACTCGGGCAAGCTGCGAGGGCGGATGGGAACGCCCATTTGCTTTAAGGTGATCGATGAACTTTTCCGGCTCGGTTGCGAGAAACGCGATGTGATCGATCACGCCGGAGTTATTCTTGGCGGCGTTCTTCGGGCTGCCGAGATAGTAGAGCTCGGAGTTGGGCACGCCCGCCTGCCCCATGTGGACCTGGATCTTGCCGTTGATGCCCAGCCAGTAGCCGGGAAACGGGAAGTTCGGCCGCGGCATCACTTCGAAACCCAGCACGTTGACGTAGAAATCCTTGGTGCGCTCCAGGTCGTTGGCGCGCAGGAGGTAGTGATTCAGTTCGGTTACTGGCATGATGGCTCCTCGAGGAACGGCAAGGTAGTCCTCGCCGTTCCTAATATTGTAATCAATACGGCAGAGAACGGATTGCTCGCGAATGGGCATGCTGGTTGAAGGCGTCTGGAAGGATATTCCCCGAGATTTAGGCAAGACCGGGGGCGAGTTCATCCGCAACGAGTCTCTATTCCGAGACCGGATAACAGCCGACGGCACTTCCGGCTTCAAAGCCGAAGGCGGGACGCTACCATCTCTATGTAGCGCTCTCTTGTCCCTGGGCGCACCGGACGGTCATCTTCCGCGCGCTGAAAGGTCTGGAGCAGGTCATAACGATTTCCCTGGCCGATCCGATCAGCGAGCCCCACGGGTGGGCGTTCGCGGAACGGCTCGGGTCCATGAGGGACGCCGCGAACGGCGCGCGCTTTCTCTATGAGGTCTACGTCAAGGCGCGGCCGGTTTACACGGGACGGGTGACGGTACCCGACGCTGTGGGACGGCAAGACGGGGACCATCGTCAACAACGAGTCCTCGGAAATCATCCGCATGCTGAACCGCGAGTTCGATGCTTTTGCAACGCAGCCGCTGCCGGACATGTACCCGCCGGAGCTGCGCGGCGAGATCGACCGCTGGAACGAGCTCATCTATCCCAACGTCAACAACGGCGTCTACCGCGCGGGGTTCGCGACCGCCCAGGACAACTACGAGCAAGCGGTGCGGAACCTGTTCGCGACGCTCGATACGCTCGAGCGGCACCTCGCAAGCAATCGCTATTTGTGCGGGGAGCGCCTCACCGAAGCCGACTGGCGATTGTTCACGACGCTGGTTCGTTTCGACTCGGTGTACCACTACCATTTCAAGTGCAACCTGCGCCGCCTGCGGGATTACCCTAACCTCTGGGCGTACACGCGGGACCTCTACCAATATCCCGGCGTCGCGGCGACGGTTGATCTGCAGCAGATCAAAGAGCACTACTACGGCAGCCAGACGCGGGTGAATCCCAGCGGCGTCGTGGCGCTGGGACCGATGCTGGACGAGCGCGATTTCTCCTCGCCCCATGGACGCGGAGAAATGAGTGTCGAGGAATGAGTGTCGAGGGAAAGGGGAGTATGGAGGATTGAGTGTCGAGTGAAAAACCAGTGACCAAGCGCTTCCCCTTTTCACCCGACACCCGACACTCGACACTCTCCGTGAATAGTCCGAAGTAAGCAGCATCAGATAAGGAAGCGGTTGCATGAGTGATGCGTTCAAAGGTCGTCGCGAGGACCACCGGCTGATAACCGGGCAGGGGCGTTATGCGTCCGATTGGAACCTGCCGGGTCAGCTTTACGGGCATTTCCTCCGCTCCGACCGGGCGCACGCGGAGATCGTATCGCTCGACGTGCAGCCCGCCCTCGCTGCGCCGGACGTGGTTGCGGTGTTCACCGGCGAGGATACGGCGAAGGCTGGCTTCGGCGTCGCGCCGCCGCTCGTGAAATTCCCGGGTCGCGGCGGGATGATGCTCAAGATACCGCACCGCGACGTCCTGGCGAACGGGCGCGTGCGTTTCGTCGGCCAGGAAGTCGCGCTCGTCGTGGCGAAGACGGCCGCAGCGGCGCAGGACGCGGCGGAGGCGATCGAGGTCGAGTACCGCGACCTGCCGCTGGTGATCGGCGCCGAACAGGCGCTCGCGCCGGGGGCGCCGCAGCTGCATCCGGACATACCGGGCAACCTCTGCTTCGATTTCGAGTACGGCGACGAGGCAAAGACCACCGAAGCGTTCTCGCGCGCGGCGCACGTCACCCGGCTCACGCTCGAAGCGCAACGCATGGTCGGCAACCCGATGGAGCCCAAGGCATGCCTCGCGGCGTACGATGCCGCCGCCGACACCTACGACCTCTATTCGAGCTCGCAGGGCATGTCGCACATCCTGTCCGGGCTCACCGGCATCTTCGGGCTTCCCGAGTCGAAGTTCCGCGCGCACGCGCACGACGTCGGCGGCGGGTTCGGGATCCGCTCCGACGCCTACGTCGAATACAGCGCGGCGCTGCTCGCGGCGAAGACGCTGGGCCGTGCGGTGAAGTGGGTCTCTTCCCGCTCCGAAACTTTCGTGAGCGACTACCACGGACGCGACGTCAAACTGACGGGCGAGCTTGCGCTCGACCGGGACGGCGTGTTTATCGGTATCCGCTTCCGGTGGTTCTGCAACATGGGCGCGTACCTGTCGCAGCCCGGGCCCATCATCAGCACGATGACGACGACCGCCCACGCGGTGAACGTGTACCGGATTCCAACGGTGTACGGGCGCCACAGCCTCGTGCTGACGAACACGACACCGACCACCGCGTACCGGGGCGCCGGCCGGCCCAACGTTTCCTACATCATTGAGCGGCTGGTGGAGGAAGCGGCGCGGGAGACGGGCATGGACCGGCTCGAGCTGCGTCGGCGCAACCTCATTCCCAAAGAGGCGTTCCCGTATCAGACCCCGACCGTCGTCTACGACAGCGGCGATCCGCCCGGATTGCTCGATCTCGCGATCGAACAATCCGAATGGAGGACTTTCGACGAACGGCGCGCAGTATCCAAGCGTAGTGGACAGCTTCGCGGCATAGGCTGCGCCATCTTCATCGAGCCATCGGGCGGCGGCTCCGCGCCGAAGGAAGAAGTCGCACTCAAGTTCGGCGATTCGGGGAATGCCTCGATCTATACCCTCGCCGGCCCGTCGGGCCAGGGGCATGAAACGGTGTTTCCGGACATCGTGGCCGAAGTGCTGGGCATGGACCCGGAGAAGGTCATCCTGCGGGCGAGCGATCCCAGCGGGCCGGCGCTCGCCGGCAACGGGACGATCTCCTCGCGCTCCATGGTCTCGCACGGCGGCGCGATGGTGTTTGCGGCGCGGGAAGTGATCCGCAAGGGCATGGACCTCGCCGCCAAAGAGTTGGAAGTCGCGCCGCAGGATCTCGAGTTCGCAGACGGACGCTACCGCGTGCAAGGCACCGACGTATCGATCACGATCGAGGAGCTCGCGAAGCGCTACGCCGGCGTCACGCCGCATCCTCTCGATTCCCTCGGTGAGATTCCGGCGCCGCGGGCATACCCGGGAGGTGCGCACGTAGCGGAGGTGGAGATCGATCCTGACACCGGCGTGATCGACATCCTGCGCTATACGGCAGCCGACGACTGTGGGCGCGTACTGAACCACACGCTGCTCGAGGGGCAGCTCCATGGCGGCATCATCCAGGGCATCGGGCAGGTGGTGGGGGAACACTGTATGTACGACCGCGCGTCGGGGCAGCTTCTGACCGGGAGCTTCATGGATTACTACATGCCGCGGATCGGCCTGCTGCGCGACGTGCGGCTCTACGATCACTCGATACCGTCACCCAGCAATCCGCTCGGCGTAAAGGGCGCGGGCGAGGCGGGCACGACCGGCGCGGTGCCCACGCTCGCCAACGCAGTGCTCGACGCGCTGCGGCCGCTGGGGATCAACCACCTGGAGTTCCCGTACACACCGGCGCGGGTGTGGGACGCGCTTCAGGCCGCCCAGAAAAAGTGACGAGTGACGGGTGACGAAAGAAAGACTGAACCGCCAAGACGCCAAGCCCGCCAAGAACACTATAGCCACGGAAACACACGGAAGCACACTAACCGCGCTCGTCCATTCGGATCGTCACCGATCCGGGCTCGGGATGGTCGTAGCTCGGCAGCTGCACTCTGACGTCGAGATTCGCCCCCTCATCCTTCATCCCTCGCTTCACCAATCCCGCGCCATCATGTCACGCAGCTCCCGGCGCACGAGCGCGGCGCCGTCGCCGAGCGCTTTCATCTTCCGCGCGGCGACTTCACGCGATAGCGGAACCATCCCGCAATTCGTGCACGGAAAGAGCTTCACCGGATCGACGTACTCCATCGCGGCGCGGATCGTGGCTGCGACTTGCTCCGGGGTTTCTACCCTATCGGTTGTGACGTCTATGGCGCCGACCATCACGTCCTTGCCCTTCAGCAGGCCCAGGAACTCGAGCGGCACCTTGGAATTCGCGCACTCGAGCGAGACCTGGCCGATCTTTGATTTGGCGAGCAGGGGAAAGGTGGCTTCGTACTGCCGCCATTGCGAGCCAAGGGTTTTCTTCCAATCGATGTTGGCCTTGATGCCGTAGCCGTAGCAGATGTGCACCGCGGTGTTGCATTTCAAGCCCGCGGCGGCTTTCTCCAGCGCCGCGATGCCCCAGTCCCGCACCTCGTCCAGGTAGACGTTGAAAGCTGGCTCGTCGAACTGGATCACGTTGACGCCGGCTGCGTCCATTTCCCGCGCTTCAGCGTTGAGGATCGCGGCGAACTTCATTGCGAGCTTTTCTCGGCTCTTGTAATGGTTGTCGTAGAGCGTATCCACCATGGTCATCGGGCCGGGGAGGGTGAACTTCACCGGATTCCGCGTCTGGGCGCGCAGGAACCGGGCATCTCCGACGAAGATCGGGCGTGTGCGCTCGACGGGGCCGACCACTATCGGAACGTCCGCGTCGTAGCGATTGCGAATGCGCACGGTCTTCTTGTTTTCGAAGTCGACCCCTTCGAGCGCCTCGATGAACGTGGTGACGAAATGCCGCCGCGTTTGCTCCCCGTCGCTGACGATGTCTATGCCCGCCTGGTGCTGGTCGGCGAGCGCGAGACGCACGGCGTCGTGCTTGCCCTCCGCCAGGAGTTCGCCCTCCAGCAGCCATGGCGCCCACAACTGGCCGGGAGGAGAGAGCCATGAAGGCTTGGGCAGGCTCCCTGCGATGGTCGTCAGGAAGATCCTCGGGGTTACGGTCGTATCGACTCGCGTGGCCATGGGGCCCTAACCGGTGATGAGTGATGAGTGATGGGTGATGAGTGTCATGCTACGCCGCTGCTGGGCGCCGCAGCGAGGGCAGAAGATTTCCCTCTTGCCGAACGGGTGGGCGCATTCGTGGCATCTACGCAGCAGATTGCTCATCGCCACCATCTTACGCCGGGACGCGGAGAGGAGGAGGAAGATTCTTCCTCATCCCTCATCCTTCATCCTTCATCCTTCAGGGGATCACTGGCAGCAGCGCGCGCGCCGGCCGATGCGGCCCGACGTGCAGCGTCACCTTACCGCCGAAGACTTCCGGCGGCCGGTCGGTGGCATCGTCGTGTACGAACGGGCCGCAGCCGCGCATCGGGTTCTTCATGTTGGAGAGCACCGCCGCTTCGCCTTCCCACTCGTAGTCCTTGCCGCGAATCGTGAGCGCGAGGCGGTAGCCCTTCGGAACGACGATGCACGTGGGCCAGATCTCGATGTCGAGCGAGTAGATCTGGCCCGGCTTGAGCGGCTGCTTCTCGTCGTGCGTGTGATACGGCCGATACGGCAGGGAGAGCCTGGGATCGAGCTTGCGGTGCGAGGCGCGCAGCCAGCCCTGCGCGATCGGCGTGTGGGGATCGAGGGCGCCCTGGAAGACAACCTCCTTGCCCTGCGGATCGAACACCCGTAGCACGGCGAAGATGTCCGCGTCGGCCGTGGTCGAAGAGATCCACAGCTTCAGCGCGGACGGGCCCGTCACCTCCATTTCCCTGTCCAGCGGCGGCGTGGAGAAGGTGACGCCCTCGCCCGTGCCATCGTAGGTCACGGTCTGCGCCGACTTGATCGGTTCCGTCGCGAGCCGCATCCCCTGCGGGTGGAGATGGAACGGGGTCCACTGGGTGCGCGCGAGGGGCCATTCGTTCTCGTGGCGCTCGACGAATTTCTCGCCGGGATGGCGCACGCGCAGGAGCACGCGCGGCTGCTTGTCCCAGCCATTGTCCTTCCCCTTCAGAAAATGGCCGAAGAAGCGCTTCTGCAGCTGCACCCCCCAATCGGTGTAGAACGGCGCCCAATGCGAGCCGCCGTGGACTTCCAGCCATTTCTGTTTCGACGCGGCCCGCGCGTACCCTTCAAAGTTGCCACGGGTGTGCAGTCCCTGGCCACCCCAGTTTGCCGAGGAGAGCAGCGGAACCGTGACTCTGGAGAGATCCGCTGAGCGCTCGCTGTAGTACTGACCGTCGAGCGGGCGCGACAGAAAATCCTGCCACATGTTGGCGCGGTTGCGCTCCAGCTCCTGTTCGGAAATGGTCTCGGGTCCACAGACCAGTTCGCCCGTGACGGCGCTTTTGGGTCCGCGTTCGCCCCGTCCGTGCTGCACGGTCTTAACCTGCATTTCCTGCCAGTGCTTGCGGAAACTACAGATGATGCCGCCGTGCCGCGCCGATTCACGGTAGCAGTTCGACCAACCTTCCCACACGCAGATTGCGGCAAGGTGAGGCGGCTGCACCGCCGCGGCGCGCCACTGGCTGGCCGCGTAATAGGAAATGCCGTTAAGCCCTATCTTGCCGCTGCACCACGGCTGCGCGGCGGTCCACTCGATGCAATTGTAGAAATCGCGGTTCTCCCGCGCGTTGTTATGGTCGAGGTAGCCGGGCGAGCGGCCGGCGCCGCGCGAATCCACGCGCACGCAGGCGTAGCCGTCCGGCACCCACTTCTCCGGGTCGGCCACTTCCCAGTTCTGGTACTGGTTGCTCGTGCCCGAGACCGCATCGGGATTTTCCTTCGCCATGATCTCCCAGGCGGTCTTGTAGCCTTCCTGGAACGCCAGGCCTTTGCCGTACGGTCCGTAGCTGACGAGCGCTGGATACTTCCCTTCCGCGACCGGCCGGAAGACATCCGCGCGCAGCACCAGCCCGTCGTCCATCTCGATGGGCACGTCCCAGTCGATCCGCATGCCGTCCCGGACTTCACTCGTATACGCATCAGCCACAGATCACTCCTCGCAAACAAGCAGAATGAGCCACAGATAAACCCAGATAAACACGGATGAAACCAAGAGCAAACGATGCAACGTCCTGACATCGGGGAGTACAGAATGTCGAGAGAGGGCGATCAATTTCGCTATCCGGTGCGTCGGCGCAATGGATGTTTTCGCACGACTTTATCTGTGTTCATCTGTGTTTATCTGTGGCTGAAAATCGCTCAGGCGCGAACGAGCTTCTCCTCGAACCAGTTCCACATCTCGGCCACGACCAGCGTGAGATAGTCGCGCTGGCAGTGCTGCGCGCCGCCTTCCTCCGCGGTGAAGACGCGGAACGTCTTGTCCCTGGAGCCGCATGCGTCGAACTGCTTCTGAGCGTCCGCGAGCGGGATCTGCTCGTCGTCCGCGCCGTGCACGAGCAGGAACGGGCAGCGCATCTTCTGCATCACGCCGTCGAGCTTGAAGGGCTCCAGCTTCTTCAATGCCTCGTCGAGCGATTTCGCCCCCGTGATCCACTCGATGTGATGCCCGGGCACCGAGAGGGAGGTCTTGAACGAGGCGTCGATGCGTTTCTTCCAGGTATCGTGGTAATCCCATTGCGCGCCCCACGCAATACAGGCGGCGTAGCGCGGCTCCATCGCCGCACAGCGCGGCGCGTAGTAGCCGCCCAGGCTGATCGCGACGATGCCGATCTTCTTCGGGTCCACGTCGGAGCGCTTCTCGAGAAAATCGATGCATGCGCTGCCCGCCACCTCGTAGTCGTGGCGCAGGTAATGCCCGCCGAAGCGGATGGCCTCGCCGGTGCCGGGGCCATCCATCACGAGGCACGAAATGCCGCGCTTGATGAGGTCGGGCACACCACGCACGAATTGAATCTCCTTGGTGACGTCGAGGCCGTCGAAAAAAACGACGCACGGCGTCCGCTGGGATTTCGCGTTCTGCGCATGCACGAAGTAGCCCGGCAGGCTCTTGCCCTGGTACGGGACATCGACGATTTCGATCTTGACATCGGTGAGGACGGCATGGCGATGGAAGCACTCCACGCCCTTGCGGAACGCATCGAGCGCCCTCTGGTCCTTGGGGGTGCGGAAGCGCTCGGCCATCTGGTAGTAGTTGCACGCGCGCAGGTAAGCGTGGGCCGCGGAATAGCGGTGGCCGCGCTTGTCCCATTTCTCGGCGTAGGCGCGCACGCCATCGGCGACCCTCGCGCAGGCGTCGAACCATGCTTCATCGTCCTCCGGTGCTTTGCCCTTGAGCAGACGCCCGATCTTATGAAGCTCACCCATCTCAGCGCCGCCGTAGGCAATGCTCCCGATCATGTTGACAAACGCCGCCGACCAGCGGTAGTTGCCGGGGAAGTACATGAAATAAGCAGGGTCTTTCTTCTCTGCCATGGATGTATCCTCTCCGATGTTTAATGACATTACATGTGTGAATGACTGAATGAGTGAACGACATCCCTCACCCCGTCTCCAGTCCAGTGTGAGCTCCATTCAACATTCACCTGTCACCCATTCACGTTATCTTGTGCTTTGCGAATGCCCGCCGCCTTTCCGACCTTTGCCCATTTCTCGGTTTCGGCCCTGAGAAAGGCCGCGTACTCGTCCGGTCCTTCCCCGCCCAACTCGTGCCCCTGTCCGACGTATAGCTCCCGGGCTTCGGAGGACTTGAGCTGTTTCGCCAGCACTTCATGGATGCGTGCGACGATGGGCTTGGGCGTCGCAACGGGCGCGAGCACCCCGTTCCAGTTGTAGCTCGAAAAGCCCTTGATGCCCTGTTCGGCGATGGTGGGTACTTCGGGCAGCAGCGGGGTGCGCGTGCTCGACGTCACGCCCAGGCAGCGCAGTTTGCCTTGCTTGGCGAGAGGCGCCGAGCCGGCGAATTGTATCTGCGCGACCTCGATGTGGCCGGCGATCAAGTCCACGGTGTACTGCGCCGCGCCTTTGTAGGGAACGTGGTTCATCTTGATGCCCGCGCTGGCCGCGAAGAACTCGATCGCAAAGTGCCCCACCGTGCCGATGCCGGGAGAGGCGTAATTGATCCTGCCCGGCTGGGCTTTCGCGAGCGCGACGAAGTCCTTGATGCCCTTCACGGGCATGCTGGGGTGGGTACAAAGACAGCTCGCGCTTTTGGCTATGAGGATAATGGGTGCGAGATCGCGCAGCGTGTCGTACGGCATCTGGACGCGCACGCTCGGCGCGATCGTGAGCGGGCCCGGGTTTCCGGCGAGCAGCGTATAGCCGTCCGGCGCACTCTTCACGACGGCTTCCGTTCCCGGCACGCCACCCGCGCCGGGGCGGTTCTCGATGATCACGGGCTGGCCCAAGGCGGCGTTCAGCTGCTGTCCCGCCCAGCGCGCCTGAATGTCGGTCGGTCCAGCCGGGGGAAAGGGCACGACGATGCGGATGAGCTTGCTCGGGTACGGTTGCGCAAACAGCTGCGGCGCCGCGCCGAGCAGCACGGCCGAGCAAGCGGCGAGCAATCGAGTTTTCATTATTCGGTTCCTCCTCGTTCCAGCAGCCGGTCGAGCTTAACATCGTCTCGTAAGCAAGGCCTCTGGTAAACTTCAAGCCTCTTTCTCGCCTCAAATTCAATCGATTCGCCCGGGGATGATATGCCTGTCAGCAAGAACACCAGGAACAAGAAATCCGTAGTCAGGACCGCTGCCAATGCCACATCGCGGAACTACACCGACATCCTTTATGAAGTTAAGGACCAAGTCGCCTGGATCACGATCAACCGGCCGCGCGTACTGAACGCGTTCCGCGAGCAGACGCTCGACGAGATGATAGCCGCGCTGAAGTCAACGCGCGAGGACCCGTCCATCGTTTGTGCCGTGATCACCGGCGCCGGCGACAAGTCGTTCTCGGCGGGCGGCGACTTCTACGCGATGAAACGTTTGAACTTCACGAACGCGTACATGTGGAACGACCGCATGCTGGGGCTCGCGATGACCATACGGGGCCTGCCGATCCCGGTGATCGCGATGGTGAACGGCTGGTGCATGGGGGAGGGCACGAGCTTGCGCTGTGGTGCGATCTCGCCATCGCGTCCGAGAACGCCGTGCTCGGCCAGACCGGCGCGAAGGTCGGTGCCTGCCCGACGGTGGGCGCGACGCAGTACCTCCCGCGCCTCATCGGCGAGCGGCTGGCGCGCGAGATGATCTTCTGCGCGCGGCGCTTCACGGCCAAGGAGGCGGTGGAGGTCGGGCTCATCAATAAGTGTGTGCCGCAGAAAGACCTGCTCAGCGAAACGCTCAAGTGGTGCGAGACGATGAAGGGGCACAGCGCGCTCACCCTTCGCATGACCAAGCGCTCGCTCAACTTCGAATCGGACAATCTCTACTCGTCGTGGCAACACGGGATGGAGCTGCTCGCGCACGTCTGGGGTTCCGAGGAAGCAAGGGAGGGTATGAACGCGTTCCTGGGGGGGCGCCCGCCCAACTTCCAGAAATTCCGCGTGCGCGCGAAGAAGGAGCTCGATGAGTACATCGACGGCTACGAGCGGGATCTCAATGCGCCGCCCGCGATGCGCGGCAAAAAAGCGAAGCAGGATTGAACCGCCAAGACGCCAAGGCCGCCAAGGAGAGCAATAGACAACAAAATCGAATGCGATGCAGTTCATGCTCGCCGCCGGTGCATTGCGAGCCGAGCCCTAGAATTTTGTTTGGACATGTCGCCGGAAGCCCTGATCTTATGTACATTGAAATTGATTTCTTGGCGGTCTTGGCGTCTTGGCGGTTGATTCATGGCTTCTGACAAACAAATCGGGGCGCTCGAAGGGCTGCGGGTCCTCGATCTCACGCGCATACTCGCCGGGCCGCTGTGCACCCAGATGCTGGGTGACATGGGGGCGGAGGTGATCAAGGTCGAGCCGCCCGGCACCGGCGACGATACGCGCACCTGGGGGCCGCCTTTCGTCGGCGGCGAGTCGGCCTACTTTCTGGGGATCAACCGCAACAAGCGCTCGTTGACCCTCAACATCGCGGCGCGGGCGGGGCAGGAAATCCTCGCGGAACTGCTGCGCAAGAGCGACGTGCTGGTCGAGAATTTCAAGCTCGGCACGCTGGAAAAATGGGGATTCGGCAACGAATGGCTGGAAAAAAATGCCCCGCAGGTGGTCCGCTGCTCGATCACCGGCTACGGTGCCAGCGGTCCCGATGCAGGCTTGCCGGGTTACGACTTCATCCTGCAGGCGCAATCGGGGCTCATGAGCATTTGCGGCGAAGCGGACGGCACGCCGACCAAGTACGGCGTGGCTATTGTCGACGTGGTGACCGGCCTTTACGCCTGCAACGTGATCCTGGCCGCGCTCGCGGCGCGCGACCGGACCGGGCGTGGACAGCACGTGGAGGTGTGTCTTTACGACTCCGGCATCTCCATGCTGATCAATGTCGCGTCCAACTATCTCGTGACGGGCAAGGACGCGCGCCGCTTCGGCAATGGGCACCCCAACATCGTGCCGTATACGACTTACCCGACGGCCGACGGAATGATCGCGGTGGCGGTCGGTAACGACGCTCAGTTCGCTCGTTTCTCGGAGCAGTTGGGCCATGCCGAATGGGGTGCCGAACCCCGCTTTGCGAAGAACCCCGAGCGCGTCAAGAACCGCGAAATGCTCGACGGGCTGATCGCCGACACGCTCAAGCGCGACAGGACGGCCGCCTGGATCGCCAGGCTGCGCGGCGCCGGCGTGCCGTGCGGTCCCATCAACAGCGTTGCCGAGGCGCTCGAGGATCCGCACACGCTGGCGCGCGACATGCTGCGGAAGATCGACCACCCGGCGGCGGGAGAGTTGAGGACCGTTGGCATCCCATTCCGTCTGAGCGGCACGCCCGCGACGATACGGCGGCCGCCGCCCACCCTGGGCCAGCACACGGAGGAGGTGCTGCGCGAGGAACTGGGGATGACCGCCGAGCGCATCGCCGCCCTGCGTGCCAACAAAGTAATCTGAGTGACTCGTGATTCGTGAATCGTCAACCGGTCACCAGTCACGAGTCACGATTGGAGAATCCGATGATCACCGGACTGAGCCACGTTTCGATCGCCGTGCCCAGCCTCGAGGCGGCGGCGCAGCGTCTCCAGGACATCTACGGGCTGACCTTGGGGGAAACGCGGGTGAACGAGCAGCAAGGCATCCGCCTTGCCTACATCGAGCTCGGCAACGCGCGTATCGAGTTCATGGAGCCGGCGCGGCCCGATTCGTCCATCTCGAAGTTTCTGGAGCATCATCCCGCCGGCGGCATCCATCACTTCTGCCTCAATGTGGACGAGGTGATGACGACCGCCGCTGTGATCGCCGGCAAGGGCGTGCGCGTGCTGGGCGATGGCGGGGAAACCCGCAACGTGCACGGCGAACGCATCGCGTTCGTGCATCCCAAGGACTTCTTCGGCGCATTGGTGGAGCTTGAAGAGCATAAGGCGTGATGGGGCGCGTCGAGGGGCGGAGCAGGGGCCCCGCCTGCGGGGATGCGACCGCGGAGACGCGCGGAGCGGCCGACATGGAGAATAGAGATCTCGGACAGTTTTGTCAGAGGCCGCTGTTGGGTGAGGAAAACCAATGAATGACGCGTCTGCTCCGATGCGGGTAGCGCCGCAGAAGCTCGAGGATTTCATCGCCCGCGCTTTCGAGGCGGTGGAAATTCGATCATCGGATGCGCGGGCGATAGCGGAGCTGATGGTGCGCGCGGACGTGCAGGGCTCGGAAGGTCACGGGATATTCCGGCTGCCACAGTACATACGCCGCATCAAGGGCGGCGCCGTCAACGTGAAGCCCGGTATACGCGTAGTGCGCGAAACCGCCGGCATGGCGCTCGTCGACGGCGACAACGGCATGGGCCATCTCGTGATGCGCTTCGCCACCGAGCGCGCAATCGAGAAGGCGAAAGTGGCAGGCGTCGCCTGGGTAGGCGTGAAGTGGAGCAACCACGCCGGCCCGGCGTCGCTCTACGCGAGCATGCCGCTTGCGCACGACATGATCGGCATGTACCTCGCGGTAGGGAACGCCAATCACCTTCCGCCGTGGGGCGGGCTCGACATGCTGCTCTCCACCAATCCGATCGCGGTGGCGGTGCCGGCGGGCGAAGAGCCCGCCATCGTGCTCGACATGGCGACCACCGTCGCCGCTTATGGCAAGGTCAAGACCAAGGCCCAGCGTGGCGAGACCATGCCGGAAGGCTGGATGATGGACCGGCAGGGAAGCCCGCTCACCGACCCCCGGCGCGCCAGCGAAGGGTTTCTGCTGCCCATCGGCGGCTACAAGGGTTATGGCCTGGCGCTTATCTTCGGTCTGCTCGCGGGGACTTTGAACGGCGCGGCGATGGGCAAGGACGTGGTCGATTTCAACGCCGACGACACGACGCCCACCAATACCGGCCATTCCATCGTCGCGATCAACGTCGAGGCGTTCCAACCGGTCGCGGAATTCAAGAAGAGCGTCGATTCTCTTATTCGCGACATCCGGAATTCCCAGCGCCTGCCGGGGGTGGACCAGGTCCGCCTTCCCGGCGACGGGGCGCGCGCCGCGCGCGAAGACCGGACGCGCAATGGCGTTCCGCTGCCCGCGCCGCTCGCTGCGAGCTTGAAACAGCTCGCCAGCGAGCTGGGTATTCCCGCGCTCGCGTGAATACCGGTGATGAGTGATGGGTGATGGGTGGTGGTTGAAACCAGTCACCAGTCACGAGTCACGAGTTACGCATTTCCAATAGCGCGCATGCTCTTCTGGCTCACGCTCGTCGCCGCGGTTGCCGGGCTGCTGTGGTACATGGTCGTGGTGCCGGGCAGGTCGTCTGCGGGCGCGCTCAAGCCGCTCACGGCGGACGAAAGGCTCATCGCCGACAATCTGCGCCGGCACGTTACGGCGGTGGCGGGCCGCGAGCACAACCTTTTCAGACCCTCCGAGTTGGAGGCATCGGCCTCGTATATCGAGACCACGTTTTCCGGTCTGGGATACACCACCGCGGCGCAGCGCTTCGAGGTGGACAGCAAGGAAGTACGGAACATCGAAGTCGAGGTGCCGGGGGGGGCCGAGATCATCGTTGATCGGCGCGCACTACGACTCGGTCGCGGGCGCAGTCGGGGCCAACGACAACGGCTCCGGAGTCGCGGCGACGCTCGAGCTCGCGCGGCTCATGAAGGACGCGAAACCCTCGCGCACCGTGCGCTTCGTCGCGTTCGTGAACGAGGAGCCGCCTTTCTACAGGTCCGACCAGATGGGGAGCGGTGTCTACGCGCGGCGCTCCCGCGAGCGGAAGGACAACATCGTCGCGATGCTCTCGCTGGAAACCATTGGTTACTATTCGGACGAGCCCGGTAGCCAGCGCTACCCGTTTCCGCTGAATTTCTTCTATCCTTCGACCGGCAATTTCATCGCCTTCGTCTCGAATCTCGGCTCACGTCCGCTGCTGCACGCATCGATCGCGGCGTTTCGCCGCCATGCCGGGTTTCCCTCCGACGGCGTGGCCGCTCCCGCGTTCATACCGGGCATCGATTGGTCCGACCATCGGTCGTTCTGGCAGGAAGGTTACCCGGCGCTGATGGTCACCGACACGGCGCCCTACCGCTACCCGCACTACCACACGCCGCAGGACACGCCGGACAAGGTGGACTACGAGCGCCTCGCGCGGGTGATCACGGGGCTGCATGGCATGCTGCGCGAGCTGGCGCAGGTGGAAGATCAATCAGCCGCAGATAAACGCAGATAAACGCGGATCAAATCCAATCAGCCACGGAAACAGTGATTGCAAGGAAATACAGGAAAGTCTTGCCCTCCGACATCGGTCCGAATGCAAGTTGAGTCTTAACGTAAGCGGTGCTCCATAGATCGCGATGACTAAAGGGCATTTTGCACATCTCGCTCCTGCGTTGGTACGTCGAAAATGGCCCTTCTCAGGTTAGCTTCGAAGACGTGGCTGATTGGATTTGACCCTCATGCCTGTCCAGAAATCCGAAGAGTTTCAAGTCTCCGATTTCGGCGATATCTTCGCTCGCAGGAGACGCAACATTGCATTGACGCCTCGCCAGAGTTTCGGCAGCAGCCAGATCGCGAGCGCCACGAACACCGCCAGCGCGATAAGGAAGACGAGCGGATATTTGAAAGCGAACCAGATCCCCGCCAGTACCAGTGCATCTTCCGTGAATGAAGCGCCCCAATTGGAGAAAGGTTCTGGCGACGCATTGATCATCGCGCGTCCCCCGGCCTTGGTGAAATGCGTGCCCGCGGTGATCGTCCCGCCGAGCAATCCCGCGGCCACGGTGAGGGCGCTGAGAGTGTCGCCCGTGGCTCCTGCGGCGAGCAGCGCGCCGGCGGGAATGCGGATGAAGGTATGGAGGGCATCCCAGACGCTATCGATTCCAGGCACCTTGTCCACGAGAAATTCCATCAGGAGCAGAAAGCCCGCGGTGCCCATGACCCAGGGGTGCTGGAGCACCTTGAGGCCCGCAGGCAACTCGAGGTAACCGAGGTAGCCGGCCAAGCCCACTGCAAACACAACGAAATAAAGCCGTATGCCGCTCGCCCACGCGAGAAGGGAAGCCAAGGCGACGGTTTGAAGCACTTGCCACTCGGTGGGTGTCATTGAGTCACGAGGGACTCGCTAGCTCTGCGGTGAGATGTTTAGCTTGCTGCAAAATGCCGATCGAGAAATCCGAAGAAGTGGCGGTTGAACTCGGCCGGGTTCTCCGCCCATGGATAGTGGCCCGAGCCGGGAACGACCCCGAACTCGCAGCCCGCGATCATATCCGCCACCCGCTTCATCCCGGCCGGATGGCCGACCTGGTCCACCTCGCCGGCCACCAACAGCGCCGGCACGGAGACCGCTTTGAACCCCGCGACCGCGTCGGCTTCGGGATAGGTCTGCACGGCCTTCACTGCAGCCTTGACGGTGTCCGGTGGAGTGCGCGAAGCCCAGTGGCGCACCAGGTCGACTTCGGGGCCGTCCGAGGTCGGGCCGAGCATAGAGTTCACCACCATCATGTTAGCCGTCACCGGGTCCGTTCCGGGCGGAGGCGGGGCCGTGCGCTTGCGGACGAACTCCTCCTGTTCTTCCTTGGTACGGTTGGCGAAATAGCCGATCGTCGAGGAGATCACGATGCCGTGCACGAGGTCCGGCACCTTCCGCCTGATGCGCGGGGTGATCTGCCCGCCCATGCTGTGGCCGTGGACGACGTTGCGTTCGCTGCCCAGCGCTTTGATCAACCGTGCGCCGGCCTCGGCCACAACATCGAAGGTGAATGGATCCGGCAACGGAGAGATGCCGTATCCCGGTGCATCCCACGCCACGACCCGGTATCCCCTCGCAACGAGCCGCTCGATCTGATAGCGCCAATAGTCTTTTGAGCCATAGATCCCATGGAGAAGGAAGATCGTAACTTTTCCTTCCCCGGAAACCTGGTAGTCCGGCATCCTCATGCGTGGTCCCTTTCAGCTGCGCCACAGTGAGACGGCAAATCCACCCCACATCACGAGTACGCAGATGGTGCTCGTGATGTATACCGCGAGCCGGTGCATCACCCGGTTGTAGGTAACGTGAATGAGACTGTGCAGGGCACGTAGCCCCACGTAAAGCCAGGCGAGTGCAAGCTGCAGTGGGGTCACCATATCCATAATCGCCAGTGCCAGGCAGACCGCGAAGAAGAGAACCGGCCCCTCAAACAGATTCCGAAAATTATCGGCCGCGGCAACATTTTCTAGCGCTCCTGCCGCCGTCCAGCTCGTCGCCACGGCCTGCGGCCGGATGCCGCGCGCGCGCATCTCGCCTATGCGCACCGCGTACATGCGAGCAGCAACGACCGCGACCAGGAACACTTGCGCGATGATGGGCCAAAAGATGGCGCTGCGCATGTTACTTCGTCACCTCGTCACTGCGTCACTTCGTCACCGATACTACGACGGAGGCTCGTCAACGACCGCGTTCGTCAACGCGCCTATGCCTTCGATCTCCGACTCGATCACGTCGCCGGCCTGCAAATACCAGGCGGAATTGGCGAGCCCGCCGCCGCCCGGCGAGCCGGTCGCAATGACATCGCCCGGCATGAGCGTGATCTGCGAGAAGTAGGCTATCAACTTCGGTATCGGCCAGATCATATCCTTGGTATTGCCGGCCTGGCGCGTCTCGCCGTTTACCCGCGTGCGGATCGCCAGGTGCATGGGATCCGGAATTGCATCCCGCGTCACGAGCCACGGCCCCATAGGGCAGAAGGTGTCGAAGGTCTTTGCCAGGAAGAGATGACCGCCCTCGCGCTCGAGGTTGCCCACGTCGCGGGCCGTGACGTCGTTGATGATGGTATAGCCGGCCACCACGCCGTATGCGTCCTCTTCCCGCACGTGTTTGCATTTCTTGCCGATGACCACCGCCAGCTCGGTCTCGCAATCGAGCTCTTTCACGCCCGCGGGCTTGACGATATCGCGTCCCGATCCGGTCAATGAAGACGCGGTTTTCACGAAGCCGGCCGGTACCTTTCCGGCCTGCCTGCCCGGATTTCTCGTGTATTCAGGGTAATTTCGCCCGACCGCAATCAACTTGGCCGGGCGCACCGGCACGTACAGGCGGCACTCGCTAAGCGGGATGAAAAGCGGCTCGCCGCCGAGTCCGGTGGTGTCCGGCGCGTCTTGGGCGAGCCCGGCGAGATAAGTATATGCATCCGCAAGTGCGAGCCACGCCGGCTCCCCCACGTGCAGAAACTGCGCCAGATACGGCGGCAGGTAGATCGCGGCAAGCTCGCGCCCCTTGGGATTCTCCGTCTCCGCTACGAGATAGAGCGCGTAGCCGGCGCGCACGTCGGCGAGGAGGTCCTGTCCGACCAGCACGCCCACGCGCGCGAGCGCAGGCGGCTCGTGCTTACGGCTGTAGCGCACCAGCTTCATTCAGATTTCCTCTCTAAAGATGGTTGTCGGGCAGCAGAGGCATTTAAACACACTAGTTTTCAATTAGTTACTGCTGTCTCCCTTCGACTGTCTCTTCCCAGCGACATACTGGAGCTGGGGTGACCGGGGGTCCCATTGCCAACCCGCTGATTTTTCGCAAAAGCATCGTAACGCACGCGGGAGGGCGGCAAGTGAACGACATGTACGAAACCGGACCTAAGCTTTGGGTGGCGTTGTTGGTCTCCCGGCAGGCTGCCGATTCGAGCAGGAAGGCTCACTATTTTTGAAGGGGAAAGATTATGTTGAAGCTGATCGCACGGACTTTGGCGCTGTCGGCGCTCCTGTTCGCACCGGGGGCGTACGCGCAAGAGGCGCCCGAAGCGCTCGTCAAGCAGACGGTGGACGAAGTGTTGACGGTTATCAAGCAGACCAAAGACCAGCGCAAATTGATCGAAGCGGCGGAGCAGAAAGTCCTCCCGCACTTCGACTTCAAACAGATGACGCAGCTGGCGGTCGGCCGCTCCTGGGCCCAAGCGAGCGCCGCCCAGCAGGAAGCGCTCGAGCGCGGGTTTCGCACGTTGCTCGTGCGCACCTATACCGCCGCGCTCTCGCGCACCACCGGAGACGTCAAAGTCGACATAAAACCGTCCGCAGCGAAGCCGGCGGCGGATGAAAGCATCGTGCGCACGGTCGCGGCCGAATCCGGTAAGCAGCCGGTGCAGATCGATTACCGAATGGTAAAGACGCCGAACGGCTGGAAGGTTTATGACGTCGTCGTGGAAAATCTGAGCTTGGTTACCACCTATCGCAGCCAGTTCCAATCCGAGATCGCGCGCGCAGGCATCGATGGGCTGATCAAGTTGCTGGAGGCCAGGGCGCAGAAAACCGCAGAGGGTTAGCGGCCTGTCGGACTTGACGTGTCCGACATGCTGCTACAGGAGTGTGTTGGGACAAAGTCCGAGACATTCCTGGGCGCAGCCGATATGCGACATGAATGCCGTCGGAATGTCGCGCCTCCACGGCATGCGAATCATGCCCCATGCTATAGTGAACGCCTGTCGTCTAGATTGAAAGAACGGAGCCCAGGCGCGCGGCTCGCTGCGCGAGAAATGCCGCGCGGAGGGTTCATTCGGGCCTGCGGTCCACGGTTCGCAACATAATGGTCAGGGTCTCATGCGGCTGTACTATCCGCGCTCGTTTCCCGCGCTGCTGGGAGCCGGGCTCACGCTGATCGCGCTGCCACTTGTATTCTCGCTCGTCAACAACGCGGTCTCGATCGACCAGCTCGCGAACCGCAGCCAGAACGCGGTGTACCAGGCGGCCCAGGCGACCCAGAGCAGCCGCCGCCTTGCCGAGCTCATCACGGCGCTCGAGCGGACGGCGCGGCAGATCGTCATTCTCGCCGACCGCTCGCTCTTCGATGCCTACTTGGCCAATCGGCAGCGATTCGAGCAGACGGTGGCCGAGTTCGAGTCGTTGCCGCTCGACGCCGAGCAGCGGCGCGCCCTCGAGGAAATCGTGCGCGAGGAAAAACAGATCTTTGCCGTCCTGTCCGACGAAACGGCGAAGGAGAGCAAGCTCACCGAGGCGGTCACCCGATTCCCCGGGCTTGCGGACCGCGCCCAGATCATTTCGGCGCACTCCGCCGCCTTGATCGACCGCGAGGTGGAGGCGATGCGCGCGACCGCGGACCGGGCGCAGCGCATGATGCTCTGGCAGCTCCTTGCCGCGATTCCCGTGGTGATCTTCCTCGTGGTGGGCTTCACCATCCTCATTACCCGGCCGATCCAGCAGATCGACGCGGCGATACGCAGGCTGGGGGGAGGGGCGTTCAATGTCCCGGTGGTCGTGAACGGTCCCCAGGACCTGGAATACCTGGGAGAGCGGCTGGAATGGCTGCGGCAAAAGCTGCTCGATCTGGAGCAGCAGAAGAACCGATTCCTGCGCCAGATGTCCCATGAGCTGAAAACACCGCTCACGGCGGTGCGGGAGGGGGCTGAGTTGCTATCCGAGGAGGTGGTCGGCAAACTTTCGCCCCAACAGCGGGAAGTAGCCGAGATCCTGCGCCACAACAGTATGGAACTGCAGAGACAGATCGAGGACCTGTTGAACTACGGCGCCAGCCAGTTTCACAAGGTCACCCTCGATCTCCAAGCTGGTGAGCGTGCAGCGGGTTATCAGCCGGGTGGCTGGCGATCAGCGCCTCGCGCTGAGATCGCGGAACCTCAAGCTGGATGTGTCCACCCAGGAAGTGTTGGTCACGGCGGATTTCGACATGCTGAAGGTGGCGCTCGACAATCTCCTGTCGAACGCGATCAAGTTTTCGCCGCAGGGCGCAACCATACGCATACGTGCGGTGCGCAACGGCACGCAGGTGGCCCTCGACGTCATCGACGAAGGACCCGGTATCCCGCCGGATGAGCGCGACCGCATTTTCGAGCCGTTCTTCCAGGGCAGCAGGCCCGGTGCCGGGGCGGTACGGGGCACCGGAATCGGTCTCTCGGTGGTGAAGGAATACGTGACAGCGCATGGGGGAAGTGTCGAAGTGGTGGGCGCGGCAGCGGGCGCGCATCTGCGTATGAAATTCCCGCTCGCAGGCCCGGGGTAGCGGCATGAGCGGCGGAGCGGGGGCCCCTTTGGGGATGCGACCCGCGAAGGACGCTGGGCCGCCGACGCGTTGGTGCTGGATGCTTGGGAAACGTGAGGAGGCGGCCGACGCGAGATGGTCGCGCTCGGAAAGCATGAAAAGAGGCGGCGGCATGAGAACTCGAACGGCGTTGGTGGTGGGCGTGGCGCTGGCCGCCTGTGCACTGCTGGCCAGTTGCACGACCATGCAGGCCGTCGAGGTTGCCGAACCCGCTCCGGTCGCGGAACCCAGCCAGCCGCCGGAAGCGCCGGCTGAATCGGCAGAGCCCAGCCAGCCGGCGGCACCGCCGGCTGAATCGCGGCGGCCGGTGGTGTCCGACACGGAGAACTTGCTTTATTACTTCACGGTCTTGAGGAAGCTTTCCGCTCCGGAGCTTGCCAGGGAGCACGACGCTGCCCGCCAGGCGTACGGTGGTGCGCGGTCGGACTATAACCGGTTGCGACTGGCTATGACTATGACATTGCCGAACACTGCGTTTCACGACGAGCCTCGAGCGCTGGATTTGCTCGACCCTCTGGCGAAAAACTCGGGTTCTCCGCTTTCCGGGTTGGCGCTGCTGCTCGCCTCCCAGATCCAGGAGCGCAGGCGCCTCGACGCCAACACGCAAGCACTTCAGCAGAAGCTTGACGCTCTGAAATCCCTGGAGCGCAGCCTGATCGAGCGTAAGCGATGAATGCGCCGTTTAATAGCGTCCTGGTGGTCGATGACGATCCCGATTTGCTGCGGCTGATCGAGATCCGGCTGTCCGCGGCCGGTTACGCGGTCACCACCGCAGGCAGCGGCGAACAGGCCTTGAGCAAAATGAGTGTAGCCCGCCCGCGCCTGGTGGTCACCGATTTGAGGATGGCCGGGATGGACGGCATGGCGTTGTTCGAGGCTGCGCGCGCGCAGAATCCGGCCCTGCCGGTGATCATCCTGACCGCGCATGGCACGATACCCGATGCGGTCGCCGCGGTGAACCGCGGTGTGTTCGGCTATCTCACCAAGCCGTTCGACGCCAAGGCCCTGCTCGCCGAGGTGGAGCGGGCGATGGCGCTGGGTGGCGGGTCAGTCGCTGGAGCAGACGGCGCCGGTGACCACCTCTGGCGCAAGGACATCATCACCCGCAATCCGGCCATGGAAGATGTGCTGGCGAAAGCTCGGCTCGTAGCGGGGAGCGACGTGAGCGTCTTTATTTACGGCGAGTCGGGATCGGGGAAGGAATTGCTTGCGCGCGCGATACACCAGGCAAGCGTGCGGCGTGAACATCCTTTCGTGGCCATCAACTGCGGCGCCATTCCCGAGCAGCTGCTCGAATCGGAACTGTTCGGCCACGTCAAAGGATCGTTCACCGGCGCCACGCGCGATCACAAGGGCTTGTTCCAGACAGCGGATAGGGGCACGCTCTTTCTCGACGAAATCGGTGATATGCCAGTGTCGCTCCAGGTGAAGCTGCTGCGCGTGCTTCAGGAAAAAACGGTGCGGCCCGTCGGCTCCACCCAGAGCTTCGAGGCCGATGTCAGAGTGATCTCGGCTACCCATCGCAACATCGAGTCCGAGATGGCTGAAGGCAATTTCCGCGAAGACCTGTTCTACCGCTTGAATGTCGTGGCGCTGAAGCTGCCTTCGCTCGGCGAACGGCGCGAAGACATCCCGCTGCTCGCCAATCATTTTCTCGGCACGCTCGCCGCAAAATACAAGAAGAAGGTCAACGGCTTCGCGCCCGAGGCGCTCGAGCTCCTCATATCGGTGCCCTGGCCGGGCAACGTGCGGCAGCTCTACAACGTGCTGGAACAATCCGTCGCGCTGTCCACCACACCGCTGATTCCGCTTACGCTCGTGCAACAGGCGATACAGAACCAGCAGAGCGAGCTCACTTCCTTCGAGGAAGCACGCAAGAAGTTCGAGCGCGAGTACCTCACCCGGCTGCTGAAGATCACCGAGGGCAATGTCACCCAGGCGGCGCGCCTCGCGAAGCGCAATCGCACCGAGTTCTACAAGCTGCTGCAGCGCCACCAGCTCGACCCCAAGCTTTTCAAGGCAATTTAGGAGGGGGGAACGGGCCCGAATGGGCCAGGGGGAATGGGCCCCTTCCTGAAAATCCGAGGGGCCTTCCCATTCCCCCCGCACCCCCCACTACCTTGAACGGCACTTCTACGATCGGAAACGGAACGGCCCCTTCCTGCAAATTCGCGAGGGTGCTTCCCGCGCCCCCACATTCCCCGGTCGCGCAATGAAACTTCTTCGCGAGGAAGGGCAGAGGGTCCGGCCCCGCACCCATTACCTAAATTTTTGAACTGAATGAGGATATGCAATTGCGGCGCGGTCGCGCCGCGGTGATCGCGCGCGTGAGGAAGGCGAACCCAGGTGCGATATCCGGATCGGGCAGGTGGAACATCAGTTCCCTTCGCGCGCGATGTCGCTTCGCCACGACACTAAATTGCCCAACGATTCAACAGCGTAGTTGGAAACTACTGGCCCTTGTAGCTGGAAAACGACAGGAAATAAGTTCCCCGAAGTGACGTCTTGCTCGTAAGGCTTTGATCCATTGGCACAACCTTGTCTGGCACGTACATTGCAACGGTCTTCTACGCTTGTGGTGCGTTTGCAACTCAAACCCAGGCTAAGGAGTAAGTCATGAATCGCAAGTCATTTCCGGCCCAGTGCCGGATAGCGTTGCTTACTACGGCACTCGTCGCACTGCTCGGTAGCGCCGCCGCGGCGGCCCAGACAGCACCGCCGGCGACGGGGGCGGATACTCCGTCATCGGCTCCGACCCCCCCACCTTCCACAGACTGGATGCCAACCGTGACGGTTTCCTAAGCCGCGAGGAAACGCGAGGTTTACGCGATTTCGAGGGGGCCTTCACCGAGGCCGATGACAATCGAGACAACCGGCTCGATGCCGACGAATTCGTCAAAGCGCAGGCGCTCTACGAGCGTCAGCGCGTGGGCCGGGTCTTGGGTGACGGCGTGATCACCGTGAAGGTCAAAGCTGCGTTGCTCAAGGACCCGATGGTGAGCGCATTTGCCGTCAGCGTCGATACCTATAAGGGCACCGTGCAGCTCTCCGGATTCGTGAACAGCGAACAGCAGGTGCGGCGCGCCGCGCAAGTCGCCGCCGGCATCGACGGCGTCGTCGACGTCAAAAACAATCTGATAGTCAAGAGCTGAGCGTACGCGGGAACTCTTTTTTCTCGTATACAGAGAGGAGAGCGACAGTGGAAGCTTCCCAACGCATGAGCACGAGGGACAGTAAAAGCGGGCTGCTGTATCCCCTGATGGTGATCGCGGCGATCGCGGTGACCGTGTTCAGTGCTGTCGGCGTCGCCACCATGATGGGCTGGATGCCGGGCGCGCTGTCGGGGAGCGAGCCCGCGGCCAAGCCCGGTGAGCCGCGCTCCGGCGCGCCCGCGGTCGAGCCCCGGCCAGGGGCGCCGCGCTCCCCCGCGAGCGTTTCGCGTGCCGCTCCGGGCAGTCGCAGTGCGGTCGCGAGCGCGCGCGCCATCTGCAGCGACTGCGGGACAATCGATTCAGTTCGCGCCGTCGACGTGCCGGGCCAGACCACCTGGATGGGCACGGCAGGTGGTGCGGTTGTGGGAGGTCTCCTCGGCAACCAGATCGGCAGTGGGCGCGGGCGCACCGCGGCCACCGTAGCTGGCGCGGCAGGCGGCGCCTATGCCGGCAACCAGATCGAGAAGAACATGAAAAAGTCGGTAAAGTACCAGGTGCGTGTTCGCATGGAAGACGGCTCCTACCGCACGTTCACCCAGCAATCGCAGCCGGCCTATGCCGTCGGCCAAAAGGTGCGCGTGACCGATCGTGGCATCGTCGCCGTCGGCTAAAAATGCGCCGACCGGCACTCAACCTGCAGGACTGGCCATGGCGCCCTGCAGTCGGAGCGGCGTGGCTGCTCGTATTGAATGGCTGCGCGCCGGTCGCAGTGACTGCTATGGGCGTGGGAGCTGCCACCGGCGTTTCGCATACGCTCACCGGGATCACCTACCGCACGTTCAGCGTTCCCATGCCCAGGGTCAGGGGCGCCACCATGACGGCGCTACAGCGAATGAGCATCAAGGTGTCCTCTTCGTCCAAAGTCGAGGGATCCGAAGTGATCAAGGCGACCGCGAACAATCGCGAGATCGAGGTTGAGCTCGAGCCGCTTACCCCCACCACCACCCGCATGCGCGTGACCGCCAAAAACGGCGTGTTCTATGACAGCGCGACGGCCACTGAAATCATTTTGCACACGGAAAAAGTGCTCGATCGTGCCGTGGCAGCGAAAGGAGGATGAAATCATGAAGGTCGCGACAGCTTGGATGGTGGTGGTCCTGTTGTGGCTCGCGGGCGCGGTCTCAACTTTCGCCCAAAGCTCGTCCCCGCCCCAGACGCGGCTGGTTAACGAGTTTACGGCGTTTGCCGGTTCCGAAAGCAATGCCCAAAACCTCGTGACTGGGCTGCGCCAAGGCAGCACGATCACGCTGATTGAACCACCAACCCCCCGCCAACCGCCAGTTGAGACAACTTTCGTGCCGCCTACGCGTCCTATGGGTTTTGGCAACGTGTCGCATGCGCTCTCGCTGGCACGCACGGATTTGGCACGTAACGGCATAACGGATCCCACCACGGAGCAGGTGAGAGTGGCGTTGATGGGCGGGACGATTGTCACCAGAAGTGGCGACACCACGACTAGGATCCCGATGCAGGGCGTCCTGCAGATGCGCGCCGATGGCATGGGCTGGGGCAAGATCGCGAACTCAATGGGCGTCAAGCTCGGCCATGTCGTAAGCGCGACGAAGCATTCCAGCACGCACCCTTCGAAGTCGCCGGCAGCGGATGCTCATGACATTAAACGCGTTACCACCGCCGCCGGGTCGAGCGCGAAGGCGGTATCCGGGCGCGTGGCCCACGGACGGTCTGATGGATCCGCACGCTCCGGTATCGTCACGGCTGCCGGCACGTCCGCGGCCGGCCCCGGGACGAACGCGAAATTTCAGCATGGAGACAGCGCGGCCCGCGGTGTCGGCGTGGTGACTGCCGCCGGGGCGCCGGGCAACGCTTCGGCTACCGGCCAGGCGCATGGAAAAGGGCACAGCAAGCCCTGAACGGTCATGAATTTGGGAGCGCGCGGAAAGGCACGCAGGTAGCTGGTCAGGACGACCGAATGGTTGCTGACCTACCGGGCGGACGCGCACGCCGGCTGCAGCTGGTGTGCTTTTCTTTTGGGGAGCCGGTAATGAACACGACAAGTCACGGGCGGGTGAAGCGGCTGCACGCCGAGTTTCGGGGTGATGAAGCGGTCGAAATCGATATCTTGGAGGTGATGCTGCGCATGGGCGAGGTCTCGCGCACGCGCATCGAGGGCGACACGCGGCTGGTGCGACTCGCGTTGAAGGCGCTCAACCGGGTGATGACCGACTACTGCAACAAGACCGGCCTGCGCTACCCGACGTATACCGTCCTGTTAAAGTATCTGGATGAGCACGACAGCGGCCCGCCGGCCGAGACCCGTGTGGTGAACCTGCAGAAATCTTCAACCGGCTCACGGGACCCGGGATGACACACGTCCGCTGCACGGCCGCGGCGCTGCTCGCCGTACTCATCGCGGGGTGCGAGACCACATCGCCGCCGCCCCCCACGCCGTCATCGAAGCCGCAGGTATCTCAAGTTGAACCCGGGCCGCAGGGATCGCGCAAGATCAATCGCAATTTGAGCGGCTATTCGACGGCCTTCAAGCAGGGCTATGTCGAAGGTTGCGAGAGCGCGGAATCCGGCAGCCAGCGCCGCAACGACAGTCGTTACAAGAGCGACATGGATTACTCGATGGGGTGGAACGACGGCTATAGCGTCTGCCGGCGCTAAGCAGCCGGCAGACAGCTGATCAGCTTTTAGCCATTAGCCAAACCGCTAACCGCTACCGCTGGGCGTCAGCCCTTTTGGCGTGAAATCCGGATGACCTCGGGGATACTGCGCAGGCTGCGCACGATCTGCGCGAGATGCAGGCGGTTGTACACCTGTATCGTGAAGAGCATGTTGGTGTATTCGCTGCCGTCGTCCGGGTCGACGGCAACGTTCTGAATGTTGGACTCCGCCTCGGCGATTTCCGCCGCTACCTTGGCGAGCACGCCGCGCTGGTTCGCCACTACCAGCTTGATGCTCACGTCGAATGGTTTGCGGGTTTCCGGGTCCCAGGCGACGTCGAGAACCCGGTCGGGGTCGTGGCGCGCTCTTGCGATCACCGGGCAATCGTGAGTGTGGATCACCATGCCCTGGCCCTTGCTGATGACGCCGATGATGGGATCCCCGGGAATCGGCTTGCAACAGTGGGCGAACTGCACCGCCATGCCTTCCGATCCCCGGATGATGACGGACCCAAGCAGTGGCGCGTCGTGGGGGCCCGGGTCGCCGAGTTGCAGCAGCCGGCGTGCCACCACTGCTGCCAGCCGCTTGCCGAGCCCGACGTCGGCCATGACTTCCTCCCGCGATTTTTCGCCCGCGTCGCGCAGAAACTTCTCCCACTGCGCATCCTTGATCTCGGCAAGACCGGACCCCAGCCCCGTCAGCGCCTGATTGAGCAGCCGTTCCCCGAGTTGCACGGATTCCCCAAAGTGCATCGTCTTGAGGAAGTGACGGATGCGCGATCGCGCCTTGCCCGTAATGACGAAGTTGAGCCACAGCGGATTGGGCTTGGCGTGCGCGGCGGTGATGATCTCCACCCGGTCGCCGTTCTTGAGCTCGGTCCGTAGCGGCATCAGCTCCTGGTTGATCTTGACCGCGACGCAGCGGTTGCCGATGTCGGTGTGCACGGCGTAGGCGAAGTCGACCGCAGTGGCGCCGCGCGGCAATGACATGATCTTGCCCTTGGGCGTGAAGACATACACCTCGTCGGGAAAGAGGTCGACCTTGAGATGCTCCAGGAATTCGACCGAGTCGCCCGACTGCGACTGCATCTCGAGCAAGCTCTGCAGCCATTGATGCGTCTTTTTCTGCAGCTCCGAGAGCGAAGTATCGGAGCTCTTGTAGAGCCAGTGCGAGGCCACGCCCGCTTCCGCGATCTTGTGCATTTCCTGGGTGCGGATCTGGATTTCGAGAGGGCTGCCGAACGGCCCGAACAGCGTCGTGTGGAGTGACTGGTAGCCGTTCGCCTTGGGGATCGCGACGTAGTCCTTGAACTTCCCCGGGATCGGCTTGTAGAGGGCGTGCAGCGCGCCGAGGGCGACGTAAGAGGCGGGAACGTCGTTGACGATGATGCGGAAACCGAACACGTCGAGCACCTTGGCGAAGGAGAGGTGCTTTTCCCGCATCTTGCGGTAGATGGAGTAGAGGTGCTTCTCGCGCCCGTGCACTTGTGCTTCGACCCCGCTCGCCTTGAGCTTCCTCTTCATCCCGTCCATCACCTTGCCGACCACTTCGCGGCGATTGCCGCGCGATCCTTTCACGGCCTTCGCCAGGACGCGGTAGCGGTCGGGATAGAGGTGCGAGAAAGCAAGGTCCTCGAGTTCCTGATAGATGCTGTTCAGGCCCAGCCGATTGGCGATCGGAGCGTAGATTTCGAGAGTCTCGCGCGCCACGCGGCGTCGCTGCTCGGGCTCGACCGCCTGGAGCGTGCGCATATTGTGCAGGCGGTCGGCAAGCTTGATCAGGATGACGCGCACGTCGCGGGCCATCGCCAGCAGCATTTTGCGGAAATTCTCGGCCTGCGCTTCCTCGTGCGTCTCGAACTCGATCTTGTCGAGCTTGGAAACACCGTCCACGAGCTCCGCGACCGGCTTGCCGAAGTTCTTGGAAATCTCGGTTTTGGTGACCGAAGTGTCTTCCATTACATCGTGCAGCAGCGCCGCCGTGAGCGCCTGCGGGTCGAGATGCCACTGAGCGAGGATGTTCGCTACCGCCAGTGGGTGCGAGATGTACGGCTCGCCGGACTTGCGATACTGTCCCTCGTGCGCAGCTTCGCTGAAATGATAGGCGGATTGAAGCTGCGAGATATCCTCCGGCTTGAGGTAGCCGGCCCATTCCTTGAAGAGGGTGGTAGCGGGCGCCGTTAACATTAGGGATGAGGGATGAAGGATGCAGGGATGAGGGAAAAGTCGGCAGCTTGGCGGTATGCGGTTTTGCATCCCTCCGCCCTCCGCCCCCATCCCTGCCTTACGTCATGTCTGCCCCTTGTTCAGGATCTCCGATCCGTACTTGCCGCCGGCGAGTTCGCGCAGCGCGATTACAGTCGGTTTGTCGCGGTTGGCTTCCAGCATCGGCTGAGCGCCGTTCGTGAGCTGACGCGCGCGGTAAGTCGCCGCAAGCGACATCTCGAAGCGGTTGGGAATTATTCTCAAACAATCGTCAACGGTAATGCGTGCCATCGAGTAACCTCTACTTGATACGGTTGATCAAAACTCCGTGGGCGAGCAGGCGGGAAACCTTGAGCCGCTCGGCCCGGATAATGCTCCGCAGATCCAGTGCCGCGCGGTTAAAGTCTTCATTAATAATAACATAATCGTATTCACCCGCGTGGCTGATTTCCTCCTCCGCCTTGCGCCAGCCGGCGCGCGATGACGTCGGCGGTATCCTGCCCCCGGTTCATGAGGCGCGCCTTGAGGACATCGAGTGACGGCGGCCGGATGAAGATGCTTACGACATCCGGCATGAGCCGGCGCACCTGCTGGGCGCCCTGCCAGTCGATCTCGAGCACCACGTCGCGCCCCTCTTCCAGCTCCTGCTCGATTCCCTTGCGCCAGGTGCCGTAACGGTGCCCGTAAATCGAGGCGCTCTCCAGGAATTCGCCGGCCGCCAGCATGTTTTCGAAATCCGGCAAAGGCACGAAGTAGTAGTGCCGGCCGTCAACCTCGCCGGGACGCGGCGGGCGCGTGGTGTGTGAGATCGAAAGCGCCACGTCCGGTTCGGATTCGAGCGCCGTTTTCAAGAGGCTCGTCTTGCCTCCGCCAGAAGGCGCGCTGACGATGAATAGGGTGCCGGACATCAGGATTCGGGATTCAGGATCCGGGATTCACTGCCTTCACTCGATGTTCTGGATCTGCTCGCGCATCTGCTCGATCAGGACCTTCAGCTCCATCGCCGACTGGGTGACGACGATATCCACGGACTTCGAGCCCAGCGTATTCGCCTCGCGGTTCAGTTCCTGCATCAGGAAGTCGAGGCGCTTGCCGACCGCGCCGCCCTCGTTCAGAACGCGCTTGACCTCGGCAACGTGAGTCGCCAGTCGCGACAGCTCTTCATCCACGTCGATCTTGCTGGCGTAGAGCGCGACTTCCTGCCGGATGCGCTCATCGTCGCCGCCTGCCAGCGCTTCCTTCAACCGGGCGACGAGCTTTTCCTGAAACGCCGCGATCGCCTGGGGAATGCGCGGCGCAACGCCGGCGATGCGCCTCTCCATGCTGGCCGCGCGCTCGAGCAGGATGGCCTCGAGCCGTTCTCCTTCCCGGCCGCGCGCGGACGCGAATTCCTCCAGCGCAGTGCCCAGCAGCGCCCGGCACGCTTGCTTGAGCTCTTCCGCCGGCACGGCTTCCGCGCCCAGCATTGCCGGCCACCGCAGCACGTCGGCCGTATCGAGGCCTCCCGCTCCGGGCAGGACGGCGCGCACTTTCGCCGCTCAACGCGATCAACTCCTGCAGCAGCCCTTCATTCAGCTGCAGCGTCTTGTGAGCGCCGGCGCCGGTGTTGAACGTCACTCGGCACTCGACCTTGCCGCGAACGAAGCGCGCCGCGAGCAGCTCGCGCAGTTGCGACTCGATGCTGCGCAGCTCGTCCGGAAGCCGGAACTGAATGTCGAGATAGCGATGATTGACCGAGCGCAGCTCGAGGTTGAGCACGCCGTAGGCGAATTCGCGCGTAGCCGCGGCATATCCGGTCATGCTGTAGATCATGAGAGTCGGGTGACGAGTGACGAGTGACGAGTGACGAAGGGGGTGGCGGTCGCCATGTCGTTTGATTTACCGTCGGTCATTTACCGTTTAAGATTCACGCTCTCGGGAACCCGGAACGATAGCATACTCAGGGAGTTACATGCGACCGAGCGGAAGACGTCCCGATCAGATGCGGGGAGTGCGGATGACGCGCCGCTATACGCGGCACGCCGAGGGCTCGGTGCTCGTCGAATGCGGGGAGACGAAGGTGATCTGCACCGCGAGCGTACTTGAGCGGCAGCCTGCGCACCTGCTGGGATCGACGCGGGGCTGGGTCACCGCGGAGTACGGAATGCTGCCACGCTCGACCAACACCCGCGCAGACCGTGAGGCCGCGCGCGGCAAGCAATCGGGGCGGACTCAGGAAATCCAGCGGCTGATCGGACGCGCGCTGCGCTCGGTCGTGGAGCTCGAGAGGCTCGGCGAGCGCACCATACATCTCGATTGCGACGTGATCCAGGCCGACGGCGGCACCCGCACCGCCAGCATCACGGGAGCGTTCGTGGCGCTGCATGACGCGGTCGATTTCCTGTTGAAGCAGAACAGGATCGCATCATCGCCGGTGCGCGACTTCGTCGCCGCGGTATCCGTGGGCATGTTCCAGGGCGTGCCGGTGCTCGATCTCGACTACGGCGAGGATGTTGCTGCGGGAACCGACATGAACGTCGTGATGACGGGCAGCGGCGGTCTGGTCGAAGTGCAGGGAACGGCGGAAGGTCAGCCGTTTTCGCGGGCGGAGCTCGACGGCATGCTGGAGCTGGCCGGGCAGGGTATTCGCGAGCTCATCGCGGCGCAGAAGGCCGCGCTAAAGGCAAATTAGACGGGGATCAAATCAAGAGCAGATTGGCCACGGAATCACACGGAAAACACCGACAAAGTCAAAAAGAATATTGGCCGCAGATAAACGCAGACTAGATCCAGAGCATATCAGCGCCTCCACCGATATAAACGGTTGATTGCGCGAACAGGATGACAGACGGGTAACGCAGGGTGTCTAATTAGTCGACGATTAGGAAGTTCACTATACGTTAGGCCCCGAGAAGGAACAATGTGCCTGTCGTCGCATCCGTCCTGTTCGCCGCGAGCGCGGCCATCGTTCTTGTCCTCGGAAGCCTTCATGCGCTCTACACCTTTCGTGGACAAAAGCTCTGGCCCCGTGACGCAGCGCTCGTTCAAAGAATGCAGGAGGTCTCGCCCGTCATCACACGGCAGACCACCGTCTGGCGTGCGGCTCTTGGCTTCCACGCAAGCCACAGCAGCGGCGCCATCCTCTTCGGCGTGCTTTACCTCTTTCTCGCGTTCGAGCCGTCGCATCTTCTCTTCAGCTCCGGCTTTCTCCTTTGTCTCGGGCTCGCATACCTTGCAGTCATGGTCGTGCTTGCCAAGCTCTACTGGTTCGGTGTTCCCTTTCGAGGCCTCGCGCTCGCGGCGGCGCTCTATGCAGTCGGCATCGTCGCCGTCGTGGCCTAACCCCTCCATCGAGCGGACGTCAAAGTTCCCCCGAAAGAGTTGACACCTTGAGCTAACAGCTCGGAGGTGTCACATGGCAAGAGCGGGGCCTCGGAAGGTCGCGCAGTATGGTGATCGATTCAAAGCAACAGCGGTGAAGCTCTCCAGCCTGCCTGGGGTGTTGGTACAGGACGTGGCCGCAGCACTGGACATTCATCCCTTCATGCTGTCACTGTGAGCTCAGGCGTTAGGGCGCTAGCGGGGTGAGCCTAAGGTTCTGCAGTTGGCGGGGTCCCGTAGAATGATTTTGCTAACACAGAGAAGGACGCGCGATGAAAGTGTTGGCCATGATATATCCAGGCATGACTCTGCTGGATCTGGTCGGTCCCCTTCAGGCGTGGAGTTTCTTGCCCGACTACGAAGTTCAGTACGTTTGGCATCGTTCCGGTGCGGTGCCCACGGACTGCGGCCTCACCGTACACGCGACGAACAGTTTTGAGGATGCTTGGACTGATCCAGACGTCCTCTTTGTCGGCGGCGGTGCGAAGCCCACATTGGACCTGCTGGGCGATTCTGCCGCAATCGCCTTTCTAACTGATCGCGGGTCGCGTGCCCGCTGGGTGTGCAGTGTCTGCACAGGTTCCCTGCTGCTAGGGGCCGCTGGACTGCTGCGAGGCTACCGTGCTGCGGTGCACTGGGGTGCTCGCGAAGCGCTGAGCCAATTTGGCGCTGAGCCCAGCGACGAACGCGTCAGCATCGACCGCAATCGGCTCACCGGTGGTGGCATCACAGCGGGTGTCGACTTCGGTATCGCAGTGGCGGGACACTGGGCTGGAGAGGGTGTGGGGCGAGTCATCGAACTGATTATGGAATACGCGCCGCAGCCGCCGTATGGGTCGGGCCGTCCTGAGCTGGCAGACGCGCAAACCCTCGCAGCTGCGCGTGCGGCGATGCATCAGGCGATGACGGGTGGATCCGCATAACTTAAGCCGGTGTCGGTTCATGCTATGCGCCCTAACCACGCGTTCAACCGGACCCGCCGGTACGCTACTCCTTCCTCGCGACCGTCGGTGGTGGCGGGCCGGTTAACTTGGTCTCGTTAGGCCCCGAGGACGAAAAGAGGCCTGCGATGCTGCGCAACGCAATATCTCGAACGTTCACATGCTTGAAGCGATCATCGCATTCGGCGTAATGGCGGGCGTCGCTGCGGCGCTTGCGCTATCGACCGGACATGCGGTTGCGCTGTTGGCGTGGCTCACGATCTCCGCTATCGCTTGCTCACTTGCGGCGCTCGCCATGCAAAGTCAACCACTCGACGAATCCACACCCATGGGGCGTGTCGGCGGACTCCTCGTGCGCTGGGGCTTCGAGGTGGGCCAAGGTCAGCTTTTCCCGCATTGGCCATTTCGTGTTTATCTGGGCACTCCTCGGCGCGACGGTCATCTCCTTAATTAGCTTTCGCTCAGATCGGCCACTGGCAACAATGATTCTCGTCTGGGCCGTCGACGCCTTCGCGCTGATTTATATATTGGGTATCGCCTTGTCACCCGAGACCTCCTCCCTGGCACCCTCTCTTCTTCTAGTATTCGCCCCTTTGGCTGGTGTGCTTATCCTTAGCAGCTATTTGTGGTTTCATCCGCATCTTTTCGGCGGCAAGCGCACTGCAATGCTCGTAGCCGCTGGACCACCTCTGCTTGTTGGAGGCGGCTACGTTTTCTTCCTGCTCGTCATGCTTGTGGTGGGGCAGTTCACAAGGTGGAATTAATTTCCACTCAGGCGCGGGGCCTAACCCGGCGCTCAACCGGACGGGCCGGTATAAGTCTTCGTTCTTGTGGGCATCGGCGCGGCCCGCCGGTTAGCTTGATACGTTATGCCTAACCATCGGTGGTATGGGCTCGCTTGAAGTGAAAGTTCCGCCGCCGGCCGTGGCGTTGCTCTTTGGCCTGCTCATGTGGCTCTCCTCCTCGGTGGTCGCGCCGGTTGAAGTTTCGTTCGGTGCTCGGGTGGGTGTCGCGGTTGTTCTTGCTTCCGTTGGCCTAACTTTCGGGTTCCCTGGCATGATCTTGTTCCTACGGGCAAGAACCACAATGAACCCAACCAAGCCCAGTGCCGCGTCGTCGCTGGTCACCGGCGGCGTGTTTCGCTTCACGCGCAATCCCATGTACCCTCAGTCTGCTGCTGTACCTGCTCGCGTGGGCCGCGTACTTGTCAAACTGGTTGGCCGTGCTCTTTGTGCCGATGTTTGTTCTCTACATCAACGAACTTCAAATCAAGCCAGAGGAGCGCGCCTTGGATGGCGTCTAGGGAAGGTCATCGTGATCCGGAACTTACTCCATCCATCTGTGCTTGCGCTTTGCGGGTGCTGCGGGCTTCCTATTGGCGATGAAGTATTTACGGTGAGTGGCAGCGTTCCTCCGAACGCGCAATCATGTGTCATTTACATGCGCACCGAAGCAGGCGAGGAAGTGCCGTTCACGAGGCGGCGAGTTTCCGGGGATTTTCAGGCAGACTTTCCGGTAACGCTGTGTTCCGCGACTCATCAGGTCGTTGTCGCTTGCGACGGTATCGAGCGCAGGCTGGCCACATCGAAGGCAAAAGAACTCTGCGCAGCTTGAGCACTGTCTCATGATGACCTCTAAATCACAGCTAGGGTCGTCGTATTTCCAGGAACCATGAATGCATCAGCTTGAGCCCTTTTTCCGTGAGGCAGGAACTGGCCCCGGGGTCGTATGTACACACGCGAACGCGAGCACCTCGGGGCAGTGGCAGGCGCTAATGGATCTTCTGGCACCAAGGTTTCGCGTTCTCGCTCCCGATTCGTACGGTTCCGGAAAAAGTCCTGAGTGGCCTTCGGACCGCGTCATCAGTCTTCGTGATGAGGTCACGCTCATCGAGCCAATCCTCACCAGAGCCGGCTCGCCTCTGGCGCTGGTTGGTCATTCATACGGTGCCGCAATCGCGCTTATCGCGGCCCTGGCAAATCCCGACCGTGTACGTGCAATCGCCCTTTACGAACCAACGCTATTCGCGCTCCTCGACGCGGAGAGGCCACCTCCGAACGAAGCTGAAGGAATCCGCAACGCAGTAGCGGAAGCAAGCATCGCCCTTGACGCAGGAAACCAGGATGCCGCCGCCGAGCGATTCATTGACTACTGGATGGGTTCCGGAACCTGGGAGCAGACTCCGGAACGACGCAAGCCGCCCATTGTCGCGTCGGTGACGAATATACGCCGATGGGCGTATGCCCTGTTCAATGAACCCACACCCCTGGAGACATTCCGTTCACTCAATGTCCCGGTGCTCTACATGGTAGGCAAGCGCTCGACACCCTCGGCTCGCGGGGTAGCACGGCTTCTCGCGACCGCGCTGCCACGAGTCGAGCTTGTGGAATTTGAGGATCTTGGCCATATGGGCCCTATTACCCATCCTGACCCAGTAAATGAAGTCATTGCGCGATTTCTCGAACGGGTCTAACTCTTCAGTCGAGGGGACACACCACGGCGGGGCACGATTGCTCGCTTCGGCAATGTCAGAGGCGCCGTTGCGTGCCCCTCACGTCAAACGTTTGTCGGCGAAGCCTCTGGGAAATTGCGGGTGCACTTCAGTCCAAGCGGCAAGGTGCGAGCAGCCTTCGCCCATTACGCAGAGGGATCGCAGTAAGATGCCGTCTAACCATCCGATCCACAAGCCGACGCCCGCAAGCGGGCGCTGACTCGCACTGCTGATCGGCACACGATAAGTCTTTTTGTTTTCTCGTCGCTTCAGAAGGATCTGTGTATATCTGTGTTTATCTGTGGCTCAATTCTGCGTTTCCTGACGTCTTGGCGGTTAATTCATGAAGAAACTGGTGCTGGCGAGCGGCAATCCCGGCAAGCTGCGCGAGTTCCGCCAGATGCTGGCGCCGCTCGGCATCGAGGTGCTGCCCCAGTCTGAGCTCGGCATTCCGGGAGCGGACGAGCCGCATGTGACATTCGTGGAAAACGCGCTCGCCAAGGCGCGTTACGCCAGCGGCCGCTCGGGTTTCCCGGCGTTTTCCGATGATTCCGGCATCTGCGTCGATGCCCTCGGCGGGGCGCCGGGCGTGCAATCCGCGCGCTATGCGGGGGAGCCGCCCCCCGGCTCACCCGGAGGCCGTGAAGAGCAGGATTCGCGCAACAACCGGAAACTGCTACGGGCGCTGGCGCAGGCAAGCAACCGCAAGGCGCACTACTACTGCGTGATCGTGCTGGTGCGCCACCCCGACGATCCCGAGCCGCTCATCGCCGAAGGCCGCTGGCACGGGGAAGTCGTTGCCACTGCGCGCGGCACGAACGGGTTCGGCTACGATCCGTACTTTCTGCTGCCGGAGTCGGGCCGCACGGCGGCCGAACTTACGCCGGAAGAGAAGAACTCGATCAGCCACAGGGGGAAGGCGCTCGAGCAGTTGGTCGCCAAGCTGCGCGAGCGGCGCGAGGAGTGAGGCGTGAAGCGTGAGGCGGGCACAAAAACGGATTCAGGGATGGGGGTGTCCTCCTCATCCCTCATCCCTCATCCCTCATCCCTGCAGTTCAAGACGCTGCCCCCGCTCGCGCTCTACATCCACATTCCCTGGTGCGCGCGAAAATGCCCGTACTGCGATTTCAACTCCCACGAGGCGCGCGGCGCGGTACCGGAAAACCGCTACGTCGCTGCGCTCATCACCGACCTCGAACTGGCATTGCCGCTCGTGTGGGGCCGGCGCGTGTATAGCGTGTTCTTCGGCGGCGGTACGCCGAGTCTGCTATCTGCGCGGGCAATCGACGACGTTCTGGCTGCGGTGCGCGCGCGGCTTCCGCTCGCGGCGGACGCCGAAATCACGTTGGAAGCAAATCCCGGCACCTTTGAAGCGGACAAGTTCCGCGACTTCCGGGCGGCGGGGGTGAACCGCCTTTCGGTCGGCATCCAGAGCTTCAACCCGGCGCGCCTCAAAGCGCTTGGCCGCATTCACGACGATATGGAGGCCCGGCGCGCCATCCAAATCGCGGGGCGCGATTTCGATAACATGAATCTCGACTTGATGTACGGATTGCCGGAGCAAACCGTCGAAGATGCGCTTGCCGACATCGAAACGGCGATTTCATACTCGCCGCAGCATATCTCTGCATACCACCTGACAATTGAACCCAACACGTACTTCCACCGCCACCCGCCGCGGCTCCCCGACGACGATACGACCGCCACGATGCAGGAAGCGATCGAGGCCAGGCTCGCCGCCGCCGGCTACGACCACTACGAAGTGTCCGCCTACGCGAAGCGCGGAGAGAGGAGAGACGATAGACGAGAGGAGGAAAAATCACCTTGCGGTACCGGACGCGCCTCTCGCCTCTCGCCTCTCGTCTTTCCTGCCGAATCGCAGAGCGCCGCCTATTGCCGGCACAATCTTAATTATTGGTTATTCGGAGACTATCTCGGAATCGGCGCCGGAGCCCACGGAAAGATCAGCTTTTCCGATCGAATCGTGCGGCAGATGCGCGTGAAACACCCCGAGCGCTATTTGGAAGCGGTGGAGCGAGGGGCGCCGGTCCAGGAGGAGCACGCAGTCGAAGCGGGGCAGCTCGGATTCGAGTTCATGATGAACGCGCTGCGCCTGAGCGACGGTTTTCCCGCGCGGCTGTTCGAGGAACGCACGGGCACGCCGCTCACAGCAGTGTTGCGCGAGCTTGACCAAGCCGAGCGATTGGGCTTTATTCAACGAGATCACGAGCGCATCACGCCGACCGCCCTCGGGCGACGCTTTCTCAACGACCTGCTGCAGATTTTCCTCGATGAAGCGCCGAATGCCACGGAAAGATCATGACAGCACATCAGTATGCGTGGATTACTTGGCCGACGCGTAAGTCACCGGAAATGCACATTCTTCGGAAGTTTCATGTGCCACCTCTCGCGAGATCGAATTTGCGAAGAATGTTGCTTCTAGGTTCCCTTACGCTCGATCAAGTAGCAAAAAAATGTAACGCTCATTCGTTTACTTACAGGAGGTGCTGGTGGGTAAGCTCAGAAATAATTTAGTTTGTGCGCTGGCTTTGACGGCAGCGGTCGCGAGCGGCACGGCGCAGGCGCAGGGGTACCCCAGCAAATTCGTGAGGTTCGTCGTCACCTATCCGCCGGGCGGCAGCTCCGACGTTATGGCGCGCATCATCGGCCAGCAGTTGACGGAGTACTGGGGCCAGCAGGTCATCGTGGAGTCCAGGCCGGGCGCGGACGGGTCGATCGGTACGGAGTACGCTGCGCGGCAGCCGGCTGACGGCTATACATTTCTGCTGGGCAATTTCGGGCCGGTCGTCGCCAAGCCACTGTTGTCGAAAGTCTCGTACGACTGGCAGAAGGATTTCGTGCCGGTGTCGCGCATCACGATAGCCGCCAACATCCTGGTGGTGCCGACGTCCCTGCCAGTGAAGAACGTGAAGCAGCTCGTAGCGTTAGCGAAGGCGCGCCCGGGCGAGCTCACCTACGGCACCAGTGGTCCGGGCAGCATGTCGCACTTCGCGGGCGAGATGTTCAAGCGGATCGCGGGCGTCAGCATGATTACGATCAACTACAAGGGAAACGCGCTGGCGATCACGGACTTGAGCGGCGGCCAGATCACCACCATGTTTTCTGACGCGCTGCCCGCGATGCAGGGCCTGAAGACCGGCAAGATACGCGCGCTCGCGGTCACGAGCGAAGAGCGCTGGCGGTTTACGCCAGAGCTTCCCACCCTCGCTGAGGAAGGTCTCAAGGGATTCGCCGCCGTCAACTGGTGGGGCATCCTGTTTCCTGCGGGCGTGCCGCGCCCCATCGTCGACAAGGTGGCCGCCGATCTCGCCAAAGCGCTCGCGAGCCCGACAGTGAAAACCCGCTTGGGCGAGCTTGGCGTCGAGACCATATCGAGCACACCGGAGCAGTTCGGCGCGTTCATGGCGAGCGAGACCGCGCGTTGGGGCAAGCTCATCAAGGAGGCGAACCTCAGACTCGAATAAGAGATCGCGCCGCCGCCGACGCCTGAAACGGTCGCTAGAAGCGATCTCAAAAACCCATTTGAGCCACAGATGAACACAGATGAAATCAAAGGCCAAAATTGGCCACGGAATCACACGGAAAACACGGACGGAACGCGGTAGACCTGAAATGATTCTATTCGTTACCTGGTTGTTTTGCTTCTTGTTAATTTCTGTGTGCTTCCGTGTGTTTCCGTGGCTGAAATGCTCTTTGAATTTGTCCGTGTTTATCTGTGTGTATCTGTGGCTAAGTCGTGCTTTCGTTTTTGAGACAGTCTAGATTTCAGCGCCGGCGGGCGGCATCGCCGGCGCTCCAGGGTATCGCAGGCTGATGCCGGGTACCGAGCCGTCGGCAGGCAACTCGAAAGTGCCATGCCTGGTCCGCCCGGTGAGATGCAGAATGCCGATGGGATTCCGCGGTACGAGCGGCTCGCAGAACCGTCCGCGTATCGGATCGAATCCGGGGAGCGCCAGATGGCACAACCAGTTGCAAAGTGCCGGGAGCGGGCTCACCGGGAGGCGCTCGGTCCACAGCGCATGGTTAAGCGCGGTCTGCTCGCAGCAGAGTTCCCCTTTTGTGGTCTCGAGCCCCGCGCCGAACCATTTGGCCCAGAGCGCCCAGTGCGGTGCATCCGAGCGCAGCGCGAAGACGCCAGCATTGAAGTAGCTCGCCCACACCACCCGCGCTACAGCCTGCTGGCCGAAGTACGCGAGCATGCGGTTGATCCGCACACCAACGAGGCCCGAGGTATGGCGATAGGCACGATCCACCTGAGGCGCTGCCACGAGCGCGCCCTTCGCTGCTTCCTCCAAGTACCAGTCCAGAGCGTAGCGCTCCTGCACCCAGGCGTCCGCGTCTATCCACAAGTAAGCGTCATAGCCCGGAAAGTAGCTCGGCAGGAACGGCCGAACGGTTAGCCCGCGCAACTCCGGCTTCTCCGCGCGGAGCTTTTCGCCAACCGGCAAATCCCAGCCCGGCTCCACGACGTGGGCGGCGTGTCGCCCGACCCACTCGCGGGTTCCGGGGGCGAGCCCGAGGTCGAAACACGCAAGGCCAGTAAAAACCCGCGGCGCCCGCTGGTCGATCGAGTCGATCAACCCACGCAGCAGCGGGGCGTACGCTTCGTTGGCGGCGGTGACGATGAGGGTGCGCATGAAGATCTTCAGTCGTTAGCATCTTGTCGCGCTTTCGCCCCGACAAGCTGCTAAATGGAACGACGGCGCGAAAAGATGATATCCCACACCCGGTGCCCGAGCTTCAGCCCGCGGTTCTCGAATTTTGTGAGCGGGCGGTATTCAGGGCGCGGCGCATATCCACCGGCAGGGTTCGCAAGCAGCGGTTCGGCCGAGAGCACTTCCAGGATCTGGTGCGCGTAGTCCTGCCAATCCGTGGCGACATGCAGATACCCTCCAGGCTTGATACGCGAGGCAAGCAGCCTCGCGAACGGCGGCTGGATCAGCCGGCGCTTGTGGTGGCGCTTTTTCGGCCACGGATCGGGAAAGAAGATGTGCGCACCCGCCAGCGTCTCCGGCGCGATCATGTGCTCGAACACTTCCACCGCGTCGTGCTGGATGATGCGCACGTTTGTCAACCCCAGCTCGGCGATGCGCTTCAACAGGGCGCCCACTCCGGGCGTGTGCACTTCGATGCCGAGGTAGTCGAGCTCGGGATTGGCCGCCGCAATCTGCCCCGTCGTGTCGCCCATGCCGAAACCGATCTCCACGATCTTTGGCGCGGCGCGACCAAACATCCTGTCGAGATCGCTACGCTCCGGGGAGTAGCGAACGCCGAGCCGCGGCAACAACTCGGCATGCGCATGGGCTTGCGCGGCGGTCAGGCGCCCTTGGCGCAACACGTAGCTTCGGATAGGCCGCATAAGGGCGGTGAGCAGTGAGCGGTGAGCGGTAAGCGGTAAGCAGTGAGCCGTGAGCAGCAAACTTTGGAGAGGCGTTGATCAGTGACGTTGGTTTCGTTCAGGTTTTCCCGCTCACCGCTCACTGCTTACCGCTTACTGTAATGTGGTGCAGTGCGGCAATTTTCGCAGATCAGAGCGGACCGAGGAAGCCTGCCATTTGTAGCCACTGCGCAAAACGGGTAAGGTGCGTCGTCCACTGGGCCAAGGGGAGGCTAGTGCCGTTCCAACCATTTTCAAGCCATGCGTCTATGGCTGGGCGGCATGGAAGATGAACGGCATAAATCAACCCGTGAGTCCACGCAGGTTGGAACGGCACTGAGGGATAGCGCATGGCGCTCGGCATTCGTGCACCCCTGTTGTCCGATCTCATCCTGGGCGTTCGTCACCCCGGCGGCGTTCCTGGTGCTCGCTCTGGGACTCATCCTTTCATTCGCCGCCTGGCATCTCACGGGGCAGTGGGTCCATGGAGATGCCGCCCGCAAGTTCGAGCTCGAAGTCGAGCAGGCGTGGATGGCGTGGAGCGGCGGCTGCTGGACAATACCAATCTGCTGCTCGGTCTCAAGGGCTTGTTCGCCGCCTCCGATCGCGTGGATCGCGACGATTTCCACCGCTACCTCAAAGGGTCCAATCTCGCCGAACGCTACGTCGGCATCCGGCTGGTGGCGTACACCCGCCGGGTGACGCGGCCGGAGAAGGCCGCGTTCGAAGAATCCGTGCGGAGCGACAGGAGTATCGACCCGCGCGGCTATCCCAATTTCGCGATCAAGCCACCGGGCGACCGCGACGAGTACCTCGTGGTGACCTACATCGAGCCGCTCACCGGCAACGAGCGGGCGTTCGGCTTCGATTCGCTATCCGAGCCGGGCGTCGCGCCGAATTCGAGCGCGTTCGCGACCGGGGAGACCCCACGGCGACCGGCCCCTTGAGGCTGGCGGCGGACGATCGCCAGCAGATCTCTCTGCTGTTGCGCGCGGCGATCTATAGCAGAGACCTGCCGACGGCCACGTGGAGCAGCGCCGCGCCGCGTTTCTCGGCGTGGTGAGCGTGGCCATCCACGTGAACGAGCTGATGGACAGGTGCGAACACGCAGCTCGGCAAGGAATTTGACCTCAGCGTCCATGACCTCGGTTATTCCGAGCCATCGGCCACGCCGTCAACCCTCCGGCCCAGGCCTGCTGTTCGACAACCGCCGCTTCGCACCGGGTACAAACCGACGAAGAGCGCCCTCAAAAAGGTCGCTTTGGTCGAAGTGGCCGGACGCCGCTGGCAGCTCTCGTTCACTTCTCCGCACGGACTGCAGGTATCGCACGCGTGCTGCCGCCGTGATCCTGCTATGTGTCACGAGCCTGCTCCTGTTCTGGCTGATCGCGACGCTTTCCGTCGCCCGCGCGCGCGCTGCGGCTGGCCGAACAGGCAACCGCCGTGCGCAGCGCGGAGGGGCTGCGGGAGCAGCTGAGTTTCATTCAGCAGCTCATAGAAGCGGTGCCGCAGCCGATTTTCTTCAAGGCGGCCGACGGACGCTATCTCGGCGTGAACAAGGCATGGGAGCAATTCTTCGGCATTCCGCGCGATCAGTTCATCGGCAAGTCCGTCTTCGAGCTTTATCCCCACGACCAGGAACTGGCGAGCAAACATCACGCCAGGGATCAGGAGCTGTTCACCAACCCCGGCAGCCAATCCTACGAGGCGGCCATCGTGGCCGCGGATGGCCAGGTGCACCACACCATCTACAACAAGGCGACGTTCAACAAGGCGGACGGCAGCGTTGCAGGGTTGATCGGCACCATCACCGACGTCAACGAGCTCAAACACGCGGAAGCCGCGCTGCGGGAGGGCGAGGGGCGATTCCGGGATCTGACCGAGCTGTCTTCGGACTGGTACTGGGAGCAGGACGCCGATTTTCGCTTCACGCATCTGTCGTCGAAGATACGCGAGTTCATCCCGGACGCCGACCGCATGTTGGGCCGGATGCGCTGGGAATTCCCGGTCTCCGGGGTGACCGAAGAGGAATGGCAAGCGCACAAGGACCTGCTCGCGGCGCACGCGCCCTTCCGCGACTTCACGTATCAGCGCTACGACCCCAGCGGCGAGATCCGCGTACCAGCATCAGCGGCCGGCCGATCTTCGACGAGGAGGGCCGGTTCAAGGGCTATCGTGGCACCGGCCGGGACATCACCGAGGAAAAGCGCGCGGAGGAACGCATCCGGCACATGGCCCACCACGACGCCCTGACCGACCTGCCGAACCGACTCCTGCTCTACGACCGCATCGGTCAGTCGGTGGCGCGGGCCAAGCGTGCCCACGGGATGCTCGCGCTGCTGTTCATCGACCTCGACCGCTTCAAGAACGTGAACGATTCCCTCGGGCACCAGATCGGCGACCGGTTGCTGCAATCGGTCGCCGAGCGGCTGATCGACATGCATCCGTAAATCCGACACCGTCGCCCGCATTGGTGGTGATGAGTTCGTCGTCGTGGTGCCGGACCTGAGCGAGCCAAAGGACGCGGGCAACCTCGCGCAGAAAATGCTCGACGTCCTCTCGCAGCCGTTCCGGGTCACGAGCCACGAGCTGCACATCACGCCCAGCGTGGGCATCTGCACTTATCCCGCACGACGGCGAGGATGTCGAGACGCTGATGCGCAACGCCGACACGGCGATGTATCACGCCAAAGAGATCGGGCCGCGAACAACTACCAGTTCTTCACGGCCGCAGATGAACGCGGCCGCGCACCAGCCGTCTGGACGCTGGAAAACGACCTGCGCCGCGCGCTCGGAACGCTCGAGCTCACGCTCCACTATCAGCCCCAGCTCGATCTCAAGACCGGGGGCATCATCGGCTTCGAGGCGCTCGCTGCGCTGGCGCCACCCGGAGCGCGGCATGGTGCCGCCGGCGGAATTCATCCCGGTGGCTGAAGAGACCGGGCTCATCGTCCGCCTCGGCGAGAGGGTGCTGCGAGCAGGCCTGCACGCAAGCGCGCGAGTGGGAACGGGCCGGTTGTCCGCAGTTGCAGGTCGCCGCCAATCTCTCGGCCCATCAGTTTCGCCGGGAAGGTCTCGCGGCAACGGTGGCGCGCGTGCTCAAGCAGACCGGTTTGCCGGCGGCCCGTCTCGAGCTGGAAATCACCGAGAGCGTGATGATTCAACAGCGCCGAGCAGGCGATCGTCAAATTCAAGCGCAGCTAAACGACACTGGGCGTGCAGCTCTCGATCGACGATTTCGGCACGGGTTACTCGAGCTTGAGCTATCTCAAGCGCTTTCCGATCGACAAGCTGAAGATCGACCAGTCGTTCGTCCGGGATATCAGCACCGATCCCGACGACGCGGCGATCGTCACCGCGATCATCGCCATGGCGCACAGCCTCGGGCTCGAGGTGATTGCGGAAGGGGTGGAAACCGCGGAGCAACTCGCCTTCCTCAAGCTGCTGGGCTGCGACAAAGCGCAGGGCTATTACTTCAGCAAGCCGCTGCCCGCGGAAGAATTCGCGAGCCTGCTGTACAGCTGGAACCCGCAGGCACGGCTCGCCACTGCTGATACGCCGTGACTGGTGACTGGTGAGTGGTAAACCCTGTCACGCATCGGTTTGAAATCCTGACCGCGAAATTGCCGGAAGCTCACGGAAGATACGCCGCTCGTGCGCGAGCGGGATACTGGACAGCCTCGAGTCACGAGTCACTAAGTCACGCCTGCTGAGTTGAGCCGATGACGCCAGTCGTCGGCGAGCTGGGAGTAGCGGAGTAGAGTTTTTTGGGCATGCGCCCGGCAAGCCAGGCGGCGCGGCCGGCCTCCACCGCTTTACACATCGCGGTGGCCATCAGGACCGGATTTCGGGCGGTGGCGACCGCGGTATTCATCAGGACGCCGTCGCAGCCCAGCTCCATCGCGATCGCAGCATCGGACGCCGTCCCCACCCCGGCGTCCACCAGCACCGGAACCTTGGCGCCCTCGATGATGATCTGCAGGTTCCAGGGATTGAGGATGCCCATACCCGAGCCGATCAGCGAAGCGAGCGGCATCACCGCCACGCAACCGATCGCCTCCAGCTCCTTCGCGACGATAGGATCGTCGGACGTGTACACCATCACCTTGAATCCCTCCTTGACCAAGGTGCGCGCCGCCGCCAGGGTCTCGACCACGTTGGGATAAAGGGTGGATGGGTCGCCCAGCACCTCGAGCTTTACGAGCTCGTGCCCGTCGAGCAGCTCCCGGGCGAGCCGCAGTGTGCGCACGGCATCATCGGCCGTATAGCAGCCCGCGGTATTGGGCAGCAGCGTGTACTTCGACGGCGGAAGGTGCTCCAGCAGGCTCGGCTCGTTGGGGTTCTGACCGATATTCGTGCGGCGGATCGCGACCGTCACAATTTCCGCCCCGCTCGCGTCGACGGCCGCCCGGGTCTCGGCGAAATCCTTGTATTTGCCGGTGCCGAGCAGCAGGCGAGACGAGTACGGCTTGCCCGCGATGACCAGCGGATCGAGGTTTTCGTGTGGTTTCATGGGGAATAACCAGGATTCGGGATTCAGGATTCAGTATAAACCTTAAGGCGGCGGTTAGGCGCCGGGAATCGGGCGGCTAACCGCCGCCTACGGCGACCACGATTTCGAGCCGGTCGCCTTCTGCCAGCGGCTGCTCGGCGTAGCGGCTGCGCGGGACGATCTCGCCATTGCGCTCCAACGCGACGCGCTTACCCGCGAGCTCGAGCCGGGTGATGAGCTGGGCGCAGTTGAGCGGCGCATCGAACTGGCGGCGTTCGCCGTTGATCGTGACCGAGATCATGCCGGAGTTGCGGCTGTGAATGGAGTGCGAGCGCGCATTTTCACGCGTTGCCCCGCCTTTGGCAACCCATTGTCCACAGCCTCTACCGCGGCGGAAGGTGCGGATCGCCCAGCCCCGCAAGATAGGCGGCGAGAACTTCGATGTCCTTGTCCGACAGCGCCTGGGCGGCCGAGGTCATGTTCCCATCGATGTCAGCGCGCGTCTTGGCCTTGAAGCCGCGCAACTGCGTCTTCAGGTATTCGAACTGCTGCCCCGCGAGCCGCGGAATGTGTTGCAGCCCCTTAAGCTCGGGACCGTGGCATTGGTCGCAGTTGTACCGCTCGGCGAGGCGCTTACCCGCGACGGCGTTTTCCGGCGAGGTCTTGTGGGACGGAGCCGCCGGCTTCTGCCTCGAAAAATATTCCGCGAGCTCGTTGATCTCGGCGTTGGGAAGATTCGCCGCAATCGGCGTCATCTGCGGGTCCTTGCGGCTGCCCTGGCGGTACAGGAAAAGGGCCGTCGAGAGGAATTGCGCCGGCTGACCGGCGAGGGACGGTATGGCGGGGTTGGTGGAATTTCCCGCCGGGCCGTGACAGGCCGCACAGGTCTGCGGGTCAGCTGCGTTCGCTGCGCCGGCGGGAAGCACGAGCGGCAGCGCGACGGCGAGCATCGCCGCTGCTGCCGCCCCTTCCCACGCGTGGCGCCGAGAGTCCCTGACATGGTGAAACGCGCTTGCGGTGCGAGCCAAAATCGTCGATAGCGCGAAACGAGGCGCAGTCAATATGTCGATATTGACAAGGCGAGTGACAAAGCTAGCGGCGATTTGGGCCGCAACCCCTTGGGGCTGGCGCGATTTTGGCTGGTGGCGCATCCACTACTAATCCTGGAAGTGGCTGCTACACCGTAGGCCGTATGTCCTTCACATCGTTCAGCCAAAATCGTGACAGCGCAGAGTGTGTTTCATCATGTCAGGGACTCTTATGCTCACTTCTTGCTGTAGCTCACGCGGTAGATGATCCCGTTGTGGTCATCCGAAACGAGCAGCGAGCCGTCGCGCATCACCATCACGTCCGCCGGCCGGCCCCACATCGGCGGATCGGCCTTCTCGTCCAGCAGGAAGCCCGTCAGGAACGGCTCCATCTTCGGCTTGCCGTTCGCGTCGAAGCTCACGCGCACCACGTTGTAGCCCTGCTTGATGGTGCGGTTCCACGAGCCGCGCAAGGCGATGAAGATGTTGTTCTGGTACTCGGCCGGGAACATCTTGCCGGTGTAAAAACGCATGCCGATCGGAGCAACGTGGGCGCCGAGCTTGAGCGCGGGCGGTGTGAACTCCGCGCAGGAGCGGTTCTTGCCGTACTCGGGGTCGAGCGTGTCGCCCTGGTGGCAGAAGGGATAGCCGAAGTGCTCGCCTTTCTTTTTCACGACGTTCAGCTCATCGGCAGGCATGTCGTCTCCGAGCCAGTCGCGCGCGTGCTCGGTGAACCACAGCTCTTTGGTCCGCGGATGCCAGTCGAAACCGACCGAGTTGCGCACGCCCAGCGCCACGGTCTCCAATACGCCCTTGGCAGGATCCACCCGCATGAGAGAAGCTTCATTGTAGGTCGGCATGACGATGTTGCCGGGCGCGCCGATGTTGAAGTAGAGCTTGCCGTCGGGCCCGCGCGCAAGGAATTTCCAGAAGTGGCCGGGCTGTTTGTTCGGATCGAGGTTATCGACCACGACCTTCGCATCCGGCGGGTTGTCCAGGCGGTCCTCGATGCCGTCGTAGCGCGTGATGCGGTGGCGCTCTGCCACGTAAAGCGTGCCCTTGGTGAAGACGATCCCGTTTGGCGAATCGAGACCCTTGAGTATGGTCTTCACCTCGCGCTTGCCGCCGCGGTCGACGACCGCATACACATCCTTCAACTGGCGGGTGCCTGCGAATACCGTGTCCCTGTCGCCGAGTGCGAGGGAGCGGACCCCGGGGATGCCGTCGACCCAGACTTCGACCTTGAAGCCGGCTGGAACCTTGAGCTTGTCCACGGGGAGTTCCTTCGCGGCCTTGCCGGTCATGTGGATCGCGAACGGATGCAGGGGCGAGCCCGCCTGCTCGGCAGGGCGACCCTGCTGCCACGAAGGCGGAGGCGTTGGTGCTGCCGGCTTGTCGGCTGGTGCTGTCGCCGGCGGTTTTGGCTCTGCGGACTTGTCTTCGGCCTTCTGTTGCGCGTAGCCGATGAACGGTAGGAGCAGGAGCGCGCAGAGCAGCGACGTGCCGGCGGCGAGCGCCGTGCGAGAAAACGTTGAACTCGGCTTGAACATCGGAATCCTCCTATCAATCATTTGCGGAATTGGCTGACAGAACAATCGGCACGGTACCTTTTCTGTTTGCCCCGGCAAGGAGAGAGGTCATGCGGCGTCGAGCGATTCCGCCATGCTCGATAATTCAGTCTAGCACCGGGAAGCGCGGCTAGCCAAACGGATTGCCAAGCCGGTGGCGAAGGCCAGAAAATCCCCTTGGCGGGGCTGTTCTTACTGCTTCGCTTGCGCGAAGCACCAAGAAATAGAAAATGAGCGGCGGACGGATCGTCGGATGCAGGTGCGATCCGAAACGGTGGCCACGCAAGCAAACGGAAACTCGCGGGGTTTGCCACAGGGACAGCAACCCCCATAGAATTCCATGTAAGTGCTGTTCCGGCGATTCGTGACGGCCTTTATTGGGCGCACTTCCGTATGAGGCCAGTACAGATCTCATTGGAATCGAAGCGCAGGAACAGCACTAGCGGGTGTAGTTCAATGGCAGAACATCAGCTTCCCAAGCTGAATACGTGGGTTCGATTCCCATCACCCGCTCCAACAAAATAGCCCCGCGAATGAGCCTTTTTGTGAGATGGGACGAAGGAGGTCGGATGAGGATGAGGGATGAGGTCAGTTTCGCCTATCACTCCTCACGCATCTGGACGTTCACGTTTACTCGAGCTTTATCCCCGTCGCCTTGATCACTTTCGCCCATTTCTCGATTTCCGGCCGGAAAAACACGCCAAATTCCTCCGGGCTGCTGCGCATCAGCCGCCCCTCAAGGCGCTGCAAGACATGCGGATTCCGCTGCTGCACAAGTGCTCCTCGCGTTCTGCCTAATCGTTCTGCGGGGATGTTACGCCATCCCTGTCAGCCTCACAGCCCACGCGTGCGTTAAAATCAGGTCACGCTAGGACACGACGCTAAGTTCCTGCGCGCCCAACGAGGAGGCGAACCGTGAAAATTCTCAAATACGTACTGCTCGGAATCGGTGCCCTGGTCGTGGTTCTCGGTGCCGTCATCGCGTACGTCGCCGCCACTTTCGACCCCAACGCCTACAAGCCCGAGATCATCCAGCTCGTGAAGGAGAAGAAGAATCGCACGCTCAAGCTCGACGGCGATCTCCGGCTCTCCTTCTGGCCCAACATCGGCGCGGAGCTGGGGAAGGCCTCGCTCTCGGAGTTCAAGAGCGACAAGGAGTTCGCGGCCGTGGAGCGCGCCCGCGTCTCGGTGAAGCTGATGCCCCTGCTTTCGAATCAGATGGTGGTGGACGAAGTGACCGTGAAGGGCGCCCGCGCCGCGATCGTGCGCTTCAAGGACGGCAGGATGAACATCGACGACCTGCTCGCCAAGGACGAGAAGGACGAGAGCCGGCAGGTGGTGTTCGACATCGCCCAGGTCGTGATCGAGGATTCCGCGTTCAGTTTCCGCGACGAAGCGAAGGGGGCGCAGTACTCCGCTCTCCAAGGTGAGTCTCAAGAGCGGGCGCATCGCGAACAACGTGCCGACGAAAATCGATCTTGCGGCCTCGATCCAGAGCAGCCAGCCCAAGCTCAATCTCGCCACCGACTTGAAGACGAAGCTCACGTTCGATCTCGACAAGCAGGTCTACGTGCTGGAAGACATGGGCCTGGAAGCGAAAGGGGACGCGGCGGACATCAAGAATCTAGTGCTCAAGGCGACCGGCAGCGTCACCGCGAAGCTCAAGACGAACGAGTTCACCACCGAGAAGCTGGCGGTCGCGATGACCGGCGTCAAGCGGCAAGGACAATCTGGACGTCAAGCTCGACGCGCCGAAGCTCGTGCTGACCACGGACAAGGCGACCGGCGAGAAGGTGGCGCTCATCTACAAGGCGACCGGCCCGCAGAGCGCGCTCAACGCGAATCTCAGCCTGCCCGGCGTGGAGGGCACCGGCAAGGCATTCAAGTCAGCTGCAATGACGGCCGACATCGACCTCAAGCAAGGCGATCTGAGCGTCAAGGCCAAGCTGGCCTCGCCGGTGACGGGGAACCTGGAATCGCAACAGTTGAGCCTCCCCAATCTCGCGGCGAACATCACGGCGAGCGGACCCAACCTGCCCGGCAAGAGCCTCTCCGGCGAGCTCAAGGGTAGTGCGGCCGTGGATGGCGCGAAGCAGACGGCGCAGGCGAACCTCGCGGGCAAGATCGCCGACAGCAACGTCAAGGGACGCGTCGGCATCGCCCATTTCGCTCAGCCTGCGATCAATTTCGACCTGGAGGTGGACCAGCTCGACGTCGACCGTTATTTTCCGCCCGCGCCCGCGGGCCAGAAGCAGGCTGAGAAACCGTTCGATCTTTCGGGCCTGCGCGACTTGCGCGCGACCGGCACGGTGAGGATAGGCTCCCTCAAAGCCAACAACTTGAAGGCCAGCAACGTGCGGCTCGACCTCAAGGCGAATGCCGGGCGCGTGGATGTGAACCCGCTGACCGCGAACTTCTACCAGGGAACGCTCGCGAGCGCAGTCTCGATCAATGCGGCTCCGGCAACGCCCACGTTCACGGTGAAGCACAACATGAGCGGCGTTAGCGTCGGCCCGCTGCTCAAGGACCTCGCCAACAACGACACGCTCGAGGGCAGGGGCAACGTATCGCTCGACGTGACCACGCAGGGCAACACCGCGAGCGCGCTGAAGAAGGCCTTGAACGGCAACGCCGCGTTAAAGCTCACCGACGGAGCGGTCAAGGGCATAGACATCGCGGGCTCGATCCGCAACGCCAAGGCGAAGCTCGGCCAGCTGCGCGGCGAGCAAACCCAGCAGGCCGACAAGTCGCAGAAGACGGATTTTTCCGAGCTCACCGCGACGTTCAAGATCGCCAATGGCGTAGCGCGCAACAACGACCTGTCCCTCAAGTCGCCGCTGCTGCGCGTCGGCGGCGAAGGCAATGTCGACATCGGCAATGACACGCTCGACTATCTCGTCAAGGCCTCGATCGTCTCCAGCACCAAGGGGCAGGGCGGCCGCGACCTCACGGATCTCTCGGGCATCACCGTGCCGGTGCGCGCGACCGGCCCGCTGGCGTCGCCTTCCTACAAGCTCGATTTCGCCTCGATGGTGACGGACGTCGCGAAGCAGAAGGTGGAGGAGCGGATCACGAGCGAGATCGGAAAACGGTTCGGCGGGCTGACAGGCCCTTCGACAGGCTCAGGACAGGCTGCCGGGAAGGACGCGGCCAAGGGAGATGCGGCGAAGGGCGGGAGCAGCCCGAAGGACATGCTCAAGGGTCTGTTTGGCCGCTGATAGCAGATAAGGCGTGACTGGTGACTCGTGACCGGTGACTGGTGGCTAGCGGATTACTGCCGTAGCACCACGCCGCGGTCGTTGTCGAAGCGCCAGTTGGTTGCCTGCCGCGAGTTGATCCGTACGCCGCCCACCCAGCGCTCGACCGGGTTCGTCTTCAGCCAGTCCGCATTATTTCGCAGCAGGTCCTCGCCGAACGGCAGCAGCTCCAAGTGCCAGTGCTTGTTCCACTCCTTGGGCATATCGGCGCGTTCCTCGATACTGAGCGCGGGATTGCGGGCGTCTGCCAGCCCGCGTAGCACCGCCCAGTAGCCGCTGTCGCCCATGAACACCAGCGGCTCATAGTGATTCGTATACCATCCGAACAACCGGGGGGCGTTCATGGGTCCTTTCTCGGCCAGAATTCGCAGCGTCAGGTACTCGGTCAGGCTCAACCCGTTTTCCGATGACGGCAGCTCTCGAAGATGGCGCGCCAGCGCCCGGCTCATGGTCGGCAACGCCGGCGTTTTCGTTTTCACGAGATCGACCAGCGCTTCGGGCGTGGGCGATGTGATCGCCTGCCACGCTCGCTTGCCCAACGCAAGCTGCCGTTCGTCCACGTCCTCGAAGTCTTCCCACAATACCCGCAGCGCCTCGGGCGGTAGGTGTCCAAGGCCGTTGAAACGCTCGACGCCGGGGAAATGCGTGACGCTGATGAGGCGCAGCCGCGGAGGCCGCTTCGACGGGTCGCTGAAGAAGTCGAGCAGCTTGGCGAGGATCAGCTGGTCGTACGAATCATGCTCCAGCCATATGTTCACCAACGGGTATTCCCGGGCCTGCTCCAGGTCTTGATAAGACGCGTACAGGCGTTCAAAGGCATTCTGCTCGAGGCATTCCTCTTCCAGGTATTTCGCGCGCAGTCTGACGAACTCCTCCAGCGACGCCGTTCGCGGCACCGGCCCCTCGATGTACGGGTCGGCGAACCAAAGAAAGTCGCCTTCGAAGCCGGCGACCGCGAGCTTGTGCATGATGTCGTGACCGCAACGGATATGGAGCGTGCGGCAAGCCCCGTCGAGCGCAGAGGGCCGCCCCTCGAGGGTCGCTTGCAGCGCGATGCGGATGCGGTCCGCGTGCGCCTTCAGGTCGGTCCATTTCCGGAAGCCGTTCTCGCGCGCGACGATGAGCTGGGCGTCGCTCAGGCGTGGCTCGGAGCCGGCGGACAGGGACTGCGGGCAATGGCAGCGAAACCGTTCGACGGCGCCGGCATCGTGCGCGCGTAAGTCGCGCAGCAGGTCTTTTGCGCGCTTCCTCTGCTGCTCGAGCGAGAGCGGATTCAAGCGGCGCGGATCGCCGGGATCGAACTCGGAAGGTACGGTGGGCGAACTGCGCTGCCGCCGCAGCTGGGCCAGATTGACGATCATCGCGATCTCCTTGGTATCCCGTGCCCGCCGTCAGGATGCAAGGAAATCGTTTTACCGGTCGAATGTTTGTCGGGCGCAGCCCTTCCCGCGGGCGGGGCGCCGACAAACCGGCGCACCGAAAGAATAAACCAGACCGCGGAGCGGGGCAACTTCGACAGGCCACTGAATGAGGTACTATCAATGACGCTGAAAGAACAGCTCAACACACCGGACATTCAGCATGACCGTCTGGAGACCGCATCCCCCTCGCGTCGAAGTGTTGCTCGCGGAGCTCGGGATTCCGGGGGAGCTCGTGGCCGGCCGCGGGCTGCGCATATGCGACGAAGCCCGGGAATTGGTGGTCGTCGAGGTGGGAGACGATGGACGGGAGCATCTGCTCACTCCGGTCGCTGCGGAGGCGTGGCGCCGCCTTCGTGACGCCGCGCTTGCGGACGGGGTAACGGTCAGGATCGCATCCGCCTTCCGCAGCGTCGAGCGTCAAGTGGAGATCGTACGCGGCAAGCTGGATCGTGGCCTGTCCATCGACAGCATACTGGCCGTCAGCGCGCCGCCGGGTTATAGCGAGCATCACTCGGGGCGCGCCGTCGATGTAATCACTCCGGACAGTCCGCCGCTCGAAGCGGAATTCGAGCAAACGGAGGCATTTCTCTGGCTGACGGAGAATGCTGCACGATTTCACTACGAGATGTCGTTTCCTCCTGGTAACCCACAGGGATACGTCTATGAACCTTGGCACTGGTGCTTTCGGAGGGATGAGGGATGAGGGCGGAGGGATGAGGGATGAGGGATGAGGGGTAAGAGAACCAGCACCAGTCACGAGTCACGAGTCACGAGTCACGAGTCGGGTCTTGCTGCAAAGCTGATCGCGTGGCAGAAGCGCTACGGCCGCCACGATCTCCCGTGGCAGGGCACGCGCGATCCCTACCGGATCTGGATTTCCGAGATCATGCTGCAGCAAACCCAGGTTGCGACGGTCATTCCATACTACCAGCGGTTCCTGCACCGCTTCCCGGATATCGCTGTGTTAGCCGGCGCCCCGCTCGATGAGGTGCTGCGGCTCTGGGCCGGTCTGGGCTATTACTCCCGAGCGCGCAATCTGCACCGGGCGGCGCAGGCCGTCATGCAAGAACACGGGGGCCGGTTCCCGATCCGCTTCGACGAGGTGGCGGCGCTCCCGGGAATCGGCCGCTCGACGGCGGGCGCGATACTCGTGTTTTCCGGCGGCGCGCGGCACGCGATCCTCGACGGTAACGTCAAGCGCGTGCTGGCGCGGCTCTGCGGCATTCCCGGCTATCCGGGCGATAAGGAAGTTGCCGATCGGCTGTGGCGGCAGGCGGAACGCCTCATGCCGGGCCGCGGCATCGCGGCCTATAACCAGGGGTTGATGGACCTAGGCGCCGGCATCTGCACGCGGAGCCGCCCGCATTGCGAGGCCTGTCCCTGGGCGGCCCATTGCGTGGCGCGCAAGCACGGACTGATCGGCAAGCTGCCGGGGCGAAAGCCGGGCAAGCCGTTGCCTCGGAAGCGAACCATCATGCTCGCGCTCACCCGCGCCGGCGAAGTGCTGCTTGAGAAGCGCCCGCCCACGGGTATCTGGGGCGGGTTGTGGTGCCTGCCAGAAGCCGGATCGGACGCGGATCATCGAAACGTATTGCCTGCGCGCTTCGGACGCATGTCATCGCCGAGGTCCGAGAAGCTCCCGCAGATTGCGCACGGCTTTACTCACTTCAAGCTCGATATCCAACCCTTGCGATTACGGGTTTCAGCACTGGCGCCGCAAGCAGCGAGCCGGGCCTGATCTGGCTGCCGGCTGGAAGAGGCGCGGCAGGCGGCGATCCCGGCCCCGGTGAAGCGGATCCTCGCGCAGCTATGAATGCATGACTTGTGACTTGTGACTCGTGATTCGTGACTGGTGACGGAGACCCGCAAACTTCCCGCGCACAGTGTGAAGACGAGCAAGACCTGAACTGCCACGTCGCCGATGAAGATCACGTCACAGTTAGGAGTCTTACTTTCTTGGCTACCCATTCAGCGCATGCCTGTGGTTCAGCCTGTAGCAGAAAGTGCGGCCCTTCGATACAGTCCACCTCGCACGGAGCAAAGTGGTGCTGGAACCAGCGTGCCGCCGAGGGCGGGACCAGTCGATCTTGGCTTGCTTGCAGGTAATGGCACGGAATCGCGAATTGTTTTTTTCCGAAAGCCTGACGCGCAGCAACCAGACCAAGACGATGAGTCAGCACCGACGGCGACACGGCCGCCAATGCTTCCCTCAGTAGGGCCAATTGCTGTGAGTTTGCCTTCTTGCCGACACAAAACTGACGCAGGAGGAACGAAGGAGCCGAGCGCATGGCGGAGCCTGCCCACGGTACCAGCGTTGCGAGTCGCAGCAACAGCCGGCGTGGCGGCTCGGCGAAGCCGCCGACGAAGAGAACACCGCTCAGGCGAGGAGTAGCATCTGCGAGTAACGCTAGCGCCACCAGCCCGGAAAACGATTCTGCGAGCAAGACGAACTCCTGGTGCGGCAATTGCCGGGCAACGAGCCGAGCGTATTCCGATATTGAAAGAGTTTGATTCGACGGATACGCGATAACTCCTGGCCGGACATCTTTCGGCAGTCTCAAGCCGCACGCGCCTCGCGAATCGTAACGGAGGGACCGATCATGTGAGAGCTGGCCTGCGAGCCAATACGAGGCCGTCGCCCTTGCCGGGATCGAGCGCGTTGGTGCAGCGCTGGTGGTGCCAGCCTGCGATATGCGACGCTCGCCACTTAGCCGAGACCCGGGGCAAGGTGAAAAGCCTGCCGGTAAGCTTCCATGCGAAGATCTCCTCGCCTCCCGCGTCGAAGAACAGCCACAAGTATCTTCATGGCGTTCGTAGATTCCCCGGCGGTTCGTCCTGGCTGAGCGGTTTTTCGAGTCCGGTTCTCACGACCCGTCACCCGTCACGCTTCTCCGGGGCCGCCAGCCCCTGTTCCGCGAGGAAGCGGCGCAAGCGCTGGAACCGCGCCGGTGCGTCTTCCATCTCGAGCAGTTCCTGTTTCGCCGCCGCTTCGAGCGGCAGCACTTCCGCCAGCCGGTAACCGACCCACGCCGCGTCGGTCGAGCCGGATCGGCGCGGGAAACCGCGTCGGCGCCGACCTTTTCGATGATCGGTCTTCAGGATTCCGCCGCATACCGGATCCACCATCGCCGCCCTCGGGATCGGCCGGCATGAGCTCCACCGCTGGCCGAAATGAGCTGGTTGGCGGCGATCGCGGGTCTCGCGCACGCGAAAGCGCTGCCCGCCCTGCGCGAGAGATGGAAGAGGCCAAGCTGCGGCATGTCCCACTCGCTATGCGTGGCGAGGCATCCCACCCGCGCGGGCAGCGCGGCGGCGCCCACCTCGCGGCCCTCCCGGATCAGGCAGACGCCGAACGGCGCGTCGTCGCGCAGGCAGACCTTGGTCATCTCGATGTAACGCTGCTCGAACACCTTGAGCGGCAGCACGCCGTCCGGGAACAGCACCGTACCCAGGGGGAACAGGAAAATTTCCTGCGTCGAGGTGGTCGGCGCGTTCATCTCAGTAGTAGCTCTTGTTCACGGATCATGTCCACGCGCCTCTCATACAGCCCCCGGTGCCGCACCAGCACCTGCGCCTGGCCGCGGAAATGCGGCGGCCAGCGTCTCCGACGAAGTACACCGACCGGTGCCGCCCGCCGGTGCAGCCGATCGCCACGGTGAGATAGCTGCGGTTGTCGTGCTCGAAGCTCGGCAGCCATTCGGCCACGAAGCGCCGGATGTCCTCCAGCATTTTCCGGCACTCCGAGTCGGCCGACCAGGAACTCGACCACGGGCGGTCGAGGCCGGTGAGGGGCCGCAGCATGGCGTCGTAGTGGGGGTTGGGCAGGCAGCGCACGTCGAACACGAGGTCCGCATCGAGCGGTATGCCGTCCTTGTAGCCGAACGATTCGAACGAGAGCGTGAGTCCGGTGGGCGGCAGTCCGCGACGAAGTCCTTGACCCAGTTGCGCAGCACGTTGGCGCGAGAGTCGCTGGTGTCCACGCGGTGCGCCAAGGCGGCGAGGCTCGACAGCAGATTCCCGCTCGCGCTCGATGCATTCGGGCAGCGTCAGAGTGCCGTCGTAGAGAGGATGGCGCCGCCGCGTTTCCGAGAAGCGCTTGATGAGCGTATCGGTCTTCGCTTCCAGAAACAGGACGCGCAGGTCGATGCCGCGGCGCCGGAACTCCTCGAGCTGGCGCGGCAGCTCCGAAATAGCCTCGGGCGCCGCGCTCCTCGATGCGCACCGCGACGCGCGGGTGACCGGCGGCAGCGAGATGATCGACGAGCTGCGGCAGCAGCTTGACCGGGCAGGCCGTCCACGTAGTAGTAGCCGCTGTCCTCGAGCACATTCAACGCGACGCTCTTGCCCGAGCCGGACAGGCCGGTGATGAGGACTAGCTGCATGCGGGTGACGCCGTGACTGCGTGACTGCGTGACTGGCGATAAGCGATGGCCTGCTGCCGCGTCCGTTGCGTTCATCACCCGTCACTCAGTCACTAGTCACGCTTCTGAAGCTAGTTCGGCCTGGCGCGCAATGAATTCCCGGGTGCTGTCGATGCCGCGCGTGCTGCAGCACGTAGTTGCGCACGGCCGCCTCGGTGAGGACCGCGAGGTTGCGGCCCGCCGCGACCGGAATCGTCACCTTGCAGATCTTCGACCCCCATGATCTCTTCGATTCCCGCGCTTGAGCGGCAGCCGCTCGCAGCGCTTGCGACTCCGCTCCGGCGGGCCGCTCCAGGTGCACGATCAGCTTGAGGTTCTTGCGCGGGCGCAACGCCGCCTCGCCGAAGATGGTGCGGATGTTGAGCACGCCCAGGCCGCGCACCTCCAGGAAATCCCGGAGCAGCGTCGGGCAGCGGCCTTCCAGGGTCTCCGGGCCGATGCGGTAGAGCTCCACCACGTCGTCGGCGATCAGGCCGCTGCCGCGGCTGATCAGCTCCAGCGCAAGCTCGCTTTTGCCGACGCCGGAGTCCCCGGTGATCAGCACGCCCATGCCCAGCACGTCGAGCAAGCACGCCGTGCGCCGTCGTGCTCTCCGCGAGCGCGCGCGCGAGGTAAGGCCGCAGCATCCACATGAGCTCGACGCTGGGCAGCGGCGACCGGATGAGCGCGGTATGCGTGGATTCGGCGACCGCGGCGAGCGGCGCCGGCGTCTCGTCGACGCCGGCGACGATGAAGCATGCGAGCTCTCTGGTGGCGAGCCGGGCGAGCACGGAGCGGCAGCTCGTCGGATCGAGCGCTGCGAAGGTAAGCGGCCTCCGAAGCGCCCACCACCTGGATCAGGTTCGGATGTATGAAGTTGAGGTGGCCGATCAGGCCCTTGCGCGGAATCCTTCGTGAGCTCGCTGTTCAGCTCCTTGTCCGCGCCACTCGCGGCCGGCGACCCATGCGAGCCGCAGCTTCGTCCCGGTTGTCCTCAAACAACCGGGCTATGCTGACTTGCGGCATGCGGCTGCCACTCGGCTGACGAGCTGGCTGCACCGCGGACGAGGCGTCGCCGACGCCAGCAACCGCTCCCGGAACGGCTTGTCGCTGAACATCTGCGCGAGCTCCGAGAGAATCTGCAGATGCAGGTCGGTGGCGCGATCGGGCACCAGCAACACGAAGATCAGGTTGACCGGCTGGCCGTCGGGCGCGTCGAACGGTATCGGCTGCTTCATCCTGACGAACGCGCCGACCGCCTCCTTCAGCCCCTTGATCCGCCCGTGCGGGATGGCGATGCCCTGGCCGAGCCCGGTGGAGCCCAGTTTCTCGCGCGCGAACAGGCTGTCGAACACCTGGCTGCGGGCGATGTGGTGATTGTTCTCGAAGAGCAGCCCGACCTGCTCGAAGACGCGTTTCTTGCTGCTTGACGTCGAGCTCCAGAAGGACGTTCGAGAGCGGCAGCAGCTTGGCGATCAGGTTCATGTCAGATCGTCATCGCTTCTTGCACGTCGCCCGGCCGCGGCTCGATTGACGTGCCATGTCCCTCGCTCATTGCCCGACTGTGGTGCTTGAGAGGGTTGCCGCTGTGGCGGTGCTCGAGGGATTTTTCCTTGTGCTTGATGATGGTCCGGTCGAGCTTGTCGACCAGGCCGTCGATGGCGGCGTACATGTCGGGCGTCGATGCTCTCGCAATGGATGTCCTTGCCGCGGACGTGCACGCTCGCTTCGACCTTCTGGTTCAGCTTCTCGACCGACAGTATCATGTTGACGTCGATGACATGATCGAAATGATGCGTGATGCGCTGGAGCTTGCTCGAAATGTAGTCGCGGATGGCAGAGGTGATCTCGAGGTGATGTCCGGTCAGGTGCAGATTCATCCGTCGCCTCCTTCAGGTGGAGCATAAAGAGTCTCTAACACGATGAAACTCACGGTGCGCTGTCACGGTTTCGGCGAAGACTTCTATATGGACTTTCTCAAGTTGACAGGCAGTATCTGCAGCGATTCGCGGTACTTTGCCACGGTGCGCCGCGCGACCACGATGCCCTGCTGCGAAAGTATCTCCGAAATCTGGCCGTCGGACAGCGGCTTGCGCGTGTTCTCGGCCGACACCAGCTGCTTGATCAGTGCCCGGATCGCGGTGCTGGAAGCCGAGCCCGCCGGCGTCGGTCGTGACGTGGCTGCCGAAGAAGTACTTCAGCTCGTAGATGCCGCGCGGGGTGTGCATGAATTTCTGGGTCGTCACGCGCGAAACGGTGGATTCGTGCAGGTCGAGGGCCTCGGCGATCTCCCGCAGCACGAGCGGGCGCATGGCGACTGTCGCCATGCTCGAAGAAATTGCGCTGCCGGTCGACGATCGACTGCGACACGCGCAGTATCGTCTCGAAGCGCTGCTGCACGTTCTTGATCAGCCACTTCGCTTCCTGCAGCTGACTTGCGAGCTGCTGGGACCCGCCGTTGCGGTTGCGCTGCAGGATGTCGGCATAGAGGCGGTTGATCCGCAGTCGCGGCATGGCGTCGGGATTGAGCGAAGCGACCCATACGCCCTTCACCTTCTTCACGATGACGTCCGGCACGACGTAGCGCGTCTCCTCGGACGAGAAGTCGCGTCCCGGCCGCGGATTCAGGCTCGTGATCAGCTTCTGCACCAGGCGCAGCGCGCGTCGTCGCATCGCAGCAGCTTCTTCAGCTTGCGCGAAATCGCGCGCGGCCAGCGCCTCGAGATGGTGCTTCACCGTCTCGAGCGCCTCGGCGCGCGTAGGGCGTGTCTGCCGGCAGCGCGGCGAGCTGCAGCGCCAGGCACTCGCTCAGGTTTCTTGCCCCGATGCCGGCCGGTTCCAGGTGCTGCAGGTGCTTCAACGCGATCTGCAGCTCTTCCGCTTCGACCTCCAGCTCCGGCGGCAGTATCTCGGAGAACTCCTCCAGGCTCTGAGTGAGATAGCCGCCGTCGTCCAGCGAGTCGATCAGCAGGATCACGAGCCTGCGGTCGCGCTCGGACAGCTTGGTGAGCGAGAGCTGTGCGACCAGGTGCGCGCGCAGCGTCGGGCGAGTCCGCGGCCGCGCTGCTGGAATTCGCTGTCTTCGTTCTCTCGCGATAGCCCGGCGGCGGCCCATCGTCACCCGTGTCGAATTCGACGATCTCGACCTCGTCCGCCGCGCTCTCCGCTCCGTCTGCACTTCGCCGACTGGCGGCGATCAGCCGCAGGCGCCGGATTCCGCGCCGCCGGCTCAGAGCCCGGCGGCGGCGCGAGCGGCTGCTCGCGCATGCCGTCGTCGCGCTCGAGCAGCGGGTTCTCCTGCAGCACACGCTCGAGCTCCTGAGTGAGCTCGAGCGTCGACAGCTGCAGCAGGCGTATGGACTGCTGCAGCTGCGGAGTGAGCGTGAGGTGCTGGGATAGGCGGAGTTGGAGGGAATGCTTCATGGATTGATTCTTGGGTTGCCCAAGCCCGACCCGCGCGGTTCTCACCCTCTCTGAAGAACCGGCGGAAACTGCCTAGAGGCGGAAGTGCTCTCCGAGATAGACCTTTCTAACGCTCTCATTATAGATGATTTCGTCGGGTTTGCCGTAGGCGAGCACGGTGCCGTCGTTGATGATGTAGGCGCGGTCGCAGATGCCGAGAGTCTCTCTCACATTGTGATCCGTGATCAATACGCCGATATCGCGCTCCTTCAGAAATCCGATGATCTTCTGGATTTCCAGCACCGCAATCGGATCGACGCCGGCAAACGGCTCATCGAGCAGGATGAAGCGCGGCTCGCTCGCCAGCGCGCGGGCAATCTCGACGCGCCGGCGCTCTCCGCCGGAAAGGCTGATCGCGAGGTTGCCGTGCAGATGGCCGATGTGCAGATCGTGCAGCAGGCTCTTCGAGCCGGTTGCGGATCGTTTCGGGATCCTTGATAGAGCTCGAGCACCGCCTGCACGTTCTCCGCGACCGTCAGCCGGCGAAAGATCGAGGCCTCCTGCGGCAGGTAGGACAGTCCCAGCCGCGCCCGCCGGTGCATCGGCATGTGGGTGAGCCTCCTGCCGTCGAGAAAGAGCTCGCCACCGTCCATCGGCACGAGCCCGACCATCATGTAGAAGCAGGTGGTCTTGCCGGCGCCGTTGGGACCCAGCAGGCCGATCACTTCACCGCTCCTCACTTCCAGGGAGACGTCCTTCACGACGACCGCTTGCGAGCGGTAGCGCTTCTTCAACCCTTCTGCGCGCAACTCGCTGTGGGTCCTGCTCGGCAACGACGGGCCCGGGCAGAGGGTATCTGGCTGGCGTCGTTCACGGCTTTTTGCCGGGCTGGAGTCTCTTCTCGCGGGGCGCCGAAACCGAACTCGGAGGGCTTGAGACGTGACCGGTGCGCCGGGAGCCGGCGGTCCCTGTCCCCTTGGGTTGACATGATGGCCCGGACCCGGCCTTCGGGGTTGTTCGCGTTGGCGGCCTTGGCTCCGCCGCCGATGACCTGGTAGAACTCGGTCTGCGAATCGTAAGAGATATAATTTCCCCGCACTTCGTCCTCTCCGCTTCATCATCGCCCGGGTGAACATCTGCATTTTCTCGGCGCGCCCATCGTATTCGATGCGCTCGGCCCAGCCTTCGATGTATTCATCGACGCCGTCGCGCTTCTGCCGGAAGTAGGCGAGATTGCCCCACGTCGTGCCGTGCCTGAATCCCTCCTTGTCCTGGCGCACTTCCATGCGGTCGCCGCGGATCTGCAGCGTACCCTGGGTCAACACCACGTTGCCCTCGAAGACCGCGATCTGTTTCGCGTCGTCGACGGTAACGCGGTCGGCTTCCAGGTTGACCGGCTTGTCGCGATCGGCCTTTCTCCGCGCGACCCGGGGTGGCGTGCGACAGCAACCCGCACAGGGCCAGGGCGAGCCCGGCGGCCGCCGCGCGGCGCGCCAGGAGCTCACGGTTTCGCCTGGGTCTTTTCATGTTCCTTGGGTGCCTTGGCGGGATCATAGGTTCCCCGGACGCGCGAGTGCAGCTTGAGAACCCGCGTCTCGCTGTTCAATTCTAAGCCAATCGCGTTGACCACGGTGGAGGCATCGGTGATGGTGACCGGTCGGTCGGTCTTCGCGATGTTGTCGTCGGGGATGACGTGTAGATAGCTGGTCACGCATCACCATTTCGCTGCAGTTCGCGTAGGCGGCGCGCGTGACCTTCACGTCATCCTTGAAATAGACGTTCTCACCGTTGCTCGAAACCAACGCCTCGTTCGCCGTGATCGTCACCGGTGCCTGCTGCGGCCTGACAGCTGACGAGCCGCGGCCGCGTCAGGAACGTGGTGTCGTCATCCGGATAGTGCACCATTCTGGCGGCGAACAGAGTATAGGCCGCGTTGCCCGCCGCGTTCGTGGAGAGCGCCGACAGATTTTCCACGATGTAATCCGGATCGTGCCGGCTCGCCCCATCCGGACCGTGGAGCAGAGGCTGGACGACCTGGTCGAGCCAGAAGGTGAGCGCCGCCACCGCTGCGAGCAGCAGAACCGGAAATGTGGCCGTCAATCGTTCGAACATTCCGTTCATCCGAAGGAATGTTTCGATTCGCGCCGCGAGCGAGCCTTGCGCATGCATGATCAGCTCGCACAGCTCGCGGACGGCGCCGTGCCCGCCCCGCGCGCGCGTCACGTAGTGAGCGTGGCGCCGCACGACGGCCGGCGCGTCCGGAACGGTTGCCGCCAGTCCGCAGCGCGTCATCAATGGCAGATCCTGCAGGTCATCGCCGATGTGCGACACGGCTTCCGCCGCGACTCCCTGCTGAGCGATCAACTGGCTGAACGCCGCGAGCTTGTCCTGCGCTCCCTGAAACAGCAGATCGATGCCGAGGTTGCGCATGCGCTCTTCCACCGCGCGCGAGCTGCGACTGGTGATGACGGCCAGGGTTACCCCGGTCTCCTGCAGCAGCTTCATTCCATGCCCATCGAGCACGTTGAACACCTTGAGCTCATCGCCGGAACCGGTGAAGGCGAGCGCGCCGTCGGTCAGCACGCCATCCATGTCGAACACCGCGAGGCGTATCTGTCTGGCGCGTTTATGGATGTCTTGCATGAATCGAGCAGAAAGTATAGCAGAACAACCTGCAAGAATTTCCCGCGAATTCCCGCGCATTGTCCGAGTTTAGCTTGCAATTCACGAGCGATTAGGCATTATCGGCCGAAAACCGGTAAGCAGTAAGCAGTAAGCGGTAAGCGGTGAAACCCAAAGCGCAACCGCCGCTCGTCAGCTTACCGTTCACCGCTTACTGCTCACGGTTCCTGGATGCAAACGACTTTCGAATCAGTGCTGATCCTGCTCGCGGCCGCGGTTTCGGTGGTCGCGCTCTTCCGCTCGCTGAAGCTGCCGCCGATGCTCGGTTACCTCATCGTCGGCATCGCGATCGGGCCGCACGCGCTCGGATGGATACCGGAGACCGAGGAAGCGCACGAGCTTGCCGAGATCGGCGTGGTGTTCCTGATGTTCACCATCGGGCTGGAGTTCAGCCTGCCGAAGCTCATGACCATGCGCAGCCTGGTATTCGGACTGGGTGCGGCGCAGGTGATCGTAACGATCGCAATCGTGTGGGCTGGCAGCGGCGGCGCTAGGCCTCGATTGGCGGGCGGGGCTCGTCCTCGGCGGGGTCCTGGCGATGTCCTCGACCGCGATCCTGGCAAAAATGCTCGCCGAGCGCCTCGAGCTCAACTCGCCGCACGGACGGTTGATCATGGGCATTTTGCTCTTCCAGGATCTCGCCGTGATCCCCTTGCTGATCGTGTTGCCGGCGCTGACGGCCCGCATGGAAGACCTTGCCGTCAATATCGGCTACGCAGCTCTCAAGGCTGCAGTCGTGCTCGCGCTGCTGCTCTTCCTCGGCCAGCGCCTGATGCGCGGCTGGTTCCACCTCGTCGCGCGGCAGAAGTCTCCGGAGCTGTTCGTGCTCAACGTGCTGCTGATCACGCTGGGTATCGCCTACGTCACCGAGATCGCGGGGCTGTCGCTCGCGCTGGGAGCGTTCGTCGCGGGCGCGCTGATCTCGGAAACCGAGTATCGCCATCAGGTGGAAGTCGATATCAAGCCGTTCCGGGACATCCTGTTGGGGCTTTTCTTCGTCACCATCGGCATGCTGCTCGACCTGAGAGTGGTAGTGGACCACGGACTGTGGGTGGGACTGTTGCTCGCGCTGCTGCTCGCGGTGAAGGCACTGCTCATCTTCGGGCTCTCGAGGCTGTTTGGCGCCAGCACGGCCGTTGCGCTGCGCACCGGGCTCGCGCTCGCCGCCAGCGGCGAATTCGGCTTCGTGCTGCTGGCGCGGGCGGACGGCCTCGGCGTGGTGGGTCCGGACACAGTGCAGCCGGTGCTCGCCGCGATGCTGCTCTCGATGCTGGCGGCGCCGTTCCTGATGGAGCGCAGCGGCGAGCTCGCGCGCCGCTGGAGCGCTTCCGACTGGATGCATCGGGCGATGGAGCTGCACAACATCGCAGTGCAATCGATGAGCGCCGACCAACATGTCGTCATTTGCGGCTACGGTCGGACCGGCCAGAATCTTGCGCGGCTGCTCGAGAAGGAATCCATTACCTTCATCGCCCTCGACGTCGACCCGCAGCGCATCGAGGAGGCCTCGGCGGCGGGCGAGAGCGTGGTATTCGGCGATGCTGCGCGCTCCGAGGTGCTCGTCGCCGCCGGCCTCATACGGGCGAAAGCGCTCGCCATCACGTATGCGGATACGGCTTCCGCTTTGAGCATCCTCAGGCATGTACAGGAAATGCGGCCGGGCCTGCCCGTGGTCGTTCGCACGGTGGATGACACCGATATCGAGGCGCTCAAAGCGGCCGGCGCGGCGGAGGTCGTCGCGGAGGTCATGGAGGGAAGCCTCATGCTGGCTTCCACCGCGCTGATGCTGCTCGGCGTGCCTTTGAACCGGGTACTCGCGCGCATCCGCGAGACCCGCGAGCAGCGCTATAGCCTGTTCCGGGGATTTTTCCGCGGCATCACCGACGAGACGGAGAGCGGGGAAGGTGCGCCGCGCCTGCACTCCGTCGTGATTTCGCGCCGCGCGGCGGCGGTGGGCAGGACGTTGGGGGAGATCGGTCTTGCGAGGCTCGAGCGTCGAGGTTACTGCCGTGCGCCGGCGCAACGTCCGGACGCTCACGCCCGACGATCGGACCCGCATCGAGGAAGGTGACGTCGTCGTGCTGCTCGGGACCGAGGAGAATCTCGCAGCCGCGGAGATGATGAAGCCGCATGCCCAGGGCGTGATGACCGGGTGTCCCACGCAAGCCTGAGTTGCCGGCTAAGTTGCTCAGAACGGTATAAGCGGTCCACTGTAGCACGGCCGTTCCCGAACTGATAGGATCAGCGGAGCATCGCCGCAGCAGGCCTTGATTCATTTTGGCGATGTACGGCAGAAAGCGCCCGCCAAATTCCGCGAGGTCTCCGGCGGAATGAAGCCCGAATCCCGGAAGCCGACACTAACAGCGTCGTCGCGCCGCAATTGGCCTCGATGGGCTGGGAATTCCACTGACCCGTCGGAAGGATGCACTTCGCCGGGTCCGGGGCGCCCGTTCCACCGTCATGGTCCGAAAATCTGAACGACCCCGTGGCAGCATTCCCGTCATCGATCTTGCGGTCGATTTCGGCAAGGATGTCCGATGGTATCTGGTTGCCGGTCTTCAGATTGTGGCGCGGCGAAGGCGCGGGCGGGCCGAGAGGCGCGTATTTGGCGTCCCAAGCCAGTTCCAGAAAGACCCCGAACGGATTGATCGGCGTGGTGGCAGCCGATTCGGTCGAGTCGCAGGTGTATGACCTGTTGATGAACCCGGATTTGGAGAGGTGTTCCCAGGCGAGGATGTATTCCGTGCTGGGAGGGATCGCAGTGGTATCTTCAATGCGGCCGTTGCCGTCGCCATTTACTCCGCATCCCGTGACGCCGGCAATGCTCGCCGCGGCCTGGTTGTAATCCCCGGGAAGAAAGCGATAGCGGTCGTAGAAGCCGATGTAAGCCGCCCTGATGCCGTCCTGCTGTGCGACCAGGTTGCGGACCCGGGCGCTGGTGATCAGTTCCTGGCCTTTCATCACCCAGCCCATCAGGAGCCCCAGGATCACGATCACGACCGCGACCTCGATCAGGGCGAAACCGGCTTGCGTGCGTGCCATCGGCATCCATTCTCCAAGAGCTTTGGAGCGGACTATACGCGCAAGTTTCAAAGAAGAAACTGTTACCTATCAGTTTTACGTAACTTCATTACGTCACTCGATCCCTCACCCCCAACCTAGCCCCTCGCGTGCTCCGCGGCTCTCCCCGAGGGGCGAGGGAAGCCGGGTGAGGAATGAATCGGCGAGTCCGGATTTGTCATCCGGTTTCGTGATGATCATAGGAGCAGAAACGATGCAGCGCGAGCTTGGGATGATGCGCTACAGCATACACCCGACCCTGAAAGAGCAAGTGTTGCAAAGTTCCGGGAAGGTGGGACAGCCCCAGCGTTGTTTCAATGAAAAAGCCCGCGTTGACGCGGGCTTTTCACGATGCGATCTGAGATTGCGTTAGAACAGGGTCGTCGCTCCGCAATTCCCCTCGGGCGTCGTGGCGTTCCACGGATTTGTCGCTGCGGTATTGAAGCACTTGGCAGGGTCGGGTGCGCCGGTTCCGCCGTCATAGGCTGAGAATCGAATCGGTCACCGGCCGTGGCGCTGCCGTCATCCACCTTGCGGTCGACTTCGGCCAGGATATCGGAGGGTACCTGACCGCCGGTCTTGAGGTTATGGCGGTCCGAGCCCGCGGCTAGGTAGTCGGTATCATAGATCAGTCGCAGCCGCACCGCGAACGGGTTGGCGGGCGTGGTGGTGGCAGATTCGGCGGCGGCGCAGGTGTACGAGCCATTGATGAATCCGGACTTGGAGAGGTGCTCCCAGGCGAGTACCATTTCATTCTCCGTGGTTTCAATTCGACCGTTGCCGTTGCCGTTTCCGCCGCCACACGCGGCAGTACTGATGCCGGCAATGTTGGGCACCGCCCCGTTATAATCCCCCGGCAGCGCACGGTAGCGGTCCAGGAAACCGAAGTAGGCCGCCTTGATGCCGTCCTGTTGCGAGATCAGGTTACGGACGCGGGCGCTGGTGATCAATTCCTGGCCCTTCAGCACGCCACCCAACAGAAGCCCGATGATCACGAGCACGATCGCGATTTCGATCAGGGTGAAACCGCCTTGCTTACGGAAACTGCTTTGTTTATGCATGGGAATAGTCCCTCCGGGTAAAACCTCTGTGAAGTAATTCTCGCAAGTTCCGTACCAGTTAGCTGTCCGGGCGGACCAGGCAGAAATAATGCGGAGTGGGTCCCAGGCGTGAGATATCTCACGGTGCGCCGGTATCCGCATCTAAACCATTGTCATAAATCGATTTTTGCCATAGTCGGCTGAAATTGGGGGCCCGCCGAAAAAACGCGCATTTAGTGATTAAAAAACAAGCAATTGGCCCATAGTCATGTCGGGGGTGTGTGTCAGTTTTTCGTCGCTGGTGACGACTTTCCATCGCGTTTCAGGGCCTCCAATCTTTCGGTCAAAAAGTGGATTTCCTTGGGATCGGTGACCTCGCCACTGGCGAGCAGTCCTCCAAGCAGCACGGTGGCTGCCTCGCGCTCGCCCAGATCCTCGAGTATGAAGATGCGCATCTGACGTGCCCAGTGGGAGGCGCCCCGGGCGTACTTTGCTATCGCATCGGCGTACGTGAGCGCCAGGCGCGTGTCATTCAGCCGGTGCTTGGCCATGATCGCGCAGTGAGCGAGCCAGCGCCATCGCCGGTCCGGGTCCCGCCCGAACTGCCGGAACACGAAATCACACATCTGGCGCTGCTTGGCCTGGTCGAGGACCTGACCGTAGAGCTGGGACGCCATCAGCAGCGGATACTGGCTCACGGGATCGAGGTCCAGGATCGTCTCCAGCCAGCGGATGACCCGCTGGTAGTCGAGATCCTGAAACGGGATGCTGATGCCGGGTTGGTTGTCGAATGCCTGCAGGTACAGCGTGAGCCATTGCGCCAGCGCGATCGGCTCACCCAGGGATATCGCCCGGAGAACCGGAGATGGGAGAGGTATTCCCAGCGCCTCGGCCCGCGCCACCGGTTTCGGCTGCAGCGCCTGCCACCCGATTTGAACACAGAGGGTAGCGGCGAGCAGCGCGAGCACGGCCCGCGGCACCTCGCTAGTCGCCCGTTCGTCGCCTTTCTTCATTCAAATCCCACTCAATGATCTCGGTGAAGTCGAAGGAAAACGGGACAGACATTCCGCTCCTTCGTGTCCATGTTGAGAAAGAATTTTTGGCGGGGTTCTCAAAAATTCTTTCTGTAGAGGTCGAACATGGCCGCCGCAGCGAGCAGTGCCACGTACAGCGCACCGTGAGCAGCGATCCACCCCACATCCGACCAGGAGGCCCGCTGATTGACGAGCCAGGCGGTCTGTGTCCAGCCATCAAGCGCGGGCAGCACCAGGGCGAGGCCTTCCACCACCCAGCCAGTCACCTGGTGCGACAGCGAGCCGCTCCCTGCTGTCGGGTTTGCGCTCATCAGCCGCATCGCAGTCAGCGCGCGCGCCAGCAGGTAAAACGCCACCACGAAACCCGCGGCCGGCAGCAATTGGTTGAAAGTGATGATGCAAAACAGCGCCAGCGCGGTCACGATGGCGAGCTCGAGGGCGAGCGAGATGCCCCATTGCAGAACCGCCTGAGCGGGCGCGGACCACAACAGCGGCACGCACGCTGCGCAAGCGAGCACCGCCGCGATTCCGAGAAATCCCGCGAGCTTGCCCATCACGTAATGCGCGCGCGGCAGATCGAGGGCGAGGAGGATGTCGAGTCCCTTGTCGTTGAACTCGCGCGCCACGCTCGCGAGCGTGTAGAACGCGGCGATGAATACAGCCGCAAACCGGGCGCTCGCCGCATAGAAGCCGGTCTGGAAACGGGCGCCTTCGGCGATCGCGAGCTGCTCGACGAAAAAGCTGGCGCCCAGCAGCAGTGCCAGGGCGAGCAGCACGAGCGGCGGCAAACGCGCGCGCTGAGCCTCGAGCAGCGTAAAGCGGGCGATGGTCGCGATTCGCGATTTCATGCCACAATTCAGCAGCGTGTCGGTCTTCGGGTGCGACTCGCTGCTAATATGAGAAGCATTGGTGTGGGGTGTGGGTGGAGCGTGCGCATGTCACGATTTATAGGTTTACTGCCCGTCCAATGCCCCATTACAGCCTGTCGGCTCGGTTGATAACCCAGATCGACCCCCATGCGCTCGCAGCGACCGTTCATGACGCCAAGTCCGACAGGCTGCTAACAGTATAGCGAAAGGCCGATTCGTGCCGGGCGCGATTCAATCCCTGACCGAAGCCGCGGTGAAAGCGCCGGCCCGCCTGATGTTGACTCGCCCCCAGTTGTGGCTCGGCCTGATGCTGCTTTCGCTGCACGCGGCGCTCGCGTGGGACATCACGGACTGGTGGCCGCGCGCGTTCCTGCTCGCTCACTTCGGATTGTTCCTCCTGTGGCAGCCGGTGTGGCGCGGCGAGCAAAACGTCGAGTCGCGCTACGCCTTTCTGGTGGTCATCATCGGCTTCCTGTTCGCGGCTTTCAACAACTGGTGGTTGATAGCGGTGTGGCTGGCGGTCCTGTTCGGGCTGATCGGCGGCTCGGTTCCCGGCATCACCGACCGGCGGCAGCGCATGGTCTCGATGCTCGCCGCGCTCTACCTGCTGTCGATGCTGTTGATCTGGGTGGTGCCGCATCTGTTCGTCGGCGAGCAGTTCGAGACGGCGCTCACGGTTCTCGTGCAATACGGCCTGCCCTTCCTGCCGCTGGGGATCATACTCACGCGCCTCGAATCGACTCCGCGGAAGACGGCCGCGCCGATTGCCGTGGACCTGTTCTACAGCGTGTTCCTGTTTCTGCTCGTCGCCGCGCTGGTGCTGGGGAGCTTCGTCGTGAAGCAGGTGAGCTACGGCGACTACCCGCTCGCCCTCGCCCAGACGCTGTTCGCGATCGCGGTGCTGCTGGTGACGTTGTCCTGGCTGTGGAATCCGAGCAGCGGTTTCATCGGCATCGGCCATCTGCTTTCGCGCTACCTGATGAGCCTGGGACTGCCCTTCGAGCGCTGGGTGCAGCGGCTCGCGGACTTCGCCGAGCAGGAATCCCAGCCGCAGCGCTTTCTCGCGCTGGCGTTGCAGCACGTGCTGGAGCTGCCGTGGGTGGCCGGCGTGAAATGGGAGACGCGGCTCGGTCACGGCGAATTCGGCAAACGGTCCCAGTTTTCGGCCGAGTTGTCGTTCCAGGACCTGCGGCTGAAGATCTACACGCGCTGGTCGTTGTCGCCGGCGGTGTTGCTGCATCTCAAGCTCCTCACGCAGATGGTCGGCCATTTCTACGACGCCAAGCGGCGCGAGCACGTCCAGCGCCAGCACGCCTATACCCAGGCGATCTACGAGACCGGCGCGCGGCTCACGCACGACGTCAAGAACCTGCTGCAGTCCCTGCGCTCGCTGTGCGCCGCGGTCGAAACGAGCGACGCCGACCAGGCGCAATCGCTGCAGGCGCTGATGCAGCGGCAGCTCCCGCAGATCACGCAACGCCTCAACGTCACGCTCGACAAGCTGCAGGCGCCGCAGCAGGCCGATACGAGCCAGGTGGACGCCGCGATCTGGTGGGAGCAGCTCATCCAGCGCTACAGCAACCGCGGCAATGTCCAGTTCAGCGTCGACGGCGCGGCCGGGGACATCAAACTGCCCGCGGAGCTGTTCGACAGCGTCGCCGACAATCTCATAGAGAACGCGCTCCACAAGGCGGCGGCCCCGAGCCTCCTGCAGGTGCGGGTAACTTTCTCGCCGGCGCGCGGCGGGACGCTCTCTGTGTGCGACAGCGGCGCCGCGGTGCCGAAAAGCCTGGCCGCGCAGCTCTTCGATTCGCGCGTCTCGTCCCGGACCGGACTCGGAGTGGGCCTCTACCATGCGGCCAAGCAGGCGAGCCAGCTCGGTTACCGTCTCACGCTGGCGGCGAACGAGCCGGGGACGGTGTGCTTCGTGTTGACGCGCGAAGCTGGCGCCGACTAGCGCGCGCCAGCTTAAGTTTCAAGTTTCGGGTTTCAGGTTTCGAGTTTGCCTTCCGTCACGGTAGGCACTGACAAAAGCTGTATTGCGCGACCCTTGAACGTGTAACTTGAAACTTCAAACTTGAAACTCGAAACTTGAAAGGTCAGACGGGAGGGTCAGACTCCCAACCAGGCTTTCTGCGCGCTTGCGGACTAGCTGCGCTCCGGGCTACGAAAGTCAGGTGAACAGCGCTGCGGTGTCGACGGCGAGGGAGGTCGCTTCTCTTCGGCCCTCGCGGGCGTAGATCTCGATTCTCCGAGATTGCGGATACACGATCCACGCCTCGACCGCGCCGGCGTTGACGTAGGCCATTGCCTTCTCCCGGAGCTTGGGCAGCGCATTGCTTGCCGACACGATTTCCACGCAGAGCTCCGGCGCGCTGGAGAGGGGCATTTCCTCGGGATGAGCGGCGAGGTAGCTGTCAGAGCACCAGGCAACGTCGGGCGCGCGAACGCCGATGGCCGTTGCGACACCCACCTCGGCCATCGTCTGGCCGCCGAGCGCTTTTCGCAACGTCTCGGCGATGCGCATGGCCGCAATCCCATGGCTTTTGCCGACTGGGCTCATCAGTATCTCCCCCCACTCGGTCAGTTCGATCTTTCCGGCGATGTCCTCGAACGTCGGATCGGCGCACAAGTCCTGCCAGCGCCGGGCAAGCTGATCCGGCCCCAAAGGTGCTTCGATGGTTTCGGCAATTGCGGTCATGACTTACTCTCTTGCGTCGCTGAATCGCCGTCGGTCGTAAACAACGATCCTTCCGGCAGCATGAGCCCCGCAGTCCTAGTGTACCACCGTCTCGTCCCGGACCGGACTCGGAGTGGGCCTATAAGGTGTAAGCCTGCATGGTCGTTTCATCTGCGATTCTCATTCGTTCCGCTTCCGCGTTCAAGGCGGCTGCCAGCTTGATCCTGTATGTAATGATCTTTACTGCCACCCAAATGGTGACGAGCGCTCCGACGGCAAGAAACGCGATCATTACCCACGTCCAGAAAGGCCTGCATATGGGCGCCTGCATCTCGGCGTTCATACACCAATCAATATATGCCCACCATCTCGCAGCGAACGCCTGACTGGGTTTGAGCCATTCCTGCAGTCAGCATATCACTGGCTTCTATCACGCGGCCAGCAGGCAAGCCGGCTCGGTTACCGTCGCACGCTGGCGGCGAACAAGCCGCGGACGGTGTGCTTCGTGCTTACCCGCGAAGGCGCACAGGCGGGTCTTTTAACTTGAAACTTGCAACTTGAAACTGAAACCTGAAACCTGGAACTCGATTGATAGTCGGATCTATGACTTGTACGTCAGGGTCTCGACTCCCACGATCCTGCCAGCACGGGCCGCGCCGAAAAAGCTTGGCCACTTGGGGGCGTTCAATGTGTTGACAACTGCACTGGCGTACGCGTGCTTCACCTTATTGATTATTGGCGCTTCTTTTCTGAATGCGAATTCCGTCGGGCCGACTTGCGTGACGACTTTGTCGGAAAATTTAACAACACACCATTTCTAGGCTAGTTAACTCTCTGAAATATTAGCTTTGCGTAGTTGGCCCGTTCCTGCTCATGCTGACACATGTCCTCGTGCGATCCAATTTTGCTTGGAGGTAATCAGTGAAGCTAGCCCGTACCCTCGCCTGTTCGCTTGTGCTGTTGGCAGTGGCCAACGCTGCACATGCAACCGTCATGGCTCGAGGTCTACACAGTGAAAGAGGGAACCATGTTTGATGTCGTCAGGATAGTGAAGCTCAGGATCGTCGGCTTGGTGTTCGCGTTGCTGGTGGGGTTGATGGTCAGCGGCGCGGCGCGCTCCACTGTGATTTATGATTTTTCGGGAGTGTTCGGTGGAGGAACGGTCGCGGGAGTGTCTGAGGCTCTCCGATGCCTATACACCCGGGGCCGCGCTGGCAGAGCGTTCCGACCGACGGCGCGGTGTTCTTTATCAGTTACGAGCAATCCGTCATCGGGTTCGCCGACCTGATCTTGATAGCCGCGGATTTCGTCCTGGTCGCGGGTCGGCCAGATCCAATCAATTTTTCGCAACTCCCGCCGGCGATGGCCCATTGCCGGGCCTTCCGGGGGTTCCCTCGTTCGCAGACATCTACGTGCTCAATACTTCGGTGATCTCGGAATCAACGACTATAACGCCGGTAATGGTGGTGCTTTCGTTCTGTCAAACAACGGGACGCTGGTGTCGGGCAGCGGGGGGACCTGGACGCTACGGGGCGCCGCAGAGGTCCCGGCACCCGGCACTGCCGCCCTGCTTGGCATGTGCCTCGCCGGACTTGCGTTCAGCCGGCGCCGCGGCTGAACCCTCGATCAAGCAAGACAGCCCCATTAAAAAATCTAGGTGCCGGGAATGCCGCGCTCCGCGCGCCTGCCCATCACCCATCACTGCGCGCCGGCTCGTGACCCCTTACGGGCTCGCAAGTTTCAGGTTTCGAGTTTGCCTGCCATCACGGTAGGCCGCGATAAAGGCCGCACTGCGCGGCCTTCGACTTGAAACCTGCGACCTGAGTGTTGAAGCTTGGATCAGGGCAGCTTGCCCGCGGCGACCATGCGGTTGAACAGGATGTTCTTCGACAGCCAAGCCACGATGTCGTCGAATTCCCCAAGGGTTGAGCCGGCGCTGCTGGTGGTCCGGCTGAGGAATGTAGCGTCGAGGCCATCATAATTGCTTACCTCGTCATTGTCGCAATTCGTAGGAGGGCAGGGATTCTGAGCGTTCGTGTTGGCGTTGATTGCGCCGTAGCCATTCTTGCCGTGAGACAGGATCACGGCGGGCGGTCCGTCACCTGAGGAAGTGAGCCTGCCGGACAGGGCGGGGGCACTGATCTAGTGCACACCTCCAGGGCGCTGCTCAGGCTCGCCAGCGTAAACGTCACGGCGGGAGCCCGTTGTGCGAAGTTGGATGACACGCGATAGCGGAACCGGTTGCCCCACGGATCAGCGTTGGCGACGCCGAGGGTAGCCCACGGAACGTTCCCCTCCACGTTGGCGCAGGTGCCCAACATCACTACGACGTCTTCCTGCCCGTCGTTCGAGTTCGTGCCAGTCGTCAGATCGGGGCAGGGCAGATGGCCTTTCGCGACCGCGAAGCCAATCAGCGCTTCCTTGATCTCCTCCAGGGCTTTCTGGGTGTCGCTGATTTGCCGCTGCTCGACTTGCGTCGTGAGCGGCACCAGTATGCTTCCCAGCAGAAGCGCAATGATGAAGACCGCCACCGCCATTTCGATGAGCGTAAACGCGCGCTGGCGCTGTATCATCGGCTAGGGTGGTGCAACCACTACCAGATTGTCATTATTCGCCGCCGACCGGACCGGCTTTACGTAAGTGTAATTGTCGACGGCATCAATGTTCTCATTACTGGCCCCGACGACCTCGAGGCAATCCGCAAACCCGGCGCACGGCCGGGCTTGAGCGCCCAGCCTGTAGCTCGCGGGAAGCACGGCCGAGTGTATGCCACCGGTTCCGCTGACCGTCAGCCAGGAGCCCGGGGGCGTGCCGTCTGCCGTGTTATTGCAATTCAACGAGGGCGCATCGATGGCAGTCGGAGCGGCAGTCGGAACGAGGCGGGCCGTGCACCGCGGGGCCACGGCGTACACCATGAACTGTTGCCAGTTGTTGGCCGTGAACCATGCCGGCAGGTAAGGCGCCAGATCCGGCGCCAACAAGAAGGGCGTCGTCGCGGTCGGGACGTATCCCCGATAAGTTCCCGAAGTGGCGGTATTGTTGGGAAGCGCCGCAGACAGAGGGTAGAACTGATTCGCCGTGTAGTAGCTTCGCAGGCTCGTTCGGAGTTCCCGGGCGACGCGTATTTCCACTACAGGGAACAACGCCCCCCGGGTGATAGGCATGAGCTTGTCGTTGAGCTCGGTCGGCTGCGGTGACGGTGAGGCTGAAATGAAATTGTTTGTCCCGCCCCCGGTAGCGTTATTGAAGGTAGTGCCGCCGACGGTTTGACTATCGAGATAGTTGGCCGCATTGGTGTTGCCGCCGCATACCGACGCGGCACCGGGGGCTCGATTCTGTGAAGGGAGCGGCGCTCCAGGCGCGAATACGATGGCCAGTGCCGCATCGGAGCCAGATAGCACGGCCGTTCCGGTGACTGTCGTTAACTATGAGAGTTACCGAGACTGTCCGAGTTGAGCGTGGCGGGACCCGAGCCACTGCTGTTCTTGAAGTTGGCCGAAACGGCGTACCACAGGCATTCACCCGACCCGTCGCGGAGATCCGGCAATCCCAGTGTTTTCCACGGCAATCTTCCAATTGCCGTTGTACCCAACGCGCCGCACGGGGAGTCCGCGTCTCCATCGTTATTGTTGTCCGGGCAGGGCAGGGTCCCGGGTTGGGTGGGGTCGTTTGCCGCATATCCGATGAGCGAGTCCTTGGCTTGGGCAAGCGCCGCCGCCGTTATCTTGTCTCTCTCTATCGATTGTTCGCCGGGGTCGCGAAGTTGTAAATGATCGCGCTGATCCCGGTGGCCAGCAGCAGCACGGTAAGCAGCATCGCCTGTCCACGCTGATGCGCGCCAGCCAGCGGGCGCCGTGGCCTGGGCTGGATACTCATGGCGGCTTCCTCAACGCATGGGTGCTTGAGGGGGCTGCGCCGGCGGGGCGCCAGCCTGCGCGGGTGCCGCACCAGCCTGTGCGGGTGCCGCACCGGCCTGTGGGGGCGCAGGCGTGGCCCCGGCCCTGGCAGCGGCGTCTTGCAGGGCGCGTAGCGCGTCCTCCATATCGCGCTGGCGGTCGCGCGCTTCCTTCTCACGGTCTGGCGGGGTTGCGCCCGCATCGGTCCCCGGCTTGCCCGCAGGTTTATCCTCCGGCTTGGGTTCCGGCTTGGCGATACTGCCGCGGAGCGTATAGTTTTCCTGGACCGTGCCGGAGAGCAGCTCGGCGCTCTGGCCGACTTTCAAGTCAACGCTGCGGCCGGACTGCGGCGACTGCACCGTCACGCTTCCGTCGGGGCGGACTCTGCCGACGAGCGTTGTGCCGGAGCGGACGTCCTTCTCGTTGATGGCCTGATTGTTGAGCCAGATCGTGGCCTTGCCGTCGCTGCGGCGTACCAGTCCGCCGTAGGTAACGACTTCCGGCGCCGGCGGCGCCGGCGGCTTCTCGACGGTGGCTTCGGTTTCCAGGTTGACGCGCGTTTTCTTGCTGCGCGCGGTATCGAGCGTTGCGCGCTGGTCCGGGGTGAAGAACAGCCGTCCGAGCGGCTCCGCGGCCGGCACCGGAGCGCACTGCGCAGCAAGCGCGCAGGAGAGTATCAGGGTTCGAAGATGCGCGTCACGAGTCACGAGTCACCAGTCAGCGGCAGTCACGGTTTTTTCGGCTCCGCGGGGGCCCCGACCTGGGCGGTGATCCACGCCAGTTCGCATTCGGCCGATACATTGGGCTGGTAGCGGATCACACGCGCCGGTGTCGAGGTGTCTCATGACACACTGGTCCACGGTGTAGATGCCCGCACCCTGCCGCGCGAGGATGCCCAGGAACCGCATCAGATCCTCCTCGTGCAGGAGCCGGAACTTGAGCTTCATCACTGATTGCTTCAACTGGATCTGCCCGGGATTCAAGTCCGCGGCGTAGGCGTAGGGCTTTTGCACGCCGATCTCGTAGTCCACGCCGAACAGATCCGCCTGCTGGTTCGTCTGGCGCAGTCCGTCCAGCCAGTTGATGCGCTGCTCTTCGCCGACGAATCCGCGGCGCTGCAGCTGCTGGTAGGCGCCGAGGTAACGCGCGATGACGTCCTTCTCCTCACCGGATTTCTGCAGCCGGATGCGCGCCTCCCGCAGTTGCGCTTCCTGCCGCGTGAGCTGCTGGCGCTCGCCCGCCACGAGCTTGTCCGTGTAGTAAATGGTTCCCGCCGCCGCGATCAGGATGACGGCGAGCACCAGCGACGGGGTGCGGATGGCGTGAAAGTCGGCCCGGGTCATATGTTCGGCTTCAGCACCACCACCAGTTTGAAGGCAGCCGTCGCGCTCTGGTCGGGATTGTCCAGCGTGTTGCCGGCAAGCGAGAGCGTGGGGTTAACGTTGAGCGGCAGCTTGTCGATTCGCACCTCGGCGATCGCGGGCTCCTTGCCAAGCCGGCCGGCGAAGGCGTCGATCGCGGCTATAGCCGCCCGGTAGTCACCGCGAAACGGGCGGACCTCGCCCTCGATCAACGCGCTTTGCCTGCGGAACAGAACGGGACCGGCCGCCGCGGCGGGCGCCTTGGCATCCGCGCCGGCCGGGCGATCGCCAATGCGTTCGCTCGAGATCTCGGAAGTACCGTATTTCCAGCCGAACTGCTTGACGATGATATTCGGACTTTGCTCCAGGGCGCGGCTCACCGCACTCATCACTGTATCCGGCGTACGGGCGGTCTCGCGCAGCTTCTGGGCGATCTCTACCATCTTCCTGAGGTTCTCCGCGGAGGTGGGCGCTGCAGGGAACTGGCGCGTGGCCTCCTGGTAGCGTGCCGTGAGTTGCGCCGTCTGACGCGCGGCGTCTTCCGCTTCACGTTGCAACGTGATGCTCTGGTAGAGGTTGGCCCCGGCCCACAGGACGCCGCCGGCGGCGACTGCACCGCAGGCGACATAAACCGCCCGCCGGGCCCGGTAACGCCGGAATCCCACCGTCATGTCGTCGGGCGCGAGATTGCTTAACGGTGGCTGGAGGCCCAGGAGATGGAGATAGACAGCGTTGGGTGAGGAGTCGAGCAGCGATTCGGGCAGACCAAGCTTCGCGGCGAGATCGCGCCGTCCGAGCCGGATGCAGTCCAGGCTCGGATTTTCACGCGCGATGCCCTGCGCGACTTCGGTGAGCTCATCGGTGCGGTCGAGAATCAGCACCATGAGCTGCTCGTCCAGCGTCAAAGTGCGCAACGCGTGCAGGTAGAGGCGGGTATTCGAGATTTCCTCGACGAAATAGCTTATGCGATTTTCCGTTCTGCCGCTCTCGCCGCGGGTCAACCGGCTCAACCGGAACTGCTTGTCGCGGAAGAAGGTGAGCCGCAGCCCGGCGCTGTGCTGCGCGACGATCAGCAGATTGGGGCTTTGAACGCCGAGCTTTTCCGGCAGCGCAGCGCTCACCAGGGGCAGCAGGTAGATTCCAGCGACCGGCAGGCCGCGGGCGACGACCGCCTGCAGCCACTCCGCGACGAGCTCGGGATTGGTGAGCGCGGAGAAGAGGTAGCGGTCGTCCCGGCGCTTGCTCGTATCCCGGCCGAGCCGCCAGGCCGTCATGTAGGGCGTGTTGCGGTAATGCTGCCTCAACTTCCGCGCGGCCATTTGCGCGCGGTCGGAACCGTACGCGTGCGGCAGCGTTTCGAAGCGATAGTCTTCCTCGACCGCGTCGACCATGATGTAGGCCGGCACGTCGGGCGCCGCCGCGAGATATTCCTTGAAGGCGGCGTGACCGGCTTCGTCGGCTCCGAACTCCCGGCAATCGACGATGCGGGAGCCCCGCCACCGCGCGACTGCCGCGCCGCTCCCGGCGATGCCAACCAGCAGTTTCTCAGCCATCTCTCTCAGTAAACGGTAAGCGGTAAGCGGTGTTAGATGCCCGCTCGAGCCGGCATTCTGGTTTCCGCTTTCCGCTCACTGCTTACTGCTCCCTAGAACTTCAGTTTGCCCAAGATATCATACACCGGGCCGAGCACCGCCCAGATGACGAAGGCGATCAATCCCCCCAGCACCAGGGTGAGCACGGGACCCAGCATCTTCAGGCCCTTGTCGACGGCTTCCTTGACGTCGCGGTTGTAGAAATAGGTGACGTTGGTCAAGCGCCGTATCGAGCGCGCCGGTAGTCTCGCCCACGCGCAGCATCCGGATCACCAGCGGAGGGAACATGCCCAGGTTCTTGAAGGTTTCGGTCAGGCCTTCACCTGCGGACACCTGCTGGCCGGCGCGATTGAGACCGTCGGATATCACCCGGTTACCGACTACTTCTTCGCTGATCTTGATCGCATCCAGCACGGTGATCCCGGAGCGGTACATCAGCGAAAAGACGTTGGCGAATCGCGACATGATGATCTTTTGCAGTATCGGCCCGATGACCGGGAGGCGCAGTTTCGCGTAGTCCCACAGGTACGCCATCTTGGAATTGCTCCGCACCGCGACGATCAGGGCAACCGCGGCGACGACGGGAATCGCCAGCACCAACAGCCAGTAGCCGGCGACGAAGGCAGAGACGGCGAGCAGGGCCCGCGTCTGAAGGGGCAGCGCCATGCCCATGGTCTTGAAAAGCTGGGCGATCTGGGGCACCAGAAACACGAGCAGGGCGAGCAGCACCCCGAGCACGACCACCAGCGTCAGCGCCGGGTACATCAGCAGCCGCCGCGTCTGCGAAATCGAGCTCGTCCTCCCATTTCAGCTGTTCCGCCAGGTTCTGGAAAACCTGCGGCAGCTGCCCGGCCTGCTCGCCGGCCCGGATGAGGCTGACGAACACGTTGTCGAAAACGTCCGCGTGCGTCGCCATGCACTGCGACAGCACCCTGCCGCCTTCCATGTCTTCGCTCATGACGGTGAGCACTTCGCGGAAGCGAGGGTTGTCCATGCGTGTCGCGCATGTCGCGCAGCCCGTCGAGGAGGGGTATGCCCGAGCGCGACCATCTGCTCCATGTCGAAGCAGAAGTTGACGAGATCCGGGCGGGTGATCTTGCCGCCTGGCGCCGAACGAGGGCGCCAGGCGATCGATTTCCTTGTAGGTGATGAGATCGAGCCCCATGCGCCGCAGCCGCAGCTCGAGATCGACCTCGTTGACCGCGTCGAGGCCGCCGCGCGCCGGGCGGCCGGTCTTGTCTATCGCTTTGTATTGATATGAAGCCACGAAAAGGCAATGTTGAATGTTAGAATGTTCAATGCTGAATGTCGCAGGGCACCGCCACCATTAAGCACTTAATCATTCAAGCATTCAAAATTGGCGCATCAGCATCAGCCGTAGCGCCCGGTGAGGTCCACCGAACGGGACAGTTCGGCGAGGCTCGTGGTGCCGTCGACCACCCGCTGCAATCCTTCTGTCCGCCAGCGACCGGAAACCCTTGGTAAGCGCTGCCGTGCGCAATTCCTTGGCAGTGGCGCGCCGCGCGACCAGCTCGTCCAGATCGCTGTCCATGACGCAGCATCTCCATGATCGCGGTGCGGCCCCTGTAGCCCTTGTTGTCGCACTTCGTGCAGCCCGCGGGCCGGTAGACGTAGGACACCCGCTGCGCGGCGTCACCCAGTAGCGCGCGTTCCTCGCGCGCCGGCGCATAGGCTTCCTTGCAGTGCGGGCACAGCACGCGGACCAGCCGCTGGGCGATCACGCCGATGATGTTGCCGGCCATGATGTCGGGCTGGATGCCGATGTCGAGCAGACGCGGGAACGCGCCGAGCGCCGAATTGGTGTGCAGCGTGGTGAACACCTGGTGGCCGGTCATCGCCGCGCGGAACGCCATCTCGGCGGTTTCCTTGTCGCGCACTTCGCCCACCAGGATGATGTCCGGGTCCTGGCGCATGATCGAGCGGATGCCGTCCGCGAAGTCCATCCGCGCCACCTCGTTTACCGAGGTCTGCCGCATCAGCGTCACCGGGTACTCGACCGGGTCCTCGAGGGTCATGATGTTCACGGTTTCGTCGTTGACCTGCGCGAGCAGCGAGTAGAGTGTCGTCGTCTTGCCGCTGCCGGTCGGGCCGGTCATGATCAGGATGCCTTCCGGCCGCGCGAGCATGAGATCGAGCTTGGCGAGCGTGTCCTTGGTAAGGTTCATGCGGTCCAGGCTGATGATCGACTTCTCCCGGTCGAGCACGCGCAGCACGATGTTCTCGCCATGGATCGTCGGTTGCGTCGACACGCGGAAGTCCACCGGCCGCCCGTTGAGCGTCAGCGACAGCCGCCCGTCCTGCGGCGAGCGCGTCTCCGCGATGTTCATGCCGCTCACCACCTTGACCCGCACGGTGATGCCGGGCATGTAGGTCTTGTGCAGGCTTCTCACGGTTTCGAGCACGCCGTCGATGCGGTAGCGGATGCGCATGAACGCGTACTCGGGCTCGAAGTGGATATCGGACGAGCCGCGTTTCACCGCGTCGACGAGCAGCGCGTTCACCAGCCGCACCATCGGCTGCGTGTACTCGTCGCCGCCCGCCCTGCAAGCTCTCGTAGTCGATTTCTCCGGTCTCGATCTCCTTCAGGATCCCGTCGACCGACAGCTCGTAGCCGTAGAACTGGTCGATGTAGTCCTCGAGCTGGGCCTCGGCTGCGAGCAGTGTCTTGATCTCGATATCCGGGCCGAGCATCGCGCGCAGCTGGTCCATCGCGACCACGTTGAATATTTCCGTGGTGGCGATCGTCAATATCTGCTCGGCGGGATCGAACGCGATCGGCAGGACGCGGTTGCGGCGCGCGAACTCCTGCGGTACGAGCTGCAGCGCTTCCGAGTCGGCCACGACCTGGGCCAGGTCGATCGATTCCTGCCCGATGGTCCGCGCCATGATGTCGCGGATCGCGCTCTCGGTGACGAATCCGAGACGCACCAGCAGGCGCCCGATCGCGACGTTGTTGTGCCGCTGCTCGGCGAGCGCGATGCGACAGCTGATCGGTGCTGATCAGCCCCTGCTGAACCAGCAGCTCTCCGAGCCGGAGTTTTTTGCGTTGCTCGGCCATAGAACCTAGTCTCACGGGTCCACGCTGCGTTGCGGCGGAGGCGAGTCGGCGTGCAGCGCCTATTCTACCTGCGAGGCAAGCTTGCTGATGCGGTCTTGGGCGAGTGCGAGGTTGAAGTGGGGCCGCGCGGCGCTGCCGGCGAGTTGTACCGCGCGGCGGTAGAAGCCGAGGGCAAGCCGGGATTGACCCACATGCTCGAGGCCGACGGCGAGGTTGTAAGCGTAGTCGGGATTGTTCGGTTCGAGATGGTGGGCCTGGAAATAGGCCTGTTGCGCCGCCGCCCACTTCGACTGGTCGGCGTAGAGGTTGCCGAGCGTGAAATAGAGGAAGGCCGAGGGCTCGCGCGCGATCAGTTGCTTCAATCGGCTTTCCGCGGCTAGTGGATCGGCACGGCCGAGCAGCCCGATGAGGCCGCTTTGGGCGAGCGCGTTCCGCGGTTCGACCTCGAGCACCTGCAGGTAACGCCGGATCGCCTCGTCGTTCTTGCCCTCGAGCGTCGCGACCGCCGCCAGCCCATGCAGGGCGTCGGTGTTTCGCGGATCCGAGCGCAGCAACCGGTCGTAAGCCCCCCGCGCCGGCTCGAGCTGCTCCGATTGAAGCGCGCTGTAGGCTTCATTCAGCAGCGGATGCACGGCGGCGGGCGCCGCGCTGCTCGCGGCTCACCGTGATGGTATCGCGCGGAGCGGGTGCGGCGCGGTTGCGGCGGCAGGCGCCGGCTCGGCGTTTGTGCAGCGCGGCGGCGGCGTGGTGGCGCGGCGGGAGGTGCCGCAGCGACTGCAGGCTCGGCGCAGACTCTCTTGCAGCAACGGAGCGGCCGCGAGCGGTCCCGGCGCGGCCGGCGCGGCAGCAGCGGGGAGAGGAAGGGACAGCAGCGGGCACTGTACCTGTCGCGGGGGCCGTGCCTATCGGCGATGCCGGCGGTTTGCGGTACCGTCTTGTAAAACAGACTCGGATGAAAGACCTGCAGGTAAACGTAAGTCCCGAAGCCGATGGCGATCAGCGCGGCAACGATCCCGAACAGCACGATCGGGCGGGGGTGGAACCCGGTACCGGCAACGGCCGATCCGCGGGAGCTGCTGCTCGCCTCCAGCAGGCTGGCCGCCTGGGCTTGCTCGCGGGAGGGCCTTCCGGCAGGTGCGCGCGTGGCCCCTGCGCCGGGCCGCGCCTGCACCTCCGGCGCCGCGGGCACTTCGGTCTTCAGCGGCTCTAACGTGAGTTCGCTCGTCGGCGCCGAACCGGGTGCCGCTGCTGCAGCCGACGTTGCCGCAACGGGCTCATCGCGTGCGTCATCACGGTCCTTGGCGGCCTTTTCCAAGGCCTTCATCAACAGGCTCATCGCGCGGCGCCGGTTTTCTCCGGAGTTTGGGGCGGACTCTCTGGCTGCGGCAGGAAGCGCTGGAAGAACTTGAGCTCATCGCTTTCGAGCGTGGGATTGACGACGACGGTCGGACGGAGAAAAACGACCAATTCGGACTTTGTAGCGCGCTCGTCGCGGAAACGAAACAACTCGCCTGCAGCGCTGATCAGGTCGGCTCCAGGAATCTGTTCCCGAGCGCGCCGGACACTATCCTGCATCAGCCCGCCCAGAATTACCGTCTGGGCGCTGCCCACTTGCAGCACCGATTCCATTTCTCTCACCTGGATTTGGGGGACCAGATTCGGAATCACCAGAAGCGGATTAGGATCCTGCACGAACGGCTGTTCTGGACGCAGACGCGTAACGGTCGGGCGCACGGTGAGCAGGACTCTCCCATCGTCGTTTATCTGCGGCGTTACACTCATAACCACACCGACCGCCACTGTTTTTGCCGTCGTGGAAATGGTTTGCAGTGACGCCGCCCGTCGTTGCTTGAGAGCTTGACGAACTGACCTCGAAATACACAATGTTGTCGACGACTTTGAGCAGCGCCGTTTGGTTGTTGAGCGCCATCAGCTTGGGGCTGGAGAGAACGCGAGTGTTGCCGAACTCCTGCAACAGCTTCACAGTGGCATTGATATTGCCGACACTTGACGTCGGATTGGCGTAGCCGATCTGGAAGAAATTCGCACCTGCCTGGGCGAGTCCCGCGCCGAAGCCCCCAAGCAGGGATTGAGCGAACGTGATGCCACCTCGAATCGCCAGCCGGCTCCAGTCTATCCCCCCCTGATAGGCGTCGGACAGCGTCACTTCCACGATAGTCGCCTCGATCAGCACCTGGCGCTGCATGACGTTGACGATGCTGTCGATGTGCTGCTGCACCAGCTGGTGTTGCTGCTCGGTGGCGTTGACGGTTATCGTGCCCGCTACCGCGTTGACCACGACGTCGTCGGGCAGGAGCGACGATTGTTGCTGACCGCTGACACCCGTTCCCCCGGACATCACTGACGCTGCGAGCGTCGGCGCACCTGGACCGGCGCGGCTGGCCGCTTCCATTTGCTTCACGCGCATTTCCTGTTCCTGCTTGACCAGCGCTAGCCGCTCGTCTTTGGCATCAGCGGTAAGACTCTGCAAGCGGGTGGAGTTGAGTATGGAACGTATGTTGTCGCGTAGTTGTTCCCAGAAGTCGTTTCGCGACGTCGTGCGTACCACGGTACTGGATCCGCTGGTGCCTGCGCCGCCGGAGGTGGCCGCCCCCGCACCCCCCGCACCCCCCGCACCGCCCGCGCCCGAAGGACCGCCACTCACCGTGAGCTCGCCTGAAACCCCGATACTGGAGGTGGTGTCACGCGTCATATTGACGTAGCCGATGCGATAGGTCTTCACGAATGGCGTATCGGGCGACACCAAGATGGTGTTGCCTTCCGTGCGGTAGCGCATATTGACCTGCTTCGAAACGCGCTCAAGAATCGCTGGCAGCGTTTCGTTGATCGCATTCAGGCTCACCAAGCCGGTGATGCCGGGATGGATGTCGATGTTCTGCTTGGTGTCGCGCGCCAGCGCCAGCAGCAGTTCCTTCACCGGCACTTCGTTGACCACCACGCTGTATGTCTGCGTCAGCACTACCGGCTTTGGCGGCGGCACGGACGGGCTGAACCGCGCCGGCGGCGGAATCGCCTGCTCCGGGTCGGTCTTCACCTGCGGAGCGGTAATGTGACCTTGTGATGGGGGAATGTAGGGCAGGACGCTCGCGCAACCGGAGAGGGTCGCGACCAGCAACAGCGCCAGCCCCTGCCCATTCACGGCACGCGATGCGTCAAGCATTGCGTCGGCTTTCGAAGTTGCGACAAGGTCGCGGGCGGCAGACGCTAGCGGATGCATTTCGTTACGTCCTCTTGGTTTCAACCGGCGCCATTTTCCGTCAGGAACTTGTGCTGCCGCCTGTCTCTGTCGTCTGGTGCCGGCGGATCTCGCCCTGTATCCCTTGCACGGTGCGCAGGTGCGGCCGATATGCCTTGAGCGACGGCGGCAATTCCTTCAGCGCCTGCTGGGCTGCGCGCTGATCGCTGAAGCTCCCGTACAAGACGGTAAGCGACGGTTTCTCCTTTGCTACGGTACGATACACAAAAATCTTATTCATTTCAATGGATTTCGACAAAACATTGAGATGATGCTTTAGCTGTGTTGCATCTTCGGCCCCCATGAGCTGGATGCTGTAGGTGTTTTGAGGCTCTGAAGCGAGCCATTTGCGGGTCGCCACGAGCCGGGCTTCCAGGGGATCGCCTGCGACGGGGACGACTGTGAGTGGAGGCTTACTCTCGGGAGCGATAGCAACCGGCGCGACAGCTGTTTGGGCCGCAGAACTGGGCGTTTCCGTGACGGCTTTGGCTTCGACCGCCGGTGTCGGCGCCACCGCAGCAGCGGTGGCAGCCTGAGGAGGCTCGGTCAGGGTTGGTTTAGTACTGAGGGTGGGTTCAGCGGGCTGAGCGGAGGCCGCCGCCACCTCGCCGGCCGGCGGCAAGATTTGCTGCGCTGCAGCAGGACGGTCAATTGCGACCGCTTGTGGAGAGGTCGCGGCCCCGCCAGTCTCGCGCACCAATCTGCTGGACGAGCGCATAGACCGCGATGCCCACCATTGCCCCGGCCACGAGCAGTCCGGCGGCCCACCAGAAGCGCGGCCCGATGCGGCCTGCCGCCTGCTGACTGAATTCGCTGTCGCGCACGGCGGCGTCGATGTGCTTGGTGCGCAAGCTGTGCGTATTTTCCGAAAACGCGGCCAGCAACGCCTTGTCGGCAATCAGGTTCACGCGGCGCGTCAATCCCTGAGACGCGCGCGAGATGTATTTCACTACGGGCCCCGAAAACAGATCGGGACCGCGATACCCCGCCGCGCGCATCCGGAACATCAGGTATTCACGGATTTCCGCGGGAGCGAGCGGCTCGAGCTGGAAGCTGTGGGCGATACGTTCGCGCAATTGACGGATGTTCGGCTGGCTGAGATTCTCATCGAGCTCGGGCTGCCCGAACAACACGATCTGCAGCAGCTTGTCGTTGCGGGTCTCCAGATTGGACAGCAGCCGGATTTCCTCGAGCGTCGCGAGCGGCATGCTTTGCGACTCCTCGACGAAAACCACGACGCGCTTGCCCTGCGCGTAGCGGTTAAACAGACTCTCGTGCACCGCCTGCATCACCTCGAGCCGGGACGCATCGCGTCCCAAGTCGAGCTGTAGCTCTAAGGCGATGGCGTGCAGGATTTCCTCGGGGGAGACGCTCGGATTGGCGATGTAGACCGTGTCGATATTCGCCGCCAGCCGTGATTGCAGCATGTGGCACAGCATGGTCTTACCGCTGCCCACCTCGCCCGTGACCTTGATGATGCCTTCGCCGTGGGTGATGGCGTAGATCAGTGCCTCGAGGATCGCGCCGCGGTTGCCGCCGCCGAAGAAGAAATCCGTATTGGGCGTGATCTTGAAAGGCGCCTGGTTCAAGCCGAAGTGGCTGTAGTACATGGCCCGCTCCTCACGCTGCGCGCAGCGTTCATCGTTGCGGAAGTGGCCCGCCGGTCCAATTCCGCGCTGTAATTTCCCCGCTCCATTCGGGAGAGCGGGCAGGGGGTAGGGGTGAGGGATCGAGCGGCGTTACACGCAAAGCTCGATAAACGACCGGCCTCATTCGGCTCTTTTTCGCCTCATTTAGCCTTATTAAGCCTCATTTCACACCCATTTCACGCTCATTTGACATTCGTCTTGGTGGCTTCACCCGCATCTGCGTAGTTTTGCATGCGGCTGTAGAGCGTCGTGCGGTGGATGCCGAGCAGCTTTGCGGCCTGCGTGAGATTGCCATGGGTGATCAAGAGCGCCGCCTCCACGTACCCGCGCTCCCACTGGGCGAGCGTCTCGTCGAGGCTGAAGTTCTTGTGCAGCTGGAGGTGACGCCGCGCCGCCTCCAGCACCGACTTGAAGTCCTGTCCCGCCGCGAGCCCCGGCAACTCGATGTCGAGATTCTCCATGTCGAGTTCGGCGCGCAGCTCGTCCGGGCCCACCTTCCTGCCCGAGTGCTTGGTCGTCAGGCGGATCACGATATTGCGCAGCTCGCGGACGTTGCCCGGAAAGCCGTATTCGCTCCACACCTGCATGGCCGCGGTGTCCAGATCGAACGGCTGGAGCCGCGACTGGCGCGCGTAGAACTCGCGGAAGTGATCGAGCAGCAGGCGTTTGTCCTCCAAGAGCTCGCGCAGCGGCGGCACGTCGATGGTGAACACGGAAAGCCGGTGGTAGAGATCCGCGCGGAACCGGCTGCCGCGCACCTCCTGGCGCAGGTCGCGATTGGTGGCGGCAATCACGCGCGCGTTGGAAACGCGGCCCACCGTCTCGCCGACCCGCTGATATTCTCCGTTCTCGAGCACCCGCAGCAGCTTTGCCTGCAGCTCATGCGGCAGTTCCCCGATTTCGTCGAGGAACAGCGTCGAATCCTTCGCATCCTCGAAGTAGCCCGCACGCGAGGTGGTCGCGCCGGTGAACGAGCCCTTGACGTAGCCGAAGAGCGTGGGTTCGACCAGATTGGGAGAGATCGCGGCGCAGTTCAGCACGAGAAACGGACGCGATGACCGCGTGCTCAAGAGATGCAGCGACTTGGCCACCAGCTCCTTGCCGCTGCCGGACTCCCCCTCGATCAGAACCGGAAACGGTGCATCGGCGAACTGCGCCACCTGCTGGCGCAGCTTGTCGATCGGCGGACTCTTCCCGATGAGGCCGCTGTCGGCGGCCGCACCGAGCTCCGCATCGCGGATCTCGAGCGCGCGCTTGAGCAGGTTTTTGAGCGTCTCCGGCTCGGCGGGCTTGGCCACGAACTCGATCGCACCGAGCGTGCGCGCATGCCGCGCGTTGGTTTCATCGCTCTGGCCAGACAGCACGACGATCTTGATGCCGGCGGAGTAGGCGATCAGCTCGCTGATCAGGCGAAACCCTTCGTCGGGGCGATGCGGGGTGGGCGGCAGTCCCAGATCGATCAGCGCCAGCTGCGGGGGGCGCTCCAGCTGCCGCAGCAGGCTCTTGACCTGGGCGCGCGAGTCGGCCACATAGACCGAGAAATCCCGGCTCAGGACGAAATTGAGTGTATCGGTGATCAACGGGTCGTCGTCGACGATCAGTAGATCGGGCTTGGTGGTTTCTGCTTGCTTCACTAGAACCCCCGGTGGTCCTGTAAACCTGCCTTCAGCAACGTTCCGCGTCCTGCTCTCGCTCCGCGGTCTGATGGCGATTGTACCGCAAAGGCTTTCTCCTCCTCTTGCTCATTACGAAACCGGATGACAAATCCGGACTCGCCGATTCATTCCTCACCCGGCTCCCCTTTCCCCTCGGGGAGAGCCGCGTAGCACGCGAGGGGCCAGGTTGGGGGTGAGGGGGTCGAGGATGTAACGAAGTTACGTAAAGCTCGATAGTCCAAGTCAAGAGTTTGCGCCCTGCGGGGCCTCGATGCAGTTCAAAAACGCATGTTCCAGATCCGCCCCCCCGCAGCTGCGCACCAGTTCCTCCGGGGCGCCCGCGAAGCGCAGCTCACCGCCATGCAGGACCGCCATCCGGTCGCACAGTTCGGCGGCATCGGAGAGGGCATGCGAGGTCAGGAATACCGTGCTCCCGCTCCCGCGCAGCTCGCGCAACTCCCGTTTGAACATTGCGCGCGCCTTCGGATCGAGGCCGCCCGCCGGCTCGTCGAGCACGTAGAGTTCCTTGCCGGAAAGCAGGCAGGCGGCGATACCGAGTTTCTGGGTCATGCCTTTTGAATAGGTTCGCGCGGGACGGTCCAGAGCGGCAAGGTCGAGATCGAGCGCGCGGAACATTCGAGCGACGCGGGCCTCATCGTAGGGGGCGCGGTAGAGCAGGAGCATGTACTCCAGAAAATTCCGTCCGGTAAGGTAATAGGGGGGGTTGAACCGCTCAGGCAAGTACGCCAGCCGCGCGCGCGCCGAGGTTACGCGGTGGGACGCGCCGAAAATCTCGACGCGGCCGCGATCAGTGTCGCAAAAATCAAGCAGGCACTTGATGAGTGTGGTCTTGCCGGCGCCGTTGACGCCGACCAGGGCGAGAAACTCGCCGCGGCGCACCTCCAGGGTAAGATCGGAGAGCGCGGCTACTCCCGCGTATGTCTTGCCTACCCGGTCAAACCGCAGCGCTACCTCGTTCATGCCGGCCTAACTTAACACAACTTGGTTTAAAATTACCGCTTTTTGTGCCGCTTGTTCCGAGCGCGCCCGATGGAAAACCTGGTCGAAATCAAAGAAGTCAATTTTGCGTACGACGTCCAGCCGGTGCTGAAGGGCATCAATATGACGGTGCCGCGTGGCGCCGTGGTGACGATTATGGGTCTTTCCGGCTGCGGCAAGACGACGCTCCTGCGGTTGATCGGCGGATCTCTCAAACCCAGGACCGGCGAAGTACGCGTCGCCGGCCGCGTAGTCAACGAGCTCACCCAGGAAGATCTCTACGACATGCGCCGCCGCATGGGCATGTTGTTCCAGTTCGGGGCGCTCTTTACGGATCTATCCGTGTTCGACAACGTCGCCTTTCAGATGCGCGAGCACACCCGCCTGTCCGAAAGCATGATCCGCGATCTGGTGCTGATGAAGTTGAACGCCGTAGGGCTGCGCGGGGCGCAGGACCTCATGCCCTCGGAGCTCTCAGGCGGCATGGCGCGGCGCGTGGCGCTCGCCCGGGCCATCGCGCTCGACCCGATGCTCATCATGTACGACGAGCCCTTCACCGGCCTCGATCCCATCTCGATGGGAGTGATCAGCAACCTGATCCGACGGCTGAACGACACGCTGGGCGCAACTTCGATCATCGTCACCCACGACGTCCAGGAAACCCTGCGCATCGTCGACTACGTGTATTTCATGTCGGAGGGGGTCGTCGTCGCGCAAGGCACGCCGGACGAGATCCGCAAGTCCGACACGCCGTTCGTGCATCAGTTCGTATGGGGTGAGATGGACGGTCCGCTGCCTTTCCACTATCCAGGCGGGTCATACGGCCGCGATCTCGCGCTCGAACCGCGGCATGCTTGAGCGCCTCGCCAAGGGATTGCGCCTCGTCGGCCATGAGGTCGTGAACGGCGTCTGGCGGCTGGGATACGCGAGCCGTTTCTTCGCGCTCACGCTGCTGCGCTCCGGGATCAGCTTCCGGCGCTTCCGGCTCACGGTCAAGGAGATCTACTTTGCCGGTGTGCTGTCCCTGATCATCATCATCGTCTCGGGCCTGTTCGTGGGCATGGTGCTCGGGTTGCAGGGCTACGAGACGCTGCAGAAGTACGGATCGGCGGAAGCGGTCGGCACGCTGGTCGCGCTGTCGCTCACGCGGGAGCTCGGGCCGGTCGTGGCGGCGCTGCTGTTCGCGAGCCGCGCGGGGTCGGCCATGACCGCCGAGATTGGCCTGATGAAGGCGACCGAGCAGATCTCGGCGATGGAGATGATGGCGGTGGATCCGATCGCGCGCGTCATCGGACCGCGTTTCTGGGCCGGGGTCATCTCGATGCCGCTGCTCGCCGCGATGTTCAGCGCGGTCGGCGTGTTCGGCGGCTATCTGATCACGGTGGTCGTGATCGGCGTGGACGAGGGCGCGTTCTGGTCGCAGATGCAGGGCGCGGTGGATTTCCGGCAGGATATCCTGAACGGGGTGATCAAGAGCGTGGTATTCGGCGTCGCGGTGACCGCGATCGCGCTCTTCGAGGGCTACGACGCACCGCCCACGGCCGAGGGCGTTTCCGGGGCGACCACCCGCACCGTGGTCACCTCGTCGCTGGCGATACTGGGGCTGGATTTCGTGCTTACGGCATTCATGTTTACGGGGATATAGATCATGGACCGGACCGTGCTGGATCTCTGGGTGGGCGTATTTGTGGTCGCGGGCATCATCGCGCTGCTGTTCCTCGCCCTGAGAGTCGGTAACGCGGGAGAAACCTACAACGTCCGCCAGACTTATCAGCTCGTGGCGTATTTCGACAACATCGGCGGATTGAAGCGGCGCGCGCCCGTGAAGAGCGCCGGCGTGGTGGTCGGGCGGGTGGCCAACATCGAATTCGACAACCAGAAGTTCGCCGCGAAAGTGACGATGAACGTCGGCGAGGCGTACAAGTTTCCGAAGGACACGACCGCCGCCATCCTGACGTCGGGCCTGCTCGGCGAGAATTACGTCGGGCTCGAAGGCGGGGGCGACGAGAAGATGCTGGGAAACGGTGAGACCCTCAAGCTCACGCAATCGGCGGTGGTGCTGGAAAAACTGATCGGGCAGTTTCTGTACAATAAGGCCGCAGAAGGCGGAGCTTCGAAATGACATCCGCGCGTCGCGGCGCTATCTGCAAAGAGGGATGGGAGCGAAATGAGAAAGATCGTGGCGTTGTTGCTTGGGTGCACCTTTTTCGCGGGCGTTTCCGCGCGCGCGGCGGACATCGCGCCGCCTGACGTGCTGGCGCGGAGCGTGACGGACGAAGTCCTGAAGATCATCCGGGCGGATCAGGAGTTGCGGGCCGGCAATCAGAAGAAGGTCGTCGAATTGATCGAAAACAAGGTTGCCCCGCACTTCGAATTCGCGTCCATGGCACGCCTGGCGATGGGGCGCAATTGGAGCCAGGCGAACGGCGAGCAGAAGAAGGCGCTCACCCAAGAATTCCGCATGCTCCTGATGCGGACCTATGCCACCGCCTTTACGCAGTATCGCGACCAGAGCGTCGAGTATCGCCCGCTGAAACTGGCCTCCGACGAGACCGACGTGGTGGTGAAGTCGCTCATCAAAACCAGTGGCCAGCCCATCGCAGTGGACTATCGGATGGAGAAAACCGACCGCGGCTGGAAGGTCTACGACGTCAAGATCGAAGGCATCAGCCTGGTCGAGAACTACCGCAGCACCTTCAACTCCGAAGTGCAGAGGCACGGCATCGACGGGCTGATCAAGTCGCTCGCCGACAGAAACCGGGCCCAGCTCGCAAAGATCGAAACCCCCGCCAGATGATTTCGTGCACCGCCGGCAGCTGCACGCTGCAGGGGCCCGTCACCATGGCGAACATCGAGGCGCTGCTCGAGGCGGGCGCGCGGCAGATCGACGGCGCCCAAGTCACCGTGGACCTTGCCGGCGTCACGGAAGTCGATTCCGCTGCGGTGAGCCTCCTGCTGGAATGGCGCCGCCAGGCGCTGCGCGCGAACCGTGCCATCCGCTTCGTCAATCTCCCCGCCAACCTCAAGAGCCTGGCCGAGCTCTATGGCGTCACGGAACTTCTCGCCGATGGCTGAGGGACGACTGGGGACTAGGGATTAGGGATTAGGGTCGCGACCGCAGCGTTGGCCCCGAAGGACGGACCGCTAGTCCCCAGCCCCTAGTCTCTAGTCCCTGCTGTTAATGGTTCCTGCCATCCAGGTCGAACGCGTATCCAAGAGTTACGGCGCGCTCGCCGCGCTCGATGATGTCAGCCTCGAGATCGGGCAAGGCGAATTCTTCGGCCTGCTCGGACCGAACGGCGCCGGCAAGACCACGCTGATCAATATCCTCGCCGGCCTCGTGCTCGCCACGCGCGGCAGCGCGCGCGTCATGGGTTTCGACGTCATCAGCCAGTACCGCGCCGCACGGGGCGCGCTGGGCGTGGTGCCGCAGGAGCTCGTATTCGATCCTTTCTTCACGGTGCGGGAGGCGCTCGCATTTCAATCGGGCTACTTCGGCATCCGCAACAATCGCGATTGGATCGAGGAGGTGATGCACCATCTCGATCTGACCGCGCGGGCGCAGACCAACATGCGCGCGCTCTCCGGTGGCATGAAGCGCCGTGTGCTGGTCGCACAGGCGCTGGTTCACAAGCCGCCGGTGATCGTGCTCGACGAGCCCACGGCGGGCGTGGACGTCGAATTGCGGCAGGCGCTATGGAAGTTCATCCGGACGCTCAACCGCGAAGGCCATACGATAGTGCTAACCACGCACTACCTGGAAGAGGCCGAGGCGCTCTGTGGCCGCATCGCGATGCTCAAGCACGGACGCATCGTGGTGCTCGACACGACGCAGAGCCTCCTGCGCCGGCATTCGGGTTGCTACGTCGAGCTGCGGCTCGATCCTGACCGTCTGCCCGAATCACTGGCGCCGCTCGTTGCGCAGCGCCGGGATCCAGGCTACCGGCTCGCACTCAAGGATTACGACGAGGTGAGCCGCGTCATCGCCGAACTGCGGGCGAGCGGCGTGGAAATACAGGAGCTGGAAGTGATGCGGCCCGATCTCGAAGAGATCTTCGTCCAGATCATGCGCAAAGCGTAATCGTGATGAGTGACGAGTGATGAGGAAAAATCCGCCGCCGATGAGTAATACACCCATCACGCATCCCGCATCACGCATCACGGGGTTCTACACCCTGTTCCGCAAAGAGTGGCTGCGGTTCTGGAAGGTGAATGTGCAGACGATACTCGCGCCGGTGCTGACGGCGCTCCTGTTTCTGCTCGTGTTCGCCTACGCTCTGCGCGGGCACGTCGAAGTCTTTGCGGGCGTGAGCTATCCCGCGTTTCTCGCACCGGGTCTGGCGATGATGTCCGTGCTGCAGAACGCGTTCGCAAACAGCTCCTCGAGCCTGATGCAATCGAAAATGACGGGGAATATCATCTTCGTGCTGTTGCCGCCGTTTTCTTTCGGGGAGTTCTTTCTTGCGTATCTGCTCGCGTCGATCGCGCGCGGCATGGTCGTCGGCGCAGGTGTGTTGCTCGCGACGGTGTGGTTCGTCGATCTGAAGATACAGCAGCCGCTATGGGCTATCGCCTTCGCCCTCGCGGGCAGCGGCGTGATGGGCGCACTTGGCATCATCGCCGGACTCTATTCCGACAAGGTCGACGAGCTCTCCGCGTTCCAGAACTTCATCATCCTGCCGCTCACGTTCCTCTCGGGGGTTTTCTACTCGATCCACGCATTGCCGCCGTTCTGGCGGCAGCTTTCGCTCTTCAACCCGATCTTCTACATGGTCGATGGCTTCCGCTACGGCTTTTTCGGACAGGCCGACGTATCGCCGTGGTTGAGCCTTGCGATTGTCGTTGCCGGCTTCCTCGCCTTATCATTCGTGAGCCTGCGCTTGATCCGGATCGGCTACAAGCTCAGGCACTGACGTGCCGTGAACGAGTGAACGAGTGAACGAGTGAACGGGTCAAACGCACGGGCGTGAGACGTAAATGAACTCCCTCTCCACCGTTACCGGGGAAGCGCCCGGTGTAGCGGGCGAGGGGCCGGGTTGAGGAGAGGGGGCTCACCCGTTCCACCCGTTTGCGCTTTCCTTTCACTTTCATATGATTGCGCCAGAGCAGATCGAGCGGTACATCAAGTCCGGGCTGGAATGCGAGCACGTCGAAGTGAGCGGCGACGGCCAGCATTTCGAAGCGGTGATCGTGAGCTCCGCTTTCCGCGGCAAGTCGCGCGTTCAGCAGCACCAGCTGGTATACGGGGCGCTGGGCGAGCGCATGCGCGCGGAGATACACGCTCTCTCGATGAAGACATATACACCGGAAGACTGGGTCGCTCAGAGTCGTTAATGGATCTTATAGTGACGCGAAATGGATAGGCTGCTCATAGAAGGCGGCGTGCCGCTCACCGGGGAAGCAGTAGTCTCCGGCGCCAAGAACGCTGCGCTGCCTATTCTCGCTGCTTCGCTCCTGACGGAGGAGCCGCTCACCGTCACCAACGTTCCCCATCTGCGGGACGTGACCACGATGCTCAATCTGCTGGCGCAGATGGGTGTCGCGATCTCGATGGACGAAAGGCTCGGCGTGGAGCTCACCGCTCAACGCATCACGAGCCCCAGCGCGCCGTACGAGCTCGTCAAGACCATGCGCGCCTCCGTGCTGGTGCTCGGCCCGCTCGCGGCGCGCTGCGGCGAAGCGAGGGTGTCGCTGCCGGGCGGCTGCGCGATCGGATTGCGGCCGGTCGACCAGCACATCAAGGGACTGCAGGCGATGGGCGCGGAGATCGCCATCGAGCACGGTTATATGATCGCGCGTTCTTCGCGGCTGACCGGCGCGCGTATCCGCGCCGACCTCGTGACCGTCACCGGCACCGAGAACCTCATGATGGCGGCCACTCTGGCGCAAGGCACGACGGTGATCGAGAACGCGGCCCGGGAGCCGGAGGTAACCGATCTTGCGCAGTGCCTCATCGCAATGGGCGCGAAAATCCAGGGAGCGGGTACGGACTCAATCACGGTCGAGGGCGTGAAGCGCTTGCACGGTGCGCACTATGAAGTGATGCCAGACCGTATCGAAACGGGCACGTTTCTCGCAGCGGCGGCCGCCACCGGTGGTGAAGTGACGCTGCGCGGCGTCCGCCCGGACATACTCGAAACCGTGTTGGAAAAACTGCGCGAAACGGGAGCGCGTGTAACGACGGGCCCGGACTGGATCAAGCTCACCGCCAATGGCGCTTTGAGCGCCGTCAACGTGCGCACGGCGCCCTATCCCGCGTTCCCGACCGACATGCAAGCGCAGTTCATGGCCCTCGACAGCGTTGCCCGGGGGACCGCGCACGTCACCGAGACGATCTTCGAGAACCGCTTCATGCACGTGCAGGAACTCAGGCGGCTCGGCGCCGACATCGAAGTCGACGGCAATACGGCAATCATCAGGGGCGTGGCACACCTCGACGGGGCAAACGTGATGGCAACCGATTTGCGCGCTTCGGCGAGCCTAGTGCTCGCGGGGCTGGTTGCGCGGGGCACGACGACGGTGGACCGGGTGTATCACCTCGACCGGGGGTACGAACGGATAGAAGAGAAGCTGTCGAAGCTCGGGGCGCGGATTCGACGCGTGCGCTGATAGGCATGGAGCGTATCAGCAAGATAAGCAACCTGACGCTTGCGGAATACCTCGTCCGAATAGAGAAAATCAAGCGCTCGGTGATCAGGCATTCCGAGCACGGCCCCAGGGCGTACTACGAATTCATCAAGAACTTCGTCTGACTTATCGGAGACCATCGGGCGTTCATCGGCAGCTTCAGTGTCGAATAGCTTGGCGTCACGGTGTCCTGCGGTTCAATTGTCTCTGCTTGATTTTCCTCTGCGCCCTCCGCGTCCTCTGCGGTGAAGTTTTTGTATCTTGATGTTCTTGGCGTTCTCCATGTCTTGGCAGTAAGATATTGTTTTTCTGCAGATTCCCGTGATCACGATCGCCCTGTCGAAAGGCCGTATCTATGACGAAACCATGCCGTTGCTCAAAACGGCAGGCATCGTCGCGCGCGGCAATCCGGACACTTCGCGCAAGCTGATTCTGAGCACGAACCGGCGCGACGTGCGCCTGGTCGTCGTCCGTGCGTCCGACGTGCCGACCTATGTGCAGTACGGCGCCGCCGAGCTCGGGGTGGCTGGCAAGGATGTGCTCGACGAGCACGGCGGGCGCGGACTCTACCAGCCGCTCGATCTCAAGATCGCGCGCTGCCGCATGATGGTCGCGGTTCCCGCAGGCTTCGATTACCGGGCGGCGGTGAAACAGGGGGCCCGGCTGAGGGTCGCGACCAAGTACGTGCAAACAGCGCGCGAGCACTTCGCCGCGAAAGGCGTGCACGTGGATCTCATCAAGCTCTACGGCTCGATGGAGCTGGCGCCGCTCACCGGACTCGCCGATGCCATCGTCGATCTGGTGAGCACCGGCAACACGCTGCGTGCCAACAAACTCAAGGCAGTAGAGGAAATCGGCCCGGTCAGCGCGCGCCTGATCGTGAACCAGGCGGCTTTGAAATTAAAACGCGGCGAGATCCAGCCCCTGCTCGAAGCTTTTGCGGGCGCCATTCGATCGTAGTGTGCTGTCCCGTGAATGACACCACACTAGCAATCCAGCGCCTCGCTGCCGCGCAACCCGGTTTCGACGCCCGGCTCGCCGCTCTGCTCGCATTCGAATCCGTGCAGGACCCCAAAGTCGAGACCGATGTCGCCGCGATACTCGCCGACGTAAAAGCGCGCGGAGACGCCGCAGTGCTCGCGTACACGCGCCGCCACGATCGCCTGGATGCAGTCTCGGTCGCGGAGCTCGAGGTGCCGCGCGCCGAGTGGGAACGGGCGCGTCGACGCATTTCCGGGACGATTCGCGCCGCGCTCGAGACGGCAGTCAAGCGGGTGCGCGCCTACCACGAGAAGCAGGTCACGCCGTCCTGGCGCTATCGCGACGCCGACGGCGCGGAACTTGGCCAGCGCGTGACTGCTCTCGACCGAGTCGGAATCTATGTGCCGGGCGGCAAGGCCGCGTATCCGTCGTCGGTGATCATGAACGTCGTGCCGGCGAAGGTCGCGGGCGTGCGCGATATCATCATGACGGTGCCGGCACCCGGCGGCGAACGTAACGAGCTCGTGCTGGCGGCGGCGGCGATCTGCGGCGTAAATCGCGTGTTCACCATCGGCGGCGCGCAGGCGATTGCCGCGCTCGCCTACGGCACGCAGACCGTGCCGGCTGTCGACAAAATCGTGGGGCCGGGTAACGCTTACGTCGCGGCCGCCAAGCGGCAGGTGTTCGGCGTGGTCGGCATAGACATGGTCGCGGGACCCTCCGAAGTGGTGGTGGTAAGCGATGGCAGGACCGAGGCCGACTGGGTGGCGATGGACCTCTTGGCTCAGGCGGAGCATGACGAGTTGGCGCAGGCGATTCTGATCACGCCCGACGCCGCGTTCATCGAGGCAGTGGCCGCCAGCATCGCACGTCAGCTGCCGGCGATGCCGCGGCGCGAAGTCATCGCCGTAGCGCTGTCGAAGCGCGGCGCGCTGATCCGTGTGCGCAGCCTGCGCGAAGCGTGCGACCTGGTGAATCGCATCGCGCCGGAGCATCTCGAGCTGTCCGTCGAGAAGCCTGACGCGCTGCTGCCGAGGATCCGGCACGCCGGGGCGATATTTCTCGGCCGCGACAGTTCGGAAGCGTTGGGCGATTATTGCGCCGGACCGAACCACGTGCTGCCGACCTCGCGCACGGCGCGCTTCTTCTCCCCGCTCGGTGTCTATGACTTTCAGAAGCGGACGAGCATAATCCGCATTTCGCGCAAAGCCGCGGTTAAGCTCGGCCCAGTCGCCGCGGAGCTCGCCCGCGGCGAAGGGCTGTTCGCACACGCGATGGCGGCGGAATACCGCATGAATCAATCGAACCGCCAAGGCGCCAAGAAGACCCCCAAAAAATAGTTAAACCGCCAAGCGGCGGAGCGGAACTGTAAAGATGAATGATTGTGTTTCTCTCCTGCTTCCTCGGTGCCTTGGCGGTAAATTAGATTTTCATGCAAAAAACACCTGACGAAATCATCCGCGACGAAATCCGCGCGCTGAACCCGTACCTCGTGCCTGACAGCAAGGGCATGGTGAAGCTCGACGCCATGGAGAATCCATACCCGCTGCCGGAATGGCTGCGCGTAAAAATCGCGCGACTCGTCGAGCAGACAACGCTCAACCGCTATCCGGACGAGGCGGCAGGTGAGCTCAAGGAGCGGCTCCGAGAGGCGCTCGGCGTGCCCGGCGGTATGGACGTGGTGCTCGGCAACGGCTCCGATGAGCTGATCCAGATGCTCGTGCTGGCCACGGCCCGACCCGGCGCGGTCGTGCTGGGAGTGGAGCCTTCATTCGTCATGTTTCGGAGGATCACCGCGTTCGCCGGCGGGCGCTACATCGGCATAGACCTGCGGGAGGATTACAGCCTCGACGCTGAGCGCACGCTGGCCGCGATCGAGCAGCATCGCCCCGCGCTCGTTTTCCTCGCCTATCCCAACAATCCCACGGGGAACCTGTTCGACGAGGGGCACGTCACACGCATCATCGAAGCCGCGCCCGGCATCGTGGTGCTGGACGAGGCGTATCACGCCTTCGCCGGCAAGAGCTTCATGGATTCCGTGGCGCGCCACCCGAATTTGCTTGTCATGCGTACGGTTTCCAAGCTGGGGCTGGCCGGCATCAGGCTCGGGGCGCTGGTGGGACCTGGTGCGTGGTTGAAGGAGCTCAACAAGGCGCGTTTACCGTATAATATCAATACGCTTACGCAGCTCGCGGCCTGCGAGGTACTGCAGCACGGCGCAGTGTTGACAGAACAGGCGGCCGCTATCAAGCTTGAGCGTGGACGGTTGCTCCGCGAGTTGGGGCGGCTGCCCGGAGTGACGGCGTATTTGAGCGACGCCAATTTCATATTGTTTCAAACCAGCAAAGCGGAGCGCGTTTTCGAAGGACTGAAAAAACGCGGGGTGCTCATCAAGAGTCTCCACGGTTCTCATCGGCTGCTTGAAAATTGCCTGCGGGTCACCGTCGGCACGCCGGATGAGAACACCGCTTTCCTCACCGCACTGACCCAATCCGTCACTCCCTGACCATCCAGAACCTATAGGTTCTAGCATGGCTATGCGTAAAGCTGAAGTCACCCGCAACACCAGTGAGACGAAGATCAGCGTCAAGCTCGATCTCGACGGCGAGGGCAAGGCGAAGATCGCCACCGGCGTGCCGTTCCTGGATCACATGCTGGAGCAGGTGGCGCGGCACGGCGCGTTTGACGTCGAAGCCTCGGCCAACGGCGATCTGCACATCGACGGACATCACACCGTGGAAGACGTGGGCATCACGCTCGGCCAGGCGTTCGCCAAAGCGCTCGGCGACAAGAAGGGAGTGCGCCGTTACGGCCACGCCTACGTGCCGCTCGACGAAGCGCTGTCGCGCGCAGTGGTGGACCTTTCGGGGCGGCCGGGGCTCGAATATCACATCGAATTCTCGCGTGCCCGTATCGGCGAGTTCGACGTCGACCTGGTCCATGAGTTTTTCCAGGGCTTCGTCAATCACGCGCAGATTACGCTGCACGTGGACAATCTGAAAGGCGTGAACGCACATCACCAGGCGGAAACCGCATTCAAGGCGTTCGCGCGCGCGCTCCGGATGGCGGTGGAGCTCGACGCGCGCGTGAAGGACATTCCCTCCACCAAGGGAAGCCTTTGAGTGTCAAGTTTCAGGTTTGAAGTTTCAAGTAAACACCCACCCCATCGCAGTTCACCTCCCAACCTGAAACCTGCAACTTCAACCTTGAAACCGTTATTTGTATGACCGACGTCGCTGTGGTCGATTACGGCATGGGCAACCTGCGCTCGGTGGCGAAGGCAATCGAACGCGTGGCGCCGCGCCTCCAGGTTGCGATAACGAGCGATCCGGAAACCGTAGCGCGGGCGGCGCGCGTGGTCTTTCCCGGCCAGGGGGCCATGCCCGACTGCATGCGCGAGATGGATGCGCGCGGGCTGCGCGGGGCGATTACCGAGGCCGCGCGCGGCAAGCCGTTCCTGGGTATCTGCATCGGTCTGCAAATGCTGTTTGAGATGAGCGAGGAAGGCGACGTCCCGGGCCTCGGGCTGCTGCCGGGGCGCGTCCGGCGGTTTCCCGCCGGCAAGATGACCGATCCGCGCGGCGGGAAACTCAAAGTGCCGCACATGGGATGGAACGAGGTCGAGCAGGTGCAGTCACACGCCTTGTGGGAGGGGATCCCACAAGGGAGCCGTTTCTATTTTGTGCATAGTTACTTCGTCGATCCCGGCATTCCCGGCCTTGCCGCGGGTATGAGCGCGTACGGGTTGCCGTTCACCTGTGCGGTCGCGCGCGATAACGTTTTCGCGGTGCAGTTCCACCCCGAAAAAAGCCAGGCTGCGGGGCTCAAGCTGCTTTCCAATTTCGTCGCGTGGGCCCGCCGCCCGTCTCTGCGCCTAGTGACGCACCGCACAGACTATCACATGTGGCCTAGCGACCCCCATGATGATCATCCCGGCCATCGATCTCAAAGACGGCAAATGCGTGCGCCTGAAGCAGGGCGCGATGGACAAGGCGACCGTGTTTTCCGATGACCCGGGCGCGATGGCGGAGAGCTGGCTCAAGCAGGGAGCGCGCCGCCTGCATGTAATCGATTTGAACGGCGCGGCGGCAGGCCGGCCGAAAAACGAGAGTGCGATTCGTGCAATCGCCGCCGCGGTGGGCGGCAGCATACCGATCCAGCTCGGGGGCGGCATCCGCGATCTCGACACGATCGAGCAATTCCTCGATAACGGAGTGAGCTACGTCATCATCGGAACGGCAGCGGTCAAGAATCCGGGTTTCCTGCACGAAGCGTGCGCTGCGTTTCCCGGGCATGTCCTGGTGTCGCTCGACGCCAAGGACGGGAAGATCGCTGTGGACGGATGGTCCAAGATGACCGGCCACGAAGTGTTGGACCTGGGCAAGAAGTTTCAGGACTACGGCGTGGAAGCGATCATCTATACCGACATCGGCCGCGACGGCATGTTGACCGGCATCAACATCGAGGCGAGCGTTGCCCTCGCGCGCGAGCTTTCCGTGCCGGTGATCGCGAGCGGCGGAATTACCAGCCTGGAGGACATCAAGGAGCTCTGCAAAGTCGAGCAGGAAGGCATCACCGCCGCAATCACTGGTCGCGCCATCTACGAAGGCAGGCTCGACTTCGCGCAGGCGCAGAAGCTTGCGGACGAGCTCAGCCCGCCAAAAGAATAGGATTCAGGAGTCGGGATTCAGGATTCGGCCGGCAGAGAAAGTCGTGCGACCCCGTTCCCTGAATCCTGGATCCTGATTCCCGCATCCCGACCGCATGGGACTGGCGAAGCGCATCATTCCCTGTCTTGACGTTACCGCTGGCCGCGTGGTCAAAGGTATCAACTTCGTCGGCCTGCGCGATGCGGGCGATCCGGTGGAGGTCGCGCGGCGCTACGACGAGCAGGGCGCGGACGAGCTCACTTTTCTGGACATTACGGCCAGCAGCGACGGACGCGATCTGATCGTGAGCATGGTCGAATCGGTCGCAGCCCAGGTTTTCATCCCGATGACGGTCGGTGGCGGCGTACGCACGGTTGAGGACGTGCGGCGTCTGCTCAATGCCGGGGCCGACAAGGTGAGCATCAACACGGCCGCGGTGGAGCAGCCGCGGCTCATCCGCGAAGCGACATCCCGCTACGGCTCGCAGTGCATCGTGGTCGCCATCGACGCAAAACGCGTGACGGTAGACGGCACGCCCCGGTGGGAGGTCTACACGCACGGCGGACGCAAGCAGAGCGGGCTAGACGCGCTCGAATGGGGTCGGAAAATGGAGGAGTTCGGGGCGGGAGAAATCCTGCTGACCAGCATGGACCGCGATGGAACCCGCGGCGGATTCGATCTCGAGCTCACACGGGCATTCTCGGATGCACTTTCGATCCCCGTTATCGCCAGCGGCGGCGTCGGTTCCCTGGCTCATCTCGTGGATGGCATCCTCCAAGGCCGGGCGGACGCCGTGCTGGCGGCGAGCGTGTTTCACTATGGTGAATACACCGTTCGCCAGGCCAAGGAGCACATGGCACGGCATGGGATCGAGGTCAGACTCTAGGATTCGGGATCCAGGATTCGGAATTCAGGGGCTTATCTAAGCCTCGAGCCCCGAGGTTCGGGGCCGCAAGGTTCCGGCAAATCGCTCTTCGTGAATCCTGATTCCTGAATCCTGTATCCTGACGTTATGAAAGACGGCTGGCTCAACAAAGTGAACTGGGCACAGGACGGGCTGGTGCCCGCGGTGACGCAGGAAGCGGGGAGCGGTCGGGTACTCACCGTCGCTTGGGTCAATCGCGAGGCGCTCAAGATGACGGTGCAGACCGGCGAAGCGCATTACTGGTCGCGCTCTCGCAAGAAGCTCTGGCGCAAGGGCGAGGAATCCGGGTACGTGCAGAAAATAAAGTCGATCCGGCTCGATTGCGACGAAGACGTCCTGCTGCTGGAGGTCGAGCAGGTGGGCGGTATCGCGTGTCACACCGGACGCCATTCGTGTTTTTTTCAGAAACTCGACGGCGCGAAATGGATTGCGGCCGACCCGGTGCTGAAGGATCCCAAGGACATTTACCAGAACAAGAGTCCCCGCCCGTGACGGACACCGACATCCTGCGCCGGCTGGGCGCGGTGATCGCGCAACGAAGGCGGGCCGATCCCTCCAGCTCCTATGTCGCGAGCTTGTTCGCCAAGGGCGAAGACGCGATCATGAAGAAGGTAGCGGAGGAGGCGGCGGAGACGCTGCTAGCCGCGAAGGACGGTGATAAACTGCATGTCGTGCGTGAAACCGCCGATCTCTGGTTTCACAGTCTGGTGCTGCTTGCGTGGCACGGCCTCGGTCCCGACGACGTGCTTGCCGAATTGCGGCGCCGCGAGGGTATCTCGGGAATAGACGAGAAGAATTCCCGCGGGAAATGATGTGGACTGTGACCCCACCGGCGCGGTGATTCGAGGAGAATCGACATGGGCTCTTTAAGCATCTGGCACTGGCTGATTGTATTGCTGGTCGTCGTCCTTATTTTCGGAACCAAGAAGCTCCGTAATATGGGTACGGACCTCGGCAGCGCGGTGAAGGGATTCAAGGACGGCATGAAATCCGGCGAAGACGATAAGTCGGCGCAGGTAAAAGCCGAGATTCCTCCCTCCACCGGCCAGACCATCGAGGGCGAAGCGAAGAAAGAAACGCCCAAGGTATAGGCGAGGGAGAGGCGACAGACGATCGACGAGAGGCGGAAGCCGCCCTCGGGCCTCCGTCTCTCCCCTCTCGTCTTTCCTCTCTAGACGATGTTCGACATTGGGTTTTCCGAACTCCTGGTCATCGCGATCGTGGCGTTGATCGTGATCGGGCCCGAACGGTTGCCCAAGGTCGCGCGCACGCTCGGACACCTTTTCGGGCGGATGCAGCGCTACGTGAACGACGTCAAGGCCGACATTAGCCGTGAAATGGAACTCGAGGAGCTGCGCAAGCTCCAGTCCAGCGTCGAGGACGCGGCACGCTCGATCCAGAGCTCGGTGGACAAGGAAGTGAGCGATGCCAGGGCCGAGCTCAATCAGGTAGCGGAGGCGGCAAACCCTATCCCCGACTACCCGGAAGCCCAGCCGCCGCCCGCGTCGCTTCTGCCGGACACAGCCCAGAGCGGCTCCCAGCAGCAACTCGACCTGGCGCTCGATTCGAGCGCGCAGCCGCCCGCACAGCAAAAACCGTGAACGAGTGAACGGGTGAACGAGTGAGCCCCCTCACCCCAACCCTCTCCTCCGGTGACGGGGGAGAGCGAAGTCTTTACGCGATCACCCGTTCACTCGTTCATCCGTTCACTCGTTCATTCGGTTGGTCGGCATGACCGAAGACACTTTCATCTCCCATTTGATCGAGTTGCGCGATCGCCTCCTGCGCTCGCTCATCGCGGTGGGGATCGTATTCGGCCTGCTTTGCATTTACCCGGGCCCGGGCGCGATCTACGATCTCCTCGCGTTACCTCTTACAAAAGAGCTGCCAGAGGGTACGAAGATGATCGCCACCAGCGTGATCACGCCGTTCCTGGTGCCGATCAAAGTGACGGTGATGGTCGCTTTCATGATCGCCCTTCCTTACGTGTTGTACCAGGTGTGGGCGTTCGTCGCGCCGGGTTTGTACGCGCACGAGAAGCGCCTGGTGTTGCCGCTCGTGTTCAGTAGCACGCTGCTGTTTCTCGTCGGCGTTGCGTTTTGCTACTTCATCGTTTTCGGCCAGGTATTCAGGTTCATTTCCGGGTTTGCCCCGGCCAGCATCACCCCGGCCCCGGACATCGAGCAGTATCTTTCGTTCGTCCTCACCATGTTCATCGCGTTCGGCCTTGCCTTCGAAGTACCGGTGGCGTTGATCGTGCTCGTGCGCATGGGAGTGGTGTCGGTAGACAAGCTGAGGGAATTCCGCGGTTACTTCGTCGTCGGCGCCGCGGTCGCTGCCGCCGTCGTCACGCCGCCTGATGTCGTTTCGATGCTCGCGCTGCTCCTGCCGATGTGGCTACTCTATGAGCTCGGCATCATTATCGCGAGCTTTATCGCTAAGCCGGCGTCCCGCGACAGCGACGAAGACTATAGCCCGCTGTCGGAGGCCGAGAAGAAGGAGTGAAATAAGCCAACTATTCAAGCCGTCAGCGGTCAGCTCGAGACAGACCGCTGCAGGCCCCAACGCCAAAGAGCCAATAGCTCGAGGTCAATTCATAAATAGTTATTGCCACTTGACCGAGCGTACGAGGGTGTCAGGAACCTTAGAGTTTAGGGTTCCTGACACCCTTACGATAGAGGGTCGCAAGAGATTGAGCCCGGCACCGACCAACTTGCGAAGAATGTGTTTCTCCTCAGCCTTGCGCGCGGTCGAATGAACATCAGCCATTTTTGAAATCAATTCTAATAGCCAATAGCTCGTGGCTTGACAGCTATTCTTTTCTCGAGAGCTTGGGCCGACGGCCGACTGTTACCTCGAGGTCGGCATTGGACTGCTCGCGCAGCACCTTCACTTTGGCCTGATCGCCCGGTTTCAGCCCGGCGATCAGATTCAGCATCGTGGCGGAGTCGCCGACCTGCCTGTCGTTTATGGCAACGAGGATGTCGCCCAGCTTCACTCCGGCCTTGTCCGCGGGGCTGCCACGCACTACCTGCGTGATCAAGACGCCTCTCGCGGCGGGCAGCTTGAACGATTCTGCCAGTTCCTTCGTGACGTCCTGCACTCCCACCCCGATCCAGCCCCGTGTCACCGATCCTTCCCGGATGATCTGTTCCATCACCTGGCGCGCGATCGAGACCGGTATGGCGTAGCCGATGCCCATCGAGGCGCCGGTCCGTGAATAGATCGCGGTGTTGATCCCGATCAGATTGCCGTCCACGTCGACCAGCGCGCCGCCGGAATTGCCCGGATGGATCGTCGCGTCGGTCTGTATGAAGCTCTCGAAAGTCGTGATGCCCAGCTGGCTGCGCCCGAGGCCGCTCACGATGCCGAACGTGACGGTCTGGCCGACGCCGAACGGGTTGCCGATGGCGAGCACCATATCACCGACCTGCACTTGTTCAGCCTTGGCGAAAGTAATGGCGGGCAGCCGCGGCAGCTCGATCTTGAGCACGGCCAGGTCGGTATCGGGATCGGTGCCGACCACGCGGGCCGCGACTTTTCTGGCATCGGTCAGTGCGACTTCGATCTGGTCCACCGACTCGATGACGTGGTGGTTGGTGAGGATATAGCCGTTGTCGCTTACGATGACGCCCGAGCCCAGCCCCTCGCGGCGCTGGACGCCGGGATCGAGCTGCTCGCCGAAGAAATAGCGAAACACCGGATCGTCCATGAAGGGATGCCGCGGGCGCTTCACCTCCTGGCTGGTGAAAATGTTGACGACGGACGGCATCGCCTTGCGCGCGGCGCTGCTGAATGAAGTGATCGTGGACTGGGCCGGCGCCTCCTGCGGCTGCGGTTCCTTGATCGTCACGACGTCGTTGCGCAGGTTCCAGGAGAGTAAATCGGGACGCAGCGTGGAGACGACGAACAGCACCGCAAGGCATATCGTCGCGGTCTGGCAGAAGGTGAGCCAGAGCTTGCGCATGCGGCAGGAGTCTGTCGGTCTTAGCGCCGACAAGCTCCTAATGCAAAACCACCGGTATCAAAACGGAAGAACAAAGCAGCAAAAACCTTTTTCCGAGCCTGCGCGCGCGCCCTTTTGGAGACCATGGGCAATCGTCGCGGTTGTCCTAGCAGCCGGTCGGACTTGAAGGTCCGACCGGCTGCTAAATGCAAAGCCGCCCGCAGACTCGCAACAGAGCGGCATGATAAGAGCAGTTTTGGCCGTGAATAAGGACACGAGGGGGCTGAATTCATGCACTTCGAATCCGATTATGTGCGGTTTTGCTGCGGGCGGTTTTGCGTAAGGAGTGTGTCGGGACAGAGTCCGACACACTCCTAGGGTATGCGGATTATTGCCGAAAATCCTGGCGTGTGCGGCGGTCTCGAACTCCGCAATCTCTATCCTGCGGTAAAAAACGGCCACGGATGGCCGGTGAAGAACCGCGGGCACACCGACCAGGCGACTTATGCTATAACTCAATGATGTTATGCCGCTTTTTCAGGTTTTGCTTATGTTTCTCACGCTGTTTGTGTAGAATGCCACCTTTTGACCCGCAGGGAAGACAGGGGGAATAATCGCATGCCTGACAAGGAGTTGGACGAAGGCAAGCGGCGGTTTCTGGTCGCCGCCACCGGTGTAGCCGGCGGCATCGCCGGCGTGGCGAGTGCCGTGCCGTTTGTCGCGAGCATGCTGCCCTCCGAGCGTGCGAAGGCAGCGGGAGCGCCGGTCGAAGCCGACATCAGCACTCTAGCGCCCGGCGAAAAGATCACGGTGGAGTGGCGCGGGCAACCGGTGTGGATCGTGCGCCGCACGAAAGAGATGCTCGACGCGGTCAAGGTGAGCGACAGCAAAGTTGCCGACCCCAAGAGCACGCGCAAGCCCGAGTTAACCCCAGAGTATGCGCGTAACGAATACCGCTCGATCAAGCCCGAGGTCCTCGTCGTCGTCGGCATCTGCACCCATCTCGGCTGCTCGCCCCAGGAGAAGTTCAAGCCAGGCTCGGAGCCGTTCGAGACGGACTGGAAAGGCGGGTTCTATTGCCCCTGCCACGGCTCGCTGTTCGACCTGGCGGGGCGCGTTTACAAGAACAAGCCCGCCCCTGACAACCTCAAGGTGCCGCCGTACAAATTCCTGAGCGACACCAAGATCCTCATCGGCGAAGACAGCAAGGGAGCCTGAGACATGGCGGCCGCAGAAAAGCAGCCGGTCGTCATTACCGGCGTCGGACCGCTCAATGGCGCACTGAGTGGCGTCCTTACCTGGGTCGATCAGCGTTTTCCGCTGATTTCACTGTGGAAAGAGCATCTCTCCGAATACTACGCGCCCAAGAATTTCAACTTCTGGTACTACTTCGGCTCGCTCGCCATTGTGGTACTCGTGCTGCAGATCGTCACCGGCATCTTCCTCACCATGCACTACAAGCCCGACGCACTGCAGGCCTTCGCGTCGGTCGAGTACATCATGCGCGACGTACCCTTCGGCTGGCTCATCCGCTACCTGCACTCGACCGGGGCATCCGCGTTCTTTATCGTGGTCTACCTCCATATGTTCCGCGGGTTGCTCTACGGCTCGTACCGCAAGCCGCGCGAGCTTATCTGGATCTTCGGCATGTTGATCTACCTCTCCCTGATGGCGGAGGCGTTTTTCGGCTATCTGCTGCCGTGGGGACAGATGTCGTACTGGGGCGCGCAGGTGATCATCAACCTGTTTGACGCGATACCGTTTGTGGGACCCACTCTGTCCGAATGGATCCGCGGTGACTATGTGGTTTCCGATGCAACGCTGAACCGCTTTTTCGCCCTCCACGTGGTCGCAATTCCGCTGGTGCTGCTCGCCCTGGTGGCCGCGCACATCATGGCGCTGCACGAGGTGGGATCGAACAATCCCGACGGGGTCGAGATCAAGAAGCACAAGGATCCGAAGACCGGACGTCCGCTCGACGGCATCCCCTTCCATCCCTACTACACAGTGAAGGACACGCTCGGCGTGGTGGTGTTCCTGATGGCGTTTTGCGTGATCATGTTCTTCATGCCGGAGTTCGGCGGCTATTTCCTCGAATACAACAATTTCATCCCCGCCGACCCGCTGAAGACGCCGGAACACATCGCGCCGGTGTGGTATTTCACGCCGTACTACTCGATACTTCGCGCGATCACCGAAGACTTCATGATTTTCCTGGCCGTCGGCGTGGCGGTATACGTGGTGCTGCTGTGGGGAACCCTGAAGGATTTCCGCTGGAAGGTCACTGCGGCCGTGGTGGGGATCGTGCTCATATTCTTCATGAAGGGCCCCGAGCGCTTCGTCATCGATCCCAAGGTGTGGGGCGTGGCGCTGATGGGCCTCGCAACGCTGATCTTCTTCCTGCTGCCGTGGCTCGACCAGAGTCCCGTGAAATCCATCCGCTACAAGGGGCCGCTCACCAAGACTGCGCTGGCGCTATTCGTGATCGCGTTCTTCGTCCTCGGCTATCTCGGCACGCTCTCGGTCACCGAGGGCAGAACCATCGTGGCGCAGGTCTTCACGTTCGTGTACTTCGCGTTCTTCCTGCTGATGCCCTGGTACACGAGGATGGAAAAGACGAAGCCCGAACCGGACCGGGTAGCCTGGAACGGAGGGCATTGATGAAGAGCGCGAGAAAGCTCCTGCTGGCGTTGCTGGTGACACCTGCATTGGCCCTGGCCGCCGGGGATGGCGTCAGGCTCGACCGCGCCCCGATCAAGGAGGACGACCTGATTTCGCTGCAGAACGGGTCGCACACGTACATCAACTATTGCCTGGGCTGCCACGGCGCGAGCTACATGCGCTACAACCGGCTGGCGGACCTGGGCCTTACCGAGCAGCAGATCAGGAACTACCTGATCCTCACGGACGCCAAGGTCGGCGACCTGATGAAAACGGCGATGGACTCGAAAGACTCCAGGGAATGGTTCGGCGCTCCGCCGCCGGATCTTTCCGTGATCGCCCGCTCGAGATCTTCGCAAGCCGGAAGCGGCGCCGATTGGGTGTATACCTATCTTCGCGGTTTTTACCGGGATCCCGGCCGTCCCACGGGCTGGAATAATCTCGTTTTCGAAAACGTCGGCATGCCGCATGTTCTGTGGCAACTCAACGGCCAGCAAGCGCTCGTGGTCAGGCAGTTTGAGACTCACGATGCTGCGAGTGCCGCCCGCCTGCAATCCAAAACGGTGGCACGCATCGACCAGGTAACCGGGAAGGACAAGAACGGCAAGGAGGTCAAGCGCTATTTGCTGAAGACCTTGCAAACAGAGCGCGCCGGGTCGATGTCGTCGCTTGAATACGACCGCATGATCGCCGATCTCGTCAATTTCCTGGTTTACATGGGCGAACCGGTAAAACGGTTGCGCGTGGAGCTTGGCATTTACGTACTCATGTTCCTGGGCATCTTGTTCGTGCTCGCGTATGCCCTGAAGAAGGAATACTGGAAGGACGTCCACTGATGAGCGGTAGGCCTGACGCGGGACATCACGGTCGTTCATCTGCCGGCCTCCGCTCCTAACAGCTCATCGCGAGACAATTCGCAGCTTACCGCTCATATGATGACCTTGTATTCGGGCACGACCTGCCCATTCAGCCAGCGCTGCCGCATCGTGCTCTACGAAAAGGGCATGGATTTCCAGATCGTCGACGTGGACCTCTATAACAAGCCGGAAGACCTGGCGGTGATGAATCCGTACAACAAGGTCCCGGTGCTGGTCGAGCGGGATCTCATACTGTACGAATCGAACATCATTAACGAGTATATCGACGACCGGTTTCCCCATCCGCAGCTCATGCCGGCCGATCCGGTGATGCGCGCAAGGGCAAGGCTGTTCCTGTTCCGGTTCGAGCAGGAGATGTTCAGCCATATCGAGCCGATCGAAAAGGGCACGCAGAAGCAGGCCGAGAAGGGGCGCGCCATCATCCGCGACAGCCTGACCCAGATCGCGCCGGTCTTCGCCAAGCAGAAGCACATGCTGGGCGACGAGTTTACGATGCTGGACGTGGCGATCGCGCCTCTGCTGTGGCGGCTCGACCATTACGGTATTCAGCTCCCTAAGCAGTGCGCGCCGCTCATGAAGTACGCGGAACGTCTGTTCAGCCGTCCCGCATTCATCGACGCCCTCACCGCTTCAGAAAAGGTGATGAGGAAATAAATGCGAGAGGCGAGAGGGATGAGGCGGGAGAAAACCGTGCTGTCACGAGTCATGAGTCACGGGTCACGAGTCACGCATTTCTGACATGGCAGAGCGCTCGACCAGACCGTACCTGATCCGCGCCATTCACGAATGGTGCACGGACAGCAATCTGACGCCCTATCTCGCCGTGCGCGTGGATGCAAACACCCGGGTTCCGGCGGAGCACGTGAAGAACGGGGAGATCGTGCTCAACGTGAGCCACGACGCCACGCACCGGCTCACCATCGGCAACGAAGTCATCCAGTTCTCCGCGCGCTTCAACGGCGTGTCGCGCGAATGTTCGATTCCCATCGAGGCGGTGACCGGCGTCTTCGCGAAGGAAAACGGCGAGGGCCTCGTTTTCCCGCGCGAGACGGCCGCTCAAAACGGAGCCGCTCCATCGGATCCCACGCCGCCTGCGGCCCCGACCAACGGCGGCAAGCCCAAGCTGCAAGTCATTAAGTAGCCGCGCGCCGGTCCGCTTTTTCCTCGGTAGTCGTGCGCCGGAGGTCGCGGCGCTGCGACAGGTCATAGCGCCGCCCGCGGTGCACCGTGCAGCGGTTGTCCCAGATCACCAGGTCGCCGGCGTGCCACGTGTGCCGATGCACGAACTCGCGCTGGGTAGCGTGCTCGAGAAGGTCGGCGAGCAACATCCGGCCCTCCGGCACCGTCATGCCGAGGATCCGCATGCAGTGCGCTCCGACAAAAAGCACTTTGCGCCGCGATCCCGGGTGCACGCGCACCAGCGGCCATTCGATCACCGGGAATTTTTCGACCTGCTCGCGCGTATACCGGTCGTCGCCCAGCATGAACCGCGAATGAAAGGCCGAATGCTGCGCGACCAGGCCGCCGATCTCCCGCTGCAGTTTCGGGGGCAGCGCGTCGTAGGCGGCGCGCAGGTCGGCGAACTCGGTCTCTCCGCCCGACGCGGGCACCGCGACCGCCAGCAGCATCGAATAGGCAATGGGGGCATCCTGAAAGGAGCTGTCGCTGTGCCAGAGGCGGTTGGCGATGGTGCCGACAAGCCTCGCATCGTTGCGTGCCGCGACCGTTCCATCCGGCGCGATGTTCGAAACGTCGATGAGCTCATCGTACTGGAACCGGGTAGGGGCGCCCGTGGCCTTTCGCAATCCGGAGTTGAGCGGACCGAAGTTGCGCGCGAACGCAACCTGCTCGTCCTCGCTCAACGACTGGTCACGGAACACCAGCACTGCGTGGCGGTCCATCGCGCGCTCGATCGCCCGGACGGTCGCGGGCCCGAGCGGCCTGCTCAGGTCGATGCGACTTGCTTCGGCAGCGAACAGCGGATGCAGGGGTTTGAGCTTGAGGGCCATGCGATTCCCAGGGCGGATTTCACCCCTCCGCGGGGATTCTGCCCGCGCGGCCGCCGATTCGCAAACGGCGCACCTGACCGCCGAGCGCCCGGTTGCCTTCTGGCCCACGAATCCGGCAAGTTGCACTAGAATGCCCTCAGTCGGTGCCGGAGACGCCGATCATCCACCCAAAGGAGGACAATCCATGACGCAGCGATCCAGCGCCATCGTGAGCGGGTTGGTCGCGCTCGCAGCCGTGCTATCGAGTGTCTTCGCCGGACAAAACGCCCTGGCGCAGAGCCGGGAGCTGACGATGGGCAACGTCAACCCGGCCAAGCATGGCACGACGCTCGCCGCCCAGCACTTCAACGACAAGCTGGCCGAGGTCTCCGGCGGCCGGCTCAAGGTGATTCACCATCATTCCGGCGCGCTGGGCGGGGAGCGCGAGGTCGCGCAGCAGATCCAGCTCGGCACGGTCGATTTCGGGCCGATCACGACCGCGCCGCTGTCGACGCTGGTGCCGGAGATGTCGGTGTTCCAGTTGCCGTACATTTTTCGCGACTACGACCACGTCTTCAAGGCGCTCGACGGCGGCGATACCCTGCAGAAATACTACGACGCCGTGCTCGATCGGCGGGGGCTCAAGCTCGTGGGCTTCATCGCCGCGGGCTACCGCGGGATTTACGGCCACCATCCCATCAACAGGCTCGCCGACGTGAAAGGCAAGAAGGTGCGCGTGCAGGAGGACAAGATCCTGGTCGCGACTTTCAAGGCGCTCGGCATGATCTCCACCCCGATCGCCTTCCCGGAAGTGGCGACATCGCTCCAGACCGGGGTGATCGACTTCGCCGAAGGCGGGGTCAACACCTTCTATCACAACAAGTTCTACGACATCGTCAAGAACGTGGCCGACGTCCGGCACACGCATCAGTGCGTCGCGCTGGTCATGTCGAAGAGCTCGTTCCAGAAGCTGGATGCCGCCGGCCAGAAAGCCCTCCGCGAGGCCTGGGAGCAGGCACGGCAGTTCAATCGCAAGTTCATCCTCGACGAAGACCAGTCGATCCAGGAGCAGGTGCGCGCCAAGGGCGTGGCGATCACGAAGCCGGACGCCACGCCGTTCCGGCAAGCCACGCAGAGCGTGTACGAAGAGTTCTATGCCACGCCGGCGGGCAAGGACGCCCGCAAGATGGTGGACTACATCCTCAGCGTGAAGTAGCCGCATGGCCTCCGACGCGGGAGGGCAACCCGCGGACCTGGCGCCCGCGGGAGGGATCTTCGGCCGCTTCTACGAAGGGTTGGGCTACCTCGCCGGCCTGATCCTGGCGATCATGGCCGGCGCGGTCTTTCTGCAGGTGATGCTGCGCTACGCCGGGTGGGCCGGGATCGACGGGCTCGACGAAGTGCCGCGCTATTTCTTCGTGTGGCTGGTGATGCTCGGCGCGGCGGCGGCGATGCACCGCGGCGAGCACACGCTCCTCGGTTACTTCCGCGACCGCCTCGGCCGGCGCGGGCGTGCCTTCGCGATCATCGTCACGAACGCCGCGGGTATTGCTCTCTTCGCCTACTTCATCAAGCTGAGCTTCATCCTCGTGCCTAACGCACAGTTTCAGACCAGCGCGGGTCTCGGCCTGCCGCTGGGCTACGTCTACGCCGCCGTGCCGGTGGGGTCCGTCCTCATCATCCTGCCCATGGCGCGCGTCGTTTTCTTGTCACTGCGCGACCTATGGCCGAGACCCTCCTGATCATTTTCGTGCTCTTCGTCCTCATCGGGATGCCGATCGGCATCGCCCTGGGCGTTGGCGCGCTGGGGGCCGCGATCCTGTATCCGGCGCTCAATCCGATCATCATTCCAACGCGCTTCGTCGGCCTGCTCTCGGACTCGTTTCTCCTGCTCTCTGCGCCGCTGTTCATACTCGCGGGCAATATCGCTGCGCGAGGCGGCGTAGCGCGCGCCATCATCGATCTCGCCACCGCGCTCGTGGGTCGATTCCGCGGCGGCCTCGCCTACGTGAACATCGTCGACAGCATGCTCTTCGGCGGCATCTCGGGCTCGGCGGTGGCGGACGTCTCGGCGCTCGGCACGGTCCTCATCCCGCAGATGGAGCGCAAGGGCTACGACCGCGACTTCGCCACCGCGCTCACGATCAGCACCGCCATCATGGCGCCCATCATTCCGCCCTCGATCATCGCGGTCATCTACGCGTGGATGTCGGACGAATCGGTGGCGGCGATTTTCGCGGCAGGCTACGTGCCGGGGCTCCTGGTGGGCATCGGCATGGCCGTGCCGGTCTTCGTGATCGCCCGCAAGCGCAATTACCCGAAAGAGAAACCCCCGACGGCTCGCGAGTTCATGCTGGTGCTGCGCAACGCGCTGCCCGCGCTCATGATCCCGATCATCATCATGGGCGGCATCCTGCTCGGCCTCTTCACGCCGACGGAAGCGGCGGCCGTGGCGGTGGTCTACGCGCTCATCGTGCCGCCGCTCTTCTACCACGAGCCGTCGTGGCGCGAGCTGCCGAAGATCTTCGCCGACTCCGCGCGGCTGTCGGGGGTGATCGGCCTCATCATCGGGCTCGTCGGCGCGTTCGGGTGGGTGCTCACGTATTCCAAGTTTCCGTTCGTGGTGGCCGAGGCGATCGGCAGCATCGCGCCGACCTGGTGGCTGTTCATGATGCTGGTGATCGCGCTCTACATTCTGCTCGGCACCTTTCTCACGCCCTCGGAGATCATTCTCGTCACCGTGCCGGTGCTGCTGCCGGGCGCCATCGCGGTGGGCATCCATCCGATACACTTCGGGATGGTGTGCGTGATCGCCTCGGCGGTCGGCCATATCACCCCGCCGGTGGGACTGTGCCTCTTCGTGGGCATGTCGATCAGCGGACTGCCGATGGAAAAATTGATGCGACCGCTGGTGCCGTTCCTGCTGGCGATCATCGCCGTGCTCTTCGTGGTCGCCTTTATTCCGGAGACCACGCTCTGGTTGCCCAGGCTGTGGGGATTCGTGAAGTAGCCGCGCGCATAAGCGAAGCGAAAGTTAGCCTACGCCGCAATCGCTGCACAGGAAAGTCAGTAGGGCACATCTCCAGCTAGCGTAGTTCTGTGCATATGCCTGCGGACTGAGAAGTCATAGTCGGCGAGTGCATAATGCATCCGATTGTGGCTCCGGCCGGCCGTTGACGCGGCCTTAACTTGCTTCGCAAGTTAGCCTGCGCCGCAACAGGTGCGCAGGAAAGGAACGCGCTTACGCGCGATCAGAAGGGGACATCTCCAGCTATTGTCGTCCGGTGCATGTGGCGGCGAACCGAGAAGTCGTAGTCTGCGAGGGCGTAATGCATGGCGCATCTGTTGTCCCAGAATATCATGTCGTTTATGCGCCACTTGTGGCGGTAGATGAACTCGGGGCGCGTCGAGTGTCGGAACAGGAGTTCGAGTATCGGACCGCTCTCTTCTACGGGCATGCCGGCAAAGCCTGTGGTGAATCCCGGGTTGACGTAGAGCGCCTTTCTGCCCGAAACCGGATGAGTGCGAACGACAGGGTGTTCTACCGGCGGTGTCTTCGCTCTCTGTTCCGGGGTGAGGGGCGGACGCTCCTTGAGCTTCGCAAAATAGGTGTCGTAGGCGTGGCTGTAGTCATGGACGGCTCGCAAGCCGCTCAGGAACTTCTTCATCGGTTCGGACAGCGTGTCGTAAGCCCGATACATGTCGGCGAACATGGTATCGCCTCCGACGTCGGGCATTTCCAGGCACCGCAACAGCGACCCGAGCGAAGGCCTGATCATGTAGGAGAGGTCCGAGTGCCAGTATTGGCCGGCGTACACGGCACCTTTCGGCTTGCCCTGCTCCATCACGTTCGAGACGACGAAGATTTCCCGGTGCTCGGGCAGCGTGAACTCGCCGATGACGTGCGTTTCGAGGGGACCAAAATGCCCGCTGAACGCGATATGTTGCTCCGGGGTGATATCGCAATCGCGGAACAACAGGATGCAATTTTCCGCCAGCGCGGCATGCAACTCGCCGACCGTCTTCTCATCCAGCCGTCGACCAACCTCGAGGCCGGTCACTTCCGCGCCGCATGCCGCCGACAGGGCTCGGATCGAAATGCTCATGCTGTTTTTGCTCCCGGATTGCCCACATCGACCATCATACGAATGATTTACAATTTGGCAACTGCGATCGGATCGGCCACAACATGAAGTACGCGAGCATGGCGGTCGTTGTGGTGCTGGGGCTCCCTGGGGCGCTTTGCGCCGCCCAATCGCAGCAGAACTTCCCGGCCCGCCCCGTCCGCATGATTGTCGCATTCACGGCCGGCAGTGAAACAGACTTCTTCGCTCGCACCGTCGGTCAGAAGATGTCCGAGCACTGGGGCCAGCAGGTCGTCGTCGACAACCGGCCCGGCGCCGGCGGAACCCTGGCAAGCAATATCGTCGCGGGCGCGGCGACCGACGGCCATACGCTGCTCTTGAATTCGATGGCGCACGCGGTAACCCCGGCGGTCTACGCGAGGCTGCCCTACGACACGCTCCGCGATTTCACGGCCATCTCGCAGGTCGCGGGCGTGCCCAATGTACTGGTGGTCGCGCCGGCGCAGGGAATCAGGTCGGTCAAGGAGCTCATTGCGCTCGCCAGGCAGAGGCCCGGGCAAATCACGTACGGTTCGGCCGGCGTGGGCAGCGGCATGCACATCAACGGCGAGCAGTTCAGGCTGGCCGCGGAGATCAACGTCACGCACGTTCCCTACAAAGGCGGGCCCGAAGCGTTAACCGATACGCTAGCGGGGCGCATACACTACACCTTTTTGCCGATGGGCCTCGGGCTGCCGTTCATCAAGGACCGGAGGCTCACGCCGCTGGCAGTCAGCACGGGCAGCCGCTCTCCGGCGCTTCCCGACGTGCCTACCGTCGCCGAAGCCGGGGTGCCGGGCTTCGAGTTCGATACGTGGTACGGCCTGTTTGCGCCGGCGAAAACGCCGCGCGCCATCGTGAGCCAACTCGCGAAGGAGGTTGCGCGCATACTCGATCTGCCCGAAGTCAGGGAGCGCTTCGCGGTCCGCGGCGCACTGCCCAAACCTTCCACTCCCGAGCAGTTCGACCGGTTCGTTCGCGCCGAAATCGAGAAGCTCGGCAAGGTGGTCAGGGCAGCGGGCGTCAAGGCGGAGTAGCGCGTCGAGGGGCGGAGGAGGGATCGGCGCAACGTTGAGCAGGGCCGGTGGAACGTGAAGCAGGGGCCCCGTCTTCGGGGATGCGACCGTGGAACCGGCCGTAGGCGCGTCTAGTACCGGCCCTTTGCGCGCCGCCGGCCGACGCGAGGTTCCTATTTCTTGCCACGAATCGGTCAGAGGCCGGGCATAACCCGCGCCAGCATCAGCGGAATTTTCATTGCTGCGCAGCGGCAGGGTACGCCACCCGTATCCCGTCCGCGTGCACGTTCCAGGGCCGCTGCCGAGGGAATTTTGACACTCGTGGAGGCCGGGCGCAGAATTCATCCGCGCCATCCCACGATTCCGAATCGCGAACAAGCGGCGTCCAGCCGCAACTGGATCGCAACGAAACAAAGCATTCTCAATGGAGGACCATCATGCTTACCCAAGAGGAACTGGACCAATTGGTAGGAGCGGAGGAGAACGCATTTCGCTCGCCGATTCCCACCGTGCCCATGTCGAGCGACGAGTTCATGCCCGGACGGCAGACCGAGAAGCAGCGTGAACTCGAGGCGCGCATCAAGGAGTACGGGAGCGAGCTCGCGAAGAAGCATGGCGTGAGCCGCCGCCGGTTCTTCAAGAGCGCGGCGGGCATGGCCGCGGCGTTCGTTGCGATGAACGATACCTACGGGCCGCTCTATGCCGTGAGCCGCGCGGAGGCGCAGACGCCCGACATGGCGGACGCTCGCGCTAAGGCGCTCAAGAACCAATTCGTCATGGACATGCACACGCACTTCCTGCGCGAGGGCACGCCGGTCAAGGTGTTCATCGGGCAGCGCGAGGCGGTCGGCAAGGCGGGCTGGAACCCGGGGCTGGCCGGGAAGCCGCAGACCATCGAAGACCTCATGTTCCCGAACTACGTGAAGGAGATCTTCCTCGACAGCGACACCAAGGTCGCCTGCATCAGTGGATCGTATTCGGTCGATCCGAAGTGGTCTTTCCTCACCAACGACATGAAGTACGAAGCCCGCGCCAAGCTCAACAAGGAGTCGGGCACGCGGCGCATGTTCTCACACGCGATCTTCACGCCGGGGCACGAGGGCTGGCTCGACAAGGTCGAAGAGGAAAACGAGCGGCTCAAGCCCGATTCGTGGAAGGCCTACACGATCGGCGACAACACCAACAAGCACCTCTCGAAGTGGCCGTTCCGGCTCGACGACGAGAAGGTCATGTATCCGTTCTACGAGAAGCTCGTCAGGTTCAGCAAGACCAACCCCGGCGCGGTCAACGTCTGCATCCACAAGGGGCTGTTCCCGCCTTCGGTGGAGCAGCAGTTCCCGCATCTCCTCGGCTATTGCAACGTCTCCGACGTCGGCAAGGCCGCCAAGGACTGGCCGCAGCTCAACTTCGTCATCTACCATTCGGCGTACCGCTGGGTCGCCGGCCCCGGCGGGACCGCGGCGAACGCCTGGGACCAGCTCCAGCGCACCGGGCGCGTCGACTGGGTGACCGATCTCGCGGACATCCCGCAGCAATTCGGCGTGAACAACGTGTACGCCGACCTCGGCCAGATCTTCGCGCACAGCAACATGGCCGAGCCGCGTGTCGCTGCGTTCATGCTGGGATACATGATCAAGGGGATGGGCGCCGACCACGTCGTCTGGGGCACGGACGCGCTGTGGACCGGCTCGCCGCAGTGGCAGATCGAGGCTCTGCGCCGGATGGAGATCCCCGAGGACATCCAGAAAAAATACGGGCTCAAGCCCATGGGGCCCGCCGACGGCCCGGTGAAGACGGCGATCCTCGGCGGCAACAACGCGCGCATCTACAAGGTCTCTCCGAAGCTCGCAAGCGAAGTCACCACCGACCGCCTCGCGCAGATGAAGGACATCTACGAGAAGCACGGCGGCGACCGCACCAACCTCGTCTACGGCTACGTCCGCAAGCCGGCGGCATAGGCAGATACCGCACGCGGAAACGGCGCCACCGCTTGGTGGCGCCGTTTTTTTTGGTGCGCCCGGCAGGGCGCACCCACTTGAAGGTGCAAGTCCTTCACTCACTCGGCAAGGAGAAGAGTTAGCCGAACGGCAAGGGTGTCCTGGGTGACTGGGAATCTGAAGGAAGCCGAAGGCAAAGCGCTGGCCTGACGAACTTGTCATGAGTGGATAGTCACGCGTGCTCTCTGCGCGGACCGGGCATAAGCTCCGTGGTGACACGGGGGTCTGCGGTTAGACCGGAGGGACCGGAAGTTCCGACGGTGGCTGCCGGCGCTTATTGGACGACAGGCGACACGCTGCACGGAACGAAGCTCGCTGGGGCAGTACGCCCAGTAGACAGGAACCGCCGTATGCGGAAGCGCAGTTACGGTGGTGTGGGAGGACGGCGCGGGTGACCGCGCCTCCTACCCGATGCACCACCGTTGTTGCTCTTCGACTTCGTGGCGGCGCCCAGGAGGCGCTCGGTCGGCGGTCAGCGCGAAAAGCGTTCCATCCGACGCGAATTCCAACCCGCCAAAGCCCATGTCCCGGCCTTTCGGTCAGTCAGCCGGATCTCATGCTGTCGGGTCGATCCGCTCGATAGCGATCAGGGCGCGCGCTTAGCCGTCTTCTTCGGATCGCGCACTAGTGCCACCAGTCCGACTGTGAACGCGGCGATTATGGCGGCAAGCACGTCGAAGGTTGCCGCATAGCCCAATCCCCCGATCAGGAATCCCGCGATCATGGGACCCGCTGCTTCGCCGATATCCCAGATGGTTCCGAAAACACCCATGGCGGCGCCCAGGCGCCGTGCCGAAGCGAGGTCGGCGATAAGCGCATTGGTGACCGGCGTTACCGCGCCGACGCCGAAACCGAGCAGCGGTGCTACTAGCACGAAGGTTGTCAGGCTTTCGCTCCGGAAGATCAGCGGCAGCGCGGCAGCACAAAGCAGAAGGCCTATGACGATGACAGGTATTCGTCCCACCCGATCAGACACGCGTCCAGTAATCGGCTTCGCCACCATGGCCACGGCTAGCTGCGCCCCAAGGACGATCCCGATCTCGGACTCGTTGAGCGCTACGTTCTTGGCGTAGATCGGCAGGAAGCCGAGAAAGGCGCCGTAGCCGAGGTACATGACGGCTTCGATGCTGGCCGCGACCAAAATCGGGGGTGTCTTGATCACCTCAGCGACACCCTGCCGGAACTCCGCGGCGCGCGAGCCGAAAGTCTTCGTCTCGCGGGCAGCCGCGCGATCGACATCCGGCAACAACAACACGACGATGAAGGTGAGCACGCCGAGCGCGCCGAACGTCAGAAAGGTCACCGTATAGCTGGCGGTTAAATACAAGACGAAGCCGCCGATGAGCGGTCCCGCGGTTGCGCCGATATCGTTCGCCGATGAGAACCAGCCGAGCCGAGCGCCACGCCCCTTCTCGGCGAGGCTAGCCACGTAGGCCGAGGCAACCGGAGAGAAGATCGCGGTGGCGAAACCGTGAATAAAGCGGAGCGCAATCAACGACCAGGCATCTTGGATGAACGGATACAAGAACGGCGGAAACGCGAAGAAGAGCGCGCCGAGCACCATCATGCGCTTTCTTCCGAGCACGTCGGAAAGCGCGCCCGCGGGCAGTTTGAAGATGACGCCGGTAATCGTCGACGCGGCGACGATTATGCCGATAAGCTCGGGTAAGGCGCCGAGATCGGCGGCAAAGGTGGGGAGCACCGGGCTTCGCGCCATTTGGTAGCCGAGGCGCGAAAGCAGGCTTGCGAGCAAGATCGCGATGAATGCGTTCATAGTGATCACGAGACTTCGCGCTGGCTGCCCAGACGGCTTATGATCTTATCGCGCGCGCCGGCGAAAAGCATCGTAGATGGCCACCGACGGTCGCGGCAATGGAATACCTCCACTCATGAACTTGTTTATTCTTTGTGAAATCTGAACGGCAAACGTGAGGAATGATTGTCCGCCTCTTACCCGCGAGTCGATCACCTAAATAGGGGGTCCGCATGAGAAAGCTTCATCTGTTTTTTGTCCTTCTCGCCGTAGCCACGACAGCCTGCGCCCAATACTCGCCAGGGATCAAAGACCTCTCAGCCGAAGCGCAGGGCAGCCGGCAAACAATCGAGGGGTTCTGGCAGGACACCGCTCGTCGCATTCTGTTCTCGCGCGATGCCCCGCCTTCTTATGTGTATGGCCAGTGGACTTCGGTGGATCCGGCGCAGACATATCCTACGGCCAAACAGATACGGAGATCTGGATCGACCTACGAGGTGGTCGATCTTCTTTATGACGATGAATATGTCATCAAAGTCCTGAGCGCGAATGAGAGTGTCATAGAGTTCGTCAGGTCAGCAAAGCTTCCTGCATGTGCGATGCACCACAGGTGCCGCCTCGAAGGCGCCGAAATGGTTTGCTCGCTGGAAAACATCTGCCGGGAAGGCGGTCGGGACGTTTTGGACTGGAAAGGCGAGGAGCGTTACGCACGGCGGGTGAATTGCGAACGAGGGCCACGCCGCGAGGCGCAGGGAATCCCCCATCGCTGCCAATAGGCATCTCGAGCGACGAGAAACCGATTGAGCGCGTTTGAGGCGAGGTGACAGTCAACCATTCGGTTTCATCACTCGCAGCACCGGACGGCCGTTCACATTCTGCAGCGGAAAATACACGCGGTGCGTCTGCGGTTCGACGGCGACGCTGTGAGCGTCGGGTGCGAGCATTCCCTCTCCGACCTTCACAAGTTTCTTTCCGTTCTCCCTGAACACGGAGACGATGCCGCTTTCGCCCGCCACATAGAGCAGGTGCAGCCCGTCGTCGAAGGCGAGCACGTCGGGATCCTTGCCGACCGGATGGACTGATATGACCCGCATGGTCTGCATATCCAGCACGAGAAGCTTCGAATTCCCCTCCCAGGCGATGAAGGCCAGGCGCTGGGAGGGCTCGATCAGCAATCCATGGTTGTGTTTTGAGCCCGCCAGTGGATGGCGCGCGACGATCTTGTCGGTGCGCGGATCGATCTCGACCAGTTCGTTCGACGTCTGGACGTTGACGAAGATGTGTTTCGAAACGGGATCGTACTGACTGTTGCCGGCCTCGCCGCCGAGCTGGATGGTGGCGATGCGTTTGTTGAGTCTCGCGTCGATGACGGTTTCGGTCCGCCCTGCCTGATCGGATACATATACCTTTTGCACCTCGGGTGCGTATGCCAGGCCATCCGGATAGACGCCGCCGGGAATCCTGGCGATTTCCTTCAAGTTTTTTGCATCGATAACGACGATTTCATTGGTCCCGGTCGCCGACGCGTAGACGCGGTCGAGGTCGGGCACCACGAGCACGCCGTGGGCCTGGCTCACGTTGGGGATTTCGGCAACGACTTTTTGCGACTCGGTATTGAATACGACCACGGTTCCGGCGCCCAGGTGCGCAATGAAGAGCAGGTGCGTTCGAGGATCGTAACTCTGGTAATCGAACCGGTTGGTCGCTCCGGGAAGCTCGAAATCGCCGAGCTTCTTCAACGGCAGCGATTGAGCCGCAGCGGACTGTGCCCGGTTAGCCGCCTCGCTTGCACCGGTGTGGTCGAAACCGGGCGCCGGTATCCACAGCCCGATGATCGAGAAAAACAGCAGCAGCGTAAAAAATCGGTGTAGCGGTTGCATACTCATTTCCTCAATGAAAAGGCCCACGTCAGGCCCACGCGTATTTCACGAATGTGATGGTCGCCCTCGTTTGCCGAGCGGATCCCGATGTCGAAGGAGAGAGGTGCTCCTTGCTACGCCAGATCGCGCCGATCAACCGGGATACGGTGCGCGGGCTGCCCGAAGCCTGCTCGGCGAACAGCTCCATCACCGGGCGCACCTGCCACTCGTATGGACCCTCGACAATGACTCCGAGAGAAGCCCTCGGCTGGTGCTCGCGGTTGAGCGCCAGCGCGCCGTTTAAGTGAACCGTCCCGGCCGGCCAGCGTTGCGAGACGATGCCAACGATCACCGGGTCAATTGCGTCATCCTTTCAGTGCTGCGGAAACCTTTTGTGCCGTCAAAAAGCGCCGGTTCACCTCTTCCCACTTGACGTTCTGCATGAATGCCTCGACATATTTGGCCGCGGCTGCGCCGTAGTCCATGTGAAACGCATGCTCGTACATATCGAGCACCAGTAGCGGCAGGCCGGTCGGGGCGTTGTGCATGTGATCCCACGACCAGTAGTTGTGCAATTCCCCGGTATGCAGGTTGTAGCTCAACATGGCCCACCCGGAGCCGCCAGCGAGCGACATAGCGGTCCGGTTGAACTCGGCCGCCCACGCATCGTAGCTGCCGAACCACTGGTTGACCGCATTGAGCACTGCCCCCGCGGCCTTGCCGTCGCCGCCGAGATTGTCGAAGTAATGCTCATGCAGCACGACCGAGCCGGTGCGCACGAGCTCTTCCCGCTTGATCGGTCCGTAGATGAACGGTGGCAGATCCTTTTCCTTCATCATGGCGTCGAGTCTTTGCTCGAGTGTGTTCAAAGCTCGCACCGCGCCCCCGTAATTGTTCTCCCAATGCGATCGAATCAGCTTCTCGGACAGCCCTTTCAGTTTGGAAGGGTCGAAACTAAGGGATTTTGGCTGATGCTGGCCGCGAAAAGCTGCAGCCGAAGATTTGTCCTGTGCTTCCACGTTGCCTCCTGTGACTGCCGTCAGTGAAAGTCCGGCCACGCCGGCCGTAAGCATCCTTAAAGTATCGCGCCGTGAAAAATCGTCCATGAGGGTCTCCTGCTTAGGTGATTCGATCGTCAATGGAGTATCGATCGCGCTGGGCATGGATCGCGAACGACCGTTACTTGCCGGGGGCATTGCCGTGGCTGAGATCGTCGAATAGTGTCACGCTGTCCGCCTTGGTCCAGACACCCACCGCGCCGCCAGCCGTGATGTGATCGTCTTCCATCTCAATGTAGGATTTGCCGTTTAGCAAGACGCGAATCTTTTTCGCGGCGAATTCCACTCGAAGCGTGTGCCACGTGTTGCGCGCGACCGGTGCGTCGACGTATTTCAATGTGTTGCGCCGGCCATTCTGAGTGTAGTAGAGAGAAACGTTGTTTTCGAGCGCGTTCGCGCGGGCGACATAATAGTTGTCGCCGTCCTTCCAGCGCCAAACGAGACCTCCGGCCTGATCTTCCTTCCCGGAAATCGCCTTGAACTTGACTTCGACGTAGCCATCGACGAGCGTCGCGTCCGGTCTGACGCACCACGGGAAAGCGCCGCTGCCCGACTGCTTGAGGACGTTGGGCTTGCTGGGCGCAGTCGGGTCGGCCTCGACCGACCACTTGGGCGAGCCGCGACCGGTGACTCCACAGCGCCATCCGGAGGGCGCGCCTCCCGGGGTCTCGTGGTCGAACGATATGTCGGCTGCGAGCGATGCATTCATGGCGGCGAGGATCATCAAGCTTATCGAAAGGAGTGCGAAAGGTTGTCTCAAGAGCCACCTCCTGGTTCGTTTGCAAGCAGTTCCTTCCTGCATGCGATTTAGCTCGCCCAAAGGTGCGATGAGTCTGGAGTTGCGCCGACAAGCGCTGGCGATCATCCTGCTAGCCGCACCACCCCCGATGTCAGACTTGCGGAATCTTTCTCGAAACTTACAATAAGAATCATAACTATCAACCCTGGGAGTCTTGTCATGCCGCTTCGTTCCAATTTGGCTGCATTCATGCTATCCGGCATAACCCGGATCGGCGCCGCTATCGCGCTTATGCTTGGCCTCACCACGCTAACGGCCGGCGCCGCGGAACCCACGCCGGTGCGCGTGAACGTTTTTCCAGGCGCCCAGAACCTGCCGATCTTCGCCGGCGTGGCGAAGGGCGTATTCGAAAAGCGGGGCCTCAAGGTCGAAGTACAGTTCACGCCCAACTCCGACCTGCAGCGCAAGGGACTTGCCGAGGGCACGTTCGACATCGCCCACGCCGCGGTGGACAACGCCGTGCACATGGTGGAAGCGGCGAAACAGGACGTGGTCATCGTCATGGGCGGCGACAGCAGCATGAACGACTTCATGGTGCAGCCGGAAATCAAGTCCATTGCGGACTTGCGCGGCCGGATAGTCGCCGTCGATGCCCCGAACACGGCTTACGCGCTGCTCGCGAAAAAGATCCTGCTCAAGAACGGGCTCAAGGAAGGTCAGGACTACACTGTGGAGCCGGTGGGCGGCAGCCTGAGCCGGATGAAAGCGGTGGTGAGCGACAAGAAGTACGCCGCCGTGGTGCTGAACGTGCCGTGGTCGATACTCGCGACGCAGAACGGCTTGAAGAGCCTCGGCCGCACCGTTGATCTGCTCGGCCCGTACCAGGCAAGCGGGGCGTTCGTGATGCGTCCCTGGGCACAGGCGAACGGCCCGTTGCTCGAACGCTACCTCGCGGCCTACGTCGAGGCGTGGCGGTGGGTCATGGACCCCGCCAATCGATCGGAAGGCGTGGCCTTGCTCGTGCAGCGGCTGAAGCTCGCCCCAGACGTGGCCGAGAAGGCGTACGACCTCATGCGCGAGCCGAAATTCGGCCTCGCCACCGATGCGCGTTTTGACGTGGAGGGGTTCAAGAACCTGCTGGCGATCCGCGCCGAGATGGAAGGGCAGTGGGACGGCAAGCCGCCCGCCCCGGACAAGTACTACGACCTGCAGTACTATGAGCGCGCAGTGAAATCACTCGGGCGCTGATGCCAGTGACCGGTGACTCGTGACCCGAACGTAGCCGCTGAGAATCGCAGGCCACAGGCCATCTGAAATGCGCCAGGAACGTTCTTGATTCCCGCTGCGCGAGAAACCAGTCACGACTCACCAGTCACGAGTCACGCGTTATCAGAATGCCGGCGCCGGCGGATCTCCTGGATCACCGCCGCGTTGTCCCAGTCGCCCTCGCCGTGGGCGACGCAACCTTGCATCAGCCCGGTATACGTTTCTGCCAGTGGCAGGCGCTGGCCGATGCGCCGCGCCTGTTCGGCCATCAGCGAGAAGTCCTTGAGCGATTGCGCGACGAAGCCGTGCGGGGCGAAATCGCTCTGGACCATCTTTACGCCCTTGATGTCCATCACCTGCGAGTAGGCTGCAGATTCCTTCGCCACTGTCAGGAAAACCGCTGGATCCAGCCCCATACGCTCGGCGAACACCAGGCCTTCCGCGAGGGCGGCGCGATTGACGCCGAGTATCAGGTTGATCGCCAGCTTGGCGCGGCCGCCATTGCCGACAGCGCCGAGATGGCGCCACCGCGGGCAGATCGCATCGAGCACCTCGCGGGCGCCGTCGATCGCGGCTTGGTCTCCGCCGATCAGCCCAAAGCCGTCGCCGCTCGCAGTCTGCCCGCTCGTGCCCGAGATCGGCGACTCGACAAAACGCACGCGGTCCGCGGGCATGCGGTCCGCGAGCGCGGCGATGCGGTCGGGATCGCAGGTGCTGACGCAAATAGCAACCAGGGAAGGGGCGCCGGCGGGGAGCACGGACAGCAGACCCTGCGGCCCTTCGATGACGTCTTCGACCTGGCCGGTGTTGAAGACGGCGAGCACGACCCTGCGACACACCTGCGCAACTTCCGCGAGCGAGCGGGCCACGTGTCCACCAGCGGACTCGAAACGAGCAAGATTTGCCGGGGCGACGTCGTAGCCCAGCACCTCGAGCCCGGCGCCAAGCAGGCGCTTGGCGCACGCCGTCCCCATGAGTCCCGTGCCAATCACCCCGACCGGTCCATGCCCTGTCATGCGATGTCCTTTTGAATGGCTGAAGCCATTATAGGAGAGGGTCACTCCCGCGCTCATCCTTGATCCTTCATCCCTCATCCTCATCCTTCATCCCTCATCCCTCATCCCTCCCGTATAATCCCCCCGCGTGCCGGCATAGCTCAGCGGTAGAGCAACCGCCTTGTAAGCGGTAGGTCGTCTGTTCGACTCGGACTGCCGGCACCACCCCGGTTCGGGCCTGGAGCCGGGGGAGGTATCATCGTCGTGCCTCGCCTGGCCCGAACCGTATATGGGTAGTCACCAACCAAACGCAGGTGTGGGAACCTTTTGCAATTTTTTTGTCAAAAAAGGCGCGAAGCGGCTTGATTCCGGCGGCGCGTGAATCCGCGGCGTCGGATATAGGCACGGGGGTTAGAAAAAAGATGGCGGTGGCCGCAGCGGCCAAGTAGCGCCGCCGGAGGGATGCATGATCAAGGTTGAAAACCTGACGAAGGCGTTCGGGCCCAAGCTCGCCGTGAACGACGTTTCGTTCACCGTCGAACGCGGCGAGGTCCTGGGCTTTCTCGGACCGAATGGCGCGGGTAAGTCCACCACCATGCGCATGGTGACGGGCTTCATTCCGCCGACGTCGGGAAAAATCACCGTCGGCGGCTTTGACGTGCTGGAGGACCCGCTGCCGGCAAGACGCCTGTTCGGCTACCTGCCGGAGAACGCGCCGGGCTACGCCGACATGAGCGTGCGCGGCTTCCTCAATTTCTGCGCCGAGTTGCGCGGATTCAAAGGCGACGCCAGGAAAAAGGCGGTGAACCGCGCCGTCGAGCTGTGTTTTCTGGAGAGCGTGTTTCACCAGAGCATCGACACCCTGTCCAAGGGCTATAAGCACCGCACCTGCCTTGCCCAGGCCCTGATCCACGACCCCGATATCCTGATTATGGACGAGCCCACGGACGGGCTCGATCCCAATCAGAAGTACGAAGCCCGCAATCTCATCAAGCGCATGGGCGAGAACAAGGCGATCATCTTCTCGACTCACATCCTCGAGGAGGTCGAAGCGGTCTGCTCGCGCGTGATCATCATCGATCGCGGCAGGATCGTCGCGAATGGCACACCCCAGGAGTTGAAGGCCCGTTCGCCGGAAGGCCGCCTCGACGAGGTCTTCCGCAGCATCACGCTGCCGGACACGGTCAAAGCATCGTGAAGTGCATGATGTTGTTATTGAATCTGGCTTTTGACCTTCGGGCCTGATCGATGAACGCCTGGACCGCCATCAAGGCGATCATGAAGCGCGAGCTGAGCGCGTATTTCACCTCGCCCATAGCCTACGTTTTCCTGGTGATTTTCCTGCTGCTTGCCGGGTTCTTCACCTTCACGGTCGGCAACTTCTTCGAGCGCGGTGAAGCTTCCCTGGTGTCCTTTTTCACCTGGCACCCCTGGCTCTATCTCTTTCTCGTCCCCGCGGTCGGGATGCGGCTGTGGTCCGAAGAGCGCCGCCTCGGGACGATGGAACTGCTGCTCACCATGCCGGTCACCACCTGGCAGGCGATCATCGGCAAGTTTCTCGCCTCCTGGCTGTTTCTCGCCCTCGCTCTCGCGTTGACGTTCCCGGTGGTCATTACGGTCAACTACATGGGCGACCCCGATAACGGGCTCATTGTTACCGGATACGTGGGCAGCCTGATGCTCGCCGGTTCGTACCTGGCCGTGAGCTGCATGACCTCCGCGATGACGCGCAACCAGGTGATCAGCTTCATCGTCGCGGTCATGATCTGTCTCTTCCTGATCCTCGCGGGTTACACGCCGGTCACGGACCTGCTTTCCCGCTGGGCGAACCCGACGGTGGTCGGGATTATTGCGGGGTTTTCCGTCATGACGCACTTCGAAGGCTTCCAGCGCGGCGTGCTCGACATGCGCGACGTGATCTTCTTCGTTTCTGTCATAGGGTTCGCGTTGTTCACTACCGGGGTGATCATACGCAACCAGAGGGCCGCGTAATGCAGAAGGAAACAGCTCGAAACGCTCCTCTACTCGACCGGCGGCGTGATCGCGCTCGTTGCGGTGCTCATTGCATTCAATTTTCTCGCCAGCGTTGTCAACCTTCGCGCCGATCTGACCGAAGGCAATGTCTATACCCTGTCCTCCGGCACCAAAGCCATCCTGTCCAAGCTCGAGGCGCCGGTGAAGATCCGGCTTTATTACTCCCAGGGCAGCAGCGCGGTGCCGGTGGGGCTGAAGACGTTCGCAAGCCGGGTGGAAGACCTGCTTGCCGAGTACAAGGCGGCTGCCCGCGACAAGGTCGTGATCGAGAAATTCAATCCGGAGCCCGATTCGGACGCCGAGGACTCCGCCGCGCTCGACGGCGTCGAGGGCCAGCTCACCAACACCGGTGAAAAATTCTACCTCGGGCTCTCCGTTTCTTTCCTCGATCAGAAGGCGGCGATCCCGGTGCTCACGCCGGACCGCGAGCGCCTGCTCGAGTACGATCTCACGCGGGCGATCGCTCAGGTATCTGCAGCCAAGAAGCCGGTCGTCGGGGTCATGAGCGCGCTGCCGGTGACCGGCCAGCCGCTCTCCCCGGTCCTCAAGCAGCAGCCGACCGAGGCGTGGGTGCTGGTGCAGGAGCTCAAGCGCAGCTTCGAGGTGAGGAAGATCGAGTTGAACGCCGCGAGCATTCCCGATGACATCAAGGTGCTGCTGGTGATCCATCCGCGGGATATCCCCGAGGACGCGGAGTACGCGATCGATCAATTCGTGCTGCGCGGCGGCAAGCTGATCGCGTTTCTCGATCCCTACGCCTACTTCGACCAGCAGCGCGACATGCAGAACCCGTTCGGCGGCAACCAGGCCGCGCAATCGACCTTCTACCGGTTGTTCAAGGCGTGGGGCGTCGACGTGGACATGGGAAAGGTGATCGCCGATCTCACGTTCGCGAGCGGCGCGGGACCGCGGCTCCTGCCGACGCTGCTTTCGCTCAACAATCAAGCGCTCAACATGGACGACGTGGTGACGAGCCAGGTCGGCACGCTGCTCATTCCGTTCGGCGGCGCCTTCAAGGGCAAGCCCGCTGAGGGGCTCACCATGACGCCGCTCGCGCACACGTCGAAGAACTCCATGCCCGTGGATCTCATTATCGCCACCCTATCGGGCGAGCCGTCAACGCGCGGTTTTCAACCCTCAGGCGAGGAGATGCCGCTCGCGATCCGACTCACGGGCAAGTTCCGGTACCGCTTTCCCCGAGGGGCGGCCGCAGCCCATGATGCCGCCTTCCGAAGGACAAGAAGGCGGAGCAGAAGGCCGAAGCCAAGCCCGAGCCGCACCTCAAGGCGTCGGCCGGAGAGAATTCGATCGTTCTGGTCGCGGACGCCGACATGCTCGCCGATGGCGCTGCGGTCGAGGTCCAGGACATATTCGGCCAGCGCGTTATCGTCCCGCGCAACGGCAACCTCGCTTTCGCGCAAGGGTCTGGTCGAGCAGTTCTCGGGCGACAGTGCGTTGATCAGCCTGCGCAGCCGCGCTTCATTCAGCCGGCCGCTCACCGTGATGCGGGAGATGGAAGAGCGCGCCCAGCAAAGCTACCTCGGCAAGATCAAGGAGCTCGAGGATAACCTCAACAAGACGCAGGAAAACCTGCAGGCACTGCAGAAGTCCAAGGGCGGCCCCCAAAGCACGATTCTGACGGCGGAACAGCAGGTCGAGTTGGAGAACTTCCGGAAGAAGGCGGCCGAAACCCGCCGCGATCTCAAAGAGCTCAGGAAAAACCTGCGTGTTGACAGCGATAAGCTGGAATTCTGGACGAAGGTCTTCAACATCGGTCTCGTTCCGCTCCTCGTCGCGCTGGCCGGGCTCGTGCTCGCTTTCGGCAGGCGGCGGCAACAACGGGCTACTGTGGTATGAGCCCGTCGGCCATGATTCCAAATGGTTAGAGGTAACATCCGCGGGGCGGATGTTACCGCCGCCGACACGATGACGGTTCATTCACTAAATTCCTGACAGAGGCGGCGGTAGCGCATGAATCGCAAGCAGTTCCTGATCCTCGTCCTCGCCCTTCTCGTTCTTGGCGGAGCGGGGTTCGCGCTCTTCTGGCAGGACATCGCGGCCTACCGCGCGAGCGGCGCGAAAATCGGCGCGAGGCTGCTGCCGCAGCTCAAGCTCGCAGAAGTCGCGCAAATGCGTCTGCAGGATGCCAAGCAGCAGGTCACGCTCGTGCGCAAGGAAACCGGCTGGGTGGTGCAGGAGCGCGGCGACTATCCGGCGAACTTTCAGGAGATCAGCGATCTCCTGGTGAAGCTCGTCGAGCTCAAGGTGACGCAATCCGAGCAGGTGGGGTCGTCGCTGCTCGGCAGAATAGAGTTGAACGAGCCAGGAAAAGGCGAGGGCGCGGGGACGCTGATGGAGTTGAAGGACGCCAAGGACAAATCGCTGGCACGCCTGGTGTTCGGCAAGAAGATACTGAAGAAAGACCCGCTGAATCCTTTGCCGAGCGCGGTGGATGGTGTACCCGCCGGGCGTTACGTCCTATTCCTGTCCGGCGGGAAAGACTCGATATATCTCGTTTCGGATCCGCTAAACAGCGTCGACGCGAATCCCGGCCGATGGCTGCAGAAGGATTTCTTCAAGGCCGATCGCATCAAGACGCTGACCGTCACTCCTGCCGGGGCTGGCGCGGGCTGGAAGATAACCCGCAACGAGGAATGGGGTCAGTGGAAATTCGCGGCGGGCGGCGGGGATCTTGCGGCGAGCCGCGCGGTGGCGGCGGTCAATGCCCTCAACTCGATGTCTTTCACCGATGTGGCCATGGACGTCAAGCCGCAAGAGCTGGAGAAACCCTATACCGTCGTCGCGGAAACCTTCGACAACCTTGTCTACACGATAAAGATCGCCAAGGGCAGGACGGGTGACGAGTACCTAGTCAACGCCAGCGTTGCAGGCGAGCCGCCCAAGAGCCGACCCGCCGAAAAAGACGAGAAGGCGGAGCAGAAAGAGCGCCGCGACAAGGACTTCGCCGACACCCGCATGCGGCTGGAGCTGCGCCTGGCTCGGGAGAAGGCGCAGTCCGCGTGGACCTATGCCGTAGCGAAAAAAGACGTCGAACCGCTGCTGCGGGAGCGCGCCGATCTCGTTGCGAAGAAACCGGACAAGAACGCGAAGGATGCGCCGGGATTCCCGGGTATGCCCGGAATGCCGCGGTTCTGAGCTGCACGCGGATCAGAACCTCCCGCGAGACGACTAGAGCGGGTGTGCTACGATAGGTCGCGCACTTCTCGTCCGGCCCGATCCGCATGAAATACGCCTCCGGTATCGCCCTTGTTTGTGTCGCGCTAGCCGGCTGCTCCACGCAGCTGTACGGAAACCAGTCGGTGAGCGGCGGTGCGAGCACGACGACGACCGCGAGCGCTGTGAGCGGTTCCGCCGGTTTCGGCGGCGGTACGATCGGGTTCTCGTCGGGAACCGCACCGTCTCCGGGAGCCCCGGGCGGGCAGGTGGTATTCGGCCGTGGTGGTTCGGCAGTTCTGATTCTGGGAATCGTGATCGTGGATGCGGTCAGTCATTTCGCCTCATGGCTGAACGCGCCCAAACAGCCTGCGAACGTGCTGCCCGCTTCGATCGCCGACACCTGCTCGTGCTACGGCTACAAGCCGCCTAGCACCAGTCACGAGTCACGAGTCACGGGTCACTAGTCACCAGTCACGCCTTCTCGATCATGAAGCTCAAAGAAGTCCCGAAATCCCCGGTATTTCCTCCCGACAAGAAGTGGGAATGCAAGAAGCCTGCGGACGGCTATTATGAGTCGGACGTCACGGCGCTCGTCCGTTGCTTGGTGGCAGACGAGCGGATCCGCGAAGACCAGCGCTGGGCATGGGAACGCTGGCGCAACGACGAGAGCAAGCTTAAAAAGCCGTGACTCGGCGCGGAAACGGACGCCGCGGGTTCACCCTGAAACGCCCTGCGCCGAGTCATAAGAAGAGATTCAAGGCCGGGCAAGAATTATCACAGGAGGAGCCCAGGATGCCGATAGCACGTTGGGCGCGGATGAGGACTCGGGACCGCGCTGTTGTCCTTCATCACTGGATTCATATCAGTTTTGCTGTGCGCGGAGTTGCTTGCCACCGCGGCATCCGTTCACGCACAGCAAAACTCCGCACAGCAATATCCATCGCGGCCGGTGCGTTTCGTGGTGCCGTTCGCGCCCGGCGGCAGCACCGATACGCTAGCGCGAACGATCGGCGTTCGGCTCGCGGAATCCCTCGGCCAGCAGGTCATCGTGGACAACCGGCCGGGCGGTAACGGCAACATCGGCATGGAGATCGTGGCGCAGTCGCGGCCTGACGGCCACACGATGGTGCTCGGCTATATCGCCAACCTCGCAATCGCGCCGAGCCTTTATGGCAAGCTGCCGTTCGACCCGGTGAAGGATTTCACTCCCGTCACCCAGCTTGCCAGCTCGCCCAACGTCCTCACCGCGCACCCGTCGGTGCAGGCCAAGAACCTGAAGGAGCTGATCGCGCTCGCCAAGGTGAAGCCCGGCAACGTCAGTTTCGCTTCCACCGGCGTCGCCAGCGTCGGCCATCTGACGGGCGAGCTGCTCAACAGTCTTGCCGGCGTGAAGATGACGCACATCCCGTACAAGGGCGGTGGACAGGCAATCATCGATCTCCTGGGCGGCCACGTGCAGATCATGTTCAGCGGCTTTACCGCGGCGATGCCTCATATCAAGAGCGGCAAGATCCACGCCGTGGCGGTCACGGGAGCAAAGCGCTCGCCGGCGCTGTCGGAAACCCCAACCATCGCGGAACAGGGCTTCCCCGGTGTCGAGGCGACCGCCTGGTACGGGGTGCTGACGCCCGCCAATACGGCGCGGCCCGTGGTCACCCGGCTGCACGATGAGGTGGTGCGAATCATCAAGCTGCCCGATGTCACCCAGAAACTGGAAGGACTCGGGTTCGAGATCGTCGCTTCCACCCCTGAGCAGTTTGGCGCCTACATCCGATCCGAGATCAAGAAGTGGGAAAAGGTGGTCCGGGCTTCGGGCGCCAAGCCGGATTAAAGAAGTGAAAGCACTACAAGAGGAGAAGGAAGATGCCCATGGATTTCACGATCATTATTCATGTCAGGCACCAGTTCGGAGCCGTTGACAAGAACATCGGTGTCTTCGCTGGTACTGAGGCATCCTTTACGTTTGACTGTCCAGCCGTGGACTCATCAAGACACTCCTTGCTGCTTTTCCAGAGTCTGGGCGTCGATAGAGAGCAAGGGCTGGAGGTAAACGGCTCCAGTGTCTTTGGCGGTGTCCCGCATGGTGACGTAGTGGTCGGGCGCACGGGCAGCGCGCAGGGACACACTCACCCACTCAACCAGCACGGAGGCTGGCGGAGCAATGTCATGGTCGTAAACCAGTCTGTTCTTAGAGATTCCGGAAACGTCCTGCGAATTTTTTCTCGGGACCAGGACGACGATTTTTACTTGGACAACCTTGTTCTTCTTTACAAGACCCGGAGCACGATTATCGCTGGTGGTGTCGATGAGGTGGCGACAGCACGGTCTAGAAAGACGCGCGCAAAAGCGGCGCGCCCCCCTCGCCGCGGAGGAAGGTAGTCCGGGCTTCGGGCGCGAAGGCGGACTGAGAAGAAGTGACGAAGCGACGCGGCGGCGTGCAGGGCGGCCGAGACTATCGACTCAAAATCTCGCGATCCGATGTCCGAGGCCGCCGTCGAGGTGACGACGAGCGAGATCGAAACCCCTCAGGCGCGGTCCAAGCCCTAGGCGCCAGGCCTTGGGAGAGGCCGCGAGGCGTTATGACAGGAGGTTAAAGTGGCTGCAAAACAGATAGTTGCCATTGTCCTAATTGCGTTGGGCGTGCTCGGGCTGGTCTACGGCAGCTTCAGCTACACGAAGGAAAAACACGAAGCGAAAATCGGTCCCCTGCAGTTTTCCGTCACGGAAAAGGAAACGATCAACGTTCCGGTATGGGCCGGCGTCGGAGCCATCGGGATCGGCGTGATCCTGCTGGTCGGGGGTCGCAAGCGTTAGCCCGAGCCCGCATGTTTGACCAGTGTCACGATTTGGGGTGCGGCACTGAACTCGCACAAATCCGCGTCGTAGCACATGCGGGCTGATTAAAATTCGAGCGGAAACACTGCATCGGCCGTAGCACGCGGAGATCCAAGATGGCTCGCGCAACCCGGGAGGCGGCGCGCGTTCCGCTCACCGCCGCCCGGCGTAGATTTCCGCGGCAGCCCCCAAGGGCGGTCCCTGAAAAAGAGCCATCAAACTTGAAGCTCAAACTCGAGACTCGCCGCAGGCGATTTACGCGACGCCAGTCGGATCCCAGCAGGCACGGAAGTTGGCGTGCAGCGCATCGAGCGCGGCCATGTCACGCTTCTCCAGCTTGAAATCGAAGAGAGCGGCGTTCTCGTCTATCCGCGCCGGCTGTCCCGACTTGGGAATGACCACTACCTCGTGCTGTAGCGCCCAACGGAGAACGACCTGGGCCGGTGTCTTGCCGTGGCGGCCCGCGACGGCGCGCAGCACCGGATCGCCCAGCTTCTGGCCGCGCGTGAGCGGGCAATAGGCTTCGAGCTGGATGCCGTGCGACGCGGCAGAAATCGAGCAGCTCGCGCTGGAAGAGGAACGGGCTGAACTCGACCTGATTCACCGACGGCACGACGTCCGAGTGCGCCATCAGCTCCTGGAGGTGCGCGATCGTGTAGTTGCTCACGCCGATTGAGCGGCACTTGCCTTGCTTGCGCAGCTCCACCAGCGCGCGCCAGGAATCGAGGCGTCTGCGCGGTTCCGGCCAGTGGATCAGGTAGAGGTCGATGTAGTCGAGCTTGAGCTTCGCCAGACTCTGGTCGCACGCCCGGATCGCGGAAGCGTAGCCCTGGTCGCTGTTCCACAACTTGGTCACGACGAACACTTTTTCGCGCGCGATGCCGCTCTCGCGGACCGCGCGTCCCACGTCCTCCTCGTTGCCGTAAAACGCCGCCGTGTCGATGTGGCGATATCCTACCGAAAGCGCGTGGGTAACCGCCTGCAGGCACGGCTTGCCCGCGGCGATCCTGTACGCGCCGAGCCCGAGCCACGGCATGCGGCTGCCATCGTTGAGCAGCGCATGCATTGCCAGCTCCTGGCGGTTCAGCGTACTCTCATCCATTGTTCAAGAGGATGCGTCACTGCGAGGGTGCATGCAACAATGCGCTCGGTGGAAGCAGCATCGAGCGTGCACCGTCGTTTGGCCACCGTTCCGTCGAATCTAAGCCGTAGAGGATATCCGCCATGAGCCGTTCACCTATTTTCGACAGATTCACACGTTCCCTGCGGATCGCGTATTACTGCGACCGGGAGAAGATATCCGTAGCGGAAGCGCTCGAGCGCGTGGCCGCTGCCGAGGCCCAGGCGCTTGGAGGACGCATGAGCCGGCGCGAGTTCCTGGCGGGCATCGGCAAGCTTGCCGCGACGGGAACCGCAGTCGGTTTGGCCGGACAGTTGCCGGTAGCGCGAGCTTTCGCTGCGAGCGGTAATTCCAGCGTCAATGTTGGCATCGTCGGGGCTGGGCTGGCGGGCCTGGCTTGCGCAGACGAGCTTACCAGAAACAAGATTTCGTTCACGCTGTATGAGGCGAGCAACCGGGTCGGCGGGCGTCAGTTCTCGTTCGGCATCAACGAATTGTTCCCCGGCCAATCCGCTGAGCGGGGCGGCGAATTCATCGACACGCCTCACAAGACGCTGCTTGCGTACGCAAACAAGTTCGGTCTCGCCAGGGAGGACGTCAGCAAGCTGCCGGGGGAAATCTATTACTTTTTCGGCGGCGTGCGTCACGACGAGGCTCGAATCGTCGATGAGCTGCGCGCTGCCATCCCGGCGCTGCGCGACGACCTTCGCGCACTGTCCGCCGCGCCAACCGCGGACAACCATACCGATGCCGATGTAGCTCTGGACCGCACGAGCCTGCGCGAGTATTTGGAAACTCGCATCGCCGGTGCCCTCGCCAGAGCGGCCATCGACGAGGCATACGTGGCCGAGTATGGTCTCGAGACCGCTCGCCAGAGCTGTCTCAACTTCCTGCTCTTCTTCCACCTCGACCGGCGTTCCAAATTCACGCCGTTCGGCGTCTCCAGCGACGAGCGCTACCATATCATCGAAGGCAACGACCGGATCGCAAAAGGGATCCGCGACCAGCTTCCAGGCTCGATTCGGCACGGAACGCAGCTCGTGCGGATTCGCCGCCGTATCACGGGCGACGTGGAGCTGACGTTCGAGAAGGAAGGGCGGACGTTTCCCGTAGTCCACGGCGCGGTGGTCATCGCAATCCCCTTCACTGTGCTCAGAGAAATCGATATGGACCTCGATGTCACCATTCCCCTTGAAGCCGAAAAGCGACTGGCTATCGACCAGCTCGGTTACGGCACGAACGCAAAGCAAATGGTCCAATTCGACGGCCGTCCCTGGGCCGCGCAGAGCCCGGCGAGCAACGGCTCATCGGTCCTCCGACCTTCAGAACTGCCAGACGACGTGGGAAACAAACCCGTTGCTGGCGACGAGCGGCCACGCAATACTCACCGACTATTCGGGTGGAGATCGGGGCGCAATGCTGGATCTCGATCCCAAAGCAGTCGAGAATTTCCTCACCGACCTCGACAAGGTTTATCCCGGAGCGCTGGCCGCGGCCACGCGCGATTCGAACCTCAACTTCAGAGCGCATCTGGAGCATTGGCCGTCGAATCCCCTTACCAAGGGGAGCTACACCTGCTACATGCCCGGACAATTCACGACCATCGCCGGCAACGAGGGAAAGCCGATCGGCAACATCCACTTTGCAGGCGAACACGCAAACTCGTTCTACGTGTGGCAAGGTTTCATGGAAGGCGCGGCTCTCTCAGGAATCGATGCGGCGAAACAGATCGCCGCGAAGGTGAAGAAGAGCGCCCTATAAGGCCGACCTCAGGCGGGCGCGAACATCGGCACCGATATGCCGCCCGCGCTTTTCTTGAAAGTCACCTTCACCGCCTGCCCTATGCGCACGTCGTCGAGGTCGCAATCGACGATATTGGTCATCATCGACACACCCTCGTCGAGGGTCACGTAGGCGATGCAGTAAGGGATGGGGCCGGCGCGCCGCGTGATGCTGTAGGTGTAGATCTTGCCGGTGCCCTTGGCGTCCTGCCATGACACCTTGTCGCTCAAGCAGAACGGACAGATGCCTCGCGGATAGTGGTGCAGCTCCCCGCAATCGGAGCACTTTTTCACGAGAAGTCTCCCCTGCGCCGCGGCCTCGAAGTACGGCTCGTCACCCACGTTCATTACCGGGTCGGCGATCGGGCGCTCTTTGTATGGTGTGCCCATGTCTGCTTTACTCCCTTTCCATGATGACAGTCGCGGAGCCGTGCCGGTGCCCCAGCGAGCCGCCGGTGCCGTGGGCGAGTGCGATGTCGCAATTCTTGACCTGGACCGCCGCGTGGGCCTCGCCGCGCAGCTGGCGCACGGCCTCGATCACCTTGGTCATTCCTCCACGGTTCGCGGGGTGGTTGTTGCACAACCCGCCCCCGTCGGTGTTGAACGGCAATTTGCCCGTGCCCGATATCAGGTTGCCGTCTGCGACGAATTTTCCGCCGTCGCCCTTCTTGCAGAAGCCGAGGTCCTCGATCTGCATGACCACGGTGATGGTGAAGCTGTCATAGATCGACGCGTACTTGACGTCGGCGGGCTTTACTTTCGCCTCCTCGAACGCGCGCGGACCGGACCAGGCGGCGCCGCTGTAGCTCAGATCGATCCTACCGCCCATCTGGTGCTTGGGGGCCTCGGCGGCGCCGCGGATCTTGACCAGCGGGCGCTTCAGCTTTTTCGCGATCTCGGGCCGGGCGATGATCAGCGCCCCGCCGCCGTCGCTGACCACGCAGCAGTCGAGGCGATGCAGCGGATCGGAGATCATCGGCGAGTCGATCACGTCCTTCACCGTGACGACATCGCGGAGCACAGCGTTGGGATTGTGCTGGGCGTGATGGGAAGCCGCCACTTTCACCCAGGCGAGCTGCTCGCTGGTGGTACCGTACTCGTGCATGTGGCGCATGGCCACCATGGCGTACAGGTTGACCGTGACGGGCGCGTAGGGCAGCTCGAAAGGCTCGTCCGGCACCCCGGTGCCCCGGCTGCGGACTACGGTTCCGGTAGAACCCTCGGAGCGGGGCCGCCCCGACAACGTGATGAGCGCGATGTCGCACTTGCCCATGGCGATCGCCTGGGCGGCGTGATTGACGTGGACGAGGTAGGAGGCTCCGCCGCTGTCCGTGGAATCCATATGGCGGAGTTTCAACCCCATGTAGTTCGCCATGTTGAAGGCGCCCGAGCCGGGCGCGTCGCCCGCGCAGAAGTAGCCGTCGATGTCGTCCTTGCTGAGCCCGGCATCCCTGATTGCGCCCGCGGCGCACTCGGCATGTAACTGCGCGACCGATTTGTCCGGTGCTTTGCGCGTGGGGTGCTCGAAAGCGCCCACAATGTAGGCTTTCCCGTTGATGCTCATGATCTTGTCGTCCATCCTTGCTCGATGCGAGTCCCGATTATGTCATCAAACCCGTCATAGAAAGTCAGGGCTGCGCCGCGATCGCATGATTGGAAATGACTTCCAGTACCAGCTTGCGGCCGGTGGCGAATACTTCGGTGCGCACCACCGCGACGTTGCGCCCCGTCTGCAAGAGTGTCGATCGCGCGGTCAGCGCATTGCCCTGCCCGGGGCTGATGTACCACGCCGATGCGCCGGTGAGCAGCGGATGCTGCGGCACTGCGGCCACCGCAGTCGCCAGCGCTATGTGCATCGTCAGTCCGCCCTGCACATGGCCGACGCGGTTTCCCAGATGCAATCCCAATGGAATGCGCGATGCCGCGCCGTCCGGCGTGGCGCGTACGGCGGGTGACCACAAGTGGTGCAGGAATCCTTCAGGCCCGGCTGTGCGCAGCGCCTGCTCGACGCGGCGCATGACCTTCTTCTCCATCGGATCCAGCTCGGCACGCGACACCGTCGGATACTGCACGGGCTCCCTGCTCTCCCACGGCAGTGGAGCAAGCGTTCGGCCTTCAGGCGTAGGGGGCGAGACCCAGGTGCCCGACATGCGGATCACCTCAGCGCCGCCGGCGAACACGCCGCCCGGTCGCCATGGCTTGCGGAAGCGCGGTATCGGAACGAGAAACCGTCCGAACGCCCCTCGGCGCTCAGCGGTCCGCGCGCCGGTGCGCCAGTAAAATCGTAACGTAACAGAAGTGTCGCCGTGCGCTGTGTCGGCTCGACGTACGCCCGGATCGCGGCGGCCAGCACCGTGTCGGCGAACATCGACACGGCGGCCGGATCCACGATGTCTTGCTCGTCCGTGCAATGCGGTCCTGCAATGAGGTCGAATGCCACGCCGCCGGGCTCGAAGCGCCGGCATTGCAAATCGAGGAACAGCCCGGCGAAGTTGTAGCCGGGAACGCGGTTGCGTCCGAGCGCGCGGAGTGCGCGCTCTCGGATATCGTCTGCGTCAGCAGGATTCACGCTCACTTTTTCATGCACCAATATTGTGCTCAGAAAGTCACGAGGGTCACTCGATTGTAGGTGAATCGCGCCGGTTCGGCGAAGCATCCAGCTACAATGCGGACCTGTTCCGGATAAACTCGGCGTGCCTCGTGCTGGGCAGCTACGTGGACCGCGCGCGCTAAGAAATGTCGATCTCCACCGTCCTGCTGATCGTCCTGTGCAACATGATGAGCTTTCGCGCGAGCAAGATTCTCGTGTCGTTGTTCGCGCTCGAGCTGGGGGCTTCCCAGTTCTACATCGGGATCATGATCGCGATGTACTCGCTGTTTCCGGCGCTGCTGGCGGTCTACGCGGGGAAGCTTTCGGACCGGCTCGGGGTCCGGCTGCCCATGCTGGCCGGCTCGGTCGGGATCTCCACGGGATTGCTGCTGCCATGGTTGTGGCCATCGGTGCCGGCGCTGTACGCGTCCGCGGCGCTGATCGGCGCTTCGCACATGCTGTACAACCTGGCGACACAAAACCTCATAGGCTCGCTCGGCGGGCCCGGGGCGCACACCCGCAATTTCAGCAACTACGCACTCGCCATGGCAATCGGCTCCTCCGTCGGGCCGCTCCTCGCGGGAGTGTCCATAGACCATTTCGGGCATGCCGCGAGCTATCTCTACTTTTCCGCGGTGCCGCTCGTTCCCGCGCTGATCATGGCCCGCGCGGGCAACGTCAGTCTCGGGCGGAGGAAAAAGACCGAGGAGGAACAGGCTGTCCTCACCACCAGCCTGCTCGGCAATCCGGTGCTGCGCCGCACGCTAATCGGGGGGGCGGTGGCGACGACCGGGCAGGACCTGTTCCAGTTCTACATGCCGATCTACGGGCACGATGCAGGGCTCTCGGCGTCCGCGATCGGAGTCGTGCTTGCCATGTCCGGCATCGCGGCCTTCGTGGTGCGCATGGGGCTCCCCGTGCTCGTGAAGCGCTTCGGACCGGACAACGTGTTCAACTCTTCGCTCTATCTATCGGCGGCGGCTTTCCTGCTCGTGCCGCTATTCACCGACCCGGTCACGCTGGCAGCGGTCGCCCTCGTGCTCGGGCTGGGCATGGGCTGTGCGCAGCCGGTGACGTTGATGCTGATATTCAGCCGCGCTCCCGAAGGGCGCTCCGGTGAGGCGCTGGGCGTACGCGTCACCATCAACCAGATCACGCATATCGTAGTGCCGCTGATATTCGGCACCCTCGGGTCCGTGTTCGGCATCGCGCCGGTGTTCATCATGAATTCCATGATCCTGGCAGGCGGCGGCTACCTCAACCGCGAGCGCGGAAAATGAACGGTGTTGGTCCATTTCGCCAGGACTCGCGCTATCAACCGGATGTGTGTGGCCTAGCGCGACCTTCGATCCCGTTCATTTCTTAGTATCAATCAAATTCATATAATCGGGGTTAAACTGGACACGAAGTGCCGGTCTAACCCCGCGCATTCGAATGGACGGCGGGGCTGCCCTTCAATGCGCGGCTTGTCATGAATAGGAGCGATATGAAGATCGCAGTAATAGACGACTACCAGGATTCGTTTCGCAAGCTCGAATGCGCCGCGAAGCTCAAAGGCCACGATGTCATGGTGTTTCATGACACCGAGAAAGATCCCGCCAAGCTCGCCGAACGGATCAAGGATGCCGAGGCGCTGATACTCACCCAGCAGCGCACGCCGTTTCCGCGCGCGCTCGCCGAGCGTCTGCCTAAGCTGAAGCTGATCAGCCAGACGGGGCGCAACAGTGGCCATATCGACGTTGTTGCGTGCACTGAGAAGGGCATCGCCGTCGCTGCCGCTGGAGTGGGCAATCCGAGTCCCACCGCCGAGCTTACCTGGGGCATCATTCTTTCATCGCTGCGCCGCATCCCGCAGGAGGTGCAACGGATGAAGGACGGCAAGTGGCAGGGCTCGGTCGGCATCGGTCTGAACGGCAAGACCCTCGGTATCTACGCGTTTGGCAAGATCGGGAGCAGCGTTGCGCGCGTGGGCAAGGCATTCGGCATGCGCGTCGTGTGCTGGGGACGGGAGGGCTCGACCGGGCGGGCGCGCGAGGCGGGTTTCGAAGTCGCAGCCGGCCGGGAAGCGTTTTTCGCCGAGGCCGACGTGCTGTGCCTGCACCTGCCGCTCAACGCGGAAACGCGCGGCATCGTGAAAGCGCAGGACCTCGCGCGCATGAAGCCCACCGCGCTCATCGTCAATACCAGCCGGGCCCCCATCATCGAGGCCGGCGCGCTGGTGGAGGCATTGAAGAAGGGACGCCCTGGATTCGCGGCGGTGGACGTCTACGAGGAGGAACCGGTGCTCGGCGCGAACCACCCTTTGCTCAAGATGGACAACGTGATCTGCACGCCGCATCTCGGCTACGTGGAGCAGAAGACCTACGAATCGTACTTCGGCCAGGCGATCGACAACATCGTCGCCTACGCCTCGGGCAAGCCAGCGAACGTAATCAATCCGGAGGTCCTGAAGAAGTGACGGGAGCGCGTCGAGGGGCGGAAGAGGGGGCCCCGAAGTGATTTTTCGGGGGGCTCTGACCCCCGGCGGCGCGCAGGACGGCCGACATGTTCAACTCGAAATCTCGAGGTCACTCGTTTGGAGGGCGCCGTCGAGTGACGGGTGAGGTGAGCAGTGACAGAAGAGCCAATCGGCACCGAGGGGAACGCTATGAACGGTAGACCGACGTCGATTACCGTCGTTGCATGGATTCTGATTGTTCTTGGTGTCGTTTCCATTGTTGGATTAGTGCTTACCATCGGCAATCCGCAGGTACAGGAATTCATGGCACGCAGTACGATTCCAGTGCCCGTCCAGCTTTTCATGTCGTTTGCCGGTATGGTCATGCAATTGGTTTGTGGAGTCGCGTTCCTCAGGGGTTACAACTGGGGCCGTCTTCTTTACCTCATCGCGTCCGGGATCACTATCGCTGCCGGCTTCGCCATATCACCCGTAAAGCTCGCGATCGCTCCCGGAATCATACTGTTCGCAGTCGTGGTCATCTTCCTGTATCGCCCGGCTGCAAATTCTTTTTTCGACGCGCCGATGCCCACCACGCCTGATGCGAACGTTTCTTAGAAGCTGCTGTGACCATCGCAGTGTGCAGACGATGAAGCGTGGGGCTCAAGGATCATGGTTGCGAGCGACGGGGTGGTCCGTCGTTTTCATTGTTGCAGCGAGCGCACCGTCGACCTCCGCGGCTGCTGACTGGAAGCCCGAGCGCAACGTCGAGATCATCGTCGCGGTGAGTCCCGGGGGCGGACAGGACAAGACCGCGCGGCTGCTGCAGAAGATCCTGGCCGAGCGCCACTGGGTCGACGTGCCGGTGACGGTGACCAACAAGCCGGGAGGCGGCGGAACTATAGGATGGACCTATCTCACGCAGCGGCCCGCCGACGGCCATTTCCTCCAGATCGGGAACACGACGGTGCTGACCAACCAGCTCTTCGGCCGCACCACGATTTCGTATACCGACGTGACCCCGGTGGCGATCCTGCTCGCCGAGTCGCTGGCATTCTCGGTGCGCGAGGATTCGCCGATCAAGTCGGGCCGCGATCTGGTTGAGCGGCTGCGCAAGGACCCCGCGTCCGTGAGCGTGTCGATCGGGAGCAGTCTCGGCGGCGTTAACCACATTGCGGTCGCGTTGGTGGCGAAAGCCGCGGGGAGCGATCCCCGCAAACTGAAGGCGGTCGTGTTCCAGGGCGGTGGCGACGCGGTCACGGCATTGCTGGGAGGACACGTCGATCTCATCTCCTCCGCGGCGAATAACGTCGTCGGCCACGTCGCGACGGGGAAAGTGCGGGTCATTGGTATCACGGCCCCGCAGCGGCTGGGCGGAGCGTTCGCTTCCGTGCCCACATGGCGCGAGCAGGGGGTCACTGTGGTCCTCAGTAACTGGCGGCTGGTCGCGGCGCCGAAGGGCGCGACGCAGCCGCAGATCGCCTACTGGGAAGGTGCGCTCGCGAAGGTGGTCGAGACCGCGGAATGGAAAAGGGACCTGGCGCAGAACGATTTCGAGAACCTGTTCATGAAAAGCCAGGAAACGGTCCGCTATCTCAAGTCCCAGCACGACGAATTCAGGGCGACGCTCACCGAGATCGGCATGGTGAAGTAAGGCGGAAGGCGGAAGGCGGAAGGAAGGCGGAAGGCGAGGGGAGACTCTACCTAACGGATTTCTCCTTCATCCTTCAGACGAGGCCCTGTCCCTTGAGCTCGTCCGGACGGTTCAATCGCCGATTGCGGACGCGATTTCCGCCGCGAATGCGCACTGATCCCAGGCGCCGCGCAAACGGCTAAGGCCAAACCAGACATTCGTCCGCTCGCGCTACGAAAAAAGGAGCCGCGCGAGCGCAGCCCCTGTTTTGGTCTATCGTACTGACCGGTCACTGGTCAGGGGTTCTTGTCACCCGTCCTCGTCACCGTTTGCTAATGCAGATGCCTGTTCCGGGGATGCAGGGGGATGACGGTCGAGGACCCGGCCGGCTGCTCGCCGGTGATTCCCTTGGCCGCCCAGTCCTGATCGAACAGCTGGTTCACGAGGCCCGCCACCTGCTCGACTTCGGCCTTGCCCAGATGGCGCGAGAGCATGCCGGCAAGGTCCTCGATCACGCACTGCCGGCGGAATTCATGGATTGCTTCCGGCGTCGGCCCGATGAACATCTGGTAGAACTCGTCGTCGCCGTTTTCCGGGTAATAGGTGGCCTCGACCTCGGACGCGTACTCGGTGAGCGGCCCGATGTTCTGGAACGCCTCGGCCAGGCGCGCCTGAAAGCTCCGCCCGACTTCGCCGGTCCAGCAGACGTTCACGGTGCGCTCGCGCGGGTCGAAGACGATGCCGGGCTCCTCGCGCTCGAGACTCGGCGCTTCGGCGACGGTTTCGACGTCGAGATATTCGAGCCAGGGACGCAGTGCGTGCTCGACCTGCGAGAGGCGCACGCCTCTGCCGAGGAAAATGCTGCCGTGTATATGGACTTCCATACGCATGTTTTTGCTTCGGTCCACTCGCTCACCGGGGAAATAAGGATACAGTGACGAGTGACGAGTGACAAGTTCCCGCCCGGGCCTGGGAAGTCGTGAGATCGAGAGATCGAAGTCGAAACCGGTCTTTGCCCTCTCCCGCTCTCCCGCCCTCACGCTCTCACGTAAATCCGCCTCATTCCTTGAGCAGGCCGAGCTCGCCAAGGATCGCGCGCATGTCATGGGCTTCCCGCCGAAGAAGGTGGCGCAGGGCTGCGCCGTCGAGATAGGCGGAGGTCCAGTAGTGACCGTCGAGTTGAGCCTTCCAATCCGCGGTGGCGATGGCCGCCGCAAGCGTCCTCTCCCAGAATTCAACGTGCTCCTGGGCGAGCCCGCGCGCGCCGCTGACGCCGCGCCAGGCGCCGATCACACAATCGACCGCCTGCTCTCGCCAAGTCGGCACTCTCGCGTAGAGCCCGTCGAGGCGCTGCGGCGAGGACACCGCGAGCGCGCGCATCGTCCCGGCGCCGAGCTCCCTGACGGGGCTGGCGGCAGTGACCGCGGCGACATCGGCGTTGCCGCCCGCAACGTCCGCGACCGCGTCGAGCGCGGAGTCGAACACCCGCACTTTCGGACCCTTCACGTCGCCTCCGGCGTGACGGACCACCTTTGCGAGCGCGATGTGGTTGGGATTGCCGAGGGAGGTCGAGAGCGCGACGGTGACGGAATGGGCGGCGGTCCCGAGCTGCTTGAGCAGGTCACCGGCAGTCGTGATACGCGAATCGGTCCTGGCGACGAACGCGATGTACTCGTGTACAGAATGGCGAGCGGGGTGAACGAGACTTCATGGTCGTACGAACGCGCGCCCAGGAGGCGGTCGGTGGCGAGGTTGGACGAGCTGATGCACAGCACGTGCGGATCGCCGGCGAAGCCGTCTAAATACTTCCATGCGTTGCGGCCGCCGTCGCCGGCGACGTTGTTGACCTTCATCGGAACGTCGAGCAGCCGTCTCGCCTCGATCGCCTTCAGCAACGCCCGCGCGGAGCGGTCGAGGCCTCCGCCCGGCGGCGTGCCGGCGACAATCTGGACTTCGCGCTCCGGCCGCCACACGCTCATGTCATGTCTTCGACTTCGCGATCGCTCGTCGAATGTAAGGCCAGATAATGGCTTGCGCAACGATGACCTCTTTACCGTTGAAAGTGACGGCCGGTGACCCGTGCAACTTGTAGCCGAGCGCAAGCGCTTCACTGACCCTGCGGCAGAATGCGGCGTCGTCGGGTCCCGTGAGAAGGCGATAAGAGGGTAAACCGTCGGGCGGTACGATCCTGGTTCGCCGCTTAGAGCTCATAGCGCCCCCAAACGTTTTGGGGAGCGGCGGGCGGCGATGACGATTAATGTTGTCGCAGCGCTGGCGGCCCGTCCGCTCGACCTGGAGTTAGGCTTCAAGCTTGTACCACCTTGGCTCATGGACCAAAAAGAACACCGGCAGACGATCATCCCCTCCGCGGAAAATGCCGCGCGACTCGGCTGCTTTAACACCGATCGAGCATAAGTACGAAATCATCTGCTCTGTGTCACGCGGAATAGGGACGATTCCAGATTTAAGATACTCGAGCCCAAGCCGATCCCCTACGTCTTTCACGATAAGGCTCTTCCGGGAGAACTGCGCCGGCATTTGAGGATTATTCCAGGCCCAATCCCAAGTTTTATCTTGCGTGGAAAATGATCCGAGAATCTCTCCCGCGGCGCGCGACTTTGAGCCGTCGCCATGGAATAAAGTGAGCTCGCCGGTCGTTGGATCGAACTCCCATCGATAAAACTGGTGCAGCCACTCTTCCTGCAACGTCGTTTGTTTTCGGTTGAACTCGTCGCCCGCCTCATCCAGCCAGCGGTCTGCCTCGGGCGAAAGATCGTCTTCAATATGCATGTGACCTGAACGTATAGTGAACTTGCGAAATGCCGGTCATTGTTCGCACTTCTATTCTCGAAGGCCCAGCGACATCGCCAGCCGCTCGTACAGCTCGTACTGCTCGCGCACGAATTGGGTCGTCTCGGCGGAGGAGCGGATCGCCGGGATGCCGCCCATCCTGGCGTTGCCCGCTACCCAATCGGGGTCCGCCGCGAGCTTGCCCAGCACTTCGGTCCACTTGCCTGCCGCCGGCTTCGCCATCTTCGGCGGACCCATGAGCGCGGTCCAGCCGGTGATGCGCTCCATGTCCGGCCAGCCGAGCTCGCGCGAGGTCGGCACGTCCGGCAGATCGGCGAGCCGCTGCGGTGTCGTGGTCATGATCGCGCGCAGCGTGCCCGCCTTGATATGCGAAAGCATCGTCGTGAGATTGTTGCACGCGAACTGGACCTGCGCGCCGAGCAGCGCAACCGTTACGTCGCCACCGCTCTTGTAATGAATGCCCACAGCGTGATCCTTGGTGAGTTTGGCGAGCGTGAACAGGTATTGGGGCCCGAAATTCTGTATGGTGCCCACGCCCGAAGTCGAAAAATTGAGCTTGCCCGGATTCTTGCGCATCTGGTCGACCAGCGCGGGCATGGACTTGATGGGCGAATCGCTTTTTACGACGCAGACATAGGGATTCAGCTCGAGCAGCGACAGTATCGTGAAGTCGTCCCATTTATAGGGAATCTTGGAGTCCATCGCGGGCAGTATGGCGTGCGATGCGATGCGGGCCGCAAGCAGCGTATAGCCATCCGGGCTGGCGTTCTTCGCCGCCACCGAGCCGATCAAGCCCGAGGCGCCGACGCGGTTCAGCACTACGAGCGGCTGGTTGTTGAGGTATTTCGGTGCGTGCTGCGCGAGGTTGCGCGCCGAGATGTCGGAGTCGCCGCCCGCGGCGAACGCGACGATGATGACCATCGGCTTCACGGGGTACTGTGATTGCGCCTGCGCGAGGGCAACAGTAAAGACGGCAAGAACGGCGATTGCCGCGATACCGAGTGTCGGTTTCATGGCGTTCCCTGGGCCGCCAGGCGGCTCCCAATGCCGGAGAAGTTACGCGACTCGCACCGTCGGCGCAATCGGTGGGCGGAAACCACAGCCCGTAATTCCAGCCGGCGACGTTGCTGCTCAGGGTTCGAATGCAGGATAACGTCCGCGCTAACCGGCGCGCTGCGGACGCACCGCGTCCGTGTTGAGCGCGTGGTTAGACATCAGCCTACTTGCCATACCGGATAGCATATGCCTCGTACGGAAACGTAGAGGGATTAGCTGCGTATAGGGCTAAATCGTCTCCGGATGAGATCACCGCTACCCGATCCGAGCCGAAATCAAAATGATTCTCGGGGGTAAGCTCGCTCGTCGCAATTACCGAGAGTTCCAGCCGAGGATAGATGTCGCGAAGGCGCTCGGCGAGATCAGGGGACGACGCGGCGAGATACATCGTTTCCGTATCCGAGGCCTTGACCTTGATCAGGGTCCGAACCGCGTTCGACTCTGGACCATCACCCCGAGCGCACAAGAAGCAGAGATCCCGCATCGTCCTGGCTGATGTCTAACTTTCTAATACGTCGACGAAATTCGATTAAACACAGTAATGCGGATGCTGGACTCGAGTCAACGCCCCGCTTGCTTGATCAGGTGCGCGCAGCCATCGACGCAGACACGGGCTCGACCGCGCCAAAACGCCGCGTGCGCCTGTCTCGGACGTGCGTTACGCGGCGCCGCGCCCGCCGTCTTCGACGCTAGTGTTGCAGGCTGTCATCCGCGTTCATCCTTGCCTTTGCCGTTCAGGCGCCATTAATCCTGAGGCGCAGGCGCGAAGAGAGGTAACCGGCCGCTGCTGCGGCATCGTAGCGGGTACCAGCGAGCCCGACGTGGCCGTCGGGTCGAAGCAGGTAGAACGACGGCTTGGGAACCTGCGCTCGCGCAAGCTCCCTGTCGTTGGCGGGATCGTCGGGAATCGCGTGGATACGCATGAGGTCGCCGAGACCCGGCACCGCTCCGGCAGGCGCGGGTTGGCCGATCATGATGAGATTGAAGCAGGTGTCGTCGAGATTCTGGTACAGATCTCCGGGGATGCCGCTCGACTGGGATTTGAGACGCAGCCACGGAAAGCGGTCGCCGGCATGCGGCGCATCCGCAGGCAATCCCGGCAGCGTTTCAGACAGAGGGCTCTCGCGGTAGCGTATGCCGATCTGCGAGATGGTGAGAAAAGCGAACCTCCGTATCCGCTCGATGGTCATCGCAAATGCCAGAATCCTGGCGGCAATCCGGGTGCGGAAGAAGCCCGCGGTCCGGCGGTCGGAAACGATGAGCGAGAACAGGCGGTCGGTGGTTTCCAGCAACCGCTGGGCGACCGGGATGCGTTCGACCTCGTAAGAATCGAGAATGGCCGCGTCCGCACTGCGCTTGATCACGAGTGCGAGCTTCCACGCCAGGTTGTAGGCATCCTGGAGGCCCGTATTCATTCCCTGCCCGCCGACGGGGCTATGTATGTGCGCGGCGTCGCCGAGCAGGAAGCAGCGCCGATCCCGAAAACGCGAGGCGCAGCGGTGGTGGATGCGATAGGTGGAGAACCAGCTGCACCCCTTGAACGAAAGTTCTGTTCCCGTCTCCTGGCGTAGCGAAGGAACCACCTCTTCGAATGTCACGTTGTCCCGCCCCCGCAGCTCCGGCGGCAGGATACCGACGATGCGCCAGTGATCGGTCCCGCGCATCGGGAAGAACAGGTGGAACCCCTGGAGCAGCATATAGACGTTGAGCTCGTCCGGCACCATGGACCCGGTGACCTGCGTATCGGCGACGAAGAAGACGTGCTCGTACGGCGCTCCCGGAAACGTGATGCCGTTCAACTCGCGCACAGCGCTGTGCGCCCCGTCGCATCCGGCAACCCATGCGGCCGCGGTTTCCCGGCTCGAGCCGTCCGGCTGCCTGAGCGTAGCCGTGACGTGGTCGGATGACTGCTCAAGAGCGATGAGCTCGGTATTCCACTGCACGGCGATTCCCCGGTCCCGGAGCCTCTCGCCCATTATCCGTTCGTTGTCGTCCTGGCCCAGCATCAGGACGAAGGGATACGGGCTCAGATCCTGCCCGATGTCGCCCAGGGGGACGCGCGCCATCCGCCGTCCTCTCGCCCACATGTTGGCGGCGGTGCCAACCTTGCCGAGCTCCAGCGCTCTCTCCACAATGCCGAGCTTCGAATAGATCTCGAGCGTGCGCGCCTGAACGGCGAGCGCCCTTGTCTGCAGCGACGGTCCGGCGTGCCGGTCGATGATCATCGGGTTCACGCCGCGCCGCGCGAGCTGATTGGCGAGCATCAGCCCGGTCGGGCCCGCTCCGACGACGAGTACGTCAGTGTCCATGGGCGAGGATCAAGCGACCGGTGGGGCGATTCTTGTCTTTCTTGGTGTCCCCGGATCGAGTCCGGGGCAGGCTTTTCGGTTCAATTGTGATATGCGTCCCAGATACAGCGTCTCGGATTAGGCGTCTCACGCTTCCCGGAACAGCCGTCCCGCGCCCGGCACTACCCGCTTGTCACCCATCAGTCGGAGCATCTTCCACATCGAAGCCTGGTTGCTCGCCACGATCGGCTTTCCCAGCTTCCGCTCCATGGCCTCGATGATCCCCAGCGTCGGGAAGTTCGAGCAGCTCACGAAGATCGCCTGTGTTTCCGGCCGGTCGACCTCCGTGATCAGCGCCTCGATCCGCTCGTTCGTGACTGCCGAATGGTTTTGCGTGTCCAGGCCCTGCATCGCCATGATCTCGAACCCGGCCGAAGTCAGATACTGCTTCAACCGCTCGTTGAGCCACGGCGCGTAGGGCGAGGCGAGGCTCACGCGCGTGGCGCCCAGCGTGCGCAGCGCTTCCGCGACCGCTGCGGACGAGACGGCAACGGGAATGCCCGTCTCCTTCTGGATCTTGTCCCCGAGCGCTTTGTCGTCTACCGGGCCTTTGAGGAAGCCGCCCGCCGCGCAGCCATAGCAAATGACGTCGACCTTGGCGTGCGCCAGCAGTCCAGCCGCCGCGGGCGCCTGCGTCCCCAGCCACAGCAGTTTCTCCTCGGTATCGGCCGTGTGCGGTATGCGCATCGAGTGGACCGACATCACGCCACCCGCCATGCGCTGAATCTCTCCCTCCATCACCGTGTTCCACGAGGGGACGATGATCCCCAGCTTCTTTTCCCACGTGCTCATCGCGCCTCCTTCCTTGCTCGTCGCTGGCACCAAGGATAGCAGAGCCATCCGGACGGCTGTTCTTTCCGGTGTCCCGGCGGTTTAGAATGCAGTCGTGAAATGGGCGAAGGTCGTGAAGGACCCGGGAGCGCGCATCGACTGATGCGACTTTCCAAAAGCTTCACCACGAAGAACCTGAAATCCGCATTCCTGTGCATACGGGCGGTGGCGAAAAGCATGATGGAAAGGAAAAAGGGGCGCATCATTAACCTGGGGTCGCAAAGCGGGACCGGTCCGCGCTCTATCCCTCGCCCCCAGCTCAGCGAGTCCGGATCGGGCGACCGGTTCGAATCAACGGATGGAGGCGACTATGGAAGTGAAATCGACATTGAAAGTGATCGACAAGTCGAAACTCAAATCACAGCCCGGCGTGACCAAGGGCCAGACGGTGCAAGCGCTGGTCGGACACTCGGAGTGCCCGACCGACAGGGTGCGCACCGCATACGCGACCTACGAGCCCGGCACGATCGAGCATCTGCACTGGCACCCCATAGAGGCTTTCTACTTCGTGACGGCCGGGCACGCCATCGTGCGGGACATCGAGGGCAAGGAATACGAGGTCGGGCCCGGAAGCTTCATATACGCTCCGCCGGGTATCGCGGGCGCGCACGAATGGGAGGTCAAGGAAGGCCTGGAGTTGGTCAGTTTCCGCGCCTCGACGGAATCCGTGAGGAAACTCCAGTTTAGCGTCGACAAGAAAACCAAGCGGTCGTACATCGATCTCGATGAGCTGGCCCGGCGCGGAGGGGTGAGCTTCAAGTCGCATTACTAGGAGGATTTTGTCGGGGTGCTCCGACAAAATCCATCTGAAGGGCGTGGTTTGCGCGGCCAATGGAGGACGCGCTTGTCGACGCCCAGGCCGCCGCGGACATCACAAAGCGGAGCAGCGTTAGCGGAATCTGGCCAGGATGGTCAAGCTGGATCGTCTATTCACGCCCCGCGCCATCGCGGTCGTTGGCGTAGAACAACGTCTGGTCCGGCTCGCTCTATCTTATGAGTCATCCGAGCATCACGGAAGGCAGAGGAGAAACACATTCTTCGAAAATTAGTCGGTGCCGAGTTCAATCTCTCGCGATCCCCTGACGTGCTTTAGGTCGAGGGCTCTACCTCAGTCTTACGCTCGGTCAGATTAAAGTACGATCAGGCGATTGCCCGAAAACGCGCAACAGAATACACCTATTTTCGAGGTGGTAATTTCATGTTCTACGACGCATCGTTGCTTGACACGGCCGGACGGCTGCTCATCGTCGGATTTTTCCTGGCCGCGGGCCTGTGCAACCTGACGCCCGCGCGGATCAAGGACCACATCGATCGCATGGCCGCGTTTCATACTCCGTTTCCTGCCGCTGCGTTCTGGACCGGCATCGTGCTGCAGTTCACCGGTTGCGCACTGCTGCTTGCCGGCTGGCACGCCGACCTCGGCGCGGTTTTTTTGATCGTGTTCACCATTGCAGCGACGGCGATTTTCCACCGCTTCTGGCAGATGACGGACCCGCAGCGGCGCAACCCGAGCCGGGTGATGTTCCTCAACAACACCGGCCTTCTGGGCGGACTCGTGCTGTTGCTGGAAAACGTCCGTTGAGCTAAAGCCTCAAGCTTTGCGTCGCCAGTTACCGCGGGGATGCGACGTGCTGGCGCAGGAAGCTGGCGAACTCCTCGTGCGGGACCGGCCTGCTGAAATAGTACCCTTGCATCGCGTCGCACGCGTGATCGAGCAGGAAGGTCTGCTGCTCCTGCGTCTCCACACCTTCGGCAACGACCGTGAGGCTCAACGCCTTCCCCATCGCGATGACCGCTTCCGTGACTGCGCGGTCCTCGGCATTCTTCGCGATGTCGCGAATGAAGGAGCGGTCCACCTTGAGGGTGTCGATCGGAAAGCGCTTGATTTGCGCGAGAGAGGCGTAGCCCACGCCGAAATCGTCAATGGCGATGCGCACGCCCAGCTGTTTGATGGCGGCGATCATCCTGCCCGCCTCCGCCGGGCCCTGCATCACCATGCTTTCGGTGAGCTCGAGCTCCAGCAATGCCGGTCTCATCCCGCTTTGCTCCAGCGCGGCGGCGATGTCCTCGAGCAGACCTTCGTCGGCGAACTGGCGCGCCGACAAATTGACCGCCGTGCACAAGGGCGGCAAACCTTCCCGCTGCCAGGCGACGTTCTGCGCGCAAGCCGTCTGCAACACCCACCGGCCGATGGGGACGATCAGCCCCGTTTCCTCGGCAACCGGGATGAATTGCGCGGGAGACACCAGCCCGAGGTCGGGATGCTGCCAGCGCAGCAGCGCTTCGACACCGGTGATCCCTCCCGTCCTGAAATCGAGCTTGGCCTGGTAGTGCAGGAAGAACTCCTTGCGCTCCAGGGCGCGGCGCAGGCTGGTTTCCAGCGACAGCCGCTCGCAGCGACTGGGCCTTGATATTCTCGGAGTAGAACTGGAAGTTGTTCTTGCCTTCCTCCTTGGCGAGATACATGGCGGTATCGGCGTTCTTCATCAACGATTGCTCGTCCTGCGCGTCCTCGGGGTACATGCAGATGCCGATGCTCGCCGTCACCCGGCACTCCTGCGCCCTGATGAGCACGGGCTTGATCGCGGCGGAGAGGATCTTGCGCGCGACCGTGGCGACCTGCTCCGCATCACCCACTTCCTGGAGCAGCACCACGAACTCGTCGCCGCCCAGGCGGGCGACGACGTCGCTCTCGCGCAGGCAACCGGTAAAGCGCGTCGCGATTTCCTGCAGCAGCTTGTCGCCCGCCTCGTGCCCGAGGGTGTCGTTCACCAGCTTGAAGCGGTCGAGGTCGATGAACAGCACCGCGAACTTACGTTGGTAGCGCCGTGCGGTAGGGATCGCCACGTTCACCAGCTGGCTGAACATGGTCCGGTTCGGCAAGCCGGTCAGCCCGTCGTGAGTGGCCAGGTACTGAATGCGCTCCTCGGCCTGCTTGCGCTGCAGGAACTGTCCGATCTGGCTGCCGATCACGCCGATCGCCTGCAACAGCCGCTCATCGGGCTCGCGGACTTTGGTGCTGTGGAACGAGAGCACGCCGATCGTTTTTCCTTCGGAGACGACCGGAAAGATGAACGTGCCGTGCATCCCGATCTGACGCGCGATTCCTTTTTGTATGCGGGCGTCCTTGCTGATGTCGGTGACCCACAACGGCTCTCCCGACTGCCACACCTGGCCGATCAAGCCGGACCCGGGGGTGTAGGAAATTTCACGCGATTGCTCGATGAAACGGTCCAGCCCGACGCTCGGCACGTGCCAGAACTCGTTCATGACCAGAGCGTCGGCCTTGTCGTCCCGGCCAAAATACCGGCCGCACTCCCAGCTCTGGGTTTCACAGATGGAGCGGATCACCGCGTTCAGCGCCGTGGAGGCGCTTTCGGCGCTGGCGAGGCAGCGGGCCACCATGTGTTCGAGCCGCAGCAGCTGCTCCGCGCGCATGCTCGCGGTGACATCCTTGGCAACGCCGCGGTATCCGGTAAAGCGTTGCCCGTCGAACACGGGCCGCCCGCTGGCGCTGATGTAGCGGATTTCGCCCTGCGCATCGATGCGCCTGAAGACGAAGTCGGCAAAAGGCTGCTTCGCGTCGAGGACCGACTTGTGGTGATCCCAGTTCCCGCCGTCGCCGATCGGGACGGCGTCGTAATCCCAGCGTGATTTGCCGAGGTATTCCTGCGGATCGACCCCCGTCTGCCCGAAACTCGTGCCGACGATGAGGGTAAAACGATGGTGCTCGTCCTGCTCCCAGTACCACTCGCTCGAAAGCTCGAGCAGTGTTTTCAGGCGCTCTTCATACAACCGCGAGGCGTCAGGGCCGCTCCGGTCTCCCTCGTGGTCTTCGCTCTCGGTCCCCATGGCCGCCCTCTTGGGCTGTGGTCCGATCGAATCCGCCTGGCTGGCCGTGGTGGCGGCCGACGGGCATGGTCTGGGCCCGCGCCAAGTTGTCGCTGCGCGACAATTCTAATCCCGGATGGCGGTGACGGGAAAGAAATGAGGCATGAAGGATGAAGGATGAAGGATGAAAGGATGAGAGACCCAACCGGCGTCTCGGCCATTTTTCTGGCGGCGATGCCGATCGACGGGCATACGGCCGCATCAGATCCTGATGGTTCTTAATTTGCCTGAATGCCGGCCGTCCTGATCAGCTTCGCGTAGCGCGCGACTTGGGCCTTGATCAACGCCGCGAACTGCGCCGGCGTGTCCCCGATCGGCTCGTAGCCTTCGCGCAGCAGAGGTTGCTTGATATGGCAACACGAATTGTATGCCGGCGGGGGCCAGACAGGTTCCAGCACGGCGCGTTGAAACGACGGGTCGAAACGCGTGTCTGACATGTGCGTCGTGAGCCGTACTCGGAGGGGGCTCATGCGGAATGACCGCCTCGAGGAGCGTGAGGTCGCTTCATATCGGTTCGCACTCTACCTATGGACTCCTCCGTATTGAGCACATTGAGCCTCGCCCTCGGGCTGGGATTGCTCATCGGTTTGCAACGCGAGCGCGCAGGCTCGCGGCTGGGCGGGATCCGCACATTTCCGCTGATTGCACTCCTCGGCGCGATTTGCGGGCTGCTCGCCGCGGATTGGGGCGCATTGGTGTTCTTCGCGGGCTTGCTGGGGGTGGTTGCCATCGCCGTCATCGCCAATCTTCAGAAACTGGAGGACGGCGAAGAAACCGGCGGCCAGACGAGCGAGGCGGCGGCCCTGCTGACGTACGCGCTCGGCGCCTTGCTGGCGACCGGGAGCTACGCTGCGGCGATCGTCGTCGGCGGTGTCACGGCAGTGCTGCTGCACTTCAAGCGGCCGCTGCACGAATTCGCAGGCGACATGAGCGAGCGCGACGTCCGCGCGGTGATGCGCTTCGTCATCGTGACGCTCATCATCCTGCCGCTGCTCCCGGATGAGGCCTACGGTCCGTACCAGGTTCTGAACCCGCGCGAAATCTGGTGGATGGTGGTCTTGATCGTCGGCATCGGCCTCTCCGGCTACGTGACCTACAAGCTCTTCCGCGGCCGGGCCGGTGTGGTGCTCGGCGGCGTACTCGGCGGGCTGGTTTCGAGCACCGCCACCACCGTCGCCTACGCGCGGCGCGTGAAGGGCAGTCCGCGGACGGCTGCCGTGGCGGCGTTCACCATCGCCATCGCCTGGTGCATCTCGGTCGCGCGTGTCATCGTCGAAGTCGCGGTCGTTGCGCCGGGCATGCTGGCCGCTGTGGCCGCGCCGCTCGCTGCGTTGCTCGCACTCATGGTCGCGGCGACGGCTGCCATGCTGTTCGCGGGGCGGGCGGACGGAGGCGGCATGCCGGAGCAGGAGAATCCGGCCGAACTGAAAAGCGCGCTCATCTTCGGGGCGCTCTACGCGCTCATCATTCTCGCGACCGCGGTCGCCAAGGAATATTTCGGCGACCAGGCGCTCTACCCCATTGCGCTGGTCTCCGGTTTCGTCGATGTCGATGCGATCACGCTGTCCACCGCCCAACTCGCGGCGGCTCAGCGCCTTGATGCTGGAACCGCCTGGAAGATCATCCTCGTGGCCGCGCTCGCCAACCTCGCCTTCAAGACGGGAGTGGTCTTGTTTCTCGGCTCGGCGAACCTATTCCTGAGGATATTGCCCGTGTTCGGCGTGGGCTTCGTCGGCGGCGCGGCGATCCTGCTGATCTGGCCGTGATCGGCGCCGACATCCGGACTCTCCCACGGGCGACCCGCTGCCCCGCATCACTTGATGACCGTCCACGGCCGCGCGCGGTCGAGCGCGTATTTCTTCACCGCTTTCTCGTCGAAAGTGAATCCGAGCCCCGGCGTCTGGTGCAAGAGCAGGTTGCCGTTCTTGTGCGCTAGCTGCTTGTCGACCAGGCGGCGGAAGTTGAGCACCTGGTCGTCGGGGAAAAACTCGACGTAGCGCGCATTGGGAGTAGCGGCCACCAGCGGCGCGTGCACGTCGTGGAACCAGTGCGGGCAGACGGTGACGCCATAGCTCGCCGCGGTCGCCGCAATCCTTCTCCATTCCGTGATGCCGCCGCAGACACACGCGTCCGTTTGCAGGATTTCCGCGCCGCGCTTGTCGAGCAGCTCCTTGTGATACCAGCGGCCGTAAGCGATCTCGCCGGTGGCCACCACCACGGGGGTCAGTTCGGCAAGCCGGGCGTGCATGTCGATTTCGTCCGGCCCGAACGGCTCTTCGATCCAGTACGGATCGTAGGGTTCGTAGCGCTTCATGTAGCGCAACGCCGTCGGCACGTCGCTCCACGCGTTGTTGGCGTCGAGCGCGAGGTGGATGTCCGGACCGATCGCCTCCCGCGCCGCTTTGATGCGCGCTTCCTCCTCGCGCGGGGTGAGCCGTCCGACTTTCATTTTCACTGCCTTGAAACCGGCTTTCACGTATCCGGCCATCTCCTGGCCGAGCATTTTCGGCGTCTTGCCGGCGAGGTAGTAGCCGCCGCTCGCGTAGGCCGGGACCTGGTCGATTACGCTGGCGCCGAGATAGAGGTGCAGCGGCAGCCTGGCGCTGCGGGCGTTCAGGTCCCACAGCGCGGTATCGAGTATCGAGATCCCGCGCATGACCGAGCCCGCACGGCCCTGCAGCAGCGATTCCGAATACATTTCCTGCCACAGCCCTTCGACGCGCAGCGATTCCTGACCGATGAGCTTCCTCGCAAGCAGCTCGGCCACGGCGGCGTGCGCGATGCGCCCGCCCGCGCTGCCGACGTAGCAGAAGCCGATGCCTTCGATGCCCTGACGCGAGCGCACCTTGACGAGGCAATAATCGCGCTCGCTCACCGTGCGAGTGGCGAACGAGGTGATATTGTCAAGCGGCACGCGCGCGACGCAGACGGAGACGGACTGAATTTTCGGCATGATTTATCTCAAAGAACGAAAAGCAGGACCTAGCAAAAGTTTCTAGGACGGAGCACGGCTAAAGCGGCCGCCTGGCTTCTAGCCCGGTCTCCCGGGCGATCCGCTTCAGGTCCGCAAGCGTGTCTTCCGGAAACTGGATGCCTTCCTCGCGGTTGCGGACGGCGTTCTTCGCCTCGATTTCACCGGGATAGAACACTTCATCGAAGCCTTTGGCGACCGGCACCGATTTGATCTCGCTCACGAACTCATCCATGCGCGCGTTGAACTCCGCGAGCGGCTGGAACGCAGCGATATCGAGCGCAATCATGAAGTGGCCGCAGTTGCTCTTTTCCGCAGTCTTGTAGGGGCTGTGGACGGCGGACAGGAAACCGCTGCCAGTCAGCACGCCGGAGAGCATGTCCACCATAGCCGCGATGGCATAACCCTTGTGCTCCGCCATCGGCAGGATGATGCCGTCGATCGCTTCCTGCGGATCGGTCGTCGGCTCTCCCGCCGCGTTGATGGCCCAGCCCAGAGGAATCGGGAGTCGCCTGTTCCGGGCGAGATAGATTTTCCCACGAGCGACCCCGGTATTGGCCATGTCCACCACGAATGGCGCATGACGCCCCGCCGGGGCGGCGACCGACCAGGGATTGGTGCCGATGATCTTCTTGCGACCGCCCCAGGGTGCCATGGCCGGCCCGCCGTTGCTCGTGAGCAGCATGACGCAACCCTCTCGCGCGCCCATCATCGTGTAGTACATGCACGTGCCGAAATGATTGGAATTGCGCACGGCCACGGCGCCTATGCCATGCGCCTTGGCGCGGCGCACGGCTTCCTTGACAGCCAGCACCGTCAGCACATGACCCACACCATCGTGCCCATCGATGACCGCGATCGCGCCTGCGTCCACGGCGAACTCGGGTTTCGTCACCGGATTCATGACCTTGTTGCGTATGCGATCCAGGTACCAGCCAAGACGCAGCACGCCATGGGACTGATGGCCCCACAGGTCCGCCTGCACCAGCGTGTCGGCGACCAGCCGCGCATCGGCTTCCGGCATGCCGGCGCCGGCATACACGGCGGTGGCGAAATCGATCAAGCGGTTTGCATCAACGCGGGGCGCGGCCATGTCGACAGCTTTACCATGAAGGGCACGAAATCGCCAAGGAAGGCGAACAGCGTCCTTCGCGGCTTCGCGGTGAAGCTGTAGATCTCAGCCGACCAAGCCGGCGACGTGCTTCGCGAACGCCCGCGTGCCGAGTTTGCCCTTGAGATCCGCGGTCCGTGTGTCGGGACTCTGCAGGGCGGCGTCGATAGCGCCCTCGATGGCTTTCGCTGCCCGGTCGAACTCGGGGCGCTTGTGCTGGGCGGCCAGCCACTCCAACAGCATAGCCGCGGAGAGTATGAGCGAAGTGGGATTCGCCTTGTCCTGGCCCTGGATATCGGGCGCGGAGCCGTGCTGCGCCTGCGCGCAGCACGCGTCGTCGCCCGCCATGGTGGAGCCGGCCAGGCCCAGGCTGCCGGAAATCTCGGAAGCTTCGTCCGAGAGGATGTCACCGAACATATTGCCGGTGACGATGCAGTCGAAGCGCGAAGGATCGCGCACGAGCAGCGCCGCCATCGCGTCGACGATCTTCTCGTCGAGCTCGACATCAGGGTATTCTTTCGCGACCTTGCGCACCTCGCGCAGGAACAGCCCGTCGGAGATATGCAGCACGTTCGCCTTGTGCACGGCGGTGACCTTCCTGCGGCGCTGTCGCGCCCACTCGAAGGCGACGCGCGAGATGCGCTCGCACTGGCGCGCCGTCACCTTGCGCAAGGCAATCGCCATGTCGGGGGTGGGCATGAACTCCCCCTGGCCCATGAACATGTTGCGGTCGGCGTAGAAACCCTCGGTGCATTCGCGGAAGATCACCAGATCCACGGGCTTGCCGGTAAGGCCCACCCCCATGCGCGATTTGGCCGGGCGGATATTGGCGAAGAGGTCGAGCTTTACGCGCAGCTCGCCCGATGGATTGATGCCCCCCTTGTCGCGGGAGGGATACTGGAGATGATCCACAGGCCCGAGGATGATGCCGGGGGCCTTGCGCGCGGCATCCATGACGGAATCGGGCAGGGTCGAGCCCTGGCGCTTGAGCGTCACGAGCCCGATGTCCTGCATTTCCCATTCGAGACCGAGCTTGAATTTCGCATTGGCGCGGTCGAGTACCGCGAGGGTCGCTTGCGTGATCTCGGGGCCGATGCCGTCACCGGGAAGGACGAGGATTTTCATGAATGATCCTGATTGGAGAGCCTGTTGGGGGGCAACAATGTGATTATCGATCATAACTCGCGGACACTGCGCCCGCCGCCCTCACGGCCGGTCCGGGCACTAAAACTCCGAGGTGCTGTCACCAAGACTTCTGGAGTTTGGCCGGCACTAACCCTCGTCTCCGTAAAGCACGCTGGCTGCGTATACAATAACGGCCGCTCGCGCGTTAATCCAATTTCTCGCATTTCACAATAACTGGAGGAAAGACACATGAAGTTGCTATCTCAGCGGGCCTCGGTCGTTGCGCTGCCGTGGCTCTGTGCAGGTCTCATGCTCGGCGCGAGCGTCGCGCAGGGCCAGCAATATCCGGCGAAGCTGGTGCGCGTCATCGTGCCGTTCGCGCCCGGCGGCGGCAGCGACATCACCGCGCGCCAGTTCTCGCGCAAGCTGTCCGAGTCTCTCGGCCAGCAGTTCGTCGTGGACAACCGCGGCGGCGCCGGCGGCCTGATCGGCATGGAACTGACCGTCCAAGCGCGCCGGCCGACGGCTACACCATCATGATGATGTCCGGCAGCTTCTCCGCGACGTCCGCCGCTCACAAGCCCGCGTTCGATCCGATCAACAGCATCATCGCGGTCGCCGAATTCGGCTACACGCCGTTCGTGCTGACCGTGCATCCTTCGCTGCCGGCGAAGACGATCAAGGAACTCATCGCGCTCGCGCGCGCCAACGACGGGCGGCTTGAGCTATGCCGAGCACCGGCACCGGCGGCCCCACGCATCTCGCCACCGAGCTTTTCTCGAGCATGGCGAAAATCAAGATGGTGCACATCCAGTACAAGAGCACCGGCGCGGCGATGGCCGATCTGCTGTCGGGCCAGGTGCCGGTCATCGTGGGCAGCCTGCTGCCGGTCACGCCGCATCTGGCTACCGGCAAGCTGCGGGCGCTCGCAGTGACCACCGCCAAGCGCTGGCACACGCTGCCCGACGTGCCGACCGTGGCCGAGACGCTTCCGGGTTACGAAGTCGAGCTCTGGTTCGGCACGATGGCGCCGCGCGGCACGCCGCAGCCCATCATCGACCGGCTTGAACGCGGCCATCAACAAGGCGCTGCAAGACCCGGACGATGAAGAAGAACCTCGAAGCGCACGGCATGATCGCAAGTGGCGGCACGCCGCAGAATTTCGACGAGCGCATCCGCAAGGACTACGAGCGCTGGATCAAGGTCGTCAAGGAGTCGGGCATCAAACCCGAGTGATAAGGAGGAATATGTTCCGCTCATTCAGTCGCTGGCTGCTCGCGGCGTGCGCACTCTTCGCCCTGCCCGGCGCGGCCCAGGAAAAAGTCAATATCTTCATCGCCACTGGCCCCACCAGCGGCGTCTATTATCCATTGGGCGGGGGTATGGCCGATATCCTCACCCGCTACGTGCCCGGGCTCAATGCGACCGCGGGCACGACCGCCGGTTCGGTCGCCAACCTCCAGCTCATGACGTTGGGACAGGCCCAGGTTGCGCTGTCGATGGCCGATGCGAGCTGGGACGCCTACAAAGGCCAGCAGAAGTTCCAGGACAAGCCGGTGCCGGTGCGCGCGCTGATGGTGCTCTACCCCAACCGCATGCACGTCGTCACGGTTGAAGGCACGGGGATCAACAAATTTTCCGACCTGAAGGGCAAGCGCGTTTCCACAGGAGCCGTGAACAGTGCGACCGAAGTGATGGCACTGCGCGCGCTGGAGGCCTACGGCATGGGATTGAAGGACATCGCGCAGGAGCGGCTCGACCCGGGCAAGTCGGCCGATGCGATCCGCGACAAGAAGCTCGATGCATTCTTCTGGGTGGGCGGCGTGCCGACCTCGTCTGTGACGGATCTCGCGGCAACGCCCGGTCTCAAACTCAAGCTCATCGACCATTCCGACGCGCAGGACGGGATGGTGAAAAAATACGGGCCGCTCTACGTGAAGGATACGATTCCGCCGAAATCCTATCCCGGGCAGGAAACCGTCAATCAGATCGTCACCGTATGGAACGTGCTCGTGGCGCGGGCGGACATTTCGGAGAAGGTCGCCTACGATATCGTCAAGACGATGTTCGACCGCAAGGAGGACATGGTCCGGGTGCACAAGGACGCGCAGTATTTCGATCTCCGGTATCAGACCAACGCCGCGGCAGTAATCCCGTTCCATCCCGGCGCGGCCAAGTACTTCCGTGAAAAAGGGCTCGACGTAAAATAATTCCGGAGCCCCCGGCCCGAAAATAAGGTCCAGCGCGTCCCCCGCGCTGGATTTTTTGTTTCAGGGCGCGTCATTGCAGGAAGGGGAGCAGCGCGCATGAGCGAACCAGTCGAACGTCAGGCGGCAGCGACGGACCCTGTCGTCAGCGACGAGGCACTGAAGGAAGCCGAGAAGTTCATCGAAGAAGGGGAGGGCGCAACCAACCGGCTCTCCGGTGGCTCGGCGCTTTCATCGCGGTGACTGCGATCGTGATGTCGCTCGTCCACCTCAGCTTCGCACTGGTGATCGTGCCGACCCACATCGTGCGCGCGATCCACGTGGCACTCGTGCTGTTCCTGGTGTTCCTGCTGTTCCCGGTCTCCAGGCGTTATCGCAACCGTGTCCTCTGGTGGGACTGGGCGATGTCCGCCCTGTCGCTCACTGTGCTTGGCCACATGCTGGCCGACGGCGATGCGTTCCTCGAGCGCAGCACCGGCCCGACGCTGCCTGACAGGATCTGCGGCGTCGCCCTGATCCTGCTTGTGCTGGAGGCGGTCCGCCGCTGCTCGGGCTGGATCATGCCGTTCGTGGTGCTGCTGTTCCTGTTTTACGCCTTCGTCGGCGCGCACCTGCCCCCGCCGTGGACGCATCACGGGATGGACGTGGGGCGCGTGGTCGGTCACATGTACATGACCATGGAGGGTATCTTCGGCGTACCGGTGGACGTGTCATCGTCGCTCATCATCATGTTCACGATCTACGGGGCGTCCTGCAATACTCCGGCGCCGGCAAGTTCTTCCTCGACTTCTCGTTCGCGGCAACCGGCGGCAAGGCCGCCGGCGCCGGACGCACCATCGTGCTCGCATCGTTCCTGCTGGGCGGACCCTCCGGCAGCGGTGTTGCAACGACGGTGACGCTGGGATCGGTCGCGTATCCCATGCTGGTGAAAGCGGGATACGGAAAGGACGCGGCGGGAGGGCTGCTCGCGGCAGGGGGCCTGGGCGCCATCATTTCGCCGCCGGTTCTGGGCGCTGCGGCGTTCCTCATCGCGGAGTTCCTCAAGATCTCGTATCTGGACGTGCTCCTGATGGCGACTATCCCGACCTGCCTCTACTACTTTGCGCTCTTCCTGATGGTCGAAATCGACGCCCGCAAGTTCGGGATGAAGCGTGTCGAAATCGCCGCGCACGCGACGATGCGCATGCTCGTCGAGCAGTTCTGGTTCCATTTTCTCTCGCTGGTGGCGATCATCTTCTTCATGCTGCTCGGCTTCTCGCCGATGCTGTCGGTGTTCTGGGCGACCGTGGTCACGCTCGTAACGAGCTTCCTGCATCCGAGCTGCGCGCTCGTCCCCTACGGCGTATTCCGCGGCGAGGGGCCGGTCGGCCGCCAGCTCTGGAACTCGGGGCTCAGGAAGGCGCTCGAAGGCGGCTCCATCGGCGTGCTCAGCGTCGCCGCGACGTGCGCGGCGGCCGGGCTCATCGTCGGCGTGGTGACTCTCACGGGATTGGGCCTCAAGTTCAGCTCCATTGTGCTCGGCTATGCGGATTCGCTGACCCAGGGCACTGCGGGCCTGTTATCGGCGATCGGCATCCAGTCCACGGCGGGGTTGATCCACGACATCAGGCTGCTCTACACCGCCATCTTCACTGCGCTGATCGTCTGGATCGTCGGGCTGGCCGTTCCCGTGACCGCTTCCTACATCATCTGTGCCGTGATCGCCGCGCCGGCGCTGATGGTGCTCAATGTTCCCGATTTCGCGGCGCACATGTTCATCTTCTACTACGCGGTGCTCTCCGAAGTCTCGCCGCCCACCGCGCTTTCGCCGTTCGCCGCGGCCGCGATCACTGGCGGCGACCCGTACAAGACGACGCTCCAGTCGTGGAAATACACGATGCCCGCCTTTCTGGTACCCTTCATGTTCGTGCTCGACCCGGCGGGCCTCGGGCTGCTGCTGCAGGGCTCGTTCAAGGCGCTCGGGAAGGCGTCGATCGTGGATATCGCGACGGTCGCCGTGACCGCGATGATCGGCATTGCCGCACTGGCGGGGGGGATGCAGGGGTGGCTATTCAGGCGCACTACGCGCATCGAGCGCTGGCTGCTCGTGATCGCCGGCCTCGCCCTGGTCTACCCGCGAGCGATGTTTGACTATATTGGCATTGTGCTGATCGCCATCGTGCTGGTTTCGCAGAAACTCCGCAATCGCGAATCGCATGCAGCAGCCTGACCGGGCAGCCCTGCGCGTGCGCGTGCCGCTCTGGCTGCGGCTGGGGCTGCCGATCGCGCTTATCATCGCGCTTTGCATCGGGTTCATCAGCTTCCTGAACTACTTCAACTACCAGAAAACCTATCGGCAGTTGAACGTGTCGCGCGTGATGGTCATCGGGGGCGATCTCAGACAAGGCGTCGAGGCCGGCCTGAATTTCGGTCTCGCGCCCAAGAACAACGCGCAGCTCGACAGAGCGCTCTCCGTCGCCAAGGACAGCACCGAAGGCCTGGACTTCGTGGTGCTGACCGACGAAGCCGGCGAATGGGTTGCCGGGGCCGGCAACGCGCCGCGGGTGCACGATTGGCGCGCGCGCCTCGCGGGAATCGGCAAAGAGCCTTTTTGGCAAGGCGGGGACCAGGATACCTACCAGGTGGGCCTGCCTTTCGCAACACCTTCGGAGTCACCGTGGGGGCCGTCGCCTGGGATACAACAGGAACGCGATAGACCGCGCCACCGCGTCCATGCGAGTTACGCTGCTGCTCGACTGGCTCAAGGCGACCGCGCTGTTCAGCCTTGCTGCCCTGTTCGGCGGTATCGGTGGCTTACGCGCCGCCTTGAGTCCGAGCTGGCACAGGTGGAGTCCGCGCTCGAGCAGACGCCGGGCGAGCCTTCGCCTGCGTTGCATCTGCCCTTGCCGGGCTGGAAATCGAAGTAGAGGTATTCCGGAACTGGCCAGGCAAAGACGGGAAGCGGAGGGCGCGCTCGCCGCGGCTGCTCTCGAACCTGCATCATGAGGAACCTGCAGCGCTCGCTGATTCTTCTGGCAGCGGGCCTACTGGTCGTTGCCGCCCTGGTCACTTCGCTCTCGGCGGGTCGCCACATGACGGCCAGTCTTACCGCGCAGCGATCGGAGGTCGACCGGCAGATCGGCCGGTCGATCATCGCGGTTATTCAGAAA
>CAWDIV010000012.1:0-101889 GCA_963802355.1 uncultured beta proteobacterium | reverse complement strand
AAAAGTCGAATGCGCCCAATGCCACGCGTCATCCACTTCGACGCCGAGATACCACACCGTGCTCTCGCTCTGCGGTGGCTACATTTGAGCCCTAAGGGACGGTAGCGAGAATGGACGGGGTAGGATGCGCGAACCGCGAAGGAGGCCGTGATGCCGAACCCGAATGCCGTTGTCTCCAGCGTCCTGCGCGTCGAGCGCGACGCGGTCGAATTGGGTAACCAGCGCCGCGTCCGACTCGACCCCGAGAGGGCTGACACTGGAACCTCGGCCGATCCTCGAGAGCCTCAGCAAGCTGCGAAAGCCGGTCTACCTGGAAATCGAGCCAGCCACCTCTGCCATTACGCGCCTGCTCATCCCCCACGTCACGCACGTCGTCGGTGTTCAGCCGAGCGAGGTCCTGGACCTGGATGTCGACCTGGACAACTCGCACGCGCGGCACGTGCTGCCGCGCCGCGCGCCCGACTCTGCCGAGTTCGAGCGAGAGCTGCGCGAGGCGATGCAAGAGCGGATGTGGTCCTGATCGTGACCGAGGATGACGCACACAACATCCTCGATGTGCGCGGGTTCACGCCAGGGCCGGATGGAAACCCGACCCGCTACTCCCCCCTTTTCCCCCGCCGCGAGGACTGACGTGGCCGTGGCTGATTCAGCTGGCTGATCGAGATCTGGCGATGGCGCTGGTGGCCCTGGTGGTGGTTCAGCTTCCGCTGCATGTCACGAGCACGAGCCCAGCAGGTCTTCGACGCCATGGCCGCCACTACCTGTAATCCTCTGACTGTTCCGCCACCATGCATTCCTTTCATGTATCCCGATGATGGCTGTTGGGGTCGCGCCCATGAGATGCGTCGCCTCATGATCAACATGGGCGTGAAGCCCGCGAAGGTATGGATTGACCGTGTCCGGACCGCTGCTGAAAGCCGACACGCGCAACAATCCACAGTGCTTCGTCGAGTGGGGTTGGCACGTCGCGCCGACCATCTGCGTTCGGCGCTGGCGCTGGTGGTTCCTGTGGTCGCAGGAGATGGTCGTCGATCCGTCACTCTTCACGACGCCGGTGCCCGAAGGCCCACGTGGAAGGGTGTGCAGCACAATCCCAATGCCACGCTGACTGATACTCCCTGGACTGGTACTTCCGGAAGTGGGGTGAGACCGACCCAACGTTTTCAAAGACGAACGGCGTGTTGGCCGACTATCGCTTGGCGCTGCAGCTACGCTCGGTGTCATCGGTCGGACCACCGCCGTACGCGTATTGCCCGTAAGGAGCGCCGACTTCGCGGCCGATGAGGAATGGTGACGAGAAGCATACAGAGCGCCTTCCGCGACGGCACCACCCATGTCGTCATGCCGCCGCTGGAATTCATGCAGCGCCTGGCCGCCCGGTGCCGCGCCCGCGGCTGCACCTCATCCGCTTCCACGGGGTGCTGGCACCCCATGCGAGGCTGCGTGCAGCGGTCGGGCACGCTGCCTGGATCGATTGCTGATCAGAAGTTGCTGCTTAAGAAGTAGAGATTCTGCGGCAACGGCACGTACCCCACCCCGGCCGCACAGCTTCGCGAACGTGACCAGCAGGTGGACGGCGAGGATAAGGAGGTCGACACACGACGAACCGTACGATGGCCGTCAGCGCGCGCAAGGCTGCACGGCGCGGCCGGATTCCCTCATACTACGAATTCGCCACGCACAGGGTCGTTTGTGACTAGAACGTCACCAGCACCGCGGGGACCGAGCTCGAACCGGTGTCGAGGTAGTTGTGCTGCGGACCCCAGAAGCTGCCGTCGAAGGCAGTGTAGTAGAGGCTGGGATCGCCGGCGACGCCGCTCCACGACATGAAGATGCGGTCGGGTCCGGCACAGAGCGAAACGCCCGTGCTGGTTCCGACATTTGGCACGGGCGACTGCGGCGCCCACGTGAAGCCGTCGAAGCTCGTGAACCAGACGCCCTGATCGCCTTCGATGCCTTTCCACACCATGTAGAGCCGGTTCCCAAGTACGGCGAGGCTCGGTGACGCGCTGGTGCCAACGTTCGGGACCGGCGCTTGCGGCGCCCAGTTCGCGCCGTCGTAGCTCGAGAACCAGATACTCTGATCGCCTGCGATGCCTTTCCACGCCATGTAAAGCCGGTTTCGAAATGCGGCGAGCGCAGGGCGCGTGCTCGTGCCGACGCCGGGGACGTTCCGCTGCGCCGCCCACGAGAAGGCGAGATCGAGGCTGCTGAACCAGATGCCCTGATCGTTGAAGGCCCCTTTCCACGCCATGTAGAGCTTGCCCTGAAACACGGCGAGCGCCGGACCGGTGCTCGTCCCCACACCCGGAACGCGCTGTTGCGTATCCCACGTCACGCCGTCGATATGACGTTGCCGGCTGTAGTAGATGCCCTGATCGTTGAAGATCCCTTTCCACGCCATGAACGTCTGGACGAACGTCGCGAGCGCGGGGCCGGCGCTCGATCCGCTGCCCGAGATGTTCCGTTGATCGGAGTCGTTGCCGCGGCCGTTGTAGAGGCCCTGGTCGCCGCCGACGCCCTTCCACGCAAACCGAAACGTGAGCGGCGAAAACGGGTAGAGCTTGCGCAGGATCGCGTCCTGGCAGACGCGGCAGAACACGGTACCGAGCGTCCGCATCTTGCAGTCGAACTCCGAACGAAACGCGCGGCAGTGATACGTATTCGCGCCCTCGAACGCCCCGACCACGTCGGTTGCGACGGGGCTGGGCTGCGGATCGCACACCGCGCAGTTGGCGTTCTTCGTCGTCGGAAGGGGGGTCGACGGGGAAACGAAGCGGCCCCATTTCAGCGTGCTGCGATTGTTCGTGCCGGTGATGGTGATATTGACCTGCGACGGTTCGAGGACGGCGGGGTCGTTGTTGTGATCGGTCTCGCCCGAGGCGCAGCCGCGCAAGGTTTCGTATTCGTCGGCCAGGGCGAACGCCGTGTGCCCGATTTCGTGAATGGCCGTCTCGACGGCGTTCCCGGCCAGCGAATAGACGGCGACGCTCCCGCCCGCGCCGCCAAAGATGGCGCTGTTCACGATGACCACGATCAATCGGTGCCGCGGAACCTGGGCGTTGGCGACGGCGAACGCGGTCGTCGCGTTGACGTTACACAGGCGCTGGTTGACGCCGTCTCCACAGAACGTCGCATCGAAGTAGGTCCTCGCCGCGAGCCCCGTCCCGCCGCAGGCGACTGGATCATCGGCGCCGCTGTCGGTGGAGGTGACATCGACGCGAAACACGTTGATCGCGTTCATCGCCAGATGAAACGGCGCCGTCTGGCTGATCCTTCTGACGAATGCGTTGGCGTCGTTGGCGAACTGCGCCATCTGCCCCGCCTGATACCCCTCGGAGAGGAGGGCGATATTGAATCGGTTGATGTCGGATCCGTTGTTCAGGATCTGCGTCGTGCCTATGATCCTCCCGTCGGAGGTGCTCATTTGTCGTAGTCCCGACCGGTGATCCTGGTCAGGTCGAAGCGCGCCATCTCGCGTGCGGCTTCGCTGCGGCGGTCCGCCTCGGACGGGCTCCCGACCAAGGCGAGGATCCGTGCGTCGGCGAGGTCCGGGATGACTATGCTGAACACGCCTCGAGGATCGGCGACCGGTGTCCGGATGATCTCGCCGTGCGGATCCGCCGGAAACACCTCTCGCGTCGTTTCGATCGGATGGTGCATGAGCTGGCGGAAGAGCGGCTGCCCGTCGGCATCGCGGACTTCCACCCAGAACCCGCTCTGTTCGCGACCCGGCTCGCGGGAATCGTCTGGCGGGACGAACATCGCCAGCCGTTGTATGTCAGTCAACTCTATCTCGTTTCCGACATAGGAAAACGTGAGCCGAATCGCGCGCGGCTCGTTCTCTGCGGGAGACGACGGGTATTGAGGGGTGTTTGCCATAGTGAACGTGCGCCTCGCGCTATTGTCCGCGGACGGTGATCCCTGCACGCACCCGCGGGGGGCGCAATGTCGCGTATATCAATCTAGCGCCGCGGCAAAGGGAGTCAAACAGCGAATCGGGGGCGCCTGACGGCATCGATTGTGAATGCCTCGCGCAGCTGTCCTGTGTTGTCTGGCGTTGACAACGCGCCGGTCACCACCCGATGAGCACGCACGCCACGAACGGCGGCCTCGATAATAGCGGCTGTGAGTGTCATCTAAATCACTAGAAGAAATCATCAATCAAAGTAATTTGATAGAAGTGCTTGATGATTGGATGGGAGTAGGTTTCGAGATCTATCGAGGTCTATCGAGATCTATCGGATACGCGCGGTCGAATCGACCGAGGCAGCGAGTTTTCGTTGGCAATTTTCTTTCGCGATCTATCGAGATGTATCGGTGGCATGCGGAAAGTTTTGACGGTATATCTGACGCCGGTCAAACGGGACGCATCAGATCTGGCGTGACCGCTTTCGGATGGCAAGGCAACTTGCCGTGTGCAGCGCCACATGGACGGGTAACGTGGGCAACTTGAGACGCTCCAAGGCAACGGAAGCGGACCTTCCCACCTCGACTGCGAACTACCACAATCGGGGCCAACAGCGGCCGGTCATGAGGGGCACTCAAGCTAATTCTTCTCCATTCCACCTTCGCGAAGTCCGACTTAGCATTAACCGGCGGCTCGCGCCAATCTCTCATTCGCAATATCCTTCTGTAGCCTGCTGACGATCAAGCGCATGAAATAGAAGCCGAGTTTGGGATTCTGGTAGTAAAGTCGGTACAGCATCTCGTCGGTCATGCTGTAGAGTTCACCGTCGATGTGGCAGGTGATCGTCTGCGTGCGTTTCCTGTCCGGTGAAAAAAGACCGATCTCGCCGATCAGTTCTCCGGAACCGATTCTCTGGTCTACGCCTTCCATCCGCAATTCACCGCTCGCTACGTAGAACATCGAATCCGCGGTGTCGCCCTTACGGAACAACACCTCTCCCGCCTTAACAAGGCGCCGGTTCATATGCGGCAACAGCCACTGCGATACGGGCGAGATTTCCGTCACCCTCTTGATGTCAGCCGTGAGCTTGAGAATGTCTAATAGCCGTTTCACATTGAGCGGCAGAAGGCACGCATGGAGGATTAACACCGGCCACAGCAAATCCAGGTAGCCGTAGGCGATAAAAAAAAGGTTGCTCGCCAACGCAAACGCGCGCAGTGGCAACATGCTTTTCATGCTGAAGCTCACCAAGGTGAGCGTCGAGGCGGTCGCCCCAAGCAGAATACCGAGGTTGAATGAAAACTCCATGATTATCCACCGTGGTTCGTGTAGAGTGCGTTCGATTGGATGAACGCGGTGTGGCTCGGAATATCAGGCCGCAGTTTCGACTTTCGCTTGTCCGCTTTGCTGCAGACCGAGTGACCGCTGTGGGTCCGACTGCGGGCGGTTGCCCTTCCCAATAGGAGACGGTCTCTCCCGGAAGCTGCCGTTCGATGGAGTCAGGCAGTTGCGAAGGTGAGATTGGAACGATTCATTACGTGGGTAACGATGGGAAGTACCTTTCTTCGAGAGCTTCGGCGCGACGATCGTGACGCGGGCTTCTGAGAGACATTCGATCCTAGTCAAGGAGCAGATAGCTTGACAGTTGGGGACATGGCCAGTCCCTTACGGGAGGCCGGTGGAATTGAAGTAGGACCAGGCATTGCGAGATGCCGTTCTGTTGCTCCTCGACATCCTGGTCGAAAGCGGCTCGTCTGCCGCCCTTCCGCATGCATCTCGAAAGGTCGCTCATGCGGGAGCGCCGATCGTCCTCGATAGATGTCGATAGATGGTGAAAGCCGTTTTCGGCGATCCCAGTGAGATTGACGGTAAATCTGACGGTAAAATTTCTACTGGGAGACAAGAGCTCTCGATGGGACAATGGTTTACAGGACCCGTTGCCGATAGAGTGGGAGTGATCCTTTAAGCCGCTGGTCGTTGCCTGGCAACGACAGGGGAGAGTGACGCCTTGTCAGCCGGTTAGCTTCGAATAGCACAGTCCGTGTCGCCGTCCGGCGACGCTTTATGCTGTGCACTTGGCTGCAAGTCATTGATTATTTTCGATGGCACGGTGCTTGCACGGCGTGTAAGCCAGTTCGGCGCGTCGCGTTCGTGCGCCATGTGCTGGCTACCAAAAAAGGGGTCCTCGATGGATGGAGGCGCGCTCTTCCGTAGATTCTTGTTGCTGCTGATGTCCGGTGTGGCTTTGGCCGGCTCGGTTGCTCTTCATGCGCAGGACACGCTCAGCAATGCGAGCGAAACGGCTGTAGCCCATCGGCCCGGTAGCGGCGTCGCAGTGCCCCCGCGCGCTCAAGCGGCCCGCGACGAGGGTCACGACGGAAGCGGCTATTTCGACCGCGGTTTCCGCCGCATCATCGCCGGTCGCGGCAACGACGGCCACGATGGCTCAGGGCGCTTCGATCACCCCGCACAGCCCGGCGGACGCGTCGAGGAAGGCAGCACGGCCCATATCGCCGTGCGCTAAGCAGCTCCCAGGGCTTAACTGCAAGTTCCCCCGCGCCCGGCCGGGAGAATCCTTTCCTATCATCCGTTTGGCCTATTCCAGGAGCATGACGAAGTGCTAGCATGAACCTGGCTGCATTGCGCTTTCTGCAAGCGCGAAACGCTCGCACGTGTGCTTCGTATTTATTCGATCCCCGGGGCGGTAACCCGCTGATCGCGGTTCATCGCATGATCGGCGCATGTCAGCTTGAAGAATCATGCGAAAGCGATTGTGGCGTGCGACTTCTTCGTTGCGGTCACCGCGACCTCCGCCTGCTCTACGTTTTCGTTGTTATCGAACACGGTAGCCGTCGTCTTGCGCGCGTAGATGTCACGGCGCACCCGAGTGCGGCATGGACCTTACAGCAGTGGCGAAGGAAGCCCGGCCTCGGGCGGTGGCACGGCCTCGCCATTCACCGCCGGTCCCGATGTTGATCGTTGACGGTCCAGTCGTAATCGATGAATTCGACCTGGTAGTCCTCTGGAATCTTGTCGGGCACGTACCGGTTGACGTACGCGATCAGGCTGGGGCTGCGCCGCAGAAAGTCTCCGGTGTAGAACTTGAGAATCTCGGATACGCGCAAGGTCTTCTGTTCCGGCGCTCGTTGCAGATTGCGGGGTTCCGAGAAAAACCGGCGGGCTTCCCGGTCGAGCTGCTCATTGAGAGCATTCGCCGTAAACGGGATTCTCGGCAGGCGCGGGCATCCCACCGCCATGCAGTTGAGGGCGAAATGAACGCGCTCGTCCCCCAGAGGCCGTATCACTTCGTTCTCGTAGGTATAGAGCGACATCGTCCTGCCGCCGATCGAGAACCGCTTGAAAACGAAGAACCCCAGCTTCCGCAGGCCGGAGAGCGAGCTTGGCACGCCGGATTCGATGACGTTGTACATCGCCAACGCGTTATAGGCGTTGATATGGTAGGCGAGCCTGGATTCGATGTTGGGAAACAGCGCGGGGTCGGACTCGGGGCTGACTTTGGCAACATAGCCCACGAAGGCCTTCAGGTCGGCCGGGTTTTTAGCCAGCCCACGAAAATCCACTTCTCCCCGGTCATTCACGAAGGCGTTCAATACCGCGGCCCAGTGGGCCAGCGCGTCCCCCCGCGGTTCCTGCGCGATGGCCGACGAAAAAAACGTTGCCATCGACAGGACAACCGTCAGCGCCAGCGCTTTCATTGACGTCCCGCGAGGAACCGCTCGCGGGTCCGCCCTTTGAGCTTTTTCAGCGGATGCTGCGAGGGCGCGACCCCGACCGGCGCAGCGCGCTCCGGCGTGCGTTCTCCGGTGAGCGGCTGCCAGTATACGTTCCCGCCCGGAGCCGGGACGCTGACCGGCTGCAGTATGAAACTGTCGCGCTTCGCATTGTGCACGCACATGGAAATCGGGCCCTCCGCGGTCATGACCTTGAATACGCACGCGTCGATGCGGTCACGCTCCAGGGCGCAACCGTGCATGAAATTGTGGATCACGAACGACAGGGTCCTGACCCTGCCGCGCGCCGAGATCAGACTCTCACCCATTTTCCAGGCCTTCCTGCCGGCCCATCGGATAATGGGAAGGAGATATGCCGGATTGAGAGCGAGCCACTGCAAGAAGCGCAGCGCCACGCCGCTCACGTCGTTCCGGTGCAATTCGAGAGCCGCGGTAGCCGACAGCATGCGGCCGACGAACTCGGTATCGTCGAGCGCGTCGAAGAGCCGTCCATCCGCCTCCAGGCACATTCCGTAACGGGTGCACGCGGGGTGGCCGACGAGCGATGCCTGAAAGTTGATCGAAGTGCCACTGCCAATCTCAATCTGCCTCGCCACGGAATCGGGTGTAATGGCAGCGCCTCGCGTGCGCTCCACGCCGCGCCCGGTGTCGGCCGCGAGCTGGAAGGATGCGGTTCTCACCATCCCGGCGTGGGCCTTGAAAAAGCGCACGAGGGCGGTAATTTCATGGAAATTGCCCCGATGCACCGTGGTATTGAACATGACCGAGAGCGGAAGGCCCCTGGCGCGCTCGATGTATGTCTGGCGTAGTTCATTAAGCGCGACCTCGCTCGCGTAATCCTTTCTTCGCTGGGTCGTGTCCACGTGAAACGCAACGTCGGCGAGCCCGGCTGCGGCTAGTTCCTGCAGCATCGACCGGGTGGCGCGGATTCCATTGGTCATGAGCGTGGGCCGCATTCCCAGCTCCCGGACTTTGCGCACGATGGCGAGCAGCTCCTCGCGTTTTCGCAGCGTCGGATCGCCGCCGGTAATTTGAACGTCGGTGTTTCTCCCGTAGTGCCGATGGATAAGTTCGGCTCGCCGAAAGACTTCCTCGACGGGCAGATCCTTCACCGCTTCAGAATTGTCGGACAGGTAACAAAGGGTGCAGTCCAGATTGCAGCGCTGGGTGATCTCGAGCGCCACGCAGCCCATGGGCCAGCGCCGCCCCATTTGCTGGTTTGCGCTCCAGTGGCCGACCCGCTGCATCGTTTGGCGGGAACGCTCGATGGCCGTGAGGCCGGAATCGGGAAGCGGGTCCGGCCCGAAGTCGTCGATCTCTTTTCTCGTCATGTAGGACATGTTGCGCAGCCCGAAATGAGTGAGGAAGGAGGTGATGGTAGTAATGCACCAGAAATCGATGGCGCCGCTCGTAGCGCGAGATCATAAGACCCCGCCGATCCCGTGAACGTTTCCGAGCATATGCCATGATTACCGTTGCTACTTACTCGTCAGGGCGGCGCCGTGAGCGTGTAGCCGCGCCAGCATGTAGCTATTTCGCCGAACGAGACATGCGGGCCAATTTCATAAGACCATCAAAATGCCCTGGACCTTACAGCGGCAGATCCATACCAGGCAGTCGAGGAGCCATCACTAAGGTTGAACGATCATGCGGGGGAGTCGGTCATAGTTCGCGAATCGCGGCAAGCCAGATAGCGTAAGTCGAAAATAGTACCATGGCGCTCGATCTCCTCGAGCGCTATCACGAGCGCCTGGACGTTACGAAGGTGCTGCGCTGTTGGCGGCACGGCTCGGTCATCCGCTGACTGCCGATCATGAAATTTTAGGAGAGGACACCGCCATGCGAGTTATACCCGCCGCCGTTTTCGCCTTGATGTCTTTGCTTCCCGCCTTGTCCCTGGCTGCGGACGGGCTCATTTCGGTCAAGAGCCCGCACAGCGTCAAGGAAACGATGGACAACTTCGAGAGCGCCGCGAAAGCCAAGGGCCTCAACATCTTCCTGCGTGTCGACCACGCCGCCGGCGCGCAGAAGATCGGCAAGAGCCTGAAGCCTGCTGAGGTTCTGGTCTTCGGCAATCCGCAAGGCGGAACGCCGCTCATGGAGTGCGCGCCGACTGCCGGCATCGATCTACCCCTCAAGGCACTTGCGTGGCAGGACGCGGGCGGGCAGGTGTGGCTCGCCTATAACGATCCGCAATTTCTTGCCGATCGCCACGGCGGCAAGGAATGCGGGCCCGTGGTCCAGAACCTGCGCAAGGCGCTCGCCGGGCTTGTTCAGGAAGCCACCAAATAGCGAAACGCGAGGAGCGTGAAATGCACAGGCCGCTCTTCGGGATGGCAACAGCGGCGCTTCTGGCGCTTGCCCCGAATGCTGTCGCGCAAACCTATCCGGTGCGACCGGTAAGGTTGGTGGTGCCTTCTTCGCCGGGCGGCACCAGTGACATTCTAGGTCGCCTGCTTGCGCAAAAGCTTGGAGACGCGCTCGGGAGGCCCGTGGAATTGAAGCAGGACCAGGCATTGCGAGATGCCGTTCTGCTCATGTTTCTTTGCTGTTCCGAACGCCAGAGGAACGGCGGCGTTTGTCGAGCGAAAGCTCAATCCACACCGGTGCGTGATCGCTGGCATTGGGGAGCCCCCGGATCTGACCGTCTACTCCGGCTGCGGTTAGATGCCCTCTCAGCGCTGGACTGACCAGCAGATGATCTATACGAAGCCCCGCATCACGGGCATAGGAGTTTCGCCAGTATTTCCAGAATATGTAAATACGTTCGTGCGGATGTATGACGCGTAACGAGTCGATCCATCCTTGATCCACGAGGCGACGATAGGCCTCGCGGACTTCCGGGCGGAAGAGGGCATCGTCGCGCCATCGCTCGGGAGAGTAGACGTCGAGGTCGGTCGGTATTACGTTGTAATCGCCGGCCAGAACGACTGGGACTTTGTGCTCCAGTAGAACCTTCGCGCGATTCATCAGCCGGTTGAACCATTGAAGCTTGTAGTCGAATTTCGGGCCGGGTGCTGGATTGCCGTTGGGGAGATACAGACAGCCGATCAGCACGCCTTGGACGGCGGCCTCGATGTAACGGCTATGGGTGTCATCGGGGTCGCCCGGCAAGCCACGCAGCGTCTCCGTTGGCCTGACGCCGCGAGCGAGGATGGCGACACCGTTCCATAGACGCTGGCCGTGCCAGATCGCGCCATAGCCCGCATTTTCCAGTGCCGCGGCGGGAAATTTCCCGTGTTCGGCCTTCAGTTCCTGAAGGCATGCAACATCGGGGCGGGCCTCGCTCAACCACTGCAGGAGTATCGGCAGACGCCCGTTGATTCCATTGATATTAAAGGTGGCTATTTTCATGGCCGGATAGCGGCGCAAGAGAGGATGCCTCGCATCCCTGACGTATGGATTCGATGGTGGCGGCGATTTACGCCTCTGGGCAGTGCAGTCTACGACGGGATCCGCGAGGCCAATGTAGTAATCGCTTCGGGGTCGGGCACGGAGTAGGATGGACTCATGGCCAAAATTCTGAATGACTTGTCCTGGGCTTTACTCGGAATATTGCATCGGCATGCTCAAGGCGGCCCTACACCGCCATCCAGCTCGACCTTCGACGATGCCTATCGTGAGCTCGAAGGACGAGGCTTTGCCGAGGAAGGCCATATCACCGCAGCCGGCGAAGTAGCGCTGCATACGAAGTATTCCTGACTCTTGCGGTCTCGTCCGGACGAGGGATTCCGGCGAGGCTTTGCGTGCCGGCGGGCCCGTGCTGTCCATTTATTCGGCCGACAGCTGCGGTAGACCGGAGACCTTTGGCATGGGTTCCGTGCCGCCGCTGCTTACTTTCTTGTTGATGGTCGTATCGGGATGGGTTCATCGGCAGCAACTGATCGTCATCGAATACCTGCAGGCCGAGAATCGATTGCTGAAGGAACGCCTCCGCGGCAAGCGCATTCAGTTCACTGATGCCGGAACGGGCGCTCCTTGCGCAGAACGCCAAGGCAATAGGGCGGAAGGCCCTGCTGAAGCTGGACACTATCGTAACTCCCGATACCCTGATGCGCTGGCACCGATGCCTGGTGGCGCAGAAATGGGATTACAGCAAGCGTCGTGGGTATCTAAGTGCGGCCCGATAGCAATGCGCGCTTCAAATTGATATCGACTGGGGGATTCCCCAACCAAATCCTGAGTAGCGCGCGATACAGGTCGTGGCCAGGAACGTGAAGGTGAGAGCAATTCGCTTCGGCCCCGCAGCATCGATCGCAGACTCCGCAGAGGTTGTGCGCTCGGCAAAATACAGTCCGATTACGTAAACGTCGACCATGAAACGCTGCCTGAGACCAGCGCCGTTCAGCGCGAGATCGACTCCCCCTACGCGGGCACCCGGGTCGATGCGAACCCCCGCAACCTCAGCGGCGCGGACGAAGCCCGGGATGGTCATCCAGGAAAATGTCGCGAACACGATGGTGCGTCTCATCCACTGGAACAGAGAGTTCATGGGTCTAAAAAGATAGCCGGGCAACGTTACAGGCAGATTAAGTCGCCATTGAATATTTAGCGAGAAGCGGCAGAACAGTGGACTGTTGAGAGGTTGCGCGACAACGGGAAATCGACATGAGCGATGACAGATCCAAAACGACCGGTCCCGATCTGACACTGGGTGTGGCAACCGACACGATTGCCGATGGAAAGATGCTGCTAGGGCACGTCGGCGAGCATCCTGTTCTGCTTGCGCGTCGCGGTGACACATTCTTCGCGATCGGTGCCACCTGCACCCATTACGGCGGTCCGCTCGCGGAAGGGCTGATGGTCGACGACACCGTACGCTGCCCGTGGCACCACGCCTGCTTCAGCCTGATGACAGGGGAGGCCCTGCATGCGCCGGCGCTGAGTCCCGTCGCGTGCTGGTCGACCGAGCTCGTCGAGGACAAGGTTTTCGTGCGCGGGAAAGTGGCACCGACACAGGCCGCCCGTTTTTCACCGGATTCCGGGTCGCCGCAGAGGATCGTGATCATCGGCGGTGGCGCAGCGGGTTTCGCCGCCGCAGAGATGCTGCGTCGTCGGCACTTCCTGGGCAGCATTGTCATGTTGAGCGACGACGATGCGGCGCCTGTGGACAGGCCAAATCTGTCCAAGGACTACCTTGCTGGGAACGCGCCGGAGGAGTGGGTCCCATTGCGCGGAGACGCCTTCTACGCCGAACAGAACATCGACTTGCGCCTGAGGACGACCGTCACCGAGATCGACGTGCGCGGGCGCGAGGTTGCGCTCAACAATGGACGCAAGGTCGCCTACGACCGGCTGCTGCTCGCGACCGGCGCCGAACCGGTGCGATTGCCGCTGCCGGGGATGGACCTGCCACACGTGTACACACTGCGGACACTCCGCGACTGCCAGGCCATCATCGCCTGCGCGGCGACCGCACGACGCGCCGTCGTAATGGGAGCGAGTTTCATCGGTCTCGAGGTCGCCGCCTCATTGCGCGCACGCGACATCGAAGTGCACGTCGTAGCGCCGGAAAAGCGGCCGATGGAGCGAATACTCGGCCCGCAGATGGGAGACTTCGTGCGCAGCCTGCACGAAGAGCACGGCGTGATCTTCCACCTGGAGGATACGGCGACCGCGATCGACGCGCGCCAAGTCACGCTAAAAAGCGGTGGCACAATCAATGCGGATCTGGTGGTCGTTGGCGTCGGCGTGCGGCCGCGGCTGACGCTCGCCGAGAAGGCCGGCCTCGCGACCGACCGCGGCGTGACGGTCAATGAATACCTGGAGACGAGCGCACCCGACACCTTCGCGGCGGGCGACATCGCCCGCTGGCCCGATCCGCACAGCGGCACGGCGATCCGCGTCGAACATTGGGTCGTTGCTCAGCGCCAGGGCCAGACGGCCGCGCTCAACATGCTCGGCGGCCGGGAGAAGTTCGTCAGCGTACCGTTTTTCTGGAGCCAACACTATGACGTCCCGATCAACTACGTGGGCCATGCCGAAGCCTGGGACGACTTGGCGATCGACGGTGACATCGCAGGTCGTGACTGTGTGCTGCGATACAAACGCAAGGGCCAGGTACTCGCGGTCGCTTCCATCTACCGCGATACCGATAGCTTGATGGTGGAAGCGGCGATGGAGGGCAAGGTAGTGTCGACGCAGTAACCGCTGAATGTCCGCTTTGGTCGCTTTCTGCCTCGTCGCCTATCGGCCCAGGAGCGGACGCTCAGGAAATTGAACCGCCTTCTATCCAACCTCTCCTGAGGAAGCATGGATTTATATTTCCAATGCTTTGAGTGCCGCGCCGCCACCTTGGTCATGTTTGCAGAGATTCCCCCGGATCCTCGGCATCGTGTGGAATATCTATTCGAATCACGATTCCCGAGTCCCGAACTGAATATTTTCGCTCAGCCCGCTATCAAGCGCCGCCGGAAGTCGGTGAGATAGCGCAACCCCGCGATCGCGCGGCTGCCATACCATGAGGTCATCTCGCCATCGATCAGCGAAACGTCGACGTGCGGAGGCGCCGCTTTTTCGATTTCCGCGACATCGCGCTCGCGAAAGCGATACGGTTCGCTCGGAAGCAGCACGCGCCGGACATCGCGGGCGAGCGTAGCGTCGAGAGCCAGCCGTGGATAGCGTTCGCCCGACGTTTCCGGAACGGTATCCCAGCCCACTACGGCGAGGGTGGCGGAAATGTAGGTATTGCGCGCGACCGTCATCCACGGTTTCTTCCAGATGAGATACAGCACGTTCTCACGCGGAAAGGCAGCCGCCTCGAGCGTAGCTTCGTGCCTCACCTGCTCGAAACGGCGCGTCAGCGCTGCTGCTTCGGCATCGCGGCGAAAGACGCCGCCCAGCAGGCGATAGAGGCCGGAGTTGTCGCTCGGGGCCAGCGGGTGGGTCACAATCACATGTGGCACGAAACGCGCGATCTCCTCCACCGTCGGTTTCTCGTTTTCGTCCACGTTGACAACGACGTGCGTGGGCGCGAGCGCTTGCAAGCGCGCGAGGTTGACGCTCTTGGTGCCGCCGACCTTGGGAATCTTGCGCACTACTGCGCGCGGATGTATGCAGAAACCGGTACGACCCACGAGCTGCGCCGCGAGACCGAGATCGCAGAGCAGCTCGGTGAGACTGGGCACGAGCGACACGATGCGGGGTTTTCCGGATGCGGGCATGTGCGCGATGCCGGCGGCATCGGTCAGCGCTTCTTCTTTCGCGAGATCCATGAAACAGCAGGGAATTCAGGATTCTACAGCTATCCCCATGATAGTATTACAGCAGCTAACTGGGGTCAGTGGGAACCTAGCTGTCCGCGGTCCTGCCCGTGCCATGAGGGAAGGCGATGACCGATTTAAGCGTTGAGGCCCTGAGGAAAGACGCCCAGACGCGCGTAAGGTTGCGGTTTGTTACCGCCGCGAGCCTGTTTGACGGTCACGACGCCGCGATCAACATCATGCGGAGAATCCTCCAGGCTTCCGGCGTGGAAGTGATCCATCTGGGCCACAACCGCTCGGTGGACGAGGTGGTGACGGCGGCGCTGCAGGAGGACGTGCAGGGCATCGCAGTCTCGTCCTACCAGGGCGGGCACATCGGGTACTTCAAGTACATGATCGATGCTCTCAGGATCCGCGGCGGCGAGCACATTCGAGTGTTCGGCGGCGGCGGGGGCGTGATCGTGCTTTCCGAGATTGACGAGCTTGAGGCCTACGGGGTGACGCGCATCTACTCGCCGGAGGACGGCCAGAGGATGGGTCTCCAGGGCATGATCGACGACATGCTCGCGCGCTGCGATTTCGATCCCGCGGAATACGCACCGAAGGACCTGAATGCGCTCAAGGCCGGCGAGCAGCGAGCGCTCGCGCAGATCATCACGGCGCTCGAATCGGGCGCGGCCAGCACGGGTCTGAGGCAGGCTATCCACGACGAGGCGGCGCAGAGCAAGGCGCCGGTGCTCGGAGTGACCGGAACCGGCGGCGCGGGCAAGAGCTCGCTCGCGGACGAGCTGGTGCTCCGCTTCCGGCTCGACCAGGGTGACGGCCTGCGCATCGCGATCGTCTCCATGGATCCAACGCGCAGAAAGACCGGCGGCGCGCTGCTCGGCGACCGCATCCGCATGAACGCGATCCACGGGTCAAACATTTTCATGCGCTCGCTCGCGACCCGGGAGGCAGGACGCGAGATTTCAACCGCCTTGAGGGACGCGATCGCCGCATGCAAGAGCGCCGGCTACGACCTGATTCTCGTCGAGACGGCCGGCATCGGCCAGGGCGACGCGGCGATCGTGCCGCTCGTCGACGTGGCGGTGTACGTAATGACGCCGGAATTCGGCGCGGCAAGCCAGCTCGAGAAGATAGACATGCTCGACTTCGCCGACTTCGTCGCGATCAACAAGTTCGACCGCCGCGGGGCCGAGGACGCGCTGAGAGACGTGCGCAAGCAGGTGCAAAGAAACCGCCAGGCTTTCGGGCGGAAGCCCGAGGAGATGCCGGTGTACGGCACCATCGCCTCTCGCTTCAACGATGACGGCGTCACCGCCCTGTACCAGGCCGTTTCCGCAAGGCTCGCGGAGAAGGGCTTGAAGCTGCGAACGGGGAAATTGCCGAGGCCTGCTTCGAGCGTCTCCAGCGGCATCAGCCTGGTGGTGCCAGCGCAGCGTGCACGGTATCTGGCCGAGATCGCCGAGTGCGTGCGCGGTTATCACGAGCATGCCGGGGAACAGGCTCGCATCGCGCGCGAGCGGCACCAGTTGACGGAGACGAGAAGGATGCTCCTCGAGTCTCCGTCATCCCGGCGCGGGCCGGGATCCAGTGGTGCCGCTCAACCCGATGCCCCCTCGCCTATGAAAACAGGCTCTCCCCCTCCAAGCTGGGGGGAAGGAGATACCGGTGCAATCCGGAATGACGATGTCTTTTCAGCGATCGAAGAACTCATTGCCGCACGCGAAGCCGCGCTCGATCCGCGTTCGCACGAACTTCTCGACTCCTGGCCCGACACGATCACAGCTTACTCCGGCGACGAGTACGTAGTGAATGTCCGCGGAAAGGAGATCCGCACGCGGCTCAATTCAGTCTCGCTGTCGGGCACCAAGGTGCCCAAGGTCGCGCTGCCCCGGTTTGAGGATCCCGGCGAAATCCTGCGCTGGCAGCTCGAGGAGAATCTGCCGGGATCGTTCCCGTTCACCGCGGGCGCGTTCGCGTTCAAGCGCGAGAACGAGGATCCCACCCGCATGTTCGCCGGCGAAGGGGATGCCTTCCGCACCAACCGGCGCTTCCATCTGCTTTCCAGGCAAATGCCCGCGAAGCGGCTTTCCACGGCGTTCGATTCGGTGACGCTGTACGGCTTCGATCCGGACGAGCGGCCGGATATCTACGGCAAGGTCGGCAATTCCGGCGTCTCGATTGCGACGCTCGACGACATGAAGGTGCTCTATTCCGGCTTCGACCTGTGCGATCCCGCCACCTCGGTGTCGATGACGATCAACGGCCCGGCGCCGACGATCCTCGCCATGTTCTTCAACACGGCTATCGACCAGCAGGTCGAGCAGTTTCGCAAGCTCTGTCACGACGAGCGCGGCCGCGAGCCCACCGCGGACGAGATCGCGAGAATTCGCGCCGCTGCGCTCTCCAGCGTGCGCGGCACCGTGCAGGCGGACATCCTCAAGGAAGACCAGGGTCAGAACACCTGCATCTTCTCGACCGAGTTCTCGTTGAAGGTCATGGGGGACATCCAGCAGTACTTCATTCGCAACCAGGTGCGGAACTTCTATTCGGTTTCGATTTCCGGGTATCACATCGCCGAGGCCGGAGCGAATCCCATCAGCCAGCTCGCGTTCACGCTCGCGAACGGCTTCACCTTCGTCGAGGCCTACCTCGCGCGGGGCATGCGCGTGGACGATTTCGCGCCGAACCTGTCGTTCTTTTTCAGCTACGGGATGGATCCCGAGTACGCAGTGCTCGGACGCGTGGCGCGCCGCATCTGGGCGGTGGCGATGCGCGAGCGTTACGGGGCGAACGAGCGCAGCCAGAAGCTCAAGTTCCATTCCCAGACCTCGGGCCGCAGCCTGCACGCACAGGAAATCGCATTCAACGACATCCGCACTACGCTGCAGGCGCTGATCTCCACCTACGACAATACCAACTCCCTGCACACCAACGCTTACGACGAGGCGATCACCACGCCGACCGAGGAATCGGTGCGACGTGCGATGGCGATCCAGATGATCGTGAACACCGAATGGGGCCTCGCGAAGAACGAGAACCCGAATCAGGGCAGCTTCATCATCGAGGAACTGACCGCTCTCGTGGAGGAAGCGGTGCTCAAAGAATTCGAGGCGATCTCGGCGCGCGGCGGGGTACTCGGCGCAATGGAAACGGGCTACCAGCGCGGCAAGATCCAGGAGGAATCGCTTTATTACGAGCACAGGAAGCACGACGGTTCGTACCCGATCGTCGGGGTGAACACGTTCCGCAATCCGCGTCACGCAAACGGCGATCCTGTAACCGACAAACTGGAGCTCATACGCTCGACTGAGGAGGAGAAACAATCCCAATTGAAGCGTCTGCGCGAGTTCCAGCAGCGTCATGCGCAGGAAGCGCCGGCGATGCTCGAGCGGTTGCGCCAGGCGGTGGTGAGGAACGAAAATGTCTTCTACGTGCTGATGGACGCCGTGCGCTGCTGCTCGCTCGGGCAGATTACCCACGCGTTGTTCGAGGTTGGAGGGCAGTATCGGCGCGGGATGTGAAGCAGATAGCTGTCTTTGATCCGCCTCCGGCGAGAACCGCGGTCATAAGGAGCCGGTCCGTGAGCGAGCACGGCAAACTCGAATCCCCTTGCGTCAACGTGGCGTTGACGCGATGCGGGCGGTGCCGTGCAGAATTCGCGTGCGGAGCGCTCACGCCGGGAGCGCGATGCTGGTGCCTAAGCTTTCCATCTGTCACGCCGCCGATCGTTGCGGAAGATTCCTGCCTGTGTCCTGCCTGCCTGGCATCCGTCGTCGTTTCCTCAGGCTCATGAACCGGTGCAGGGTCAGACCGCATCACCGCTGCACGTTCCGCTCGACCTGAGCCGGCGCGAAATTGACTGCTCGATGATTGCCCTGAACAAACTGGGATTGACGTCTGATGTTTGATGCGTTAGCATCTGATGCGTGCGAACTACTCTCGATATCGCCGATGACGTCCTGCAAGCTGCCAAGGAGCGGGCCCGCCGCGAGAAGAGAACCACCGGGGAGGTCATTTCGGAGCTTGCCCGCCACGCGTTGAATGCACCGCCGGAAATGCCGGCGGCACGGGCGCCGAAGGCGCTCTACGGCCTGCGGCCGTTTCCGAAGCGCGGCGGCATCGTCACCAACGAGTTGATCGACAGGTTGCGCGAAGACGACGCCTACTGATGCGCGCGTTGTTGGACGTGAACGTGCTGATCGCCTTGTTGGACGCCGATCATTCACTGCATGCGCGTGCCACCCAATGGTTTGCTGGCCATGCACGTAGCGGTTGGGCGTCGTGTCCGATTACGCAGAACGGCTGTATTCGCGTCATGTCCCACCCGGGCTACCCGAACGCAGTATCCGTACGGGCGGTCATGGAACGTCTCACGGAAGCCAGCGCAAGCACCTTCCACGAGTTCTGGCCCGACGACGTGAGCTTGCTCGATGCGAAGGTAGCCGATTCTGCCCGCATTCATGGACCGCGCCAGCTCACCGATCTCTACCTGCTCGCGCTTGCCGTGCGACATGACGGTCAGTTCGTCACGTTCGATACGTCGGTTTCTGTTGACGCTATCAGGCGCGCTGAGAAAAAGCATATTCTGATTCTCTAGCGCGAACAGCGAATCCAAGTATGTGCAAGGAGTTGCAGATGCCGGATACAATTGAGGGGGAGTGAAAAGACAAGGATGAAGGAGGAAGGCGGAAGGATGAACTGAACGCGGCCCGGCGCGGCCTTAGCTCTCGCTCGAAGGTGGGGTCGAAACCGTACACAATGAGAAATATCCGACAATAGCGCAGAAGGAAACAAGATCATGCTCAAAATCTGGGGGCGTAATACCTCGTCGAACGTGCAGAAAGTCATCTGGGCGCTCGGCGAGATGAAGCTGCCATTCGAGCGCATCGACGTCGGCGGGGCTTTCGGCAAGACAAAGGAGACATCCTATCTCGCAATGAACCCGAACTCGCTGGTACCCACGCTTGAAGAGGACGACGGCTTCACCTTGTGGGAGTCGAACTCGATCATCCGCTATCTCGCTGCCAAACAAGCCGACCGCACGCTGGAGCCCGCTGACCTCAAGACACGAGCCGTCGCGCAGAAGTGGATGGATTGGCAGCTCTCGGTTCTGGGGCCCGCGATCACACCCGTGTTCTGGGGACTGATACGCACGCCGGCGGAGAAGCGCGACGCCAATGCGATCACGGCTGCCAAGGAGAAGACCGTCGCCGCCGCCAGAATCATGGACGCCCAGCTTGGCAAGACGCCGTACCTCGCCGGAAACGAGTTTTCCTACGGTGACATTCCCGTCGGCATCATGATCTACCGTTATGTCCAGCTCATTCCGGAGCGGCCTGCGACGCCAAACCTGGACCGCTGGTATGCGGCGATCGCATCTCGCGCGGCGTTCAAGGAACAGGTGGCGGTGGTCCCGTTGTCCTAGCCCGACAAACACTGAGATAGTATTCGGGTCCTCCATGGCCTACGTCCCCGGCTATCAGCACGACCTCTTTATCAGCTACGCGCATGGGGACGATCGCGACTGGATTAGCCGGCTGGTCGATCGCCTCGAACCTGCGCTCACCCAGCGGCTTGGTGTCAAACCGAATATCTGGATCGACGACGACAAGCTCCGCAGGTCCCGCGATTTCTCAAAAGAGATCCCGGAAAGCGTCAAGGCTTCCGCAGTGTTCCTCCTGCTTCCGTCGCCGACCTACATCCGCTCTCAATACTGCATCGACCAGGAGTGCAGGGTGTTCGCGGAGGCCATTGCCGGTAAGCGCGCCCGGTTCGCGGCAGACCGGTTCGCCAACGATCTCTTTGCGCTCCGCTGTCCCATTGTCCCCATTGACGGCAACGAGCATTGGACGCTCTTCCCAGGTCTCACCGATATTCCGTTCTGCGACGAATCGGGAACGTTTACTGCGGGCAGCCCCGAGTTCGAGACCGGGTTTCGTCGTCTCGTCGGCGAACTTGTCGGTCTGCTGAAGCGCATGCGGAATCACAGCACATCCGTGTTCCTGTACCCGTCGAATCCCGGATCCGATTTACAGGACGTTCACAAAGCGCTCGCCGCCGAGCTATCCGCCCACAGCTACCGCATCCTGCCGGATCGCACGGTGAATCTCCCCGATCAGCTGCGCGAGGCATCGATGTCGGTGTTTCTTCTCGGCTCGGACTATGACGAAACCGCCGGAGAGCTGGTCGAGCTCGCCGCCAGCCAGAAGGACAAGCCGTGGCTGGTTTGGTGCTCACCCACAGTCGAGAAGAAGGCCGCAGCCGATCAGATCGGCTTCTGCACGTATGTCGAACAGCTCGATTCCCCCAGCAAGACGTATCTGGACGCCGGGACAATGCCGGCCAAGCTGAAGGAAGAGGTCCTGGGTTTTCTGCGGCCTAATCCGCGCGCGCTTCCCGAAACCGGCGGAAAACCGCGCGTGTATCTCGTCTACAACTCCCGAGATCGCGCGGAAGTCAAGAACGCCGGCCTGATCAGCTTCCACTTCCGGAAGGAGTTTCACTTCGAGCATCCCGACGATGCAGCCCAGCACACGCTCAGGCTCTCGTGCTCCGATGGTGTCCTGCTGATCTGGGGGAACGCGGACGAAAACTGGTGCTCGCGCGAATTTGCGGAAATGATACAAAGCGCGCGACGTACCGGGACGCATGGCCTGTGCTTATTTGACCCGAAGGAAACCAAAACTGCCGCCGTCCAGGAGATTCGTCGAGGTTTCGGCGACCTGTACATCGGTGAGGAATTCGGCAAGTTCGATCCGGCCCGTCTCGCGACATTTTTCACTTCGCTCCTGCGGCGCTCGCACGGAGCGCAGCCGTGAGCTTCGCCGCGGTCGTCGAACGGTTGCAGAAGCTCGCGAACCCCTATCCAGGACTCCGCCCGTTCGAAACCTGGGAATCACACCTCTTCTTCGGGCGCGATCAGCAAGTGGCCGAACTCGTCGGCCGCCTGGAGCGCCACCGCTTTCTGGCTGTGTTGGGCGTTTCCGGGAGCGGCAAGTCTTCGCTCGTCCGTGCCGGTCTCATTCCTGCCTTAGAGCGCGGTCGGGTGGGGGAGGCGGGAGCGCGGTGGCGGATGGTGGTCACCCGTCCCGCGGGCACCCCATTCGAGAGCCTCCGCGCTGATCTGGAGAAAGCCGGGCTCGAGACGTCATGCCTGAGGCAAAGCAGCCACGGTCTGATCGAGATCGCGCGGCAACTGCCGCAGGAGGAAAGTTTGCTGGTGGTGGTCGACCAGTTCGAGGAACTGTTCCGATATAAGGACGTCGCGTCTCTCACCGAAGAGACGCGGTGGAGACACGATGCCTCGGCGGCGGATGCCGCGGAATTCGTTCAGCTTCTGCTGGCGGCCAGTCGCCACCATCCTCCGGTCTACATCGTCGTGACCATGCGCTCGGACTACCTGGGCGACTGCGCCGAGTTTCGCGACCTTCCCGAGACGTTGAACGACTGCCAGTACCTGGTTCCGCGTATGACGCGCGAGCAGCGCAAAGAGGCGATCGAAGGCCCACTCGGCCGCGTGGAAATTGCGTCGAGCCTGGTGCAGCGGATGCTCAATGACGCGGGCGACGAGCCGGACCAGCTTCCCATCCTCCAGCACGCCCTGATGCGTACCTGGAGCCACTGGCGGCAAACAGGCCCGGAGGCCAAGCGCCGCATCGAGCTGCAGGACTACGAGGTCATCGGCGGCTTTGAAGGCGCGCTCAACCGGCACGCCGACGAGCTGCTCGCGGGGGTGCCGCAGGAGATTGCGGAGGCCATCTTCAAGCGACTCACCGCACGTGGGCGGGGCAATCGCGAGCGCCGCGATCCGGCCACGCTCGCCGAGCTCTGGAGCGTATGTGGCGCCGCTACTCCGGAACGGCAGGCACGAGTTACCGCGGTGATCGAAACCTTTCGACGCGGCGAAGCCACATTCCTGACGCCGCGCGACGGCGCGATTGGTCCGAACACCTACATCGACATCACCCATGAGAGCCTTATCCGCCAGTGGAAGAAGTTGCGCGACGAGTGGTTGCCGGAGGAGCAGCTATCGGCAAAGACACTGCTCGATCTGGTAGGCCGAGCCAGGAGCTGGAAGGCCAAAGAAGGGGAATTGCTCGTCGGGCTTGATCTCAGGGGGATGGGTGAATGGGATCGGCGACGGAACAAGTCCACCGCCTGGGCAGAGCACTATGCGGATGAAGCGGCTTTTGGAACCGCGCTCGAATTCATCGCCGCAAGCCAGGCGAAAGAACGACAGCGCGTTTTCCTGAAGCGGGCGCTTTGGAGTGTGGCAGCGGCCCTGTTAGTGGCGGGATCGCTGGTAATGGTCTGGACTGCGCGGAATCAGGAACTTAAGGAGGCGGACGAGCGCCTTAAGTCGGAGACGGAGCTTGCAGCGCGGAGTCGCATCGACAGCGCCGTCGCGCCGTCGCCCGGGCGAGCACCCGCTTCGGCGCCGCGTCAACCGCGCGTCTACATTCAGGTTCGTAGTCAGGCAGATGCTGCCGAAATGAGCACGCGCCTGATTCCGGAGCTCAAGAAGGCGGAGTTCGTGGTCCCTAAAATAGAGGTGCTCAGAACCGGTCCGTCAACGACGGATGTGCGCTTCTTCCGGCCGCCTGAGCGTGAAGGAGCCGAGAAGATCGCGCAAGTGGTGCGGAAGGCCGGCATTCGAGACGTGCAGGTTCGATACATCCCGGGCTACGAGAACTCGGCGCGCACGTTTTATGTTTTTGAGATCTGGCTGGCGCCGGCGCGCTGCATCGAGTCCTATGTCTGGCGCGACGCGTTTCCCGGCGACTACGTATGTGTGAAGCCGGAGACCCGTCGTCAGGCGGCGGCCGACAACTCGCAGGCCGAAGCACGCCGGCAACCGGGCGGCGGACCCTACGGCCGGGACACTTGCCGTTCGGGGTACGTCTGGCGCGAGGCGTCTCCCTCCGATCTCGCTTGCGTGACGCCGGCCGTCCGCGCTCAAACCGCGGAGGACAATGCGCTGGCATCGCAGCGAATAGCGAGGTGACGTTCCGACCTGAACGGCTGATCGCGGAGAGACCACTCGTACACCTTATTGCATGAACCACCCGTGGCTAACGACCAGCGACTGCCCGGTCAGGGCATTGGTCGGGAATGCCGCGAAGAATAGCGCCACTTCAGCGACGTCGGCGACGGTCGTGAATTCGCCGTCCACCGTTTCCTTGAGCATCACCTTTTTGATTACGTCCTCCTCCGAGATGCCCAGACTCCTCGCCTGTTCGGGAATCTGTTTCTCGACCAGCGGCGTGCGCACGAAACCGGGGCAGATCACGTTGGCGCGCACGCCATGGGCCGCGCCTTCCTTGGCGACGACCTTGCCGAGCCCGATCAGTCCATGCTTGGCGGTGACGTAGGGCGCCTTGAGCAACGAAGCTTCCTTGGAATGCACCGAACCCATATAGATGATGCTGCCGCCGCGCCCGGCCCGGTACATGTGCGGGAGGCACGCGCGAGTCGTCAGGAATGCGCCGTCCAGATGGATCGCCAGCATTTTCTTCCACTCGGAGTAGGTGAACTCTTCGATCGGATGGACGATCTGGATGCCCGCGTTGCTGATCAGGATATCCACGCCGGAGAAGGCGGCTGTCATGGCGGCGACACCGTTGTTCACCGCGGTCTCGTCGGTGACATCCATCGCGATGCCGATTGCCCGTCCTCCGAGGTCGCGAATCTGCGCAGCCGTAGCGTCGGCCGCGTTTTTGTCGAGATCGGCGATGGCTACCCTAGCGCCCTCGCGTGCAAACAGGAGCGCGATGTCCTTGCCGATGCCGCTTGCAGCGCCGGTTATGAGAGCAGATTTGTCTTTGAGTTTCATGTTCGAGTCCTTTTGTCGGAAGAAGATCAGCGGGACAGATCGAATACCCGCACACCGGCGACGACTTCCTTTGCCTTGCGCCAGTCGCGATGGGCACAGGTGCGCCGCACGTCTTCCAGCCCGGCTTCCCAGAGCTGGCGTACCGTGATCGAGGTTGACCGGGAGCGCACGCTTTGCGCTGAAGAGGTCGACCTGCACGATGAGGGCATTGATGTCCGGCGTATCGTCCAGGACGTACGACAGCGGCGAATTGGATACGATCCCGCCGTCCCAGTAGTGCCATCCACGTCGGCCATTCCACCGGCGGCGGTGAAGTCGCCCGCTATATCGGCCGCCACGGCAGCAAGCGTGTAGCCAAGGCGGTGCTGATCGGCGCCATTCCGCGCTGATGCTGAAGACGCCGGCCAATCCGAGCGGCACCCCGATCGAAGCGTTCGATCAGCTGCGCGCCGCCGTCCAGGCGGATCGCTCGCAGTTCTGGAAGGATCTCACCATGCCCTTCTACGGATATAACAGGCCGGGAGCGAAGGTCTCGGAAGGGGTGCGTGAATCGTTTTCGGCTGCAAGGCATGATGGCCGGCTTCCCCGCCGCCTACTTCTGCATCAAGGCGTTCTCGGAGACAGATCTCACCGGGGACTTGAAGAAGATCGACGTGCCGACGCTCATCCTCCACGGCGACGACGACCAGATCGTGCCGATCGCGGACTCGGCGCTGCTCTCGGCGAGGATCGTCAAGGACGCGGCCCTCAAGGTTTACAAGGGCGCCCCGCACGGCATGTGCACGACGCACAAGGACCAGGTCAACGAAGAGCTGCTCGGGTTTTTCAAGTCGAGCAGCAAGTCGGTATCTGCGGACGCGAAGCGCGCGACGGTCTGAGCCGGCGGCATGCTGATGACGAGGGCTAACCAAGCTCAAATGGCTGGCCGGGCGGAAACATGCGACGCGCTCTCCCGCCGCTCCAGCGATTGTCACAGGACTGTAGTCGTTTCGTAACGTGCGCCCGGCATAGTGACAAATCCACCTCGCCGGAGAACACATGCGTGCTCTTGCCCAGATCCTTTCCGCTCTCTTAGCGACGGTAGCCATTGCTGCTTATGGCCAAGACGCCTCCATCCGCGTCGGCGGCTCGACCACCGCGCTGCCCATCATCTCCAGCTGTGCCGCGCACTTCATGGAGAAGCATGCATCATGGGACAAGGCGGACCCTTCGCTCGGCAAGGAGCAGACGGTGGTCTATGTAACGGGCGGCGGCTCGGGCTTCGGAGTCAAGGGGCTCATGAACGGCACCATCGACATCGGCATGGTGTCGCGAGACTTGAAAGACACGGAGATCAAGACGTTGGGCGGCCCTGTCACTCACGTTTTCGCGCGCGATGCCGTTGCCATCGCGACCAATATGGCGAGTCCGCTGGCAAAAACCAAGCAAGAATTCAGCACCGCCGAACTGGCTGCGATCTTCTCCGGCAGCACGCAGCAGTTCTCGCAGATCGACAGCCGGCTGCCCGCGCAAGACGATGGTGCTGCTTACCCGCGATGCCAGCGGCGGCGTCACCGAGATCTTCCAGGAGCGGGTGATGAAGCAGCAGCGCTTGGCGGCTTCGCGCCTGCAGTTTCCGTCTACCGCTGCACTCATCAAGAAGCTGGAAACGAGCGACGTCGCGATTGCCTTCGTTTCGGCTGGCGCCGTCGGCCAGGACGGCCAGCTGCGCACCTACGCGGTCGACGGGGTGTCGCCGACGCAGGACAACATCGTCAACGGCAGTTACTCGCTCAATCGTCCCATGCTGCTGGTCGCGAAGCCTACCCCCGCCCGCAAGGTACAGCTCTTCATCGACTTCGTGATGGCAGATTGCCAGGCGACAGTGAAGGAAATGGGCTTCGTCCCGGTGCGCGCCGTCAAGTGAAAGAGGCAGCGCCGCTCTCCGATTCGTTGTTACGTTACGGAACGCTGCTCGCGCTTGCGGGCGCGGTTGCGGTACTGGCGCTCGTCGTCGGCTATATCGTCTGGGAGTCACGCATTCCGCCCGGCGGGGGCACGACACTGGCGGGTTTTCTGTTGTTCGACCGGTGGGACCCCAGCGGCCAGCCAGCGCTGCTGGGAATCGGCCACGCCTGGATGGCGACCCTGATGGTGGTCTCGTTGGCGGTGGCGATCGCTACGCCGCTCGCCATCCTCATCGGTATCTTCCTTTCGGAAATCGCGCCACCGGCCGCTCGCGCGGTGGCAGAGCCGACGCTGCAGCTCCTCGCCGGCATCCCGGCTGTGGTCTACGGTTTTGTGGGCTATGCCACTCTGGTGCCGTTGATGGAGCGGTGGCTGCCCACCGGAGAAACGATACTGTGCGCGGCGGTGATACTCGCGCTGATGGTGCTGCCCTTCATTGCGGCCACTGCTGCGGAATCCTTCGCGCTGGTAGCGCGTGAGTTGCGTTATGCCGGCCTCTCGCTCGGGGTGAGCCGCTGGTACACGTTTTCGCGGATTACGCTGCGCAAGGCGGCGCCCGGCGTCCTTGCCGGCGTGATCCTCGGCATGGGCCGGGGCCTGGGTGAAACGCTGGCAGTGCTCATGCTGTCGGGCAACTCTCCGGTATTTCCCGACGGTCTCACCAGCCGCGGTCAGCCGCTCACCGCGCTGATCGCCACCGACCTCGGTGAATCGGCCATCCATTCGGACCGCTACCACGCGCTATTTTCCGCGGGACTGCTGCTGATGGCGACGGTGATAGTTATCAACGTTCTCGTGCTGCAGCTGAAGAAAGGGCTGGCTGATGTCGAACGTCATTGAGATCGGCGGGACCGTTCAGCCGATGCCAGCGGCGAGCCGAGCACGAAGAATCCCCCGCACCGAAGTCAGCGATACGCTCTACAGCCTGGCGGCGTGGACCGCTGGGGTCGTCGGTGTGCTGCTGCCCCTGACGATCCTCGCTTACCTGCTGTGGCATGGCGCCGTCGCGGTGACCCCGGACTTCCTGCTCAAACCGCCCACCGGCAGCTCGCTTGACGGGAAGGGCGGCATCCTGCCAGCCATCAAGGGCAGCCTCGCTCTGGTCGGGTTGGGTTTGGTGCCCGCACTGCTCCTCGGCATTGGCGGTGGCATCTATCTTGCGGAATTCAACCGATCCTTGAGGTTGGAGCGCGCTGCGCGCTTCTGTATCGAGACGCTCGCCGCCGTGCCGGGACTTGTTTACAGCCTGTTCGGATACGCGCTGTTGGTTGTGGCGTTCAACTTCAAGATCTCGCTCCTTGCGGGCGCGGTTACGCTCGGATTCGTGATGCTGCCGCTGGTGCTGATCGGCACGCACGAGGCGCTGCGCGCCGTCGATCCAGCACTGCGCGAGGCGGCGAATGCGCTGGGAGTCTCGCACACCTATCTGTTCGCCCGCGTCGTATGGCCTGTCGCCTGGCCCGCGATCCTGACGTCCATCGTCCTTGCCGCGGTACACGCCTTGGGTTCGGCCGCGCCGCTCCTCTTCACGGCCGCTACGGTTTTCACCAAGGAAGCGGCTGGGCCTCTTTCAGGCCGGTGATGGCGTTGCCCACGCACCTGTATTTCGTCACCAGCGAGATCGGTGCGACGCCGTACGCTTTCGGTTCCGCGTTGGTCCTGGCCATTGTCATCTTGTGCGTGTCGGCCACTGGCATTCGTGATCAAGCGGCGCAAGGAGGTCTGATCGAATGACCCTTCCTCTGATCCAGCCGTCCTGGCACAGTCAGCACCACAACCGGCCCAACCCCCCGCACTCGAGGTCTGCCGGCTCACGGCTTCGTATGGGGAATCGGTGCGGCTGCGCGAGCTCAGCGTGGCTTTCTCGCAGCGCCGCATAACCGCGATACTCGGCGCGTCCGGCTGCGGCAAATCGACCCTGTTGCGGGTGCTCAATCGTACGCTCGAGCTCGTCCCCGGCGCGCGCGTCGCAGCCGGGACCGTTCTGCTCGAGGGACGAGACATCTATTCACCCGGGACCTCGCCGAGCTGGGTGCGCGCCCACATCGGCATGCTTCAGCAAAAGCCGACGCCGTTTCCGATGTCCATCGTCGATAACGTGCTCTTCGGTGCCCGCTACCACGGGCTCTTGAACGGGTCGGCTAGCGACACCGCGCAGTCACTACCTCGACGCAGGTCGGATCTGTGGGAAGAAGTGAAGGATCGTTTGCAGTTCTGAGGCGCTCGCGCTGTCCGGCGGCCAGCAGCAGCGGCTGTGCCTCGCGCGTACGTTGGCCGTGCGCCCGACGATTCTACTGATGGACGAGCCGTGTTCCGCCCTGGACCCTCGCGCGACGATGGTGATCGAAGGCGCTCGTGCGCGACTTGGCGGCGGAATACACGATCGTGATCGTCACGCACAACGTTGCGCAGGCGCGACGCATCGCGGATTACTGCATCTTTATGCGAGAGGGCAGGGCGATCGCCGCCGGGCCGCGCGAGGAGATGCTGAACAAGCCCGAAGCATCCAACCGTGCGCGATTTCGTCATCGGGCTGGTCGGCTGATCTTAACGAGGAGAAGACAATGGAAACACCGCGGCAACGCATCGTCATCGGAATGATCGACGGATTCGGCACGGACTACGTCATGGCGCAGCCGATGCCGGCGCTCAAGCAGATGATGCGCACCGGTTTGCACTGCGACGTGAAGGCCATCATGCCGACGGTGACCAACGTCAACAATGTGTCTATCAGCTGCAGCGCGCTGCCCTTCGAGCACGGGCTCACCGGCAATTCCTATTACAACGAGCAGACTGGCGAGGCCGATTACATGGAGAGCGCCGATTTCCTGCTGCGGCCGACTATTAGCGAGCGCGCCGCCCGGCACGGAGTGAAGTCGGCATCTGCTCACCTGCAAGAAGCAAGACCATCAACCTGCTCGCCGAGGGTGCCGACCTCGCCATCGCTGCCGAGGCGCCGCCGGCCGAATTCGTGGAGCGCTACGGCAGCCGCCCGACATCTACAGCCGCGAGATCAACTACTGGCTATGGAGGGTCGCGGTCGATCTGCTGAAAACCCGCCACGACATCGGCGTGCTCTACGTCCATACCACCGACTATCCCGATGCATATGTGGGCGCCGGACCGCGAAGAGTCCCAGGAGCACCTGCGCACGCTTGACGAGCTGATCGGCCAAGCCGTCGAAGCGGCGCCCGGACGCTGCGTTCTTCTTCACCGCCGATCACGGCATGAATTACAAGAAGCGCTGCTGGGATCTGGACAAGGCGCTCGGCGCGCGCGGCGTTCCAGTTCGCTTCGCGCTCTCCGCGGAAAAGGACCGTTACGTCAAGCACCACCGCACCTTCGGCGGAACCGCCTATGTGTGGCTGAATTCCATGGACGACGCTCCCGTCGTGGCGAGCCGCATCCGGCAGCTCGACGGTATCGAGTCGGTGATGGTGCGGGAAGAGGCAGCGAAGCAGTTCGGCCTCATGCCAAACCGCATTGGCGAGCTGGTCGTCACCGGCGACCGAGACACCGTGTTCGGCGAGCTGCCGACCGAATACGAGCAGCTCGAGACGAGCTACCGCTCGCACGGCTCGCTGCACGAGTCCGACGTGCCGCTCGTCATTTACAACTTCAAGGGATTGGTCCCCAAAGCGTCCCGCTTCGGACGCAACGCTGACCTGGCGCACTTCCTTTTCCGGTAGCCTAAGAGTGGTAACAAAATGAGGGGATATTCCCCTACGTCAGGGTCCGTATCGTTCATTTTGATACGGGCTCTAAGAGCACGGAGGCTTCACCATGATTCTGCTATCGGACGAAGCATGGGCGCTGCTTGGACTGCTTCATCGAGCCAGCCACGGCGGTGCTCCTGCCCCTCGTGGTTTTGAGAGAGCCTACGCCGAGTTACAGGCTAATGGCTTAGCGTTTGACGTCAGAATCACCAGCAAAGGCGAAGCGGCCCTGCGCGAGCGGTATCTGAGCGGCGGCAGTGTCGTTAGCCAAATCACATCGCATGCGGTTAGCCAAGCCCTTCAACGAAACCACGCCGCCAGCTCGGATAGATCGGCTCCCACCCGAACTCTCGCTTGGCCTTGGCGTTGGGGAGTGCGAACTAGGGCCACCACGTCATGTGCACTCTCCAGCAGAAGCGGAACAAGGGTCTTGCCGACCACCCCAGTGCTGCCTGCAACAAATACTCTCATCGCGATTGCCCCTTATGCGGAACGTAAGGGCTAAGGGGCGGGCGCGATAGCGATCGTCCCTCTTGTGAGCGCCATGTTATGCGCTGCAGTATTCAGCCTTGAGCATTTTGGCAACGTGCTGCCACCCTCATTTTTTTCGGGTCGCCCGAGGGGATTGCTGCGGGGTCCATCCACATCGCCTCCCAAATGTGGCCGTCGGGCAGCAGCTCGCACCATGATTAGTGCGCCGCCCTATTCCTTTGACCGCAGCAGTAGCCAGAAAATCAGCCCGTGCGTAACGAGAAGCGCTGGGACAACGACTGTCGGGATGTAAAACGCCGCTCCCAGCAATTCAGGGCCGACGCGCACGCCGATCTGGCCTTGGTAGATTGCATGCAAGAGGTCGATCGTGCCCCACACGTTGAACACCCAGACGATCAGGACGGCCCAGGATGCGCGAGCGGAAAGCGCCAACGTCGCGACGACTGCAAGGATGGCCGCAACCAGATCGCCATACGCAGCCGGAACAGCGAATGCCGACGGAAGCGAGGGGGATACGACCCCGGGGATCAGAAAGCTGAGCCCGATGAACCGGAATGTGTGAGGAACCACCAATGGAATGAGGGCGTCCACGCGGCGCATGACCCGGAGTCGCGGCCAGATGTACAGCTTCGTGACGATGCCGAAAGCAATAAAGCTCATCAGAATGCTGAGGCCAAATAGCGCATTGCTATTCATACATAGCCTCCTTAGACATATTGAAGTCTCATATCTGCAAGCTTCATGCGCTGGTTAGGCAGCGTGCGGAGAGACGCAGAGAGACTCGTGCCTAGGTCTAGTCGAACTTCCGCAGTGTTACCGTCATCGATGGTACCCAGTGGACCCCGTCGTCGGAGCGCTCGTGGTGGGCCGTCAGCGTCTTGCCCCCGTCTGTGAACACCGCAGTGCAGCGCGCGTGCTCATCTTGCCAGGTCCAGGTGCCGTCCCGCTGCGACAACGTTTGTCTGAATGTGTTTCCCTGGCTGTCGAAGAAGTGGGTGGCGTACTGGCCCGTTGACGAGTCATAGCCGATAACCTCGAGCCCTCCGACTCCAGTCGGGCCGATGCGGCCGTATGCAGGGTGCATCACGAAATGACCGCCCGGCAGCCACTGGTACACGTCGCTGGCAACGATCGTCATGGGCGGAGCTTCGGTGCTCCCAACGGTCTCCCCCTCAGTGATCCACCGACCGATGAACACTTGGAGACGCTCGAGCTCGGGTGGCCGGACTATGTTCGTGACACGTGCGGTCGCGACCGCAGTCTGAGGTTTGGAGGTCGGGTTGGACTTACGGATGCGCGAGCCATCTTTCGCCATAAGGACCCCTGGAGTGACAATGTCAACCATCCTCGCACGCTGCCTAAACGTTACGGCTGAGGGGCGCCAACGAAGTGAGCGTCCCGCTCCAGCCGTGTGTTAGGCTCCCCGCAGTTGTGGCACCTTGTAGGTCGCCAATTTCTCAAATAGCTTAAGACTTTGCCGATGTCCCCACTTTGTGCGGAAACTCCGGTTGCGCAACCATATCGCGATCGGATTTTGCCATTGGAACACCTTCCCCAAAGACCAAGACTGCGCGGTCACGAAGGCCGTTCGCCTCCGACGGTGTTCTTCATAGGAACGTAAGCCGGAGATCACACCGTCAGCCCGGCGCAAGCAGTCAGCAAGCACAACCGCATCCTCCAAGGCTTGGCAGGCCCCTTGACCCAGATTCGGCGTGGTTGGATGGGCCGCATCTCCGAGCAAGGTCAGTCTCCCTACGCCCCAAATGCGGATCGGCGGCCGGTCAATGATGTCGTTCTTCAAGATGGCCGCCTCCTCCGTCGCCTCGATAACCGCGCGGAACATAGGATGCCATCCCGTGAAAGCTGTGAGAACCGCACGTTTGTGCCCACCCGGAGGATCCGCTATGCCTGCCGGGGCGTTCTGGGTCACAAACCAGTAGATTCGGCCCGGACCGCAATGGAACAAACCCACCTGGGTTCCGCGGCCCACTGCGAACAATGACAGACCAAGCGGTAGGTCTGGATGCTGAACATGGGCGATCCCGCGCCAACAGGTGTAACCGGCATACCGTGGCTCCGACGGGCCGAACAGTTGGGCTCGAATAGCCGACTGAATCCCATCAGCCCCGAGCAGTAGATCGCCCGATTCTGACCGGCCGTCCGCAAACCGTGCGGTGACAACGTCGCTGTGCTGTTCGAAACCGACGCACGTGGCATTCGTCCGGATTACGCTGAGCTCCAAGGCCTCGGCGAGCATGCGCCGCAGATCGGCCCGATGAACGCACAGCGAGGGAGCGCCAGCCTTCCGGCTCAGTTCCTCAATCGTCAGGTCGCTGAGCACTTGGCCAGAGGCAGTGACGATCTGCATCCGTTCCACAGGCGACCCGAGTTCTGTGATGCGTGACTCGAATCCCAACCGCCGCAAGGCAGTGACGGCATTGGACCACAGGGACAGACCGGCGCCGACCTCACGGATTGCGGGGGCGCGTTCGAAGACCGCTACGGCCATGCCAACCTTGCTCAGCGCCACCGCTGCCGCCAGGCCACCGATGCCGCCGCCAATGACGATAGCCTTGGGTGCTGTCATGTCCACTCTCCATGAAGCTTCTCCGTCATAACACCCTCGCGTCCTTCAGTGCTGGTGTTTGTTCTTCGCGTGCTCACGCTTGGCTTTGGGGTTGGCCGCGAGCACCTTGCGCAGTTCTGGTGGCACCGTGACTTCGCGTGCGAAACCGGTGTGCGCGACTTTCTGTCGCAGCGCTTTTGTGGGTTGCCATGGCTTACTCCTTCATTTTGGGAGATAGCAGTTCAGTAGCCACTGGATACCAAACTTGTCGGTCAGCATCCCGAAACGGGCGCCCCAGGGCGCGTTCCCGAGGGGAAATCGCACTTTTCCGCCCTGGTTCAGTGCCGCAAATAGGCGGTCGATTTCCTCCACCGACTCGCAATCGACGGCAACCTGGAAATTGTTGCCGGACTCCAGGGGGCTGCCGGACTGGTCGTCGGACGCCTGGAGTAGTGGCTGTCCGTCGCGCAGCAACTGGCTGTGCATGATTCGTGCGCCCGCTTTGGTGGAAGGCTTGCCCTGCGCATCCATGACGGGGGTTATCTGAATCTCAGAGCCGAGGCACTTCTGGTAGAACTGCATCGCTTCGCGGCAGTTGCCGTTGAAGTGGAGGTACGTGGTAACGGATTTCATCGTGATTCTCCTTTCAGTGATTGAGCCAGTAAAAGCCTGTGTTTAGCCACACCATGGAAACAGCGTGCGCAATCGGGCGTCGCGCAGCCACAAGCCGCCCCTCAAGGAGAGATGCTCGTGGGCGCCCCACTCGTGGAGGCAGAGCAAGACCGTTCCATCCGAGTCGAGGATTTGACCGAAGTCGTCATGGGCGGGAGCCGTCGCCGGTAGATAGTCCGGGCCAACGTCGTACAGCAGCAAGTAGTGCATACGATCTCCTTATCAATGACCTTCAGTCGGCCCCGTTCGTCGCTGGCTCAGTAACCAACGATTCACTTCGAGCGCGACGATTCGCGGCGGAAGCTCGCCAGCGAAAGAAAGAAGCTTGGCAACCAGACCCGGGATAACGACCCGGCGCCCGCGCATCATGGCGCGATAGCCGGCTCTCGCAACGGCCTCCGCGGTCGTTTTCGGAACGAACCTGTACAAAGGCGTCGCGCTCGCGCCGGACGTCTCCTCGAAAGCCGACTTCGTCACGCCCGGGCTCAGCGCCGTGACCGTGACTCCGGTCCCGTCGAGCTCCCGCGCGAGGCCTTTGGAGAAGGACAGCACGTACGCCTTGGTGGCGTAGTACACGGCCATGCGAGGGCCTCCTGGCTGATAGCCGACCACCGACGCCACGTTCAGAATCCGGCCCTGCCTGCGCGCGAGCATTCCCGGCAGCGCCAGGCGCGTCAGGGTCGTGAGGGCCAGGACGTTGACCATCTGCATCCTGCTCACCGCCTCGACCGGTTGGTCCTGAAACTCCCCGTAAACCCCGATGCCGGCGTTGTTGACGAGTATGCCCACGGTGATCCCGGCGCCCGACAGATCCGCCCAAAGTCCTTCAGCGGCGCCCGGCTCGGACAAGTCCCTCGCGTAATCGCTGACGGAAGTGCCGTATTCGGACCGCAGCCGGGCAGCCACCGCGGCGAGCTTGTCGCGGTCGCGCGAGACTACGACCAGCGAATTGCCGTTTTTCGCAAGCTCCCGTGCGAGCTCCAGGCCGATCCCGCTCGATGCGCCCGTGACTAGGGCGGTTTCCCGTCGATTCGCCTCGTGTGCTCTACGTCCGTGCATGGGGTTTATCGCCTCCTCGCGTACTTCCACGGCCGCGCCAGCCACGCACTCGCGTTGACGCGCCCTTCATGGCACCGAGGGCTCGACCGCGGCCGCGCGGATCACAAAACCTGCTGCTGAAACGCGAACGCCTTCGATCTCGATGCCCCCGCCAAAAGCGCGGTAGAGCGCCACGAGTGCAATCGCGCGGCGCGCGGTCGTATCAATGAGCGACTGCTCGGCGGCGAGATGCACGCGTTGGGCATCCAGGTAGGCCCCGTAGTCCGTCAGCCCGCGCTCGTAGAGCGCTCGCGCCGCATCGCGTGCGCGCAGCGCCGCGTCTCTTGCCGCCTCCAGGTCCTCGCGGCGCGCCCCTGCAGTCGCGAAGGCCACGTAAGCGCTTTCCACCTCCTCCACCGCTTGAAGCAGTGAACCGTCGTAGCTCGCAATGGCCTGCGCCAGACGCGCGTCGGCGGCCTCGGCCTGGGCGCGGATACGCCCGGCGTTGAAGATCGGCTGGATCAGGCCGAGGCCCAGCGCGAATATGTTCCCGGTCAGCGCCGGCAAGCCCTGGAATACCAGCCGCTCCCGCCCGACGCTGGCAGAGAGGACAAATGTCGGGAAAAACGCGGCTTTACTTTGGGAGAGCGATGCGTTTGCCGACTCGACCCGGTGACGGGCGGCGCGCAGATCCGGGCGTGTCTCTAGCCACTCCGAGGGCAGCAGCGCCGGGATCGCGGGAAGCGCTTCGGGCAAGGCTCCTTCGCTTGCGGATTCACCGGACGGCAGGCGTCCGGTCAGGATGGCGAGGCGGTAGGCGACAGTCTTGATCTCGCCGTCGAGTGCCGGGATTTGCGCCTCGAGGGTCTTCGTCAGCGACTCGGCGCGATCGACGTCGAACCGCGTCGCCAGTCCCCGGCGATAGCGCTCCCGGGCAAGGCGCAAAGCCTCCCGCGACACGTCGGTCGCGGCCTTCTGCGTCCTGAGCTGCGCCACCAGGCTGCGCTGCGTAAACAGCGTGCTTGCGACCTCGCCGGCTAGCGCGACGTATGCCGCGCGCTCCAGTTCGCGCGTCGCAAGAGCCGCCTCCTCCGCACTCTCAGCCCCCGCGCGGCTGCCGCCGAAAAGATCCACTTCCCAGCTGGATGACAGGCCGACTTGCGCGATATCGAGTATCGGTGGCTTCGGAATTCTTGAAAGATCCTTGCTCCGTCCACCCGACCCGGTCGCATTGATCGTGGGCCAGAGCGCGGATGCGGCGACCGTTGCGTTGGCGCGGGATTCGCGCACCCGCTCGGCGGCGACGTGCAGGCTCGGATTTGCGCGAAACGCCTCTTCGATCAACGCCGTCAATTCGCGATCGTCGAAACCGGCACCACCACCGCGTCAGCGGCGTCACGATCCAGGCCTGCACCTTGCACCGCGTGCTCCCATTTCTCACCCGGCGCACGCAGGCTCACCGGGGTCCCGCCCGGGCTCGCGCAACCGGCAAGCGCTACGGCCAGCGCGCCCGCTAGGACCGCGCGGATTTCCATGACAGTCTCCTTGCAAGGGCGGACGCGAGCGCGCGGAAGCGGCCGGTTTCGGAGGAGGAAAGGCCGGCCACCGCGACCGCACGCTCGCTTCCAGGCGCAGCCGGACGCTCGACCCGGAACCAGGCCGCGTAGAGCGCCGGAACGAAGAGGATGGTCAACACGGTTGCGACCAGGAGGCCGCCGAAGATCGTGATTGCCTGCGGGCCGAAGAAATCGCTGCGCGCGAGCGGGACCATCGCGAGCACGGCGGCCGACGCCGTGAGCATGATGGGTCTGAAACGGCGCACCGTGGACTCGACGATCGCCGTCCAGGTGTCCAGCCCGCTCCTTTCGTCCTGATCGATCTGATCGACCAGGATGACCGTGTTGCGCATGATGAGACCGGCGAGCGCTATCAGACCCAGCAGGGCGACAAACCCGAATGGAGCCTGAACGATGAGGAGCGCGATCCCTGCTCCGATTACGCCGAGGGGCGCGGTGATGAACACAAGCATCGTCCGGCGAAAGCTCTGCAGCTGCGCCATCAGCAGGAAAAGCGTCACGGCCGCTACCAGCGGCAACCAGACGAAGATGGATCGCTGCGCGATCCCGCTTGCTTCGAGGCTTGCGCCCGGTTCGATGAAGTAGCCGGCGGGCAGGCTTGCTCGAATGGGCTCGAGGGCCCGGCCGATTTCGTTCATGAGATCCGGACCCTCGATCCCCGGCGCGGTATCGCAACGCACGGTAATCGTGGGAAAGCGGTCTCTCCGCCAGATCACGCCGTCTTCGAACTCGGTATGCGCCCGGACCAGCTGCGCGAGCGGCAGGGATTCGCCGCTGGCGTTCCTGACGTACACCCGATCGATCGCATCGATCCGGCCCCGCTCGGCCGGCTCGCGCGCGCCACACGATCGGGATCAGCTTGTTGCCCTCCCGGTATTGCCCGACGGAAAGTCCCGAAACATGCGCCTGCAGCGCCGTCGCGATGGATTCGGTCGAGATGCCGAGCGCTCGCGCGCGATCCTGATCTACAGAAAGGCGGACCGCGGCAATACGCTCCCGCCAGTCGTCGTTCACGTCCACCGCACCGGGATGCTTGCGCATCACCGCGGCCACGCTGTCCGCGATCTCCCGAACCTTCGCGAGGTCGGGGCCGCGCACTCGGAATTCAGCCGGATACTCGAGCGGCGGTCCCACGGCGAGGCGCTGTACGCGGCCCCGCACTTCCGGAAAGTCGTGCGCGAGTCGCGCTTCGAGCCGTGCCTTGACCGCTTCGCGCGTCTTGTTGTCCTTCGTCATGACGACGATCTCGGAGAGATTGACCGTCGTCAGGTGCTGGACGAGCAGCAGGAAGAAGCGCGGCGACCCGGCGCCCACGTAAGTCGCGTATGCTCGACGCCGGGATCCTCCGCCAGGACCGCTTCCATCCGCTTCGCAATTTCCTCGGTTTGCGCGAAGCTCGATCCTTCGGGCAGCCACAGGTCGACCAGCAACTCCGCGCGGTTGGACTGGGGAAAGAACTGCCGGGGCACCTTGGTGAATGCCGCGACTCCCACAGCGAAGAGCAGCAAAGTTGCGACGATCACGATCTTGCGCTGCGCGACACACCAGTCGATCAGGCGGCGCAGCCGGCTGTAGAACGGCGTGGCGAATACGTCGTGGCTGCCATGCGGCCGGTTCGGCAGAATGAGATATCCCAGGTAAGGCGTGAATATGACGGCGCCGGCCCAGGAGAGAAGCAGCGAAATGGCCATGATCCAGAAGATAGTCTCGGTGTATTCGCCCGCCTGCGAGCGCGCGAGACCGACGGGCAGGAAGCCGGCGATCGAAATCAGCGTGCCGGTAAGCATGGGAATGGCGGTTGCGGTGTAGGCGAAGGACGCGGCCTGGATGCGCTCCACGCCTTCCTGCAGCTTCCTCGACATCATCTCGATGGCGATCATCGCGTCATCGACCAGGATGCCTAGCGAGAGAATCAGCGCACCCAGCGATATCCGGTGCAATTCGATGCCGCCAACCAGCATGACGAGAAAGGTTCCGGCGAGCACGAGCGGGACTGTTAGCGCTACGACCATCCCCGCGCGCAACCCCAGGCTCGCAAAGCTGACGAGCAGTACGACGCTCAACGCTTCGACGAACGTCCGAGTGAATTCCCCGATCGCCGCGCGTATGACCTTGGGCTGATTGGCGACGCGCTCGATATCGACGCCCACGGGCAGCGCTTGCTCAATTGTGCGCACGGAGCGGTCGAGCGCCTCGCCGACCCTGATGATGTCGGCGCGCTTGTTAGCGACGATTCCCAGCCCCACGACGTCCCTGCTGTTGAATCGCATCTTCGTGTCGGGGGGATCGATGTAGCCGCGCCGGACGTTTGCGATGTCGGCCAGGCGAAAGGTCGATCCATTGATCCGGACGCGCAGTTGCGAAACTTCGGAAACAGAGCGAAAGGTTCCGTCCACGCGTAACGGCAGATTCACGCGGTCGGTATCGACGATGCCGGCCGGCACGACCGAGTTCTGCGCCTGAAGGGCAGCAGCGACCTGCCGCGCATCGAGCTTGAGCGTGGCGAGCTTCGCCTCGGAGAATTCGACGTAGACCCGCTCGTCCTGTGTGCCGATCAACTCCACCTTCTCCACGTTCGGCAAACGGAGGAGCTGCTGGCGCACGTCATCGGCGACGTCCTTCAACTCGGCGTAGGTGAGGCCCTCACCGGAGATGGCATAGAGCAGGCTGTAGGTATCGCCAAACTCATCGTTGAAGAACGGCCCGGCTGCTCCGGGTGGCAGGTAGACTCGTATATCGCCGACCTTCTTGCGAACCTGGTACCAGAACTCGGGAAGCTCGCGCGCTGGCAAATCCTGCCGCGGGTAGACATAGATGACCGATTCTCCCGGTTTGGAGTAACTCTTCAGGTAGTCGAGCGACGACATGTCCTGCAGCTTTTTTTCCAGGACATCCGTGACCTGCTGGGCGACCTCCTGCGCCGTCGCGCCCGGGTAAGCCGTGCGCACGACCATAACGCGAAACGAAAAATCGGGGTCTTCGCGCTGGTGGAGCACGCGCAGCCCGTACAGCCCGGCAACGAATAGCAGAACGACGGTAAAGCCGATGAACGGCCGATGCCGCAGCGCCCAATCGCTGAGATTGAAGCTCATGGCAATCTTTGCACGTTTGGCAGCGCATCGGCCGCAGACACAGGAGCCGCTGCCTTGTGTCCGACAGAGGAGGCACGAGAAGCACCGGACGCGAGCGACCCGCCGATTGCCGACGGGGCGAGGACGCTCACCGCCTCGCCTTCACGCAATCGCGAAGCGCCCGCGGTGACGATCTTCAGGCCGCTGCCAAGCCCGCTCACCTGGACTTCATTCGCCCCAACCGGGGCTCCGAGCGAAACGGGGACACTGTAGACCGTGTTGTCCGCCTTAAGTGCCCAGACGTAGGCCGACTTTGCCGCGCCCCCTTGGGGAACAACGACTGAGGAAAGCGGAATCACGTGCTGCGTAGCTGCATCGCCCGCAAACGCCACCGTCACGGACATTCCGATTTGCATCCACGCGGCGCGACGCGGAAGCGCAATCCGTACCGCATAGGTGCGCGCCCCGGAATCCGCGCTTGCGGCGACTTCCCGGACATGCCCCTCGAACATGGTTTCGGGCGCGACCCAGAATCGCACCGCGGCTGCGGAACCGCGCTTGAGTAGAGCGTGTTGCCCCTCCGGAACGTCCGCGGCGATCTCCAGCTCTGGCAGGTGTGCGAGAACGGCGACCGGTTGCCCAGCGGCTACGACCTGCCCCACTTCCGCAGGGAGCGACACGACCACCGAATCGTGGTCAGCGAGAAGCCGCGTGTACCTGGGCCTGACGCTGCGCCTGCTCGTGTTGAGCTTTCAATGCGGCCACGCGGTCCTTGAGCGTGCTGACGGACGTTTCGCGGCGCTCGTACTCGGCCGGGGCCACCAGCTTTTCATCTACGAGCTCCCGGTATCGCTTCAGGTCCGCGACGCCGAATTCGTGGTCGGAACGAGCCGCGCGCAGCTGTGCCTCCAGGGCATCCGTTGCGAGGCGATAATCGGCCGGATCGAGCTCGGCCACCAGCTGTCCAGCCCGGATCCGGTCGCCCACGTTGACGGCTCGCCGAACGATTTTGCCGCCAACCCGAAAGCCAAGTTTGGATTCGTAACGGGCCCGGACATCCCCGGCGAGCGCGACGGACGCCGCTGGACGATCGACGATCTCCGCGACGCGTACGGGCCGCGGTTGCGGCGCCGGCTGTGGGGACTGCGAGCAGCTGCTCAGCGCGAGAATAACCACCCCCCCTACCAGTACGCGCAGTGGCACGACTGGAGAGCGGGGTGGCATGGACGCCTTTCTGTTTAGAGACCGGTCGGTCTGAAAAAGGTCAAAAAAAACGCGCACATCCCAGGAAGCAGTTGCAGGCTTCGATCGCCGGCAACTGATGGCTCGTGAAAACCCACGTACCTTGAGACGCCGCGGCGAATTAGTCAAATTAAATGTCATGATGGATTTCATAAGACATCCTTTGACGACACACGCGGCTCGTCCGGGTCAGGCGCGCAATCCCGCCTTAACGTGCGCTTCGAGGCAACCGGCGACGCTCCTCATATAGCCTTGGTCTTTGTACAGGTTGCTCACTATCAACCCTCCCTCCAGCGTCGCGACCATCTGCACTGCGGTATCCCGGGCGTTCTGCCTTGCAAACTCTTCGCTCGCGATGCCCTCGTTCACTATCCTCTCGAAGAGACCGATCAGCCGGCTCATGGCCTGGCGTGCCGCGGAACGGAGCTCCGGGTCGGCATCATCGCTCTCTATCGCGAGATTCACGATCGGGCATCCGCCTTCGATTCCCGAGCCCTTTGCATCTCGAAAGACATCTATCAGGGCACACAGCTTGTCCTTGGCGGACTTTCTGCCGGCCAAAGCCGCCAGCAGCTTGTCGCGCATTTGCCCGACGGCGTAGTTGAACGCCTCGAGCGTCAGCGCCTGCCGGCTTTCGAAATGGTTGTAGATGCCGCCCTTCTGCATCCCGGTGACGCGCATGATTTCCGACACCGGCGTGCGCAGGTAGCCCCCGCAGTTAAGCAACGCGGCGGTACGCGCAATGATCCGCTCACGTGTCAATTCGCCTTTTCGCTTCATGCAGGCATTCTAAGACCGATCGGTCTGTTTTGCAAGCGCCCCGCCAATGCACAGCACCCCCTCGGCAAACGCGGCTCTTCTCAGCTACGTGCTTGGATCCTTGGCTTCCTTAGGAAACAAAATAGAGCGTAACCAAAAAGAACCCGAAATGAAGGATTGAGCGCACGCCACTGAGCTCGGGCGTCTAGACAATGCTAGTGCCCACGAGCGGCACCGAAACATTGGCGAGATAGAAATAGAACTACATTCATGGGGTGGGTGCTGCGGGGCGCACGGTGCTTCGTCGCACGGTGCGCCGGGAGATGCTGCTGCAGGTGGTTGCAGGGCTGCCGCCGTGCCGCATCGGGAGTACAGACCTTCGAAGTCATGTTGTTACCGACTCTAGTAGTCGATCGGCCATGGCTAATTCGACATCGTTCGTCAATTTTTCGCCCCTGCGGCTTGCCCGCGCCGGTACAGATAGAGAAGCAGGGCAAGCAACGTTCCACCCGGCAAGACCATTTCGATGACGACATACGTACCTGCGGTCACCCACCACCGCCGCAAGCACTCCAGATAGACCAAGACTGTCTCCATTTGCAGCTCCTGATTTTCGTCGGACGCCCGAACGCCGGGCTCTTACTGCTTGGTCGAATGGGTAAGGTGCAATTCGACAGCCCAGCTGAGAAAAATCATCCCAGGCAGTCACGCGTGGCCTCGTGAGATCCATCCAGACGACGACGCTTCCGGACGTGCTTGCCCAGCGCGACCCACCGTTCCTCGCCGCATGACTCAAACCATGACGAGACCCCGCCGAATACCGATGGCGACCGCTTCGGTGCGACTCGTCGCGCCGAGCTTGCCGAAGATCGCCGATAGATGGAATTTCACGGTGTGCTCGGAGATCCCGAGCGCCCCGGCGATCTCCTTGTTCGGCAGGCCCTCGGCGAGCAGCCGCAGGACTTCCGTCTCTCGGGGGGTGAGCGCCTCAATGAGCTCGCGCTCACCGCGTGGCTCGGCGTCGGTCGGCAGTTCAACGCCCGCAAACTCGGCATCGAGCACGACCAAGCCGGCCGCGACCGCTTTGACGGCTGCGACGATCCGGGCCGCGGAGGTACGCTGGGGTAGCACCGCTCGCACGCCCAGACTCAGCAGATGACTCTCAAGATGACCGTCCCACGAGAGCAAGATGGTTACGGGCAGCGCCAGGTCCTCGGCGATCCGCTCGAACTCTTCTGTCGTCTCGGAGCCAAGATCGAGCAGCAGTACGTCCGCGTTGGCATGTCCGAGAAGCTCGCGAAGTGCGCTCGGCACGCAGCTGCCTACCACGCGCAGGTCCGCGTCGGCAGCAAGCTGGGCCTCGATCTCCGCGCAGGCGATCTCGCTAGGAGCGGCAATCGCCACGTGAACTACGTCGATAGCGCTCACACGCGAATATCGGCGCTCGATGGCATCGCCTATCGCGATCGACGCGGGCGCTCGCGAGGCGCGATGTGCAGGACCAGCAACTCACCGCCCCGCACGACGGTTGCGGAAACGGTGCGTCCGATGAGTTCCGCGCCGAGCGCATGCTGCACTTCGATCGCGTCGGTTACGCGCTTGCTGCCAAGCCGCAGGAAAACATCACCTACCAGGACGCCTGCACGCTCCGCGGGACCTTCGGCCTCCAGGCCGAGCACAATCACGCCCGCGCCGTCGTCGAGTTCGAGCTTCTTCCGAAGCGACTCGGGCAATCGCACCGATTGCATGGCAACCCCGAGGTAGGGCCGCGCGATATATCCCTTGGCGAGCAGCTCGGCTGCGACCCGCTCGACGGTAGGATGCGGGAGCGCAATGCTCCCGCTGCGCGCCAACCCCGCGGTGTTGATCCCGATCACTCTTCCCTGCGCGTCGAGCAGTGCTCCGCCGGAGAATCCCGGATACAGAGTGATCGCGACCCGGATCAACTGCTCGACCTGGCCACCCCGCCACGTGCGCCAGGCGCCGCCCAGCCCGCCGATCATACCGAAGCTCGCGTTCACGCTGTGCTCGCTCACGCGCGCGACGGCGATCGCTAGCTGCCCCACTTTGAGCCCTTCCACTTCGGTCTTTTCCAACGCAGCTGGTCCGGCGCCAGCGACTTTGAGCACGGCGAGGTCGGTTCCGGCGTCCAGCCCCGCGAGCTCCGCATGCGCGCCGCTGCCGTCAGCCAGCGTGATCTCGAGCCCTTCTTCGCGTCTGATCGTATGCGCGGCCGTGACCACGACCCCTTGTGACCAGATCACCCCGCTGGACGCCAGCCGATGACCCGCATGCACGGTGACGATCGCGCTCGCCGTGCGCTCCACACCGGCCGCGAGCTCGTCCGAGACGGCCAGCACCACCTTGTTCGCTTGAGACATGGTATCCACCCCGAGGAAGTAGGCAACGAGGTCAGGATGCCTGCTGTCGCGAGGTGGGACATCACCCATACGGCTAGGGTCGCAGGAATCCTGATGGCGCTCGAAGATAGGGAGAACTTTGTCCCGTTCTCGCTACGGAAACGCGCAGCCATCCAACGGCCTTCCGGGAACGTATCCACTGGCCATGATCATCCACTGCACTTCCATGTCGCCCTCGATGTATTCCGCGCTGTCCGCAACAAACTGTCTGACGTAGGGCCGCTCGAAGTGCTCCCGCAGGGCGTCTACGTCCCTCCACACCTCGTAGATCACGAAGAGATTGCTATCGAAACGGTCCCGGTGAACATGGAATTGGAGCGCTCCTGGTTCGGCCCTGGTGGGCTCGAGATCGGCGAGCATTCGTCTCTCGTAAGCATCCGCGCGGCCCGGTTTCGCCCGGTGCCTGGCGATGACGCAATACGGGCTCCGCTCTCCGGTAGCCGGGGCCGGAAGTGTCGGCAGCACGATCGGCATGGAGAGCCCCTTCCCGGGTCACTTTATACGCGTGTACACGAAACGCATCGCCAGCTGCTCTTTCCCTCCGGGCGGCGTGAAGTAGAGGTCGAAGGCGTGACGATCGTTGCTTTCGATCCGTATCACCGTCCGCTGCGCTACGGGCTTCCCAACCGTCTGCTCGTTGAGCACGCCCTGATCGGTGAAAACACCGGACACCTCGATGGGCATCCTTTCGCCGGACCCCGTCTTGCCGAGGTAGATCATCATCGGGACCCGTGGCGCGATGGTCACCCATTCATAGCGGCGGTCGAGGTTGCTGTATCCGAGCCAGCCTCGGCGCCAGTACGGTTGCCCCTCTACCGTGCCCTCGGTCGTGTCCTCGATGTACTGTCCGTCGGCGACCCAGACCCGCGTGGTCCGGATGTCGCGGGACACGATGGGCGGCAGGTCCGGACTGCGTCCCATGGTTCCGAAGATACTCTGTTCGGCGCGCCATGAGCCGACGAGCGGTGCCAGCGCGGCGTGGCCCGCGCCTGGAATACCCCGTTGTACCCAAGCCGGGCCGCTCTGTTGCGCAGGTGACGCCTGGCGCCCCTTGTCGTCCTTCTGAGCTAGAGCGGGCAGCGCAAGAGCGTATACCGCCGCTACGAGCATCATCGATCGCAAGATTCTCGTCATCGGACGCCTCCTTGTGCAGTCTCTTCACATCGCGCAGTCGATTCGAGCATCTCAATCATTCTGATTGGCCGTGCCGAAGCGCGAACGAGTAACCTCGTGAGGGGGAGAAAGCGCGATGATCGATCACATGATTCTTGCGGTCAGCGATTTCGCAAGAAGCAAGGCGTTCTATGCCCGCGCTCTCGCTCCGATCGGCAACGCATTGCTCCGGGAAATCCCAGCTCGGTCACGGGCTCTGGCGATGTCGCAGGCTCCGCGTGAGCGATGCCGCGCCTCGCCGGACTAGCCGTCGCGTTTCCTAAAGGCGGCCTCGCCGGCGTCCGACACCGCGACCCACTTCGGGTCGGGCGCGGCGTCGGGGACGTAACTGTCGTTCCAGTTCCACCACTTGTACGGTCGGCTCTGGGGGTAACCCTTCGGCGAGTCCTCCCAGGTCTCCTGACGCCCGAGCGCCGTCATGTCGAGGTAGCTCCAGACGGTACCCATCGCCTCGTCGCCACGGCCATTGATGAAGTAGGTGCGGAACACGCGCTCGCCGTCGCGGATGAACGCGTTGTGGCCGTGCCACTCATTCACTCCGAAGTCGGCGTCGAAGCTGTCGGTGATGGTGTACCAGGGGATTTTTTCCCAGCCCATCCGCGCCTTCAGGCGCGCGATGTCGGCCTGCGGTGCACGCGACGCATACACGAGGGTCGTGTCGCGCGCGTTCAGGTGGGCGAGATTGGAGACCTGGTCGGCTCCAAGGGAACAGCCAATGCACGCATGCTCCGGCCAGCCGTGCACGCCGGGCTCAAAGAAGGCGCGGTAGATAATGAGTTGACGGCGGCCGTCGAACAGGTCGAGCAGGCTCGTTTTGCCCTCGGGCCCGTCGAACATATATGCCTTTTCCACGGCAACCCACGGCATCCGCCGTCGCTCGGCGGCCAGCGCGTCACGGGCGCGGGTCAGGGCCTTCTCCTTGACGAGAAGCTGCTCGCGCGCAGCCTCCCACTCTTGCGGCGACACAATCGGTGGCGTGTTAATGGCGTGCTGTCCTTCCTTCCGGTCCTTCTCAGGTAATGTAATCGTGGTCATCGCAACCTCCGAATTAGAGCGATCTCTCGTGTCTTCGGGCTGGAATGTAAATGCCCTTAACTGCCGACCGCTCGCTGTTGGTCATGAGATAGTTTCGCCGCCAGACATCGAACGGTGGGAGTGACAATTGTGACGCGATTCATTGTCTGGCCGCCCCTGGAACGACAGTCAGGCCACGAGATCCCTGATCCGCACGGGAAGCTCTCTGATGCGCTTGCCCGTGGCGTGATAGAGCGCGTTCGTGATCGCTGCCGCGACTCCGACTTCACCGAGCTCGCCGATACCGCGCACGCCGATCGCCGACGCGTACGGATCGTCCTCCGCGATGAAACAGACATCGATGTGACGCGGGATGTCTGCGTTCACCGGCAACATCACGCCGGAAAGGTTCTTCGACACGTAGCGTCCGTAGCGCGAGTCCATCGCGCTCACCTCCAGCATGGCGCGCCCGTAACCCCAGATGATTCCGCCGATCATCTGGCTGCGCGCGGTCACGGGGTTCAGAACACGCCCGACGGAGTAGCAGGCCACCGCGCGCCGCATCCGTGCGAGACCGAGCGGCTCGTCGACTTCCATTTCGACGAACACCGCGCCGTACGTGTGCATCGAGTAGTCGCCCGCCCCGCCGTGGGCGTCGAACGCGGCTCCGCCCGGAAGCGCGAATGCGCCGTCGGCCTCCAATCGATCGAGGCCATTTCGCGCGAGCAGATCCGGCCAAGCGTCCGCCGACGCGGGGCTCCCCGGTCTTGCGAGCTCATCCAGCCGGCGGCGCAGATTGTGAGCCGCATCGGCAACTGCTGATCCGACGCTCATGGTCGTCGAAGAGCCGAATGTGCCGCCGGTTTGCGGCAACGCAGTCGAGCCCAGGACGACGGTTATCCGGTCCGTGGCGACGCCCAGCGCGTCGGCGGCAACCTGCGCGAGCACGGTTCGCGTACCCGTGCCGATCTCTTGCGTGCCGGCTTCGATGTCGACTCGGCCGTCGGCCTTGAGCACCGCGCGCGCTGCGCACGCGAAGCGAAACGTCGACATGATCGCGGAGGCCATTCCGAGGCCGACGAGCTTCCCGCCGTCGCTGCGGCTCCGCGGCTCCATCTTGCGCCCGGCCCAACCGATTCGACGCGCGCCCTCGAGGTACGCTTCTCGCAGTTTCTTCGACGAAAATGGCTTTGCCGAGTGCGGGTCCGTGTCGGCGTAGCTCGCGAGCCGCAGCTCCAAGGGGTCTAAGCGGAGCTCGTAGGCGAGCTCGTCCATGGCGCTCTCGAGCGCGAACATCCCAGGGCCTTCGTGCGGTGCTCGCATTGCGGTCGGCGTCGCGACGTCGGCCCGACGAACGAGCGTGCGAAAGCGATACGTGTCGGCCGCGTACATCGAACGCGAGCCGGCGCTGCCGAACTCGACGTAATCGTCGAAGCTCGACGTGACGTTCTCGGTCTCGTGCACGACTGCCGTTAGCCTGCCGTCGCGTCGCGCCCCGAGCTGAACTCGGGAACGGACCACCGGTTGGTAGCCTGTGCCCGTATAGCAGCCGCTTCGCCCGATCGAGAGCTTCACGGGTCGCCCGACGAGGCGCGCCGCGATCGGTGTGAGGATTTGGTGCGGCCAGACATAGCCTTTCGCCCCGAAGCCTCCCCCGGTGAACGGGCAGCGCACATGGATTCTGGCGGGATCGATCCGCAGCAAACCGGCAAGCGCATAGCGGATGCCGTAGGTCCACTGCGTGGCGTCGTGCACGTGCAACTCGTCGCCGCGCCATTCGGCGAGCGTCGTCGAAGGCTCCATCATGTTGTGGTGGCGCGTCGGTGCGACATACACCGCGTCGATCGTCGCTTCCGCCGCGGCGAGAGCGGCGTCCACGTCGCCGTGCTCGAGGGCGAGCGCCGCGAACGCGTAGCCGTTCCCCTTGGCTCGCGGCTCGGCGGCGATGGTGGTTTCGAAGACGGTCGGCTGCGCGGGCTCGATCTCGACCGCAACGAGCTCGGCGCCTTCCTCCGCCTGCTCGAGCGTCTCGGCCACGACGATGGCGACCGGTTGTCCCTCGTAGCGTATGGTCTTGTCCGACATCGGCACGAACGATTGCGCGGCCGGCGGCACCGGCGAGTTACCGAGCGCGGGCATGTCGTCCGGCGTGATGACGCGAACGACTCCGTGTGCCATGCGGGCAGCGTTGGCGTCGATCGATCGAAGCATTCCTCTGGCGACGGGGCTCGTGACAAAGACGGCGTGGAGCGCGCCGGTCGGCATGTGCTCCCCGGCGTACACCGCGCGCCCTGTGACTTTGTCGACGCCGTCCAATCGACGTTGCGGCGCACCGATGCCCGCCGTCGGCGCCTCGAATGGTCGGCCGCCATCGTCGACGATCAGTGCCTTCAGCGCGTTCTCGATGCGGTGAACGTCAGTCATCGGGGTGGCCACCGGCAGTCAACAGCGCCCGGCGGACTGTGCTCCGTACAAGCGCAATCTTGAACTCTTGACCCGGCTGCGCTTTGGCGTCGGCCGTTGCCCGGGTCAGAATCGGATCAAGCGATGCCGCCGTGAGACGTTTGCCGGCGAGCGCTTGCTCTGCCAGGTCGAGGCGCCACGGTTTCTGTGCGACCGAGCCCACCGCGATGCGCGCGAGGCGAATCGTGCGACTCTTCATTTCCAAGCAGACGGCCGCAGAGACCAACGCATACTCGTAGCTTGCTCGCTCGCGAACCTTCAGATACGCCGAGGCGCGGGCTGCTCCATCGAGCGGCACGCGATAGGCGACGATTACTTCGTCGGCGCGCAGGCGATTTTCCTCGAGCGCCTCGGCGCTTTGCGCGCCCGCGATCGTTTGGAGCGCAGTCGAATCAGCGGTGCTCGTTCGAGCGAGAGCGCCGGCCTCGGCCTGCGTCAGGTGAAAGTCCCTCATGGCAATCGCGCGCGTCCCGCTTGCCCCTGCGACTTCGACGGTGGCGTCGAGGGCGGCGAGCGCAACGGCGGGATCGGAAGGCTGGTTCGCGACGCATGCGTCGGTCCACCCGAACAGAGCCGCGCGATCATAGTGACCCGCCAACGCGGCGCACCCGGATCCCGGCACGCGTTTATTGCACGGCCATGGCAGCCGCGCGCCGGTCGCGGCCTCGGCACGAAAGTAGGGGCAACGAGTCTTCTGCAGGACGTTGCCGCCTATCGTCGCGAGATTGCGAAGCTGCGCCGACGCGGCTTTGAGGCACGCCTGCGACAAGACCGGCGCGTTTTCGCGCACCGCGGCGCTTGCTTCGATTTCGTTGAGCGTCGTGAGCGCGCCGATGCGGATCTCGTCGCCGACGGAGCCGATGCCGCGGAGCTCGGCGATGCGCGTGATGTCGACGACTTGCTCCGCGGTGTCGATGCCGAGTCGCAACCAGTTGAGCAGCTCCGTGCCGCCGGCGATCAGCCGCGCTCCGGCGGCGCGAGCCGCGACCGCTTCGTCCAAGTTGCGCGCACGCGCGTAGGAAAAGTTCCTCACCGCGGCTCTCCGATCTCCGCGGCCGCTTGCCGCACGGCCGCAACGATCTGTGGGTACGCGGCGCAACGACAGAGGTTACCGCTCATCCATTCAGCGATGTCATCGTCCGAACTGGCGTGTCCTTCGCGGATGCAGGCGACGGCGGAAACCAGTTGCCCGGGCGTGCAATACCCGCATTGAAATGCGTCCTGCTCGATGAAGGCCCGCTGGACGGCGACGAGCGCACCGTCCGGACCGGCGAGACCCTCAACCGTCGTGACCTCGCGACCGTCGCAAGTCGCCGCCAGCAGCATGCAAGCGTTGGCGCGTTGGCCGTCCACCAGGACGGTGCAGGCCCCGCAGGCGCCTTCGTTACAGCCTTTCTTCGTCCCGCTTAGCCCGAGTTGCTCGCGCAGGAGATCGAGCAAGGTGACGCGAGCTTCATGGGTAGCCGTCGTGAGTTCGCCGTTGATGCGAATTCGCGATGTGACGGTGATGTCTGCGGGCATAGATGTGTCACCGGACGGTTGCGATCGCTTCAACATGTCTTGCGAACTTGTCCAGAATAGCTGCAGTGATTTTCACGGATCGATCTCCTTTGTCACTCTGGGTTTGTATCCCTTAGTCGGATAACGAAGATCGAAATCGACATTCACTAAAGCTGCAACATAGTTCCCTCTTAGGGCGCGGCAGGGGCAAGATCAGTCCTCAGCTCACCGCTTTCTTCACGAGCGCACCGATCCTTGCCTCTTCGGCGGCGGTCAGCTCCTTCAGCGCGAAGGAGGTCGGCCAGATCGCGCCTTCGTCGAGGTTCGCCTCGTCGCTGAAGCCGAACGTCGCGTACCGCGATTTGAACTTCTGCGCGCTTTGGAAGAAGCACACGACCTTCCCGTCCTTGGCATACGCGGGCATCCCGTACCAGGTTTTCGGCGAGAGGGCGGGCGCGCTGATCTTGATGATCGCATGGAGCCGCTTGGCCATGGCGCGATCCGGTTCCGGCATCTCGGCGATCTTCGCGAGCACGTCGCCTTCCCCGTCCGCCTGGCCCGCGCGCGGGCCGCGGCGCGCTTCCGCCTTCAGCTCTTGGGCGCGCTCCTTCATTGCAGCTCGTTCCTCGTCCGTGAATCCCGTGGACTTCTTGCTGGTCGCGGTGGTGCTCTTGGCGGACTTTTGCGTTTCCTTCTTTGGGCTCATAGAAACCTCGTCATCCTGACTTGTTAGAAGTCTCGCCGCAGTTCGAATGCGGGATCCACGCTCGGGCCTTAGGCATCGGTACGCCCCGGCGGATTATTCCGGAACCACTCGACGATACTCGGCATATCTTCCTCAAAGGCACCCGGATAGGAGAAATTCAACAAGCCCGCACGGACCGCACCCCGATTCTCGAAATCATGTGTGGCACCGCCAGGCACGAGAATGAATGAACCCTTCTCGGCATCAATCCATTGATCGGCGACGAGCACAGACATCGTTCCCTCGAGGATATAGAAGACATCATCTTCGGGATGAGAATGGGCACCGGGCCCCTTCGTATGGGGCTCCAACCACCACTCCGAGATGGAATAGCGCTTGTTCGTTTCCGGACCGTCGGCCTTGAAGGTGGCGCTGATGCGCCCCATCGGATAGGCGCGCCCTGCGCCTGGGGCAAGTACTAGAGCGGCCCTCGGTTGGCTTGACTGTTTGCGACGCATGGAACCCAGCTCTAGCGGTGCCCTAACGCGTGACATCACGTGCGGCCCAAAGCGCAGCTTTGGGACGTCACGTGGATGGAAATGTTGGGCCTCACCAATTTAAAGCGAGCGCCCATCGAAGTTCTGCACCGGTATGGCGGATAGATCGACGCCTTCAAGGCAGCGAATGTTGATGGCGGCCTTTGCTTGGCCTTTCTGGTCCACCCCTTCACCGTACGGATGAATGCCGCAGACCGGACAGAATCTGTGCTTGATGGCGTGCTTATTGAACGTGTAGGTGCTTGCTGCATCTTCGGGCGTGAGAAGGAGAAGCCTCTCTCGCGGAATGGGCCAAAGGAGCGAACCCTTGCGCTGACAGATTGAGCAATTGCACGCGAAGGTTCCCTTGATCTCGCCTTCGACTTCAAATGCAACTCTGCCGCAGTGGCAACTGCCTTTGTAGTTCATGTGCTCCTCCGCAAGAAGGCGGATGCTGACGCTTCCCTGCCTATTAGTCCAATTAATTGTCATCATGATTACGATAAGAGTTCATTTGATTATGCGAGAGCGGACACAACTTGACCCAAGGGTGAACACGAAACGGAGGAGCGCTGGTACGACGACCCCATAAATACAATTGAAAAACTCCCGTTCGGGAGTTTCTCAACAGAATCAACGTTTGAGTTCACCCGCGTGCGGAGGCTGGCGCAGCCAGCACGTCGGGTGGAACGGAGGCTTAGGCCACACTCTCACCGCCGAGAAGCTTGAGACCGAGGATGCCGCACACGATGAGCGCGATGCACCCGACGCGCGCGATGGTGAGCGACTCGCCGAAGATCACGATGCCGAGTACGGCCGCCCCGACAGCGCCAATCCCGGTCCAGACTGCGTAGGCAGTTCCAACTGGGAGTTGCCGCAGCGCCAGACCGAGCAGCCAGAAGCTGAGCCAGGCTGCGATAAGCGTGATTGCTGTGAAGTGGTGCTTCGTGAAGCCATGTGAGGCCTTCATGCTCACCGACCAAACGATCTCCAGTAGGCCGGCGACCAGAAGAAGCACCCAGGCAATGTTTGGCGAGAGCGTGACAGGCATCGGCGTCCTCCGTTGAGTGATTTGCTCTGGACAGCAGCGAACGTCTCCGTTTGCGGTCTAAACGTTGGAAATCAGCGGCCAAGATGACCCGGAAAGTGGTGCGGCGGTCATGGCCCGTCCGCTCTGCATTGATGGGTTAGGCATCGTCGTCATATCTCTGAGTCGTTCGCGGTGCTTTCGGTGCCTGCCTATCGAGAGATTGCCGGTAGTGGATACACCCCTCCATGAATTGCGGCCACTCAGGCACCACTGGGATGGGGTCCGACCTTTCCGGTAACAGGCGCCATAGGGCCGGATGATGCCAGCAGAGCTCGTGTCCGGTGCTGTCGCGGTGTTTCCGAATGCCGTTTCGGAGTTTTCGGACCTCGGTAATTAGCTGCTTACGCGACATAGTTTCGAGGTCAGTATCCATGACCGTTATCTCCTACGTTGTCTTGATCGAATCGACTTTGTCCGGATAGAAGGCGAGCAGTTCTCGGAGCACGCTCATCTCGTCGTACGGCTTCTCATAAGTCCAAGCCGCGTTTTCAGGCCCATCTTTCAAGGCGTAATACGCGGCGTGGCCCTTGAACGGGCAATAGGTTTGATGAGTTGTCCGGCTGAGCCGCTCCATCTTCACGTCCTTGCGCGGGATGTAATAGACAACCGGCGCGACCGTGCTGCCTTCCATCGCCTCCTGCATCTGGATGGCCTCGGTTGTGTCGGCGATGACTTCGCCCTTGAACGTCACCTGCACCCGCACGCTGGCCGGCTTCGTCGTGATGCGATGATCCGGATATTGCTTGTATCCGGGGGCGCTGTTAGTGCTCATGGAATTCTCCTTTCATCCGCCTGTTAATCCCCGGCTTCATTCACGTCCCGCCTCTATAGTCGTTCGGGGGTATCCGAATTCGACAGCAGGTCGAGTCCAGCATTGGTCAGCGCGGCCGCTCTCTCGATATGGAGCCCCGTATTCGACGGGTCCAAATGGACGAATCACCGGGCTCGTCGAGGCCGAACCTTAGGCCCGGGTCGCCCGGCCCCCAGTCGCATTGGAACTGAGAGCCTTGTTGGGCGTCCACCCATTCAGGTAGCCGGGATGCCGAACTGATCACGCAGCGCTTTCTCCCCGGAGGCGGAAAAGCTCACTACGCGCGAGGCTCTTTCCCGCCGGGCCCAATGAAGGTCCAGGCATCGCCGCAATACGGCGGCTCCAAGTGAACCGGCGAGATGGTATCGGCGCATGCTCCAGTCGAGGCACGCTCGGCACAGGGGGCGTCGTTCGCGGGCAAGCGCCTCGACGTCGATCCCGAACTCCTCGCAGTACCGCTGCCCTCGTCTGGTGAGTTTCGGCGTGTCCTCGACGCGCGTCAGCAGGCGCTGCTTGTTGAAGCTGTCGAAGATCAGTACACCAAGCTCACCTGCAAGATGGTCGTAGCACACACGGGCCTTCCTCAGCGCCGGCTCTCGCGGACTGGAGCGAATCCTTACCGCACCGGTGCGGTACGCTACCCCCATGAGAGTCTCCAGAAGATGGGCCACGTCGTCATCGGCAAGACGGACATACCGATGCCGCCCCTGATTTGCCACGCTGACCAGTCCCGCATCGAGCAGTTTCGCAACGTGCGAACTGATCGTCTGCTTTGTTACTCCCGCCACCTGCGCGAGCTCGGTTGCGGTGAGCGCTTGGCCATCCATTAAAGCAGTGAGGATCTCCGCGCGAGCATGGTCGCCGATTAGCGCGGCGATCCCAACGATATTGGGGCCGTCTTTCATGGTTCGATATTGCCCGAACCATTATCATCCCGCAATGCACTATGGTGTCAAGATCGCACGGCCGGACGCGCCTCATGTCGACTACCGGAAACGGGCAAGAGACCCTCCTGTATGAATTGCCACTGCTTGGGCTGCTCGCAGCTCTTTGGGGGGCGTCGTACCTGCTAATCAAGATCGCGGTAGCTACCATCCCGCCCATTACGCTGATTGCGATGCGGGTTAGCCTCGCCGCGGTGTTCCTCTTGGCTGTCATGTGGTTCCAGAAGGTACGATTCCCGAGGGACTGGGATACGTGGCGCATGCTGCTCGTCCAGGCGTTCTTCAACAGCATCGCGTCATGGACGGTGCTGGCCTGGGGACAGCAGCATATCGACGCCGGACTCGCGGGCGTGCTGAACTCGACCTCGCCGATCTTCGTGTTTTTCATCACCCTGCTATTCACACGGCATGAGTCTGTAACCGCATGGAAACTGACCGGCGCATTGCTGGGTGTAATCGGGGTGGCGTTGATGGTGGGGCTGGACGTATTGCGCGGGCTTGGGCAACAGATCGCTGGTCAGCTTGCCGTCCTGCTGGGCGCGCTTCTGTACGCCTTTGCAGCAATCTACGGGAGGCGGTTCTCCTCGATCTCACCGACCGTCACCGCAGCCGGCACCATGATCTGGGCCACAGCTTGTCTCGGACCGCTGAGCCTGATTACTGATAAACCTTGGACGCTGAACCCGTCAGTACACTCGGTCGTCGCAGCCTTTGTTCTGGGACTCCTATCTACGGGCGTTGCGCTGCTTCTTTACTTCCGCTTGATCAAGACCATTGGATCAATGGGCGTGGCCAGCCAGAGCTATCTCCGAGCTGGTGTAAGTGTCTTGCTCGGGGTCTTTGTGCTCGGCGAACAGATTACCTTGGCGATCGGTATCGGGTTGGCTGCGATCATTCTTGGAGTCGCAGCCATCAACGTTCCCCAACCGGTTCTTAAAGCACGATACCAACTACGCAAGAGAGGTGCTCGCCATTCGGACTTGCGATGAGCCATCTACAGCGCCACAAAGGTTCTCGTAGTAGACACCGCGGCGGTCCGGGACGCCCAGCGACCACGCTCAGCGCGAGCGGTCCTTCACGACGAGGCAGAAACCGACCCAAAGCCGTCACGAGAGATCACCGAGAGCAGACGCAACTGGTCGCCGTAGAAGCGGACGTCGCCTCAGCGGCGATCGCGGCGCGGCCTGGACCATGGTGACTCCTTTTCGCGGCCTTGAACGTCTTAGGTTAGCAGACGCGAGACCAGGTCCGTGGGCCTCACGGGCCTCACTCTCGTTAAATAGTTGAAACCTAAGGAGACATTGCGATGAAACTTCTCACAGGAGCAACGGGTTTGGCCGGTTCCTTCATCGTGAACGAATTCGTGCAACGGCGGGAGCCGGTACGAATCCTGGTGAGGGATAGAGCGAAGGCAGCAGCGTTCGAAAAAGTCCCGACTGTCGAAATCGTCGAGGGCGACATGTCCAGGCGGACCAGCCTGGGAGCGGCCCTGGACGGCGTCGATCGAGTCCTCATAATCTCGGCACCGCGGATGGATATGGTCGAAACGCAATCCACATTTGTCGACGCTGCCAAGGCCGCAGGAGTTCGCCACGTGATCAAGTTCTCCGGTTTGGACTCTCGACCCGAGACGGCATTCATCTTTGGTCGCATGCATAAGGAAATCGAGGAGTACGTCGAAAGATCCGGCCTCGCCTGGACCCATTTGCGCCCAACCGGCTTCATGCAGGAATATTTGCGCGAGGCGCCGAGTGTCATCAATGAGGGTGCATTCTTCTTTGCCCTCGGCGACGTGAGGCTCAATCCGGTCGACCTCGCCGACGTGGGCAGGGTTGGCTTTTTGCTCCTGCGCGACGGTGGGCATGAACGCGCGCGGCTGCCAATGACCGGCCCGGAAGCGCTGACCATGGCGGACGTAGCCGATCGCGTTTCACGTGCGACTGGAAGGACGGTACGGTACGTTGCAGTATCCCGGAACGAACGCCGACACGCGTTGGTGGCTCACGGCATCCCTTCGGAGTTTGCAGATGCCCTGGATAAGCAGGTCGAGGAGCGACTGAAGGGCGGGGCTGAGTCGCGGGTGGATCTTTCGACCCACCAATTGTTCAACGTCAAGCCGACAACGTTCCTGGAGTTCGCGCAGAGGAATGCAGAAGCATTCGGACTGGCTGCGGCAGCGGCGGCGGCGGCTTGAGGGGGAGGAGCAGCCAAGATGAGCCTCAAGGACAAGACCATCGTAGTGACCGGCGGCAGTCGAGGCCTGGGGCTTGGGCTCGTCGAGGCGCTGGTGGATCAAGGTGCCAAGGTAACCGTCGTGGCGCGCGGCAAGACCGCGCTCGCTGCAGTGGCGCAAAGGCTTCGCGTCGCCGTGATCCCGGCCGACGTCACCGACGAGGGCGCCGCCCAACGCATCCTCGCCGACGTCCGCCCCGACATCCTGGTGCTGAACGCCGGCGCGACCCCGCCGATGGGCCGCCTCGACCAGATGAGCTGGGCGGACTTCACCACACCGTGGGAGACCGACGTGAGGGGCGGCCTCTACTGGATGCAGGCGGCCCTCAAAGTTCCGCTCGCGCCGGGCGCCCGAGTCCTGGTGTCCTCCATGGGCGGCGCGCGAACGGGCTCGCCGCTCTCAGGCGGCTACGCCGGCGCCAAGCATATGCTCTGGCTCATGGCCAAATACGCCAACGGGGTCGCCGAGCAGATGGGATTGGGTATCCGCTTCCAGGTGATCGTGCCTCAGCAGATGATCGCCGGGACCGGCGTCGGCGACGCGGGATCCGGCGCCTACGCCCGGGCGATCGGCATCGAGCGCGAGGCATTCCTGGCGCGGTTCGGCGCTCCGATGCCCCCTCGCCAGTACGGCGATCATGTGGTCGCGGTGCTGGACGATTCGCAGTACGCCACGGGCTTGGCCTTCGGCCTGAAAGGCGATACCGGCATCACGGTCCTCGAGCCAGGGGCGGCGTGAGCGCGAGTCCCACCGTCCCCGCCCACGGCGCGCCACGCGGAGCTGCTCGCGCTCGCCGGCGAGCTGCGGCCCGAGCTTCACCGCTACTGCGCGCGCCTGATGGGCTCGGTGATCGAGGGCGAGGACGTGGTGCAGGACACCTTCGCCCGTGCCTTCGTCGCGCTGGAGGAGTTGACGGAGGTGCCGCAGTTGCGCTCCTGGCTGTTCCGGATCGCCCACAACCGCGCGATGGACCTGCTGCGCAGCCGCGCGATCCGCGCGGCCGAGCCCATCGATGAGGTCCCCGAGATCGTCGATCCGGATAGCCCAGATCCTGTGGAGGTGCTGATGCGAAGGGAGGCAGTCGAAACGGCGGTGTCGCGATTCGCGGAGCTTCCGACGATGCAGAGGAGCGTCGTGATCCTCAAGGACGTCCTCGACCAATCACTGGAGGAAATCGCCGACCTGCTCCATCTCACGGTCAACGCGGTGAAAGCGCACCTCGCCCGCGGGCGCTCCCGCCTCAAGGCGATCAATGCCCAGGCACCGGCCCAGCCCGCGCCGCGAGCGCCGTCACCCGCAGTAGCCCGCTATGTCGCCCTGTTCAACGGGCACGACTGGGACGGGCTGCGCGCGATGCTGGCCGACGACGTGCGGCTGCTCCAGTCGACGTATCCGCTGCGTACAGGCGCCGACGTGAAGATGTTCTTCGGCATCTACGCGCAATATGCGACCGGTTCGGCTCGCCCCCGCCTGGCTCGATGGCCGCGAGGTGATCGCGGTCTTCGAGGATCCCACGTCGGCCAAGCCGAGCTACCTGATGTGGCTGGAGTGGACCGACGGCCGGATCAGCTTCATACGCGACTACCGCTATGTCCGCTACGTCGTCGACGACGCGGAGCTGATCCTGGCGCCGGATGCCACCCCTGCCTGAAGGCAAGGATCGAGCACTTGGGGGGTGACATGGAAGGTTTCGAACCCGGCACGCGGCCTTTACCTGTCCCGGAAAGGGATGACCGCGCGCAAACGAACGTCCCGCAGATATAGTCCGGCCCACAGCATGACGCCGAGATAGGCGCCGAACAGCATGTGGCTGAAGACTGGGCTGCCGACGCGCAGGTGGGTGGCGACGGTCCCTCCGAAATAGGCGGTCAACAATATCGCGCCGAGCACGGCGGTGCGCGGAAACGCATAGAGCGCCGTGCAGGCGAGCCCCAGTATTCCGAGACCGCGCGCGAAAGTGTCCGTGGCGGGATAGCCGAGCTGGCCCGTTGTTTCGATCACGATGTCGAGCGGCACGAGCTTGATGCTTCCGTCGAACAGCATGAACAGTATGACCAGCCCGCTCAGGACGTACCCGATCCGGACGGCCGTCTTATCGCCGATAGGCATCCGCGACCTCCGTTCCAATTAGAGTGTGCGTTCCTAACCCCGCTTCGTTCCGCCGCTGATCGTCCAGGGCGTGCCGAATCGGTCGATCGCCATACCGAAAGCTTCCGCAAAGAAGGACGGCTGCAGCGGCATGATCACCATGCCGCCCTTGGCGAGCGCATCGAACACCCGCCTAGCTTCGCTCGCCGTCTCGTAGCCGAGTGCGATCGAGAAGCCCTTCATCTTCATACGGCCGGTTTCCCACCCAATCGCTCGCCATCAGCGAGCCGCCATCCCCGAAGGAAAGTTCCGCGTGCATCACCTTGTCGGCGCTGCCGGGCGGCATCTGCTTCGCGTCGGGCAAGTCGCCGAACTTAACGAGAGCGTCGAGGTTCCCGCCGAGAGTCTTCTGGTAGAAGCGCATGGCCTCGGCGGCGGATCCATTGAACGAGAGGTATTGACCTTGGGCATGGTGACTGTTCCTGGAGCGTTTGCGGGGTGACCGGCGCGCTGGTGCGGCCAGACTGCGACGTGCGGATAGTAGACTCAGCGAGAGAGCGTTGTTTTGTATAGAAACGACAACTGCTCTTCCTGCCGGATAATCTCTCCCGGCGTTTGTCCGATCAGGCGCTGGAGCGCGCGGGTGAGATGTGCCTGGTCGAAGTAGCCGGCTTCGTGGACGGTGTCGAGAATGGAAGTGCCCTCTCTCAGCAGGTTCGTCGCATACCGGGCGCGCTGGATCTGGCGAGAAGTATTGCGGGTCATACCGGTGGCCTGCCGAAAATGCCTCTGCACGGAGCGAAGTGACAGCGCCCTGCGCTCACCCTGCAACGCGGCTTCCACGGCTGAATCGCGCGCGACCAGGCTGTCACGCACGAGACGCGCTACGAATGTCTCGGCATTCTCAAAGCCCGGATATTCCCACGCAGAGCCGTTCAGCCAGAACGATTGGCGGGCCGCCCCGGGCAGGACCACGTCCTTTCGGTCGATGATTTTCTCTACGGGCAACTGCGGCATGAAGGTGCCCAGCTTGAAGCGGATTCCGATCCATTCGCCGTCCGCCGGGCAATCGATTTCGGTTACCTTGGTTTCCGGGCCGCGCACGGTAAGGGTGGCTTTGCCCCCGAGGTGCGTCACCACCATTTCCCAATGGCTCGACGCAACGGACAGAAAGCGCCCGGCGCGCTCGCTATGCGCGCGCCAGACCCTTTCGACAAAGGGTGAGTCCGATGGCCTGTCGTTAATGTCGAGAAACATACGGGGGAGGGCTTCGCAGATACTACGCCGGCTGCAGCTGCGCGCGCCGCGCAATCGGCGGGAAGGCGAGCGCGATCGCCACCGCGCCCATACCGAGCGCGAACGAGCCGATGTAGAGCCAGGCGTATCCGCCGAAACGGTCTGTACTGCTCACTCATTTCAGTCTCCTTTATGGGTGCTAACCCATAGTCGATCAGGACCCGGGTGAATCGACATTAAGAGCCGGGAGGGCGGGAGGGGGTGGAATCGAGCCTAAGGGATTGGTTTCATCACGTTATTAATGAGGTCTGACCCCACTGATTCGTGCCTAGCGTCAACGCCTGGGGCGGCGCACTGCGCGCACTTTGCCGCTCGGACCGCCGCCCGCGTAGAACAGGCCGGCGCCATCGGACTCGAGGCCCGACACGAAGACGCCTTCGGGCATGGTGAGCCGGACCAGGACCTTGCCGCTCTTGGGGTCGATGCGGCGGATGTCGCTCTCGTCGCCTTCCCATGTGCCATGCCAGAGCTCGCCGTCGACCCACGTCACGCCCGTGACGAATCGGTTCGACTCGATCGTGCGCAGGATCGCGCCGGTCTGGGGGTCGATCTGGTGAATCTTCCGGTCGCGGTACTGCCCGACCCAGAGCGAGCGCGGGCGCGTCGTCCCGAAGCGCGATCAGCTTGAGCGCGCCCAAGGGGTCGCCTGCCTTGAGTGCCCTCGCTCCCGCCGTGACGAGCGAATCCATGCGTCATCTTAAAGCGCCCATCAAATTGAGGGATAGGCGCCCGAGACCTCATAACGCCGCGTTCGGGCGCCGCCGAAGAAACGCGTCACAGTTGTTACTCACGGTTCGCCGTCGCTGAAGGCTAATCTGTACGCTGGTTTATGAACGCAGTCGTTTCTTACAACCAGTAAAGGAGAAGGCAAATGGCGGATATTCTGCATCGAGTCGGAATCAAATCGTCCCTGGATGAAGTCTATAAGGCATTGGCCACACGCGAAGGTCTTGCCGCCTGGTGGACGAACAACACGCAAGGGGAAAGCAAAGTCGGCGGATTGCTCAAGTTCCGCTTTAGCGCCGGCGGCTCCGAGATCGGCGGCTTCGACATGAAGATTCTGGAGCTTCAGCCCGCCAAGCGCGTGCTATGGCAAGTGGTCGACGGGCCGCAAGAATGGATCGGCACCAAGATAAGCTTTGATCTCAAACAAGCAGGCGACCATGCCATCGTCCTCTTCAAACACCAGGATTGGAAGGAGCCGGTCGAATTCATGCACCACTGCAGCACCAAGTGGGCGATTTATCTGATGAGCTTGAAGTCGCTTGTGGAAACCCGGAAAGGTAGTCCCAACCCGAACGACACCCATATTAGCGGCGACGGGCCGGACTGAGGCACCACCGACGAAGGTCTTGCGCTTGTGAAGCGTAAATGGGGCCGGATTCTCTTTTCGGGAAAAGTGAACCCGACCCCCAATTCTCTGGATCTTTCCCCGATCTTCCGGTTGGACGGCCCGACCCAGGGCGAGCGCGGGCGCGTCGTCCCGAAGCGCGATCAGCTTGAGCGCGCCCAGGGGTCGGCTGCCTGGAGTGCCCTCGCTGCCGCCGTGACGAGCGAATCCATGCGTCATCTTAAAGCGCCTATCAAATTGAGGGATAGGCGCCCTGATCGGAGCATAAGGGGAGAGCGCAGCGAGGGGCCATCCCCTCATATTGTTAGGGACCCTACGCCGCGTTCGGGCGTCCGAAACGCGTCACAGTTGTTACTCACGGTTCGCCGTCGCTGAAGGCTAACCTGTCGCTGGTTTATGAACGCAGTCGTTTCTTACAACCAGTAAAGGAGAAGGCAAATGGCGGATATTCTGCATCGAGTCGGAATCAAATCGTCCTCGGACGAAGTCTATAAGGCATTGGCCACGCGCGAAGGTCTTGCCGCCTGGTGGACGAACAACACGCAAGGGGAAAGCAAGGTCGGCGGATTGCTCAAGTTCCGCTTCAGCGCCGGCGGCTCCGAGATCGGCGGCTTCGACATGAAGATCCTGGAGCTTCAGCCTGCCAAGCGCGTGCTATGGCAAGTGGTCGACGGGCCTCAGGAATGGATCGGCACCAAGGTAAGTTTTGATCTCAAACAAGCAGGCGACCATGCCATCGTCCTCTTCAAACACCAGGATTGGAAGGAGCCGGTCGAATTCATGCACCATTGCAGCACCAAGTGGGCGATTTATCTGATGAGCTTGAAGTCGCTTGTGGAAACCCGGAAAGGTAGTCCCAACCCGAACGACACCCATATTAGCGGCGACGGGCCGGACTGAGGCACCACCGACGAAGATCTTGCGCTAGCGGGTTGAGCTAAAGGCGCTCTAAATCAGTAATCGGGGGACCGGATTCTCCTTTTCGGAAAGTTAACCCGACCCCCAATTATCCGAGCGGCGGCAGGAGCTGCCGTGCGTTCGAATCCACACGGATGATCCATTCGAGACCGACGAGGGGAGGGCTTCGCTTGCAGACCTCTTCAGGCTGTGAAGCCGAGAGCGCGAGGCCCACGCAAATGCAAACTGCATTTTAGAAGCTAACGGAGAGAACCATGAAAGACTTCATGAGGAGTGAACCCGGAGTACTTGCGGTGGTCGATCGGGAGCCTTCCAGGCCGAGCTCGAACGCACTGCGGATTCGGGAGAAAGCTCACACACGAGAAGGCGACGCGATCGCAGCGGCCCGCCGGCGGCTGCCCATGGTCGAGGTGGATGCCGACACCCACTGATCGGGCCCGACGGGCCGCTCACCCTGCTCGATGCGTTCGAAGGGCGCCGGCTGCTCATCGCCTACTACTTCATGTGGCACCCCGGCCAACCCGCGGCCGAGCAGTGCGAAGGCTGCACGTGGTGCACCACCCAGGTCGCGGAGCTGTCCTACCTGCATTCTCGCGACATCACCTACGCGGTCTTCTGTCAGGGTCCCTACGACGAAAGCATCCGCTACCACGACTTCATGGGCTGGGACATGCCGTGGTACTCAGCGCAAGCGTCCCTCGACGCGCTCCTCGTCGGGCGCCAATCGGCAGGATGCACCTCGTGTGCTACCTACGGGACAGCGACCGCGTCTTCGAAACCTGCTGGACGACCATCCGCGGCGTCGAGGCAATGGACTACAGCTACGCGCTCATGGACCTCACCGTGTACGGACGCCAGGAGTCGTGGGAGGACTCGCCGCCCGGCTGGCCACAACAGTGGCAAGTCGACAGCTGAACAACCGCGGACGAACGGACGCCCCACCGCCCAGTGGTCGCGTCTCGAAGCCGGACGCTCCGACGATTTGGGTCCTGCGTGAAGGGCTTGATGCGATATGCAGTTCGACATGCGAAAGCTGATTGCTGGGTTGAAAATGTCAGTCGATGGCAAGATCGAGGCCCGAGGGTTACGCGGATTGGGTCGAAGCGTGGTCGGAGGCTACGCTGCACAGCTGGAGCATGGAGATTTCAAAGGATGAGTCCATGAGAATCGGAGTTATAGGCGCCGGAGGCATGGGAGGAATACTTGCGCGCCACCTCGCCGAGCTCGGCCATCACCTCTCGATTGCTAACTCGAGAGGCCCGGAAAGCCTGACCGCGTTGGCGGCCGAGATTGGCGCGACGCCCGTTTCCGTTGTCGACGCCGCCAACGCCGGAGAAGTCGTCATCCTCGCGATCCCGACGAAGGCCGTCGCCGAACTTCCGCGGGTGCTGTTTGCGAATGTGCCGAGCAGGGTCGTCGTGATCGATACCGGCAACTACCATCCGGAGCTTCGCGATGGCCGCATCGATGCGATCGACCGCGGCCTACTCGACAGCCAGTGGGTCGCGCAGCGGATCGGCCGTCCCGTGATCAAGGCGTTCAACAACATCTTCGCCAAGAGCCTTCTCGAGAAGGGCGTTCCGAGGGGAACGACGGGGCGGATAGCTCTCCCGGTCGCCGGCGATTCGTCGGACGCCAAGGCAGTGGTGCTTCGCCTTGTCGACGATCTTGGTTTCGACCCTGTCGACGGTGGTGATCTGGACAACTCCTGGCGCCAGCAGCCCGGAACGCCGGCTTACTGCCGGGATCTTGAAGCCGCTGCTCTCCGGCGCGCGCTCGCCGAAGCCGATCGGAACAGGATTGCCGAATACCGGGCCGAAGAAGAGGCTCGTATCAGGAGGCATCTTGCAGTGCAGACGGCAACAGGCTCAGCACCTCAGTAAGATTCTCGTCCTCGCTCAGATCGGTGGCCACACGCGACAAACATCTCTGGAAACTGGAGGTTAACTATGGGGAATAAAGTCGTTTCGCGCAAAGAATGGCTGACAGCGCGTCTCGAACTGCTCGGCGCGGAAAAGGAGCTGACGCGGCGCAGCGACGAGCTGGCTACGGACGCGGGCGACGTCAATCGATCGCGGACCACGCCAAGCTGTTGTAACGACAAGAAGGAGAGACACGATGACTAACCATAAGACCGGAACACGTGAAGAGTGGCTTGCGGCCCGGCTTGAGCTACTGAAGGCTGAGAAGGAACTAATGCAGCGCAGCGACAAGCTGGCGCGGCGGCGGCAGGAATTGCCATGGGTTCGGATCGACAAGGAGTATCGATTTGAGACCGACGAGGGGAGCGCCTCGCTGGCGGACCTCTTCCGAGGGCGGTCGCAGCTCCTCGTTTATCACTTCATGTTCGGCTACGGATTCCGGCTCACCGACGAGCGCCGGGGATGCACCGGATGCTCCTTGATCGCCGATCACTTCGACGGTGTCATCCCCCACTTGAACGGCCGCGACATTACCCTCGTTTGTGAGTCGATCGCCCCGTTGCAGGAGCTCCAGAACTACAAGCGGCAAATGGGCTGGCGATTCCCGTGGGTTTCGTCGCTCGGGAGCGACTTCAAATATGACTTCGGTGCCGCCTTCACCGAGGAGCAGCGGAGAAACGGCGCCGACTACAACTACCGGCATGTCGACAAGGCCGAGCCGCAGAAGGAGGGTATGAGCGCCTTCGCGCTCCAGAACGGCGCTGTCCACCACACCTACTCCACCTACGCCCGTGGCACCGAGGCCTTGATGGGGACTTACCGTTTCCTCGACCTCGCCCCGTGGGGCAGGAACGAGGACGAGCTCGAAGAAATCTGGTGGCGCCGCCACGACGAGTACAACAAGGCCTGAGCGAAGTCGGCATGCCTTCCGAGCGAGCATCCCACGAACGAGGAGACGAACATGAGTGAGCTACGGTATCCAAACGAAAGCAGAGAGTATCGCGATGCGCGCGACGCATTGCTTAAAGACGAACAAGAGCTTGTCGACAAAGTAAAAGCTGTGGCAGAAAGACGCCGCAAGCTCCCTCTCGGCGGTCAATTGAAAGAGGATTATGTCTTCCAGTGGGCCAACGACGGAAAAGTCGGAAAGAAGGTGAAATTTCCCGAGCTATTTGCGGGCAAGAACACGCTGTTGCTGTACTCATTCATGTTTGGTCCCAACTGGGACAATCCCTGTCCTTCTTGTACGTCGCTGGTCGATGGGTTCGATCGAAGCTCGTATCAGGTCACTCGTGACGCGGCGTTCGTCGCCATAGCCAAAGCGCCAGCCGAACGAATCAATGCGTGGGCCAAGCAACGTGGATGGTCGCAGATTGCGCTGGTTTCCGGATCGGAGTCCACCTATCAAGCAGATTACAAATGCCAGGGAGATTCTGACGATATGCAGTGGCCAGTGATGCATGTATTTAGGAGGCAGGACGAGAAGATCTTTCATTTCTGGGGAACTGAACTGTCGGCGAATCATGTCGACACGGTTTGGCCGTATTGGAATCTCATGGACTTTACGCCAGAGGGTCGGCCAGACATTCCCACTCCGCCACAAAATTTCAGGTCTGAATTCTTGGAGAGACACTATTTGAATAAGAATTAGGGAGGCGCGCCGCGAGGAGTACCGCGGCTGAGCGAAATCGTCATGGCTTCCGAGCGAGCGTCCCAGCAAGCGTTCTTCGGTGTCTCTGCGCTGCTGTTCGCCGCCAGCGCGGCGGTGACGATCGTCTGGTGCGCATCCATGTTGGCGATGGGCGAGATGCCGATGCCCGGCGGCTGGACGATGTCGATGGCGTGGATGCGGATGCCCGGACAGACGTGGCCCGGCGCCGCGGCGTCGTTCCTTGGCATGTGGGTCGTGATGATGATGGCAATGATGCTGCCGTCCTTGGTCCCCATGCTGTGGCGCTATCGCAAAGCTGTTAGCGGCGCTGGGGAAGCGCGCCTCGGTCGGCTAACCGTGCTCGTGGGCCTTGGTTACTTCTCCATCTGGACGGTGTTTGGAATGGTCGCTTTTCCGCTCGGCGTGGCGCTGGCGACGATCGCGATGCACGAGCCGGCGCTGGCCCGCGCAGTACCGATCGCGGTCGGTGTCGTCGTCCTGATCGCCGGCTCCCTCCAGCTCACCGCGTGGAAGGCGCGTCACCTTGCCTTCTGCCGGGAGGCACCCGGGCACGGCCGTACGCTGCCCGCCGACGCCGGCACAGCCTGGCGGCACGGCCTGCGCCTCGGCCTCTACTGCGCGCGTTGCACGGTTGGCCTCGTGACAATCCTTCTGGTCATCGGGGTCATGGACCTTCGCGCAATGGCTGTCGTGGGGGCAGCCATTACCCTCGAACGTCTCGCACCGGCGGGTGAGCGCGTCGCGCGAGCCACCGGGGCTGTGGTCGTCGGGGCAGGGTTGTTTCTCATCGCGCGAGCAGCCGGGCTCGGATGACGCATCTGCATCGAGTCCCCCTGCGCAGGTCGCCGCGTAGTCAGCGCGCACACAGCGCTGGCTGTCGCCGCCGCTTGGACGATATCTTCGTGCAAATGACGCAAGATGCCCTGTGCCCAGCAGCGGCAGTGACATGGTTTCTCATTCAGGGCGGCCACCAAACCGCCTCTCGTAGCACCTCGATTTACCCCGAGATTTTCATCAGCGCTCAGGGCGCGACGCCGATGAACTCGTCCCGCGCGCGTACCCCGATGTTGGACTGATCGGTGAAGAAGCCGTCCATCCCGAGCTCGAGGAAACGCTTCACCTCGCCAGCGAGATCGCCGAACGCTATGGGATCGGAGCTCGAGCGGAAGTCCGCCGGCAGGAACGTATTCTCGGCGCGGAAGGTCCAGCCATGCACGATCAGGCCCGCGGCATGCGCGTCGGCCACCAGTGAGGTCGGCTTGCCGAGGAAATCTCCGGCCACGCGGGGAATCATGAGATTTTTGTTGACGCCGACGCCCCTGGCGTAGCGCGCGATTTCCTTTAGCCCCGCCGCAGTGGCGAGGTCGGCATAGGTGCGCGCGTCTCCCGCTACCGTAAAGTCGAACGGACGACCGCCTTCGTTAATGAGCTGCACCAGCGGAACCTTCGTCATCTTCGCGAGCTGCTTCAGATTGGCGACTTCGAATGACTGGATGAAGACCGAGGCATTCGGACCGCTGTAGCCGTAGCGGTTCAGCAGCCTGACCAAGGGCGCCTCCATCGCAAGCCCTATCGTCTGGAAATAGGTCGGGTGCTTCGTCTCGGGATAGACGCAGATTTCTTTGACGTGTCCGTGCTTTCCGCCGTCATCGTCGCCGCGGCGGCGATTCGCGTTCACGGCTTGCACGAGTTGAAGCACTTCTTCGAGCATCGGCACCTCGAACATGCCGTCGAAGCGCGTGTTGCCCGGGCGCACGGCGGGAATGCGCTCCTTCGCGCGCAGTGTTTTCAGTTCGGCCAGTGTGAAATCCTCCGTGAACCAGCCGGTAATTGCCACGCCGTCGATTGTCTTGGTCGTCCGTCGGCTCGTGAACTCCGGCCGGTCGGCCACATTGGTGGTGCCGCCGATCTCATTCTCGTGCCGCGCGACCAGGACGCCGTCTTTGGTCATGACGAGATCCGGCTCGACGCAATCGGCGCCCTGCTGGATGGCGATGTAGTAGGCAGCGAGCGTGTGCTCCGGCAGGTAACCGCTCGCGCCGCGATGGCCGATCACGATTGGCTTTCGCACATCGGCGCGGTGCCGCTGCCGGTCGTCATCATCCTTGTCGGCGGCCGCGTGCGTGGCAGCCAGTGCAAGCGCGCCTGCCATGAAGGCGTAAACCAGTTTATTCAGCATTTCGATGCTCCTCTCAGAATATTCCGGAAAATACGTTCCTCGCTCCCGGCTGCGCCCATCGTCGTTCCTTCCTTTTCCGGGCAACCGAGTTTGACGAGATTGCTTATGGAAGTGTAGGGCTGAAAAATTACAATTTTACCATCCTCTACGTGAGCCTAATAAGAGTTGGTCGCGGGTCATTGACAATTACTGGTTGTATCGCGCCGGAGCTCGGGTCGAAGGCCAAGAAACTGGATCGAGGGCGTCCCGGCGAGTAGGTCGAGAAATAGAAGATGAAAGCTAAGTGACAGAACCTGATCTACCACAATAGCGTGTGGAGCGTGACCATCCATCCGCTTCCACGATGTAACCTCTACTTTATTCCTCCGTCACGGTGAGGAAACCGGTCATCTTCTCATGGCCTTCCCCGCAAAAATTGTCGCAGAGAAAGACGAAGCGGCCCGTGCGGTCAGGCGTAAATCTAACCTCGACCGTCTTTCCCGGAATGAGATCCACGCGTACGTTCAAATCAGGGATTGCGAATCCATGCACGAAGTCGGGCGTCGTGAGGACGAGCGTCACCGGCCGGCCCTTCTTCACCCGAATTTCCGTCGCGCTAAAGTGGAACTTGGTCGCGGTAAGTGCGATACGCTGCGGACTTTCCGCCGCCGCCGCTGCGTAGTAACCCGCGGGGCCGCACACCGCTGCGACAAGCACCAACCAAGCGATCAACACCCCTTTCGCGCGAAGAAGTTTCATCGTGCGGCCAGGGGTGCGAGGGGAACGGGCCCGTTCCCCCGCTCCTCTATCCGACAGGCAGTTCGCGCAGCTTCGGCGCGGTCCCTTGTGCACTCGCTTTTACGCTGCGGAACCCGAGTCCCTTGTAGGGCTCGGCCGGATCCCAGGGAAGCTGCGTCTTGGCGGGCGCCGTGCCCGCCGGTGAAAGCGGAAACATGACTGCCTTCGCCGCGTGGTGCTCGATGTGCCCAGTGCGGTGATGGTGCTCGTGGTGGATGTGTCCGTAGAACACTGTCACGTTGCGGTACGGGAGTAGCGCATCCACCGCGGCCATCCCATCCCGCGTCGCCCAATCCCATTGCGGCAGCAGCGGAAATAACGGCCGGTGCGTGAGCACGACAATCGGGGCGTCCGTTTTTTGCTGGGCGAGATCGGCTTTCAACCAATCGATCTGCTTCGCGCCGAGGATGGGCGCGGGATCGGAGGTGTTGTCGAGCACGATGAAATGTATGCCCTTGTGATCGAACACATAGTAAAGGGGTCCGCCGATGACTTCCTGATAGGCTGCGCCGCGGTCGAGCGCCGCGTCATGTTCGCCGGCGAAGAAGTACACCTTCGGAACCTTGAGTTCCGCGGCTTGCTCGCGAAACTCGGTGAGGCGTTGCCTGCGAACTTTCGGGTCGTCGGTCGTCTGGGTGAGGTCGCCGGTGAACACGACGAAGTCGGGCTTTTCTTCAAGGCTATTCACCGCTGCCACCGCCTTGCGCAGCGTGCTCTTGGCTTCGGGATTGACCTTCGCGTTGCTGTAGCCCCAGTGGACGTCCGAGAGCTGCACGAAGAAGAAGTCCCGCTGATCGGTGCCCGCCTGGCCGTAGCCCGCACAACCCGGCAGACCCGATGCAAACACGAGCCCGCCAAGCCCCGCGACCTTCATGAAATCCCGCCTGCTGTAACCATTGCCCTTCATGTCGGACCCCTTTCATTCAAATTGACCGGCCCGCCGGCGGCAAACGCGCAAAACTTCGCCCCTGGACCTTTATTGCCAGACTGCATCGGGGCCCCGGTTATTCCACGGTTTCCGCGCGCACGATCGGGGAATAAACTGAGGTGCGATCAAGTCATATAACTGTCTTGAGCCTTGCATAACTTCGTTACGTCACTCGACCCCACACTAAGATCGAGTGAGTCCGGATGCTCATCCAATTCGAAATAGCCGATGGAGGGATGGCGGTTGGGCGATAAAGCGAGACTGGCCCGATTCGAGGCGGCGATACTCCCGCACCTGGACGCCGCATACAACCTCGCGCGCTGGCTCACGCGAGACGAGGCCGGCGCCGAGGATGTGGTGCAGAACGCCTGTTTGCGGGCGTTGCGGTTCTTCGACGGCCAGCAGGGCTCTAGTCCGAAAGCCTGGTTCATGGCGGTCGTGCGCAACGCCGCATTCGACTGGATCAAGGATCGCGGCCGCCGGTCGCTCGAGGAAGCGTTCGATGAGGCGACGCATGGCGCTCAAGCCGCAACGGGAGAGCCTCCCGATATGGCGGTTGCGCGCGCGTCCGAAGCCCGCTGGTTGCGCGCGTGCATCGAGGCACTGCCCCACGACTACCGCGAGGTGTTGGTGCTGCGCGAACTCGAGGAGCTGCCGTACAAGGACATCAGCGCGATCGTGGGCGTGCCGCTCGGCACTGTGATGTCACGGCTCGCGCGCGCCCGCGACCTGTTGCAGCAGCGCTTGGTGGAAGCGCGCAAGAGGATGAGATCATGAATTGCACACGACTGCGCCAGGTCCTGGATGGCTGGCTCGACGGGGAGCTTGACCGCGCTACGGGCGGCGAGATCGAGCATCATCTCGAATCGTGCGTCGCCTGTGCGGCGTTGAAGGGCGAGCGTGAGGCACTCCGCGCGCGCACTCGAGCGGAGCTGCCCTATTTCCGCGCGCCCGTGGAGTTGGTGCGTTCAGTGCGCCGCTCGCTCGCCGCGAGCGCTGGAGCGGAGGCGTCGCCCCGCCGACGCCCAACCTGGCTGCACGCCGGCGCGCTAGCCTTCCTCGTGGGATGTGTCGGCGCCCTTGCCGGCTACTGGGTCGGGCGCCCGGCGCCCGACAACGCACTGCCGGAGCAGGTTGTGGCAAGCCACGTGGCTTCGCTCGGGGCGGGGCGTCGACTGACCGAAGTGGTGTCCGCCGATCGCCACGTGATCAAGCCGTGGTTCCAGGGCAAGGTGGATTTCGCTCCCGTAGTCCTCGATCTGTCCGAACACGGATACGTGCTGCTCGGCGCGCGGCTCGATCACGTTGCCGACCGCCAGGCGGCGGCCGTCGTGTACCGCGTGCGCAACCACGCCATCAATCTCTTCGCCTGGCGCGCGCAATCGGGTGATGAAGTGCCCGTCGCGCTTGCCGCGGCCCGCGGATTCAACGTCGCCAGCTGGTCGGAGAAAGGACTGCGCTTCGCCGCCGTGTCGGACGTCGATGCGCGCGACCTCGAGCGCTTCGCGCGGCTCGTCCGGGCGCCGCCCCGGTAGCGTGCCATTCCGCAAATAACCCGAAGGTGTCAGGAACCTTAAGGTAGGGTTCCTGACACCCTCAAGAAAAACAGGCCGCTGGCGGGGGAAACACCAGCGGCCTGAAACACGCGCGTCTCGGTAAAACGCGCGAGGGAGAAGCCTGCTAGATGAACCGGTTGCGCGAGTCCTTGCGCTGGATGGCGACTACGCACGGTCGCGGCGGGCCGGAAACCATGCCCTCGATGTTGCTCGGCCAGTTGCTGCTGCAGGTGACCGTGCGGTTCTGCGTGAAGACCGCGCCGTTCAGGTCAAGGATCTCGAGGTTGCGGTTGAGAGTGAAGGGCGCGAGCTGCCAATCGCAGTCCTCGCCCGGGTGCTGCACCGAGACGATCAGGGTGTTCTCGACGAAGGTCGGGCCCGTCATCTCGCTGCGGGTCGGTCCGTAGGCGAAGGGCCGACGCTCGCACTGCTGGCTAACGAACTTGATGACGACGCGGGCGGCGAGGCCGGGATCCCTGACGAGCGCCTGAGACTCATGTTCGCCTGCGCGCATCCTGCCAAGCTGTAACGCGTTAACCCGGGAAATCCTGAACACCCGTTATGAATTGGTCCAATTAATACGTGAGTGCTGATGCTCCGATTTCGAGGAAAGCATGCCGGAGATTCCGAAATCGTTTGCCGATAACTCCGAAAGCCGTCCGAAGCCGCAAGATAAGACCAGAATATTTCCTTATGTAATTCATGATAACAATTAATTGGACCTATCAACGCAGGCGGACCAACATTGTCGATCTTGCGATTCGATCCGACTCTACTGGCCGAGGATCGCGACTGAGAAACCATGAAACCTTCGAGCATGAGACCTCATGACGGACCGCACAAGGGCCTCTTTGCCGGGGGCGGGCTCTCGGCCGAGGGCGTGATCAGAAATGGAAAGCGACACGGCAAATGGAGCTTCTACTACCGGAATGGCAGCCTTAAGGCTGTGGGCAGCTACTTGAACGGCGAGTTGGACGGGTACTGGGAATGGTGGCGGGAAAACGGGGAACCCTTGCAACGGGGTGCTTTTGCCAAGGGCACGCAGATTGGCCCATGGAAGCGCTACTACGCCAACGGCCAGCTCTGGGACGTGGGCACGTACGCAGACGGCAAGAAGGTTGGTGAGTGGAAGGTCTATGACAAGTCCGGCGCGCTCAAGCACTGCAGGACCTACAAGACGAAGAAATAGGCGTGCGCGAACGCCGCCGCGGGAGCCCGCGGGCTCGGCGGCACTGACCTGTGAACAGCTCGCAATTTCAATCACCTAGCAGCGCTTCGAGCCAATCTCATTGGCCATGTCGATCCGGCGCAATCCCGATCGACTATGCAGTAGTGGACAAGCCGGTTCGATCGGTGACCTTTTCAGCTCGAAGGAGACGGCTACATGACTGGTGGATCGTCGAAACCAGGCAGCATCGATGAGTACATCGCGGCGTTCCCACCCGAGATTCAATCGATTCTGGGGAGGATACGGTTGACGATCAGAAAGGCGGCGCCGGAAGCGCAGGAAAAGATCAGCTATCGAATCCCGGCGTTTACCCTCGGCGGCGGCGCTCTGATCTATTTTGCCGCTTTCAAGAAGCACATCGGCGTTTATCCGCCAGTGAAGGGAGATGAGAAACTCAGGAAAGACCTATCGCGTTATCGAGGAGTGAAAGGCAATCTGCAGTTTCCCCTCGACGAACCCGTTCCTTACGTCCTGATCGCCAGGATCGTGAAGTTCAGAGTAAAGGAGCAGGTAGAACGCCTGGCTTCGAAGCCAGGCAGGAAGAGAGCGATCCACCAAACCCCGAAAGGAGTCCAGAATGAACCGTCCAAACATCGTGTCGCGAAATGAGTGGCTGGCCGCGCGCAAGAAGCATTTGATCAAGGAGAAGGAGCTAACCCGGCTGCGCGATCAACTGAGCGCCGAGCGGCGCAACCTGCCCTGGGTCAGGATGGAGAAACAATACGTGTTCGACGGGCCGAATGGCAAGGAATCGCTCGTCGACCTCTTCGGCGGGAGGAGCCAGTTGATCATCCAGCACTTCATGTTCGGCCCGGGGTGGAAGGAAGGGTGTCCGAGCTGCTCGTTCCTGGCAGACCACGTCGATGGCGCGCTGGCGCATCTTGCTGCGCGCGACGTGACTTTCGCAGCGGTGTCCCGCGCGCCCCTGGCGGAGATCCGGCCGTTCCAGCGGCGCATGGGCTGGCGCTTCAAGTGGGTGTCGTCGCACGGCAACGACTTCAACTACGACTTTCACGTCTCTTCCACGGCGGAGGAGCGCGCGAAAGGCCGGATGCATTACAACTACGCCGAGCTCGAATTCTCGGGCGAGGAGCTTCCCGGGACGAGCGTGTTTTGCTCGGACGCAGACGGCGAGGTTTTCCATACCTATTCGAGCTACGCGCGCGGGGACGACATCCTGCACGGTACGTATAACCTCCTCGACCTCACGCCGAAGGGCCGCGACGAGAACAGCCTCGCCTACACGATGTCGTGGGTCCGGCATCACGACCGCTACGGCGAAGGCCTCGCCGTCAACGCGGCCGCGCGGCCTCGCATGAAGGAGACACGATGAAATCGCATGCCACCGAAAGCATCGATTGTCTACGACTCCGGAATCGTTCTGCTTCAATACGAACCTGACATATCAGCCGATCCGCGAGCAGGCGAAGCAATCGGACGAGAGCTCCAGAAGGGCACACAAGCAACCGGCGTGAAGCCGGGAATGGAGGGATGAGATCATGCCCAATGACCGTCTTGAAAGTCTGAAAAGGGCCCGGGTTGCTCGCATATGGCAGGGCCGCACGACCGCCGCGCGAGCCGACGAATACGAAGCCTATCTGTATGAAAACGGCATCAGGAAGATCGCCGCCACCAAGGGGAACCTTGGCGTGCAGGTCATGCGGCGGCCGTGCGGGGATCGTGGAGTTCACGACCATCTCGTATTGGGCCAACCGGGATGACATCAAGAACTACGCAGGCGAGGAGATCGATAAACCGCATCACCTGGCGAGGGACGCGGAGTACCTGTTGGAGTTGCCCGAATTTGTCAGGAATTGCGATTTGAAGGCAAACGAATGGAATATGAACGAGTCCAGCTACAGGATCGAACCGATTGGCTTCATACGGTCTCGGCTGGAAAGGCTCGAAGCGGCGTAGCGGGGCATAGGCGAGCGGCTCCCAACAACTCGACACTTCTCCGCGGCGATGTGGCCGAGGAGGTTTCGCGGTTGAAGAAAGCGTTGCAGGGCAGGTGAAGCGACCGGAAGAGAACTCCAGGAGGGCACGTGAGCAGCCCGCGTGAACCGGGAATCGAGGGATGAGATCGTGCCCACTGGCCGTCCTGAGGGGCCGATCAGCCGACGAGCCATGGGCAATAACATCTATACGCTCGAACCGATCGGGGTCGTAAGGTCCCCGCTGACCAGCCTCCAGGCGGCGCCGCTGCAGGGGGATGAAGGCGCGCCAGAGGCGTGGCTGGAGCTTACGGCTCAGGTAGCGGAAGGACTCGCCGGTATCGCAGCCGGCGACGAGCTCATCGTTCTGACCTGGCTACACCGCGCACGACGCGACGTGCTTCGGGTGCATCCACGCGGAGACTCGAGGCGCCCGGTGACGGGCGTCTTCGCGACCCGGTCGCCGGATCGTCCGAATCCCGTGGGACTTCATAGGGTTTCGGTGCTGGAAGTCGGGGGCCGGAGGTTGAGGGTTGCGCCGATCGAAGCGATCGACGGAACGCCGGTCATTGACATCAAGCCTGTGCTCGCGCGGTTAGATGAGAGATGATGTCCGGTGGCACGGGCCAACTATTTTTCACCGGGCTGTCGAAATGCCGGCATACCCAACCCGCGGACCTCGCTCTGCCTAGCAAGATGATCTAGACTTGGCAGTGGCAAACTGATTAGAAGTCGCACGCGCGCGGCTATTTGGTGGTAAACGTCCCTGAACTTCGCCCGCTTCTCTTCATCGGTACCCCTTGAAGCGGCAGGATCTTCAAAACCCCAATAGGCTGTAATAGGGTGGCCTGGCCATACCGGACATGCTTCACCGGCGGCTCGGTCGCATAGGGTGATAACGAAGTCCATTTGGGGCGCGTCCGGCCTGCCGAATTCGTCCCACGGCTTGCTGCGCAGCTCGTCGGTAGGGTGTCCGTTAGCGCGCATCAGTTCGATAGTAAACGGATTCACCTTACCGGTTGGGCTGCTCCCGGCACTGTATGCCCTGAATCGACCGCCCCCCAGTTCATTCAGCACAGCTTCTGCCATTACGCTGCGCGCGGAATTTCCCGAATCGAGGAAGAGGACATTATAGATTCGATCCGCAGCCTGATGGCCGACACGATCTGTGAATTCCCGAGTAGCCATGTCCTGATCGATCATACCGCCTCCGGATGTGAATTGGTTTGACGTGCCGCCAAGCCGTATGTTCACCGAAAGTTGTCGCGTTCGGGCGCCTTGTCAGTCCCGCGCCCCTGCAACAAAATTGTCACATTCCGCCGGAACGGAAGCGGCATCCGAATCGAGTATTCCATTGCAGGTCGGCGAGAGCCTCTTTCCGCTGTCCGAAGAAACCGGGTAGTTGCGCCCTGACCACTCCCGAGGTCCAGCGCACGACGAAAACCTCGCCGCCGGACAGTTTCTTCGCCTCCTCTAGCATCGTCACTGTGTCCCTGACCCACTGAATGCGGCTCAAAAACGGCACTTTCGGCGCCGCTTGCGCACGCAGCAGCGCCGTTGCGCTCAGGTAGAGAGCCTTTTGGGTATCGGAGAGCTGAGGGGCGAACTGTTGCGCCAATGAAGCCAGAAACTCGGCGCCTTCGTATTGCCGATTGGCGTTCGCGAACTGGCCCATCAGCAGAAAGAGCAGTTGGGGGTCGTGGGGCGGTCCCGCACGATTTACGACCTTCAGATTTCAACTACTTAGGACCGCATCTTAGCGGCCTTTCTTTGCAGCTTGCCCATCCGCGAGCCCCTGGTGCAGCATGGTCGGCCGACGGCACGATGACTCACGGCAAATCAAAGCCGCCAGACGAAGTATGAGTTGCAACTTAATTCGGGAGGGGGCACATGGACGAGGGAAGCATCGGTGATTTTTTACCGCGTCTTACGTACGAGCTCATGAAGGCGGGCGCGACGCAATCGACGATCAACAGCTTTCGCGCGCATTGGAACATCTTGGCGCCGCGTAGCGAAAAGCTTCCGTGTCCACTTTGCTACGCCAGTGGAAGGCAGGGTTGGCTGAGCTCATCGAAGAAAAACGACCCGGTTATTGCGGTGCTATGCGATCGGTGCAATGTAGAGATCGTTGTTCATCGGATTAACTGACAGGTAAGGCTAGTCGTCTTTTCTGCCCCTGCCATCGTCCCCGTCATCATCCTTTCTGTCATTGCGATCGTCGTTCCTGCCTTCACCGCAAAGATGGAGCGAGCGGCCCTGAACCGTGGCGGCGGGCCGCACGCCGAGTATGTCGAGGATCGTCGGCGCGATGTCCATGTTGCGCACAGTCTCCAGATGTCGCCGGCACACGTCGGGCCCCGCCGCAAAGAAGATCGCGCTCATCTCCACCAGGCGCGGGTCGTAGCCGTGCGCGCCGTAGAAGTTGGGCACTGACAACCCTGCCGCCAGCGCCGCCGCATCGTCGCCCAGGCGCGGCACAACCGGCAGTTGCGTGCCGTCGAAGTTGTAGCCGAGCGAGAGCACCGCGTAGACGTCGCCCGAGTCCTGGCCGATGAAGCGGTTCGTGCCGAGCCCGAAGGGCGGATCGCCGGGGCCCTCCGGCAGCGGCCGCGCGAACACCTGGTCGAACAGCGGCTCCACGGGCGGCGAGACACGTAGTTCGGATTGGTGTCGCGGAACTCGCGCAGCGCCTTGATCAACTGCTCCTGCAGGACCACGTACTCGGCCTGGCTCACGGTGCCGTTCGGCTCGCGCCCCTGGAGGCTGATGTAGATGTTCGCCGCCGGCCCCGAGATCACCGCGCGCACCTGCGCCGGGCTGAAGCCCTTCGACGCCAGGAAGGCGTTCATGTTGACCGCGGTATGGAACGGCGCCATGCCGTGGTCGGACACCACGAACACGTTGCTATTCGGCTCGCCGTGGCGGTTGGTGCCGACCGCCTCGATGATGCGCTGCACGGCCTCGTTCGCGGTCTGGTACGCGATGCGCAGGTAGTCGCGGTAACGTGCCCGCTTGACGGGGTCCTGGTTCGCGCCAATCGTGCTTGCGTCGAGCGGATTGGATGCTTGCCGCGGGTCCGTCATCGTGAACTGGTGGCCCGAGCCGTCGGGCTGCTCGATGTAGATCATCACGAGGTCGGCGTTGGGCTCGCGCTCGATCGCCCGCAGGCCCACGCGCGTCTGGTAGTCCACGAAGGTTCGAACCAGATCCAGGTAAATGTCCTCGAGTTCCAGGTCGCTGAATCGGTCGTACCCGGGGCTCAACCGCTCGGGTATGCGGAAGTCCGGCTGCGGCGCCCAGAACCCGACGTTGTTGTTGATGTCGTCCACATTGCCGAGCACGGCCGGCACGGCCGCGTTGCGTGGAATGAAGTTTGCCGAGGTGCGGGAAAAGTGCACGCTGGAGAGATCGGGCGCGAGAAGGCCCTGTTACGCACAAGGCACGAGCCAACAAAAGAGTTAGGACGTTTATCTCGAAACGGAGCGTACCGGCAATTGTCTCCGGCGGGCCAATGCTCTACCGCGCGTTCATGAACCTTGCAGCACGATGCGAAACGGTAGGCGGCTCGGCGTCTTTGGCGTGACGGGTTTTTCGCTATGCGAAGGCGGGCGATGTCCTTGTCAGTCTCTGCAGTGCGGATCAGACGACCGCGCAGTGTTTTCGTCGCGCAATCCGGTGCGATCGCGGCGTTTACTCAGATGTCGATCACCACGTCGCCCCGCGGCCGGGAGCAGCAGATCAGGACATTTCCCTCCGCCGGTGAATCGAGCGGATCAGGCTGGTAGGTGACGGACCCAGAGATCAATCCGCTCTCGCAGTTGTGACAGACACCGGTGCGGCACGACCACCGGACGGGCACATCACACGCTTCAGCCAGCTCGAGAAGGCTCTGGTCTTCCAGGCGCCAGCGAGCGGCGATGCCGCTGCGTGCAAAGGACACTAGTGGTCCGGTGCCAGGGTACCCTCCGGCTGATGGGGTGTGCGCACCGGCGTGGTGCTCATGCCGGGCATCAGCGAAGGACCGCCGGAAAAGAGCTCGGAATGGATCCGGTCCGGAGGCACGCCCCAGGCGGTCACGCCCGTCCGCAGGTCGCCGAGGAAGCTCGATGGCCCGCAAATGTAGAAGTCGCCATCCCGCGGGACGCCCAACTGGTCGACGACCTTCATGCCCAGGCGACCGGTCGCGTCGTATTCCCGTCCCTCTCGATCATCCGCAGCCGGCCGGCTGTACCAAATCTGACTTCGGCCGCGAGCAAGCATCCCGAGAAGCTGTCGCACCTCCGTGGCGAAGGAATGTGACTTGCTATCGCGTGCACCGTGCAGCCACCAGACCGCCCGAGGCGTAGCGCTCGCAGCCAGCGCATGCAGCATCGCGAGCACGGGTGTCGCGCCGATTCCCCCGCTCAGGAGCACCACCGGCCCGTCTCCCGGCTGCAAGGTGAAGCTGCCTCTCGGTTCGCTGACATCGAGGACATCGCCCGTTCGAACGTTGCTGTTCAGGTAGCTCCCCGCGGCGCCGTTGGGCTCCACCTTGACGCTGACGCGATACTGCGTGTCGGAGGGAGGTCCGGAGAGTGAATAGCTCCGGAAGAGTGGAGAACCGTCCGGCTTCAGCCGCAAACGGAGCACGACGAACTGGCCAGGGAGTGGAGTTGTGAGCCGCCTGCCATCCGTCGGCTGCAACGACAACGAGATCACGTCCACGCATTCACGATCGATCTGCGAAACTCGCAAGGAACGAAACCCGGGCATCGCCGTCTGCGCAGCGCCTGCCGGCACCAGACCCGCGTTGCCCGTCGCGCCGGGGTGGGCATCCTGACTTCGTGCCAACGCCTCGAAGGACCACCGCCAGCCCGGGGAGAGCGCTGCGATTCGCAGCGCCCGCTCGAGCTGCTCGCGAGGGTGATGGGAGGAGTACAGCAGCGCATTGGCCTCCGCTACGGTCATCCCCTCCGGCCCTCGAGTGATGAGGAGAATCGGGTCACCGGCGCCGACCTCACCTTCCTCAAGGACGCGGAGGTAGAAGCCCGGCCGTCCGCTGGAGGTCAGGAGGGCGGCCATTTGCGGCTCGTCCATGCGGATCCCGACGCGGTAGCAGGTGGTGCGCGGTTGGGTCACCTCGAACAGCGCAGTCCCGATCCGGTACCGGTCGCCGATGCAGACCTCGTCATCCGGCAACCCCTCGATGGTGAAGTTCTCGCCGAACCGCCCGTGGGTGAAATCGCGCCGGCCCAGCCGCTCCTGCCAGTAGCGATGCGATTCGATCTGGTAGACGAAAACGGCCCGCTGCTCCCCACCGTGGCCGCCGAGATCGGCCTGACCGTCGCCTTCGACGTTGAGTCGCTTGACACGGCGACGACCCTGTCACCGGCTCCTTCCAGATGCCGGTGTGCACGGTTCTTCCGCGCCACTCGATGTCGCGCGGCAACCCGACGTTAACGGAGAGTATCCGGGCCATCGAGATGCCTCCTCGTTCCCGCGTTCGAAAAGGCTGCAAACAGTAGAGCGTTAGGGACGGATGGGGCCGTTGCCCCGCTTTAGGATCTCGTCAGGGTCCAGGCCTCGGTCGATCGGTGAACTCAGCGAATGGCCGTATCAGCGGACCGTGTCCACGGTCGCCGTGAAGACGTAGCCCGCGCCCCGCTCGGTCCTGATGAGCGGTTCTTTCAAGCCTGTCGTCTCGATCTTCCTCCGCAGACGTCCCACCTGCGTGTCTATCGCGCGATCGTAGACCTCATCGTTGTGCAGGTGCGACATGCCGAGTAGTTGCTCGCGCGAGAGGACTCGCTGCGGCGAGGCGAGGAACGCGGCCAGGAGGTTGAATTCGGCGTTTCTCAACGTGATGGTTTCGCCCGCCGGTGACTTGAGTCGGCGCAACCTCACGTTCAATTCCCAGCCGGCGAAGCGGTAGGCGCGGATCTTCGAGATGCTGTCCGCGACGGTCTCGCTGGGACCGCGAACGGCGCAGCAAGGCGCGTATCCGCGCGAGCAACTCGCGCGGAGAAAACGGCTTTGTCAGGTAATCGTCCGCGCCGAGTTCCAACCCCATGACGCGATCGGCCTCGTCCTTGCGCCCCGTCAGCATGATGATGGGCACATCGGAATCGCTCGCGCAGGCGCCGGGCGATCTCCATTCCGTCCTCGCCGGGAAGCTTCAGGTCGAGAATCACCAGGTCGACCGTTTCGCGCGACATCACCTCGGCGATTTCACGACCGCTGGCGAGCGCCGTGACCTGGATTTCGTTGTCGCCGAGATAGTCGGCGATCATCTGGCGTACCGAGGGATCGTCGTCGACGGCGAGCACGTGCGCGACCGACGTCGACGCCTTGGACGATGGGCCTGCGCTCACGGCTATCGACTCTCCATTCAGCATCGGCACAAGGTGCCCCCCTAGTATCGCACCCGGGTGCCAGGCGGACGAATGAATGTGTCATATGCCATGTTGGCGAGAGATGCTTACACAATTCTTACTTCCCGGGCATGTCAAATAGTGAGCGGGAGGGCATGCGCCTCGGCCGAACGCATGATGCTTTTACAGGCTGCGTTTGTGATCAAGGACATCGGGATATCGTGAAGCAGAAAGGACATATAGTCGTCGTCGAGCCTGACGACCTGATTCGTGAGCTGCTTGAGCGCTGGCTAGGCGAGGCAGGCTACACCGTCGTCTTTCAAACCTTGCACGAACTTCCCGGAGCGCGCAATGGAGCGGTGGCGCCGGAACTCGTTGTGGCCGATGTCCCCAGCCCACGCGGCGCGCAAGAGCTCATCCAATCCCTGACAGAAGTGTATCCTAGCCCAATCCTGCTCGTGTCGGCGCGCTTTCGACGGGGGCTCGGCTCGTCGACCGACGTGGCGCGGCAGCTCGGCGTGCGCAAGATCCTGCCGAAGCCGTTTACGCGCGAGGAATTGCTCGTGGCGGTGAACGAGTCGATTGAGACGCCGTGAGGAGGCGGCGATCCGATGGCTTTCCCCGACACACCGCCCCATGACACGCGCTGCCATGTCCGATAAGTTCGGGCCCGCATGAACAAACTGTTTCGCTTCACTCCTTCCAGGCTGGCGCTGGCTTACATCGCGTTGAGCGTCCTGGCACTGGCAATGCTGGCCATTCCTCTTTGGTACGCGTGGAGGTCGAATGTCGCGACCTTCAAGGCCTATGTGGACGGTGAGTCGCTCCAACGCCTGGTAGAGGTATTCGACAGGAAAGGCGCGAAGGGACTCGTCGTGGCAATCGAGTCCGGAACGGCAGGGCGGGCTAACGACGAATTCGTGGTGCTCGCCGATGCGTCGAAGCGCCGTCTCGCCGGCAATCTGCCGGGGTGGCCGGCCGAGGTTCCCGCCGCGCCCGGAACGTACGGACTCGTTATCGGCGGCCTCGACGGGGGGTCGTCGACGCGGGTGGTCGCAACGCACGTCACGCTGCCGGGGGGATACCACCTTCTGGTCGGCCGCGAGAGCGTTCGCTTCCAGTCGCTCGTCGAGCTCTTCTGGTACGGGATCGCCGGCGCGACCGTTATCGTTCTGGTGCTGGGGGTTCTCGCCGGATGGGTGATACGCCGCGCGCTCCTGTCCGAGGTGCAGGACATCAGCCGCACTGCGTCCGCCATCGCGGAAGGCGATTTTTCGCGCCGTGTGCCGGCGGGCGGGGGCTCGGACGAGCTCGACATTCTTGCCCGGACGGTCAACGGAATGCTCGATCAGCTCGCCAGGCAGAACGTGCAACTGGCGGACGAAGTCGCGGTGCGGCGGCAGGCGGAGCAGGCGCTCCATAGCGCTCACGACGAGCTGGAGGGGCTGGTTGCGCAACGCACGGCCCAATTGGCGCAGGCGAACGAGTCTTTGGAGCACGCGCTGCGGGAGATGCAAGGACAGAAGGCGCAGCTCGACGACTTGTTCGAGCTTTCGCCGGATGCGATCGTGCTGACGGCCCTGGACAAGCCACGGAATCTCCGCATCAACAAAGAGTTCACACGCATGTTCGGCTTCACCGCGGAAGAGGCTTTAGGCCGCCGGCTGCGGGAGTTGATCGCGCCGGATGACCTGGGACCGGCCAATCTGACCGCGGATCCCGACCTTCTCGCCGGCCGCACGGTCGAGCGCGAAGTCATCCGGCAGAGAAAGGATGGCACGCGGTTCCACGCTCATATCACCGCGAAGCGCGTTCGATTGCCGGATACCGAAGAGGATGCGGCATACATCATCTACAGGGACGTCACCGAGCGCAAGCGTGCCGAAGAGGCGCTGCGCCTGTCGGAAGAACGGTATGCCCGCGCGATGGATGCCACGGAGGCGGGACACTGGGAATGGGACCTGCGAACGAACGAGGTATTTCATTCGGTGCGCTTCCGGGAGCTGAATGGCGTCTCGGCGGAAGAGCGCTTCAGCCATCGCGACGAATGGAAGTCTCGCCAGCATTTCCTCCCGGGCGAACGAGAGCGGCAGGATCAGGCAATCCGCGGCGCCATCTCCGGGCCCGTGCATCGCTACGAGATAGACGTCCAGGTCGCCCCGCGTCCCGGGGAAATCCGCTGGCTGCGATCCCGCGGCAAGCTGTTTCGCGACGAGGCCGGGCGACCCGCACTGATGGCCGGAACGTTGATGGATGTCACCGAGCAAAAGCTCGCGCAGGAGGCGTTGCGGCAGAGCGAGGAGCGCTTCTCTGCGATGTTCCGCAGCTCCCCGGGCCCGCTGGCCCTCCATACACTGCCGGACGGAAGGTTTGTCGACGTAAACCCGGTATGGCTGGAGCTGTTCGGCTTTTCGCGCGACCAGGTCATCGGCCGGACCTCCGAAGAACTCGGTCTGCACGAGGATCCCGGCGTGCGCAGGCAGGTCTATGAGATGCTCGAACGCGACGGATACCTCGATCGCGTGGAGACCACGCTCCGCTGTGCCGACGGGTGGCTGCGTCTGTGCCTCGTGTCGGCGCGACATGTCGAGATTGGCAGCGAACGCCTGAGCGTCACCGGTCTCATCGACGTGACCGAGGCAAAGCGGACGGCACTGACGCTTGCGGAGTCCGAATCGCGTTACCGCAGCCTGACGGAGCTCTCGAGCGATTTCTTCTGGGAGACGGACGCCGAGCACCGATATACGTCGATCGAGTACGGCAAGGCCTACCCCGGGTACGGGGCAACCGCGTCGAAGCTCGACAGGAAGAGCTGGGAGATCCCGCACGTTTCGCCAGACGAAGCGGCGTGGCGCGCACACCGGGCGGCGATCGCAGCGCGCGAGCGGTTCGTCGATTTCAATTTTTCCCGCATCGAGAACGGGGAAGAGCGGTTCTACGAAGTCAGCGGCGAGCCGCGCTTCGACGCGCAAGGGAACTTCCTCGGCTATCGCGGCGTCGGCCGGGACGTCACCGTGCGCAAGCGTGCCGAGATGACGCTGCGGAAATCGGAGGAGCGCTATGCGCGCGTGATGCAGGCGAGTGAGGACGGGTTCTGGGGGTGGATCGTCGCGACCGACGAGTTCTACGCCTCGCCGCGCATGCTGGCGCTCTACGGCCTGCCGCCGGACACCGTGTTCCGCGGCCGGGCGGACTTTCTGTCGCGCTTCACGTTCCATCCGGAAGACCTCGAGTTGTGGCGCAAAGCGGTCGCGGCGCACCTCGCAGGACAGACCGCGCGCGTCGACCTCGAGGTACGCACCGAGCGGCAGACCGAGACACGCTGGATCCATTTGACCGCGATCTGCCAGCGCGACGCCTCGGGGGCTGAGGAGCGCTGGACAGGGTCGGTGAGCGACGTCACCGAGCGGCGGCGCGCGCAGGAGGCGTTGCGCGTTTCGGAGGCGCGCTACGCGCGGGCGATGGACGCCTCGGCCGACGGGCTCTGGGAATGGAATGCGGCGTCCGACGAGCTCTTCACCTCGCTGCGCGCGCGCGAATTGTGGGGCATTCCCGACGGGGTCGAGATCAGGACTCGCGCCGAGCTGAAGGCGCAGAATCTGCAGTTCACCGAAGACACGATCCGCGAATGCATCGCGCAGCGGTCTGGTGTCGAGATGACGTACAGCGTCCTCAATCAGGCGGGCGAGTTGCGCTGGGTACGGTCGATGGGGAAGGTCTTCCTCGGCGAGCACGGCGAGCCGATGCTGGTGACCGGCTCGCTGACCGATGTCACCGAGCGCAAGCTCACCGCCGATGCCCTGCGACTCTCCGAGGAGGAGCTGCGCTCGCGCCAGGAGATGCTCGACCTGGCGCAGAAGTCGGCGCAGCGCGGTCGCGTTCGAGTGGCGCATCGGCGCGGGCGAGGCCGAGAATCGCTGGTCGCCCGATCTCGAGGCGATGTACGGCCTTGCGCCGGGCCCTACGACGGCACTTCGAGACGCTGGAAGAAGCTCGATCCATCCGGAGGACTGGCCGGCGGTCAAGGCAGGCGATCAAGCGCGCGCAGCGAACCGGCGACGTCGCCGCCGAATATCGCGTGGTGCATCCCGACGGCTCCGTGCACTGGCTGCAGGCGAAGGGCCGGATGTTCTTCGACGCCGAGGGCAAGCCGGCGCGCATGGTCGGCTTCATGCACGACGTGACCGAGCGGCGCCAGGCAGAGGAGGAGCTGAAGCGCGCTGGAGCGGCAGCTGCGCCAGGCGCAGCGGCTGGAGGCGATGGGCACGCTCGCCGGCGGCATCGCGCACGACTTCAACAACATCCTCGGCGCGATCCTCGGCTACGGCGAGATGGCGCTGCGCGACGCCTCCAAGGGCAGCCGGCTCGCGCGCGATCTGGACAGCATCATCGTCGCGGGCGAGCGCGGCCGCGCGCTGGTCGACCGCGTGCTCGCCTTCAGCCGCAGCGGTGTCGGCGAGCGCGTCGCCGGTGCATGTGGAAAAGGTGGTGCGCGAGGCGCTCGACCTGCTGTCGGCGAAGCTGCCGCCGAACGTGACGCTGCACGCCAAGCTGCACGCGGGCCGCGCCGCGATGCTCGGCGACGCCGACGCAAGTGCACCAGGTGCTGATGAATCTCGCGACCAACGCGATCCAGGCGATGCCGGCGGGCGGGACGCTGCGCGTCTCTGCTCGACGCGTCGCGCATCGACGCTGCGCGCGTTCCGACCATCGGCATCCTCGCCGCGGCGGGAGTACCTGGTGCTGCAGGTAGCCGATACCGGCACCGGCATCGCGCCCGAGATCGTGGAGCGCATCTTCGATCCGTTCTTCACCACCAAGGAGGTCGGCACCGGCACCGGCCTCGGACTTTCGCTGGTGCACGGCATCGTCGCCGAGCTCGGCGGCGCGATCGACGTCGCCAGCACGCCGGGCGCGGGCAGCACGTTCACGGTGTATCTGCCGCGCAGCGGCGAGGCGGCGGATGCCCCGCAGGACGAAGAGCCCGAGATGCCGCGCGGCGACGGACAGCGCGTGCTGATCGTGGACGACGAGGAGCCGCTGGTGCGGCTCGCCACGCGCACGCTCGAGGAGCTCGGCTACGCGCCGGTCGGCTTCACCTCGAGCGGCGCCGCGCTCGCCGCGTTCCGCGCCGATCCGCAGCGCTTCGATGCGCTGATCACCGACGAGCGCATGCCGGGATGTCGGGCTCGGCGCTGATCCGCGAAGTGCGCGGCATCCGCAGTTCGCATGCCCGATCGTGCTGATGAGCGGCTACCTGGACGCGACGGCAGGGAAGGCAAGCGAAAACGGCTTGCTCGATGCACTGGGCAGAGCGCCGAAAATCGCTGTGGCGATCGGAGCCGACGAAGTCCTGCAGAAGCCGCTGTCGGCGCGCGACCTCGCCACGAGCCTGGCCAGGGTGTTACGGCCCTAATGTCCTCCGCATGGCAACTAACACGGAAATCGGCCGCGATCTCCAAGTGGGCACCGTCTGGGTGAACGACTGGGTGATAATGCGGGACGAATTCGAAGAGGGCGGCTACAAGCAGAGTAGACGAGGGCGCCTGCGGGTCTGGCTGCGCTGGATGACTACCTCGAGTACAATCACATGGTCCTCAAACCCGGCGTCGTCGCACCAAGAGAGCCTGCCGCCTCGAACGAATCTGACGAAACAACCGGAACAGCTGGGTGCGACAGCGAGTGCCCTCGATTTGGAAGACGACCACTGAGGCGTAATAGAAAGACGTGATGGCGCTCAACCCTCAATGGGGGAAAATGCCCCAGCACTGGCGGGGCGTCGTACCGCAGGTCAGGCGGCGTCCCGGCCCTGATCGAGGGAGGTCACGCATGCCCGACGCCAGACCAACGGTGCTCGTCGTCGATGGCGGCGTCTCGGTGCGCGAATCCACTCTCGGAGTGGACCCGGAGACGGAGACAAAAGGAGACCACACATGATCCGTCGATCGAAAGCGACCGCGGTATGGCGCGGCGGGCTCCAGGAGGGGGAGGGCAGCGTCTCGTTCGACAGCGGCGTGCTGTCGAACGCCACCTACTCCTTCGCCCAGCGCTTCGAGGCGGCCAAGGGCACGAACCCCGAGGAGCTGATCGCGGCGGCCCACGCCGGCTGCTTCGCGATGGCGCTGTCCGCCGAGCTCGGCAAGGCCGACCTCGTCGCGGAGACCATCGAGTCCAAGGCGACGCTCGACTTCGAGATGAAGGACAACAAGCCGACAATCACGAAGATCCACCTCGACTGCGTCGCAAAGGTGCCCAAGGCGAGCGCCGCGGCGTTCGACAAGGCGGCGCAGGACGCCAAGGTCGGCTGCCCGATCTCGCGCCTGCTGAACGCACGGATCACGCTGAGTGCGCGCCTCGACTGAGGCGCATGGCCGCGCGGCCTGTGGACATCTCGTAAGCCGCTGCCATTAGTTCCGCCCGCCGTGCATGTCGCTCCCCTACGATCGGCCGGGCCGACCCAAGGACTTCACTTCTCGAACGCGACCCCGAGGGCTTGCTTGCGCACAATCTCCACCGACGCCGTGAAGACGGTAGTCTGCGCCGCGCTCGATTCCCGTCCTTCTCATCAGTGGCTACGTCGGCGGTGCGACCGCAAGCCGCGCGCAGAGGGATGGCGCCGACGAAGTGCTGAAAAAGCCCCTCTCGGAGCGAGAGCTGGCGACGAGCCTCGCGCGCGTCCTGCGTTCACAGTCGTACTTCCGTAGCTGTCGGGGCGGGACCGGCCCCGCTGATCGCGTCAGCTGACATACCGGCACGCGCGCACGACGTTTCCCGGACACACGAAGCAGGCACATTGGATTGCCGTGAGGACCCAAGCCATGGGATCCGTATGAGGCCTGTCCAGAGCGAATACGAAGGAACGGAGGGCGACGATGCTCTGCTTGCGGTCCTTGAGCGGATTTCCACGTTATTCGCGCGCTACCCCGCGCTTACCGGCTTCTCGGTTCAGGGCTGCGGGGACCTGATACCGAACCGACCCGCCGTTGCGTTGAACGGAAACCTTTGCCTCGCCGACGTCGCAGTGCATGCCTGGCCGAGCCTCGACCCGACGCCGGCATGGGCGGAGCGCATTGCGGATGCGATCAGGGATCTGCTCGACGCGCATCCCGAGGCCGACGAACTGTTGCGCGGGAGCACCTTCGCCCGCTCCATTCACTGAGACCAGATCGCTCCATGAAGCGCATTCTCGATCAGTCATTTCGCTACCGGCCGAGCTTGTTGTCGGATGACACGAAACCGTCGGCTCCAGGCATGACGCGGGCACGTTCGCGGCCGACACTGGGCGTTCCGTGTAGTGAATCTCCAAAGGAAGGGTGCAATGAACCTGCTCATCAAGACGCTTGCCGCAGTCGCGGCTTGCACCGTGCTCGCCACCGGCGCCTTCGCCCAGAGCACGGTTGTCCCCATCGACAACGAGCCCGCGCCAAGGCTGATCGTGGAGCCGCCGCTTCCCGGTCCGTTGGCCCGGGGCGTCGTGTTCATCCCGTACCGGGTGGAGAACTTGCGCATCCTGCCTGTGGGCGGGGCAGCCGCAAGCAAGGTATCTCCGCGGGTCGGGCATCTGCATATCACCGTCGACGACCTGCCCTGGTTCTGGGCGGATTACGGTCAGAGCAACACCATCATCCTGGGCGGCATGCCGCGCGGCCAGCACAAGGTGCTGATCGAGGTGGTGGATCCCGAAGGCAAGGTCTTCACCGGGCAAACGGTGACGTTCAACTCGCCGGGCAAGGAGGTTCGTCCATGAAGCTCCACAAACTGGCGGCTGCGCTGGCATTCGGGCTTTGCATCCTTTCCGCCCCGGGCTACGCCGAAGCGGCCGAAGATCGCTCGATCCGGCCCTTCAAGGCTCAAGTGCCGCAAGCGGCGCTCGAGGACCTTCGCCGCCGCATCGCTGCCACCCGGTGGCCCGACAAGGAAACCGATCAGTCGCAGGGCGTGCCGCTGGCCCGGCTGCAGGAGCTCGTCCGGTATTGGGGCACGCAGCTACGACTGGCGCAAGGCGGAAGCGAAGCTGAACGCGCTTCCGCAATTCATCACCAACATCGACGGGGTGGACATCCACTTCATCCACGTCCGTTCCCGTCATCAGAATGCGCTTCCGCTGATCGTCACGCACGGCTGGCCCGGATCGGTCATCGAGCAGCTCAAGATCATCGGCCCGCTCACGGATCCAACCGCGCACGGCGGCCGCGCCGAAGACGCTTTCGACCTCGTTATCCCGTCCATGCCGGGATACGGCTTCTCCGGAAGACCGACCGGCACCGGCTGGGGCCCCGACCGCATCGCGCAAGCCTGGGCGGAGCTGATGAAGCGCCTCGGCTACACGCGCTATGTCGCCCAGGGTGGCGACTGGGGCTCGCCCATCTCCAACTCGATGGGGCGCCAGGCGCCCGAGGGATTGCTCGGCATCCACGTCAACCTGCCGGGGACGGTACCGCCCGAAGTGGCCGCGGTCTCCCGGTCGGCGGGCCCGCGCCGGCCGGACTCTCCCAGAAGGAGCGCGAGGTGTTCGACTCGCTCGTCGCGTCCGCCAGGATGGGGAACACGGCCTACGTCGCGATGATGACCGCGCGGCCGCAGAACATCGGCTACGGCGTGACGGACTCCCCGGCCGGCCTCGCGGCGTGGCTGCTCGGCCATCCGGGCTTCACGCAATGGAAGTACGGCGCCGATCCCGAGCAGTCGCCGACGAAAGACGATGTGCTGGACAACATCACGCTGTACTGGCTGACGAACACCGGCGCCTCCGCGGCGCGCATCTACTGGGAGAACGCCGGACGCGGCCTCACCAGCGCGGCCGCGCAGAAGAGCGCCGAGATCTCGCTCCCGGTGGCCATCACGGTATTCCCGGACGAGGTCTACCGATCCCCGGAGACCTGGGCGCGGCGCGCCTATCCCAACCTGATTTACTTCCGCGAGGTCGACCGGGGCGGCCACTTCGCGGCCTGGGAGCAGCCGCAACTCTTCGCGGCCGAGCTGCGCGCCGCGTTCAAACACGGAAAGGAGGATTCACATGAAAACGATTCGAATCATGGCAATCGTGGCGCTGATTGCCACAACCGGCCTGGCGCTCCACGTGGGGCAGGCGCAGCAAGTGGGAGCCCGGCGCATCGATCTCCAGCGGCACGACCTGAGCGTCCCCGGACGCGAGGTCATCCAGACGATCGTCGAGCTCGCGCCGGGAACGACGGCCCCGAGGCACTCGCATCCGGGCGAAGAGATCATCTATGTTCTCGAAGGCACGTGGGAATACACGATAGAGGGCAAGCCGCCGGTGACTCTGAAGGCTGGCGACGTCCTGTTCATCCCGGCCGGAGCGATTCACTCGGCGCGTAACGTCGGCACCGGCCGCGGCGCCGAGCTCGCCACGTATATCGTCGAGAAGGGCAAGCCGCTTCTCACGGTGGTCAAGTGACCCATCGAAAGAAGAAACATCGTCATGTTCCGCACGAAGAGGTCTGTGTTGCTGCGCGCCGAAAAGGTGATCGACTAAATTTACTATCGCATCGGAGACTACTATGAGCCTCAAACGTCTGGCAATCATCACCGCTGCAGTAGCCCCGCTGCTTATTGCACTGCCCGCAGGCATGGCGCAGCAGTCACAGGCCAAGACGGCGCACGTCGGCATTCTGGCCGGCGGCAGCCTGACGCAGCGCGGCCATCTGGAGCAGGCGCTCTTGCATGGTCTGCGCGAACAAGGTTATGTGGAGGGCAAGAACCTGGTCATCGAGCGCCGCTACGCGGACGGCCACCTCGAAAAAACGCCCGAATTCGCCCGTGAGTTGGCGGAAATGAAGCTCGACGCCGTCGTCACGACGTGCACGTCGTCCACTCGAGCCGCGAGGGCGGCGACTGCGTCGACACCGATCGTCATGGCTGCCGTCGCCGATCCCGTCGGCCAGAAATTGATTGCGAGCCTCGCGCGGCCGGGTGCGAATATCACCGGCCTCTCTAGCCAGGCCGAGGACATACTGCCTAAGATGATAGAGCTATTTTCGAGCGTGCTGCCCAGGCAGACTACTGTTGCGGTACTGACGCAAGCTAAAAGCTATCACGCACCCGCGAATGTGGCAGGCGCTTGGCCCGCTTGCACAAAAGCTGAACTTGAAGCTCGTCAAAATCGATGTTGCTAGTCCTGCAGACCTGCCGAACGCTTTCGGGACGGCGCTGCGCGAGAGGGCCGGCGCGATGCTGGTCCTGCCTGACGAACCGATGTTTCTGAATCAGCGCGCGAAGATCGTCGAACTGGCGGCGAAGCATCGCCTGCCCGCGTTCTATGGCGCAAGAGAATTTGTGGACGATGGTGGCCTGATGAGTTATGGCGAAAATCTGCGCAACGCCTACCGCAATGCCGCCACCTATATCAATAAGGTGGCCCGTGGCGCCAAGCCCAGCGAGCTCCCGGTCGAACAGCCCACGAAATTCGAGCTGGTCGTTAACCTGAAGACCGCCAAGACCCTCGGGGTCAAGATTCCTAACGAGATTCTGCTGCGCGCCGACATGGTAATCGAATGAAACGCGGGGCGGGGCGGCGACCACTCTGCCGTCTCGTAGCTCATGCCGGCTGCGAGATCGCCTCGGTTCCGATTTTTAACATGAGGACAAGACAATGAGAGCAGTAGAGCTAGCAAGTTCCATAGCCGCAGTATTCACGGCGATCACGCTGGGGACCGGCGCCGGGCATGCCCACGAGCCGGAGCAGGTGAATACCGTCTTCGAGCACGCCATTCCGAACATCGCAGGAAAGAGCTTGATCGCCTTCGTCGTGACCTACCCTCCAGGCGGCAAGTCATCGTCCCATCGCCATGCCGGGTCCGCCTTCATCTACGCTCATGTGCTGTCCGGTGCCATTCGCAGCCAGGTCGACGATGAGCCTGTCAAGGTCTACCGGGTCGGCGAGGGCTTTTACGAGGTGCCGGGCTCGCATCACAGAGTGAGTGAGAACGCGAGCGACCAGCGAACCTGCGAGCCTGTTCGCGGTCTTCGTCGTCGACTCCAAAGACAATCCCCTGACCATACCGGACCAGAAGTAAGGATCGCCACGATGCCCCAGCGTATGAATTATGCAGCCGCCGCCCCGGGCGGCATGAAGGCTTTAGGATCGGTCCATGGCTACGTCAGTCAGAGCGGGCTACCCGCAACCCTGATCGATCTTGTCTATCTTCGCGTCTCACAGATCAACGGATGCGCCTACTGCATCGACATGCACAGCCGCGACCTGCTCAAGGCCGACGTGCCGGTCGAGAAGCTACTGCTCGTCTCGGCCTGGGATGAGGCCGGATCCCTGTTCAGCGATCAGGAAAAGGCGGCGCTGAAGTGGGCCGAGGTGGTCACCCGGGTCAGCGACACGCATGTGCCCGATGAGGCCTATGCCGAGGCCCGCGCCACGTTCACTGAGAAGCAGCTTGCCGACCTGACGATCGCGGTCGGCCTGATGACGCCTACAACCGCCTGGCGATCAGCTTCCGCGCCACGCCGCTCGCCGCAGCCTCAGCGCGGCCGCGTGAGATCCGCCAGGACGCGACAGGCAGAGCACAACAGAGTCAGCCCCTGCATCATGACCTCAGATAATGCCATGGAAGTCGGAAGCCACAGCTCGCGAATGACGGGAATCGTGTCCGAGTGGTACGCGCTGAATCCCGATATCAGGCGCCTCTGGGTGTATGAAGCGGGAGACACTGATCCTGAGGATGCACGCGATATCCATGTCGTCGTCGCCATCACGCCTGTATGCGACAGCGATGACACAAGCCCGATCTGGTTGGCGAAATGTACTGGCTGGCAAGGACAGCTTCAAAGGTTGATCGGGCGCAGGGTGCTTCTTGATTGGTTTGACGGAGACACCGAGGCGGTGCCATGCGCGTTAGACCGGGAACACGCGCGCGTTTGTCTGGCGAGCATCGCCTGGCGCGACTGTTGTACTGTCGCGCCCATACCCGGTCTGCAATATCGGTGACATGGCGATATCGCAATGGTTCCACCGATGCCGCACTCGGCCCCGTCTGCCCATCGACACGAAACGTGGGTGGCTGACGACGGTAACGTTATTACCATCCGCCCCATCCGCGCGGAGGACTTGGCACTCGAGCAGGAGTTCGTGAACGGTCTTTCGACGCACACCGGGTACCAGCGATTGATGTCCGCCAGGCGCCCCTCGCTCGAGGAGCTCGTGCGGTTCACCGACATCGACCGCGAGCGCGAGCTGGCGCTGATCGCTACCACGCCGGTCGAGGGCCGGGAACGCCAGATCGGTGTGGCCCGCTACGTCAAGGAATCGTCGTCCGGCGACGCGGAGTTCGCGATCGTGCTCAGCGACGAGTGGCAGGGACGGGGATTGGGCACCAAGCTCCTCATGAGCCTGGTGGCCGCAGCGAGGAGCAATGGCGTGCGACGACTGGTCGGTACGACGTTGTCGATGAATCGCGGGATGCTGGCACTCGGTCGCAAGCTGGGTTTCAAACTTGCGATTGATCGTGGATCGGCGACGATCACGAACTTGACGCTTGATCTTCCTGCATGCGCGCCTACGGCGGTGGCCGCCATCGACGATGGTGCCGCTGGTCTTGAACAGTCCTCAGGATGGCGGAGCCGGCGACGGTGAAGCCGGCCGCTGCTGCCGCATCGAAGGAGACTTCAATGGCAACCGAGTCAACCTCATCAACCGACACGCAAAGGGACAGGATGCTGCGCGGTTTCCTTGGCGGCATGTCGATCTTCACTCTTCTGATGACCGTTCCACAGGTGTGGACGATTTGGGCGAATCAGCAGGCCGCCGGCGTGTCGATACTGTCGTGGGGTGCGTACTGCTTCTCCGCGGTCATCTGGTTCTGGTTCGGTCTCCGGCAGCGCGACAAGAACATCTACTTGCCGTGTATCGGGTGGATGGTGCTGAACGGCGCCATCGTCGTGGGCGCCCTGATGTATGGATGACGAGCGAGCGGTCCAGCACGAGACGCGTGGCACACGATCTTGTCGTTTGCAACACCGGATAGTCCCGATGCCATCTTGGGGACGACGCTGACAGGTTTAATAGTGTTATCGAAGTAGACTACACATGCAGGGGAGCCCGAATGAGAATCGCCATCGTCACAGGAAGCACCCGTCCCGGTCGCAACAACATCGCCGTAGCGCGCTGGGTGTTCGACCTTGCGGCCACGCGCCGCGACGCGAGCTTCGAGCTGGTCGACATCGCGGACTACCAGCTGCCGCTGCTCGATGAGCCGCTTGCGCCGGCTCTGGGCCACTACAGCCGTGAGCATACGAACCGGTGGGCCGCAAAAATCGCGTCCTTCGACGGGTCTTGTTCGTAACGCCCGAATACAACCACGGCATTTCCGCTGCTCTAAAGAATGCCATCGATTATCTCTACGCCGAGTGGCACCACAAGGCGGCCGGGTTCGTGAGCTATGGCGCCGTCGGCGGGGCGCGAGCCGTCGAACACCTGCGCCTCGTGATGGGCAACCTGATGGTCGCCGATGTGACCCCGCAGGTGACTCTCTCGCTCTTCACCGACTTCGAGAATTTCTCGGTCTTCCGGCCCGATCGGCGCCACGAAGCGGAGTTGCACTCCACGCTCGACCAGGTCATTGCCTGGTCCGGCGCCCTCAGAAGTCTGCGGTCAGATGTCAGAGCCAAGGCCGCATAGGCCCCATACACAACCGGCACGAGAGGAAGACAATGCTTAATTTCAGCAAGGACCGCGAGGCGATCTCAAGATTGTCTCCAGAGCAGCATCGCGTAACCCAACAGAACGGCACTGAGATCCGGGGAACCGGTGAGTATCTGCACAACGAGGAACCGGGCATCTACGTCGATGTGGTATCGGGCGAGCCGCTGTTCGCGTCGTCGGAGAAGTTCGACTCCGGCTCGGGCTGGCCGAGCTTCACCCGGCCCATCGATCCTGCCAATGTCAACGAAGTCCGGGACACGACGCACGGCATGACGCGCACCGAGGTGCGCTCAACGCACGGCGACAGCCATCTCGGTCACGTATTCCCCGACGGGCCGCGGGATCGCGGCGGCTTGCGCTATTGCATCAACTCGGCCGCGCTGCGATTCATCCACCGCGACGATATGGAGGCCGAGGGTTATGCGGCCTACCTGAACCAGGTGGAGGATTCCCGATGAACCAGGAGCGCGCTGTTCTTGCCGGAGGCTGCTTCTGGGGCGTCCAGGATCTCATTCGCCGCTGGGACGGCGTTCTGTCGACCCGGGTCGGATACACCGGCGGCACCAACTCGCATGCGACCTATCGCAATCATCCCGGGCACGCCGAAGCAGTTGAGATCATCTTCGATTCCACCCGCATCAGCTATCGACAGATTCTCGAGTTCTTCTTCCAGATCCACGACCCCAGCACACGCAATCGCCAGGGCAACGACGTCGGGACCAGCTATCGATCGGCGATCTTCTATACCAGCGAGGAGCAGAAGCGCATTGCCGAGGACACCATCGCCGACGTGGATGCTTCAGGCCTGTGGCCCAGCAAGGCGGTCACCGAGGTGGTTCCGGCCGGCGATTTCTGGGAGGCCGAACCGGAGCATCAGGATTACCTGCTGCTGAATCCTGGCGGCTACACCTGCCACTTCGTCCGGCCTCACTGGAAGTTGCCCGTTCGCAAGAGCAACGCGCGATCGGAAGTGTGACTAGAACCTACTTCATATATAGGCACGTGTGCGACGGAGGCGATGTGGGATGCAGTTCGAGGAGGAGAGCCCGAAGCAATATGTCGATATTGCGAGGGCTCCCGACAAAGAGATGCGCCCCTGAGCAGGCATTCGTCCTCGCTCTACTCGCCAAGGGCGACGAAACCGCCACAACGCGGGCGTGCGGCGCCCCGTCCCTCCGGGTTGCGGCCAGGACGGTCCTCTGCTGCGTTGCCCTCCTCGACCATATCGACAGGCTGGCCGGCCTTCGTCGGGCGCCTTGCATACGGTCCGTCCTGGCCACAACGCATCACGCGCCTTTATATGAAATAGGTTCTGACCAGGGGCACGGTACCCAACTCAAAGGAGAAGCCATGACTACTACTGAGCTGCACAGCAAAGCTGCAAGCGAGACTGCAAGGGCGCGGACAGTCGACATGAAGCTCGAGGTGGTCGTCATATCCGTCGCAGATGTCGATCGAGCCAAGCACTTCTACAGCAGCCTGGGCTGGAGGGTCGACGCCGACTTCGTCGTCGGTGATGAGTTTCGGGGCGTGCAATTGACGCCGCCAGGCTCGCAGTGCTCGATCCACTTTGGGAAGGGAGTAACGTCGGCCGTTCCAGGCACGGCCGAGGGATTCTTTCTTATCGTGTCCGACATCGAGGCAGCCCGCGCCGGTCTCACCGCTCGAGGTGTAGAGGTGAGCGAAGTATTCCACCGCGCCGGTCCGGGAAAGCCGCCTCTCAGCGGTCCCCATCCGCAGCGGCGCAGTTACAGCTCGTTTGCCACATTCAGCGATCCGGACGGCAACCGCTGGCTGCTCCAGGAGATCACCGCGCGATTGCCGGGCCGCGTGGACGCCAGCGAGACGGCATTCAGCTCGTCGAGCGAGCTCGCGGCCGCGCTGCGGCGCGCGGCGGCCGCGCACGGCGAGCACGAGAAGCGAACCGGCGAGCACCACAGTCCGGACTGGCCGGACTGGTACGCCGAGGTACATCGTTGCGGAGCACGGCGGGAAGCAGTTGCCCTCGTGAGCACGCTTACGATGCCAGGATCATAGACGTTGGCTGGAAAGGCGCGCACGGCGCCGCTGCAGCTCAGACGGCACGCTAGGGACGGGCTCGGACCTATGGGCAAAGTAACAGCGGCGATCTTCCGCGACGGCGAGGTGATCGATCGCCCGGCGCTCGACGCAAGCATGCCGCAGTACGACGAATCGGCGATTATCTGGATCGAGGCGCTCGATCCGGTCGATAGCGACTTCGCCGTCCTGCAGGAACGGTTCGGGCTGCATAGCCTGGCCGTGAAGGAATCGATGAGCCCGGTGCCAGTGCCGAAAGTCCACGTCTACGATGACCAGATTTTCGTGGTGCTGAAGATGGCACGCCTGGAACGCGATGAGATCAAGTACGCGGGAATCAACGCATTCCTAAGCCGGCAGCACATCATCACGGTACGCCATGGCGACAACGCCGCGCAGGTCCATGCTCACGAACAGCTTCGGAGCGGATCCCGGCTCCGGCCGGACTTCATTCTGCACGCCATCACGGATTTTGTCGTCAACGGCTATTTCCCCGTCGTAGAGATGGTCGAGGATGAGGTGCTTTCGCTGGAACAGCATCTTCTGGATTCGTTCCTCGACCGCGACGAGATTACCCGCCTATTTCGACTCAGGCGCGAGGCGATTCATCTGCAGCACGTGCTCACCAGGATGGCGGACGTCTGCGGCAAGCTGGCGAATTTGGAGGTGCCTTGCATCGGCGCAGAGGCCAAGCCCTATTTTCGCGACGTGCACGACCGCCTCGTACGCCTCGATACGATGACTCGCGGCCTGGTCGAGGTCATTCGAGCGGTTTTCGAGGCAAGCAACCTGCTCGAACAGCAACGCCAAGGCATCACGACGCGCCAGCTTGCCGCCTGGGCGGCGATATTGGGCGTGCCCGCGGCGATCGCCAGCGTATACAGCATGAACTCTGCGAATATGGGCGGGCTGCAGGAACTTTATGGATATCCCGTCGTAGTCCCCGGATGGCAGTGATGCTGGCAATCTGTCTGGCCTTGTATATTCGATTCAAGACGTTGCACTGGTTATGAGCGCTGCGGCTGATTGATAGCACCGCCGCATCAGGACACTTCATGAAGGAGAGCAAATCGTGATGAACACAACTACGCAGATCGGGCAGCTGCTCGCGGCTTCGCGGGCGCTCGCGGCCGTGAGGGCGACCCCGGTCGCCCGGCACTGGATCGACGGGCAGTGGCGTGACTCTGCCGACCATCGCGACAGCATCGACCCTGCCTCGGGCGAGAAGATCGGTGCCTATGCTGTCGGGAAAGGCGCCGAGGCGGCCGACGCGGTTACCGCTGCGGTGCGCGTGTTCCGCGCGACTTCGTCGTTACGGACCACGCGAAACGGTGAGCGGGCCTAGCCACCCATATGCATGGCCACGAGCATCATCACCCGGACACAAAACATGCCGCGCATGGCAAAGGCGGACTTAATCGTGTTGCATTGAGTGCGACCGTCCATTGTTTGACCGGATGCGCCATCGGTGAAGTGCTGGGCATGGTCATCGGCACGGCGCTCGATTGGGGGAACGTATCCACCATTGCGCTCGCCGTCGTGTACTCGCCTTTGCTTTCGGCTATGCCCTCACCATGGTCCCCTTGCTGCGGCATGGCATAGCTCTTCGCAAAGCACTGAAGCTCGCGCTTGCATCGGACAGCGCGTCGATCACTATCATGGAAATTGTCGATAACCTCATCATGCTGATTATCCCCGGGGCGATGGATGCCGGGCTCACAACGCTACTCTTCTGGGGCAGCCTTACCGTCGCACTCATATTTGCCGGTGTGGCTGCATTTCCCGTAAACCGCTGGCTCATTGCACGCGGTCAGGGTCACGCAGTGGTTCACGCGTACCACTGATGGCAGCAGGTGTGCCGTGAACTTATTTCATCACGGAGTGTTATCTCCTGTGGTTTGCGGCGGTTGAGGGTTGCTCTTTCCTGTCCTATATCTGCAGTCTCAGACGAAGCGCATCACAAACCTCCATCCCGGGCATGCCGAAGCGGTCGAGATCATTCGTTGGCAGGTGAGTCCGAATCTTGTCCGATGACCTCGAGAACTCATGCAAAGGCATGCTCCTGGCACCCTACAGCGCGACAGTGCGTCCTGTAAATGTGCATCGTGAAGGATGACAACCATGAGCCGCAGCGAAACTAATGCCCGCCGAGCCGCCGCCTGCCATACCACGGATGGCGGCACGAGCCTCGGCCCAAGTGTGAAAGGGGTCTATGGCCGAAAGGCCGGCGCGCTCGCGGGTTTCGCTTATAGCCGCGCGATGCGGGATGAGAAGTCGCTCGATGCCTTCGTCGCCGAGCCGCAGAAGGCGATCCCTGGAAGCACCATGTCCTTCGGCGGCATCTCTGACCCGAAGCAGCGCGCTGAGATCGTCGATTACCTCAAGACGCTGAAATAGGAATCAAGCGTTGATGTCCCGGCCAGGAGTGTCGAAGTGGACAAGCGCACCGCTCTGCAGCCTCTGAGTCTGCCAAGCGAATCCAGCCACGGCGGGCGCGAGCCCGCTTCCTGTATCCCTTGCGGCGTTTGCCAGCGCGAGATCCCCTGGTCCGTGGTTCTCTGGCGGGAGGGGTCCGACTATGTGGCGTATTTTTGCGGGTTGAGTTGCTACGATTGGTGGCGCGACCCGTCGGATGGTCTCTGATTTAAGGACCTACTTACATGTTCAGGTTTTCTACGATCGTGCTCGTTCTTTCCATGCTTGCCGGATGCGCCCTGTATCCTCGCGAGCAAGCCTCCAAAGTGGAAATCGGATTCATAGAGTTGAATTCCGATATGAAGCTCAGACGGATGATCGTGCGCAATTCGAGACCGAAAGGAATCGTGCTTTTCCTGCATGGCTTTCCCGAGACCCTGTATGCATGGAAGGATATTTCTCTGGTTCTCGCCAGCGACTACGAAGTCCATGCTTTTGACTGGCCGGGCTATGGTCTTTCATCAAGACCGCCTGTTGATCGTTTTTCCTACGCGCCAAGAGACTATGCGCATGTCCTGAAGGAATATATAGGGAAGGCGGGCATTGATACTTCCAGGCTGCTGATCTACGCAACGGATATCGGTGCTTTGCCATCACTTCTTCTGGCTTTGGAGCAACCGGACATCGCCAGGACAATCATTGTTGGTGACTTTGCCCCGTTCAACAGACCTCAGTACATGCATGAGAATTTGCAAAGTCTGAAGTCACGGCCTTCTTCTGACATAACTCGGGCGAGCATGAACAGGAATCGAGATGAAATCCTGGAAAAGGCTTTTCGAAGAGGCTTGTCAAAGGAAGAGCAGTTCGAGGTCTCCCAGGAATTCAAGGACGACATGCTTCAAGGATGGAGCCGGAACAACATCACATCGGCGGACGCCTTTTATCATTACTACTCACACTTCACCAGGGACCAGGACTATCTCGAACTCAACCTGGCAAGACTCGAGACGCCCGTTAGAGTCATCTGGGGTCAGAGGGATTTCTACATAAAGAAGGAAATGGGAATCGAGTTCGCAAAAAGGGCCAACGTAGAACTCAGTATTCTTTCCAATCTCGGGCACTATCCGCATCTCCAGAGCCCAAGGCAAACGATCGAGGAAATTCATGCCTCATTTCGCAAGCCATGAATTTCAAGAGACACTGCGGGCCTGCGCTCGAGTCATCGACGGTTGGCGACCACCAATTGAGCAGGCAGGAAGGAGCGTTGTTCGAATCTGACCTGACGGGGCAGCGGCCGCAGGCGGCCCGTACCGATCGCTCGGGAAAATCGAGCCCGCAGCCGGCGCGTTACCAGAAGCAACTGCTCGGCGAAGCCTGCTTCAACTGACGCGTTTCGGGGGTTAGCCCCACCGCTGGTCTCACGGGTCGTCCCGTGCGCGGTCCGCGCGGCGCCTCTTGCGCCATAGCACCCAGCCGACGATCAGCATCGCGCTGCACACCCAAAAGAAACCGTGCAGGCCGAGATAGGGGGCGAGGACGCCCGCAATCAACGGCGCCAGGGCGCTGCCCATCTGCTGGATCGAAGTGCCGTAGGCGAGCGTGCGCGCTTCCATGCCCCGCGGCGCGCGGTCCCTGATCATGCGGATCAGGGTCGGCGGCAGACCCGAAACGAAGCTCGCGAACAGCACCCGCGCCACGGTAAGCTCCAGCGGATCGCGCGCGAGCGGTGTGAGCACGCTGGTGAGACAGGCGCCGGCGAGCAGGATGCCGAGCACGCGAGCTGACGACATGCGGTCGAGCAATCTGCCCCAAAGGGGCAGCACGACGATGCCGGCGAGCATAAAGCCCACGGCGGTCGCCGCGACCCAGCCCGCCACGGTGAAGCCGCCGAAACCGGGCTGCCTGGCGACGAGCTCCATGGTGTAGAGCGACACGACAACGGTCGCCCCATACACCGTGAATGCGAACAGCACCTGCAGGTAGTAAAGCAGCTTGAGCTCCGGCACGATCCACAGGCGCCGCACGTCGGCGACCAGATCGATACGCAACGCGGGGGCCGGGCGCTGGTGCTGCTCGCGCACTACCGTGACCGCGAGCACGGCTGCGGCGCACACCATCGCTGCGGTAAAGGCGAACAGCGATGGACTGGTCGGCAGCCATGCGAGCAGCGCTGCGCCGACCAGCGGGCCGAGCAGGTTGCCGGCGGAGCCGCCCGCCTGTGTGAGCGCGAGCGCGCCGCCGACATGCTGGCGCGGCGTGGAGGTTGCCACCAGCGCCTGGCCCGCAGGCACGAAGCCGTTGGCGAGCCCCGAGAGCACCAGCACGATCAGGAAGTCCAGGGGATCGGACATGGTCGAGAGCAAACCGAAGCCCACGGTCATGCCGAAGCCCGCGCGCAGCACCATGCTCCTGCGCCCGTAGTGATCGGCGAGCACGCCCCAGACCGGCGTGAACACGCAGCTCACGCCGTAGTAGCCGAACATCATCGCGCCCACCCACAACGCCAGGTTGCGCTCCACGCCCAGCGACTGGACGATCAGCGGCAGGAAGGCGAAGGAGGCGTTCCAGCCGATGTTGATCAGCAGGTTGGCCGCAGCCAGCGCCCGCGCATTGCGCTGCCAGTTCGCTTGGCCCATGGCGTTTCTACAGATCGTTGACTTTCCGGATCTCCGAAGGCTCAGGTAACCGGCACGAGCCGATCGAAAGATCAGCGTGGCCAGATTGTCCTCTTGCAGGAACCGCGCAGAGGCTATACGCAAAGGGGGCCAAGGACGACCTTGGCCCTTTTCCCTCGCGCTGCGCGACTTGAGCGTGAATGATCGACAGTCTTCTCCATTCCCCGGCTAGATATGAAATGTGTTGCGGCCCTGGGCGACACGATCAGCGGACGCCGC
>CAWDIV010000011.1:0-27579 GCA_963802355.1 uncultured beta proteobacterium | reverse complement strand
TGCTTTCCAGCGACAGCCTCTCCAGTGACTGGGCCTTGATTTTCTCGGAGTAGAACTGGAAGTTGTTCTTGCCTTCCTCCTTGGCGAGATACATGGCGGTATCGGCGTTCTTCATCAACGATTGCTCGTCCTGCGCGTCCTCGGGGTACATGCAGATGCCGATGCTCGCCGTCACGCGGCACTCCTGCGCCCTGGATCAGCAGCGGGCTTGATCGCGGCGGAGAGGATCTTGCGCGCGACCGTGGCCGACCTGCTCCGACGTCACCCACTTCCTGCAGCAGCACCACGAACTCGTCGCCGCCCAGGCGGGCCACGACGTCGCTCGCGCGCAGGCAATCCGGTAAAGCGCGTCGCGATTTCCTGCAGCAGCTTGTCGCCCGCCTCGTGCCCGAGGGTGTCGTTGACGAGCTTGAAGCGGTCGAGGTCGATGAACAGCACCGCGAACTTGCGTTGGTAGCGCCGTGCGGTCGGCGATCGCCACGTTCAGCAGCTGGCTGAACATGGTCGCGGTTCGGCAGGCCGGTCAGCCCGTCGTGAGTGGCCAGGTACTGAATGCGCTCCTCGGCCTGCTTGCGCTGCAGGAACTGTCCGATCTGGCTGCCGATCACGCCGATCGCCTGCAACAGCCGCTCATCGGGCTCGCGGACTTTGGTGCTGTGGAACGAGAGCACGCCGATCGTTTTTCCTTCGGAGACGACCGGAAAGATGAACGTGCCGTGCATCCCGATCTGACGCGCGATTCCTTTTTGTATGCAGACGTACTTGTAGATGTTCAGATCGCCCACAACAGCTGCTCCCGACTGCCACACCTGGCCGATCAAGCCGAACCAGGTGTGCCGGAAGTTTCCGCGTCGAGTTGCTTGATGGAACAGTGCAGCCCAAGCGCTTCGCACGTGCGCGAGCACGTTGCGTAACCAGGGCGTCAGCCTTATTTCATCTAAGCCGAGGTACAGGCCACACTTGCAGCTCTCGGTTTCCGCAGGATGAAGAGCAGGATCACCGCGTTCAGCGCCGTCGAGAACGGCTCACGGCGCTCCCGAGGCAGCAGACCGCCGTGAGGCCGCGCCGCGGCAAGCTCCACCGCGCGCATGCTTGGCGTCGACGTCCTTGGCGACGCCACGGTCTCCGCTAAAGCATAGCCATTGGAACAGCCAGGCCGCCCGGTCGCCCTCCTGATAGCGGGTTTCGCCCTGCGCATCGATGCGCCTGAAGACGGAGTTCGCGGAAGGAAGCTGCACATCGAGGACCGAGCTCTACGTGGTATATCCAGGTCCAACCGTCGCCGATCGGAGCAGCGTAGGAGTGCCAGCGTGACTAGCCGAGAGGATCTTCCTCCGGATCGACCCCCGTCTGCCCGAAACTCGTGCCGACGATCGAGGGTGAAGCAATGGTGCTCATCCTGCTCCCAGTTCCCACTGGCTGGAGAGAGCTTCGAGCAGCATTTTCAGGCGCTTCTTTTGAGTCTGAGCCGCGAGACGTCAGCACCGCTCCGGTCTCCCTGGTGAACGACGTTCTCAGGTCCCCATAGCCACCCTCCTTTCGGGTATCGTTACAATCGAGTCCGCCTCACTGCGCATCGTAGCGGCCAACGGGCGTGCGTCTGGGCCCGCGCCAGTTGCTCGCTGCACAACAATACTCATCCCAGATAGCAGTGACCAGAAAGAGATGAGGCATGAAGGATGAAGGATGAAGGATGAAGGATGAGAGACCCAACCGGCGTCTCGGCCATTTTTCTGGCGGCGATGCCGATCGACGGGCATACGGGCGCATCAGATCCTGATGGTTTTCAATTTCCCTTAATTCCGTCCTCCTGATGGGCTTCGCGTTGCGCGCGACTTCGTCCACCGACGCAACTTCGCGGCTCTCCCCATCGGCTCGTAGCCTTCGTGCAGCAGACGCTGCTTGATATGGCAACACGAATGTATGCGGCGGGGGCCAGACAGCCCCAGCACGGCGCGTGAAACGACGGTACGAAACGCGTGCCTGACATGTGCGTCGTGAGCCTGTAGTCGGAGGGGGCTCATGCGGAATGACCGCCTCGAGGAGCGTGAGGTGTTCATATCGGTTCGCACTCTACCTATCGACTCCTCCGTATTGAGCACATTGAGCCTCGCCCTCGGGCTGGGATTGCTCATCGGTTTGCAACGCGAGCGCGAGGCTCGCGGCGGGCGGGTTCGACATTTCCGCTGGTTGCACTGCTCGGCGCGGATTTTCGGGCTGCTCGCCGCGGATTGGGGCGCATTGGTTTCTTCGCGGGCTCGCTGGGGATGGCTGCCATCGCCGTCATCGCCAATCTGCAGAAACTGGAGGACGGCGAAGAAACCGGCGCCAGACGAGCAAGGCGGCGGCCCTTCTGACGGTCGCGCTCCGCGCCTTGCTGGCGACCGGGAGCTACGCTGCGGCGATCGTCGTCGGCGGTGTCACGGCACTGTTGCTGCATTGGAGCGGCCGCTGCACGAATTCACAGGCGACATGAGCGAGCGCGACATCCGCGCGGTGATGCGCTTCGTCATCGTGACGCTCATCATCCTGCCGCTGCCCGGATCAGGCCTACGGTCCGTCGAGGTTCTGAACCCGCGAGAAATCTGGTGGATCGTCGTCTTGATCGTCGGCATCGGCCTCTCCGGCTACGTGACCTACAAGCTCTTCCGCGGCCGGGCCGGTGTGGTGCTCGGCGGCGTACTCGGCGGGCTGGTTTCGAGCACCGCCACCACCGTCGCCTACGCGCGGCGCGTGAAGGGCAGTCCGCGGACGGCTGCCCTGGCGGCGCTCACCATCGCCATCGCCTGGTGCATCTCGGTCGCGCGTGTCATCGTCGAAGTCGCGGTCGTTGCGCCGGGCATGCTGGCCGCTGTGGCCGCGCCGCTCGCTGCGTTGCTCGCACTCATGGTCGCGGCGACGGCTGCCATGCTGTTCGCGGGGCGGGCGGACGGAGGCGGCATGCCGGAGCAGGAGAATCCGGCCGAACTGAAAAGCGCGCTCATCTTCGGGGCGCTCTACGCGCTCATCATTCTCGCGACCGCGGTCGCCAAGGAATATTTCGGCGACCAGGCGCTCTACCCCATTGCGCTGGTCTCCGGTTTCGTCGATGTCGATGCGATCACGCTGTCCACCGCCCAACTCGCGGCGGCTCAGCGCCTTGATGCTGGAACCGCCTGGAAGATCATCCTCGTGGCCGCGCTCGCCAACCTCGCCTTCAAGACGGGAGTGGTCTTGTTTCTCGGCTCGGCGAACCTATTCCTGAGGATATTGCCCGTGTTCGGCGTGGGCTTCGTCGGCGGCGCGGCGATCCTGCTGATCTGGCCGTGATCGGCGCCGACATCCGGACTCTCCCACGGGCGACCCGCTGCCCCGCATCACTTGATGACCGTCCACGGCCGCGCGCGGTCGAGCGCGTATTTCTTCACCGCTTTCTCGTCGAAAGTGAATCCGAGCCCCGGCGTCTGGTGCAAGAGCAGGTTGCCGTTCTTGTGCGCTAGCTGCTTGTCGACCAGGCGGCGGAAGTTGAGCACCTGGTCGTCGGGGAAAAACTCGACGTAGCGCGCATTGGGAGTAGCGGCCACCAGCGGCGCGTGCACGTCGTGGAACCAGTGCGGGCAGACGGTGACGCCGTAGCTCGCCGCGGTCGCCGCAATCCTTCTCCATTCCGTGATGCCGCCGCAGACACACGCGTCCGTTTGCAGGATTTCCGCGCCGCGCTTGTCGAGCAGCTCCTTGTGATACCAGCGGCCGTAAGCGATCTCGCCGGTGGCCACCACCACGGGGGTCAGTTCGGCAAGCCGGGCGTGCATGTCGATTTCGTCCGGCCCGAACGGCTCTTCGATCCAGTACGGATCGTAGGGTTCGTAGCGCTTCATGTAGCGCAACGCCGTCGGCACGTCGCTCCACGCGTTGTTGGCGTCGAGCGCGAGGTGGATGTCCGGACCGATCGCCTCCCGCGCCGCTTTGATGCGCGCTTCCTCCTCGCGCGGGGTGAGCCGTCCGACTTTCATTTTCACTGCCTTGAAACCGGCTTTCACGTATCCGGCCATCTCCTGGCCGAGCATTTTCGGCGTCTTGCCGGCGAGGTAGTAGCCGCCGCTCGCGTAGGCCGGGACCTGGTCGATTACGCTGGCGCCGAGATAGAGGTGCAGCGGCAGCCTGGCGCTGCGGGCGTTCAGGTCCCACAGCGCGGTATCGAGTATCGAGATCCCGCGCATGACCGAGCCCGCACGGCCCTGCAGCAGCGATTCCGAATACATTTCCTGCCACAGCCCTTCGACGCGCAGCGATTCCTGACCGATGAGCTTCCTCGCAAGCAGCTCGGCCACGGCGGCGTGCGCGATGCGCCCGCCCGCGCTGCCGACGTAGCAGAAGCCGATGCCTTCGATGCCCTGACGCGAGCGCACCTTGACGAGGCAATAATCGCGCTCGCTCACCGTGCGAGTGGCGAACGAGGTGATATTGTCAAGCGGCACGCGCGCGACGCAGACGGAGACGGACTGAATTTTCGGCATGATTTATCTCAAAGAACGAAAAGCAGGACCTAGCAAAAGTTTCTAGGACGGAGCACGGCTAAAGCGGCCGCCTGGCTTCTAGCCCGGTCTCCCGGGCGATCCGCTTCAGGTCCGCAAGCGTGTCTTCCGGAAACTGGATGCCTTCCTCGCGGTTGCGGACGGCGTTCTTCGCCTCGATTTCACCGGGATAGAACACTTCATCGAAGCCTTTGGCGACCGGCACCGATTTGATCTCGCTCACGAACTCATCCATGCGCGCGTTGAACTCCGCGAGCGGCTGGAACGCAGCGATATCGAGCGCAATCATGAAGTGGCCGCAGTTGCTCTTTTCCGCAGTCTTGTAGGGGCTGTGGACGGCGGACAGGAAACCGCTGCCAGTCAGCACGCCGGAGAGCATGTCCACCATAGCCGCGATGGCATAACCCTTGTGCTCCGCCATCGGCAGGATGATGCCGTCGATCGCTTCCTGCGGATCGGTCGTCGGCTCTCCCGCCGCGTTGATGGCCCAGCCCAGAGGAATCGGGAGTCGCCTGTTCCGGGCGAGATAGATTTTCCCACGAGCGACCCCGGTATTGGCCATGTCCACCACGAATGGCGCATGACGCCCCGCCGGGGCGGCGACCGACCAGGGATTGGTGCCGATGATCTTCTTGCGACCGCCCCAGGGTGCCATGGCCGGCCCGCCGTTGCTCGTGAGCAGCATGACGCAACCCTCTCGCGCGCCCATCATCGTGTAGTACATGCACGTGCCGAAATGATTGGAATTGCGCACGGCCACGGCGCCTATGCCATGCGCCTTGGCGCGGCGCACGGCTTCCTTGACAGCCAGCACCGTCAGCACATGACCCACACCATCGTGCCCATCGATGACCGCGATCGCGCCTGCGTCCACGGCGAACTCGGGTTTCGTCACCGGATTCATGACCTTGTTGCGTATGCGATCCAGGTACCAGCCAAGACGCAGCACGCCATGGGACTGATGGCCCCACAGGTCCGCCTGCACCAGCGTGTCGGCGACCAGCCGCGCATCGGCTTCCGGCATGCCGGCGCCGGCATACACGGCGGTGGCGAAATCGATCAAGCGGTTTGCATCAACGCGGGGCGCGGCCATGTCGACAGCTTTACCATGAAGGGCACGAAATCGCCAAGGAAGGCGAACAGCGTCCTTCGCGGCTTCGCGGTGAAGCTGTAGATCTCAGCCGACCAGGCCGGCGACGTGCTTCGCGAATGCCCGCGTGCCGAGGTTGCCCTTGAGATCCGCGGTCCGTGTGTCGGGACTCTGCAGGGCGGCGTCGATCGCGCCCTCGATGGCTTTCGCTGCCCGGTCGAACTCGGGGCGCTTGTGCCGGGCGGCCAGCCACTCCAACAGCATAGCCGCGGAGAGTATGAGCGAAGTGGGATTCGCCTTGTCCTGGCCCTGGATATCGGGCGCGGAGCCGTGCTGCGCCTGTGCGCAGCACGCGTCGTCGCCCGCCATGGTGGAGCCGGCCAGGCCCAGGCTGCCGGAAATCTCGGAAGCTTCGTCCGAGAGGATGTCACCGAACATATTGCCGGTGACGATGCAGTCGAAGCGCGAAGGATCGCGCACGAGCAGCGCCGCCATCGCGTCGACGATCTTCTCGTCGAGCTCGACATCAGGGTATTCTTTCGCGACCTTGCGCACCTCGCGCAGGAACAGCCCGTCGGAGATATGCAGCACGTTCGCCTTGTGCACGGCGGTGACCTTCCTGCGGCGCTGTCGCGCCCACTCGAAGGCGACGCGCGAGATGCGCTCGCACTGGCGCGCCGTCACCTTGCGCAAGGCAATCGCCATGTCGGGGGTGGGCATGAACTCCCCCTGGCCCATGAACATGTTGCGGTCGGCGTAGAAGCCCTCGGTGCATTCGCGGAAGATCACCAGATCCACGGGCTTGCCGGTAAGGCCCACCCCCATGCGCGATTTGGCCGGGCGGATATTGGCGAAGAGGTCGAGCTTCACGCGCAGCTCGCCCGATGGATTGATGCCCCCCTTGTCGCGGGAGGGATACTGGAGATGATCCACAGGCCCGAGGATGATGCCGGGGGCCTTGCGCGCGGCATCCATGACGGAATCGGGCAGGGTCGAGCCCTGGCGCTTGAGCGTCACGAGCCCGATGTCCTGCATTTCCCATTCGAGACCGAGCTTGAATTTCGCATTGGCGCGGTCGAGTACCGCGAGGGTCGCTTGCGTGATCTCGGGGCCGATGCCGTCACCGGGAAGGACGAGGATTTTCATGAATGATCCTGATTGGAGAGCCTGTTGGGGGGCAACAATGTGATTATCGATCATAACTCGCGGACACTGCGCCCGCCGCCCTCACGGCCGGTCCGGGCACTAAAACTCCGAGGTGCTGTCACCAAGACTTCTGGAGTTTGGCCGGCACTAACCCTCGTCTCCGTAAAGCACGCTGGCTGCGTATACAATAACGGCCGCTCGCGCGTTAATCCAATTTCTCGCATTTCACAATAACTGGAGGAAAGACACATGAAGTTGCTATCTCAGCGGGCCTCGGTCGTTGCGCTGCCGTGGCTCTGTGCAGGTCTCATGCTCGGCGCGAGCGTCGCGCACGGGCAACAGTATCCGGCGAAGGTGGTCCGCGTGATCGTGCCGTTCGCCCCGGGCGGCGGGAGCGACATCACCGCGCGCCAGGTCTCCGCCAAGCTCACGGAGGCGCTCGGCCAGCAGTTCGTCGTGGACAACCGCGGGGGAGCCGCCGGCATCATCGGCATGGAAATGGTTTCCAAGGCGGCGCCAGACGGCTACACCATCATGATGATGTCGGGCAGCTTTTCCGCGACAGCCGCCACTCACAGGCCCGCGTTCGATCCGATCAATACGATCATCCCGATCGCCGAGTTCGGTATCACGCCGTTCGTGCTGACGGTGCATCCTTCGCTGCCTCCGAAGACCACCAAGGAATTCATCGCGCTCGCGCGCGCCAAACCCGGTGGGTTGACCTACGCTTCGAGCGGCATCGGCGGCCTCACGCATATGGCCACAGAGCTTTTTGCCAACATGGCGAAAATCAAGATGGTGCACGTGCCGTACAAAAGCACCGGCGCGGCGATGACCGATCTCCTGTCGGGTCAGGCGCCGATCATCGTGGGCAGCCTGCTGCCGATCGTGCCGCACCTGGGAACGGGCAAGCTGCGCGCGCTCGCAGTCACGACGTCGAAGCGCTGGTACTCGCTGCCCAACGTGCCGACCGTGGCCGAGACATTGCCGGGATACGAAGTTGAGCTGTGGTTCGGCGCGATGACGCCGCGCGGCACGCCGCAGCCCATCATCGACCGCTTGAACGCGACCATCAACAAGGCGCTCGAGACGCCGGAGATGAAGAAGAACCTCGAAGCGCAGGGGATGATCGCAACTCCCGGCACGCCGCAGAAATTCGGCGAGCGCATCCGCCGCGAGTACGACCGCTGGATCAAGGTCGTCAAGGAGTCGGGCATTAAACCCGAGTGATAAGGAGGAAATATGTTCCGCTCATTCAGTCGCTGGCTGCTCGCGGCGTGCGCACTCTTCGCCCTGCCCGGCGCGGCCCAGGAAAAAGTCAATATCTTCATCGCCACTGGCCCCACCAGCGGCGTCTATTACCCATTGGGCGGGGGTATGGCCGATATCCTCACCCGCTACGTGCCTGGGCTCAATGCGACCGCGGGCACGACCGCCGGTTCGGTCGCCAACCTCCAGCTCATGACGTTGGGACAGGCCCAGGTTGGGCTGTCGATGGCCGATGCGAGCTGGGACGCCTACAAGGGCCAGCAGAAGTTCCAGGACAAGCCGGTGCCGGTGCGCGCGCTGATGGTGCTCTACCCCAACCGCATGCACGTCGTCACGGTTGAAGGCACGGGAATCAACAAATTTTCCGACCTGAAGGGCAAGCGCGTTTCCACAGGAGCCGTGAACAGTGCGACCGAAGTGATGGCACTGCGCGCGCTGGAGGCCTACGGCATGGGATTGAAGGACATCGCGCAGGAGCGGCTCGACCCGGGCAAGTCGGCCGATGCGATCCGCGACAAGAAGCTCGATGCATTCTTCTGGGTGGGCGGCGTGCCGACCTCGTCTGTGACGGATCTCGCGGCAACGCCCGGTCTCAAACTCAAGCTCATCGACCATTCCGACGCGCAGGACGGGATGGTGAAGAAATACGGGCCGCTCTACGTGAAGGATACGATTCCGCCGAAATCCTATCCCGGGCAGGAAACCGTCAATCAGATCGTCACCGTATGGAACGTGCTCGTGGCGCGGGCGGACATTTCGGAGAAGGTCGCCTACGATATCGTCAAGACGATGTTCGACCGCAAGGAGGACATGGTCCGGGTGCACAAGGACGCGCAGTATTTCGATCTCCGGTATCAGACCAACGCCGCGGCAGTAATCCCGTTCCATCCCGGCGCGGCCAAGTACTTCCGTGAAAAAGGGCTCGACGTAAAATAATTCCGGAGCCCCCGGCCCAAAAATAAGATCCAGCGCGTCCCCCGCGCCGGATTTTTTGTTTCACGGCGCGTCATTGCAGGAAGGGGAGCAGCGCGCATGAGCGAACCAGTCGAACGTCAGGCGGCAGCGACGGACCCTGTCGTCAGCGACGAGGCACTGAAGGAAGCCGAGAAGTTCATCGAAGAAGGGGAGGGCGCAACCAACCGGCTCTCCGGTGCGCTCGGCGCTTTCATCGCGGTGACGGCGATCGTGATGTCGCTCGTCCACCTCAGCTTCGCACTGGTGATCGTGCCGACCCACATCGTGCGCGCGATCCACGTGGCACTCGTGCTGTTCCTGGTGTTCCTGCTGTTCCCGGTCTCCAGGCGTTATCGCAACCGTGTCCTCTGGTGGGACTGGGCGATGTCCGCCCTGTCGCTCACTGTGCTTGGCCAAATGCTGGCCGGCGGCGATGCGTTCCTCGAGCGCAGCACCGGCCCGACGCTGCCTGACAGGATCTGCGGCGTCGCCCTGATCCTGCTTGTGCTCGAGGCGGTCCGCCGCTGCTCGGGCTGGATCATGCCGTTCGTGGTGCTGCTGTTCCTGGTTTACGCCTTCGTCGGCGCGCACCTGCCCCCGCCGTGGACGCATCACGGGATGGACGTGGGGCGCGTGGTCGGTCACATGTACATGACCATGGAGGGCATCTTCGGCGTACCGGTGGACGTGTCATCGTCGCTCATCATCATGTTCACGATCTACGGGGCGTTCCTGCAGTACTCCGGCGCCGGCAAGTTCTTCCTCGACTTCTCGTTCGCGGCAACCGGCGGCAAGGCCGCCGGCGCCGGACGCACCATCGTGCTCGCATCGTTCCTGCTGGGCGGACCCTCCGGCAGCGGTGTTGCAACGACGGTGACGCTGGGATCGGTCGCGTATCCCATGCTGGTGAAAGCGGGATACGGAAAGGACGCGGCGGGAGGGCTGCTCGCGGCAGGGGGCCTGGGCGCCATCATTTCGCCGCCGGTTCTGGGCGCTGCGGCGTTCCTCATCGCGGAGTTCCTCAAGATCTCGTATCTGGACGTGCTCCTGATGGCGACTATCCCGACCTGCCTCTACTACTTTGCGCTCTTCCTGATGGTCGAAATCGACGCCCGCAAGTTCGGGATGAAGCGTGTCGAAATCGCCGCGCACGCGACGATGCGCATGCTCGTCGAGCAGTTCCGGTTCCATTTCTCTCGCTGGTGGCGATCATCTTCTTCATGCTGCTCGGCTTCTCGCCGATGCTGTCGGTGTTCTGGGCGACCGTGGTCACGCTCGTAACGAGCTTCCTGCATCCGAGCTGCGCGCTCGTCCCCTACGGCGTATTCCGCGGCGAGGGGCCGGTCGGCCGCCAGCTCTGGAACTCGGGGCTCAGGAAGGCGCTCGAAGGCGGCTCCATCGGCGTGCTCAGCGTCGCCGCGACGTGCGCGGCGGCCGGGCTCATCGTCGGCGTGGTGACTCTCACGGGATTGGGCCTCAAGTTCAGCTCCATCGTGCTCGGCTATGCGGATTCGCTGACCCAGGGCACTGCGGGCCTGTTATCGGCGATCGGCATCCAGTCCACGGCGGGGTTGGTCCACGACATCAAGCTGCTCTACACCGCCATCTTCACTGCGCTGATCGTCTGGATCGTCGGGCTGGCCGTTCCCGTGACCGCTTCCTACATCATCTGTGCCGTGATCGCCGCGCCGGCGCTGATGGTGCTCAATGTTCCCGATTTCGCGGCGCACATGTTCATCTTCTACTACGCGGTGCTCTCCGAAGTCTCGCCGCCCACCGCGCTTTCGCCGTTCGCCGCGGCCGCGATCACTGGCGGCGACCCGTACAAGACGACGCTCCAGTCGTGGAAATACACGATGCCCGCCTTTCTGGTACCCTTCATGTTCGTGCTCGACCCGGCGGGCCTCGGGCTGCTGCTGCAGGGCTCGTTCAAGGCGCTCGGGAAGGCGTCGATCGTGGATATCGCGACGGTCGCCGTGACCGCGATGATCGGCATTGCCGCACTGGCGGGGGGGATGCAGGGGTGGCTATTCAGGCGCACTACGCGCATCGAGCGCTGGCTGCTCGTGATCGCCGGCCTCGCCCTGGTCTACCCGCGAGCGATGTTTGACTATATTGGCATTGTGCTGATCGCCATCGTGCTGGTTTCGCAGAAACTCCGCAATCGCGAATCGCATGCAGCAGCCTGACCGGGCAGCCCTGCGCGTGCGCGTGCCGCTCTGGCTGCGGCTGGGGCTGCCGATCGCGCTGATCATCGCGCTTTGCATCGGGTTCATCAGCTTCCTGAACTACTTCAACTACCAGAAAACCTATCGGCAGTTGAACGTGTCGCGCGTGATGGTCATCGGGGGCGATCTCAGACAAGGCGTCGAGGCCGGCCTGAATTTCGGTCTCGCGCCCAAGAACAACGCGCAGCTCGACAGAGCGCTCTCCGTCGCCAAGGACAGCACCGAAGGCCTGGACTTCGTGGTGCTGACCGACGAAGCCGGCGAATGGGTTGCCGGGGCCGGCAACGCGCCGCGGGTGCACGATTGGCGCGTGCGCCTCGCGGGAATCGGCAAAGAGCCTTTTTGGCAAGGCGGGGGACCAGGATACCTACCAGGTGGGCCTGCCTTTTCGCAACACCTTCGGAGTCACCGTGGGGGCCGTCGTCCTGGGATACAACAGGAACGCGATAGACCGCGCCACCGCGTCCATGCGAGTTACGCTGCTGCTCGACTGGCTCAAGGCGACCACGCTGTTCAGCCTTGCTGCCCTGTTCGGCGTATGGTGGCTCACGCGCCGCCTTGAGTCCGAGCTGGCACAGGTGAAGTCCGCGCTCGAGCAGACGCCGGGCGAGCCTTTGCCTGCGTTGCATCTGCCCTTGCTCGGGCCGGAAATCGAAAGAGGCATCCCGGAACTGGCCAGGCAAAGACGGGAAGCGGAGGGCGCGCTCGCCGCCGCTGCTCTCAAACCTGCATCATGAGGAACCTGCAGCGCTCGCTGATTCTTCTGGCAGCGGGCCTGCTGGTCGTTGCCGCCCTGGTCACTTCGCTCTCGGCGGGTCGCCACATGACGGCCAGTCTTACCGCGCAGCGATCGGAGGTCGACCGGCAGATCGGCCGGTCGATCATCGCGGTTATTCAGAAAGCCCTGACCCACGGCATGCCCTTCGAGCGGCTGGTCGATACCGAGCGCTACCTCGAGAGCATCAAACAGGACAACGCGGGCATGCAATACTTGATCGTTGCGGACATGAAAGGGCAAGTGCTCTACAGCACCAACCTGGACCACATCAAGGACAGGGCGCAACTGGAGTGGTCGATCGCGATCTGGAAGACGGCCGACGTGTCGGCGCTTGTCGGCAAGTACACCAATATTGCGTTTCCCATCTCCTTTCAGGGGCGGCAGGTCGGGTCGCTGCATGTCGGCCAGCCGGGAAGCATGGTCCGGGAGCTGTTGTGGGACATTGCCTATGACATGGTCACGGTGCTGATCGTTGCGGGCATAGTCGCCTTCGGCTTGATGCGGCTGTTGCTCGCGCTGTCCGTATCGATACCGTTGCGGGCTCTGCACGAGTTCCTCGCCGGTATTGCGTCCGGGGATTTCCGCCGCTATCTGCCCCGCGATTTCTTTGGCGGTATCGGCGAGCTCAATCTTCGCATCAACCAGATCGTCGCTGAGCTGAACGCTGGGGTTGAGCGCCTGCGCAGCCGCGGCAAACCTGTGCCGGGTGGATACAGTTTTCACGGCCGCGGCGAGTACAACGACGTGAGGGTGAGCGCGATCGACCATATCCAGTGGCCGTTCTTCCTGCTGATCTTCGCGGATTCACTGTCACTGTCTTTCTTTCCATTCTTCGTGAGCCAGTTCTACGATGCATCGTTCAACCTGCCGAAGGAGGTCGTGATTGGGCTGCCCATCTCGGTCTTCATGCTGGTGTGGGCTATTGCCATGCCATGGGCGGGAGTGTGGTGTGACCGGGTCGGCTACCGGCGGGCGTTCGTCGTTGGGGCGGCCGTCACCACCATCGGGCTGGTCCTGACCGCCTATGCCGGAAGCATAGTCGAGATCATGCTGTGGCGCTCCCTCACGGCGGTCGGCTATGGGGTCGTATTCGTCACAGCGCAAGCGTACATTTCCGCCAACACCCCGGCGGCAGAACGCACGCGCGGCATGGCGCTGTTCCTGACCAGCTTCTTTGCGGGGTCCCTGTCCGGCGCGGCCATCGGCGGCATACTGGTCGATCGGCTGGGATACCAGCTGACTTTTCTCCTGTCCGCGCTGTTGAGCTCGGCAGCGGTGCTGTTTGTCATCCGCTTCGTACGGCGCGATTCGGGCCAAACCAGCGCCAAAAAGAGGCTCCGGGCCCTGGACTTCGGGCAACTCCTGAAGCACAGGCAGTTCGCCACGATCACTTTTTTGGCGGCGATACCCGCCAAGATCGTGCTGACCGGCTTCCTGTACTACTCCGTCCCGCTCTATCTCAACGCGCTTGGCAACGACCAGTCCAGCACCGGGCGGATCATGATGGCATACGGTCTCGCGATCATCTTCCTTTCCCCCGCGATCGCCGGCGTGGCGGACCGATTCGGACACCGGCGGTGGTTCGTTGTGGCCGGGGGTTACGTCGCAGTATTGGGGGTGGCGACCCTGGGCTTTCTCGACAGCACTCTGGGGGTCGCGCTGTCGGTCACCTTCATCGGCATCGCTCACGCCATCGGTGTCCCGCCCCAGCTTGCGCTGGTCAGCGACTCCTGTCAGGAGGTGATGCAGCAGGTGGGACAGGCCACCTCAGCCGGTATCTTCCGGTTCATGGAGCGGCTAGGCAACGTCGCGGGTCCGATTATATTCGGCTTGCTGATCGCGTCGTATGATTTCAAAGCCGCTTTCGGCGGCGTCGCCGTGCTGCTGTTCGTCGTGACGACTGCTTTCGCCTTGCTGCTGCTGTGGTTCGACCGCAGCGCCGTCCAGGTCAAGAGCGGCTAGAACGCCATGCGCCGTCTCGTTTTCCTGGCTGTCCTGTTTCTCTGCGGATTTTCGACTATCGCGCCGGCGGCAGAGAATCGTTACACCGTGCTGATGCTGCTGTACCGCGGGATGACCGAGGCGGAGAAGGGATTCATGGAGTACCTGCAGCGCCGCGTTCCCGTGGACTTCGTGATCCGCGATGCGGGCGCGGACCGGGTCAGGATCGCCGAGTTCGTCGAAGAAGCAAAACGAATGCGTCCGAACCTGATTTATGCCTTTGGCACTACGGTCACTCTCGACACGGTAGGCGCGGTCGGAAAGATCGATCCGGCCCGTCACATCGCGGATATCCCCGTCGTGTTCAACATCGTCGCCGATCCTGTGGGCGCCGGGTTGGCGCGTGAATTTGCCGCGACCGGTCGCAATCTCACCGGTGTTTCGCATCTGGTTCCGATGCCGGCGCAGCTCAAGACGATGCAAAGACTGAAGGCGGTGAAGCGGCTCGGTGTCGTCTACAACCCGCATGAAGCCAACTCCGTGCTGTCGGTTCGGGAGTTGAGACGGCATGCCGGTGAATTCGGGTTCGGGCTGATCGAAGCGCCCCTGTCCACGCCCGTCGGACAGAAAGTCACGCCTCACGAAGTGGCGGCGGCGATGCACGGCCTGTTAGTATCGCGCCCGGATTTCATCTACCTTCCCTCTGACTCTTCTCTCATCCAGCAGGCCGCCGCCATAGTAGGCCCCGCCAGGACGGCCGGGGTGCCCGTAATATCCGCGACCGAGTCGCCGATACGCCAGCAAGGCGCACTCCTGGGCCTCGTCAGTTCCTATTACAACGCAGGTGCTTACGCCGGATACAAAGCCGAGCAGATTTTGACTGGTAAGAAGCCAGCGGGCAGCATTCCAATCGACACCCTGCAGCGATTCACGCTACTCGTGAACATGAACACCGCCGGCCAGCTGGGCGTGTATCCGCCGATGGACCTGGTTCCGATCGCGGAACTCCTGCGTTGATCTCGATCGGTGCGGCCGCGTAGTCATGGTGCGAAGACGCATGCTCGATTCCTGCCAAGCGAAATATCCGGCGCCATTCGCCGTGCTCGGCGTCCGCACGTCCGGCGAATCGCTGACCGACATCGAGTATCTGCCCAAGGGCGCGGCGACGCTCGCGCCCCTCGACAAGTTCGCGGCGCGCGTCTGCCGCCAGATCGAGCGCTATCTGGAGGATCCCGAATTCCGTTTCGATCTTCCGTTCCAGTATCGCGGCACTGCGTTTCAGTGCCAGGTCTGGCGGGCAATTTCGAGCATACGAAGCGGCCGCACGCTCACCTACCTCGACATCGCGAGGCAGCTCGGCACGGCGCCGCGCCCGGTCGGCGGCGCGTGCGGCGCCAACCGCATTCCTCTGGTGATTCCGTGTCACCGCGTACTGGGAGCGAACGGGATCGGTGGGTTCATGAATGCCACGAGCGGCTATCCGCTCGAGGTGAAGCGCTGGCTGCTCAGGCATGAGGGCGTCACCGCATAAATACAGGAGGAACCGATGAAACCAGTGGGCGTTCTCGCATGCGTGGCCTTCGGGTTGATGTTGACGCAGCAGACGGCAGGTCAAGCGTATCCCGACAGGCCCATCCGTATCGTCGTGTCGTTCCCACCTGGCGGCTCGACTGATTTTTCCGCTCGCATCCTCGCGGCGCACCTGCCCCGCGCGCTAGGGCAGACCATCGTCGTCGACAACCGCGGCGGCGCCGGCGGTAGCATCGGTACCGATATCGTCGCCAAGGCCGCGCCCGACGGCTACACGCTGCTGGTCACGGCCGAAGGCCCGATAACGATCAATCCCAGCCTCTACGCCAAGCTGCCGTATGTCGCCCAGCGCGATCTCACCATGGTGACGCAACTGATCAAGTACGCCAACGTGCTGGTGCTGCATCCCTCGGTGCGCGCGACCTCCGTCAAGGAACTGATCGCACTGGCGAAGGCGCAGCCGGGAAAGCTGAGCTACGGGCATCCGGGAATAGGCACCAATCCGCACCTCAGCGCCGAACTGTTCAAGCTCGCCACCGGCGTCGATATGGTCGGCGTGTCGTACAAGGGCGGCGGGCCGGTCATGGTGGGCCTGATCGGCAACGAGGCGCAGCTGTCGTTCGCGACGCCGCCGTCGTCGCTGCCCCACGTCAAGAGCGGCAGGCTGAAGGCGGTCGCAGTCACCACCGCAACGCGCTCCGCCGCCTTGCCCGATCTGCCGACGATCGCCGAATCGGGCGTGCCCGGCTTCAACGTCGAGGGCTGGGTCGGCCTGTTCGCGCCGGCCCGAACGCCGGACAGGATCATCGCCCGCCTGCACGAGGAGGCCGCCAAAGTCCTGCGACTGCCCGAGGTGAAGGACGTCGTGCTCGCCGGCGGGTCCGAAATCAGCGGCAATCCGCCGCGGGAAGCGAACGCGATCGTGCGCGACGAGACCGCGATGTGGGCGAAGGTGATCAAGGCCGCGGGTGTGAAGATCGAATGAACCCGGCATCCGCCCGCCTCATCGACGAGTTCTGCGATGCGCTGTGGCTCGAAGACGGGCTGGCGCGCAACACGCTGGAGAGCTATCGCCGCGATCTCGCCAGTTCGCGTCGTGGCTGGGGAAGCAGCACGGCAAAGCCTTGATCAATGCCGACCAGGCAGATATTCAAGCCTATCTCGGTTACCAGTTCAGAAAGAAGGCGCGCGCGTCGAGCGTCGCACGGCTGCTTTCCACGCTCAAGCGTTTCTATCGGTATTGCCTGCGTCAGGAGCGGATCAAGGCCGATCCCACGCTCAAGATCGATTCCCCCAAGCTGCCGCGCGCGCTGCCCAAGAGCCTGACCGAAGAGGACGTCGAGAGCCTGCTTAACGCGCCGCGCGTGGAGCGAGCGCTGGGGCTGCGCGACAAGGCGATGCTGGAGACGCTCTACGCGAGCGGCCTGCGCGTCTCGGAGCTGGTTACGCTCAAGCTGCCCCAGGTGAGCCAGGATATGGGCGTCGTCCGCGTGATCGGCAAGGGCTCGAAAGAACGGCTGGTGCCGCTGGGCGAGGAAGCGCTGGCCTGGATCAAGCGCTACCTGGAGGAGGCGCGCGCCGCGTTGCTGGGCGGAAAAACGAGCGACGATCTCTTCGTGACGGCGCGCGGTGGGGCGATGACGCGGCAGATGTTCTGGCATCTCCTGCGGCGTTATGCGGCGCAGGCCGGCTTGAGGAAGCCGATGTCACCGCACACGCTGCGTCATGCATTCGCCACCCACCTCCTCAATCACGGCGCCGACCTGCGCGTGGTGCAGCTGCTGCTTGGCCACTCCGACATTTCAACGACTCAGATCTACACCCACGTTGCGCGCGAGCGGCTGAAGCAGCTGCACGCTCGACACCATCCGCGCGGCTGAACCGGCCTCCCTCCGCCTGAGCGTAGCCGAAAGGCGACAGTAACAATTTGTAAAAGCGCTCCTGCGGGGAAACCACCGTGCGTTAATGCAAGTCGAACGATCATGTTCTGACCTCATCGAGGGTCGCTATGAAGCTGCTGAATACACTGATCGCGTTGACGCTGGCATTGTGCACCGCACTTACGCATGCGGCCGACGCCGATCCGCCCGCCGTCGTCGGGCGCCTGAATTACATCTCCGGCACGGTGTCATTTGCGCCGGCACAGGCGAACGAGGATTGGTCGGCGGCCGAGCTGAACCGGCCGATTACGACCGGGGACCGGTTGTGGAGCGATACCAGCGGGCGCGCGGAAATGCACGTTGGTTCGCTCGCCATCCGCATGGGCGCGCAAACCAGTCTGGACGTGCTCGCCCTCGACGAGCGCACGCTTCAGCTGCGCCTGGCGCAGGGCAGCATGAATCTGCGCGTGCGCCGGCTAGCCAGCGACAAGCTGCTCGAGATCGCCACGCCCAGCGGGGCAGTGGTGGTGAAGCAGCCGGGAAGCTATCGCATCAATGTCGATCCTTCCGGGGCGGCGACGATGGTCGCAGTGCGTGGGGGCGGACAGGTGGAAGTGTTTACCGGAAATTCGAGCTTCGCGATCCGCGACAACCAGGAGGCGGAAATTTCAGGCTCGCGGCAGGATCTGTTCGCGGCATCGCCGCCCGATGATTTCGACCGTTGGACAGCCGGGCGTGATGAGCGCGAAGACCGCGTCGTCTCGACGCGCTATGTGCCGGAGGAGATGACCGGCTATGAGGATCTGGACCATTACGGCGCATGGCGCACGGCTCCCGACTACGGCCCCGTGTGGGTTCCGACCGCAGGTACCGGCCGGATGGGCGCCATATCGCAGCGGCCACTGGGTGTGGATCTCTCCCTGGGGCTGGACGTGGGTGGATAGCGCGCCGTGGGGCTTTGCGCCGTTCCACTACGGGCGTTGGGTATGGCTCGGCAATCACTGGGCGTGGGCGCCCGGACGCCGAATCGCGCGGCCCGTTTATGCGCCCGCATTGGTCGCCTTCATCGGCGGTTCCAATTTTTCGGTGTCCGTGGGGTTCGGCAGCGCTCCGGCGGTAGGCTGGGTGCCCCTCGGCTGGCGGGAGCCGTATCGCCCCTGGTACCGCGCAAGCCGCGCTTACGTGCGAAACGTGAACGTCACGCACGTCACCAATGTGACCAACATCACCAACAACGTCACCAACGTCCGGCTCGTGAACCGGAACGCGCCTTCGGCTGTCACGGTCGTCTCGCGCGAGAACTTCGTCGCGGCGCGCCGTGCGGACCAGGCAGCGCTGCGGGTGGATGCCAGGACGCTCGCAGCGGCGCCGGTGACGCAAGGCGCCCCAGTCGCCACGCCGGCCCTGAGGAGCTTTGCCAGAGCGGAGCGGGGGGCGCAGCCGCCTGCAGCAGCCAGGACCCGCGAGACCGTTGCGGTCAACACGCCGCCAGCGCCTGCGCGAGCGGCCATCCGCGAAGCCCGGGAAGATGCGCGCAACGCCCGCCTCGCCGGAAACGACGAGCGTCCGCGCGTGCGGGTGATCAATCGCGGCGAGCGCGTGAATCTGCAGCAAGCGGCGGACTCGCAGCGCCGCGGCGCGCCCGCGCCGCAAGCGCAATCCCAAACGCCGCGGGTTACGCAGGAACAGTCCAAAGCTGGACCCGCCGAGGCCGCGCGCAACGAGCGCAGCCCTGAACCAGCCGTGCGGTCCCAATCCACGTCCCAGCCGGCGCAAGCCGGCCGCAGCGAGCGGGCCCAGGACAAAGCAGCCCCGCCACCCCAGCCTCAGCCGAACCAGCAAGCTGAGCGCCGCGCGCCGGGCCGCCGCCCGAGGTGTCGCGACGGCCTGCGTTCGATCGCGACATGCGGCCGAGCACAGCGGAGGCGCGGCGCGAGCAGCGCCAGGCGGAGCGGCAAGAGCGGCAAGCAGATCGACAGGAGAAGCGCGAGCAGCCATCCGTGCAGCGTAACGATTCGCCGCGGCCGCAGGCGGCGCAGCCCGACACACGCACTACGACTACGCCACGGCCCGCACAGGAGGCGCCACGGGCACAGCAGCTGGAGCAGCAACAGCAACAGCAGGCCCGGGAAGAGCAAGCCCGCTCGCAGCAGGCGCGCCAGCGGGGTGCGCAGCGGCAGAACGAGGAGCGCCAGCGGGCGCAGCAGCAGCGCGAGCAGCAACAGGCGCAGCAGCGGCAGCAGCAAGCCCAGGCTCAACAAGCGGCCCGTGAGCAGCAGACGCGCCAGCGGGATCTGCAGCAACAGCAGCGGCAGCAACAAGCGCAGGAACAACGCGAGCAGCGGCAGCAACAAGCGCAGGAACAACGCGAGCAGCGGCAGCAACAACAGCAGCGTGCGGACGAGGGGCGCGAGAAAGGCCGGGACCGCCAGCGCGCGGAGAAATCCGAGAAAGGCTAGTTATCAGCGATCTGCGATCGTCGGCACGTCTCGTCAGCCGTCACCGTCACGCTCTCTTGCCCCGCTCTATCGTTACGCCAAGCCGTTTCACGCCTTTGATGGCCGCGAGCTTGGTCACGCTCACCTTTACCCACGGCGATTTGAACTCGTTCATCACGATCTGCGCGACGTGCTCGGCGAGCCGCTCGACCAGCAGGAAGTGATTGTCCTTGAGCGAGCCGGTGATGCGCGCCACGACCTTGCTGTAGTCGATCGTTTCTCCGATCCTGTCGCTCCGTGGGCGGCCCGTATCCGGTATGCCGATCTCGAGGTCGAATTGGACGGTCTGCGGGACTTTGCGCTCCCAGTTATAGACCCCGAGCAGGATGTCGAGCCGCAGATCGGATATGAAGATGATGTCCATTTAGAAGCGGTGACGGGTGACGATGACGAAGTAACGAAGCGGCGAGAGCGGCGCAAGCGCAAATTCTTATCACCCATCACTCATCACGCCTTTTCATTCTTAGCGGCAGGTCGGATAGAATGAGCGGGCATTGTAAGTGAATTCCCATGACGCTAATAGCGCTTACCGTGCTGGCATATCTGATCGGCTCGATTCCGTTCGCGTTGATCGTGAGCCGCGTGTTCGCCATGCCCGATCCGCGCAGCTACGGATCGGGCAATCCCGGCGCGACGAACGTGCTACGCACCGGAAGGAAGGTCCCTGCCGCATTGACCCTGCTCGGCGACGCCGGCAAGGGGTGCGTGGCCGTGTTCATCGCGCAGCGCTACGCCAGCGCGGAGAACGCGGAACTGACCGTCGCGGCGGTGGCCGTAGCGGTCACGCTGGGCCATATGTACTCGGTGTTCCTGCGTTTTCGCGGCGGTAAAGGCGTATCCACGGCGCTGGGCGTAGTCCTCGCGCTCGATCTTTACATCGCCGCCTGCGCGGTCGTGACCTGGGCCATCATCGCGTTCTTCTTTCGCATTTCTTCGCTCGCGGCGCTCGTAACGGCGGTGTTCGTCCCGTTCTTTTCGTTCCTGCTCTACGACATGAACCGCTTTGCGCTCGAGCTGGCGATCGCGCTCACGATCATTTCGCTGCTGCTCGTGTGGCGGCACAAGAGCAACATTCGCAAGCTGCTGGCGGGAACGGAAAGCAGGATTGGAGGGCAGGATTCGGGAGTCAGGATTCAGGAGTCAGGAAAATCTCAAGATTAGTCCTGCGGGTGGTCGAGTTGCTCTAAATCCCATCTTGGCCTGACGGTGAAGCTGTGTTTCCCTGAATCCCGAATCCCGTATCCCGAATCCTTTTGCAGCCGCAACGTGGCTGCAAAAGCAACCATCGCGCCGTTATCCGTGCAGAACTCCAGTTCGGGATAAAACACCGCAGTTCCGATCCGGCGCGCATCCTCGGTGAGCCGCGCCCGCAACGACAGATTGGCCCCGACGCCGCCCGCTACGACGAGTTGCGTCAGTCCGGTGCGCCGGAGCGCCGCGAGCGCCTTGACGGCGAGTACCTCGACGATCGCGGCTTCGATCTCGGCGGCCAGGTCGGCGCGCCGAGCTTCATCGAGCGGCCGCTCGCGGATAATGGTGAGCACTGCAGTCTTGAGCCCGCTGAAGCTGAAATCGAGATCGCCCGATTTTTCCATCCGGGTCAGCATCGGGCGGGGCAGGCGAAAACGGCCGGCCTTCCCGCTTGTCGCGAGCTTCGCCAGCGCCGGCCCGCCGGGGTAGCCCAGGCCCATGAGTTTCGCGCTCTTGTCGAAGGCTTCCCCGGCCGCATCGTCGAGCGTTTCTCCCAGCAATTCGTAATCGCCGACGCCGGCGACACGCATCAACTGCGTGTGCCCTCCGGAAACCAGCAGCGCGACGAAGGGGAAGTCGGGAGTCGGGCGGGAGAGCAGGGGAGACAGCAAGTGGGCCTCCAAGTGGTGCAGGCCGATTGCGGGAACGCTGAGGGCATAGGCCAAACCGTGGGCGACCGCAGCGCCGACGAGCAGCGCGCCGGCGAGCCCGGGGCCCTCGGTATAGGCGACAGCGGTTAGCTCTCTCAGCGAGCATCCGGTCTGCTCCAGGAGCCCGCGCGTAAGGGGCAGCAGCCGCCGGACGTGATCGCGCGAGGCGAGCTCCGGCACGACGCCGCCATACGCGGCGTGCAGCCGTGCCTGCGAGTAGAGCGCGTGGCCCAGCAGCCCGCGCTGTCCATCGTAGAGGGCGACTCCGGTCTCGTCGCAGGAGGTTTCGATGCCGAGCACCACCATAGGGCTCATCCTCCGCTAAGTGGGAGGCCGTTGCGGGCACTCTGCGAAGCGTCTTGGATAAATGCTTTCAATACTGAGTTGTCTGTTGATATAATACGGGTTTTCCCGAGCCCGAGCTTATGCCGACTGTACGTGTCAAGGAAAACGAGCCGTTCGAAGCGGCGCTCCGCCGTTTCAAGCGCACCGTGGAGAAAACCGGCCTGCTGACCGAGTTGCGCGCCCGCGAGTATTACGAGAAGCCTACCACCGAGCGCAAGCGCAAGCTCGCCGCCGCAATCAAGCGTCATCACAAGCGTCTGCGTTCGCAACTGCTGCCACCGCGGATGTTTTGAATTCAGGGGTTAGGGGTTAGGGTCTAGGGGCTAGTGCGAAACGCACAGCCCCGTTTTATTTTCTAGCCTCTAGTCCCCAGCCCCTAGCCCCTGCTTCATGTCTCTCAAGGTCCGCATCAACGACGATGTAAAGGCGGCGATGCGCGGCGGCGACGCGCGCCGCCGGGATGCGCTGCGGCTGCTGCTCGCCGCGCTCAAACAACGTGAAGTGGATGAGCGCAAGGAACTGGCCGACGCCGAGATCGTGGCGATCGTCGAGAAGCTCATCAAGCAGCGGCGCGAGTCCATCACGCAGTTCGAAAAGGGCGGACGCCAGGATCTCGCGCAGAACGAGAAGTTCGAGCTGGAGATGCTGCAGACCTACATGCCGCAGGCCATGCCGGACGCCGAAATCGAAGCCGCCATAGCCGAAGCGGTTGCGGCAGCCGGCGCCACAGGGCCGTCGGACATGGGCAAGGTAATGGGCATCCTGAAGGGCAAGCTGGCAGGCCGGGCGGATATGAGCAAGGTCTCGGCTCTGGTGAAAGGCAAGCTGGCAGGCTAATTGCTTCCTGCGGCAGTTTCGATCCTCCGCGCCGTTTCCTGTCCTGTCCCGTGTTGCCGAGCTATACTCTGCATGCTGACCTGCGGACCGGGGGACTTCAATACGCGCGACGGAGCGAGCGCGCATGATCGCGTCACGAGTGCACTGAGTCACGTAGTCACGATCTTTCCCCCGATGATCCCGCAATCGTTCATTCAGGAGCTGCTCGGGCGTGTTGACATCGTCGACGTTGTCGACCGCCACGTGAAACTCAAGCGGGCGGGAGCGAACCATGTCGCCTGCTGCCCCTTCCACAGCGAGAAAACGCCCTCATTCACGGTCAGCCAGTCGAAACAGTTCTATCACTGCTTCGGCTGTGGCGCGCACGGCACGGCGGTCGGCTTCCTCATCGGGTACAGCGGGCTCGGATTCGTCGAGGCGGTGAAGGAGCTCTCGCAGAGCGTCGGCATGAAGGTCCCCGAAATCCGTTCCGAGACGGCGCAGCGGCGGGCCCAAGAGGGCGACGATCTCTACAGCGTTCTGCTCAAGGCGGCGCAATACTATTGTTCGCAGTTGAAGAGCTCAGCGGGCGCGATCGCCTACCTCAAGCGGCGCGGGCTATCGGGCGAGATCGCAAAGCAATTCGGAATCGGCTATGCCCCCGACGGATGGCAGAATCTCGCTGCCGCGTTCTCGGATTACGACTCCAAGCTGCTCACTGCCGCGGGACTCACGAAGGTGAGTGAAAAGGTAAATGAGGACGCGCATCTGGGTGCAGGGCGGGAAGGCCGCCGCTACGACGTGTTTCGTGATCGCATCATGTTTCCGATCGTCGACGTGCGCGGGAACGTGATCGGATTCGGCGGGCGCGTGCTCGAGGAGGAGCGCGGCTCAGCCCAAATATCTCAATACACCGGAAACGCCGGTGTTCGAAAAGGGGCGCGAGCTCTACGGACTGTATCAGGCGCGGCGCGCGATCCGCGACGCCGGCCGCGTCGTGGTTGTCGAAGGCTACATGGACGTGGTCGCGCTCGCGCAAGCGGGTGTCGAGTACGCGGTAGCGACGCTCGGCACCGCCACCACGCCGCTGCACATACAGAAGCTCATGCGCCAGGCCGAGGAGATCGTGTTCTGCTTCGACGGCGACGCCGCGGGGCGCCGGGCGGCATGGCGAGCGCTGGAGAATGCCCTGCCCCAACTGCAGGACGGCAAGCAGGTGAAGTTCCTGTTCCTGCCGGACGGGGAGGATCCCGACACGTACGTGCGCAAGAACGGAAAAGCGGAATTCGAAAAGCGGCTCGCCGATGCCGGTCCGTTGTCCCGCTTTCTGCTGGAGGAGCTTGCGAGCCGTGTCAATCTGTCCACGGCCGAGGGCCGTGCCAATCTGGTCCATGCGGCCAAGCCCCTGCTCAAGCAGATGCAGGCGGGCGCACTGCGATTGCAGCTTGTGCGCGAGCTGGCAGGGACATCGCGCCTGTCTGCGGACGAAGTCGCTCAGCTGTGTGAGATCGCTTCCGTTTCGCCCCGGCCGCCCTCCGCGCCGGCGCGGAACCCCCGCCCGCCGGTGGTCCCTCTTGCCGAACGGCTGCTGCGGGTGCTGGTATGCAACCCAGACTGCGCGGCAGAATTGTCGGCCGAGCAGCGTGCGCTGCTCGATTCCCCGGAGCTCGCCCCGTGGCCGAGCTGATCGATGCGCTGAAAGACGGTGGCATCACAACGCCGGCCATGCTGTTCGAAGCGACCCGCGATTCCCGGTATGCCGACCTCTACCAGAGTATTGCAGGTGAAATGCTGACGGGCTCCATCGCGGCGAAACGGCAAAAGAGGACTTGGCCGGTGCGTTCACGACGCTGGAACGCGAGCACGTGGAATCCGAATACCAGCGGCTGACGGCAACTGGGGTGCGCGACGAGTATTACCAGGAAATCGCCCGGCGGCTGGCTAAACTAAAAGGTGCGCCGCAGGTCGAAAACCGTCCCAGGCTTGAATAATGCCGTCGGTTGAACTGTTTACGATTGACCCCCACATATAAGGGCTGACGCCGATTCCAGATCAGGCCCGAAAATTGCTTCAAACACAGCCGGTTGCAGCGGAAACCTCATCGCGTGGCCGGGGTCGAAACTAGGTATAATTCGCAGCTTTTTTGGTGCTGAACAGGGCGAGGGAAAAGTTAGATGGCAAAGGTCAAAAAGGTTAAGGCTAGAGCACGGGTTGCGGCACGCAAGAAGGCGGGCGCGAAGGCCAAGGCGCGGATCATGGCCAAGCGGCCCGCGGGCAAGCCCAAGCACGTCACTGCGCGGCCGGTCGCCAAGGCCAGCGCCAGCGTGAAAACGGCGCGCAAGGAGCAGATCGCCAAAGTTCTCGCCAGGCTGAAGCTGCTGCCGAAGAACAAGACCGGCAAGCCGCAGAAGCTCGACAAGGCCACGCTCAAGAAGGCGCTCCTGAAGGAGCGCCTCGCGCGCGCCAAAGCCGAAGGCAAGCCGCGCTCCACGCGCGGGCTGACCGCCAGGGAAAAGGCGCTCGTCAAGGAGTTCGAACGCAGAGAGCTTTCCCCGGCCGATGCCGAAGCCCGGCGCACGCGACTGAAGAACCTCATCGTCCTCGGCAAGGAGCGGAGCTACCTCACCTACGCCGAGATCAACGACCATCTGCCGGACGACATGCTGGATGCCGAGCAGATCGAGACCATCATCAGCATGATCAACGACATGGGCATCCAGGTGTACGACGAGGCGCCGGATGCCGAGACCCTGCTGATGGCGGAAGTGCCCGCGCGGTTGCCAACGAGGAGGCGGCGGAGGAAGCCGAGGCGGCGCTCTCCACCGTGGATTCCGAGTTCGGCCGCACCACCGATCCGGTGCGCATGTACATGCGCGAGATGGGCTCGGTGGAGCTCCTCACGCGCGAAGGCGAGATCGAGATCGCCAAGCGCATCGAGGACGGCCTGCGCCACATGATCCAGGCGATCTCCGCCTGTCCGACAACCATCGCCGAGATCCTCTCCCTCGCCGAGCGGATCGAGAAGGACGAGATGCGCGTCGACGAGGTGGTCGACGGGCTGGTCGATCCGGATTCCGAAGAGGAGCCGGCGATCGCCGAGATGGCCGAGGACGAGGAGGACATCGAGGCGGAAATCGAGGCGCGGACGAGGAAGACGAGGAAGGAAGCAATGCCCCGACCGCGGACCAATTGAAGCTCAAGGCGGATGCGCTGAAGCGCTTCGCCGTCATCCGCACGCTCTACAACAAGATGACGCGCGCGCTCGCCAAGAACGGGCCGCGCAGCCGCGCCTACCTGCAGGCGCGCGACGCGATCACCAACGAGCTGATGAGCATCCGCTTCGCGGCGAAGCAGATCGAGGCGCTGTGCGACGGCGTGCGCCGGCTCGTGGACGAAGTGCGCACCTACGAGCGCAACATCATGTCGCTCGCCGTGGACAAGGCGAGCATGCCGCGGCCCCACTTCATCAAGGAGTTTCCCGGCAAGGAAGGCAATCTGCGCTGGATCAAGGGCGAGATCGAGGCCAACCGCCCGTGGAGCGAGGCGCTCGAGCGCTTCGAGCCCGCGATCGTGGAGAAGCAGCAGAAGCTGCTCGACCTGCAGGCGCGCGTCGGCATCCCGATCAAGGATCTGAAGGAGATCAACCGCCAGATGTCCACCGGCGAGGCGAAGGCGCGCCGCGCCAAGCGCGAGATGACCGAGGCGAACCTGCGGCTCGTGATCTCCATCGCGAAGAAATACACCAACCGCGGGCTGCAGTTCCTCGATCTCATCCAGGAAGGCAACATCGGCCTCATGAAGGCGGTGGACAAGTTCGAGTACCGCCGCGGCTACAAGTTCTCGACCTACGCGACGTGGTGGATACGCCAGGCGATCACGCGCTCGATCGCGGACCAGGCGCGCACGATCCGCATCCCGGTGCACATGATCGAGACCATCAACAAGATGAACCGCATCTCGCGCCAGATCCTGCAGGAGACGGGGCAGGAGCCGGACCCGGCGCTGCTCGCCGAGAAGATGGAGATGCCGGAAGAGAAGATCCGCAAGATCCTCAAGATCTCCAAGGAGCCGATCTCGATGGAGACGCCGATCGGCGACGACGACGATTCGCACCTGGGCGATTTCATCGAGGACCAGTCCACGATGGCGCCGAACGAGGCCGCGGTCTACGCGAGCCTGCGCGGTGTCACCAAGGACGTGCTCGACACCCTGACGCCGCGCGAGGCGAAGGTGCTGCGCATGCGCTTCGGCATCGAGATGAACACCGACCACACGCTGGAGGAAGTCGGCAAGCAGTTCGACGTCACGCGCGAGCGCATCCGCCAGATCGAGGCCAAGGCGCTGCGGAAGCTGCGCCATCCCTCGCGCTCCGAGCGGCTGCGCAGCTTCCTCGACCAGGAGAATTAACCGCATCTCCCGAGGAAGGATGGAGGCGACATCGTGCCGCGTAATCCATCTTCCTGCGGTTAATTCTTAACGAAAAACCAAGCTTCAGGATGATGCCGCGGCCTAAATGCGCTCTAGGACCATCGGCCTTCGACTTGTCGAGGTAATTTCTGTACAATCCATTAAGCCCGAATCGCTCAGGTAGTTGATGAGCGATGCGGGCTTGGGTCTGTAGCTCAGTCGGTTAGAGCAGGGGACTCATAATCCCTTGGTCGAAGGTTCGAGTCCTTCCAGACCCACCAT
>CAWDIV010000010.1:0-18855 GCA_963802355.1 uncultured beta proteobacterium | reverse complement strand
ATTCCGGCGGGTGTTCGGGCTCGGTTGAATCGAGCAGCGGTGGCCTTCGCCCCCTTGCTCAGGTCGACTTCCTCCCGCGCGCGACGTAGGCAGACTGCCGGCCATGCGCTCGGCCGAACCAATCCGGCTTCGGCACGCGGGGCATGCCGCTCGCCGGCGCCGGCGAACGCTCGTTCTCGAGCTCGGCAAACACCTCAACCAGGAAATCGAGGAACGCGCGCACCAGCTTCGACTGGCGCTGGCTCCGCCGGTAGGCGGCGAAAATGGTCGGCGCCTCCAATGCTTCCCAGTCCGTGAGCGCCGGAACGAGCAGCCCGGACGACAAGTAGCGACTGAGGGTAATGTCGGCGAGCCGGATCACTCCCGCGCCGGCGCACGCCGCCTCGTCAAGCCACGGCCGGTTATCGCTCAGCAGGCGGCTCTTCACGTCAACCGTGCGCCGCTCCCCATTCTTCTCGAAGATCCAGCGGTCGAGCAACACTCCTGAAAAGCTCCGTACCACCAGGCAATGGTGGCTACGTAGTGCCTCCGGCTCCTGCGGCATGCCCTGCCGCATCCAGTATTCCGGTGAGGCGCATACAACATGCCGCGTCTGCGCGAGAGGCAGCACAACAACATCGCCCTCAGGCGGCCACCCGTTCAGCACTGCAACGTCGAGGTTAGCCTCATCGAGGCTCTGGAATGTCCCCACGGGCTTGGTGATAAGCTCGACGTCCGGAAAGCGCGCGAGAAAGCGCGTGATCCGCGGCATCACGCAGTTCCGCCCCACGCCCTCGCGCATCCCGACAGTCAACTTGCCGCGCGGTTTCGCCCCGCGCGGGCCGAGGTTTTGCTCGAGATCGTGCAGGTCGGCTGTGATCCTGCGCGCAGTCTCGTAGTAGCGCTCGCCATCAGCCGTCAACGATAGCCCGCGGGTGTTGCGGTGAAAGAGCACGACGCCGAGTGAGCGCTCGAGCGCGCCGATCAACTGGGCGACTGCGGGTGTGCTCACGTCGAGCGATTTCGCGGCGGCGGTGAAGCTCCCGGTCTCGGCCGCGCAGGTCAGGTACTGAATGGCGCGTAGCTTGTCCATTGGGTTTGTCCCCCGGTCTTTGCGTCGGTATAAAGCAAAAGTTTATGCCAAATCAAGCGCCAGCGCCTTTTCAGCGTCCGCGAGCGCGCAGATACTGGTAGGCGTCAGGATTGATTTTTGATGACCGGAGAAGCGTGAATGATACGGATACCTGCCTTGATGCTTTCAATGTCAGCGATCGTGATCGCAGGCAATGTGTCCGCACAAACCAATTACCCGGAAAAGCCGATCCGCATGGTCGTTGGTTTCCCGCCCGGCAGCTTGGCGGACACCGTCGCGCGCCTGCTCGGCCAAAAACTCGCGGAAGGCTTGGGAAAGCCGATCGTCGTCGACAATGCTGCCGGCGCCGCCGGCAATATCGCTATGGAACGCGTCGCAAAGGCGGCGCTGGATGGCTACACGCTGGGACTACTTACCCAGACGCAGATCGACGTCAATCCCAGCCTGTACCAGCTGGCTTATGACCCGGTGAAAGATTTCGCGCCGGTTTCGCAGGTTACGGTGTCGCCGAGTATCCTGGTCGTTCACAATGCGGTGCCGGCGAAGAATGTCCAGGAGCTGATCAAGCTGGCCAGAGCGCGGCCAGGCGAATTGACTTTCGCCTCCAGCGGCAGCGGTAGCGCTCCGCACATGGGCGCGGTGCTGTTCAAGTCCGTGGCGGGCATCGACATCCGGCACATCCCCTACAAGGGCGGGACGGCGGCGATCCCGGACCTGCTCGGCGGGCGCGTCACGATGATGTTCAGCACCATAGTGGTTGCCTTGCCCGTGGTGCGCGAAGGGAAGCTGCGCGCGCTCGGGGTGACCTCGCTAAGGCGCGTGCCGGGATTCCCGGAGTTGCCGACCATCGACGAGTCCGGCTTTCCGGGCTTCGAGTATGCGCTCTGGGCCGGCCTGTTCGCACCGGCAAGAACCCCGGCGACGATCGTCCGCAAGCTCCACCTTGAAACCGTTAAGGCCCTCGCGCTACCTGACCTGCGCGCCAAACTCGCCGACCTTGGTCAGGAAGGAATCGGCAACTCGCCCGATGAGTTCAGCGCGATTATCAAGTCCGAGATCCCGAAGTGGGTGAAGGTAATCAAGGATTCCGGGATCAAAGCAGATCAGTGATCGCTGTTTTTCAGCGTCTCTTGCTGTTCTTGCCGCCGCGGCGGCAAGCTCAGGAAGCTACAAGCGAACGCCTGTAGCTTCCTCCCAGTAACGCACGATCTCGGTCTGATCGCGCTCGGGGCCGAGCCTTTCTGCAGCGGCAGACCACAGCTCCAATACTCGCTCGCCTAGCGGCGCGAACGCGCCGATCGATTTCGCGGTGCTGACGGCAATCCTGACGTCCTTGGCGATGAAGCCCATCGCCGCCCCCGTGCCGTACTTCCGCGTGAAGACGTGGGGGACTACCTTCTTCTCCACCGGATGATTGCGCCCGGCGCACATCGTCGTCAAGGCGTTTGCCATCAGCTTGGGATCGAGCCCGAAACGTTTCCCTATGGTCAGCGCCTCGATCGCGTTGATGAGCGCGCAGGCATTTACGTAGTTGGCGAGCGCTTTCAGGGCGTGCGCGTTGCCGACGCCGCCGCAGTGAAGGACGGGCCGGCCGATGGCCGCGAGGAGCGGACGGCAGCGCTCCACCGTTTCCGCGTCGCCGCCCGCCATGATGTCGAGCGTCGCGTCCTTCGCGAACACCACGCCGCCCATTACCGGCGCATCCACGACTGCGATGCCGCGCGGCTGCAGCGCCTCCGCCAGTGCGCGCGTGCCGACCGGGTCGGAAGTGCTCATGTCCATGACGATCGACCCGCGGCGCAGGACCGCAGCCACGCCTTCACTGCCGTCGCCAACTATGACCTCACGCACTACTTTGTCATCGGGCAGCATCGTGATGACGGCATCCGCGCCCTCCCCGATCTCCCTGAGCGATTTCGCTCCCTTCCCGCCGTGCTGCGCGACGAAGATCTCGACCGTTTCCGGGCGGATGTCGTACACCGTGACGTCGAACCCCGCCTTGACCAGATGTCCGGCTATGGGGTTGCCCATATTTCCAATACCGACAAAACCCACCTTCCTAATTGGTTTCATGCCGAGTCCCGTGATGGCGTTCCATGGAAAGAGGGGGCGACAAATGACCGTGTGCCGACTGAATCAAAGGATGAAGGCGGAAGGCGGAAGGATGACCTGATTGGCTAACGCTGCTTTCCTCATTCACTCATCCTCATCCTCCCCCTCATCCTTCACCACACCGCGCCGCGCCCCGTAATCGGCCAGAGCGCCTCCACGCGGTCGTTGCGCACGCAGATGAAATGGTCGTAGAGGTTGACCGTGGGATCGCAGTGGCCCGGAATCAGTTTGAGCTTGTCACCCACGGCATAGGTGCGCGCGCCGCTTAACCGCAGCACACCGTGCTCGTCGGAGGCTTTGACGTATTCGACGCCCTCCTCATCGGCCACCCGTGGCATGCCTGAATCCACGCTGGAGGCTTTGAGCCCCGCGTCAAGGATTGCGCGGTCGGGCGCGGGGCGGCTCATGACCGTGGTCCATACGAACAGGCTGTGCTCGAAGCGCGGGATGCCGCTCTCGGTCCACTCGTTGCGGCCGTAATCAACGTCCATGAAGATGTACGACCCGGGCTGGATCTCATCGTAGACGCCGCTTGCCGCCTCGAACAGATACGTTCCGGTGCCGGCGCCGGTCACTTTCTCGCACTTGATCCCCGCCTCGGCCAGCGCCGCAACAGTATCGGCGACCGCGGCGACCGCTCTCTCGATCGCGGCACGCCGCTCTTCCACCTTACGCAGGTGCTGCGCGCCACCCTGGTACGCCTGCAGGCCCGCGAAGCGAAGATTCGCGCAAGACACGATCTGCTGCGCGAGCTCTACCGCCGGTGCGCCCGGCTCGACACCGCAGCGATTAGCGCCCACGTTGACCTCGATGAGCACGTCGAGGCGCACCCCAAATTCCTGCGCAACTGCGGCGTCCAGCGCCGCGACGTTTCCCGCATCGTCCACGCACACAGATACGCGCGCTTGCCTGGCGAGGGCGGCGAGCCGCCTCAACTTCGGTGCGCCGACGACCTCATTGGCGATCAATACGTCTCTTACCCCACCCAGCACCAACGCTTCCGCCTCGGTCACTTTCTGGCAGCACACTCCCACCGCGCCGCGCGCAACCTGGGCGAGCGCGATCTGCGGGCACTTGTGGCTCTTCGCGTGCGGACGGACCTTGACTTTCTTGCCCGCGAGCGAGGCATCAAGGCGGTCGAGATTGCGCTCGAATACATCGAGATCGAGAATCAGCGACGGCGTGTCGACATCGGAGAGGGACATGCCCACTTCTGCGGGGAGATAGGCGCTCATATCGCTATGCTATTCGTCACCGTTGCCTTCCTAGAGCATATCAGCGCAGGCGAAGGCGTCAACGGCTGCGCTCGTGACAAAAAAATGCGCCAGATGTACGATGACGCGATACGAAGTTAACGGAGGAGGCATGCAGTCATCCAGGCCGCTCAGCAGGCTGGCAGGGTCGTGTCTGTGCGCAGGCGCGGTCGCCCTCGCTGCCGGCAGCGCCAGCGCACAGGAATGGAAGCCCACGAAGAACGTCGACATTGTCGTGGCTTCCGGCGCGGGAGGCTCGTCCGACCGCAGCGCCCGCATCGTGCAAAAACTGCTGCAGGCCAATCCGCTGTTCCCCAGCGTGAGCGTCACCAACCGTCAGGGCGGCGGCGGCACCATCGCGTGGAGCTTTCTCACCCAGCATCCCGGAGACGCGCACTATATCGCGACTTTTTCCTCGACGATGTTGACCAATCACATCCTGGGCATCGGCAAGCTGTCCTACCAGGATTTGACGCCGCTCAACATACTGATCCGGGAGGTACATCGTGCTCGCGGTTAGGGCGGAATCTCCGATCGGTTCGGCGAAAGACTTGATCGAGCGCCTGAAAAAGGACTTTACGTCCGTCAGCTTCGCGTTTGCCTCGTCTCCTGGCAACCACAATCACGTGCTCATCGGCATGATCTTCAAGGCCGCGGGCGCCGATCCCAGAAAAGCGAAAGTCGTCATTCAGAAATCCGGCGGGGATGGCATGACCGCAGTTCTGGGTGGCCACATTGACGTTCTGGTCGGAGCGCCGGCGAACGCGCTGCCGCACCTGCAGGCCGGCAAGGCGCGGGCGATCGGCCTCTCAGCGTCGCAGCGCCAGACCGGGGCCACAGCGGCGCTCCCGACACTGAAGGAACAGGGCATAGACGCCGTGTTCTACCGGTGGAGCGGGTTCGTGGGTGCCAAGGGGCTTACGGCGGCGCAAATCGCTTTCTGGGACAATGCCTTCGCCAAGGCGGTCCAGAGCGACGACTGGAAACAGGACGTCGAGAAGAACGCGTGGTCCGAGGAGTTCCTGACCGGCGATCGGGCTCGCAAGCACCTCGACCATGAAAACGAAGTGCTGACCAGGTTACTCGCCGAGCTGGGGGTGATCTCAAAGTGACGTGTGTCGAGTGTCGGGTGTCGAGGGATCTATCGGAGGAGCTATGCATAACGGAAAAACTGTTTGGGCAATCGTAGGATGGTGTCTCGGCGCCGTTTTTTCCGCGGCCGCATTGCCGGCCGCGGCGCAGGAATGGAAACCCACAAAAACCGTCGAGCTCGTGGTCGGGTCGTCACCCGGCGGCTCTCCCGACATCATGGCGCGGCTCGTTCAGCGCATCTTCCAGAGCACCGGACTCGTCCCGACCTCGACGGTGGTGAACAAGCCGGGCGCCGCGAATACCATAGGCTGGGCCTACCTCAATCAACACGCCGGCGACGGGCATTACATCGCCACGTTCTCGCCCGCACTGATCGGCAACCGGATCATGGGCACGACCCAGCTTACCTACACCGATTTCACGCCGCTCAACATCCTGGCGCGCGAGTACGTCGTCCTCTCGGTCAGAGCGGATTCCCCGATAACTTCGCTCAAGGACCTGACGGCAAGGCTCAAGAAGGATTCCCAGTCGGTGAGCTTCGCTTTCGCCACCGCGCGCGGCAACCACAACCACATCGTGCTCGGCATGTATTTGAAGTCGATCGGCGTCGACCCCAAGGTGGCCAAGGCGGTGGTCTATTCCGGCGGCGGCGAAGCGACGACGGCGTTCCTTGGCGGTCACATCGACGTTTACGTGGCCTCGCCGCGCAGCATGGTCCCGCTGCAGAAGGAAGGCAAAGCCAGGGTGCTCGGCGTCTCGGCCGCCCAGCGGCAGCCCGGCGGGCTCGCCGATCTGCCCACCTTCAAGGAACAGGGCATAGACGCCGTGTTCTTTACGTGGCGCGGATTCATGGGACCCAAGGGGCTGAAGCCCGCGGAGATCGCCTACTGGGACGCCGTCTTCGCCAAGCTCGCGCAGACCCCGGAATGGAAGAAGGACACCGAGGACCAGTTCTGGAACGCGGACTATATGCTTTCCGCAGCGTTGCGCAAACAGCTGGAGTTGGAGAACGAGCAAACGAAGGTCATTCTTACCGAGCTTGGCCTGGCCAAGCAGTAAGGCGTGACATGATGGGGCGTGACATGATGAGGCGTGACGTGATGAGGCGTGACACGATGAGGCGTGACACGACGAAACGTGACAGGTTAGGGCACAAATCGTGAGCGGCGTCAGCCAGAATCAAGAAAAGGCGCAGGTGTATCGCGCTTTTTCATTCCGTCTTTACACTCCAGCGTTCACGCTCACGCTGTAGCGCGTCACGACGTCTCACGTCACGCTGCATCGGTCACGCCGTATCGCGTCACGCTCTTTCAAGCTGATGCGTCAGCGGTAAGGCCTGCACCTTCAATGCCGGCAACGCAGCACGCTTCGTCTTCCTCACCCGTGCCGCCGCTCCCTCCCGCGGCGCCGATGATGACGCCTTGCGCGTTTTTGATCAACGCCGCTCCGGTTTGCGGCAGGAATTTGCCGTTCGCCGTCGCGGCCAGCGTTACGAAAAAGTTCGGGTTGTCCTTCGCGCGCTTGGCCAGCGCCTTGCTGGAAGCGCCCATCGCCACCGCAGCCCACGCCTTGCCCTGCGCGACGTCGAGCCGGAACATGCTCGCGCCGTCCTCGCGCTGCGCCGAAATGATGTGGCCGCTCTCATCCAGCACGATGACGCCGAGCGGCTTGATTTTCATCTCGCGCGCTTTCGCGAACGCTTTTTCGATTATGGTGTTGGCCTGCTTCAACGTGAGCTGCGCCATGACGATCTCCGTGGTTGAAAAGGCGCTATGTTAAGGGCCGCGGACATCACGAACAAGAGAAAAGAAGGGGTGCTGGCTAGCTGGTAAAACCCTGACTACTGCGGCACACTGCCTCGGATGGCAACGGACAATCGTTCTTCGAAACTGCAGTCGCCCCTACGAACCATCTGGCTCGTAATCGGCTGGATGCTGGTCCTGCTCATCATCTATCTTTCCTTGACGCCCGAACCCATAGAGATGCCGGTGGAGCAAGGAGACAAGTTATCGCATGTAGCGGCGTATCTCGTGCTCATGTCCTGGTTTGCGAACGTGGACCAGGGCACGTCTCAACGCATCACCTGCGCCGCCGGCTGCATCGGGCTCGGTGTGGGCCTCGAATTTGCGCAGCGCTGGACCGGTTATCGATCTTTCGAATACGCCGACATGGCCGCCGGCGCCGCGGGCGTAGTCATCGCGTGGATACTCGCCCCGCCGCGTTTGCCGAATTACCTGCATCTGGCGGAAAGCATCGTTCGCGCGCGGCCAATGTGAAACTGGAATAGCCGCCGAACGATAACACGCACAAGGAGCCCTCATGGCACAGACTGCGAAGAAAGATCCACCGTATTTCATGTACTTCCCCGACAACTACCGCTGGTCCGCGGCTATGCTCGGCATGTTGAGCACCGCGGGCTGGGGCGGCGCCGACATCAATGAAGTGGACAAGATCGGCCGGCTGCTGAAAGGCACTAAAACGGGTAACGACGAGGCATGGTTCGCTGCCTGCCTGAAAGTCGCGGGCGAGGTGCAGGCGCATGCCAAGCGGTTCGATGCGTCGGGGCACCGTCACGCGGCCGCTCCGGCGTATCTGCGCGCGTGCAAGTACTATCAGATGGGAGAGCGCTTCCGCACGCCCAAAGACGAAAAGGCCCTCGAAGCGTACCGCATTTCCGTCGAGTGTTTTCATCGCTTTGCCGCGCTGACCGACGTCGAGATCGAGATCGTCGAAGTGCCCTACGAGAGCGGCACCCTGCCCGGCTATTTTGTGCACGCGCGCAACACCGCTGACAAGCGCACGCCGTGCGTGGTCCATTTCGACGGCCTCGACGTCACCAAGGAGCTTTTGTACATGCGCGGCGTGCCGGATCTGGCAAAACGCGGCATCTCGGTGCTGGTGATGGACGGCCCGGGCACCGGCGAGGCGATCCGTTTCCGCGGCTACTATCTGCGGCCGGACTACGAGGTCGCCGGGTCCGCGTGCATCGACTACCTCGAGCAGCGCGCCGGCGTCGATCCGAAAAGAATCGCCGTCGTCGCCAATAGCCTTGGCGGCTACTATGCGCCGCGCTGCGCTGCGATGGAGCCGCGCTTTGCCGCGTGCGTCGCGTGGGGCGCGATCTGGGATTACCACGCGACGTGGAAACGGCGCGTAGACGCCGCGTTCAACGCCTCGATGTCGGTGCCGGGTCACCACATCATGTGGATACTCGGCGTGGATACGCTCGATGCGGCGCTCGAGAAGCTCCAGCCGTACCGGCTCGATGGCGTGGTGCAGAAAATGCGCTGCCCGTTCCTCATCACGCATGGCGCCGATGACGAGCAAGTGCCGCTCGCCGACGCGCAAGCGCTCTACGACGCGGCGGGGTCCCCGGACAAGACTCTGCGCGTCTTCACCGCCGAGGAAGGCGGTGCCCAGCATTGCATGCGCGACTACCTGACGCTGGGCGTCTCCGAGATGTGGAACTGGCTGGAGGACAAACTGGCTCGGACGAGCTGACTCGGGTGCTAATCTTCATGCTGGTCACGATCAAGTATGTCCTGATCACTCTGGCGCTGGCCGGCATGGTTGCAGCGAACGCTGCCGCGCAGAGTTATCCTCACCGGCCGATTCGCATGATCTCTCCCAATCCGGCGGGAGGCGCGAACGACGTAATAGGTCGCATGGTCGCGCAGAAGCTAAGCGAAATACTGGGGCAGCAGGTGGTGGTGGATAACCGCGGGGGTGCTGGCGGCACCATCGGTACCGAGATGGCCGCGAGGGCCGCGCCGGATGGCTACACGCTGTTCGCCGCATCTCAATCCACGATCACGGTCGCGCCGCATGTTTACAGCAAGCTCGCCTACGACGTCCTGAACGATCTCGCCCCGGTCGCGATGTTCGCGGAAGTCCAGAACCTGCTGAACACCACTCCCGCCTTTCCGCCCAATACGGTGAAGGAGCTGATCACACTCGCCAGGGCCAAGCCTGGCGCCATCAACTATGCCAGCGCCGGTTCCGGCTCGGCGAGCCACTTCGCGGGAATCCTCTTTGCCAAGGCGGCCGGCATCGAGTTTCTCCACGTGCCCTACAAGGGCGGGGCCCCGGCGATCACCGCGGTCATGTCGGGCGAAGCCGATTTCAACTTCGGCCCGATGGCCGCCACGAGCTCGTTCGTCAAGGCCGGCCGGCTGAAGGCGATTGCAGTGAGCGGCAGCAAGCGTTCGCCCGCATTTCCCAACGTGCCGACCGTTATCGAATCCGGCGTGCCGGGATACGTCGTGATCGGCTGGTTCGGTTTGATGGTGCCCAAAGGCACGCCGAAGGCGATCGTGAATCAGTTGCACGCGGCGACCGTAAGAGCCGTCAACAGCCCCGACACCCGGCAACAACTCACGCAGGTCGGCGCGGACCCGGCTCCAAACTCACCCGAGGAATTCGGTAAGTTCGTGCGGCAGGAATTCGAGCGCTACGGGAAGTTGATCCGCGAAGCCGGTGTTAAGCTTGACTAAAGCTTCACCGCGAAGGACGCGAAACCGAGAAGGAACAGAAAAGCCTTACCGCGAAGGACGCCAAGGAAGCTTTACGTCCGCTTGGCGGTAAAGCTTTGCGCCCGCTACGCAGCGAAGGCGTAGCGGTTGTTCTGCACCATTATTACGAGCGCGTCCTGTCCGCCGTCCGGCGCAATACTGTGCGGCACGCCAGGCGGAATGTGCGCGATGCAGTGCTTCTCCACGATGAAATCCTCGCCGGCAATCTCAGCTCGCACCACCCCCTCGACGACGAACGTAAATTGCTCGTTGGGATGCGTATGAAGTTGCGTGGCCCCGCCGCGGGAATAGCGCAGAAGCGCTACATGGAGTTTCTCGCCGGTCAACAGCGCACCGGTTGCCGGAGATTTGGCGGAGCCCCCCCGAGGCGTCACCACCGCGCTCGACGCGCGGCCCGGATCGTTTTCCAGGTGCGCGAGATCATAAACATAACGCATACTCTGTCCCGCCGGATCCCGGCCTGATTCGGCTATCAATTCTCCGGTGGATCTCACGCGCTCATCGGCGCGCGTCCCGAAACCGGGAAGGTAGTTGGGACCCTCGTACTTGCCATTCACCGACGGGCCGGTGATGCCGTGCCGCGTATCCTTCACCGCGAGGAACACCAGGTCTTCCTCGGGGCACGCGAGCCCGGTGTGCACGATCCCGCCCGGCGTGTGTAGCATCGTCCCGCGCGGCGCGAACACCACCTCGCCTGCGATTTCTCCCGTCATGGTGCCCTGCACGATGTAATTGAACTGCTCGTTGGGGTGCGTGTGCGCATTGGCGCCGGAACCGCGGGCCTGTGTTCCCAGCGCGAGAATGACATGGGTACCGGTGAGCACGGCCCCGACAGTGGAGGACTTTCCCGTCATGAGCGTAGGTCCGGACAGCAGCTGCTTCGCGGTGACCTTGGCGCTCGTCGGACCTTCCGGAACACGATCGAGCGTCGCGAAGTCGTATACGTACTGAACGCCGGTCTGCTGTGCGAGGGTGCTCATGAGTTGTCGCTTCCTGTGCCTCTTTGCATACTATCACGGCCACTCTAGCGCTCCGCCGCGAGCTGGCATCATGTGCGACACTATCCGGAACGGATAGCGCCCTTTGCCCCGCTCCAGCAAGGAAAACAACATGTCGCTCGGGCTGACCGAAGCACCGAATCCGGCACATGAACTGCAAAATGAAAAGGAGCATTGCTTGAGCCCTCAGCGGAAGTCCGGCCATTCATCACGCATCCTTCATCATTTCGCGTTGATCATGTGCGGCGCCCTGGTCGGGGGCGCGTCCCCCAGCGCCGCACAACAATATCCGGTGCGTCCGATCCGCGTGGTCATTCCCCAAGCACCGGGCGCTACAACGGATATACTGGGTCGCATCGTCCTCACCCGGATGTCCGAGCGCCTCGAAAAGCAGATCGTGGTGGACAACCGGCCTGGCGCCGGCGGCACGCTCGGCATGGAAATCGTCGCTCGTGCTGTGCCCGACGGCTACACCCTTGCAGGCGTTGCCGCCTCGATGCTGACGATCGCTCCCCATACCTATCAAAAGATCGCCTACGATCCGCTCCGCGATTTCGTGCCGGTCGGCATGTTCGTCATATCCCAGACTGCCATCTGCGCGCACGCGAGCCTGCCGGTGAGAACGGTGCGCGATTTCGTCGAGCTGGCGAAGGCGAAACCCAGACAGCTCAACATGTCCTCCGCGGGAGTCGGCTCGACGAGCCATCTCGGGGGATTGATGTTCGCAACCCTCGCAGGAATCGAAGCCAATCACGTTCCGTACAAGGGCGGCGGTCCTTCGATCATGGCGCTCGCGCAGGGAGAGGCGCACTGGACGGTCGCGCCCATCAGTGCGCTCATGCCCCAGGTGAAGACCGGCCGGATACGCTGCCTCGCGACCGGCGGCGAGCGCAGATCGGCGGTGACACCCGAGCTGCCCACCATCATCGAGAGCGGTGTGCCCGGATTCCGCTTTCACGGCTGGAACGGGGTAGTTGCTCCGCGGGGAACGCCCGGCGCGATCATAGTGAAGCTCAACCGGGTCATGGGCGAGGTCCTCGTCACAGCCGAAGTGCGCAAGCTGTTTTTCGAAACGGGCGAAGAGCCGCTGCACGGCTCGCCGGAGGACTTCGGCAAGTTGATCCGCGAGGAATACGAGCAGATGGGGAAGCTCGTCAAGCTCGCCGGGGTGCGCGCGGAGTGAATTCCTTAATGCAGGTTCGGCTTCTTGAGAAAGTCATTGCGGTCGGCCGACTTGACCACGATGTGAAGCACATCACCACCGCGCGCGAGGGTGAGCGGCACGTCAACGCCGGCGGCGCCGAGCCGCCACACGGACCGGAACAATTCCGCCAGCCCATGCACGCGTAACGCGCCAACACCCAGCACCATGTCGCCTACCCGGACGCCGGCGCGCTGAGCCGGGCCGCCAGGCGAGAGTTTGGCGACCACCAGTTTGCCTTCAGGATCTTGCGTGGACATGCCCAGCCACGGATGCGGCGGGTGCGGGCTGCGGCCGGTTTGCAGCATCGCATCGAGGATGGGGTCAAGCAGGTCGATCGGCACGAACATGTTGACGTGGATAGCTTCACCGCTCACCTCCTGCTGCACCAGCAGCGAACCGATGCCGATCAGGTTGCCCTGTGCATCGAGCAGGGCGGCGCCGCCCCATTGCGGATGTGCCGGTGCGGTAAAGAGCGCCTCGTCGAGCAGGTATTCCCAGTAGCCGGCAAATTCCTGTTTCCCAATTACCCGTGTCTTGAGTGCGTGGGCGCGACCGCCGTGGCCGATCACAAATGCCGAGTCGCCGACCTTCACGTCGGATGCGAGACCGCGCGGAAGGTGCGGCACATCCAGCTTGCCCAGGGGTTGGATCAGGCCGAACCCTGTTGCCTGGTCATAGGCAAGCCGGTAGCCGGCCACGACGGCACCGCGATTGCTGGTAAGCCAGATTTGCGACGCCTCGTTGATGAGATAACCGATGGTAAGCACGAGGCCATCCTCGCGGATCGCCACGCCATAACCGCCACGCTCGGTGCCGAGGGTGGGGGCGGTGAATCCATCGGCCGGAACTTCCGCACGCACCAATACCATCGCATCGAACGCGCGCGCGAGGTCAAACCGGGTTTCGTCGGCCTTCGGCTGCAGGGACTCGGGGAAGGCCCATTGTTGTGGTTCGGACATGCCGCAATTTTGCCACGAAGCGTCCTTTAGGAGCGCAGTCGGGAGGGGATTTCGTGCCTAGCGTCGCTGAAAAATGGCGGGATCGCGACGCGGTCGCTGCCGCATCCGCCATCCCTTACCTGGCCCCGTGACTGTCGGCTATCATAATGGATTCGCAACAACCGAGGGTTCTTGATCGTCATCCTTCTCTTCGGTTTTTTTCGAACCGCGATCGCAGACTGGAATCCCATTCCATCCGAGTCGATGCGCCCGACGCTTCTGGAAGGCGATGTCGTCTTCGTCACGTGACCTTCTGATCGGCCGCGCCGTGGTCGTCTTGGTGTCAGCAGACATTACTGGCAATTGGGCGCCACGGCTTGAGCGCTTTGGGGAACATCTGAATTGAGTCTGGCCGTAGGACGTCATCGATCTGCCGTACCGGGGCGCGCATGTAGATATGTTTTCTCTCTCCCCGCTTACGGGGAGAGTAAGGGTGACGGCGGCGACTCTCGTTGATCTAGCGGCACGATCCGTGCCGTCACCCTCGCCAGTTGTCCGCCGCGCCGTGCTTATGGATCGTCGCCTCGAAGTCACTTTATTGGATACACTAGGAATCTGTCGAATCCCGATGAGACAGATCCCTCATGGCTGACGAACTCTGCTTCTACACGGTCGCGCAGGCGGCTCAACTGATCCAAGCGCGCAAGCTTTCACCGATTGAGCTCACGCAAGCGCACCTGAAGCGCATTGCGGACCTCGACCCGCAGTTGAACGCCTTTATCACGGTGACCGCCGATCTCGCGTTGAAGCAGGCTCGGGAGGCGGAACAAGAAATCACGAAGGGGGCGCTACCGCGGGCCGCTGCATGGAATCCCGTTCGGACTGAAGGATATCTACAACACCCGCGGCATCTTGACCTCAGGCCATTCGAAGGTCTGCGTGGATAACGTTCCCGATGAGGACGCCACGACCACGCGCAAGCTCTACGAGTCCGGGGCCCTGCTGCTCGGAAAGCTTTCAACGCACGAATTCGCCCACGGCGGTCCGTCTTTCGACCTGCCCTGGCCGCCGGCGCGCAATCCATGGCATCTCGAGCATTTCACGGGAGGCTCCTCGAGCGGGTCGGGGGCGGCGGTGTCGGCCGGACTCGCGCCGTTCGCGCTCGGCTCCGACACCGGGGGCTCGATTCGCGGACCGGCGTCGCATTGCGGGCTCGTGGGACTCATGCCGACGTACGGGCTGGTGAGCCGCGCCGGCGTGATCCCCAATTCCTTCACTTTCGATCACTGCGGCCCGATGACGTGGACAGTCGAAGATTGCGCCATCGTGCTACAAGTGCTCGCCGGCCACGACCCGCGCGATGCCGGCAGCATCGAAGCGCCGATACCGGAGTACCGAGCGGCGCTTTCAACGGACGTGCGGGGCCTCAAAGTCGGCGTGCTGCGCCACTACTGGGAGGAGGACGTGCCCGCGCACGAAGACCTCCGGCGCGCGATGAACGACGCGATCGAAGTCTTCAACAAGCTCGGCGCGAAGGTGGAGGATTGTCGCGCCCGGCCGGTGAGGGACTCCGTCGACGTCAAGGTCATCATCGCTGAGAGCGAGATCTTCTCCATCAACTATGGGGACCTGGTCAACCGCCCCGGCGATTTCGGGCGCGACTTCCTCGGCCGCATCCTGCCGGCGTGCCTGTTCCAGGCCCCCGACTACGTCGCGGCAAGCCGCGAGCACCGCCGCATCATCGCGGAGGCGCGCAGCCTCTACGGCAAATACGACGTGTTGCTGACCACCGGCTTCGGACCCGCGCCGCGCCTCGACGCCCACCGCACGCTCGCTTTCTGGCAGGGCCGAAACCTGTTCACACCGTCGAACGTAACCGCCGGCCCAGCGCTGGAACTGTGCAACGGGTTCAGCAGGACGGGACTGCCCCTCGGCATGCAGCTGATCGGCCGGCCGTTCGACGAGGCGACCGTCCTCAGGGCAGGCCATGCCTACGAGAAGGCAACGCCGTGGCGGGACCGCCGGCCTCAGCTCACGGTGGGCACGCCGCAGCCGCCGATCACGCCCAAGGGTAACGATCCCCAGGTCCCGGCCGATCTCAATTCAAAAACCCGCGATCTGGTGCTCGACATGGCGGCAGGGGCCGGCCTGAAACTCAACGAGCGCGAGCAGGCGATACTCCTGGAACCCGCTCCGTACGTGCTGGAGATGGCAAACCGCATACGCAAGGACCGTGGGCGTTTCGAGGAGCCCGCGCTGGTGTTTCGCTTCCCGAGCTGAAATCCTCTGCCGCAGATAGGCGACGATAGAAGAAGATAGATGAAGATGAGCCCAGATAGGGCCAGAAGGATTGCATTTTATGATTTGTTGTTCGCTCTACATCACCCCGTCGCTTCCGCGTATTTGCGTGGCTGAATGGTTCAGGGTTCTGACATGAGCGCTGCGAACCCGTTGTGGGCGACGGAGAAGGAAGGCCGTTTTTTCACGCGGATCGACGTCACCACGATGCTCAATGGGGCGATGCTCACGCTGCCCCTGCACGTGGTTACCGGCCGGCACACCGGTCCAACGCTCGGGGTCATCACCAACGTGCACGGCGACGAGTTCCTGCCCACGACCGCCATACGCACCCTCCTCGCCGAGCTCGATACCGGGGGGCTCAAAGGCCGGCTCGCGATCGTCTCGGTTGCAAATCCTCTCGCCACCGCCGCTTTTGGACGGCTTACGCCTGAGCAGCACGGGCGGACCGATCTGCACGAAGTATTCCCGGGAAATTCACGCGGCAACACGACGCAGATGATCGCTGCCGCGATCGTGGAGAACGTCATCAACTACGCGGACGCCTTCATCGATTTTCACTCCGGCGGCAGCGGCGGGCGCCTGCAGGCGCGGGTGGACTACAACGCGAAAGCGACTGACGACGCGAGGCAACGCAGCCTGCAGCTCGCGCGCGCATTCGGCATGCCGTTCGTGCACGAGAACGATCTCGGCGGCACCGCCGCGAGTTACGCCAACTCGCGCGGGATCCCGGCTTTCAATCCCGAAATGGGAGGCTCCTACCTGGGCCCCGAGAACACAGCGCTGTATCGCAGACAGGCGATAGCCGGGCTTACCAACGTAATGGCGACGCTCGGCATGGTGAATGGAGAGATCAAGCCGCCGCGGCAGCTCCACTTCGGGCTCAAATCGCGGCGCGAAATCCGGCCGCGGCACAGCGGCTACCTCATGTCGAATTACGAGCAGGCGGACGACCTGGGCAAGCTCGTCAAGGGTGGCGCCAGGCTCGGCGAAGTCGTGGACATCTACGGCTACCAGGTGCTCGAGGAGCTCACGGCGCCTTGCGACGGCTATCTCTTCTTCTCGCGCTACTCGGGCGTTGTCGGCGCCGGCACGCAGGCCTTTGCGATCGCGGAAGCAGCCACGTCGGAGTGGCTGGACTGAGAGGGCGCAGTTTCGAGGAATGAGTGTCGAGTGAAGAACAACGCTCCCCCTCGACACCGACACTCGTCACTCGTTGATCAGCCAGGCGTCGCGCACCTGCTTCGTCTATTCTATTGAGTATGAGCAACGCCTCCTCTCGCGCTTACAATATCTTTGATCTGCGCGAGCTGGCGCGGCGCAGGTTGCCGAAGGGAATTTTCGAGTTCGTAGACCGCGGCGCCGAAGACGAGGTCACGCTGCGCGGCAACAGGGAAGCGATCGAGCGTATCAAGCTGAAGCCCCGCGTGCTTGCCAACGCCTCGCAGCGCAGCCAGGAAATTACGCTATTCGGCCAGCGGCAGAAGATGCCGATTGCGATCGCGCCGACCGGGGCAGCCGGCATCATGTGGCACGAGGGGGAAATCGCGCTCGCGCGTGCCGCTGCGGCAGCCGGCATCCCCTTCACCCTGGCAACCGCCTCGATGACCGCGATGGATAAAATCGCCGAGCAGGCGGGCGGACGGCTCTGGTTTCAGCTCTATATGTACGCCGACCGGTCGCTGTCGCACGGGCTGGCCGAGCGTGCAAGATCGATCGGCTACGAAGCCTTGGTGGTTACCGTCGACAGCCCGGTCTTCGCCAACCGCGAGTACAACCTGCGCAACGGTTTCACGATTCCCCTTTCCTTTACCCTGCGCAACACCACCGACGTGCTGGCGCACCCCCGCTGGCTCGTTTCGGTGCTGATGCGTTATTTGCTCACCACCGGCTTGCCGCTCTACGCCAACTATCCCGAGGAAGTGAGGAAGAAGATCACGGCCCAGCCCATGGGGCGGGCGTTGCGGCTGAACGACTCGCTCACCTGGGAAGACGTGCGCGTATTGCGCGAGCTGTGGCCGCGCAAGCTCGTGCTGAAGGGCATGCTGCATCCGCAGGACGCCGTAACGGCCGTTCACTACGGCGTCGACGCCGTCGTCGCATCCAACCACGGCGGCCGTACTGTCGACGGCGCGGTGGCACCGATAGAAGTGCTGCCGAAGATCGTCGATGCCGTTGGCAATCGCATGACCGTGATCGTCGACAGTGGTTTCCGGCGCGGCAGCGACGTCGTCAAGGCGCTGGCGCTGGGCGCCAAGGCGGTGCTCATCGGCCGCTCGACCTTGTATGGCGTTGCCGCGGACGGCGAGGCGGGAGCGGCCCGCGCGATCGCGATTTTTCGCGAAGAGATCGACCGAGTGCTCGCTCTAATCGGCTGCCGGAGCATCGCGTGGTTGAGCCGGGATTATCTAGCGCTGCCCGAGGAAATGCACGAGCAAGCCGCCGGCAGCGCGCAGCGCGGGCTCAGTCTGGTCGATAGCGCCAAAACCACTGCCGAAATTTGAATGACGAGCGACGAAGTGGTGCAGTAATGCAATGAGGACGCGAGAAAACGTTGCGTCACCTCGTCACTTCAGGAAGACTTTCAACCCGAAAACTCCAACATGGCAGCGAAGCCCGCTCTGCAGTTGCTGATCCCGGTCTTTCTCGTCTGGTGTGTTGCAGCAGACAGCTCGGCGCAAAGTTACCCGGCAAAAGTCGTCCGCTACCTGATACCGACCCCCGCGGGCAGCGGCGCCGACGTCATCGGCCGCATCGTGGCGGGAGGAATGACCCAGTCCTTCGGACAGCAGGTGGTCGTGGACAATCGCGGCGGTGCGGCAAACAACATCGGCGCAGAAGTAGCGGCGAAGGCGCCGCCCGACGGCTACACCTTGTTCCAGGCCAGCCTGACCCACGCAGTGAACGCCACACTTTACCGCAATCTCGCATACGACCTGGTGCGCGATTTTGCCCCCGTGACGCAGCTGGCCTCGTCGCCGTACGTGCTGGTGGTGCATCCCTCGTTGCCGGTAAAGACCACCGCCGAGCTCGTCAGGCTCGCCAAGGCGCGGCCGGGCGCGATCAATTATTCCTCGGGAGGCACCGGCAGCTCCACGTTCCTCGCGGCGGAATTGTTCAAGGAAGCCGCTGGGATAAACATCGCGCACGTGCCGTACCGCGGTGGCGGTGAGGCGCTAACCGCGGTGATGTCCGGCGAATGCTCGGTCTATTTCTCGCCCGTCGCCATCGCGCTCCCGTTGATCCGGGCGGGCAGATTCCGCGCCCTTGCAGTCACGACATCCGCGCGGTTGCCGGCCATGCCGGAATATCCTACGGTGGCAGAGGCGGGGGTCCCCGGTTACGCTTCAGGCAAC
>CAWDIV010000009.1:0-21831 GCA_963802355.1 uncultured beta proteobacterium | reverse complement strand
CCCGGTATCGACCCGCAGCTGCCGGTGGGCCTTACGAAAAGCGGACGTTCAACGTCGCGGTTCAGCGGCCCGCGCAGGCGGGCGAAGCCTGCCGGAGCGAGTACGTTGCAACCGCTGGTTGGGCCTCATCTGGCGATAGCCAAACGGAATCATCAGGCCGGTTCGATAACTTTCGCGACGTTGTCAACTGACACCGGGACCTCCGCATAAAAGATGTCAGGGGGCGAGCCATATTTCTCCGTGACCATGGCCTTCCATTCGTGCGTGTAGCACGCTTCTGCGTCGGTCTTGGATTTCCAAAGGTAGATGCCACCCGCGCGGTCGCCGGTCTCCGCTATGTAGTAGTGCTTTCGCACAAGCCCCGGCTTACCGAGGGTCCTTTGGCGCTGTTGACTTGAAGACGGCGGTTGCCTCCCCTACGGTCCAGCGCTTCGGTAGTTTGAACGTGACGATTGATACGATCATTCTCCGCCCTCTGTAAAGTGTTGCAACGAAACGTCTGCGGCTACTGCGGTTAGTGATGATGCCTCTATTCTTATCGCTGCGCCAGCACCTGCCGCACCCGCCCCAGCTCCGGCCTCGCGCTCTTCGATTGCGCAGTCATCGCTGCGAGCTTCTCGTAATGCACAAGAGCCCGCGCCCGATCACCGGAACGCTCGGCGGCAAAGCCCTGCGCCGTACAGCCCGCGGAAACGGTTCGGTTCCTTAGCGAGCGACGCCTGGTCACTGTTTCAGCGCTTCGCCCGCCTGGCTGAGCTCCATCAGCATGTCACCGAGCAGCTAGCGCGCCGGCAGGAGCGGCCCGGGCGAGACGACATTCTTCTCCGTCTTGTCTTCTTGGTCCGCCGCCGCGCGCATCGCTGCAAGCGCCTCGTCGTTTTTGCCTTCGGCGCAGCGCCCACGCGGTTGCGATGTTGGCCTGGATATCGACCTGCTCGGCCCAGTAAGCGATCTTTTGCTGCGTGAGCATCGCCTGCAGCTCCCTCAGCTGCGCGATTTCCTTACGTGCGGCCGGTGCATCGCCCGACCTAGCCCCGCCTAGCGCGCGCGAGAAGACGACATTCGCAAGTGCTTGTGGCAGGCGCTGCCAGTCGGCATCGGCAATCGCGGAATGCGGCTCTACCTTGGCCGCATCGGCCCAGCGGCCACGCTCCAGCGCGAGCCGCGCGGGCATCGCCGCGAACGCGAACGATTCGGTTTGCGCCACGCCTTTCACGCCACTCAACTTGAGCGTTTCAGCCCACACGGACTCCGCCGCGGCATCGTCAGCGAGCTGCAGGTAGACGTAAACCATATAGTCTCGTGCGTGCGCGATGCTGCGAACGTTCCCCTGGGAAACGGCAACGCTCGCCTGGTTCGCCGCAATCGACTCGCGCCAGTAGCCGACGCGCGTGAAGATGTGCGACGGCATGTGTTGGGCGTGCGGCGCATCGGCCGCGACCTTGGCAACGTTCACGCCCATCGGCGCGTATAAACGAACCCTGCTAACGGGTTGGGGCAACTGCCTGGGTCGCAGCGGGAGGCTTCGGCGTCGGGGAGTTATGAAACTGGACAATAAGCCACCGATCACCGCGTTTTTGCATCACGACGGTGACCCGCGATGGTCCGGCTGTAACCATCTTTCCATCAAGAGTTCTCTCTGATTGCCATTTACCTGAGATTACCGATACGTTGTCTGAAAGCAGCAAAGCCTTGTTCTCAAATGGCCTAGCCTTAACCTCCCCGCGCGTTCCGGACAAGGCTCTCGTGAAATACTCGATCACGCCTTCTGGAGTGGTGACAACTTCGGCAGAACCAGTGCCATAGAACAAAGCATCTGGAGCAAATAGTGCGGCCATCTGATTTTGGTTGCCAGTGGTGAACGACGTGAAGAATTTGTCGTATGCAGCAAGCGCGTCTTCCTTTGGACCTGCAAGAGCGCCGGTAGATAGCAAAGCGAGCATTGCGGATGTAATCAGAACTCTACGCATTATTGACTCCCACGGTGAATGAAACTAAAACTCTACCGAACGGGCCAGAGCAAATCCTTCGGCCCATATCCGACGCTTTTCGAGAAAGGCGCCCCGGTTGCCCCAAAGGACCTGAGACTAGGGTGCGAGAATGACGCGTGTCTGTGCGCCGCCGTACATAATGAGGAAAGGCTTCGGCACCTGCGCTTCCCTTCTTGATCGGTCTTGGCGGCTACGACCGCTTATGGCCGTACCCGGTCCCACATTCCCGGCCCCCAGTTTTCCAGATAGCGGCCGGTGGGTGGACGCCAATGTCAGTCAGTGCCTCAGATTTCCGCAAAGCTGCCGCTGGTCAGAGGCGGCACCCGACCTATTCTGTTGAAAAACTCGCTGGCGGCGCCTTACAAGACATCGGGTAGAAAGTTCGGCTTCTCAGGAAGGTCCACAATCGACGATCGTCGCTCGGTTGATGGTTCGACGACCCCCTGAATTCAGTTCAAGACTGCCCTCGGGGAGTTTTTCAACACAATCGACCCGTTGCTGTCACTCACGAAGCCGTAAAGCCGCCGCTGAGCGGCTCGCGCAACGGCGCACTTCCGTTTGTGGGTTAGAACTCATGTCCTATACTGGGAAAGTAGGCCGATTTGCGTGGCTTAGTTTGCGACTGACTTATGCGAGCAAGCACCGCGCGATTGACTGTTTCTTGGGCCTGCTGATACAGTTGCGGACAGTAAAAAGGGGCGCTTGAAGTTCCTATTCCCCACACCTCGAGGAGGATGATCGATGAAGACAAGACACCGAGGCTTCTTGGTCTTGCTCTTGGTATGGTTGGCCTTGGGAGCCGCATCGGTCCGCGCGGATGTGATCCTCACCACGCTCCCTCAGACGAACGACGACATCGCCTCCGCGACCTTGGGCCCGCTGCGGATCAAGGCCTTGGCCTTCACCCTGCCCGGGCAAGCGTACACCCTGGATTCGGTCGTGCTCCGACTGCGGCTCGATACCTTCGACCGCCCGCTGACGGCGCCGATCCTCCGGCTGCTCGACGACTCGGGCAACCCCGACATCCCGGGCTCCACCGTGCTGAGCACCTTCTCCACGCCGACGCTCGTGGGCGGCATCAACAACTTCACGTTCACGCCGACCGGCTTGTTTACGCTGCTAGCCGATGAGAAATACTGGCTGGCCTTGAGTTCCGCGGCCGACTTCGACACCTCGGGCCTGAACTGGCTCGCATCCAACCCTCCGGTCACCCCGACGGGCGTCGCGACGCTCAGCGGCAACCGCTTCACGTCCGACGGCGGAGCGATCTGGGTCGGCTCGACCACCGTGAACTCGTTAACAATCAACGGCACGGTCGTGCCCGAAGGGACGGTCCCCGAACCCGCGACGCTCGCGCTACTCGGTCTCGGTCTCGCGGGACTCGGATTCGCACGACGTCGCAAGCCGTACTAACCGCTGCAACGCTCTCACGACTCGGCCCGCGCGATTGCGGGCCGATTTGTTTTTGGCTCCAACCCCTCAGGCTTTGATACGCGCCCGCCCGCTTCTGGCCGGATAACGCCCGATGCAGGCGAGCCTCAGATTTCCAGATAGCTGCCGGTCGTCAAGTGCCGGAGCCGACCCTAAGGAGTCATTCGCGTGGATCACTCGATAACCTTATCCGTGCGCAGCAGCACCGATTGCGGGATGGTGATGCCAAGCGCTTTGGCGGTCTTCAGGTTCACCACCAGCTCGAACTTCGTCGGCTGCTCAATCGGCAGATCGGCAGGCTTGGCGCCTTTCAGAATCTTGTCGACGTAGGTCGAAGCCCGCCGGTGCTGATCGGAGTAGTTCGGGGCGTACGACATCAGCCCTCCGGCCTCCACATACTCGCTATCGGGATACATCCCCGGCAGCCGGTGCCCTGCTGCGAGGCTGACGATCCGGGCTCGATGAGCATTGGTAACAGCGTGCGGCAGCACGATGAGCCCTTGGGCGCGGCCCTTGATGAGGTTGGCGAAAGCGTGCTCGATCTCGTCGGGCCCGGCTATCGCTTGGAGCTGGGGAATTGCCTTCACCGCCTTGGCAGCGCCTGCGATCACGTGCCATAGCCGGCAGTTTTGATCGCTGCATCCGCGGCGATCAGAACTGAGGGGGTCGACAGCTAGAGTTCGTGAGACGGTGAGAACGGCAACACGAAAGACCGTGGGCACCGCCTCCCTCAACAGCTCTACCCATTTCGGACTCACTTCGTCCGCGAGGCCGGTGAACCCAGTGATGTTTCCACCCGGCCGTGCGAGGCTAGCGGCGAAACCGCTCGCGACGGGATCCGCCACGCTGGCAAAGACGATCGGTATCGTTCGCGTCGCCCTCTGGAGAGCGGCGACGCCGGCGTTGTTATACGTGACAATTACGTCAACCTTGAGCTGAGTGAGTTCCGCGGCGAGCGCTGGGAACCGGTCGGGCCTGCCTTCCGCCCAGCGGTAATCAATCGAAATGTTCTGGCCCTCCGCGTAGCCGAGCTCCCGCAGGCCTTGCCGGAAGGATTCGAGCAGGCGTGCGCCCGTGGAAGGGGAGGCGGGTCCCAGGTAACCAATCCGCCAGGTCTTCGTCGGCGGCTGCGCGGCGGCAACGAACGGCGAGGCGGTGGCCGCGATGCTTGCGGCAAGAAACGCGCGGCGGCTCGTCACTCGATGGCCTGGATGCTCGTCAGTATCAGCACTTGTCTGCCCAACGTCTACTGGTTGAAAACATAGTTGACTTCTTGACACTAGTTGACGCCACCCGCCAGCACCGGGAGCCGCGTCCCTCGGATGTTGAATGAATACGCTACGCCAGGGCGGGCCATAAAGCAATTTCGCGCTGGTTCGGACGTCTGCTTCTGGCGTGCGCCGTGGAAAGGCGGCGCTTTCCAGTGGGTGAGAATCCCACCCGGCCACGGCTCCAGCCGGAAGCAACCGGAGCAGCTATGGAGGAAACGAAATGGCTGAAGCCTTCGGATAGCGTGTCACGAAATACGGTGACAGCGCGAGTGTGCAGGCCGTAACGCGAGTGAACGCCGAGCAAGCCTCGAAAAGGACGATGCGCAGGCCGACCCGACTGCCATATCGGGGAAGGCTGACATGGCCGGGAGACGTGAGCACGGCAGTACTCCCAGCCGCTGCGCCGGGGTAGTGGCGACAGCATGCACACCAGGAAAGCGCACGCAACACGGGAAACCCCATAGCGTGGTCAGGGATGATCAACCGGACGCCCGCGAGGGACAGGCCGGGCGCCGTGGGGTGACGGAGAGGCTCGTACTACCGCTGAAGCCGGGTAATGCCGGTGGAGGGAAGGGGCCTCAGTTCAAGACAGACGCAAGACGCGGTGAGGGACCTGGAGATTGGGCAACCTATCAACTCCGAAGAGCGTTCAAAAGCTGCAGACGGCGTTACACGCGAAAAGGCGTGATGTCTTGTCCGAGAGCCGGATGCGGGAGATCTGCATGTCCGGTTCGATGAGCGGGATGTGGAAACGGAGCTACGGCGAGGTTACTCGGGCACCGCCAGACGAAAGGGGCGGCAACAGACAAACCAGACCTACTGCCACCGCGCCACATCTCGACTCTACCGGCTGCCGCCTGATGCGGCCGAGCCTCAGATTTCCAGATTGCTGCCGTTGACCGACAGCCGTAGTCGACCCTAACCCGCCACTCAAGTTTCCCGAAACCGGTCACTCGCGTCGTTTACTCGATTACCCTGTCCGCACGCACTAGGATCGACTGCGGGATCGTGATGCCGAGCGTCTTGGCGGTCTTCATGTTGACCATCAGCTCGAACTTCGTCGGCTGCTCGACGGGAAGATCGCCAGGCTTGGCTCCTTTTAGAATCTTGTCTATGAAAAGGGCGACGCGCCGGTAGCTGTCCGCGAGGTCCGCGCCGTAGGACATGAGTCCGCCGGCTTCTACAGCTTCTCTGCTGCTGTACACCGACGGTAGCCGGCTCTTTAACGCAAAGCCCGCGATTCGTTTTTGGTTAGGACGCATTACCCCGCCCGCGCCGAACGCGTAGAGTCCATCCGGGCGCTGCTTGTTTAGCGCAGCAAAGACCTTCTCGAAGTCGTCCACCGCTCGTATCTCCCAAGGTTGAATAGTCAACTTCAGCGCACGCGCGTCGGCTGGGAGAAGCTCTTTCACCTCGTGTGAACTGGGCTGATTGGCCGGATCGTAGAGAACCGCGACACGGAAAAGTTTGGGTACCGCTTCCTTGAGCAGCTCCAGCCGCCGCCCGCCTAGTTCTCTGGTAAGGTTTGTAAGGCCGGTAACGTTGCCGCCGGGACGAGCAAGGCTTTCAACATGGCCTGCCCTAACAGGATCGGATCCTTGGCCCGTCATAACGATGGGAATCGTCTTGGTTGCATTCTTGGCCGCCTGGATCCACGGGTCCCCTGCCGCCACCACGATGATATCAACCTTCAGGCGCACCAGCTCGGCCGCAAATCCAGACTCCCGACCGCGTTTTCCCTCCGCGTATCGGTACTCGATGGCGATGTTCTGTCTTTCTACGTAGCCAAGCTCGCGCAGAGCCAGCCGAATTCCCTCGGCGCGGGCGGAGTCAGTAGCCGCATCGGTTGGCGATAGATATCCTATCAGCGGGACTTTTTTCGGCTGCTGCGCTGACGCAGAATAGCAAAGCGCAAACAGCATGGCACAAAGAGTAAGGATTGTGATTTTTCCCTGTCGAGTAGACATCGAAATGTCTCTTTTAGGCATGCTTTGTATTCTCTGTTAGGGGCTCGCGATTAGAGCATGTTACGCGACCTGGCTTGCACGCCGGCCCTGGCATCGATTCGGATTTAGGTCTCAAATGTCTGGGAATAACTCCACAGGTTGCCCGTAACGTGGAATGGCCGGTTATGGCCGGTTTGAGCCGATTGTCGTCGGCCCAAAATTGCCCAGAAGCGGACACTGCCTTTAGGTCAAGTTGCGACTATTACAGATACACAATAAAAAAGGCAGGGTTTTCATCCCCTGCCTTGCTCGAGGAAAAGCGGAGATTACTTTTTCATCTCGTCTTTCTTCGTGTCGGTTTTCGCTTTTGCTTTTTCTTCCTTCGCGTCAGCGGCTGCCGATGATTTCGTTTTTGCGGCCTTTTCATCAGCTGCTTCCTTCGTTTTTGCGGCCTTCGCGTCGGCTGCTGCCTTCTTTTTTGCGGCCTTCGCGTCGGCTGCCGCCTTCTTCTTTGCGGCTTTCTCATCGGCTGCCGCCTTCGCTTTTTCCGCCTTTTCGTCAGCTGTTGCTTTCGCCTTTTCTTCCTTCGGCCCGGCCTTTTCTTGCTTCTTCGGTTCGGTCTTTTCCGCCTTCTTCATTTCATCTTTTTTCATGGAGTCCTGGGCGAAACCTGAAAGCGAACCCAAGCCAAACATGCCGGCAACCAGCAGTGCAATCAATTTGTTCATTTTCATTCCTCGTAAGAGAGTATGGGGATCGTGAGCCATGACCGGCTATGCCAGGTCGTGGCTATGCCAGGTCGTCGCTATTTAACGCTTCAAGGGAAGAAGCGTTGACGAGCACGTGAAACCCATTGTCCAAGCGATATCGTAGATATATGATTTTCATATGATTACTGAGCAGCCACGAATAGTGTCCGACTTCGCACCGGTAGTGAGTAAGCGGTCCTGCCTCGTTGCAAGTTTTTTGCTTGCCGTCACCGCCGGTTGTGTCGTGTCGATGACGCCGTATGCCGATCCGAGATCCGAAAGGGGGGATGCGGGCACCGCGGCCCGGTCCGGGGAGCGCGATCCGGGCTGCACCGATGCGGTGCTGGTATCCACCGGCGGAGCGTTTCCGCGCAACCTGCAGACCCTCGCCATCCGCTGGACCGGTTTCGCGAACTTCGAGCTGGCCTACGGCGGGCAGGTCATACTGCTCGACGCCTATTTCGATCGCGGCAGCCTGTTCCCGCCGCTCGGCTTCAAAGCCGCGGATGTGAAGCGCGCCGACCTCATTCTGATCGGTCACGGGCACGTCGACCATATGTCCGACGCTGCATCGGTCGGCGCACGGACGGGCGCGCCCGTCGTAGGCGCTCCGGTGACGACGGAAAAGCTGCTGACGCAGGCGATCAATCCCTCCCAGGTCCGGACGGTCACCGGCCGTGGCGGCGAAGAACTGCGATTCAAGGGCTTCAAGGTCGAGCCTATCCTGGGCCGGCACGGGGAACCGCCGGCGAACGTCGCGACCGCGTTCCAGCAGGCGCTGCGCGCCACGACGAGGCCGCCGACGCCTGAGCAGATAGCCGAGCTCAACGCCATACGGCAGCGCGGCGTCGTCGCCGATTTGCGCGTGATTACGGAAGGGACCATCGCCTACCTGATTACGCTGGACAACGGTTTTCGCATCATGTTTCGAGACAGCGGCGGGCGCATCACGGAGTACGAGAAGGCCGCCATGGAACGGGTAGGGCGGGTGGACGTCGCGCTGGTCGCGGTATCCGCGGCTTATACCCAGGAACTGACGGTGCAACAGGCCCTGGAGCACGCGCGAACCTACAAGCCCGACGTCTACATCCCTGCGCATCACGACGCCGCGCTCAACAACCTGTGGCGTCCGACCGAGCCGCTGTTCCAGGCTCTGAAGGATGAAAACCCGGATCTCATCACCGTTTCCCGCGGCTACCGCGAACCGATCTGTTTCGACACGGAGAACAACGCCCAGCGGCGGCGGGGTGCGAGATCAGCGAGCCGCAGTGAACGAAAGGACTGATCGATGGCGAAGATGAAAGCGGCAAGCAGCAAGGCAACGAAGACACCGGCGAACAAAGCGCACGGTGCTGTTGCGCCGGAACTGCCCTCGCATGGTTACACCATCACCAAGCCGGTGCGAGGCTCCGACATTCCCATGGAGCTCACCTTCGTGCTAACCAGAGACGAAATCTATGTGCCGGTCGCGGTGCGCAAACCGAAAGGTGACGGTCCGTTTCCGGTCATCACCATGGGGCGGGGCGACGGCAGGGGCGGGATGCCGCACGTGGAAAGGCAGGTGGAGCGCCTCGCCGCCATGCAGGACCGGATGATAGCTCGCGGCTACGTCATCGCCTACGTGAACTATCGCAACGAGATTCCGCTGCTGTACGGAAAAGACGAGCAGGCGCGCAATCTCCCCGATCGCATGACCGCCGAACGGCGCACGCTGAAGTCGGCGCCCTCGCTCGATTCGGACGACCTCATCGCGGTCTTCGATTACCTGAAGACGCTGGCGTACATCGACCGCAACGCGATCGGCGCCCTCGGCGTCAGCCACAGCGGGGAGATGATCTTGAAGGCCGCTGCGGAAACGAGTTTTACGGCGGGCGTGGCGATCGAAGGCGCCTCTCATGAATTCCTGAGCGTGGATACCGGGCCCAAAGTCCCGCGCAAGAACGGGGAGATCCAGTACCAGGACATAGAACGTGCGCGCAAGAATGCGGACAAGGCGAAGGCGATGCAGCGCATCCGCCGCATTGCGACGCCGATCCTGCACGTGGGTCGCGATCACGATCACCTGCAGGGCATTTTCCAGCTTGCGCACGAGTGGATGCGCGAAGCGGGCAAGGATTCGACGTGGGTGAGCTTCGACCACCCCGACCATGGCTATCCCTACATCTACGGGCAGGCCGACGGATCGTACGCGCCCGACCCCATCCAGCAGCAGGCGTTCGGCGTCATCATGGAATACTTCGATCGCCGGCTGAGGAAGTGACGAGCGTTGAGTGTCGAGTGTCGGGTGTCGAGGGGAAAGCGTTGTCGCTTTGGTACGTCTTCACTCGACACTCAATCCTCGACACTCGCTCCTCATCCCTCGACACTCACTCCTCGACACTCCATCCCTCATCACGGCAGTGCCAGATCGCTTGCGGCATGCTCGATCCATTGCATGTCGCCGCACAACACGTCCTCGGGCTGGGTCTTCGGGACCGCGACGGAAACCGTGACGCACTGCTGAGCGTTCTGCAGAGAAAGGTAAGGGCGGCTCAGATGAACCTGCGAGGGGCTGGAAATGGCGCGTCTGAAAAAATACTGGTGGCCCCAATAGGATCCCTCGATACGCGTTACCGGGTCGTATTTCGGATCGACCCGGGATTCGCCGGCTATTGAAAAGACAGATGGCCCGATCTGGCGGCCCGCACGGTTGAGCAGGAAACAGCGTTCCGCCAGCGGGAGATCCAGGAATTCCGTGACGGCAGCCGCCAGCGGCGCCCCCCCCTGCAGTTTGGTCGCCGCTGACTCCAGCGCGCGCAGATAGGGGGCGGTCTCGGCCCGGAAATGCAATTCCAGCATGGCGATCCGCTGAAAGTACCCGTAGAGGGCGTCGAACTTGCCGGCATCTTCCGGTGCGAGTCCCAACGTCGGCGCCGGGCGCGCAAAATAGAATCCCTGCACGAAGTCGGCGTTGGCGTCCATGGAGATGACGGCTTCCGACTCCAGTTCCACGCCTTCGACCACCACCAGCGATCCGGCTTCATGCATCGTCGAGACCATGCGCTTGAAAAACATCCGCGCGATCCTGTCCTCCGCCGTGTGCTTGATCAGCACCTGGTCCAGCTTGACGATGTTCGGTTTCAGCCGCCACATGCGCGCGAGATTGGAGTGGCCGGCGCCGAAATCGTCGACCGCGATCAGGCAGCCCAGATCGCGATAGAACCCTACCGCCTTGAAGATGTCCTGGTCGCTGCGGAGCGCGGACTCGAGAACCTCGACGACGACGCGATTCGCCGGAATTCCGCATACGCGTATGACGGAGGCAACGTAAGCCTCATACTCCCTGAGCTGCTCGGCAAGGGCCACCAGGCTGATATTGAGAAAGAGCCAGTGATGCGCGTCGGACATCCGCGCAAAGTTGCGCGCGTGAATAACGCGGCAAAGCGTGTCGAGATAGATGACCTCTTCGGGGTTTTGGGCCAGCTTGAAGACCTGGTCGGGCGGAATGGCCGTCCCGTGCGAGTCGGTCGCTCTCAGCAGCCCTTCGAATCCGACCGGCTGTCCCTGCGCGATGCCGAATATCGGCTGGAACGCCGACTTGAGCTGCAGCCCCCTGAACGCGCCGACAGTGACACCATCAACGATGGAGACCGATTCCTCGACCACCTCCATCGCAAGCTTTGCACACATGACCGCTCCGTTTCCGCGCGTTGATTCCGGTATTTCATATTTGTTGCCGCCGTACGCGACAGCAGCGCACTGTGCTGCCTCTATGTTACCGGGGTGATCTTTTTCTTGGCAAGAGCGGGGCTACAGCTTCACCGCAAAGGACGCCGAGAACGTGAAGTAGATCAAAAGCTTCGTGTCCTTCGTGGTGAAGCTTTTCGTCACGTTCTCACGGCGTCAAGCTGTTCGCGCAGCCAGCGCCACGCCGCGGGAGCCCATTCGCGCTCGTTGCGGGCGGCGATGTGTCCGTCGTCGGAATAGACGCGCGCAACGCGCCCGGTGGGCGGGCCGCTTTCCAGCGCGAGATAGAGGTTTCCGATCGGCGTCAGGTGGTCGACTTTCCCGTTCACCAGGTACATCGGCATCGTCAGCTTGTCGAGCAGACCGTTGTCCTTGAGCGACCAGCGCAGGAATTCCTTGCGCTGCTCTTCTTCGGTAACCACATGCGGCGCCGGGCGGGTGCCACGCGGGCCGAACCAGTTGGTCTTCGCGCGCTCCGCGGCGGCCTTGCGCTGCTCGGCCCGCTCTTCTGGCGTGCCCCAATACCCTACGCCGCCGGGGGCGCAGGAAATCAGCCCTTTCACGCGCGGGTCTTGCGCCGCGAGCCGCATGACCCACAATCCACCGCGGCTGACGCCGAAAGCGCCCAGCCGCGAGCCGTCAATTTCCGGGCGCTTCGACAGCGCGTCGAGCGCCGCCTGCCACGCCACCACGGACTCGGGCGCGTGCGGGAAAGTCGTCTGGCCCGTGCCCGGCGCATCCACGACGAGCGCCGCCATGTTCTCGGCGAGCGCGCCCTCGGCGTACTTCTCGCGGTCCTCCTTGTACATGTCGCCGCCGCACATGACGAGAACCGCCGGAACGCGTTGCGCAGACGATGCGCCCTTGGGGAGCCGGAGGTAACCCGTCGCTTCCTTGCCGTCGCGCGCGACGCGTATTGTCTCCGGCGGGGTTTCGAGAAACTCGGTCGAGCGCCGGTAGCAGTCGAGGTAGCGCTGGTAGGATTGCGCCTTGATCGGGCTCATGTCGGGCGGGCAGATCGCCGATCCCGAGTGGTAGGGCGCGGGAAAGCGCGCGAGGCTGTAGTACGACTTTGCCTGCAGGAAGGCGTTGCGCGCGCCGGCGCGATTCGCCGCCGGCGAGCGCCGCCTCGGCTTCCTTCTCGTAGCGCGCGCCCACGGCGCTCCACGCCGGCACCCAGTCCTCGTCCTCCGTGCTCTTCAGCGTCTTGACCGTGTCGATCAGGAGCTGCATGTCGTCCACCAGGTTGAACCATCGCCGGTAGAAACCGCCGATCGTCACGGCGAACGGATCCTCGTCCGGCTTCACCGGGAGCTTTGCGAGTATCGCCGCCTTGTCGGCCTTCATTACCGCAGCCATTCGCTTCTCCTATGTCACGCGTCACCAGTCACGAGTCACGCCGGATTAGTCACGCTTCATCAAAACATCTGCTGACCGCCGTCCACGTAGATGAGCTGCCCGCTCACCATCCTGCCGCCGGGACCGCACAGGAAGCGCGTCGTGGTGGCGATTTCCTCGGGCTCCACGCGCCGGCCTAGGGGCACGTTCGACACTTCCGCCCGCGGCGAGCGTCCCGGTTGCGTCGGCGTGTTCATCTGCCCCGGCACGACGCAGTTCACGTTGATCTTGTGCGGTCCCAGCTCCTTCGCGAGGGCCCGCGTCATGCCCCACAAGCCATTCTTGCCGGTGGAGCCGTGCACGCGTTTCGCCGCGCCCGACAGCGCGTTCGCGCCGCCCAACGTCACGATGCTGCCCCCTCCCGCTTTGATCATGTGCGGCAGGCACGCCTTGGTGCAATGAAACGAGCCGTCGAGCGTAATGGAGATGAGGCTCCTCCATTCCTCGAAGCTCATGTCCATGAAAGGGGTTTCCTTGCGCACGGAGGCATTGAGCACCAGGATGTCCACCTTGCCGAAGCGCTTCACCACGCCGTCCACCATTGCATTGACCGCCTTGGCGTCCACGATATCGGCCATGAATACGTCGGCCTGGCCGCCGGCGGCGCGAATCTCCTGCACGACCTTCTCGGCGTCGTCGCGGGAGGCGCGCGTGTTGACCGCGACCGCCGCGCCGCCCGCCGCGAGCTCGAGCGCAATCGCGCGCCCGATGTTGCGCCCCGCTCCCGTGATAAGCGCTACCTTGCCTGCAAGATCCGTCCCCCGCTGCGCCGCCATGTCGAAGTCTCCCCTGAAAAGACCGGTATCTTAAAGGCGGAAGGCGAAAGACGGAAGGCGAAAAGATCAAGTAAGATCGCGAGTCACGAGTCACCAGCCAAGAGTCACGCCTCAATGACAATAGACTGGGCTCATTTCACTCCGTGGACATCTCTCTTTGGCGGTGTCCTAATCGGCGTGGCCGTCGCTCTGCTCGTCCTGCTGAACGGGCGCATCGCGGGAGTCAGCGGCATCCTGGGCGGACTGCTCGCGCCGTCGCGCGGGGAAATCGCGTGGCGTGTGGCATTCATCGCCGGTCTCGTGTTCGCGCCGGCGGTCTACCAGCTGGCCGCGCGGCTCCCCGCGCCGACGATAGAGGCGGGCTACCCGCTGCTTCTTGTGGCGGGACTGTTCGTGGGCATCGGCACGCGCTACGGCTCGGGTTGCACCAGCGGACATGGAGTGTGTGGTCTGTCGCGTCTTTCGCCGCACTCGCTTGCGGCGACGGCCGCGTTCATGCTCGCCGGCTTCGCCACAGTGTACGTCGTGCGTCACCTGGTCACCTGAGAAACGGTCGTGCACGCGTTGACCGCATTCGCCGCCGGCCTGGTCTTTGGCATCGGATTGATCGTGTCCGGCATGAGCGATCCGTCCAAGGTGATCGGTTTCCTGGATCTCGCCGGCCGGTGGGATCCTTCGCTTGCGTTTGTGATGGGCGGCGCGGTCCTGGTGGGCCTCGCAGCCTATCGCTACGCCCACCAGCGCACGGTTTCCTTTCTGGGCGACGCGATGCGGCTGCCCAGCGCCCGCCACATCGGCCGGCGGCTGATCGTGGGCAGCCTGACCTTTGGCGTGGGCTGGGGACTCGCCGGCTATTGCCCCGGTCCCGCGCTGGTTTCGCTCGGCTCGGGGCAGGACAAGGCAGTAGTGTTCACCCTCGCCATGGTGGCGGGCATGGCGCTCTACGAACTCGTGGAGCGCCAGCGCAGTAAACCCGCACGCGCATGAGCTGCGGCGAACCGTACCCGCAAACTCATGGCGCCAGGGAGGCTAAATATGCGGCGAGCACCAGCATATCGTCGACGGTGAGCTTTTCAACGGAGGGCTTCATGAGGGCGCTTCCTATCCCCGCTCGAGTTCCATGCTTGAAGTCGTAGAGCTGGCGGACGGTATAGTTCGTTGAGCGGCCGGCGATCCCGGGTATCGGCCCGAGCCCTTTCAGATCGGGGCCGTGACAGATTGCGCACTGAATCGTTTTACCTCCACCCCCGCTGGTGGCCAGCGCCTGCCCCTTCTTAACGCTGCCCACTGGAACGTAAGCGATGAACACGGCGTGTGTATCCCGGCTTACAAACCGCTCCAGATCTTCCGGGACTTCGATGATGCGCTGGCCGATAGGCTCGGTCTCGCCGGTTTTCACGGCGGCCAGATGGTTTGCAGTGACATACGTCTTCGGGACGGTGTCGGTTTCGACGACCTTGATTATCGTTCTCGGTTTCAGGGCGGAAAAATAGGCTGCGGCCGCCTCCACCTCGGCATCGGTGGCGGCCTGGAACATCGCCAGTTTCTGATCGATGTTTCTCTTTGGCACGGAAGACTTTCTGGCGCCAGTTTTGAAGTCAGCCGCCTGCTGCACGATATAAGCCGCCGGAAGACCTGCCAGATTCGCGTTTTCCGGACCGCCAGGCCCATCCGCCCGATGACAGAAACCACAAGCAGCCACGTCGGGCTTTCGGCCGCGCGCGACCACTTCGGGCTGGGCAGGATGTTCTCCCGGATGCCAAACGGGCGAGAAGTGGCGATCGCGCACCTGCGTGAGCGTGAAAGCGGCGGTGCTGCCCGGAACGCGCCGTAGAGTGCCGTCGTCCGGTGGCGGCTTGAGATCAGGAGGGTTCATCGGATACGCCCACGCCGGCGGACTTTCTGCGCCTTGTGCACTCCCCAGAGCGGACGCCAGTGCCAGCACTACGAGCGCGGAGTATGCCTTCATCATCGCCTCCCGACGTTACAGAGGGTGATGCTACCATGATGAGAAGCGTGTCCGTGAACGTCTATCATGTCTCAACGAGGGAGTTAGCCCATGCTCAATGCCCGTTCGTTACGCGCCATCGTGCTGTATTCGCTGGTCGTGCTCTCGGCTCCTGCCTTCGGGCAGGCGTTCGAGAAGAAAAACTTTCACCATAACGAATGGACCAAGGGCCGCTTTTCCGAGGCGGTGACGGTCACGGGGCCGGCAAGATGGATCTATCTCGCGGGAGTCGGCGCGGAAGCAGAGAAGGATGGCAGCATCCTGCACGTTGGGGACTTCACCGCGCAATGCCGCTATGCGTACGAGAAGATCGGCAAGCTGCTCGCCGCGCACGGCGCGAACATGGCGGATGTGGTGAAGCTCGTCACGTACGTTGTCGACATCCGCGATCGCGACGCGATGAACAAGTGCCGCGCTGAAGCTTTCAAGGGCGGTCCATTGCCCGTTCACACCTTCCTCGCGATCAGCGGGCTGGCGCGTCCCGGGATGCTGGTCGAAATGGACGTGATCGCCGCAGTGCCGGTGAAATGAGCGACGCTGGTATTGGCGGACGACAGATGAAACCCGCATTGCTGTTGGTTGTTGCCGTTCTTTTTCCCGTCGTTGCCCCGAACACTTGGGCCCAAGGCTATCCGTCCAGGCCCGTGCGGATGATCGTGCCCTTCACTCCCGGTGGAGGCACGGACATCATGGCGCGGGTAGTCGCAGCTCGCGCCTCCGAGTCCTTCGGGCAGCAAATCGTGGTGGACAACCGGCCCGGCGCCGGCGGCACCATCGGATTCGAGATGGTGGTTCGCGCCAACCCCGACGGGTACACGCTGGTGATGGTCAACAGCAACTACAGCGCCACTTCCGCGATCCAGAAGCTGCCATACGATCCCGTGAAGGACATCGAGCCGATCGTGTTGATTGGAGAGACCGGGCTGGTGCTCACGGTTCACCCGTCGATGCCGGTGAAGAGCGTCAAGGAGTTCGTCGCTCATGCCCGGACCCATCCCGGCAAGCTCAATTACGGCTCGGTCGGCAACGGCAGCCTTACGCACCTGGCGCTGGAGCTGCTCAGGCTGGAGACGAAGATCGACCTCATCCACGTTCCATACAAAGGCGGCGTCCCGGCGTTGAATGCGGTGATGGGCGGGGAGGTGCAGCTTACCGCCATTGGCGGACCCGCGACCATTCCGCAGGTAAGGGCAGGCCGGCTGCGCGCGCTCGGCGTCACCACCGCCAAGCGCTTCGCGTCACTGCCGGACGTGCCCGCTATCGGCGAGACGGTGCCCGGATATGAGGCCAATCACTGGTACGGGATATGGGGACCCAAGGGATTGCCCAAAGACATCGTCGCGCGGTGGAACAAGGAAACCGCAAGGGTGCTGCAAACGGAAGAGATGAAGAGCCGGCTGGTGGGCGAAGGGCTGGAACCCGCCGGCGGCCTGCCGGATCAGTTTCTCAAGATCATCAGGCGCGACGTGGAAAAATGGAAAAGAGTGGTCAAGGAGATGAAGATCACGGTCGGAGAATGAGCGGGGGGACTGGGCCCTTCCTGAAATTCCGAGGGGTCTTCCCATTCCCCCCTCCAATCATCCGATCTGGACGCTCAGCATGGAAACGGAGCCGCCGTCGAATCCTTCGACCGGGAACGTGATGTTCTCCCCTTCCCGGCGCAGCGCCAGGATGTAGAGGAGCGGGAGGTAATGCTCGGGTGTGGGAATGGAGAGCAGGGCGTCCTCGCCGACGAGTTCGTAATTTACCAGCGGGTCGACGTCGCCAGCCAGCATCAGCTCGCGGGCTTTGCGCTCGAAGCGAACCGCCCAGTCAAAAGGCTCCATCGTGGGCCGGCCTCGGGTCCATACGCGCAGGTTGTGCACGATGTTTCCGAATCCCATGACCGCGATGCCTTCATCCCGCAATGGCGCGAGCTTCTTCCCAACCTCGAAGTGAAACTCGGGAGGCAGGGTTTCATCCATTGCGAGCTCGATCACCAGCACGTCGGCTTTCGGATAGACGTGGCACAGCACCGACCAGGTGCCGTGATCGAGGCCCCAATTCCGGTCGAGCTCCACCGGTACCGGGGCGAGCAGCTCTTGAACGCGGCGGGCGAGGGCCGGATCGCCGGGCGCAGGGTACTGGAATTCGTGCAGCTCCCGCGGAAACCCGCCGAAGTCGTGGATCGTCGGCGGCTTCTCCATAGCTGTCACCGCCACTCCCGGCCGGTACCAGTGCGCGGATACCGAGACGATGGCGCGCGGGCGCGGAAGTTCCCGTCCGAGCGCGGCCCAGCTCTCGGTATATGCGTTGCGGGCGATCGCGTTCATCGGCGTCCCGTGTCCGAAGAAAATCGCGGGCATAGGTTTGTTCATGCGGCGATGGTAATCCAAGTTAGTGTGCTTATGCGCGGTATTTACGGGACAGCACACTAGGTTTTGAGCGGCGTTTTTCTCTTCCGCCTGCAATATACTTCTCGAATCGTTGTCATATCTTCCTAGCAGCCTGTCGGACTCGGCGATCCGACATGCTGCTAAGGAGTGTGTTGGGACAAAATCCGACACACTCCTGGTTCCTGCCTCTTTATTCAAAAGGAAAGCGTATGGCTGGCTGGATTACCGTTTTCAAGGCTGTCCCCTGGGTAGATGTGATCGCAGCCGCGCCGGGTGTCGCCCGCAGCGCCAAAAAACTGTTGACCGGCATTCGGAATCGCCAGCGCGGGGAAGGCGGAGAAAACCCCCCGGAGAGCGAGGAGACGCGCCTGGAGGCTCTCGAGGCGCAGGTGCTGGAGCTCAAGCAGGAACTCAATGCCAGCGCTGAAATCATCAAGTCGTTGACTGAACAACACGCGCGGCTCGTTGAAGTGGTGGGCATCCTGCGCTTCCGAACGCGTGCGTTGCTTGTGGTCTGCGTGGTACTTGTCGTGTTTTCGATCGTCCTGGCGGTGGATGTTTGGGGTTGATAACCGTCGTCTATTAAGCATTCGGGAAATGGTTGACGACCATTTCCCGCATTTCCCCCCTCCCATTCGGGGAGGGGTCGGGGATGAGGGATCGAGCGTGTCAAGCATATTGCGGACGCTCGATAAAGCGGACTCGCTGCGCGCAGTGGATTTGTTCGCTATTATTCCGGTTGGATCGACGAGGCACGCAATGATTACCACTCAGTCCGCCCGCATGCTCACGCGCTACAATGCATGGGCCAACAAGCTCATCTTCGACGCAGTCGCGGCGCTGCCCGACGGAGAGGCGACCAAAGAGCGCCAAAGCCTGTTCAAGAACATGGTGCACACGCTCAACCATAACTACGTCATCGACTTGATCTGGCAGGCGCATCTCGAGAGGCGGGAGCACGGGTACACGGCGCGCAACACGCCGCTCCATCCGCCGCTCGCCGATCTGTGGCGCGAGCAGCAGGTGATCGACGATTGGTATATCGGCTGGAGCGATAAGCTGACGGACGCCCAACTGGACGAGCGAGTGAGCTTTACCCTCATCGGCGGCAATCCGGGCGTGATGTCGCGGGGCGAGATCCTCCTGCACGTGGTCAACCACACGTCGTATCACCGCGGTTTCGTCGCCGACCTGTTCTACCAGGTTCCGGCCCGACCGCCCACGACGGATCTTCCCGTGTTCCTCAGAGAGGAACACTCAAGTCGGAAGGCGGAAGGCGAAAGGCGGAAGTAGGGCTTTCCCTCATCCTGCATCTTTTAGCCTTCATACTTTCGCCTTCCTCCTTTCTCCTTTCGTCTTGCCGCTATGGCCATCACGCTCATCGAGAACTTCCGCGCGGTGTTCTATGCGCCGTTCTACGCGCCCATCGCGCTCGGCGCGTATGAGGCGGAAGGGCTGCAGGTCAACCTCAAGATGTCGGGGGATGCCGCGCACACTGCAGCATCCCTGATCGCCGGTGACGGTGACGTGTCGTGGGGCGGGCCTTTGCGGCTGATGTTCGCGCTCGAAAAGAATCCGGGTGCCGGTGCGGTCGCTTTTTGCGAGGCGGTCGGGCGCGATCCTTTCTTTCTTCTTGCGCGCGAGCCGAATCCGGGATTCCAGTTGAAGGATCTGCTCGGCAAGAAGGTGGCAACGGTCAGCGAAGTGCCGACGCCGTGGATGTGTCTCCAGCAGGATCTTCGTCTCGCGGGCATAGCCCCGGAAAACATTCAACGAATCCCGGAACGCTCGATGGCGGAAAACGTCGCCGCGTTACGCTCCGGGGAGGCGGACGTGATCCAGGTCTTCCACCCGTTCGGCGGCCGCCTGGTCTACGAAGGGGCGGCGCACGTGTGGTACGCGGCGGCAAACCGCGGCCTCGTGTCCTACACCACTCTCAATACGACGCGCCAGTTCGCCGAACGGAATCCCGAGGTGCTCGTGAAGATGTGCCGCGCGATGTATCGCACGCTCGAGTGGATCGGGACCCACGACGGCAGGGAGCTCGCCGAGCTACTCGCTTCCTACCTTTCCGATGTGCCGGCCCCGATCCTGACCGCCTGTTTTCGCAACTACAAGTCGCTTGGACTCTGGAACCGGACGCCCATACTGCAGCGCGAGGGTTTCGAATGGCTGCGTGATGCGGCGCTGGCGGCAGGGCTGCTGCGGAAGAAATTCTCGTACGAGGAATGCGTCGACATGCGCTTCGCCGAAGCGGCGCTGAAGGAAAATCCGCCGCCGCTGTAAGGCAGAAGGCAGAAGGCGGAAGGCGGAAGGCAAGGGAGCACTGCTAGCTTATATTGTTCTTTTTCTACGTTTGCCAGGTGACTCTCGCCTTGAAGTTCATCCTTCATCCTTCCGCCTTCATCCTTGAAACGGCTGCGCGACTGTCGTTGGTGCTGTTTTGCACTGCGGTCGTGGCGCAGCCGTTTCCCAACCGGCCGATCCGGTTTCTGGTCACCTCGCCCCCCGGCGGCGCCAACGATATCCAGTCGCGCACCATCGGCCAGAAGGTGTCTGAGCTGCTCGGCCAGCCGGTGGTGATCGACAATCGCGGCGGGGCCTCCGGCATGATCGCGGCGGAGATCGTGGCCAAAGCTCCGTCCGACGGCCACACGCTGCTCGCGGGCACGAACGCCACGTTCTCGGTGAACCCGATTTTGTTTCCAAACGTCCCCTACGACACGCTGCGCGATTTCGCGCCGGTAGCGGTGACGGTGATGACGCCGCACGTGCTGCTGGTCCATCCAGCGCTGCCGGCGAAGAGCGTGCAGGACCTGGTCGCCCTCGCGAAGGCGCAACCCGGGCGGCTCAACTACGCGTCATCGGGCAGCGGCAGCGCGTTCCACCTGGGGATGGAGCTGCTCAAGACCGTGACGGGCGTTAACATCGTGCACGTGCCGTTCAAGGGCAGCGCCCTGTCGGTGAACGCGATGCTCTCGGGTGACGTCCAGACGATGCTGATCGGGCTTCCCACGGGCATCCCGTTGGCGAAATCGGGCAAGGCGCGCGCGCTTGCCGTCGCGACCCCGGTCCGCTCCGCGCTCGCCCCGGAGCTCCCGACGATCGCCGAGGCCGGCGTGCCGGGGTTCGGCTACGAGAGCTGGTTCGGCATTGCCGCGCCCGCCCGCACGCCGCAGGCCGTCGTCACGCGGCTCCACGCGGCATTGAATCGCGCGTTGCAGCAGGCGGATGTGCGCGAGCGGCTCGCGTTCCAGGGTTATGAAGTCATCGCCAGCACGCCCGCGGGAATGACCGAGAAGATCCGCGCCGACACGAAGACCTGGGCGAGGGTGGTGCGCGATTCGGGCGCCAAGCCCGATTAGACGTGGGTCAGTTCCGGTATTTCCGCCTTGCTCAGCATCCACATCGCGTAGCCGGGATGTTTTTCCCAGATGCGAGGCTTCCAGTCGTCGTCCATCTGGTCCATGTCGGCGTAGTACTCGGTCCTGCCGCCGCAGGGGTTATTGAAGTACCAGAACAGGTTCGATCCCAGGATATGCCGTCCGACCGCTGTGTTGGGTCGCCAGCCGCGGCTCAGCATGTAGTTGCCGCCGAGGATGATCTCGTCGATGTTGCGGACCTCGAACGCGATGTGATCGAAGGCGCGGCGGTCCGGCCGGCTCAGCAGGAACAGGCTGTGGTGGTCGTTCGTCCCCTGGCAGCGCATGAAATTGCCCCCGGGCGTGCCGTCGCTCAGACGGAACTGCAGCCGCTTCTGGTAGAACGCGGTAGCTTTCTCGAGGTCGTGCCGGGTGACACAGTAGACGACGTGCCCGATTCTTGTCGGCCGGGCCCGGCGCTCCGGATCGAACGGTTGGTTCATGCGCGCAGCAACGGAGGCGGGCTTCTTGCGGGAAGCGCCTTTGCCGCGCGGCGTCACTCGCCGGAAACCGATCGCGAAGCCGGCGTCGTCACGCGCATGCAGCGTCCCGTCGCGGCCGGCCTTGACCTCGCGGTCGTGGGAGAGCTCCGCGGCGATTTTCTCGAGTGACCCGGCGTTGTCGACGCCCCAGATCACTTCGCGCACGGTTGAGCCAACCTCGACCGCGGCGGGCAGCGAGGCCTCCGTCGCGAGCCTGATGAGGATGGAGCAATACGATGGTTCGAAGCGGAGGGGA
>CAWDIV010000008.1:0-12005 GCA_963802355.1 uncultured beta proteobacterium | reverse complement strand
CGCCGCGGGACGAAGTGCTGGTGCGAGCCGGGCGAGGGAAAGTGCTGGGTACTCCGGCGCCACCGAGAAGGACCTTTTGATCACATCCTGAGGGGGTGAGGACCGATCGGCGCGCTGGGAGGCGGTGCAGCGCGTCTACTTCAACATCGGCTCGCGCGCCCAGCAGTGCTGGTTGTAGCACTGGCAGACTTGCGCCAGCTCGATCCGAGGGCCGCAACGACGGCGAGACGCCCTTCGACATCGATCAGTGCCGCCGCGATGCCCGATTTTCGCGCGATCGAGGACCGGCTGGTCGATATCAGATCTTCCTGTTCTCGAAGGAGACCGAAGCGACCGATCTCCACGTCGCGGCGAGAGGGCGCTCCAGGCGAAGGACCGAAGGCGAGTTATACCTACGACCACCTCGTTACCCAGCTCGATGGGCAGTTCGGCAAGGGAGCGGTGGCGCGTGGACGCTTGGTCTTCGCCGAGAATTCCGCGAGGTGCCATTCGAGCGTTCCCGTGGCGGAAGGCGGCGAAATCAAGTTGCCGATTTTCTCGCGATCGACGAGAAGAACGAGCTCGGCGCGACTGGCTCGGCAACGACGAGGCGACCCCGGCGACGAGGTCGGCACCTACCGCTGCCGCGCGCTGCACTCAAATCACATGGCCGGCCACATCTGGCAGGAATCCGGCTGGGAAACGCTGCGTGCGCGTCAGCCGGACAAGCTCAAGGATGACAGCAGCGGCGGCCGCGGCACTACCGCAACATCTCCCTGCTCTCGTCGTGGGCACACGCGCCGTTCATGCACAACAACGCGACGGCCCGGAGATCTGCGGGAAGCCGAAAAACAAGGACAACGACTTCTATCGCCCATTGTACTCGACGCGGCACGAAGCAGCGCCTGCCGAAGGAACCGAGCCGGCGTGCTGGAAGTACGACCCAGCGTCGAGGGCCGATTCAAGCTCTACGTGGCGTCGATGATGGATCTGCTGAATCCGGCGCAGCGGGTGCCGAAGATCACGAAGGTCGACGTTCCGTGCCGCTGCGCCTTGGATTGCGGCGACTGGACGAGACGGCAAGCAGAAGCAGGTCGTTGGGCTTACCATCGTCGTGCCGAAGGAACGAACTCCGCCGGCCTCGTCAATTTCCGCACAAGGCGTTCTGCGGGACCTGGTCCAGCTCAAGCTCAAGTCCGAGGCGCTGGAACAGAGGCTCACCAAGGAGCTCGGCCCGGACGAGGCGCGCCAGCTCATCGCCGAGCTGCGCACCGCCGGCCGCGAACTGCTGAGCAGCCCGAGAAGCTTGTCGAGACCGTCCGCAAACTCCGAAGCTCCTCGAGGTCTACAGCACCTGCACCGCCGACATCGAGAACGACGGGCACGGGTCGGCGGAGATCTGCCGGACGCCGACAAGAAGGCGCTCATCGCCTTCCTGGCGACGATGTGAAGGAGGTCACGATGAACACTATATCCGTTCCGCCTTCGTCGCCGCGCTCGCTCTCAATGTCGCAGGCTGCGACTGGATCAATTCCCGCATCACCCGCCGCCCGACATCAAGTTCGCGCCGGTGGCAGAAGACTACAGCGGCAAGCCCGATCTCGCGCGCGTGGAGTTCGAGTTTCCACTGCCGGTGGCGGATCTGCAGAAGTCACGCCCGCCAATCTCAAGAACTACAGCCAGGAGCAGCTCGATCAGATCTACGCCCGGCTTACCGCCGGGCCCATCCCCGACGGCCCGTTCAACGGCGATCTCATTTTCCCCAAGGGGGAGGAGGGCGATCGCAGGCTCGCCGAAATCGTCGGTGGGCTGCCGGGCTTCGCGGTGGAGCTGAAGCTGCACCGGATCGAGGATCTCGGCCGCTTGTTGTGGAAGGGCAAGGTTTTCTACCGCAACGAGCGGCTGTTCAGGAACCGCATCGAGGATCTCGCCCTGCTGAAGCCCGTCATAGAAGGCGATCTCTCCACGATTCAGAAGATCACCGTCAAGGGGAAGGATCAGTGGCTGCTCTTTCCGGCGCGGCTCTACTGCGGCCAAAGCCTGCTCGACAGTCGCCGCGAGTCCATCATCATCGACTATTTCTTCACTGACGAGCTGCCGGGGTATCGCCAGCGGCCCGACTATCTCGCCGGGCGCAACGGGCTGAAGGTGCGCGACGAGATTCGGATGGTGCGGCCCGGCCTCTACCTCGGCCGCGCCTACGTCGGCAAAGTCTTCCTCATCAACTTCTTCCTTCACAACGAGGACGTCGCCAAGCGCGACGGACCGGAATCCAGAAGACGGGCGCGGTGAAGGAGGACTGCTGGCCGGGGACACAGACCCGTACGGCCGTGGCCACGAAGTGACCCGCGGCCCCTCGTGGCCCGATCTCGTGCGATGTTTGGATGGCAACTCGTCGCCCTCGCGATGATCGCTACGCCGCTTTGCTGGGCGCAGAACGACCCTGCGCGTTGGGCCGTTGACCCGGCACGTCCCGGTCCCGACGCGCCTCCCGCCGGGCGCTCCCTGTTCGATTTCGTCGCGACCGTCGAGGCCGGCGGCAAGCGCGTCTACGACGTCCCATTTCCGTTCGAACGGCTGGTACAGCGCCTGGAGGCGCGCGCGGGCTGCGCGCCGCGCGAGCGCTGCGCGAAACAAGTGCTGATTCCGCTCGGCCGCTCGTTGCAGCGCGTCGCCGCCGCTCCGGAGTTCTTCAGGTACCCGCGCGTGGTCACCGCTATCGATGCCGAGTCCGAGCGGGGCGGCGGGCTGCTCCTGAAAGATCGCATCTATCTCGGCTACCAGGAGCAGGCAGGGTTGATCGAAGTCATCAGCTACAACGAGGCCGCCGGCCGCTTCGAGTTTCAGGTCGTGCGCGATTACCGTCCCGGCGGCTCGCCGCGTGTGATCTACGCCCGCCGCGCCGTGTGCGCCGCGTGCCACCAGAATCTCGCGCCGCTGTTCTCGAGGCCGCTGTGGGAAGAGACCAACGCCAACGAGCGTGTGGCCGCGCGCCTCGCGCGCGAGCGGCGGGAATTCCATGGGGTGACGGTGCGACGAGGGATCGACCTGCCGGACGCGATCGATGCCGCTACCGACCGCGCGAACTGGCTGGGGGTATGGCAGCGCCTGTGGAGTGAGGGCTGTGGCGCGGACGATGCCGACGGGGCGCGCTGCCGCGCCGCCGCGTTCACGCTGGCACTTCAGTCCCGTCTCACCGGCGAGCGCGCATACGACGATCGCAGTCCCCACGTGGCTCGAAGGCCTGCGGGCGCCCTTTACACGCGAGTGGGGTGTGCGCTGGCCTGGCGGGCTGGCGATCCCCAACCCCGATATCCCGAACCGCGATCCGCTCCCGTCGCAGCGGGACGCGAGCCCGCCGGCGCGGCGCTTTCGCATATTTCCGCGCAATTCGAGCCGCTTGCTCCGCGGCCGCCGCTCGAGGTGTGGACGAACGACCGGGCGGACACCGTCAGCCGCTTCGTCTCCGGGCTCGCCGGGCTCATCGCGGCGGCGGATGTCCGTGCGCTCGATGCGCATCTCGCCCGGCATGCCGGGCAAGCGCAGCGCCGCCGTTACGAAGCGCCATGCGAGATTGCGTGGACCCACCGGTGGCTGCGTTTCGAATGCGCGTCCCCCGGAATGACGGGCAGCAGGTGCTGCAGCTCGCCGGCCGCGTCGAGCTCGGCGCGGGTCGCGTTTCGGGCGATCTGAGCGCGCTCGCCGCCGGCGGGGTCGAGCCGCTCAGGTATTTCGAGATCACGAGCGGCGCGCTCGACCTGAACGCAGGCCGCCTCAAGCTCGCGATCGCGAGTCACGGCATGCGCGCGCGGCTCGCCGGCGGCAGCGCCGTAGCCGGTATCGAATTGCGCTGGCGCGGGCGCGATACCCGGGCGCTCGATGGCAAGAACGCGGTCGCCGCGCACGCGGTCGTCGACACGATCGACGACTTCGCTTTCGTGCGCGACGCGATTGCCGCCATGGCCGATCAGGGGGTGTTCGCGGCGCGGCCGTTCAGCCGTGCCGCCGTGCTGTCGCCCCCTGTTCACGAGGCTCGGACTCGCCGCGCGCGAGTGGTGCTGCAACGACGGCTCGCATCTGCCGCCGGCTGTCGTGGAACCCGCAGCGCCGCGGGCGCCGACTGACGGAGCGGCGCGGCCGTACGCGGCATTCTATCCTCCATGCGCGAGCTGCCACGCCACGGGCGAGCGGTTCCGCCGAACTTCCTCGCCGGACCCGACGAGCGCGTGGCGGCTAGCATCAGGCAATGCGCCCCCAGGATCTACGCCCGGCTCGCGATGTGGCGGGTTCCGCCCACCGCCGGGACAAGACGCCCATGCCCCCCCGCGTCCGACGGTGGATGCGACGGCTTCCAGCGTGCCGGCGTCGGTCGCAGGGCTGGAGCGCGCGGTCGCCCAACTACTGCGGGCGGATCAGGGAAGCGTGCCGAGCATCGAGCAGTTCTTCGCAGGCGGCTATGAGGCGTTGCGCCCATGCCTGCCCGAGGACCGGTGAGGGATGCAAGAATTGAGAACGATACAGGGGTACGGGGGCTGTTTCGATCATGCTGAAGCAGCCACCAGGGCAATGGAGACAAGCTATGACTGATGCATCCGATACGAACGATACCCGTGCCTGGCTCGCACGCCTGGTCCAGAAACGCTGGGGGCCCTGCGTAATCGTGGCGCTCGTGCTGTCGACGCTGGTGCTGATCGTGACGGGGGTGTACATCGCGATCCTCTTGAATGACGACGCGCCGGTAGTGCACGACAACATCGTGGAGCACTTCAAGTACGGCTCGACCGGCGGCGAGCGCGCCTCGGGTTTCCCGTACTGGATCTTCCAGGCGCTGCCGCGCGCGTGCTCGCAGCACCTGCCGGGGGAGGGTTACGCGTCGCTCGGTTTCGGTCTTCGAGGATGGGCATGGACCTGCCGGTCGGCATGTCCAAGCGGCGCCCTCATGGGCATGGATCGCACCTTCCTCAACTGTGCCGTGTGCCACGTGGGCACCGTGCGCGATACGCCGCAGGCGAAGCCGCAACCCATCGTCGGCATGCCGGCAAACACCTTCAACCTTGTTCCCGTTTCAGAAGTTCGTTTTCGATTGCGCCCAGCGACCCGAAACGCCGTCGAGCACGTAGTCCCTGAAGTCGAGCGCCTGCTGCGCGAGAAAGACCGGCGCCTCGGGCCCGTTCGATCGCTCATCGTTTACCCCATCGCCATCGCGATCATGCGCGAGCGTCTGATGATGCTTCTACGGACGCCTCGGGCCGCTGCTCGGCCACACGGAGTGGGGACCGGGGCGGACCGACACGTTCAATCCCAACCAAGATCCTTTTCAACTTCCCGCTCGCCAGGCTCCCGGAGCGGGAGAAGCACGCGGCGGTGGACTTTCCCTCGATCTGGCTGCCAGAAGCCGCGGCAGGGAATGCAGCTTCATTGGGACGGCAACAACGTGATGGCCGAGGAACGCAACAAGAACGCGGCGTTCGGCACCGGCACCACCCCGCCCACGATCGATCTCCGGCGATCGGACGGCTCGAGAAATGGCTGCTGACCGAGGAGCCGCCGAAGTACAGGTATGCGATCGACCCGGCCAAGGCCGCGCGTGGCGCGAAGATCTATCAGCAGTACTGCGCCTCCTGCCACGGTGCGAGCGGGCGGGAGTTCGGCCCGCCGAAGGGCGACACGTCGCGCGAGTGCCTGAAGCCCAACGAGCCCGACGACGACCTCTACGCCCCGCACGTCGGCCGGATCACACGCATCGAAGAGATAGGCACCGACCGGCGCAGGCTCGATTCCTACTCATGGGACCTCGTGGTGCACATGGGCACGGTCTACGCCGGCTACCCGCATCGTTACTGCCATTACCGCAAGACCCACGGTTACGCGAACATGCCGCTCGACGGCATATGGCTGCGCGCGCCGTATCTCCACAACGGCTCGGTTCCGAACCTGCGCGAGCTGCTTGAACCGGTGGCAAACCGGTCGAAGGTGTTCTGGCGCGGCAACGACGTCTACGACACGAGTAACGTCGGCTTCGTCGCGAACCTGGCCGAGCAGGACGGACGGAAGTTCTTCAAGTTCGACACCGAGAAACCCGGCAACTCGAATGCCGGCCATGTGGGGAAGCACTATGGGACCGAGCTGTCGCCCAGCGACAAGGACGCGCTGGTCGAGCACCTCAAGACTTTTTAAGAGGTTGTTCGAGGATGACCTAAACAGGTGCCGGGCAACGGCAATGCCGGCTACGAGGGTGAATGCTACGGCACTGAACTTGGCGACAGCGACGAGAGCGCGTTGCTGGAATTTCTGAAGATCTTTTGAAGGGGGCTGGTCATGGAAGCGGCGCAAATGGACGCGCGGCAACGCAAGAACGTTCGCCGGCTCGTCGTGATTCTGGTGCTGGCGGCGCTTGTCGCCTATTTTGGCTGGTACAAATTCTTTCGGGAGGAGCCGCAACCCGGCTGGGTGACCGCTACGCCGGAGATGCGTTTCAAGTACGGCTCCATCGGCGCGGAGCACGACGCCGGCATACCGGTACTGGATTTTCTACGTGCTGCCGCGTGTATTCCCCGACAAGCTGCCGGGCCCGACGGGACTGGCCTCGCTCGGCGTGGCGTGGGAACAGGGGCAGGAACTGCCGGTAGGTTTTACCAAGAAAGTAATCGGCTTTCCACGCGTGGCCAACAACTGTGCCGTCTGCCACACGGTACGGTATCGCACCCGCGAAAACGAAAACCCGACATTCGTGACCGCCGGACCCGCTCATACCAACGTGGAAGCCTATTTCCGCTTTCTGGTGGACTGCGGCAAGGATCCGCGCTTCGACGCCGATGTGCTCATGAACGAGATCAATCTGGTGACCGATCTGTCGTGGATCGATCGCCTGATCTACCGATTCGTTCTCATTCCCATCACCAAGAAGCGCTTGACGGAGCGCGAGGCCCAGTTCAAATGGATCTACCGCAAGGATTTCCCGGACTGGGGCCGCGGGCGCGATGACGCCATGAATCTCACAAAGTATTTCATGATCGGGCTCCCGATGGACGACACGTTCGGGCCTACCGACATGCCTTCCATCTGGAATCTCAAGAAGTACGACAAGAGCAACACCACCTTGAACTGGGCGGGCGACAGTCACGATGCCTACTCGGTCGTGATGGACTCCGCGCTCGGCCTGCTCGGAGCGGCGCCTCACGATAAGCAGGACTTTCTCAAGCAAGTCGACTGGCTGGTCGCGTACCTGCGCGACAAGCCACCGCCCGGGTTTCCCGGCAAGATCGATCAGAAAAAGGCCTCTGCCGGGAAGCTGTTGTTCGATCGCGAATGCGCAGCCTGCCATGCCGGAGAAAAGGTCGGCAAGCGTCTCCCGTTGTCGGCGGTTAATACCGATAAAGGCCGGCTCGATTCCTGGAACAAACAGGCTGCGATCGAGGCGAACAAGGTCGTTTCCCGCATGGGTTTAAAGCGCAAAGGTTTGGTCGAGGAGACGCTGGAGGGCTATAACGCGGTGTACCTGGACGGCATCTGGTTGCGCGCGCCTTATCTGCACAACGGCTCGGTGCCCACCTTACGCGACCTGTTGAAGCCCGTGGCGGAACGACCGAAGCAATTCTGGCGTGGATACGACCTTTACGATCTTGAGAACGTCGGCTTTTTCAGCGACCGCCCGGAAGCAAAGGAAGTGGGGACTCTCCTTGATGTGACCACCAAGTCGGGAAGCAATCAGGGTCATGAGTTCGGCACGAAACTGTCCGAACCCGAGAAGGATGCGCTGATCGAGTATCTGAAGACGCTGTAAATGAGCGGCATTGGACCCGAACAGAATCGCTCGCCGGATCCCGGCGCGGCGCATGCGCGCGGCACTATTCGCCCGGTCAGGAGAACGTGATGAAAGCCTGGTGCGACGTTCTTGTTCGTGATTGGAATACCCGCATGCGACTCATCGCACTCCTGAGCGGATTGTTGCTGGGTGCCATCGTCTATTGGCGGACGGGAGTGCTCCTGAGCGCCGTGCTCACCGCGCTTGCCGGTGCCGTCGTCGTGATGATGCTGGGCATGGGGGTCCAACGAAGGCGCGCGCGGATGCGCAGCCTCGAGGAGACCGTAAAGGCGTTGCGCGAGCAGGTGAGGCAATTACAGCGCGGCGCCGCGAGCGCCCCGCAAAGCGAAAGCCCGCCCACCGCGATGTCGGAGCGACTCGCCTCCAGTACGGACGAACCGCAGGGGCACGTGACCGGTGTCCTTTCCGAACCTGCAACTACCGCGCTCATGACAGCAGCTTCCGCCTGGAAGCGTCTCTGGGTCTGGCTGGTCGGCGACAACGCGGCGGTTCGCGTCGGCGTGGTCGTCCTGTTCTTCGGCGCAGCGTTCCTGATCAAATACGCCTACGAAAACGCCCGGGTGCTCCCGGCCGGAGCGCGCCTCGTCGGCGTGGCGGGGGCAGCTGCCGTCCTCCTTGCCATGGGCTGGCGGTTGCGCGAGAAACGTCCCGCTTATGCGCAGGCACTACAGGGCGGCGGCGTGGGGCTGCTGTACCTGGCCGTCTTCGGTGCGACCGACCATTTCAATCTGCTGCAATTCGTGCTGCTCATTGCTGTCATCGTGCTCGCCGGGGTGCTTGCCATCAAGCAGAACGCCCGATGGATCGCAATACTTGGCATCACTGGCGGCTTTCTAGCACCGTTGCTGATCTCCGACGGCAGGAGCGGCATGATGCTGTTCAGCTACTACCTGGCTCTGAATCTGGGCATACTCGCCATTGCGTTGCACAAGTCGTGGCGGTCGCTGAATGTGCTTGGGCTCCTGTTCACCTTCGGCGTCGCATCGGTGTGGGGCGCTCGATTCTATCTGCCGGAACACTTCGGCCGTGCCGAGCCGTTTCTGATCCTGTTCTTCCTCCTCTACGTTGGCATTGCGGTGATCTACGCCATGCGTCAGGCGCCGCGATTCGATGACTACGTGGACAGCACCATCGTATTCGGGGCGCCGCTCCTGGCATTCGCCCTCCAGGTTCAGTTGGTGCGCCATATCGAGCACGGCGCGGCATGGAGTGCGCTCGCCGTATCCGCTCTCTACTTTGTTCTGGCCGCGGCGCTCCATCGCCGCCATCAGCAAACCCTGCGCATGCTGGTCGAAGCGTTTTTCGCGCTGGGCCTGATCTTCGCAACGATCACCCTCCCGCTCGCGCTCGATGGACGCTGGACTTCGGGGTTGTGGGCGCTGGAAGGTGCGGCGGTCTACTGGGTGGGCAGCCGGCAGGGTAAGCGACTGGTGCGCATAGCCGGACTATTGCTGCAGTTCGCGGCCGGTGTCGCCCTGATCGCCGACATGCATCGCGGGGCAATCGAGCTGCCGGTCTTGAACGGCTTCTTCCTGAGTTGCGTGTTCATTGCGTTCGCGGGGCTCTACTGCAGCCGCATCATGGAGGGTCATGCGAGCGAGGCCGACGATTCCGCCGGCCCGCAGGCCTCCATCGCAGTATTCCTATGGGGGCTAGGCTGGTGGCTGCTGGGTGGATTGCACGAGATCTCGGTCCACGCGCCACGCGAAGACGTGCTCAGCGCTTCGCTGCTCTTTTTCACCGGCACGTGCGCCGCATTCAGTTTTCTCTGGGGCCGGGGCTGGGCGACGGCAAGGTTCCCGGCCTTGGCGCTGGCGCCACTCATAGCGATTGTTCTGGTCTTGTGGATTGTCGAGGACGTGGACGGCCATCCGCTGGCAAGTCTCGGCCTCGTCGCGTGGCCGGTTGCGTTTCTGTTTCATTTCCGCATACTGCGGCGGCATGAAGACGCGTACCCGCTTTCCCGCGCGCACTCCCTCGGCATGTGGTTGCTTGCCGCCGTGGGCACGTGGGAGGTGGCATGGCAGATCGGTCACCTGGCAAAGGTCCAATATCCCTGGCCGGTTGTAGGGTGGGCTCTGGTACCGATCGCATTGCTGACGCTGGTCGCAGCGATCCGCAGTTCCTGGCCGGTTGTCCGTTACCCCGGCGCGTATCTGTGGACCGGGGTCAAACTGCTCGTCGCCTTTCTGGCTCTGTGGATGCTCTACGCCAATATTCCGAGCGATACCGAGCCTGCTTCCCCGCGCTACGTCCCGTTGCTGAACCCCCTGGACCTCACGCACGTCCTCACTTTCGGGGTCCTGGTCTACTGGCGGCGCGCGGTACGCGCGTCCGGCATCGATGGACCCCGTGAATTTCCCTCCACCTGGCCGGTCACCGCGTGGTGCGTCGCCATTTTCTTCTGGGCCAACGCGGTGTTGTTGCGAACCCTGCATCACTATGCCGATGTCCCCTATCAGTTCCAGGCCATGCTCGAGTCGAATCTCACGCAGATGTGGGTTTCTATTGTCTGGACCGCGCTCGCGCTTGCCACCATGTTCGTCGCCACGCTGTGCCGTAACCGTCAAATGTGGACCGTAGGCTCCGTGCTCATGGGCGCCGTAGTGCTGAAGCTTCTGATCATCGAGCTTCCCAGAGCGAGCGCCATGGAGAGTGTCGTTTCCATTATCACCGTGGGCGTGCTCATGCTCGTAGTCGGGTACGTGGCGCCAGTCCCGCCCAGACCGATCGAAACGGCGTAGAGTTCGGCACGGTAGGCTCGTCACGCTCGATGTCGAGGGCTTTCCGCTGGAGCGCCACTGGTATTTCGTGTATCCAATCGGCAAACAGCTGCCGGCAGCGGCGCAGGCTTTCATGGAGTTCACGCGCGAACATGTGCAGCGCCAGTTCGTGCTGGATCGTATGGCGCCGAGTTCTGTCGCACACGCAGCCATCAGCCAATAGATGAAATACCGCCGGTTAGCGTGGTGGAGTAAGCTTTCCAGTGAGGGAGGAGAGCCTCATGCGCCATTCAGTCCTGCTTGCGTTCGTTTCAATCGTCCTGGCCGCACCGCTCAGCGTGCGGCCAGCCCCCGTGAAGCAGGACTACCACATCGACGGCGCCGATCCGGGTGTGCGCCTTTTCGTCCGTCAGAAGATGGAGCAGGGAAATACCCGGTTCACTGACGACAACATCGTGCTTTTCGTTCATGGCGCGACCGCGCCTTCGGCGTGCGACTTCGATCTCGGCTTCAAGGACTATTCCTGGGCCGACTGGATGATCTCGAAGGGCTACGTAACCTACCTCTTCGACAAGCGCAACTACGGCTACTCGAGCCGCGAGAAGGCGATGGACGAGCCAGCGACCTCCAATAAGCCGGTATCGCGCTCCTACCAGGTGATCCGCGATATCGGCAGCGTGGTCGATCACATCCGCCAGAAGCACAAGGTGAACAAGGTGACGCTGATCGGCTGGTCGTGGGGCGCGATGACCGCCGGCTACTACACGTCGCTGCATAGCGAGAAAGTGAAGAAGCTGGTGATGTACGCGCCGGCCTATGCCTATCCGCTTCACACCAATCTCGGTGCCGGGTCGGGGTTGCAGAACAAGCGCCGGCCATCCGAATTCAATTATGGTCTGGGCGCCTACCGCCTTGCCAGCACGGCGGCGAATACCGCGCGCTGGGACGGCGAGATCCCGGTGCAGGACAAGTCGCAGTTTCGCGAGCCCGGCGTGCCCGAGGCGTTCTGGAACGAATGCATGGCATCCGACCCGACGAGTGGTACACGCAACCCGCCGAGTCTGCGCTCGCCCAACGGCGTGCTGGAGGACACCTTCATGCAGGCCACCGGCCGCAGGATCTGGAATGCCTCGTCCATTTACGTGCCAACGCTGGTAATTGCCGGAGAGTACGACACATGGTCGTTCTCCGAGGATCGCGATGGGCTGATGCGTGATCTTACGAACGCACCCTCGAAGCGCGCCGTGCTCGTTAAGAATTCGACCCACTTCACGCTGTTTGAGAAACCGCGCTTCGAGTTCTTCAACGAGATCGTCAAGTTCCTCCAAGAGGTGCCATGAGCCGGCTGCCGGCTCTCGTCCACCGGCGCTCCTTCTCGCCGGAACTGCGGCGGCGCGCGGCCGAACGACCCGGCGCATCAGGGCCAGTGCATGAGCGATCTCACGCTCGAGGCTGCCCCTGCCTGCCCGTAAGAACTC
>CAWDIV010000007.1:0-6464 GCA_963802355.1 uncultured beta proteobacterium | reverse complement strand
GCCGCCACCAAGGGGCTGCCCCATTTACTCTCTGCGATCATTGACCGCGGAGGCCGGCGTCCTTGATCAGTTTTCCCATCCTGGTCATTTCGGATTCCATCGCGGTCGCAAGCTCGCGCGGGGAACTGGCCACGACCTCCACTCCAGCGTTGAATAACCGCTCTGTAGTCACTGCGGACCTGAAGGTACTGCGCGAGTTCCGTGTGCAGTCGCTTGATAATAGCCGCCGGCGTCTTTGCGGGAGCGAACAGCGCATAAATGACGACCGATTCATAACCGGGCAGACCCGATTCCGCCACCGCAGGCAAACCGGGAGCCAGCGGGGATGGCTTCAGGCTGGTGACCCCCAACGCCCGCAAGCGGCCCGACCTGACGTGCGGCAACCCCGCGGCCGTGGTAGGAAACATCATGTGCACCTGGCCGCTCAGCAGATCGTTGACCGCCGGCCCGCTGCCCTTGTATGGAATGCGCACCAGATCGACGCCGGCCATGGACTTGAACAATTCCGCCGCGAGATGATTGGAAGCGCCTGTCGCCCCGGTAGCATAGTTGAGCTGCCCGGGCTTCGATCGGGCCAAAGCGATCAGTTCTCTGACGGAATTTGCCGCGACCGAGGGATGCACGACAAGCAGATTGAGCGACCTTGATGTGACTGAGATCGGTGAAAAATCTTTTACCGGGTCGTACGGCACGTTGTCCTGCAGGAACGGCGTAAGCCAAAGGACGCTGCCGACGGCAAGCAGGGTATAACCATCGGCCGGCGCTTTGGCTACCAGTTCGCCTATGATCCCGGCAGGCCGGTTGTCCACCACCAGTTGCTGGCCCAGACTGCCTGTAAGCCCCTGCGCGATCACGCGCGCCATGAAATCGTTGCCCGCTCCGGCGGGAGCGGTGATGATGCGAATGGGTTTGGTCGGATAGACTTGGCCCGACGCCGCACCCGCGCCCAGAACCATCATGCCGACGGGTACCAGCCATGCGACAAAACGCGGCTTCGGCATATCGCCTCCTGTCAGAAACCACATTTACAGAACTTCCGTGACGTTCGCGCTTGTGAATTTGATTTTCCGCGGCCGGCGATTCACTTCCCCGTGACGCCCTCGATGCGAAGCGGCTTGCCGTTCACTTCGACATGGCTGTGCAGCGGGACCTGCTGCGTGATCAGGCCTTCGGCAAAACACCCGGCCTTGGCGTTCTTGACGAGGTGCGCGAGCTTGTTCGCCGGCTCGTCGCTGTCGAACCGGAGATAGGTGCTGACGCCTTCCCAGCGGTTGAACACCGTGCCTTTCAGCACCGAGCCGCCGAGGTGCTTGCGGAACGTCACCCTGCAATTCGCCCCGCTCACTTTCATTTTCATCATGTGCGCGTACCGCGCAACCTGGGTGAGCAGTCAGAAGCCGATCGCCAGCGCGAGATAGTTCATCGGCGACGGATACTTGTCCGTGCCGCCGATACGCGCGGGTTCGTCGCAGAACACTTCGAACTTGCCGACGTTGCCGCGCTTGAGCTGCATCTCGCCGGCGACACCTCCGTGTACACGTCGTTCTCGTTGGTGATGCCGCCCGCGGGGAGCTCGGGCTTGTCGATCACGCGCTCGCCGGGTTTCGAGGACAAATCTTCATTGCCCAGGGGTTTTTCCATCGTGCCTCCTATGCTGTTAATAATTGATCTCCAACCTGGGACCCGGCGACCGTAACCTGCCATGCGACGACCGCAAGCGGCTGTTCCAGCTCGGCAACCAATTGTGGCACAGCGACAGATCGCGACGCTGGATAGTTGCGCAGCTACACGTCGCTTCCCCGCTTCGTTACACGAAAATCATAGCCGGCGTGCTGGCGGGCGTTTCCGCGACCGTTTACTCTCGGGAGGCTCGGTTCATATCCCATGGAGGTTGCAATGAACAAGCTCGCCGCAACAGCGCTAGCGATGATCCTCGTGCTCGTCGGAAGCGGGTACGTTTCCGGCACTCCAGCAAAGGAAGCGCAGGCGAACCCGGCTCCCGTCGCGGCGCCGCACCTGGACCCCCACGTCGGATATTACGAGCAGCACCTCATCAATATCGGGATAGCGAAACGCAAGCAGTAGGCAAGACCGCGATCGGCGCTGCGAGGGCTCAGCAGAAGCGCCAGCATGCGCTGACCGCCGGATGAATGCTCCGGAAATCGTACTGTCCCGCGTCCAGGAAGGCCTGCCTTATCCACGCGGCGCGGTCTGGGACGGCCAGGGCGTCAACTTCGCCCTGTTCTCGTCCGCCGCGACCAAAGTCGAGCTTTGCCTGTTCGATCAAGGCGGCAAAACCGAGACGGAACGCATCGAGCTGCCCGAATACCGCGACGAGATCTGGCACGGCTACGTGCCCGACATAGGTCCAGGTCAGGTGTACGGCTACCGGGTGCACGGCCCCTACGCGCCGGACGAGGGACATCGCTTCAACCCGAACAAGCTCGTGCTCGATCCTTATGCGCGCGCGCACATCGGGCAACTGAAGTGGGACCCGGCGCTGTTCGGCTACATAGTCGGCGACGAGGCGGCGGATCTCTCGTTCGACGAGCGCGACAGCGCGCCGCTTCATGCCGAAGTGCGTCGTGGTCGACCACAACTTCGACTGGGCGCGGGAAAAGTCGTGGAACCCCGTGCCGTGGGACCGGACCATCGTCTACGAGGCGCACGTGCGCGGCTATACGAAGCTCCACCCGGCCGTGCCCGGAGAACCAGCGCGGCACGTTCTGCGGGCTCGCGGCAGGGCCGGTGATCGACTACATAAAGTCGCTCGGCGTCACGACGGTCGAGCTGCTGCCGATCCACACCTTCGTCAACGACAGCTTCCTGCTCGAGCGCAAGCTCACCAACTACTGGGGCTACAACAGCATCGGCTTCTTCGCGCCCGATCCGCGCTACGCCGCCGACCCGGCGCGCACGCTGCAGGAGTTCAAGGAGATGGTGGCGCGCTTCCACGACGCCGGGCTCGAAGTGATCATCGACGTCGTCTACAACCATACTGCCGAAGGCAACGAGCTCGGGCCGACGCTGTCCTTCAAGGGCATCGACAACCGCTCCGTACTACCGGCTGATGCCCGACAAGCAAGCGCTACTACATCAACGACACCGGGCACCGGCAACACGCTCAATCTCAGCCATCCGCGCGTCATCCAGATGGTGACCGACAGCCTGCGCTACTGGGCCGAGGAGATGCACGTGGATGGCTTCCGCTTCGACCTCGGCACCATCCTCGCGCGCGAGCCGGGCGGCTTCGACACGCACAACGGCTTCATGAAGGCCGTGATGCAGGACCCGGTGCTCGCCAAGGTGAAGCTCATCGCCGAGCCCTGGGATTGCGGGCCGGGCGGCTACCAGGTCGGCGGCTTTCCGCCGGGCTGGGCCGAGTGGAACGACCAGTACCGCGACACGGTGCGCGACTACTGGCGCGGCGAGGCGAACGCCGCCGTCGCTTGCGCCGCGCCTGTGCGGCTCGCCCGACATCTTCGATCGCCGCGGGCGCCAGCCGTGGGCGAGCGTCAACTTCGTTACCGCGCACGACGGATTCACGCTGAACGACCTGGTCACCTACAACGACAAGCACAACGAGGCGAACGGCGAGGAAAACCGCGACGGCCACTCCCACAACCGCTCGTGGAACCACGGCGCCGAAGGCCCGACCGACGACGAAGCCATCCGCGGGCTGCGCAAGCGCCAGATGAAGAACATGCTCGCGACGCTGCTGCTCTCGCAGGGCACGCCGATGCTGCTCGCGGGCGACGAGTTCGCGCGCACGCAGCAGGGCAACAACAACGCCTACTGCCAGGACAACGAGATTTCCTGGCTCGACTGGAACCACGACGACCGCGCCGCAGCGCCTGATCCGGTTCGTGCAGAAGCTGACGGGCCTGCGCCACCAGTACCCCATCCTGCGCCGGACGCGCTTCCTCACCGGGCGCTACGACGAAGAGCTCGGACGTCAAGGACGTGACCTGGATGAGCCCCACCGGGGAGGAGATGACGCAGGAGAACTGGGAGGACGCCAACACGCGCTGCTTCGGCATGCTGCTCGACGGCCGCGCGCAGCCCACCGGCATCCGCAAGCGCGGCGAAGAAACGACGCTGCTCGTCATCTTCAATTCATGGCAGGACGTGGTGAAGTTCACGCTGCCGCGCTCGAACGGCGGCGCGGCCTGGACACTGCTCGCCGACACCAACATGCCGGACTCCAAGCGACGAGCCCAGCTTCGAGGTCGGCCACGTCTACGAGATCACGGCGCGCTCGCTGGTGCTGTTCAAACTGGTCTGAGCACACCGTCATGCAAACCATGCCAGAAGCATGTGGAGGACGCGCAGCAGGTGACCGACATCAAATGGCTCGCGCATGGTGGCATGCGCCGCTGCCATTGTCGCAATCGCAAGTCGTTATTCGACTACAAGAGTAGTGGACGCCTTCTTTTGCTGCGTCACGGTATAAGGGCGGGAATATGCTCGCCGGGTGAACTAATTTGCGTCCAACTAAGTCCGATAGATAGTTGGTCATCCGTCCAGCAGATATGACATTGGCCAGCTGGGGTTGTTAAGCAGGTGGGCATTCGGAGCTGTTCAATAAATTCATGGAGGAGTCGATATGATTTCCTGGGCCGTCACCTTCCTCGTTATCGCACTGATCGCCGCTGTGCTTGGATTCAGCGGCATCGCGGGCACCGCAGTCAACCTGGCGTGGATTTGCGCGATCATCGGCATCATCCTTGCGCTGGTCTTCGGCATTCTGGGCCGTCGCCCGCTATAAGCTGCCCAAGACTTCAAGTCGCCTAGTTTCCAGGCCGCGGGCGGATAGAGAACCGAAGTCTGGTTGTCGCCGTCCCGCTACGGCTTGTAGGGGTTCGATGAGCATTTGCCTCGATGCCGGTTGAGGCGCGGCTGCGATCTCAAGCACCCGCATGGAGTATTTCCGGCAGCTCGCTCCGGCGTGCTGATCTTGCGCGGAGTCGTAGCCTCTTGCCGGCTCCTTAAGCCGCCGCCGAACGTCACGGTCAGCTGGCGCCAACCGCAGGACTTCAACCGGCCGCGTCTGCGGCCGGTTGACCGTACACGATCCGCCGGATCGCGGGAAAATGGACTTTCCCGCTCGCATGCTGGACTCTCCCGAGGCTGACGCCCGGGGCCGACGTTGTTCTCATACCTCGAATTTCATACTATAAGGCGTTCGCCACGAAGCCCATTGGGGAAGCTTCCTGCGGGAGGGATGAATCATGAACGAGACCGTTACACAGGCAGATCAGGCGGCCATGCGTTCCGCCTTCGCGGCGCGGCAAACAGCCACGACGCCGCGCCGGCTCAAGGGAATACTGTGCCTGGACGATTTCGAAGAGCCCGCGCGCCGCTTCCTCCCACGCCCCATCTTCGGCTACATCTCGGGCGGCGTGGAGACGAACGCTTCGCTGGCAGCTAACCGCGCCGCCTTCGGCGAGTTCGAGTTCCTGCCGCGCGTGCTCGTCAGCACCCGGGCGCGCCACCAGAAGACCACGGTCTTTGGGCGCACCTACGATCTGCCGTTCGGCTTTCCCCCGATGGGCGGCACTTCGCTCGCCGCCTACATGGGCGACTCCGTCCTCGCCCAGGTCGCGGCGGAGTTGAACACGATCATGATCCAGAGCGGCGCCTCGCTCACGCGGATGGAGCGCATCAGGGAAGTCGGATCGACCGCCTGGTTCCAGGCGTATCTGCCCGGGGAGCCCGAGATCATCACGCCGCTCGTCGAGCGGGCGCAGCGAGCCGGTTTCGAAGTGCTCGTGCTCACGGTGGACGTGCAGGTGGCCGCGAACCGCGAGAACAACGTGCGCAGCGGCTACAGCTCGCCGCTGAAGCCGACCCCACGGCTGGCATGGGACTGCATGATGCGGCCGCGGTGGCTATGCGGCACGTTTGGCCGCTCGATTCTCAACCATGGGATGCCGCACCTGGAAAACATGGGTTTTCCCCGGATACCGATCCTCGGCAACATCGAGCGCCCGCGCATGGCGCGCGATGGGCTGTGCTGGGAGCACGTGGAACTGATGCGAAGAATCTGGAAGGGAAAGCTCGTCCTGAAGGGCGTGCTCTCCAGGGAGGACGTTCGCATCGCGCGGGAGAGCGGCGTCGACGGCATCATGGTTTCGAACCACGGCGGCCGCCAGCTCGACGGCACGGTTGCGCCGCTGCGGATGCTTCCGGCCGCAGTCTCCGAAGCCGGCGGCATGACGATCATGATGGACAGCGGGATCCGCCGGGGCACGGACGTGCTCAAAGCTCTCGCGCTGGGAGCGCAGTTCGTCTTCATCGGCAGACCGTTCCTCTATGCCGCTTCGATCGCGGGCGAAGCCGGCGTTCACCATGCCGCCAGCCTCCTGCGAGAAGAAATCAGCCGCAACATGGCGATGCTCGGCATATCGTCCGTTGCCGAGATGAAGCGCGATCTCCTGGTTCCAAGCCGAGGCCCCGATCTA
>CAWDIV010000006.1:0-7468 GCA_963802355.1 uncultured beta proteobacterium | reverse complement strand
GCTGAAGATCGACAAATTGACAGGATTAACAGGATGCACAGGATGACAAACACAGCGGTCCCATAGGATGCCGCCGAGCATATCCAGAGCGCTCTGGCAGCCTATCTACGTGCAACTGCGCTCTGATCCTGTTCATCCCGTTCATCCTGTCCGTATGCCGTTCTGAAGTGGCTTGCATGGTCTGTTAGTGAGGAAACGAAGCGACAGCGACTACTGTTTCCTCACTCCGCCTTCATGTTCCGCTCCCGTACCACCCTGCCCCACTTCGCCACCTCGCTCTTCAGGTAGGCCGCGAACTCTTCCGGGGAGTTGGTGATGACGTCCATCCCTCTTTCCTGAAAGCGCTTTACCTGGTCCGGGGAGGACATGGCGCTCCGGAGCTTCTCGTTCAGGAAGGCGACGAGTTTCGGCGGAGTGCCCTTGGGCGCGAGCAGGCCGTGCCACGCCTGGAACTCGAAACCGGGCAGTCCGGCTTCCGCAATCGTAGGCACGTTCGGCAGGATCGGCGCGCGTTTCAGGCTGCTCACCCCCAGCGCGCGCAACCGTTTGGCCTCGACCATGCGCGCCGTTTCCGAGATGTTCGAGAAGGAGATGGGACACTCGCCGCTGACGGCCGCAAGGAGCGCGGGGCCGCCGCCCTTGAACTGGACCGCGACGATGTTCGTCTTGCCCAGGAGATTGAACAGCTCGCCGGTGATGTTGGAGTTGCTGCCGATACCCGAGGACGCGTAGTTGAGCTCGCCCGGGCGCGCCTTTGCGAGCGCGAGCAACTCACGCACCGAGCGGACGGGAAGCGAAGGATGGACGGCGACCGCGGTGGGTACGTTGGACAGCAGCGAGATCGGCGCGAAATCGCTCACCGGGTCGTACGGGACACGGCTGTACAGAATCGTGCTCGTAACAAAAGTAACGGTTTGCAGGAGCAGCGTATACCCGTCGGGCGCGGCGCGCGCCACCGCCTCCGAGCCGATCATGCCCGAGGCGCCGCTGCGGTTATCGACGACGAGCTGCTGCCCGAGGAGCTCGGAGTGTTTTGCCGACAACAGGCGTGCATTCAGGTCCACGCTGCCGCCCGGGGGAAACGGCACAATCAGGCGTATCGGCTTGTTCGGGTAGGCGTCCGTCTGCGCGCGCGCAAACCCGGGCACGACCGCGCCCGCGAGGAGCGCAGCGATCAGTAAGGTCGACCGGGAAAAGGACGAGCTATCCGACCATGAACGCTCCTCCTCGTGGTAATAAGAGCGGTCTCAAGACCGTCTGCGCCCAGTATCCGCCCAAACGCCCTTCCTCGTCACCAGTTACTGGTCACTGGTGCGTCCTGAAGGATGTCGAAGGAACACTCGTAGCTGCATTAGAATAGGGCCATTCAAGGAGGAGCCTCCATGATAAAGCTCGAATTCCACGATCCGTCCGGTGTGCTCGAGGTGACGCAGCCTTTCGCGCCGCGGCTCGCCTCGCTCGAAGGCAAGCGCATCGGCTTCGTCAGCAACGAGCAGTGGCAGGCCTACCGCATGCTGCCGATGCTCAAGGAAATGCTCGAGGCGGACATCCCGGGCATCACCATCCTGCCGATAGACGCCTTCCCGCAGGGCAACGCTCTGATCGGCGAAGAGGAAACCGCCAGGCAGGTGAAGAAGAGCGGCGTCGACGCCGTTATCGTCGGCAACGCGGCTTGAGGGGCCTGCGCCACAGCATGCGGCCGTGCAGCCGCTAGGATTGAGACGCTGGGCATCCCGACCGTCACGATCACCCGGTCGGATTTCGTCGGGGTCATGAAGAACGCCGTGTCCGGTGTCGGGCTCGCGCCGGACGCGGCCATGGTTACCTTCCCGATCAACATGTTCCTCCCGGGCAGCGACATCAACCCGCTCAAGGAACGCAGGCGCGAAGTCTACGACGGCCTCACCGGGTGGAAATCGGGGTTCGCGCAGGCGGCGGGCTCAGCCAAGATGCTCTCGGTCGAGGGCGTCACCTACGAAGATGCGCTTACCAAGGCCAATAACCTGCTTCTCACCAACCTGTGGGGCGACGGCCTGCCGCTGTGGCCGGCAACGAAAGAGCGCGTGGACTGGATACTCCACGGCGCCACGCTTCCCCGCACCCACGTGCTCGGCAAGTTTCCGCCGCGCGGCGGCATCACTACGATCGAGACCTGCGCCATCGCGCTCGCCATGGCGGGCGGACGGCCCGAGTACCTGCCGGTCCTCGTCGCCGCTGTGGACGCGTGCCTGGACGCTGAAGGCTTCGATCAGCTGCAGGCCACTTCGGGCGGGCCGTTCCCCGCCGTCATCGTCAACGGCCCGATCGCCAAACAGATCCGCCTGAACTCGGGCTTCGGCCTGCTCGGTCCGGATCCGCAGCGGCCCGCCGGGGCGAGCATAGGTCGCGCGCTGCGCCTGCTTCAGCAGAACGTGGGCGGCGCCCTGCCGGGCGTCGGAACGATGGCGATCTTCGGCGCCATGCGCTACACCAACGCGGTCTTCGCCGAGGATGAGGATGGCCTGCCGCCGGGATGGGAGCCGCATGCCACGCAGCGCCACGGATACGCGCCGGGTACGAACTCGGTGTCGATCGTCTTCGCGAGCGGGGTCACCAACGTCCTGCGCCGCGGCGCCAAGAAAGAATCCCCGGAGGAGGATGCGCTGAACGGCATGTGGCGCATGGCGGACTTTATGCGTGCCCCCAACCTTTCCGCGCTCGCGGGATGGGAAAGGTACGCCGGGTATGATGATGCTCGCGCCGATTGTTGCGCGGAGGATGGCCGAGCTCGGCTGGACCCAGCGTTCGATACGCGAGTTCCTGTGGGAGAACTCGAAGATCCCGATGGCTCACATGCGTCGCGCCGGTGCGCCGGCCTATATCGAGATCAGCGCCAACCCGCTGACGCGCGAGAGCATCGAGCTCGACCCCTGGCCGATTTGCCAGAAGCCGGACAACATCGTGCTCGTGGTCGCGGGCGGCGGGCACCCGACCACAGCTACTGGCTGCAGGGGCACTCCCCGAGCGTGCCCGGGCGCATCATCCGCGTGCCGGAGACGTTCGACCGGCTGCTCGCCGACGCCGACCGGGACTTGGGAAGCGAAGGCGTGACGAGATACGGGTGACGAGATACGGGTGACGGAAGCGTAGTGACAAGAACGGGATCTGCCCGTTGTTCCTGATGATGCTGGCCGGCTGTGCGTCCGAAAATCTGTACAGAGGCTCAGGATGCGTGAGACAACACTGGATCCCCTGACCCATCGGAGCGCCAGTTCTAGAGTGCCGTCTTATCAGGACTATGAAGCGGAGCGCAAGAAGCTGCTGAAACACAAGTAAGAGAAAGCTGCGAACGGCCATGTCCCGTCACCGTTATTCGTCACCATTACTCGTCACCATTATTCGTCACCGCTCAGGGCAGGCAGCCGTAGTGGCGCTCGCGATGGCCGTAGCCGGTTCGCTCAGTTTTGCGGCGGACTGGAAACCGGAGAAGAACGTCGAACTCGTGCTCGGCTCGGCCGCCGGCGGGCCACTTGATGCCACCGCGCGCATCGTGCAGAGATACGCCGAGTTGAGAAACATCGGCGTACCCGTGACCGTTCAAAATCGAACCGGCGGCGCCCAGGCGATCGCCATGACCTATGTCAGCCAGCATGCCGGGGACGGTCATTATCTCGCCATGGTGCTGCCCAACCTGCTGACCAACCGCATCACTGGTACCCACCCGCTCACCTACAGTGACGTCACACCTCTCGCGATGCTGAGCCAGGAGTACATCGCGGTGTCGGTAAAGGCGGATTCGCCGATCAAGACCCCCCGGGAGCTGGTCGAGCGGCTCAAGGCCGCGCCCGACGCCTTGAGTTTCGCCATCACCGGCCGCGCCGGCGGCCAGCACATGGCGGCGGGCATGATCATGAGCGCCGCCGGCGTCGATCTCAAGAAACTGAAGTTCGTTTCCTTCAAGGGCGGCGCCGAGGCGGTCCCCGCCGTACTGGGCGGGCATGTCGACATCCTCATGGCGACGCCGTCGTCGGCATGGAAGCACGTACAGGGCGGCCAACTGCGCATGCTAGCGATCACCGCGCCGCAACGGTACGCCGGGGAGCGGGCGTCCGTCCCGACCTGGAAGGAGCTAGGCATCGACGCGGTCATGGGCAATTGGCGTGGCGCCGTGGGACCCAGGGGATTGCCGGCGGCGCAGGTCGCGTATTGGGACCGGTTTTTTGCCGAGATGGCCAAGTCGGCGGAATGGCAGGAAGCTCTCGCCAGGTACCAATGGGACAGTTTCCACCTGAGCGCAGCCGAAACCGTGAAATTTCTGCAGGAAGAATACAAGACGCTCGCGCACCTGCTTCGGGAGCTCGGCGATGCCAAGTGACCTCGCGCGCGCGGGAACCGCAGTGCGGGTGCTCAGCCCAAGTGCCGTGCATTCGTCCCTGGAGGCGCTCGTCGAGGCGTTCGCAAGCAGGGCGGCGATAAGGTGACGCTCACCTTCGAAACCGCGCCTGCGCTGCCCAAGCGTCTCGCCACCGGCGAAGTCGCCGATATCATCATCGTTCCGCCCGCCGCCATGGAAAAGGTTTTCGAGATCGGGAAGGCGAGTCCCGCCGGCCGCTTCGAGCTCGGTCGCGTCGGTGTGGGCGTCGCAGTGCGGGCGGACGCCCCGGTGCCGGATATCTCGAGCACCGAAGCGCTCGTGCGCTCGCTACGCGACGCGGATTCCGTCGCCTATAACCGCGCTTCGAGCGGCCTCTACGTCGAGCGCCTGGTGGAGAAACTGGGTCTCGCCGAGGAGATCAAGGCGAAGACCGTGCGCCATCGCGATGCCCAGGAGAGCTTCACTCATCTCCTGAACGGCAAGGGACGGGAAATCGGCTTCGGCGGCCTCACCGAAATCATGCGCTGGCGCGACAAGGGCGTGCGGCTCGTGGGCCCGCTGCCGGCCGACATCCAGAACTACACTATCTACGCAGCAGCCCTGGCGGTCGATCCCCCCAACCCGGAAGGCGCGCGGGCATTTTTCAAGTTTCTCGCCAGCCCGGCAGCGAAAGCGATCCTCAAGGCCAACGGTGTTGATTGATGCTGCGTGATTCGTGATTCGTGACTCATGACTCGACCAAACCAGCCGGACTCCCGCTTCCGCGGGAAAGCGGAATCGCCACCTCGCCGCCCGCCGCCAAGTCGCAAGTGACAAGAACAGTGATGAGCCAGGTTACGAGTCACAAGTCACCAGTTACCTGCCTCCTCGCATGCGCATCCTGATCGTGGAAGACGACGCCTCGCTCGGGGTGGGGCTGTCACACATCCTCGAGAGCGAAGGCCATGCCGTGGATGTCATGAAGAGCGGCGAGCACGCCGTCCTCGCCACCGCTCAGGAATCCTTCGATCTGGTGATCCTCGACGTCGGGCTTCCCGGCATCGACGGATTCGAGGTGTTACGCAGGCTCCGCGCGAAAGGCGGCTCGGTGCCGGTCCTGATGCTCACGGCGCGCGACGAGGTCGGCGACAAGGTCCATGGCCTCGAGCTTGGCGCCGACGATTACCTGCCCAAGCCGTTTGCCAAGTCGGAGCTGGTGGCAAGAGTGCGTGCCTTGCTGCGCCGGGGCCAGGCGCGAGCGAGTCCTCAACTGGTGCACGGGCCCCTGACGTTCGATTCGGGCGCGCGCCGCGCATTCCTGCATGGCGCACCGCTCGACCTTTCGGCCCGTGAATGGGCGGTGCTCGAGGTATTCCTCGGCAAGGTGGAAAAGGTACTGAGCAAGGAGGCGATCATCCAGGGGCTTGCGAACTGGGGCGAAGACCTGACGCCGAACGCAATCGAGGTGTACGTATCGCGATTGCGAACCAAGCTCGAGCCTGCGGGTATCCGGATTCGCACCGTGCGCGGGTTCGGCTACATGCTCGAGGAGTACCGCAAGCCGGAGGTGTAAAGCCTCACCGCGGAGGACGCTAAGGAATAAAAAGAAAAATAGAAGCGAAGGACGCAAAGACAACGCCAAGGTGCCACACATGGCGGCGGCGTGGCCCGGCGACTCAGCAAAGACGCGGCTCGATCAGCGCATTCCGTGGAATTGATCCCGCGATCGAAAAAAAGGTCCGATCATGGGCCTGTTGACCCAAGCCTTTGGCTGGGCTTGAAGATGTGCATGCTGGGGCCCACAATGCCGCCTTATAAGGCGCTTTTCGGCCGTTCCCTTCAAAGTTGGGCCGCGCGGAAGCAACAAGAGGACAGCATGCTATGAAAGCGCTTCTCCTGATTCCGCACGATGCTTCCTACACGCGGGTCGCGGACACGGTCGAAAAGAGCCTGCGTGAAGCTGGCTTTGAGCCCTGGTCAATGACCAACTAGTTTCCGCCGGGCACCTTTGGTCGGCTGTAGTAGGCGATGCCATTCGAGACGCTGACCTCGTCGTTGCGGACGTCTCGCGAAAGAATCCGAACATCATGTACGAGCTTGGCCTCGCACATGGGCTAGGTAAAGTTACGATTCTCCGCTCGATGCGGACGCGGCGGGAAGCATGCCTTTTGATCTTGCCGCATTTCAAACGGTTACTTACAGTCCCGACAACCTTACGCCCTTGAGAGCGCGTTTATCCAGATTCTTGCAGCACGAACGTTCCCGCAAAGGAGAGGTGCCATGAATCCAGGAAGCCGGTGCTTCGTGGCAATGCCCTTTCAGCCGGAGCTCAATTTTTTCTTTCTCTACATACGCCAGTTTCTGCACGAGCGGTGCTCATTAGAGGTCGAGCGCGGTGACGCTCAAATCTTGACTGCCCCGTTAGCTGAGAAGATCCGTCAGCAAATTGGCAAGGCCGATCTGGTAATTGCTGATATTACTGGCGCCAACCCCAACGTCTTCTATGAAGTCGAGCTCGCTCACGCCGCGAACATACCGGTTCTTTTCTTAACGCAAGACTCTCCAGAAAAAGTGCCCGTCGACGTGAGGCAATTTGAGTTCATCATCTACGATCTTTCCAAACACGAGGAGTTTCTGTCCCGCCTTGAAATCGCAATCCAAAGTCATTTTCGGGCACGATACGATGCGCTCTACGGACAAGCCTTGGAGCTTTTGCGGGATTTCAACGCGGCAATCGGCGCTACATTCGAGGCGAGTCCGCGTGAGGCGTTCACCGCGCTTGTGATGCGGGGTGAGAGGACCGGGGGCATTCCGCAAGACAAGGAGTTGCTCGCCGAGTTTCTGCTTCCGAAGATAGTCAAGGACTTCTCCGATTCGCGAGTGTTTCGCGAGTACAACCAATGGATCACTAGTGGTTGCGACAGCGCGGCCCAACAAGCAGTTGCAGGGGACGCGCCGCAACCGGCACGCCCCTGAACTGCGGCGTTTAATGTCCGCGTCGGGGTCGCGAGCAGACACCGCCTGCCAGATCAGGTTTGCGACCACTACAACTCCTTCGCGGCAAAGCTGTTTGCCTTCCTTGGCGTCCTCCGCGTCCTCTGCGCTGAAGCTTTTCCGTGGCGGCCTGCGCGGTTA
>CAWDIV010000005.1:0-178951 GCA_963802355.1 uncultured beta proteobacterium | reverse complement strand
TTGCCCTTGCTCCTGTCCCAGGGAAGGTTCCAGCTCGGCTGGGCGCTCGCGGAACTGGGCGATCTCGACGAAGGAATTGCCCGCATGCGCGAGGGGCTTGCCGCCATCAGAGCGACGGGCGCGGTGATGGGCCTGCCCTACTTCGTCGCCCTGCTCGGCGAAGCGCTCGCCAGGGCGGGCAAGCCCGAGGCGGGACTCGAGGAGATAGAGCACGCGCTCTCGACCGCTAACGAACAGGGCGCTCGCTTCCAGATCTCCGAAATGTATCGACTGAAAGGCGAGCCTCCCGCCAGCCTTTCCAAGGCCAGCCTGCCCGAGGCGGAAGCGTGCTTTCGCGCGGGGATCGCAGCGGCGGATGCACAGCACGCCAAGCTCCCGAAGCTGCGGTCGGCAATGAGCCTGGCGCGGCTGCTCGCGAATTCGGGCAAACCGGAGAATGCGCGCACTCTGCTCCGACCCGCGCACGAGGCGGTTACGGAAGGCCTCGATCTGCCCGATCTCAAGGCGGCGGCAGCGCTTCTCGCAGACTTGAGCGATCGCTAGCTTGCGACCCTCGTCAACCCAGGTTCCGCGCCCACCTGGCCCCGCTCGAGCGGTAGAAGGCTCGCGTCCGGTCGCCGGCCGTTTGCTCGCTGACCCCATTCGCGATACTTCGAAAAGCGGCGGCAACGCGAGCCCTGAGTTTCGATCGGGCTCGTCCTTGCTTGCTGGTAGATTTGCGTCCGGCTGATGTCGCGCTATTGCGGATCATGGTCAGGTTCCTTTGTGGAATGGAAAGAGAGGTTCAGGCCGTCGCGGGCCCGTGACGAAGTATCCGCACTGCGCGTCATCAGACCGTGAATTGACAGCCGACAGGCATGAAAAAAACGTAAATACAGATCCACCCTCACGGGAAATCCCTTTGCTGGCGAGCCGCGCGACGGGTGCGCAATTTCGGCGGCGTCGCGGCCGCCGCCCAGGTCCGCCCCCCGGGCTTCTTGCCCCGCTTACTCGTATTGGGGGAGACCGCGGATGGCAGGGGAAGGGGACCTCCCTAGGAGACCATGGATGCGCTATCCGACGTGTTGGAGACTCGTGCGGCTCACGGGGGCCGTATTTCTCGACGCCGAATTCACCGCGCCGTGGTGCATCGGGGAGCCCTCTGGAGTCGAGGTATGTGTCGAGCAACATGCCGAACGCCCAGCACGTCGTGATCTACCACCTGTCTACGGCAGGGAAAGTGCGAGGTAGGGATCGCCGGCGGCGGCCCGTTGACCGCACACAACGGAGATCTCGTCATCATCCCCGGGGGCGAAGCGCACTCTCTCGGCAGCGATCTTTCCCGCCCGCGCGCCGACGGCTCGCGCCTGGTCGTGCAGCGCGGTCCCGACGAGGTGCCGCAGGTCCGGCACGGCGGCGGCGGGGCCATGACGAAGATAGTGTGCGGCTACCTCGCCGTGCGACTCGACGCTGTTCGACACCATCCTCGCGCCATTGCCGCGCGTCATGATCGTCAACATGCGCGACGGCCCCGGGGCGCAGTGGCTTACCTCCTCCATCCGCTTCAGCCTCGCCGAGTCTGCGGCCCAGCGCGCCGGGGCGGGCACCGTGCTGGCGAAGCTCTCCGAACTGATGTTCGTGGAAGCCATACGCCGCCACATCGAGAGCCTGCCGCCGGACCAGAAGGGCTGGTTCGCCGGGTTGCGCGACCGGTTCGTGGGCAAGTCACTCGCGCTCATGCACGCGAAACCGGCGCATCCCGGACCGTGGACGAGCTGGCGGGGCCGCGTCGGACTTTCGCGCTCGGCACTAGCCGAGCGGTTCCACCGCGCTGGTGGGCGCCCCGCCGATGCAGTACTTGACCCGCTGGCGCCTCCAGTTGGCGGCCGACCTGCTCCGCTCGGCTGGCGCAGCGTCGCCGCTGTCGGCGCGGACGTGGGATACGAATCCGAGGCGGCGTTCAATCGGGCGTTCAAGCGCGAGCTGGGTGTGACGCCTGGTGGCGTGGCGACGGGCGCCTGCAACGGCGCATGAGCGTAAGACCTAGCCACGGAAACACACGGGCGATGCCGTGGATGAAGCGCCATTCCAGGTTGTTCCCGCCGTGCCTGCATACCGATGCGAATGGCACGCTGTTCTCGCCGGAATACGGCGACGTCTATCACAGCGCCGATTCCGGGCCGGGGCAGGCGCGGCACGTCTTCCTCGGCGGCAACGACCTGCCCGCGCGCTGGGCCGGGGCGCGCGTTTTCACGATCGTCGAGACCGGCTTCGGCCTCGGGCTCAATTTTCTCGCGACGTGGCAAGCGTGGCGTGACGATCCGGCGCGTCCAGAACGCCTGCACTTCGTCTCGGTTGAAAAGCATCCCTTTCACGCGCGAAGGATTGACCAGCTCCACGGGCGCTATCGAGAATTCGCGCCGCTCGCCGGCAAGCTGCAGGCCGCGTGGCCGCTCGCCGTGCCCGGCCTGCACCGGCTGCAGTTCGAGGACGGCGGCGTCACCCTGTCGCTCGCTTTTGCCGACGCCGCGGATGCGGTGCCGAAGATGCGGCTGGCCGCCGACGCGATGTACCTGGACGGCTTCGCGCCTCGTCGCAATCCCGACATGTGGTCGCCCGCCATGATGAAGGGGCTCGCGCGGCTGGCGCGTCCGGGGACGACGCTCGCCAGCTACACGACGGCGCGCAGCGTCCGTGACGCGCTTTCCACAGCGGGCTTCGCGTGCGAGCTGCGGCCCGGATTCGGCCGCAAGCGCCACATGCTCGCTGCGCGGTTTGCGCCGCGCTGGACGCCGCGGCGTGTCCCGCCCGCGACGCCGTCATGGCCGGAGCGCCGCGCCATGATCATCGGCGCAGGGCTCGCCGGCGCAGCCGTAGCCGAGCGGCTCGCCGCGCGGGGGTGGCGGATCGATCTCATCGAGCGCCATCGCGCGCCGGCCATGGAAGCCTCGGGGCTACCGGCCGGGGCTTTCCATCCACTCGTCGCACGTGACGACAGCGTGCTCTCGCGGCTTACCCGCGCCGGGTTTCTCTACGCTCTCGATCGCTGGCGCGCACTCGAGGCCGCAGGCCACGGGTTCGAGTGGGAGCGCTGCGGCGTGCTGCAGCTCGCGCGGGGCGCGCCGGAAGAAGCGCGTATGAAACGCGTACCTGCCTGCTTGGGCTCCCGTCGCAGTACGTCACATACCTCCCGCGCGCCGATGCGGGGCGGCACGCTGGTTGCGAGGTGACCGCCGGCGGGCTGTGGTTTCCTGGCGGCGGGTGGTTGCGACCGGCAGAACTGGTCGCCGCCCAGATTGGCGCCGCAGGCGCAGGCAAGGGAGGTCTGGCGATGCACACCCGCCGCGAGGTCAAGACCCTCACCCGCGACGGCGAACGATGGATCGCGCGGGCTGCGGACGGCGCCGAGATCGCGTCTGCACCCGTATGCGTGCTCGCGAACGCGCACGACGCGGCTCGCCTCGCTATGCTCGGCGGTCCGGCGCTCAAGCGCATCCGCGGGCAGATCACCCGCCTGCCCGCCGGCAGCTGCGGCCCGCTGCATGCAGTGCTGGCCGGCACGGGTTATCTGGTGCCCACCCCGGACGGTGTGGTTGCGGGCGCTTCGTATGATTTGGACGACGCGGATCCCGCGCCGCGTGCTACGGGCCATGCCGGCAACCTCGCGCGACTCGCGCAAATGCTGAGCGATCCGCCGCGCCTCGATGCCCAGACCCTCGGCGGCGGGGTCGCGTTTCGGTGCGTCGCTGTGGATCGACTGCCACTGATCGGAGCTTTGCCGGATGTCGCCGCGGCACGCGCCGCACGCGCGAAGTTATCCGGCGCTCAATTGCGTGACATACCGCGGCTGCCGGGCCTGTACGGCGCGCTCGCCTACGCCTCGCGCGGACTCACCTGGGCCGCGCTGGGAGGGGAGATCGTCGCGAGCCTGATCGAAGGCGAGCCGCTGCCGCTGGAAGGCGACCTTGCCGATGCGATCGATCCCGCACGCTTCGTGCTGAAGCTGGTGCGCCGCGGGCGGCTGTGACACGCAAAACGCAGGTTCAAATGGTGAATCCGAGCAAGATGCAAATGTCGCACCCCTTCAGCGCGGGTATTCGACACGGGTGCCCCAATCCCAGGCTCGAGGCTCAAAAGCGAAAGCTTGCCGGTCTCCCGGCGCACAGCAAAAGAAAGTCATCAGGACCGGAGCCGCCCTCCGGCCGAGCGCGACGGAGTCGCTCGGCGTTAGTGCCTGACGCCGGCTGCACAAAGCTGTTACGCTGGTTGCCCGCGCGCCCGCGACGCCGGTGCGCCCGACAGGAGAGACACCATGGCAAAAGTCAGGATGGAAACCAAGCTCGCGGCATCCCCGGAGATCCTATGGCAGACCATCGGCGGCTTCAACGCGCTGCCCGCATGGCATCCAGCGGTGGCCAAGAGCGAGAGCACCGGAGAAACCAAGGGCTCGACGCGCACGCTCTCGCTGGTCGGCGGCGGCAGCATAGTCGAACGGCTGGAAGAGCTGAGCCCGACCGAGCGCGTTTACCGCTATTCGATCGTATCGGGCCCGCTGCCGGTGGCCGATTACGCCGCCGAGATCCGCGTGATCGACAACAAGGACGGCACTTCCACGGTCGAGTGGTCGAGCGAGTTCCAGCCCAAGAACGCCTCCGAGCCCGACGCGATCAAGGCGATCCAGGGCGTGTATCAGGCGGGGTTCGACAATCTGCGCAAGATGTTCGGAGCGAGGTGACCGGCAATCCAAAGCGACGGTGAAGTTGTCGACGAGGCCGCGCCCGCCGCGGGCTGTCGCCTCCCTGATCCCGCGCGCTTCGTGATGCACCTTGCGCGTCGTGGACGACTGTAAGGAACGGGGGGGCGGGCCCCTTCCACTTGGATTGCGTGGGGTCAGGCCCCGCGGAGCCGGCGCCGTCCCGCAGGCGTCTGGAGATGGGCAACCAGGTGGGGCGGCTGGCCCGGCGGCAGGGGTGAAACGGCGAATTCGCCTTGAAAACCGATCGCCTTCGAGCATGCCGCTCACCTTTTCAGACTCGGGATGGAAGCCCTCCAGGCGCAGCAGCCTGCAGCCGGTGTCCTGCAGCGTGTCGGCGGGATGCGTTTCCATGGGCCACTGAATCAGCGTCGGCGCGACGCCTTCGAGCAGCAGGCTGCCGTCCTCCGGAATGGTGATGAGCCAGCTCGACTGTCCATGGCTCATGGGCTCCACGTTCCCAGGAGGAACCGGCGAAGCGGCGGCCGCGGCGTGTATGTCGTCCGTCCGCACCACCCAGGTCGCTAGCCGGCAAGCCCGGACCGAATCCGGCTGATCGAGTTGGAACCAGCGTGGGCGGCCGGGATGCGGGGCAGCGGGATCGGCGGCAATCACCTCGAGATAGACCCGCTCGCCGAGCCGCACGAAGCAGTTGTGCGTACCCATGCGTGGATGCTCGCCGCCGCCGTGCGGCATGACTCCCAAGGCCCGGTGCAGAAATTCCACGCCCGTTGCAAGGTCCGGAGCCGTGACGACGATGTGATCGAGTTGCGAACGGGGCACTTGCCGGCTAACGATTCCGAATCACTTCGTCCATTGTAGCCGGTGCTCAGCCACGGGTGACATGGACCGCGACGCAGCGCCACTCTCCCCCGCCGCGCGTCCAAGGTCTTCCCTTTGGTCCCGGGAGTCTTATTCTTCGTCCTTATTTAGGAAGATCGGCGCTCCAACCGCGCAGAGCTTCCTCAGTCGAGCCGGATGTTCGCCAACTCGATCACCTTGGCGTATTTCGGGATCTCGCGCTTGAGCAGCGCCGCAAGCTCCTCGGGACTGCTGGCGACGGGATCGAGAGCTTCGTGCGGCATGAATGCCTTTACTTCCGGGGTGTCGAGCGCCTTGCGGATCTCCGCGTTCAACTTGTCCACGATCGGTCTAGCCGTGCCCTTCGGGTAGAACATTGCGTACCAGTTGTCGGACTCGAAACCCGGATAGATTGAGTTCATCGTCGGCAGCTCGGGGAGCGCCGAGGACCGCTTCGGCGTGGTCACTGCAAGCGCTTTTGCTTTGCCGGTCCTCAGGTGCGGCATGATCGAAGGCGCGGTAGCGAACAGATAATCGGCTTCCCCGGAAATCAACGCCAGCACCGCCGGCCCTCCGCCGCGGTAGGTGAGCACGGTCGACTTGGCGCCCGTGACCTGGTTCAACATTTCGGCGGTGAGATGGGCGGTGCTACCTGCGGCATTGCCGGCTGCGTTCATGCCGCCGGGCGTGCGCCTGGCCAGCGCCACGAGCTCCTTGACCGACTTCGCGGGAACACTCGGGTGCAGGGACAATACCAGCGGCGTCGAGGAGATCCAGCTGACCGGGGCGAGGTCGTTGTAGCACGTTGAACTTCATGCGCTTGGCATAGAGAGTCACGATCACCGAGAGGCTGCCGGACGTGAAGAGTATGGTGTTGCCGTCCGGCGGTGAATCCACGGCGAGCTGCGTCGCGATCAGGCCCGACGGCGCCGGTTCGGTTATCCACGATGAAGTTCTGTCCCATGCTCTTCTGGAACGCGCTCGCCAGCAACCGGCCCTGGATATCCGTTCCGCCGCCCGGCGGAAACGGTATCAGAATGCGCACGGGTTTGTCGGGCCACTGCTGGGCGACGGCCTGCATCGGGCTGGCGGCCCAAATCGCGGCAGCCGCGGTCAGGATGAATGCTGTTTTTCTCATGTGATCCTCTTCGTGTTACAGAAGACAACCTTCTTATGCTGCGATCATGCTAGCACTTTTTTTCCGCATGTTGGACTGTGGTTATCGCCTACCCGTTCGTCCTTTCCTCTCTAGCGAAGGAGTTTCATCTTGCGACCCGTGGGGGTGCGGGGGAACGGGAGGACCCCGAGGGACTACCGGAAGGAGCTCTGTCCCCGCTGCTCATTCCTCGCGAAGAAGGTTCATTGTGCGACAGGGGGCGTGGGTAGGACCCTCGCGATTTTGCAGGAAGGGGCCCGCTTCGATGTCCTATCTCGCGAATAAACGTTCATCGTGCGACCGGGGGTGCGGGGGGAACGGGAAGGACCCTCGCGATGTTTGCCGGAAGGGGCCCGTTCCCCCTGCGCCTTCAATCCCCGAAGCCATCCTGCACGACGGCGTCGATGAGGCTCGGCCCGCCGCGCGCCGTCGCCTCCTTGATGGCGGGCGCGATGTCGGCGGCATCGGTCACCCGCCGCGCCGGAACACCGAGCGATTGCGCCAACCCGGCCCACTCGATCGGCGGATCGCGCAGGTCCATGCCGACATGCTTCTCGGCGCCGCGCATCGAGACGAGTCGCTCCTTGAGGATGCGATAGCTGCGGTTGTTGCAGATCACGTAGGTGACCGGCAGCTTGTAGTGCGCCGCTGTCCACAGCGCCTGCACGCTGTACATCGCGCTGCCGTCCCCGATGATCGCGCACACCGGTCGTTTCGGGAGCGCGACCGAGACCCCGTTCGCCGCCGCTATGCCCCAGCCGATGCCGCCGCTCGCCATGCCGAAGTGGGCATGGGCGTGGCGCAACGCGCGCAGGCTATGGAGTGGAGCGGTCGAGGTGATGCCCTCGTCCACGACGACCGCGTCTTCGGGCAACGCGTCGGCGATCCGCAGCATGAGGACGCGAGGATCGATGGGCCTGGCGCCGGCGGCCATCTCGGCTGTCCTTCGCGAGCCGCACGCGCTGCGCGCTCCAGTTCGTCGCAGCAAGCGCGGACATCCTGCGCGCCGCTTCCCCGGCGCGCGCCGTGCTTCGTAGCCGCCGCACCGCCGGTACCAGCACCTTGAGCGTCTCCCTGACGTTGGTGTTGAGCGCCATCTCGGCTGGATAGTTCTTGCCGAGCTCCCAATCGCGCTCCGCGATCTGCAGCACCGCGGTGCCCCTTGGAAGCGGGTCGACGGGACTGTACACCGACATGCGCAGGACGTCGCCGCCCAAAAACAGCGCCGTATCGTACGGCTCGAGGACTTTGCGCACGTCGGGCTGGTTGCGCGATAGCCCGCCCATGAAGCAGGGATGCTCGGAAACGAATTGCGCCGAGTGCGGCATGGTCTGCTGATACACCGGTGCGCCGAGCAGCTCGGCCAACTCGCCTGCGAGGCCGAGGGCGTCGTACACCTGCAGCTCGTGCCCCGCGACGAGCACGGGATTGCGGGCCTCGAGCAATCGTTGCGCGAGCGTCTCGACGACCTCGTCGGCCGGGCGCGTGCGCGTGTCGACGCGCGTCGCAAAGCCCAGGTCGAGGTCGGCTTCGCCGTCGAGCACGTCGCCCGGCAGACTGATGAACACGGGCCCCGCCGGCGGCGCGGTCGCCACCTTCGCCGCGCGGCGCACGATCCGCGGCAGGTCTTCGACCCGCGTCACCTCGATCGCCCACTTGACCATCGGCTGCGCAATCGGCACGAGCGGAGCGTAAAGCAGCGGCTCGGTGAGTCCATGGCCCTGTTCCTGCTGGCCGGCGGTGATGACGATGGGCGAGCCGGCGAACTTCGCGCTGTAGAGCGCGCCCATCGCGTTGCCGAGGCCCGGCGCGACGTGCACGTTGCAGGCACCGATTCTGCCGGAAGCGCGCGCATAGCCGTCGGCCATCGCCACCACAACCGACTCCTGGAGCCCGAGGACGTAATTGATCTCGCTCTGCCGGCCGAGCGCCTCCATGATCGCGAGCTCGGTGGTGCCCGGATTGCCGAACAGATACTCGACGCCTTCGGTAGCGAGCAGCCGCAGGAACGCGGTACGCCCGTTGATCTTCATTGTGCTCTTTCGTGCGGAATGCGGGAGATGATGCACACGCATGGTAGCGCACCTGGTGCATGATGGCGGTGCATCTTTTTGGCACTATAATGGGCTGGGCGATTAGGTTCGACGCTAGCAGCCTGTCGGATTTCACGCTGCCAGATGCAAAACCGCCCGCAGACTTGCAACAGAACGAGGTGAAAAGACTTGTTTTGGCCGTCAGTAAGGGAAACGAGCGGCGCCGAATTCATGTATTCGAATCCAATTTTGCCGTTCGACTGCGGGCGATTTTGCGTAAGGAGTGTGTCGGATCCAGGTCCGACACACTCCTAGGGAGACGCGGACATGAAAAACTGGCGCACACTGGTGGGAGGATTCCTGGCCATCGTGCTGGTGGGCACGCTGGCATTTCTCTACCTGAAGACCGAGGCAATCGACTTCAAGAAACAAAGCCTCCTCCTGTCGTACCTGCGCGAACTGAAAGACATCGACGCGAAATGGGACGCAGAGCTCCTGCGCTCGCGCTTCGATCAGGGCAATAGCCAGGTGCCGCAGCGCGACTTCGCCGAGGCTCTGCGCCGGGCGCTGGTGGGACTCTCCAGCGAGGCGGGGGGAAGCCCGGCGATCAAGCAGAACATAGACGCCCTGCAGAAAGCGTTCGAGGAAAAGGCCGCGCTGGTCGAGAAGTACAAGGTCCAGAGCGCCGCGCTGCGCGACGCGCTCGCCGGCATGAACGCCACGATGAGCGAGGTGCGCGCGATGGTGCGCGGCGCGGTGCTCGCGAGAGCCAAGCTGAAGGAGCGCTTCGCCGCACTGGAGAACAATCTGCTCGAGGTCGAATCGGAAGTGCTGAAATACAACATGGCTCCGGACGAAAAGCAGAGGGCGCGCATCGAATCGGCGCAGGCTGCCCTGCGCAGCAGCGAAGCGCAGCACGAGCCGCCGTTGCGGCCGGCGATAGCCCGCCTCGGCCAGCAGGTGGACGCGGTGATGCAGCGCAAGCCGGGCGAGCACGAACTGTTCACTAAGGTTTCGTTCCTGACCGCCGGGCCGCGCGTCGAATCGCTGACCGGCGCGTTCTACCGCGAGATCGAGTCCACCCTGCAGGACAAGGACCTCTATCGAATCTACCTGGCGTCGTTCGCGCTTGCGCTGCTGGTGCTGCTTGGCTACGCCGGCACGCAGCTCGTGCAGAGCTACAAGCTGCTGAACGAAGCCAACGCCGCGCTGAAAACCGCGAACGAGGGCCTGGAGCAACGCGTGCAGGAACGCACGCGCGAACTGTCGCGTGCACTCAAGCAGTTGGAGGAATCACAGGCGATGCTGGTGCAGACCGAGAAGATGTCATCGCTGGGCCAGATGGTCGCGGGAGTCGCCCACGAGATCAACACGCCGCTCGCATACGTGAAGAACAGCCTGGAAACGGTCGACACACAACTGGTGCACCTCACGCAGCTGGTCGACGAGACCGAGAAGTTGCTCGGCATGCTGCGCGCGGGCGGCTCGACCCAGCAGGCGTTGAGCGCCCAGTTCGCGCTGGTGTCTGGCAAGGTCAGCGAGTTACGCGGTCATCACATCACGGATGAGCTGCCCAAGATGATCAAAGACGGCCAGTACGGCATCGGCCAGATCTCCGAGATCGTCGCCAACCTGAAGGATTTCTCGCGGCTCGATCGCAGCAAGGTCGACAAATTCAATATCGCCGACGGTATCGAAAGCACGCTCATGATCGCCAAGCATTTGCTGAAATCGGTTGACGTGCAGAAGTACTTCGGCCAGGTGCCGCCCATCACGTGCTCGCCGTCGCAGATCAACCAGGTGCTGCTCAATCTCATTACCAACGCCGCGCAGGCCACCGACGGCACGGCGGGCAAGATCTCGATCACCACGCGCGCTCCCGACGCCGCGCACGTCGCGGTCGACGTCGAGGACAACGGTAAGGGCATCGCCCCCGAAGTGCTGCCGAAGATATTCGACCCGTTCTTCACGACCAAGGACGTGGGCCAGGGCACCGGGCTGGGGCTTTCGATCGCTTACAAGATCGTGCAGAGCCATGGCGGCAAGATCGAGGCGCGCTCGCAAGTCGGCATCGGCACGAAGTTCACCGTGACTTTGCCCTTGCACCCGCCGCCGGCGGCGGCGCTCGCGGCCTGATCGGCGGCGCGCCTGGGCGGATCCGGAGACTCCGGTAAGCAACAGCTTCCGCTGAGATTGAGGACTCAAAGGGGGGCGTGACCGTAGCGATATGTCAGCGGTAACCGCAATTATCAAGCCGCACGTCAAGGACATCGGAGGATTCGAGGTCCGGCGGCTGTTGCCGGGTTTTCCGCACAAGATGGTGGGTCCGTTCATCTTCTTCGACCACATGGGTCCGACGCGCTTTGCGCCCGGACGGGGCGTGGACGTGCGGCCGCATCCGCACATCGGGCTCGCGACCGTCACTTATCTCTTCGAGGGCGCACTGATGCACCGCGACAGCCTCGGCACGGTGCAGCGTATCGAGCCGGGAGACGTCAACTGGATGACGGCAGGCGGAGGCATCGTGCATTCCGAGCGCACGGCGCAGGAGGACCGCGCGGCGGGACCGCAGCTGCACGGCATCCAGACCTGGCTGGCGCTGCCTCTGGAACACGAGCGGGTTGATCCCGGCTTCAGCCATCATCCCAAATCCATGCTGCCGGTGGTCTCCCACCCCGGTGTGGAACTGCGCGTGGTCGCGGGCCATGCGTACGGCAAGCGGGCGCCTGTGCAGACCTTTTCAGACGTGCTCTACGTGGCGGCTGACATGCAAGCCGGCGGAAGTATCGTGCTCCCGCCCGAGCACGAGGAGCGCGGCGTATACGTCGTCGAGGGCGATGTGAGGCTTGCCGGGGAGCCGCTGGCGCCGCAACATCTGGCGGTGATTCCTGAAGGGCGCACGGTCACGATCGAAGCCACCACCTTCGCGCGGATCATGCTGCTCGGCGGCGCAAAGATGGACGGCGACCGTCATATCTGGTGGAACTTCGTCGCGAGCTCGCGCGAGTTGATGGAGAGTGCCAAGGCGCGGTGGCGCGAGCAGGGATTCCCGCCGGTGCCTGGCGAAACCGAGTTCATACCCCTGCCAGGGGAGTGACGAGTGTCGGGTGTCGAGTGTCGGGTGTCGAGGGGAGAGGGGAAGCGCGCAATCACTGATTTTTCACTCGACACTCAATCCTCGACACTCGCTCCTCGTCCCTCGACACTCATTCCTCGACACTCGCTCGACCGTCCCACCAAAAAAATAATCGGGACGGGCGGGCCGAAGTCGTGTATATTGCCCGGCAAGGTTTCTGTTTCGCGTCATCCGGTTAGCGTCTCAGCCTGTTCGTGGAGGAATATTCCGGGCTTCGCCCCGAAATCTTCCTTACATAAGGCGGTCATCAGAAAAAATCTTCTGTTGGCTCTTATATAAGCAGCATGTTGCACCGTTAGGTCCGACAGACTGCTCCCTCGAATTTCTCAACGTAACGCATCTGCCTGAACCGGTTTGGAAGGACCTCGTTCTTCCCGGGCCGATCATTCAGGAGATTGTCATCAGTACTTCATTTGCAAATCTCGGCCTGTCGGCCGAGCTGCTTCGCGCTGTCGCCGAGCAGGGTTATACGGAACCCACACCCATCCAGGCGCAAGCCATCCCCGTCGTGCTCTCCGGACGCGACCTGCTCGGCGCTGCGCAGACCGGCACCGGCAAGACGGCCGGCTTCACCCTGCCCCTGCTGCACAGGTTCGCGGCGCAGGCCAACGCGAGCACGTCGCCCGCACGCCACCCGATACGCGCACTGATACTGGTGCCGACTCGCGAACTGGCGGCGCAGGTGCAGGACAGCGTCCGCACTTACGGCAAGTATCTCAAGCTGCGCTCGACCGTGATCTTCGGCGGCGTCGGCTTCAATCCGCAGGCCGACGAGCTGCGCCGCGGCGTGGACATCGTCGTCGCGACGCCGGGACGCCTGCTCGATCACGTGCAGCAGCGCACGATAGACCTGCGGCAGGTCGAAATACTGGTGCTTGACGAAGCCGATCGCATGCTCGACATGGGCTTCATCCCCGCTATTCGACGCATCCTTGCGCTGCTCCCGGCCAAGCGCCAGAACCTGCTGTTCTCGGCAACGTTTCCGGACGAGATTCGCAAGCTCGCCGGCTCGTTCATGCACGACCCTGCAACCGTCGAGGTCGCCCCGCGCAACCGGCCGGTCGAGCTGATTTCGCAGGTGGCCTATCCCGTACACAAAGACCGCAAGCGCGAGCTCCTCGCGCACCTGGTGAAGACCCACAACTGGCAGCAGGTGCTGGTGTTCACCAAAACCAAGCACGGCGCGAACCGCCTCGCCCAGCAGCTCGAGCGCGACGGCATAGACGCCGACGCGATCCACGGCAACAAGAGCCAGCCCGCGCGCACGCGCACGCTCAAACGCTTCAAGGACAACGAACTCCAGGTGCTGATAGCCACCGACATCGCATCGCGGGGGCTGGATATCGAGGAGCTGCCGCACGTGGTGAACTACGATCTGCCGCACGTCGCGGAGGACTACGTGCACCGCATCGGCCGCACCGGCCGCGCGGGCGCATCGGGCGAGGCCGTGTCGCTGGTCAGCGGCGAGGACCGTCCGCTGCTCGCCGCGATCGAACGCTTGATCGGCAGGCGCATAGAGCAGCGCACCGTCGCCGGCTACGAATCGGGCTCGTCATCCCACGCACCGGCAGCCCGCCACGAGCAGCAGAGACGCCACGAGCCGCAGGAGCGCGCGCGGCAGCACAACGGGCAAGCGCGTCAAGGGCGTGACGGCAACCGCAATCGCAATGGCCGGCGGGAGCAGAGGCAAGAGTCTCGCGCGCCCGCGCATGGTGCGCGCCACGGGTCGCAGGCGCACCCGCAATCCCGTCAGGAACCTAACGGCAACCGTAGCCCGCGCCACGATGACCGCCAGGGAAACCGGCACCAGCCAAGCGTTTCCACGAACGGCCTGCCGCGCGGCGGACATCAGGGACAACGCCCGCGTGGACAACAGTCCGGGCAGACGCGTCAGCGACCGAACAGCAACGGCGCGCAGGAAAACCGGCAGCCGCGAGGGCACGAACCGCGCGTGCTGGCTTACGGCCAGCATCCCGGACAGCAGCCGCAATCGCGGCAGCAGCTTCCTGATGAGGACCGGCAGCCATCGCCGGAGCGCGCCAAGAACCAGTTGTTTCCTGGGTTACTCGGCTTGTTCGCCCGCAAGGGCCGTTAAACCGGTCCGCGGGGCAGGCCGTCGTCGAACGGCGACTTGTAATTTGATGTTCTTCATGCCTCCGATACCCCGGTCAGGGGTATCATTATTTTTCTCCACCAACGGAGAAAAATCCGGAAAAGTATGAAGCTCGACGACAACCAGCTCACGCTGCCGCCGCAGCAGGTCACGCTCGACGTGCTGCTGGAGAAGTACGCCAAGGGTGGTGAGAAGAACGTCGAGGACGTGCGGCGTCGCGTCGCGCGCGCACTCGCAGCGGTGGAACAGGATCCCGCGCGCTGGGAGCCGGCGTTCTATGAAGCCCTCGAAAACGGCTTCATCCCGGGCGGCCGGGTGAATTCTGCCGCGGGAACGCAGCTTCAGGCCACTCTCATCAACTGCTTCGTGCAGCCGGTCGGCGACTCGGTCTCCGAGACGGTGGACGGGAAGCCCGGGATCTACGTCGCGCTTCAGGAAGCAGCCGAGACCATGCGCCGGGGCGGCGGTGTGGGCTACGACTTTTCCGCAATCCGTCCCAAGGGCGCGCGGGTGCGCGGCACCGAGAGCACGGCGAGCGGGCCGGTGTCTTACATGCGCGTGTTCGACAAGAGCTGCGAAACGGTGGAATCCGCCGGCTCGCGCCGCGGCGCGCAGATGGGCATCCTGCGCTGTGACCACCCCGACATCGAGGACTTCATCCACGCCAAGGACCACGGGCGACCTCAAGAACTTCAACGTGAGCGTCGCCGTGACCGACGCCTTCATGCGCGCGGTCGAGTCCGACGGCGAGTGGGAGCTCGTGCACAAGTCGCCACCCGGAGAGGATTTCGAGGGCGCACCGCGCCAGCGCAGCGACGGGTTGTGGATCTATCGCACGGTCAAGGCGCGCGATCTGTGGCAGCAGATCATGGAGTCCACCTACGATCACGCCGAGCCCGGCGTGTTCTTCGTCGACCGCGCCAACGCGGACAACAATCTCTCCTACTGCGAGACGATCGAGTCGACCAACCCATGCGGCGAGCAGCCTCTGCCCTCCTACGGCTGCTGCTGCCTCGGCAGCATCAATCTCACGCCGTTCGTGCGCGATGCGTTCCGGCCCGCGGCGCGCTTCGACTTCGATGCGTTCGGCAAAGTCGTGCGCCCGGCCGTGCGCATGCTCGACAACGTGCTCGACGCGACCGTCTGGCCGCTGCCAGCAGCAGGACGCGGAAGCGCGCGCAAAGCGGCGCATCGGGCTCGGCTTCACCGGCCTGGGCGACGCGCTCATCATGCTGGGGCTGCGCTACGACACCGAGGAGGCGCGCCGCATGGCGCGCGCGCATCGCCGAGGCCATGCGCGACGAAGCCTATGCGGCCTCGGTGGAGCTGGCGCCGCGAGAAGGGCGCGTTTCCGCTGTTCGATGCGGAGCAGTATCTCGCAGCCCCGCGCTTCGCCTCGCGCCTGCCGGACGCGCTCAAAGACGAGATCCGCAGGCACGGCATCCGCAACAGCCACCTGCTCTCCATCGCGCCGACCGGCACGATCTCGCTCGCCTTCGCCGACAACGCCTCGAACGGCATAGAGCCGCGCGTACTCCTGGACCTACCAGCGCAAGAAGCGCATGCCGGACGGCACGATGAAGACCTACGACGTCGAGGACCACGCCTGGCGGCTCTACCGGCACCGCGGCGGCGACGTGGACAGAGCTGCCCGCCGCATTTCGTCACTGCGCTCGACATCTCCGCGATCGACCACATGCGCATGGTCGCGGCGGTCGCGCCGTACGTGGACTCGGCGATCAGCAAGACCGTCAACGTGCCCGAAGACTATCCGTACGCGCGACTTCAAGGACCTCTACTTCGAGGCGTGGCACGCCGGACTTGAAGGGCATCACCACCTACCGCCCGAACGGCGTGCTCGGCAGCCGTGCTGTCGGTGGCGCCGTCATCCGAAGCGCGAGCAGCCGAACGATCTCGACACCAGCGCGCGACCGGCGCATACGGCTCGAAGCGGCGCCGCAGCCCGCGCTCTCCAGCCTGCGCTGGCCGGGGCGGCCGAAGCTCGCCGGCAGGCAATCCCGTCGTGGACCTACATGGTGGAATCGCCCTTCGGCCAGTTCGCGATCTTCGTCGGCCACGTGGAGAACGGCGACCCGCATCCGTTCGAAGTCTGGGTGAACGGCGCGGAGCAGCCGCGCGGGCTCGGGCGCGGTGGCCAAGACGCTTTCGATGGACATGCGCGCGCAGGACCGCGCGTGGCTGCGGACGAAGCTCGACATACTCGCGCGCACCGGCGGGCGACGATGCCTTCGACTGCCCCATGCCGCCCGACGGCAGCCGGTCAGCGCGTGCCGAGCATGGTGGCGGCGTTCGCGCGCATCGTGCGCTACCGCGTGGACCAGCTGGGCGCGTTCGCGAAGGACGGACGGCCCATCGCCCGTGCTCGACGCGCTTGTTCGCGAAGAAGGAACCGAAGACCGGCACCGACGGCACCATGTCGTGGACGCGTCGACGTGCACAATCCGCGCGCGGGCGACGACTTCGTGCTGATGTCTGAAGGAGCTGGTGCTGCCCGGCGGGCAGCGCCGGCCGTATTCGGTGTGGATGGCAGGCGAGTATCCGCGGGCGCTCGACGGACTGTGCAAGCTGCTTTCGCTCGACATGCGCGTGATCGATCCGGCGTGGATCGGCGATGAAGCTGCGCAAGCTCCTGAACTACGCCGAGCCGCTGGGCGATTTCATGGCGCGCGTGCCGGGCGAGCGAGCGGCAGCAGAACTTCCCGAGCACGATTGCCTACGTCGCGCGGCTCATCATCCACCGCTACGCGATGCTCGGCGTGCTCGACGAGCGCGGCTTCCCGGTCGATCGAGATGGGCGTGCTCGAAATCCCCGAGGACGACCGGGTGAAGGCGCGCAGCCGGCCCTACCGCGTGCTCGCCGGGAAAGAAATGCGGGGAATGCGGCAACGCGGCGGTGATCATACAAGGACGGCTGCGAGTTCTGCACGGCGTGCGGAGCGATCGGAGCTTGCGGTTAGGTCAAGAACACTTTACCGCAGAGACGCGGAGGAAGAAGGAGAAAATCCAAACAGATCACTAACCGCCAAGACACCAAGTCCGCCAAGAAAACCAAGAACAACAACTGAGCGGCAGAGACAACACGGATCACACAAACGGCACCCTCCGCTCAGCTCAGCCCTCCTTCCTTCAGCCGCGTCCTGGCAGCAATCGCTGCCAAGCATGCAACTTCTCGGAAATCATCAATTAACGGTTGGAGATCCATAACTTTCTCACAGGCTGCAGTTCGTCTCCCTTTTGGCGCGCTGTTGAGCCGGCGCCTGCTATTCGTCCGGAAGCTCTACGATCTCTCTAAGCACAGGTGCGACATCCTTCGTGACATCATCGACCCAGATCACCTTTACTCCAATCTTCTTGAACGACTCGGCCTCGACTTCTTCAGCCAAGTTGCGAAGAATCGTACCCTTGGTGTCTTCATTCGGCGGAACAGGAGCCCGGGGCAAGATGGCGTATTTCCAAATCTCAGGATATTGCCAATGAGTTACTTCGATCAGCCGGCGCAGGTTTGGATCTTGCATGGATAGGCCAATAAACAATCCCTTTTGTCTACTAAGTAACCCAATTTGCGTCAGATTCGACCATCGATATGGATCACCGTATTCGGTGTGGTATTCATCCTCGCTGAATACAAAATTGCCGGTCTCGATGTCTTCGGCCTGTCCTGCATGGCTAAAATACTCGCGAACGGGAAGGACACCGTGTACGTGGTAACAGGGGAGCCTCCCTAGTGTTAGCTTGATCTTACCTGACAAGACTGTCAGGCAATGCACTGACTCTCGGCGGAGCCGCTCTTCCACGATGTCGTCGTAGTTGTAATTCACGATAGCTTGCACACCCTCGACACCGCGCTGAGAACGCACCAGGGCAACAATGGCATCAAGAAGCGGTGATGTCGGTAAATCAATCTCTCCCTGAGCCGCACGCGCCGACACCCCATGTGCCAGAAATGCGAAGAGTCGCTTGAACAACCCGCCTCCTAGCTTAAGGCGTCCGTAAAGGTGCAATGCCACTTGAGACGCAAGTTCCTTTCCGAACTCGTCTTTGATCGCCCGAGCCATCATGAGAATCGGCTTTTGAGAGATTCGCTGCTGTTCCACCACATCCAATAGCGTTTTGAGTGCATTAGCTCGTTCCTCGTCCTGCAGATCACCTAGAGCCTTGGCGGCCGAATTCACTCTGCGAGACATCATGGCGACTGTAAGCGAGTGAATCAGGTCGTTCCAGCTTGGGAGCCCGATTGACATCGAGACTCCAGCACCAAGGTAAAGAATGAGCCCCTCACTAAGATAGGCCTTTCGAAGTTCAACGATGAGTTGCTTCCTAATCTGAATTGCGCGGCGGGTAAAGGACTCGCCGGAATAGTCTGGAAAGAGATTCTCAAGACGGACTGGGGTTGTTGGCGGTTGGGACGTCACAGGCTTGGATGTGACGTTGAGAATCTTCCCGTCTGCTTTGGTTACAGTCTTGGAATCGACGGCTGTGGTGGAAGCCTTCGGCTCTTCGCTAGGGGGCGCTGCAGCGGGCGCGCTGTTCGGAGCGGTTGGCCTAGAGACGCGTCGCTTTCTCTTGCTCATGATTCCGCTCCCTATTGCAACTGGAATGACTGACTTCGAAGTGGACGGTCGAACAGCGGTGTTTTCAGGCAGCATTCTGCGCTGCGGGGTCTCCGCGTTCAACCCAGTCAAGACATTGCAATGTCGAAAGCATATCGCACGCCGGCTAGAAGGGCGGATGTAAGGATCGGACATTACGGGTGCCACTCGCGTTGAACCCCACAAAAGTCTTGGACCCTGCTACGCGTTCTGGCGCGCTCGGCGCAGCGCGTCCGGATTTAACGGCACCTGGCGGTTAAATGATCGAACGGATTGTCTCGGCGCCTCGACGGTTCAACTATCGTTTTCGATTTTCTTGGCGGCCCCTTCGACGAGGCTCAGGGCAGGTTAGGCGTCCCCGGATCGAGTCCGGGGCAGGCTTGGCGGTTCAATTGTTGTTTTGAATTCCTGACGCCTCGGCGGCGAGAGGTTTCTCCCGTCACTTGTTACCCTTCACCTCTTTGTCACCCTTCAGCTCCTTGTCATCCTTCTTCAGCTCCTTGTCATCCTTCTTCACCTCCTTCTCAAATCGCACCAGATCGCTCGCAACGACGCGGACCTTCGACAGGCACTCTCCCTTCGCTTCCGAAAACCTGTCGAGATCTCCCATCACGCACCGGTCGCCGCCGAGGACCTGCACGCGGGCGATGTTCTGGCAGGTGATACCGTGGAAGTGGATCGACTGGGCCTGGTCGTCGCCCGGCTTGATCGACTGGAATGCGGATAGCACTCTGTCATAGACGACGCCGTTCGGCCGGTACGCCCAGAACGCCGGTACAATGCTCCGGATCTCGTACGGCAGGTTGTTCACGAGCCGCAGGTCGTAACGGCAACTGCTGCCGAACTCCGTCTTGCGCTCCACGCGCAAGATCATCTCGCCTTCGTCCTTGGGTTTCTCCTTCGGTTTCTCCTGGGCCGGCTCCTTGTCCTTCGCCCCGACATAGCGCCAGGTATTGTCATCCTTGAGCAGGATGCGCCGGCCGTCCGGGCCGGTGACCTCGAAGTCCGCCCCCGCCGCCGGGAGGACCGACATTCCCGCGACGATCAGGATCCCTGCAGCTCTGGTCAAATAGTGTCTTTTCATCCAGTAATCTCCTTCGATCGCTACGTTACGCCGGGAGCGGACCGGAGTCCATCGGGACGGTCCTGGCCCCTTCCAATCAGTCACGTGCCGGCTGCCGCCAGCACCTTGCCGATGAACTCGTTCAAAGCGCCGCCGCTGATCCACCTGACGACGACGACGAGGTCATTCTGCCAGTCTATGTAGACTATGTTCGACCCTGCGCCTCGAAACGTGACGCTGGTTTCGGGCGCCGCCGGCAGTGACTTGCGCCCGGTGTTCAGGTACCAGTTCATGTAACCGTACTGCGCGTTTGCGCTGCCCGGAGTGCGCGCCATCTGTATCCATTTCTCGGAGACGATCTGGCGCTCCCGCCACCTGCCGTTGCGCAGGTACAGGTAGCCCAGGCGGGCCATATCCCACGCATCTATGAACATACCGCCCCCCCAGTGTCCACCGCCGGTCATGGACTGTACCTTGCGGCCGTCCAGCTCGATCCAGGAATTCTCGTAGCCGTGCCAGCGCCACGTGCTCGACGCGCCGATGGGGTCCATCACTTCCTCGCGGAGAAGCTGGGGAAGCGGGCGGCGGATGACGTGCAGCGCCGCGAGCGCCAGCACGTTTACGCGCACGTCGTTGTACTTGTACCGGGTCCCCGGCTCGAACAGCTTCCGGCTGGACCATTCGTTCGGTTTCCCTTCGGGACGATCGGCCCAGTCCGGCTTGCTCCACAGCGTGCCCTGCCAGTCACTCGTCTGACGCAGCAGGTGATCCCAGGTGATGGCCTGGTTGTGCGGGACCTCGAACAAGGGGACATCGGACGGCATGTAATCGCGCACCTTGTCATGAACGTCGCGGATCAAGCCCTTCTGCCACGCCAAGCCCACGACCGTGGAGAGAAAGGTCTTGGTCACGCTGTGCGTCATGTCGACGCGCCGGGTGTCACCCCATTCCGCCACGACATAGCCGCGCCGTATGATCAACCCATTCAGCGCGCCGCGCTCCTTCATCGGCCCTATGATCGTATTGAACGGCTCGGTCGCTCCGAACGTCTGCGCGTGCGTGAGCACCTGATCCCGCGGATTGGGGTTCTCGCTGGCGACCGCAAACTTGATGGCGTCGTCCAACGCGGCTGCGCTGAGCCCCATCTGTTGCGGCGTGCGCCGCTGCCAGTCGAGGCGGTCGGGATAGTAGGTCTGGGCTGTCGCACTCGACACGAGTACAACCATCCAGGCGAAGAACCACGCAATCCGGTTCGGCATGAAACCCTCCGTGATCTGCGCCGGACGTGGACCGACTCATGGATGCCGTGCGCGATCGAATTGTGCAGTGAAGAGCAGCCAGCTAAGGTTACGCCGGGCCTAAAGCAGTATAAAGGATTCGGCGAAACCTTCCGGAGCGTCCATTCGTAAAACGGTTTCCTTCGTGCCCTTCGTGTTAAAGCCTTTCTCTTGCTTCGCGTCTCGGCGTGCTGGCGTCGAGGCTTTGCTACAATCCGCCCGTGCCCGCGCTCACCGATAGTGACATCGAAAGCGACCCGATCGCGCAATTCGCGAATTGGTTCGACGCAGCGCGCGGGGTCGTGAAACCACATCCCCACGCGATGGCGTTCGCCACCGCGACCCCATCCGGGCGCCCCTCGGTACGGATGGTTCTCATGAAGGACTTCGACGCCACCGGTTTCGCTTTCTACACCAATTACGACAGCCGCAAGGGACGCGAACTGTCCAGAAACGCTCGTGGGAGCCTGCTCTTCTACTGGGGCGCGCTGGACCGACAGGTACGCGTTGACGGCAAGGTGAAGAAGGTTACGCGCCGCGAGTCCGACGAATATTTCGCGACGCGTGCGCGCGGCAGCCAGCTCTCGGCGTGGGCATCCTCGCAAAGCGCAGTACTGCCCAACCGCGCCGCGCTGGAGAACAACTATGCCAGCGCAGCCGCCCGGTACTCGGGCGATGTTCCTCGCCCACCGTACTGGGGCGGCTACCGTTTGATACCCGAAACGATCGAGTTCTGGCAGGGGCGTGAAGATCGCCTGCACGACCGCATTCGTTACCAACGTGCCCGCAATGGACGATGGCGGGTCGAGCGGCTGGCGCCCTAAACGAGTGAATGAGTGACGAGTGACGGGTGACGGGTGACGAGCGACGAGTGTCTTGCAGGCGCTGCAAAACCGCAGTTCTTGCTGGGTGACAGCTAACGGCTGGCGCATGCGCTCGCTGCTACTGGTTCTCGGCCGCTTCGCGTTTCCCGCCGCAATCCTGATTGCGGCCTTCATTCTCGTCTTCTTCAGCGGTGCGATACCGTCTTCGCTCGACTGGCTCAGCCTCTACGGTCCCTATTTCATGTTTGCGATCGGAGCTGCACTCGCTGCAGCTATCAATCGCGGCCGTTCCCTGTTCGCGCTCATCACGCTGGTGACGGCTTACGCGGCCCAGCAGTGGTGGCTGCAGGAAGGGCTGACGACGCAATCCGCTCGCGCTGTCTACCTGGCGCTCACCGTTTTTGTGCCCGTAAACCTCGCGCTCCTCGCACTACTGCCGGAGCGCGGAGCGTTCAATCTCCGCGGTGTGTTGTACCTGGCCCTACTCGCCACCGAGATCGCCCTCACCGGCTGGATCATTGCGTCCGGGCGAACCGACATCTCGAACTGGGGCTCGCAGAAGTTCGTCGTCCCGGCTCCGTTCGCCATCGGTGCGATTCCCCAGAGCGGAATTGCGGCGTTGATCCTGGCGCTGATCGTTTCCATGGCTGCGGCGCTCACTTCACGTTCGGCCGTCAGCGCGAGCTGCGCCGGTGCGATCCTCGCTTTTGCCGTGGCGGCGCACGTTCCGACGGCGTCGCTTACCTTCTCGATTTTTATCGCGGCGGCCGAGCTGATGATCGTGATCGCAATATTGCAGGACCGGTTTTCCAAGACGATCCCGGACCGCGCCAGGACGAAGGCGCTCACCCGTTCAGCCCGATGAGCGCTCCGTCATCGCCCCAAGTATTTCTTGCGGATGAGTTTCAGCGTGCGACGGGGGGTGCGGGGGGAACGGGAAGGCCCCCGATGACTTGCCGGAAGGGGCACGTTCCCCGCCGCTCCTTACTGGGCCCATTCCCCCGCCGCTCGTTCATAAAAGCAACGGGGCTGCCAGGAGGCAGCCCCGCTTCCATGGCGCAGCGCGTTATTTCAGGTGATTGTTGACGAGCCTCGTCATCTCGAACATCGATACCTGCGCTCTACCGCCGAACACCGGCCGCAGCTTGTCGTCGGCGTTGATCATGCGCCTGTTGACCCGGTCTTGCAGACCATTGCGCTTGATGTAGCCCCAGAGTTTCTTGGTGACTTCAGTGCGCGGCTGGGCATTGCCTCCGATCACCGCCGCGAGCGCTGGGCTCGGGTTCATCGGTTTCATGAACGCGGCATTCGGTTTGCGCGCGCTCTTCTTCTTCGCGGGCTTTTTCGCCGCCTTGCTGACTTTCTTTTTGGAAGCCTTGCCTTTCTTACTCTTCGCCATATTGCTTCTCCCGGTGATTGCGCTGATTGAGCGCCAGTGGTTGGAAACGCCGTCTAGGATGAATTCGGCGTGTAGAGGATGCCTATGTCTATTGAACCTTGCAAGGGGTTTTTGGCCGTCGTGAGCACAGGGGTCGCGCCGGTAAACGCCTGGCTCCCACTCGGACGCCATCGGCGGCGCCGTCGCTCACGCGCCCGAGCGCGCACCCGCTCGTCCGGGCCATGACGCTGCGCAATCCCGCCTTGGCGTGAAGTCAAGGACTTATCTGCAGAAGTTCAAGTCTAGCAGCCTGTCGGGCCATGGCTCCCCGCAGGCAGCCGCAAAGGAATCTATCGGACCCGAGTTCGACAGATTCCTGGGTTTCCCGGGCGCGCTGCTCTCGTGCGCCGCTCGGTTCCGGACGCGCCGCCGCAGTGCCCCGCGCACGCGGACTTGCGTCGAAAGACACGACGCGCCGCTCGCCCGCTACGCCGGGCGCTTGAGCTTTTCCAGGAAATGCTTCCGAAATTTTTGTACTTTGGGCGCCACGACCGCCCGGCAATAGGGCTGGTTGGGATTGCGGACGTAATATTCCTGGTGATAACCCTCCCCGGGATAGTATTCCGTCGCCGGCGCGACTTCGGTCACGATCGGCTCGTTCCATATTTTGGCCGAGTTGAGCTTACCGATCACTCTTTCGGCAGCCGCCTTCTGCTCGGGCGTGTGGTAGAAAATCGCCGATCGGTACTGGGTTCCGAAATCGTTGCCCTGGTAATTGAGCGTCGTCGGGTCGTGAATCACGAAGAATACTTCAAGCAGATCGTCGAATGACAGCACCGACGGATCGAAGGTGACGCGCACTACCTCAGCATGGCCGGTATCGCCGTTACACACTTGCTGGTAAGTCGGGTTGCGCGTTTGGCCGCCCATGTAACCGGATTCGACCGATTCCACCCCTTTCAATTCGTCGAACACCGCCTCCAGACACCAGAAACAACCGCCCGCGAGCGTGGCGATTTCCTTGCGTCGGCTGGGGGCTGGCGCGGCTAGGCTCATCGGCGGCCCTTTCCATGGATTATTACGAAACCGGATGACATATCCGGACTCGCCGATTCGTCCTCACCCCGCTCCCCTCGCCCTTTGGTAGCGGAGTTGGGGGTGAGGGTCGAGCGGCGTGACGAAGTTACGTAAAGCTCGATAGTCCGAAGCAAAGAGAATTGCCCAGTTTATCCGAACCGCAGGCTGGGCGCTGCGCGCCCCCGGGTTTCAGTTGAAAAACCTGCTCGGCCCATCGCACCGAGCAGGTTTTTTCAGAGGTTCCTTAATTGCATTTTTACGCAGCGCGCGCCTGTGCGGTCTGAGCCGGACGGGAAGCGGGCACGGAACGCTCGTTCTTGCACGCTCCATTTGGGGTTGCCGGCGGAGGCAACGTTTCAATGCGCCGCGGCGGATTCAGCCACGGCCTGAACAGCAACCGCTCCAAAGGTCCCAGCGCGGCGTGGCGCTTGATGAGTTGCGCCAATCGCGCGAGAAACTCGGAATAGGTGAGCTCCGGGAAAACCCATCCGCCGTGCCAGTGACGAGCCAGCGGATGAAACGCTGCCGCCACGTCCACCTCGCGCGCCGAGCGGCAGGAAGCGAGGACGGTGCGGCAGGTTGTCGCGAGCCCGGCGCGCTTGCGTCCGCCAAAGCGATTGTAGAGCCCGCGGAAGTAGGTGAAATAGGCGGCATGGTCGCGTGCTGCCTCAAGCGCCAGCGACCGCAACGACGGCTCGTCGGCGCATTTCGTGAGTGTCCGATAAAACACCGCCAACGCGGTTTCGTTCACGCAGCGCGCAATGAACTCGAGAGCAAGTCCGGGCGCTTCGACTCGGCAGGCAGAGCGCAAGCAATAGGATTCTTGGAACTCCTGGCAGGCAGAACTCCATTCGAACTCCGGCCAGGTGGTCTCGATGTATTCCCTGAACAGCTCGCCATGCTTTGCCCTTTGCGGCAGCCATACTCCCTCGAGCCACAGACGGACGTCGGCATGGCCGTCCGACAGCCTGATCAGCCGGTTCGTGTCCAGTGGCGCGGTTGATTCCAGAAACGAAGCGAGTCCTATGCTGTAGAACATCATGCCGTTCAAGCGGACCATGGCCCGTCGGCGCGCGTTTTCATCCGGCTTGCGTTGCCCCATCATCGTGATTGCATTGGCTCGCATGGCGTCTCCCCTGTTGAAGTTTGCAGCGCCGGCGCAGCATGCGCTCGACGCGCCCCGCCATCATCGGAAAGCAGCGCGCCGCCGCCAAGCACAAAGCGTGTCGTTGCTACCTGTTTGCCCAGGGGTAGCCATTAGTGATACCGTGATGCGGGACCGGGGGAGGAAACATGGCACATACCGCCGCGCTGGTGGACGTGCTCAAGCGCGAGTTGAAAGCTCGCGGGATTACCTATGCCCACGTGGCACGCAAGCTCAACCTGAGCGAAGCCAGCGTCAAGCGCATGTTTTCGAAGCGGGAATTCACGCTGAAGCGATTGGACGAGATCTGCCAGCTGACCAACACGGAGTTTTCCGACCTCGCCCGCATCCTACACGAGGAAGAGACCCTCATCTCGCAGCTCACGTGGGAACAGGAAAAGGAGATCGTCTCGAGCCGAAAGCTGTTCCTCGTCGCCGTGTGCGCTTTGAACCACGTGAACTTCGAGCAGATCGTCGCCGCCTACGACATCGAGAAGACCGAATGTATCCAGCTGCTCGTCAGGCTCGACCGGCTGGGGTTCATCCAATTACAGGCCAACAACCGTATAAAGCTCCTGGTATCGCACAATTTCTCATGGCTGCCGGATGGACCGATCCAGCGTTTCTTCAACCAGCAAGCGCATAGCGAGTATTTCCGTTCGCGCTTTGCCCGCCCGCACGAGTACATGGTCGTGGTGAACGGCATGTTGTCCCGGACTTCCGGCGCCGCGATCGTGACCCGGCTGAAGCGCGTAGCGCGGGAGTTCTCCGAGCTGCACAACGACGACAGCAAGCTGCCCCTCACCGGGCGCTCGGCGATGAGTCTGCTGGTCGCGATCCGCCACTGGGAATTGCATGCATTTGCCGAATTGCGCCGGCGCAAACCGCCGCCATCCCGGGCCCAAATCTCCCGGCGCGAATCGTGAATGATCAACAGTGCCGCCATTTGCGGCAAGCGAGGAGAGACAGATGAAGAAGACGCTATCCCTAGGATTTACGCTGATATTGGCCGCCATGCTGGCCGTCCCGGTTTTGGCGCAATCACAGTCCAAAGCGGCGCCCAAGCCCGCTACCGCCAAGGCGACGTTTGCCGGCGGCTGCTTCTGGTGCATGGAGGAAGCCTACGACAAGATCCCGGGTGTCATCTCGACCGTTTCCGGATACATGGGCAGGACAGACCAAGAATCCGACGTACGAGCAGGTCTCGGGCGGCCGTACCGGCCACGCGGAGGTAGTGCAGGTCGAATACGATCCCGCCAAGGTGACCTACGAGAAGCTGCTCGAAGCCTTCTGGCGCAACATCGACCCGACCCAGAAGGACGCGCAGTTCTGCGATCACGGCTCCCAATATCGCAGCGCGATTTTCTACCACAACGACGAGGAGCGCCGGCTCGCCGAAGCGTCCCGGGCGACACTCGCGAAGAACAAGCCATTCAAGGGCGAGATCGTGACGCAGATTGCCAGGGCGGATGTCTTCTACCCGGCCGAGGACTATCACCAGGATTACCACCTGAAGAATCCCGTGCGCTACAAGTTCTACAAAACCGGCTGCGGGCGCGAGGCTCGCCTGCAGCAACTATGGGGCAAACGCGCGGAGTGAGAACGGGTACGGGGCACTCTGCTCCTGGAATATCTGCATGCCGAGATTGCCCGGTATTGCCGTTGCCGGGCAAGCGCAATTGACCAGGCCCGGCTGGCGCCGTCAGTCGATCGTCACGCGCGCAAACTTGCGCTTGCCGACTTGGATCACATACGTTCGACCCGACGAAAGCGTGAGTGCCGTGTCGGTTACCTTCTCCCCGTCTATCTTTACGCCGCCCTGCTCGACCAGCCTCGAGGCTTCTGTGGTACTCGTCGCAAGCTGCCCTTGCTTCAACACTTGCGCAATTCCCAGAGCCTTCCCGCCAACGGTCCGTATCGAGACTGATGGCATGTCAGAAGGCGCCTCATGATTCCGAAACCTGGCGATGAAGTCCTTTGCAGCAAGCTGGGCGGCGTTTCTGCCGTGAAATCTTTCCACGATCTCCTGGGCAAAATCGAACTTGACGTCCCTGGGATTGCTGCCCTGTAGAACAGCCTGTTTCTTAGCTTCTATCTTTTGAGGCGCCTCAAGAGATAGAAGCTCGATGTAGCGCCACATCAGCTCGTCGGAAATCGACATCACCTTGCCGAATATTTCTCCGGGCGGCTCGGCGATACCGATGTGGTTCCCGAGCGATTTCGACATCTTGTTGACGCCGTCCGTGCCTTCGAGCAGCGGCATCGTCAGGATGGACTGGGGCGCCTGGCCGCAATGCTTCTGCACTTCGCGTCCCATCAACAGGTTGAACTTCTGGTCGGTGCCGCCGAGCTCCAAGTCGGCCTCCAGCGCAACCGAGTCATAGCCCTGCACCAGCGGATAGAGGAACTCGTGAATGGCGATCGGCTGCTGGCTCTTGTAGCGTTTGGCGAAGTCGTCGCGCTCCAGCATGCGCGCGACGGTGTAAGTCGCGGCCAGGCGGACCATGTCGGCCGCGTTCACCCGGTCCATCCATTCGGAGTTGAATTTCACCTCAGTCCGCCCGCGGTCCAGGATCCTGAATACCTGATCGGCGTATGTCCTCGCGTTCTGCGCGATTTCCTCGCGGGTCAACGGCGGCCGCGTTGCGTTCTTGCCGGAAGGATCGCCAATCATGCCGGTGAAATCGCCGATCAGAAACACGATGTGGTGACCGAGTTCCTGCAGTTGCCTCAACTTATTGATAAGCACCGTATGACCGAGGTGGAGGTCGGGCGCGGTGGGATCGAAACCCGCTTTCACGCGCAACGGCCGGCCGGACTTGAGCCTTTCCGCAAGCTCGGCCCTGATCAACAACTCGTCACAGCCGCGCTCGATGACCTGCAATTGTTCTTCGACGCTCATGTCAATGGGGGTCTATTTCACGATGCGAAAAGAGCGCTTTGACGGCAGGGGTATTTCTGCTAAGCTTTCTGCTCCCTAAAAAAGTCCAGGGAAATCAGGCGGGAGGGCAGGATTCCGATTCTAGCGCAAAAGCTCGCGCGCCTCACGGCGCACACGGGCCTGAAATGGGGAGTAGCGCTGCTGGTGTTGCCGTTCCTTGGCATCGTCGCGGCCTTCGGTATAGCACCCCACACCGTCACCGATACGGCACCGCGCACCCAGGTCGTCGAACAGCTCGCCCTCCCCGCCACTACCCTCAGCGTTCCGCCGGACACCGGTTTCTGGCGCGAGGAACGTGTCCGCCGCGATGACACGTTCGGCTCCCTGCTTTCCCGACTTGGTGTGGACGATCCGGGCGCCATCACCTGGCTGCGCGGTACGCGCGCGGCACGAGGACTCTATCAGTTGATTCCCGGCAGAACGATGCGGTCCCACACCACTGCCGAAGGTAAGCTGCTCGCCCTGCGCTATCTCAACGGCGGCACGGTGATCCGTATCGAACGCAGCGGCGAATCATTCAGCGTGACCGAGCAACCCGTCGCGCTCGAGCGCCGTGTACAGATGACAGCGGCAGAGATTAGAAGCTCGCTTTTCGCCGCCACGGATGCGGCCGGCCTGGCCGATGCGGTCGCGATCCAGATCGCCGAGATCTTCTCGACCGACATCGACTTCCACCGGGATCTGCGGCGCGGAGACCGGTTTACCGTTGTCTACGAGACGTTCAACGACCAGGGTGAGCAGCTGCGTACCGGCCGCGTGCTGGCCGCCGAATTCGTCAATAACGGCAAGGTCTACCAGGCGGTCTATTTTCAGCATGCGGATGGCCAGGGTGGCTATTACACCCTGGAAGGCAAGAACATACGCAAGGCGTTCCTCCGCTCTCCGCTGGAGTTCTCGCGGATCACTTCCGGTTTTACCAACGCCCGATTCCATCCCGTGCTGCGCGAATGGCGCGCGCATAAGGGTATCGATTACGGGGCGCCGGCTGGTACGCGGGTAAAAGCAACCGGCGACGGAATCGTGGAAATCGCTGGCCGTCAGGGCGGTTACGGTAATCTCGTCGTTCTCCGTCATCAATCCCAGTACACGACGTGGTACGGTCATCTCTCCGGGCTGGCTAAAGGGATGCGCAAGGGCGCGCGTGTCGCGCAGGGAGACGTCATCGGCTATGTCGGCTCGACCGGTCTCGCCACAGGCCCGCACCTGCACTATGAATTCCGCATCAACAACGTGCACCAGAATCCGCTGAATGTGGCCATGCCCTCGGCACCCCCGATCATGGCCGAACAGCGGTCCGCGTTCGAGAGCGTCGTTACACCGCTGGCGCAGCGCCTGAAGCTGCTGCGCGGCACCAATCTCGCCCGACTAGACTAGTAAGCGGTAAGCAGTGAGCAGGTAGGTCACACCCGACGGCTTTCTCGCCGCTTACCGCTTACTGCTCACCGCGTTCAGCGGTAGAGCAGCACTGATTCGCGCTCCGCGCGCCATGCTTGCTCGTCGGGGATGACGAGTGCGTCCAGATCGGACGCGAGGGCGGCGGGATCATCCACCCACTCACGCAGCAGCGCGCTACCGTTGATAAGATCGATGGCGAGACGGTCGTATTCGTACTCGTATGGGAACACACGCCACAGGTCGAAGTCAGGCTGCAGCGTCCGCAGGGCCTTGAAAGCGAGGGCGAGCAGTCGCCAAGGGCGAAAAGCAACGTGATCGTAGGCCGCGTCCTCGACATGGATCTGGAGTCCTGCGCACCGCTCGCCGGCATGCTTATGGAATGTGGGCTCGAACCAGCAGCGCCGCAGCCGGCAACCGAGCATCCACTGCGGGGCGAAGGATTCCATAGCCGAGAGCAGGGCATACGGCTCCACATCAGGCGCCCCGAAGAGCTCCAGCGGCCGCGTCGTGCCCCGCCCCTCCGACAGTGTGGTCCCTTCCAGCATAACCGTTCCCGCGTAGCAGCGCGCCATCCATAGATTGGATGCATTGGGGCTGGTATTTACCCATGCTCGCTCCCCCAGGGGCCAGCCGAACCCCGGCGCGCCAGCTGGCATCCAGCCTTCCATGGTCACCACTTCGCATTCCACATCCAGGCGAAGCGTGCGCACGAACCACTTGGCGAGCTCACCAAGGGTCAGACCGTGACGCATTGGAAGCGGCCCGGCGCCGACAAAACTTTCCCAGCTGGCTAGGAGCTTCGTCCCCTCGACCGGGCGCCCCACCGGATTGGGCCGGTCGAGCACCCAAACTCCTTTGCCGCGTTCCGCGGCCGCCTCGAGAACGTAACGCAGCGTGGTGACGAAGGTATAGACCCTGCAGCCGAGGTCCTGAAGATCGACAAGCAGCACGTCGAAGCTGTCCATCATCTGGGCCGTCGGACGGCGAACCTTGCCATACAGACTGAATACCGGGATGCCGTGCGCCGGGTCGGTGTAGTCGGGCGATTCGACCATGTTGTCCTGCTTATCGCCGCGCAGTCCGTGCTGGGGACCGAAGGCCGCAGCCACGTCGATGTCCTCGAGCGTCGCCAGCGCGTCGAGCGAGTGCACGAGATCGCGCGTCACCGACGCCGGATGCGCGAGCAGTGCCACGCGCCGGCCCGCCAGCGGTCTTCGCAGCGCCGGATCTTCCAGCAGCCGGTCAATCCCGAACTTCATCTGGCAGGCTGTTGGAGCGCAGCGACGAGCAGTTTATTTCTTCCAGCTCCAGAGCGAATGCATCCGCGTGATGAAAATCCGGCTTGCCGGGCGGATGCTTGATCGCCCAGTACGACAGCAAGCCGTCCTTCTCCTCGACGACCGCGGACAGCGCCAGCGACAGCTTCGCGACACGGTGTTCCGGAGACAGACGGTCGAGACGTATCAAGGCATCGAGCTCCAGTTTCTTCGCGGAATCGCGCACGGCAATTTGCGGATTGAGCTCCTCCGCGTTTGCCTTCTCTGCGAGCGGCGCGCTTTCGCGATAGCGTTGAAACGCGTACGCCGCCCACTCTCCGGAAGGGGAGAGATTGAATTCATGGTACGCCGGCAGATCGTGACGGGCGACGAAAATTTCGCAGCAGGTGTGCTGCCAGAGCCGGTCAGCGGTGCGGGGCGCCCGCCGCGGCGGCGCGCGCAGCCGGTCGAGATCTCCCTCGAAGATATACGTAACCGCCAGCATTCCATCCGGCATTCTGCTCACGCGCGCAGCGATGCTGCGCACTGCCTCGCCGGGAGTTTCAGGATGGCACGTGAGCGTGACCTCGTGTACCGGACGGGAAGACATCAACCCGAAGCCTACCAAAAAAAAAGCGGCATAGCCGCCTTTTTTTAAGGAGAGATTTGGCCTAGGAGGCCGAGAACGAAGACCCGCACCCGCACGTTGATGTCGCGTTCGGATTCTTGATAACGAACTGCGCGCCTTCCGCGTTTTCCTGGTAATCGATCTCCGCGCCCGCCAGGTACTGCAAGCTCATGGGATCGATCAGCAGAGTAACGCCGCCGCGCTGCATCGCAGTGTCGTCCTCGTTGGTCGCTTCGTCGAATGTAAAGCCGTACTGGAATCCGGAGCAGCCACCGCCGGTCACGAACACCCGCAGCTTGAGCTCGGTATTGCCTTCCTCGTCGATCAACTGCTTTACCTTAGCCGCCGCCGCTTCCGTGAACACCAACGGGTCAGGCATCCTTTCGGCCACTGCACTCATTTCGGTTACCGCATTCATATCACTACTCCTGAAACAACGAATTCGCCAGTTCGGCGCGGCGGGGGTGCGGGGAGACGTTCTCCGCCGCTCGTCTTCTATTCCCCCGGCTCAGTCAGCGGCCGCGGGCTTGAACTGCACCACCTTATCGGATTTGATGTCGCTCTGAAAGACCAGCTTGCCCTGCAACACCGCACCGACCTGTACCTCTAGGGACTTGTAGTATACATCTCCTGTGACATTGGCCTTCGATTGCAGTTCAATGTACTCCGCGGCGTGAATCGGGCCGACGAGAGTGCCGTTGATGACGACATGCGACACGCGGACCTCACCCTCGATCTGCGCCTGCTCCGACAGCACGAGCGTGCCGGACTTGCCATCGCTCGCCACCACGTTTCCGCGCACGCGCCCGTCCACTCGCAGCCCGCCGGTGAAAGTGATGTCGCCTTCTATCGTTGTGCCGGCGCCGATCAAACAGTCGATGCGGCTCTCCGGTTTGCTGCTGCCCTTTCTGCCGAACATGAGGCCCTCCTTCGGAATCCGTAACAAATGAGAGGATACTCCCCTCATGCTCCCCGGGCTGTTTCAGTCATCATTCTGAAACAGCCCCTCAGGAGAGATTCACCATTTGCGTTAGTTTAGGCGTCTTGGCGCCGTTTTCAAAGACCCGCACCTGCATGCTTCTGACCACCGCTCCGGGCGCGATTTTGAAGGTACCCTCGACGCGCTGGAAGAACCTGAAGTTGAGCTGATACTCGGTGGCGCTTCGGTTGTCCTCCGTCGGCAGCATCACCACGAACTTGCGGTCGCTCTGCTCCACGTTCAACACGAATTCCACGTTGCCGTGGAATTCCTTCACGCGTTGCCCGGTCTGCACCAGCAGCAACCGGTAGCGATATTCGCCGGGCACCGATTCCGGCTGCACGCGAAAGCGATTGATGCTGACGGCCGCTGCCTCCTTGCTCCCTGCCGGCATCAGCGACTGGAAGAACGCGAGGTCTTCCCTCAATACGGCGTTCTCGTCGGAGAGCGATTTCAATTGCCTGGAAAGATCGGTGTAGGTCGCGCGCTCGATCTGCAGCTGCCGCTCGGCTGCGGCGACCTTCGAGCGCAGGTCCGCGAGATGCGCATCGCGCTGCTTTACTTCGTCGTCCAAGCGGGAAAGCGCGCGCTCGGATTCGCCCTGCCGGAATCCTGCGAATTCCATTCCGAAGTGATAGGTCGCCCATCCCACCCCCGCCACCAGCACTCCGATCACCACGATGACGAACCAGCGCCAGTACCACGGCACGTGCGCGTGCACCGACATGCGCGGCGCGGAGATGCCGAACTTGCGCTGCAGCGTGCGTAGGATCTGATACGTCATGTGTATCTGTGGCTGAATCTACGGCAGCAGCGCGAGCTGCTCCAGCCCGGTGGTTTCAGGAAAACCGAACATGATGTTCATGTTCTGCACCGCCTGGCCCGATGCGCCCTTGACGAGATTGTCGATCACCGACAGCACGACGACGGTATCGCCGCCGTCTGGCTGATGCACGGCGAGCCGGCAGGTATTTGCGCCGCGCACCGAGCGCGTGTCGGGATGGCTGCCGGGCGGCATGACATCCACGAAAGGCTCCTGCGCATAGCGCTTCTCGTAAAGCGCCTGCAGGTCGGCCTTTACCGTCATGCGCGCGTAAAGGGTCGCATGTATGCCGCGGATCATCGGCGTCATATGCGGCACAAAGATGAGATTCACCGCACGGCCGGCCGCCTGCGTGAGCCCCTGCGCGATCTCGGGATGGTGCCGATGCCCGGGTACCCCGTAGGCCTTGAAGTTGTCCGAAGCCTCGGCGAGCAGCGTGTGCACCTCCGCCCTGCGGCCGGCGCCGGAAACACCGGACTTGGCATCCGCGATCAGGTGATTCATATCGACGATTCCGGCCTCGAGCAGCGGCAGGAAGCCGAGCTGCACCGAAGTCGGATAGCAACCCGGGTTGGCAACCACACGCGCCTCTCTGATACGCCCGCGGTTCACTTCCGGCAGTCCGTATACCGCCTCGCCCACCAGTTCCGGGCAGGCGTGCTTCCTGCCGTACCACCGCTCCCACAGCGGCACGTCCTTGATGCGGAAGTCGGCGGCGATGTCGATGATGCGTACACCCGCGTCAACCAGCGCGCGCGCCTGCTCCATGGCAACGCCGTTGGGTGTCGCAAAGTAGACGAGATCGCAGCCGTCGAGCCCGGCCTTGGCCGGGTCGCTGAATTTGAGCGTTACCTTGCCCCTGAGGTTCGGAAACACCTCGGCCACGCCCGTGCCCGCCTCCTGACGCGAGGTGATGTAGACGAGCTCGCAGTGCGGATGCTGAGCGAGCAGGCGCAGCAGCTCGACCCCGGTGTAGCCGGTGCCGCCGACGATCCCGATTTTGATGGCACGTGTTGATGTCACTGCAGGATTTGCCCTGAAGATTCAGCCACGGGAGCACATGGAAGGCACGGACGGCTCAGAATGAATCTGCTGGTACATCGATGTTCCCGCTCCATGTGGCGGCAAGTGCTGCCGTGCTCCAGAGACAGCAAAGCCGCCCGCAGGCGGCCTGACTGCAGATATTTACCGCCCAGTTTAGCAGCCTGCCCACTCCGGGGCCGTCCCGCAGGCTACTAGCGGCGAAATCGCCTGAGGTTCTCGGAGGAACCTGGTGATAACGGCATCGCTTGGTTTGCAATCGGCCATACGAGTGGATCGAAATGAACCTTTCACTGTCTTTTCTGGCTTTCGTTCGGGCGGTTTTGCCCGAGGATTCTGTCGGATCCGAGCGCGACAAAATCCTATCGCTTCGAGAACTGATGACGCTTGCGCGCCTTGTGTAATCCGACCTTCTTGCGCTCGACCTCGCGGGCGTCGCGCGTGACCAATCCTGCTTTCTTCAGTGCGGGCTTGAGCGCAGCATCGTGCTCGATCAGCGCGCGGGTGATGCCGTGGCGCACCGCGCCCGCCTGACCCGACTCGCCACCGCCGTCCACATTCACCAGAATGTCGAAGTTCGCGAGTGTATTGGTGAGCTGCAGCGGTTGCCGCACGATCATGCGCCCGGTCTCGCGCGAGAAAAATTCGTCCACCGGTCTGCCGTTGACTGTGATGGTGCCCGTGCCGGGCCTCAGATACACGCGGGCGACGGCGCTCTTGCGCCGGCCGGTGCCGTAGTTCTGTTGCTGCCGCGGTTGCATGGCCATGGCTATCGAATCTCCAGTGTCTTGGGCTGCTGCGCTGTGTGCGGATGACTCGCGCCAGCGTAGATCTTCATCTTCTTGATCATCGCGTAGCCGAGCGGTCCCTTGGGCAACATGCCCTTGACCGCGAGCTTGAGCACCCGATCGGGGTGTCGCGCGTGCAGCTTGGCGAAGTTCGTGCTGTAGATGCCGCCGGGGTAACCGCTGTGCCGATAATAGATCTTGTTCTGCGCCTTCTTCCCCGTCACGCGCAACTTATCGGCATTGACCACCACGATATAATCGCCGGTGTCGATATGCGGCGTAAATTCGGGCTTGTGCTTGCCACGCAGGCGGCGCGCGAGTTCGGCCGCAAGCCTGCCGAGCACCTGCCCAGCGGCGTCCACGACGTACCAATCTTGCCTGACGTCGCCGGGTTTGGCGGAATAAGTCCTCATAGTCCGGGTCTTCGCGAAAAGGCCGAATTCTATTGCAAATCAGACGCCTGTGTCAATCCGAAAAGCATTGTGCGCTTTTCGGATAATGAGGACCAGTTGATCGGGTGAGCCGGTCAGGCGCTGTCGGGCTCTCCCCCGATTTTTGCTCTTCCCTACCTGCAAATGGAATGGCTGATCACCAACGCGGTTGCTTCACTGCTCATGCCGCCGGGCATATTGGTCGTCGTACTGCTCTTTGCGCTGTTCCTTACCAGGCGCCGTCCTCAGCTCGCGCGCGGTCTCGTCTTTTTCTCCGTGCTGGCGCTCTACGCGCTCTCCACCCCTTTCGTCGCGAGCCACCTGCTCCAATTGCTGGAGCCGGAACCGCGGGACCCCCTCGTCGACAAGAGCGGACAGGCGATAGTCGTCTTGGGGGGCGGCGCCTATATTGCCGCGCCGGAGTACGGCGGCGATACGGTGAATTCCCATACCCTCGTGCGCTTGCGCTACGGGGCTCACCTCCATCGTGTGCTCAGGAAACCGATTCTCGTTTCCGGCGGTTTCCACCGGGGCGGTTCCGGTTCCGAGGCAAGAGCCATGAAGCAGGTGCTGCAAGGCGAGTTTCAGGTTCCCGGTCACAGTGGACCGAAGACGCATCGAGCAACACGCTTGCCAACGCGCGGGGAAGTTCCGGCGTGTTGAGCGGAGCCGGCATCACGCGCATCTATCTCGTCACCCACGCCTGGCACATGCCGCGGGCCCGCTACGCGTTCGAATCCGTGGGATTCAGCGTAATCCCTGCGCCGACTGGGTACACCACGCGCCCACCCGTATCCGTGCTCGATTTCATGCCCACCGGGCAGGCGTTGTTCAATAGCAGCTGGTTCTTCCACGAAGCGATCGGCCTCGGCTGGTATCATCTGCGAATTGCACTCGGTCGCTGACGCGCTCGATTGCAATTTAATCGCGCCGCGCGCGACAAGCGAAGACAAATACTGGACGCAGAGGAAACGATATGGCTGACAGCTGAACACTGACAGCTGAGAGCTTATATGAAAGCACGGATCAAGTGGATCGAGAACGTCGCCTTCGTGGGCGAGTCCGAGAGCGGGCACGCGTTGGTGATGGACGGCGCGCCGGAAGGCGGCGGACGCAACCTTGGCCCGCGCCCGATGGAAACGGTGCTGATCGGCACCGGCGGCTGCACCGCATATGACGTAGTGCACATATTGCGCAGAAGCCGCGCGCCGATCACCGATTGCGTCGTGGAAATCGACGCGGAGCGCGCGGCGGAGGATCCCAAGGTCTTCACCAGGATCCACTTCCACTTCGTCGTCACCGGCAAAGCGTTGAAGCCCGAGCAGGTGGAGCGGGCGATACACCTCTCGGCGGAAAAGTATTGCTCGGCATCGATCATGCTGGCGAAGATGGCGGAGATCACGCATGACTACGAGATTCGTGAAGCGGGAAATTAACCGCCGATGGCCGCCGATGAATGCCGACAAGAACAACAGCAATTTAAGCCGCAGATAAGCGCAGATAAAACGCGGATAGGGTCATACCCCAAGACATTTAGCCGCCGATCAACGCCGATTAAAGGCACATCTGGCGACTTTTAAAGCCTCACTTACAGTCTCGATATCTTAGACCCCCTTCACCGTGGATATGGTCAGCTTTATCTCGGTTGAAACTGGCACCGATCTAGTGCTCTCGTTCGCGGTGGTGGAACCTGACGATCCGACGCAGATTGAGAGCCTCATCCTGCAACGCGCGCCTGAGTTCGAACCGCTCCTCGAAGAATGGGAGCGGGGCGTCAAGGTTGCTTTTGAACGATATGGCCTGGATGAAGACGACCTTGTGGAAGAAGTGCACTGGAATAACGATACGGAAACCGTTCGGATCAAAACCGAGCGGCGAACTTATGAACTTGACCTCTGCAAGGTTGATCGGAAATCGCTGAAGGCCATGCGCAAGATGCTCAAGAAGATGAACTATGATCGCCGCTTCCTATTGTCGGGCGTCTAACTCTAGGTGGAACGGACGTGCCGCCAGCGCAGTGGCAACATCACCCGTGATCACTGCCCGCCGTTCACCAAGACGTTAAACCCCCGTAGACAGGAGAATTCCACCGTCTCTCCCAGGATTCTAGGAGAGACGGGGCGTTCAAAGAGCTAGATTCAAGATCGAATGTCTCGCGCGTTGAACGGCGACCTAGGGCGCGGGAGCCGCTCCCGAACCCTATAGGCGTCCGTTCGAACGCGCGGAGTCAAACCGGCGGAGCGCGTCCGGATTTAACTCTATTTAGATCCAGTACGACGTTTCCGTCATCACCTTCGAGGCCACCCGCATCGTGGCCTTTGCCGGCGCCGGCAGCTCCGCGCCGCCGTGCTGAAGCGCGCTGGTCGCGTGCCGCGCCTCATCGATCTGCATCTCCTTCACGACGGCCCGGCTTTTCTGATCCTCCTCCGGCAAACGCGTGAGATGTCCTTCCAGGTGCGCCACCACCTGGCGCTCGGTTTCGGCGAGAAAGCCCAGGTTCCAGCGGTCCCCGAGCAGGCCTGCCGCCGCGCCCATCGCGAACGAGCCCGCATAGAATAGAGGATTCAGCACGCTCTTCCGGCCGCCGAGCTCCTCGATGCGCTGCTCGGTCCATGCCAGATGCTCCGTCTCTTCCTGCGCCGCCTTGTCGAGCGCTGCTTTGGCATCTCGATCGCGAGCCGTAAGCGCCTGTCCTTGATAGAGGGCCTGGGCGCAAACTTCCCCCGTGTGATTGACTCGCATGAGCGCCGCCGCATGGGCGCGCTGCGACGCAGACATCTCGTGCTGCGGCAGCTCTTCCCCAGGCATGGCGCGCACCGAGCGCGCCGGGCCGAAGATCGTGCGCAGGCCCTTGTCAAAAGCGATGATCAATTCGTCCAGCGTCGGCAGAGTTGGCGGCGGCGTCACGAAGCCCTCCTATCGGATCCCGAAAAGTCGATTAAGCCACAGATAAACACAGATGAACACAGATGAAATCAGGCCGGCCGCGCGAACAGCCGCGCCAGTTCCGCGCCGGGATCCGCGGCGCGCATGAACGCTTCCCCGACCAGAAAGCACTTCACGCCGCGACGCGCCATCGTCTGTACGTCGTGCGGTGTGAGTATCCCGCTTTCGGTTACGACGATGCGATCCTCGGGGATGCGGTCGAGCAGATCGAGTGTCGTTTCCAGGCGGGTGTCGAACGTGCGCAGATTGCGATTGTTGATGCCGATGAGCGGCGTCTTGAGGCGAAGCGCGCGATCGAGCTCGCCGGCGTCGTGCACCTCCACCAGCATCGCCATGCCGAGCGCCCCCGCCGCCGCTTCCAGGTCCAGCATGCGACTATCCTCGAGCGCAGCGGCGATCAGCAGTATGCAATCCGCGCCCGTCGCCCTGGCCTCATAGACCTGGTACGGATCGATCGTGAAATCCTTGCGGAGTACGGGAAGCTGACACGCCGCGCGCGCCTGCTCGAGATGAGCTGGTGAGCCCTGGAAGAACCTCTCGTCCGTCAGCACCGACAGGCAGGCGGCGCCACCGCGCTCATAGCCTGCGGCTATTGTCGCGGGGTCGTAGCGCTCGCGCAGTACACCCCGGCTCGGGCTGGCTTTCTTCAGCTCAGCGATCACGGCCAGCTTGCCGGTTGCGATCTTCGAGCGGATTGCGGCGATGAAGTCACGCGCGGGTGCCGCTTGCCTTGCTTCGTCCTCCAGCGCGGCAAACGACTTCGCCGCCCGGGCGCGCCCAAGCTCCTCCGCCTTGACCTCGAGGATGTCCTGCAGGACGTCAGACATGACTATTAACCGGCGGGACTCAAATACTGCGGGTGTACGCGACGAACTGGTCGAGTTTCTTGCGCGCGGCGCCGCTGGCGATCACTGCCTGGGCCTTTTTCAACCCCTCTGCGATCGAGGGCGCGAGACCGGCAACGTAGATGCTCGCTCCGGAATTGAGGGCGACTATGTCGCGCGCCGCGCCCGGCTCGTTCGCCAGTGCGGCGAGGACCATGGCTTTCGACTGCTCCACGCCTTCGACCCGGATCGCCTGTGCCGGTTGGACCTGCAATCCGAAGTCCTGCGGGGCGACCTGGTATTCCCGGATTTGGCCGTCTTTCAGTTCTCCCACCATGGTGGGCCCGGAAATAGACATCTCGTCGAGCCCCTCCATGCCGTGCACGACGATGACGCGCCGGCTGCCGAGGTCCTGCAGCACGCGCACCTCGATACCGACGAGATCGGGATGGAACACGCCGATCAAGTGTTGCCTTGCCCCCGCCGGATTGGTGAGCGGACCGAGTATGTTGAATATCGTCTTCACGCCCAGTTCGCGCCGGACCGGCGCGGCGTGCTTCATGGCGCCGTGGTGATTCGGGGCAAACATGAAGCCAACCCCCACCTCGGCGATGCAGCTCGCGATCTGTTCCGGCTTGAGAGTAATGTTGGCGCCGAGTGCTTCCAGCAAGTCGGCGCTGCCCGACTTGCTGGATACCGCGCGGTTGCCGTGCTTCGCGATGCGCGCGCCGGCTGCGGCGCAGACAAAACTCGTCGCGGTGGAGATATTGAAGGTATGCGCGCCGTCCCCGCCGGTGCCCACGATATCCACCAGGTCGTGGGCATCCTTGAGCGCCACCTTGGTCGCGAATTCGCGCATCACCTCCGCCGCGCCCGCGATCTCGCCTATCGTCTCCTTCTTCACCCGCAGCCCGATCAAGATCGCCGCGATCATTGTCGGCGTGACCTCGCCGCTCATGATGCTGCGCATGAGAGAGATCATTTCCTCCCGGAAAATCTCGCGGTGCTCGATGACCCTGGTCAAAGCTTCCTGCGGCGTCATGACCTCGCTCCTAATCATTTCGATGCCGGATGACCATCCGGACTCGCCGATTCGTCGTCACCCCACTCCCTTCGCCCCTCGGGAGAGGAGTTGAGGGTAAAGGATCGAGCGAGGTAACGAAGTTACGTAGCGCTCGATAAAAAATTCCTGAGCAGCTGGTGCCCGTGCTCGGTCAGGATGGACTCGGGATGGAACTGCACGCCTTCGATCGCGAGTGACCGGTGGCGCACGCCCATTATTTCTCCGTCATCGGTCCAGGCGCTCACCTCGAGGCACCCCGGCAGGCTCGCTCGCTCGATCGCCAGCGAATGATAGCGCGTCGCCGTGAACCCGTCCGGGACGCCCGCAAACACGCCGCGGCGGTCATGATGGATGGCGGAAATCTTGCCGTGCATAAGTTGACCGGCATGTACGATGCGCCCGCCGAAAGCCTGCCCTATGGCCTGATGCCCGAGGCATACGCCCAGCACGGGAATTGTTCCGGCGAGACGCTCGATGAGCGGGACCGAGATCCCCGCCTCCTTCGGGGTGCACGGTCCCGGCGAAATGACGACCTGCGCGGGCTTGCGTTGCGCGACTTGATCGATCGTGATTTCATCGTTGCGGTACACCTCCACGGTTTCACCCAGTTCACCCAGGTACTGCACCAGGTTGTAAGTGAAGGAATCGTAGTTGTCGATGACGAGCACCATTAGTCACCCTACCTATTTGATATACATATATATACGTTCGGATATTCGGTGTCGATACCCGCAGTATGACCGCTCTTCTTGAGAATACTGCTGGTTGTACCGATTCGCTCGGTACCGGCGAAGGAAATTTTTAGGCGGCCGGCTGACGCCAGCGCCACAGAAGAGCTGAGAGGGAAATTCGAAGCTGCATGAGGGGGATTATTCCGGCAATCGACGAACCCGGCAAGTCGCAATAGAGTTGGCGGCCGGCGCAACTTGTGCCAAATAAAGGGATCAAAGGGGCGCTTAGCCCCTTTTTCCGGCCTTCTTAAAGTGCGAGTTCGGAATTAACGGATGTTTCGTGCCAGCGCCCTTTAGGCGCCCGGATGTTCAGTGACCCAGATCTCGTTCAGCGGCGAATCATAGGTGCAAAAATAGGACGTCGGCGCCGATCGCAGCTACGTCGACGCGACTTCCTCTGACGCAGGCTCGGTCAAGTAATATGTAACGAAGGTCGGCTCGGACGCGGGCGAGTACTCGATCAAGGGGCTCGAAGCGAGTGCGTCAGACGTAAGCTCTGCACACGACAGGTAGTACTCATCCGTTGGATCCTGCACGCAAAGATACGTCGTCGCGGAGGCGGCGCTACAGGCCAACGCACCGGCCACACCAACCACCAAAAGTGTTTTGCGTTTCATGATGCATCTCCTTTCCTCAAATACCCGATCGACTGGGTATACTTCACTACTCGCAACCACCGTGCCAGAAAAATCTATAAAAAATACATGGATTTATGGCGCGACGTTGCTGGACGTGGTCGCCGCACGACGACAGCACGAAGGAGCGCATCGTATGGCATGGAATTGAAAGCGTTTTTTTGTCGGCATAGGCCGACGGGTAGCGCATGGCCGAGGCAATGGCCGCGGCTAATGAAAATCCGATGACAGTCCTGGCCGCAGCGTTGATCGAGCCCGTGAAGGGTGCCCCCCAATAGCAAATCGTGGAAACCTGAACAGATGAACAGATGGTTGTTGCTATACGATGATGGTAAAGCGTCCAGAATCCGCAGCCTGGACGTAGAAGCCGAAACGATGCCTGCGGCGATAGAAAAAAGCGGCATTCCGGTTGAGCATATCTGGGCCTGCGCCGTATACGGAAACTTGGGCGCGGCGGCAACTGTGATGCTCAGGACCATGAAACAAAACGAACTGAAGAACAAGGCGAAGTCATGACCTCTGTGGCCACCAGATAGTCATCAATCGAACGCGTTGAAACGAGCCACTCCGCCGATTACGGATGCACGGAGGCGGTCGGCGGCGCGGGCACGCGCCGGGCAGGAAAGCGCGCCGCGAAGCGGCTGCCCCGCCCGATTTCGCTCTGTATGTCCAATTCGGCTTGATGACGTGCGAGTGCATGCTTGACGATTGCGAGGCCGAGGCCAGTGCCCCCCGTATCGCGCGACCGGCCGCGGTCGACGCGGTAAAAACGCTCCGTCAGCCTCGGGATGTGCTCCGGCGCGATACCGGGCCCCGTATCTTCCACGGCGAACTCGGCGCCATCGCTCAATTTACGCCACGTGATTCGGATCTCACCGCCCGCGGGAGTGTAGCGCACTGCGTTACTCACGAGATTGCCGAATGCGCTGGTGAGCTCGCTTTCGGAGCCCAGCACGGTGTGCGGCCCTGCGGGGACGACTTCGACGGCGATCCGGTGACGGCCTGCGGATAGCGCCTCCGCGTCCGTTCGCAGCCTCGCGAGCAGCAACATCATGTCGATGCGTTCCTCGCTTCTGGGTTCAGGCGTCGACTCGAGCGTCGAGAGCACGAGCAGATCGTCGATGATGCGTTGCATGCGCTTGCCCTGATCGGCCATCATGTTGAGGTAGTCCCGGGAGCGTTCCGGGTCGAGCTTGAGCTCGAGTATGGTTTCCATAAAGCCGACGAGCACGGTGAGCGGTGTGCGCAGCTCATGCGAGATATTGGCAACGAAATCGCGCCGTATTCTCTCCACCCTCGCGTACTGAGTGATGTCGCGCGACAGCAGTAACCATTGGGATTCCGCGTAGGGCACGAACTGCACGGACAGCAACGGGCCGTTGGCCCCTGCGGGCTTGAGCTCGAGCGGCTTGCCGAGGTCGCGCGCCGCGAGATGCGCGAAGAACTCCGGCTGGCGCACCAGGTGCGTTATGGTCTGGCCGCGGTCTCGGTCCAGCCTGATGCCCAGATGCGATTCAGCGGAATCGTTGCACCACACGATGTGATAATCGGAGTCCAGGATCGCGAGCCCGTACGGCAACGCCCGGCCGGCCTGACGCGATCGTGCCAGGACCCGGCCGAGGCGCATGCGCCGTTGCGACTCGTTGCGCTGCCTGCGGTAGAGCAGGTCGAAGACCGCGCTCCATGTACCCCGCCCTTCGGGCACTTGCGCGTGCAAGCTGCCCGCCGCCCAGCGGCGCAGCCGTTCGAGATGCGCAATGTGGTGCAGGAGCAGCAGGAGAAATCCGGCAGCGAGGATACCCCACCCGAACGCGGCGCCAAACAACATTCCCGTGGGCAGTGCGATCGCCGCGCAGACGAGTATCAGTAACGCGTTACGAGTGTAGGTCTCCGGCATGCAGGGGGGCCAGGTGGATACGCATTATCCCACCGTTCGGAAGCGATAGCCTGCGCTGCGAACAGTCTCGATGAGATGCGCAAGACGGGCGGCGTCCAGTGCCTGCCGCAGCCTTCGGATGTGAACGTCCACCGTGCGCTCCTCGATGAAGACGTGATCCCCCCAGACAAAATCGAGCAGCTGCCGGCGGTTGTACACCCGGTCCGGGTGCGTCATGAAAAAATGCAGTATCCGGAACTCCGTCGGCCCCAGCTCCAGCGTGATGTCCTTGGCGGTCACCTCGTGCGCGACCGGATTGAGCACGATACCGGAAACCGCCACCAGGTCGTCCGTGAGCTGCGGTGCCCGGCGCCTCATGACCGACTTGATGCGGGCGAGCAACTCGCGCGGTGAAAACGGCTTGGTGATGTAATCGTCGGCGCCCAGCTCCAGCCCCGTGACCTTGTCCTGCTCCAGCGCGCGCGCCGTCAGCATGATGATCGGTATGTCCCGCGTGCGGGTATCGGCGCGCAACTGCCGCGCAAAATCGAGGCCGCTGACGCCGGGCAGCATCCAGTCGAGCAGGATCATGTCAGGCAGGGCGTCGCGCAGGTGTGCCTGGGCCTCCGGCACGGTCCCCGCGCGCAGCGGCATGTAGCCGGCATGCTCGAGGTTCACCGCCACCAGCTCCTGTATGGCGGGCTCGTCCTCGACGATCAGGATGGGTATCTTCATTTACGGTGCCGGGTGTCCCCTAGACTTTTTCCGCGTCGCTCGCGGGCTGGTGGTCGCGCTTGGTATGGCGCACGTCCGTTCCGTCGACGATGTAAATCACGTGCTCGGCGATGTTCTGGGCGTGGTCCCCTATGCGCTCTATGGCTTTGGCGATCCATACGATCTCGAGCGCGCTCGAAATCGTGCGGGGATCCTCCATCATGAAGGTAATGAGCTGACGGACTATGGAGCGGAACTCGGCGTCGATTGCGAAATCGTCACGGATGACGACGCCCGCCTGCGCGGAGTCCAGGCGCGCGAAAGCGTCCAGCGCGCGCCGCAGCATGCCGGTGGCGATTTCGGCGACGTGACTCAGGTTGGTGAACTGTTGCGGCTGCATGTGCCCGCGCCCGTGGATCTGCCGCGACATGCGGGCGACTTTTTCCGCCTCGTCCCCGATGCGCTCCAGGTCGGTCACGGCCTTGCTGATGGCCATGATCAGGCGCAGGTCGCCGGCGGCCGGCTGCCGCTTGACGATGATGTGGCTGCAATCGTTGTCGATTTCCATCTCGCAGGCGTTCACGCGGCGCTCGTTCTCCGTGACGCGGTCCATCAACGCCGTATTTCCGCTGGAGAACGCCTCGATCGCCTCGCGGATCTGGGATTCGACGAGTCCGCCCATCTCGAGCATGCGCGAGCGCAGGGTCTCGAGGTCCTGATCGAACTGCTTGGAAATGTGGTACATCGCCATGTGGAGCTCCTGCTCAGCCGAAGCGGCCGGTGATGTAATCCTCTGTCTGCTTGCGCTGGGGCTTGATGAACAGCGTGTCGGTGACGTCGAACTCGATCAACTCGCCCAGGTACATGTAGGCAGTGTACTCTGAAACGCGCGCGGCCTGCTGCATGTTGTGCGTGACGATCAGGATCGTGACCTTCTGCTTGAGCTCAGCGATCAATTGCTCGATGCTCGCAGTGGCGATCGGGTCCAGGGCCGAGGTGGGTTCGTCGAACAACAGCATCTCCGGGTCGGTCGCGAGCGCTCGCGCGATGCAAAGCCGCTGCTGCTGTCCGCCGGAAAGATTGAACGCGAGTTCGTGGAGGCGGTTCTTGACCTCGTCCCACAGCGCCGCGCTGCGCAGGGCCTCCTCCACCTTTTCCTCGACGAGCCGCCGTTTGCTCTCGCCGCGGATGCGGATGCCGTACGCAACGTTCTCGAATATGGACTTGGGAAACGGGTTGGGCTTCTGGAACACCATCGACAGGCGCATGCGCACTTCGATGGGATCCACCTTGGTACTCAGGAGATTGGTATTGTCCGGGTGCAGCACGATCTCTCCCTCGTAGCGGTTGCCGGGGTAAAGATCGTGCATGCGATTGAAGCAGCGCAAATAAGTGGACTTGCCGCAGCCGGAAGGGCCGATCAGCGCGGTCACCTGCTTCTCGTATATCGGCATGTTGATGGATTTCAAGGCGTGGAAGCTGCCGTAGAAAAAATTCAGGTCCCTGGCTTCCGCCTTCACTACCGCGTTCTCCCTGACCGCGCGAACGGTCGCGGGCGGCTGCGGTCTCGCCATCGTGGTTACCATTTGATTTTCTTCCTGATCTGATACCGCAAGTAGATCGCCAACCCGTTCATCATTAGCGTCATGACGATCAGCACGACGCCCGCTGCCGCCGCGTTGGCGAGAAACGCATTGTCCGGCCGCGACACCCAGTTGAACATCTGGATCGGCAGCACCGTGAAAGGCGAGAACAGCCAGTCAAAGAGACCCGCCGGCGGATCGCCGGTGAACGGAATCGGCGGCAGAAAGGCGATGAAAGTAAGGGCCCCGATCGTGATGATCGGCGCGGTCTCGCCGATGGCGCGCGACATGCCGATGATGACGCCGGTCAATATCCCGCCGCGCGCGTAGGGCAGAAGATGATCGGAAATCATCTGCCACCGGGTCGCGCCCAGCGCGTATGCCGCCTCGCGTATTTCCCTCGGTATCGAGCGCAGCGCTTCGCGGGTCGCCACGATGACGATGGGCAGTATCAGCAAGGCCAGCGTCAGGCCCGCCGTGAGGACGCTCTGTCCCAGCCCGAGGATGTATATGAAAAGACCCAGGGCGAGCAGCCCGTAGATGATCGAGGGCACGCCGGCAAGGTTGGTGACGTTGATCTCGATGAGGTCGGTCACCAGGTTCTTGCCTGCGTATTCCTCGAGGTACACCGCGGCCGCAATCCCCAGCGGCACCGCCGACACCATCGTCACCAGCATGACCAGCGCCGTGCCCACCCACGAAGAGAGGATGCCGGCGGCGGTCGCGCGGCGTGATGGAAACGAGGTGAAGAACTGCCACGACAGCCGGCTCCAGCCGTCCACGAGAAGATCGAGAAAAGCCGCGAGCAGCATGGTCACGGCGATCAGCATGCAAAGCAGGCCGACCACCGCGAAGATGTGATCGTTCAACTTGTGACGCGCGATCAGGGTGCGCATTTCCTCCAGGCGCGGTTCCATCAGTAGGCCTCGCGGAATCGCTTGCGCATGAAATGACCGAGCACGTTGAAGCCCAGGGTCATCAACACCAGGACGAGCCCGGCGGCGAAAATGCTCTGGTAGCCGATGCTCCCGTGCGGCAGATCGCCCAGTGCCACCTGCACGATGTACGCGGTAATCGTCGCCGCGGGCTCCGTCGGGTTGAAGGTGAACTTGGGTTGCAGCCCGGCGGCGATCGCCACCACCATGGTCTCGCCGATTGCGCGGGAAATGGCGAGGATGTAGGCGGCGATGATGCCCGATGCCGCCGCGGGGGTTATGACTCGAATGGCCGTCTGGAAGCGCGTCGCGCCCATGGCATACGAGCCTTCCCGCATCGCCATGGGCACCGCGCGCATCGCGTCCTCCGCCACCGAGCTGATGTACGGAATGATGAAGATACCGATCACCAGCCCCGGGGCGAGCATGTTGAAGCCCGGGAGGTCCGGGTAGATTTTCTGCAGCAGCGGGGTGACGAACAGCAGCGCAAAGTAGCCGAAGACCACCGTGGGGACCGCCTCCAGCAGCTCCAGGAACGGCTTGACGATTTCGCGCACTGCGTGCGGCGCGAACTCACTCAGGTAGAGCGCCACGATCGTGCCCATGGGTATGGCCACGCCAAGCGCCACGACGGCGACGGTCAGCGTCCCCGATACGAGCGGCAGGATGCCGTAGTGCGGTTCCGAAAACAGCGGGGTCCACTGCGTGTCGGAGAGAAAGCTCCAAAGCGAGACATGCTGGAAGAATCCGAGCGATTCGTAGACGAGGATGCAGACGATCGCGACCGTCGTGGCGACGGCGGAAAGCCCGGCGAGGAGAAGGATAAACTCGATTATCCGTTCCTTGGCATGACGGAAAAATTTCCGTTCGAGACGCGGGGAGGTCGTCGCGTTCAAAAGCAGTTCGTTGTGCGCGAGTTCGGGTGGCGGCATATTGTATATGACTCCCCGACCCGGCCAGCGCGCATGCGGCGGCCCGATCGACAAAAAAGAGGAGCGCGCGACGACGCTCCTCTTCCGGCGGACAAATCCGGCCTAAAGCTTGGCTTCCAGCTTCATCAGTTCTTCGATGGTGAGGCCGACCTTGTTCTCACCGTCGAACTTCGTTCCGAGGCGCATCTTGCCGAATGTCTCCAGGTTGTGGCTGTACGCTTTCGGCGGCAACGGGACGTATTTCACTTCTTTCACCAGCTTCGGCGCATTCTTGTTGAAGAAATCGACGAATTCCCTCACTTCCGGTTTGCCGGCCGATTTCGCGTTGACGTAGATGAAGATCGGCCGCGAGAGGGGCTGGTAGGTACCGTTCACCACGGTTTCCGTGGACGGCGCAACCGCGGATTTGCCCTCCTTCTCGACGATCGGCACCGCCTTCAGCTTGTCGCGGTTTGCCTCGAAATAGGCGTAGCCGAAATACCCGAGCGAATTCACGTCGCGCGATACGCCCTGGACGAGGACGTTGTCGTCCTCGCTCGCGGTGAAGTCGCCGCGGCTCGCCTTCGACTTGCCGTTGATGGCCTCGGTGAAGTAATCGAAGGTGCCCGAGTCGGCGCCCGCACCGAAGAGCTTGATCGGCGCGTTGGGCCAGGCCGGATTGACGTGATTCCAATGGGTAATCTTGTTTTGTGCGGCCGGCTCCCAGATCTTCTTGAGCTCCGCCACGGTCATGCTCTTGATGAAGGTGTTTTTGGGGTTGATGACCACCGTGAGCGCGTCGTAGGCCACGGGCATTTCCATGTACTGCACCCCATTCTTGCGGCAGTCGTCCATTTCAGCCTTGAGAATAGGGCGCGACGCATTGGATATATCGGTCTCGCCTCGGCAGAACTTCTTGAAACCGCCGCCCGTGCCCGAGATGCCGACGGTGACCTTCATGGTGCCCTTCTTGGTCTTCTGGAATTCTTCAGCCACGGCTTCGGTGATCGGGAACACCGTGCTGGAGCCGTCGATCTTGACAGTCTGCGCGGCGGCAGGCCGCGCCAGTCCGAGCGTGGCGGCGACCGCCAGCGCCAACCCCAAACAATTGAGTAATTGCCGGTTTTTCATGGATTTCTCCTGTGTTCGGGCTCTTTGAATGTACGGGGCCGATGATAGAGAAGGCGGGTTACAGTTGTATGACATGTCATAAAGTTTTGTGACACTGGATCCCGATCATCTCACGATGTGGGAGCCCGAGATGGTCTGATGAGACGGCACCGTGGCGGGGCGGTGGGTTCAGATCGAGTCGGCGACGATGCCTCCTCTCCGACCTTGCCTTTTCAACGACGCGAGTACCGCCGATGCCCGTTTGAGAAGCCCCGGTATCGTCTCCGCCCTAAAGAGTAAAGCCGGTGACCCCTGGGGGTGTTCACATGCGGTGGGATGCCAGCGCCGCGGTGCCGGGAACCTGAACGACCTCCAGGAACAGATCGGTCGCGCGGTGCACGCCGCCGCGCTCCTTCGCGCCGCGGAAGACGGTTTGGGCGAGCACTTCGGAGAGGTTGAGGGAGACACCGAAGTACACGTTGCGCGCGCGCTCGGCGCTGGGCGGACCCTGGTAGCCGCGCGTGCCGTAGCCCGCGGCGAGCTCGAAGTAGCGGAGCACGCTGTTGTCGCGCAACGCGGGGACGCCGCTCGCCTTCGCAACCAGGAGATAGGTCTGCCCCGAGTAGTCGCCGGCCGGATCGAAGCTGCTCGATTCCGACTTCCGGTAGAGCAGGCGGAAATCGACCAGGTTGTCGAGCTTACGATTGCGCTCCAGCAGATAGCCGAGCCCGACGCCCACGACGTTCATGACGGCGTCTTCCCTGCTGAAGCGGTACTGCCTGGAATAACCGTCCAGGATTTCGATGCCCAGCATGATTCCCAGCGTCGACCATGCCGCGAGCCTGCGCGCAGGCTCGGGCGCGTTGCCCAAGGCCTCGAACGCCTGTGTGACGACGCGCGTCCCTACGTAGGCGGAAAAGGCGTGTCCCAGCTTGTCCGCACCGCCAGACGAGGTGTTCTGGCCGAACCAGCCCTCCTTAACGGTACGGAAGTCTCCGGTAAATCCTTCCTCCCACCATTTCGCGCGGCCATACGCGCCCACCAGCAGCACGCCGCCGCCGATCACCAAGGCGTTTCTCAACCGTAACTGTTCGGGTGTAATACGGACAGCCGGCTCGCCACCACCCGACCGCGCGGCATCGGATTGTTCGGTTCCGGCTGCGCTCTCGGCGATTGCGTAGGCTTCCGTGGCGGGCGTTGGCGGAGGACGCAACTGGGCCGCCGCGTCGAGCGCGCCCATCATGCATGCGGCCGCGAGGATCAACCGCGCCGCCGTGATCGGCGGTCCATATCGGGATTTGCTCACGGAACAGGCCTTCCCAAGAGAGCACTACCAGGACAACCCCCGCCGGTGCGATCGACGAGCACGGGCGTTTCACGGATCTGCCAACCCATCCTACCGGAGCCGGCAGCACAAGACCACCGCACGAGAATGTACGCTGCATTCCGGCGTCTCCGAGTACGTCCGGTTCATTCGATCCTCGTATCCAGCCCGCCCTCCGCCATCTCGGCCGCCCGCAGCAGCGCTCTCGCCTTGCTCTGCGTTTCCTGCCATTCAGCGGCCGGTTGCGAGTCGGCTACGATGCCCCCGCCGGCCTGCACGTGCAGCATCCCGTTCTTGATGACCGCGGTGCGCAACGCGATTGCAACGTCCATGTTGCCGTGAAAGCCGAGGTAGCCCACCGCGCCGGCGTACACGCCCCGTTTCACCGGCTCCAGCTCGTCGATGATTTCCATCGCACGCACCTTGGGCGCCCCCGAGACGGTGCCGGCCGGAAACGTCGCGCGCAGGACGTCGATGGCATTCAATCCCGGCTTGAGCGCTCCTTCAACGTTCGAAACGATATGCATTACGTGCGAATAGCGCTCGATCACCATCTGCTCGGTCACTTTGACGCTGCCGGTCCGGGCGACCCGGCCGACGTCGTTACGCCCCAGATCCACGAGCATGATGTGCTCGGCACGCTCCTTCTCGTCGGCGAGCAGCTCCTCCGCGAGGGCCGCGTCCTCGGCAGGCGTTGCTCCCCGGCGGCGCGTGCCGGCGATCGGCCGCAACGTCACGGTATCCCCTTCCAGCCGGGCGAGGATTTCGGGCGAAGCGCCCACCACGTGGAAATCGCCGAAATCGAAGTAAAACATGTAAGGCGAAGGGTTGATCGTGCGCAACGCCCGGTAGAGGGCAATCGGTGTAGCCTTGAATGGCTTGGACATGCGCTGCGAGGGCACGACCTGCATGACGTCGCCTTCGTAGACGTACCGTTTGGCGCGCTCGACCGCGGCGTGGTAAGCGGCTTCGCCGAATCCCGAAACCGCGGGGTCCGAAGCGACCGAAATATCATCCGGTATCGTTACCGGCTCGCGCAGCTTCGCGAGCAATTCTTTCAACCGCGCGCGCGCCGCCTCGAACGCACCGGGACTGCCGGGCTGGGCATACACTACCAGCGTGAGCTTCCCCGTCAGGTTGTCGACGATCGCGATCTCTTCCGAAACCAGGAGCAGGATGTCGGGCGCGCCGAGCTCGTCCGGCTTGCTGACGCGCGCCAACCGCCGTTCGATGTAGCGCACGGTGTCGTACCCGAAATAGCCGACGAGCCCGCCGCAAAAGCGCGGCAGCTGCGCGTCCTGCGCGACATGGAAACGGCCGAGGTAGGCATTGATGTACGCGAGCGGATCGGCGCTTCTGGTTTCGTCGACGGTGCTGCCGGCGCGGTACTCGGTGCAGGTCTCGCCGCGCACTTCGAGCCGTGTTTGGGCCGCCAGCCCGATGAACGAGTAACGCCCGAAGCGCTCGCCGCCCACGACCGACTCCAGCAGATAGGTGTAAGGGCGGTTGGCGAGCTTCAGGTAGATCGAAAGAGGGGTGTCGAGATCGGCATAAGTCTCGAGCACCACCGGGACGCGGTTGTAGCCCGCGCGGGCGAGCTTTTCGAATTCACTTTCAGTCATGACACGCTCCAGAGCAGCATATCGGACCTAGGCGTCCGACATGCTTCTAACTGCAAAACCGCCTCGCGATTCAGGATGAGTTTCGAACACATTGACCCGCTGTGATCCGCCCTTGGAACGGACACGGCGTCGGAGTCTGCGTCGTTGAGTTGTTCCTGCCGTTCGCTTGGAGGCGGTTTTGCATCAGGATTTTGCCGGCCCGAGCCCGGCAAAATCCTAAACGGAAAAGAACGCGGCGTCGCGACTAACGCGTACGCCGCTCAACAGACAAGCCGCGCCAGGGACGCCAACGGCGCGCGGCGATCGTCTGAATCTTCTTTTCGTAATCTGCGCAGTGCATGACTGAGTCAGGATAGTCTGATCAATCCAGTAGCTTCAACGAGGGAAGTTACTATAGCATCAACGTCCAGTTCCCGCACGTCCCGGCCCTCGTTGTAACCGTACGGTACGCAAAACATCGGGCACCCCGCCGCCCGCGCCGCTTCCGCGTCATTCAGAGAGTCACCGATCATCAACATCTCGCGCGGAGCGATGCCGAAATTCCGGCAGGCGTAGAGCAGTGGAGCGGGGTCGGGCTTCTTCTGCGGCAGGGTGTCGCCGGCGACGACCTGCGCGAAGTACGGGGTGAGCCCGAGGTACTCGAGCAACGGGGCTGTGAATCTTGCGGACTTGTTGGTCACGCACGCGAGTGGAAACCGAGCCGCGCGCAGCGCTTTCAGGCCGTCCATGACTCCGGGATAAATAGTGGAATACCTCCCGTTCACTTCGGCGTAGCAGCGCTCGTATATCGGCATCGCCCGCGCGAGCAGCTCAGGGGCGGCGGCGCCCTCGAGTCTCCCGGGTCAGCGCACGCCCCACGAGATTCGGTATGCCTTTGCCAACGAAGGTGCGGATGAGATCGATATCGAGCTCCGCACGCCCGAGTTCGCGCAGCATCATGTTCGTAGCGGCGGCAAGATCGGGAATCGAGTCGACCAGCGTGCCATCGAGGTCGATCATCACCGCCTTGACGGGCATTGGAAAGCGCTGGTTATTCATTCCGTGGCTAGGATTTCTGGACTTTCGCTAGCTCGGCGCGCATGGCAGCGATGGTGGCCTGATAGTCCTTCGTTCCGAAGATCGCCGATCCGGCGACAAAGGTGTCCGCCCCCGCCCGGGCAATTTCGGCGATGTTGTCCACCTTGACTCCGCCATCGACCTCGAGCCAGATATCCCGCCCCGTCGAGCGGATGCGACCGCGCACGGCGGTGATCTTTTTCAACGCCTCTGGGATGAACTTCTGGCCGCCGAACCCGGGGTTGACGGACATGATCAGTATAAGATCGAGCTTGTCGATGACGTGATCGAGATGCATGAGCGGCGTCGCCGGATTCAAGACCAAGCCGGCCTTGCACCCCTGCTCCTTGATGAGGCCGATGGTGCGGTCGACGTGCTCCGATGCTTCGGGGTGAAACGAAATGATGTTCGCGCCCGCCCTGGCGAAATCGGGAACGATGCGGTCTACGGGCCGGACCATCAGGTGAACGTCGATCGGCACTTTCACGAGCGGCCGGATCGCCGCGCAGACCACAGGCCCGACGGTGAGATTGGGAACGTAATGGTTGTCCATCACGTCGAAGTGCACGAGGTCCGCGCCGGCCGCCACCACTTTTTCAACTTCCTCGCCGAGCCGGGCAAAGTCGGCGGACAATATGCTCGGTGCGATGCGGTAGGTCATGAGAATCTGTTTCGCGTCGCGGGATTCTACCCGTACCCGCGCCCAGCCGCTCGCTTGCGCACACCGGCGAAATGATCAAGAATCGGCGCCATGGCCGACAAGAACTACGAGATCAAGATTACGGCGAGCACCGTGTTCGTCCCGGAGCAGTCCGACGTCAACGGCGGGCGTTACGTCTTCGCCTATACCATCACCATTCATAATCTCGGATCACTGCCGATACAGCTCATCAGCCGCCACTGGATCATCACCGACTCCAATAAGCAGGTGCAGGAAGTCCGGGGCAAAGGCGTGGTCGGAGAGCAACCGTTGCTGCGGCCGAATGAGAGCTTCGAGTACACCAGCGGCACGGCGATTGCCACGCCGGTGGGCACCATGCGCGGCAGCTACCAGATGAAAGCGCAGGACGGCGTAGAGTTCGATGCGCCGATTCCGGAATTCACGCTGTCCATGCCGCGCGTTTTACATTAGTTTCGGGTTTCAAGTTGCACGTTTCAGGTTCGCCGCGGCGGGGCTCGGTGCTTTGAACTTAAAACTTAAAACTTGAAACTTGAACCTCAAACTTGAAACTGTTCAGCGCGGGTCCTCTCGCGTCGCCGCCCGTCGCGCGGCTTCTTCGGGCGCGGCACGGTCCACCATACGATGAAGATCAGCAGGGCGAGCGCGACCCCCGCTTCCAGCAACAGCCACGTGAGCGCAGTCATCCGCTAGCGGTCCCCAGGAACCTGCTCGTGCAGTTAACGGTCATGAAGGATTGATGGCTTACTGTAACGACCCCGCCACTGTAATCCAAATGCGCTGGTCGACCGGAATCCTCGCGTTCGCAGTCATGCTCGCTCTGGCGGGCTGTGAAACGCCCGGGCCGAGGCCTGCCCCGCCCGGCGCACCGACCGCACCCTCTACACCGCCGCCCCCGAAAGAGGCGACACCTGCGAAACCGCCATCCGTTGTCGCGCCCGCCAAACCGCCGGCCGTCGAAATCGGGGCGTTGAGGCCCGGCGCTTGGCGCGATCTTCCTGAGTGGCAAGCGGACGATCCGTCAGCTGCCTGGAGTCCGTTCCGCACGAGCTGCCGCGCACTGGTCAAACAAGATGCGTGGCGCGACGTCTGCACGGTCGCCGAGAGCATGGTGGATCCCGACCGCGACACGGCGCGCCGCTTCTTCGAGGCCAACTTCACCCCCTTCCAGCTCATCAATGCGGACGGCTCCGAAGAGGGATTGATTACGGGCTATTACGAGCCCCTACTCAGAGGCGCTCGCAAGCCCAGCGCCCGCTATCGTTTCCCTGTGTTCGGTGTGCCTGACGATCTGCTGGTGCTCGACTTGACCGAGGTCTATCCGGAACTGAAGGGCATGCGGCTTCGCGGGCGGCTCGAAGGGCGTCGCGTCGTGCCCTATTTCGACCGTTCCCAGATCGAGCAGGGACGTGCGGCGGTCGCCGGCAAGGAAATCGCATGGGTCGACGATCCGATCGATCTCTTCTTTCTCCAGATCCAGGGCTCGGGACGGATTGCGCTCGAGTCGGGCGAGACGATCCGCGTCGGCTACGCCGAACAGAACGGCCACCCCTACCGCTCGATCGGACGCCTGCTGGCCGAGCGCGGCGATCTGCCGCTCGAGAAGACTTCGATGCAGGGTATCAAGGCATGGGCGGAGGCCAATCCCGGCAAGCTCACCGAGCTGCTCAACCAAAATGGAAGCTACGTGTTCTTCCGCGAGCTTCCGGCCGATACTGCAGGACCGCCCGGCGCGCTCGGCGTCCCGGTCACCCCGCGGCGCAGCGTTGCCGTGGACGCGCGCTATGTGCCGCTGGGGGCGCCCGTATACATCGCCACCACGTGGCCGTTGAGCAGCCGGCCGCTCAATCAATTGATGCTCGCCCAGGATACCGGCGGCGCGATTCGCGGCGCGGTACGCGCGGATTTCTTCTGGGGTTTCGGTGAGGACGCGGGACGCGAAGCCGGCCGCATGAAACAGCCTTTGCGCATGTGGGTGCTGCTGCCCAATAGCTATCGCCTACCGGCTAGTGAACGTCAATGACAATATGAGAGGCTACTCCCCACATGCTTCCTTACATCGGGGGCCGTATCCTTCATTTTGATACGGCCTTTAAGGGACCGCGAAGTTGATGCTCAGCAGCACCCGGCTTTTCACTGCACGCTCATCTTTGCGCGCGGGCGTGAACCGGACTGTGGTAAGGGTCGCGCGCGCGGCCTCGACCCAGCGGCCGGGGACGGCAGCCTCTCCCGCACTGACCTCGACGACCTGACCGTGCTCATCGATACGGAGCCACAGCAATAGTCGCGCGCGGGCGTTGCCCGATCCACCGAGTCCGGAATAGTCGAGCTTGATGGGAGCGAGCGCTTGGGGGTAGGAATCGAGCTCGTGCGCCGCGTACCAGGTCGAATCGATGGGTTGCGGTAGCACCCCCGGGTCGCGCTCACGGAATGGGGTGCGCTCCGGAGCTGGAGCGGCCCTTCGAGTCGCGCTAACCACCGCCGCCGCGCGCTTCCCTTCTTTCGCGGTCGGGGCGGCTTCAAGAACCGGAATCGATTCGAGGGATAGATCGAGAGGTGAGGGACGATTCCTAAGAAATGGGGCCGCGCCGGGACCGATATTTCTCGCGATATGTGAATCTGGCCCGATTTCTCCCATTGCTCGGGCTTCGATCCGCGCGCTGATCGTGAAGGACGGCCGGACCTGCGGCTGCTGCGTTGGTGGGAGGGAAGTCAAGAGCCACCCATGGGTCATAGCGGAGGCGCATAGCGCAAGCACGATTCGCCACCGCGCTGCCGAAGTACTGCGCAATCGCGGCGTCGCATGAGGCGTCAGAACGGCGATCGAAGCCATTCAGATGTAAACGCGAAGCGTCAACACCTGTTGACTAGAACCTATCTCAACCCTAGGCGCGTGATGCGTTGTGGCCAGGACGGGATGGATGCGAGACGCACGGTGCAGGCCATATGTCGATATGGTCAAGCCGGGCAACGAAGCAGACGACCGTCCTGGCCGCAACCCGAAGGGACGGGGCGATCTGGGCGCATTTCTTCGTCGGGAACCCTTGCAATATCGACATATTGCTGCGGGCTCTCCTCCTCGAACTGCATCCCACATCGCCTCCGTCGCACACGTGCCTAGGGTTGAGATAGGTTCTGGCCCGCATGATTTACGGTATCCGACGGCGGAGGGATTCTTACGACCTGAGCGATTAATAGGCAGGGAGCATGCGGGCTAACCGGGCGACGCATGAACGCGCCGCCCGATTTAGGAACAGAAACCCGTGATGAAACTATTCAGACTACTTGGCGGAAACCACGTTCAGGGCCTCTTCGAGCTTGTCGGCGGGCACAAAGCCCCCGACTTGACGGCCGTCGGCAAGATAGACCGCGGGCGTGCCGCGGGCGCCGAAACGCTTCGCGAGCGCCAGGTTTTTCTCGATCGGCGTGTCACAACTCTTGCCGGCGTCCTGCATTTGCACGGTGCCGCGCGTCATCACGTCATCCCACGCTTTGACCCGGTCCCGCGCGCACCACACCGTCTTCGATTTCTCCACCGAGTCCGGCGAGAGGATAGGCCAGAGGAAAGTGTAGATCGTCACGTTGTTGACCCGTGCCAGCTCGCCGTGAAATTTCTTGCACCAGCCGCAATTCGGGTCTTCGAACGTATAGATCACGCGTTTGCCATTGCCACGCACTCGCTTGATGGCGAGATCGACTGATTGTTTCAAAGTCTGGGCAGCGATCTGGGCGGTTCGCTCGTCCGTCAGGTCCCGTTCCGAAGCTCCGCGCAAGTCGATCAGGTTTCCGATGAATACGAAGCTGCCTTTCTCATCCGTGTACAGGACCCGGCCGCCCAATACGACCTCGTAGATACCGCTGAAGGGCGTCTTGGACACGCTCTCGACCGGCACGTCCCGGAACTTGCTCTGAATCGCACTACGGATTTCGGCCTCGCCCCCGTAAACGGGTGCGGCCGAGAGCGCGGTCGCGACCAGGAGTGCCGCGGCAATTCTTCGTATCATGGGTGTCCTCGATCGAGTTCCGGGACGTTCAGGCCACCGCCTGCTGCACCAGGAACTTCTTCAATTGCGGCTGCCGGTTGACCAGCCGTAAGCCAGCGTTGCGTGCCTTCCCCATCCAGACCGTCTCGTTGTTGAAAAGTTTCTGGAGGGCATGGGTCGTGAGCTGCATCGCAGCGACGTCTTCCTTGCGCGCGCGCTCGTAGCGCCGCAGCAGCGCGTAATCGCCGCAATCGTATCTCCCCTCCCGCGAGTCCAGCGTTGCCGCCAGCACTCGCGCGTCGCGAAAACCCAGATTCACGCCTTGCCCCGCGAGCGGATGCACGTTGTGCGCGGCGTCTCCCACGAGCGCCACGCGCGGCCTGACGAACTGCGCCACACGCTGCAGCCGGAGCGGAAACGCTACCGGCGGCGTGACGACATGCAGCGCACCCAGTACGCCGTGGCTCGCTGTTTCAACCTCTTTGGCGAGATCATCCGCGGCGAGCGCCAACAGACGCTCGCCGCTTTCCTTCACGATCGACCACACCATGGAAACACGATTGCCCGCCAACGGCAGCAGCGCCAGCACGCCATCGCGCTGGAACCACTGAAATGCGACGCCTCGATGCGGCCGCTCGCAGGAAAAATTGGCGACCACTCCAAGCTGGCGGTAGTCGTGCGGCGTCATCGCAACGCGTGCCTGTTCCCGCACCCAGGAGTCGGCGCCGTCGGCAGCGACGACGAGCCGCGCCGTCAGTTCGCTGCCGTCGGCCAACGCCAATGTCGCGTAATCCGCTCCGAGCGCCAGAGAGGCGCAATTCGCCGGGGCAAAGACGCGCACCGCACCGGGATCCACGGTACGCCATAGCGCACGCTGCAGAAGGCGGTTCTCGACGATGAAGGCGAGCTCGGCCAGCCCCGCCTCGTAGGCGCTGAATTCGAGGCGGGCGCTCGCGTCATCGCCATAGATCTGCATGGTCTCGACGCTGGTCACGCGCTCCGGCGGAAGGCGTTGCCACGCGCCCAGCGCGTCGAGGAAAGAAGCGGTTCCCGGACTGACCGCGTAGATGCGGCTGTCCCAGGAGTCGTCCGCGGGCACCGGCGTTGCGGGCTGCGGCTCGATCAACGCGAGCCGCAAGCCGGCGCGTTGCAGGGCCGCCGCGAGGCTAAGACCCACCAGCCCGCCGCCAATGACAGCGACATCGAATTTACCGTGCATGCGCCGCGAATCACCTTGGGTAGGTCGGCCAGTGTAACGTCACTCCCACGAATAGGCCACTTTGGAGCGCGGTGCATTATCGGATGCCCAGCAAGAATCAGGAAGAGATTCAGTGGCTTAATGGTATCTTTTTCGCTACAATCCGCACTCCCTCTGCGGTTTAGGAATTGGTCGACGGCGAAGCCGACAAATTCCTAAGGCGAGTTAGCTCAGCGGTTAGAGCAGCGGAATCATAATCCGTTGGTCCGGGGTTCAAATCCCTGACTCGCCACCAAATTTCCAGTGTCCGTGGACCGCAGGACGCTCAGCAGCATGCCAAACGTGGCGTTGAAGTATTTGATTACACTGTGTTACTGTGAGGAACCGATGGGTAGATGGCTCATAGCTTTGGTGCTCGCGCTCGGAGTCGCCACCTCCGTCCATGCCCAACTGATCCGTCAGCTGCCCGCCAATGGAAAGCTGGGCGAGATTATCGGCCAGCAAAACCCCTTCCCACTCATCCAGATCGACAACAAGGTAGTGCGCCTCGCTCCGGGCGCACTCATCTTCGATGAGAACAACCGTACGATCCTGCATAACCTCATTCCGGAACGTGCTCACGTCCTGTTCGTTCAGGATATGACCGGCGACATTTCCCGCGTCTACCTCCTGCGCCCCGACGAACTCGAGATCGCCAGGCGTACTCGCAATCGCTGATCTAGGTGTCCTGAGTCACTAGCGTCGCGCTCCCGGTGAAGTTCTACATCAAGACGTTCGGCTGCCAGATGAACGAGTACGACTCGGCCAAGATGGCCGACGTGCTGCACGCAGCGCGGGGAATGGTTAAAACCGCGGATCCTGCGGCCGCGGATGTCATCCTCTTCAATACCTGTTCGGTACGCGAAAAGGCCCAGGAGAAGGTGTTCACCGACCTGGGTCGCGTCAAGCACCTGAAGCTCGGCAACCGGAACCTGTTGATCGGCGTCGGTGGTTGCGTCGCGAGCCAGGAAGGCGCGGCGATCGTCGCGCGCGCACCCTACGTCGATCTCGTCTTCGGGCCGCAAACGCTGCATCGGTTGCCGCAGATGATCGACGCGCGCCGCGCTACCGGCCGCCCCCAGGTCGATGTGTCCTTCCCCGAGATCGAGAAGTTCGACAACCTGCCGCCGGCCCGCGTGGAAGGCGCCACTGCCTTCGTCTCGGTGATGGAAGGTTGCAGCAAGTACTGCACGTTTTGCGTGGTGCCGTATACGCGCGGCGAGGAAGTATCGCGGCCGTTCGAGGATGTGCTCGTTGAAATCGCGGAGCTTGCCCAACAGGACGTCAGGGAAGTCACGCTGCTGGGACAGAACGTGAACGCCTATCGGGGCGTAACGGCGGAAGGGGAGACCGCTGATCTGGCGCTGTTGCTCGAATACGTGGCCGCCGTGCCGGGCATCGAGCGCATCCGTTTCACCACTTCTCACCCGAAGGAATTCAGTCAGCGCCTGATCGATGCCTTCGAGCGCATCCCGCAGCTCGCGGGTCACGTGCATCTTCCTGTTCAGGCGGGCTCGGATCCGGTGCTGGCGGCGATGAAGCGCGGCTACACGACGCTCGAATACAAGTCCATCGTTCGCCGGTTGCGGGCCCGGCGCCCCGATATCTCAATCTCGTCGGATTTCATCGTCGGCTATCCTGGAGAAACCGCAGCCGACTTCGAGGCGACGATGAAGCTGATCGAAGAAGTGGGTTTCGACGCGAGCTTCAGTTTCATTTACAGCCGGCGGCCCGGTACGCCCGCGGCCGGGCTCCCCGACACCACGCCGCACGCGGTCAAGCTCGCGCGCCTGCAACGGCTGCAGGCGAAGATCGACGAGCAGGCGCAGGCGATCAGCCGCGCCATGCTCGGCACGCGGCAGCGGGTGCTGGTGCAAAGGCCTGCGAGAAAGAATGCCGCGGAGCTTTCCGGCCGCACCGGGAACAATCGTGTGATCAATTTTCCCGGTCCCCGGCGGCTGATCGGGCAGTTCGTCGATGTCACCGTCACCGCCGCGCTGCCCCACTCGCTGCGCGGGGTATGGAACCTAGGTTCCTAGTTTGAAACCCGTCGAGATCGTTTTCAGGCCGGTCGACAACCAACGGCTCGCCAACCTGTGCGGGGCGCTCGATGAAAACCTGCGCCAGATCGAGACGGCTCTCGATGTGAGCATCGCGCGCCGCGGCGAGCGCTTCGCCGTGACCGGGAGCCCGGCACAAACGAAGCTCGCCGCCAAGGTGCTCAATGCCTTTTACGACCAGGCGAAAAGCGACCTTTCGCTGGAAGACGTGCAACTCGGTCTCATCGAAGCGGCCGGTCCGCGCAAAGGGAAAGCGCAGGATGGCAGCCCGGCGCTGATGACGCGCCGCCCGGATCTGCACGGGCGCACGCCGCGGCAGGTGCAATACCTGCAGAACATACTCACCCACGACCTGACCTTCAGCATCGGTCCCGCCGGGACGGGTAAAACCTACCTCGCCGTGGCATGCGCGGTGGACGCCCTCGAGCGCGAGGCCGTCAAGCGCATCGTCCTGGTGCGGCCGGCGGTCGAAGCGGGAGAGCGACTCGGCTTCCTTCCCGGCGACATGGCGGCCAAGGTCGATCCCTACCTGCGCCCGCTCTACGACGCGCTCTACGACCTCATGGGCTTCGACAAGGTGGCGAAACTGTTCGAGCGCGGCGCCATCGAGATCGCACCGCTCGCGTTCATGCGAGGGCGCACGCTCAATCATTCGTTCGTGATACTGGACGAAGCGCAGAACACCACGCCCGAGCAGATGAAAATGTTTCTCACGCGCATCGGTTTCGGCAGCAAGGCCGTCGTCAACGGCGATGTCACCCAGATCGACCTCGCGCGCGGGCAGAAGAGCGGTCTGGTCGAAGCCGAAGACGTGCTGAATGACGTCCGCGGCATCGCATTCACCTACTTCGATACGGAGGACGTCGTGCGTCATCCACTCGTCCAGCGCATCGTCAACGCCTATGAAAGTTACAAGCTCCGCGTTCCTCGTTCCAAGTTGAAAAACGAACAGGCAGAGCAAGCCCCGAACCCGAAGCCTTGAACCCGAAACTGGATCTGACCGTGCAATACGCTGTTAAGGCACGCAGCGTTCCTTCCCGCGCGCAGCTGCGCCGGTGGGCGCGCGCGGCGCTCGAGCGTGACGCGTGCGTCACGCTGCGCATCGTCGGCAAAGTCGAAGCGCAGGCGCTCAACCGGAATTTCCGCGGCAAGAACCGCGCGACCAACGTGCTCTCGTTCGTCATGCGGGAGCCGCCGCCGCTGCACGGCGATCTCGCGTTGTGCGCGCCGCTGATCGCGCGCGAGGCGCACGCGCAGGGCAAGAGCCTCGCCGCGCACTACGCTCATCTCGTCGTCCACGGCGTGCTGCATCTGCAAGGCTATGACCATGATACGGGCCGCGCAGCCCGAGCCATGGAACAGCGCGAGGCCCGGATCCTCACCGGTCTGGGATTCCCAGACCCCTACGGCGGGACTAGGGACTCGGGACTAGAATGAAATACCGCTTGCAACGAGTCCCGAACCCCTAACCCCTAGTCCCTAGCCCCCAGTCCCCAGTCCCTGACCCAAGAATGGCCAACGGTCGACCTACCGAGCTTTACGTAACTTCGTTACTGCGCTCGATCCCTCACTCCCAACCTGGCCCCTCGCGTGCTACGCGGCTCTCCCCGAAGGGCGAGGGGAGCGAGGTGTGGACGAATCGGCGAGTCCGGATTTGCCATCCGGTTTCGAAATGATCAATAAACCGACGCTGCTCCACCGCCTGGGCGCGTTGATAGCGCACAAGCCCGAGGACCGTGACGAGCTGATCGAGTTGCTGCGTTCGTCCTACGAGCGCAATCTGCTCGACGCCGACGCCCTCGCGATGATCGAAGGAGTGCTGCAGGTTGCGGAGATGCAGGCCCGGGACATCATGGTGCCGCGCTCGCAGATGGACGTGATCGACGTCAAGGAATCGCCTGACCAATTCATCCCCTTTGTCATACAAACCGGGCATTCGCGTTTCCCGGTGATCGGCGATAACAAGGACAACGTGCTGGGCATACTGCTCGCAAAGGACCTTCTTCGTTACTACGCGGGCGAGGAGGAGTTCAACGTCCGCGAGATGCTCCGTCCCGCCGTGTTCATTCCCGAGTCCAAGCCTCTCAACGTCCTGCTCAAGGAATTTCGCAAGAATCGCAACCACATCGCCATCGTCGTGGACGAGTACGGCGGGGTCGCGGGAATGGTGACCATGGAGGACGTGATCGAGCAGATCGTAGGCGATATCGAGGACGAATACGATTTCAAAGACATCGAGGACAACATCGTGCAGGGTAAGGGCGGCCAGTACCGGGTAAAGGCGCTCACCGAGATCGCCGACTTCAACGCGGCATTCGGCACGGATTTTAGCGACCACGATCACAATACCATCGGCGGGCTCGTCATATCGCGGTTCGGCCGGGTCCCCAAGCGCGGCGAACAGATAACCATCGACAACCTGACCTTCAAGGTCCTGCGCGCCGACAGCCGCAGATTGCACCTGCTCGAAGTGGCGAAGAAGAATCAAGGATGAAGGCGGAAGACGGAAGGCAGAAGGAAAATCACGCTCGTGGAAATCGCTTCAGCCCCTCATCCCTCCTCATTGCCTTCCTCCTCGGCGCCGCAACCGTGCTCGGTTTCGCGCCGTTCTACCTCTACCCGCTGCCGGTCCTGACCCTCGTAGCGCTCTTCCTGCTATGGCAGCGCGCTGCCACCGCGCTCCGCTCGGCGGCGTCAAGCTTTGCTTACGGGCTGGGGCTATTCCTCTGCGGCGCGTCTTGGGTCTACGTCAGCCTGCACGACTTCGGGGCCATGCCCGCCCCGCTGGCCGCGATCGCTACCCTGCTGTTCTGCGTAATACTCGCCTCGCTGCCGGCGCTGGCGGGCTACGTGTGCGCGCGCGCTCCGGTGTCCTGTACAGTCAAGTTGGCCGTCGCCGCGCCCGCCCTGTGGACGCTGACCGAGTGGTCTCGCGGATGGATCTTCACCGGATTTCCCTGGCTGGCCATGGGTTACTCGCAGGTTCCATTGAGCCCGCTCTCCGGCTACGCGCCGGTGCTGGGGGTATACGGCGTCTCGCTCGCCACCGCGGCCACAGCGGGATTGCTCGCCGTTCTGTACCACAAGGCAGAAGGCGAAAGGCGAAAGGCGAAAGGAAGCCCTGGTAGTTCACGATTGTCTTTTTCCTTTCTCCTTTCTCCTTTCCCCTTTCTCCTTGTTGTTATCTGGGCGACGGGCTGGGGCCTGAAGCAGGTCGAATGGACCGAACCTACCGGGGAGTCCGTCACGGTTAGCCTGATCCAGGGCAATATCCCGCAAGAGCTCAAATGGCGCGAGGACCGGCTGCGCCAGACACTCGAGACCTATCTCAGCCTCACCCGGGCTGCCAGCGGCCGACTCATCATCCTGCCCGAAACCGCGCTGCCGCTATTCCTGCACCAGGTCCCGCCCGAATACCTGGAAGCGCTCGCGGCGCAGGCGCGCAAGAACCGCGGCGACATCCTGATCGGCGTTCCTGAACGCACGCCCGACGGGACGTACTACAACAGCGTGGTGTCGCTCGGCGCATCGCCCACGCAGGTCTACCGCAAGTCGCATCTCGTGCCTTTCGGCGAATTCATTCCGCTGCGGCCGGTGCTGGGCTGGATCGTGAGCGTGCTGGCGATTCCCCTGCAGGATTTCTCGCGCGGTAGCGCCGACCAGCAGCCGCTGAAGGTGGCCGGGCAGCACGTCGCGGCCGACATCTGCTACGAGGATGCATTCGGGGAAGAAATCATCCGCCAATTGCCGGCGGCGACACTGCTCGTCAATGTCAGCAACGTCGCCTGGTTCGGCCGCTCGATCGCTCCGCAGCAGCACTTGCAGATCTCGCAGACGCGAGCGCTCGAAACCGGCCGCTATATGCTGCGCGCCACCAACACCGGCGTTACGGGCGTCATCAACCCGCGCGGCGTGGTCGAGCTCGCCGCTCCCGAGTTCGCGACGGCCGTCGTCACGCGCGAAGTGCGCGGCTTCCGTGGCGCAACACCGTTCGTGCGGTGGGGCAACTATGTCGTCCTCGCGCTGTGCGCTGCGCTTCTCGGAGTAGCGTTGGCTACACGCAAGCGCAGCGGGCGGTAACGCGCGTTCCACCATCCACCGGGTCCGCCATCCGCCGGGTCCTGTAAAATTCGAGGGTTACGGGGATTCGGCTCCATGCTCACGTTTCAGCAGCTCATACTCAAGCTAAACGATTACTGGGACCGGCGCGGCTGCGTGTTGCTGCAGCCGTATGACATGGAAATGGGCGCGGGCACCTTTCATACCGCGACCTTTCTGCGCGCGATCGGCCCCGAGCCGTGGAACGCGGCTTACGTGCAGCCTTCACGTCGGCCGAAAGACGGCCGTTACGGCGAGAATCCCAACCGCCTGCAGCACTATTACCAGTATCAGGTGGTCATGAAACCCTCTCCGGATGACCTCCAGGATCTTTACCTGGCATCGCTGGAGGCGTTGGGGATAGATCCGCGCAGAAACGATATTCGCTTCGTGGAGGACGACTGGGCGTCGCCCACGCTCGGCGCGTCGGGCCTCGGCTGGGAAGTCTGGTTGAACGGCATGGAGATCACGCAGTTCACCTATTTCCAGCAGGTCGGAGGGCTCGAGTGCAAACCGGTGCTGGGCGAGCTCACTTACGGACTCGAGCGGCTCGCGATGTACCTGCAGGGCAAGGACAACATATTCGATCTGATCTGGGTGGACGGCGCAGAGACGCGGGCGTCGACTCCCATTCTTTATGGCGACGTCTATCGGCAGAACGAAATCGAGCAGTCGCGATACAACTTCGAGCTGGCCAACACCGAAATGCTGTTCGAGCACTTCCGTGAGTACGAAGCGGAGGCGCAGCGCCTGATGGGAGCAAATTGTACGCTTCCCGCCTACGAAATGGTGCTCAAGTGCTCGCATACCTTCAACCTCCTCGATGCGCGCGGGGCAATTTCGGTCACCGAGCGCGCGGCCTATATCGGCCGCGTGCACAACCTGGCGCGGCTGATCGCGCGGGCCTACTACGACTCGCGCGAACGGCTGGGTTTTCCCCTGATGAAGGAACCGCGCCGGACCAAGAAGAAAGCGCGTGCTGCATGAGGCGATATCAGGCGCCAACGTGCTGCCGGCATTTGCACGAGGTTCATTGACCGATGCCGAGCAAGAAACCTGCCGGAATCCCCGCGTCGGCAACCCTCCTCGTCGAGTTGCTGACCGAAGAGCTGCCGCCCAGAGCGCTTAAGCGCCTGAGCGAAGCGTTCGCGGAAGCGCTGGTTGCGGAACTGCGGGACGCCGAATTCCTTACCCCGGAGAGCGCCGTGCGCGCCTACGCTACCCCCCGGCGCCTCGCGGTACAAATCACCGGGGTGCTCGCGCGCGCGCCGGACAAGACGGTGGAGGCGGCCGGTCCGAGCGTGAAAGTGGGGCTGGACGCGAACGGCAAGCCGACCCCGGCGTTGCTCGGCTTCGCCAGGAAACAGGGAGTAGAGGTGACGCAGCTCGAGCGGCGCGACTCGCCCAGAGGTGAAATATTTTTCTGCCGAACGATGGCGAAGGGCGGCGCACTCGAAACGAATCTCGACCTGAAGGTGGGTTTCGCGCTGGAGAAGCTGCCGGTTCCGAAGACCATGCGCTGGGGCAGCGGAGACAGCAAGTTCGTCCGGCCCGTGCACGGGCTCGTCATGATGCACGGCGCACGGGTTGTGCGGGGTCAGATCATGGATGTGAGAAGTTCCAACAGGACTTTCGGCCATCGCGTGCTCTCGCGCAAGCCGGTGACGATCCGGCGCGCCGACGACTACGAACGCGCACTGCGGGAATCAGGCAAGATTATCGCGGACTTCGGGGCGCGCAGAGCCGAAATCGCTCAACAACTTCAGAAATCCGCCGGGCCCGGCGCGGCGCTGGTTGCAGCCGCCGCGCTGCTCGACGAGATCACCGCGCTTACCGAAGCGCCTACCGCATACGCCGGCAGGTTCAGCTCACGGTTTCTCGAGGTGCCACAGGAATGCCTGATTCTGTCCATGCAGCAGCACCAGCGATACGTTCCGTTGCGCGACGGGGAATCGGGCGAGCTGCTGCCGCGCTTCTTGTTTGTCTCTAACCTGAAAGCCGACTATCCGCGCACGATCATCCGGGGCAATGAACGAGTGCTGCGCGCGCGGCTTTCGGACGCCAGATTCTTCTACGATCAGGACCGCAAGACGCGGCTGGAAGCGCGCGTACCCCGGCTCGCGAGCGTGGTGTATCACGGCAAACTCGGCAGCCAGCTCGAGCGTGTCGAGCGGATCCGCCTGCTGGCGGGCAAGATCGCGCGCCGGAGTGGCGCCGATCCTCTGCTCGCCGAGCGCGCCGGGTGGCTATCCAAGGCAGACTTGCTCACCGAGATGGTGGGGGAGTTTCCTGAACTGCAGGGCATCATGGGCCGTTACTACGCCCTGCACGACGGCGAGCCTGAAGCGGTCGCCGAGGCGATAGCGGCGCACTATCGCCCCCGGTTTGCCGGCGACGAATTGCCACGGGAAGGCACCGCCGTCGCCGTGGCGCTCGCCGACAAACTCGACGCCCTGGCGGGTTTCTTCGGCATCGGCCAGATTCCGACGGGCGACAGGGATCCTTTCGGCCTGCGCCGCGCTGCGCTGGGGGTAATCCGGATTCTCATCGAGCGCGATCTGCCGCTTTCATTGAGTGATCTGGTCAACGACGCTTTTGCAGGTTACGACGGGCGCGTGGGCGAGGCCCAGGCCGAGCTGCTGGCGTTCATCTATGACCGCCTCACGGGCTACCTAAAGGACCGCGGCTACTCGACGCTGGAAGTCGAATCGGTGGTAAGCAAAGCGCCCGTCCAGATCAATCTGGTTCTCCGCCAGTTAGAGGCGGTCCGGGCGTTCAACAAACTGCCCGAAGCACAAAGTCTCGCCGCCGCCAACAAGCGCGTGGTCAACATACTCAGGCAGGCCGCGACGAAGGGAGAGTCCTTTGCCAACGCCGCCCCGGAGATGTTGAAGGAGAAGGCGGAACAGGCCCTGTTCGAGGCGCTCAGATCGACCTCTCAGCACGCGACGAGCCTGTTCAGCCAAGGAGATTTCACCGGTTACTTGCGAAGCTTTGCGGTCCTCAAAGTGCCGGTGGACGCTTTCTTCGATTCCGTCATGGTGATGGTCGAGGATCACGACCTGCGGCAAAACCGCCTCGCGCTGCTTGCCGATCTTCGTAACGAGATGAACCGCGTGGCGGACATTTCCAAGCTCGCCGCATGAGGATCATGGCTCGTGACTCGTGACTGGTGAATAGAGACACCCACATGTCGCCCGCCGAACCCAACCCGTCGCCAGTCACCAGTCACCAGTCACCATGAAGCTAGTAATCCTCGACCGCGACGGCGTCATCAACTACGACAGCGCCTCGTACATCAGCAACAGCGACGATTGGCAGCCGCTGCCCGGCAGCCTGGAAGCCATTGCGAAGCTCACCCAGGCCGGCTACCACATAGTGGTGGCGACCAACCAGTCGGCGATCGGACGCGGCTTGCTCGAGATGGCCACGTTGAACGCCATCCACGACAAGATGCATCGCGCGGTGGCACAGGTGGGCGGTCGCATCGACGCGGTCTTCTATTGCCCGCACAGCCAGGAGGACAATTGCCGCTGCCGCAAGCCGAGGGCGGGTCTCCTCGAGGAGATCAGCCGGCGCTTCAACACCGAACTGAAGGATGTTTCGTCCATCGGCGATGCGCTGCGCGATCTGCAGGCGGCCGCAACCGCCGGCGCGCAGCCGGTGCTCGTGCTGACCGGCAAAGGCGAGGAGACGCGGCAGAGCGGCGAGCTGCCGGCGGGAACCAGGATATACGCCGATCTTGCCGCCGCGGCGAAGTCCATTATTAAATGACCTTCGGCGTCCTCCTGCGGTCCGCGCTGTTCGCGCTAGTCGAGATCGTCACCGTGCCGCCGTTCGCCCTTCTCGCTCTGGCCACTTTTCCTTTCAAGCCGCTGACGCGCTATCGCGTCATCACCCTCTGGTCGCGGTTGATCCTGCGGGTGGCGGAACGGCTTTGCGGAATCCGTTACCGGGTGCTCGGCGCCGATCGCATTCCACGCGCGCCCTTCATCGTCCTCGCCAACCACCAATCGGCGTGGGAAACGCTGGCCTTCCAGGAGATCTTCCCGCCGCAGGTCTGGGTCGTGAAGCGCGAGCTGCTGTGGCTGCCGCTGTTCGGCTGGGGCCTGGCGATGCTGACACCCATCGCGATCGACCGCGGCTCGGGCGCGCAGGCATTGCGACAAATGCTGGAGCAGGGCCGCGACCGGCTCGCGCAAGGGTTCTGCATCGTCATTTTTCCCGAAGGCACCCGAGTGGCACCGGGAGAGCGCCGCGAATTCCACGCGGGCGGCGCCTGGTTGGCGGTGCAGACCGCGACGCCGGTAGTGCCGGTCGCCCACAATGCCGGCGGGATATGGCCGCGCAAGGCGTTCTTGAAGTATCCGGGCACGGTCACCGTCAGCGTCGGCGAGCCGATCGCCCCGCAAGACTTGACACCCCAGAAGCTCAATCACCATGTCGAACAATGGATCGAAGCCGAGTTGCGGCGCATCCGGGCCGAAGAAGCTGGCAACAGTGGGCGGTAAGCAGTAAGCGGTAGGATTGGACGTGAGTTCTTTTGGAAGTTACCCGCTCGCTGCTTACGGCTTACTGCTCACCGCTTACTGCTTACCGTTGTTCGCTCACGGTATACTACTTGCCGCTTATCGCTTACCGCTCACCGTTTACTGTCGCTGCCATGCGCGCCCTACTTTCGCTGATCGCCCTCGCCGTGTCGATCGCGGCCTGCGGCTACAAAGGGCCGCTGTACCTGCCCAAGCCGAAACCCGAAGCGCAGAAGCCCGCTCCTCACCCTCCGGCGCCGTCCGAAGAGAAGAAATCCGGAAACCCGGAGTGACTCGTGACTCGTGACTCGTGACTGGTGGTTGCCACGCCTGATCCGGCAGTTGATTTCGCCCCCTGGATGCTGCGTCCACCGCTTACCGCTTACTGTTCAGCACTCACCGGACTTAAGTGAATCCCTTCGACTACAAGAACGGGGAGCTGCATGCTGAGGCCGTTCCGTTGAGCGAAATCGCGAAGCGCTACGGCACCCCGTGCTACGTCTATTCGCGCGCGGCGCTCACGGCGGCTTACCTCGCCTTCGACACGGCGTTTGCGGGCCGTGATCATCTGCTGTGCTACGCGGTAAAGGCCAATGCCAGTCTTGCCGTCCTGAATCTCCTCGCGCGGCTCGGCAGCGGGTTCGACATCGTCTCCGGCGGCGAGCTCGCGTGTGTGCTCGCGGCGGGCGGCGACGCCCGCAAGATCGTTTTCTCCGGCGTCGGCAAATCGGCGGATGAAATGCGCCAGGCGCTGACCGCCGGCATCCTGTGCTTCAATGTCGAGTCGGAGAGCGAGTTGACGCGTCTCGAGCGCATTGCGGCCGAAACGGGCAAGACCGCCCCGGTGAGCTTGCGTATCAACCCCGATATCGACCCCCGCACTCACCCCTATATCGCGACTGGCCTGCGGGAGAACAAGTTCGGCGTACCGTACCGGGAAGCCCTTGCGCTCTATCGCCGCGCGCGCGAGCTGCCGCATCTCGCAATAGCCGGGATAGGTTGTCACATCGGATCGCAGATCACCGAGTTGGAGCCGTTCGTCGCGGCCCTCGACCGCACGCTCGAGCTTGCCGACCGCCTGTACGCCGAGGGTATGGCGGTGACTCATGTCGATATCGGCGGCGGCCTGGGGATCCGCTACCAGCACGAGTCACCGCCCGCCATCCGCGACTACGCCCGCGCCGTCACGACGCGGCTCGGGGCGCGCGCCGTCAAGCTGCTGCTCGAACCCGGACGAGCGCTGGTGGGGCATGCCGGGGTGCTGCTCATGCGCGTGGAGTACCTCAAGCAGGGTGCCGACCGGAATTTTGCGGTGGTCGACGCGGCCATGAACGACTTGATGCGGCCCGCACTCTACGACGCGTATCACGAAGTCCTTCCGGTCACCCACAGGACCGGCAACGGCAAGGCCTATGAGATCGTCGGTCCAGTGTGCGAAACCGGCGATTTTCTTGCCCGCGACCGCACGCTGGTGGTGCACGAAGGCGATCTGCTTGCTATCGCGGCGGCGGGCGCTTACGGTATGAGCATGAGTTCCAACTACAACGGGCGTCCCCGCGCCGCCGAGGTCATGGTTGACGGCAACGAGCCGCACCTCGTGCGCGAGCGCGAAACGGTTGCGGGGCTGATGGCGGGCGAAAGGCTGTTGCCGTAAGACGGTGAGCGATAAGCGGTGAGCAGTGAGCGGATACGTTTGAAACGCCACGCTGGAACTTCTCTGCTCCCTGTTCACTGCGTACGGATTGTTGCGACAAACGCACGCGGCATGCTCGTACACCGCGATTGCCGGCCCGGATGTTGGAACTTTCGTCCGCACTGGCATAGAATGGTTGCACCAGGCATAAGGTTCCGAGTGAAGTTTTTGGGACGGACGACACGCAGCAACGTCAGTTGCTCGAGTTGTTGAGATTGCGAAGCAGGAGCGCACGGACACGATGCCTGAGTTAACCTTAAAGGAGAAGGCGAATGGCAGCGAAGAAAAAAGCAAAGAAGAAGGCGTCAAAGAAGTAGTAGCAAATTTACGGGAGCCGAGAAGTTTCGGCTCCCGTAAACTATTTTTGGGGCCGAGAAGTTTCGTCTCCGGTAATTAGTTTTTGGGGCCAAGAAGTTTTCGGCTCCCGTAATTTGTTTTCACTTCACCAAGCGGCGTTTGATTCTGGACGCCGGTACAGACATCGCCGCTTTCGGCTGCCCAGTCGGGCGAGCCAAGCTTAATATTCCCTGTAAATTCAATCAGATGCCATGGCGCTGGCGATCAGCGGCCACCGGCGGACTGGGTTGGTTTCGGGTAGTTGCCGATGACGAATAAACCGGCCGTAGCGCCGGTTTATTCATGGATTCAACTGGCGATGAACCGCGGTCGCCACGCGCAGCAGTTCGGTCTTGTCGACTTCGCCGGACAGCGCGTAGCCGAGCTTGCGATCCAGCCAGTAGAACACTCCCACCCCGCGCTCCTGCGCAAATCGGAAAGCGGTCTCGCGGTTGTCGTCCGCGTTGACACGCACGTAAAGCGTCAGCCGCTGGCCTTTCCCATCCTGATACATGAACTGCGCCACCGGCCCGCGTTCACCGGGCAGGAGCCGCCCGCCGACCAGCGCATAACCCAGATCGCCGAGATGCGGCACCTTCAGCGGTGTTCCCAGGCGCTTCGACAGCCATGCGACCAAATGCGCTTCCTGGTCGGCGCCGACTTCCACAGGATGGCGCACTTCGGGGCTGTAAACGATGTGAGCGATGGCGGCGCCGCGTGCCCATGCCGCCGTTTCCACGCGCCGATCCGTGGTGTAGGCGTGCAAATGCCAACCGATTACGCCCCCGAGCGCCAGCAGCACGGCCGCTGCGGCCGCATAACGGGCGATCAGCCGCGCACGACCGGCGTTTCGAAGGCGATCGGGCACCGGCTCTTCGAGCACTGCGTTGAAATCGCGACGCAGCGCCTGGAACTGTTCGCGATAGGCTGCGACGCGCGCGCTGTCCTCCGGATGCTGGGCGAGATATGCCTCTACTTCGGCGGCGCGCGCCGGGGTGAGCACGCCATCCAGGTAAGCGTGCAGGTCGGCTTCGGTCACGGGTGCGGCGCTCATTGCACGACGTTCCTGATTATTACGAAACCGGATGACGAATCCGGTCTCGCCGCTTTGTCCAATTCGCGCTCCCCTCGCCCCTCGGGAGAGGGGTTGGGGGTGAGGGGATCGAGACGTTGCGAAGTCACGTGAGTCTCGATCATTTCACCATCTTGAGCGAAGTCACAGCGGCGTCTCCGCCGAGCAGTAGGCGCAACCGCTCCCGCCCCCGCGACAAGCGCGACATGACCGTGCCGATGGGAATATCCAGTATCCGCGCCGCTTCGTCATATGTGAATTGCTCGAGTCCCACCAGCAGCAGGACGACGCGCTGCTCGTCCGGAACGCGGGCGAGCGCGCTTGCCAGATCCCGCAATTCCAGCCACTCCGGATCGCGGCCGCGCAGCGCTTCCGCACCGGGATCCGCTTCGAGCGCCTCGTGCTGGTGGCGCGCCCGCGACCGCGCCTGATTCACGAATATGTTGTGCATGATGGTAAACAGCCACGCCCTGAGATCGCTGCCGTGGCGCCACAGATGAAAGCGGCTCACCGCCCGCTCAAGCGTATCCTGCACCAGGTCGTCGGCGGCGCTGCGATCGCCCGTGAGCGCGCGCGCGTACCGCCGCAATCGCGGAATCTGCTGCGCGATCAGGCCGTCGTGATCATTCACGGCCGGCCTTGCTTTGGTCAACAGCCAAGCGTCGTCTCCTATTCCCCGCTGCGACTAGCCGTGCGCCCGTCCCGGGCATCCGCAAGCATCCGGTCGTACGCGGTTTCCAGGTTCTTGACGAACCGCGGGGTATCGAACAGCGCGCACGAATCGCGGTGTCCCTGCAGCCTGTCGCGAAGCTCCTTCAGCTCGTCCGGGTCATTCGCCAGCTCCAGAATCTTACGCTCGTATTCTCCCAGGTCGCGGGTGATGAGCTCACTCAACCCGGCATTGATCAGCAAGCTGCCGGCCACGCGGGAGGCGAAGGTGCTTCCGGCGCAGGTCACCAGCGGACAGCCCGCCCACAGCGCATCGCTCCCGGTCGTATGCGAGGTATATGGGAAAGTGTCCAACGCGAGATCCGCCAGGCGATAGCGGCCGAGATGCTCCGGCATCGGCTTGCGCCCAGCAAAGATCAGCCGCTCGGGCGCGACGCCGTGTTGCGTCGCCGAGCGGCGCAGGTTGTCCGAGGCCCGGCGATAGGTCTCGAGCAGCCAGAGCACGCTGCCGGGCGCGGCTTTCAGGGTCCTCATCCACACCGCGAACACATCCGGCAGGATCTTTGCGCTTTGGTTGAACGAGCAGAAAACGACGCCATCGACGGGAAGACCGCATTCCTGCCGCGTCGGCGTCGGGCTGCTGATCTCTCGCTTGCGATCGTTCACCTGATAGCAATCGGGCAGACGCACCACCTTCTCGGAATAATGGCGCTCGGCCCCCTCCGGAATGATGAATGGATCGGCGAGGATGTAGTCCACGCAATCCGCGCCCATGCTGCCGGGATAGCCCAGCCAGTTCACCTGCACCGGCGCCGGCCGGAGCGCGAGAATCCGGGAGCGCGCGTTCAGCGTGTAGCCTTTGAGATCCACCAGGATATCGATGCCGTCGCGCCGGATCCGCCGCGCCGTCTCGGCGAAAGGTTCGCCGCCAACATCGATGAAGTTCTCGCTGGCGGCGCGGATTCGCGAGCGGATGGCGCTCCCATCGTCGGGACCGTAGGAATAGGTGAAGATCTCGAACCGGGTGCGATCGTGCAGTTCGAAGAGCTCGGCGATCAGATACGACGTCGCATGCTGATGGAAGTCCCACGATAGATAACCGATGCGCATTCTCGGGCGGGGAGCTCGCGGCAGATCGCCGAACCCCAGCGCCGCACGCGCGGCAGTCAGGGGGCCGAGCGTCCGGCGCGCCCATTCCCGGGCGCACGCCAACTGCTCCTGCGCGGAGAACGGCATGTAGAGAATGCTGAACGGCGAGATCCCGGAATCCGCCTTGCCTACGGCCTCCCCGCGCAACCGCTCCCACAGCGCTTCCAGCCCGTTCCAATCGCAAACATGCTGGCGCATGTATGCGAGCCCGCTCAGCGCCCTGTGATAATCGGGTTTCAGGGCGAGGGCGCGGCTGTAAGCTTCGATCGCATCATCGAAACGCCCGGCGAGCTTCAGCGTCTCGGCGAGATCGTACCAGGCGCCTGCCGACCCCGGGTCCAGTTCCACGACCTGGTGAAAGCAGGCGATCGCCGCATCCATGTCACCGAGGTCGCGACGCGTGAGTCCGAGCTCACTGTGCGCCATCGCCGAGCGGGGATTGATCTCGATAGCCTGGCGACCGTGGGCGGCGGCCGCCGCCGCCGTCCCCTGCAGCCTCAGCAGCCGCCCGAGGTTGCAGTGCGCCTCAAAGCTGCGCGGATTCAGGCGCAGGGCCTTTTCGAACAGGCCCTGCGCTTCAGCGTAGCGCTCCTGCTCCGCGCGCGCGATGCCGAGATTGACATGACCGTCGAGGTGCCCGGGGGCCGCCGCGAGCGCACGCTCGTAGCATGTGACCGCCTCCTCGAGGCGGCCTGCGGCCCGCAGCGTGTTACCCAGATTGTTGAGGGCCGCAACATGGCGGGGGTCGCGCGCCAGGGCCCGCCGGTAGGACGAAACCGCGTCGTCAGGCTGCTGCAACTGCTCGTACACCAGGCCCAGATTGTTGTGGGTGTCCGCGTCATCCGGTGCGAGCGCGAGAGCCTTGCCGAAAGACGCCAGGGCATCCTGCAGGCGCCCGGCATGGCGGTAGAGATTGCCGAGATTGAAATGCGCGAGCCGATGGCTGGGATGCGCCGCCAGCAATTCGTGGTAGCAAGCGAACGCGTCCTGCGTTTGCCCCTGCTCTGCGAGCGTGTTGCCCAGATTGAGCAGGACATCGGGATCGTTGGGAGACCTGACGGCGGCTTCGCGCAGCGCGGTCACCGCCTCGGCGAGCTTGCCCTGGGATGCAAGCGCGATGCCGAGCCGCATGTGCAGCAGCCCGTGCGATGCTCCCAGGGCGAGCGCCCGTCCAAATGCCGATTCGGCCGCGGCGTAATTCTGCAGCGCGAGGCGGGCGAGTCCCAGATTCTCGTGTATCGCGGCGTCGCGCGGACTGCCCTCCAGCGCCCGATCGATCAGCGCGGCGGCGTCCCCGGCGTTTCCCGCGATGAGACGCAGCACGCCCATGAGGTGCAAGGCGTCGGGATGCTGCGGGGCCTGCCGCAGGATCTCGCCGCACAGCCGTTCGGCTCCGGCGAGATCCCGTGCCTGCAAGCGCCCGTGGGCGGCGCGCAGCTTTTCGATCAGCGCTTTCGACACGGCGGCGATAGAGGTTCAACCACAGAGATCACACACAAGGAATATCGTCGCCAGGCCGAGGAAAATGAAAAAACCGCCGCTATCGGTGATGGCCGTGATCAAGACGCTCGAGCCCACGGCCGGATCGCGCCCGAGCTTCTGCATGGCGAGCGGTATGGCCACGCCCATGATGGAAGCGAGCAGCAGCGAGAGCACCATCGCGCCCATCATCACTACTCCAAGCTGCCAGTTGTGGTAGATCAGAAACGCAAAGAGCCCCACCACCCCGCCCCAGATCACCCCGTTCAGCACGCTCACCCCGATCTCCTTCGCGAAGAGCTTGCGTGCATTGCCCGCGGTGATCTGGTTGAGCGCGAGGGCCCGCACCAGCATCGTAATCGTCTGATTGCCCGAGTTGCCGCTGATCCCGGCGACGATCGGCATCAGCGCCGCCAGCGCGACGAGCTTGACAATCGAATGCTCGAACAGGCCGATGACACGGGAGGCAATGAAGGCCGTCACGAGGTTCACGGCAAGCCACGCCCAGCGATTGCGCACGCTGTTCCAGACCGAGGCGAACAAATCCTCCTCCTCGCGCAATCCGCCGGCCGAAAGCATGTCGCTGTCGGATTCCTCCCGGATGTAGTCCAGTACGACGTCTACCGTGACCCGGCCGATGAGCTTCCCGTCGTCATCGACCACCGGCGCGGAAACGAGATCGTAGCGCTCGAATGCGTTGGCGGCGTCCTGCGCTCTTTCATGGGGATGGAACCGGATGAATTCGTGCCGCATGACGGTAGCGACCCGCGTCTCCGGGTCGGTCACGAGCAACCGGTCCACGCGCAGGAGCCCTTTCAGCTTTCCGCCGCGGTCCACGACGAACAGCTGGTCGGTGTGGTCCGGCAGGTCGTCGAGCTGCCTCAAATGACGCAACACCACTTGCAGCGTCATGTCATCGCGGATGCTGATCATGTCGAAGTCCATCAGCGCGCCGACCGTCTCTTCCGGATAGGACAGCGCCGCCCGCAACTGCTCGCGCTCCTGCGGCGACAGGGACTTGAAGACATCCTGGATCACCTCGCGCGGCAGGTCCGGCGCCAGATCGGCGATCTCGTCGGTATCGAGCTGCTCGGCAGCGGCGACGAGCTCTTCCTCGTCCATGTGCGCGATCAACGTCTCGCGCACCGCGTCGGAGACCTCGAGCAGGATCGTGCCTTCGCGCTCCGCCTTGACCAGCTCCCAGACGGTGAGACGCTGTTCGAGCGGCATCGATTCGAGGATGTGGGCGACGTCGGCGGGGTGCAGCGCGTCGAGCAGCTTCCGCAACTCGATCAAGTGCAGCTTGTGCACCAGATTCTCGACCAGTTCCTGCCGCGGCCCCTGCTGCCGTTCTGCGAGACCTTCCGTGAGCTCGTGCTTGCGCAGAAGCTCGGTCACGCGCTCCAGGCTGTCCTGGACGCCGGGGCGTATCTCGTCGTGTTCAGTCATGAATCAAGCGTGAGACGCTCCGCGCTCACGAAGCTCGTCCCGAATCACCTTGCCGATATCCAAGGCTCACCTGGCGTTTCATTCGGATTTCCTCAATTGACGGCGGATTGTAAGACGCTCTACGTTCGAGCGCCAATCACGTGCAGCCCGCGCCGCCCAGCCGGCCAGCAAGAACAACCGGTCATGATGGAGCGCGTGTGAGGAGGCTGTCGGCGGGCGCGTGCCCGCAGAGTGCGGTCGAAGTGGATCGCCGTGCCGGGCGCACCAAAAAAAACGGGCACCCGAAGGTGCCCGTGGTCGTAATTGCTGCTTGGTTTCTTATTAGAAGCTGTGCCGGATGCCGAGACCATAGACCGTGAAGTCTTCGCCAACCGCGAGGCCCCTGGGCCCGCCAGGCAGGGTGACCCTGGAGTTGTCGTCGTTGTTTATATATCCAACGCCGAGGTACCCCGTCGTCCGCTTCGAGAACCCGTAGGCGTAGGCAACGTTGACTTGATACACGCCGGTCTCGCCCGCGCCGCCATTGGCTGTCCACAGGCCGACCAATTGCGCGCCTGGAGCGGTCCCTAACCCGAAGCTGCCCTTGGTGTCTCGCAACTGGGTGTATGCCGCCTTGAGGCTGTGCGGTCCGGCAATGGTCCAATCGGCTATCACGCTCCAGGATTTGGCTTTCAACTCGGTCCCGTTCGAGGGTCGGTACTTGAAGTAGTTGTAGATGCCGCTCAGCTTGAGGAAGCCGCCGAACGTATAGGCGCCGCCGATGCCCCACTTGTAGTCGTGGCCGCCGCAATAGTTCCCCACCGTACACAATGAGTTGGCTGCGCGGACCGGTACGCCGACACCCGGATTGTAGTCGCGGTGCTGCTCGTAGGCGATGCCGGCGTAGATCGGGCCGGAGCTGTAAGTGCCGGCGGCGCTCCACAAGCGCGCCCTGTTCGCAGTCTGACCGCTCGTCGACGCCGTCGCTTCGTTGGTGGCCGAGTAGGCGCCCAGGACCTGGAAGCCGCCCCACGACGGGCTGTGATAGTTGAGGGTCCGGATTTGCCGCCGCGCGAACCCGGCATTGGAAGCTATGCCGACCCCGCCGGGGCCGGGGTTGTTCGCGCCGCTCACGCTGGCGTTTTCCATGACGTTGCCCAGGCCGCCCATGATGTTGGCGAATCCGAACCAGCCGCGGATCGGCCCGATCATGAGCTTCTCCGGCGTATCCCAGATGCCGAAGAAGAAGTTGCCCCATCCGCCTTTAAAGCCGATGGCGCTGTTGCGTCCGCACCAATTGTTATTGTCGACGCCGCCCGTCCCGACCACGTCGAACGAGCTCGCGCACTGGAACCATACGGAGAGACCGCCGCCCAGTTGCTCTTCACCGCGGAAGCCGAGCTCGGAGTCCGACTGCGTCAGGTGATCGAGGCCGGAAACATTACCGTTGGCAGCCTGAAAATCATCCTGCCAGTTGTAGATCACATGGATCGTGCCGAAGATCTGGACGGTGCTCGTCTGCGCCATCGCGACCCCACCCGGCGCAGTCAGCGCTCCGGCGACAGCGACCGCCATCAATGTCTTGCGCATGCTGAATCTCCTTTGAAGTTTTGTTGTTCCGAGGGCGATCGCATCACGTGTTTGCGACTATCCCGGAAACGCTTCCCCCCTTGCGGCGGGTTGTCGATATAGTGCAGGAAGCCGCAGCACGACGGCAACAAAAACCCGAACTTTGCCCGCAATTTCAAGCCATTTTGTTGCATGCGTGCAACATGATCGCAAGGCGCTCCCCGCTCAGTGTGTGGGGAAGCTAATATTACATATTATCAGTCGGTTACGGTCACTCCAGCCGTGTCCTTATGGGAGCGTCTCGTACCGGCTAGAATGGCGGCGGTCAAAAAACCCGGGGCGCAGGTGGTCAACGAATTGATCGAACGGGGCTTGCGAGAGCACCATGCCGGACGCCTGCACGAGGCGAAACGTCTTTACGAACAGGCTCTTGTAAAACAACCGCGGCACCCGGACGCATTGCATCTGCTGGGAATCGTAGCGTTGCAGACCGGCGATGCCGGCCGCGCCGTGGCGCTCATCAAGCGCGCGACCAAGCTACAGGATGGCAACCCCGCGTATCACGCCAATCTCGGCCACGCGCATCTCGCCTTGAATGAGCTCGCGCACGCGCACGCGGCGTTCCGGCGCGCCGCGACGCTCGACCCGCAGAATCCGCAGCCGGCCGTTGCCGCGGCCAACTGCCTCGCGCTGCAAGGCAGCGTCGCGGAAGCAGAGCGAGCGCTGCGCGGCGTCGTGCGACGCCATCCCGATTTCGCGCTCGCGTGGCTGAATCTCGGGCACGCGGTGCGCGATCAGGGGCGCACCGGGGAAGCGGTGGATCTCTACCGGCGCGTCCTGGATCTCGAACCCGATTTTGCCGACGCACACAACAGCCTGGGCGCCGTGTTGCACGCACTCGAGAAGTTTGACGAGGCGGAACGTGAATACCGGCGATTTCTTGCGCTGCAGCCGGATGCGGTTGCCGGCTACTGCAATCTCGCGTCGCTGCTCATCGACCGCGGGCAGTTCGGCGAGGCGGCGGCGGTGTGCCGGGAGGGACTGGCGGGATCGCGCGAATCGGTGGAGCTGCATCTCATGCTGGGTACCGCCCACGCGCACCAGGGCCATCTGTCCGCGGCGCTCGGCGCGCAGCGCGAGGCGGCAAGGCTCGGTCCGGATAACCCGCGCGCGCTGTGGGCTTACGGCAGCGCGCTGCACGACATCGGCGAGTCCGGGCAAGGGCTGGAATGGCTGGAGCGCGCGCGCGCGCTGCAACCCGATGCGCCCGATTTCCACAGTTCCATGGCGGGCGTCTACCTGTCTCTCGGTGAGCTCCTGCCCGGATGGGCCGAGTACGAGTACCGCCCGGCCCGGCGGCGATTCGTTGAAAAGTATTCCGCTCTGCAGCTCGCGACCGAGTTGCCCGACGGCGTTTCAGGCAGGCATGTTCTTCTGCTGCGCGAGCAAGGTCTCGGCGATGAGCTTTTTTTCCTGCGCTTCGCGCCGACGCTCAAGTCTCGTGGCGCGGCGATCACTTTGTGCGCCAGCGAGAAGCTCGCTTCCATCCTCGCGCGCGTGCCGATCCTCGAACGCGTGACGACGGCAGTGGAACCGGGCACCGCCGCCGACACCACGCTGCTCGTGGGCGACCTGCCGCGCGCGCTCGGCCGGCTTCCGTCCTCGCCCTGCCGTGCGCGCGCCTCCGAACTTCGCGCCGGGGGGGTCGCCGGGATCGCGAGGAAATTTCCGCGGCGATTGCGCGCTTTTTTTCCCGAACTTCCGCCGCCGCTCCCGCTTTCACCTCTGCCCGAACGGCTCGCCGCGATGAAGGCCCGGCTGGACGCGCTCGGGCGCGGCCCCTGGTTCGGAGTCACGTGGCGAGCCGGCACCGCGCCCGAACAACAGCGCGGAACGATATGGAAGCTCCACAAGAACGTGCCGCTCGAGGCGCTGGGGTCGGCCCTGCGCGGCCTGAACGGGTCGCTCCTGGCGCTGCAGCGCGCGCCACAGCCCGGCGAAATCGAGCGCCTTGCCCAACATGCCGGGAGCCCGGTCCACGATTTCACGCAAGAGAACGAAGATCTCGAGGCCATGCTCGCGCTGCTTGCCCTCGTGGATGAGTACATCGGGGTCAGCAATACCAACATGCATCTGCGCGCCGGTGTCGCCCGCACCGCGCGCGTCCTCGTGCCGCTTCCCGCGGAATGGCGCTGGATGGCCGCGGGCGATGAATCGCCGTGGTTTCCGGGATTCCGCCTTTACCGGCAACACTTCGACGGCGATTGGAGCCCCGCTTTCGAGCGTCTCTCGGAAGACCTGGAGGCGAAGTTTGGCCCCCGGCCGTCACTCCGCACCCAGCACCCGTCGCCGATCTTATAATTCTCCTCCCATGTCCAGAAGCGCATCCAAACGGGCGGTGAAGCTGCTCCAGACCGGCCTCGAGCGGATCCAGAGCGGACAATTGACGCAGGCCCGGCAGTTCTGCGAGCAGGCCCTCGAGCTGGCGCCGCGCCATCCCGATGCATTGCACCTGCTCGGCATCATCGCGCTGCAAAGCCGCGATTACCCGGCCGCGCGCGACTCGCTCGAACAGGCAACGGCCATCCAGCCCGATCATCCAGTCTACCAAGCGAATCTGGCTTACAGCTACGTGGGTTTGAAGCGCTTGCCGGAAGCCTTGGCCACATTCGAGCACGCGGCACGCCTCACTCCCGACGATCCCGAATTGCAGATCGCGGTAGGTAACTGCCTCGGCATGCTCAACCGGTTTGCGGAAGCCGAGGCGCATTTCAGGCGCACCGCCGACCGCCATCCGGGTTACGTCCTCGCCTGGTTCAATCTGGCCAACGCGGTCAAGGACCAGGAGCGATACGCCGAGGCACGAGACTACTATCTCCGCGTGATCCAGCTCGCGCCCGGCTTCGCGGAAGCTCACAACAATCTGGGAATCGGTACTGCACAGGCTGGGCGACCTCGAGCGCTCCGAGGCGGCATACCGAACGTGCATCAGATTCAATCCGGACATGCTGCCGGCTTACACCAACCTCGCCATGGTGCTCAACGAGCTGAGACGGCCCCAGGAAGCGGAGGCGTTGTGCCGCCAATCGCTCGCGAAAGATCCCGATCAGCAGATCGCGCTGTCCATACTGGGCAAGGCGCTAGCGGCGCAGAGCCGCTGGCACGAAGCCGTTTCATCGCACGAGAAAGCGGTCGTGCTCGACCCGCGCAGCGCCGAGGCGGCCGGCTACCTGGGTGACGCTCTGGCCATGGGGGGACGCTACCAAGCTGCGCTCGCCGCCTTCGAGCGTGCGATTTCCCTCAACCCGGGCATCGCTCACCCGCGCTTTTCGAGGGCGATAACGCTCTTCGCGCACGGCCGGATCAGCGAAGGCGCTGTGGATTTTCGCGGGCGAGATTCCCGTCAGCAGTTCCGCATAAGGCGCCCCGACATGGTACTCGCCGACGAGCTGCCAGCCGATCTGACGGGACGGCGCGTGTGCCTGCTCGGAGAACAAGGCATCGGTGACGAGATTTTCTTTCTGCGCTACGCCCCATTCATCAAATCGCGCGGCGGGCACGTCATCTGTCATGCCCATCCCAAGATTGCGGGTATCCTCGCCCGCTCCCGGGTGGTCGATGAAGTCATCCCCTCTACCGCACCGATACCGGCCGCGGACCACACGCTACTGCTGGGCGATCTCATCATGGTGCTGACGAAGCCCGAAGCGTCCGAATTCCCTCTTCGAGGTATTACGCGCCCCCTGCCCGATGCCGGGCACGGCACCGGGCTATCGTTTATCCCACGCCGGACGGTGTGCTACCCGGAGCTGCCCCCATCGCTGAACTTGCGCCCGAGTGAAGAATCGATGGAGAAAGTCACCGTTCTACTCGAGGAGCTCGGCCCGCCGCCCTACCTGGGCCTCACGTGGCGGGCGGGGACCGCAATGGGCGATCAGCGCGGAGAGTTCTGGCTGCTGCACAAGGAAATCCCGCTGCCCGCGCTCGCCGACGCAGTCAAGGCGTTTCCCGGCACGTTTCTGGCGCTGCAACGCATGCCGCAAGCCGGCGAAATACCAGCGCTGAGCCAACGCCTTGGCCGGCCGGCGCACGATCTTACCGGGCTCAACGAAGATCTCGAGATGATGCTGGCACTGCTCGCCGGAATCGACGAGTACGTGGGCGTGAGTAACACCAATATGCATCTCCGGGCAGGAGCCGGCCGCACCGCGCGCGTACTCATACCGCGCCCGCCCGAATGGCGCTGGATGGCCACCGGCGATGAATCGCCGTGGTTTCCGGGATTCCGTGTATACCGGCAGCGGTCCGACGGCGACTGGGGCGCCGCGCTCGCCCGGCTCGGTCAGGATCTGCTCGCGGCGTTCGGCAGCCACAACGGAGTGAGCCTCGATGGCCGAAAGAGTGTCCACCATTGACCTCCGGCAGCGTATCGGCGACATGCTGAACCGTGTCGCCCTCCGGCACGACGAGTTCATCATCGAGCGCAAGGGCAAGCCCCTGGCTGCCCTCGTTCCGGTCGAGCGGCTGGAACAGATACGCCGTTTTGCCCGCCGTCATGCGCTCCAGTTCCTGGAACAGCATGGCCTTCTGGCGCTCAAGGCCCACCAGGGTATCCATATCGTGACGCCGCGCGAGTTCTTCGACCTTCTCGGTCAATCGGCGGCTGAAGAAAACCTCTAAGGGCTTAGCGACTCTTCGTACCCATGGCAACTACTTGCGCTTTGGCAGCAGGTGCCCCCATTGGTCGAGCATCCACACTTTCCTGTTCTTCCCCTTGTAGTGGATCACGAATTTCTCGCTCAGATCTTCTTCCCAGTGCGCGGGCGAGTAATTGAACAGCGCGCAGGGGTACTTCTTCAGCTTGAGCGTCGTGCGGTCGGCCAGCTTCTTGATCGCGAGCTGGTCGCCCCACCAGCCCTGGCTTTGATCGGGCATGCCCAGGCAAATCTCGTACGCCTCCTCCCAGAAGCCACGTCCCGAGAGCTTGGACAGCATCACGCCGGTATTGTAAGGCATGGTTTCCTGGACCAACGGAGACAGGCGCAGGCTGGGATCGGTTTCGTCGCGGTACGTGAGCCCGACGTCGAAATCATCCTCGAACAGGTGGGAGAAATCCTTCAGCACCACCACGTCGTAATCGAGGAACAAGGCATTGGGCTCGGGAAACTCCTTCATGTGCAGAAAGCGGTACGGCATCAGACGCTGCCCGTCCCAGTACTTGCGGATTACTTCGTCCACCCCCAGGATCGGCTTGGTATTGTTATCCGTCAGCTGCACGACCTTCGCGTGCGGCATCGCCTGCTTGACGGAAGCCACCATGATCTGAGCGAGTTCCCGTGGAATGCGCCCGGCGTACAAAAACGCGATCGCGATATCGAGTGGCATTCCTTGAGCGCGCCGGCGCGGACAGGACTCAGATCCCCAGGCCCGCGAGCTGCTTTTCGGGGTAACGCGTGCCGGCGGTAGCGTTGGGCGGAAACGCCTTGCCGAGCGTCGTGACCTCGTCCTCGGAGAGCTTGATCTCCGCCGCGGCGCAGTTCTCCTCGAGGTAGCTCCTGCGCTTGGTCCCCGGAATCGGCACGACGTCCTCGCCCTGCGCGAGCAGCCAGGCGAGCGCGATCTGCGCCGGCGTGCGTTTCCTGGCGGCCGCGATCCGCTCCAGGGGCGCGAGCAGCTCGACGTTCTTTTTCAGATTGTCCGCGCCGAAGCGCGGGTGCTCGCGCCGCCGGTCCTTGGGCGTAAGCGCATCGAGCGTCTTGATCGCGCCGGTGAGAAAGCCGCGGCCGAGCGGGGCGTACGCCGTGTAGCCGATGCCGAGCTCGCGGCAGGCGGGCAGGATTTCCTTCTCCACGTCGCGGCTCCACAGCGAATACTCGGTTTCGATGCAGGCGATGGGGTGCACCTTGTGCGCGCGCCGTATCGTCTGCGCGCCGGCCTCCGAGAGCTGGAGATAGCGCACCTTACCCTGCTCGATGAGCCGTTTCATCGCCCCGACCGTCTCTTCGATCGGCACGCTCTTGTCCATGCGGTGCATGCCGTAGACATCGATCACGTCCACGCCCAGGCGCTTCAAGCTTTTGTCGCAGGCCTGCGCAACGTAATCGGGATGCCCGCCGGAGAGCGCCGGCGCCGCACCGCCCGCGAGCGCGAGATTGCCGAACTTGGTGCCGATCAGCACCTTGTTCCGCCTTCCCTTCGCGGCTTTTCCGACCAGCTCTTCGTTGACGCCGTTGCCATAGGCATCCGAAGTCACGATGAGGTTCACCCCGAGGTCGACCGCGCGGTGGATGGTCGCGATCGACTCCTCGTCGTTGGGCTCGCCATAGCTGATCGACATGCCCATGCAACCCAGCCCGAGCGCCGAGACTTCGAGGTCGCTTTTACCCAGTCTACGTCTGTGCATCGTGTTCTCCTTGTGCGTATGCAATCCTGCGCCAATTCTAGAAGAGATCGCGCGCCCTCGGTGATCTATCGAGCGTTCTCAAAGTGGTTGACACGCTCGATCCCTCAGGCGAATGGCTGTATAACGAAATGCGACCCCGCTACCATCGCCTGGCAGCTTGTCCCCATTTCAGCCTGTCGGCGCGGCAGTGTCCAGGAGCGACTACCCGTGCATTCACACCGACCGTTCATGGGACCAAGTCCGACAGGCTGCCATGACTGATGACGCGAGCCTGTGGGCATTGTTTGCTTCGAGCTTTCTCGCCGCGACGCTCCTGCCGGGCGGCTCCGAGATGGTGCTGTTCGCAGTGCTCAAGCTCCATCCCGGACAGTATTGGACGGCGCTCGCGGTAGCCACCATCGGCAACACCTTGGGCGGCATGTCCTCCTATCTGATCGGGCGCGTGATCCCTCGGGGCAAGCCGCTGAAGGGGCTGGCGGCAATGCGGAAATACGGCAGCCCGCTATTGCTCTTTTCGTGGGTGCCGGTGATCGGCGATCCGCTGTGCGTTGCAGCGGGATGGATGAGGGTCAATGCATGGGCGGCCGGAGCTTTCATGGCAATCGGCAAGCTCGCCCGCTACCTCGTGATCGCCGCAGCCGCCGTCTAGGACGCAGGAGAAAAGCGGGGATTGCCCGCTGCGATACCGCGTAGCAAGGCCTTTTTCCAGTTATCGTCGACCCCGGTGGACTCGATTAGAATCGGCACGCCGGGATCGACCCCGGCCGGCAAGCACAACAGATTCGCTTCCGGCTGATAGCGGGCAAACACATTGTCGTGGTTGCCGAAAAAATTGTCCGGGTTGTAGTAAAGCGCGAGATGCCACCACGCGCGATATCCGGCATCCAGTACCGCGGCGATCGTGCGGGACGCCTTGACGAGCGAGTTGTTCTCCACGAAGAGAACCGGTCGATGGGTCGCGATCGTCGCGCGCGCGCCCTCGATTACCTCCGGTTCCATTCCCTCGACGTCGATCTTCATCAAACGGCACGAGCCCAAGCCGAGCGAGTCGATGGTGGCGAGCTCCACCTCTTCCCCCACGCCGCCGACCGGCACCGCCCCAAAATTCCGAGTTTCCTCTGGCGGTAGCACCGGGATCCTGGCGCGACCGTTGGAGCTGCCGGCCGCCTTCTGCGCGCAATGAACGTTCGTCAGGCAGTTGAGCGCGACATTGCCGCAGAGGAGCTGAAACGACAGCCGTTGCGGCTCGAATGCAAGGACGGTTCCGGTCTTGCCGACCATCCCGGCAAAGGCGACGGCATGGGTGCCAATGTTCGCGCCCACATCCACGACGGTATCGCCCGGCCTGATGAACCCGCGCAGCAAGTCCAGCTCCAATTCGCACCATTCACCATAAAGATCAAGGGATCGGCCGATAAACCGGTCGTTGCGATTGAATGCGAATATGCCGTGCCTGGCCCGTTTCACGGCAATGAATCCGTTTTCCACCAAGTAAGCGGGACCCAATGAGAACTCCTTTGAGTGCCTTCACCGTCAAAAAGGAATGGAGCGCGCAGACCAAACTATCCGCCTCGCGCCGCCATTCAATCGTACACCACTACGCTGCGATAACGCCCCGTCATTTCTGTAGCCCATCCGCGGGCAGTTTCTTGCGATAATCGCCGCAAAGGAATCACGTGCCAGCACAATCCGGTACCACCGGCATAAAGGACCAACTCGAGTTTTCCGATGCTGCGAGTTACAAGGCGTGGCTGGCGCGGCTGCCGCTCGGGAACGTCGCGCAATGCCATGCGGCGCTCGCCCAGCAAGCGAGCCGGATGCCCGATGCAGATCTGCCGGCGTCGGTCAAACTCGAATTGCTCGAGCTCATGGGTGACACCGTCGTCCGCATGCAAGCGGAACAGGCGCGATGCTACCTAGGCAGGCCGGTGCCTCTGGATGACGACGAGCGTGCGGTCTGGGAGAGCGTGGTCGCGCTATCGCTCTCCATGGCCGCGGGTTATGACTCGCTCATCGATGCGATGGCGAGCACGTCGCCGGAGATCGCCGCGAATGCGGCGCTCATCTGCCAGCGCGCCCTGCGCTATACCAGCCTGGCCATGGCGGACTACAACCGTAGCTACCGCACCGTTCCCGCCGGGCTTTGGAAGCAACTGCACCGGCTTTACGTCTTTGCGGAAGACGCCGGGGCCGAGACGGTACCGATCAACGATCCAACGAGGCCCGTGGTCGCCGCGACGAGCTGCACCGGCACCTACATCCACGCGCTGCTCATGCAACTCTGCCAGCCCGACGCTTTGGACGTGCAGCAGATGGCTCTCGTCGAGCGCTGGCTCGAACAGTGGGAGACCATGGTGAACCTCTCGCCGGTTCCGCTCGCGGCCAGCGCGATACCGGCAATTGCCGTCGATCTTGCATCAGACAGGGGTGCCGGACTCGCCCGGGATCTGCCTTCGGCCGGCGTGCGTCATTTGAACCTGGAGAACCTGAGCAAAGCCGTGCGGCAGGCCGCGGGAGCGATCAAGCGAGGTGAGATGCCGGCCCAGCTCGAGCTGGATCCGCTATCGCCCGAGGCGTCCGAGAAGCTCTTGATGCTGCTTCACATCCAGTGGTGCGCCGCCGGCACGGGCCGCGTAGACGAGCGCAGCACGGGCGGGATCATTGTCACGATTGCGCCCAATCTCCCGGCGATTCATTATCAGATTGCCGGACAACCGTTCCAGCAGCCGGGCGCGGAAATCGCCACGCTCGAGCAGCACAGCATGGACAAGATGAACCTGATCCCCGAGGGCAGCGACCGCGTTCTCGTCTCCCAGCGCAGCGGAACGATCGAGACCTGGGTCGTCGTCAACAAGAGCGCGTCCGGATTTCTCGGCATGTGCCACGATCCGAACACGGCGACCCACGTCGGCTACAATCAGCTGCTCGGGTTACGCAACCCCACCAACAAGAACATGTATCTCGGCACTGTCCAGCGCTTGATCGTGGACGAGGCGGGCGCGATCTGGATCGGGTTGCGCCTAATCACCGGAACGCCGCAGGCGGTCGCGGCGCGCATGGTCGATGCACCCGGGCCCGATGCCGGAAAATATGAGCGCGCGGTGCTCGTTCCCGAAGATGTGGCGCGCAAGTTGCCCGCGAGCGTGCTGCTCATGCCCGGTTGGTACGCGGCGAACCGCCGCCTCCACCTGCACCCAGGGAAGACGCAGAGGATCACGCTCCATGCATTGCTCGACAAAGGCTCGAATTTCGAGCGTGCGACCTTCACAGCCGCCTGAAAGTTGAAAGTTTGACGTTCGCGACGCAACGTACGAGCCGCCGCACCGTCCACAATCAAACTTCAAACCTCAGACTTGGAACTAGAGACTTTTTTTTCGCCGGACTATGTCACGGCGCGGGATCGCTTCCGGCATGCGGCACGCGCGGCCGGCGCGAGGCTCGACGCGCTGGAACTCGATGCACGCGGACCGCATGGCGAGCCGCTTTCCATAGACGTCGCCGCGCTCGGTGCGGACAATGCCAGCCGCCTCGTGCTCCAAACGACTGGCATGCACGGAGTGGAAGCGTACGCGGGCTCGGCGATTCAGCTCGCGGCCCTTGCCGCCCCGCGGCAGCCGCCTGCGGGCTGCGCGCTCGTGCTCGCGCATGTGTTGAACCCCTACGGCATGGCGTGGTTGAGACGCGTAAACGAGCATAACGTCGATCTCAACCGCAACTTCGGCCCCCACGGACAAACGCAGTCGGAGGTCGCGGGACTGTACGAGCGGCTCGACGGCATACTCAACCCCCAATCACCGCCTGGTTTCGACTGGTATCCTCTCGCAGCTGCGGCGCTCGTGTTGCGGCACGGCGTTCGTGCGCTGAAGCAGGCAGTGGCAGGAGGCCAGTACACGCATCCGCGAGGTCTTTTCTATGGCGGCACGGAACTGGAGCCGGGTCCCCAGCGCTACCTCGAGTGGCTACGGCGCCGCTGCGGTCGCGCGGAGTATGTTTTTGGTCTTGACATCCATACCGGGCTCGGTCGGCGTGGTGAATCGATGCTGATTCTGGAACCCGGTGTAGGGGTAACGCCGGCTGCAACACTTGCACGAGCACTGAAGAGCGCGCTGGTCGATCCCGCGCAAGGCGAAGCCGTCTATGTCTCTCGCGGCACGATGGGCGGCTCGCTTCCCCAAGTGCTACCCGCCGCGCGCGTCGATTTCGTGGCCCAGGAGTTCGGCACGTACCCGTCCTTCAAGGTATTGCACGCCCTGCGCGAAGAGAATCGCGGGCACCATTACGGGCGGGCAGGGCTCGATCATGCGTCGAAACGCGCGCTACTCGAGGCGCTGTGCCCCGCGTCGCCCGCCTGGCGCCGCCGTGTGGTCGAAGACGGTACGCGTCTGTTGCGCTCGGTATGCGATTGGACGTTTCACCAAGAGCAAAGAGCGTAATCCGTGAACCGTGAACGCGATCTGAAGGCTCGTATCCATAAAGGGCGTATCGATCAATAGAAATAGACCACGGTCACGGCTCACGCCTTTTCGAGCATAATTTGTGTGCCATGAAATGCGAGCTGTGTGAACAAGCCGGCGGCGACGTACTTTGGCGCGACGAACGCTGTCGCGTTGTGGCTGTGGACGAAGCGGGGTATCCGGGATTTTGCCGGGTGATCTGGAACGCCCACGTCAAGGAAATGACCGATCTGTCAGCGGGCGAGCGCGCGCATTTGCTGCACGTCGTGCTCGCGGTTGAAGCGACGATCCGGGAATTGGTGCAGCCGCAGAAGATCAACCTTGCAAGCCTGGGCAATATGACGCCGCATCTGCACTGGCACGTCATACCGCGCTTCCGCGATGACCCGCATTTCCCCAATGCGGTCTGGTCTGCGCCCTTGCGGCCCCCAGTAGCCGCAGTCCGGCGACCGATCGCCGGCCTTGCGGAAATGATTGCCGCGCGGCTGGCCACTTCGGGTAAGTAACAAAATGAGGGGATACGCTCCTCATGCTCGCTGCAACCGATCAGTGACCGTATTATTTTGCTGCGGCCTCTCGGATGACATTTGAAATTCGTGCATTATTTCCAGCAGTTGGCGTAATCTTTTGAGGACATGGTGTATTAGTTCATATACCCTGTCACGGTGATTGAGTACCCTGCCTATCGGGGCGGTGCGCAATCGGCCGATAACCAGAATGCCTCCCAGAAGGCAGCACCGTTACGGTAACGATCGCGCCGGGCCGGCGCCATCGTCTCCAGGGGAATCACGCAGGCCCGCGCACGACTCCGAGGGAGCCTCGAGATGAGCCTACAACCGCTTGCGTCGCCGCACGTTCCATTGCAGTTCGCCGACAGCATGAGCTGCAGGCAGTGGATCGAGCAGCTGACGCTCACCAATGTGCAACTCACGCAGCAGGTGCTCACGAGTCAACTCGCGAGCCTCGGCACGGCAGCATTGCCGCCCGTTGAGCGGCTGAAGATTCTCGAAGCACTCAGGGAGGCGGTGCACTTCGTCCAAAGTGAATCATCCAAGCGTTACGCCGGCAAGGGCCTGCCGCTCGATCCCGGCGAGATGACGGTGTGGACGAACGTGATTGCCTTGTGGCAGGAAGTGAGCCATAACTATCAGCAGTGCCTCAAGGCTTATCGCGAAGGCGAACTCGCCATCGCCCCGCATGCGGCGCTCCTGACGATGCGCTGCCTGCGCCTGCTCGGTGACACGATGGGTGACTACTATCGCAGCTACCGGCAGCCGCCAGGCGTGATGTGGCGGTCGTTGCACGAGCTTTATTCCTTTGCCGAACAGCACGGCTTCGCGCGAATCCGCGTGCAGGACAGTTTCGGGAAACGCGAGCCCGACTCGAGTTGCGCCGAAGTCTACGTGCAGGTGTTGCTCGCGCACCTTGCGAATCCGTTTTCGTTGTCGCTGCGGCAGATGGGGTTTGTGCAGCGCTGGCTCGAGCGGTGGGCGACGCTGGTCGGGCTTGCAGTACAACAACCGCCGGCGAGCGCCATTCCGTTGCTCGCCACCGATCTCAATGGGGCGCGTGGACCGTTCTTCGCGGCCGAGCTGCGGGCAGAGGCGAACCCGCGCTATCTCGAGCTGGAACAACTCTCCAAGACGCTGCGTCAGGCGATCAATCTCCTGAAGCAGGGCCAGACGCCGGCCCAGCTTGGACTGGGAGAGGACGCGCGGCAGCCTGGCTGCGAGAACCTGTTGATGCTGCTCTACGTGCAATGGTGCCGCGCCGGAACCGCGCGCGGCGAGGAGCGCTCCCAGCACGAGGAATCCGTAGAGGTATGCTTCGGACTGTCCTGCGCTCACGTCCAGTTGAGCGCGGCAAGCAGCAGTACGGCCACCGAGCTCACTTCGCGCGATAAACAGGATCTGGACACCTATGGCTACATTCCGCGCGTCAGCCAGCAGAAGCCCGCACAGGAAGAGGATCCCGAGCTCGAGCAGTGGCAGATCGTCAACCAGAGCGCCTCGGGCTTCATGTGCATACAACGGGAACCGGCCGGCAAGGTGCGCGTCAGCCACAACCAGTTGATTGCGGTGCGCCGCGGTAACGGGCGGCATTTTCACCTCGGTATGGCGCAATGGTTGAGAATCGAGGAGGACGGTGTGCTTTATTGCGGCGTACGGATGTTTCCGGGGACGCCCCAGGCAGTTTCGGTGTGCCCCTCCAACTTCAATCCAGTGGGCGGGGGCCGCCACGAGCGCGCGGTGTTGCTGCCGGAAGTGCCAGCGCCCAGCGCTCCGGCATCCGTGGTCCTTCCCTCCGGGTGGTTCCAGAGCGGGCGTTTCGTGGAGGTGTATTCGGACCGCAAGCAGGTCGCGAAGCTGCTCAATCTTATCGAAAAAGGCTTCGATTTCGATCGCGGCACCATCATCATCGTCTAGGATTTTGTCGGACGTTGCGCCGACAAAATCCTTACATTTACCGCCTCAACTTAGAAAACGATCGGCAAGACCGGCCTTGAGTCGCGCCAACTCGAGCCGATAATAGGTCCTTCCGCTCAGAAGCTAATCAGCCCGCATCGTGAGCATACGAAATATGGCCGTTCCCAACCCAGGCACGCCTCAGCCGACCGAGATCAAGCTGCATCAGAAATCGCGTGTACTCGAGATCTCCTTCACGGACGGCAAGACTTTCAGGCTGCCGTGCGAGTTCTTGCGGGTCTATTCGCCTTCTGCGGAAGTGCGCGGCCACGGGCCGGGACAGGAGGTGCTCCAAACGGGCAAGAAAGAAGTCGAGATCGCGCGCATCGAACCGGTGGGCCAATACGCAGTGCAGCTGCACTTCTCGGACGGGCACGATACCGGTATATACTCATGGGCGCTGCTTTACGACTACGGCCAGCGCCAGGATGAGATGTGGCGGCACTATCTCAAGCGCATGGAGGAAGCCGGCGCCAGCCGCGACCCTGCCGGTAAACAGTAAACGTTGAACAGTGAACCGCAAGGGCGGCCTTCAATCAAGCGTTCACTGTTCCCTGTTCACCGCTCACCCATGAAAACCACCGATTTCGGCTATCAACAAGTTCCCGAGGACGAGAAGTCGCGGCGCATCGCCGGCGTCTTCGAGGCGGTCGCATCCCGCTACGACCTGATGAACGACCTGATGTCGGCAGGAATGCATCGCTGGTGGAAACGCTTCACCGTTGCGCAGAGCTTCGTGGGTCCCGGCGCGCGCGTCCTCGACGTCGCCGGCGGTACGGGAGATCTGGCCCGGCTGTTCGCCCGGCGTGTCGGCGGGCACGGCCAGGTGATACTCACCGACGTCAACGCCGCGATGCTCCAAACCGGGCGGGACCGGCTCCTCGACGACGGGCTCGTGATTCCCGTGGTGAGGTGCGACGGCGAGCGATTGCCGTTCGCTGCGGATCATTTCGACTGCGTCTGCGTCGCATTCGGGCTGCGCAACATGACCCGCAAGGAGGCTGCGCTCACCGAGATGCGGCGGGTGCTGAAGCCCGGTGGCAGACTGCTGGTACTGGAGTTCTCCAAGATATGGCGGCCGCTCGCGCCGCTCTACGATACCTATTCGTTCCAGGTGCTGCCGCGTCTCGGACAGCTCGTGGCGAAGGACGCCGGGGCCTATCGCTATCTTGCGGAATCGATCCGCGTCCATCCCGGCCAGGATGAGTTGAAGCAGATGATGGAACTGGCGGGTTTCGAGCGGGTCGATTACTTCAATCTATCGGCGGGCGTGGTTGCGCTGCACCGGGGTTACCGGCTTTGACCACACGTTCCACACGGAGGAAGTCATGAAACTGCCCGCGTTGATGTCCTCGTTGCTGCTCGTGGCGGGTTGCGCAACGCCTTTGCCGCAGACTCCGCCCGCCGGAATAGCGGCCCAACTGGCGCCTCCGGAGATTCGCGCGGGGGATAGCTGGAGGTACTCCGCCCACGATGGCTATACCAAGCTGCCGCAGGGCACTTTCGAATACCGCGTGAGCTCGGTGCAGGGCGAAACCGTTACGGTCCTGGTGCAGCATGACGGGCGGGATTCCACCGAAATCTACACCCGGGACTGGAACTGGCGCGAGCGGCCAATGACCAACCTGCAGAATTTCCGCTATGAACCCGCCTACGCTGCGCTGCCGTTCCCGCTCGAAGCCGGCAAAACCTGGCAAGCCTATGTCAAAGCGACCGACCCCGCGACGGGTCGGACTAACCGCGTGCGCATTGATGGCAAGGTGCTCGGCTGGGAGCGCGTGAAGGTCCCCGCGGGCGAGTACGACGCGCTCAAGGTGCGGCGCCTGGTCTATGCCGGCAATGCCGACGTGTTCAGGATGGAGGAACAAATCATCGAGGTCGACTGGTACGCGCCCCAACTCGGCAAGATTGTCAGGCACGAGAGTTCATCCCGTCACTATGATAGGAGGGCCGCCTGCGACGATGTCCCCGATTGCGGATGGATCAACGGTGGTTGGAACGTGGTCGAGTTGGTGAATGTTCCGAGATAGTCACGGCGATGCATCCGGCACGCCCGACAGAGTCGTTTCGTGCCCGGACGCCGTGCTCCGCCATCCGCGCTGCTAATGAATTGAAATAGCTAGGATTCCGGCCGGCCTGGGTCGTGGTCTAGAATCACTACCCGGCGCTGGCGTGCCTGTCGGGTGGCGCACCTACGGCGTATAATCCGATCAACCCGGAACGCGAGTTCCGGTTAACCGCACGCGCAGGATCGTACGATGGCTTTGTTCGACGCGTGCCCCAAAACCGCAGGAGGAAACGTGAAAAAATTCTTATCGATCATCCTCGCCCTCACCAGCCTGTCGCTCGTCGCCGTAGACGCCGACGCAGCGAGTCGCATGGGTGGCGGGCGCAATATCGGCAAGCAGCGCAGCGACATCAACCAGCAGCAGGCGGCGCCCAAAGCGCCTGCCCAACAGCAAAAGCAGGCTGCTCCGGCGACGCCGGCGCAGCAGCCAAGCGGCATGTCGAGGTGGCTGGGGCCCCTGGCAGGGCTCGCTCTTGGCGCCGGACTGATGGCGTTATTCATGAACAACGGCCTTGCAGGAGCACTGGCCGGCATACTGATGATCATGGCCATCATTGCTGTCGCGGTATTCGTGGTGCGCTTGTTGCTACGGGGAAGAACCGTTCAGCAACCCCTGCAATATGCGGCCGCGGGCGCCGCAGAGCCGACGATCTCGGCACTACCCGGCGGCGCGGGCGCCCAGTCGGTGGCAGCGACGACAGACGCGAGCGCGCGCCAGTTGCCGGCGGGCTTCGACGCAGCCGAATTCGTACGCCATGCCAAGCTCAATTTCGTGCGCTTGCAGGACGCGTACGACAAGCGGGACCTCGCGACGATGCGCGACTTCCTGGCGCCAGAGGTTTATCGTGAAATCGAGGCGGATATCCAGGCCGCCGGCACCGCCTCCCAGAAAACGGATGTCGTGACGCTCGACGCCGAAGTGCTGGATGTGATCACGGAGGACGATCTTTACGTCGTAAGCGTGCGCTTCTCCGGCCTCATCCGCGAGCAAGAAGGCGGCGGCCTCGCGCCGCTCAACGAGATCTGGCATCTGCAGAAGCCGGTCAGCGGCCGTTCCGGCTGGTTGATCGCCGGCATCCAGCAAGCCTAGCGACCGTAGACAATGAGCGGTAAGCGGTGAGCCTCAGCGCGCTTGTGCGCTGAGGCGTTACCCGTGGCTTTTTGCCGGTCACTGCTGACCGCTTAGAGTACGTAACAAAATGAGGGGATGGCCCCTCGCTGCGCTCTCCCCTCATGCTCCCCCTACATCAGGTGCCGTATCATTCAATTTTGATACGGCCTCTTACTGCTCACTGTTTGTTATGCTCGATTCCGCGGTCGCCAGCGCAATCAATCACCTCCTGCGGGGAGCAGCGTGGGCGCGTGAGGAGCTCAAGCGCCATGCCGCCAAGACAGCGCGCATCGAAACGCTGCCCTTCGTCTTTTCGCTCGTCGTCCTCGACAATGGCGAAGTGTCCGCAGCGACCAGGGACGCCGCACCTGCCGCCACCATAACCCTCACTCCCGGCCTCGCGCTTCGGCTGGCCGCGCGGGACGAATCGGCATGGAAGGAAGTCGGGATCACCGGCGACACCGACTTCGCCGCGACCCTCAATAACGTTGCGCGCAACCTGCGTTGGGACGTGGAGGAGGACTTGAGCCGGGTGTTCGGCGACATTGCCGCGCACCGCATGGCCGAAACCGCGCGCACGATTCAACGTTGGGGCGAGCAATCGGTGGAAAACGCCGCCCGCTCCGCCGCCGAGTACTGGACCGAAGAGCGGCCGTTGATCGCGAGCACGCGCGCTGTGCGGGAATTCGTGAGCGACGTGGATGCCCTGCGCGACGACGTCGCCCGTTTCGAGAAACGCGTCGAGAATCTCATCAACCGCCAAGACGCCAAGTAAGCGGTAAGCGGTAAGCGGTAAGCGGTAAGCGGTAAGCGGTGCGGTAAGCGGTACAGCTTGTCGGTATACGCGGGTTCTTTCGGAAGTTCCACACTCACTGCTTACTCTCACGGTTCTTCCGCTCGCTGCTCACCGCTTACTGCTCACCTGTATCAGTGTTGATTCGCCCCCCTTCTGCAGTGTCGAGGCGCTCCGGTTAGAATTCCCCGATGCGCTTGTTTCGATTGCTGAAAATCATCGGAGTCAGCATCCGCTACGGGCTCGATGAGTTCTTCCTCGGGCACGAACGCGTGCGCGGGCTGCGTGCAGCGATCAACGTACTTTTCTTCTGGCGCGTGCTCTCCGAGCCGCGCGCGGTGAGGCTACGCCGCGCCCTCGAAGCGCTCGGGCCGATCTTCGTCAAGTTCGGGCAAGTGCTGTCCACCCGGCGCGATCTGCTCCCACCCGACATCGCCGACGAGCTCGCCAAGCTGCAGGACCGCGTCCCGCCATTTCCTGCCGAGCAGGCAGTCGCCATGCTGGAACGGTTTTACGGCAGGCCTGTGTCGGCGGTATTCGACACGTTTGACCGCGTCCCCATCGCCAGCGCGTCGGTGGCGCAAGTGCACATCGGCCGGCTGCACAATGGGACGGAGGTGGCGATCAAGGTGCTGCGGCCGGGAATAGCCCCGGTCATTGCCAACGATCTCACCCTGCTGGACGCGGGCGCCACGCTGGTCGAGCTGCTATGGGCCGATGGCAAGCGCCTGCGGCCCCATGAGGTGGTCGCGGAATTCGCGAAGCACCTGGAAGTCGAGCTCGACCTGCTGCGCGAGGCGTCGAACGCGAGCCAGCTCAAGCGTAATTTCGAGAGCTCGCCGCTCCTGCTGGTCCCCGAGATCTACTGGGATTACTGCTCGAACGAAGTGATGGTGATGCAGCGCATGCACGGGACGCCGGTTTCGGCGGTGGCCGAGCTGCGCGCGCAAGGGGTCGACATCCCGCGGCTCGCGCGCGCCGGCGTTGAGATTTTTTTCACGCAGGTGTTCCGCCACGGCTTCTTTCACGCCGACATGCATCCCGGGAACATCCTCGTCACGCGCGACGGCCGCTATGTCGCGCTCGATTTCGGAATCATGGGCACGTTGACCGAGGTCGACAAGAACTACCTGGCGCAGAACTTCCTCGCGTTCTTCCAGCGCGACTACCGGCGGGTCGCGGAGGTGCACATCGAGTCCGGCTGGGCGCCGCGGGATACGCGCATCGATGAATTCGAGTCCGCGATCCGCGCGGTATGCGAGCCCATCTTCGCCAAACCCTTGAGAGAGATCTCCTTCGGCCGCGTACTCCTGCGGCTGTTCCAGACCTCGCGCCGGTTCAACATCCAGGTACAGCCGCAACTCGTCCTGTTGCAGAAAACGCTGCTCAATATCGAGGGCCTCGGACGCGATCTCGATCCCGACCTCGACCTGTGGCAGACCGCAAAGCCCTACCTCGAGCGCTGGATGGCGGAACAGATCGGCTGGCGCGGGTTCATCCAGCACGTTAAGCGGGAAGCGCCATTCTGGAGCATGATGCTGCCCCAGCTGCCGCGGCTGCTGCATCAGGCCCTCGCGCGTGTTGCACCAGCCCAATCGACCAGCGAACTCCGCCAAGGGGTGCGCGAGGTGCGGCGCCGGGTTCGCATCCTTATCGCGATCGCGCTGTTGCTCGCTCTAGCCGCACTCGCACTGTTCTTTTTTGACCGGTAACGCGCAACAGCGCTCGGTCCGGACGCGCTGCATCATATAATGCGCGCGGGGTGTCGCGTGGGCGCCGCACTGGCCGGAAAGACAGCTTGCGATGTCAAATCTGGTGGTTTTCGTCGTCTTCTATCTCCTCGTCTCCATCGCGATCGGGCTCATCGCGGCCACCCGGGTACACAACTCGAGGGATTTCGCGGTAGCAGGCCGGCACCTGCCGCTGCCCATCGTGACGGCTACGGTGTTCGCGACGTGGTTCGGCGCGGAGACGGTGCTCGGTATCTCGGCCACCTTCGTGAAGGACGGTCTCGGCGCCGTGGTAGCCGATCCGTTCGGCTCGAGCCTGTGCCTGATCATCGCTGGATTGTTCTTCGCGAGCCGGCTCTACCGCATGAACCTGCTCACAATCGGCGACTACTACCGGGTGCGCTACAACCGCGGCGTCGAAGTGTTGTGCACGCTCGCCATCGTCGCGTCCTATCTGGGCTGGGTTGCAGCGCAAATCAAGGCCTTGGGGCTGGTTTTCAACGTCATTACCGACGGAGCGGTGAGCCAGCCGCTGGGAATGGTCATCGGCGCGGCGGTCGGTACTCACCTACACGACGCTGGGCGGCATGCTGTCCGTGGCCGTGCTCGATTTCGTGCAGATGATGGTGATCACGGGCGGCATGCTGTACATCGGCTCGGTGATCTCGGGGCTCACCGGCGGCGTCGGCGCCGTGGTCACGCACGCCTACGAAGCGGGCAAGCTCGATTTTTTCCCGGAAGCGAAGCTCGCCGCCTGGATTCCTTTCATCGGCGCGTGGATCACCATGATGCTGGGCTCCATTCCGCAGCAGGACGTGTTCCAGCGCATCACCTCGGCCAAGGATGAGAGGACCGCGGTGCGCGGCTCCGTGCTCGGGGGCTCGATTTACTTCCTGTTCGCGTTCGTGCCGATGTTTCTCGCCTACTCCGCCACGCTGGTCGATCCCGGGACATTTGCGAAGCTGCTGGAAAAGGATTCGCAGCTGGTACCTGCCCACGCTGATCCTCCAGCACACGCCCTTCGTCGCGCAGGTCGTGTTCTTCGGGGCGCTGCTCGCCGCCATCATGAGCTGCGCGAGCGCGACGCTGCTCGCGCCTTCGGTGGCTTTCTCCGAGAACATCATCCGCGGCGCTCTACCGCGCATGACCGACCGCGCATTCCTGCGCACGATGCGCGTCGTAATCGTATGCTTTGCCTGTGTGGTGCTCGCGTTCGCGCTGAACTCCGAATTGACCATCTTCAAAATGGTCGAACACGCCTACAAGGTGACCCTCGTTTCCGCATTCTTCCCGCTGTTCCTCGGTCTTTACTGGAAGCGGGCCAACACTCAGGGAGCCCTCGCCGGGATCATCGTCGGATTCTCGGCCTGGGTCATGCTCGAATTATTTGGCGCCGGTCATACGGGCGTATGGCCGCCGCAGCTCGTCGGCTTCCTCGCAGCAGGGGCTGCCATGGTGCTAGGTTCCCTGGCGCCCCCGATCATGGGCCGGAACACCGCTTCGGCATCGTCGTGAGCGATAGGTCGGGGAACAGTCTACGAACGAGGCTCAACCTGAAAACTGCCGCTCGAACTCGGCGAGAAATCGCTCGAGGTCGGGCTCAGGCAGCAGATTGATCCCTGCCGCGCGTGCTCTGCCGCCCCCCGTCTCGAATTTCATGCAAAGCGAGTCCGCGCCGTGCGGGCGCTCGATCGGCGCGCGTACGCTGACCGTATACCCGCCCTGCTTTGCCACCAGTACCGCATGGGCGCGGCCGGGGTTGGCCTGCGCCAATCGGTTGCCGAAGACGCCGTGCACGCGCCGGCTCCAGGCGGTTTCGGGCAGAATCACGACCGTATATTTTGCAGTGGCAAGCTGAGGTCGTATCCGCAAGGCACGGTCGAGATCGTCGAGGGAGGCGTCGCGCAATACCTCGAAGATCGGCTCGCTATTGATGAATTCGAGCGGATCGCGGTAATACATGAGCGTCTCGTACAGATCAGCGGGATGATAGTGCAAGTCGTCCGTGGTTTCGCCGTAGGCGTTGTAATTGATCCCCTCGCCGAGTTGCCGCAGGCGCGCGAGCTCGCCCTCCTCCAGGGCGAGCGGCGCCGCGGCACGCAACGCGGACGCGACGAGGTTGTCTCCGAATGCCGCCACTATCGCCCACAATCGGTGGCGCCCATTGAGGTAGTCGTCGACGAGCAGGCTCGTGCACACGTCCGGGGAAGTATCAATGAAAGTTTTCAGGTTGGGGTGCCGGGGTATGTTCCCGGGCGCGTGATGGTCGAAGTAACGGCAACGCGCGCCGCCCGCCAGCAACCGCGCAAGATCGTCCGCATTGGCGGCAAGCGAGACATCGAGGACCGTCAACTCGTCGCCGGTATGCGCCTGGACGCGCTCGAGCAGGCGGATGTCGCGCTTGACACCGGTAACCAGGACGCTCGCGCGCGGCTCCTCGAGCCGCAGCTGCTGGAGCGCACAGATGCCGTCGGCATCGCCGTTGAAGATGTCATAGAATTGCATACGGCAACCTCTGAAAAACCTGCTCGGCGCAACGTGTCGAGCAGGTTTTCAGCTGGGATTGGGGATTAGGAATCTATCTCAGCCATGGACGCGTGATGCGTTGTGGCCAGGACGGGATGGATGCGAGGCGCACGGCGCAGGCCGGCTGGCTCCTGAATGAATTCAGGAGCCAGCCTGTCGATATGGTCAAGACGGGCAACGACGCAGACGCCCGTCCTGGCCGCAACCCGAAGGGACGGGGCGATCTGGGCGCATTTCTTTGTCGGGAACCCTTGCAATATCGACATATTGCTGCGGGCTCTCCTCCTCGAACTGCATCCCACATCGCCTCCGTCGCACACGTGTCCATGGCTGAGATAGATTCCAAGGCCTGTGGCCCCTTTTCCAGAGCATCATTCTTCAAGGTGCGCACACAGATCTGGCTCCTTCGGAAGCGGATTCGAGCTCGGCGGGAAATGCCGGGCGCGCGTCAATTCTTGGATTCCGGGTCACGCCCGGTCGGGCCATGAGTCAGGGAACCCACCGCCCTGAAACACATCTCGGCGAGCGCCGCGTCAGGTTTTCCGCCCACAGCGTGCGGCTCGCACGGATCCTGGCGTTAGCTTATCTGCTGGTGGTGGTCTATGCCAGTGTGCAGCCGCTGCGCGGTTGGCGGATGCCGGCGCCGGAAACCCTCGCTTTCCTGACCGCGCCGTGGCCGCACTACATCACGCTCGAAGATATCCTGATCAACATCGCAGCCTACGTTCCGCTGGGTTTTCTGCTCTCGATCGGCTACGGCGCACGCTACGGCGCCGGCCTGGGCGTGCTGGCTGCGGCGTTCCTGGCCTCGGGGCTCAGCCTTGCGATGGAAGCGGTCCAGCTGTTCTTGCCCGCCCGCATCGCGTCCAACGTGGATCTGCTCACGAACAGCCTCGGCGCGCTGATCGGCGCCATGGCCGCTCCGCTCTTCGCGCCTTCCCGACTGGTCGGCAGGAGGGTGCATGAGCTGCGCCACCGGCTGTTCCAGGAAGGCATGGTGGCCGACGTCGGCTTCGTGATCGTATGCCTGTGGGTGCTCACGCAGTTGCATCCGACGGCACAGTTGTTCGGGACAGGCGCCGTGCGCGCTGTCTTTGAGTTACCGGTCTACTTCGCGCATACGCCGCGGCTCGTCCTGACCATCGAGATGGCAGTGGTCTTCTTCAATCTCATCGCGCTGGGACTTATCTTGTCGGCGTCGATGCAGCGTGCGGCGCGTCCGATGCTGCTGATCGCGGCCGTGGTGGGTACGGGCCTTGCGTTGAAGACCGTGGCGGCGGTGCTCGCCAAGGCGGCGCATCCGTTCGTATGGCTCACGCCAGGGGTGTCGTTCGGTCTCCTTGCCGGCTGGTTGGCGCTCTACGCCCTGGTGAAGCTCCCGCGCCGCGCCCAGCTTGCGTTGGCTGTATTCAGCATCCTCGCCGCAACAGCCACGATCAACCTCGCCCCAGACAACCCCTATCAGAACGTTCTCCCGCAGCTCATCGCCCGCGGACCCAGCCACTTCCTGAGTTTTTCCGGGATCATTCGCGCGCTTTCGGAGCTATGGCCGCTGCTCGCCGTCGCCTATCTGGTTGGGGCGATGGGCGAGCGCAGATGAACCGCCACGACGATGACGTAACGCGACGGCATCGCGGCGGCACAGCGATCATTTATAATCACGGTCATCGCACCGCGGTTCATAACGGGCTTACCTCAGGCCAGTTCGGACGCACTCAGCGGCGGCGTCGGGATTCTCGACTGACATACGGAGCGTTATGAGCTATTACGAACGACATGTGTTTTTCTGCTGTAACCAGCGGCAGGAAGGCAAGCAGTGTTGCAACAACAACGGCGCAAGCGAGATACGCGACTATGCCAAGGATCGCGTGAAGAGCCTGAAGCTCTCCGGCCCCGGTAAGGTGCGCATCAATCAGTCCGGCTGCCTGGACCGCTGCGAGGAGGGACCGGTGATCGTCGTCTATCCCGAGGCGGTCTGGTACACCTACGTGGACCGCGAAGACATCGACGAGATCATCGACGAGCATCTGGTCAACGGCCGCGTCGTCGAGCGCCTGCTCATCGAGAAGCAGTGACTGGTGACGCGTGACTGGTGAAACGTGACGGGTGAAGTGTGACTGATGGTGATGCGTAACGGCCGCTAACAAATCACGCCCTACCGCCGCGCCGTATCAGTCACGTTGTATCAGTCACGCCGCATCAGTCACGCTCTACCAATCACGCCCTCATGCCCTCCGTCGATGTCCGTCCCCCGCCGGCTTCATCGCTAGCGCAGGTCATGATCGAGGGGCCGGCGGGCAAGATCGAAGCCGACATCAACGACCCGGGTGGCGCGCGGCGCGGTATCGCGCTCATCGCCCATCCCAATCCCGCACAGGGCGGCACCAAGGATAACAAGGTAGTGACGACGCTCGCGAAGGCTTTCTTCGCGCTGGGTTACGTCGCCGTGCGCCCCAATTTTCGCGGCATAGGGGCGTCAGAAGGGCAGTACGACGAGGGGCGCGGGGAAACGGAGGACATGCTGGCAGTGGCCGCCTATCTCAAGCAGCGTTTCGATGACCTGCCACTGGTTCTCGCCGGCTTTTCCTTCGGCAGCTTTGTTCAGACGCGGGTCGCAAAACGGCTGGCGGTTGAACGCCTGGTGCTCGTGGGCCCGGCGGTAAACCGGTTTCCCGCTGAAACCGTGCCCGCGGACACGCTCCTGATACACGGCGAGCACGATGATGTCGTCCCGCTCGCCGCCGTTCTTGATTGGGCCCGACCGCAAAATCTGCCGATCGTCGTGATTCCGGGCGGGGAGCATTTTTTTCACGGCCGGCTCAACCTGCTTGCGGACATCGTGGTGCGATATTTTCGCTAGTGCCGTTCCACCCGGGGGTCCCCTTACCAGGCAACGCAAGTGCGACCAGTATCGGCTGCCTCCTGGGAATTACACCTGGAACGGCACTGACTGCGACGGCGAGCCCTCGCAAACATGAGACGAACTCACAGGTACCTCGAAGCCGGGTGTCGTTCATTCTGAATTTCCTTTGCGCCTTTGCGTCCAGGCTTTCTCACTGATGTCTGAGTCCAAACCCCACCTACGTGTTTCCGGCCTGCGGAAACGCTATGGAGAGCAGGAGGTTGTGGCAGGCATAGACCTCGAACTCAAGCCCGGCGAGTGCTTTGGCCTGCTCGGCCCCAACGGGGCCGGCAAGACGACCACGCTGCGCTTGTGTCTCGGCCTGATCGACCCCGACGACGGGAAAATCGAAGTGCTCTCGCTCCCGGTACCGGAGCAGGCGCGGCAAGCCCGCAGCCGCATCGGCGTCGTACCGCAATCCGACAGTCTCGACCCGGATTTCACCGTCGAGGAAAATCTGCTCGTGTACGGCCGTTATTTCGGCCTGCCGGACACCCTGATCCGCAGCCGCATACCGGGCTTGCTGGCATTCGCCGAGCTCGGATCGCGCGCGGGCTCGCGTATCCAGATGCTATCCGGCGGCATGAAGCGACGCTTGACGCTGGCACGCTCGCTCGTCAACGATCCCGACCTCATCTTCATGGATGAGCCCACGACGGGGCTCGACCCGCAGGCCCGGCACCTGATCTGGGAACGGCTGCGCCAATTGCTCAGTCAGGGCAAGACCATTTTTCTGACCACTCATTTCATGGACGAGGCAGAACGACTGTGTCACCGGCTCGCCATCATGGATCGCGGGCGTCTCATCGCGGTGGGCGCCCCCCGCGAGTTGATCGAGCGCCACATAGAACCGCAGGTGGTGGAAGTTTACGGCGACGGAGCCGAGGGTTGGGCGACCGCGTTCGGGCAGGCTTACAGCCGGCGCTGCGAGAAGGCGGGTGAGACGATGTTCTGCTATACGCACGATGCCACTCCCCTGGTGCAGGACCTCGAGAAGCGGCGAGGGTTGCGATATCTGCACCGGCACGCGAATCTCGAGGATGTGTTTCTTAAGTTGACCGGACGGGAGCTCAGGGATTGATTCAGTGCGTGACTCGTGACTGGTGACTCGTGACTCGTAAAAACATAGACGACGCCATGGCTTTAGTCACCAGTCACGAGTCACCAGTCACCTTTTATCGAGGCAGATCATGACGGAGAAATATCTCGCGTTACCCGAGTTCAGCATCCGGCATCTCTATGTCTGGCGCCGCAACTCCCTGGTGTGGCGCAAGCTCGCGATCCCTTCGATGCTCGGCAACCTCGCCGATCCGATGATCTACATGCTGGGCTTGGGCTATGGACTGGGATCGATGCTGTCCGAAGTGGGCGGCATGCCCTACATCGCATTCCTCGCCGCCGGTACGGTTTGCTCCAGCACCATGATGAGCGCCACTTTCGAAGCGATGTACTCGGGTTTCTCGCGCATGCACGTGCAGAAGACATGGGATGCGATCATGAACGCCCCGGTGTCTCTCGACGACGTCGTGCTGGGCGAAGCGGTATGGGCGGCGAGCAAAGCCCTGCTCTCGGGGATCGCTGTGCTCGCGGTGGCGTGGGCGTTGGGGCTCACGCAATCCGCGCTCGCTCTATGGGTGATTCCGGTCGTATTCCTGACCGGCCTCGCTTTCGCCAGCATGGGCCTGATCATGACGGCGCTTTCGCCCAACTACGATTTCTTCATGTACTACTTCACGCTCGCGATCACGCCGATGATGCTGGTATGCGGCGTGTTCTTTCCGCTCGCCCAGCTTCCCGCGCCGTTCCAGGCGGTAGCGCAAGTGCTGCCGCTCACCCATGCGGTGGAGCTCGCGCGGCCGCTCATGAGCGGAGGCGTACCCGCGAACGTTCCGGTGCATTTCGCGGTGCTTGCGTGCTACACCGTGGTGGGCTTCTACATTGCGCTGGTGCTGACGCGACGCCGACTGCTCAAATAACATATTAGCCACAGATCCGTGTTTATCTGTGTGTATCTGTGGCTGAAATCGTTCTTGATTCTTCTGCTGGTTCTAGCTAACACTGGTCACTATGCTCTGGATCAAGGCGCTACACATCGTCTTCATGGTGACCTGGTTCGCGGGCCTGTTCTACCTGCCGCGGCTCTTCGTCTACCACGCGATGGCTGAGGACGCTGCCGGCCGCGAGCGCTTCAAGGTGATGGAACGCAAGCTCTATTATGGGATCATGACGCCCGGCGCGGTGCTGACCATAGTCTTCGGCGCGTGGCTCTGGTTGGGCTACGGCATTACCGGCGGTTGGCTGCATGCCAAACTGGTTCTCGTCGCCGTCCTCATTGCCTATCACCTTTGGTGCGGCAAGCTGCTCTCCGACTTCAGGCAGGACCGGAACGCACGCAGCCACGTCTGGTTCCGCTGGTTCAACGAGTTCCCGGTCGCCATCCTGCTCGCGATCGTCATCCTGACCGTCGTCAAGCCGTGGTAGGAGAGCGGTGCTGGCAACAGCGCGCGCCGCGCCACGGGCGTGCCGCCGCATTGGGACAAATCAGCCGGAAGCTAGAAGCGGAAATGTGACTTGAAGTTACAAGAGCTTACGCGCAAATGTTATGGCAACTCTGGAGAACCGTACGGGCCACAGGATCAAGGCAGCCCGCAGGTATCGTCTTGGCCATAGAAGATTGCGTGAGCACCCGTGCGACGAACCCGCCTACAGCTGTCAGCCTCTGCCGCTTGCGGATCGTTTTATCTCCATGTTGCCCTGCACTGTGATCAGCTTCATGTGCCTCCTCGCCTGCGCGCTGGGGCCGTTGAGCGCCCGTGCCGCGGATGCTGTGATCGTCGTGCAGCGCTCCCCCCTCGCGGGGCTCCGCCACTATGAAGCCGGCACCGTTTGGCGCGAGCTACGCGAGGGCGACCGGCTGGAACTGGTGCGCGAGCCCGACAATCCGTATGATGCCAGCGCCGTTCGGATCGAATGGCGCGGTCGTAAACTCGGCTATCTCCCGCGCCGCGACAATATGGCGGTAGCGCGCCAGCTCGATCGTGGCGCCGCGCTCGAAGCAAAGGTGGCACGCCTCAAGGAGAACCGTAATCGCAGCGTGCGGCTGGAGTTTGAAGTCGTCGCGCCGCTTGCAAACCCGTGATCACTGTTCCGTGGAGAAATTCTTCGCCACCTGTCCACGCGGGCTCGAGCAGGTTCTCGTCGCCGAGCTTGCCGCGCTCGGCGTGCGCGAGGCGGAAACCGTTGACGGCGGCGCCGCATTCTCGGGCGGTTTCGCCCTGTGTTACGCGGTAAATCTTGAAAGCCGCGCCGCAAGCCGCGTGCTGTGGGAGATCGGCAATGCCTCCTACCACAGTGAGCGCGACATCCATGATGCGGCGCGAAAGTTGCCGTGGCCGGCGCTCTTCGATGTGAGCCGCTCGATCCGGGTCAATGTCGCAGCGATCAACTCTCCCGTCAAAAGTCTCGATTTCGTCACCCTGCGCGTGAAGGACGCGGTGTGCGACGCCTTTCGCGCCACCCATGGCAAGCGTCCCGACGTGGACACCGCCGCGCCCGGTATCCGCATCCACGTCTTTCTTACGCGCGACCGGGCGACGTTCTACCTCGATACTTCCGGCGAGGCGCTCTTCAAGCGCGGATGGCGCACCGCAGGGGGCGATGCGCCATTACGAGAGAACCTGGCAGCGGGGATATTGAAACTCGCGGGCTGGGCGCCGCCCGCGCCGCTTTTTGATCCCATGTGTGGCGGAGGAACCCTCCTGGTCGAGTCCGCGATGATGGCGCTGGCCGCAGCTCCGGGGTTGAACCGGAACTTTGGCTTCGAAAGACTCGAAAACTTCGATGCGGCAAAGTGGCGCGCGCTGTGCGATGAAGCGCGGGCGCGACGTAATCCGGCGAGGGCGCTGAATATCTACGGCAGCGACAAATCCGGCAAGGTTCTCGAGCTAACGCGCGATAATCTTTTGTCAGCAGGGCTCATGGAGGCGGTTCAGCTCAAGCAAATGCACATCCTGGATGCAGCACCGCCCCCGGGAGAACCCGGCACCCTCATCATGAACCCTCCCTATGGCGAGCGGACAGGTAACGAAGCAGAGCTGGAGGCGTTCTACCCGAAGCTGGGCGACGTCTTGAAACAGCGTTTTGCCGGCTGGACCGCCTGGATATTTACCGCGGACCTGCGGCTGCCGAAGCTCATCCGGCTCGAGGCATCCAGGCGCATACCGCTTTACAACGGGGCGCTGGAGTGCCGGCTCCTCAAGTACGAGATCGTGGCCGGCAGCCGGCGGCGCGTCAAAAAAGCGCCGGGATCCAGCGCCTGAGGGCGCGGTCCGGCCGAAGTGCCACCGCCCAATCGCGCCACGGCGCCGACCGACGTGGCGTTAGCTGCCATCAGCGTTACCGATGCAGTGGAATCCACGCCCTTGAAGCTTCGATACAGCTCTTATCTGGATCCGGCGATTGGATTCCTGAACGCGCATAGCCACGAGCTGGCTTCTGCGCGCGAGCAATCCGGGTATGTCGACCACCACGCCTTGTGTGCTCATCCTTGGCCTCATCGCGTCCCACCTCGCGCTGCGAGCTGGGCTCAACGTAAGCGCTCGGGCTCATCAAAGAGACCCGGCCGGGCAAGCGTCGCTTATCTGCGGGCTTAGAAAGCCAGGTCATCCCACGCTTGCCCGGCCGGTTTTACAAGAGAAACAATGCGTTACACAAAGCCCATGATCTTCATTCCGAAACTCTTGCCTAGCGGTGCAGTTTCCGCAGCGCGTTCCGCTGACGGTTGTAAGCAAGTTCGCCGGGACTGGGTGTCCTTTCTCTTGACCACCCTGAATGACCCATCGCAAGTGATAGTGTTTTTCCTTTGCTGCGCATCAATTCTTGGGGTCGACTCACCTGCGCTCATCTGCGTTTATCTGCAGCTCGAATTGATTGTCATCTCATCAGCGGTTCCAATGTGTTTTCGGGTTACGTCAACCGCGCCGCAGTACGCCGCGTTGGACCAGAACGCGGGCCGTATGCGGCCCGCATAACCAAAACCACGGAGGGTAGGACCATGGAAAAGGAACACACGCTCAAGATCCTGAACGCTCTTGCCAACGGCATACACCCGGCGACCGGCGAGCAATTCGGCGTTGACAGTCCGTACCAGCATCCCGATACCGTACGCGCACTGTTCGAGGCTACGCGCGCCGTCGAAGGCGCTCGCTTGCCTGTGCCCCCGGCGGCGGCGGAAGGACACAAGCCCACGCTCCCGCAAAGCGGTTCCGGTTCGCGCTGGAGCGCCGACGAAGAGCAGCGCCTGGCCAGCGCGTTCGATGCCGGCAGATCGGTCGACGAGCTCGTGCGAGCGCACAGCCGCAGCCGCGCGGCGATCGAGGCAAGACTGGTGCGGCTGGGCAAGATGGACGCGTCGGCGGTTACCACACCGTTACGCTACCCGCCGAAGCCGCCGGGCGGCCAGGCGCGCCAAGGTACGTAACGGCCCGCGAGACGCTCATTGCGCGACGGGAGATGCCGGCGGAACTATTCGGACTCGCGTATGCGGAACGTCCGGAGTACCGGGGGTGCGGGGGAATGGGAAGGCCCGTCGGATTCTCAGGAAGGGGCCCATTCCCCGCCGCTCCTTTGTTCGTCCGTTCCCCGTCGCTCCTATAGCGCACGCACGACCAGCGACGCGCCGATCAGCAGCAGGATCACGGCCACGAACCGCAGCATCGTCGCGCGCGAAAAACGGCCCTGTATGCGGTTACCGGCCCACAGGCCCGCGAGCGCGAATGGAACCAGTATTGCGAATCCGATGAGCCGGTCCGCGAGCATGAGGCCGGTCGCCGTGAACACCAGCGCCCGGATCGTGACCGAGAAGATCACCATGTTGGAAAGCGTGGCGCGATAGACGAGCGTGTCATTCGTGCGTCGGAAAAGGTAGATGGCGTACGGCGGCGCGCCTATGCCGAACAGCGTTCCGAATACTCCGCCGGTCAAGCCGGCGACCGGCGCCCAGCCTCGCCCGATCCTGCCTGCCGCCGCCCCCTGCCGGAGCGAGTAGCCGCCGTACCCGATCAGGAAAACGCCCAGCGCGATGAGCGTGGCTTGGCGCGGGAGGCTCACCAGCAGCGTAACCCCCATCACCGCCCCTATCAGGGACGTCGGAACCATCCACTTGAGTTCCGACCAATCCGCCTCGCGGGAGATCCGCACGCCGAGCGCGAGCGAAGCCGACACGTCGAGCAGCACGCACATGGGCAGCACGAAATCGAGCGGCAGCAGGTGCGAGAGGATAGGCACCGTGAACAGCGCCGCGCCGAACGCGGTGATGCCAAACACCACGTACGCGCCCGCGACGACTGCCGCGGCGACAATGAACGTCTGAAGGTCGAAGGGGCTCGCCATGGGCGAAAAAAAAGCGCCGGGTCGATTACCCGACGCTCTTATCAGTGGGGCGCCGGCTGAACGGCGGTCTTACTCCGTCCGTTCGAACCGACGTATCTGACCCGGCGCTTGCGTCCGGTGTCAGACGATATTCAAGTGCTCGATACCGGTCATGACGTCCTTCTCCTTGGCTTCCTTGCCCTGGAGCTTGATCATGAGCCGCAGCTCGTTCACCGAATCGGCGTTGCGTAATGCATCCTCATAACTGATCATGCCCGTCTCGTAAAGCTCGAACAGGTGCTGGTCGAAGGTCTGCATGCCGAGCTCGCGCGATTTCGACATGATCTGCTTGATCTCGTGCACTTCGCCCTTGAAGATCAGATCCGAGATCAGCGGGGAGTTGAGCATGATCTCCACCGCGCAGGCGCGCCCCTTGCCGTCCTTCTTCGGGATCAGCCGCTGCGAGACCAGCGCACGGATATTGAGCGAAAGGTCCATGAGCAGCTGGTGCCGCCGCTCCTCGGGGAAGAAGTTGATGATGCGGTCGAGCGCCTGGTTCGAGCTGTTCGCGTGCAGCGTCGCCATGCACAGGTGGCCGGTCTCCGCGAACGCGATCGCGTAATCCATCGTGTCGCGGTCGCGAATTTCGCCGATCAGGATCACGTCGGGCGCCTGGCGCAGCGTATTCTTCAGCGCGGTGTGCCACGAGTCCGTGTCGACGCCGACCTCGCGCTGCGTGATTACGCAGTTCTTGTGCTCGTGCGTGAACTCGACCGGGTCCTCGATGGTGATGATGTGGCCGTAGCTGTTCTCGTTGCGGTAGCCGACCATCGCTGCCAGCGAGGTCGACTTGCCCGAGCCGGTCGCCCCCACCATGATGACCAGCCCCCGCTTGGTCATCACGATGTCCTTCAGCACCGGCGGCAGGTTCAGTTCCTCGAACTTCGGGATGTTGGTGGTAATCGTGCGCAGCACCATTCCGATGCGCGCCTGCTGCACGAAGGCGCTCACCCGAAAGCGGCCGATGCCGCCGGGGTTGATCGCGAAGTTGCACTCGTGCGTCGCTTCGAACTCCCCAGCCTGCTTGTCGTTCATCACCGCGCGAGTCAGCTCCAAGGTGTGCTGCGGCGTCAGGGGCTGGTTGGCCACCGGCGTCATCTTGCCGTCGATCTTGATGGCAGGCGGGAATCCGGCGGTGATGAAGAGATCGGAGGCCTTCTTGGCCACCATGGCCCTCAACAAATCGTGCATGAATTTGACTGCCTGGTCTCGTTCCATAGCTTACGCTCCGTCAAAAATCGTGAACGGCAATCAGTGTAGCGTGGAGGCGCGTGACACGACTACCCTCACCGGTCACAGGTCACCAGCCACTCATCACCGGGCATCTTTGAAGTTGTCCTTGTTGGCGGCCTTGGTTCGCGCCTCGTCCACCGCGACCACATTGCGCTTGACCAGCTCCTGCAGGTTCTGGTCCAGCGTCTGCATGCCGTACTGCTGGCCGGTCTGGATAGCGGAATACATCTGCGCGACCTTGTTCTCGCGTATGAGATTGCGGATCGCGGGCGTGCCGACCATGATCTCATGCGCGGCCACGCGCCCGGAACCATCCTTGGTCTTGAGCAGCGTCTGGGAAATCACGGCGCGCAGCGATTCCGACAACATCGCGCGCATCATTTCCTTCTCTTCCGGGGGGAATACGTCGATGATACGGTCGATCGTCTTGGCAGCGGAGCTGGTATGCAACGTGCCGAACACGAGGTGGCCGGTCTCGGCCGCGGTCATCGCCAGGCGTATCGTTTCGAGATCGCGCATCTCACCCACCAGAATGATGTCCGGATCTTCCCGCAGCGCGCTTCTCAGCGCGTTGGCGAACGACAATGTATGCGGGCCGACTTCGCGCTGATTGATCAGACACTTCTTCGACTCGTGGACGAACTCGATAGGATCTTCGACCGTCAGGATGTGCCCGTACTCCTCTTCGTTGATGTGATTAACCATCGCCGCGAGCGTGGTGGACTTTCCCGATCCGGTGGGGCCGGTCACCAGTACGACGCCGCGCGGCTGATCGGCAATCTCGATGAAGACTTTCGGGCACTTCAGATCTTCCAGCGACAGCACCTTCGACGGGATGGTCCGGAACACCGCGCCCGCGCCGCGCTGCTGCACGAAGGCGTTCACCCGGAACCGCGCGAGATTGGGAATGGCGAACGAGAAGTCGCATTCCAGATTCTCCTCGTAGAACTTGCGCTGGCCGTCGTTCATGATGTCGTACACCATCGAGTGTACGTCCTTGTGCTCCAGCGCGGGAAGGTTGATGCGGCGCACATCGCCGTGCACGCGGATCATCGGCGGAAGCCCTGCCGAGAGATGCAGGTCGGAGGCTTTGTTCTTGACGACGAAAGCGAGCAACTCGGAGATGTCCATTATAATGCTCCGTGGTCGGAAATAGGGCGGGAAAACGAATTAACGCGCTGATTTTGCGTTGAACATTCTCCACGCGCGCCGCCGGAATTATGAGCACAATCGCCACCAACTTGCAAGCCGTTCGCGGCCGTATTGCAGGCGCGGCCCAGGCGGCGGGACGGCGCGCCGATGACATCGTGCTGGTAGCGGTGAGCAAGACCTTTCCGGCGGTCATGATCCGGGAAGCCCATGCCGCGGGGCAGAACGCGTTCGGTGAAAACCAGGCGCAAGAAGCTGTGCAGAAAATCACGCAGTTGGCGCATCTTCCGCTGGAGTGGCACTTCATCGGGCCGATCCAGAGCAACAAGACGCGAGTGATCGCGGAGCGCTTCCAGTGGGTGCACAGCATCGAGCGCGAGAAGATCGCCGCCCGGCTAGCTGCGGCGCGCTCCCCCGGATTGCCGCCGCTCAACGTGTGTATCCAGGTCAACGTGAGCGGTGAAGCGAGCAAAGGGGGCGTTCTCCCGGGAGCCGAGCTCGCGCTGGCGGAGGCGATCTCGCGCTTGCCCGGCCTGCGGCTGCGCGGACTGATGGCGATTCCCGAGCCTACGCCCGAGACGGGGCAACAGCGTCGGCAGTTTGCGATGCTGCGGGAGTTGAGAGACGGGCTGGTTGCCCGCGGCGTCGCGGTCGACACGCTGTCCATGGGCATGTCGGACGACCTGGAAGCAGCGATACTCGAAGGCGCGACGATGGTGCGCGTGGGCACCGCGATCTTCGGCCCCCGGAACCGGTGACTGGTGACTGGTGACTGGTGTCAACGAGCCTCGCGGCCACGCGGCTGTTAACATAGACGTCATGCTGGAACGAGTCACGAGTCACGAGCCACGATTCACGCCGTGAATATTACTTTCATCGGCGGGGGCAACATGGCAAGCGCCATGATAGGCGGCCTGGTCAGGCAGGGTTGGCCGCCGGATACGATCCAGGTGGTCGAAATCTCAGCGCCTGCGCGCGAGCAGTTGGAGGCGAAGCTCAACGTAAAGACTTACGCCGCGCTGGGGGCGGATGCGGTCAGGTCGGGTTGTATCGTGCTCTCGGTCAAGCCGCAGCAGCTGCGCGAGGTCGCGCGCGGTCTACGCCCCTATCTCACTTCGCAGCTCATCGTCAGCATCGCCGCCGGCATCCGTCTTGCCGACCTCGGTCGCTGGCTCGGGAGCTACCGGCGGCTCGTGCGCGTAATGCCCAATACGCCGGCCCTCGCAGGCGCCGGCGTTTCCGCACTATATGCGCCGGCTGAAGTGAGCGCGGACGAACGCGCGAACGCCGAGCGCCTCCTCAACGCAGTGGGTGCGACACTCTGGCTGGAGCGGGAAGATCAGATGGACGCCATCACCGCGGTCTCGGGCAGTGGACCGGCTTACGTCTTTTATTTCATCGAGGCTCTGGAACACGCGGCGCAAGCGCTCGGTTTGAATGCCGAGTCCGCGAGGCTGCTCGCGCTCGAGACCTTTTCCGGCGCGGCGAAACTCGCGAGTCAGTCGCACGAAGGCCCGGCAGCGCTCCGCCAGCGGGTGACTTCCAAGGGCGGCACTACCGAGCGCGCGCTCGAGTCACTGGAAGCAGACCGCGTGAAGAATGCGATCGTACGCGCTGTGAAGGCCGCCGCCCACCGCTCGCGCGAGCTGGGCGATGAACTCGGAAAAGACTAAAAGCGTGAGCCGTGATCGGTGATCCGTGATCCGAGAAAGACCAGAGAACCATCAACCCAAACTGCGAATCGACAGATCCGCTCATGCGTCTTTGGGATCACGAGTCACGTCTAACGAATCACGCTGATCGATGATCGATACACGGATCACGGATCACGGATCACGCTTTCTTGAGGCGGTATCTTGCTTTCCGGCGCGCTGATCTTTCTTGTCGACACCGTGTTCGGGCTGTTCACTGTGGCGCTGCTGCTGCGGTTCTACCTGCAATGGGCGCGCGCGCCGTACCGCAACCCCCTGTCTGAATTCCTGGCCGCGCTCACCGATTTCATCGTGCGCCCTACCCGGCGCATCATGCCCGGCCTGTGGGGTCTCGACCTCGCAACGCTCGCGCTGGCGTGGCTCACGCAGTTGATCGAGCTGCTGATCGTGCTCCATCTCAAGGGCTACCAGTTCGGGCCGCAGGCAGGAACCGCATTCGCAGCGTTAGTACTGATGGCGGCGGTGATGATCGTAAAGCTCTCCCTTTACATCATAATGGCCGCAGTGATCGTGCAGGCCGTGCTCACGTGGATCAATCCGTACAGCCCGGTGATGCCGCTTCTGAACAGCCTGGCCCGCCCGTTCCTGCGCGTCTTCCAGCGGCTGGTGCCTCCTATCGGTAATGTGGATCTTTCGCCGCTCTTCGTGGTCATCATCTGCCAGCTCCTGCTCATGCTGCCGGTTGCCTATTCGGAAGCCGCGCTTGCGCGCCTTCTGTGACGGTGAGCGGTGAGCAGTAAGCAGTGAGCGGAGAATTTCCAAAGCGCTCATCCAGTCGATCACTTTTCGCGAATCCAGATGAGCTGGCATCGCTATGATCCGGTGCGTAAGTGCCTGATCCTCACCCTGCACGTCCAGCCCAACGCCGCAAAAACGCAATCGCCGGACCGCATGGCGACGCGCTCAAGGTCAGGATCGCCGCGCCCGCGGCGGACAACAAGGCCAATGAAGCGTTAGTGGATTTTCTGAGCGAAACGCTCGGAGTGCCGAAATCGTACATCGCGATCCGCCATGGTGCGCGCGCGCGCAGAAAGTGATCGAGATCGCCGCCGGACCGGAGCTTGCAGCACGCGCCGCGAAGCTTTGCTGAGCGAGCATCCTCCCTCGTCCCTCGTCCCTCGTCCCTCTGCCCTCGTCCCTCACATCAGGATGATGTCGAACTGCTCCTGGTTGTAAACGGTCTCGACCTGCAGCGAAACGGGCTTGCCGATGAAGTCAGAGAGCATGGCAAGTGATTGCGACTCCTCGTCGAGGAACATGTCGATGACCTGCTGCGACGCGAAGATGCGGAATTCACGAGCGCTGAACTGGCGCGCCTCGCGCAGCAGTTCGCGCAAGATCTGGTAGCACACCGTCTGCGCCGTCTTCAGTTCGCCGCGTCCCGTGCAGGTCGGACACGGCTCGCACAGTACGTGGGAAAGCGACTCGCGCGTGCGTTTGCGCGTCATCTCGACCAGACCCAGTTGCGTGAAGCCGTTCACCGTCATGCGGGTGCGGTCGCGCGCGAGCGCCTTGCGGAACTCGTTCAAGACCGCGTTCTTGTGGTCGTCGGAATCCATGTCGATGAAGTCTATGATGATGATGCCGCCCAAGTTCCTCAAACGCAGCTGCCGCGCGATCACCTGGGCCGCTTCCAGATTGGTCTTGAAGATCGTATCGTCGAAACTGCGCCCGCCGACGAAGCCGCCGGTGTTGACGTCGATGGTGGTGAGCGCCTCGGTTTGATCGATGATGAGATAGCCCCCCGATTTCAAGTCGACCCGCCCGGCAAGCGCCTTCTCGATTTCATCTTCCACTCCGTGAAGGTCGAACAGCGGGCGCTCGCCCTGATAGTGCTCGATGCGCTCGGCCACGTTTGGCGTGAACTCATGCGCGAAATCGAGCATGCGCTGATGAGTTTCGTGCGAATCGACCAGTATGCGCACGGTCTCCTCGTGGACGAAATCGCGCAGCACCCGCTGCGCCAGGTTGAGATCCTGGTAGAGCAGCGCCAGCGACCCGCACGACGCAGCCTTCTCCTGTATACCGCGCCACAGCTTGCGCAGGTAATCGACGTCGGAAGCGAGTTCGTGGTCGGAAGCCGCCTCCGCCATCGTCCGGATGATGAAACCGCCCTTCTCCTCCGGCGGCAGCAACTGCTGCAGCTTCTCCCTCAAATGCGCCCGCTCATCTTCGTCCTCGATGCGCTGCGAGATGCCGATGTGAGACTCTTGCGGCAGATGGACGAGGAACCTGCCGGCAATGCTGATCTGAGTGGAAAGCCTTGCTCCCTTGGAGCCGATCGGGTCCTTGACCACCTGCACCATCAGATTCTGCCCCTCTGCTATGAGCCTTTCGATCGGTCTCGAGGGATCGCCATCATGACGGTTGCTCCAGATGTCGGCTACGTGCAGGAACGCTGCGCGCTCACCGCCGATGTCGATGAACGCCGATTGCATGCCGGGCAACACGCGCACCACCCGTCCCATGTAGATGTTGCCCACCATGCCGCGCGCGGAGGCACGCTCGACGTGCACCTCCTGGGTGACGCCCTGCTCGACCACCGCTACGCGTGTTTCCTGCGGCGTGACGTTGATGAGAATTTCCTCGGTTAGCGCCATGGAAGGTGTCAGGAACCTTTTCCCGTTCGTGTCGTTCACCCGATAGCACGCACAGGGTTCCTGACACCTTACAACACGGGAATGTTGAACCGCTGCAGAAGCTCGGCGGTCTCCGCAAGCGGCAATCCCATGATACCCGAATAGCTGCCTTCGACCCGGGTAACGAACGATGCCGCGCGACCCTGGATGGCGTAGGCGCCCGCCTTGTCGAGCGCTTCGCCGCTCGCGATGTAACGCCGGATCTCGGCGTCCGTGAGCTCGCGAAACCATACCCTCGAAACCGAGATCTGCGTTTCGACCTGATCCCCGAGCGCCAGCGCCACCGCGGTCAGCACCTGATGCTCGCGGCCGGAGAGGGCGCGCAGTATGCGCGCCGCGTCCTTGTCGTCCTCCGGCTTGCCGATGATGTGGTCGTCGAACACGACAGTCGTGTCGGCTGCGAGCACGGGCTTCTGCGGCAATCCCCGCTGCGCGATCTGCCGCAACGCAATCGCCGCCTTGGCGCGGGCGATGCGCAGCGCGTAAATCCCCGGCGACTCGTCGGGCAGCGGTGCCTCATCCACGTCGACGCCGCGCCGCAGATCTTCGCGCACCAGCAGCGACTCGAAGTTCACCCCGATCTGCTTCAGCAGCTCGCGCCGTCGCGGGCTGCGCGAAGCGAGATAGATGCGCTTGTCGCTCGCGCCGATTCGCGACAGGGTGCTGGGTGATGGGGAGGGCGGCATGCGAGTTAGGACTCAGGACACTTTAAGTCATTTGACCATCGCATAGGCCTTAGCTTAGAGAAACACATTCTTCGGAAGCCAGTCTGTGCCGAGATCAATTCTCTCGCGATCCCCAACGTGCTTTAGGTCGAGGGGTCTACCCGGCCCTACGCTCGGTCAAATAAAAGTACCCCCGAAACGAAAAACACTGAATACGCGCTCTCAGTCTCTATGGTAAGGGTGATTGTGAAGTATCGAGACCGCGCGATAAAGCTGCTCCGCGAGCACGACCCGCGCCAGTCCATGCGGCAGCGTCAGCGGCGTGAGCGACCACCTGAAATCCGCGTCGCGTTTGAGTTCCTCGGCCAGCCCATCGGCCCCTCCGACGATGAACGCCAGATCGCGCCCGGTGGCGCGCCATTGCTCGAGACGATGTGCGAGCTCCCGTGTCGCGAGCAGCGTCCCCCGCTCATCGAGTACCACCTTCAAGGAGCCGCGGGGAACTGAAGCGAGTATGCGCTTTCCCTCGGCGTCGAGCAGGCGCGCGCCGGCGGTTCCGGGACCGCGGGCCACGGGCTTGATCGCGCTCAACGCGAGCCGCGCATCGCGCGGCATGCGCCGCGCATATTCGCCGAACCCGGCATCGACCCACGCCGGCATCCTGTGGCCGACCGCCACAATGACGAGCTTCATCCGCGGGAGCGTATCAGGAAGCGGGCGCCTTGCGGCGGCGCCTCGCGCGGGGCGGCGGCGCCCACAGTTCTTCGAGGTTGTAGTACTTGCGAATGGTGGGCTGCATGATGTGGACCACGATCTGCCCGAGATCGACCAGTATCCATTCCCCCGTCTGCGTTCCTTCGACGCCGTAAATCGTCGCGCCTAGCACCTTCAACTTCTCCTGCACGTTGTTGGCAAGTGCCTTGCCCTGGCGGGAGGAATCGGCGCTGGCAATGACGATCTTGTCGAACATCGCCGTCATGCGCCTGACGTCGAGAACCACGATGTCGCGCGCCTTGATATCCTCCAGCGCCGCGACGGTGGCGTTGACCAGCCGGCTGATTCTCATCGACCTCCGGTATACAGATTGTGCGCCTGAATATAATCGAGAACCGGATCGGGGAGCAAATAGCGCGGGCTGCCGCCCGTGCGCATGAGCTCGCGTATGGCAGTCGCCGAGATGTCGAGCGCCGTGATCGGCATCACCACGATGCCGCCAGCCGGTGCGAGATGCACCGCAAGCGGTTGCTGCATGAGACGGGCGGCATATTCGCGCGCGAGCGGCTGCGGCATCGCCTCGCGCCAGCGCTCCACGGGGAAGCCCGGCCGATGCGCGACTGCGACGTGCGCCAGTCCGAACAGCTCGTGCCACCGGTGCCAAGTCGCGAACTCGAGAAATGCATCCGCGCCGAGCAGCAGCACGAGCGATGAAGTGGCGCCAAGCTCGGCGCGCAGCTCCGTCAGCGTGTCGAACGTGTATGCGGGCCCGCTGCGGCGCGTCTCGCGTTCGTCCACGTCAAACAGCGGGTTGGCGGCGACCGCCCACCGCGTCATCGCAACACGGTGCGCGATGCCCGACCCCGGTGCTGCGCGATGCGGTGGGGTACCGCTCGGCACGAAGCGCACCTTGGTGAGCTTGAGCGTATGCGCCAGCTCCTGGGCAAGGCGCAGGTGCCCAAAATGGATCGGATCGAAAGTGCCGCCGAGAACGCCAATGGGCGCAGAGCTACTCACGCGCGCCGCTTGACCAGGTAAGAACCTTGAACCACAAAGGGCACTAAGAATTCGAAGGGCTTTGAGGACATTCTATAGGTCGATTGATAAATAGTTATTGCGACTTGACCGAGCGTACGAGGGTGTCAGGAACCTTAGAGTTTAGGGTTCCTGACACCCTAACGATAGAGGATCGCAGGAGATCGAGCTCGGCACCGACTAACTTGCGAAGAATGTGTTTCTCCTCAGCCTTGCGTGGGGTCGAATGGACATCCAGCTATTTATGAAAGCAGTTCCAGTCGAATCCTACTTCGTGTCCTTTTTGTCCTTCGTAGAGAGCTTTTCACCTACAGAACCAGCCTGCGGATGTCGGCGAGCACCGTGCTCAAGAACGAGATGAACCGCGCGCCCTGGGCGCCGTCTATGACGCGGTGATCGTAGGAGAGCGACAGCGGGAGCATGAGCCGCGGTTGAAATGCTTTGCCGTCCCACCTTGGCCGCATCACCGACTTACCGACGCCGAGGATCGCCACCTCCGGTGCATTTATGATCGGCGTGAAGTGCGCGCCGCCGAGGCCGCCCAGGCTGGAGATCGAGAAGCATCCGCCCTGCAGGTCCGTGGGCGACACCTTGCCCGCGCGCATCCGTTCGCTCACTTCACCCAGTTCTTTCGCCAGCTCGAGGAGTCCCTTCTTGTCCACGTCGCGGATGACCGGAACTACCAGTCCGTTCGGAGTATCGACCGCGACGCCGATGTGATAGTAGCTCTTGAGGATGAGGCTCTCGCCGTCGGGCGAGAGCGACGAGTTGAATTCTGGGAACTGCTTCAAAGCCACCACCGCAGCCTTCATGAGGAAGCCGAGCATGGTGAACTTGATCCCGCTCTTTTTCGCCTCTTCGGCCTGCGTCTTGCGGAACGCCTCGAGCTCCGTGATGTCGGCGTCGTCGTTCTGCGTGATATGCGGGATGGAGAGCCAGTTGCGGTGCAGGAATGCGCCCGAGAGCTTCTTGATGCGCGTGAGCGCCTTCGTCTCCACGGGGCCGAACTTCGCGAAATCCACCGGCTGCAGCGGCGGCAGGTTGAAGCCCAGCCCGCCGCCCTCGGCGCCGCGCGGTCGCGCGAGCTCGCCTTTCACGAAGTTTTGCACGTCCTCCTTGAGGATGCGCTCCTTCGGGCCGCTGCCTTTCACGCGCCCGAGATCCACGCCGAGCTCGCGCGCGAAACGGCGCACCGAAGGGCTCGCGTGCGCAACCGCGGCTTCCGCGTGGGCCGCGGGCGGCGCCGGCGCGGGAGTGGGCGCGGATCGTGGCGCGGCAACAGCCTGGGGAGCCGCCGCCGGTTGCGGTGCCGCGGGTGCCTGCGGCGGTGCTTTCGGTGGAGCGGCGGGGGCGGGCGCGGCCTGGGCCTCCTGGGCGGTGGGCCCCGCTCCATCCGCCTCGAGCGTCAGCACCGCCATGCCCTTTGAAACCTTGTCGCCCACCTTGAGCTTGAGCTCCTTCACGATGCCGGCGGCCGGCGAAGGCACTTCCATCGTCGCCTTGTCGGACTCCAGCGTGACGAGCGGATCCTCGGGCTTCACCTTGTCGCCCGGTTTCACCAGAACTTCGATCACCGGCACGTCCTTGAAATCGCCGATGTCGGGGACTTTGACTTCTATTACGTTTGCCATGTGCTCACTCTAGCCATCAGCTGTCAGCGACTAGAACTGATTTCATAAATGGCTATGTTCATTCGATCCCGCGCAAGGGCTGAGGAGAACCACATTCTTCGCAGGTTAGTCGGTGCCGGGCTCAATCTCTTGCGATCCTCAATCGTAAGGGTGTCAGGAACCCTAAACTCTAAGGTTCCTGACACCCTTAGCCCTACGCTCGGTCAAGTCTAATAACCATTTGTGAATTGACCTCTAGCGACCGGCTATCCCCACACGATCGGTGTTAACCTGGTTCAAGCTAACTGCCGAAGGTCAATGCTGATCGCTAGACCTTCGCCGGATTCGGTTTCTCCGGATCGATGCCGTATTTCCCGATCGCTTCCGTGACTTTCTTCTGCGGCACCGCCTCCTCATCCGCCAGTGCCTTCAAGGCGGCGACGGCGACATAGCGGCGGTCCACCTCGAAGAAACCGCGCAGCGCCTTGCGTGTGTCGGAGCGTCCAAAGCCGTCGGTCCCCAGCACGCTGTAAGCGGCGGGCTGCGGCAGGAACGCCCGGATCTGGTCGGCATACGTTCTCATGTAATCCGTCGTCGCGATCACCGGACCCGGATGGTCCCGCAGGCACCGCTCGATGTAGCAGCGCCGCGGCTCGGCTTCCGGATGCAGCGTGTTCCAGCGCGCGGTCTCGATGCCGTCGCGCCGCAGCTCGTTGAAGCTCGTGACGCTCCAGATATCCGCGGCAACGCCGAAATCCTTCTCCAGCAGCTCCGCGCCCGCGATGACTTCCCGCAGTATCGTGCCGCTGCCCATGAGTTGCACCTTGAGGCGGTTTTTGCCGGCGCTCCCCTCATTTTTCTTCGGGGAAAGAAGATACATGCCGCGAAGGATGCCGCTCTCCGCGCCCTCCGGCATCGGCGGGTGGGCGTAATTCTCGTTCATCACCGTGATGTAGTAGTAGACGTCCTCCTGCTCCTGGTACATACGGCGCAGGCCATCCTGGATGATCACGGCCAGCTCGTAGGCGTAGGTCGGGTCGTACGACACGCAATTCGGAACGGTCGAAGCGAGTAGATGGCTGTGGCCATCTTCATGCTGCAGGCCCTCGCCGTTCAGCGTCGTGCGCCCCGCGGTTCCGCCCAGCAGGAAGCCGCGCGCCCGCATGTCGCCGGCGGCCCACGCGAGATCGCCGACCCGCTGGAAGCCGAACATCGAATAGAAGATGTAGAAGGGGATCATCGGATGCCCGTTCGTCGCGTACGATGTGGCCGCGGCGATCCACGAGCACATCGCGCCCGCTTCGCAAATACCTTCCTGCAGAATTTGCCCGTTCCTGTCCTCCTTGTAGTACATGAGCTGATCGGCATCCTGCGGGGTATAGAGCTGCCCGACGTGGGAATAGATGCCGAGCTGCCGGAACATGCCTTCCATGCCGAAGGTGCGCGATTCGTCCGGCACGATCGGCACGACGAGCTTGCCGATCGCCTTGTCGCGGATGATCGTGTTCAGGATGCGCACGAACGCCATGGTGGTGGAGATCTCGCGCGCTTCGGTGCCTTTCAGCTGCTGCTCGAATGCCGCCAGCGGCGGCACCTCCAGCGAGTGCGCCTTGCGGCGCCGCGCCGGCAGGCTGCCGCCCATCGCCTGCACTCGCTCCTTCAGGTACTTCATTTCGGGACTGTCATCGGGCGGCTTGTAAAACGGAACTTCCTCCAGTCTTTCGTCCGGAATCTGCACGCCGAAGCGGTCGCGGAACGCCTTGATGGAAGAGGTGCCCATCTTCTTCTGCTGATGGGTGATGTTCTGCCCTTCACCCGCCTCGCCCATGCCATAGCCCTTGATGGTCTTGGCGAGTATTACGGTAGGCTCTCCCGTGTGCTTCACCGCCGCGGCGTACGCGGCGTACATCTTGTGAGGGTCATGGCCGCCGCGGTTCAACCTCCAGATGTCGTCGTCCGACATGTGAGCGACCATTTCCAGCAGTTCCGGATACTTGCCGAAGAAATGCTTGCGCACGAAAGCGCCGTCGTGCGATTTGAAAGCCTGGTACTCGCCGTCGACCGCCTCTTCCATGCGCTTCAACAGCAATCCTTTGGTGTCGCGCATGATGAGCGGGTCCCAGTACGAGCCCCAGATCACCTTGATCACGTTCCAGCCCGCGCCGCGGAATTCGGCTTCCAGCTCCTGAATGATCTTGCCGTTGCCGCGCACCGGGCCGTCGAGCCGCTGCAGGTTGCAATTGATGACGAAGATCAGGTTGTCGAGCTTCTCGCGCGCGGCGAGTGAAATGGCGCCCAGCGACTCCGGCTCGTCCATCTCGCCGTCGCCCATGAACGCCCATACCTTGCGGCCCTCGGTCGTGAGATGCCCCCGGTCCTGCAGATAGCGCATGAAGCGCGCCTGATAGATCGCCGTGATCGGGCCGAGCCCCATTGATACCGTCGGGAACTGCCAGAAGTCCGGCATCAGCCACGGGTGCGGGTAGGAAGAGAGCCCTTTGCCGCCGACCTCCTGGCGGAAGTGGTTCATCTGCTCCTCGGTGATGCGGCCTTCGAGATAGGCGCGCGCATATATTCCCGGCGCGGAATGGCCCTGGAAATAGACGAGATCGCCGCCAAAGCTTTCGCTCGCAGCGCGGAAGAAGTGATTGAAACCCACGTCGTAGAGGGTGGCGGCCGAAGCGAAGCTCGCGATGTGTCCTCCGAGTTCCGAGGATTCCTTGTTCGCGCGCACGACCATCGCCATCGCGTTCCAGCGCACCAGCGAGCGGATCTTGTGCTCGAGTTCGGCGTCGCCAGGAGAGTGTTCCTCCTGTGACAGCGGAATCGTATTGATGTAGGCGGTGTTGGCGTTGTACGGAACGTACGCTCCGCTGCGGCGCGCGGTTTCAACGAGCCTCTCGAGCAGAAATTTCGCGCGCCCGGCCCCTTCGCGCTCCAGCACGGACTCGAGCGCTTCCAGCCATTCCCGCGTCTCCTGCGGATCAGCGTCAGGTTGAATTCTCGCATGTCCATGGCGATCACCTTAGGATTTGCTCGGGCTTGCTCCCGACCAAATCCTGAAATAGAGCTTCAAATTATGGCCGGGTTACCGCTTAGCGAGGCTCGGCGCCGCGGAGCATCGCTGGGGGAACGATTATAGTCCCCTCGCCAACGCCCCTTCCATGCTGCAATGCAGAAAAAACGCGGGAAACGACGGATACCCCGGGTGTTCCTGTATGGTGCATGCGCGCACCGCGATGTGCATGCGCGCCTGTCGAAAGCGAATTCCTGAAAAGATCGGCGCCGACGACGAATGCCTTTTCGCCCGCGCCGGTGACGAGCAGCACGCGCGCCGCTACGTCGTCCGCACCTGGGCGATCTCTTGGCCGAGCTCATCGAGCGTCGCGGCGTTCAACGCGTTCAACGCCTTTGGACGGTTGACGGTGAGCAGGTAAATCCCCGCCTCGGGCTGCTCGAGCAGGATGATCGGGAAATTCATGCGCCGAAGAGCAAGCGCACCGCGATTCCGAGCGCCGCCATGACCAACACCATCTCGACCAGGCCGCGGTGCAGCACGAACGCCAGCGCCGCCGCGATCAGCGCGAGCGCAGAGACCTTGAGATCGAGCGCCCAGGGATCGAACGCGTACCAGCGCAACGGCCCGGCGCGCATCTCCTCGACGTGCCCGAACAGGACGTGCAGCGCGAACCAGACGGTGAGATTGAGGATGACACCGACGACCGCGGCGGTGATGGCGGCAAGCGCGCCCGACAGGCGTTGATTGGAGCGCAATTGCTCGATGAAGGGGGCGCCAGCGAAGATCAGCAGCATTGGCGGCACGAAGGTGACCCAGGTCGTCATCGCCGAGCCGATAACGCCGGCGGCAACCGGCGAGAACGGCGGCGCATCGCGATACGCGGCGAGGAAGCCCACAAATTGCGTCACGAGGATGAGCGGCCCCGGCGTGGTTTCCGCCAGCCCGAGGCCGTCCACCATTTCCGGCGCGGTCATCCACCGATAAGTCTCGACCGCCTCCTGCGCCATGTAGGCGAGCAGGGCGTAGGCCCCGCCGAAGCTCACCACGGCTAGCTTCGAGAAGAAAGTGCCGATATCTACGAGTACGTGATTCGGTCCGAGCATCACTACGACGAGCGCCACCGGCGCCCACCACAGCACGACGCCGCTGATCGCGGCGATCGCTGCCTGGCGCCAGCGTCCGGGCGCAGCGTCGGCCGGGCCGCCGGCATGGGCCTTCAATCCAAGGAGGCCGGCCGACGAGCGCGCGACGAGAATGCCGACGACCGCCGCACCCGCGACGATCAGCGGAAACGGCAGGTCGAGGAAGAAGATCCCGACGAAGGCCGCCGCTGCCAGGCCGATCAGGAGCCGGGTCTTCAGCGCACGGCGGCCGATGCGAATGAGCGCCTCGACCACGATCACCAGCACGGCGGCCTTGATGCCGAACAATGCGCCGTCCACCACCGGAATGCCGCGCCCGAGCGCATAGAGCAGGCTCAGGCCAAGCATCACGATTGCCCCCGGCAGCACGAACAGGATGCCGGCCGCGAGCCCGCCGCGCACGCCATGCAGCAGCCAGCCGGCGTAGGTCGCGAGCTTCTGCGCTTCCGGGCCGGGCAGCAGCATGCAGAAATTGAGCGCGTGCAGGAAGCGCTGCTCCTCGATCCATTTCTTCTCGTCGACCAGAATGCGGTGCATCAGCGCGATCTGGCCCGCCGGACCACCGAAGCCGATGCAGCCGATCTTGAGCCAGACGCGAAACGCCTCACCAAAGGAAACCTGCCGCGCGTCGTCGTTCACCCCATCGCCTCCGATTTCCAACCCTGCGTTTTCCTGCAGGCGTATCGCCACCAGGCGCGGCGTACCTCAAGGATGGCGGCGCGCTTCACGAGCCGCAATCGAAACGATTGGTATTACCGTGTCCAAATAACCCTCCAGGCATTCGTTGCAGGGTTGGACGGGACACCTCGCGTAAGGCTGGGGAGAAACACATTCTTCGCAAGTTAGTCGGTACGGGGCTCAATCTCTTGCGATCCTCTATCGTAGGGTGTCAGGAACCCTAAACTCTAAGGTTCGTGACACCCTCAGGCGTACGCTCGGTCAAGTCGCAACAACTATTCATGAATTGACCTCTAGTCGTTTTACTTCGCAGCCATGCGCAACGCCCCATCGAGCCGGATCACTTCCCCGTTCAGCATCGTATTCTGGATGATGTGCTCGACGAGCGCGGCGAATTCCTCCGGCCGGCCGAGCCGCGGCGGAAATGGCACGTGCGCGGCGAGCGACGCACGCACCTCTTCGGTCAATCCCGCCATCATGGGCGTTTCGAATATACCCGGTGCGATCGTCATCACCCGGATGCCGAGGCGGGCAAGCTCCCGCGCGGCGGGGAGCGTCAATCCCGCCACGCCCGCTTTCGAAGCGCTGTAGGCAACCTGCCCGATTTGCCCGTCATAGGCCGCGATTGACGCTGTGTTGATGATGATGCCGCGCTCGCCTTCCGCGTCCGGCGGATTCTCCGCCATGGCCTGCGCTGCGAGACGGAGCACGTTGAATGTTCCGACGAGATTGATTTCCACCGCGTGCCGAAACGTATCCAGCGCGTGCGGACCGCGTCTCCCCAGGACCCGCTCGGCGGGCGCGATTCCGGCACAGCTGATTGCTCCATGCAGTCCGCCAAACGCCTTACGTGCGCAGGCGATGGCGTTCGAGACCTGCGACTCGTCGGTTACATCGGTCGCCGTGAAGGTCGCGAGCCCGCCGATGTCGGCTGCAAGGGCTGCGCTGACGTCCCGCTGGAGATCCGCGATGGCGACATTCGCGCCGCCGCCGGCGAGCCGGCGCACCGTAGCTGCGCCGAGGCCCGAAGCGCCGCCGGTTACCAGAAACGTGCTGCCTTTGATTTCCACTGTCGCTGGAACCCCTGGATGCAAAGGCGCGAGCAAGCCGCAAGCCTATTCCTTGCTATGTATTTTTGCGGCTTTTCGCCCGCGCGGCACGGGTATTTTCACTTCACCGCGTACCTTCACGTACGAACCCGGCGCGTCCTCGATCGCTTTCAGTCCGCCCTTGCCCGGAATCCGCGCCGGCACTTTCTCGCCGGCGTGCCGCGCGACCCAGTCGGCCCAGTCCGGCCACCAGGATCCGGCTTGCTGCTTCGCCCCCGCGAGCCATTTCTCGGGGTCATCGGCGAGCTTGTCATTGGTTAAGTAGTGATACTTGTTCGCCGCCGGCGGGTTGACGATGCCGGCAATGTGCCCCGAACCCCCGAGCACGAAGCGCACCGGCCCGCGGAACAGCCGCGCGCCCGCATAGGTCGCGCGCCACGGCGCGATATGGTCCTCTATGGTCGAGGCGAAATAAAGCGGAACGTGCACCTTGGCGAGATCGATAGGCACGCCATCCAGCGTCAGGCCGCCGGGCTTCTTCAGCAGGTTCTTCAGGTACATGTTACGCAGGTAGAAGCTGTGCATCGCCGCGGGCATACGGGTCGAATCGGAATTCCAGTAGAGCAGGTCGAACGGGAACGGATCGCGCCCCAGAAGGTAGTTGTTGACGACAAACGACCAGATCAGGTCGTTCGAGCGCAGCATGTTGAACGTGGTCGCCATCTCGCTGCCTTCGAGATAACCGCGCTCTTGCATGCGCTTCTCGAGCGCCGCGACCTGCTTCGCGTCGATGAATACCTCCAGCTCACCCGGCTCCTCGAAGTCGATCATGGAGGCGAAGAAAGTGCTCGAGGCAATGCGATCGCTCTTCTTCGCGGCCAGATAGCCGAGCGTGGCGGCAAGCAGCGTACCGCCGAGGCAGTAACCGATGACGTTGGCGTCGGGCTCACCAGTGGCCTGCTCGATCGCGTCGAGCGCCGCAAGCGCCCCTGCGGTAAGGTAATCGTCAAAGCGCTTGTCGGCGAGCGCCTGATCGGGATTGACCCACGAGATCACGAAGACAGTGTGTCCCTCCCCTACCGCCCACTTGATGAAGGAATTCTTCTCGCGCAGGTCGAGGATGTAGTACTTGTTGATCCACGGCGGAATGATGAGCAGCGGTTTCCGGTACACTTCCTTCGTGGTCGGCGTGTACTGGATGAGTTGCAGCAGCTCGTTTTGAAACACGACTTTGCCGGGCGTGACCGCAATGTTGACGCCCAGCTTGAAAGCGTCCTCGTCGGTCATGCGCACGCGAAGCCCGTCGCCCCCGCCGCGCTCGAGGTCCTCGAGCAAATTGTTCAAGCCTTTCACCAGGTTCTCTCCGTGGGTTGCTACGGTCTCGCGCAGCACCTCGGGATTGGTGAGCGCGAAATTGGTAGGCGAAAGCGCGTCAATGTACTGCCGGGTATAGAAATCGACCTTCCGCGCCGTCTGCTCTTCCAGGCCATCGACATTGCCGAGCACGGAGTGGAGATGTTTGGCTGCGATGAGATAGGACTGTTTGAGATAGTCGAAGAGGAAATGCTGCTGCCAGTCATCGTGCTTGAAGCGGCGGTCGCCCTTCGCCGGCTCTATCACGGGTTGCGCCGTCTGGCCCATCAGCTTGAGCATAGAGCTCTGCCACAACGCTGCATAATCCTGCCAGAGTTTCACTTGGGCTTCGGCCAGCTTGAACGGGTCCGTGAGCAGCTGCGTCCATGCCTCGAAGAAGGCCTGAGCGATGCCCAGCTCATCTCCCGCCTGCAGCGTCTGGCCGTTCTGCTGGCGCTCGATGAATGCCGTCATGAGGTGCCCGCTTTTGCGCGCGATATCCGAATACAGCCGAGTGAGATCGACTGGAGCGGTGCTCGAGGAGTCGGGTTGTTTCTCGTTGTCGGCCACAGATGGTCCTCTTGGAGTAACTAACAAAATGAGGGGATACGGCCACTTAGTTTTTATCCGGCGCGAACGAAGCGCCAGACATCGTCCGGGCCACTCACGCGCTGAAGCACGCGCTGATGCCACAGATGATTCAAATGCGCGATGGTCTCGCCCATCGCGAACAGCAGCTGGTAGTCTTTGAACTCGCGCCGGAACAAAGCCGGCAGCAATTCTGCCGCAGTCTTTTCCTGATCACAAACTTTCGCGAGTGCTTCCAGCCGCGCCGCATGATGCGCCTTCAGCTCGGCGACACGCGCGTGGATGCCGCGGAACGGGCGCCCGTGAGAAGGCAGCACAAGCGTCCCGGCGTCGAGCTCCAGAAACCGGTCGAGAGAGCCGAGGAAATCGGCCAGCGGGTCTCCATCCGGCTCCACCGGCCATACACTCACATTGGTCGAGATACGCGGCAGCAGCATGTCGCCTGCAATCAGCAAGCCGGGCTGCTCGCTATACAATGCGGCGTGCTCCGGGGCATGGCCGTAGCCGACGATCACCCGCCAGGATCGCTCACCGATTGCAATGCGATCGCCGTCCCGGATGCGGCGAAACGTATCCGGCAACGGTTCTACGCCACGCCTGTAGTTGCCTTCCCTTATGCCGGCTGCTTCGAGCCGCGCTGGCTCTAGGCCGTGCCGTGCGAAGAACTCTCGCACGCGCGCGTAGCCGGTGCCTCCGACGTTGTGACACGCAGCGTGCGCGGTGAGAAACTCTCCTTTGGTCATCCACGGAATCAGATGCAGCCGCGCGCTCAACCACCCGGCGAGACCCATGTGATCGGGATGATAGTGAGTCACGATCAAGCGGCCGAGCGGCCGTCCGGCGAGATCACGCGCGAAAATTTCTTCCCACAGCGCGCGCGTCGTGTCGGTTGCGAGCCCGCAGTCGACCAGGGTCCAGTGCGCGCCGTCCGACACCAGCCATAGATTGATATGGTCCAGCGCGAAAGGCAGCGGCATGCGTACCCACAGCACACCCGGCGCAACTTCCCGGGTGGTGCCAATCGCCAGTGCCTCGAACGGATAATCGAGCTCACCCGCCGGAATCGGCTTCAGTACGGCGCCGCGTGGCATGCTTGACGTTAACGTAAACGTGAGGTAGGCTGCAAGTAGCTTATTTTACAGCGTTTTATTGCAGAGCACAATGAGCACCACCTATAGCATTTCGGAGTTGGCCAAAGAATTTGCGGTGACGACGCGGACAATACGCTACTACGAGGATCAGGGACTATTAAGCCCCAAGCGGGAGGGGCGCAATCGGGTCTTTACCAACCGGGATCGCGTGCGTCTCAAGCTCGCGCTTAGAGGCAAGCGGTTGGGATTTAGCCTGGGTGAGATACGCGAACTGTTCGAGCTCTACGATGTTTCCCGCGACGAGCAGCGTCAGCTCGAGGAATTTCTAGCAAGGCTCGAACGGCGCCGCGTCCTGCTCGAGCAGCAACGCGAGGATATAGAAGTAATGCTGAACGAGATCAATTTCTTCGCTGGCCAGTGTCGGCGCCTGCTCAAGAAGGGCCAAAACAGCAGCGGTGGGGAAAAGGCAGTGGCGTGAAACCATGCTGCAGAGCAATTCTTGTCTGACGTTTACGTGAAGGTAAGGACTTGCGCATGTATCGAGGACTAGATTTCGAGCTGGGAGAATCTCTCGATATCCTGCGCAATTCGGTTGCGACATTCGCCATGCGCGCTATCGCTCCGCGCGCGGCCGCCATCGACCGCGACAACGAGTTTCCGCGCGATTTATGGCCGCAACTCGGCGCGCTGGGGCTGCTGGGTATCACGGTTGAAGACGAGTACGGCGGCGCCAACATGGGCTACCTCGCCCACGTGATCGCGATGGAAGAGATAAGCTGTGCCTCGGCTGCGGTCGGACTCTCGTACGGAGCGCATTCGAATCTGTGCGTGAACCAGATCCGGCGCAACGGGTTGGCCGCGCAGAAACGGCGCTATCTCCCCACGCTCGTGTCCGGAGCGCACGTCGGTGCGCTCGCCATGAGCGAAGCCAATGCCGGCTCGGACGTCGTCGGCATGAAGTTGCGCGCCGAGAAACGCGGTGGCCGTTATGCCCTGAATGGCACCAAGATGTGGATTACCAATGGGCCCGACGCCGACGTGATCGTGGTCTACGCCAAGACCGATCCCGCTGCCGGTGCGCGTGGCATCACCGCTTTCATCGTGGAAAAAAGCTTCAAGGGATTTTCCACCGCGCAAAAGCTCGACAAGCTCGGCATGCGCGGATCGAACACCTGCGAGCTCGTGTTCGACGATTGCGAGGTGCCGGAGGAGAACGTGCTCGGAGCCGAAGGCCGTGGTATCGAAGTGCTGATGAGCGGCCTCGATTACGAACGCGCGGTGCTCGCGGCGGGTCCAATCGGGATCATGCAAGCCTGCCTGGATGTCGTGTTGCCATATGTGCACGAGCGCAAGCAGTTCGATCGACCGGTCGGCGAGTTTCAGTTGATGCAAGGCAAGCTCGCCGACATGTACGTGACCTTGAACGCGTGCCGCGCTTATGTGTATGCGGTCGCGCGTGCGTGCGATCGCAACGAAGTTACACGCAAAGACGCCGCCGGGGCGATACTGTACGCGGCCGAACACGCAACCCGGATGGCGTCGGAGGCGATACAGTGCCTGGGCGGCATGGGCTACATCAACGAGTCCCCCGCCGGCCGCCTGCTGCGCGATGCCAAGCTCTATGAAATCGGGGCAGGCACGTCCGAGATTCGACGCTGGCTGATCGGGCGTGAACTGTTCGATGAGACGCGGTAATGACGCAGGGGCGCCTGCGGCGATTGGGCGAGGCTAACATGCGACTTGTGCATGTTAAGCCGCTTGCGGCGGCCGAGACCAAATGGCCAAGCTGGGACTTCGGAGATTCGTCGGTGGTTGATTGGACGGGAACTGTTTGATGAAACGAGGTAGAGGATCCAGCCCCGATTTGAGCGAGGCTAACATGCGCTTTCCGCATGTTAAGCCGCTTGGCGGCGGCCGAGAGACCACCGGAGTCGATGACCACGAGATTCTTAGATAGTTGGCTGTATAACTGGATCGAGCGGAAGCAAGCCCTCTTTTGACATCCGGTGAGCACTTGAGAATCGCGAGATGAACGAGATACGCAATGGCGATTGGGTGGTGCGGCCATTGGCCGCACCCGTCTCAACCCCACTGCACGCAGTGTTTGGCCCTGATTGTCGCTGAAATCGCTCGCGAAGTGACCACTAACTGACGCTGAATATTAAAGAAAAATGCCCACATTACAGACACCGCTTTGCGACCGGCTCGGGATTCGCCTTCCCATCATTCAGGCCCCGATGGCGGGCGGACCGACGACGCCGGAGCTGGTCAGCGCCGTGAGCGCGGCGGGCGCGCTGGGGTCGTTCGGATTTGCCTATGCGCAGCCTGAGACCATGCAGCGTGATGTGGACGCGTTGCGAGCACTCACTCACGCGCCGTTCAACCTCAATCTGTTCGCCGCGCCGCAACCCGGAAACATCCCCCTTGGCGACCAGCGTGAGGCGATCAATGCCCTCGCCGGCTACTATGCCGAACTCGGCGTGCCGGCGCCGGAACCGGCGCGAGCGCCGTACGCTCCGGATCTCGAAGCGCAGTTCGCGTTGGCGGAAGCGGTGCGTCCGCCGGTGCTCACTTTCCACTTGGGCGTCATGCAACCCGAGCGGGTCCGGCGCTTCCAGCGTCTCGGCATCAGGGTCGGCGGCGGGGCGACCTGCGTCGCCGAAGCCGAGAAGCTCGAAGCGGCCGGAGTCGATTTCATCATCGCCCAAGGCGCCGAGGCAGGAGGTCATCGCGGCACTCATCTGCGCGACCCGTACGATTCTATGACCGGCACCGTTGCCCTGGTGCGCTTGATCGTGCGACGGGTTAAGACGCCGGTCGTCGCGGCGGGGGGCATCATGGACGGCGCCGGCATCGCGGCGGTGCTGGCGCTCGGCGCGCAAGCCGCTCAACTCGGCACGGCATTCATTCCCTGCCCCGAAAGCGGCGCTGCGCGCATCCACAAGGAAAGCGTGCTCGCCGCGAGGGAGGACGAGACCCTGATCACCGAAAAATTTACCGGCAAACCCGCGCGCGGGCTCGCCAATCGCTTCATGCGCGAGATGAGTGCGCGCAGCGCCCCGCAACTGCCCTTCCCGGCGCAGAGCGGGCTCACCGGAAAGCTGCGCAACGCCGCGGCGAAGGCGGGCAATCCCGACTTTGTCGCGATGTGGGCAGGCCAGGCGGTGGCGCTTTCCCGCGCGCTGCCGGCGGCGGAACTCGTTGCCGCGCTGGAATCGGAAACGCTCGAGTGCCTGGACCGGCTCGCGGCCCTGCGCCGTTGACCTTGCTTAGATCTCGAATCAGGAGGTTCAGGACTTGGCGTTTTGGAGCTACGCATGCATGACGATCCGGTAGTCATCGTCGGTTCGGCCCGCACGCCGATCGGCGGCTTCATGGGCGACCTGAAAGCGCTCGCCGCGCCCGAGCTAGGCGCCGCTGCCATTCGTGCCGCGCTGGAACGCTCCGGAGTCCAGCCACAGGACGTGCAGGAAGCGATCATGGGCAATGTTCTGCCGGCCGGCCAAGGCCAGGCGCCCGCCCGCCAGGCGGCTCTCGGGGCCGGATTGCCGCCTTCGACCGGGTGCACGACTATCAACAAGGTATGCGGCTCGGGCATGAAAGCGGCGATGCTGGCGCACGATCTCATCGCGCTCGGCACGAACGACGTGATGATCGCAGGCGGTATGGAAAGCATGAGCAACGCGCCCTACCTCCTGCCGAAAGCGCGCGCGGGCTTGCGGCTGGGCCATGGCGAGGTGAAGGACCATATGTTCCTCGACGGCCTGGAGGATGCGTACGATCGCGGGCGCTTGATGGGCACCTACGCGGAGGATTGCGCCGCGAAGTACCATTTCACGCGGGAAGCGCAGGATCGCTACGCCATCACCTCGCTCACCCGTGCCCAGGACGCGATCAAAAATGGCGCCTTCGCGCGGGAGGTTGTGCCGGTGACGATCGCCGGGGGCAAGGCGCAAAACGTGGTCAGCATCGATGAGCAGCCGCTCAAGGCCAACCTCGACAAGATCCCCCAACTCAGGCCCGCATTCAGAAATGACGGCACGGTGACTGCAGCCAACTCGAGCTCGATTTCGGATGGCGCGGCGGCGATGGTCCTGATGAAGCTCTCGGAGGCGAAGCGCCGCGGTATCGCGCCGCTCGCGCGCGTCGCGGGTTACGCCACGCATTCGCAGGAACCGCAGTGGTTCACTACGGCGCCGGTCGGAGCGATCCGCAAGCTGTTCGAAAAGACCGGCTGGAACGCGCACGGCACCGATCTCTTCGAGATCAACGAAGCGTTCGCGGTGGTCGCCATGGCAGCAATGCATGACCTCGAGCTTCCGCACGATAAGGTAAACGTTCACGGCGGCGCGTGCGCGCTCGGTCACCCGCTGGGGGCATCCGGCGCGCGTATCATGGTGACGCTGCTCGCGGCGCTCGAGAACTACAGCCTCCAGCGCGGCATCGCGGCGCTGTGCATTGGCGGTGGAGAGGCCACGGCAATCGCTCTCGAGCGCATGAACTAGCAGCCTGTCGGACTTACGGTCATTTAACGATGGGTGTAAACCAAGAGTTGTCGCTCTCGTTGGCGCCGAGCCGACAGGCTGTTAATGGGGGTATTTAGTGGTTCGAATTCATCACTTAGGCGCATGGCATCCGGTTCATCCGCTTGACGTTGTAGGCGAGGCACACCAAATCCCATTTGCCGCTGCTACAACACCCATCGGCCTTTTTTCCGGCTGCGAATGAGTCACGACGAATGACGCATTAGGGAAAACAGTATGGCCAATCCGATCGATTTCTACTTCGATTTCTCCTCCCCTTACGGCTATTTCGCGAGCACGAAGATCGATGACCTCGCGGCAAAGCATGACCGCACGGTGACATGGCGCCCGATCCTGCTCGGGGCGGTATTCAAGATCACCGGTCAGCAGCCGCTCCCGACCATCGCGCTCAAAGGCAGTTACGCCGCGCACGACCTCGCGCGCAGCGCGCGGCTGTTCAAGGTCCCGTTCAAGCTGCCGGCCAAATTCCCGATTTCGAGCACCGCGCCGTCCCGCGCCTTTTACTGGGTCGGCGACAAGGACCCGGCGTTGGCGAAGAAGCTGGCGCAAGCGTTGTACCACGCCTACTTCGTCGAGGACCGCGACATCTCCAATCCGGAAGTGACCGGCAATGTCGCAGCCAAGCTCGGCGTCGGTAAGGAGGAGCTTACGCAAGCCCTGAACGAGCCCGCGGTTAAGGAGCGGCTCAAGACCGAAGTGGACGCGGCCATCGAGCGCGGCGTGTTCGGCTCGCCTTACATCGTGATCGACGGCGAGCCGTTCTGGGGCTCGGACCGCCTCGATCAGGTGGAGAAGTGGCTGCATACCGGCGGCTGGTGACCACCACTCGACTTCTTCCTCCCCGAGCAACTACATGGCCAAGCGAGTGGTGGTAATCCCTCCTCGTTGAGGAGGGGAAGCCAGGCGAGAAGCGGGTTCAGGGAATCGACATCATGCGGGAGAAGCTCGAAGCCAGGCAGGTCAACATCGTTACGCTTTCGGTCGACGCGATCGTGAACGCGGCGAACACGACCCTGCTCGGCGGCGGGGGCGTGGACGGCGCCATCCATCGGGCGGCAGGCCCTCAACTCCTGGAGGAGTGCCGCACGCTGGGGGGCTGCCCCACCGGCGGCGCCAAGATCTCTAAAGGCTACAAGCTGCCCGCCAGGCACGTGATCCACACGGTGGGGCCGGTATGGCGCGGCGGCGGGCATGGCGAGCCCGGACTGCTCGCGTCGTGCTACCGCTCCAGCCTGGCGCTGGCCCGCCAGCACAAGCTCAAGACCATCGCCTTCCCCGCCATCAGCTGCGGCGCCTACGGCTATCCGCTCGAGGATGCCGTCGGGATCGCTGTGGGCGAATGCGCGAGCTTTGCTGCCGCCGAACCCGGCCTTGAACGCATCGTTTTTGCCTGCTTCGACCAGGCGTCGCTCGCCGCCTACGAGGCAGAGCTCGCGCGGCTCTGAAAGACAATCGAAACTGCCGATGACCGCAGATAACCGGAAGCACCCGTACCCTGAGGCTCGTACCCTGCGAAGAACGTTAATCGTGCGACGGGGGGTGGGGGGGGCGTGGGAAGGACTCCTTCATCGTGCGACCGGGGGATCCGGGGGGAACGGGAAGGCTTCGATGGTTTGCCGGAAGGGGCCCGTTCCCCGCCGGTCGTGACCGCAGGAAGGGGCCCGCGCCCCGCCACTCCTAATGGCTGTCATCAAATCCAAGCTGAAGACGTCAGGCGCCGACTTCCGTGCAGCCGCGGATGGGATGCGCGCGCAGGTCGACGAGCTCAACGCCCGGCTTGCGCTGGTGCGCCAGGGTGGAGACGCCGCCACGCGCCAGAAGCACCAGGCGCGCGGGAAACTGTTGCCCCGCGAGCGGGTGGCGGCGCTGCTCGACCCCAACGCGACATGGCTCGAGTTGTCACCGCTCGCGGCATGGGGGATGTACGGCGAAGCGGTGCCGGCGGCGGGCATCATTACCGGCGTCGGACGCGTGGCGGGACAGGATTGCATCGTCATCGCGAACGACGCCACGGTGAAGGGCGGCACGTATTACCCGCTTACGGTGAAGAAACACCTGCGCGCGCAGGAAATCGCGCTCGAAAACCGCTTGCCCTGCATCTACCTTGTCGATTCGGGTGGCGCGCACCTGCCGAGCCAGGATGAAGTATTTCCGGACCGCGACCACTTCGGTCGGATTTTCTACAACCAGGCCAACATGTCGGCGGCGGGCATCGCGCAGATCGCCTGCGTAATGGGCTCGTGCACCGCGGGCGGCGCCTACGTTCCCGCCATGTCCGACGAGGCGATCATCGTGAGGAACCAGGGCACGATTTTTCTCGCCGGGCCGCCGCTGGTGCAGGCCGCGACCGGTGAGGTCGTGACCGCGGAGGAGCTGGGCGGGGCCGACGTTCACACCGTTATTTCCGGCGTTGCCGACCATTACGCGGAGAACGATCGCCACGCGATCGAGCTGGCGCGCCGCGCGGTGGGCAACCTCAACCGTTCAACCCGCGCCGCGCTCGTTCAACGGCAGGCGCGCGCCCCGCTCTACGACGCCGAAGAGCTCTATGGCGTCATTCCGGCGAGCCCGCGCACGCCGTTCGACGTGCGCGAGATCATCGCGCGTGTCGTGGACGGCAGCGAGCTCGACGAATTCAAGACTCGCTACGGGGCAACGCTGGTGTGCGGCTTCGCTCACGTCCAGGGCTATCCCGTCGGCGTGATCGCCAGCAACGGCGTACTTTTTTCCGAATCCGCCTTGAAAGGCACGCACTTCATCGAGCTCGCCTGCCAGCGCGCGATCCCGCTGGTGTTCCTGCAGAACATCACCGGCTTCATGGTCGGCAAGAAGGCCGAGCACGGCGGCATCGCCAAGGACGGCGCCAAGATGGTGGCCGCGGTCGCCTGCGCCCGCGTGCCCAAGCTCACCATCATCATCGGCGGCAGCTTCGGCGCCGGCAACTATGGCATGTGCGGGCGCGCCTACTCGCCGCGCTTTCTGTGGATGTGGCCGAACGCGAGAATCTCGGTCATGGGCGGCGAGCAGGCAGCCAACGTGCTCGCGCAGGTGAAGGGCGGCAAGGATAGCGACGAGGCCAAGGAAGCCGCGTTCAAGGCCGCCATCGTCGACCAGTACGCGCGCCAGTCGAGCGCCTATTACGCGAGCGCCCGCCTGTGGGACGACGGCCTCATCGATCCGCGCGCGACGCGCGAAACACTTGCCCTTGGCATCGCAGCGAGCCTCAATGCGCCGATCGAAAAAACGACATTCGGAGTATTCCGAATGTGAGAGTGAACGGACGCACGGCTATAATGAGCGCCTCTCATCCCGAACGCTCCCGCCAGATCATGCCGAAGAAAGTCCTCTCCCAGGTCGATACCGACGGCAATGCCGCGGTGGTGCTCAACCGGCCCGAGGTTCACAACGCGTTCGACCCAGAGATGGTGGACGCGCTGACCGCTACGTTCAGGAAGCTCGAAGCCGACCCCAGGGTGCGCGCCGTCGTACTGACGGGCGCGGGCGCAAATTTCTCCGCGGGCGCCGATATCGAGCACATGAAGGCGAGTGCACGGGCCTCGCGCGCGCAGAACCTGGAGTCCGCGCGGGCCGCCGCCCGGATGCTCCACACCCTGCACACATTAAAAAAGCCGACGATCGCGTGCGTACGCGGCGCGGCGCGCGGCGGCGGCGTGGGGCTCGTGGCCGCGTGCGACATCGCGATCGCCGCGCAGGACGCGACGTTCAAGCTGAGCGAGGTGCGGCTGGGCATCATCCCGGCAATGATCAGTCCATACGTCATCGGCGCGATGGGAGCGCATATGGCGCATCGTTACATGATCTCAGGCGAGGAGTTCGACGCTGCCGAAGCCTACCGCATCGGACTGATCCACGATATTTGCCAGGTGGAGGAGCTCTCGGCGGTGGTTGGGAGGATGCTCGCGAACGTTTATGCGGGCGGCCCCAACGCCATCGTTGCCATCAAGCGGCTCATATCCGAGATCGATGGCGCGAGCATCGATGAAGCGCTGGTCGGGAAAACCGCGCAACGCATCGCCGAGATCCGCGCCACGCCCGAAGCGCAGGAAGGTCTGTCGGCCTTCCTCGAAAAACGCAAGGCCGCGTGGGTAACACCGGCTTCGCAGAAGAAACAACCTAGAAGGCGCGCCAGCTGACCCGGTTTGGGGCAGCGCCAGGCACGGCGCCGCCGCGTATCTGCCCGGGCTCTACGGGACGGCGTTGCTGATCGCCGCGCTGCTCCTGTTCTGGATCCAGCCGCTCTACACCAAAATGGCTCTCCCGTACTTCGGGGGAGCGCCTGCCGTCTGGACCACGGCCTCGATGTTCTTTCAGTTCGCGCTGCTCGCCGGCTATCTCTACGCGCCGTCAAGCCTCATGCTGGGCGTGACACAACACATCACCTCGGAGATCGCCGCCGTACCGCTGCTTTGGCTCGCCCCGCTCGCGCTGTATGTCATCACCTTCATCAATGCGTTTGCGCGCCGGCCGCCGGTCAAGCTCGAATGGACCGCCCGGCTGCAGCCGCCGCTCGTGATCAGCTGTTTGCGGCGCTTGGCCCCGGCGGCCGCTTCCGGCAAATTGCGCTCATCGGGCTCGGCACCGGCGCGCTGCGTGCTACCGCGAGCCGGGCGGGAGTGGACTTTTTTCGAAATCGATCCGGTGGTGATCGAGCTTGCATTGGACCGGCGTTGGTTCACGTTTCTCACCGAATGCGCTCCTGGCGCCTCGATCATCGCCGGCGACGGCCGGCTCTCGCTTCAAGCCATGCCGGATGGACGCTTCGATCTCGTCATCGCGGACGCTTTCAGCTCGGACGCCATACCCGTGCACATGATCACGAGAGAGGCGATCGCGCTCTATTTCCGGAAGCTCTCGGAGCGCGGCGTGCTCTTGCTCCAGATCACCAATCAGTATCTCGACCTCTCTCCGGTGCTGGCGGCCACCGCTGCCGATCTGGGCCTCGTGGCGATGGTGCCCGGTTTCCGGTTATCCCTCGCGTCCGATGCGCGCTTTGCGCAGATGGAATCGCACGGGATGGCGCTCGCGCGCGCGCCCACAGACCTCGCAGCCCTGGCGACCCAGGAAGGCTGGCAGCCACCCGGGCTTGGTCGCGGCGGCCGGCCCTGGACCGACGATTATTCCAACATACTACAAGCGTTAAAATAAGCGAACGCGCGCGAAACTAATCCAAACACAGCGCTGCCGTATACAATACGGTATCCCCCCTCCCGAATTGCCGATGACGCTGCCACGCAAGGTGAAACTGGTCGAGGTCGGCCCGCGCGACGGGCTGCAGAACGAGCCGCTGCACGTGCCGGCCGCAGTCAAGATCGAGCTGATACACCAGCTGCAGGATGCCGGGCTCAAGGTGATCCAGGCGACCGCGTTCGTGTCGCCGAAGTGGATCCCCCAGATGGCAGACGGCGCGGAAGTCATGGCGGGCTTGCACCGCAAACCCGGAGTGTCTTACCCCGTGCTCGTGCCCAACAAGAAGGGGCTGGATGCCGCCCTCGCCGCCGGCGCGCAGGAGGTCGTGGTATTCAGCGCTGCGACCGAAGCGTTCTCCCGCAAAAACACCAACTGCTCGATTGCCGAGGGGCTGGAGCGGTTCCGCGCGGTATGCAAGGAGGCGCTGGACCACGGGCTGAAGGTGCGCGGCGACATCTCGGTGTGCCTCGGCTGCCCGTACGAGGGCAACGTCAAGCCGGAGGCCGTGTCTTCCGTCGCGCGAGCGCTCGATCAGATGGGTTGTTACGAGATCACGATCGCCGATACCATCGGGGTAGGCACGCCGGGCAGGACTCGCGCCGTGTTCGAAGCGGTCGCCAAGCACATTCCCGTAAAGCGCTTGGCGGGCCATTTCCACGATACCTACGGGCAAGCGCTTGCAAATATCTATGCGGCGCTCGAGTGCGGGATCACGACTTTCGATTCATCGGTGGCGGGACTGGGCGGTTGTCCGTACGCCAAGGGGGCAACCGGCAATGTCGCAAGCGAAGACGTTCTCTATATGCTCTCCGGCTTGCGCATCGAAACGGGGGTGGATATGACCAGGCTTATCGCTGCGGGCGATTACATCTGCGGCAAACTCGGGCGTCCGACCTACTCCAAGGCGGCGCGGGCCCTTTCCGCCAAGGCGAAGGCTGCATGACGAAGCGCTCCCGCGGATCGGATCGAAGCGCGGAGACTCGAACGGCGGCATCGCGCGCCGGCCACGGCATGGCGGGCAATCCAGCTGCCAACAGGCTCACGAATCTTCGCCCCACGTTGAACGGCCACTTGCTCTTCCTGCGCGGTTTCCTCAAGCATCCTCGTGAAGTCGGCTCCGTCGTTCCGAGCTCCCGCTTCCTGGAGCAGAGAATCGTAAAGCTCGCCGCCGTCGCCGCGGCAACCTCCATCGTAGAGCTGGGGCCTGGTACCGGCGGCACGACGCGCGCCATACTTCGCGCCATGCCGAAGGACGCCAGGCTCTTGAGCGTGGAGATCAACCCGGTATTTCACGCCTTACTCGGACAGATCGAGGATCCGCGTTTCATCGTGCATCTCGGCAGCGCCGAGGAACTGCGGGGAGCGCTCGCTCGTTACGGTATGCCAGCCCCGCAAGCCATCATCTCGGGAATACCGTTTTCGACCATGGGCCGGACCGTGGCGTGCAGGGTACTGGATGCGGTTACGGAAGTGCTCCCGACTGGAGGGCGCTTCGTCGCGTATCAGGTGCGCGACCACGTGCACCGGTTGTGCCGGCCTTACCTCGGACCGGCACGCGTCGAAGTGGAGTTGCTCAATATTCCGCCGCTGCGCGTGTTTCAGTGGGAAAAGAACGGCGTGCAACGAGCGGCGGGGAACGGGCTATGAACGAGTGGCGGGGCGCGGGCCCCTTCCTGCAGATTCGCGAGGGTCCTTCCGCGCCCCCCACACCCCCCGGCGCACGATGAACTTTCTTCGCGAGAAACGAGCGGAGAGAAATGGGGGCCCCTTCCTGAAAATCCGAGGGGCCTTCCCATTCCCCCCGCGCCCCCCATCAGATGAGGAAACGAGAATCGACGTTGCGGCAGCATTTGGCAGCCTTCCCGTTCCCCCCGCGCCCTCCGTCGGCCGATGAGCCTGGATAGAAACTATGCCATTGACGAATCCTGCTCCCCGCAAGCTCATGCACACGCGCGCGATCGATTGCAAAGGCTACGAGCGCGCCGACGGGCTGTGGGACATCGAAGCGCACCTCGTGGACACCAAGACTTACGTGCACACGCGGCGCGTGGGCGGTCGCGAGCGCCGGCCCAACGAGCCGGTGCACGACATGTGGATACGCATCACGATAGACCTCGATATGAAAATCCACGATATCGAAGCGGCGACCGACGAGGGCCCCTATCCCATTTGCGGCAACATCGCACCCAACTTCAAAGGGCTCGCCGGGATCACCATCGGTCCCGGCTGGCGGAAGGCGATCACCGAGCGCGTCGGCGGCGTGCGCGGATGCACCCATCTCGTCGAGCTGCTCGGACCGCTCGGAACCACCGCGTTCCAGGCGACCGGCCGCGCGCGCCATGCGCGAAGCGCCGACAAGGCGCCCACGAAGAAGCCCTATCAGCTCAATTCCTGTCACGTCTACAAGGACAACGGCCCCGCTGTGCTCGAGCGCTGGCCGCAGTTCTACACTGGAAAGCGCTGACGCGCTTTCCTCAGCGCGGCCGGACATCGCGCGGGGAATAGGCGAAAATACGAGCAAGAGGTAGCTCCGCCGCAACGCGGGTAGTCGCGAGGACACGGCCACGCTGAAGTACCGCGCCGCGCGCGGTATGTGCTCAGATATCCACGTTTCCAGAGTTTCCGGTCGCTTTCCACACGAAGCGATGAGGAATCGTGCTAGAGTTTTAAAGTCCCGTCAGGAGAGCGATGGGGCCATGATGCGGCTACATGTGCGGGGACTATTTCCTCATGTGATCATGCCCTGGTAGAACTCGTCAAAGGACAGAAATGACGCCTGGGTTGCCGTCTTCGTTTGTGCAGTTCCTCATTAGGATTTCGGCACACTAATGTGTGGTGAAATCCTGAGCGCAGCAGTGTGAACGACACCAGCGGCATCCCGCGCCTGGAGCCGTGGCGGCTCGCCAGCGTGATCCTGGCGAATATTGAGCGCGTGATATCGGGCCAGAACCCGGCGGTGCAGAAGGTCCTTGCGGCCTTTCTCGGCGGCGGTCACGTGCTGCTCGAGGACAATCCCGGCACCGGCAAGACCACCCTCGCCAAGGCGCTCGCGCGGAGCGTCGACGCGGTGTTCAAGCGCGTGCAATTCACGCCGGATCTGTTGCCCTCGGACATTCTGGGCGTCTCGGTATTCAACCCCCGGGACCAGACGTTCCAGTTCCATGCCGGGCCGATCTTCACCCAGATCCTGCTGGCCGACGAAGTGAACCGCGCGAGCCCGCGCACGCAGTCGGCGCTCCTCGAAGCGATGGCGGAAGGCCAGGTCAGCATCGAAGGCAAGACCCACGCGCTCGACGAGATGTTTTTCGTCATCGCGACGCAGAACCCGGTCGAGTTCCGCGGCACCTACCCGCTGCCCGAGGCACAGATGGACCGCTTCGCGCTGCGTCTTGCGCTGGGCTACGTCAGCGCGGAAACGGAAGTCGCAATCCTGTCCGCCCAGGAAAAGCAGCATCCGTTGGAGACCATAGAGGCCTGTACCGGCGCGGAGGACATGCACCGGCTCAGGCACGCGGTGAAGGAGGTGCGCATCAGCGCCGAGCTCAAGCGCTATGTCGTCGAGCTCGCGCGCGCTACGCGCGACGCACAATCGGTGCAGCTCGGAGCGAGCCCGCGCGCTTCGCTGGCGCTTGCCCGTATGTCTCAAGCGCTCGCGCTGGTGCGCGGCGAGGACTTTGTTACACCGGACCACATCCGCGATATGACAGTCCCGGTGCTCGCTCATCGCCTGGTGCTTGACCCGCAGGCGAAGTTCTCCGGCGCCACCGCCGAGCAGGTCGTGGAGGACGTGCTGCGCGCCGTTCGCATTCCAGCGTGACTAAAATCTATGAGCCACAGATAAACACAGATACACACGGATAGAATCAAGACCAATGTCAAAAACATGATTGCACTTGATCCTGGATTCTGAAATCTGTGTTTATCTGTGTGTATCTGTGGCTGAAAGTGTTTTGGTTTTGATCGGCGGCCATCGGCGGCCATCGGCGGTTTCAATCTGTATTTGAGATAAACCACCATGTGGCGGTTTTCCTACCGCATTTTTCGCGCCGTCTCGGCGGCTTCGTACTGGGCCAATCGCCGTCTCACGCGGGCCGGGATGGTAGTGCTCGCGGGCGCGGTGCTCACCGGCGCTCTTGGCGTCGACACGACGCAGAGCGTCGCCTACCAGGCGTTCGGGTTGCTGGCTGCCCTGGTGCTGGTCGCCGCGCTGTGCCTGCCCGCGCTGCGCATCCGCGTGAACGTACAACGCGAGTTGCCGCGCGTCGTGACGGCGGGCGAGGCCTTCACCTATCGCGTGCGCGTCAGCAACCCCAACGCAGTAGCCATGGACGGCCTGTCGCTGTTCGAAGACTTTCCTGACCCGCGACCGGCGCTCGACACGCTGCGCGCGTCCGTCGCGTTTCCCACCTACCGCGCCTGGAAGCGGATGGTGAACGCCAGCCGCATGGCGGACGTGCCCGAGCAACCTCTGCCTGCGCTAGCGCCGGGAGTCACCGCAGAAACCGTGGTGCAGGCGCGGGCGTTGAAGCGCGGCATCGTGCACAGCCGCGGCGTAACAGTTGCTCAGGCCGATCCCCTCGGGCTGCTCAAAGCGCTGCAGCCGGTGCCGCAACAGGCGAATCTCGTCGTTCTGCCGCGCCGCTACGCGCTGCGCCCGTTCACGCTCCCCGGATCGCGCCGCTACCAGCAGGGGGGCGTCGCGATCGCGAGCTCCGTCGGCGATTCCGAGGAGTTCATGGACCTGCGCGACTACCGCCCTGGCGATCCGCTACAGCGCATCCACTGGAAGTCCTTCGCGCGCGCGGCACGGCCCGTCGTCAAGGAATATCACGACGAGTATCTCGAGCGCCACGCGCTGGTGATCGATACCTACGCGAAACGCGGCGACGAGCGCCGCCTCGAGGAAGCCTTGTCCATAGCGGCTTCCTTTGCGTGTACGATCGAGACGCGGGAGTGCCTGCTCGATCTCATGTTCGTGGGGCGGCAGGCGTACAGCTACACCACCGGCCGCGGCCAGCTGTCGGCGGGGACGCTGCTCGAAATACTCGCGGGGGTCCAGCCCTGCCGCGACCGGCCGTTCTCCGAGTTGAGCGAAGCAGTGCTCGCCAAACGGCACGCACTGACGGGATGCATCTGCGTGCTGCTCGCGTGGGACGAGCCACGCCGGAAGCTCGCGCGGGCCATCCAGGCCCATGGCATAGCGCTGCGCGTCATCGTCGTCTCCGAAAGGCCCGTGGAACCCCGTCCGGCGTGGCTGTTCGTCGTGGAGCCGGGCAAGATTGAAGAGGGTCTAGCCCGCATGACTCCTGGCAACTAGCAGCCTGTCGGACTTGACCTCATGAACGGTCGATGCGAGCGCAGGGGGAGCCGATTTTGGTTATCGCCGGAGCAGATAATTACCATGGGCCATACCGCGCTCCCTGCACGAAATGCGCAGGCTCGGAGTTTGTCTGACCTCGGTCTGACAAACTCCATAAGCAGCCTGTCGACCATTGACCGCGACGGGCTGCTGTGAATACCCCGCCGCTCCTGCTCGCGGCCGCGTGCGTCCTGTGGGGCGTGCAGACCGGGCAATGGTTCGTTGCGGCCGCGGCGGCCGTCGCTATCGAGGCGTCTCGGGTAGTGCCCCTGCGCTGGACCGTTACTCAGGCTCATTTCAACCGGCTTTCCGATTTCTGCAGTGTGCTGATCGTGGCGGTGGCGGGCTACCTGTATCTCACGTTCGGTAATCCGCGCGCGCTCCTGATGCTGTTCCAGTGGCTGCCAGTGGCGCTGCTGCCGCTTGCGTTGGCCCAGGCGTGGGGCAATCAACCGCAGGTTGGCGTCGCCGCCTTCGTGTGGACTCTTCGCAAAGACCCTGCGGCAGAGCGCCATGCGTTTAATATTGGCTACCCCTATTTCGCCCTCTGGCTGCTGGCGGCGGGCGCCACGAACGTTCACGGGCCTGCATACTTTGGCGCGTTCGTCGCGCTCGCCGGGTGGGCGCTGTGGGCGGCGCGTCCGAGGCGCTACACGCCGGCGATCTGGGTCGCGCTCCTGGCGGTGGCGGCGGGAATCGGCTACGGCGCGCAATACGGATTGAGCCGGCTTCAGGGCTGGATCGAGGACAGCGTGCCGGAGTGGCTGAGCGCAACCGGCTCGCGCACGGATCCCTACCAGAGCCGGACCGACCTCGGGCACATCGGCGTGCTCAAGCAGGACGACGCCATCGTGCTGCGCGTGCGCCCCGATGGAGCGATCACTACCCCGCTGTTGCTGCACCGCGCGAGCTACAACGGCTATTTCGGCACGACATGGATGGCGCGCAATGCGCCGCTCACGCCGCGTGCGCCGGATGCCGCGGCGCGCTGGATACTGAATCCTTCCGGCACGTCTGGCATGGGCGTCACCATCTTCGACTGGTCGCCGCGCGGCAATCCGGTGTTGAGCTTGCCGGGCGGAACGGTGGAAATCCGCGGGCTCGAGGCGCCCGGCATCAAGCGCAACGGGCTGGGCACGGTGCAGGCCGAAATTCCGCCAGGACATTTCCGCTATATCGCCATGGTCGACGCCGGCGCCGCGACCGATACCGCTCCGGACGACGAAGACCTCCGCGTGCCCCGGAGCGAGCAGGCGTTGCTCAATCAGGTGGCGGAGGACTTGGGGCTGGCGAAGTTGCCCGCCGAGCACGCGGTCGCAGAGGTCCGGCGATTCTTTACGCGCGGCTTCGGCTACAGCCTCTGGCAACCGGCCGCCGAGCGGGGGACATCGGCGCTCTCTGACTTCCTGCTCAAGACGCGCGCCGGGCACTGCGAGTACTTCGCCAGCGCGACTACCCTCCTGCTGCGCACGGCCGGCGTTCCGGCGCGCTATGCCACGGGTTTTTCCACACAAGAGTACAGCCCGCTCGAAAACGCCTATGTCGTGCGCGCGCGCCATGCGCACGCGTGGGCGAAGGCCTATGTGAACGGCGCATGGATCGACGTCGATACGACGCCATCGATCTGGGCAAGCGTCGAAGCGCAAGAGGCATCGTCGTGGGTGCCGCTTTCCGACCTGTGGTCGTGGACGCGTTTTCGCCTGTCGCGCCTTGCGGTCAGCGCACGCGACGAATCTACCACGGCGGTGCTTTGGACGGGAATCGTGGCGCTGCTCGCTGCGTGGCTGGTGTGGCGGCTTTACCGGCAGCGGCGCCCGCTCGTCATCGGCACGCGGGAACGTTCCGTGGACCAAGGCGGGAGCGGACCTGCGGGCGGCGATTCGGAGTTTTTCCTGGTCGAACGCACGCTCGCCCGCTACGGGCTTCCGCGCGAGCCGGGCGAACCCGTGATGGCGTGGCTGGCGCGCATAGCGTCCAGACTACCGCCGGACATGGGAACGGCGGAGCTCAACGAGTTGGCGCAACTGCACTACCGCTACCGCTTCGATCCTGCCGGCTTGGCGCGGACCGATCGCGACCGGTTGACGACATCGGCGCAGAGCTGGCTCGCGCGCATGGAAAAGCCTCACCGCGAAGAATTTGCCGACATCCGTTAAGCACGCTTGCGAATCCATGGGGTCGGATAAGTGCAACACATCGAGCTCGTCGATGTGGGGGTCAGACATGGAGGACAGTAGTCCACCCATATGTTTCCTCTCGTGATCCTCTCAGGTGCTTTAGGTCGAGGGCTTTTCCTCAGTCCTACGCGTGGTCAAATATTTCCTAATCCGATTCACACTGTTTTCCCGCAAGGGGTCAGGGCCAATTCCTCCTCAGCCACGGCAAGCGTCTGCCAGTCCGTGGACTTGGGCACGATGCCCTCGAATGAGCGCAGCTTTACCTGCGGTACGCGGTCCGCGCCCAATCCGATCGCCGGGCCGCCGGCGGCGAGCGTGCGCGCCGCCTCCAGCATGATCCGCCGGAATTCGACGATGGCCAGATCGCTCGCGCCCAGGCGCTCTCGGCTGCGGTCCATGATGGGCCCCATAGATTCCCACATCGCGATGTCCTGGTTGGGAAAGCCGCGGATGCCGGTGAAGTCCCCGAGCTTCATCGCCTTGCGGTCCTGCAGGTAATTGTTCTCCCGGGTGCGGACCTTGCGGAATTGCGGATCGAGGTCGATTCCGACTTGCGCGCCGCAGAACTTGCGCCACGCTTCCTGCTCGATGCCCGCCCTGTCCGCCTCGGCCCACGCCATCATGTAGAGCATGGTGTTGGTGTCGTCGAGCGGGATGTTCAGGAGTGACAGGTTGTGAACGTTGTTCGGTGGGATGAGGGAGGTGAACGGCGCGACGAACACGGTGATCCGGACGTAATCATGGGTCGCGGAGTTCATGATCGGGCGCCGGATCGCGGCGTAACGGAACCCGTATCCGGTCCTCTGGACTTCAAGCCGCGGCGCCTTGTCGGTGGAGGGGCGGGGCCACACCGTGCCGGTGGATTTCGCGCCGTCCACGCGCGCCGGCGGCATATCGGTCGAATGCAGGTTCGAGCTGTGCGCGGAATCGATACCGCCTTCCAGCGTCTGCGCCCAGTTGGCCGCGACGTGCATCTTCACGATGCTGATCTTGGTGTCGACCGACGGCGCCCACGCCGGTGGCTGGAACTCCGGCATCGCATCGGCCGGGCCCATGTAGGTCCAGACGAATCCGCCGGCCTCGCGCGTGGGATAGGCCTTGTGCTTCACCTTGCCCGTGAGGCGGCTCTGCGTCGACTCAGTGGCCATCTCCACCACGTTGCCTTCGACGTCGAGCTTCCAGCCGTGGTAGAGACAGCGCAGCCCACACTCCTCGTTGCGCCCCAGTACAAGGGAAGCACCGCGGTGCGGGCAGTACTCGCCCAGCACTCCCAGCCGCCCGTCGGTGTCGCGAAACACCACCAGGTCCTCGCCCAGCAGCCGCGCGCGCACCGGCGCGCCGTCGGCCTCGGCGACCTCCTCGGACATGCACGCGGGGAGCCAATGTCGCCGCATGAGCTGCCCCATCGGCGCGCCGCCCTCCACGCGGCACAGCAGATCGTTCTCCTCCGACCGCATGACCGTGTATACTTAGCTCTCTAAGTATTGACCATGATACCCGCCTCGCCGGCCAGTGTCGATGGGACCGCCGCACTCGACCGCATCGACAGCCATGGCCGAACGTAAGCTGAGACTGGGCGTCGCCGGACTGGGGCGGGCGTTCACGATAATGCTGCCAACGTTCGTGAAGGATCCGCGCGTCCAGCTTGTCGCCGCGGCCGATTCGCGGGACGATGCGCGGCGGAAATTCGCGGCCGATTTCGGCGCTACCGCCTATGCGTCGGTCGAAGAGCTCTGCGCCGATGCGGCAGTAGAAGCCATCTATGTCGCAACCCCCCACCAGCATCATGAACGGCATGCCTGCATGGCTGCGGCCAAAGGCAAGCACGTGCTGGTGGAAAAACCGATGGCGCTCACGCTGACAGACTGCCGCGCCATGATCGCCGCAGCGCGCTCTGCCGGCGTCCAACTGGTCGTGGGGCACAGTCACAGCTTCGATGGTCCGGTGCGGCGCGCGCGGGAAATCGTGGCGAGCGGGGCGGTCGGCAACGTCCGCATGATCACGGCGCTCAATTTCACCGACTTCCTCTACCGTCCGCGGCGCCCGGAAGAGCTCGACACGGCAAGCGGCGGCGGGGCCATATTCAATCAAGCTGCCCACCAGGTCGACGTCGTGAGGCTGCTCGGCGGCGGCCGGGTGAGAAGCGTGCGCGCGGAAACAGGTTCATGGGACCCTGCGCGTCCGACCGAAGGGGCTTACTCGGCCCTGCTCACATTCGAAGACGGCGCTTTCGCGTCCATCGTGTACAGCGGGTACGCGCACTTCGACTCCGACGAATTCTGCGACTGGATCGGCGAGTTGGGGCATAGGAAAGACCCGGCGAGGTACGGGACCGCCCGTAGATCGCTGCAACGAGCCTCGAGCGTCGATGAAGAGACGGTCTTGAAGAACGCCCGAAACTACGGCGGTCACGAGTACATCGCAGCGGACATTACCAATGCCGCTGCGGTGGCCATGCACCAGCACTTCGGGATGGTGCTGGTTTGCTGCGAGCGGGCGGATCTGCGCCCCGTTCCTTCAGGTGTGATGATCTATGAGGATTTCACCCGGCGGCTCGACGTTTTGCCGAAGCCGGACGTGCAGCGTGCAGAAGTGATCGACGAACTCTACGCAGCCGTCGTGCACGAGCGGCCGCCAGTACACAGCGGTGCATGGGCTCTTGCCACGACGGAGGTCTGCCTCGCCATGATCGAGTCGGCGCGGAAGCAAAGAGAAATCGTGCTCGAACACCAGGTAGGAATTGAGCGGGGCCTTCCCGTTCCCCCCGCACCCCCCGTCGCACAATGAGCCTTCTTTGCAAGAAACGAGAGTAGCGCGGTGAATCGCTCGAAACGACCAGCAGACGGCGGTACCCAGGTCATCCTGCGCCATTGGCGCGAGGCCGTCCCCCGCGACCGGCTGGCTCACCTCGTCAAGGACGCGACTCGCGCGCTCGTGCGTGCCCTGCAGATGCGCCTGATGGAACACGGCATCTCTTTCGGACACTGGACGTTTCTGCGCATCCTGTGGGAGCGCGATGGGCTCACCCAGCGGAAACTGAGCGAAGAGGCCGGGGTGATGGAACCCACGACGTTCTCGGCGCTGAAGGCCATGGAGAAGCTGGGCTACGTCACGCGCCGGCAAATGGCCGACAACAGGAAGAACGTCTACCTCTTTCTCACGCCGAAAGGCAACGCGCTCAAACGCAAGCTCGTTCCGCTGGCCGAAGACGTGAACAACGTCGCCATTCGAGGCGTGAAGCCGGCCGACATCGCGACAACACGGCGCGCATTGCTGGCGATCATCGAGAATCTGGCCCGCGACGAGCTGGAATCCACGAGCGCGCGCAGGCGGGTTCCGTCGACGCGAGAACTGGCGCGCCTGGTCGCGGACGCGCATAAGGCGAAGCGGCTTGGCCCGAAACCGCAGAAAGCCCCAGCCACGGAATCACACGGAAAACACGGAGGAGCAGCCTTGAATCAACCGTCATTGGATTCAGTCCGGGGACAGCCGGGAGGGGAAACTCATCGGGAAAAGGGCGTGAACGGGTGAACGGGTGAGCCCCCTCACCCCAACCCTCTCCCCGCGGTCGGGGGAGAGGGCGCCCTTCTTCCGTTCACCCGTTCACCTGTTCGCTCGTTCACGCATTTTCACAAGGCGCCGGCATTCTTCAATAGCTGCGCGATCGCCTCGGCCATCCTGCGGTATCCCAATGCGTTCGGATGGATCGGGTCCGATTTCAGCTCCGCCGAGTAAAGCACGCTCGTCACGATCTTTCCTTCGTACGGAACGCCGAACTCCCGGGCTATCTCCGCGTAGAACTCCGGCGCGCTGGTGATGAGCGCCGGCTTGGGCACGCCAACCAGCACCGCCGCAATCTTGCGGTCTTCGAGGGTCTTGAAAATCGAACGCAGGTTCTGCCGGATTTCGGCGTCCCCGACCTGGCGCAGCATGTCGTTCCCGCCCAGGCAGATGATCACCAGGCGCGGGCTGTGCTCATCGATCACCGCCGGCAGCCGGGCGAGACCCTGCGCGGTCACTTCACCGGGAACGCCTGCGCGCACCACGTTGCGCCCGATCAACTGACCAAGGACCGCGGGATAGCTCTCGCTTTCCTGGGCGCCAGTGCCGTAGGTCAGGCTGTCGCCGAACGCAACGACCACGTCCGAGGCCGCAAGCTTCGGCAGCTTGAGTGCCTTGTCTCCACAGCCCGCGAATGCCAACGCCAGCGCAATCAGCACCACGTGAATGAGCTTCATCGAAAATCCTTCAGCCTCCCCGGAATTCGCGGCCTGTAACCGGCGCAGGTGCGCCGAATTCTTCAGCCAAGTTTCCCATGACCTACATCGTAGATGATCTCGCGCGCGGCGTTATGGCCCGACGCGCCGGCAATGCTTCCGCCCGGATGCGTGCCCGGACCGCAGAGATAAAGTCCGTTGATCGGTGTGCGATAGCGCGCCAGCTCCGGCAACGGCCGCATCGAGAACAACTGGTCCAGCGCGGGCTCCACGTGTTCCGCCTGGCCTTCGGGAAAACCATACGCTTGCTCCAGATCGCGTGGCGTAAGCACGCGCTTGATGACCGCCGATCCGGAATCCGGACCACGGTCGGATAGCAGCTTTACGACGAGATCCCCCAGCGCTCGGCGGCGGTCGTCGTCCCACTGTCCGTCCGCGAGCGCGTAAGGCGCGTACTGGACGTGCACGTCCAGAACATGCCGGCCATCCGAGCCCTTACCGCCGTTCCGTGCCTCGAGATATGGCGCGCGTGAAACGTGTCCGTGTTTCGCATCATCGTAAGCGTGTTCCAGGTAGTCGAGCGACGGGGCCACGACAAGCGTCGAGAAGCCGGACGATCGGTCGAGCGTGAGCGTGACGCGCGCGACGACGCCCCGGCCGCGGATGTTCTGTAGCGCGCGAACGAGCTCCGGGTCCAGCAGGCCGGGATCCGCGAGGTCGAGTAACGTGCGCCGCGGATCGGCGCCGGAGACGACGAGCGAGGCAGCAACCTCCTCTCCGCTTGCCAGCACAACGCCGGTGATGCGTCCTTCCTGGACGGTGAGCCGGTCAACATTCGCCTCGCGACGAATATCGATGCCAGGCAGTGCGCTCAATACACGGCACATATTCGAGTGCGGCGGACGAAAGATCCCAGGCGGGCTCCCGACATGGTGATGGAGCAACCGGAATGCCGTCCCCCCCGAACGCGGGCCCTGGCTCAAGTGCGTGACGCCTGCTGCGCCGAGGACACCTTTCAGCGCGTCGCACTCGAACCACTCGTCGAGAAGATCCGCCACCGACATCGGTACGAAACGCAGCAAGTCTTCCATTCCCTGTCTTCCGAGCCGCCGCATCCGCAGCCCGAGTCCGGCCAGCCGCGCGAGATCGCCGACGCTCCGGCCCATGAGATCCGGCGGCGGTTCCATGTAAACCGTCGCGAGCAGGCGTCCCAATCGCGCCATGCGCTCGCAAAACGCGGGCCACTTTCCAGCATCGCGCGGACTCAACCTCCGGATCGCCTCGATCGAGCGCGCCATGTCGTACCACAGCTCGAGACGTCCGCCATCCGGCAGGGATGCCGTGGCCCACGAGTCGGAGCGTTCGATCCTTAATCCGCGGCGCTCCAGTCCAAGCTTGCGCACGATTCCCGGGGGAACCCATCCCGACTCGGTCGGCGCTTCTTCACGGGCGGGCCGCGGATCGAGCACGAGCACACTGCGGCGAGTGCGCGCGAGGTAATGCGCACAAACGAGCTCGTCCACGCCAGCGCCGATCACTATGGTCGGTGCGCTCACGACACCACTCCGCCCACGAGGGCGGCATCCCTTCTCGATAATGAAGGGAATTGCAGCTCGATGCGGTCGCCGCGCGGCGACATTACGCGCCATCCTTCAGGATGGCGCGTGCCGCGAGCCGCCCCGGGGCGCCCATGACGCCGCCGCCCGGGTGGGTTCCCGCGCCGCACTGGTAGAGCCCGTGTAGCGGCGTCCGGTAACGCGCCCAGGCTGGAACCGGGCGGAAAAAGAACATCTGCTGCAGCGTCAGCTCGCCCTGGAAGATGTTTCCCTCGCTCAAGCCGACCACGCTCTCGATGTCCGCCGGCGTCAGCACCTGCCGGTGCAGGATCGCCGATTTGAGGTTCGGCGCGTATTCGGCGAGGGTATTTATCACCGTATCACCCAACGCCTCGCGCTGCGCATCGGTCCAGCCGCCATGGAGGTGATACGGGGCGTACTGCACGAAGATGGACATGACGTGCTTGCCCGGGGGCGCCATGGCCGGATCGATCATGGACGGGATGATGATGTCCATGTACGGACGGCGCGAAAACGCCCCGTACTTGGCGTCATCGTAGGCACGCTCCAGATATTCCACGCTCGGGCTGATGGAGATCGCGCCCCTCAAACATGCCCTGAGCGCGGTCGAAGGGTGCGGTCCATACCCGGAAGACAGGTGAAGTTCGGCAATTCGCTCAGAGCCAGATTCACCTTGGCGGACGCGCCGCGAAACTTGAAGCGTTGGATCCCCTCGATGAGGTCGGCGGGCAGGTGCTGCGCTCCAACGAGCTGGAAGAAGGTGCGCCGGGGATCGGCGTTCGAGATCACCACGTCTGCCTTGATCTCCTCGCCGCTCTCCAGCGTGACGCCTGTCGCCCGGTCGTTCGCGATAATCACCCGCGCGACGGGCGCAAGAGTGCGAATCTCCGCGCCGGCCGCTCGCGCCGCGCTTGCGATCGCCGCGCTTACTGATCCATTCCCGCCCTTCGCAAATCCCCACGCGCGGAATACGCCGTCGATCTCCCCCATGTAGTGGTGCAGTAATACGTAAGCTGTCCCCGGGGAGCGCGGCCCCAGTAGAGTGCCGATGATGCCGCTCGCCGCTTTCGTCGCCTTGAGCGCGTCGGTTTCGAACCATTCGTCGAGATAATCGGCCGAGCTCATCGTGAGGAGCTTGTAGAGCGCATGGAACTGCCTCCCTCCGAGGCCGCGCAGGTGCAAGCCCAGCCGCAGCACACCGGCGAGGTCGCGAGGCTGCATCGACGTCGGATCGGGCGGAACCATGCCGAGGATAGGCTTCACAGCGCGCGCGATCTGGTGCATGAGGCGGCCGAACTCGTCGTAGGACTCCGCGTCGCGCGGCGAGTGACGCGCCAGCTCACGCCGGTTTTGATCGTGATCGTTCCACTGCGCCAGGTAGTCGCCGTTCGGCAGCGGCGTGAGCGTGCTCTCCAGCGGCAGTATGTGCAGGCCGTGCCGCGGCAGTTCGAGATCCCGAATGATCTCGGGGCGCAACAGGCTCACCACGTAAGAGAATACCGAGAACGTGAAGCCGGGAAAGACTTCCTCGCTTACCGCTGCGCCGCCCACTCGCTCCCGCCGCTCGAGCACGAGGACGCGCTTGCCGGCGCGGGCGAGATACGCGGCACACACGAGCCCGTTGTGCCCGCCGCCGATGACGATTGCGTCGTAGGTGTTTTTCATCGTCACGCCGGCGAAAGCCGGCATCCAGTGGATCTCGAGTGATCCATTGCCGGCAGTCTGGACCACGGCCCCGTATCGGAGTACGGGGCATGCTTTCTGTCCGGGGGTGACGACGTGTTATGCACGTTTTCGCTCGGGATCGAAGAACGGCTTCTTCACCACGCGCGCTGCGGCGCGTTTGCGGCGGTGCTCCACCGTCACCTCTATCTCCACCGCCGTGCCGAGGGCGGCCCAGCGCGAATCGAGGTGAGCGAGTGCAATGTACTTCTTGAGCAGCGGCGACCAGCCGCCACTCGTCGCATATCCTGCCTGTTCGCTCCCCACGTACACCGGAACGCTCGTGCGCCAGGCGGCCGCCGGCAGACTGGGTGCGAGGCCGGCTTCCGCATAGAGCCGTTCCAGCGCGTCCCACTCCACCTCGACTCCGACGAACTGCCACTGGGGACCCCGCTGCGCCTCCCGAGCCAGCGCCGGCTTGCCGACAAAATGCGCTTTCTTGAGGTTCACGGTCCAGCCCAGATCCAGCTCGAACGGCGATGAAGTCTGGCCTTCGATGAGGGCCTTGCGCGCGGAAACGTAGTCCACATCCATGAGCATCAAGCCCGCCTCTATCCGCGCGACATCCAGCGCGAGCAGTCCTGCGGGGGTGAGCCCGTACGGCGTGCCGGCATCGACGAGCGCGTCCCATAGCGCAAGCGCGTCGCCCGCGGCCAGCCAGATTTCGTAGCCGAGATCGCCGGTATAACCGGTGCGGGAGATGGTGACCGGGGAGAATCCCCGCAGCTTTGCTGCGGTAATCCTGAAATATTTCAAATCGGACAAATCCGTATCGGTCAGCCTCTGGAGAATTTCGCGCGATGCTGGACCTTGCAATGCAAGAGCCGCGGTCGATTCCGACACGTCTTCGATGGCGACGTCGAGTCCGACGGCGTTCGCTTCCAGCCAGCGCAGGTTCGGGTCGGCCGAAGTCATGCGGAAAACGTCAGCGTCGAGGCGTGCGATCGTCCCGTCATCGAGCACCTTGCCGGCGGCGTCGCACCAGGGAGTGTAGACAACCTGCCCTACCTTCGTGCCCGCGACATCTCGTGTCGCCATGCAGTCGAGCAGGCGCGCGGCGTCCTTTCCTCGCACGAGGTACTTGTAGAGCGGCGAGACGTCGAGGAGCGCGGCCGCGCTCCGGATCGCATGGTACTCGCGCTCGTGCGAGAGCTCGTACGAGCTCGCAACGACATATCCGGCCCACCGCCGCCACGCATGGCTCATGCACAAGGCGGCGGTGCGGGGATGGAACGGCGTAGTCTTCAGAGGCGGCTGCGGACGCGCGTGCGCATTATCTTGCGGCATCGATCACTCCAGGATCAGCGCTCTGTTCATCGCCGTGCCCCGCAGCCGCCTTATCGGAAAGGCGTGCACCTTCCCGAATCTGAAAGACGGGTAGCTCTCAGAAGTTGGCGCGCCGGGGGAAAGCAGGAGGCAAGCCCCCCGCGGCGTTTGCCGCCTGCGCAGCGCCTACCGCGCAGCCTCGCGGGTGGGCTTTTTCCGCAAGGCCCGCCTGGAAGTGGGCGCGTCAATGTCGATGTAGAACGCGCCCAGCGTCTTGATCTTCGAGACGTCGGGATAGAGCACGCCGACTCCCGGTTCGGCGCCCGACCGGGGACAGTACCAGATCGCTCCATCCCGCGTGATCTCGATCTTCGGCTGATCCGCAACCTGCGGGGTGGGGTAATAGCTGAACTCGCCGGTTTTCGTGTTGTATCGGATCGTCGTTCCGCCCTGGCCGTCGTCGCCGAACCAGACGTTGCCTTCGTAGTCTGCCTGCGGGTCATAGGGACGCGAGATGTCCAGGGGCACCTTTACTTCCGTAGCCTTGCCGGTTTTCGGATCCACGTAGCCCAGGATGCCCCGATCGTAGACCCCGTACCAGACTCGGTCCTCCAGATCGACGCTCGCGCGCCGCATTCTCCCCGGCTGGGTCAGCGCGCGGTACTCGGAAAACTTGTTTGCCTTGGGATCGTATTTTCCAACCCGTACGTCGCCGCGAAAAAGCGCCATCCAGATGTTGCCCTGGCTGTCCACATCGATGCCATAAGGCGAGGAAGGACGGGTCGCGGTCTCGTACATCACGATTTTCCGGCTGACACGATCCCATTTATAGAACCGGTCGCCGCCTATCATCGATACCCAGACGTTCCCCTGATAGTCGACCACGGGAGTGTGCGACTGCAGCCGTTCCTTGATCGTGCCCTCCGGATCGATCGGGAACAGCTCGAACTTCTCCGTCTTCGGGTCGAACGCAATGAGATGAATGCCGTCCTTGTCCTTGCGCTGTCCGATGCGTCCCGGTATCCACACGATTCCATCCCTGTCGATGGTCAGGCCGTGCAGATCGCCGTCCGGGTGCGGCATCAACCATTCCGTCCACTCACCCGTGCGCGGATCCAGCTTGGTCAAGCGGTTGGGGCGATTGCGGTCGGTGACCCATACGTTGCCCTGCTGGTCGAAGTGCGGATCCTGCCCTCTGCGTTTCATTTTCGGATCGGGATTGGGCTTGAGGTAGTACTCGATGTACATGGCCTTGGCGAGCTTCGCCTCGTCCAGCGGCACTTGCTGATCGAATTTCACCGTCCGCCGGCGGGAATCGGGCCCGAAGTGCTTGCCGAGATACTGCACCAGCTCCTCGCGCTCCTGCGGCGACGAGAATCCTTGCGGAATGGAACCGTTCTTGACCATCATCTCGACGAAGGAATTCCACGCCGCTTCGTTCAGATGCCGGGAGCCGAACAGGTCGGGGCCATGGCAACCCAAACAGACTTCCTTCAAATACCGCTGTCCCGGCCCCGGGGGAAACATCTCGTTCATGGTGACGATCAGCGCCCCGGTGCTCTGAACCGGGCGCAACGTGGCGTTCTGTGGGGGGTTGTTGCCGGCGCTCAGCACGACCGGCGTTACCGGCGAATCGAACCCCGGCGTCTCGACTCTCATCTCGTACTTCCCGGGCAAGAGATACATGGCCTGGTACTTTCCGCCGGCGGTGTACACCATATACTGCATCCGTTTTTCGACGTTGCGGAAGTACACCTTTGCTGCCTTGAAGGGTGCGTACAGACGTCACGGTGCCGGAAACGCTTGCCAATCCCGACAATTCGGAGCTGCCGCCCTGGGTGGACTGCGCCGCTGCATTCTGCCCCGCCGGCAATGCGCAACATACCGTTGCCAGAAGCACGACCGTCAACCATATATTCGCTCGCTTCATGACTGTCTCCTCTTTCACCGGGTGCAGCAAAGACAAAATGACGTCCCCTCCCCTGCAGCGTAAGTCAGTTTGAGAGCCAAACGAATGGAAATCAAGCGTACGTCGCAATGCCGGTCCTGGCGGCCGTTTCGACGTGCTGCTTCGGGCTACGCTCCGGCATTCGTCCCTCTTTCGCAATGGCGGTGTTCACGCCCATGTGGTCGATGATGAGCTGCAGTCCGGGGTGGCGCTCCGCGATCGGTGCGAATTTCGACACATTGCCGAACGCAAGGAACATGACAGGAAGCCCGGCCTTTTCGGCTGCTGGCCAGAGCCAGTCGGCGGTGCCATCCGAGAGCCAGGCGATCGTTGCGGGAGTGTTGAACGTCACGCGCACGCCGAGCATGCCCGGTTCCTTCCACCGCGGCAGCAGCTCCGCGGATTTCGGATCCTGCAGCGGGATGCGGCCCATGACCGCGAAGCGGTTGGGATAACGCTTGGCAGCTTCGAGCGCATAGTCATTGCGGTCGTTCAGGGCCGGCGGCACACCTGCGCATCGACGATCATGCGCTTGCGGGCGGGTTGGGTGAGCGCAGGCCGCACACCGGTCGCCAGCGCCACGCCGGCGCCTATGGTCGTGCCGATAAACTTGCGTCGTGTGAGCATGGTGGTCTCCGTGATGTCGCCGTTCGTTGCGGGCCCTCGTTGTCGTGGCCAGCACAGTGTAACCTTTCCACAGATCCCCGCGCCGGACCGTAGGGCTTGTTGCAGCAGGAACGCCCTTAACAGGAGTTCACCATGCACGCTCCTCTGTCGACGGATGAGGCGTTGCTACTTCGTGGTTTCATTCCAATTGTTCGCCATTAAAAAATGCCGCGGTTAAGCGGCATTTTTTTGGCGCGCCGGGCGGGATGAATCTGGGCACTGGTGCGAGACGGTGTCGATAACTTAGCCTGTGAAACCGAGGAAAATCAGCCCCCCGGTTTGATGCCGGCGAGCGCGACCACTTTCTGCCACTTCGCAACGTCGCGCTCCAGGACTTCTCGGACGCGCTCGGGCGAGCCACCAACGGTCTCCATGCCATTGGCCACCAAGCGCTCCTTCACGTCTGGTAGTTGCACGATGCGGTCGATCTCCCTGGCCCAGCGGGCGACGATGTCCTTGGGCAGCGTCTTCGGTCCCAAGACAGCGGCCCAAGTCACCGCTTCATACCCTGGGATGGTGTCAGCCACGGTCGGGATATCAGGCAGGACGTTCGAGCGTCTGGCAGTAGTCATCGCGATGGCGCGTAAGCGATTCGATTTGACGTGCGGAACCATCACTGACAGGTTGCCGAACATCAGGTGAATCTGCCCGCCGAGCAGTTCGTTCAGCGCAGGACCAGTACCCTTGTACGGGACGTGCGTCATTTTGGTGCCAGCCATCTGGTTGAAGAGTTCGGGGGCGAGGTGAGTATCGCCGCCAGTGCCGCCCGACCCGTAGTTAAGTTTGCCGGAATTCGCCTTGTCATACGCAATCAGTTCCTTGATGCTCTTAATGGGAATCGACGGTTGGAGCACCACCAGGTTACCCGCCTCACCGATCAGCGCGATGGGCGCCACATCCCTCACCGGGTCGTACGCCAGCTTGTACAGCGCCGCGTTTGCCGTGTAAGCGGCCGATACGATGATCATCGTGTAGCCGTCGGCGTCCGCCCTCACTGCCGTTTCGGTACCTATAGTACCGCCCCCGCCGGCGCGGTTATCCACTACTACCGTTTGCTTGAAGGTCTCGGTAAGTTTCTGCGCGAGCATGCGCGCAACAAAGTCGGATGGCCCGCCGGGCGGGAACGGCACGATTAGCCGAATCGGCTTTGTCGGGTAGTTCTGCTGGGCAGATGCACCGCCCGCAGCTAGCAGCAGTGCCAGAATTGGAATCGTCAGCCAATAGGTTCGCATTGCGTTCTCCCTTGAAGATCCAGATGCTTCCAAGCTACGCACTGGGCGCATCGAGACGATAGTAGCACTTCGCTATAATCGGAATCTCGAAATCACTATAGACCTATAGAGAATCATTATGACAGTACCCACTCGAGAATGGGCAAATCGCATCGGCCGGCGCCTGAAGTTGCGCGATCTGCATATCCTGTCCGCCGTTGTCCACTTCGGGAGCATGGCAAAGGCGGCTGCGCATCTCGCGATGTCTCAACCTGCGGTGTCTGTGGCGGTCGCCAACCTGGAGGACGCCGTTCAGGTCCGTCTCCTTGATCGCGGCTCGCGGGGTATCGAGCCCACGATCTATGCGCACGCGCTGCTGAAGCGCGGCCACGTGGTGTTCGATGAGCTGTGGCAAGGAATGAGAGATATCGAGTTCCTGGCAAACCCCACGACGGGGGAAGTTCGGGTCGCGTCTTCGGAGTTGTTCGCCGCGGGGTTGTTGCCGGCGGCCATCGCCAGACTATCGCGCCGGTATCCCAAGATATGTGTGCGTGTGGTCCAAGCCAACACGGCGTCGCTGGAATTTCGGGAACTGCGAGAGCGCAAGGTCGACCTGGTGCTGGCTAGAACGCACGAGCCTCTCAGCGAGGACGACTTTGATATCGAGGTTCTCTTCCATGATCGGCATTTCGTGGTTGCGGGGACGCGGAGCCGATGGGCACGGCGACGTAAGATAGCCCTCTCGGAGTTGGTGGAAGAGCCCTGGATTTTCCCCTCAACTCAGGTAGTCCGAGATCTGCTTACCGAGGCATTCAAGGCGCACGGATTGGAGGTTCCCCAGGAAAGGGTGAGCGCTGGTTCTATCCTGCTGCGCAACCATCTCCTCGCAACCGGACGCTTCCTTGATGTGCTTCCCGATTCCGTGCTGCGATACAACGCAAAGCAGTGGTCGCTCAAAGCATTGCCGGTCGATTTGGGCGTCAAGCCGCGGTCAATTGCGATCATCACGCTGAAGAATCGAAGTCTCAGCCCGGTGGTTCAGCTCTTCATCGAGCATTTGCGGTCGATTGCGAAATCGATGTTTGCGACATCGGGATGAGACACCCGGCGGTACAGCCACGATTTCGTCACTACCGGAAAAGAAAAAGGGCCTGCGGCATTTCAGGCCCTTTTGCGGTATGTGGCGCGCCCGGCGGGATTCGAACCCACGACCCTTGGCTTCGGAGGCCAATACTCTATCCTCTGAGCTACGGGCGCGTTTTGTTGCCCGATTTTAACACGCTGCTTCTCGAGTATATCCCCGAAATTCAATGTATTAGATATAATGGGCGCCTTCTCGCGGGAAGGCGCGTATCCATGTCGGAACAGATCCACGTCGAAGAACATTCCAGCCCCATCAAGACGCCCACGCAGCTCATCGTGGTCGTGGTGTTGTCGTTCGTGGTCCCGATCACGTTGATCGCGATGCTCGCGCATCTCGCTACGCGGGGCGGCGATTTCGGGAAAGGCAATCCCGCGATGTCGGACGAAGCCGTTGCCAAGCGCCTGAAGCCGGTCGGCGAAGTGGTCGTTACCGATCCGAACGCGCCCAAGATCGCGAGAAGCGGAAAGGAAGTCGTCGACGCGGTGTGCGGGGCATGTCACACCACCGGTGCCTTGAATGCGCCCAAGATCGGCGATAAGGCGGCATGGGCGAAGCTCATCAAGGAAGGCCTCGGCAAGCTCACCCAGGAAGCGATCAAGGGTGTGAGACAGATGCCGCCGCGCGGCGGCAATCCCGATCTTTCCGACATCGAAATCGCGCGCGCCATCGCTTACATGGCGAACCAATCCGGCGCGAACTTCAAGGAGCCGCCAGATCAACCGGCTCCAGCAGGCAAGCCGGCGCAAGCCAAGGCGGATAAAGCGGCCGGGGCACCGGTTCCCGGGAAAGCTCCGACCCCAGGAAAGGCGGACGTCGGCAAAGACAAGGCTGCATCGGTGAAATAACGAAAGGTCCGTAACCGGTAAGGCGCAGCGGAGACTGCGCCTTTTTTGTTCGGTGTAAGCTCACGAATCACGCTCCATCAGTCACGCATTTCCGGCATGGCCACCATCGCAATCGGCGACGTTCAGGGCTGCTACGACCAGCTCATGCGGCTGATCGAACGGGTAGGATACGACGAGCGCCGCGACGTCCTCTGGTTCGTCGGCGACCTCGTGAATCGCGGGCCGCAGTCCGCGCAGACGGTGCGGTTCGTGAAGAGCCTCGCAGGACGCCAGGTCACGGTCCTCGGCAATCACGACCTCGCCCTGCTTGTCGTCGCGGCCGGCATCAAGAAGCCGCACCGTGGCGACACGTTCGACGACATACTCCAGGCATCCGACCGCGATGAGCTCATCGCGTGGCTGAGGCAGCAGAAGTTGATGCACGCCGGCGACGGCTACGCCATGGTGCATGCGGGGCTGATGCCGCAATGGAGCATTGCGCAAGCGCTCGCCCTCGCGCACGAGGTGGAGACCGCGCTGCGGGGACCCGATCACCATGAGTTCCTGAAGCACATCTACGGCAACGAGCCGGTACGCTGGCGCGACGATCTCGCCGGCTACGACCGCCTGCGCATCATCGTGAACGCCATGACACGCATGCGCCTGGTCACCGCCGACGGCGCCATGGAGTTCAGTCACAAGCAGGGGCTGGCCAACGCCCCCGCCGGATACCTGCCGTGGTACGACGCGCCGGCGCGGTCGAGCCGGGACACCCCGGTTCTCTTTGGCCACTGGGCCGCGCTCGGGCTGCTGTTGCGCGAGGACGTCGTAGGCCTCGACAGCGGCTGCGTGTGGGGCCGAACGTTAAGCGCGCTGCGACTGGAAGACCGCAAGCTCATACAGTGCGACTGCTCAGAGCTCGGGGGAAAGGCAGCCGAAGATTGAAAATCTGTGTTCATCCGTGTTTATCTGTGGCTCCAGACGTATTATTAAGACCACTCCTAATAACCCGGTGAGAGCGACAACGTGAAAGCAAGCAAGAAAAATTCCGAGATTTCGCCGCTGATGCAGGAGGTTTCCGCGTACATCGCCGGCGCATTGAAGAAACCGCTGCCGAAGGAAGTCGTAGAGAAGACCAAGCACCACGTGCTCGACACCATCGCCGCGATGGTTTCCGGCTCGCGGCTGCTGCCCGGCAAGAAGGCGATTTCCTATGTGAAAGCGCTGGGAGGCGCGAAGGACGCGTGCGTCATCGGTTCCAGTATCGTGACGACGGCGGAGCACGCAGCGCTCGCCAACGGCATGCTGGCCCATGCCGACGAGACCGACGACTCGCACGCGCCTTCGCTCTCCCATCCCGGCTGCGCCATCGTGCCGGCGGCGCTGGCGATGGCCGAGCGCGAGCAGCGGAGCGGCACCGAACTGCTGCGCGCGGTCGCGCTCGGCTACGACATCGGTACCCGCGTCAACATGGCGCTGCAAGGCTACGATTTCCGTGATGCGGGCCACTCCACCCACAGCTTCGGACCATCGTTCGGCGCGGCGGCTGCCGCCGGCGCGCTCGCTGGCGTGAATGCCGACCGCGCGCGCTGGGTCCTCTCCTACGCCGCCCAGCAGTGCTCCGGCGTCTCGTGCTGGATGCGCGACGAGGAGCACATCGAGAAGGCGTTCGATTTCGGCGGCATGCCCGCACGCAACGGCGTCGTCGCCGCTGCGATGGTCGCCGCGGGTTGCACCGGCGTCGAGGATGTGTTTTCCGGCGAGCGCAATTTCTTCATCGCCTACGACGAAACGCGCCGCATCGGGAAGGCGCCGCAGCCCGAGCGTCTGGTCCGGGATCTGGGCTCGACCTACGAGATCATGAACACCAACATCAAGCGCTGGTCGGTCGGCTCGCCGATCCAGGCGCCGCTCGATTCGCTGCTCGATCTCATCCGCGAACACGGGCTCCGGGCCGACGACGTCGAGAAGCTCGCCGTGCGGGTCGCCCGCCAGGGCGCCAACACCACCGACAACCGCAACATGCCGGACATCTGCATGCAGCACATGTGCGCGGTGATGCTGATCGACGGCATCGTCACCTTCGATCTCCGCGCACGACGAAAAACGCATGCACGACAAGAAAGTGCTTGCGGTGAGAAGCCGCGTGGACTCTACGGCGACGAAGAGCTGACGCGGGCGCTGCCTTCGCGCCAAGGCATCGTCGAGTTCCGCCTGAAGGACGGCCGGGAGCTGCGTCACCACACGAAAGCCGTGCGCGGCACCGCCGAGAACCCCATGACGCGCGCGGAAGTGGACGAGAAGTCCTACCACCTGCTGGCGCCGATCCTGGGACCAAAGAGGAGCAGGGCCCTGTGCGACACCGTGTGGACGCATCGAGCGGAAAGACGGCGCTGCCAGGGCATGCGCGCCCGTGCGGGTGCCGGTCGCGTAAGGCGAGCCCGCGGAAGGGATTTTCCGTTTATCTGTGCATCGCGAAGGGCACCGGACGTTCGACCTGGAGTAGTTTACATCGCGAGAGGATAAAATTCGCGACTTGGCTGCGCCGTCCCGCATCATTCACGCGTGAAATCTCATGAAGAACGAAGCAATCCAATCTCTTCCAGGCGCTGTTCGAGCCGCGGTCGATCGCGCTGGTCGGCGCATCGGGCGACGCGAAAAAGAACACTTCGCGCCCGCAGCGCTACCTGCGCAAGCACGGCTACTCCGGGCACGATCATTCCCGATCAACCCGGGCCGCGACGAAATCTTCGGCGAGAAGGCCTATCCCGATCTCGCGTCGATTCCCGGCGCCGTCGATCACGCGTTCATCATGGTGCCGGCCAAAGCCGTGCCGGAGGCGATCGAGCAGTGCGTGGCGAAGAAGGTGCCGGTTGCGACCATCTACAGCGACGGCTTCGCCGAGACCGGCGCCGAGGGCCGCCGCACGCAGGAGACGATCCTCGAGACCGCGCGGGCGGGCGGCGTGCGCCTGATCGGGCCGAACTGCATCGGCCTCGTCAGACCGATCCCGGCTGCGCGATCTCCGTCAACGCCGTGCTCGAAATGGCGGAGATCGTGCAGGGCCGCTCGCGATCGTCTCGCAGAGCGGCAGCATGCTCGGCGGGCTGATGTCGCGCGGCCTCGGCCGCGGCGTCGGCTTCTCCAAGCTGATCTCCGTCGGCAACGAATCGGACCTTGAGCGTGGGCGAGTTCGCCGATCTGCTCGTCGACGATCCGCACACGCGGACGATCCTGCTCTTCATGGAAACGCTGCGCGACGCGGACAAGCTCGCGCACGCCGCGCGGCGCGCGTACGCAGCGGGCAAGCAGGTGATCGTCTACAAGCTCGGCCGCTCGGAAGTCGGGCAGGATCTCGCCGCATCGCATACCGGCGCGATGGCGGGCTCGCGACGAGATGGCCGACGCTTTCTTCCGCGCGCACGGCATCCTGCGCGTCGACACGCTCGAGAATCTGTTCGAACTGCCGGCGCTCTGCGCGGCCAGCAAGCCTTCGCAGCGGCATCGTGTCGCGGTCATGACGACCACCGGCGGCGGCGCGGCCAGTGTCGTGGACCGGCTCGGCACGCTCGGCGTGGAAGTCGTGGCGCCGACGCCGCGAGGTCGATCGCATCGCTCGCGCAGAAGAACATCAAGATCAGCGCAGCGCGGCTCACCGATCTCACGCTGGCCGGGCAAGGAAGGAGATCTACAGCGCCGTGCTGAACGACCTGCTCGCGTCCGACCACTGCGATCTCGTGCTGGCGGTCGCCGGCAGCTCGGCGCAGTTCCAGCCGCAAGTCGCCATCGAACCGCTGATCGAAGCCGACACGCACGGCAAGCCGCTCGCGTCCTTCGCCGCGCCGCATGCCGAAGCTTCGCTGAGCTGCTCGCCGACGCGCGGCATCGCCGGCTTCCGCACGCCGGAATCGTGCGCCGATGCGATCCGCGCGTGGCGCGACTGGCGCGCCCCGGTTGAGGCGCCGGCGCCGGATGGTGCGCGCCTCTTCGCCGCTCAGGCGTTTCTCGGCGGCAAGCAGCGCCTGAACGCAGCAGGAGGCCTGCCGCGTGTTCGACGCGCTCGGCGTGCCGGCGGCGCAGTCCCTGTATCATGTCACCGCCTGGTCAGGTGACATGATGACCGCGGACTGCGCCGCCGGCACGCCGAGCGCGTCGAACACGCGGCAGGCCTCCTGCTCGTTCAGGCGCTGCTTGCCGCCGAGAAGCGCCTGAGCGGCGAAGAGGCACGCCCCATCCGCGGCGGGCGCAGCGACCGGGGCACGCCAGTCGCGCCAGGCGCGTATGGCGTCCGCGCACGTTTCCGGTGTGCGGAAACCGGCGATGCCGTGGGCGGAGAGCAGCGCGAGCGACTCATCGGCCTGGGGCGCGCAAAACACCGCGATCGGCTTGCCGCGCCGGGTCGCCTCCAGGATCGGATCGATTGCGATGTGGGGCTGGAACTGCGCCGAACTGCCGACCACAGCCAGCGCCAGATCGCAATGATCCGACGCGAGCAGCTCGTTCAGCACGCCGCTGTAGACTTCCTTCCTCGCGCCGGCCATGGTGAGATCGGTCAGGCGCGCGCGATTGATGACGATCTTCTTCTGCGCGAGGTTGGCGACGATTTCGTTCGTGGGCCCGACGACCTCCACGCCCAGCGTGCCCAGTCGGTCGATCACGGTGGCTGCGCCGCCCCCGGTGGTGGTCAGGGCTGCCACGCGGTGCCGGCCCGCCGGCCGCTGATCGAGCAGCAGCGCCGGCAATTCGAACAGCGTCTCGAGGAGGTCCACGCGCAGCATGCCGTTCGCGCGGAAGAAGGCGTCCGCCACGTCGTCGGAGCCCGTCATCGCGCCGGTGTGGGAGGTCGCGAGCTCGACGCCGACGTCGGAGCGGCCGAGCTTGAATACGACCACCAGCTTGCCGTCGGCATACGCGCGGCGGGCGGCCCGAGCGAGGCGCTCCGCGTCGCGGATCGTTTCCATGAACAGCAATATGGTGCGGGTGTCGGGGTCGTCCACGAGCAGGTCGGCGATCTCGCCCACCGCGAGGTCGGATTCGTTGCCCACCGACACGAGCTTCGAGAATCCCGTGCCGCGTCCCGCCCCGCGCGACATCAAGGAGCCCATCATGCTCCCGCTCTGCGAGACGATCGCCGTGCTTCCAGCGGTGACTTGCGCGTGCTCGAGCACCGCGTTGACGCACAGGATGAGATGCGAATGCAGGTCGAGCAGCCCGATGCAGTTGGGCCCGAGCAGACGCAGGCCGCCCGCTCGGGCGAGCTTCAGAATCTCCTCCTGCATCCCACGTCCCGCCGCGCCGATCTCGGCGAAGCCGTCGCTGAAGATGGTGGCGACGGGCACTTTCTTCTCACAGCACTGCGCGATCGCTTCGGGGACGTCCTTGGCCGGGACCATGATGAATGCGTGGTCCACCGGCGCGGATACGGCGCGCAGATCGGGGTACGCCTTCTCTCCGAAGAGCTCGTCGCGGCCCCGGTTGATCGGGAATATCTTGCCGGGGAAGCCGTGCTTGCGCAGGAAACGCTGCGGACGCGAGGTATTCTTCGTCGCGTCGCCCGACGCGCCGAACAGCGCCACCGAGCGCGGCGCGAACAGGGCCTGGGCTAATTGGAAGTCGAGGGCTTTGTCATCTTCGCCAGAAGCGGAACCCTTTGTGTCCTTCGTGGTTCAAGATTTTTCTCAAGCGCGCAGCAACGGGCGCAGTGCCCGCGCGTCCTTTATCCGCTCGATGGTCCACACGGTGTCGCACAGGGCCCTGCTCCTCTTTGGTCCCAGTATCGGCGCCAGCAGGTGGTAGGCCTTCTCGTCCACTTCCGCGCGCGTCATGGGGTTCTGGGCGGTGCCGCGCACCGCTTTCGTGTGGTGACGCAGCTCCCGGCCGTCCTTCAGGCGGACCTCGACGATGCCTTGGCGCGAAGGCAGCGCCCGCGTCAGCTCTTCATCCGGCTGCAGGTCCACGCGGCTTCTCACCGCAAGCACTTTCTTGTCGTGCATGCGTTTTTCGTCGTGCGCGGAGATGAAGGTGACGATGCCGTCCATCAGCATTACCGTGCACATGTGCTGCATGCAGATGTCCGGCATGTTGCGGTTGTCGGTGGTGTTGGCGCCCTGGCGGGCGACCCGCACGGTGAGCTTCTCGACGTCCTCGGCCCGAAGCCGGTGCTCGCGGATGAGATCGAGCAGCGAATCGAGCGGGGCCTGGATCGGCGAGCCGACCGACCAGCGCTTGATGTTGGTGTTCATGATCTCGTAGGTCGAGCCCAGCTCCCGGACGAGACGCCCGGGCTCCGGCGCCTTCCCGATGCGGCGCGTTTCGTCGTAGGCGATGAAGAAATTGCGCTCTCCGGAAAACACATCCTCCACGCCGGTGCAACCCGCGGCGACCATCGCAGCGGCGACGACGCCGTTTCGTGCGGGCATGCCGCCGAAGTCGAACGCCTTCTCGATGTGCTCCTCGTCCCGCATCCAGCACGAGACGCCGGAGCACTGCTGGGCGGCGTAGGAGAGGACCCAGCGCGCGCGGTCGGCATTCACGCCAGCCAGAGCGCCGGCGGCAGCCGCCGCGCCGAACGATGGTCCGAAGCTGTGGGTGGAGTGCCCCGCATCACGGAACTCGTAGCCTTGCAGCGCCATGTTGACGCGGGTACCGATGTCGTAGCCGAGCGCGACCGCGCGCAGCAGTTCGGTGCCGCCCCGCTGCTCGCGCTCGGCCATCGCCAGCGCCGCAGGCACGATGGCGCAGCCAGGATGGCAGAGCGAGGGCGCGTGCGAGTCGTCGGTCTCGTCGGCATGGCCCAGCATGCCGTTGGCGAGCGCTGCGTGCTCCGCCGTCGTCACGATACTGGAACCGATGACGCACGCGTCCTTCGCGCCCCCCAGCGCTTTCACATAGGAAATCGCCTTCTTGCCGGGCAGCAGCCGCGAGCCGGAAACCATCGCGGCGATGGTGTCGAGCACGTGGTGCTTGGTCTTCTCTACGACTTCCTTCGGCAGCGGTTTCTTCAATGCGCCGGCGATGTACGCGGAAACCTCCTGCATCAGCGGCGAAATCTCGGAATTTTTCTTGCTTGCTTTCACGTTGTCGCTCTCACCGGGTTATTAGGAGTGGTCTTAATAATACGTCTGGAGCCACAGATAAACACGGATGAACACAGATTTTCAATCTTCGGCTGCCTTTCCCCCGAGCTCTGAGCAGTCGCACTGTATGAGCTTGCGGTCTTCCAGTCGCAGCGCGCTTAACGTTCGGCCCCACACGCAGCCGCTGTCGAGGCCTACGACGTCCTCGCGCAACAGCAGCCCGAGCGCGGCCCAGTGGCCAAAGAGAACCGGGGTGTCCCGGCTCGACCGCGCCGGCGCGTCGTACCACGGCAGGTATCCGGCGGGGGCGTTGGCCAGCCCCTGCTTGTGACTGAACTCCATGGCGCCGTCGGCGGTGACCAGGCGCATGCGTGTCATGGCGTTCACGATGATGCGCAGGCGGTCGTAGCCGGCGAGATCGTCGCGCCAGCGTACCGGCTCGTTGCCGTAGATGTGCTTCAGGAACTCATGGTGATCGGGTCCCCGCAGCGCGGTCTCCACCTCGTGCGCGAGGGCGAGCGCTTGCGCAATGCTCCATTGCGGCATCAGCCCCGCATGCACCATGGCGTAGCCGTCGCCGGCGTGCATCAACTTCTGCTGCCTCAGCCACGCGATGAGCTCATCGCGGTCGGATGCCTGGAGTATGTCGTCGAACGTGTCGCCACGGTGCGGCTTCTTGATGCCGGCCGCGACGACAAGCAGGGCGAGGTCGTGATTGCCGAGGACCGTGACCTGGCGTCCTGCGAGGCTCTTCACGAACCGCACCGTCTGCGCGGACTGCGGCCCGCGATTCACGAGGTCGCCGACGAACCAGAGGACGTCGCGGCGCTCGTCGTATCCTACCCGTTCGATCAGCCGCATGAGCTGGTCGTAGCAGCCCTGAACGTCGCCGATTGCGATGGTGGCCATGCCGGAAATGCGTGACTGATGGAGCGTGATTCGTGAGCTTACACCGAACAAAAAAGGCGCAGTCTCCGCTGCGCCTTACCGGTTACGGACCTTTCGTTATTTCACCGATGCAGCCTTGTCTTTGCCGACGTCCGCCTTTCCTGGGGTCGGAGCTTTCCCGGGAACCGGTGCCCCGGCCGCTTTATCCGCCTTGGCTTGCGCCGGCTTGCCTGCTGGAGCCGGTTGATCTGGCGGCTCCTTGAAGTTCGCGCCGGATTGGTTCGCCATGTAAGCGATGGCGCGCGCGATTTCGATGTCGGAAAGATCGGGATTGCCGCCGCGCGGCGGCATCTGTCTCACACCCTTGATCGCTTCCTGGGTGAGCTTGCCGAGGCCTTCCTTGATGAGCTTCGCCCATGCCGCCTTATCGCCGATCTTGGGCGCATTCAAGGCACCGGTGGTGTGACATGCCCCGCACACCGCGTCGACGACTTCCTTTCCGCTTCTCGCGATCTTGGGCGCGTTCGGATCGGTAACGACCACTTCGCCGACCGGCTTCAGGCGCTTGGCAACGGCTTCGTCCGACATCGCGGGATTGCCTTTCCCGAAATCGCCGCCCCGCGTAGCGAGATGCGCGAGCATCGCGATCAACGTGATCGGGACCACGAACGACAACACCACGACCACGATGAGCTGCGTGGGCGTCTTGATGGGGCTGGAATGTTCTTCGACGTGGATCTGTTCCGACATGATTACGCGCCTTCCCGCGAGAAGGCGCCCATTATATCTAATACATTGAATTTCGGGGATATACTCGAGAAGCAGCGTGTTAAAATCGGGCAACAAAACGCGCCCGTAGCTCAGAGGATAGAGTATTGGCCTCCGAAGCCAAGGGTCGTGGGTTCGAATCCCGCCGGGCGCGCCACATACCGCAAAAGGGCCTGAAATGCCGCAGGCCCTTTTTCTTTTCCGGTAGTGACGAAATCGTGGCGGTACCGCCGGGTGTCTCATCCCGATGTCGCAAACATCGATTTCGCAATCGACCGCAAATGCTCGATGAAGAGCTGAACCACCGGGCTGAGACTTCGATTCTTCAGCGTGACGATCGCAATTGACCGCGGCTTGACGCCCAAATCCACCGGCAATGCTTTGAGCGACCACTGCTTTGCGTTGTATCGCAGCACGGAATCGGGAAGCACATCGAGGAAGCGTCCGGTTGCGAGGAGATGGTTGCGCAGCAGGATAGAACCAGCGCTCACCCTTTCCTGGGGGACCTCCAATCCGTGCGCCTTGAATGCCTCGGTAAGCAGATCCCGGACTACCTGAGTTGTTGGGAAAATCCAGGGCTCATCCACCAATTCCGAGAGGGCTATCTTACGTCGCCGTGCCCATCGGCTCCGCGTCCCCGCAACCACGAAATGCCGATCATGGAAGAGAACCTCGATATCAAAGTCTTCCTCGCTGAGAGGCTCGTGCGTTCTTGCCAGCACCAGGTCGACCTTGCGCTCTCGCAGTTCCCGAAATTCCAGCGATGCCGTGTTGGCCTGGACCACACGCACACATATCTTGGGATACCGACGCGATAGTCTGTCGATGGCCGCCGGCAACAACCCGGCAGAGAACAACTCCGAAGATGCGACCCGAACTTCACCCACCGTGGGGTTTGCCAGGAACTCGATATCCCTCATTCCTTGCCACAGCTCATCGAACACCACGTCGCCGCGCTTCAGCAGCGTGTGCGCATAGATGGTGGGCTCGATACCCCGCGAGCCGCGATCGAGGAGACGGACCTGAACGGCGTCCTCCAGGTTGGCGACTGCCACAGACACCGCAGGTTGAGACATCGCGAGATGCGCAGCCGCCTTTGCCATGCTCCCGAAGTGGACAACGGCGGACAGGATATGCAGATCGCGCAACTTCAGGCGCCGGCCGATGCGATTTGCCCATTCTCGAGTGGGTAGTGTCATAATTATTCTCTATAGGTCTATAGTGATTTCGAGATTCCGATTATAGCTAAGTGCTACTATCGTCCCGGTGCACGCTGTGCCTGGCTTGGAAGCATCCAGATCTTCAAGGGAGAACGCAATGCGAACCTACTGGCTGACGATTCCAATTCTGGCACTGCTGCTCGCTGCGGGCGGTGCATCTGCCCAGCAGAACTACCCGACAAAGCCGATTCGGCTGATCGTGCCGTTCCCGCCCGGCGGGCCGTCCGACGTTGTTGCGCGCATGCTCGCGCAGAAACTTGCCGAGACCTTCAAGCAATCGGTAGTGGTGGATAACCGCGCCGGCGGGGGCGGCACCATAGGCACCGAAACTGCAGTGAGGGCGGACCCCGACGGCTACACCATGATCATCGTGTCGGCCGCTTACACGGCAAACGCGGCGCTGTACAAGCTGGCGTACGACCCGGTGAATGACGTGGCGCCCATCGCACTGATCGGTGAAGCCGGTAACCTGGTGGTGCTTCAACCGTCGATTCCCATCAAGAGCATCAAGGAACTGATTGCGTACGACAAGGCGAATTCCGGCAAACTCAACTACGGCTCGGGCGGCACTGGCGGCGATACTCACCTCGCCCCCGAACTCTTCAACCAGATGGCTGGCACCAGAATGACGCACGTCCCGTATAAGGGTACAGGTCCTGCGCTGAACGAACTGCTCGGCGGGCAGATTCACCTCATGTTCGGCAACCTGTCAGTGATGGTTCCGCACGTTAAATCGAACCGCTTACGCGCCATCGCGGTGACTACTGCCAAACGCTCGAACGTCCTGCCTGATATCCCGACCGTGGCTGACACTATCCCGGGTTACGAAGCGGTGACTTGGGCCGCTGTCTTGGGACCGAAGATGCTGCCCAATGACATCATCACGCGCTGGACCAGGGAGATCGACCGCATCGTGCAACTACCAGACGTGAAGGAGCGCCTGGTGGTCAATGGCATGGAGACCGTCGGTGGCTCGCCCGAGCGCGTCCGACAAGTGCTCCAGCGCGACGTTGCGAAATGGCAGAAAGTGGTCGAGATCGCCGACATCAAACCGGGAAGCTGATTTTCCTCGGTTTCACAGGCTAAGTTATCGACACCGTCTCGCACCAGTGCCCAGATTCATCCCGCCCGGCGCGCCAAAAAAATGCCGCTTAACCGCGGCATTTTTTAATGGCGAACAATTGGAATGAAACCACGAAGTGGCAACGCCTCATCCGTCGACAGAGGAGCGTGCATGGTGAACTCCTGTTAAGGGCGTTCCTGCTGCAACAAGCCCTACGGTCCGGCGCGGGGATCTGTGGAAAGGTTACACTGTGCTGGCCACGACAACGAGGGCCCGCAACGAACGGCGACATCACGGAGACCACCATGCTCACACGACGCAAGTTTATCGGCACGACCATAGGCGCCGGCGTGGCGCTGGCGACCGGTGTGCGGCCTGCGCTCACCCAACCCGCCCGCAAGCGCATGATCGTCGATGCGCAGGTGTGCCGCCGGCCCTGAACGACCGCAATGACTATGCGCTCGAAGCTGCCAAGCGTTATCCCAACCGCTTCGCGGTCATGGGCCGCATCCCGCTGCAGGATCCGAAATCCGCGGAGCTGCTGCCGCGGTGGAAGGAACCGGGCATGCTCGGCGTGCGCGTGACGTTCAACACTCCCGCAACGATCGCCTGGCTCTCGGATGGCACCGCCGACTGGCTCTGGCCAGCAGCCGAAAAGGCCGGGCTTCCTGTCATGTTCCTTGCGTTCGGCAATGTGTCGAAATTCGCACCGATCGCGGAGCGCCACCCCGGACTGCAGCTCATCATCGACCACATGGGCGTGAACACCGCCATTGCGAAAGAGGGACGAATGCCGGAGCGTAGCCCGAAGCAGCACGTCGAAACGGCCGCCAGGACCGGCATTGCGACGTACGCTTGATTTCCATTCGTTTGGCTCTCAAACTGACTTACGCTGCAGGGGAGGGGACTCATTTTGTCCTTGCTGCACCGGTGAAAGAGGAGACAGTCATGAAGCGAGCGAATACATGGTTGACGGTCGTGCTTCTGGCAACGGTATGTTGCGCATTGCCGGCGGGGCAGAATGCAGCGGCGCAGTCCACCCAGGGCGGCAGCTCCGAATTGTCGGGATTGGCAAGCGTTTCCGGCACCGTGACGTCTGTACGCACCCTTCAAGGCAGCAAAGGTGTACTTCCGCAACGTCGAAAAACGGATGCAGTATATGGTGTACACCGCCGGCGGAAAGTACCAGGCCATGTATCTCTTGCCCGGGAAGTACGAGATGAGAGTCGAGACGCCGGGGTTCGATTCGCCGGTAACGCCGGTCGTGCTGAGCGCCGGCAACAACCCCCCACAGAACGCCACGTTGCGCCCGGTTCAGAGCACCGGGGCGCTGATCGTCACCATGAACGAGATGTTTCCCCCGGGGCCGGGACAGCGGTATTTGAAGGAAGTCTGTTTGGGTTGCCATGGCCCCGACCTGTTCGGCTCCCGGCATCTGAACGAAGCGGCGTGGAATTCCTTCGTCGAGATGATGGTCAAGAACGGTTCCATTCCGCAAGGATTCTCGTCGCCGCAGGAGCGCGAGGAGCTGGTGCAGTACCTCGGCAAGCACTTCGGGCCCGATTCCCGCCGGCGGACGGTGAAATTCGATCAGCAAGTGCCGCTGGACGAGGCGAAGCTCGCCAAGGCCATGTACATCGAGTACTACCTCAAGCCCAATCCCGATCCGAAAATGAAACGCAGAGGGCAGGATCCGCACTTCGACCAGCAGGGCAACGTATGGGTCACCGACCGCAATCGCCCCAACCGCTTGACCAAGCTGGATCCGCGCACGGGTGAGTGGACGGAATGGTTGATGCCGCACCCGGACGGCGATCTGCACGGCCTGACCATCGACAGGGATGGAATCGTGTGGATACCGGGACGCATCGGACAGCGCAAGGACAAGGACGGCATTCATCTCATTGCGTTCGACCCGAAGACGGAGAAGTTCGAGCTGTTCCCGATCGATCCGGAGGGCACGATCAAGGAACGGCTGCAGTCGCACACTCCCGTGGTCGACTATCAGGGGAACGTCTGGGTATCGATGATAGGCGGCGACCGGTTCTATAAATGGGATCGTGTCAGCCGGAAAATCGTGATGTACGAGACCGCGACCCGTCCTTCCTCGCCTTATGGCATCGATGTGGACAGCCAGGGCAACATCTGGATGGCGCTTTTTCGCGGCGACGTACGGGTTGGAAAATACGATCCCAAGGCAAACAAGTTTTCCGAGTACCGCGCGCTGACCCAGCCGGGGAGAATGCGGCGCGCGAGCGTCGATCTGGAGGACCGAGTCTGGTACGGGGTCTACGATCGGGGCATCCTGGGTTACGTGGATCCGAAAACCGGCAAGGCTACGGAAGTAAAGGTGCCCCTGGACATCTCGCGTCCCTATGACCCGCAGGCAGACTACGAAGGCAACGTCTGGTTCGGCGACGACGGCCAGGGCGGAACGACGATCCGATACAACACGAAAACCGGCGAGTTCAGCTATTACCCCACCCCGCAGGTTGCGGATCAGCCGAAGATCGAGATCACGCGGGATGGAGCGATCTGGTACTGTCCCCGATCGGGCGCCGAACCGGGCGTCGGCGTGCTCTATCCCGACGTCTCGAAGATCAAGACGCTGGGCGCGTTCTACATCGACATTGACGCGCCCACTTCCAGGCGGGCCTTGCGGAAAAAGCCCACCCGCGAGGCTGCGCGGTAGGCGCTGCGCAGGCGGCAAACGCCGCGGGGGGCTTGCCTCCTGCTTTCCCCCGGCGCGCCAACTTCTGAGAGCTACCCGTCTTTCAGATTCGGGAAGGCGCACGCCTTTCCGATAAGGCGGCTGCGGGGCACGGCGGTGAACAGAGCGCTGATCCTGGAGTGATCGATGCCGCAAGATAATGCGCACGCGCGTCCGCAGCCGCCTCTGAAGACTACGCCGTTCCATCCCCGCACCGCCGCCTTGTGCATGAGCCATGCGTGGCGGCGGTGGGCCGGATATGTCGTTGCGAGCTCGTACGAGCTCTCGCATGAGCGCGAGTACCATGCGATCCGGAGCGCGGCCGCGCTCCTCGACGTCTCGCCGCTCTACAAGTACCTCGTGCGAGGAAAGGACGCCGCGCGCCTGCTCGACTGCATGGCGACACGAGATGTCGCGGGCACGAAGGTAGGGCAGGTTGTCTACACTCCCTGGTGCGACGCCACCGGCAAGGTGCTCGATGACGGGACGATCGCACGCCTCGACGCTGACGTTTTCCGCATGACTTCGGCCGACCCGAACCTGCGCTGGCTGGAAGCGAACGCCGTCGGACTCGACGTCGCCATCGAAGACGTGTCGGAATCGACCGCGGCTCTTGCATTGCAAGGTCCAGCATCGCGCGAAATTCTCCAGAGGCTGACCGATACGGATTTGTCCGATTTGAAATATTTCAGGATTACCGCAGCAAAGCTGCGGGGATTCTCCCCGGTCACCATCTCCCGCACCGGTTATACCGGCGATCTCGGCTACGAAATCTGGCTGGCCGCGGGCGACGCGCTTGCGCTATGGGACGCGCTCGTCGATGCCGGCACGCCGTACGGGCTCACCCCCGCAGGACTGCTCGCGCTGGATGTCGCGCGGATAGAGGCGGGCTTGATGCTCATGGATGTGGACTACGTTTCCGCGCGCAAGGCCCTCATCGAAGGCCAGACTTCATCGCCGTTCGAGCTGGATCTGGGCTGGACCGTGAACCTCAAGAAAGCGCATTTTGTCGGCAAGCCGGCGCTGGCTCGGGAGGCGCAGCGGGGTCCCCAGTGGCAGTTCGTCGGAGTCGAGGTGGAGTGGGACGCGCTGGAACGGCTCTATGCGGAAGCCGGCCTCGCACCCAGTCTGCCGGCGGCCGCCTGGCGCACGAGCGTTCCGGTGTACGTGGGGAGCGAACAGGCAGGATATGCGACGAGTGGCGGCTGGTCGCCGCTGCTCAAGAAGTACGTTGCACTCGCTCACCTCGATTCGCGCTGGGCCGCCCTCGGCACGGCGGTGGAGATAGAGGTGACGGTGGAGCACCGCCGCAAACGCGCCGCAGCGCGCGTGGTGAAGAAGCCGTTCTTCGATCCCGAGCGAAAACGTGCATAACACGTCGTCACCCCCGGACAGAAAGCATGCCCCGTACTCCGATACGGGGCCGTGGTCCAGACTGCCGGCAATGGATCACTCGAGATCCACTGGATGCCGGCTTTCGCCGGCATGACGATGAAAAACGCCTACGACGCAATCGTCATCGGCGGCGGGCACAACGGGCTCGTGTGTGCCGCGTATCTCGCCCGCGCCGGCAAGCGCGTCCTCGTGCTCGAGCGGCGGGAGCGAGTGGGCGGCGCAGCGGTAAGCGAGGAAGTCTTTCCCGGCTTCACGTTCTCGGTATTCTCCTACGTGGTGAGCCTGTTGCGCCCCGAGATCATTCGCGATCTCGAACTGCCGCGGCACGGCCTGCACATACTGCCGCTGGAGAGCACGCTCACGCCGCTGCCGAACGGCGACTACCTGGCGCAGTGGAACGATCACGATCAAAACCGGCGTGAGCTGGCGCGTCACTCGCCGCGCGACGCGGAGTCCTACGACGAGTTCGGCCGCCTCATGCACCAGATCGCGCGCGCTGTGAAGCCTATCCTCGGCATGGTTCCGCCCGATCCGACGTCGATGCAGCCTCGCGACCTCGCCGGTGTGCTGCGGCTGGGCTTGCACCTGCGCGGCCTCGGAGGGAGGCAGTTCCATGCGCTCTACAAGCTCCTCACGATGAGCTCGGCCGATTATCTCGACGAATGGTTCGAAACCGACGCGCTCAAGGCGACGAAAGCGGCGAGCGGCATCATCGGCACTCTACTGGGGCCGCGCTCCCCGGGGACAGCTTACGTATTGCTGCACCACTACATGGGGGAGATCGACGGCGTATTCCGCGCGTGGGGATTTGCGAAGGGCGGGAATGGATCGGTAAGCGCGGCGATCGCAAGCGCGGCGCGAGCGGCCGGCGCGGAGATTCGCACTCTTGCGCCCGTCGCGCGGGTGATTATCGCGAACGACCGGGCGACAGGCGTCACGCTGGAGAGCGGCGAGGAGATCAAGGCAGACGTGGTGATCTCGAACGCCGATCCCCGGCGCACCTTCTTCCAGCTCGTTGGAGCGCAGCACCTGCCCGCCGACCTCATCGAGGGGATCCAACGCTTCAAGTTTCGCGGCGCGTCCGCCAAGGTGAATCTGGCTCTGAGCGAATTGCCGAACTTCACCTGTCTTCCGGGTACTGGACCGCACCCTTTGACCGCGCTCAGGGCATTTTGCGGGGCGCGATCTCCATCAGCCCGAGCGTGAATATCTGGAGCGTGCCTACGATGACGCCAAGTACGGGGCGTTTTCGCGCCGCCCGTACATGGACATCATCATCCCGTCCATGATCGATCCGGCCATGGCGCCCCCGGGCAAGCACGTCATGTCCATCTTCGTGCAGTACGCCCCGTATCACCTCCATGGCGGCTGGACCGATGCGCAGCGCGAGGCGTTGGGTGATACGGTGATAAATACCCTCGCCGAATACGCGCCGAACCTCAAATCGGCGATCCTGCACCGGCAGGTGCTGACGCCGGCGGACATCGAGAGCGTGGTCGGCTTGAGCGAGGGAAACATCTTCCAGGGCGAGCTGACGCTGCAGCAGATGTTCTTTTTCCGCCCGGTTCCAGCCTGGGCGCGTTACCGGACGCCGCTACACGGGCTCTACCAGTGCGGCGCGGGAACCCACCCGGGCGGCGGCGTCATGGGCGCCCCGGGGCGGCTCGCGGCACGCGCCATCCTGAAGGATGGCGCGTAATGTCGCCGCGCGGCGACCGCATCGAGCTGCAATTCCCTTCATTATCGAGAAGGGATGCCGCCCTCGTGGGCGGAGTGGTGTCGTGAGCGCACCGACCATAGTGATCGGCGCTGGCGTGGACGAGCTCGTTTGTGCGCATTACCTCGCGCGCACTCGCCGCAGTGTGCTCGTGCTCGATCCGCGGCCCGCCCGTGAAGAAGCGCCGACCGAGTCGGGATGGGTTCCCCCGGGAATCGTGCGCAAGCTTGGACTGGAGCGCCGCGGATTAAGGATCGAACGCTCCGACTCGTGGGCCACGGCATCCCTGCCGGATGGCGGACGTCTCGAGCTGTGGGGCGACATGGCGCGCTCGATCGAGGCGATCCGGAGGTTGAGTCCGCGCGATGCTGGAAAGTGGCCCGCGTTTTGCGAGCGCATGGCGCGATTGGGACGCCTGCTCGCGACGGTTTACATGGAACCGCCGCCGGATCTCATGGGCCGGAGCGTCGGCGATCTCGCGCAGCTGGCCGGACTCGGGCTGCGGGTGCGGCGGCTCGGAAGACAGGGAATGGAAGACTTGCTGCGTTTCGTACCGATGTCGGTGGCGGATCTTCTCGACGAGTGGTTCGAGTGCGACGCGCTGAAAGGTGTCCTCGGCGCAGCAGGCGTCATGCACTTGAGCCAGGGCCCGCGTTCGGGGGGACGGCATTCCGGTTGCTCCATCACCATGTCGGGAGCCCGCCTGGGATCTTTCGTCCGCCGCACTCGAATATGTGCCGTGTATTGAGCGCACTG
>CAWDIV010000004.1:0-224966 GCA_963802355.1 uncultured beta proteobacterium | reverse complement strand
CTTCCGGATGCAGATCGTTACATTGGACAAGGCGGTGGTGGCGATGATACCGGACGGCGCCGCCCTCATGGGCTCGTGGTAGCGGGACAGGTGCCGGAAATGCGGCTTTAATTCAATCAATGCTATTGCATCGAAGGAGATAAACATGGTACGCAACATACTGGTGGTCGGCGTGCTGGCGACGTCGCTGGCGGCGCCTTGCCTGCATGCCCAGAAAGCACCGGCGGACACCGCAAAGCCCGCGGCGAACGCCGTCGACACCGCGTCGATTCAGGCCCTCAAGGACATGGGCGCGCACCTGCAGACGCTCAAGCGCTTCCGGGTGTCCACGGAGCTCACGGGCGAGCGCGTCCTGAAGGACGGCGAGAAGCTGCAGCACACTGCCCGGGCGGATATGGACGTCGCGCGTCCGTCGAAGCTGCGCGCCCGGATGTCCAGCGCCCGGGGCGAACGCGAGCTGGTCTACGACGGCAAGGTGGTCACTCTCTATACGCCCGCGCAGAAGTACTATTCCACGGTCGAGCTCGCCGGTACTATCGCCGAGCTGATCGAGAGGCTCGAGGAAAAATTCGGCGTGGAGCTGCCCCTGGCCGATCTGTTCCGCTGGGGCACCCCGGCCGCGCCGCTCGACAAGATCGAGTCGGCCATGAACGCCGGCCAGGATTTCATCGGCAAGGATCTCTGCGACCATTACGCCATCCGCCAGGGCACTGTCGACTGGCAGATCTGGATCACCACGGGGGCAAAGCCGCTGCCGCGCAAGGTCGTGATCACCAATCGCGCAGACGAAGCGCGCCCGCAGTCGGTTTCCCTCATCAGCTGGAATCTGAAGCCGGCCTTCGAGGACTCGGTTTTCAGGTTTACGCCGCCCCAGGGAGCGAAGAAGATTGAGATCGTCCAACGCAAGGCAAAGTAGAGGAGCGCGCTATGAAAACGTCATTCGGCAAGCTAGTTGTGGCTTCGTGGGTCGCCGTCGTTCTGGCGAGCTTTGTTGTGGTGCCGGTCGCTGAAGCGCAGCGCCGCGGCGGCGGGGGCGGTGGGGGTGGTGGCGGTGGGGGTGGTGGCGCCGCCGCCAGGCAGGGCGCTGAGGTCAGCAGCAGCAGGGCCGACGTGCGCACGAACGACGTGCGCAGCACCAGTGTCAACAACGTCGACGCGCAGAGAAACGTCAACGTGAACGTCCAGGGCAACAGCGGCTGCTGCAACAACGGCTGGGACCGTCCCGTGGCTGCCGCTGCGGTGGTTGGCGGCACGATCGCTGCCGTTGGATCGAGGGTGGCGACGCCGCCGCCAGGCTGCGTTCCGGTGAATCACGGCGGCATGGTCTACCAGCAGTGCGGCGCTACCTGGTACGCGCCGCAGGGATCGCAGTACATCGTGGTCAATCCCCCGTATTGACGACCAGGGAGCCGACATGAGGTCGTTGCCAGCCCCCGGAAATTTCCGGGATACAGCACGTAGCAAACCGAGAAGGAGCACAACCATGCACGCGAAAAAATGGACCGGTATTCTGGCTGGCGCGCTGATGGCGCTCGTAGCTACTGCTTCGATTGCGGCGGACGACGGCAAGGGCAGCTCGGCGGCCAAGTTGAGCAGCGACTCGCGGGCGGCCCTCAGCCAGCTCTACGCCAAAGTACCCAAGGCCAAGGAGCTCGGAAAAAAAGCGGTCGCCGTCCTGGTCTTTCCGAGCATCACGAAGGCCGGACTGGGAATTGGCGGACAATACGGCGAGGGTGCGCTGCTCCAGGGCGGGAAGGCTACCGCGTACTACAGCACCGCGGGCGTTTCTTCCGGACTGCAGATAGGCGCGCAGAAGTACGGCTACGCGATGTTCTTCATGAACAAAGGCGCGCTCGCGCAGCTCGGCAAGGCCGAAGGCTTCGAGGTGGGCGTGGGCCCGACCGTCGTCGTCATGGACGAGGGCAAGGCGAAATCGACGACGACGACGTCCATGAAAGACGACATCTACGCGTTCATCTTCAGCCAGAAGGGGTTGATGGCCGGTCTCGGAATTCAGGGCAACAAGATCACCAAGATCGACAAGTAACCGGCGACGCGACCGGGCCGAATCATGGAGACCAGGCTGATGCTGGAAGGGAAGGCATGCATGTCGAGAGCGCGCCGGGCTATCCTCGTCTTGATCCTCGGCGCGTCGCTCGCCGGGTGCGTGGTCTACGAGCCGTACCCGGGCTATTACTACGGGGGATCGAACTTCGACCGCGCCTGGAGCGCGGCGCTGGGCGGCGTGCAGGACGCGGGGGTGCGGATCACCTCGGCAGAGCCTGCTACCGGGCTCATTCGCGGCACCGCCGACGGGGGCGACGTGCTCGCGACGGTCGCGCGCCAGGCCGATGGCAGCGTGCGCGTGCAGTTCGACGCGAAAGGTCCGGCGCAGCGGGAACTGGCTGAACGCTTTTCGCGGGCTTACGACCGGCGCATGGGCCGTTGAAATACATCCTGTCTGTCTTTCGTTCTTTACCAGCGTTCTTCGATAGTTTTCAGATGGCTTCTAGCAACTTGAACAGGATGAGAGCATGACCACCAACGTTCCCCGCCCGGCGCTGAAGGATGCCAAGGCGCTCGTCGTCGGCGTCGCGAACGAGCATTCGATCGCCTACGGCTGCGCTGCCGCATTCCGCGAGCTGGGCGCCGACCTGGCGATCACCTATCTCGGCGAGAAAGCGAAGCCGCACGTCGAGCCCGTCGCCCGCAAGCTCGAAGCGCCGCTCTTTCTTCCGCTCGACGTTTCGAAGCCCGGCGAGCTGGAAGCCGTGTTCGAGCGCATCGGGAAGGAGTGGGGGAAGCTCGACATCTTGGTGCACTCCATCGCCTGGGCGTCGAAGGACGACCTCCAGGACGGGCTCCTCAACTGCTCCGCCGACGGCTTCGCGAAGGCGATGGACATCTCCTGCCACTCGTTCATCCGCATGGCGCGCCTTGCCGCGCCGCTGATGAGAGACGGCGGAACGATGTTCGCGATGAGCTATCACGGCGCTCAGAAGGTCGTGGCGAACTACAACGTGATGGGGCCCATCAAGGCGGCGCTGGAAGCCGCGTGCCGCTATCTCGCCTACGAGCTGGGGCCGCAGAGGATACGCGTGCACCCGATCTCGCCGGGGCCGCTCAAGACACGCGCGGCGTCGGGCCTGAAGGATTTCGACCTGCTGTTGAACGAGGCGGTCGCGCGCGCGCCGGTGGGCGAGCTGGTGGACATCATGGACGTGGGGTTCGCGTGCGCGTATCTCGCGACTCCGTACGCGCGCCGTATGACCGGGCAGACGCTGTACGTCGACGGTGGCGTGAACATCATGGGTTGAGGATGGAGCGCACCGAGAGACTGGAATCGGACGGTGAGTTTTCCCCGATGCCCGTGACGCTCCGCGACCGGCGGAGCGTCACGATACGCGCAATCCGTCCGGACGATGCCGACGCGATGCGAGCTGCGTTCGAGCACCTGTCCGCGGAGGCGCGCTATAGCCGTTTCATGGGCGCAGTCAAGCTTACGCCCGCCCTGCTCGAGCGCGCCGTCCGGCCGTTGGCGGATCGCGAACGGGCATTGGCGGCGATCGCGGGCGAGGGCACCGACTGGACCATCGTCGGCGGCGCCCGCTACGTCAAGGGACGGGACAGCGAAACCTGCGAGTTTGCCGTCACGATCACGGATGGTTGGCGCGGGGCGGGACTCGCCTCCAGGATGATGAGAGCGCTCATCAGGGACGCTCGCCACGCGCGGGCTGAAGCGCATGGAAGGATACGTGCTGGCGGCAAACAAGCCGATGCTCGATCTCGCGCGACGCCTGCACTTCGAGATCGGCCCGAGTGACGAGGGGCCATCGGTGAAGCTCGTGCGGCTCGATCTGGTGTGAGTAATTCGGTTTCTTCGTCCCCCCTCCCGGAACCGGGCCGGATTGCGCGCCGGGCGAAGGCCGCCGATCAGACCGGCTGGAGCCGCTGGCTGCCGGGACTGCGCACGCTGCGCGGGTACCAAGTCGCTTGGTTGCGGCACGACATCGTGGCCGGACTGGTGCTGACCACGATGCTGGTGCCCGTCGGGATCGCCTACGCGGTGGCGTCGGGCGTACCCGGCATCTATGGCCTCTACGCGACGATCGTTCCGCTGCTCGCTTACGCGTTGTTCGGACCCAGTCGGATTCTGGTGCTGGGGCCGGATTCCTCGCTGGCTGCCGTCATCCTCGCCGTCGTCGTGCCACTGTCCGGCGGCGACCCGCTTCGCGCGATCGCCCTTGCGAGCATGATGGCGGTCGTGTCGGGGACGGTGTGCATCCTGGCGGGCGTAGCGCGCCTGGGCTTTATCACTGAGCTTCTTTCCAAGCCGATCCGCTACGGGTACATGAACGGCATCGCGCTGGTGGTATTGATCAGCCAACTGCCCAAGGTTTTCGGCTTTTCGATCGAAAGCGAGGGACCGCTGAGAGACTTATGGGCCGTCGCCACATCGGTGATGGATGGAAAGGCCAACTGGATCACGTTCATGGTCGGCGCAGGCACCCTGGCGGTAATCCTGCTGCTTAAGGGCAACAAGCGCTTGCCGGGCATCTTGATCGCCGTAGTAGGAGCGACCGTCGTCGCTGGCGTGCTGGACCTTGCAGCACGCGCCGAGGTGTCGGTCCTCGGCTCCCTCCCACAAGGCCTGCCTGCGTTCGCCATCCCGTGGATCACCACCGCCGATATCGTCCCCGTACTGATCGGCGGTTGCGCCGTCGCCCTCGTCTCGTTCGCCGACACCAGCGTGCTCTCTCGTGTCTATGCGGCGCGGACCCGTACCTACGTCGACCCGAACCAGGAGATGGTGGGGCTCGGCGTCGCCAACTTAGCCGCCGGATTCTTTCAGGGCTTTCCGATCAGCAGCAGTTCGTCGCGTACCCCCGTGGCCGAGGCCGCAGGCGCCAGAACCCAGATGACCGGAGTCGTCGGCGCGCTGGCTGTTGCCCTGTTGCTGCTGGTGGCGCCGGACCTGCTGCAGAATTTACCCACCAGCGCACTGGCTGCGGTCGTGATCGCAGCCGCCATCGGCCTGATCGAGGTCACCGATCTGCGACGAATCTATCGCATCCAGCGCTGGGAGTTCTGGCTATCGATCGTCTGTACAGTCGGCGTGGCCGTGCTGGGCGCGATTCCGGGCATCGGCCTGGCCATTGTGATTGCCGTCATCGAATTCCTGTGGGATGGCTGGCGCCCGTACTCCGCGGTTCTGGGACGCGCCGAGGGCGTCAGAGGCTACCATGACATCACGCGCTATCCCGACGCGCGCCTCATCCCCGGCCTGGTCCTGTTTCGCTGGGATGCGCCCTTGTTTTTCGCCAACGCCGAGTTGTTCCATGACCGGGTGCTGGACGCGGTGGCTACATCGCCTACGCCAGTGCGCTGGCTGGTCGTTGCGGCGGAACCGGTCACCAGCGTGGACGTGACCTCCGCCGACATGCTGGCCGAGCTGGACGAAACCTTGCACGCGGCTGGCATCGAGTTGTGCGTGGCCGAGATGAAGGACCCCGTCAAGGACAAGCTGAAGCGATTCGGGCTTTTCGCGCGGCTTGGCGAGACGGCGTTCTTTCCGACAATAGGTGCCGCCGTCAGCAGCTATCTCGTGACCCATCCGGTGGATTGGGTGGACTGGGAGGACGGGGGTCGCTAAGCGGCGAGGCAATTTTCGAACGGCGGCTTCCATAGGTTCGAATGCACGGCAATATTCAAATCGAGCAAACTGCCGATGAATACGTGGTGCGCAAGCCCTCAACTGCGCGCGGAGACTCCGGCGACACGCGTCTCGGGCGGGCGATTGCGGACCGCGCTGCGGCGAACCCGGGCAAGACCGGCATCTATGCGCTCCCTGACGGCCGCGATGCCTTCGCCGCGCGAATGCTGCTCGCGCAGGCGGCGGACCGGAGCCTCGACCTCCAGTACTACATCTGGCACGAAGATACAACCGGACAGCTTTTGTTCGACGCGGTATGGCAAGCCGCCGAGCGCGGGGTTCGCGTCCGCATGCTGCTCGATGACGCGAACACGCGCGGGCTCGACGCCACGATTGCGGCCCTCGACGCCCATCCGAACATCGAAGTGCGGCTGTTCAACCCGTTCGCTAACCGGGGCTTTCGGCTGGGCGACGCAATCACCGATTTCAGCCGCGTCAACCGCCGGATGCACAACAAATCGTTCATCGTGGACAACCAGGCTGCGATCGTCGGCGGCCGTAACATCGGTGACGAGTATTTCGACGCCGGCTCTCCCGTCGGCTTTACGGATCTCGACGTGTTGGCTGTCGGTGCTATCGTGCGCGACCTCGTCGAGGGATTCGATCGCTATTGGAATAGCGGATCCGCGTATCCGGCAGCGAGGCTGATTGCGCCTGCGGCGCCCGATACCTTGGCGGGCCGGCGTGACGGCTGGGAAAGGAGTCGCCAGGCACCAAAGACGAGCGGCTACCTCCAAGCGCTCCGCGAAACGGAGCTCGTGCGCCAGCTGCTTGATGGCAGGCTGCAGTTCGAGTGGGTCGGCGCGCAGGTCGTATCCGATGATCCGGGCAAGGTGCTCCAGCCACTGGACCGCAGGGATCTGCATATGCTGCCGCACCTGGAAAACGCGCTCGGGCGGCCGCTGCGCGAGCTGGACCTCGTATCGCCCTACTTCGTGCCGGGCAGCGAAGGCACGAAGGCGTTCCTGGCCTTGGTCAAGCGTGGCGTGCAAGTGCGTGTGCTGACGAACGCGCTCGCCGCGACCGACGTAGGTCTCGTGCACGCGGGATATTCCAGGTATCGCGAGGAGCTACTTCGTGGCGGCGCCCGGCTCTACGAGCTTAAACCGGGCGCAGATATGCGCCGGCACAGGGATGAATCCGGACATCTCGGGATCGGGAGCTCCTTGTCCAGTCTTCACGCGAAAACGTTCGCCGTGGATCGAACGAGGATCTTCGTCGGCTCCTTCAATCTCGATCCGCGGTCGGCGCGCCTGAACACCGAGATGGGTGTCGTGCTCGATAGCCCGTTGCTCGCGAAGCGCCTCTCCGAATGGTTCGATACCGTCGTCCCCGATAGCGCATATGAATTGCGCGTCGCTGCCGGCGACAAGGGGCTCGAATGGCGCGAACGAACCGCCGCGGGCGAAGTCGTCCACACGAGCGAGCCGCAGACCGGACTGCTGAAGCGTCTTTGGATCGACTTCCTGTCGATCCTGCCGATCGAGTGGCTGCTGTAGCGTCCCTGGCAGAATGAACGAACGGCCGCACTGCCATGGTTTGGCGCGGAGAGCATGTCCAACTCACAATCGGTGCGCGACTGCTTAGCCGCAAGGCGAAGCCTTACATCACCGGCATATTGCCCCTTGGTCGTTTTACTTCAGCGCTGCGACGTTGGACCAAAGTCCAATACTCCATGATCCCAATGCGTATTAGCCTCGTTTTGGCGCGTTGCGCTCACGCAGCGCGGCTCTGCAATTATTTTGATGAACAAGAGAGACGGTGATGGCATCGAACGACATGACGAATGGCGGCAAGAAGCTCAAGCGCAAAAAATACGAGAACGCGCTGCTCAAGCTCCAGGGGGAGTTGTGCAGGCTCCAGGCCTGGGTGAAGCACAAGGGCCTGCGCGTCATCGTCGTGTTCGAGGGTCGCGACGCCGCAGGCAAGGGGGGCACGATCCGCGCCATCACGGAACGGGTGAGCCCCCGAGTATTCCGCCTGGTCGCGCTGCCAGCGCCCTCGGACCGCGAAAAGTCGCAGATGTACCTGCAGCGTTACGTTGCGCATTTTCCCGCGGCGGGCGAGATCGTGATCTTCGACCGCAGCTGGTACAACCGCGCCGGGGTGGAATACGTGATGGGCTTCTGCACCGAAGAGCAGCACCGGCGATTCCTGGAGTTGTGCCCCGAATTCGAGAAATATATCGTGGACGGCGGCATCCAGTTGATCAAGATCTGGCTCGAGTCGAGCGACAAGGAGCAGAAACGCCGATTTGAGGCCCGCATCGACGACCCGTTGCGCCAATGGAAGCTCTCCCCGATGGATCTGCCGTCGCGCAGCCGCTGGTTCGATTATTCGCGCGCCCGAGACAAGATGTTCAAGGCCACGGACACGAAAGACGCGCCGTGGTACGTCCTGCGCTCGGATGACAAGAAACGCGCGCGCCTGAACTGCATCGCGCATCTGCTGAAGCTCATTCCCTACAAGAAGGTGCCCCGGGAGAAGATCAAGCTGCCCAAACGCTCCATGAAGGGCGCCTACGACGATCAGGCCACGCTGAAGGGCAGAAGGTTCGTGCCGGAGCGCTATTGACCCGTAGCAGTCTGTTGAAAAAAGGGTCGTCACACCGGTGAAGGCCGGTGTCCAGAAAACGCGCATCAAGCGAATCAATGCCTTACTGGATGCCGGCCTTCGCCGGCATGACGAAAACATGGTCATCGCCGCGAATTTCAACAAACTGTTAGTGTCCTGATTCACCAATTCGCGGAACAAAAGTGCACTGAGAGGGATGTACCCACGACAAATGATTTGTCCACGAACCAGTGAATCAGGACACTAGCGGACTGTTCAAGAGGTCGTGATCGATTTCCGCCGCATCCCGCCCCTGGATTGGATGCTGGGGTATCAGTGGCCGTGGCTGCGGCTGGACATCATCGCCGGGCTGACCGCCGCGGCGGTGATTGTCCCCAAGGCGATGGCCTACGCGACGGTCGCCGGGTTGCCGGTGCAGACCGGCCTCTACACGGCACTCGTGCCGCTGCTCATCTATGCGCTGCTGGGAAGCTCGCGGGTGTTGAGTGTCAGCACCACGACCACCATCGCGATCCTGCTAGCGGCGCAGCTCGACCCCTCTGCGACAGACGCAGAAAAGATTTCCGCCACCGCCACCCTCACCGCAATGGTCGGCTTCATTCTGCTCGTTGCGGCCGTGCTGCGGTGTGGTTTCGTCGCGAACTTCATATCCGAGCCGGTGCTGACCGGATTCAAGGCGGGCATCGGCCTGGTAATCATTGTCGATCAGGTGCCGAAGATGCTCGGTGTCCATATCGACAAGGGCTCATTCCTGCACAACATCGGGGAAGTCGTCCGCCACATCCCCGAGGCGGCGCTACCCGTGGTGCTGATCTCGGTCGCAACGCTTGCGGGCATCGGGCTCCTGCACCGGTTCGCGCCGCGATTACCGGCACCACTCGTCGTGATCGCGGCAGGCATCGTGGCGGTGGAGTGGCTGGACCTGGGTGCGCGAGGCGTCGCGACGGTGGGCGCGATTCCGACCGGTCTTCCCGGATGGCACTGGCCGGAATTCGACCTCGGGCGCATGGAATCGGTACTGGCCGGCTGCAATGGCGATCGCATTGATGAGCTTCACGGAAAGCATCGCGGCGGCACGCGTGTTTTCTGCCCGCGGCGAGCCACGCCCGGTGCCCAACCGCGAGCTTTTCGCCACGGGTGCGGCCAACCTGGCCGGGGCCTGGTTCGGGGCCATGCCTGCCGGCGGCGGGACCTCGCAGACCGCCGTAAACCGCGCTGCCGGCGCGCGCACGCAGGTGGCGGGACTCACCACGGCAGCATCAACGATCGCGATCCTGCTCTTCCTGGCGCCGGTAATCGAGCGGATGCCGCAGGCAAGCCTCGCGGCGGTCGTCGTCGCCTATTCCGTCGGTCTCATCAGCCTTCCCGACTTTATCGCGATCCGGCGCATCCGCAACGTGGAATTCCGCTGGGCGTTGGTGGCGCTGGCGGGCGTCCTGGTCCTCGGGACGCTCAAGGGAATCCTGGTGGCCGTGATCGTGTCGCTGATCGCACTGGTGCACCAGAGCTACCGGCCCACCGTCTATGCGCTCGGCCGCAAGCCGGGAACCGATGTCTTCCGGAGGATCTCGCCCGAGCACCCGGAAGACGAAACCTATCAGGGGCTCTTGCTGATCCGGCCGGAGGGGCGGCTTTACTTCGCCAACACGCAGAGCGTTGCGGACGTCATGGTGCCCATCATCGAAGCGGCGAATCCGCGGGTCGTGGTGCTCGACCTGCAGGCGGTCTTCGACATCGAGTACACCGCGCTCAAGCTCCTGGTGGACGCGGAGTCCAATCTGCACGAGCGGGGCATCGAGCTTTGGATCGCCGCTGCCAACCCGGATGTCCTGGAAGCAATCCGGCGCTCGGCGCTCGGACCGTTGCTTGGCCGGGAAAGGCTCATTTTTACGCTCGCTGACGCGGTGGATCGGTACCGGAGAAGAATAATACGGGACAGCCCGCGGTCTCTGTCATGACCGGGGCGTCGGTGCCGCTGGAAACCGTGCGCTGCTTATGCACGGCCCGGTCATTGTCCGATCGCGCAAGCACGTCCGGCCCGTGAAGTTGGACCAAGGTCCAATGTTACAAAAGGTCTCTGGACGCTACCGTACCGCAGTTGATGCTCGAACCAGGATTCGCTCGCTGATGTCCGCGGCGGCTGTCGCCGCTTCCCTTCTTCTCGTCGCCGAAGACGGTGCAGAGCGCTGCCTGAACAATCCGAACGACAAGGCCTTGCAGGCATTCAGCAAGCTCGCCAAGTAACCTTTAGAGCGGCTAACAAAATGAAATCCCCTCTCCCCCTGTTCATGGGGAGAGGGTTAGGGTGAGGGGCACAAAATCGTCATTTTATTAGGCGCTCTTAAGGCCATATACCGGGCAGGCGAGGGGCGTCTCGGGCACGTCCTGGCCCTGATCGTCGTTTTGGTCTCCGGTTGCGCGGCGATGAAGCAGGAATCCGCAAGCGGAGCGCCCGCAGCGACCGCGGCGCGCGCCGAGCTGCTGGAAACCTACTGGCGCGCGGTCGAGATCGATGGCAAGCCCGTGGTCATACACCTGGGTACGCGCGAACCTCACATCACTCTGAGACGGGAAGGCGGGCGCGTGAGCGGTTTTGCCGGATGCAACGCGCTGACGGGCACGTTCAAGCAAGGTGCAGAAACGATACGCTTCGGGCCGCTGGCGATGACACGGATGGCGTGCATGCCCGCCGATGTGACCGCCATGGAGACGGCATTCACCAGGGCGCTCGAGGACACGGTGTCGTACCGCATAGCCGGTGATTCGCTCGATCTGCGGGACGAAGTCGGCACGGTTCGGATGCGGCTCGAAGCTCGCCCATTGCGTTGACCAGGACCAGCCGTGGCAGCGGCAGTAGCACGGGTCCTCGCGTGTCTGAAGAGGGGTTTCTTCGCATTTACCCTCGCGCTGGGTAGTGCAGCCGTTCACGCCCAGTCCATCGAGCCGCGGTCGTTCAGCAACGCGCCCATCGGGGTGAACTTCCTCATCGGGGGCTACGTGTACACGTACGGCGGCCTCTCGGTCGACCCATCACTGCCGCTCACGAACGCGCAGGTACGGACCGACACGGCGATCCTCGCCTACGCGCGGTCGCTCGATGTGCTGGGGCGGTCCGCCAAGTTCGACGTGGTGGTGCCGTACGGCAGGTTTTCCGGAACGGGAGAGGTGGCGGCCCAGCCGGTCCAACGCGAGATGACGGGATTCGGGGATCCGCTGCTGCGCTTCTCGGTCAACTTCTACGGCGCTCCGGCGCTCTCGCTGGCGGAATTCGCCAGCTATCGGCAGGACCTCATCGTCGGGGCGAGCGTGCAGGTATCCGCACCGCTGGGCCAGTACGACCCCGATAAAGTGATCAACCTCGGGGCGAACCGCTGGTTCGTGAAACCGGAGATCGGCGCTTCGAAGGCCGTGGGTTCCTGGACGCTGGAGGTCGCGGTGGCCGCCACCCTCTTCTCCGATAACGACGACTTTTTCGGGGGCAAGAGGCGCGCGCAGGATCCGATCTACTCGCTGCAAGGCCATGTCATTTACAACTTCCGGTCCGGCATCTGGCTCGCATTGAACGGCACCTACTTCAACGGCGGGCGCACGATGACCGATGGCGTGCGGGGAAACGATCTGATCCAGAACTCCCGCGCGGGCGTGACCGTCGCGCTGCCGGTGGACCGGCACAACTCGTTGAAGCTCTACGCCAGCCGCAGCATCGAGACCCGCATCGGGGGCAGCTTCGATGTGTACGGCGTGGCATGGCAATACCGCTGGGGGGCGGGACTCTAGTGTGCTGTTCCGCTGATAACTTGCGGCATAAAGTGCCGTCTTGGATGACGTTCGTTAAAGAAACTTGTGGAACGCAACACTAGCCGCGCAAGCGCGGCCGTGCTCTTGCTCCTCTTCAGCCGACGTGGGACCAAAGTCCAATACGTAAGGCCGCGGAAGAGCAGTACCATCACTTTACCGGGGAAAGGGAGGTGAAGAATGAACGCGATTCTTATCGCATTGTTTGCGCTGACAGCAATGCTGGTTAGGCCCGCTTTCGCGCAGGACGCGCGGGTGAAGGAGATGGCAATACTCGCGCAGAAGATCAAGGCCGATAAGAAGCTGGTGGTTTCGCAGGCCATGCAATTGACCGATGCCGAGACCAAGGGGTTCTGGCCGGTATACGATGCCTATCAGAAAGACTTGGCGGGCATCAACGACCGTCTGGTGAAACTGGTCGTCACTTATGCGGATGCCTGGAACAAGGGGCCGGTGCCGGACGAGACGGCGAAAAAACTGGTGCGGGAATCGATCGCGATCGACGAAGCCGAGTTCAAGCTGAAGCGCGACTATGCGCCCAAGCTGGAAAAAGTGCTGCCGGGAGCGAAGGTGGCCCGCTATCTCCAGATCGAGAGCAAGATCCGCGCCGTGATCAAGTACCGAGCTGGCGGCGAATATTCCGCTTGCCAATTGATGGGGCGTGACTGGTAGCGCGTCGAGGGGCGGAACAGGGTCCCGAGCGGAGAGGGGAGCTTTCAGCGCTCCGCGCAAAATTGGACGGAGGGGGGCGAAGTGTCGCAAATGGTTTGTCAACCATTTAGCGAAGATCAGTAACATGCACCGCGCCGGCGCCCGCTGGATTTTTATCGCGCTAGCGTTGCTGCTGCTTTCCGCGTGCGCGAGTCTGCCGACGGACGTGGTGCGCGCGCCGTCCACCGCGTTCCAGGACACCGACAGGTACGCGTCTCGGGCGGGCGATTGCGGAGCGCGTTGCGGAGAACCCGGGCAAGACCGGCATCCATCCGCTCCCCGACGGCCGCGATGCGTTCGCCGCGCGAATGCTGCTTGCTCAGGCGGCGGACCGGAGCCTCGATCTCCAATACTTCATCTGGCACGGAGACACGACCGGACGGCTGCTGTTCGAAGCGGTGTGGCAGGCAGCTGAGCGTGGGGTTCGGGTCCGCATGCTGCTCGATGACGCAAACACGCGCGGGCTCGACGTCACGATTGCGGCGCTCGATGCCCACCCGAATATCGAAGTGCGGCTGTTCAATCCCTTCGCGAATCGGGGGTTTCGGTTGGCCGGCGCTATCACCGATTTCAGCCGCGTCAACCGCCGGATGCACAACAAATCGTTCATTGCGGACAACCAGGCCACGATAGTCGGCGGCCGTAACGTCGGCGACGAGTATTTCGACGCCGGCGGCCCGGTCGGCTTCGTGGATCTGGACGTGCTGGCCGTCGGTCCGATCGTGCGCGAAGTCGCCCACGAATTCGATCGCTACTGGAACAGCGAGTCCGCATATCCGGCAGCGACCCTGATTGCGGCTGCGGCGCCCGATGCGATGGCGGGACTGCGCGAAGCGTGGGACCGGAGCCGCCAGGAACCCAAGACGAGCGGCTATCTCGAAGCGCTCCGCGAAACGACACTCGTGCGCCAGCTGCTGGAGCGCCAGCTGCAATTCGAGTGGGTCGGAGCGCAGGTCGTAGCCGACGATCCAGGGAAGGTGCTGCAGCCAATGGATCGCGTCGAGCCCTACATGCTGCCGACGTTGCAAAAAACGCTCGGGCGGCCGTCTCGCGAACTGGATCTCGTATCGCCGTACTTCGTGCCAGGCAAGGCAGGCACGGAGGCATTCCGGGTACTGGGTGAGCGGGGCGTGCAGGTGCGCGTGCTGACGAATTCGCTCGCCGCGACCGATGTCTCTGCGGTTCACGCGGCCTATTCGAGATACCGCGAGGAGCTGCTTCGTAGCGGCGCCCGGCTCTACGAGCTCAAACCGGGCGCAGATCCGCGACGGCGCAAGGATGAAGCCGAACATCGCGGCATCGGGAGCTCCTCGTCCGGTCTTCACGCGAAAACGTTCGCTGTGGACCGCAGCCGTATCTTCGTCGGTTCCTACAACCTCGATCCGCGGTCTGCGCGCTTGAACACCGAGATGGGGGTGGTGATCGACAGCCCGCCGCTCGCGCGGCGCCTCTCCGAAGCGTTCGATACCGTCATCCCGGATAACGCATACGAAGTGCGCGTCGCTGCCGGCGGCAAAGGAGTCGAATGGCACGAGCGATCCGGCGCGGGCGAAGTCGTCCACACGACCGAGCCGCAGACCGGATTGCTGAAGCGTCTTTGGATCGAGTTGCTGTCGCTACTGCCGATCGAGTGGCTGCTCTAAGCCCGCATGTTCCACAGTGACACTTCCCCTACCCCCGTTGTCAGATCAACCCAAAAAGGTGTCAGGAACCTTTAAATAAGGTGTCAGGAACCTTTACCACAGGGCCGAAGCGCGCTACCTGCGCTGATGGCGCGCGCAATTGATGTACCATCCGTGACTGGAAGGACTCGCAAACCACGATGGCGGTGAGACGCTATGAGCAGCGACTGGGCCGGGTGTTCCGGCAGCGCTGTGTCTATTTGTTCCTGGCATTGATCGCCCTCATCATGGCCGAGCCGTTTCTCCAGCATCCCGGCCACGGCCGGGTTGCGCTGGCCTTACTCCATGCGCTGGTGCTCGTCGCCGCCTGTGCCGCGCTGGCGCGCGGGCCGAGGATGTTCTCGATCGCGGTTGCCCTGGCGTTGCCGGTGGCGGGCATGGGAGCGTATTCGGCCCTCGGCGGCGAGCCGGTGACCCCCTGGATTCACTGGATTGCAACCGTGGCGCTGTATGCCGTGGTGCTGGGGTCGCTGTTCACCTACGTATTGCACCGCGATGTCATGACGGCGGACAAGCTGTGGGGCGCGGCCGCAGCGTTCCTGTTGATCGGCATCTTGTGGAGCATTTTTTACGAGGTGGCGCAGTTCATGACTCCCGCATCGTTCATGGTGCAGGGCCAGGCGGCCGACCTCGATCTGACCAATCGCATCTATTTCAGCTTTACGGTGCTGACCTCGACGGGGTTTGGCGACATCGCGCCGGTGAGCAATATCGCGAAGATTCTGTGCGTGCTGGAGCAGATCACCGGGGTGCTGTTCCTCACCGTCATGATCGCGCGCCTGGCCGGGATCTATTTGCCCGGGATCGCGGGTAACGAGTGAAGTATTCCTACTCCTGGATGAACCTCTCGATGCGCGCCTGCAGATAGTCGAAGAACGGATTGTGCCGCAGGCGCATGAGACTAGCCGGGGAAACGGCGAGCACGCCGCGTTCGCCATGCAGCTCCGGCCGTCCGAGGTAGATGATCTTTTTCTGGAGGGGCGGCGCGGCGCCGTAGACCGGATCCTCCGGTGAAAACGGCAGCGCCACGTGCGACAGCGAGAATACGCCTGCCGGCCACTTCATTTGTGTGGCAATGCTGGAGAGGTCGGTGGCGCCAGCTTTGCGGTGGAGCAGGGCAATCTCGTTGGACGCGCTGTCCGGATTGGTGGCAATCGTCAGGTCGAAAGCCATGGAAGGGGCCTTCATCAGCCGTTCCCTGACATCCGGAATACCCGGCAGATACAGATCCGCGGCGTCGGCGTGGCGGTTCACGTCGAACAGGATGAGCTCGTGGCCTTCTGGCGCGAGCAGGCGGAACAGCGCATGGATGACGGCCGGCGTGGATACGGTGGCGTCGGCGACCGACTGAAAGGCGAGAATACGCGGCAGTCCCGCAACCATGCCGGACTTTCCCAGTGCCGCCATCCGCGCCGCGATAACCTGCGTGACGGCGTAGGATTGATCGGCGGCGTTGACCGGGAAAGAGGAATACTTGTAAGGATCGTATTCCGGCGATATATCGGTCCACGCCACCTTGGGCGCGCCGAAAATCGCTGACAGGCGTCCCAGCCAGACAGCGAAAGCGGCGGCAGGCGATACGCCGATTGCCGGTGAGATCAGGACCACCCGGTCCATCGGCGGCAGCGCCTCTCCCTGCAGGCGCGACAGCGCGTATTCCATGGCAAGCGCCGCGCCGTTGGAATAGCCGATCATGTGCAGCTTTTTTCCCGGGCCCAGACGTTGCGCCAGGTCGCGCGCAGCGAGCCGGACCGCGGCCGCCATGTCCTGCCAGCGCGTATGCACGAGAGCCGACGGCGCGGTGCCGTGGCCGGGCAATCTCAGGCCGACAACGTGGTACCCGCGCGCATGCAGGCGCTCTGCGATCGCCCTGACGGAATATGGCGAATCGGAGAGCCCGTGTAACAGCAGGACACCTCCGCGGGGCTCGGCTGGAGCGATCTCGAACGTACGGTTCCAGTTGACCGGCTGCGCCACGGGATCGGAAAGACTGCCGGGCGAGTAGCGGTTGAAGCGTCGCCGGTCCTCTAGACGCACGTGGTCATAGACGTCTCGCTTGAGCTGCGCGAACAAGCGTTCTTCGAGCGCGCGATAGTCGGCAATCGTGCGGATATTGTCAGCATCCTTCGCGCGAAATTCAGCGTCGAGGTGGGCGGTATGCCAGACCCTGAGATCGGGCAGGCTATTCAGGTGCCAGCCATACACGGCGATCACCGCGATGACGAGCCCGAGCGCGCCATAGCTCAGGAAGAACGCGAGATGCTTCAGGGCACGGAGAATCATATGCAAATCACGAGCCACCAGTCACGAGTCATCAGTCACGCCTTTCCCGAGGTTCTCAAGGTACCCTGGCACCTTAGAGTACCTGACACCTTAAGGTACCTGGCACCGTCGTTACGGCACGCAGGCAGAGCCGCGCGCACGTGGCGGTCCGGGGATGGTGTCATGCTCCTGCAGTCTGGGTAGACGGCCTGGTAGTCGAAGCGCATTCACCAGCCGCAGTTTCTCGGCCGTCTCTCGCGCCCAGCTGCCGGTGCCGTAAGGCTGGCTGCGCTGCACACTCTCGCGCAGGCACTCCAGCTCGGTGGCCGTCTGCGGTTGATTCACCCAGTTCAGCCAGCTGCCTGGCGGTTCCATTGGCCAAGGGGCAAGCCATGTGAGGGTCCCGTCACCGTGCGTTCTGCGCCATAAACTGGACCAACGCCAATCTTCGGCACGAGCGACCAAACCCGCACGCAGGGCATTGCGCTCTACGTATCGACAGATCGTCAGAAAATGCTCGTCCTCTACCGGGAAAGACTTGAAACGGCCCTGGTACACATGTCCGGTGCCGGCCGATCCGCGATGGGCATGCCAGCGCTGGGTGTGTGTCAGCGTTACCCACGCCATGAAACGCGTAAGATCCCCATCGCCCGATGGCCAGAGCACGAGATGCCAATGGTTGGGCATGAGGCAGTACGCGAGTATTCGCATTGCCCCTCGCGCGTGCGCTTCCCCTATCACCCGCTCGAACGCCGCGAAATCGCCTGGCTTCTCGAATATCGTCCGGCGCGCATTGGCGCGATTGAGGACATGGTAGATCACGTTTCCGGCAGCCGCGCGCAATGACCGTCCCATGAGTGTTCTCTCTGCAGAGTGTATGGCGCTTATCGTTATTTAGGTCTCCTAACGTTCGTGACTACCTGACGGCATACAGCACGGTTCCAGGAATTTTAAAGTTCCTGGAACGTTAAGGTACCTGGAACCTTAAAGTACCTGTGGATGTCGCGAGCGTTTCAAGCATCATGTCGGCCGCCTGCGCGTCGCCGGGGGTTACATCCCCGAACAAGTTCGGGCCCCGGTTCTCGCCCCTCGACACGCTCCCCCGCCTACGGCACGCCGAGCAGCAAGTAGACACTGGCGCGGCCACCCTGTCCCAGGCCAAGCCCGAAATAGGCGGGTCCGAGGAAACTGTCGGCGCCCAGGAAGATCGATGCCGAATATTTCGTCCCGTCGTCAGCCAGGGTATCGAAGCGGTTCTTCACCTGGCCCGCTTCGAGCGAGGCGCCGACGTAGACGCCCGAGCCGAGAAGGTCGGGCAAGGCCAGCGCGCGGTTGTAGTACATGCGGCGGCCGAACGCCATGCTGCGACCCGCGAACTCGCTGAGGCGGTAGGCAGACAGGCGCAGCGGACCGCCGAGCGAGAACGTCTCGTAGGCGGGCATGTCCGAGCCGAGATCCGTGCCGCCGGCGACGCTGAAGTTGAACGTGTGCGGGCCCCAGCTCTTGACCGCGGTGACAGGCCCTTCGAGGCGCTGGTAGTTGCGGTCCGAGCCCAGCGCTGGTCGTCGGCCACATACGCCGTTACGCCGCGTGCGATAGCCGTCGCGCGGGAACCACGCGTGGTCCAGCTGGTCGCCGAACAGGCGCATGCGATGCCCGCCGAAGTCTCCTTGACGACTGGGCAGAACGGGCGACCCGGTGTCCACTCGCGCATCGATGCGCGTGCCACACCGGCCCGCGCGCAGCTACGCCCCAGGTGCCGAGCACCGCTCCGGCGTCGACGCCCAGCTGCCCATAGCCGACGTGGTAATCGGCGACGCTTGTCGTCGCCCGACGAACACGCCGCGGGTCGTCTGGCCGATCTCGGCGTACGGAGCGACACGAACCAGCGGCCGCGCTCCTCGACCGGCTGGTAGAACTCGGTGAACAGGTGCGTGTCTCTGCCGACCTGGGCTTCCGTCAGCCATTCGCCGCCCAGCCGATTGAGCCATGTCTTGCGGTAGCTTGCCGAGCACGTTGAAGCGTTCTCGCCGCGGAAGTCGCTGGCGAGGCCGAGGCCGAAGCGCAGGTAGTCCGGCCCCCACGATTTCTCGCGCGGCTGTGATCAGCATGACGCGCTTGCCGGCTTCCTGCACGATGTGATAGTCCGATGCTCTCGAAATCGCCGCGGCCGTAGATGCGGCGCAGGTCGGCGCCGATCTTTTCCTCGGACAGCGGTTCGCCCGGCTTGCTCTCCACGAGCGCGCGCAACACCTCGGGGTTCGTGCGCTGCAATCCCTCGAAGCGGATCTCGTCCACCGTGCCGAGCCCCGTTGCGCTCGGCGATCTGCGTGCGCGCGCAGCGCCGCGTACTGCTCCGGCGGCAAGCTGTAGCGCTGGAGCGAGCCAGCCATGCGCCCGCGTCGCCTCCTCGCCGATGCGGATCGCGTCGGCGGCGCGCTCGAAGCTGCCGGCGGAGATGTCGCCGAGATCGGGCGCGATCAGCACGTCGCCGGTCGCTGAGGCTCTTCAGCTGCTGCGTCGACGGTCGCCTTGCCGAGGAAGTTGATGAGCTGGCAGCGAACGCTCAGCGCGGACGTGATCTCCTCGCGCTTGAGCGGCGGCGTGGAGATATTGACCGCGATCACCACGTCGCGCGCACAGCTTGCGCGCCTCGTCGATCGGCAGGTTGTTGGCGATGCCGCCGTCCACCAGCAGCCGGCCGTCGATCTCCACCGGCGCGATCGCGCCGGGACCGACATGCTGGCGCGCATCGCCTGGGCACGCTGCCGCGGCCGAGGACGACGGCCTCGCCGGTCTCGATGTCGGCGGCCATCGCCCGGAACGGAATCGGCAGGCGCTGGAAGTCGGTGATGTCGCCCGCCGGCGCGGCCAGCGCGCGGAAGAAACGCTTCGATCGAGACGCCGGCGATGATGCCCTTCGGCAGCGCGAGGCCGCCGTCCTTCACGCCGAATTCGGGTGCGAACAGCGTCTTGTAGTCGTCCGCCTTGCGCCGGATCGAGATTTCCTGCCGCGGCGGTCGGTCGCGTGAACACCTCGTTCCAGTCGGTCTTGCGCACGGTCTCTTCCATCTGGGCCGGCGGACGTACCGGCGGCGAACGTGCCGCCGACGATCGCGCCCATGCTGGTGCCGGTGACGCAGTGCACGGGAACGCGCATCTCCTCCAGCACCTTGAGCACGCCGATATGCGCGAGACCGCGCGCGCCGCCGCCGGACAGCGCGAGGCCGATGCGCGGAGCTTGCGCCGAAGGCCCCGGCGCGGCGCTATTGTCGGCCGCTGACGCGGGACCCGCCCATCGGAGTGCGAGCGCAGCGGTCAACAGGACCGCGGCTGTGATGCCTTGTAGCAATGATGTTTTCATGAGGTTAATCCTGAATTCGCCCTCAGTAGGAACCGCGAGCCGCCCGTCGCTCGCTGGGCGGAGCCGGCGACGCCCTGCAGGTCAATCCCGGGATAGGCCGCGGCGGGTGCCCCAAGAAAGCGCTTCCGGTGCGACCGTGAGACGATTCGGGCGACGGTACTGCCCGCTGGTGCGATTGCCAGGCTGCCCGGGCTATCGGCTACCTTGAGATGAGCGTCTGATCTATTCTTGTTTTGAAACGGACACGAAGAGCACATGCTTCATCGCGGTGGCGATCGACGCGGAAATTGCTGTGTCACAGCCGCGCTCAAGGCGTCCGGTCTTGTCACTCCCCTGGTTGAGGTGCGACGCCGCGCGCCAAAAAGCGGGCGCGACCGCCGCTAACCGGACGGCGGTTGCGGCGAAACTCGAACCCAACCCCCGGGGCATTCCCTGACATAGGGGTAATAGCTCTTCGCGTCCGCGCAGTAGTACCACCAATTTTCCTGAGGCTGTGCCGGCGCTCCTTGCACGGGGCCCTGTTCGACGTACTCAGGAGAGTAGGCCGGACCCGCAACAGCCGGTGGGTAATAGTAGTAATAGGGCGGAGAGTAATAGGGCGGAGAGTAATAGGGCGAAGAGTAATAGGACGGATAGTAGTAAGGGGCCGCGTAATAAGGGAAGAACGGGGCACCGACGAAAAGACCAAAGCCCACCCGTGAACCATGCCAGTGTCCCCCCCCATGCCGGTGGCCGCCACCATGCCAGCGGCCCCCACCATGCCAGCCACCGCCGCCATGCCCGCTAGCGCCGGCATGCCGACCGCCGCCACCGCCGCCATGCCCGCTAGCCGCCAGCCCGCCACCGCCACCATGACCGCCGGCCGCCAGCACCGAACTGCTGACTAGGGCGCCGGCCAGGATCAGGACCCACATTGCTGCCGTTTTCGCTTGGCTCATGGCGGCATCCTCCGCACGGAAAATCTGGCGATACACCCCCGTCATCTTACGGCTGCTGCGTCAGGGAGCACAAGTCGAAACATGTAACCATCGGAGCCATCTCGGGCCGCTGCATCCGGACGCAGGTGCCAAGAAGGCATTCGGCATCGATAATCTAGGAGGCGGCGGGAGCCGCTCACGCGGTATCATTGCGACCGTTCTTGGTCGATGCCAGACATCGAGAAGATGAAGTGACGATGCATCCTGTGAATCTCTTGTCATGTAAGGGAAAGCGCACCGCAGAGTCACAATGACTACTCCCAACGATGATGATAGCCCGGTCGCCGCGGACGAGGCGCTCGCGCGCTTGATGGAGGGCAACGCGCGCTTTTTGCGGGGCGAGCCGCGTCATTCGCACACGCCCAGAGAGGTGCTTGCCGATCTCGCCAAAGGCCAGCGGCCCTTTGCGACCGTCTGGCTGCAGCGACTCGCGGGTGCCGCCGGAGCTGATTTTCGATGCGGGATTCGGCCACCTGTTCATCATTCGCGTGGCGGGCAACGTCATATCGCCCGGGGTCGCGGGCAGCCTCCAGTACGCGGCCACGCACCTGAAAACGCAATTGATTATGGTGCTTGGACATGAAGGCTGTGGCGCCGTGCAAGCGGCGCTCGCGGCAAAATTCGAGGGCGCGCAGGAGCGCTCGCGCATCCAGTGGCTGCTGCAGAATATGCTGCCGGGTCTTGACGAGGTCGATCCGCGGCTTCCGCCACAGCAACAGGTTGAGCGCGCGGTGGAGGCCAACGTCCGCTGGACCATGCGCCAGATTTTCGAGTCGCCGGAAGGCCGTGCGCGCGTGGCCGAGGGCCGCGTGAAGCTGGCGGGTGCGGTGTGCGAGATCGCGACCGGGCGGGTGCGGCTGCTCGCGTAGCGTCAGGAGAAAAGCGAATGCGAATGACCTAACCGGTTTCCCGATCAAGAGCATGTCTGGATCGCCCGCATCCCGGATCCGCAGGGATTGGCGGATCGTCGGGCGTGCAACCCGTAATCGAGTCGACCAGGCAATCCGGCAACAGGCGGAAACAACCGTGAACGACCATCATAGTCGGGGCGTTCATTGGACCAAAGTCCAATTACCGCCACCGGTGTGAGTAGCTAGAGTTTGACGTGTGCTTCCGATCGGGAAAAAAGTGTCAGGGACGTTGGGAAATACGCTTACGTAGTCGGTATCAGTCACCACGACCGGCGTCATCCAGACCTTGTCGCAGCAGCAACTTCATACGGTCGCCCAACTTGGTCGTCCAACTTGCCCTAAGATGAATCGCTGGCCAGAGCGATCGTGTCAGCATGTAGCCATTTCCTGAAAGCCAGCAGAAGAGGTTTCATATGAGGGATAGGACGATACTCTTGCTCGCCTTGCTGTTTGCGCTTCCCGTTCCCGCGGAGGCGCAGTCCGGCGCCCTCGAGCGGATCCGCCAGAAAGGCGCGATCACCCTGGGCTACATCGAAGGGGCGGCGCCGTTTTCCTCCGTCGGGGACGACAAGCAGCCGCAAGGGTATTCGGTGGATCTGTGCCGCGAAGTGGCGCTGGGCATCCGCGCGCAGATGAAGCTCGCGAATCTGGAGACCCGATGGGTTCTGCTTACGATACAGAACCGGCTGGAGGCGGTGCGCACGGGACGCGTGGATATCGAATGCGGCACGACGACCTGGACCCTGTCGCGCCAGGCCGAGGTGGATTTCAGCCTGATCACGTTCGTGGACGGCGGGAGCATACTGACGAAGAGCGGAACCGGCACCGGCCGACTGATCGATTTCGACGGCAAGCGAGTCGCCGTGATCGCCGGAACCACCACGGAGAGGGTCCTGCGCGAGGCACTGGCGCAGCGCTCGATCAAGGCTGAGGTGGTGACCGTCAAGTCGCGCGCCGAAGGGCTGAAGCTCCTGGAGGGATCGAAAGTCGAAGGATTCGCCTCCGACCGGACAACCCTGATCGCGCTGGCGCTGGCGTCGGCCAGCCAGGCGGCCGGATCCTTCAAGCTGCTCGACGAGGACTTCTCCATCGAGCCCTACGCGCTCACGCTCCCGCGGGGCGACCATGATTTCCGGCTGGCCGTGAACCGGGTGCTTGCGCGGTTGTTCCGCGGCGGCGAGATCGTGAGCATCTACAACCGCTGGCTAGGCCGGCTGGGTCCGCCGAGCCTGTTGCTGTCGGCGACTTATTTTGTGCAAGCCCTTTCCGAGTAGTAGTGCCGTTCCTCGCTCATGGAAACGGTATCGAAGCGACGAGAGCGAACGTTGAAACGCTGAGCGATCTGTCCACACGACCTGGAACGGCACTAAACGAATGATCCCCATCGGAACGAAAAGCGTCAGATCGGTCCGCCTCACTCGCACCACCCTCATGGTGCTCGCGGGCTCGTTCTGGATCGTGCTGGCGGCGTGGGCGCAGACCATCAGGATTCCGGATTTCCGGCAGTCGCCGCCGGATGCATACACGAGCAAGCCGGGCGAGCCCTGCAACGACTGCGGCCGTATCCTCTCGATCCGGGAGATCCAGATCCAGCGCAAGCCTAATGTCCCGCAGGCATTCCAGAGCGGCGGCCCCGGCCCGTCGTCGGGCCCGAGCGGGCCCAATCTGGTGGGCGCGGTGATCTATCTCCCGCTGGGCAACGAGACCTCGGAGCGGCCATTCGCCGGAGGAGTGGGCACGCCTGAAATGAGGGAGCGCTTCCGGGAGACCACCTACGAAATCGTGGTGCGCCTGGATGACGGTTCCACGCGCTTCCTGCAGCGGTCCGACGGCACTCGCTACCGGGTGGGCGACAGGGTGAGACTGGCGGGCGTGAACCAGCTCGAGCTGCTTGCGGAGTAAAATGTGGGACCAAAGTCCAATTCCGCGGGCTGCGGCCAGCCACTACCATCGGAGCCGGCATCTCAACAACTTCAAGGGAGAACATGATGCGTAGGGGTACGCTCGTTACCGGGATTCTATGTACTTTCATTTCGGCTGCGCCCGCCGTTTTGCATGCCCAGGCGGTCGACGGCACGCTGAAAAAGATCCTGGACTCGAAGACGGTCACGATGGCCTACCGCACCGATGCCCTGCCGTTTTCTTACGAGGGCGAGGGCAAGCAACCGGCCGGCTACACGGTCGATCTTTGCAAGCGGGTCGCGGCCAGTCTCGAGCGCCAGTTGAAGGTCAGCCCGCTGCAGGTAAAGTGGGTTCCGGCGACATCACAGAACCGGCTCGAGCTGGTGCGCAAGGGGCAGGCGGATATGGAGTGCGGCTCGACGACCGTCACGCTGTCGCGCATGTCCGAGGTGGACTTCTCCAGTTACGTCTTCGTCGACTCGACCGGCGTGATCGCGCGCCGCGCCACCGGGGCGAAATCATTCAAGGATCTTGCGGGCAAGCGTATCGCCGTAGTCGGCAACACGACCAACCAGATTGCCGTCGACGCGGCGCTGAAGAAGCTCGGGGTAAGCGCGACGGTCGTGCGGGTAAAGAACCGGGAGGAGGCGCTGGCCTCGCTCCAGGCCGGATCGGTCGACGCGTTTGCGAGCGACAAGGTGCTGCTGCTGGGATTTGCCGTCAAGATGAAAGACCCATCGCAATACACGCTGCTCGACGACGATCTTTCATTCGAGCCGTATGCAATCGTCCTGCCGCGTGGCGACGTCGGCTTCCGCGTCGCCGTGAACCGGGCGCTGTCGGAAATCTACCGCAGCGACGAGATCGTGGAGATCTTCCGGCGCGCGTTCGGTGCCGATCTCCAACCGACTCCCACGCTTATCATCATGTACGGGCTCGGGGCCTATCCGAACTAGCCTTCGGCTCCTTCGGACCACAAAAAGGTTCCTGACACCTTTTTCCCTTTCCCGACGCGACCGTGAGCTACTCTTACTTTGAAAGGAAGACGATGGGCACGTATCTCATCCCAGCGACAATGGCGGCCCTGCTCCTCGCAACGCCGGCGGTGGCGGTGAACATGAACGTATTCAAGGACGCGCCGGTCAGCCGGCTCACGGGTGAGGAAGTGAAGGAATTCAGGGCGTTCGTCATGAAGACGCTCGACGAAGGCAAAGACGGCACAACCGCGGAATGGAAAGCCCCCAAGACCAACTTCACGAGCAAGGTCACGCCGGTAAAGAGCTTCGAGGACGGCAAGTTGAAATGCCGTGAGACGACGATCGATTCCGACAGCCACGATCGCCAGATGCGCGGCCTTTATACGTTCTGTAAGGGTGACAAGGGCGACTGGCAGTTCAGGATCGTCGACTCGAAAGGGAAGGCACGAGCGAAGTAAGGCGCGCTGAGAAAGAAGAAAAGGTGTCAGCCGGAATCACGATATCTTGGCAGCAGCCGGCTCAGGCCGCTGCGTCATGCGTTCCGTGGCTCCCGGTAGTGGCCTGCCAGGCGCTGACTGCGGTCAGTCGAGGTATCGCCGAGGTCGTACGCGATTTGAGCCGATGACACCGGGCGGTTTCTTTTGTATGCCAGGAGGTAGCCAATGGCGCAGGTGCGTTTTCTGAAGATCGAGTTCGTCGACGGAACCACAACCAGTTACTCGTTTCCGGTTCAGTCCTTTGCCACTGAGTCCCAAAGCAGGGCCGTCAGGCAGATGAAGCTCGAGTCGTTTTTCAAGGACCGGTTCCTGGTTCTACACGGCGAAGGAAAGCTCATCGTCTTTCCCGTCGAAAACATCAAATCGTTGCAACTTTCGAGCGACGATGAGGAGCTTGAAGGAATACAAATGCCAAAGCACGCGATCACGGGCGTGCAGCATATCCCGTAGGCGCCCGGCGGGCGGTTTGCCGTTGTCCGCTGATCGATGACGCGTAGAGGAGTGAAAGGAGGGAGGGGTGGAGGACCGAGGAGAGAGGAGGAGGGGGAACGGGGAGTGCCCGACCAGGTACAGTTAAACCATGAGGATAGTTGCGATGCGCCATTTTGATTTTCGTGGAACCCTGCTGATTGCGGCCGCGGCACTGCTGGTGCAGGGCTGCGCATCAGCGCCGCCACGCCTTGCGGCGGTGCCGCCCGAGTTGACCGCCAAGGCCGAGATCCCGGGCATGTCGGGCGTGCGCTATGTCGGGTCGGCGACATGACCGAGTTGTTCAGAGTCGCCTCGACGCGCTACGCCGCGAACAGGAATATTCGTCAAGCAGGGGACTCAGGCCGCCCGCCGGTGGTTTTTCTGGCGATCTCCGGCGGCGGCGACAACGGCGCGTTTACGGCGGGCCTGCTCAATGGCTGGACGGCAGCGGGGACGCGGCCCGAGTTCAAACTCGTCACCGGCATCAGCACCGGCGCGCTGATCGCGCCGTTCGCGTTCCTCGGGCCGAAGTACGACGCGACGCTGAAAGAGGTCTACACCACCATCTCGCCGAAGGACGTGATCACGCCGCGCAACCTGTTCAGCGGCGTTCTTCGGCGATGCGATGGCCGACAACGCGCCGCTGTGGAAGCTCACGCGCAAGACCGTGAACGCGGATCTGCTGAAGGAGATCGCGGCCGAATATGCGAAGGGCCGCGTTCTGCTGGTCGCCACCGCCGACATCGATGCGCGGCGCCCGATCATCTGGGACATGGGCAAGATCGCGAGCTACGGCACCCCGAAGGCGCTGGAGCTGTTCATCAGCGTGATGATCGCTTCGGCGTCGATCCCCGGTGGCTTGCCGCCGGTGATGATCGATGTGGAGGTCGACGGCAAGCACTACCAGGAAATGCACGTCGACGGCGGCACGATGGCGCAGGTGTTCGCGTATCCGGCCGCCGATCCGCGCAGGAGCTGGCGGCGGCGAACGGGTTACCCGCGAGCGCACGCTTTACGTCATTCGCAACGCCAGGCTCGATCCGGACTGGGCGAGGTCGAGCGCAGCACCATGAGCATCGCCGGGCGCGCCGTGGCGTCGCTGATCCACACGCCAGGCATCGGCGACCTCTACCGCATCTATGCGACGTCGCAGCGCGACGGCGTGGATTTCAACCTGGCGTTCATCCCGTCGACCTTCGACGCGCCCCATACGGAGGAATTCGACAACGCCTACATGCGCGAGTTGTACGAGGTCGGCTACGACATGGCGGTAAACGGTTTTCCGTGGCAGAAGACGCCGCCCGGATTCACGGCGCCGGCGGCTGCTGGGGCAACGCGCCCCGCGAAGTAACACGTCGCAACGCGGTGATCTGTGGAACGTCCGGTCCTGCGCGGGAGAGCCGGTTCGCCCGCGCGTCCCGCCGGTCCGCACAGCGTAGGTCGTGAACGGCGAATCGTTCGTGGATCCTCGTGACCACTCGCCGCGGATGCCGGTGGCGTTCACGGAGAATTGCGAAACAAAATGAAATGGCTATTGGCAACTTGCGCCCTTGTTTCTCTGAACGCGCTAGCGGTAGAGGCCAGGCTCGAAATTGTTTCGGACGAGCAGCGACTGACTTTTTCCCAGTCTCAGTTGTTGTCCCGGCGCGACCTTAAGACGATCGCCATCAATGACAGCGATTACAAGAAACGATTTACCCAATTCAAGGCGATTCCCATCCCGAGTTTGTTCAAGGGTATAGCCATCCCGGACGACGCGGTGGTTCAATTTAGTTCCACGGATGGCTTTTCGGCTACCCTGGAGAAGACCCGTCTCTTGAGCACTGACCCCAAGGCATCGACAGCCTTCCTCGCGATAGAGGATCCCAAGAGCCCCTGGCCGCATCTCACCGGGAAAAAACGCTTCAGCAGGGCCTTTCTACCTGGTCTGGAAAAACCCGGAGGCGTCCATCCATCGGCCCGGAGGAATGGCCCTACCAGATTGCCTCCTTCAAGATCCTGTCAGACCCGCGTAGTGTGTTTCCAAAGATTTACCCTGCCGCCGATGCCGCGCCGAATGTTCAAAACGGATTCAAGTCGTTCCAGAAAAATTGCTTTGCGTGCCACAAGATGAATGGAAATGGAGCCGGTTTGATCGGGCCCGACCTGAACCTTCCTCTGAGTCCGACCGAGTACTTTGAAGCGAAAGCGCTCGAGTCACTCATTCGGGATCCGGCGAGCGTGCGGAACTGGCCCGCAGAACGATGCCTGGGTTCTCCAGGGCGGCGATTCCAGATGCCGAACTTTCAGATCTCATCGCCTACCTCAGGCACATGAGCGCGCGGAAGGAAAGGGTGTCGCGCTGACCCGCGCGCGCTGCTCTTGCGCGCGTCGGAGTCGACCGTGCGCTTTGCCCGCACACGGCAGGCTCTCGCTGCCGAATTACACTTTCGAGCGGGACCCGCCGCCTTATTCCACCTTGATGCCGGCCGCCTTGATCACCGGCCACCACTTGTTGATCTCGGCCTTGTGGTGAGCCCGTAGCACCTCGGGCGACTGCTGCTCGCGCGGCGGAATTTCCTGGCCGAGATCGGCCAGGCGCTGGCGCACTGCCGGGTCCGCCAAAGCTTCCCATGATCGCGGCGTTGAGTCTCGCCGCGATGGCCTTGGGTGCGCCACCGGGCAGCCATATGCCGTGCCAGACCGCCATGTAAAAGCCCGGCAGGCCCGCTTCATCCACCGTGGGTATTTCCGGCGCGGCGAGCAGGCGTGTTTTTGCCGTGACGGCGTACGGTTTTATGCGGCCGCCCCGAATCTGCGGCAGCGCATTGGCGGCCTGGTCGAAAAACAGGTCGATTTGCCCCGCCAGCAGATCTGCATCACCGGCGCCCCGCCGCGATAGTGGACGATCTGCGGCTGCGTGCCGGTGACCTTCTGGAGTACATGGTGCTGCGATGCGCGCCGACGGCGTGCCGGCGCCACCGCTGCCGATGATAGCCTTGTCCTGGTTCGCTTTCACCCAAACAAGCAGTTCCTTAAGGTCCTTCGCCGGAATTGCGCGTTTGGTGACAAATATCTGCGGATTGCTGGCGATCATCGCGATCGGCTCGAAATCCTTCAGCCGGTCGTCGATCTCATTTGTCGTTGGACGCGGCGGGCGCGACCTGTTGCAATACCATGAAACCCTTTAGGGACACACGAACCAGGGGCGACGGCCCCCTTGAATCCCCAATCTCAGCTGATAGCCTGCTCGTCTCGACCGGGTCGAGCAGGCTATTTAGAGGTTACATACACAAAGGAGCTTCCCCGATGGCGATCATCGATTCCCAGGTCCACGCCTATGAGGCGAACACGCCGAAACGGCCCTGGCACAGCGTGCCGAACTGGCCCGATCACGTCACGGGCGACGAGATGGTGGCGGCGATGGACAAGGTCGGCGTCGACGGCGCGATCTTCATCTCCGCCTTTTCCATGTACCGGTACGACGCCAGCTATGCGGTGGAAGTGCAGCGGGCCCATCCCGGCCGGTTCGCCCTCGTCAAGCCGGTCGACCCGGATGATCCGGCGGTGGCCGATGTCATCGCCGACTGGAAGAAGACGCCGGGCACGGTCGGCATCCGCATCATGACTGACGAAGGAGGGCGAAGCGCGAGCCCGAACGACCCGGGCCTCGACCGGATCCTGCGCGCAGCCGTGCGGCACGACTTTCCGGTCAACTTGCTTGTGCTGGGGCAACCTCGACGCGGGCACGGCGCTGATCGACCGCCACCCCGACACGCGATTCATCATCGACCATCTGGGCATCATGCAGCCCCGCACGCCGCCCGCCCCGCCGCAGCCCTGGGCCGACCTGCCGAAGGTGCTGGACCTCGCCAAGCGCAAGAACGCGGTGATCAAGGTCAGCGGCGCCTGCACGCTGTCCCGCGAACCGTATCCCTTCCCGGACATCTGGGACCCGCTCGCCCGCGTGTTCGATGCCTGGGGTTTCGACCGCTGCCTGTGGGGCACCGACTGGACCCGCGCCTTCGCGGTCGTCAACTACGAACAGGCCGTCGAGCCCTTCCGCCAGACCGACCGCCTGAGCGACAGTGAGCGGGCGATGCTGATGGGCGGCGCCTGCGCCAAGGCCTATGGCTGGTCGCCGAAGCAGTCATTCACAAGATAGATGTGTGCCAGTATGAGTTCGACCCTGAAGCATTCCCGCCGCATCATCGCGCATCACCTCGCGGCGAGCGGCGGCATCCCCAATCACCCGCGCTGGCCGCTGCTCGTGTACCCAGCTGTGGTTGCGATTGCCGGAGCAGACCCCGCTGCGGCTTTCGAGGCACTGTTCGACCGCAATGGCTGGCCGGCGGCGTGGCGCAACGGCGTCTATCCTTTCCATCATTTTCACTGCGATGCGCACGAGGCGCTCGGCGTCTACAGCGGCGAGGTCACAGCGCAGTTCGGCGGCGACGGCGGGGTCGTGATCACTGCGCGTCCCGGCGACGTGATCGTCCTGCCCGCGGGCACCGGGCACAAGAAGCTCTCGTCGCGCGGTGCGCTGGGGATCGTGGGCGCCTATCCCGCGGCCAGCGTCCCGACATGTGCACGCCGCTGCTGTCGAACCTGGAACGAAGTGCAGCCGCCGTAGCGCGCGTTGCGCTGCCGCAACGCGATCCGGTCTACGGCGAGGGCGGACCACTGTTCACCCATTGGAATTGACGTGGAAGAGAAAGCCAATCCCCTCCTCGCGCTGAAGGTGCGCGACTTTCGCCTTTACTGGCTGGCCCTGGTCGCGCAGGTTATCGGCCAGCAGATGTTTGCGTTCACGCTGGGATGGCTCGCCTTCGAGATCACGGGATCGCAGGCGCAACTGGGCTTTATCCATCTTTGCGGTTTCGTGCCCCAGTTCGCCCTGACGCTGCTGGGCGGCGTGCTGGCCGATCGCGTCGATGCGCGCAAGCTGATCGGCGTCGCGCAGACCAATTCCGCGATCGCAATGATCCTCGTTGGCATGGCGGCGATGCTCGGCGTGGCGCAGCTGTGGCACCTGGCGCTGGGCGCATTTCTGTTGGGACTGTCGACCGCCATCGACGAGCCCGCGCGCGCGTCGTTTTTCCCGCGCTTGCTGCCTCGCCCGCTGTTGCGCTCCGCGGTGCCGCTGATCTCCATGGCTTTCGGCAGCAGCCGCGTGATCGCCCCCTCGATCGCGGGATTTCTCATTGCCGCGGCGGGCGCGCCGACCACTTTTCTGGTGTCCGCGGCAGGTGTCAGCACCATGATCGCGGTGTTGTTCCTGGTGCGCCCCGCGCGCGCGCGAAGCGCGTTCACACGGCAGTCTGCTCAACAACTTCACCGACAGCCTGCGCTACATACGCGGCAACGAAGTATTCGCCAAGGCCATCGCCGCGGCGCTGCTCAACGCCACCCTGGCCATGGGCTACATCAATATGCTTCCGGTATTCGCCAAGGATGTATTGCAGGTCGATTCGCGAGGCCTTGGAATCCTCGCCTCCGCCGCCGGCGTCGGCGCGTTGACCGGCTTGCTTTCCTATGCCTGGTTGCAGTCGCGCATCTCGCCGAGAAACCTGATGGTGGGCGCCCTGACCGTCTATAACGTGGCATTGATCGGCCTGGCCTTCAGCGACTGGTACTGGCTTTCGTTCTGCATGATCTTTTTCGCCGGCCTGTGCCATGCTTATTTCCTGACCTGTGTGCAGGTGATCCTGCAAACCCTGGTCGAGGACCATTACCGCGGGCGGGTGATGAGCGTGTTCACGCTGGTATGGAGCTTGATATTCTTTAGCGGATTTCTGTTGAATATCGCGGGCTCGTTGGTGGGTCCGCGCCTGGCGCTCGCGGGCGGCGCAACGATCGTGCTCGCCTACGTGTGGCTGTCGCTGGTGCGCGCTACTGCGTTGAGAAATCTGGTCCTGGCGCCCAAACCAGGCTGAAAATCGAACAAGCGTGGGGCTCAAACAGTCACAAATATCTCATCAAACCATCCCTAGCCGGCCGGAAAGTTTCCTGCAGCAGTCTTAGAAATCCTTTCATGGCTCCGTGAATGTATTTGTCCTTGCGAAATGCCAAACATGAATAGACTTGAAGCTTGGTTCCCTCGACGTCGAGAGCTTTAAGGCTTCCTTGCCTGAGCTCTGTGGCCACCAAATTTCTTGGCAGCAGCGAGACGCCCAATCCGAGCTCGGTCAATTTCTTTTGTAACTCCAACCCCATGACTTCCACCCCGACCTTCAACGCTTGACCGCGCTCTTTGAGCCGACTCTCTATGTGGCTGCGGTATACACACCCCTTGTGGTTCAAGATCCAGGGGGCCTCTTTGAGATCGGCCCAAGTTACCTTTTTCCTTCCAGCTAGACGACTATTAGGCGACGCCACAAACACCAGGTCAGTGGTTTCAAGCGGCACGAGCGTGAGTTGCTCGAAGCCCTGTGGTTTTGGAGACAGGAGCCGAAGCAGTCCCAGATCCAGTTCATACGTCATGACGCGGCCAGTAAGCTCAACCGACCAGCCCGAATGGATAGTGAGATTGACTTTAGGATATCTGGCTCTATAGGCCTCAATGAGAGCGGGCAAAGCGTAGGTAGCGACGCTATGGGCCGCACCGATGGAAAGACGTCCGGCACGAAGTTCCTTGAGATCGGTGATTTCTTCCTTGCTACCGTGAGAATCCGCGACAGGTGTTCCGCATGCTTCAGTAGGGCTGTCCCCGCTGATGTCAACTGAGCGCTCTTACCCCGCTCGAAGAGCCGCTCGTTCAGCTCAGCTTCGAGTGCCTGAATCTGCTTGCTAATGGCGGGCTGCGTGATGTGGAGGACGTCGGCGGCGCCGCGAAAGCTCCTGACGGCTGCGACTGCCTGAAAGGTCCGAAGTTGATCTAGCGTCATGGGGATATTCCGTGAAGTTATCGGATCTATGAATAAATACCATTTGCCATTATATGCCGGCAACGAACAATGAACCACGACTGAACTTGACCTTTAACGGAGGTAAGCATGCCGCACATTCAAATCACGTTCACCAAGGGCCGAACCACGGAACAAAAGCGTCGACTGGCGCAGCGCTTGGCCGATGTTCTCGCGGAGGAGGCGCAGGCCGCCCCCGAAATATCTCTATCTCGCTGGTCGAGGTTGAACCGGACTGTTTCTTTTCAACTGGCGAGCTCGCTCTGGACCGGAGAAGGCGCGAGGCGGGAGGCTAGATGGCCAAAGGGAGCAAGTTGTCCCCGCGCTCCACGAATTGCGCAGGGCAGGCGACTCCGGGACCGAGTGCGGAGGTAAAGTGCTGGTTGGAGAGTGTTTCGTGAGTGGAATCTTCCAAGGTACAGACGCCCGCTGCCTTGAGCGGCTAGATAGAAACGCGTTCGCCCAGGGAGGAGACTTGGCCACGCTGACCGAGGATCTGGCGCGATTCGCGCTTCGCGTGCGCTGGGAGGACGTCCCGGACGACGTTGTCGCGCTTGCGAAAGAACATCTGCTCGACACTCTTGGAATCGTTCTTGCCGTCGTCGCGCTTTGACTTCGGCGAGGCGATGCACGCTGCCGTTTGCAGATCAGCTGAACGGACTCGTCGCCGAATGCGTGCGCCGACCGTGAGATCGGTGAGCCTCCGTTGCCCCTCGCGCTGATTGGCACGGTCGCAGATTACCTCCGCTCGTCTATGCAGAACGTAACACGCTTCGGGTCGGATCCTTAAAGATGCTTGGCTGAGATGATTCCCGCCGCACGCTCACGAATAGTCACCAGTCACGAGTCTCCCCCTTTCCAGCGATCGCACTAAGCGTCAAGCGAGCGCTAGCTCTTTTCATGGGCGAAAGGGGCGGGATGGGGCCCGAACATTAGACTTTTGATTCGGGTCCGGGCGCTGGGTCGGGCGCGGTCTTGCGCCCGTAGAGGCGCCCGAGATTCTATGGTCAGCTGTCAAGCACCTACTCGCCGATAAGTAGTGGATTGAATGGCCTGGCGGCTGCTTGTATACGGCGAAGGCGACACGGAGCATTTTTCTGCGCAAGGCACGTATAGTCGCTGCGGTTTTGCTCAAACCTTTGGCGAGCTGCGCCTCGTCGTTAGGCCGCCATGAGATTCGTTGCGCCAGCGGATCGTGCGCAGTTAAAGAGCAGACGTCGATCCTCGGCGGGGCCGCGTTTGCTTCGAGCCGGCGACGGCCCTTGCTTCTGGCCGGAGTCATCGGGGCGCGGATCGAGGCCAGCGGCTGCGACGACGGCGTCGCTCGTTGATAGGGCAGCTCGAGTGAAGCGATGGCCCAGGCACGTGCTGGTGAGCACACCAAAGCCCGGGATCGTCGCAATGTGCGCAGCCGCCTCATGCAGCAGCGGGTATCTGCTTCAGGGTGCGTTGCGATAGCAGGTCGAGGCGGGCAATCAAGCGATCGATATGCTCGATCAGTGGCGAGCTTCGACTCTTCAGCGCCGGCAGCCCACGAGGCTTTGCCTGATGCTGTCCTTCGTCTGTACCAGCTTTTGCGCGCGCGGCTAATTAGCCGTGCGAGCGCGCGCTGCGCGTCGGTCGGCGGCACGTAGGCGTGCAGCTCTTCATGCTCGCGGTGCGATATAGCGCGCGATGACCTCCGCGTCGATCCGATCGGTCTTGCCGCGCCGGCCGATGCCTTGACCATAGCGGCGCAAATCGCGTGCGTTGACGATAAACACCTGCAAACCAGCTTGATGCGCCAGGTCTGCGAGTATCTCGTGATAGCTGCCGGTCGACTCCATGGCTAGGCGGCTACCCCGCGGCAGCAGTGCGCAGCCAGGCGTGAATGGCTTTATGCTCGTTGGTGATCCGGTGCGGCTTAAACGAGCCTGCGGCGCAGGCAACCATTACATAACGGCTATCGACGTCGGCACCTAAATTAAGGATTGATTGCATAGCGATTCCCTCCGGTGGTGGCGTCTAAAACCGTCGGGGTGGAGACCCACCATCGTTAGCTTGCGTCCAAATCGGCGGTCGCTCTCGAGCGCCGCTGGGCGACTCCTCATCGACGTTGGTGAGTGGGTGGGGGACATCTCGTGCAAGTCTGTCCGATCAACATTCGGCAGATCGGCGGCACAAGTCCCCTCCACCCCGGCACCTGCTTTTCTACGCCAAACACAGGTGCCGTGCTAACCATACAAGCAGCACAGACACGATCGGGGTTTCGGCGAGGACTGTCGAACCAGAGTGTAGGTGTTCCGTGTGACTCGGGACCGTCCACAACACCGATATCTCGAGCGACAACGGTAAGTAAGTTCCGCAGCCGCCGGTCGTGGCGAGATTCTATGGTCGCTGTCAAGCCCTACTCCGATCAGTAGTGAATTGAAGGCCTGTCGGCGCTTGTAAACGGCGAACGCGACACGGAGCATTTTTCGCGCAAGCACTACAGTCGCTGCGGTTTTGCTCAAACCTTTGGCAAGCTGCGCTTCGTAATAAGGCCTCCATGGATTCCGTTGCGCAGCGGATCGTGCGCAGTTAAAGAGCAGACGCCGATGTTCAGCGGGGCCGTGTTTGCTCAATCGGCGACGGCCCTCTTTCAGGCCCGAGTCATCGGGGCGCGGATCGAGGCCAGCGGCTGCGACCACGGCATCGCTCGTTGAATACGGCACCCTGGTGAAGCGATGGCCCAGGCACGCACTGGTGAGCACACCAAAGCCCGGGATCGTCGCAATGTGCCCAGCCGCTTCATGCACAGCGGGCATCTGTTCACGGTGCGTTGCATGAGCAGGTCGAGGCTCGCAATCACCCGATCAATATGCCCAATGAGTGGCGAGCTTCGCTCTGCAGCGCCGGCACACCACCGAGACTTTGCCTGATGCTGTCCTTCGCCTGCACGAGCTTTGCGCGCCGGCCGATCAGCCGTGCAAGCAGGCGCTGCTCGTCGGTCGGCGGCATATAGGCGTGCAGCTCTTCATGCTCGCGGGCGATGTAACGCGCGATGACCTCCGCGTCGATCCGATCGGTCTTGCCACGCCGGCCAATGCCTTGACCATAGCGGCGCAATCGCGCGCATTGACGATAAACACCTGCAAACCAGCTTGATGCGCCAAGTCCGCAAGCAGCTCGTGATAGCTGCCCGTCGACTCCATGGCCAGCCGGCTACCCCGCGGCACAGTGCGCAGCCAGGCGCGAATGGCTTTATGCTCGTTGGCGATCCGGTGCGGCTTCGACCAGCAGCACACGCCACCATTACATAGCGGCTATCGACGTCGGCACCCAAATTGAGGATCGATTGCATGGCGATTCCCTCCGGTGTTAGCGTTGAACCGCTTGGGTGGACGCCACCATCGTTAGCTTGCGTCCAAATCGGCGGTCGCTCTCGAGCGCCGCTAGATTCCTCATCGACGTTGGTGTGTGGGTGGGGGACATCTCGTGGACTCTGTCCGATCAACGTTCGGCAGATGGCAGCACACGTCCCTCCACCCCGGCACCTGCTTTTCTACGCCAAACACAGGTGCCGTGCTCACCATACAAGCAGCGCAGGTTTACCGCTACGAGCATGCGAAATAGCGGCGCCGGGTCGGGCGACAAGGCCGTGTCCGACCCAGCGCCAAGTTGCAGCTCGGACCGGCCTGGATACCGGTTTTCACCTGACGAGGCGGGTCACGAATCAACGATCACCGGTTACGTTGTTCCGGTCAGTCGCCAAATTCCCAGCGATAGTTCCGCGAGTCGTCCTGGTAACCGCCGTTCGCAGCGAACGGCTCGTTGTTCCAGAGTTCTCGGCCGCCGCGCGGTCGGGCAATTCGAGCAGCAGGGCGGTCCCGATATTGTCGGCGCCGTCCGGCGAACGCAGCGGTCCGCGGAATATGAAGCTGTCTTGGTACTTCTTGAAGTAAGTCTCATGGGCGTGCAGGTGCCTGGCAAAGAAAGGCGCTGCGCCGGGAATCTTGGATCCGGTGCAGAAGACCGCTGCATCCCCTTGCGCTTGTAGTCGGCCGCGCGCTTCAGGTAGCTGTTCGACCAGCGACGGGTATCCGTTTTTTCGTAGACGCCCGCACGGTTCAAAGGGTCGGCCGCGATAAAAGCTTCGGCGGCGGCCCGGTCGTCGAGCTGGACGAACCAGGTAGTCGCAAGCGTCTCGGATGCGTCGTCAGACACGACGTGTCCGTAGCCGATCAGGCGCTCACCGAGCGCTCTCGCATAGTGTTTCTGGGCGGCGATATTGGCCGCGCGCGCGCCGGCCTGGCCGACCCCGTCCCACGCAAAGATCACCCATTGCGCCGGTTTCTCGCCGTAGTACCGGCGCAGTGCGTCGCCGCTCAGCCCGTACCGCGGGTCGCCGGGCAGGTAGCCGCCCGGTTTGCTTGTCGCCATCGATTCTTTCCTCCATGTATTCCGTTACCGGCATGATCACGCGCGCGCTGCCGGCGGGTCAACTTGCGCATTGGACGCATTCAGGCAACCCGCAGCAGACGCGCGGCGGTCGTGCCGAGTATCTGCCCACGCTGTTCATCGTTCAGCATCGCCAGGCGTTCGACCATTTCCACGGGCCGCTCGTAGCCCATGTCGAAGCAATAGTCGCTGCCGAGCATGATGCGCTCGGCACCGACCAACTTGACGAGAAACTCCATGACGGCATCGGAATGGCTGACCGTGTCGTACGTAAAACGCCGCAGATAGTAGCTGGGCGGATGCGGCAGGTGTCTGCATTCGCTGCGCACGCGATGGCCCTGATCCCAGCGCCCGATCAGGATCGGCAGCACGCCGCCCGCGTGCGGCAGGCAGACTTCGAGCGCGGGGAAAGCGTCCAGCACACCGCCGAAAACAAAATGGGCCGCCGCGATTGCGGTTTCGACTGCGTTGCCGATCAGGTTGCCCAGATGGAACTGCTTGAGCCGGTCGTTGCCGCCGATCACCGTGAGCGGTGCGTAGTGCAGGAAAATCGGCAGACCCAATGCCGCGATACGCTCATACACCGGAAAGAACATGCGGTCCGACAACTCGCGTCCCGCAGCATGCGTGCCCAGTCCGACACCGCGCATCCCCGGCAGCCTGGCCGCGCGCTCGAGTTCCTTCAGCGCGAGGTTCGGGTCGTGCATGGGCAGCGACATCAGCCCGACCAGCCGGCCCGGATGCGCAACATGTGCCGCGCTTGCCGCGTCGTTGTAGGCGCGCGCGAGCGCGGCCGCGAGTTCGCTATCCTTCCAGAACACCCAGGGCGAAGGCACCGACAGCGCCTGCATCGTCACGCCCTGCTGGTCCATCGCGGCAATCCGCTTGCCGAGGTCCGTAAATGCGGAGTCGGGCCGCTTGTAGGAAGCCGTTCCCGGCGTCTGCGCATCCGCGGGCGATACATTCGAATAGACCGTGCCGTACGGGTAGCCGTACCGCGCCAGCACGCGCATGTAGCTTTCCGGGTAGTAGTGCGCGTGTATGTCGATGACCAGCGGCGTGCTCATGTTCGATATGGCAGCGGACGTCCGCACTGACCCGGAAAGACCGGAATGTCGGTCTTGAGGCCGGAGGGCCTCTAACCTATTCCGGGATGAAGGCGACCGCGTCGATCTCGATGCGGGCGCCCTGGAGCAGGCCCGCAACCTGGACGGCTGCGCTCGCGGGCAGGTTCGCGCCGAAGCGCTCGCCACGCACGCGTGCGTATTCGGCGTACTCGTCCAGGCTCGTCAGCCAGGCGGTGATGCGAACGACGTGCTCGAGCGAACCGCCGACCGTCCGGAGCGCCGCCTCGATCTGGTCGAAGCACCCGTTCGTCTGCTCGGCCATCGAGCGGCCGGGGGCGAGGTGCCCCGACACGTACACCGTCCTCCCCGCTCCACTGACCGCCACCGCCTTACTGAAGCTGGCGCCTTTCGCGCCCGGAACACGCTCTATGCCCATGTCTGCCTCCTGTTCGAGTGGGGTCAGTGTACCGATTATCCGGCTGGCGTATGCCAGAATCCATTCCTGAACCGCTGAAAGTCCAACCCGATTCCGGATCGCGCTGCGCTGGTCCGGGGCTTCGGCGGCTGCGCGGTCCGGAATGAAGGCTGATCAAGGGAGCAGTTGCATGTCGAAAGTCGCAGTCATCGGTAATACCGCGCGCGCGATTGGCGCCGTGTGCGCGTCGGATCTCGCGCTGTCGGGCCACGAAGTTCGCTATACGGTCTTCCCGGAGCAGACGGATCAGCTCCCGGCAGTGCGCAAGGCGGGAGGCTTCACCGTCGAAGGCGATGCGAAGCACCTCATCTCGAAGAAAACCGGCTTTGCGAAGCTCGACCAGGTCTGCGACACCACTGCGGAGGCGCTGAAGAATGCCGAGGCCGTGCTGATCGAAGTCGACATCCTTGAGCTCGAAGAGAAGTTCAGCGCGATGATTCCCGAGTTCGCGCGCGGCGCCGTCGTGCACGTTCAGAGCCACGGCTACTGGCCGGCTGCGCGGCTTACGCCGCTGCTGCGCAAGGCGGGCCGCGAAGACGTGCTCGTGACCGAAGCGCCCGCGCCGACGCATGCCGCGCGGATCAACGGCACGGTGGTGACGCCCAAAGGGCTGCGCAAGGGCATTCGGATCGCGACGGTGCCGGCTTCGCGCTCGGACGAAGCGCTCGCGGTTCTGAAGCCCTCTGTTCCCCGATTTCGCGGCGGCGTCGTCGGTGCTCCAGACCGGGCTCGAGAACCTGAACCTGATCGTGCATCCGGCGATGGTGCTGCCGAACGTCGGCGTGATGGAGCGCGCGAAGCTCGAGGGCAAGAAGTTCGGCTTCTACCAGGAGGGCGTGGTGCCCGCGGCGGGCGTGCTCGGAGACGCGCTCGACGCCGAGCGCAAGCTCGTGTGCGAGGCCTATGGCGTCGAGCACACGCCGATGGCGAAGGCGATCGAGCATACTACGGCTTCAAGAGCGACACCTTCTACGAGGCGATGCAGAATCCTGTTTACAATCCTTCCCCGCCTTCCAACCCGACATCTGGCGCGAGTGGGAATCGGTGGATTTGCCCTACGCCATCGTGCCGTGCGTGCAGCTCGCCGAGCAGGCGGGGATCGCGGTGCCGCTGCACCGCGCGTTCGCGGAGATCCTCGGCGTGCTGCTCGGCGTCGACCCGTGGAAGTGCGGGCCGTCGCTTGCGGACATGGACCTCGAGGGCACGCCGGAGGCGGTGAAGAAGCGGGTGCTCGGTTTGTAAACGTTACAGCTTCGGGGCACCTGGGTTGGCCGCGCCCTTGGCGTCCGAGCCGGCTGCGAGAAACAGGGATCTTTTTACAAACGCAGGAAGCCACGGCGCTTGAACTTGAGTCCCCGGTCGCCGCCGCTATCTCGTAGGCTCGTAGCGGTAAACCTGCGCGGCTCAGTTAGCCCCGGCGGCCTGCCGCAACTCAGTCGTCGCCAGGGCGCCTGGGTTGGACGCGGCCTTGTCACCCGACCCGGCGCCGCTACCTGTAGCGGTGAACCCTGCGCTGCTCGCCAAGCCCGGCGGCTGCGGAACTCACCGACCAGTGACGCTCTTGTGATCGGTGTTGTGGACGGTTCCGGAGTCGCTCGAACGCCGACACTCTGGTTCGACAGTCCTCGGTGCGCCGGTAAAAACCGGCAAGGTGGTGTGAATGAAAGAGTCATACGGTGAAGGCCTAGCCAGCCACACCGGCCCCAAGTCATGCGTCAGCGTCCGCAAGGGCGAGGGCGAAGCGTTGACCGGGGTACATACAGGCCCGGTATTGAGCCGCGAAATTGTCGCCCCGCCGCAAGGTGCGGTTACTTCGGGGTGCCGACGCTGTTCGAGGATAGCGGAAGGCCACACCGCAAGCGCCGCCAAGGCGAGGCGCTGACGGACCCCGCGCGGTCGTAGACCCGGTGCATGTATGGAAACACCTTGTGCGGGAACCGGGAGATCCCACGGCCCTCTGCCGCGTAGCAGGCGGCAGAGCGCATCGGGAGTCGCAAGACATACGCCGATGATGAACGGTCGTGGGAAGTCGGACAGCTCCGTAGTACCGGCGAAGCCGCCGAACAAAGCCGCAACACGGGCTGCGGAGGCGGTGGAGGGAAGGGGGCTGGCCAAGGGGAACTCGTTGGAGCGCAACGCGCGCCGGACACAGCGCCGGGAGAGTGCGACAAGCGCGCTCGAGCGGGTACGTCAAGCAGCAGAGAGGGACAGGCAACAGCGGTTCACTGCGCTCCTGCACCACGTCTACGACATCGAGCGGCTGCGCACGGCCTATCTCGGCATCAAGCGAGACGCCGCCGCAGGTGTGGATGGCGAGACGTGGCGTCACTACGGCGAGGCCTTGGAAGGGAACCTCCAGGAACTGGCCGCACGGCTTAAGCGAGGGGCATACCGGGCGCAGCCGGTTCGCAGAGCGTACATCCTGAAGACCGACGGGCGGCAGCGGCCGCTCGGTATTCCGGTGCTGGAGGACAAGATCGTCCAGCGTGCGGTGGTCGAAGTGTTGAACGCGATCTACGAGCAGGACTTCCTCGGTTTCTCCTATGGGTTCCGGCCGGGGCGCAGCCCGCATCAGGCATTGGATGCGCTCACGGTGGGCATCACGATGAGGAAGGTGAACTGGGTGCTCGATGCCGACATTCGCAGCTTCTTCGATACATTGAAGCACGAGTGGCAGGTGAAGTTCATCGAGCACCGTGTAGCGGACCGGCGCATCGTGCGGTTGATCCAGAAATGGCTCGCCGCCGGTGTGCTGGAAGACGGGCAACGAACGCAAAGTGAAGAGGGGACGGTGCAGGGTGGGAGCATCAGCCCGCTACTGGCCAACCTCTACCTGCACTATGTGTTCGACCTCTGGATTCGACAATGGAGGCGCAGGCGGGCGCGCGGCGACGTAGTGGTTGTGCGCTTCGCCGACGACTTCGTGGTCGGATTCGAGCATCGGAGGAGGCCGAGCGTTTCCTCATCGAACTGCGGGCGCGTTTCGCCCAGTTCGGGCTGGAGCTGCACCCCGAGAAGACGCGCTTGCTGCGCTTTGGACGCTTTGCGAGCCAAACGTATCGCGCGTCGCGGGGACAAGCCGCCAACCTTCAACTTCCTCGGCTTCACGCATTGTTGCGGGAAGACGCGCAAGGGCCGGTTCACGGTGCTGCGGCTGACGATGCGAAAGAGGTGGCAGGCGAAGCTTAGGGAGGTCAAAGCCGAACTTAGGCGACGCATGCATCGGCCCGTGCGGGAGCAGGGCGCCTACGTGCGCTCGGTGGTGCTAGGGCACGCGCGTTACTACGGCGTGCCCTTCAACGGCGCGGCGATCGCTGCATTCCGCCACGCCGTCGGACGTCTGTGGTGGCGTGTGTTACGTCGCCGCAGTCAGTCGCCTCTGTCGTGGCAGCGCATGTCGCGTTACCGCGATCACTGGCTTCCGCCCGCCCGCATCTGTCACCCGTACCCTTTAGTGCGACTCGGCGTCATTACCCAAGGCGGGAGCCGGATGCGGTAGCGCCGCACGTCCGGATCTGTGGAGGGGGTCACGGGCGACCGTGATCCCTACTCCGACCCGAAACCCCGGCCTTGTCTGCGCTGCTCAGGCGCCTCTGCAGGTGCCAAGCCCGCGCCCAAGCCAGGCGAGTAGATGCTAGTTTTCTTAGAAGGGATCCCCCATCCCGCCCCCATCTCCCGTTCTTGTCAAATCGCGGGAGGCATGACATGACCTGTTCTTCCCCTCATCCCTCCGCCCTCATCCCTAAAGTAGGCTCCCCATCCCGTCCCCATCTCCCGCTCTTTTCCGCGGCGCTGTACGCGCTCGGCACGTTCGGGTTTTTGGCCAGAGGGACAAGGCACAAGACACGAACGACAAAGTAAAATCCGTTGCATGAAGCTCCTTTGTATTCCTGCAATGGCACTGGCAGCATCCACCACGGCTGCCTTTTCCCAGGACGCCGTCAGCTATCCCAGCAGGCCGATCCGCATGATCGTGCCGTTTGCACCGGGCGGCGGGCTCGACATCAGCACGCGGCTGATCGGGCAGAAACTGACCGAGAAATGGGGTCAGAACATCGTGGTCGATACCCGCGCCGGCGCGGCGACCATCGTGGGGACGGAAATCGCATCGAAGTCCGCGCCGGATGGCTACACCGTGCTGATGATCACGACGACATTCGCGATCAATCCCGGCCTCTATTCCAGGCTGCCGTACGATCCAGGCAAGGACTTCACGCCCGTCACGCAGTTGAACTCGCAGCCCAACGTGGTCGTCGTCACGCCTTCCTTCGCGGGCAAGTCCGTCAAGGACCTAATCGCGCTGGCGAAGGCCAGGCCGGGCGAGCTTACGTTCGCGACTCCCGGCGCCGGCTCCGCACCCCATCTATCGGCCGAAATGTTCCAGCGCGCGGCGGGCGTCAGCATGATCCACGTGCCCTACAAGGGTATTCCGCCCGCCGTGACCGACGTCATAGGGGGGCGCGTCACCATGCTGTTCACGACGACGATATCTGCCGCGCCGCACATCAAGACCGGCAAGCTGCGCGCCGTCGCGATCACCAGTGCCAAGCGCCAGTCGAGCATGCCCGACGTGCCGACGGTCGGCGAGACCCTGCCCGGCTACCGTGCCGAAGCATTCCAGGGAATGGTCGCTCCCACAGGCGTCCCGCAGGCCATCGTCAACAAGCTGTCGGCAGAAGTCGCACGCATCGTGCAGTTGCCGGACGTGGCCCAGCGCTTCCAGCTCGACGGCGCGGAAGCGGTGGGGAGCACGCCGAAGGAATTCGCGGCGTTTCTGAAAGCCGAGATGCAGAAGTGGAGTAAAGTCATCAGGGACGCGGGCATCAAACCAGAACAGTGACTAGTGATCCGCGATGATCCGCGATCGGTGATTGATCATCCGGACGAAGTGACGCAGTGACGCGGTGACCGGTTGAGTTCTCGTCATCCGGCGATCGATTCAAGGAAGGGCAACATGGCCAGCAGCGATTTCAAGGTCACCGGCAAGAACACGAAGGCGCTCTTCACACTCAAGCTCCATCGCGGCGACGGAATGTGTCTTGTCGCGATGAACTGGAAGAACGGAAGGCCACCGAACAACTTCGTCGGGTTCGCGATTGAGTCCAAGCCACCCGGCGGCAATACCTTCTTTCCTCTGAACAACCGTCTCTCGTTCGCGGGCGCCGACGGCGAGGTCAATCCGATCCAGCTCTCGACGCTCGTTTCGCCGATTCAGAAATTCCGATGGGTGCATTTCCCGCGTAACGCCAACCTCGACGGCGAGTTTACCTACCGCGTCACGCCAATCTTCATGGACGAGGAAGATCGGCTCAGCCAGGGCGAGCCGCAGGCAGCCGCCATTGAGCTGCGGCGTGAGACGTACCCGGGCCAGGTCAACGTCACATTCACCCGCGGCTTCGTCTCCTCGCAGGCGTTCGTGGACCGGTACGAGAAGTTCGGCGAGATCGGTACCCTGCTCCCCGGAAAGGCGAAGGACGGCCTGAAATTCAAGGCGACGCATCCCAAGAAGGATGAGGCACTCGCGTGGATGGGTTTCGAGGCAAGAGAGACCATCCTCGACTTGCTGGATCAAGCCATCAAGGAGAAAGCCGACGTCCGGGTCATCGCCTACGATCTCAGCGAGCCGGAGGTCGTCGGCCGGTTCGAGAAGCTCAAGAAGAAACTGAGAATCATCGTCGACGACAGCAAGGAACACGGCGAATCGGAGTCCGGCGAAACGCAATCGGCAGAGCGTCTCGGAAAGACGGCTGGCGAAGGCAACGTAATGCGCCAGCACATGAAGAGCCTTCAGCACAACAAGATGATCGTCGTGAACGGCTCGAAGACGAAGAAGGTCGTGTTCGGCTCAACGAATCTCAGTTGGCGCGGGCTGTACGTGCAGGCGAACAACGCCTTTATTGTGGAGGGAAAAAAGGCCGTCGATCTGGCGCTTGTCGCCTTCGACAACTACTTCGACAGGGAAGACGAGTTCGAGGACACCGACTCGGCCGAATTAACGAATCTCGGATTCGATAACATTGATGCGAAGGTCGCATTCTCGCCGCACTCGTCATCGAACGCACTGCTTGACAAGATCGGCGTGGACATCGGCGAGACTAAGTCGTCTCTGTTCTATTCCCTCGCGTTCCTCTCGATAACGCCCGGTGTCATCAAGGAATCGCTCAAGAAGATTTCCAGGAAGGCCGGCATTTTCGTCTATGGCATCTCCGATAAGAAAGTCGGGGGCATCGACCTTCAGATGCCGAACGGGAATATTGCGCCGGTCTTCGCCTCGGCGCTCGAGAAGAATGTCCCGGCGCCTTTCAACAAGGAGCCGGCCGGTGGCGGCGGCAACCGCATGCACCACAAGTTCATCGTGATCGATTTCGACAAGCCCACCGCGCGGGTCTACCTCGGCTCGTACAATTTCTCGATTCCCGCGGACAAGAAGAACGGCGAGAACCTGCTGATTATCCGCGACCGGCGCATTGCGGTATCTTATACGGTCGAAGCGTTGCGCATCTTCGACCACTATCACTTCCGGGTCGTGCAGAAAGAAGCCAAGAAGGCGAAGAAGAAGCTCCAGCTCGCGAGGCCGCCGCGCAAGGCGGGCGAAAGGCCGTGGTTTGCGGAAGACTACACGGACCCGCGAAAAATCAGGGACCGCGAGCTATTTTCGTAGGGAGTATTTCATGAAGCGGGCACTGGCATTTATGGTTTTGGCGTTCACCGCGGGGTACGCATTCGCTGCCGAGTATCCGACCAAGCCGGTCCGCATCGTCACGCCCTTTCCGCCGGGCGGCAGCGTCGATCTCGTCGCGCGCCTGGTGGGCGCCGATTTGAGCAGGCCGCTCGGCCAGCAGATTATCATTGATAATCGCAGCGGCGCCTCGGGCATGATCGGCACCGAGCTCGCGAAGAACGCCGCGCCCGACGGCTACACGTTGCTCGTCAACACTTTACCCTTCGTGACCAACCAGTTCGCGTATAGCAAGGTGCCGTATGACCCGATCAACGACTTCGCGCCCGTTTCACTTCTCGCTTCGGTGGCGTCCGTTCTGGTGTCGCACCCTGCGCTGCCGGTGAATTCGATGAAGGATCTGATCGCGCTCGCGCGATCGAAACCCAACGCGATCACGTACGGCACGGCGGGCGCGGGCACGAATCCGCACATCGCGGGCGAGCTGCTCAATAATCTCGCGAAGATCAAGCTCCTCCCCGTGCACTACAAAGGCGGCGGCCCGGCGACGATCGCGACACTCAGCGGCGAGACGCAGCTGTACTTCGTCAACGCGATCCCCGAAGCGCTCCCGCACATCGAGGCAAAGAAGCTCAAGGCGCTCGGCATTACCGCCACCAGGCGCAACGCGATCGCACCGCAGATCCCGACGATGGCAGAGGCTGGTCTGCCCGGCTACGAGTTCACCACGTGGCAGATCCTCGCAGCGCCAAAGGCCACACCCGGGCAGATCATCGCGACGCTCAATGAAAAGGTGCGAGCGGTGCTGAGGACACCTGATGCAATAAAGCGCTGGCAGGATCGCGGCCTCGACGTGATTGCGAGCACGCCCGAGGAGATGAGCGCTCACTTGAGCAGCGAAATCAAAAAGTGGCGCGTCGTGTTCAAGGAACAGGGAATCAAGGCGGAGTAACGGATGTCGCGAAGGTTCCAGAGCCAGTGGCGTGGCGAAGGTACTCCGACCCAGGCATTAACTTGCACGGATATCCCACTCGCGCTCTCGCAAGCATGCGCGCTTCAGAAGCACGGCGCGCGCTACCGGGATCACACGGTGTCGCATGGAGAGACAAGAAAAATCCGCTTGCCCCATAAATCCCCCCTCCCCGAGATAGGGAGAGGGATAGGGGGGATAAGGTGAGGGGCATAGCGTGCGAGGCATTTCTCACCTCTGAATATCGTCGATCTCGTTCCCCTCATCCCAACGGGGCCTTGCCATCCGGGGGCCACGGGGTGGCGCCTTCTTCGATCTGGACCTCGAGCGACTGGAGCAGCTGCGCGAACATCGTCCAGTTGCCTTCGCGCGGGATTGTCGAGGTCGCGTCCACACCCGAGCCCGGTTCGGCGGCGTTGCTGGCTTTGGGCGGTCTCGGGTTGATGTTCACAGGTTGGCGCCGGCGCGCACGACATTGATGAATGGCACCGGAGAATAGGGCACCAACCGATTTCTCCGGTGATCGTCTCGAAAACTTCTGGAGAAGTTATCCCGCGAAAGCGGGATCCGGGTCCGTCCTGCCGCATCCTATCAGCCAGGATGCGTGCTGAACATCAGGACGAAGATAGCTGTCCCTAGCCCCGCTTCCGCCGTTTGGAAGTAGAATCCCTTCAACGGAAGATCAGGGGGCGCGCCATGTCCCTCACCCTCGAGCATCATTTCACCGCCGAACCGCTGTCCCCCGTCCTTGGCGCTTCGATCGTCGGGCTGGATCTGCGCGAGCCGCTGCCGGTGGCCACGAAACGCGCGGTTTACGACGCCTTCATCCAGATATCACGTGCTGTGCTTTCGTGATCAGCATCTGGATCACGACCAGCAGATCGCCTTCAGCGTAGCAATTCGGCACGCTCGAGCGCCACATGGCCATGTAACCGCGGCACGGTGCATCCGCTGGTGCATATCGTCACCAATCTTGGCGCCGACGGGAAACCCACCGGCAGCGTTGCCTCGACCCTCTGGCATTCCGACAAGTCGTTCCGTCCCCAGCCCTCGCTCGCGACGATTCTGCACGCCCTGGTGATGCCGCCGGATGGAGGAGAGACGTGCTTCGCCAACATGATCGCAGCTTACGAGGCGCTGCCGGAGGCCGAGAAGACGGCGCTTGACGGCGTCCGTGTCGTGCATAGCTGGGAGATTTCCCGGGCACGCGCGGGGGCCAAAGCCACGCCGGAGGAAATCGCAGACGCCCCGCCCATGACGCATCCGCTCGTCCGCACGATCCCGGAAACCGGGCGCAAGGCGCTGTTCATGGGCGAGCACGCCGCTTACTTCGAAGGGCAACCGGAGGAGGTCGGGCGCGTCCGTCTGGAGAAACTCGTTCGAGCACGCGGTGCAGGAGCGTTTTGTCTACCGCCACAAATGGACGCTGGGCGACCTGCTGATGTGGGACAACCGCTGCCTGCTTCACCGCGCCAACACCAACTTCGACGCGGCGCGGTTCCCGCGGGTGCTGCAGCGGACTTGTCTGCGCGGTACTGCGCCTAACTGATCTACGCACGCAACGAGATCGCCCCATGCCCAGAACCAAGGTCACTGTGCCCGACGTGGCTGAAGCAGGCCCGGGACTATGGTCGAACTGCATTCGCGCCGGGGATCTCATCTTCATCTCCGGCCAGGTGGCGCGTCCGCTCGAAGGAGGCAGGACGCTGGTGGGCAGCAATGAGTACGAGCAGGCGAAGCAGATCTTCACGCGGATCAAGCACATCTGCGAAGGCGCCGGCGGCAGCCTCGATGATGTCGTCAAGCTGACCATCTTCATGGTCAATATCAAGAACAACACCGAGGTCTGGCGCGCGCGCCGCGAGTTCTTCACCGGCGATTTTCCCGCATCTACCCTGGTAGAAGTGCGATCGCTGGCCGGCCCGGAAACGCTGGTCGAGATCGAAGCAGTCGCGTATCTCGGAAAGTCGTAATCCACACTGGATTTCGGAACGCACATCCGGAGGAATCATGACTACGCTCAAGACCCGACTCACCGTCACACGCCTGCATCCGCTTTTCGTCGCTGAGGTGACCGGCATCGATCTGACGGTGCCCATACCGCGCGAAGACTTCCGCACGATCTGGGAAGCGTTCAACGAGCACCAGATCCTCGTCTTCCGCGACCAGGCTTTCGACGACGAGTCGCAGATCGCATTCAGCCGCAAGTTCGGCGAGCTGGAGACGATGCTGGCGCACCCCGGCAACGACTGGAATCCGGGGCACATTTCGGTCATGACCAACCTCGGCAAGGACGGCAACATGCTGCCCCTCGACCACCCGGCAATGATTCACCGGGAGCGCAACGAGGCGTGGCACAGCGACAGCTCCTTCAAACCGGTCGCGGCGCTCGCATCGTTGCTGGCAGCGCGCATCGTGCCGCCAGTCGGCGGCAATACCGATTTCGCGAGCGCGCGCGCGGCTTACGAGGACCTGCCCGCAGAGCGCAAGGCGGAACTGGAGCGGCTCACTGCCGTCCATCGCGTCACGCATCCGGACATGGACGATGACAAGGGGTACGAAGAGGAAGCCAAGAAGCGCCACACCGTCACGCACCCGCTGATTCGGGTGAACCCGGTCAACGGCCGCAAGGCGCTCTACGTCGGCGCGCACGCGCAGGAGATCGTCGGGATGCCACCGAAGGAAGGGCGGAGGATACTCGACGAGCTGACCGCGTTCTGCACGCAGCCACAGTACGTGTACAGCCATCACTGGCGCGACGGCGACGCGGTGATGTGGGACAACCGCTGCACGCTCCACCGGGCGACGACGTTCGACAGGACCAGGTACAAGCGCAAGCTGCACCGCACGACCATCGCGGGAAAAGCGCCGGATAGCGCTTTTGCGAGAATGCCGGAGCCGCGCGTCGCCTGAGAACCGGCAAGAACGACCATGAGCCGCTGGTGAACGCAGATGTCGGGCTCAGGTGATGGTTCGTCGCCAGCAGAGCTTGGGTTGGGCGCGGCCTTGTCGCCCGACCCGGCGCCGCTACCTCCGGAGCTAGTATGCCTCCGCCGACCCGTCGGTCGTCATAGTGCCGCAAAGCATGTCGTCGAGCGGAGTGCCCGCTCGGTTGTGGAAGCCACGGTGCTCGAGCTTGGCTTCCCGGTATTCCGCCGCTACCTCGCAAGCTCGTAGCGGTAAACCTGCGCTGCTCGGTCGGCCCCGGCAGGCTGCGCAACTCACCTGCGGTTGTCGATCCTATGGGCGATGTTGTGGACGGTTCCGAAGTCACGATAACACCGACATTCCGGTTCGACAGTGCTCGCCCGAATTCCCGGGGCCGACCTGCGACTGCTCGACGGTCCACAGGGGAGCCAAGCTCAAGCACCGTGTCTTCCCGCAGCCCTCTCGTTGAGAGGAGAGTAGGTGTCCCCCATCCCGTCCCCATCTCCCACGTTTCTTAAACTGCGAATTTCAGCCTCTAAATTGCACGTCGAAGGCGAAAAAATCGCCGTGTTTTTCGCGGCTATGGGTAACGGATCAAAGCGTCGCGCAGGTCCGACCGCAACGGAGTTGCAGAGACGCAACATGAAGTTCCGGTACACTTTGACGATCGGATCGCCTTCGATCGCTTTCGAGGGCGAAAAGCTCAGCTACTCACGCAGGGTCCCAGTCCGGACCATGCTTCGGGTTGACGATTCGCGTTCCGCGGGCCAGCGCCGAGAGGGCAGCCATCTCGGCGCTCGTCAGCGTGAAGTCGAGCACCTTCAGGTTTTCGCGCAACTGTTCGACGCTCTGTACGCCGGGGATGGCGACGACCCGTTCCTGCTGCACGAGCCACCGCAGCGAGACCTGTGCCGCGTTCAGCTGGCGCCGCTTCGCGATCTCCTGCAGGACCGGGTCGTTCAGGACCGCCCCGCGGGCGAGCGGCGAATGGGCGATCAGTACGAGCCCTCGCTCGCGCATAAGGGCGAGTAGCGGACGCTGGCTGAGGTAGGGGTGGTATTCGACCTGGTTGGCCGCTAGGTCGCCGACGATCTCCAGAGCCTGCCGCAAGAGGGCCGTCGGGAAGTTGGACACGCCGATGGTGCGCGCCTTGCCTTGTTCGCGCAGCGCCGCGAACTCACCCAGGGCCCACTCCAGCGACACTTCCGGGTTGGGCCAGTGGATCAGGAGCAGATCCACATAGTCCGTCCGCAGGAGGCGCAGACTCTTCTCCAGCTCGAAAGCGAGGTCCGGCTGCGGCGGCGTTCGGGGATGCAGGAGCTTTGTCGTCACCCAGACGTCACCGCGCGGGATCGAAGAACGCGCCAATGCCTTCCCGACCGCCTCCTCGTTACCGTAGAACCTGGACGTATCGATGTACCGGCAGCCCTCGGAGAGCGCCGCCTCGACCAGCGCGGTACAGGCATCGCCGAGGTTGCCCAGCGTCCCGAGGCCGATACCGGGCATCGTGTACTTCCCTAGAAGTTCCTCTTCCATACGACGGTACCGGTGAAAGGTTTTCAAACACGGTTTTTCACGAACCCGCATTCTATGCCCGATGGCTGGGCTCGTGCCTTGCTCGCCGAAGTGCGTCTCAGCTTGCCTATACAATCGGGCGATGAGTTCGTTCTTTTCAACGATCCGCGGCCATCGTGCGCTGCAGGCACTGCACTACCGTGAGTTCCGGCTGGTTTGCGGCACCCAGGTGTTCGGCAACATCGGCATGTGGATGGACGAGCTGAGCCGCGGCTGGTTGATCTATCAGCTTACCGATTCGGTAGTGCAGCTCGGCCTTGCACGCGGCATCCAGTTCGTTCCGATGCTGCTGATTTCGCCGTTCGCCGGCACGGCCGCCGATCGCTATTCGCGCAAGACCTTGCTGCTCATTTCACAGGCGATACAGGGCATGTCGTTTGCGGTCCTGGCGCTGCTGATATTCGGCAAGCATGTCGAACCATGGCACGTCTACGTAATCGCGGTGGTTACGGGCATGATGCAGACGATCCAGCAGCCTGCACGCGCATCGATCGTGACCGACACCGTGCCGCCTGAGCTTCTGACCAACGCCATTGGCTTGACTGCGCTGATCTTCAACATGGCACGGCTCGCGGGTCCGGCGCTGGCGGGCGCGATCATCGCCATCGCAGACACCGGCGGCGCGTTCGCGGTGCAGGCCGCGTGCCTGTTCGTGGCGGTGGTATGGACGGCGCGGCTGTCAGCGTTGCCGCTTTCCGACGACAGGGCGATGAAGGCACGCCGGGAGTCTTTCGCGCACAGCATCGTCGAAGGCTGGAAGTTCTCCTGGCACAATCAGACGGTGCGCGCCGGTATTCTGTGCACGACTATTGTGTGCACTTTGATGTTTCCGTTCACCACGCTGCTGCCGGTGTTCGCGCGTGACTTGCTCGGCGTGGGTGCGGAAGGACAGGGTTTGCTGCTCGCCGCGATGGGCTTCGGCGCACTGGCGAGCGCGGCAACCATCGCCCTAGCGGGCCACCGGCTGACGCGAGGTAGGGTCATGATCGACTCGTCGATCGTGTACGGGTTGGCGCTCGTGGTGTTCGCCGCCTCGCCATGGTACTCGTTGTCGATCGTCGCGATGGTCGTGGCGGGGCTTTGCCACGTTCACGCCAACGCACTGGTGCATACGGTCGTGCAATCGCACTCTCCTCCGGCATATCGTGGCCGCACCATGGCCCTGTTCAACATGAGCCAGATGCTCTCCACTGCGGGCAGTATGTTGATCGGCCTGCTGGCCCTCGTGGTCGGGTCGCGCGGCGCCGTCGCGGCGATGGGCATCGTCGGTGCGTTGGGGATCGTAATGCTGGCGTGTCTCATGCCGCGCGCGCGGCAGATCAAATAGCAGGAAGGTGCAGTAGCCTTGAGTCGCTCGCTAAAGGAAAACCGTGCGATCCGCGTCTGCACACATCTCAGCCTGGACTTTCGGATTGATGTATTTGCCGCCCAATGACTTGGCAAGTTCCTCTCCGACCCCACGGGCCGTGCAGCAAAGGCCTCAGCCATAGACCGGTATGCCGTTCTCCTTCGCAAAGTTGATCAGATCGACCAAAGGCGGCAATCCGACGCCTTGAATATTCTTCGCGACCGCGGGGTTGAGCATCACCACCGAATCGCCCAGCAGCGAGATCGAAACGTCATGGCCTGCTTCCTTTATGCCCTTCGCGTGCAAGAACACAAGCGTCGCCTTCGTCGGATCTTCCGAACCACTTGTCCCTGTAACATGAAATTTCATCTTCCAGTCCTCCAGATGTTGCTGCAGCTTGCTCCGAACAGCCTATCGCTATCCTGAGTGCGTTGCAAGGACGGTCCCGCTTCCCGGATGTGGGTTCGCTTCCCGTATCCAACCGAACTGGACCGAATATGCCAGCAACGGATCAATTACCGATCCGCCGCTCGAGCAGGCTCAACACCACGCGCGTCACCGCCCGCACGCCGATTCCGATCGCCCGCTCGTTGCACTGGTAGTCGGCGCGGTGGATGGCTGTGTCCACCCCCTCGACGCGCGAGCCGATCCGCAGGTGCGCCGCCGGCACGCGCTCGGCGAACCACGCGAAATCTTCGCTTCCCATCGTCGGCTCGCTGATGTTGACCACCTTGTCGGCGCCCACGACCTCGCGCGCCGCTTCGACCATGCGCGCGACGACCCGCGGGTCGTTCCTCATGACCGGCGTCTGCCTTACCCAGTCGATTTCGTATTCGAGCCGCAGGCTTGCCGCCACGCCAGCCACCACGCGGCGGAGCGCCTCTTCCACGAGCTTTTCCGCCAGCGCGTCGCGCGTGCGTGCCGTGCCCTTGATGGTGACCCGGTCCGCGATGACGTTGCGCGCCGTGCCGCCCGCGATCTGCCCGATGGTCACGACCGCAGGCACCGTCGGGGCGATTTCGCGGCTGACTATCGTCTGGAGGTGCGTTACGAGCTGCGCCGCGCCCACGATCGCATCGACCCCGGTATGCGGATGGGCCGCGTGCCCGGCCTGGCCCCTGAGCACGATATCGAACGCGGCGGAAGAAGCGTGGCCGGTGCCCTCGGCGTACCCCAGCAGCCCCGTCTCTATCCGCGGCGAGTTGTGAAAGCCGATGATCGCGTCCATCGCAGGGTCATCGAGCACCCCATCGGCGATCATCGCGGCGGCACCGGAGAGCGTCTCCTCTGCGGGCTGGAAGATGAGCTTCACCCGGCCCGGCAGTGTGGCGCGCGCGCCCGCAAGCACGTGAGCCACGCCGAGCGCGATGGTGGTGTGCACGTCGTGGCCGCAAGCGTGCATCCTTCCGGGCACCCGCGAAGCGAACGGCACGCCGCTCGCTTCCTCGATCGGCAGCGCGTCCATGTCGGCGCGCACGCCCACCGTCGGCCCGGCCGCGCCGCCCTCGATCATGGCTACCACGCCGGTCTTGCCGACGCCCGTCCGGTGCGGGATGCCCAGCGCGGAGAGGTAGTCTGAAACGGCGCGCGCCGTTTCGTGCTCCTCGAACGCGAGCTCGGGATGCTCGTGGACGCGCCGGCGCAGCGCGATCAAGTCGGGCTCGATGCGGGAGACGAGGGATTCGATCTGGTCATCGGTCAGCATGGAGGCGCGTTGGGTAAACGTGGACCCTGTCATTATTGAACATCCGGCGGCCGCGGGACATGGCCCCGCGCAATCGGAACCAGCTCAAGACGCTCCGCCGGCCGAGGGTCCGGAGCGCGTGGTACAGTGGCCGGAGCGCGCCTTTGGACATCCTCTCCTGCCTGAGGAGCCTGCGAAGGCGCGAAGCCCGCCCGAATCGTGGGAGCAGCTGAGCCGGCAGAGTGCTGGGTTGGAACGCGACTTGCCGCCCACCTCCGCTGCCGTCGCATGGGCTCGACCGATTTGTCCGCTCTACGGGTGCCAAGTCCACGTCCAACCCATGCCCGTGCGCTAACGCTTAGGGTCGACCAGCACAACTCTTTGATCGCATTCGCTGACGACACAAAAACCGCTTCGATTTCTGGCTTAGAAGCCCTTTCTCGGGATCGAAAGAGCGCTCTCAGCCGACGCTCCGGATGAATCAGGAATGCCACGCACGTCGGCCCCGGAATTTCTTAGGGCACGGCCCCCTAAGAGTTTCCAATTTTCGAGGAAACAGCATTCGTTACCACACGTATGGAACAAGGCGGTATTTCACTCTCCGCATGTATCCGGCATAACCCGGAAGGTCCCGCGCGAGGATTTTCTCCTCGTCGAGAAGACGCCAGAACAAGACCGGAAGGAATGGAATCAAGAGCGCGACTGACCACCACGAGCCGAGCGCAAGCGGGATCCCGACAAAGAGCCAAATGGCCCCGGCGTACATCGGATGCCGCACGTACGCATATGGGCCGGTATCGATGACTTTCTGACCTGCCTCAACGCGGACATTTGATGCTGCCCAGCTGTTGGTCTTGATGACCCAGAAGATAGCGAGGAACGAAAATATGATAATCGTGTTGCCGACAATGGAGACCCATGCAGATACCGGCGAGAGGCCATAGCGGTAATCGAGTATGGGAAGAATGATGAATGCGAAGAACGCGACGATGACCAGCGAGACGATTATTTTCTGCGACCACTCTTTTTCATGCCACGGACCGGCATTCATGCGCCGCTCGAGGAGTGGCTTGTCGTAAATCGCGAGATAGATCGTAAAGCTTGTCGTTGAAGCAGCGAATACCGCCAAGAATACCCAGCCCTGCCAATAATTCCACGTGCCCGCGGTCACGAAGATGAGGGCGATGAAAAAGATCAGCCCGAACACGCTCTGTACAATGGCCCGCCTATAGAGCGGATTCATGCGGATAGTATGTGGCCGACGCTTCGGTCGGACCAGAGCAATTCATTGATCCCGTTCGACACATGTTCGAACGCGGAACGTGGAATGTGGAACGTGGAAGGCGTAGGCCGCACTGCGGGAATATGGGAGATGGGGGCGGGGTGGGGGACCACTACCAACCCTCAGAGAGGCGCTAGAGCGGGGCGCACGGGTTGGGCGCGGCCTTGCCGCCCGTAGAGGCGCCGAGCAGCGCAGCCAAAGCGGGGATGCGAGCCGGGGTTTCGAAGAATGTGCCTGCGCGCATTCGAGCCGGCGAGCTGTCCGTCCGCGATGCAGCGCGGCGGGCACGGCGAGGACTGTCGAACCGGAATGTCGCTCAGGCGCGCTTGCGCGCCGGGTTCGGAGTGACTCGGTAACCGTCCACAAGACTGGTTGTTCCTGCGACAACGGTAGGTGAGTTCCGCAGCCGCCCCGCTTTGGCGAGCAGCGGAGGTTTACCGCTACGAGTTCACGAGGTGGCGGCGCCGGGTCGGGCGGCGAGGCCGCGTCCAGGCCGGGCGCCTCTAAGCGCAGCTCTCTACCTCGGCGCGCGTCGCGCCGCGCGCGCATGCGCCGCCTCGCCGAAGGCAGTGTAGAGCGCGCCCGACAGCGCATGCTCTTCGGGTTGCCATTCGGCGTGCCACTGCACGCCGACGATGAACTGCGTCTCGTCGTTGTAGCGCAGGCCTTCGACCACGCCGTCCGGGGACATCGCCTCCACGACCAGGCCCTTGCCCAGGCGATCCACGCCCTGCCCATGCAACGAATTGACCATCATCTCGTCCCGCCCAACTATGGACTGGAACATTCCGCCCGGGGTCAGTCTTACCATGTGGTTCAGCCGGTAGACCTCTTCCTGCGGAACGTCCTCGCTGCGCGGCCTGCGGTGGTCGTTCTTTCCGGGCAGTTGATGTATGCGGTAATGCAGCGAGCCGCCCAGTGCCACGTTGATCTCCTGGATGCCGCGGCAAATGCCGAACACCGGCACGCGCTCGGCTATGCAGGCACGCACCAGGGGCAAGACGAGCGCGTCGCGGCCGGGATCGATGGGCTCATCGGGCGGGAACGCCGGCCCGTCGTAGTGATGCGGCTCGACGTTCGCCAGACCGCCGGTCAGCACGAAACCGTCCATGCGAGACACGAGCTCGACCGCGTCCATCGCCCCGCCCACGGCCGGCATCAGCACGGGGATGCAATCCACCATCTTCACCAGCGACTGGACGTAGCGCTCGGCGGTGGCGTACACCGGCTGCCGCCGCTCGTCCGGCTGCCTGGAGTTGGCGGACACGCAAATCAAGGGCCGTGGTGCAGTGGTCATTGGCAAATCTTACACCGCCCCCGTTTTCCTCCACCCCCGTCCGTTCCGGTTGCGGGCCGTCACGCGATCATGATAAACAGATTGGCTTGAGTTTATGGCCGCCCTTCATCAGGGCCGCCGCAAGCTGAGAGGTGGGCCTTAATGAGTAAAGTGGATGCAGCAGTGAGGAATGCACGGCGCAAAGTCATTCGGGAGCACATCCGGCAGGAAAGCACGCAGGATCTGAAAGGCTTACTCGCCGGAATGACCAAGGATTGCGTGTGTGCTGTCAATATTTCTCCGAAGCCTTTCGTTGGCCCGAAGGCGGTCGCGGATCGCTATCTGCAGCAGTGGCGCGGCTTCCCGGATTTCAAGGTTCGGGTCAGACGAATAGTCGCGGAGGGAACCAACTACGTCGTCACGGAGAACGAGTGGCGTGGAACCCACCGCGGCCCGTTCTTCGGCTTTGCGCCGACCGGAAGGCGGGCCAGGGTGCGGGCATGCGTCCTATGGGAATTTCGCGGTAGCCGTCTCCGGGCGGAGACCGTCTATTTCGACCTGGCAGGCGTGCTGTCGCAGGTCGGCGCCATAGACCTGAAAAAGCTGGCTGCCGCGTCCCGCCGGCCGCCGCGGCGGCAGGCTCGCTGACGCACGGCGGGGGAGGGGCTGGGGAGGGGACTTCTAGTCCGTGCCCTTCACGCCGGAGAGCTTGATAAGTTTCGCAAACTTCTCGCTCTCTGCGCGTACGAACTTGCCGAGCTCTTGCGGCGAGGTACCCAGCGTATCCAGTCCCTGCGCAACGAGCTTCGCCTTGACGTCTTCCCGCTTCAATGTGCGGTTGATCTCCGCGTTGAGCGTGTTCACGATCGCGTCAGGCGTGCCCGCGGGCACGAAGTACGCGAACCAGTTCGTGGCGACGAAATCCGGCACCCCTGCCTCGATCATCGTCGGCACGTCGGGAGCGGCTGACGAGCGCGCGGTGGAAGTGACCGCCAGCGCCCGGAGCTTGCCCGTCGCGACGAAAGGCATCGACGGCGGCATGCTGGAGAACGTCATCTGTATGTGGCCGCCGAGGAGGTCGGGGATCACCGCACCGACGCCTTTGTACGGCACGTGCACCATATCGAGCTTGAAAGTGACCTTGAGCAACTCGGCGGCGAGGTGATGCACGCCGCCGGTGCCGGCGGAGCCGTAGCTCAACTGGCCGGGGCGCGCTTTCATCAACGCGACCAGGTCTTTCACCGACTTTACCGGCAGCGACGGATGCACGACGAGGATCAACGCCGACGCCGTGGCAAGCGATACCGGCGCAAGATCCTTGAGCGGGTCGTACGGCAGCTTCTGCAGGTGCGGCAGGATCGCGGTCTCCGCGGGCGTTGCGAGCAGAACCGTGTATCCGTCGGCAGGCGCCTTGGCCACGATATCCGCGCCGATCACCCCGCCTCCGCCCGTACGGTTATCCACGACGACGGTCTGCTTGAGAGCTTCGCTGATCCTGGCGCCCACCGTGCGTCCGGTGATGTCGGTCGCGCCGCCTGGCGCAAACGGCACCACCACGCGGATTGTTTTCGCGGGATACACCTGCGCGAGCGCGCCGCCCGCTCCCCAGATGCTGCAACCCGCAACCACGAGAATCAATCTACCGGATCGAAACATGTTCCTTCCTCCTCCATTGTCCCTGCAGGCCGGACTATTCTATCAATGCCGAAACGAGTTTACTTTGGATCGCGAAGCCGGTGCGCTTCATAGCCCACACCGGCCTCACGTGATATACACTCTAGATACCCCGGACAACCTCTCTCGCTAAGGAAAAGACATGGCAGTCATCAGGCCGAAAGAGACCTACCACGAGCGCGCCACCACGGAGATGGAGAAGCATCTTCTCGCTCCCGAATGGAATCTGCGGCAGAAAATTGCTCTCTCGTGCCGGATCCTGGCGGACGAGGGCCATGAATCCGCGCTGGCCGGTCAGATAACCGCGCGTGGCGAGAAGCCCGGCACCTACTGGATGTTGAGCTTTGGCCTCGGCTTCGACGAGGCGCAGGCAAGCAATATCGTCCTGTGCGACGACGATTTGAACCTGCTCGAAGGCGACGGCATGGTGAACCCGTCAAACCGGTTTCACCTGTGGATTTATCGCCATCGCCCGCAAGTGAACGCGATAGTTCATACCCATCCGCCGCACATCTCCGCCTTGTCGTTGCTGGGCGAGCCGCTGGTCGCCGCCCACATGGACACTTCCATGTTCCACGACGACTGCGCCTTTCTGGCGGAGTGGCCGGGACCGCCCATCGGCGATGAGGAGGGCAAGCTCATCCACGACGCGCTGGGAAACAAGCGCTCCATTCTGCTCGCCCATCACGGACAACTTTGCGCCTGCACCACGATAGAGGAGGCGGCCGTTCTGTCCGTTTTCATTGAACGCACGGCACGTATGCAATTGCTCGCGCGTGCAGTCGGGCCGATCAAACAGCTCAAGCCGGAAGCAGCAAAAGAGGCGCACGACTATCGTCTCGAGCCCAAGGCTGTTGGCGCGACATTCCACTATTTCGCGCGCCGGGTGCTGCGCAAGACGACCGAGGTCCTCAAGTAAGGCGCGGACTCTGCCAGCGCGCGGCCTGCTTGAGCAGCGCGCGGAACGCCGGCTCGTCGATGTGGGACGGTTTCTGCAGCCTGATGTGCCGCACGAACTTGTCTTCGCCCCCGAGCAGCCCCTTCGGGTAGCACGGCCGTGTACCAGGCCTCCGCCCTGATCCCTCATCCCTCATCCCGCATCCCGCATCCCGCATCCCGCATCCTCCTTGTCCTGCCCGGACGTGAGGCGTAGATTGGCCGGAAAGAAAAAAGGACCGCCACGGCGGCCGTGGCGGGACATAAGAACCTATTTCATATATAGGCGCGTGATGCGTTGTGGCCAGGACGGACCGGATGCGAGGCGCCCGACGAAGGCCATATGTCGATATGGTCGAGGAGGGCAACGATGCAGCCGACCGTCCTGGCCGCAACCCGGAGGGACGGGGCGATCTGGGCGCATCTCTTTGTCGGGGGCCCTCGAAATATCGACATATTCTTCGGGTCCTCCTCCTCGAACTGCATCCCACCTCGCCTCCGTCGCACACGTGCCTATATATGAAATAGGTTCTAAGGAGAGAACCATGATTTCCAGGTCGCATGTCTGGCTAACCTGCTCGATTCTCTGTCTTGCGTGGCTTGCTCCGGCGCAGGCGCAGTATCCCAACCGCTCGATTCGCTTCATCATCCCGTTTCCGCCCGGCGGCGGCACCGACACGATGGCGCGCGCCATGGGAAACCGCCTTGGCGAAGCGCTGGGGCAGCAGATCGTCGTGGATAACCGCGGCGGGGGCGGCGCCAACATCGGCGCGGAGCTCGCCGCGAAGTCGCCGCCCGACGGCTATACGTGGTTCATGACGACGGTCACGCATACGGTCAACGCGACCCTCTATCGCAACCTCGGCTACAACCTCGTCAGGGATTTCGTGCCCGTTTCGCACCTCGGCAGCACGGCCTACGTGGTGGTCGTGCATCCGTCGGTGCCGGCGAAGTCGGTGAAGGAGCTGATCGCGGTTGCGAAATCGCGCCCAGGCGAGTTCACGTCACTCCTCTTCGGGCACCGGCACCGGTCCGCATCTCGCCGGCGAGCTGTTCAAGAGCATGACGGGGACGAATATGCTGCACATCCCCTACAAGGGCGGCGGACCGTCGGTCATCGCGCTGGTTTCCGGCGAAGCCTCGGTCGGATTCACGACCACGCCCTCGTGCATCACCCAGATCAAGGCGGGCCGGCTGCGCGCGCTCGCCGTCAGCACCGCGCAGCGATCGCCATACCTCCCGGAGCTGCCGACAGTCGCGGAAGCCGGTATTCCCGGTTACGAGACCAGCGCGTGGTACGGCTTGCTCGTGCCGACCGGCACGGCCTCCGGAAATCGTCGCGCGCCTCAATACGGAGACGGTCAAGGTCCTGACGCTGCCGGACGTGAAGTCCCGCCTGGATTCCGCCGGAATGGTGGCGGAAAGCAGCAGCCCCGAGCAGCTCGGCAAGATCATCCACGACGAGATCGCGAAGTGGGCGAAGGTCGTCAAGTCCCTGGGCCTGAATGCCGATTGAGGCCCGGAGTTCCGGGGACGCACACATTTTTAGGACTGGGAAATGGTGTGCGTCCCTTTTTGCTCTACCTCGCTGACACCCGTGTCATGCCGGCCCCCGTCGCCGCGTCGCGCTCCAAAGTCCGAAGCCGGTGAGCAACACGGCCAGCGCGACTCCAACGATGACGCCGTCGTAGCTGCCGTAACTATCGAAGATCCAGCCCGAGTGTTCCCTGCGACGCGAAGCGCCGTTCAGATCGAAGCTTTCGAAGCCATGTATGCGCGCACGATCTCCTCGCCCGTCGCGAACCAAACCCCGTCGTGACCTTTGATGTAGGCGAGGGCCTTGTCCAGCGCGCCGATGCGATGCGGCACGCCGGTCATGAAAGGATGCAGGCAGATCGCCATCACGCGCGCCGACTCCGCGCCTTCCGCATACAGCACGTCGAATGTGTTCCTGATGATTTGTCCGAAGTCCTCTCCCGTCGCGAAGCGATAGTTAACCTGGTTCGAATCGTTCACCTCGTAGGAGTAGGGCAGATAGATGAGCTCCTTGCCGGCGCTCTTCATCCGATACGGCTGGTCGTCGTTCACCCAGTCCGAGACGTATAGGTAGTCCTCCTCCGCGAGGTAATCGAGCGTGTGCCACGTCTCGGCGAGCCCCGCGCCGAGCCAGCCCAGCGGCCGCTTGCCCGTCGCTTCGGTGAGCCGCTTCGTGCAGTAGCGGATCAACTCGCGCTCCTGCTCGGGCTCGAGCGCGGTCAGCCGCGTGCTGTTGGTCTTGTTGTGGCCCATGAACTCCCAGCCGAGCTTCACGGCGTCCTCGATGATCTGGGGATGGTGATCGCAGATGTCGGTGTTCGTCGTGGCCGTGGCGCGGATGCCGTGTTTCGTGAGCACGTCCATCATCCTGAAGACGCCGACGCGATTGCCGTAATCGCGCTGTCCCCACGCCCGGACAGTCGGCGCTTTGTACTCGTGCGCTTTTTCCCACGGATGGCCGGCGAGCGGCGTCTTCAGCGAGAAGAACTCGAGATTCGGGATCACCCACACCGCGAGGCGCGCGCCGTTCGGCCAGTTCCACTTTGCCCTCCGGTTGATCGGCACGTACGGGAAAGGGCCGTAGTCCATCGGCTGCATGGCATCCTCCTTCCAGGCGCCCGGAGCGCTAGCGGTCCAGGGGCGGACCGAACCCAGTACGCTGCTCCGTGCCCAGAACATCGGCAGGCCGCTCGAAGGGTTCGGGTGTTGACTCCCCCGCATGGCGCGGCCGTCCGATCGAAGCGAAGAATTGATCCAGGCCGGGCGGCAGGTAGGTCCAGGTGAACTTGAGCGGCCGCTCCGCGTCGTCGTTGATGATTTTGTGCTTGACCCAGCGGCCCAGGTACGCCGTCGTGCCGGGCACGAAGGCGTGCGGCGCGCCATCCACCAGGATCGTGCCACGGCCCTCGAAGCAGAACAGAATCTCCTCGTTGCGCGAATGCCAATGCTCGCGCACATAGCAGCCGTTCGGCGCGACGACCTGGACTCCCATCGCCACCAGGTTTGACGTGCAGTTGTCCGGGCTGACCTTGATCGTGACGTAGCCGTTGGCCGGTTTTGGCTGCCAGTACGACGCGCCCTCGTCAGGCTGCAGCACGAACTTCGATCCTTTGTCCGCGTGATCCGTTGCAAGGTGAGGTGCCATCTCTGCAGACATGGATTCCTCCGTCTCGAGAGTAATCAGATCGAAAGTATCTCACGGCGGACAAGTCATTTCTCGGTGTCACTTTTCGGGTCGGACCAAGACAAGTCCTATTGAACCTTCGGTAAATGGCTGACGAGCCATTACCGCTGTACGTTCCCCTCTCCACTCGGGAGAGTGGAGAAGGGTGAGGGGTCGAATTCCCCTTCTGCCTGAGGGTGAGTCGGGGTTTCGGTCCTCGTTCGCGGCAAGCTGCAATCTCCCTCCCCCTCGACGCTTTATCCGTATAGCATGACGCCGATCGTGTCCGTCCATTGTTGAACGTTCGGGAATGGTTGACAAACCATTTCCCGCTGGACGCTCCCCCCTCCTGCGGGAGAGGGGTTGGGGGTGAGGGATCGAGCGTCAACTAATTTGCGGACGCTCGATAATTGTCGGACGCAAGTTACACATTTGAAGATCAGGGAGGTCCCATGCGCAGACGAAAGCTGCAAATCATCATGCCGCTGCTGGCGATCGTGGTTGCAGGTTCGGTAGAGGCCCAGATCACCAGCAACCCGATTCCGGCCCCGATCGAGAAACGCGGCCTGGCGGTCGAGATCGTGGAGCTGGCGCGCCTCCCGGACACCCGTGGAATTCGGCCCGCCGACCAGGACGTGAAACCGGCCGGCTGGGCCCGGGTGAACTACGTACGGGACCTGCCCGACGGCCGTCGTTTCGCCAACGACTCGCGCGGTTTCCTGTACCGGATCGATTCGAACAACCAACCGCACGTGTACGCGAATGTGGCGGACACGTTTCCGCTTGCGGTCTACAACCGGCTCTCGAGCGGATTCATCGGGTTTGTCTTTCATCCGGAGTTCGCGCGAAATGGCCTGTTCTACACCGTGCATGGGGAGCACGGGCCGGGCAATCCGGCGACGCCCGACTTCATCCCGCCCGGGTACGGATTGAAGGACGTGACCCACCACAACATCATCACGGAATGGCGCGCGACGAATCCGGCCGCCAACGAGTTTGCGGGCACCAGACGTGAGCTCCTGCGCACGGCCCACGTAGTCACAAACCTGACGCATCCCTTGAGCGCGGTGGAGTTCAACCCGACGGCCAAGCCCGGGGACGTTGACTACGGCCTGCTTTACATCAGCGGCAGCGATCATGGATTCAGCAATGGCGGCGGACCGAACCAGAGCAACCCGGCTCAGACACAGCGTCTTGATTCGCTCATAACCGCCATCCTGCGCGTCGATCCGCGCAGTCCGTCGGTCACCCGCGGCGTGAAAGGCCTCGGTGACTACACGATTCCAAAGGCCAACAAGTTCGCCGCGGACGGGCCGAACGCGCTGGGCGAAATCTACGCCTACGGATTCCGCAACGCCCACCGGCTGTCATGGGACACCGACGGAACCATGTTCGCCAACGACATCGGGATGCACCACATCGAGGAGATCAATATCGTCCGCAACGGCGGCAACTATGGCTGGATGAGGCTTGAGGGGTACTGGGAAAATGGCCGCTGGCGCGGTGGCGAGCTGAAAGAGCTGTTCCCGCTACCCCCGGAAATCCTGGACGGACGCCAGAAGGACGGCTTCACGTATCCGGTCGCGATCTACGACCACGACGAAGGGCGGGCGATAACCGGCGGCTTCGCGTATCACGGCCGGATCGCCGCGCTGCGCGGCAAATATGTCTTTGGCGACATTCATGGCGGCCGCATCTTTGCGGCGGACCTTGCCGCGATGAAGAAGGCCGACGACGGGATTCCCCGCACCGTGGCGCCGATCGAGGAAATGCAGCTCTACGAGCGGGACGCCGGCGGCAACCGGGTGAATGTATCGCTGCAGGAGCTCATCGATCGGAAAATGGGCTCCAAGATCGCCCGCGCCGATCTCTTCATCAGCCAGACCCGCGACGGCGAGCTGCTCATCACGTCGAGGCAGGATGGCACCATCCGAATGCTCGTTCCAGATTCGGCGGCCTCCGGAACAACGCCGGGAAGGCGCTGAGTGGATCAGCCGTAGAAAACGCTGCACGCCTCCGCCGACCCGCCGGTCCTCATGGTGCCGCAAAGCACGTCGTCGAGCGGATCCCCGTTCGCGGCGGCAGGTCAACACACGACCAGCCGCACACGAACGACCCGCGACCGACGACTGCGGCACAAATGTCGGCCCGGCAGCTCGACGGAGGCGTGCGTTGTTACTCCGCCTCCCCTTATGGGAGGCACCCCCAGCCCGCCCCCATCTCCCGGTTTTTTGGAAGCAGAAAGGTCCATCCGGCCCCGAGTCGTTCCCCTAGAACTCCCTGTCTGAGGAAGGGTGGGTCGTAAGTAGGCGGGGTGGTGGGAGAAGTGCGCCTCAGTTGCCTCGACCGAAACAGGCGCTGCTAACTCGCTAGCTCGTATCGATCGCTTGCGCTTCTCGCATCGAGTTGACGCTGGGTCGCGATCTCGCTACCGTGAATCCACGCGCGTTCCCGACGCCCGATCGCAGCACCAACGCAGGGAGGAGAACCATGCACTACAACCGGATATCCGCAGACTGTCACCTGGACCTGATCTGGCTGCCTCCCGACCTGTTCGTGTCGGAGGCGCCCAGCGAGCTGAAAGACAAAATGCCGTACGTCGCCGACGGACCCGACGGGCCACGGTGGGTCGCGAAAAACGGCGCGATCTTCGGCCTCGTGGGCGGCGTAGGCGCATCGGGCCAGAAGTACGTGCCGGGCAAGCAGCTACGCGTCGACATCATGGCGAAGACCGGCCTGTACGAGGAGGGCAGGAAGGGTGTACGGCGGCCCGGCGACCCGCATCTGCGCGTCAAGGAGATGGACCGCGACGGCGTCGACGCCGAGGTGATCTACGGCATCCTCGCGGCGGCGGCCAGGCTGAACGACCGCGAAGCCTCCAACGAGATGCTGCGCATCTACAACACGTGGCTCGCCGGGTTCTGCAGCCATTATCCCGACCGCCACATCGGCCTCGCGTGCCTGCCGTACGGGGACATCGAGGCGGCGGTAGCCGAGGTACACCGCGTCGCCAAGCTGGGCTTCAAGGGCATCGAGCTGTCGTGCTCGTGGGACATGGAGCCGATGTGGCATCCACAATGGGAGCCGCTGTGGCAAGCAATCGACGAGGTCGGCATTCCGCTCCACTTCCACACCTTCCCGTCGGTGTCGCCGAAGATCCGCGAGAAGTACTCGGGTCTCACGCTGCGCGCGCTCCAGTACAGCAACATCTGCATGTTCCAGATGAACCTGGCGAACATCCTCACCGCTCTGATGGGGCGGGCGGTCTTTGAGCGCTATCCGAACCTCCGTATCGCCTTCGGCGAGAGCGGCATCGGCTGGATTCCGTACGTGCTCGACCGGATGGATTTCGAGTTCGAGGACCAGTACCACGACCTCCCGCTCAAGCTGAAGCCGAGCGAGTACTGGCGCCGGCAGTGCAAGGCGACGTTCCAGTTCGATCGCGTCGGCACCAAGCTGATCGACGATATGGGCGTCGAGACGCTCATGTGGGGATCGGACTACCCGCATCCCGACGGCGTCTGGCCCGAGTCGAAGAAGTACATCGACGAGCAGTTCGGGAACCTGCCGCCCGACGTGACGCGCAAGCTCACCTGCGAGAACGCCAGGAATTTCTACGGCCTGGTCGGGTAGCGCCTGGGTTGGGCGCGGCCTTGTCGCCCGACCCGGCGCCGCCACCTCGCAAGCTCGTAGCGGTAAACCCTGCGCTACTCGACATAGCCGGCGGCGGTAATTCACTGCGAGGAAGCCACGGTGCTCGAACCTGGCGCCCCGGTCGGCCGGTGAAGAGAGGCCAGCTAACGCCGGCCTCAGACTTCACTCCCCTGCGCTGCTCGCCGAGGTCGGCGGCTGCGCAACTCACCTACCGTTGACGTGCTCGATTACGGTGTTGTGGACGGTTTCCGAGTCACGATCGATACCTGCACTCCGGTTCGACAGTGCTCGCCGACATCCCCGACCTCGGCTGCGACTGCTCGGCGGCCTCCAACGGGTCGCCAAGTTCAAGCACCATGTCTTCGTCGTGTCCTGCCTTTCTGAAGGTTTAGAAAGTGAGCCCCCATCCCGCCCCCATCTCCCGCTTTTCTCTGCGCACTCCGTGTTCTGTCGCAAATACAGTGTTTTTGAGAGGGCTCCTAAATCATCGGGGCGTCGCGAACGTTAGGTTGACGAATTTCTTAGAGCTGCGATTTTCGAGCGGAAATTGGCGCTCTAAGGCTGCTTACGAGCGCTGTTTCGAGACCTTGCGGCTTGATGACAACTACTTGCGTTGGTCCGACCGGAGCGGCGAAGCGGCAGCCTGGCGAGGGCTGGCGATGAAGTGATGTCGCTCGCGCTGGTGACGAGGTGATCGGGCTCTTCTCGGGTCGGAGCAGACCAAGTCGTTCTAATCTTGAAAGTTGATCTACGTGGCCGGGCCTATTTCCGGCTTAGAAGCTCATTTTGTTACCAAAAATGCCGCGCTGAGCGAGCATGTTGCCCGCTAGGGTTTCCTTAGCTTGCAGCGCGCAACGATTTCCTCAAACGAAGCTGGCGCCAGGCGCAGCGAAAGCGGGTGAAGTTGCATTAAGAAAAAGACGGGAGATGGGGGCGGGATGGGGGATCCCTTCTAAGAAAGCTAGCTCTACGCGCCTGGGTTGGGCGTGGGCTTGGCGCCCGTAGAGGCGCCCGAGCAGCGGAGACCAGACCGGGAATTCGGGCGAGCCGGGCACGAGTCTGGCTGTGATCGGACAGGCGCGGTATTGTTAGCGGACAGCGACGTGAGCCATCGGCTGATGGATAGATTGCTTCGCTGCCTGCATGAGCGGGCCGCACTGCACATCCTGATTTCCGCCCGTCTGTAGGAACGGCACGATTAAGGCGAGTGGTGTCGCCACCGCAGCCAGCGCTACCGCGCCGCCTGCGCGCGCGGCCAGTCTCCCCAGGTCGGGCATCACCGACGGATGCGCGAACGTGCCGCTTACATTGATCGGGCCGCGCAGCGAAAGCAGGCTCGCGCGCTTGGGCTTGGCGACCAGGCGCAGATCGAGCGTCTCGTCCGCGAAATTGGCCTTTCCTTCGCCGACCAGCGTCGTGTGCGCCGTGTCGAACACAAATTGCCTCGGCTGCATCACGCCGTTCTCGAAAGCGAGGTCGGCCACCACGCAGCGGATCGGAACGCTGCGATCGCCTCGCATGAGCGCGAGCAGCGCGTTCGCGAGGTCGAGATTGGAAAGCCGCAGCATGAGATCGCTTACTTCGCCCTCCCCGATCGCAAGCGTCGTGTCGCCCGTCGCGGTGCCGAGCATGGCCGCCACCGAGTTGCCGCGTGCGACCAATCTCACGCGTCCGTCGATCTCTCCCACGCTCGCTTTCGCGGTCTTGAGTTGCGGCAGGAGCTGCGCGAGCTGCAATGACTGCACGCGGATGTCGGCGCGCGATGAGATGAGGGAGTTGCGCCCGTCGAGCGTGATGTCAGAAGAGAGATTGCCGCCCGCCGCGCCGAAGTTGAGCGGCGAGAGGGTGAGAACACCGCCCTTGACCACCAAATGTGTACTCATGTTCCGCACCGGCATGCGCTCGGTCAGGATCTGTTTCCCTTCGAATTTCACGTCCGCGTCGGCGGCCCTGAGCTTCTCGAGGCTGTACGGCGAATCCGGCAGCACGCGGTTCGGATTCGGAGTCGTGACTTTGCCGCTCGGGGTCTTCTCCGCGCCAATAAACCCGGACAGGTCCGCAAGCGCGAGGCGGTTCGACTTCAAGTCTGCTTTCATGAATTGCGGCGTACGGCCGCGGTCGACAAGGAAGTCGCCCGACAGATCGCTATCGCCTACAGCGCCGGTGAATTGCCGGAATTCCCAGAGATCGCCCCGCTGAACCAGGCGGCCGGCGATGCGGTACGGCGGAGTGGGCGGCAGCGGCACCCCGACGATCTTGTAGAGCTCGGCGAGGCTTGCCCCAGCGAGGGTCAAGTGCATATCCATCGACCGCGCGTCGGCAGGATCGCGCACGATGCCCTTGACGCTTGCCCGCGTGTCACCCACGCGCAACGTCACGTCCATGCTGACGTCGGGATGATCTACACGCTGCGATCTGAAGCTGCCATTCGCCGTCGCGGGGAGGCTAAAGAGCCTGCTGTCCGTCACGGTCACGTTCGCCGCGACCTGAAGCACGGGTTCGACGTGTCCTTTCAGGTCGAAGCGACCATTGACGAGGTGAGTCGGGTACGCCGCCGAATTTCGCGGGATCGAAGTTGCGGAGTTGCCCGGCGAGGCTAAAAGACCGCTGCGTATCGAACGCGACGCGCCCGCGCGTCGTGAGCTCGGCCGCACCCGCGCGGGCGTAGGCCTCGTCGATCTTCGCGATGCCCTCGGCCAATGTGCCCGCGAAGCGCACGTGGTACTGCTGCTGGGTGAGATTGAAGCGCACGCGCTGCGCCGCCGTATTGCCGCCCAGTGCAAGCTTGCCGGCGAGGTTCGTCTGGTGCAGCCGCTTCTGCACGCCGCGCAGGTTGAAGTTCCGCGTGTCGAGATTCACATCGAGCGCACCGTCGCGCCATGCACCCGCCCCCGCGAAGCGGCCTGCGCCCGCGAGATCGAGCCTGATATCCGTCAGCAAGAGTTCTTCAAGCGTGCCCTGCAAAGCGGCCGACAGCTGTGCGAAGGGCAGTTTCTTATCGTCGATCGTGCCCGGTTCGCTGTTTTTGAAATCAAAAGTTCCATCGAGCCGGCGCGCCTCGCCCGCGGCGAGACGACCTTCGCCGCTCAGCTTAGCGCCCGGCGCGTTCGCCGCCCAGGCTCGCGGATCGAAATCCTTCGCGGTGAATTCGAGTTGTGTGAGCGGCTGCGCATCGTACGGCGCCACGGCGAGCTTCGCGGAGGCGATCGCATCGTGCGCTTTCGCGTCGACCGAGACCTCGGTGTTCAGCAGACTTCCGCCGAGCTTCGCGGTCGCGACGTATAGTTGCGGATCGGGCGCGGCGAGCTCGACATTTCCGTCGAGCGTAAAGGGGCTTACAGCGCCGATCTTGAGCTCGCCGGTGAGGGCGCCGTATTGCGTCGCCAGCGACTTCACTTCGGCTTTGAGCTGCTTTCTGTTGCCCGAAAACGCCGCGCGCAGCCCGCGGATTTCCTGTGTCGCATCGGGCCGGACGATCGACAGCTCGGCGATCTGAAAATCGGTCACGGCAAACGATATCGGCGCGGCGAGCGATTCGGGAGGCTTGCGCGATTCGTCCTCCGATTTCGCAAGCTCGAGCGTGACCGTGTTCGCGGTCATCTCGCCGACCGCCACCTGCCCGATCAGCAGCCGGATGGGCCGCCACTCGAGGCGCGCATCCTTGATCGCGATCTTGCCAAAGCGGTCGTGATAGTGGAGCTCACCGGCAGTGATCGTCCCCAGCAGTGAGCCGTGGAGATCCACCGTTTGGAGACGGCCGTCGAGGCGTTGCGACAGCGCGTTTGCCGCATAGATCAGTGTCGTCTCGCGTGAGAGCATCCACAGCCCGCAAACGCCCAGCGCTACGAGGAACAAGGACGCTAGGATGGCCGTCTTCGTTCGCTTGGAACGAACACCACGCGAGAACACGCTTTTAGCCGTCATCGCCTCGCTCCCCGTTTGATGGCCGTCGTCGATTCAGTTTGGAACAGGGTTAATCGCTAAAGGTTGCAGACCATGCGCGCGCACATCATGCGTGTCGGACCGTACTAGATCCCGGGATTTGCCACTTTCCCCGCCGAGTTGTCGCCGGCAGGCGACGCGTTGGCGAGTTGATACTTCGGTATTTAGGATAACTCGCCAAAATAGCGTCGCATTCGCCCGACAGTGCGCTTACGCAAAGGCGCACCAAATCAAGTACCTGTTCCTCGGCACCTTTCTTGCAGATCTTGATGCGGGCCTTGGGACTGTCGAGGAGAAACAATGAATGCCAGGTCGAGCAGCAAGATCCAGTCGCTTGCCGCCGCGATCGGATGCGCGACGCTCGCCGCGTGTGCGCCGCACATGATGTCGGCGGTGAGTGCGGGAGGGTCGAGGGCGGTCAGTCACACCCTCGACGGTTATAGCTATCGCACTTTCGCAGTGCCACTGCCGCGGGTGAAAGACGCCTCCTTGACCGCACTCAACCGCGTTGCGGTCCAGTCCGCCAGCGCGGCGAAGTCCGACCACGGCGAGACGATCACCGCGAAGGCGACCGAGCGCGACATCGAGATCAAGTTGGAGTCGATTACGCCCAAGCTCACGCGCATGCGCGTTGCCGCCAAAAACGGGCTCATGCGCGACACCGCGACCTCAGCCGAAATCGTTGCGCAGATCGAAAAAGCGTTGGGCAATACCTAGCGGTGTTGAAAAATGCGTCCAAGGCCGGCCGCGGAACTCACGCGTTGGAACGGCTGGTCTGGGCCGACCGGCTGCACAGGCACTTGCGGCCGAGGCTGGACGCATCGCTGCCAGCGACTAGAAGCAGCGATCTCAAAAACGTTTAAGGACGCTGCTCAAGATCGAAAAATAGACAGGATTAACAGGATGTACGGGATGGTGTAACTGCGCTCTTATCCTGTTCATCCCGTTCATCCTGTCCGTTTGCCGTTTTTTGAGATGGGTTGTAGGTATCCCCGGTCGAACCAGGCACGTCTTTGTAATCTGGGAAGCTGATCTACGTGGCGCTGGTCATTTCTAGCTTAGAAGGTCATTCTTGCCACCAAAAATCCCGCACCAAGCGTGCATCTTGCACGCCCGGCTTTCCTTACCGCGTCTTTTGCCGTCAAAAATGCGCCTCTAAGGCCAAAATCACGGCTGTTTTTAGCGCGTAGCAGTGGCAAATCAATTCGTTGCGCTGGTCCGACCGAATCGCGCAGCTTGTCACTTCGCGGTCACGCCCGCGTCGGCAAGTAGCTTGACGAGCCGCTGGCTCTCGCGGACCAGGAACGCAGTGAAATCCTCGGGCGAGCTCATCGACGGCTCGGCACCGGCGGCCAGTAACTTCTCGCGAATATCCGCCGAATTGACGGTTCGGGCGAGCTCTTGATTGATGCGCGCAATGATGTTCCTGGCCGTGCCTTTCGGCGCGACCGCGCCATACCATCCCGGCATCTCATATCCGGCCAGCGTATCGGCGACTGGCGGGACACCTGGCGCGAGCTGCGACAGGTTGAGCGATGTTACGCCGAGCACCCGCACCCTTCCGGCCGGGATACCGTCATCGTCGGCGCGGGCGGGCACGCCAGATGTATTTGCCCGCTTATGAGATCGGCTATGGCAACACCGAGTCCCTTATAAGGCACATGCAGCATCTTCAACCCGGCCATTTGCTGCAATAGCTCGACGCAAACGTGCGTCGACGTCCATGTTCCGCCGGAAGCGTACATGAGGTGTCCCGGCTTCGCCTTCGCATAGGCAATCAGCTCGGCGATCGACTTCACAGGCAGCGCGCTGCTTACCACGATAACGAACGGCGTCGTGGCCACCAAACCGATGGGCGCATAATCCTTGGCAAGATGCAACCGATTAGCGCTCGTCGTGCTGATGAGGCTGCTTAGCGTCGGGAGCCAGAACGTGTGGCCGTCCGGCGTTGCGCGCGCGACGGTTTCCGCGCCGATCATGCCGCTCGCGCCGGCGCGGTTATCGACGACGACCTGCTGGCCGAGATACTCCGACAATCGCGGGCTGATCAGCCGCGCGATGATGTCCGACCCGGATCCGGGCGCAGTGGAGACGACCAAGCGAATCGGGCGCGACGGATAGGGCTGCGCGTGCGCGGCCATTTCGAGCATGACGAGACAAACGAGTGCGACCCAAAACCGCATTCTGCAATTCGCCATGGAGCAGTCCTGGATGGAATTGTTAATAAATAGGATCACACTGACCCTATTTAGCACCGGCGAGGCTCCCGGTAACGCCTACTTCTTCCCGCAGGCTATCTTCCAGTAACAAACTTCAACAAAGTCACCTGAAGTAACACGCTCCCAGGCCATGGGTGTGTTGTCGAACGCAACGACAGCGCCCTTACCCATATGTCCGGCAAATCCTGTCGTGGAAAGCATCTGCCGCCGCGGGGCCTTGCAGTCGTATTCATGCTGATTTCTTGCTGATAAAACCCGCTTGCCACCAATTACTTGCGTGGTCTTGAAGTCATACATACAGATAAAATTCAGGGGTCAGTTCTTGACTTCACTTATCCAAGAACCTTGTCTTTGATGCGCGCGCACCTTGGCGGATCAATGTTCTAGTGTTTAATTGATAATGAGCTCGCTTTTGTCTAATCCACCCCTGGTGTGGTGTCCCCAAATCCTGCATCTTGACCCGCCTTCAACTTGCCTCTCGCGACCAAGTGATATGCCAAGCCTCTTACTGACATGTCAGGCCCTCCTCGCACGTGTAGATTCACCACTAACCGGATCCGATCATCCGGGTTGTTCGGCGCCCCAATGAGCCACTTGCAATCTTCGACTCCATACCCTGTTGCATTAGCGTCATCAGAATCGAAGTGAGAGAAAAAGGACGGCGTCACAATTGGTGAGACATCAGTTAACCTCAGCCACTTTGGACCGACAAAGAATCTGCATACGTAATCATCAGGAACATTGTCACTGTCGTTGTCGCCCTTCAAGACGCCCTCTTTGTAGAAAACATATCCTGAAACCACAACAACGTCGTCATCTCCGGCGGCCCCTCCGGGACCTGGCGCCTTAAATCTCAGCCACTGTTCTTTCGTCTGGTGTGAAGGATCGGAAATAACTGTAGCCATAATGTCGGCCTCCTTGGTCTAAGTACGAAGCAACGTAGGACTGAAACGATCCTGCTTCTCCTCCTGTCTTAAAGTCGGCAGCTGGCTTTTCTTCGTAGCGGCCGAACGTATAGCGAACTGCAAAATTGTCGGTGTAATTGAACACCTTCGCCGTCACGGACGCCATCGGACTTAGGGCTTAGGGGTCTGTCCCTGAGGTTTCCCCGCATTTTACGTTCTCAGACAGGCGTTGATGGCTTGGGCGCGCAGCGGTGGAATAGCGGCCCACGGTGTGAGGCGATCGAGCCAGTCAGCGGGCGAGACCGACAGCAGGATGCGTCGCGCTAGCGTGAGCACGGAGATTTCTGGTCGTGTTCTGCGGCGTGTTGCCATGAAGTTGAGCTGAAGTTGATGTGCTTTTGCCTGTTCGCCGATGAGTCGTTGCACGAAGGCTGCCAGATGCCCAATCAGCAGCAGCATCTGCAGCCGCTCGCGCGTGCGCGAGCGTGTGATATGCAGGCCCTGGCCTACGCGCAAATTCTTCGTGTCCCGAAACGACTGCTCGATGCGCATGCGCTGCGCGTAGAGCTGAACGATGCTCGGCGCTGTCAGATGATTGAGCCGCGGCGAAGCTGCGAGCAGCCACGGGTCGCGCGCGGCACGTGCGCACTTCAGGCTGGTGCGCCCGGCGCGCCGGCGCCCGTAAATGTTCAGCCGATGTCGGCCACGAGCAGGCAGTTTCACCAGCACCAGGCGGGCTTCGAGCGGATTGGTGCGCGCGTAGGCATGCTGCCCCAGATCGCGCGCTTGTTCGGTGGCCTGCTCGTAAAGGGCGGTGCCCCGTATCCAAGAACCGGCGCCACGGCGCACCATCTCGCGGCCGCGGATCCGTCCGATAAACGCCCAGCCGCGGGCGGCGACCGCCTTGAACCAAGTGGCATGAAATCCGGCATCAGTCATCACGATCGGCTCGCAGCCCGGTGGCAGCAACTCCGCCACGCGCGCCAGAAACTGCCGATGCACCTTGGGGTTGCCCAACCGGCGCTGAGGATGCACTTCCTCATAGAGTGTCACACTGCGCCCTTCGACCGCGACACTGGCCCGCAACCAGTGCCAGCGTTGATCGGGCGTAAGGTCCGACCAGTCGATCACCAACAGCAATTGCTGAACCCCGCTGAGCCAGCGTGCCGCCAGCGCGGCATACAACTCGGCGCGCACCGCGTGCAGCGCCGCGTTGCCCAGCAAACGATCTACGCTCTTGACGCGATGCCGATAGCGCGTCCCCGCGCGTATCCCCAGCGCAATCGCGGACAAACTGAGTGCGGCCCCGGTCACCACTGACACCACCACCCGCTGACATGCCGCCGCTCGCTTGGCATGCAATCCGTGCAAGCACGGTCCCACAACTCGCGCTACGATACTGTGCGCATGCATGGCACGCTCCGCCTGTTCGTCTCGACAACAACAAGCTGAGCACCGAAGTGCCATGCATGCTTCGTTTTTGCGGCACGCTACTCCACAATACGATGATGTACAAGAGTTAAATGCGGGGAAACCTCAGGGTCTGTCCTGGTCTGACCCCTTAGGCCCTACTATTTGATGCCGGCATCCTTGATCAGCTTCCCCCACTTCACCGCCGCGGCCTTGATGTAATCACTGAACTGGTCGGCGGTCAGGTTGCCGGGGTCCAGCGCCTGAGACGCGAAGCGCTCGCGGGTGTCGGGGCGGGCAAGCGCTTTCCCGATCTCGCTGTTCAGGCGCAGCACGATGTCGCGCGGCGTTGCGGCCGGCGCCAGTACGCCGAAAAATCCCACGACCTCGAAGCCGGGCAGCGATTCCGCCACTGTGGGCACGCCCGGGACGGCGGGCGTGCGCTGCAGGCCGGTTACGGCAAGGGCGCGCATCTTGCCGGATTGCACGTGAGTGTTACAGGCCGCCACGTTGCAGAAACTGACCGGCATGTGCCCGGCGATGACGTCGATGATCGCCGGCGCTTCTCCCTTGTACGGGACGTGCACGATGTTGAGTTTGGCCATGTTCTTGAGCAGCTCGCCCCCGAGGTGCAGCGTCGTGCCGACACCGCCGGAGGCATAGTTCAGCTCGCCCGGCCGCACCCGCGCGAGCGTGATCAGTTCCTTCACGGAACGCACCGGCAGGGAGGGATTGACAGCCAGGATCAACAGGCTGGTCGCGGTCAGTGAAACTGCGGCGAAGTCCTTCTGAATATCGGGGTACGTCTTACCCTCGATCATCGCCGAAGTCATCAGCGTCTGCGTCGTCATCATCAGCACGTGGCCGTCGGGCGGGCTCTTCGCGACCAGGTCGCCTGCAATCTGGCTGCTCGCGCCCGGACGGTTCTCCACAACCACCGACTGGCCCAGGCTCTCCGTCAGCGGTGGCGCGAGGTAGCGCGCGATGATGTCCGTCGTCCCCCCGGGTGAAAAGCCCACGATCATCCGCATCGTCCTCACGGGAAATTTCGGCGCTTGCGCAAGCGCGTTGCCCACGCAGGCTGCCAGCATGAGGCCGGCGACGAAGCGCATTCGTTTCATTCGATCCCCTTTCGTGGCACGCCGGACACTGCGCGGAACTGTTGACGACTCTTTCAAGCCCGAGATGCGGATCATCATAAAGCTTGCGGGCGTGTGCCCGCAATGCGGACGCGGCAAGCCGAAGGCGACCATTATTCGTCACCCTTAATCGTCACGCTCTTGCAGGCCAGGTGCGTTCCGCAGCCGGCGGCCTTGTCGAGCAGCACAGGGGGCACCGCTACGAGCTTGCGAGGCAGCGGCGCCGGGTAGGGCGACAAGGCCGCGCCCAACCCAGGCGCTCTCTGGCTACAAACTTCGTCATCCAAGCAGCGCCTGCATCGAGCGATAGGCGCGCTGCGCGCGCTCCAGCGCCGGATGGCCTGCGGTCGCGCGAACCGGCGCCTCGATGCTCAAAGGGATCGCGGCCGGTAGCGCCGCCATCAGATCGCGCAGAGGCAGGGCGCCCTCACCGGGGAGCAGGCGGCCGGTGCGCGCTTCACGGATCAGATCGCCCGACTCGCTCGGGATGTCCGCCGCGGCGTCGCAGAACTGCGTATACCTGAAGAGCGACGCATCGATGCCCGCGATGTCGGATGGCAAGCCGCCCGAGCGGCTGAAATGCAGCGCATCGACCAGGACCGAGGCATTGGTGCACCCGGACTTCTTCACAACGCGCACGGCATCGGCGAGCGTCCTGACACCGGTGTAGATCGCGAACTCCAGGCACACGTGCAGGCCGTACTGCTGCGCGCGGTCGCAAAGGTCGGAAAAACGCTCGATTGTCCGTGCTTCGAGCGGCTCGGTGCTCATAACTAATACGTACTGCGCACCAAGCCGCGCACCGGCTTCGAGGAAGCCTTCCGGGATGCCTTTCGGAAGTTCCGGCTCGAAGCGCAGGAACTCGACGTCGAGCACCGAAACGCCGGTATCGGCAAGCCGCGCCAGCGTCTCGCGCAGGACCGGCGTGTCGCCCAGCATGTCGTAGGGCGGAACCCCGACGCTCGGTGTGGCGCTTAGCCGGATGCCGATCTTGCGAAAGCCCGCCGCGGCCGCCACCGTGACCAGCTCCGGCGGCGTGGCGTCCAGCACGCTCAGATGAGCGAGAGACAACTCGCGCGGCGTCGTGGTCATGGATCATCGTGCCGCAGCACTTCATCCAGTCGGAACAAAAGGGACGCTCGCCTTTTTCAATCGCCAGCGACCCAAGTCTACATTAGCGTCGAACTGCACGTGGTCGAGGGTCGAATTGACATAAGCGGGAGAGCGCTTGCCGCGCTTATGCCCCGGGAGTAAGGTGCCCTGGGAGCACGCACTAAGGTCGCGAGCAGACTTCAACAGAAGCGGGGGAGGCTGACATGGCTAAAAAGCGAGACACCAAACCAGAAGAACGCAAATCCCGCGAGAGCACATCGGTCAGCCGGCGGGATTTCCTGAAGCAGGGCGTGGCGGCCGGTGTCGGCGCAGCGGCTCTCGGCGGTTGCGCCGCAACGCCTTCCGCGCAAGGGACGAGCCCCGACGGCATCAAGTGGGACTACGAGGCGGATGTTGTCGTCATCGGCTCGGGGGCTTCCGGATTGCCCTGCGCGATCCGGGCGCGGGATGCCGGCCTCGACGTGCTCGTCATCGATCAGAACTTCGACGTCGGCGGCAAGATGCTGCACAGCGGCGGCCAGGTCGCGCTCGGCGGCGGCGACCCGTGCCAGCTCCGGGACATCGCCGGCCAAGGCGACAAGGAGGGGTTCATCAAGGTCGCCGCCGCTGCACAAGCCGCAGGACATGACCGAGGACACCGATTTCCTGTTCAGGGACATCACCGACTGGTCCGTGCTCGACGTCGGCGGCGAACGCGCCCTACCGCTACAACGACCGGGAGCTCCATCGCGCCTGGGCCGACAACTGTCCGGCGACGCGACAATTCCTCATGGACAACTACGTGCGCTTCACGCGCATCCAGGGCACGCACCGGACGGGCGGCACTGTCGCGCGCCAGGCGCGCGACCACCTTCCTCATGCTCGGCGACAAGACGGACATCAAGGCGGGAACCGTCACGCGCCAGGACGCGGGAATCGAGGGCAAGAGCTCGAGCCACTTCGCGCCGCGCTACATGGCCAGCGCAGCCAAGTGGGCCGCGCCCGGCGCGGTGTGGAACGGCGCCGCCCTCACGCGCGGCCTGGAGTTCAGCGCGCGGGAGAAAGGCGTCCGGTTCATGCTCAACCGGAGAGATGACCGAGATCGTCCGCGAGCAGCCGTTCTCGGGATGGGTCCTGGGGGTCAAGGCGAGCTATAGCCCGAGGTTCGATCCGGGCACCAAGGCGCGCCTGGAGAGCTATTGGCAGAACGGCAACGTCGACGAGCGCCGCGAAACCATCAACATCCGGGCGAGGAGGGCGATCTTCATCGGCAGCGGCGGCCACGGCGCCAATCCGCAATTTCGCAGCATGTTCTATCCCGCGTTCAACGAGCCCGCGTTCGTGTCGAGCGCGTGGGCGCTGCTCGGGCCGCACGGCCAGGACGCGAGCGGCATCATCGCCGGCATGCGGATCGGCGCCAATCTTTCGCGGGATGCAGCAGAACCTCGGGATATCCATGACCTTCCACATCCCGCCGCGACTGGCGACGCGCGACTCCTACACCGACATGCTTCCCGGTCACCCGACTTTCCAGTTCCGCCGCTCCACCGGCATGACGCTCGGCACGAGCTCGTACGAGCACCTGATCGCCGTGAACCAGGTGGGCAAGCGCTTCTATAACGAAATGGATGTCGCGAAGCGCTACGCGAGCCCCGTCTGGCCGGGCGGGCCGCGCGTTCGGCGCGCCGAAGCATTCGCTCGAGCACGTCCAGTGCGACTGGCGCAATTGCAGTCCCGACTGGGTCAAGCAGATGTACAACGGCAATCCCGCCGCTGGACGCCGCCATGGCGATGAACGAGGGGTCCCAGGCCCCGCACTTACTACTCGGGACCGCTGTGGGCCATTTTCGACCGCGGCACGATCGAGCGCGACAAGTGGGACATCAACCCTCCCTTCACCGCCGACAACGGCTATTTCTTCAGCGCCGACACGATCGAGGAGCTGGCGCGGAAGATCGAGAAGGGCCACGAGTTCCAGCGGGTGCCGCTCGCGAACCTCGCGGAGACGGTGCGCAAGTGGAACTCGTACGTGGACGCGGGCGCCGACCCCGACTTCGGGCGCGGCAAGGACGCCCCGATGCACAAGATCGACAAGCCGCCTTTCTACGCCGCCGTCGATCTGCCCGGTCTGGCACGACTCCTATGGAGGCTTGAGGATCAACGGCAAGTCCCAGGTCATCGACACGCAAGGCGAGGTCATCCCCGGCCTCTATAGCGGAGGAGAGGCGAGCGGCGGCGGCAACCAGCATGGGCTGGGCAGGGCGCTCGTCCACGGCTACATCGCCGGCAGCCAGATCGCGCAGGGAGCGGGCGTAGCAGGCGTGTCAGGAACCCTGTCGGGTAGCAAGGTTCCTGACACCCAATGGTCGGCATGAAGAACGATCCTGGCAACTGCCCCGTCGAGCCGCATGCGGTGGAGCTGACTGTCTGGAATGTGCCGTCCACGACCGTGGCGGGCGAGCGCTTCGCGGTTTCGGTCGGCGCCAGGTGCTCGGCCGGATGCGACCTGGCGGGCCGGGAGTTGAGCATCTTCGACCAGGAAGGCTCCCTGGCCGGCACGGTGAAGCTCGGCCACGATGTCTGGCCGGGCACGGAGGCTCTCTATTTTGCGGAGGTCGAAGCCAGAGCCCCGCTCGAGGCAGGAAGCCATCAATGGGAGGCGAAGATTGCCGGCTGGGATGCGGAGCTGCCGCATGCACCCGGCTCGTTCCCCCTGATTGTTCGCGTCGTCACCTCTCCCGATTGCGAAGTCACGGTCAGGGCCGTCGACAGGGAGAAGCAAACGCCGATCAAGGGCGCGCGCGTGGTCATGCACCCGTACCGGGCGGTGACCGACGACAACGGGATTGCGAAAGTCAGGGTAGCCAGGGGCCAGTACGACATCCTGGTGTCGGGGTCGCAGTACATGCCGGCTTGCGCCAGCGTCGAAGTAACCGCCGACATGATCACCAGCGCGGAGCTCGACGCCGATCAGCCGTGGACGTCTCCGGACGAGGATCTCGAATGAATCGGCAACGAGCGTGGCTGAGCAGGTTCTGGGGGGCGCGTCGGCCCGGGCGATCACGTTGATGATCGGTGTTGCGTTGGCTTGCGTCACCGCGGTTGCCGGGGCTCAGACGGTGAAGCCGGTGTCGGTGTGGAGCGGCGTCTACACGGCGGCCCAGAACAAGCGCGGCGAGGAGCTTCATGCGGACGTCTGCGCCATGTGTCACGGCCCGCGGCTGAACGGCGCCGGCCAGTCCGAGATGCCGCCCTCGCCCGCGATTGCAGGAGCCACCTTTCTCCGAAAATGGGCAGGCCGGAACGTTGCGGCACTCTTCGTTTACGTGCGTCACACGATGCCGCCCGACAGTCCGGGCACGCTCACCGACCAGCAAAGCATAGACGCCATCGCGCACATGTTCGCCGTCAGCGGCATACCGGCGGGCAACAGGGAACTGCCGCTCGATCCGAACGCTCTTGCGAGCATCGTGATCGAGGTGCAGCCGAAGTAGCTGTCAGCGCCGCGCGCCTTCCCCGTCAAGGGGGAAGGAAACATAAGGGTCACCTCTATCGGATCAACCCGTGCAGCAGGTCAATTCTACGCGCAATCAGCCTCGACCCCGCAACGGCGGGGCGAACGGGGGAAGACGGCCGGGATCGAACGGGGCCAAGTCGACCGTGTGTGCTTCGCCATCGACGATGAGCTCCGCCATGGCCTCTCCGGTTGCCGGTGCATTGAGGATGCCCCATACGTTGTGGCCGGTAGCGACGTAAGCGCCCGCTGTGCGTGGCACTCGGCCGATCAGCGGCGCGTAGTCCCGCGTGATCGGACGGAAGCACGCCTGTTTCGCGATGATCCGGTCCGGGCTGAACGCGGGTGACAGGCGCTCGCATACCGCGCGCAGACGCTCGATCGCATCAGGGTCCGGTGCGACGTCAGCCGGGTCGGGCGGCAGCGGCGCTGCGCCGGAAAAGGCGCAGACGTGCGTGCTGCCGTCGGCGCGGGGAAACACCTCGACCGTCAGCTCGTCTCCGGACGCATCCCGAAATTCGAGAAAGAGCGCGTCGGCCGAAACGTCCGTGCCGGTGTCGTAGACGAGGCTCGGGCTTTGCTGTCCGAACACCTGGGGCAGTGGCGCCCATTCTGCAGCCAGCATCGACCACGGCCCCATCGCGATAACGGTAGCGTCTGCCTCGACCACCGACCCGTCGACCTCGAGTCCTGTCACGATAGCTTCGGCGCGTCGGCGCACCAGCCCGGTGACCTGTCCCGAACGCACCTGCGCTCCGTGTTGCTGCGCCGCCCGCATGATCGCCGTAGTGAACTTGCGCGGATGAACGCTGGCCGTCGTGTCAGGCGTGCCCAGTCGATGAGAAATGACCGTGCCGGCGGAAAGCCACTCGAGCGCCGCGGGTTCGTGTCTGCGCGCGTCACCGTCACCAGCCACGAAACCGCCGTACACGGTCATTCTGCGATAGCTCCAGTCGTCGTCTATCTGAGCGGCAAGCTCGGCATGCAGCGCGAAGCTGCGGCGCGCGAGAGCATCGAGCGGACTGCCGGCGCACCAATCGAGGGCCAGAAAGCCGCCCGCCTTGCCGGAAGCCGCGCAAGCGACCTCCGTTCGTTCGACGACGGTGACATCGACGCCGCGCCGGGCCAGGAAATAGGCGGTGCAAGCTCCGATCACGCCGCCGCCGCAGATCAAAACACGCATCCGCTGCTCCGCAAAGTCGTTGTGTATATTACTGCCGCCTCATCCACGGGCGTATACTCCTTCATCCACGCGATGCCGAGGAGCGACGATGGTCCGACGCCGCCACATTGCGATAGCCGGAGTGTGAACGACATGTTCCGCTCAGCCGGTATCGCGCCAACCGTCGGGGCCGTCTACGAGAAGGACGGTTTTTTCTTCCCGTACAACGTCACCGGTGAAGCCGAGGCGGCCGTGCTGCTTGCCGACCTCGAGGCCGCGGAGGCCGCGCTCGGAGACGATAGCGCCCGGCTTTCCATGCTGCGCAGCTATCCGGCGCAGCTGTTGCCCTCGTTCGCCGGGCTGATTCGTCACCCGCGCCTTATAGAGGCCGTGTCGCAGATTATCGGCCCCGATCTTCTGGTGTGGAGCTGCGGGTTCTTCATCAAGGAGGCGGGCTCCAGGAGCTATGTGAGCTGGCATCAGGACCTCAACTACTGGGGCCTCGATGGGGACCGGGAGGTCACGGCCTGGTTCGCCCTGACGCCGGCTACTGTCGAGAACGGATGCATGCGCTTCGTGCCCGGCAGCCACCGGCAGAAAGACGTGCCGCATGTCGACTCGTTCGCGCCGGACAACCTGCTGACGCGCGGCCAGGAGATCGCCGTCGAGGTGGACGAAGCGAGCGCGGTGAACGTCCTGCTGCGCGCCGGCCAGGCGTCGTTCCATCACGGACACATGTTCCACGCATCGGGCCCCAACATGACGAGCTCGCGCCGTCTGGGTGTCGCCATACGCTACGTCGCGCCGTCGATGAAGCAGGTCTCCGGCGACAAGCTGCTCGTGTCGCACGTGAGCGGCAAGGACGAGTACGGGCACTTCGAGATCATGCCTGCGCCCGCGGGCCGGCTGCTGGCGGAAGACTTCGACCGCGCCCGCCGCAACACGGACATGAAGCGCGACATCCTCTACAAGGGCGTCACGCCTGACCTGGTCAAGCAGCACCGCAGGGCGTGACGAAAGGGCAAGAGGCTCGCGATGAACGACGAACGGGCACTGGAGAGGGGCCCCGCTGGTGTTGGATCAGCGGGCGCCTCTGGAGAAGATCACCGCTGCGTGACTAATCGATCTTGATCCCGGTTTCCTTGCGGATGCGCGCCCACCTTGCGTAATCCTCCTGCAGCCGGCGCGTGAACTCCTCGGCACTGTTGCGGACCACTTCGGCGCCGAGCTTCTCGAACGCTTCGCGCGTGCGCGGCTGCGCAATGACCGCGTCGATTGCATTGCGCAGCTTCTGAATCGCTTCCTTGGGCGTTGCGGCCGGGATTCCGAGCGTGGTCCACGTCGAGTAGTCGTAGCCGTGGACCCCCGACTCGTCGATCGTCGGCACGTCGGGCAGGAGCTTCGAGCGCTGCGGAGTCGTCACCGCAAGCGCGCGCAGCTTGCCTGCCTTGATGTATTGTCCGGAAGAGCTGACTTGGTCGAATCCCAGCTGGATGTGCCCGCTGAGGAGGTCGACCGTTGCGGCGGCGCCGCCTTTGTATGGCACGTGCGTGAATTTCACTCGCGCCATGAACTGAAACAGCTCGCCCATCAGGTGCGTACCGGAACCCTGGCCCGCCGATCCCATCAGGAGCGCGCCCGGGCGCGCCCTGGAAAGCGCGATGAGCTCCTTGACGGTGCGCACTGGCAGTGACGGGTGCACGCTAAGGGCGCTCGCAACGAGCGAAATGCGCGACGTGTACACGAAGTCACGCAGCGGCTGGTACTCGGTATCGTCATGAAACACGGGCTGGGACACCAGCGTGCCGGGCGCGCCGAGCAGGAGCGTGTACCCATCGGGCGGCGATTTGGCGACCAGAGTGGTGCCGATCCGGCCTCCCGCGCCGCCGCGGTTTTCGACGATGACGGGTTGCCCCAGAACTTCCGAGAGTCCAGGAGCGATGACCCGCGCGTTGATATCGATGTTCCCACCGGGAGCGAACGGGACGATGATCCGGATCGGCTTGGATGGGTAGCCTTGGCAATAGGGGATTGCGGGTGCAAGCAGGATCATTCCGCCCATCGCGAGCCACAAGGGTCTTGCCATGCAGTTATCCCCGTAAGTGTATTGGTGGAATGACGCGCCTAGTTATGAAGCAGGGTCTGCATCCCGGGATCGCGACTAGCGAAGATGTGCGGACCGATTTCGGAAACCCGCCGCGCGCCCACGTAGCCGAAAGTCCGCTCCATTTCGTCTGAAAGTATCTTGATCGCCCTCGCGGCGCCCGCCTGCCCGCCGCATGCCGTGCCGTAAAGCGTCGCCCTGCCGACCAGCACCATCTTCGCACCGAGGGCCAACGCCTTGACGATGTCGCTGCCGCGGCGAATGCCGCTGTCGAGTATGACGGTGCAGCGATCGCCGACCGCCTCCACGATCTCCGGCAGGATGTCTATGGTCGCTACGGCGCTGTCGAAGGCGCGTCCGCCGTGATTCGACACGACCACGCCATCGGCGCCCGCATCGACCGCGGCCCTCGCCTGATCGCCGCTCAGTATGCTCTTGACGATCAGCTTGCGCGGCCAGAAGTCGCGGAATTTCCTGATGTGTTCCCAGGTCATCGCCTGGAATGCCTTCGGACGCGTGCGCGTCTTGCCGTCGAGGATCGTATGGCGGTAGCGCTCGGGAAAATTGGCGTTCGTGGGCATGCCTTCGTTCATGAGGTACTTGCGCATCACGCGCCACATCCAGCCGGGATGCATCGCCATGTCCACCGCTGCCGTGACGTTGGGCCGGAACGGAAACGAGTAGCCGTTGCGCTCGTTGTGCTCGCGCCCGCGGCCCGGCGCGGCGTCGATCGTAACGACCAGCGCTTCCCAGCCCAGGTCGCGCGCACGCGTGACCATTTCGTAGGAGCCCTCCTCATCCGCCCAGGGGTAAAGCTGGAACCACTTGCGTGCATCGGGCACTTCCCTGGCTGACTTCTTCCATGGAGGTCAGCGCACCCGTGGCCAGCGTAAAAGGAATGCCCGCCGCGGCAGCGGCCCTCGCCAGTTCCACCTCGCCTCGATACCACATCAGTCCGGCGCTGCCCGTGGGCGCGATCCCGAACGGCAGCTCGATGCGCTTGCCGAAGATCTCGGTGCCGAGGTCGCGCTTCGACCAATCGTTGAGAAAGCGCGTGCGCAGCTTGATGCGCTGAAACGCCGCCCGGTTTTCCTCGAGCGAAATCCCGATCCTCGGTGCCCTTGTCGACGTATTCGAAGATCCCTTTGGGCAGGCGGCGCTGCGCAACCTCGCGCAGATCGAAGATGTTGTAGCAGCGATCTAGGTTTGTCATCGGATCGTCCCCCCTGTTCTGGCCGCTGTTATCCCTGCTATTGCGGGGACTGACTGTCGCCAGACCGCACGACAGTATCATCGGGAAACTGGAATTCTGAAGTATGGTTGAAGTATGGTCCCTTTGTTTTCGACTCTATCGTCGGCCTGGCACGCGGTCAATCACACCCGGTTGTGAGCGTCTCTTTGATGGGCGACTATCGGCGGTCGCGGCTGCACCTCTGATAACTGCGGTTCACGACGAAAGGTGGCGAACCGCTCGAAAGCTTAGCCGGCGGCTCGTCATTCACTCCGAGGAAGCCACGGTGCTCAAACCTGGCGCCCCGGTCGGCCGGTGAAGAGAGGCCAGCTAATGCCGGCCTCAGACTTCACTCCCCTGCGCTGCTCGCCGAGGTCGGCGGCTGCGCAACTCACCTACCATTGACGTGCTCGATTACGGTCCTATGGACGGTTTCCGAGTCACGATCAATACCTGCACTTCGGTTCGACAGTGCTCGCCGACATCCCGACCTCGGCTGCGACTGCTCGGCGGCCTCCAACGGGTCGCCAAGTTCAAGCACCATGTCTTCGTCGGTCCCGCCTTTCTGAATGTTTAGAAAGTGGACCCCCATCCCGCCCCCATCTCCCGGTTTTCTTGTGCACCCTGTGTTCTCCCGCAAAGATCGTCTCCTCGAGACGACTCTTAAATCAGTTAGGCTCGCGACCCGGGATTCCGTCACCAGCCGGCGACGCGCACCGTCAGGGAAACTCCCCGCGGCGCCGCAGTCCAACTGGCTTTGAGGGCAGGAGGTCGCCCATGTGGACGAGCGGAAAGCCGACCGATCCCGGGTTCTACTGGCACCGTGACGGTCCTGACGACACGATTCCCACCGTGATACTGCTAGACCAGACCGGTGTAGTCAGGTTTCTTGGTGACAGCGATACCGTCGCCTGCAACGAGCCTCTGAAGGGCGAGTTCAGTACGGGCCGATTCCGCCGCCTGTCGGCTGACGGCACGCCACATCATTTGCGCCTAGGCTAACTGCTCCGCCGCCGGCACCTCCGTCGTGACGATGTTGAACGCCACAGATATGCGCTCGCCTTCCCCTGCGAAGGGATGGACGACGTGATTGAGCCAGCTCGGAAACATCACCATGAGTCCCGGCAGCGGGTCGACGATGAAACGATTTTCGAGACGCGTGCCCTTGATGTACATCATGTTGGCACCGACACGCGGGTCCAGCAGCTCCAACTTACCATTCTGGGCGCCGCCATCCTGATCCGGCTGGCCCGCGGACACGTAATAGATGCCTGACCACAGGCAATTCGGGTGGTTGTGTACAGCGTTGTAACTGCCCCGCCGGCCTACGTTCGCCCATGCATCCAGACGATAGTTGAAGCGGCGGGGGCCCTCCGGTGTCAGCATGATAGTTCGCATCAGCGCGATCGTGAGTCGCTGAACGCGGCTGCCGAGGGTACGGACGCATTCTGCATCCCACGTGAAGAGGTCGGTGCTCGAGTGCCACCCACCCACATTCGAGCGCACCAATCCCTTCGATTCTCGTTCCTTCGCCAAAATCACTTCACCGAGTGCTTCGTTGAGGCGATCGCTTTCCGGCCACGGGTAGGCGATCATGGGTGTCCCAAAGATCATCGCACTGCATTGGGTCAGGTCGATGCCTTCGGTTTCTGCCGTTTCCGAGGTCGTCGTCATTTCGATGTCGGTCACGCGAGCGATCAGTGCGGGGGAAAGTGTAAAAGAAAACGGCCGCCGTCGGCAGCCGTTCGAAAGTGATTGGGCCAGGGCCGGGTCAAGAATGCTGCCTCTTGCGTCGCGCAAACCCCAGGCCGGCCAGACCCGCTCCGAGCAAAAACAGGCTGGCTGGCTCCGGCACCTCGTTCGCTACCCTGAACTCGTAGATAACATTAATCGTGCCCGACCTCGCCGAGGTGCGTGCGATGGCGGCCAGGCTCGCGAGCGAGCTGGAGCGCCTCGACGTGCTCGTCAACAACGCCGGCATCGGATCGGGTGGCGGCTCCGCCCCGCGCGCGCTGAGCCGCGACGGGATCGAGCTCCGGTTCGCGGTCAATTATCTCGCGCCTTTCGTCCTCACTCGCGCGCTGCTCACTCTTCTCGAGCGCTCGGCGCCGGCACGCATCGTCAACGTCTCGTCGGCCGGCCAGCAGGCACCAGAACCTATTTCATCCATAGGCGCGTGATGCGTTGTGGCCAGGACGGACCGGATGCGAGGCGCCTGACGAAGGCCATATGTCGATATGGTCGAGGAGGGCAACGAAGCAGCCGACCGTCCTGGCCGCAACCCCGAAGGGGACGGGGCGAATGCGGGCGCATTCCTTTGTCGGGGGCCCTTGAAATATCGACATATTCCTGCGGGCCCTCCTCCTCGAACTGCATCCCGCCTCGCCCCGTCGCACACGTGCCTATGTATGAAATAGGTTCTACCTTCGATGATCTCATGCTCGAGCGCGGCTACAGCGGCTGGCGCGCCTATTGCCAAAGCAAGCTCGCGCAAATTCTCTTCACCTTCGATCTGGCCGCGGAGATGCGCGGAACGGGTGTCACCGTCAACTGCCTGCACCCTTCGTCGCTCATGCCGACCAAGATGGTCATGCAGGCGTATGGGCACGCGCTGAGCACGATCGAGCAGGGGGTCGAAGCCACGACTCGTTTGATCGCGGACCCGGCGCTCGATTCGGTCACCGGCCGCTATTTCGATGTCCTGCGCGAGGCGACGGCCGACCCTCAAGCGTACGATGCCGCCGCGCGGGGCGCGCTTCGCGCCGCCAGTGAGCGGATGGCCGGGGTCAGGTGAGCTAGCCGGGGTTCTAGAGGTGGGCTAGCCGGGTTCGAGAGCGGCTTGATACCCGCCTGCCGCGCGATCTTTCCTTTCTACCGCCGCGCGCCACTCGCCCCTTGATTGCATTGGCACGCGCGACGTATTCGACTAAACCGCCGGGCGCTGCAGGCAACTCGTCGCGAACGGCGCGGATCAAGCGGGCGCGCTCGCTGTCCGTCATGGAGGCGATAACCTTCGTTGTCGGGACATAGCTCGGCGTCTGCGCCTGCCAGAAGTCGTGGAAGTCCCGGTACGCGAGGCAGACGTCGATCGTCTTCGTTTCGATTCGCTCAAGCCCTGTCTGCTGAAAAAGACTTCGTAGGGAATCGATGCGCGAATCACTCGTGCCGGGTATTGCAGGCACTTGCGCGCCGAACCGGCGCATGGCGCGACGCAGGGGGCCGCTTGGCGACAACTCTTCCGAAAAGTCCCACACGTACGCTGCAACGATACCGCCTACGCGCGTCACGCGCCGCATTTCAGCCATGGCCTCGGATCGCTCGGGGATGAAGTTCAAAACCAGCGCGGCAGCGGCGACATCGAACGATGCATCCAGAAAAGGCAGCTTGCGCGCGTCTGCGATTTGGAAATCCGCCGGGCCTGCCGCAGCTCGGCGCGACGCTTGGGCGACCTGATTGGCGGCCGGGTCAATGCCGATCACCGCGGCAGGCGCGCACAGATCGAGCAACGTGTGTGAAAGAACTCCTGTACCGCACCCCACGTCGAGCCAACGCGCGCTCGCAGGCGGTGCGAGCCACTGTAGAAAAAGCGGCGCGACGGCGCGGCTCCAGCGGCCCATCGCGCGCTCATATGCCACGCTGTCGTCGAAGCTGAAGACGAGCTCCTCCACGTTATTCAGCCTTGAGACCCGCCCTCTGGGCAAGCTTCGCATTGAGCTGAATCTCGCTTTCAACGTGTGCCGCAAATTGCGCGGGAGTCATCACCATGCCGTCGACCCCGAGGCTGCCAAGTTTCTCGCGAACCTTGGGTGCTTGCAGCACGTCCAGCGTCGCGCGGTTGAGCTTGCTCACGATATCGGAAGGCGTTTTAGCCGGCGCGAACAGTCCGAACCAGATCGGATATTCCGCGTCCCGGATCCCGACTTCTCGCAGCGTAGGAACATCGGGAAGCGCAGCGGAGCGGTTGGATCCGTTCACCGCGAGCCCGGCGAGTTTGCCGTCCCGGATATGCGGCAACACAAGGGCGACCGGACCGAAGAAAAAATCGACCCGCCCGGCAATCACTTCTACCGTGGCTTCGGCGCCGCCCTTGAACGGCACGTGCACGGCTTGGATTCCCGCGCTCGACACAAACCGCTCCGCGCTCAAGTGTGTGGCACTGCCAACGCCAACGGACGAAAAATTGAGGGCATCGGGTCGAGCCTTGGCGGCCGCCACGAGGTCCGCAGTCGACCTCATGCCCTTTGCAGGCGATACGACCAACACGCTCGGCGAAATGCCGACGGGTGCGACGGCAACAAAATCGCGCGCTGGATGGTATGGCAAGGCCTTATAGAGCGCCGGAGCAATGGTGTGCGCGGCACCGTGGGCGAGTATCGTGTAGCCGTCGGGTTCCGACTTCGCAACGACTCCGCTGCCGACGGTGCCCCCGGCGCCAGCTCGGTTCTCGACCACGATCGGCTGTCCGAGAAGCGCCGACAATCTCTCGAGAACCACTCGATGGACGATGTCCGTCGAGCTTCCCGCGCCGACAGGCACGACCGCTCGGAGCGGTTTGATTGGCCACACTTGTGCGGTGGCGTCGAACGTCAATAGCGACAGCGCATATGCTAGGACCGGCATCACGTAGCGTTTCATAAAGGGCTCCTCGTCGTTTGCGTAGCCATTGTCCTAGCCGATTCTTCATAGGTCCAATATATACTTTCGCTAGATCATCATGCCTACGAGGCATCAGGAGAAGCAATGGACCTACGCCATATCCGCACTTTCGTCGCAGTGGCCGAGTGCGGCACGGTATCAAAGGCGGCGGTGCAGTTACACGTCGCGCAGCCGGCGCTCTCACGGCAAATTGCGAATTTGGAAAGCCAGTTCGGCGTGCGGCTATTCGATCGCGTAGGCCGTCGCCTGCTTCTCACGAGCGAAGGCGAGCAACTGCTGGGCGATTGTCGTGGCCTGCTGAACTATGCGCGGGCTTTGGGCGAGCAAGCGCAAATGCTCCGGCGCGGGGACGTGGGCGTGCTGCGCGTGGCGGCTTCGCCGCATCTCATCGAAGGAATATTCCCCGAGTTTCTACGGCGCTACGGCGAACGGTATCCGAACGTGCAAGTGAGGCTGACGGATACCGTCGGCGTGGATTCGTTCGCGATGCTGGAGAGAGGCGAGATTCATCTCATGCAGTCGCTCGCAAGCGCCATTGCGCCGGACGAGCAGCGCTTTGCCAATTTTCCGCTTGCGCCGATGGAAATGCTGGCTGCGTGTCATCCGCGCCTCAAGCTCGGCAAGGACGGCGAGGTCGAGATCGAGCGTCTCGCGCCTTATCCATTGCTGCAGGCGACCACTGAATTTATCATGCGCAGGCATTTCGATGCGGCATGTCGTGTAGCGGGCTTTACGCCGAACTACATCTTGGAATGCCGCGCGCCGCACGCGCTGCTCGCGATGGCCGAGGCGGGGCACGGCGTGGCAATCATTCCGTCGGCGCTGCGCGTTCACCGCTATTCGCTGCGACGCATGCGCGTCTTATATCGAGGCAAGCCAATAGATGAGCCGTTAGCGATGCTGTGGGACAAGCGTCGCCCGTTGCCAGCCTACGCAAAGACTTTTTGCGAAATGATTGCCAAGCACGTACAGCAGGCATTCCCCATCAAGCAACAAGCCCGGCGCGCTTGAGTAGGGCTTGTGTCTTGCGCGCACACGCGCGTAAAAGAGGTTGGGACAAACTACGCCTGCTGAGCGCGGGTGAAAGCACGTTCAAGCAGGATCTCGGGAGCGAAGATCGCGAGGGAAGTCAGGACTCGACGATTTCGGTTTTCACACTGGACAAGCAAGGAACGGTGCGCCACTTTTACAGTGTTCATCCAAGGCTGGCCCACAACATCCAAACGCGTGGTATCGACGAGTACAATCCGATTTGGAATGTTCTGGACCTGACGCCGCAGGGCTATAAGATGCACGCCATGACCACAACGGATTCCACAGGAGTGGCCGACGCAGCAAATAGCGCACGCATGGCGCTGCACGAGCAAATCCGCCGCGACGGTTTTGCGTTCGTGCCCGCAGTGCAGATGGAAGCTCTGCTCGCCGCGCCTGAGCGGCCCGCGGCATGGAACGACGACTGGCAGCGCTTTGCGTCCAGCTGGAACAATCTGTCACTCGACATGTACCTGCCTGAGGGCCACCGTTACCGGCGACGGCGGCACGCAACGCTGTCGGCGCGCGCGGGCCAAACGCGCGCTCGTATCGAGCCGCATCAACCGCATTATCAGAGCCTCGACTACAACCCGCTAGCCGGCGGCATCCAGCGCTGGTTCGAGCCGATTGAGCGCGACGTGATCGAGGGCGCAAGCATGCAGCGCATCCTTGCGTTCTGCTGCGAGCTTTTCCATGCATTCAAACCAGATGCCGAGTGGCACATCGAATGCCACCAGTTCCGTATCGAGGCGCGCCGCGACGCGCCGGGTCAACCCACCCCGGAAGGCGTGCATCGCGACGGCGTCGACTACGTGCTCGTGCTGCTGATCCATCGAACCAACATCACCAGCGGCACGACCACCATGCACGATCTTGCCGGTGGACAACTCGGCAGTTTTACGTTGAGCGCGCCGCTTGACGCCGCGCTGGTCGACGATGCGCGAGTCAAACACGGAGTCACACCGGTCGAGCCGCTCGACGCCGCGCAACCGGCGTATCGCGACGTACTCGTCGTTACCTTGCGCGCAAAGTAGATGGCAGGTTGGCGTGTGCTGGCGAAGATGGGTTTGACACTGGACAACTCGCTCTATCACACTCAACTGGATGAGCTTGCCGCGCTGGCCTACGCCGTGCCGGAACTTACCATCGTGTTGAATCACATCGGCGGGCTGGTGCGCGTGGGGCCTTACGCCAACCGTGACAACGAAGTGCTGGCCGATTGCGGCTGGCGGCGGCATCTGCTGGCCGTGGGGCAGAAACGTTTTGGCTCATGATGGGGTCAGGTCTTGACCTAACGGTTCTAGCGGTCAGGTGGGCTCAGCACGGCCGGGCTAACCATCATGTCAAGACCTGACCCCGGGCGCACGGCAGGATGATCGAGCTGGCGGAGAGCATCAACCTGCTGCTCGTGCATCCGTCGCTGCCGGTCAAGTCGGTGAAGGAGCTGGTCGCGCTCGCCAAGGGGCGGCCCGGCGCGCTCAACTTCGGCTCGCCGGGAATAGGTACGCCCGGGAATCTCGCGACCGAGCTGATGAACACCATAGTGAAAAAGGAGCCAGGCACGAGCCTGGCACCTCAATTCTTCCTCTGATCAACTCAACTTGTTCGACAGTTAGCCCGATATAATGCCCGCTCTGCGAATTCCGTCTCTACTCTCAAAGGAGCTGCAACTGTGATCAGCACCGAGGAACTGGTTGGCAATTTCAAGGGCATCCTGGAAGGGCTGCTCAGAAAGACCAAGGCGAGCCGCACGACGCTGCGTCTCGATGTGCCGGAGCACGGGTTCCACGTGAATGGAGTGGTGGCGGAAGCGCTCGAGCCCGGCGTGAAGTCGATCGCCGCGGAGACATCGTTGCAGCAGCGCAAATCGCAGACCGCGGGCTACCTCGAAAGGACCCGGACGATGCTGGTGCAGAACGATTGCGAGAACGCGGATCCCAAACCGCCGAAGGAGCTGATGCAGATCTACGGCACGAAGGCGCAGATGGTGGCGCCGGTCGTGCGCGACGAGGTCATGGTGGGCTGGGTCTCGGTGCACTACAACGTGTCGCCGCGGGAATGGAGCAGCGAAGACAAGGCTGCGCTGGAGGCGGCGGTCGCTGCCACTCACAAGCAGATGGACGCGATGTAGGCGCGCGTGCCGCGGCGACGCGCGCACCTATGTGTATCGTGAAGGCGGGAGGGCCGCATGGAGCATAAGGTCGGGCTGGTGGGTGTTGGCATCATGGGTTCCGCGATCCTGCCGAATCTCATCAAGGCCGGTTTCACCGTCATCGGCTTCGACGTCGATACGGCGCGCATGCAGGCGCTCTCCGCAGCCGGCGGCATTGCCGCTGGTTCGCCGCGCGTCGTGGCCGAGCAGGCGGACGTGGTAGTTACATTGCTGCCCGGTGCGAACATCCTGCACGACGTCGTCACTGCGCCTGACGGCCTCGTCGCCGCGAACAATCGCAAGCTCATCGTCGCGGATTGCGGCACCTTCGAGATTTCGGGTAAGGAAGGCTGCCGCACGGCGCTCGAAGCGGCAGGCATGGCGATGCTGGATTGCACGATCAGTGGTACCGGCGCGCAGGCGAAGACGGGCGATCTTGTCGTATATGCGAGCGGCAGCGAAAGCCTGTACCGGGCCTGCCTTCCCGTGTTCTCCGCGTTTGCGCGCGCGAGTCACTATGTCGGCATTTTCGGCAACGGCAGCAAGGTCAAGTACGTCGCCAACCTGCTGGTCGCGATCCACACCGCTGCCACCGCTGAGGCGATGGTGCTCGCGCAGCGAGCCGGGCTCGACCTGCAGGCCGTCTACGATCTGGTGACAAGCGGCGCCGCCACCTCGCGCATCTTCGAAGTTCGCGGGCCTTCCATGGTGGCGGGCGAGTACGACAAGAACGTCGCCTCGAAGCTCGAGCTCTGGCAGAAGGACATGATCGTGATCGGCGGCTTTGCGAAGGAGCTCAACTGTCCGGTCCCGCTCTTTGCGCAGTCGGCGCAACTTTACAATGCCGCCATCGGCCAGGGCCTGGGCAAGCTTGACATGGCGGCGGTCTGTACCGTGCTGGAGAGGCAAGCCGGCATCGAACGCTGACGGGACCGACGGCGCTACTCCGGTTTGATGCCCGCCTGCTTGATGATCTTCGCCATGCGCGGAAAGTCGCCGGAGAGCGCCCGCGTTACGTCCTCCGCCGGGCCGCCCTGCGGCTCCAGCGACTGTTGCGTCAACATATCGCGCACGTTCTGCATGGAGAGGATTTTCACGGATTCGGCATTGAGCCGGTTGACGACGTCGGCCGGCGTGCCCGCCGGCGCAAGCAACGCGAGCCACTGGTCGAACATGTAACCTGGCACACCCGCTTCCTCCATCGTCGGAACTTCGGGCACGAGCGCGGAACGTTTCGAACCGGCCATGGCGAGGGCGCGCAAACGACCGGGCTTCAAGTGCGGCAGTGGGGCCGACAGTCCGGTGAAGAGGGCCTGCACGTTGCCGGCGACGACGTCGAGGAGCGCGCCCGGCGCGGTTTTGTGCGGCACGTGCAACAGATCCACGCCGGCCAGGTTTGTGAACATCGCCATGGCAATGTGCTGCGGGCTGCCGACGCCGCCGGACGAATACAGTATCTGGCCCGGCCGCGCTTTCGCGAGCTTGATCAGCTCTTTCACCGATTTCACGGGCATGCTGGGATGCACGACGAGGACCGTGGGAAACGTCGCGAGCATGGTGATCGGCGTGAAGCTCTTGAAGGGGTCGTAACCCACCTTGCCATAGATGTGCGGCGCGACAGCCATGATGCTGTTGTTCAGCGCCGTCAGCGTGTAGCCGTCGGGTGCCGCCTTGGCCGCGCGCTCGGCGCCGATCGACCCGCCGGCGCCGGGTATGTTCTGGACCAGGAACTGCTGCTTCAGCACGGTCGAGAGCCGATCGGTGAGCGTGCGCACCACAACATCCGACGCGCTGCCCGCCCCCAGGGGCAGTATGAGCAGCACCGGTTTTGACGGATATGCGGGCTGTGCGTTCGCCGTGAGCGGAAATGCGAAGAATGCGGCACATGCGGCGGCAATGAGTGCGCTATGCATGGGTTTCATGACGGGATACGCTCCAACTAACGGGTTCGGTTGTGTGTAGTGGAGTGTAATGCAACAAGCCGTGAGTTGTCGGATCACGTCGCTTGAATGAAAATCCTGCATTCGGCGGAGCGAATCGGGGAGTGTGCATGGGTTCAACCGAAGACAATGTGATCGACAAGATTACGGACAACCGGCAGCCGCATTATGAGCCGTACGGCTGGCATCACTGGCCCGAGCATCCGTGGCTTGCCTACCAGTTCCGCCGCGGACTCGGTGAAACCCAGGAAGGCGGCGGAGCGGTGAGCGAGGTCTTCCAGGCCGCGAGCCGCATGATCCCCGGCGACCACGAGAGCTGGCATCGCGAGTGGCTGCACATCGCCGAGCGGAACTGGCACCGCGGCGCTGCCGAGGAGAGGCTCGGCCACATCCGCACGGCGATGAACTGCTGGTTGCGCGCGGCGGACTACTATCGACAGGCGGAGTTCTTTCTCAAACCCGACGATCCGCGACGTCTGCCGACGTTCGAGAAGATGGAAGCGTGCAGCAGGAATTTCATCTCGTACCTCAACCCGCCCGGTGAGGCAGTGGAGATCCCTTACGAGGACGGCGTCACGATGTGCGCTTACTTCGTGCGCGCACCCTTCCCGATCGCGAAGCAGCCGGTGCTGATCTGCATGGGCGGCCTCGACTCCATCAAGGACGAGATGTGGTTCATGCAGGCGCACGGCGCGCTGCAACGGGGAATTTCAGTGCTCATGGTCGACATCCCCGGACAGGGCGGCACGTTGCGCCGGCACAAGCTCGTGAACCGCGTGGATACCGAAGTCCCGATCGGCCGCTGTATCGACTGGCTCGAGCAGCGAACGGATGTGGACGTGTCGCGACTCGCCGTATGCGGATCGAGCCTCGGCGGCTACTACTCGGCGCGTGCGGCATGCTACGAGCACCGGCTTGCCGCGTGCATCTCGCACGGCGCAATCTGGGCGATCAACGATCTGTGGGGCAACGCGACCGAAGATCACGGTCTCGCCGAGCACATCAAATGGGTCTTCGGCAAGCCGTCGATGAAGGAGTCGATGGTCAAAGCCCGCGACTTCACCCTCGAAGGCCACCTCGAGCGCATGAGGTGCCCGTACCTGGTGATGCACGGCGGGCACGACGTCCTTACCGTCTCCCAGGCGCAGAAGGTCTACGAGTACGGCAAGGCGAAGGGGCTCGACGTGACTCTGCGGCTGCTCTCCGAAGAAGAAACCGGAGCGGAGCACTGCCAGCATGACAACCCGACCATTGGCCAGGAGATCCTCGCGGATTGGCTGGCCGACCGCTTCGGCATCGATCAGAGCGTGCTCCTGACCACTTCCCATACATGGTTCTAGGACCTGCTGGGCGCCGTACTTGAGTCGCTTCTTCAAGGTCGTCGGCCCGATGTGCGGGGGTTGGACGGCTCTTCCCGGCCCCCAGTCCAGGCGCTCCAGGCGCGGCGACGCACCACAATCTGAATCACTTTGTAACCTGCCAGGACGAGTACAACCTGCTCAAACGCGGGCTTGAGAACACGCTGCAGCCGGCGTATTCGTAGATCTTGATGGCCATCGAAAGGTCTCCCGTCAGAAGTCGATCATCTCTTTCCGTCAGCCCTGCGCCAGCCAGCGCTCGAATGCCTCGAGGTCGGCGACGGTGTCCGGCACGTCGTCGCCCGGCCACGAATGACTGGCGCGGTTGATCCAGACCGCGTGCAGCCCCGCCCCGCGTGCGCCCCGGACGTCAAGCTCGATATCGTCTCCGAGGTGGACCACTTCCCCCGGCGCACAGCCGAGCTCGCGGCAGGCGATGTGAAAGAGCGCGGGGTCGGGCTTGCTCGCGCCATGGGTGTGCGCCGCAATGGTGGCGTGAAACAGGTGATCGAGCCCGATCTGCACGAGACACGCATTGCCGTTGGAAAGCGACGCGATGCGATATCGCGCAGATAGCCGCTCGAGGCAGGCCAGCACTTCCGGATACAGCTCCACCTGGTTGCGCGCGGTCATGTAGACGTCCAGGGACCCTTCGATGATCTCCGCGGATTGCGCGTCATCGGCCCCCGCCCCGCGGAACACCTCCTCAAGGGCAAGCCGGCGAATCGTACGGAAGTCGTGCCCCAGCTCGGGACGAGTGGCGTGGATCGCCATGCGCCGCTCCCGCAGCCGCTCGATCGACCAGGGCGCGATGACCTCGGGCACACGCTCAGTCAGCCATGCGAGGGCGAGGTGCTCGGCGCGTAGTAGCGTCGGTTCGCATGGCCACAGCGTATCGTCGAGGTCCAGAGTGACCGCCCGTATCGACCGCCTTCTGTTAAAACCCATCCAACCCCAGACCTTTTGTGCCTGCTCGCAGGCTGCACATGGCGGGCTGCTCCAGCCAGCGCGGCAGCAGCTTGTATTGCTCGGGCAGTTTGGGCACGAACCAGCCCATGACGCGAAAGCGCTTGGGGTACCTGGCCGCAGCCGCCTGGCCGCAGGCCGGGCTGCGATTGGGGGCGACGCCGGCCGGGGAAATGACGGCACGGTCGATTCCGGCTTCGTCCATCAGCCCGATCATGCGCTCGGCGGGCATGGGATCGGGCAGATGCGATTCCGCTCCCGGGCCCCATGGGTCTTCAGGTGTATTCGCGTTCCAGATGTGGACTTGTGCGTCGCTGATCACGCGCTCCTCCTTGGGCTTGGATGGTGTGTCGACGGAAGCGGCCAGTTACATTTGCGTGCCTTGCGCAAAGAGTATATACGCGCACCAGCGATAGCGTCGTCACGCAAAGCTCGTCACCAGCGACTCCGTCGCGTCGTCACCGCGATGCTCGTCACGAGCGAAGCATCGTCACCCCATCGAATTGGGTGCAGAATACTTGCGCGCACATTTCAGCGGAACCCATCATGTCAATCGTGACTATCGGCGAGCCAGCCTGGCTGCGACTCACTCCTGAAACCGCGCTCGAGCCGGCCCTTCCCATCTGCGACCCACATCACCACATCTGGGCGCAGCGGCACGAGCCGCCGGCCTATCAGCGTTACCTGTTGCCCGACCTTGCCGCGGATATCCGCGACAGTGGGCATAACGTTCGCTCGACCGTGTTTATCGAGGTCAGGGCGTTTTATCGCGCCGACGGGCCACAGGAGATGCGCCCGGTGGGCGAGGTTGCTCACGTCAACGGTCTGGCTGACGAGGCTGCCAGCGGCAAGCACGGCCCCACGAAAATCGCCGCCGCCATCGTCGGGCATGCGGATCTGAAGCTGGGTGATCGGGTCGCGCCGGTGCTGGAGGCGATGCAGGCGGCGAGCCCGCGCTTTCGCGGCATACGTCATTCCACCGGATGGGATGCAAGCCCGGAACTCACGCAGCGCGACATTCAGGGCGTGATGGCCACGTCGCAATACCGTGCTGGTGCGCGTGTGCTGGCGAAGATGGGGTTGACGCTGGACAACTCGCTCTACCACACCCAACTGGATGAGCTTGCCGCGCTGGCCCGCGCCGTGCCGGAACTTACCATCGTGTTGAACCACATCGGCGGACTGGTGCGCGTGGGGCCTTACGCCAACCGTGACAACGAAGTGCTGGCCGATTGGCGGCGCGGCATCGCGGCCGTGGCGGCCTGCCCCAACGTCGTGCTCAAGCTCGGCGGTGTGGGGCAGAAACGTTTTGGCTTCGATTGGCTCACGCGCGCGAAGCCCATCGGTTCGGAGGAATTGGCGGAGACGCTGGCGCCGTTGATGCACTACTGCATCGAGAAGTTCGGGCCGAACCGCTGCATGTTCGAGAGCAATTTCCCGGTGGACAAGGTGTCGTACGCCTATAGCGTCGTATTCAACGCCTTCAAGCGGCTGTCAAAGGACTATTCAACCAGCGAGCGCGCCGCCCTGTTTCACGACACGGCGGCTCGGGTATACCGGATCGCGGTGTAGGGCAGCGTCTTAGGAAACTCTGAAAAAGGGGCCCTTATGTTCACTGAGGCCCCTTTGAATCCCCAATCAGAGGTTCCCTAATCGAGCTTCACATTGAACTGGCGGAACAGCTTGCCTATCGTCTCGGAGTCTGCCTTCAAGCGCTTGTCGAGCTCTTCCGGCGGCCTGTGCGCGGGGTCGAGCGTCTGGGCGCTCAGCTTGGCCGCGATATCGGGATCGTTCATCGCCTTTCCGAGCTCGGCGTTGAGCCGATCGACGATCGCCCTGGGGGTTCCCGCCGGCGCAAAAGCGCTGACCCAGGTCGACGATTCGTAACCCGGAATGGTGTCCGCGATCGTCGGCACATCCGGGAGCTGCGCTATCCGCTTCGCCGAAGTCACGCCCAGCGCACGCACGCGATTCGACTTGATGTGCTGCGATCAGCTCGCCGATCGCCGCGACCTGGGCCTGCGTTTCCCCTGATACCAGGGCTATCACAGCGGGCCCGCCGCCCTTGAACGGCACGTGGGTCATGCGGATGCCCGTTCTGGATTCGAAGAGCACGCCGTTGTAGTGGGTGAAGCTGCCGTAGCCGGAGTGCCCGTGGAGTATCTGTTCCGGGCGTTGCTTCGCCAGCGCGATGAATTCCTTCACCGACCGTGCCGGCAGCGAGGGATGCACGGTCAGTACGGCGTCGACCCGCGCGAGGGGGCTTACCCCGACGAAATCGCGCAAGGGGTCGTATGGCAGCTTGCTGTACAGGTGCCCATTGGAGACGTGGGAGGCGGCGGTTTGTATCAGCAACGTATAGCCGTCGGGCTTGCTTTGGGCCACGACGGCCGAGCCGATCGTGCCCCCCGCGCCCGCGCGATTTTCGATGATGAACTGCTGACCCATCTGCTCCGAGACCTTGGAGAAAACGATGCGCGCTACGATGTCGTTCGCCCCTGCCGGAGGAAATGGGACGATCACGCGCACGGGCTTGGCGGGAAAAGCCTGAGACCAGACCATGCCCGCGGCGCAGAGCATGCAGGCGAAGAACGCGGCAAACAGTCGGGCTGCTTTCATCCTATTCCCCCTGGTAATGGTGGTGCTTCGGCGGGCAGGGCCGATCATTGTCGATTCTTCGATACGACACTGGAACCTATTTCATATATAGGCGCGTGATGCGTTGTGGCCAGGACGGACCGGATGCGAGGCGCGTGTCGCAGGCCATATGTCGATATGGTCAAGACGCGCAACGAAGCAGCCGACCGTCCTGGCCGCAACCCCGGAGGGGACGGGGCGCCGCAGCACCCGGATTTCGCCGGCTGTGCGTCGCCCTTGGGCGAGATGGAGGATCGCAGGCATGAATGCCTGCTCAGGGGCGCATTTCTTTGTCGGGAGCCCTCGCAATATCGTCATATTGCTTCGGGCTCTCCTCCTCAAACTGCATCCCACATCGCCTCCGTCGCACACGTGCCTATATATGAAATAGGTTCTATAGATTCAGCATATCAGCACGGCCTCGATCGGAAAAGCGGGATGCGTGTCCAGAAGATACGGGATAATCGCCACACGGCCGCTTTGGCCACACCCTCGCGTTAAGCTTGTCCCGTCCCGGTATGCATCCACTCGACGCATCGCTCGAAATTCGACCTGGGAGGATTGAGCCGACCGGGACTACCGCGGTCTTCACCTGCAAACCGGGCGATCGCTACCGGAACGCGATCGGGCCGTTCGGCGGTTGGATTGCGGCACTGCTTCTGAAAGGTGTCCTGTGCATGCCGGAGGCGCGCGGCGCCCCGCTTGCGCTCGACGCACTGTTCATGGGCAGCATCGACGATGACGATCTCGAGGTGCGTGTGTTTGCGTTACGGCAGAACCGTTCGGTCGGCTTCTGGCGCAGTGAAATGTGGCAGGCGGGCCGCGTTCGCGCCAGTGCGCAGGTGACGATGTCCATGGTTCGGCAGAGCGTGGTGCTGCAGGATGCGCACTTCCCGGATGTGGCCGGGCCCGACCTGGTGCCCGTGTACGTCAATCCCAGGACGCCTGTGCCGTGGATCGATCAGTATGTCTTCAAGCCGGTGAGCGGGCTGCTCTTTTCCCGCGCTGAAACGATGGACTCACGCGTATGGATCCGTGACGCCGAACCGCGGCCGCTCGATGCCATATCACTGACTGCCATTTGCGATTCTCCGTTTCCTCCCACATGGATAAAGCTTCCGGGACAGTCCCCGGTGTCGACCGTCACCTTTTCGGTCTACTACCGTGCAAACGACGTGGATTTCAGCGAGGCGGGAACGGGGTTCTGCCTGATGGATTCGCGCGCGAGCCTCGCGCGGGGCGGCTACGTGGATCAGTTCACTTCGGTGTGGAGCGCCTCCGGATCCCTGCTCGCGCAAACCCAGCAGATGCTGTGGTTCGCGGATGGGCCGGGAGGGAGCGGCTAGGGTTCGCACGCGTCCACCAACCCGCCGGTCCTCATGTGCCGCGAGCGCGTGGTCGAAAGCGCAGGATAAATTGGTTGCCATGGGCGCCTGGGCTGGACACGGCCTTGCCGCCCGACCCGGCGCCGCTACCTTTCGGCAGCGGTAAACCCTGTGCTGCTCGCCCCGACCGGCGTCTGCGGAACTCACTTACCGGTAACGCTCGAAGTACGGTGTTGTGGACGGTTCCCGAGTCACGGTAAATACCGCACTCTGGTTCGACAATCCTCGCCGAATTCCCGGTCGTGGCTGCGCTGCTCGGGCGCCTCTACGTGCGCCAAGTCCGCGCCCAACCCAGGCGCTAGTCCTGCTCTTTTAGGGGAGGAAGAGGTTTCCCCCATCCCGCCCCCATCTCCCGTGTTAAACCCCAATAGCGGATCCTCTGCGGTGACTTGACGCTCTCTCCATTTCGATTCCGCCAAAGGCTTTCAAAGCCGCGCTCCTCGAGTGCGGTGCCGACCTCGACTGGACCTATCGAATAGTCGGTAAAGAAGATCGCAACGCCGCAGTTCATTTACTTCCTCCGTCTGTCCCGGGGATTCTTCGCAGGCCTTGCAGACCATGCCGCGGCGGGTGCATTCTAGAACCGGCAACCCCGCTTATCGAGCGTTCTCAACATGGTTGACACGCTCGATCCCTCACCCCAACCCCTCTCCCGAGCGCAGAGGGGAGCGAAGTGTCGGAAATGGTCTGTCAACCATTTAGCGGAAGCTCAATAAGCCGTCCAACCTGTAAGGGAGAAGAACATGAACGTATCTCGCCGTGATTTTGCGGTTGCAAGCGCATTTGCTCTCGGTGCTTCCGGTCTTTTGCTCAAAGGCTCCGCCGGCGCTCAGGCCGCAGACGAAGCGGCTGTCGCTCAGAGCGTCGAGATCCTGCGCAAGGCTCAGCTCGAAGCCGACAAGGCGAAGCTGGAGCAGGTAACGGCCGCACAGGTCAGCTACGGCCATTCCGACGGACGGGTCGAGAACAAGGAGCAATTCATCAATGGGGTGATGACCCGCAAGCAGGTCGTCAAGTCGCTCACTTTTCCGGAGCTGAAGGTGTCCGTGGTCGGCAATGCCGCCATCGCGCGCCACATCTACCTGGGCGAATCCGAGCTCGACGGCAAGCAGACGACCACCCGCATCGGCGCCCTCCAGCTTTGGCAAAAGCAGGACGGCGGATGGAAGCTGATAGCGCGGCAGGGATTCAGGCTGCCGGCGTAGTACCGCTCAGCTCAGCTCGCCGCGACCTTCCGGATGGCTTCCGGGCCGTGCTCGCCGCCGAGCGGCGTGCCGCGGACGAGGTGCTTGCCGAGAAGGTCACCTTGACGTAGCGGGTGAAGACGTGAAACGACGGGAACCAACCCTGGTCCTAGATGCCGTAAAACGGCGAGTTCCACGTCACGGATTTGCGCACGTTGGGCACGTTCCGCACGATGAGCGCGTCGAGCCGGCGCCCGACGTCACGCTGCCAGCCCGGCATCCCCGCGATGTAGGCCTGCACCGGCGCGTCGCCGTCGGCCTTCGCGATTTGCGGATTGCCGCCTGCAAGGAGTTTCACCCGCTTGGCCCTGGTGCCTGCCTTCGGCGGGGACTTGGTGGCCGACTTGCGTGGCTTGCTTGCGCGCGACGTCCTACTCATCAGGTAATCCTAAGGTAATCCTACAAGTAACCGGAAGGCACACATTTTCTTCCGAGCGCCGCGCGCAATCACGCGCGAGTCAGCGCCGGAGCCTCAGCTCTTGGGAGCTAGGGGCGGGATGGGGGACACTTCACAAAAAGCGCTGGATGCAACCCGAAGCCATGGTGCTTGAATCTGGCGCCCCGTCGGAGCCGGCCGAGCAGTCGCAGACGCGACCGGGAATTCGGCGAGGACTGTCGAACCAGAGTGTGAGAATTTGGTGTGACTCGGGAACCGTCCACAACACCGGTCATAGTATTGGCAACGGTAAGTGAGTTCCGCAGCCGCCGGTCGTGGCGAGCAGCGCAGGGGACCGCTACGAGTTTACGAGGTGGCGGCCGGCGACCGGGGCCCCAGGTTCGAGCACCGTGGCTTCGACCTATTGACGAGGGTTCACGAGCTTGCGAAGCGAGAACTGGGGCCAGCCTCGTGCCAGGCTCAAGCTACCCCGACCCGGAGGGCACCTGCGGTAATCTTCCACCCTAGCAACGCGCATGACCGCGCGTGGCAGATCTAGAACCTATTTCATATATAGGCGCGTGATGCATTGTGGCCAGGACGGACCGTATGCAAGGCGCCCGACGAAGGCCATATGTCGATATGGTCAAGGAGGGCAACGCAGCAGACGACCGTCCTGGCCGCAACCCGAAGGGACGGGGCGATCTGGGCGCATCTCTTTGTCGGGAGCCCTCGCAATATCGACATATTGCTTCGGGCTCTCCTCCTCGACCTGCATCCCAGCTCGCCTCCGTCGCACACGTGCCTATATATGAAATAGGTTCTTTTAACGGGACGGAGCCAACACATGGACCTGGGTATCAAGGACAAGAAAGCGATCGTGTGCGCCGCCAGCAAAGGGCTGGGAAAAGCCTGCGCGTTGTCGCTGGCAAGAAACGGCGTCGACTTGGTGATCAATTCGCGCACGGCGAGTGAGCTCGAAGCGACCGCCGCCGAGATCCGCTCAGCTACCGGGCGCGTGGTGACCACCGTGGCGGCTGACATCACCACACCGGAGGGCCGCGCCAAAGTGCTCGCGGCATGTCCCGATCCGGACATCCTGGTGAATAACGCTGGCGGCCCACCGCGGGGGGATTTCCGCGAATGGGACGAGACGGATTGGATGAAAGCCGTGAACGGCAACATGATCACGCCCATCATGCTGATCAAAGCCGTGGTCGACGGCATGATCGCGCGCAAGTTCGGACGCATCGTCAACATCACTTCCGGATCAGTCAAGTCGCCGATCCCTGAACTCGGTATGTCCAACGGAGCTCGCGCAGGCCTCACCGGCTTCGTTGCCGGCCTGGCGCGCCAGGTCGCGCGCCACAACGTCACCATCAACGGCCTGCTGCCAGGCCCGTTCCTCACCGACCGGCTGCGGTCGGGACGCGCGGAGGCCGCGCGCAAAGCGGGCATACCGGTCGATGAGTACATCGCGCAGCATTTCAAGAATAGCCCTGCCGGACGCCCTGGGGATCCGTTCGAATTCGGCGAGGCGTGCGCTTTTCTCTGTGCCGCGTCGTCCGGCTTCATCGTTGGACAGAACCTGCTGCTCGATGGGGGCGCGTCCAACTCAACGATGGGTTAGTGGAATAAGCGGCTGCCCGGCCCTGTTCTATCGCGGTATGATCAAACGTAACGTCACCAACGGGAGGAACGTATGAGCTCGATGCGAAAGACCCTGGGAATCACCGCCGCCTTTTCGATACTTGCCATGGGCGGTTGCGCGACGCCGCAGTATCCGCAGGGGATGACGTTTTTCATAACCAGCGTGGGGCTGGGTAACGGCGCCGATCTGGGCGGCGTCGAGGGCGCGGACCGTCACTGCCAGGCGCTCGCCGCCAAGGTGGGCGCCGGTGGGCGCACCTGGCGCGCGTATCTGAGCACCCAGGGCAAGACGACCAGCGATACGAACGTGGCCCACGCCCGAGACCGGATCGGCACCGGTCCCTGGCACAACGCGAAGGGCGAGCGGATCGCCCGCGACGCCGCGGACCTGCACTCGCCGAACGCCAACGTCAACAAGGAGACCGGTCTCGACGAGAGGGGACAGCCGGTGAATGGCCGCGGCGACAAGCCGAACAAGCACGACATCCTCACCGGCTCGCGACCCGACGGCACGGCGTTCCCCTCGCAGACCGACATGACGTGCGGCAACTGGACCAAGTCCGGAAGCGACGGCACCGCCATAGTCGGGCATCACGACCGCGCCGGGCCTGTTGACCACCCCTGGGCGGTGTCGTGGAACTCCTCGCACAACACCGTGGGCTGCAGCCAGCCGCTCCTGATCAAGACCGGCGGCGACGGCCTCTTCTACTGCTTCGCGGCGAAGTAATCCGGCGCGCGCGGCGCGGCCACGCCGCGCGCTCCCACTTTACTCCCCCGGCCACTTGAACACTCTGGCTGCCGTGCCGTGCATCATCATCTGCACGTCGGCCGCTGGCAGGTAGGACGCCGCATACTTGCGGATGATGTCGGAATTCTGCGCATAGGTGCCGCGGTTCTTGCCCATGGTCTGGGTCTGGTCCGAGCCCCACATCAGGCGCTCGGCGCCATAGGCCGCGTGCACGCGCTTGATCAGCGGATGCAGGTCTTCATAGTCGGGCGGCGCGCTGCCCGACACCAGCGGCAGCGATGACACTTTCACGTGTACGTTGCGAAAGCGCGCCAGGGATTCCATAGCCTGCACCTTGCTCTCGCGAGCCGCGCCGGGGGTGGCCCAGGCGAAGTGGTCGATGATGAAAGTGAGGTTCGGATATTTCTTCAGCACCGGCTCCATCAGGGCCGGGCCGCTGCGGCTCCAGATGGCCACCGCCATGTCCTGGTCGATGCACGCCTTCCACACCGGCTCGAAGGCGCCTTCGGCCAGCAGTTTCTGGTGCTCGGGCTCGTTCATCGACAAGCGCAGGCTGCACATGGCAGGCTGCTCCAGCCAGCGCGGCAGCAGCTTGTATTGCTCGGGCAGTTTGGGCACGAACCAGCCCATGACGCGAAAGCGCTTGGGGTACTTAGCCGCAGCCGCCTGGCCGCAGGCCGGGCTGCGATTGGGGGCGACGCCGGCCGGGGAAATGACGGCACGGTCGATTCCGGCTTCGTCCATCAGCCCGATCATGCGCTCGGCGGGCATGGGATCGGGCAGGTGCGATTCCGCTCCGGGGTCCCATGGTTCTACAGGCGTATTCGCGTTCCAAATGTGGACCTGTGCGTCGGTGATCATGCGCACCTCCTCCTTGGGGTTGGACGGCGTGCTGACGGAAGGGGCCAGTCACATTCGTGTGCCTTCTGCACCGAGTATGACATTGTTGCCGCGGCGATGAGGCGCTATTATCTGCATCGGGCGGGTAAAACAATGCACCCGATCAGCATAAATTCCCCGCGAACCCCTTTCCCAACTCCCAGGAGCTCATCATGGCCTCCAAGCTGACTGCGGAATTCATCGGAACGCTTTGGCTGGTGCTGTGCGGGTGCGGCAGCGCCGTGCTTGCCGCCGCTTTTCCCGAGGTCGGAATCGGTCTCACCGGAGTCTCCCTCGCATTCGGCCTCGCCGTGCTGACGATGGCATACGCCGTCGGTCCAATTTCCGGCGGGCACTTCAACCCGGCGGTCTCGTTCGGCTTGTGGGCCGCGGGCCGCTTTCCCGCTAACCAGCTCGCGCCCTACATCGTTGCGCAGGTCGCCGGAGCGGTGGCCGGAACCGCGATCCTCTACATCATCGCGAGCGGTAAGGCCGGCTTCGATCTGAGCGGAGGGTTCGCTTCGAATGGCTACGGCGAGCACTCCCCTGGGAAATATTCACTCGTGTCGGCGCTGGTTACGGAGACAGTCATGACGTTCGGCTTCCTGGTCGTCATCATCGGGGCGATCCACCGCCGCGCGCCGGTGGGTTTTGCGGGCATCGCAATCGGGCTGGCGCTCACCCTCATTCACCTGGTGAGCATTCCGGTGACCAACACGTCGGTGAATCCGGCGCGCAGCACCGGCCCCGCGTTGTTCGTGGGTGGCTGGGCACTGGGGCAGCTGTGGCTCTTCTGGCTCGCCCCCATCGTCGGCGCATTGCTGGCCGGCGGCGTCTCCCGGATGCTCCACGCCGAGCCGGAGCCGGCCGTGACCGGCAAATGATGGTCCGAGCGGTCCTCTGGGGTCGGATTACAATTTCCACCGATCCAGAGCAGGATCAGCGATGCCCCGTGGGCATGCCGCGCCGCGCGTAGAACTCCGACACCTCCTCGATCTCCTTCTTCGTCATCTGCCGCACGACGTTGCGCATCTGGGCATGGCTGTCGTTGCGGCGGGCGCCGGCGGCGAAGGCGTGCAGTTGATCCTCGAGGTACTTCTTCGGCATGTGCTCGAGCCACGGCGTGCCGAGCTTGCGGTCGATGCCGCCATGGCAGGAAGCGCACGGCGCGATATTCCTGACTGGATCGCCGACGCGCACCAAGGCGGGCGGAGGCGAGTCGTCGGCCTCGGTCTCGAGCCGCGGCTTGGGCAGCGACGCGTAGTAGGCGGCAAGGTTGTGCATGTCGTCGTCCGCTAGGTTTGCCGACAGCGCCTGCATGACCGAATGCGTGCGATGCCCGTTCTTGTAATCGACCAACTGCTTCACGATCACTTCCGGGAACTGCCCGGCCAGATTGGGCGTGTCGGCCGCGGTGACGCCCTGCGCGCCGTGGCACATCGTGCATTGCTGGAGCGCAAGGGTCGCGCCGAGGCCGATCGCGGCCTGCGACGTCCCGCTTCTTGCGATGTCGGGCAGGATGACGCGCGTCGACACGCGCGCTTTTACGGGCTCGCTGGTCTCGCCCCACTTCGTCGGGACACCGGCCGCCCTGCAAATGGCCGCCCAGATGCCCGGCGCGCTGAAGTCGGGGTGCGCCGACGGCAGCCATACGAACCCGACGAGCAGGGTGACGAGCGTCAGGACGACGAGCGAGATCACGCTCCACTGCACGTAGCGGCGGCTGGCCGGATCGTGCGGCGCGGCCATCACTGCCCTCCCATGCGCACGGCTGGCACGGAGGTCTCCTTCAGCGTCGCGAGCTGAGCGATCGGGAAGCCGTAGTTCACGACCGTCAGCGCGATCATCATCGTCACCCAGATCGCGAAGCCGTTGAGCGCGAGCGGCGTTCTCTCGCCCGGATGCGCGGGCGCGCTGAACGTGAACGGCGCGGGCTCGGCGGCTCCTTTGCGCGCCACGGCCAGGATGTAGATGAACAGCAGGCCCGAGACCATCAGCACGAAGCCGCCGATCGTCGAGACCGTCACCGTCCACGCCTGCGCCTGGAGATCCGGATGGGTGTAGTCGAAATACGCCATCCGGCGCGGCATGCCGAGAAGCCCGACGAGGTGCCACGGCATGGTCAGCACGAGCATGCCCAGGAACCACGTCCAGAGCTGCACCTTGATGAGGCCGGTCGAAAGCGGCCGGCATTTCGTGAGCTGCGGCCACAGGTCGTAGGCGACCATGAAATACATGATCACGATCGCGCCGGCGAAGATGAGATGGAAATGCCCGGTGACCCACTGCGTGTTGTGCACCGTCTCGTTCATCTGGTAGCTCATGTTGATGATGCCGCCCGCGCCGCCGAAACCGAGCATGACGAACGAGAACGTCACGGCGAGCATCATCGGGTTGTCCCAGGGCAGCGCCTTCACCCACCCGATCAAGCCCTTGCCGCCGCGCAGCCGCGCCGCGATCTCGACCGAGGCGACGATCGTGAAAACGGTGAGGAACGTCGGCACCGCCACCATCGCCGTGAAGACAGCGTGCACGAACTTGAAGCCCGCGCCGACGTGCGGATCGGCGAAGAGGTGGTGGATGCCGATCGGCATCGAGAACACGAGGAACAGCACGAACGCGACGCGCCCCATCGTGTCGCTGTAGAGCCGGCCGCCGATCGCGCGCGGCACGATGGTGTAGAACGCGATGTAGGCGGGCATCAGCCAGAAGTACACGATCGCGTGCAGCGTCCACGAGAAGAACACGCGCGCGAGTCCGGCGTCGATCGTGTCCTTGAAGCCGAGCGCGACCGGCAGGATGAGCACGAGAATCTCGATCGCCGCGCCGACTGCCGTCCACGCCCAGAGGTAGGCGCCGGCGACGTTGCCGAACATCGCGAGCGGGATCGTCGCGCCCGGATTCGCTTTCTTCCACGCACGCAGGTTGATCGACATCAGCGCGACCCACACCCACGAGCCGACCACCACCAGCACCACGCCGAGGTAGTAGAAGACGCTGCCGATCATCGGCGGGTAAAACGTGAAGAGCACTGACGCGTGGCCGAGCGCGACGGGTGTGGCCGCCATCACGGTGCCGATCACCACCAGCCAGAAACCACCCCACGCCCAGGTGAGCCCGATCAGCGGGCGCTTCAGCGCAAGCTCGGTGATCGCGTAGCCGAAGCCCATCGCGACGAGCGTCGGCAGCACGTAGCCCATCACGGTGCCGTGGGCGGTCACCGAGCGGTAGTAGTGCTCGGGATTCTCGACCCAGCCGGAGAGGGGGCTGCGCACGTACATCTGCCACTCGCCCAGCACGAGCGCCGCCGCGAATGCGACGAACGCGACCCAGAAATGCCAGAGGACGAGCCGCTTAGCGAGAAACACAGGTGAGCCTCTCCCCCTTGCGGGCTTTCGCCATGAACTCCTGCTGCGGCACGACCTGGAAGCGCGCCCACATCGCCGCGTGCGCGGTCCCGCAATACTCGTGACACGGCATCAGTTGCTCACCCGTCTTCCTGAACGTCGCCGTGAACGTCGCGACGTAACCGGGGATCAGCATCACGTTTGCGTTGGTCGTGCCGACGACGAAGCCGTGGATCACGTCGGAGCTCGTGCCGCGGAACGTGACGGGTGTGTCGGCCGGAACCAGCATGCATTGCGGCTCGAACGAGTACTGCTGCGCGACGAGCCGCACCACCACCTTGCCGTCGGCTTCGACGGCGGTGCCGAGGTTGGACTCGACGAACTCGCCGGAGATGTGCAGCGTGCGCGGATCGATCGTCTCCACGCGAGACGGCGGCATCGACGCCCAATGCACGCCGGTGAAGATCATCATTGCGACGAGCGACGACGATGATCACCGCGACGATGATGCCCCACCGCCGCTCGGCCGCGACGGCGACCGCTTCCGACGCGTGCGCGGTCTCGCTCACTGGATCGCGCCTCGCGGCAGAAACACGAAGAAGTAGAACGCGAAGTAGATCGCCACGACGATCGCGGTCGCGATGCCCGCGACCGCAAACGCCCCCGCCGGGCCGCGGCTCACGATTTCGTCCACTTGCGCGTCGCTCGCCTCGGTCGCGTGGCGGTCATCCTGCGGTGTGCTCACGATCCTCGCTCCTTATTCCGGCAAGAGCTTGCGCAGCTCGTTCACCTGGGCCGGCGTGACCGGCGCGCCCGCATTGCCCCAGGCGACGCGTATGTAGGTGACGACGGCCGCCACTTCATCGTCGCTCAGGATGTGCAGGAACGGCGGCATGCCGTGCGGCCTTGGGTTCTTGCGCGTCCCCGGCGGGTAGCCGCCATTCAGCACCATGCGTATCGGGTTGACCGGCGTCGCCATCGTGATCGACGGGTTCGCCGCGAGCGGCGGATAGGCCGGCGGATAGCCCTTGCCTTCGTTGCCGTGGCACATCACGCACTGCTGCACATAGACCTTGCGTCCCATCTCCAGCACGGCAGGCTGCGTAAGGCGCTCGGTGTCGGACACCGCGGGGGGCGCATCACGCGGCGCCAGCGACTTGAGGTACACCGCCATCGCGGTGGCATCCTCATCCGTCAGGTATTGAAGGCTATTGTAGGTGACTTCGGCCATGGGGCCATACACGGTGGCGCGATGGGACACGCCGACCTGAAGCAGGTCCGCGATATCCTTTACGCTCCAGTTACCGAGACCGCCCTCCTGGTTGGACGTGAGCGAGGGCGCGTACCAGTTCTGGTTGGGGATCATCCCGCCTTCGAAAGCCTGCGACTCACTCGTGCCGCCGAGCCGGTTGATGGCGGTGTGGCACATCGAGCAATGGCCGAGGCCTTCGACCAGGTACGCGCCCCGGTTCCATTGCGCCGACTGCTTCGGATCGGGAACGTACTCGCCTTCCTTGAAGTAGAGCGTACGCCAGCCGATGAGGAGCTCGCGCTTGTTGAAGGGGAAGCGCAGCTCGTGCGGGCGGTTCTTCTGGCGCACGGGCGGGACCGACATCAGGTACGCATAGATCGCGTCGCAGTCTTCGCGCGTGACTTTCGTGTAGGACGCGAACGGCATCGCAGGATAGAGGAGCGCGCCGTCGCGCGAGATGCCCTTTTGCATCATTCGATAGAAGTCGTCGGGCGTCCACCGGCCGATGCCGGTCTCGTCGTCCGGCGTGATGTTGGAGGCGTAAAGGTTCCCGAACGGCGTCGGCATCGCACGCCCGCCGGCGAAAGGTGTGCCGCCGGGCGCGGTGTGACAGGCGATGCAGTCGCCGGCGCGCGCGAGGTATTCGCCGCGCTCGATGACCTGCGTCGTCGCGTTCACGACTTTGGAGGTGCCCGTCAGCGCTCCGGGGCGCACCACGGTCCAAACGATCGCCGCCCCGATCAATCCGCCGACGAGGACTAACGCGACGATGGCGAGTTTGCGCATGGCGCTCTATCGCTGGCTGCCGCAGGCGAGCGGCATCCGCACGACGTTCGAAGACTCCGGCGCAGCATCGGCCGGCGGTTTCTGACGCGCGAGCCACGCGGCGAGCGCGGCGATGTCGGCGTCGGTCAGGCGCGTCGCGATGCGCTTCATGCAGTCCGGATCGACTGCCACACGCTCGCCGACCCGCCATCGGACGAGCTGCGCCGCGATGTAGTTCGGGCGCAAGCCGACGAGCCCGGGGACACCCGGCTCCATGCCGGTGAGACCGGCGCCGTGGCACGAGATGCAGGCCGGGATGCCTTTCTTCGGGTCACCCGTTCGCGCGAGCGCCTGGCCCCGCTCGAGGCTCGCCGGGTCCGCAGGTACGGTCTCGTGCAACATGAACGCCGGGCGTTGCTTCGCGTAGTGCTCGGCGATCTCGCGCAGGTACGCGTCCGGGAGATACGCAACGAGGTAATTCATCGGCGCGTAACGGCGCTTGCCGTCGCGAAACGCGACGAGCTGGTTGTAGAGATACCCGGCCGGCTTGCCGGCGATGCGCGGGAAGTAATCGTTGCCCGTGCCCTGCCCGCTCTGCCCGTGGCAGGTCGTGCAGCCCTGGACGCGGGCCTCCATCGAGTCGAGCGTCTTGAACGCCGGGATCGCGGCGTCCTGGGCGAGCGCCTGGGAGGCGGCGACGAGCCACGCGCCTGACACTACGGCGCCCGCCGCATATACAAGAAGGCTCAACGGGTTCTTCACGGCCCGTGCCATTGACTCCTCCGGCAATCTTGCTATTTTCCGTCGCAGCACCCCCCTAGGCTATTGGCACATGGTCCAATATCGATACCAATCAAAGTTTGGTAACTCCCTCGCGACGGAAGCCGGTAGGGTCCTCTGGGGTCGGAGTACGATTTCCACCGATTTCCAGGCCGATTTCGCTGTTCTCAATCGATAGACGCCTGATCAGTGGCGTGGCGAGAAGGTGCACATGATTGGTCATCAAAACATGGTTGGAAAAGGTCCTCCGACCCCGAGGTGCTGGACCCACGTTATCAAGCCAGGCCCAGCTTCGGCAGAACCTGAGTTTGCCAGCGCTCGAGTGTGCGCAGGATCGCCGCGTTGGGAACGAGTCCGTTGAACGTCCAACAGAAGATCCATTCGACCGGCAAGCGCTTGAGCATCGACTCAAATCGTCTGCACACCGTATCGATCGTGCCCACGAGCATGTAGCCAAGGTCAATCATCTCTTGTGGGGTCGGGATCGCCCCGGTATCAGGATCGATCATACCGCGCCGAAATCCGAACGGCTCGAACCATTCCTGGCCCATGAAGCGGCTCGATTGCTGCCAGAGATGATCGGCTTCCGCATCGCTATCGGCGATGACGATATCGCGCAGGAACGCCACGCCATCGCCCACACGACGGCCGGATTCGCTCGCGTAGAGCTCGCTCAAGCGAGTCTCGTGCTTGGCGTGCATAGGCGGCAGCACGGCCGTGACCCCCTCTTTGGCGCACCAACGAATGCTGCTTTCCGATGAAGCGAAGGGCTGAAACAGCGGCGGGTGTGGTTTTTGCAGAGGCTTGGGCACCACGCCAATCTCGCGCACGATCCCGTTAACAATGCCTCTGCCATACTTGCTCGAGGCCTCAACGGTCCACGGCGTTCCCTCCACGGGGATCCGCCATAGCTTGCCTTCCCATCGCAGCATGTCCTGCGTCCAGCATTGCTTGATGATACGAAAGTTCTCCTCGAAGGCGGCGCGGTTGGCCGCATCGACGGCATCATGCTGGTGAGGCGCCACGCCATGTACGCCGTGAGTGTGCTGGGCCATGACGTCCACCCACCGCCGTTGGTAACCGCGAGCGAACCCGGCATTCGCCCGGCCACCAGTCATGTGATCAAGCATGGCGATGTCCTCGGCGATGCGCAGGGGATTGTGGGCCGGCAGCACGATGCCAAGCTGCCCCACTCGAATACGCTTGGTCTGCATTCCAACAAACAAGTCGAGCATCACCGGATTGTTGGACAGCTCGATGCCTTCGATGTGGAAGTGATGCTCGGTGAAATTGATCGAGTCATAACCCAGCGCATCGGCGAGTCGCGCCTGTTCACTCACTTCTTGAAGCATGCGTCCATAGAGATCGCTGCGCAAGCCGGCCATGCCAGCTTCGATGTCGGCACGGCTTCCCACGGAGGGCAAGTAGAACAACGAGGTCTTCAATGGCATGCGGGCACCACGACGGGCGATGAGCGAGCTTACCGCAGTTCACGCACGTCGCAGGGCCACCGCCGATTTCGAACCGGGGCGAACTCTCACGGCGCGTGTCCTCGTCACCTGGGTCGAAGGCCGAGATCCCTGCTTACCCTGGATATCGTCTCGATCTGCTCGCGCAGGATCTTGTCGAGCTCCTCCGGTGTGGTTGGTGCGGGAACATACCCCATGCGATGCAGCCGTTCCTTGATGTCGGCGAGATCGAGGATGTGCGCCACTTCCTTGCTGATCTGATTCAGGATGGGGCGTGGCGTCCCGGCAGGCGCAAACAATGCGGTCGAATTCTCGGGTCTCTTGAAGTCAGGCATCGTCTCCGCCAGCGCCGGCACCTCCGGCAGCAAGGGCGAGCGCTGCGGCGTGGCCACCGCCAGCGCGAGCAACTTCCCATCCTGGACGAACGGCAGCGCGGAGAACAGCGTCACGCTGGAAAAGTGGGTGCGCCCAGCCATGACCTCGATCGTCGCTTCCGGCCCTCCCTTGAACGCCACCGTCACGACCTTGATCCCGGCGGCGAGGGCGAATCTTGCCCCGTTCAGATGGGATCCGGTTCCGACCGCGGAGGAGCCGTAGAGGAGCTTGCCGGGTTGCGCCTTCGCCAGGGCGATGAAATCGTTCACGGACTTGACGCCCAGTGCCGGCGCCACGACCAGTACTTGCGTGCCAAATCCGAGCTGGGTCACGCCGGCGAAATCCTTGACCGAGTCATAGGGGAGACTCGGTTGCAGCGCTGCATTGATTGCAAGACCTGCAGTGGACAGGAGCGTGTGGCCGTCCGGCGTAGCCTTGGCGACCGTGCCCGCCGCCAGCGTGCCTGCCGCGCCCGTCCGATTGTCGACCACCACCGGCCGTCCCCAGCTCTCGCTCAGCTTCTGGCTGATCATGCGGGCCAAAGTGTCCCCCTGGCTGCCGGCAGGGTTCGACACGACAACGCGCACCGGTTTGCTCGGAAACTTCTGCTGCGCCTGTGTAAGACCCGGCGCGGGCGCGAAGGCAATGCCGGTCGCGATCACGGTGGCAAACGTAACCTTGGGTAACGCTCGCATGTAGCCTCCGTTGCGCTTCCGCTTCTATCGAGCGTCCGCAAACTAGTTGACGCTCGATCCCTCACCCCCAACCTGGCCCCTCGCGTGCTTCGCGGCTCTCCCCGAGCGGAGAGGGGAGCGTCCAGCGGGAAATGGTGTGTCAACCATTTCCCGAACGTTCAATAAGAGGGGTGCAGGCAGTCTGATCCCTTTTAGGGGGAGCGCGCAATCATCCCTGGAACCAAAGGCGTGACTTGGCCGAACCTGGCCGGCTGTCGGCGCCAATCAGATTGCTCGATAGCTGTCGTTGACCGGCTGGTAAGGACGACCAGCAGCGAAAGCGCCTCACGTCACCGAGTCAGGTCCCGGATACTCATTCGGTGGCGTTCGATCGAGCGACAAGCGTCGAACGAGCGCCGCGGACGAGATCAATAAGGTCCTCCGGGGCGTCCGGTTCCGCGTTACCACTCCACGCCACATGCTGATCTGCGATAGGTCAAACGGGACGCACACCTTTTCCGGCATTCACACCGCCGGGTCAGTCGCACACAGCCGACTGACGATCGACGGTGGGGAGGGAGGTGGGGGGCGGGATGGCGGGCCACCTCCCACAAAACCCGCGACGACACGAAGCCACGGGGCTTGAAACTGGCGCCCCGTTGGAGCCGGCCGAGAAGCGCAGACACGGCCGGATGTGAGCCGGGGTTTCGAAGAATGTGCCTGCGCACATTCGAGCCGGCGAACTGCTCGCCGCGATGCAGCGCGGCGAGCACGGCGAGGACTGTCGAACCAGAGTGTGAGTGTTCGGTGTGACTCGGGAACCGTCCACGACACGGTGCTGAAGAGCGTCACCGGTAAGTGAGTTCCGCAGCCGCCGGCCGTGGCGAGCACGCGCTGGGGAGTGAAAATCAAGGACAGACCCGCACGTCAGGTCTGTTCCCTGATTTTCACCCGGCGACCGGGGCGACAGGTTCAAGCACCGTGGCTTCCGGCATGGCCCTCTGGTTCTAGGTCGTGGCGAACGCAGGCATCACTTCGCGCGCGAAGCGGCGCAGGCTGCGCCGACCCCGTTCGCCGCCACCGGACCCGCCGCCGTTCAGCAGCAGATAGCCGGCGCCGGCCTCGCGTAGAGCCTGGATCTTCCGCGCGATTTCATCCGGCGGGCCGTAGATCGCGCTCGCCAGGTTGATCTCGACCGGATCACCGTCCGCGCGATCCGGTCCGCCGAGTATCCTGCCGTCGGGTGTGGTCGCCAGCTTCAGTTGCCGCAGCCGGTTGGCCAGCCGTCGTTCCAGCGCTTCCTCGCGTTCGCGCGAATCGTCGGTAACGAAGAAGGCGCGGGTCACGCCGACGCGCATCGGGTCCCATTGCTCGCCCTTCGCCTCCACGGCGTCGCGGAAGATCGCGATGTTGCGGGCAACGTCGGCCGGCGAGGAGTACTGGCCCAGCAGCAGATTGAAGCCGCGGCGGGCGACATCGCGAATCGAGCGTTCGTTGCCGGCGCCCATCCAGACTGCCGGGTGCGGTCTGCGGAACGACTGCGGCTCGACGACGATGTTCTTGAAGGTCCAGTATTTTCCCTTGTGCGAGAAGGGTTCGTTCGATGTCCAGGCCTTCAGGATGACGTCGATCGATTCCTCGAATTTCTCCCGTGCCTCGTCCATGGGGAGGTCGAAGCCGACGAATTCGTTGTAGCGGTAACCGGTGCCGATACCGAAATCCAGTCGGCCGCCGGACAGGAGATCGAGCGTCGCCGCCTGTTCCGCCAGCAACACCGGGTTGTGCCAGGGCAACACCATCACGGCGGTGCCGAGCCGCAGCGATTTCGTGCGGGCGCCCAACCAGGTCAGCAGGTTGAGCGTAGCGGAAACCTGGCCGTAGCCGGTGAAATGGTGCTCCACGCAGAACGTGCTGCGAAAGCCCAATGCCTCGGCCTCGACGTTGTATTCGATCCAGTCGTGGTAGCCCTCCGTGCTGTCGAACTCACCGCTGCCTCGCCGTGCCGAGGCGCTGCCGAACAATCCGAACTGCATGAAACTCTTCCTCGTAGCAATTCGGGCAATGTTACCAGCTCGACAGCTTACCCATGATTTTCGTGTAGGTGAGTGTTTCGACGAAGTTGGGTCATCAGACCACGAATAGGCAAACGGTTTCTGGACCACTCGGTGAGCATCAGGGAGTCGCGAGAGTTCTGCGCCAAGCACCGACAGAATAGGGAAAACGCTCCCGACACCTTCTTGTACCGGTTTTCACCGGCATGACGGATCATGGAGCCGGTGTGAGTATCTCGCGACCATCAGATACTCACCGAGCAATGCAATAAGCGGTTCGCCTGCGCTCGGTCCGATTACCGAATCCGTTAAGGTTGTGACATTGGAGCCAGAACCTATTTCATATGCATTGGTTCTGTGCGCCGCAAATAGCGCTGCGATAGACTCCGGGATAATACCAATAGACCACCCAGCGCGAGAGGAGTCCCGATGCCGATCATCGATTCGCAGGTTCACGCCTATGAGGCGAACACGCCGAAACGGCCCTGGCACAACGTTCCCAACTGGCCCCCTCACGTCACGGGTGACGAGATGGTGGCGGCGATGGACAAGGTCGGCGTCGACGGCGCGATCTTCATCTCCGCCAATTCCCTGTACCGCTACGACGCCAGCTATGCGGTGGAAGTGCAACGGGCCCATCCCGGCCGGCTTCGCCATCGTCAAGCCGGTCGACCCGGATGATCCGGCGGTGGCCGATGTCATCGCCGACTGGAAGAAGCACGCCGGGCACGGTCGGCATCCGCATCATGATGAGGAAGGAAGTGGGGCGCGACTCGAACCACCCGGGCATCGACCGAATATTGCGCGCAGCCGTTCGGCACGACTTCCCGGTCAACCTGTCGTGCTCGGGCAACCTGGATGGTGTTACGCCGCTGATCGACCGCTACCCCGATAACCGATTCATCATCGACCATCTGGGCCTCATGCAGCCGCGCACCCCGCCCGCCCCGCCGCAGCCCTGGGCCGATCTGCCGAAGCTGCTGGACTCTCGCCAAGCGCCCCAATGCGGTGGTCAAGGTCAGCGGCGCCTGCACGCTGGCCAGGAGCCCTATCCGTTCCCGGACATCTGGGACCCGCTCGCGCGCGTGTTCGATGCCTGGGGATTCGACCGCTGCCTGTGGGGCACCGACTGGACCCGCGCCTTCGCGGTCGTCAATTACGAACAGGCGGTCGAGCCCTTCCGCCGACCAAGAGCCTGAGCGAGAATGAACGGGCGATGCTGATGGGCGGCGCCTGCGCCAAGGCGTACGGCTGGTCGCCGAAGAAAGGCTAGTTATCCACACCTCGGCAACTCTTCGAATCGAGCAGGGGGAGACAACACATGGCACGCTTCAAGATCGTGACGCCCGCCGGCCCGGCGGTCGCGGACCATTCCCTGGAGATGGAGGCGCTGGCCGCTATCGGTGCCGAGATCGTCGAGGTGAAGGGCGGCGAGGACGAGCTCGCAGCCGCAGTCGTCGATGCCGACGCAATCTATGGCAAGGTTCGCCCGCGCATCACCGCCAAGGTGATCAATGCTGCCAGGAGGTTGAAAGTCGTGTCGCTGGCCACCGTCGGCGTCGATTCAGTGGATGTCGACGCGGCGACCGCACTCGGCATTCCCGTGACCAACTGCCCCGACACCTTTATCGAGGAAGTGGCCGATCATGTCATGACCCTGATCCTGGCGAGCTGGCGGCGGCTGGTCGTGCAGGACCAGATGGTGCGCAAGGGCGACTGGGCCAAGGCGCGGCCGATGCTCTACCAGTTTCCGCGTCTGATGGGCATGACCTTGGGCTTCATCTCCTTTGGCCACGTCGCGCGCGCCGTTGCCAAGCGTGCCGCACCGTTCGGCTTCCAGATGCTGGGCTACGATCCCTACATCGAGGAGCTGGTGATGTTCGACTACGGCGTGCAGCCGGTCGGGTTCGACGAGCTTCTGCAGCGCTCCGACATCGTCTCGATGCACGCACCCGGCACCAAGGACGCGCATCACCTGATGAAGGAAGCGCACTTCAGGAAGATGAAGAAGACGGCGTTGTTCGTGAACACGAGTCGCGGCTCCACCGTCGACGAGGCGGCGATGATCAAGGCGCTACAGGAAGGCTGGATCGCGGGCGCCGCGCTCGACGTGCTCGAGACCGAGCCGGTCCACCTCGAGAATCCGCTGCTCGTCATGGATAACGTCATCCTGACCGCGCACGTGGCCTCGGCATCGAGCCGTTTCGACATCGCGCGCAAGCGCCGGGTCGGCGCGGAGATGGCGCTGGTGCTGAGTGGCAAGTGGCCGCGCGCCTGCGTCAATCCGGCAGTGCTGGACAAATCCAGTCTCGAGCGCTGGCAGCCGGTACTCGATGGAGCGCGGACCCGGAAATTAGTTCACACGTGGCCGAAGCGCCAGCGCTCGATCGTCCACTTGTAGACGCCGGCGCGGTTGAACGGCTCGTCGGCCACAGTACAGCAAAAACCCCGCCGAATGATTTCGCCCGGCGTAGAATCCCTTCAACTCGCCATCAGGAGCGCGCCATGTCCCTCACCCTTGAACGTCGGTTCACCGCCGAGCCGCTGTCCCCCGTCCTCGGCGCTTCGATCGTCGGGCTGGATCTGCGCGAGCCGCTGCCGGAGGCCACGAGACGCGCGGTTTACGACGCCTTCATCCAGTATCACGTGCTGTGCTTTCGTGATCAGCGTCTGGATCACGACCAGCAGATCGCCTTCAGCGAGCAATTCGGCACGCTCGAGCGCCACATGGCCATGAACCGCGGCACGGTGCATCCGCTGGTGCATATCGTCACCAATCTTGGCGCTGACGGGAAACCCACCGGCAAGGTTGCCTCGACCCTCTGGCATTCCGACAAGTCGTTCCGTCCCCAGCCTTCGCTCGCGACGATTCTGCACGCACTGGTGATGCCCCCGGATGGAGGAGAGACGTGCTTCGCCAACATGATCGCAGCTTACGAGTCGCTGCCGGACGCCGAGAAGACGGAGCTCGACGGCGTCCGAGTCGTGCATAGCTGGGAGATTTCCCGGGCACGTGCGGGGGCCCAGGCCACGCCGGAGGAAATCGCAGACGCCCCGCCCATGACGCATCCGCTCGTCCGCACGATCCCGGAAACCGGGCGCAAGGCGCTGTTCATGGGCGAGCACGCCGCTTACTTCGAAGGGCAACCGGAGGAGGTCGGGCGCGTGCGTCTGGAGAAACTCGTCGAGCACGCGGTGCAGGAGCGTTTTGTCTACCGCCACAAATGGACGCTGGGCGACCTGCTGATGTGGGACAACCGCTGCCTGCTTCACCGCGCCAACACCAACTTCGACGCAGCGCGGTTCCCGCGGGTGCTGCAGCGGACTTGTCTGCGCGGTACCGCGCCCATCAGCTGAAGCGGAGAAGAGGTTCGCGATGAACGACGAACGGGTACTGGAGAGGAGCCCGCGGGTGCTGGATCGGCGGGCGCGCGAGCGGTACTTCGAGGACGGCTTCCTGGTTGTGCCAGGCTACGTCGGCGCCACGTGGCTCGATCGGCTCCGGGCGGTCGTCGCCGCCAAGGTCGAGGAGTCGCGGGCGCTCTCGGCGTCAGATGATCAGTTCGACCTGGCGCCGGATCACTCTGCCGAAAAGCCGAACATCCGCCGTCTGCGCAAGGCCGTGGATCAGCATCCTGAGCTGTGGGCGTTCGCGCAGGATCCGGCCGTGGTCGATCTCGTCGCGGACGTGCTCGGCCCGGACGTGCGTTTCCACAGCTCGAAGTTGAACTTCAAGTGGTCGGATGGGGGCGACGCGGTGCGCTGGCACCAGGACATCCAGGCGTGGCCGCACACGAGCTTCAGCGTGCTCACCTTCGGCGTCTACCTCGATGACACGAGCTCCGAGCAGGGCCCGCTCACTGCGCTGCCCGGCACGCACCGCGGGCCGCTCTTCGACCAGTTCGACGACGGCGGCCGCTGGACCGGCGCTCTTTCAGCGCGCGACGCGGCGACGCTGCCGACCGACCGGGTCGCCGAGATGTGCGGGCCGGCCGGCACGGTCGTGCTGATCCACTGCCGCGTAGTACACGGGTCGGCCGCCAACTACTCGGCGCGCCTTCGACCGCTGCTCCTCAACGTGTACTCTGCGGCCGACACGCTGCCGATCACGCCGGCGCCGGCGCCCACCAAGCGGACGGGCGTGCTGGTGCGGGGCCAGGAGCCCTTGCACGTCCACATGGAGCCGTATCCGGCCCGCCTGCCACCGCGCTGGGACCAGGTCGGCTATCGCTCGATCTTCGCCGCTCAGACCGCGAGGTCGGAGTACGATTTATCGTGAAATGCCGTAGTCCGGATGTTCCATCGCGGGCAGGGCCGGGCAGGAATGGTACTCCGACCCCCAGAGTCGCCGCTCAGATACGGCGACCCGGACAGGGCGTTCCGGCCCGGACGGACAGGGTCACTAAAGCACCTGAAATCTCCACCACCTCGACACCTAGGTTTGCGAACAATTCGCCTACGGCTGCCTCTATGGCGCTCGCATCGGGTAAGACTAGTTCCTTGAGCGTGCCGAAGACTGCCAGCATTTGTCTATGCGTTGACCGGCCGGTCGAGCAGCGCAGGGGGTAATCGCTACTAGCGTGCGAGGCGCCGGGTCGGGCGCCAAGGCCGCGTCCAGCCTAGGCGCTCCCTAAGATTTTCCGCTCCCACCGCCCCGGCGGACTATCGTGCGCCACCCCTCCTCTGGCAGGAGGGGAATCGAATGGCTGTGTATAGTAGCAGCCAACCAACGGAGGAACGAGCAGTGAACACGCGCAACGCAACCAATCCGCGCGCGGCGGATCCCGCGATTGTTTTCACGAGCTGCGAGCTGATTGCCGCGCAGGAGCCGCGGCTCGCTGCGGCGGCGCAATCAGGCTCGGGTTCGGCGCAACCCGCGGTCAAGCGCCGCGAAGTCGTCGTCAAGGGGCGCCGCGTGAAGACCATCGACGTGCACGCGCACTGCCTCATCCCCGCAGCGACGAAGCTTCTCGGTCAGGATGCCTACAAGCACCATACCGGCGGCATCGTGCTCGAGGATGCGACCACGCGGCTCCGGGACATGGACGCGCAGGGCATCGACATGGAGGCGCTCAGCATCAATCCTTTCTGGTATGGGGCCGATCGCGATACCGCAGCAGAAGTCGTGCGTCTCAACAACGAAAGACTCGTCGAGATCTGCGCGCGCAATCCCGACCGCTTCGTAGCGTTCGCCTCGGTCGCGCTCCAGTTTCCCGACCTCGCCGCGCAGCAGCTCGAGCACGCGGTGAAGAAGCTCGGCCTGCGCGGCGCCGCGGTCGGAGCGAGCGTCGGAGACGACGAGTTCGCCGATCCGAAGTTTCACCCGTTCTGGAGGAAGTGCGAGGAGCTCGACATTCTCGTCTTCCTGCACCCGCAGGGCACGCCCGACCTTGCGCGGCGCCTGAAAGGCAATGGCGTGCTCGACAACGTGATCGGCAATCCGCTCGACACGACGATCGCGCTCTCGCATCTGATCTTCGAGGGGACGCTCGACATGTTCCCGGGGCTGAAGATCTGCTCCGCGCACGGCGGCGGCTACCTCGCGGCCTACATGGACCGGTCCGACCACGGCTGCCTCACCTTCCCGCACCGCTGCAACCGCACGCTCAAGAAGCGGCCGACGGAGTACCTGAAGCAGCTCTATTACGACGCGCTCATTTTTACCCCCGAAGCGTTGCGGCATCTCGCCGCGAACGTGGGCTCGAGCCAGATCATGCTCGGCACCGACTATCCCTACCCGTGGGAGGACAAGGCGGTGGATCATATCCTCAACACCCCGAGCCTGAGCGACGACGAGCGCATCGCGATCCTGGGTGAAACCGCAGCGAAACTGTTGAGGATCCTATGAGTAGCAGTAGCGAAACCCACCACCATCACGACGGGCGCCGCGTAGAAGACGTACGCCTCATCACGGGCGCCGGCAAATACGCCTCGGACTGGAACGCGCCCGGGCAGCTCTACGGCTGCTTCGTGCGCAGCGACAGGGCGCACGCGGAGATCGTCTCGGTGGATACGAAGAACGCGCTCGCCGCACCGGGCGTGAAGCAGGTGTTCACCGGCGAAGACGCGGTGCGCGCGGGGTACGTTCGGGCGCCGCACACCATGCAGTTCATCGGCAAGAACGGCATGAAGGCGAGAGCCCCGGAGCGCCCGGTGCTCGCGCACAAGAAGGTCCGATTCGTCGGGGAAGCGGTCGCGCTGGTCGTCGCCGACAGCGCCGCCGCGGCGCAGGACGCCGCCGACCTCGTGGAAGTCGAGTACCGCGACCTCCAGAGCGTCACCGATCCGGAAGGCGCGCTGGCCGCCGGCGCGCCGCAACTATCCGACGAAGTGCCCGGCAATCTCGCGTGGGAGGCAGAGATCGGCGAAGAAAAGGCCGTCGACGCGGCTTTTGCCGCCGCGGCACACATCACGCGGGCGAAAGTAATTTCAACGCGTGTGGCGCCGAATCCCATGGAGCCGCGGGCGTGCCTCGTCGCCTACGATGCGGCGACGGAATCGTATCGGATCCACTCCCCGATGCAGGGCATCAGCACGCTGCGCGGGCAACTCTCGAACTACACCAAAGTGCCGCCGGAGAAGCTCGTCTTCGAGGCGGGCGACGTCGGCGGCGGGTTCGGCCAGCGCTCGGGCGCCTATCCGGAGTACGCGGCGCTCATGATTGCCGCGAAATCGCTCGGTGCGCCGGTGAAGTGGACTTGCACGCGCACGGAAGGTTTGCTGACCGACACGCACGGCCGCAACATGATCGCCCATGGCCAGCTCGCGCTCGACAAGGACGGCAAGTTCCTGGCGATGCGCATCGACTGGATCGTCGACCTGGGAGCGTACCTCTCACCCGGCGCGCAGGGGCACATTCGCAATACGACCAACTGCATGACCGGCGTCTACCGGATCCCGGCGCTCTACGGGACGTATCGCATACCGATCACGAACACGACGCCCGTCGGCGCCTACCGCGGCGCCGGCCGGCCCGATATCGCGTACGCCGTCGAGAGCCTCGTCAACCAGGCCGCGGCGGAGATCGGCATGGACCCGGCGGAGCTGCGCCGGCGCAACTTCATTCCTCCATCGGCCTTTCCGTACACGTCGCCGACCGGCGGCGTCTACGGCGGCGTCTACGAGAACGCCGATCTGCCGGGCATGCTCGCGAAGGCGCTCGCGCTCGCGGACTGGAAGGGCTTTGCGGACGCGCCGGGCGAAGTCGAAGTCGGCCGGCAAGCTGCGCGGCATCGGCATCTCGACCGTCATCGAGAATACCGGCCTCGGCAACGCCCCCGTGGACGAGGTCGAGATCCAGCTCGACGCGAGCGGCACGATCACCGCGTTCACGGTCGCCAAGGCGCAGGGGCAAAGCCACGAGACCACGTTCGCGCAGATCGTTGCGAATGCGCTGGAGATCCCGCGCGAGCACGTGAAGATCGTAGCAGTGCGCGCCCGGCACGAAGCTCAAAGGAAACGGGACGGGCGGCTCCCGCAGCACGGTCGGCGCCGGCAGCGCGTGTCACCTCGCGGCGCAGAAGCTCATCGAAGAGGGGAAGGCTCTGGCGGGGCTCGAGCTCCAGGTCGAGCCTTCCCAGGTCGACTATGCGAAGGGCGAATTCAAGTCGAAAGACTCGAACCGCAGCGTGAAGCTCGCCGACCTGGCGAAAGAGAAGACGTTGAGCTTCATGGGGGACGGCAAGTTCGGCTCGACCTGGCCGAACGGCTGCCACATCGCCGAGGTCGAGGTCGACCCCGAGACCGGCGAGACGAAGGTGGTGTCGTATTGCGCGGTGGACGACATCGGCGTCGTCATCAACCATGCAGTTGTCGAAGGGCAACTGCACGGTGGCATTGTGCAGGGCGCGGGACAGGTCTTCGGCGAGCAGGTGGTGTACGACCCGAAGACGGGGCAATCGCTCACGGCGAGCTTCATGGACTACTACATGCCGCGCGCGGGCCTGATCCCGGAGATTCGGGGCCAGGAACATCCCACGCGAAGCAAGGTAAGCCCGCTCGGCGTGAAGGGCGTCGGCGAATCCGGCTGCACGGCTTCGATCCCGGCCCTCGTCGGGGCGGTGCTCGACGCGGTGCGCCCGAGCGGCACCAAGAGCCTCGACATGCCGCTCACGCCGTCGAAGGTGTGGCGGGCGCTCAACGGGTTGGATGCATGAGCGAGCTCATCGTCGGGGCGTCCACAGGAGCGGTCTCGGGATTGAACGAGCTCGCCCCCGCGTTCACCCGGACAACTGGCCACAAGTTGGTCGTCCGCCAGGAAAGCAGGGCTCAACTGGAGCAAAGGCTCGCCTCCGATGCTCCCGCCGACCTGATCGTGCAGACCACCAGCGTGATGGACGGCGTCATCGGGCGGGGCAAGGTGGTAGAGGGCTCCAGCACGATTTTCGCGCGCGCAGCGGTCGGCCTTTCCGTCAAGTCTGGTGCGCCTTGGCCCGACATCAGCACGCCGCAGGCCTTCAAGCGGACGCTGCTCGATGCCAGGTCGATCGCCTATTCGTTCGGCGGAAGCGGTATCGTCGCGGCGCGAGCGATCGAAAAGCTCGGCATCGCCGAGCAGATGAAGTCCAGGACCGTCCGTACCGAGGGCGGTCCCGCCGCCGGCTACGTGGCGCGCGGCGAAGCGGAAATGGCGATCCAGCAGCTCAACGTAAGCAAGCCGGTTGCCGGCACCGATTACGTGGGTAACCTCCCGGGCGACCTCCATGAATACGTCGTGTTCGCCATCGCCATCATGGCGGTCTCGAAGGAACAGGAAGCGGCCAGGGCGTTGATCAGGTTCGTCACCTCGCCGGAGGCCGGGCCGCTGCTGGAAAAGGGGATGATGGAGCCTGCGTCGCGCTGACGACTCTCTCGGAAAGTAGTGAGCCCCCAGGACGTCCCTATGGGGGTCACTGCCCCCATCTATTAAAGACACTTGCCTCGCGCGGCCGATGGGAGTTCCGGCGGACGATCAGGAGCCCGGAAAGCCTACGTGTCCCGATCGCTTGAATGATCCTCACGTACTTGTCCACGCGAGCCGTCTTTGTCAGGCCGACGTAGACGTTGCCCGCAGCGTCGATGCCCATGCCGTGTACAGGGGCGACTTCCCAGCGGGCAAGCACCGCGCCGTTGCCGTCGCGCACGCTGATCGCAGGTTTGCCACCGCCGATCGCCTGCTCGGCCAGATAGAAGTTGCCGGCGGCATCCCGGGCCATGTCGTTCGGACCGCCCATGCCCGTCCACATGCCGATGTACCGGCCGTCCGGCGTGAAATGCTGGACGCGGGCGTTGGCGCGATCGGAGACGTGGATCGTCCCGTCGGGCGAGATCGCCAGGCTGTGCGGCAGATGAAAATCACCCGGCGCGGTTTTCCCCGGCTGCCCCCAGGACTGAATCAGTTCGCCGTCCTTCGTGAACCGGTGCCCGGGCCCTCGGGCGATCTCTACGTGACCGACGGCTACCGGAACAGCCGGGTGCACTTGTGCTTAGCCAGGCTCGATCTCTGACCGACGCCGATCCGGGGTCTGACCCTTGCGGCAATTATCTCTGGCGCGCTTTGCGCGCGGCGTATTTGGCATCGCGCGCAGCCTTCTGATCCCTTTTGAGCGCTGCATCGGCCTCTGCCTGGGCAACGCGCTCGGCGTCCTTGCGCGCCTTTTCTTCCGCGACAGCGAGTGCCTGGCTGGCTTGCTCAGCCGCGCGTTCTGCGTCTCTCCGTTCGGCGACGACCCGGTTCGCGGATTTGCGTTCGGCCGCGCGGATTTCGCGCGCTCTTGCCGTTTCCACCCATGCAGCCTGCCGCTCGGCGGACTGTGCTTCGTTAGCCAGCGCCGTTGAGCGTAGTTTTTCCAGCTGGGCTTGCTTGGCCTTGGCCGCCGTCTGCAGGCGCTCCGCGAAACCTGGTTCTTTACGAGACATGTCTTTGATCTTTCATTAGGTGCGTGGGGTCTCGCGCAAGAGGGTCGCGAGCAGATCGAGGGCGGCGCGCGCGAACACCTGCATGTTGGTCACGCGGTCGGACTGTCGGGTCTCGACCGTAACCGCGCGCGCACGCGGCCCGTCCACCGCGATGCAGGCGTGGCCAGGACCGTGGCCGCGCTTGCTGCCGGTGGGGCCGGCGGTGCCGACCTCGCTGATCCCCCAGGTGGGGTTCAGCGTCGCGCGAACCGCCCGCGCCAGCGCCGCCGCGTAGTCCTCGCTGCTGGGCGTGACGCCTTCGAACGGATCCTTGCCGTCCTGCGACAGGAACTTGCGCCGCGACTCGTAGGTGTAGAGCACGAGGCCGCCGCGGTAGTAGGCCGATGCGCCGGGCACGGCGAGCAGTGCGGCGCTGATCAGGCCACCGCAGGCAGACTCGGCCACCATCACTGTTTCGCCGCGCGCCTTGAGGGCTTCGCCGACCGCGGTGGCCATCGATTCAAGCTCGTTCATGCTCTTCCCCCTGCTGGTGCCCCACCAGACAAAAACGGCTTCAACGCAGTCCCAATGAAATCATTCGCCGGCGTAGGGATGCCGTGTCCCCTTCCGAGTTCCCTGACTCGCCCGCCCAGCCACGGATACTCCAGGCGATTGCCCGCCACCAGATCGACGGCCATGGAAGGCATCACCATCGGCGGCGAGGTTCGCGCGCGCGCGAGCCGCGTCTCTGCCTTCTCCGCGGGTATCGAAATGCCTGCCGCACGCCCCGCCGCAACGACCTCGTTGAATACGGCGGTATAGAGCGCCCAGCAGTCATCGTCTTTTTGCACCACACCCATGGGCGATCGGAGCAGTGCGCACAGCGAGCTGTTCGCAACCAATCCCATGAACTTGTCCCACAGCAGAGCGGGGCCATCGGCGCCGATTTCTACCGAAATACCCGCAGCCCCGAAGGTCTCCTTGACCTTGAACAATCTGGCGGATTCATGGCCTTGCGCCTCGGCCACAGTGATTCCGTAGTTGGGATTTCTTTGACGGATTACGCCGGGCTCCTCCAGGGCGGCGTTCATCGACGCGGATCCATAGACGACGTGCTCCCAGCCGAGAGCCTTGGCCAGTATCCCCGGTGCATCGATACCGTTCTGGACGGGGATGACGGCGGTGCTTTCCCGCAGCAGTGGCTGAAGCGTGGGCGCAAGCGCCTCAACAGCCCACATCTTCGCGGTCACGACAACAACGTCACAGGCTCCAATTGCGCGCGGATCGAGCTCCGCTTGAATTTCAACGCTGAATCGACCGCCCGGGGCAATCAAAGTCAGGCCATTCCGCCTGATCGCCGTCAAGTGTCGTTCGGTTACCAACAGACTGACATCGACTCCCGCCCGCCGCAACACTGCAGCAAGCAGGCCTCCTACTCCACCAGCACCCACCACGCAAACCTTCATTGAAAGCCTTTTGGAAATGATAAGCGTCCCAGATAAAGCGTCTCAGATAAAGCGTCCCAGGTAGAGCGTCTCTGATAGCGTGCCGACGCGTTGAGCGGGTGGTCCCTTGCACCTACCTGATGCCCAGCCTCAGTCTATTCTACGAACCATATATACGCTGTCCGCGAGCCTTGTCCAATGAAGTCTGCGTCCGAACGGGAAGCGTAATTCCAATGGGGTTTGAGTCGCCGTTGACACTCCCATTATGTTGCCTATACTCGTTCGCTCCCTTCTCCGATGCTGGTGCGGAATCGCAGGCGCCTTCGGTGTGAGGGAAATGGATGCCAGCCTCGGGGAGTTGCAACGGTGACGAATGAAGCCAAACTGCATGTCTACGATGTCCTTGCCAAGGCCTTCATCCAGGAGGGCGTGAAGCACCTGCTTTACGCTGATGGGCGATGCGAACATGAACTGGGCGGCGCGAATGGGCGAGCAGGGATGCCGCATGGTCTACGTCAGGCACGAGCATTGCGCCGTCGCATCCGCGATGGCCTACGCGCGCAAGACGTCGGAGGTGGGCGTTGCAACGGTCACCTGCGGGCCCGGCGTCACGCAATTGATCACGGCGCTCCCGGCGGCCGTGCGCGCCCATCTGCCGCTGGTGGTGTTTGGCGGAGAGGCGCCGCTCAGGAGCAGTTGGTACAACCAGGGGATCGATCAGGCGCCGATCATCAAGGCGACCGGGCGCGGACTACCATCCGCTGCATCTGCCCGAGCGCATGCCGGTCGGGATTCGCGATGCGTTCCTGCAGGCGCGCCGCGAACGGCGCCCGGTGGTGATCGGCATTCCCTTCGATCTGCAGGAACGGCCCTGGACCGGACCGGAGAAGCTATCCGACGCCCTCGCGGGAATTGCTGCCGCGCCACTCACCGATGCCACCGCATCCGGATGACGTGGCGAAGGCTGCGCAACTGGTTGCGGCCGCCGAGCGCGTGGTCGTATTTGCCGGCCTGGGCGCGGTCGAAGCCAAGGCGGGGCCCGCGTGCCGGGCGCTGGCCGCCAAAACAGGGGGACTCCTGACCACGACGCTGCCCGCTAGAGGACTGTTCCACGACGATCTCTACTGCATCGGCATTGCCGGCAGTTTCACGCCCGAGGTCGGGCTCGAGTTATCTGCGCAGGCCGACCTGGTCATCGTGGTCGGCGGCTCCCTCGCCTATCACGCCGGCGGCGGCGGTCAGCTCTGGCGCAAGGCGAAGATGCTGCATATCGACATCGATCCTCGGGCGACTGCGTCAGGGCCAGGAAGTGGCGCGCAACCATCTGCGCGCCGACGCACGGCTGGGCGTGGAGGCACTGACGGCGGCATTGCCCGCGCGCAACACGATGTGGCGCACCGAGGCCATGGCCGCGCGCATCCGCGATTCGAAACCCGACAGCCATGTGTTCGAGATCGAACCCGGGCTGCTCGACCCGCGCGATGCGGTCGAAGCGCTCGAGAACACGCTGCCGGCCGACTGGGAGCTCGTGAACTCCTCGGGCCACTGCTCGTGGTTCTTCGCGCAGATGCCTTCGCGCCCGCAGGAGCGGTTCCTCACGATCCGCGAGTTCGGTGCGATCGGCAACGGCATCTCCTTCGCCATGGGCGTGGCGGCTGCGCGCCCGGACAATACGGTGGTGCTGTTCGACGGCGACGGCAGTCTGATGATGCATATCCAGGAGCTCGAAACCATCAAGCGCCACGGAATGAACATCCTGATCATCCTGATGAACGACGGCGCTTACGGCTCCGAGGTGCACAAGCTCCGCTCGGAGGGGCTGCCCGAGGACGGCTCGGTTTTCGGCCGCCCCGATTTCGCGGCCATCGCGCGCGGCTTCGGGCTCGACGGGAAGACCTTCAAGAGCCTCGATGATCTGCCGAAGAAGGTGCAGGAGTTCGCCAAGAAGGGCGGCGCCGCGGTCTGGGACTTCCACGTCTCGGACAAGGTCCTGTCGCCGACGATCCGGCGCGCCCATCCTCCTGGAGGGCACCGGAAGGCGTGAGCTCCCCTGGTTGCTGCGGACCCGAAGGGGAAATTGAATGCTCTCAAAAAAAAGGTGTGCGTCCCGTTTACGCCCAGGCCATCTTCCTGCACGCCGCACGCGTGCTCTCCCCGTAGCGTTCACCGAGTGCTGCCCCGGCACGCTGTGACAAACAACGGGGGTGGGGCAGTGTCGCCTGATCGAGCGTTTCTGCGCAAAGATTAATCAGCCCGCATGTGCCCCGGCGCTTGCTTGCGCGAGTTCATTACACCAGCTCAAAATCGTGATGCTGGTGAAACATGCGGGCTAGGCGCGCGGCGCCTCGCGCAACGCGGCCGCGAGCAGATCGAGGGCGGCGCGCGCGAACACCCGCATGTTGGTCACGCGGTCGGACTGTCGGGTCTCGATCGTAATCGCGCGCGCGAGCGGCCCATCCACCGCGATACAGGCGTGGCCAGGGCCGTGGCCGTAGCGGCTGCCGGTGGGGCCGGCGGTGCCGGTCTCGCCGATCGCCCAGGTGGGATTCAGGGTGACGCGCGCCGCGCGCGCCATCGCTAGCGCGTAGTCCTCGCTGCTGGGCGTGACGCCTTCCAGCGGATTCTTGCCGTCCTTCGACAGGAACTTGTTTCGCGCCTCGTAGGTGTACAGCACCAGGCCGCCGCGGTAGTAGGCCGAGGCGCCGGGCACGGCGAGCAGCGCAGCGCTGATCAGGCCGCCGCAGGCAGACTCGGCCACCATCACCGTTTCGCCGCGCGCCTTGAGGGCTTCGCCCACCGCGGTGGCCATCGATTCAAGCTCGTTCATATTCTTCCCCTGGATCGTGCGATATCAGAACCACAACGCATCACGCGCCTATATATGAAATAGGTTCTAATAATCAGCCTCCGGAAGCCCGGGAGGTTATCTCCTCCAATACGCGGGCAGTTCTGGGCTTGGGAACCCAGTCGGGCGGGTTCCAGAAGATGTGCGGGCTGATTTCATCGACGCTGTTCAGCCCGAGCTGCGCCATGATGCGGTCCATCTCGGTCTGGAAAATCTCGAGCGCGCGGTAGGCACCGGCTTCGCCGGCGGCGGCAGAGCCGTACAGTGTGGGCCTTCCAGACATGACCATATCCGCCCCGACCGCGATGGCCTTCACGAGATCCGAACCGCGTCTCGCACCGCTGTCGATGATGATCTTGAGACGGTCGCCGACGGCTCTGCGAACCTCGGGCACCAACTGGAGGGGAGCCGGCGCGCTATCCAGGTAGCGGCCGCCATGGTTCGACAGGACGACGCCGTCCAGACCGTAATCGGCGGCGATCACTGCGTCTTCCAGGCTCTGCAGCCCTTTGACGAGCATGTAGCCCGGCCAGATGTCGCGGATGCGCTTGATGTCGTCCCAGCACTGGGTGTCGGACTTGGTCAGCTCATGGTCGATCGATCTTGTCCGTGAGCTTGCTCGCCAGTTCCGGCGGATAGTTCGCTTTCCTGAATGCGCCGCGCTTATGTATTGCGGAGCCAGAACGCGCAGGCACCAGCCGGGTTGGCCAGGACCTGCGCAATCAGCTTCGGCGTATATCTCAGCGGCATCGAGTAGCCGTTCCTGCGGTCGTGCTCGCGATTGGCGCCGACCGAGCCGTCGACGGTGACAAGCAGCGTCTCGAATCCCACCGACTTCACTCGCTCGACGAACGCCATCCTGAGTCTCACGTCCACCCACATGTAGAGCTGGAACCAGAGATTGCCGCCGGCCGCCTCGAATATCTCCTCCATCGGGGTCAGCGAATTGGTCGCTACGGTGCAGGGGACGCCCATCCGGGCCGCCGCTTTGGCCAGAGCCACTTCGCCGCCGTCGCTCATCAGGCCCGCCGAGGCCGTCGGCGAGATCCCGTAGGGCATGGTGATTTTCCTGCCGAAAATCTCGGTCGCGGTCGAGCGCTTCGACACGTCCTTGAGAACGCGGTTCTTGATCTTGAGCGATCGGTAGACTTCACGGTTGTGCTCGCGGGCTATTCCATCCTCCGCGGCGCCGTCGATATATTCGAATATGCAGCGAGGCAGACGCTTTTTCGCCATCTGCCGAAGGTCTTCGATGTTGTAGGCACCCAGATTGTCACTCTTCATGGCGGACTCCAATGCTCGTTCGATCGCCTGGCGAGGCCGACAGCCGCTATTTGGCGGCCGTGACGACGATTTCCACCAGCGTCGTTGGACTGCCGAGCTCGACCGCAACGCAGGCACGCGTTGGAGGATTCTTGCGGTCGATCCATGCGAGCCACGCGTCGTTCATCGCCGTCTTTTGCGCCATGTCCGAAATATAGACGGTCGCAGACAGGAGCTTCGACTTGTTCGTGCCGGATCTGGCGAGCAGTCCGTCGATCTTCGCGAGCACCTGCTCGGTCTGTTGCTTCATCCCGACGGACTTGTCCTCGGCCGTCGTGCCGGCAATGTAAACGGTGCCGTTGTGCTCGACCACCTTGCTCAGGTGCCCGCTTAAATCGTGGCGCTCGATGCTCATCTCGGTATTCTCCTGTGTGTGAAGTTGTAAAGGGTGTCAGGAACCCTTGGCCTTAAGGTTCCTGACACCTTAAAGCCGGATGTTCGCCGCGCGAATGACCTGCGCCACTTGGGGATTTCGGAATTCAAGTGCTCGGCAAGTCGCTGCGGCGGTCCGCCGACCGGATCTGCGCCGAGGGCGGCGAAGCGGTCCGTCATGTCGCGCTGTGTGAGCGCGCGCGCGAGCTTCCCATTGACTTCGGAGACGATGGCGGCCGGCGTGCCTGCGGGAGCCAGTATGCCCCACCAGGTGCTCGCCTCGAATCCCGGGATCGCCGCTCTCCGCTATCGTCGGCACGTCCGGCAGCACGGAGGAGCGCTTCTCGCCGGTCACGGCCAGTGCCCGCAGCCGGCCCGATTGCACGTACGCATGGGAAGCGGCGGGGTTGGCGAATGCCATATCCACGTTGCCTGCGATGAGATCCAGCAAGGCCGGCCCCATGCCTTTGTACGGGACCATCACGATATTCACTCCGGCCGTCGCCTTGAACAACTCGGCGGCGAGATGCACTGAAGTCGCGATACTGGTCGCGTAGTTGAGCTTGCCCGGGCTCGCCTTTGCAAGCGCGATCAGCTCCTTCGCCGATTTCACCGGAACGGCAGGATGCACGAGGAGAATATTCATCGACTTCGCCATGAGCGAAACGGGCACGAAGTCCTTGATGGGATCGTAATTCACCTTCGGCATATCCGGCAGCACCGTGAGGTTGGTGCTTCCGAGCAGCAGCGTATAGCCGTTCGGTTCCGCGCGCGCCGCCATTTCGAACGCGATGGCGCCGCCGGCGCCCGGCCGGTTATCGACCACCACCTGTTTGCCCCAGGCTTCGGTGAGCTTCTGGCTCGCCAGACGCGCCATGATGTCGTTGCCACCGCCTGGCGGCGACGGCACGATCACCCGGATGGGCTTCTCCGGGTATGCGCCCCACGCCAAGGTGCCCGAAAAACGCCGGGACCACGCATGCCAGGATGGCCGCGACTCGCAATGCGCGAAGGTCGATCATGGGGATCTCCTGCTCACCAGACGACAACAGGTGACAGTGTAACCGGCGGGCGGCACCCAAACTGTGGGACGGATGTACTTGCTCGGGGGCATTGCTGTGTCCTCGTGCCCACACGTGACTGGTGACTAAGGCTCCCTTATCCTGTCTGCATGGACCCCCTGGTGAAAAAGGCTCGCGAGTTCGCCACCCGGATGCACCGGCGCATCGACCATCGGCGGAAGTACACCAATCAGCCGTACGACACCCACCTCAAGGCGGTGGCGCAACTCGTGGCGGGGGTGACCGACGACGCGGAGACGGTGGCGGCCGCGTGGCTGCACGACGTGGTCGAGGACACGCCGGTGACACTGGAGGAGGTGCGGGCGGCGTTCGGCGACGGGGTCGCCGCGCTCGTCGACGAGTTGACCGACGTCAGCCGGCCTGGCGACGGCAATCGCGCCGTCCGGAAGGCAATCGACCGCGAGCACACCGCACGCGCATGCACGCGCGCCAAGACCGTCAAGCTCGCCGATCTGCTCGACAACTGCCGCGACATCCGCCGCAGCGACCCCGGCTTCGCCCGTGTCTTCCTCGCGGAGGCGCAGGCGTTGCTGCCGGTGCTCCGTGAAGGCGACGGGCGCCTGCACGCTAGGCTCGCCCGGGAAGTCGAGACCGGCACGCGGGCCCTTGGCTTGCCGGCGCAGGCAGAGACGCCGGAGTCGCGGGCCCTGCGCCGCGAGCAGAGCTATGCGCAGCAGCGCGTGATACGCCCCTTCGTGGAGTCCGTGGCGGCGCTCGACCTCGCCGAGTCACTGCTGTGGTTCGACACCGGCCGCGGCGCCGCGGACGTCGCACGTTACGCCGATGCCGCCGGCGCGACGGTCGTGGGACTTCTGAAAGACGGCGCGCCCTGGGGCTACGCGTCGCGCGCGGACCTGCGCGAAGGCTGCGGCGGGGACGCCGGCGTGCCCTTCACCGATACCCGGACGGTAGCGCGCGATGCCCGGCTCCGCGACGTCGTGTACGTGCTTTCCCGCCACGAACACTGCTTCGTTATGGTGCTCGGCCAGGTCGGCGGTGTGATCCGTCGCGAGCACTTGAACGGCCCCATCGTGCGCATGTGGCTCTTCGGCTTGATCACGCTGCTGGAGATGAGTGTCGTCGCGGATATCCGCGCCCTGTGGCCCGGTGGCGAGTGGCACGCCCGGCTCACACCCGGACGGCTGGAGAAGGCCGAGGCCCTCGCCGCCGAACGGCGGCGGCAGGGCAGGCCCGCCGATCTGCTCGACTGCCTCCAGTTTGCCGACAAGGCGCAGGTGCTGCTGACCGACCTGGCGCGGCGCGAAGCGTTCGGTTTCAAGTCGCTCGCCTCCGCGCAGCGGGCGATCCGCGACATCGAATCGCTGCGCAACAACCTTGCGCACGGGCAGGACATCGCCGGGAGCGACTGGGTCACGATTGTCCGTCTCGTCCGCAACCTCGAGGAATTCGTCGAGTACTTCCCGCGCGCCGGTTTGCCCGTGAGCCTGGAACAGGACGCGCATGCCGCTTCCTGACTAGAAGTGATCTCAAAAAACACTGCCCGCCACCGGGCGAATCGGGGACAGACCAGGTCTGTCCCCGATTCCGTCGAATCTGAGCCTGGCACGAGCCCCATTGGTTTATTCTAGGAGCTGACCATGAACCGAATAGCCGTGATCTGCATCGCCATTGCGGGAGCGGTGGCCGGGACATTCGTGCACGCCGCTGACACGTATCCCATGAGGCCCGTGCGCATGATCGTGCCTTACGTGGCGGGCGGCAATGCTGACATCCAGGCGCGTTACATCGCGGAGCGGTTGAGCGAGGTGCTCGGAACGCAGTTTGTCGTCGACAACCGCGGCGGTGCGAATGGGATGATCGGCCTCGAGCTTGCCGCACGCTCGCCGGCAGACGGCTACACGACGATCGTGCAGATACTGAAATCGCCGCAGGCGCAGGAGCGTTACGCGAACGTCGGCGCCGAGATCCGCTACAACTCGCCCGACGAGTTCCGTACGCTGATCGCGGCCGAGATGGCGAAGTGGGGGAAGGTCATTCGAGCGGCGGGCATTCGGGTGGATCAGCCATAGGAATCGCTGCACGCCTCCGCCGACCCGCCGGACCTCATGGTGCCGCAAAGCACGTCGTCGAGCGGGTGCCCGTTCGCGGCGGCAGGTCAACACACGACCAGCCGCACACGAACGACCCGCGACCGACGACTGCGGCACAAATGTCGGCCCGACGGGTCGGCTCCGGCGCGTCTTCCTTGTATTGCTTTAGAGGTGGCCCCCATCCCGCCCCCATCTCCCGTTCTTTTCTGCGCGCTCTGTGTTGTGCCGCAAAGATCGTGTTCTTGAGACGGCTCTGAAGTCATCTGGCCGTCGTGAACTGATTGGGAAGTTAAATTCAGGGGTCAGTTTGAGCTGGCCCCATTTAGTTCTTTTAGGGATGATGGCGGAGGGATGAGGGATGAGGGGAAGAAGAGGTTATGTCATGCCTCCCGCGCTTTGACAAGAACGGGAGATGGGGGCGGGATGGGGGATCCCTTCTAAGAAAGCTAGCATCTACGCGCCTGGGTTGGGCGCGGACTTGGCGCCCGTAGAGGCGCCCGAGCAGCGCAGCCACGATCGGGAATTCGGCGAGGACTGTCGAACCAGAATGTCCGTATTCGAGTGTCGCGGGAACCGTCCACGACCAAGGTTCCAAGAACGGTACTGGTAAGTGAGTTCCGCAGCCGCCGGTCTTGGCGAGCAGCGCAGGGTTCACCGCTACAGTAGCGGCGCCGAGTCGGGTGACAAGGCCGCGGCCAATCCAGGCGCTGGTTGAAGTGCGATCACTGGCCGCCCGGAAACGCTGGTCGAGATCGAAGCGGTCGCGTATCTCGGAAAGACATAGGTCGGCCGCCGACTCTCGTCGGCCTGGTAGACAAGCAAAGCTCGACCACGCACACTCCGCTTATTGACCCCCAGCACCTGATTCGGAACACTCGCGACAATTCCCCAGACGTGACTGCAGCGTCCCCGTCTCCACCGTTATCCGTACTCGAAGCCGCCCGCCAGCTCGCCCCGATGGTTCGGGAGAACGCTGACCAGATCGACGCGGCTCGCGAGTTGCCAAAACCGGTTTTCCACGCACTCGCCGACGCGGGCCTTTATCTTATGGCCGTGCCACGTGCCGTCGGCGGGCTGGAGGTCGACTTTCCGACCTATGTGCAGGTCATCGAGGAGCTGGGCAAAGCCGATGCCAGCACGGCCTGGACCGTGAGCCAGGGCGCGAACTGGGCGACCTATTCGGCCCGAATGTCACGCGAAGCGGCGCGCGAAATCTGGATCGACACGCCACGCAGCGTGGTCTCGAATACTCCAGGTGCTACCGCGAAGGCCGTAGTGGTGCCGGGGGGCTTTCGCGTCACCGGCCGCCAGCCTTTCAGCACCGGCTGCAAACACGCTTCGTGGATAGCAGCGCACGCTCAGGTCATCGAAAACGGCGAGGTGAGGCAGAGGAACGGAAAACCGGAAGTGCGGTATTGCCTGGTGCCCGTCGGCGCAAGTCGAGCTGCTCGACACGTGGCACACGAAAGGAATGCGCGGCACGGGCACTCATTCCTTCGAGGTCAAGGACGTCTTTGTGCCAGAAGAGCGGACGGTGTTCACCTTCGGCGCGCCGCTGGTCAGCCCCGGCCCGCGCTACAAGATTCCGCTCACGCTGGGATTCGCGGCCGGTGACGGCATGGTAGCCCTTGGACTCGCGCGAAGCTGCATCAACGCTTTCTTCGAGGTAGCCGGCACGAAGGCTCCGCGCAACTTGCAGGGCCTCCTGCGGGACCAGTCGATCTCCCAGTTCGCCGTCGGTCAAGCCGAAGCGGCCGTGCGCTCCGGTCGCGCCTTCCTCATGGCGGCAGTGCGCGACATCTGGGACGAGGCAACGTCGACGGACGCGCCGATGGCTGAGTCTGGACCGACGCACGAACCTGCGCCTCGCGGCGACTCACGCAATACGGCTCGCCGCGCGGCATCGTCGACAGCCTCTACACCGCCTGCGGCGCGACCGTCGTCTTCGATGGCCACCTGATCCACCGGCTATTTCACGACATGCACGTGATTACCCAGCACTCGCAAGGCCGCCTTGCCCACTACGAGATCGTGGGCAAGCACTGTCTGGGGCTGGAGATTGACGAATCTCGGCTGTAGCTTCGCACGCCGTAGCTTTCCGAGTGCTTGATAAACATCAGGCATTTCATCTTCTGGCTTATCGCCGTATGTCCTTGTTGTGTGCCGCACGTCACCTGTATTTCGTACCCTTACTCGTCACCCTCACCCGGTCACCCTTATACTCTCGCTCCATGATTCGAGTGTTTCTGATTGCCGTCGCAATCGTTTGCGGTTTCGCAGGATGCGGACCGAAGCCGGAGTCTTCCGACCTGCCTCCTTCCGCAGGAAGCGGCGGATCACTGCGTCCTGCGCAGAGTTCGGAAAGGCCCGAGATCACGGCCGGGCGGATCTCAAAGGACGTCGTGGGCCGGGTCGTGCAAGTGCCGGAGCAGTCTGGAGCAGGGCCGAGCGACAAGTGGACCTTCGACGCCGACGAGGATCGCCGCACCGAAATCCTGGAGCGACATCCCACGGCGACCGGGCTCGAGCTCGTCGTCTTCATGCTGACCCGAAGCAATCCCAAGCCGGACGAAATCATCGTGCAGGTGTCGGGAAACCTGCGGCTCCACTACGAGTGGAAGGGCAACCGGTGGGTACTCCGGAGCATCGAAAACGTCAGTTTTCGTTACTCGCTGGGCGTTGCCATCTGAGGGGGCGCGGCTGAGTTAAAAGGCGACGAATGAGGTTGACGATTAAGGGTCAAAGCCCACCCCGTTTACATTAATGCGGCCGCAGCCCCGCTTCCTTGACGATCTTGCTGAAGATTACAACGTCGTTGCGCAAGTTCTTTTCGTGCTGCTCGGGCGTAGAGCAGGCGATACTGAAGCTCACCGCATCCAGACGCTGCTTGATGTCGGGCAGCTCGAGCGCGCGTGCCAGCTGCCTGTTGATCTCCTGGCGAATGGCCATCGGCGTGCCCGCGGGCACGAGGAGGGACTGCGATCCGTCGCGCCCCCAGCCCGGCAGTGCCTCCGCGTACGACGGCACGTCAGGCAGGAGTGCCGTTCGCTGCGCCACCGCGAGCGGCTGCAGCCGGCCGTCCTTGATCAGCCCCAGCGCAGCGGTCAACCCGGTGCTGCCGAAATGGATACGTCCGGCAACGATCTCGATCTGAAATTCCGCCTGTCCCTTGAAGCCCACGTGCTGCGCCTTGATGCCGGCGGCCATGCGGAAGCGCTCTCGCCCATGTGGGTGGCCGTGCCAGCGCCCGAGGAACCAAAGAAGATCTTTCCGGGATTGGCGTTCGCATAAGCGATGAACTCCTTCACCGATTTCACGCCGAGCAACGGCGCCGCGACGATTACACTGTTGGAAAATCCAATCTCGCCCGCTGTAGCAAAATCCTTGAACGTGTCGTAGGGCAGATCGGGAAACAGCGCCGCGCGGATCGCGAACGCAGGCGAAACAATATGCAGCGTATAGCCGTCCGGGGCTGACCTCGCGACCACGGTTGCCGCGACTACTCCGCTTGCGCCGGGCCGGTTTTCGATCACCAGCGGCTGTCCCCAGGCATCGCTCAACTTCGGACCGATCATGCGCGCCAGCAGGTCCGGCGTTGAGCCCGGCGTAGTGCTGACGACGAAGCGTATCGGCTTGACCGGATATTTCTGCTGCGCGGCGGCGTCGGCCGCTATCACGCAAACGAACGCGCCCAGCAAGAACGCCGCACTTCGCCGGATATCCATAGCGCCTCCCAGGGGCGATTAAAGCGTCAGTGGAGTTGCTTCAGCCCGAAACCGGCTTGAGCCGCGTAGAGGGCTCGTACTGCGCTTCCAGGCGGTTGCCATGACGGTGCACGAGTCGCCACTCGTCGCCCTCGCGGCGGAAGATGTGCGTCACGCGGTTGCTCCACCCTGTTACGCCCTCGACGGCCGCCATGCGCTGGTTCGTATAGGTCTCGATGTCGGTCACGAAGAACATGTCCCGCGTCACGATGGTCGTGATGTTTTCGTAGCTCACGCTGCCGCCCTGGAACTGCCGGCCGGCCCAGTCCCAGCGCTTCTCGACCGAGTCCCAGCCTCGCTCGTAGCCTCCCCAGCCAAAGAAACTCGTCGCGTCCGCACCGTGGGAGTACAGGGCCTTGATGGCGGACGCGTCGCCCATGGCAACTCTAGCCATCGCGGCATGAAGGCGCGCGATGGCTTCGCTTACGGAGGGATCGACCGCGCCCTGATTGGTCGTGCGCTTCACAAAGGTATGCGCTATTTCGAGCCGCCGTATCCGGGGCCACTAATCATACCGCCACGGGAAAGAATGGGAGAAGGGGGCGGGATGGGGGGATCCCTTCCACCCTCAAGAAAGACACGTCGACTCGGAAGGCACGGGCTTGAACCTGGCGCCCCGTTCGAGGCGGCTGAGCAGCGCAGACCAGGATCGGGATTTCGGCGAGGACTGTCGAACCGGAGTGTCCGTTGTGTGTTGTGGGACGTCCACAACCAAGTTTCCAAGAGCGTTACGGGGAGCCGCGCGCCAGCCTTGGCGAGCACGCGCAGGGACCGCTTCAGCTCCCAGGTAGCGGCCGCCACCGGGGACAGGTCGGCACCGTGTCTTCCTGCAGCCGGCCGCGGGGCTAACGCGAGCCGCGCAGGTTTACCGCTACGAGCCTGCGAGGTAGCGGCGCCGGGTCGGGCGACGAGATCGCGGCCAACCCAGGCGCCACTGGCCCATACGCTTGGCTGCTCGGGCGCTCTCACGGGGACCCAAGACCACCCTCAGGCCTGCACAGCAGCATTCTTCTCTCACCACCCCGTCACCTGCGGTGCCACCCCTCCCATTAGGAAGGAGGGAATTTCAACTGAATCGGCTCGGCCGGTGCGCCCGCAGAAAAGTGCGCACATGATGCATTGACGAGCGCCGTGGCCGCGGAAGATACTCCGGCGGTCCCGTTGATTCCGCTCTCGAGGCCCGATGCGTTTCCGTCGTGGATTTCATGGCGACCGGCTGCCAGGTCGGCGTAGCCTCGTCGGCACCACTCTCCTCGCGCTTGGCATCGCGTTGTGCTGCGCCGCCGGCTCGGCCGCACTTGCGCAGCGCGCCGACGACTACCCCTCCAAGCCGATCCGGATGATCGTCCCGTTTGCGCCGGGCGGCCCGCCCGACGTCATCGGCCGGCCCGTCGTTCAGAAGCTCTCCGAAGCCTTCGGGCAGCCGATCGTGTTCGATAACCGGCCCGGCGCAGCCGGCATGATCGGGACCGAGGTGGTCGCGAAGAGTCCGCGCGACGGCTACACCATGCTCTACACGACGGGATCGCACAACACGAACACCCTGATGTACAGCAAGCTCCCGTACGACGCGCACAAGGATTTCGCGCCAGTCACGCAGATCTCGCAGTCCTACGGGCAGGTCATGATTGTGCACCCGTCGCTGCCGGTGAAGACGGCGAAGGACCTCGTGGCGCTCGCGCGCGCGCAGCCCGGAAAACTCCACTTCGGGTCGGCCGGCGTCGGCAATGCGACCCACCTCACCGGGGCGTTCTTGATGGCGGCGGCGAAGATAGACGTCACGCACGTCCCGTACAAGGGCGCCGGTCCGGCACTGATCGACCTGCTGGGCGGCCACATCCAGATCCTGTTCCCGAGCATCTCGCAGGTCGCTCCGCACATCCATTCGGGCCGCGTGCGCGCGATTGCCCTTGCCGGTCCGGTCCGCGCCCCGCTCTTTCCCGGCATCCCCACCTTCATCGAGTCCGGCTACCCCGGCGTCGATATGCCGGGCTGGCAGGCGATGTGGTTTCCGGCGGGCACGCCGCGGGAGCGGGTCATGCGCATACAGCAGGAGGTCGCAAAGATCCTGCGCACGCCGGAAATAAGGAAGGTCTTCGACGACGCGGGGTTGAGGCCAGTCGGCAGCACGCCGGAGGAATTCGCGGCCTTCATCGAGAAGGACCTGGCGTTTTTTAGGAAGGCGCTGCGAGGCCGCAAAGATCGAACCGCAGTAAGGTTCATGACCAGGAGAGGAAATGTTCGAATACTTTCCCAATAATTACACCTGGAGTCTCGGCGTCATGGGCGCCATCAACCGCGGCGGCCAGATCTCGGAGATCGATGAAGCGTGCCGGCCGCTCGTGATACCACGGCGAGAACGACCGCCAGGTGCCGCTATGGCACGCCGAGCACACGCCGGTGAACAGTCCGCAGCGCGAGCTCAAGATCTGCAGGCTGGCCGACGGCGCGGCCGAGCATTGCGGCGCCGACAACGGCCCGCTCATCGTCGACTACATGACCAATTGGGTGGCGGACAGGCTGGCGGGATAGGACTCACCGGAGCGTGGCTCCGGCCCTCTCCCCTCCTTCCTGTGAGAGAAGGGGTGGTCGCGAAGCGACCGGGGTGGTGAGAGTCGTGCGACTGTGTCGCGCATTGCCGGAGGGCGGCTCCGGTCCCGGTTACTTTCGGTCCATCTTCCAGCGCAGCTGGCGCCAGCGGCCATTGGTCTGCTTCACTTCCCATTCCCAGACGACGATCGGCGATTTCATCTCCCGATTGTAGTTGTCGGATTTCTTTACAGCGATTTTCGGGAGCAAACGACGCGGTTCCGCTGCGCTAGCACCCAAGCCGCTGAAAACATGACAAATGATGAGACCGCTATGCGGAATCGAAGCGCACAATCCTTGTCGGAATATTTTACAGATGCGCGAAGCCGGACCTCGATTCAATGACGGAAGGCTTTGAAAAAACAATGAATATGCGAGCTAGCACGAAAGCTGCTTGTCGGAGTCCTACCACGCAACTGCACATAACCAAAAATAGAGTCCGAGGCCATCGGGTCCGGCTCATCATCAGAAAAGGGGAGCACCATGATCAAGCGACTTTATCTGAAGTTTCTGCTCTGCATCCTGCTCGGCGTGTCAGGCCCGGCAGCGGCAGCGGTGATCTCCGCCGGAACACCGATCACCACCGTGCCGCCTGCCCTCTTCGACCCGCTTGGGTTCCTCACATCACCTTTGCCGATAGACCAGTTCTTGCTGCCGATCGAGATCACCGGCGCCAATAACCTGCAGGATTGGAGTTTTAATCTGGCGTTCCATGACAGCGTTGTCGCACCGAAGGACATTGGCGGGCTCTTCCAGAGCGTGTATCAGGCTGAGTTCAACGCCGCCGACACCACCTTATCCAACATCACGAGCAGCGGCCTTCTTCTGCCCGACCTGCTGTTCGGCATTGCGGGCTTCTCGTCCGGCGTCAGCGGTGATGGCCTGCTCGCCTTCGTCCTGTTCGAGTTCCTCCCGGGCCAGGCAACCAACGATCCGGGATTCTCGATCGAGGGCGCGGTTATCGGAGGAGAGGTGCCTGAGCCCGGTTCGCTCGCGCTCTTCGCGGCAACCTTACTGATCCTGGCATTTACGCGCCGACGCTTCGGTCGCATCCGCTTGAGTAGCGAGCGTTAGCGGCTCGCGCGCTGATTGTCGCCTTGGACTTCGCGGGCCGTGAGATATCTCATCGGACTCGTGCTCTTGTCCGTGGTCGCGCCCGCGCTGTGCGCGGAGATCTACGAATGCGCCGACGCGAGCGGCAGCCTGCGCTACACCAACGTCAAGTCCGAGGCGAAGGGCTGCAGGTTCCTGAATGTTCTTCCGCCCGACTCCTTCCCCGCCGCTGAGTCGCAGGCAAGGATAGCAGCGACCTCTCCGACAACTGACCTGGCAGCGCTGACCACTGTGCGGGACGCTCCTGCCGGCCGCGCGGCTCCAGGCTATCGAGGACTGGGCGCGCGGTTCCCGAGACGCGCTCGATCCGGTGACATACGCCCTCGTTGATCCTGACGAATCGGTGCGCGCACGGGCGCAGGAGTTGTGGGAGGAAACGCTGCAGCGTCGATGAGGGAGTGAAGACGAAAACTGCGACGATGAATCACCCGCGCAGGCGAAGTTGCGGAACTGCGTGAAACACCGAAGGGTGAAGATTTGAGTTCCGCAATATTAACCACGTAAGGGGAAACTTATGAAACGCATACTGTCGTATTCCGCCGTCATCATCAGCTTAGGCTTGACCGCATCCACCGCTTTCGCGCAGACCACGGCAAACGGGCCTTACTACGCCACGCCGTCGTGGGATCAGACGCTGCCAGTGAGCACGCGGTTTATCGTGTTGTCGAACATGAACAGCGAGGCGGTCCTGGACCGCGAGACCGGTCTCGTATGGGAAAGATCGCCAAGAGCTGATACCGGCAGCTGGGAGCTCATGGGGGCTACGTGCAATAGCCGCCCGACCGGCGGCCGTTACGGATGGCGTCTTCCCACCGTCCAGGAGTTCGCAAGCCTGATCGATCCGGCCGCAACCTCGCTTCCCCCCTTGCCGGTCGGACATCCCTTCATCGGCGTGCCCACTAGTGCGTTCTTCTGGACGGCAAATTTGAGCGCTTCCAACCCGAACAGCGCCCACGAAATCCTTTGGATATCGTCGCCTGGTTCAGCCGTTGTTGTGAGCTTCCAAACCGCGACGAAAACCATTGAAGACCGTGCTTGGTGCGTTCGCGGAGGATTACAGCCCGCACCTCAGTGACCCGTCACGCCTTCGACGTATTACAGGCAGCAGGAGACCACTAAGCGCAGTCAGGTTTCTGGCCGTGTCAGTCATTGGGTCATTTGAGCTTTATCCGAACCCCGCTTCGGCGGGGTTTTTCGACACCAACCATTATCAACCACGAAGGGGAGACCCATGAAACGCATTCTGTCGTATTCCGCCGTCATCATCAGCTTAGGCTTGACCGCATCCACCGCTTTCGCGCAGACCACGGCAAACGGGCCGTACTACGCCACGCCGTCGTGGGACCAGACTCTCCCATCGACCACCCGGTTTATCGTGCTGTCGAACATGGGTGGCGCCGCCGTGCTTGACCGCGAAACCGGGCTGGTCTGGGAGAGGGTGCCCGGGACGACTTCTCGAAGCTTCCCCGATGCTCAAGAGATTTGTTACATGAAGAACGTTGGAGGCCGTCGAGGCTGGCGGCCTCCAACGATCGAGCAACTCGCAAGCCTCGTCGACCCGGCAGCCACCTCGGCTCCCTTCCTGCCCGCCGGTCATCCTTTCGAGATACAGTCGACCATCTACTGGTCGTCCACCAGCCTCGCTACATTAGCTGACAGCGTCGGCTTCCGCGTGAATTTCAACACTGGCCAGGTCGTCCAGGGCAACAAAGGCGGCAGCCTCAACTTGGCCCTCGCGTGGTGTGTCCGAGGCGGAAACGGCTATGACGGTCAGTGATTGGGTCATTCGAGTGATTGACCATGCGACAATTCGCGATTCTCTGTTTGTCTTTTGTAGACAGGCGTAATGGCAGAACCCAGTCGCATCAAAGAAATTCCGGAAGGCGAGCTGACGGCCGAGCAGAGGAAAGTACTAGAGGACCTCACAGCAGGGCGTGGGAGGGTGCTCACACCCTATAAGATCTGGATCCACTCGCCCAAGCTAGCCGCTGCATTGGAGAAGATCGGGACCTTCCTCAACAAGGCGGGCTCGCTTAGCCAGCGAGAAGTCGAGCTCATCATCTGCATCATCGCCAACCACTGGAAAGGCGAATACGTCTGGGCCGCCCATGTAAGGACTTGCCTCGAGCTTGGGTTCGAACCAGGCGTGTTCGATGCCATCCGCGCCGGCCGAACGCCGAAGCTCGACGACGAGCGTGAGCGCGCCATTTACGATCTCGCAAAGATTTCGATGGAGCCGGGAGGCGGCTCCGACGAGGTATTTAGCCGCGCCGAGAAGCTGCTGGGCCGCCACGGCATCGCCGAAGTTCTGGGACTGCTGGGCTATTACAGCTCGGTATCGATGGGGATGAAACTGCACCGGGTCCCAGTGCGCGTCGTAGGCTGATCGATTCAGCCCGCTACTCGGCCTTGAGGCCGATCGCGTTGACGAGTGCTGCCTCAGACGTGTGTAACCTGTGTGTTTGTCGCCGTCATGGCAAAAGTCATACAGTCCCGGATTCGTGTATTCTCTCGCTACATGATTCGAACTATCCTGACTACCGTCGCCATCGTTTGCGGTTTCGCGGCATGCGGCGCGAAGCCGGAATCGCCCGGTCTGCCTCCTTCCGTGGAGAACCGCGGATCGCTGCTTTCCGTGCAGAGCGCCAACAGGTCCGAGATCACCCCCGGGGAGATCTCGAAGGACGTCGTGGGCCAGGTCGTGGAGGTGCCGGAGCAGTCGGGATCCGGGCCGAGCGACCAGTGGACCTTCGAGGCCGGCGAGTATCGCCACATCCAGATCCTGGAGCGGCGCGCCACGACGAGCGGAGTCGACCTGCTCGTCTTCATGCTGACCAGAAGCATTCCCAAGCCGGGCGAGGCTGACATCCAAGTGTCGGGGAACCTGCGGCTCCACTACGAGTGGGAGGGCAAACAGTGGGTACTTCGGAGCATCGAGAACGTGAGTTTTCGGTACTCGGTGGGCGTTGCCACGTAAGAGAGCGCCGAGGTGTTAATTCGTGAGGGCTGGTCGCCGTGGCGGTGCCGTAGCGATGGCCGGAGCCAGATGGCTATAATGTCCACGATACGAACAGCCAAAAAGTGGAAGAGGCATGGCATGAGAGCAATTCGTGTGTTTGCAGCATTCCTCGCCGGCATGCTGTGCGCCGGGGGCGTGGCCTGGTCGCAGGCTTATCCGATCAAGCCCGTGCGCGTGATCGTCCCATTCCCCCCGGGAGGGGCGAACGACATCATCGGACGCATCGTTTTGCCGAAGCTCTCGGAGCAGATGGGCCAGTCGTTCGTCCTCGAGAACCGCACGGGTGCGGGAGGCACGATCGGCTCGACCGTCGTGGCGCAAAGCAAGCCCGACGGCTATACCCTGCTGATACAAACCACCGCTTCCCACGTCTCCAACGCGCACCTGTACAAGAGCCTGCCGTACGACCCCCTGCGCGATTTCGTCGGGGTCAGCCCGCTCGGGCGGCTGGTGGCCGTGCTGACGGTGCATCCTTCGCTGCCGGTACGGTCGGTGAAGGAGTTCATCGCGTTGGCGAAGAAGCGCCCGAAAGAAATCCTCTTCGGCCATGCCGGCTACGGCAGCTTCATTCACCTCAACACGGTGATGCTGGAGTCCGCGGCCGGCATCAAAATCACCGAGGTGCCGTTCAAAGGCGGCGGACCGGCCGTCGTAGGTCTGATGTCCGGAGAAACCCAGGCCATGACTGCGGGGATCGGCGACATCCTCGAGTACATCAAGGCGAAGCGCGCGCGTCCGCTGGGGGTAACCTCCGCGCAGCGGGTGGCGAAGCTCCCGGATGTGCCGACGATCGCGGAAACCATCCCGGGTTACGAAATCGAGACCTGGGTCAGTCTTTTTGCGCCGGCGGGAACCTCCAAGGCAATCGTCGATCGGCTCAACGCCGAGATCGGGAATGCGTTGCGAGATCCCGCGGTAGCCTCGAGGCTCTCCGACCTGACGTACGACGCCACGCACCGGGCGCCGGACGTGTTCGCGCAGCGCCTGAAGGCGGACTACGAGAAGATCGGCAAGGTGTTCGCCCAGTCCGGCGTCAAGCTCGATTAGCCGCGGAAAGAACAGGGGCCGGGTCCGAACTGCAAAAATCGAGCCTGGCCCCTTTTTAGCTTTTTACGCAGCGCAGTGAAAGTTCTGATCACCGGCGGCGCAGGATTTCTCGGGCGCCGGCTCGCGGACAAGCTTGTCGAACGCGGAACCTTGAAGGGAACCGACGGCCGCGACCGTGCGATCGACGAGATCGTGCTTCTGGATATCGTGCCCGCCGCAGGTTTCACCGATGCGCGCGTCCGCATGATCGTTGGCGACGTCTCGGATGCCGGGCTGCTGCATCGCGCGATCGATCGCAACGCTGCGTCGGTCTTTCATCTCGCCGCGGTCGTGAGCGGACAGGCGGAGGCAGATTTCGATCTCGGCATGCGCATCAACGTCGACGCGTCGCGCTGTCTGCTCGAGGCGTGCCGCGCCGCCGGGCATCAGCCCCGGGTCGTGTTCACGAGCTCGGTTGCGGTGTACGGCGGCGAACTTCCCGCGACGGTGCCTGATTCCACGGCGCTCAATCCGCAGTCATCGTACGGCACGCAGAAAGCGATCGGCGAACTGCTCATCAATGACTACAGCCGCAAGGGATTCATCGACGGGCGCGTGCTGCGGCTGCCGACGATCGGCGTGAGGCCAGGCAAACCGAACAGGGCGGCGTCTTCCTTCGCGAGCGGCATCATCCGGGAGCCGCTGAACGGCGAGCAATCGACGTGCCCGGTCGCGCCCGACACGCGCGTGTGGCTTCTGTCCCCGCGCAAGGCGATCGAAGGTCTCATCCTCGGGCACGAGCTTCCGGCACAAGCGCTCGGGTCGAGCCGCGTCGTCAATCTGCCCGGCGTATGCGTGACCGCGCGCGAGATGCTCGCCGCGCTCGAGCGCGTGGCGGGCACGGAAGCGGCGAAGCGCGTGCGCTGGGAGCGCGACGAGGCGACGAATCGCATCGTTGCGAGCTGGCCTGGTGCCTGGGACACGCGGCGCGCCGAAGCTCTCGGATTCAGCGGTGACGCGGATTTCGACAGCATCATCCGCGCCTACATCGAGGACGAACTGGTTGCGGCCGTTAAACATCCTGGAGCGTAGCGAACGCTCGGAGTAACGCCGCCGGTCAAGCTAGAATAGCGCGATGCGGTTACTCAATGTGATCCTGAGCGTACTACCCATGTGCGCGCTTCTTACGCACGGTAGCGCAGCGCTTGGTCAAGCGTATCCGTCCAAACCGGTACGCTTCCTCTCGGGACAGCCGCCGGGCGGTGCGACCGATTTGTTTGCGCGCATGGTCGCGCAGAAACTGAACGAGATCTGGAAGCAACCTGTGATCATCGAGCATCGTCCCGGCGCATCGGGCTCGATCGCGGTGGAGCTGACCGTCAAATCGCCGCCGGACGGTCATACCCTGGTGTTCGCCACCGCGGGACAGATCGTGATCAATCCGCATCTCCTGAAACTCAACTTTGACCCGATCGTCGATCTTGCGCCGGTGGCGTTTCTCGTGCACACCTGCATGCTGCTGGTGACCCACCCCTCGGTTCCCGCCAAGACTGCCAGGGAGCTGATCGCGCTGGCAAAAGCTCAGCCCGGCAAGCTCAACTTCGGTTCGGGCGGTAACGGCGCACCCACGCACCTCGCCGCCGAGCTGTTCCTGTCGCTTACTGGCACACGCATGACGCACATTCCGTTCAAAGGCGCGGGCCCGAGCATGCTGGCCCTGGTGACCGGAGACATCGATCTCACGTTTGGTTCGGTACCCGCCACGCTGGCCCTGGCCAAGGCCGGGCGAGCGCGCGCCTTGGCGGTATCGACAGCGAAACGATCGCAGGTCTGGCCTGATCTCCCGACGCTCGCGGAATCCGGCGTGCCCGGCTACGAGATGACCAGCTGGTACACCTTCTTCGGACCGTCCACGCTGCCGAAAGACACGGTCGCCCGCATTCATGCCGATATCGGGCGCATTGCCGCGCAACCGGAATTTCAGGAGCGCCTGTTGCGCGAGGGCGCGGACCACGAGGCGATGACGCTCGAGCGCTTCGCCCAATTCATCCGCGACGAATCCGCACGCTGGGCAAAAGTCATACGCGAGCGCAATATCCGCGCGCAGTGACGACACAACTGCTGCCCGCTTCAGCTCCACCGCGTGTTGCTTGCCGGTGCTGTCCGTCGACCGACGCTACTTCGCGCGGAGACTTACCTCGGTCCGACTCGAACGTCCTCTGGCCTTGGCGAGCAGCGCAGGGGTCACCGCTAGGTAGCGGCGCCGGGTCGGGTGACAAGGCCGCGTCCAACCCAGGCGCCCCTGGCGACGAACTGAGTTGCGCAGGCCGCCGGGGCCGACCGAGCAGCACAGGTTTACCGCTACGAGCTTGCGAGGTGGCGGCGGCGCCGGGGCGCCAAGTTCAAGCACCGTGGCTTCCGGAAGCCCCGCGTGTCCCGATCGCTTCAATGCATCCTCACGTACTTGTCCACGCGTGCCGTCTTCGTCAGGCCGACGTAGACGTTGCCCGCAGCGTCGATGCCCATGCCGTGTACAGGGGCGACTTCCCAGCGGGCAAGCACCGCGCCGTTGCCGTCGCGCACGCTGATCGCAGGTTTGCCACCGCCGATCGCCTGCTCGGCCAGATAGAAGTTGCCGGCGGCATCCCGGGCCATGTCGTTCGGACCGCCCATGCCCGTCCACATGCCGATGTACCGACCGTCCGGCGTGAAATGCTGGACGCGGGCGTTGGCGCGATCGGAGACGTGGATCGTCCCGTCGGGCGAGATCGCCAGGCTGTGCGGCAGATGAAAATCACCCGGCGCGGTTTTCCCCGGCTGCCCCCAGGACTGAATCAGTTCGCCATCCTTCGTGAACCGGTGGACCCGGCTGTTCCGGTAGCCGTCGGTCACGTAGAGATCGCCCGAGGGCCCCGGCAGCATCTCCGTCGGATGATTGAACGGGCCGGCCGCGCGCAACGGAAGGTTGTGCCAGTCCTCGCAACCGGTATCGGAATGCTGTCCGCGCGTGCCGAGCTGTCGCACCACTTTGCCCTCGAGCGTACAGACCAGCGCGACGCAATCCACCTGGTCTGTGAGGTACGCGACGTCGCCGGCAATCTTGAAACCATGGGCACGCTTGAACTGTCCGTTGCCCCAGGAATGCAGGAAATTGCCATCGTGGTCGAACACCAGCACCGCCGGGTCCTTGCGCTGGAAGACATATAGACGGTTGCGGGAATCCGTCGTGACGCGGCTGATGAGGCCGAAGGTCTCGCCGTCGGGCAGTTTCGCGAAAGTCTCGATGAGTTCATAGGTGTACTTGCCGGTTCCGACTTTCATAATGACCCTTTCTGTCGATTAGGAGATTCCTGTCGCGCGCGAGCTTATGCTACCGCGCCCGCCATCGGGATGCCCACGTTACGGGCGTTTTTCCTTTCCGCAACCACGCGCGAGTTGCCGGCACCTTTTGCCATGCGCTTCATTTGATTGCGTAAGGATTGATCGGAGTGCCGACACCGCCCGTGACCGGCAGCGGCGGCGCTGGGCTCAGTTCGGCTGCACCTGAATACCCGCATCGCGTACCACTTTCGTCCAGCGTGCGAGCTCGCTGCGGACCCATTCACGCAGTTCCTGCGGCGTGCTGCTGGTCGGCTCCATGCCGATCGACTCGATGTGCTTGCTGAACTCGGCGTTTGCCAACGCTCGTTTCATCTCCGCGTTGAGCTTGTTGATGATAGTCGCAGGCGTGCCCGCGGGCGCGAAGATTCCATACCAGCCGTCATTGGTGAACCCGGGCAGCGATTCGGCGACCGTCGGCAGCTCGGGCATAGTGCGCAATCGCTCGGAATGGCCAGTAGCGATCGCGCGGATTCTCCCCGCCGAGACTTGCGGCTGAGTGCCCGTAACGCTGCCGAACAGGGCCTGGATGCGGCCCGCGATGAGATCGATCACCGCCGGGGCGGCGCCCTTGTAAGGCACGTGCACGAACCTGGCGCCGGTCGTCGCGTTGAGCAGCTCGACGCTCAGATGGCCCACCGTACCGACACCGGGCGAGCCGAAGTTGATTTTGCCCGGCTGGGCCTTGGCGAGATCGATCAGCTCATTTATGCGTTTTGCCGGCACGGAAGGATGCACGACCAGGAGTTGCGGCACGTAGGCCGCGAGCCCCACGGGTGCGTAATCCCTGACGGGGTCGTATTCAAGCTTGTGCCCGAAAGCGGGGTTAGTGGTCAGTCCGGAGGAGGCGCCGAGCAGTAGCGTGTAGCCGTCTTTCGCGGCCTTGGCTCCAAGCGCATGTGCGATGGCGGTGCCGGCGCCGGGGCGGTTATCGGCGACCACCGGCACGCCGAACTTGTCCGAAAACCAGGCTCCGAACGCGCGCGCAAGGGGATCCGCGGAACCACCGGGCGGAAACGGAACGATCAAACGGATCGGCTTGGTCGGGTAAGTTATTTCCACTGCGCTAGCAGTTGCGACTGCAGCGAGGACCGCGAGACCTGCGGAAACGATTCTCAACATCGAATGTGCCAGCATGGCTATGCCTCCTTTTACGGGAATGGTATAGACATCAAATCCGTTCCACGCGTGCTGAGCTTTCAACGGATCGAAATCGCTTGTGGCAACGGTTTCCGTTGTGTAGCCGCCATCCATTCACGGCGCGTCTGCTTTGCTCATTCTCCGCGCGTTTTTAGTGGTGTCCAAGTGGAGGGCGAGAACGTAGCAAGCGTTTCGATTGGTAGAAAAGTTACACTGAGCCGTTTATGGACTGAACATTCGCTGCAAAAGGGGTAACGCATGGACACGGCAATCAAGGCGGAATGGTACGATCTCGACGATGCGGACCGGGCGGGATTTCTCGCCTGGCTGCACGGACACCATTTGCCGGCATTGCAGGCCCGGCCAGGGCATATCTGGATCGGTCACTACAACCGGGCGCCGCAAACCGGCACTTCCAATCCGCCGGGATATCCGGCCCGTGTGGAAACCGACGATCCCAATGTCCCCCGCGGGTCGCAGTACCTGCTGGTGACGGCCGCCGCCTCACCCGACGTGTTCTTCGATCCCCACGTTGCGGCGGAGACGGATGCCGAAACTGTAGCCCGGCTCGCCAAGCGCAAGGAGTACCGTTTCTGCATCTTCATCGAGGAGACAAGGGTGAGCGGCCCCGACTGGTACCGTCATTTGCCCGGCACCGGTGCGCCGCCGGCGATTCAGCTCGGCAACTACCAGACCCGGGACCAGACCGACGACATCGACCTCGCCTTATGGTACCGGCAGATGAAGCTGCCGCAGGTGACGCGGGCGCGCGGCTGCATCGGCGCACGCAAGCTGGTTTCGATCGTCGGCTGGGCCAAGCACGGCATCCTCTACGAGTTCATGGAGATGGAACCGGACGAGGAAAATTTCGAGCAGCGCTTTCGCGACGCCGGCCTGAACGACAGATGGACCGGTCGCCACGTGCTCAAGATCGTCGTCCATGCGCCCAACGGCCCGCATGCCGGCCGCCGCATCTGGCCGCCGGTTTAGGGGCTACTTTGGCCTCCGTTGAGTTCGCCGGCTGCCTCCCGGTTCTCAGAAACGGATAGCGTGCGGTCGCAGGAACCGTCCACAACCAAGGTCATAGGAACGTCACCGGTCGGTGAGTTCCGCAGCCGCCGGCCTTGGCGAGCAGCGCAGGGGTCACCGCTAGGTAGCGGCGCTGGGTCGGGTGACGAGGCCGCGTCCAACCCCGGCGCCCCTGGCGACGAACTGAGTTGCGCAGGCCGCGGGGCCGAGCGAGCAGCGCAGGTTTACCGCCACAGCTTGCGAGGTGGCGGCGGCGACCGGGGCGCCAGGTTCAAACACCCTCTCGCGCAGATGGTCACTCCGGCGTTATCCGCGCCTCCTTGATCACCTTGGTCCAGCGCGCGACATCGCGCCTGGTAAAGGCGTCGAATTCCTGCACCGTAGTCTCGGCGGCTTCGAAGCCCATCCCGAACATGCGCTCCCGGACATCGGGGAGCCGGACCACCTTGAGGGTATCGGCGTTGATCCTGCCGATGAGGGCAGGGGGCGTGCCCTTCGGCACATGGATGGCATTCCAGCCTACCACTTCGTAAGCCGGCAGTCCGGATTCCGCCATGGTCGGCAATTCCGGCACGATCTGCGAGCGCTTCGCGCTCGTCACCGCGAGCGCGCGGAGCTTCCCGGACTTCGCGAAGGGCAGGGCCGTCGGCGCGAAGATGAACGACATCTGCACCTGGCCGGATATGAGATCAGGTATCGACGCGGGCACGCTCTTGTACGGGACGTGAAAAAGATCGATACGGGCCATGCTCTTGAACATCTCCCCCGCAAGGTGCGGCGGCGTGCCGACGCCCGACGACGCGTAGTTGATCCTGCCCGGCCGCTCGCGCGCGAGACCGACCAGCTCGGCGACCGATTTCGCCGGCACCGACGGATTGACCGCCAGCAGGAAAGTGCCGGTTCCGATGAGCGCCACCGGGTCGAAATCCTTGACGATATCGAACGGCGGTTTCGCATAAAGACCCGCGTGAATGGTATACACCGCTGTGCTGCAGAGCCACGTATGTCCGTCCGGAGCAGCCCTGGCCACGATCTCGGCGGCGTTGACACCGCCTCCGCCCGGGCGCGGATCCACGATCACCTGCTGGCCCCACGCGGCCGACAGCTTCTCGCCGACGACCCGCGCGATCATGTCCTGGCCCGTGCCCACCACGAACCGCACCGGCCGCACGGGATAGGTCTGCGCCGGCGCTTCCGCTCCCAGCGCGAACAGGACCGCGGCGCAGGAGGCGCTGGTTAGCCATTTCATTTGTGTTGCAAGCTTCATTCGTTCCGCTTCCTCCTGGTTGGTCGGCACCAGTGTAAGTATAAAAGGCAGGTCAGGCGACGCATACTATCTCCGGACTTCCCATTCGCCGGGCCGCAGGCCGTCGAGCGACCACGCGCCGATACCCACGCGCACCAGCCGCAGGGTCGGGTGGCTTGCGGCGGCCGTCATGCGGCGGACCTGGCGATTGCGGCCCTCGGTGAGCGTGATCTCCAGCCACGCGGTGGGGATGTCGCGCCGGTAGCGTATGGGCGGCTCGCGGGGCCAGAGCCAGTCCGGCTCCTCGGCGAGCCGCGCGCCGGCCGGCGCGGTGATCCCGTCCCGCAGCTTCACGCCGCGGCGCAGGAGCGCAAGCGCCGCGGCGTCCGGAATGCGCTCGACCTGGGCGAGATAAGTCTTCTTCGTGCGATGACGCGGATCGGCGATCCGCTGCTGAAGCGTGCCCTCGTCGGTCAGGAGCAGCAGGCCCTCGCTGTCATAGTCGAGCCGGCCCGCCGGATAGACACCTTTCACCGTCATGAAGTCGGCCAGCGTGCGCCGGCCGGCGCCGTCCGTGAACTGGCAGAGCACGTTGAACGGCTTATTGAAGGCGATCAGCAAGCTCGTTGGATCGCCGCGACTTTGTTCGCCTGACCGGGCATAAGAGCGCGGTTACACAATCCCGTAAATCCTGTTCATCCTGTCTGAGCGAATAACACGTTAGGTTGCAAGACTGACCCAGGGCGGTTCACGTTAATACTTGATCATCTTGCCGCGGCGAACGGATGAGGAAGGGCCCTCGACCTAAAGCACATCAGGTTGTCTGGAGATGCGGCGGGATGCTCTGGGGAATACAAGTCGGTTGGGTTGTGAAACATGCGGGCTAGCGGCGTCTCTTGCGCGCGGTTGTGCGGGACGCTTCCGACTCTTGAGATTTGGCTATCGCTTCGCCGCTCTGACCCTCGATCTTCGGCTGGATGTTGTCGTTGATCCATTTCTGATCCCACCACTCGACCGGCAGAATTGCGACCCCATTCAAATAAACTCCATAGTGCAGATGGTCGCCTGCAGCCAGTCCGGTCTCGCCCGTCTTGCCGATGATCTGGAGTTGTTTGACCTGATCGCCGACTTTGACGTCGATGGAGCTCAGGTGGCCATAAAGCGTGAAGAGACCCAGGCCGTGATCCAGGATAACGGTATTACCGTAAATGCCCAGATCGCCAACGAAGGTTACGGTGCCGCTGTTGGCGGCTTCGACGGGATAATTCCTGGTGACGGACAGATCGTAACCGAGATGATAGGCGTTATCGATGGTTTCGTTGTTGTAGGTGTAGGTCCGCGCATCCGCGAAGTTGGCCTCAACCTTGGAGTTGCTCAGTTGGCTGAACGCGCCTTTCCAGAGTATCGACGGAGTGGACTTCTTCGTGATCGCAGTAATCGTGTCTTCATTCTGCTTTCTAAGCCCTTTGTTGACCAGGAGAAAAATCTCCTTCGGACTCCCCTGGCGCGCGCCGACATCGTTTAACAGGGGCGCGACCTTGTTCTGAATAAAGCTGTCGGAAATCGCGAGAGTGCTCTTCCGGTACTTTACGTTCTTGAGCTCATAGACGAGCCGCATTTCTCTGGTATTGCCGGCTTTGTCGGTGGCGACAAGTGTGGCTCTGGCGTGCGCCGGCAAGTCGTAGGGATGCGCAAAAAAAGCGATGAAGTGATCCGGATGGGTCTTTATCTGACCCGGGTATCCGGGGAAGAAGTAATCGCCAATCCTGACTCCGCTCGTTGCCGTATCGGCGGACGGCTTGTAAACGATGATGCCCACACCGCCGAAGTTCACGTAGCGATCATCGGCGATGAGATCGAGGGTGGGCGGGGTGATGTCAATGGTGAGATTCTTCTGGAGCACGGTTTCGTTGCCGTTTAAAAAACGCCACCACGAGTGATCCCGTGCGCTCACGCGCAGGACCGCGGGGCCTTCTTTGACACCGGTAAGTTTCGAAGACAGAGCGACCGTAATCTTCTTCTCGCTTACCGGCTCGGCGTACTGCTCGGAGGCCAGCGTGTGCTCGGAGCCGCCTGAGGAGAGCGTTGCGGTAACCGATTTCAATCCGGCACCTTGATCGCGAACAACGATCTCCATGGGTGCCCGGCCGAGCACGTCCGCTTCCGGCGTGATCTGGATTTGCGGCGGCTCCCGTTCGAAGCGCGGCCACAGGTAGTAGGCACCGCTCAGGAGCCCGATGATAACAACTGAAAGGAGTAAAAGAATTGCCCGATAAGTTCTCGGCGGTGTGCGAGATTCGAAAGCGCTCATGTTGGGAGGTCGAATAAAAGAGGATTGTTTTGGGGTGCCTAGCGTGCTGTCCCGTAAAAACCTGTGAAATTTCCACGACAATCGGCCCACGCGCCGGAACGTGGAGCAGGGGCCCCGTTACGGGGATGCGACCGTGCAGGCGCGTGTGGGACCGCGCATCCGGCGCTCCATCGTCCCGCTCCGGGGTCGCATCCAAGCACACAACGCTTGGAACCTGCTCCGCCCTGCGCGGGACACTTTGTCGCAAATCCTCGCCAGGTGTCCAACCTGGCTGCGGTTTGCTTCGCGTCTGGCACCGATTTCGAGAAAATTTTCATAGCTTCGGTGTGAAACCGGGAGGTCGTACCTGAACTGGGCATCATCTACTTATTCGCGGCATTTACGGGACAGCACACTAAGCGTGCGCGGCCTGCTCCGAAGGATCGAAATCCAGCTCGACCTTGGCGTCGTTCGGATCGTAGAAGAACAGCTGCCAGGTACCGTAGTCGGGCAGACGGCGCAGGTCGTACTGGATGCCGCGTGCCTTGAGCTTCGCGACCACGCCGGCAAGATCCTTGCCGGTAAACGCCATGTGATCGATCACGCCCTTGACGAGCTGGCCTTTCGGCTTGCCGCCGATCACGTGGAGGATGGGATCCTTCCCGTCGCGCGCGTACAGCCACGCGCCGGGAAAGGTAAACGGTGGACGGGCGCCGGGATGGAGGTCGAGCATATCGGCGTAGAACGCCAGCGTTCCGTCCACGTCGTCGGTGAGAATGGTGAAATGGTTCATGGCGATGGCGGGCATGATGGCTCCAGTGGAAAAGCGGCCGATCCGGCCTTGCACGATTCTGTCGTGCGTCCTGGCGCTAGCAATATCACGTCATCACCTTTACACGAGCGGCGCGCCGCCGCCAGCAAGAAAAGGGGCACGGCGCTTTCGGCTTGTCCGCTCCACCTTCTTCGACTCAAACGTCGGCATCGCTTCTATTTCGTGAAGCATCACGCCAAGCTTCGGCGATTCAGCACCGCTCAGAAAGGAATTCAAGGGAGTACGTCACGTCGTCCTGTGCGACTTCCCCTATCGAATTTACCAGTGCGCTCGACGAGCGCGCAAGCTATTGAAAATCGCCGATAAGTGCCCGGCACATCGGACGTTGCGCTCCGAAGTCGCGATAACAACTGGGGCTGCATAATTCCACGCACCCGTGTTTCTCCGCTACCACGCTTTGCTCGAGAGTAAACTTCCCTGACGCAATACATTCTATTGCCCGCTTAGCGCTCCGATACACTCCTTCATGAGCTCCGTTGCCCATGTCCCGGGTGTGCAGTCGACATTAGCCAGTATCGCCACCCACGCCGCAACAGCGTGGGCGGTGCTGGCAATTGGCTGCGCCCTCTCTGCTGCTGCTGCGTATTGGGTAGCGAGACAGGTAGAACAAGAAGCGCGGGTGAAGTTTGAGACCAGTCTCGGCGATGCCAGGGATGGCATCGAGCGGCGCATGCAGGCGTATACCCAGGTTTTGCACGGAGTGCGTGGATTGTTCAGTGCTTCGGAGTTTGTCAGCCGCGACGCATTCCGGCGTTATGTCTTAAGCCTTGAATTGGACCGGCGCTATCCCGGAATTCAAGTCATCGGGTTCAATCGACGGGTGCCCTTCGAGCAAAAGAGCGACTACGAAACGGCCGTGCGGCGTGACACCAGTCTCGATGCGAGCGGTTATCCGAATTTCGCCATCAAGCCGCCGGGCGACCGGCCTGAGTATTTCGTGGTTGAGTATTTTGAACCGGAGGCAGGCAACGAGGAGGCTTTCGGTCTTGACGTGGGAGCTGACGCCGTACGCCTTGCATCGGTGGAACGCGCCCGTGACTCCGGTGAATTTGTGGTGTCTGGACGCGTCACCCTAATACGGGGCAACACCAAGCACGTTGGATTCACGGTGCGTTTGCCGGTCTATCGAAACGGCTTGCCGCACCAAACCGTGGCCGAGCGCCGAAAGGCCCTGGTTGGCCTGATAGGGGCTTCGTCTCGTATGGATCATGTGATGCGTGGGGCGCTAAGCGATCCGCTGTTGCGGCAGGTTCGCCTCAGGATCCACGATGCCGGATACATCGACAGTGCCGCGCAGTTTCACCCGCCCACTCTGGATAACCTGCTGTTCGACACCGGGCTGCCGATAGAGAAATCCACAAAAAGCACCGTAACCGGCGCAAGCGTCGAGAACTCGCAGTTCACCCAAGCGCTGAGCCTGGATGTCGGCGGGCGCCGATGGAACCTGTATTTCAGCGCGGGACCTGAATTTGTCGGTGCCTCCAGCCGCTGGCTGCCCGTGTTCGCGTTGCTGGCCGGCGTCACCATCACCCTCTTGGTGTTCGGACTTATCCGTTCGCTCGCGACAACCGGCAGCAGGGCGGTCAAGCTGGCCGACAGCATCACCGCGGATTTGCGCAAAAGCGAGGCCAGTCTCAGCGACGCACAGCGCATGACGCAGCAATTGATCGAGGCTCTGCCGAACCCGATTTTTTTCAAGGATACGACCGGACGCTATCTCGGCGTCAATCGGGCGTGGGAAAAGTTCTTTGGGGTCTCCAGGGAATCTTTCATCGGCAAAACGGTGCACGACCTCTATCCCAATGACCCGGAACTCGCGGATCGCAGGCACGCGATGGACCAGGAGTTGTGGGATCGTCCTGGCACTCAGACCTTCGAAACGTCGATCACGACCCCCGATGGAGAGCACCATGACACGATTTACTACAAAGCCACATTTACGCGTGCCGACGGCAGCGTCGCGGGATTGATCGGCACCATAGTCGACATCAGCGAGCGCAAACGGGCTGAAAAACGGCAGGTTATGGAGCACGCCGTGACGCGCGTGCTGGCGGAGGCGGAGACTTTGGCGGACGCGATTCCGAAGATCATTCAGACCATCTGCGTAAGTCTAGGATGGACGTGCGGCGCTTACTGGCGCCGAGACGAGAACGCTCAGCTGTTGCGATGTTCAGAAACATGGCATGTTGACGGCGCGGAGGTCTCGGCATTCCTGTCAGTCACCACTCACAGCGTCAACGAGGCTCCGGCCTGGCAGGGTGAAGCTCCCAGGACGAAGACTGGTGGCTTGGTGCGACGTGTGTGGCTCGACGGCGCCCCGGTGTGGTTCGCCGATGTCACCCGCGAGCCGGGTTTCCGGCGTGGGGAAGAGGCCGCGAAAGCGGGGCTGCACTGCGCTTTTGGATTCCCAGTGCGCGTCGGGGGCTCCGAGCCATTGGGGGTGATGGAATTCTTCGATCGCAGGATCGAGCAACCCGACGCAGCACTGTTACAGGTCGTGCGAGCGATCGGCAGCCAGATCGGACAGTTCATCCAGAAAAAACAAGCAGACGAACGCTTTCGTTCGACGTTCGATAACGCCCCGGTCGGCATCATGCACGCTGACCTGAAGCGCAGGATTACGCTGGTCAACCCGAAACTGTGCCAGATCCTTGGCTATACGCAGGAAGAACTGATCGGAAAACAGGTCGACGAGGTGATCCACCCTGATTATCGCGGGAGGGATGGACATAACTATACCGAGGACAGGCTAGCCGCCAAAGCTCCGTCCTACGCTTTGGCTCAAGAGCGCCAGTATCTGCGCAAAGACGGGTCGCCGATCTGGGTGAAACGAACGATCTCTCTGGTAAGGGACGCCAACGGCGCGCCCCTTTACTTCGTGCGCATCATCGAGGATATCACCGAGCGGAGGCACGCCGATGACCAGATCAGGGCGCTGAACAAGGAACTCGAACAACGCGCGATGCAGCTCGAAGCCAGTAACAAGGACCTCGAAAGCTTCAGTTATTCCGTGTCGCATGATTTGCGTTCGCCGCTGCGCGCGATCAGCGGCTACACGCGCATACTTGAAGAAGACTACGGTCCATGCCTCGATGCAGATGGGAAACAATATCTAGGCGTGTTGCACAAGGAAGCCGGGAGGATGGCTGCGCTGATCGACGACTTGCTGGCTTTTTCGCGGCTCGGGCGGGAACACTTCAAGTCAGCCGTGATCGACATGATGGCGCTTGTTCAAGAAGTCGCCGCGGAATTGCGGCCTGCTGACGCGCATGCTTCGCAAATTAGTTGGACTCATTGCCGCCGGCCTCCGATCTCTGCGATGTTGCGGCAGGTATGGGTCAATCTCATCGGCAATGCAATCAAATACTCCGCCAAATGCGAAGAGCCACGCGTGCGGATCAGCGGCAAGAAATTGCAGGGTGATACGGTGTACCTCTATCGAGGATAACGGTGTCGGATTCGACATGTCGCTATTACAATAAGCTCTTCGGCGTTTTTCAGCGCCTGCACGGCTTCGAAGAGTTTGCGGGTACGGGTATCGGCCTTGCGATCGTGCAGCGCGTCGTGCTGCGTCATCGCGGGCGGGTATGGGCCGAAAGCGAACCTGGGCGCGGCGCCACCTTCTATTTCTCCTTGCCCAGCGGAGCGAATGACGATGAATGAGTATCAGCAAGTCGAAATCCTGCTCGTCGAGGACAATCCGAACGACGCCGCGTTGACCCTGCGCAGTCTGAAGAACGGCAACTTTCTGAACAAGCTCTACTCGGTCAAGGTTGGCCAACAAGCGCTCAATTTATTATATTGCACCGGTGACTACGCTGCCCGCGACGGAGACGATCATCCCAAGCTGATTCTGCTCGACCTGAAGATGCCGAAGGTTGACGGCATCGAGGTCTTGCAGCGCATCAAGTCCGACGAGCGCCTGCGCGTCATACCCGTGGTGGTGATGACCTCCTCTAACGAGCAGCCGGACATCACTGAAAGCTACCGGCTCGGGTCAACAGCTACGTCGTGAAACCGATGGAATTCGGCGCATTTGCCGAAGCGGTGGCCAAAATCGGCATGTACTGGATCATGGTCAACCGGGCGCCTCGAACTTGACCGGCGCAAACTTGGTTGGCCGAGAGGTCGGACGGCTTTGCGGCTTTGAGAATTCTGTCGATAAGGAGATGAGAGAATGGGAGAGCGGCAGAGCGCGAGATCGAGTAGCCGAAAAGCTGAAGCGAGATGATCGTCCGATCTCCCGATCTCCCGGCGAACAATTGATGATGTTGGCACGGAACCCCATTTGACAGGCGACGGCTGCAGCGGCAGCATTTCTCCATCGCAGGAGATTCATGCGCCTTCTCGTCCCCTGATTGGACCTGAGGGGAGAGCGTAGCGGGGGCATCCCCCTCATTTCTCCGCGATGCGGGCAAGGATGCTATTCATCACTTCTGCCGCCTTGGTGCTGGTTCCGCTTGCGCTCATCGGGGGGCTGGCGATCGACACGAATGCACAAGGCCAGCAGCCGGTCCTGAAGGTTGATATGGGCGACTACGAGCCGGTTGTGCCCTGGCCACTGCCGCTGCCCGACACCGATCACTCGCATGACGGCTGGACATGGGGATCGGGCGCGGGCGTTTGGGCCGAGAGCCCGGACAAGGTCTGGGTCGCGCAGCGCGGCGAGATCGAGCTGCCGCCAGGCGCCGCCCCGTGGACGTGCGCTTGCCTGGTGAACCCGCGCCGGACGAATACCGGCAGACGCGATTACTCCGGCAAGCCCTACTTTTACCAGCAGCGCCGGCACCATCTGGTATTCGCGGTCGATCGGAACGGCAAGACGATCGAGGAGTGGCTGCAGCACGACCGCTATCTGGCGCCGCCGCGCGGCACGGGACTCGGCGAGATGGGCCGCGGACCCCACAAGATCCTCATGAATCCGTACGATCGGGAGAAGCGCATCTGGATCGTCGATGACGACATGCATCAAATCATGATCTTCGGCAACGACGGCAAGCTGCTGAAGACGATGGGCGAACGGGGCGTACCGGGGCGGGGCCCTAACCACTTCAACCGCGTGACGGACATTGCCTGGCTGCCGGACGGCACGTTCTTCGTGGCCGACGGCTATGCCGGCACGCGCGTGGCGAAGTTCGACCCGAACGGCAAGTTCATCAAGGACTGGGGGCGGGCCCCGGTGGATCCCGCCAACCCGAAGGTGTACGAGTTCTGGTCGGTGCACAGCATCGGCATCAGCCGCGACCGGCGGATCTTCGTGGCCGACCGCCAGCACCACCGGATGCAGGTGTTCGACGAGGACGGCAACTTCCTGGCGATGTGGCCGACGGGATACAACTCGTCCGTGCTCGCCCATTTCGTGACGAATGACGATCACGTCTGGGTGGCGGACTGGACCACCAACCGTCTCGTGAAGTACGACCTCGACGGGCGCTATATCCTCGACATCGGCGGGCCCGGCGCGCTGCCCGGCCAGTTTGACGGGGTCCACCAGATTCACGTCGATTCGGAGCGCAATCTCTACGTGACCGAGGTGGCGAACAGCCGGTCGCAGAAATTCCGGCCGAAGCCCGACGCCGATCCGAACAGGATCATCGGGCCGATGGCCATCGTGAATCCTGTGCGCACACGCAAATAGCCTCGGAACTGGCAGCTGCTTGGCACCAGTCCCTGGCGTCATTTACAAATAATTATTTGAATTCGACCGCGCGTACGAAGGTGTCAGGAACCTTAGGTAGTGTTAACAATCAGGCCAGCCAGAGGTAGGCACAGACCAGGTTGAGCATCGAAAAGTAGTTTCGCACCAGCTTCTCGTAGCGAGTGGCGATGCGCCGGAATTGCTTGATGCGGTTGAAGAAGCGTTCCACGAGATTGCGGTCTTTATACAAGTGACGATCATAGGTTCTTTGCTCCTTGCGATGCGCCAGCGGCGGGATGACCGCCGCAGCGCCTTGGGCGGGGATGCGCGTAAGAAACGCATCGGCGTCATAAGCCTTATCGGCAATCACCGCCTGGATGCTCAAGCCCTCGATCAGGGCATCGGCCTGTTTGATGTCGGCGCCTTCACCTCCGGTCAAATACCACCGCAACGGGTTGCCCAAGGCATCGACGGCGGCATGGATCTTGGTGCTCAGTCCTCCGCGCGAGCGCCCGAGCGCTTGCGGCCCGTGTTTTTTTGGGCACCTGCGGCATGCTGATGGGCCCGTACGATGCTGCTGTCAATGAAAAGCGCCTCCAAGTCTGGGTCATCGCTCACGGCCTTAATCACCCGTTGCCAGACGCCCTTCTTGCCCCAGCGCGAGAAGCGCGTATACGTGTTGTGCCAGTTGCCCAGCTGCGGCGGCAAATCTCGCCAAGGTGCGCCGTGCGTGCAATCCATAGCACCGCTTCCAAGAACAGCCGGTTGTCCTTCGCAGTAGTGCCCGGGTCGTCGCTTTGCCCGGTAACAAACGCTCAATGCGCTCCCACTGGTCATTGCGTAGCAGCTTTCGCATCGATCCTGGACTCCTGGGAAAGTCCAGAAAGTACCAAGATCGCTTGATCGTGTACAGGACCCTAAGTTTAGGGTTCCTGACACCCTTACGATGGAGGATCGCAAGTGATCGAACTCGGGACTGACTAACTTGCGAAGAATGTGTTTCTCCTCAGACCTGTGCGGGATCGAATGAACATCAGCCATTTCTGAAACCGGTTGCAGAATCTATCGTCGGTCCTACTTCGGTTCGGGCGTGAGGAATTCCACCGTGGAGTCGTGCATCCAGCCGCTGGCCTCGTTCTTGTACCAGCGCATCAGCATGCCCGTCTTCCGGATTTCGGGAGAGAGCCGCACCTGAATCCACTCGCCGCGACGTCCGACCATCGGCATGACGGTGCCCTTCGACGCAAGCACGAGCACCTCGTTTCCCGAGCTCGGACCGGAGTGTATGTTGGCATGACTCGTCGGCACGCGGACCTGTGCCAGCACCTTCGCATCGGCGGCCGCCTGTACCGCCTCGCCCTGTCCGCCTCTCTGGGGCTGGCCTTGTGCTCCCGCCTGGCCGGGAGCGATACCCGGCAGCAAGAGCGCGATGGCAACGGCAGAGGATATCGTCCTGATGGGGATGGGCTTCATACGGCCGTAGTCAACACCGCGGGTTGCCCTCTCGTCAAGAGCGTCTCCTGATCCTGCTGACGATTCCCCCAACTGGCTCATCCAGACCTTCTGTCATCGCGATTTATCGCATTGGCGGGCGTAGCGGCGGAGATCGTAGAAAATATTGGCTTCAAGTGCGGTGCTACAGCGTACCGTCAGTCTAAAGCGGATCGACGCGGTTCAAGGTAGATCGCGTCAACCCGGATTGTTCAGATGAACGCCTTTACGATAGGGCGCTCAACGCTCGAGCACATACTCGCCTGGCGCCGGTGCGATCGGCGCATAAGCCGCGCTGCCGAGCGTGCGGCGCGCCTTCATCCGCGCGCCGCTCTGCTCGGCGAGCCAGCCGGCCCAGTGCGGCCACCAGGAGCCGTCGCGTTTCTCGGCGCCGGCCAGCCATTCCTGCGGATTGGGTGGCAGATCGTCGCGAGTGAAGGTACTCGGTGCGGCCGAGGCGCGGCGGCCGCACGATGCTTTGCACGTGGCCGCTGGTGCTCAGCACGAAGGTGCGCCGCCGCCCGCCGAAGTGGCGCGCTGCACGGTAGACGCCGCGCCACGGCATGAGGTAGTCCTCGCGCCCCCCGACGTAGTAGCCATCGACGCGCACCTTGCGGAAATCGATGGGCGTGCCGGTCAGCGTCAGCGCGCCGGGCCGCTCGAACACGCGGCGGTCGACCATGCCGACGAAGTCACGCTGCAGCGCAGAGGGCAGCCGTGTCGAGTCGTTGTCCCAGTACAGCACGTCGAGCGCGGGCGGGTGGCGGCCCAGCAGGTAATTGTTGACCCAGTAGTTCCACACCAGGTCCTTGGGCCGCAGCCAGGCGAACAGGCGCGCAAGGTCGGCACCGTCCATCACCCCGCACTGCTCCGACCATTCGACCGAGGCGAGCATCGTTTCGCGCGAGGCGAAGCGTTCGAGCACCGAGCCGTTGTCTGCAAGCGGCGCCGTCGCCAGCAGACTGTGATGCGACACCGCGCGCTCGCGGCGCATCGCGAGCAGGCCCATCGCCGCTATCGCGGTGAGCCCGCCGGCGCAGGCGCTGATGAGACCGACCGACGCACTGCGAGAGACCGAACGCACGATCTCGATGCCCTGCAGGGTGGCCTGCACGTAACGCTCCAGGCCCGCATCGCGCATAGTCACGTCGGGGTTGCGCCAGCTCAGGCAAAAGAGCTGAAAGCCCTGCTCGATCAGGTAGCGGAACAGGCTGTTCTCCGGCCTCAGGTCGAAGATGTAGAACTTGTTGATTTGCGGCGGGATCATCAAGAGCGGCTTGCTGTGCACGGTCGGCGTGCTGCTCGCGTACTGGATCAGCTCGAAGAGCGGGTGCCGGTAGACCACGGCACCCGGCGTGATGGCGAGATCGACGCCGATCCGGAACGCATCGGGGCGAATCTGCTGCGGCATCGCGCGCCGGTGCAGCACATCGTCGGCCCACTGCTTGAGGCCGTTGACTGCGCTGGCGCCCTCGGTTGTTTCGGCGCGCTTCAAGGCCGCGGGATTCAGCGGCAGATTCGATGGTGCGAGCGCCGCGACCAATTGGTCCATCACGAACTGCACACGCTGCTCGTCTTCGGGTGTGAATCGCTGTGCCTTGACCCACTCGCCGACCGTGCGCTGCCATCCGAGATAGACTTGCAGCAGCATGCGATGCAACGGGCTGGTGCGCCACAAGGGGTCCTTGAAGCGCCGGTCGCCGGGTTCGGGTTCGAGGTCGAGCTTCTGTTGGGCCGCATCGAGGACCAGGCCCGCAAAGCTCGCGTAGTGGCTCGCGAGCGAGCCTGGGTCGTCCAGCACCCTGGCCAGCAACAGCTTCAGGGTGTGCAGCAGGCCTTTACCGGTGAGGCCGGAGTCGGAGGTTTCCCCACCGGTTGCCGTCGTACCGGCCACGCGACCGTGCAGAAAATCGACGAGGCGCTTCAGTTCATCGAGCAGCGCGTTCAGCCGCTCGATGCCCGACGCATCGACCGGTGCAGCCTCCCGCATCGGGCTCAGCTGTTGCTGCGGCCGGCGCGCGACTTGCGAGGAGTGGGGCTCGCGGGAGCGTCACCTTTATCGGCGGCATCCGGCAGGCGCCGCACGATGAAGGGCACGCCCTGGTTGGTGAGCCCGGGCGCGACGACCAATCCGACATGATCGCGGTCCACCGGCAGTTTGTCGTCGATGCGCGCAAGGATGCGCACGATCGCGCTCTCGTCCGGCTTCAGCGTGAAGCTTGCCGGGTCGACGCTGACCACACGTTCATCGAGTTCACCCTGGACGACCAGGTGCACGTTCAGCTCGCGATCGATTGGGTTGTTGATCGCGAAAGCGCCGTTGCCGGTCTCGCCGCTGCGGCCGACGACCAGCAAAGGCGGGCGGGCCGCCGGCGTCGTGCCGTCGTCCCCGGCAGGCGCCGGCGCCGGTTCGGGGCCGCGCGTCAGGACGACATTGGCGTCCTTCAAGTAGTCCTTGGACAAATGCAGCAGCGTCGAGGTGTAGCGCAGGTTCAGTTCGACCGCGCCTTTGAGGAGATCGGTCACACGGCTCATGGATTGACTCCGATCGGGCCGAAGCAGGGCCGCGGCATGTAGAAATGATCGTACCAGTGCAGCACGTAGTCGGGATCGTCATCGACGACGATCTCGCGGCAGCAAGGCTTGGCGCAGGCCGCTTCGCCCACCGTCCAGCGTAGATAGTGGTTGCGGCATCCACGCACCCAGATCAAGGCTTCGTGGTCAATGCAGCGGCAGTCTTCGGTGCGGCTGTCCTTGGGAACGGTGAACGTCGCGGTGACTGCAATGCGCTCCTTGGGCCCGAGCGTGGCCGACGCGGTGGAAAACGAAACTGCCGCCGCGCTCTTGCCGGTGGCCGCGAACTGATAGGTGTGAGGCCGGAAGTCGCCATTGGTGACGACGAGGCAGACCGTGCCGAGATCGCCTGGGCGCAGGCTGCAGTGGATCTCGCCGAGCGACAAGGGCATCCAGCAGGGCTCGGGGACCTCGCAGCAGCTGTGTCCCTTGGGCAGCTTGATGCCGCGGAGCGCATCGAGCATGCCGCTGGCGCCACCGGCGAGCTTGATCAGCTCCTTGCCGAGCAGGAGTTGCGCGTTGAGCAGCGACTTGAGGCCGTTCTCGATACCGTCGTAGCCGGTGTCGTCGCAGGACTTGTTGTCTTTCATCGAATCGCTCCTTCGTGCTTGTCGTCGGTATCCGCGCCTTCGATTTGCAGATGCACCGAAATGCCATGCCCGCCAATCTCCAGCACCCCGTGGTAGCCGTGTCCGGGACGCAGCTTGGAGCTCAGCGTGGTCTCGAGCACGAGCACGCGCCGCTCGCCCGGGATCAACTCGCCGGCGCCCTCGGCCACGCGCAGACGCAACAGGCCGCCATGCGCTTCGCGCAAACGCGCGAACACGTTGCCGACGATCTTGTTCAGGTCGTCGGTTTCCATGCGGTAGGTGCTGGCGAGCGCGGTCTCGATCCCGTCATCGTCGAAGACCCCGGTGACGAGCGCGTCGCCGATTGCGATGCCGACGTTGCCACGGTTCTCCAGCAGCAGCCGCGCCGACACCGCTCCGCCCGGCGGGCCGGCGAAGCCCAGCTCACTCGGCGCAACGCGCAAGCGCGGCCGCGGCTCGACCGAGACGGTGACCTCGCGCTTGCCGCCGTCGGCGAGTTCGAGCACTGCGGTGTAGTCGCCGGGCGGTGTCGCGGGGTCCAGGCGCAACCTTGTGTGCGCAGGATCGCGGCCGCGGCGCAGCACCGGTTGTGCTTGAGTGTATTGGCCCTTGGGCCAGTGAACGGCGCAGGCCGACGCGATCGTATCGAAGTCTGCCGTGGCGAGGCGCAGTCGCGTCGGCGGGCCCAGAAAGTCGACCGAGGCGCGGCGCTTCTCAGTCATGGCCCGCACCGCTGGACACGAGCCTGTCGAGCGTGGCCAGGTCCGGCTGGCGCTGTAGACCGGTGCGTACTTCGCAGGGGTTGGCCAGATACGGCTCGGTGATCACCTGACCCTGGCCGCACAGGCGCACGCACAGGAGCTCGGCGCCCAGCACCGACAAACCCACACGGTAGTCCAGCGGCAGGTGCGCGCGGATGGAGGGAATCTCCTTCAGGCGCAGCGAGATGTCGACCGGCTTGAACTCCAGCGGCCGGATCTCGATCGGCCCGAGGTTCAGCGTGATCGGCGAGACGTTGGTGTTGATCGTGTAGTTGGTCGGGATGCCGCTGATGTCGGCCCCGAGGTCGATGCCGAAGTCGAAGCTGGAAGGAATTTTGACGCTCATCCGCTCACCACTCCTTCATGGTTCGTGAATAAGGAGTTTTGAATGCCCCTCCCCACCATCCATTACATTATCGCCGAACCGGCGAGTAGTCAATCGACATGACGTCGATTACGGGGATTGCCAAGAAATTCTTCGAGGCCTGCGAAACGGGCACACAGCCGCAGCCTACGAACCAGCGTCATCGAGTTTCCGAACCGTAGTAGACTGCAACTCACGGCTTTCGAGGGGAGGAGCGGACATGAGCCAGCTCAAACGCAGGGACATCCTGAAAATTGGAGCGCTCGGGGCGGCAGGCGCCGCGACGGGGCTTGGTTTTCCGGGGATCATCCGGGCTCAGCAGAAAGAGATCGTGATTCTCGGCCTGTGGGATCAAACTGGCGCCTTCGCCGACGTCGGGCCGCTCAACGACCGCGGGACGCGCATGGCGCTCGAGGAGCGCGACATGAAAGTGCTCGGCCGGTCCATCAAGTACGTCACGCGCGATGGCGCCACGCAGGCGGGCACGTCCACCCGGCGCGCCGAAGAAGCGATCGACGGTGAAGGCGCGCGCTTCATGATCGGGCCCTGGTCCTCCGGTGTAGCGCTCGCGGTGTCGGAGGTGGCGAAGCGCAAGAAAGTGGTGCACCTCTTCAGTGGCGGCACGGAGGACATCTCCGGGTCGCGCTGCCACCGCTACTCGTTCCAGTGGGCGGCGAGCCCGTACACGGCAGCGAAGACCGTGGTAGACGCCTTCATGAAGGCCAACCCGAAGGCGAGGCGCTGGCATCTGCTGGTCGCCGACTACGCGTTCGGCTGGTCGGTCGAGAAGTACATCAAGGAGGTTGGCAAGACGCACGGCATCGAGTTCGTCGGCGCCGACCGCCATCCGCTGGGCGAGCGCGAGTTCTCCAACTACGCGCAGAAGGCGGCGGCGAACCGGCCCGACGTGGTGGTGATGATCAACTTCGGCGGCGATGCGGTCGCCGGCGCGCGCGAAATCTTCAACTTCGGCCTCACGCCGAAGATCCCGCTGATCATGAGCTGGTCTTCCGGCGTGGAAGAGCTGGTGCAGCTCACGCCCGAGATCCGCGAGAACACCTGGGTCGGGTCGAACTTCTACTACACCGCCGATACGCCGGTGGCCAAGGCCTTCGTCAAGAGCTATCAGACGAAGTGGGGCAACCCGCCGGGCTACGCGCCCTCGGCTTCCTACTCCATGACCCGGCTGCTGCTCGCCGGCTTCGACAAGGCCAAGTCGGCCGAGGTGCAGGACGTCATCAAGGCGCTGGAGGGGATCGAGGTCAACGATATCGTTGGGCCCATGCGGATGGACGCCGCCACGCACCAGAACATCCGGCCATACTTCTTCATGCGCTGCAAGACGAAGTCGGCGATGAAGCATCCGACGGACTTCGCCGACATCATCGCCACCGGCGACGCGCCGCTGCCGAAGGAATATGCCGCCTGCAAGGATATCGGTGGTTTTTAGTTTTTGAATCTACTCTTCGGTCAGATCCTTAACGGGATCGCGACGGGGATGCTTTATGCCCTCATGGGGCTGGGGCTGGCCCTGATCGCGGGGATCCTGAACATCCCCAATTTCGCTCACGGCGCGCTGTTCGCCGTGGGCGCATACCTGATGGTCAGTGCGATCAATGCCGTCGGGAATTTCTGGGTCGCGCTGGTGGTGGCGCCGATCGGCGTAGCGCTGCTCGGGCTCGCCATCGAGTACGCGGGGATCCGCCGGCTCTACGCGGCGGGGCACGACTACCAGCTGCTCTTCACCTTCGGCCTGTCGCTGATCATCGCCGAGAGCATCATCCTCATCTGGGGGCCGGTCGGCATCAGCCAGCTGCCGCCGCCGATCCTGCGCGGCGGGGTCGATCTCGGCTTCACCTTCTATCCCAAGTACCGGCTGTTCGTCATGGTGGTCGCGGGGCTGCTGGTGGTCGCCACGTGGCTGTTCCTCGAGAAGACGCGCTACGGCGCGATCATGCGCGCCGGCATCGAGAACAAGGAGATGGTGTCGCTGCTCGGCATCGACATCCACCGCCTGTTCACCGTAGCCTTTGCGCTGGGCGCCTACCTCGCCGGGATCGCCGGCGCGCTCACCGCGCCGATCCGCGGGCTCTCGCCGGGCATGGGCGTGGACATGCTGGGGATCGCTTTCGTGGTCGTCGCGCTCGGCGGCATGGGCAACGTGCTGGGCGCCATCGCCGCCGGCGTGCTGATCGGCGTCGCCCAGGCCGTCGTGGCGGCCTACTGGACCGAGGCCTCGGTCGCGGTCATCTACCTGGTGATGGCGGCGGTGCTGGTTATCCGACCCCAGGGTTTGTTTGGCATCAGATGAACAAGACAAATCTTGCGATCCTCGCGGCGGTAGTGCTGCTGCCGCTCCTCGTGCGCCACGCCATCGCCACCGAGATCTGGATCTTCGCGATCTTCGGGCTGGGGCTGAACCTGCTCCTGGGCTACACGGGGCTCCTTTCCTTCGGCCAGTCGACCTTCTTCGGCTCGGCGGCCTACGTGGCGGGCTACCTCCTCAAGCACTACGCCATCAACGTCTTCGCGGCTCTCGGCATCGGCATCGGCGTCGGCGCGCTCTCGGCCCTGCTGGTGGGCTACCTCTGCGTGCAGCGCTCCGGTATCTACTTCATCATGCTGACCTTCGCGCTGAACCAGCTCTTCTACTTCATCGCCTACCAGTGGACCAGCGTCACCGGCGGCGAGGACGGCATGCCGGGAATCGGGCGGCCGGTGTTCTTCGGTATCGACTTCAAGGATCCGCTCAACTACTACATCTTTGTATCAGTCCTTTTTTTGATTTCTCTTTGGGTAATGAAGCGGGTCGTCGAGTCGCCTTTGGGCAAGATCCTGCAGGCGATCCGGGAGAACGAGGTGCGCGCCGAGGCGGTGGGCTACAACGTGCCGCGCTTCAAGCTCGTCGCCTTCGTCATCGGCGGCGCCTTCTCCGGCCTGGCGGGGGTGCTCTACGCGATGCTCTTCGGCATCGTGCCGCTGGAAGCGATCAGCTTCGTGTTTTCGGGCAACGTAGTGTTCGCCACGCTGATTGGCGGCAGTGGCTCGCTCTACGGGCCGATCATCGGATCGTTCATCTTCATCTGGCTGTCGGAGTCGGTGAGCGTGATGTGGGCGCGCTGGCCGCTGCTCCTCGGCGTGGCTTTCGTGATCGTGGTGCTCTTCTTCCGTGGTGGTGTGGTAGAGGCGTGGTCCCGTTTCCTGTCATGGCGATTCTCCAAACAGAAAATCTGACCAAGTCCTTCGGGGCGCTCGCTGCGGTCAACGATGTGACGCTGAATATCGAGGCCGGCAGCCTGCACTCGATCATCGGCCCCAACGGCGCGGGCAAGACCACGCTTTTCAACCTGCTAACCGGCACGTTTGTCCCGACCTCAGGCCGGATACTTCTGGATGGAAGGGAAATAACCGGCACGCGGGCGCACCGCATCGCGCATCTGGGCCTCGCGCGATCGTTCCAGCGCACCAACGTGTTCCCCGCGTTTTCGCTGCTCGACAATGCCTGGGTCGCGGCCTTTGCGACCGGGCCGTCGTGGAAAGGCCTGCTTTGGAAAAAGAAAGACCGCTACGCGGAGGTCACCGAGCGAGCGCGGCAGGCGCTCTCCGACGTGGGTTTATCCAGTAAAGAAAATCAAGTGGCGCGCGAGATCTCGCATGGCGAGCAGCGCCAGCTCGAGCTCGCCATCGCACTCGCCGCGGCGCCTCGCGTGCTGCTGCTGGACGAGCCGGCCGCCGGCCTGTCCCCCGAAGAAACGCGCAAGATGGTCGCGCTGGTGCGCGCGCTCAAGGGCCGCTACACGATCGTGCTCATCGAGCACAAGATGGACATCATCATGAGGGTCTCCGACCGCATCTCGGTCATGCACTTCGGCAGCCTGATCGCCGAGGGCACCCCCGACGAAATCCAGAAAAACCCCGAGGTGCGCCGCGCGTACCTGGGCGGCGTGGCCAGCGCAGCATGATCCTCGACATCAAACGCATCGACACCTACTACGGCCTGGGCCACATCCTGCACGGCCTGTCGCTGAACCTGGCCGAAGGCGAAGTCGTCGCTCTCCTCGGTCGAAACGGCGCGGGGAAAACGACTACCCTGCGTTCAGTCACCGGTCTGAATCCCGCCCCGCATGGGCGAGATACTCTACAAGGGCCGCAGCATCGCAGGGCTCGACGCCCACACGATCAGCCAGATGGGCGTCGCCCTCGTTCCCGAAACGCGCGGCATCTTCTCCTACCTCACCGCACGCGAAAACCTTGCCATCGCCCGGCGCGCGAGCTCGCGCTGGCAGATGGAGACGGTCCTCGAGCGCTTCCCGACCTTGCGGGAGCGGCTGAACCACAAGGGACGCGAGCTCTCGGGCGGCGAGCAGCAGATGCTCGCCATCGCGCGCGCCCTGCTCACTGGCCCCGATCTCCTGCTGCTGGACGAGCCCTCCCAGGGCCTTGCGCCTCTGGTCGTCGACGCGGTCATGGGAACGATCCGCACTCTCAAGCAGGAGCACGTCAGCATGCTCCTTGTCGAGCAGAACGCCGAGATGGCTCTCCAGCTCGCCGACCGCGTCTACGTGATCGACCATGGGACCGTGGTCTTCGAAGGCACTCCCGATCAGCTGCGTGCCGACTGGCAGGTCACGACCACCTATCTGGGCGTCGGCGGATAGCCTGTTCCCTCGTTCAGGGCCTACAACCAGCAGTTGGTTGATCAGAGCCGAATCAGCGGGTTACCGCGCGTGGTAGCATTGCCCTGAGCGCAGGAGGTCGTGAGTTCGAATCTCACCACCCTGACGAACTTCTGGTGATGCGTGATGGGTGATGATGAGTGATGAGTGGCTAGGCTGGAACACTCTTCGCTTCCACCGGTCTAGGCCTTGACACCCTTCACCCATCACCCATCACTCGTCACGCATTCATGCCCGTCAGGCAAATCATCGAAGAGGGTCGGGTCCCGGTAAAGATCTACACCGGGGACATCGAGGCCCAGGCGCGTCAGCAGCTCGTCAATGTGTCGCAGCTGCCGATCGTGCACCATCACGTCGCGGCCATGCCCGACGTGCACACGGGCATAGGCGCCACCGTGGGCTCGGTCATCGCGACCGACCGTGCAATCATCCCGGCAGCCGTGGGGGTCGATATCGGTTGCGGCATGATCGCAACTCGTACTTCGCTCACCGCCAACGATTTCGACGAGGCCGGGCTCAGGCGCGTCTTCGACCAGATCTCCCGAGACGTTCCGGTCGGGCGCGACCAGCACAAGGAAGGACGCGCCTTAACGCAGGCGGCAAAGCCCTTCGAACGCCGGCTGAAACGCATACTCGACGCGCATCCGCAGATCGAGAAACGCTTCCCACGCACCCAAAACTGGGTCTATCAGATGGGCACGCTCGGCGGAGGCAACCACTTCGTCGAAGTCTGTCTCGACGAGGCAAACCAAGTGTGGGTGATGCTGCATTCGGGCAGCCGCGGCATCGGCAATGCCATCGGCACGTATTTCATCGAGCTCGCGAGGCGCGATGCCGAGCGCAGCCAGATCCGGCTGCCGGACCGCGATCTTGCGTATTTCCAGGAAGGCGCGGGCCACTTCGATGACTACGTCGAAGCGGTAGGCTGGGCGCAGGACTACGCCGCGGCAAACCGGCGCGCGATGGTGGAACTCGTGCTTGCCGCCATGCGGCGGCACCTGCCGCCTTTCGAAGTGACGAGCGAAGTCGTCAACTGCCACCACAACTATGTCGAGCGCGAGCACCATTACGGCAAGGACGTGTGGGTGACGCGCAAAGGCGCGATCCGTGCCCGCCAGGGCGACCTGGGAATTATCCCCGGCAGCATGGGTGCGAAGTCCTACATCGTGCGCGGCAAGGGATCGGAAGAGAGCTTTCAATCGTCCGCGCACGGAGCGGGCCGCCGCATGAGCCGCACTCAGGCGCAGAAGTCATTTACGCCGCAGGACCTCATGGCGCAGACCTCGGGAGTCGTTTGCCGCAAGGATCGGGGCGTGATCGACGAGATTCCCGGCGCCTACAAGTCGATAGACGAGGTGATGGAAAACCAGCGCGACCTCGTCGAAACGGTGCACACGCTGAAGCAGGTCGTCTGCGTCAAAGGCTGATGAGGCGTGGCATGATACGGTGTCGCTGGTGCTTTACCTCTCACAATGTGCCGATGCACGGGTTTATCGTTACTCGGTCCTCGTTGTTCGTGCACCCGTTCACGGCGTCACGCGCTGCAGCATGGCACGAAGCAATGTCTTCAACGTGCTGAGCAGTCACGATGTGAAGTCACGCCTTTAGGGTGAACGGGTTGAAATTCGTGCCGCGGTCGAAGTAGTCCTCGCGCTCGGCGCGCTTCAGGAACCCGACGATCTTGTAGGTGATCGGCGTGAAGATCACCTCGACGGTTACTTTGCCCACGAACTGCGCCAGCATGACGAGCGGCAGCTTGTCGTCCGGGATCATCCCGCTGCCGTAGAAGGCGAGGGGATAAAACAGGGCGGAATCGATCGCTTCCCCGGCGACGGTGGAGCCGATCGTGCGGGTCCACAGCCATTTTCCCGCGGTGAGCACTTTCATCCTGGCAAGGACGTAGGAATTCACGAATTCACCGCAGAAATAAGCGATCATCGAGGCGCCCACGATCCGCCATGTCGATCCAAAGGCGACCTCGTAGGCCGCCTGGTGCCCCCAGAACCGCGCCGGGGGTAGCGCGACCACAACCGCCGCCATGAACGAGGCAAAGGCGAGGCCCGCAAAGCCCGCCCAGATCACCCTGCGGGCGCGGGAATAGCCGTACACCTCCGTCAGGATGTCGCCGAACACATACGAGATCGGGAAGAAGAGCAAACCGGCGCCGAACGTGAGTGTGGCGAGCCCCGGATGGATTCCAGCGAGCCACGGCGTGTCCCATTGCGCAATTTTCGCCGGGCCGATCAGGTTCGAGCAAATCAGCACCGTGACGAAGCCCGCCATCACGAACTCGTAATAGCGATAGGCACGGCCTTGGGTCATCGCTGCAGACGACAGATCGATTTATTTTACGGAAGGTCCGTCAGAAGAGGCAGCCGCGGTCATCGGCCGCGCTTTTACGCGAGTGCAATACCGTTTCATGTTGTTCTTCATTCAGATTGAGTGCCGAACTTCGGGTATCCCTAAACGCATCCGGCCTGCCTGCCGATCATGCAGGATGACGCTCGTGGCATGCGGGCGCTCAATCTGCGGTGATACGCTGCTCGCGGATGACCTTTCCCCATTTCGCGGACTCCTCGCGTATCCACTTCCCGAAATGCTCAGGCGTGCTGCCGACGATCTCGAATCCCAATTGCACGAAACGCTCCTTCACTTCCGGGGCGGCGAGCGCCTTGTTGATCTCAGCGTTCAGGCGCTGAATGATGTTGCGAGGCGTTGCCGCGGGCGCCAGCACGCCCACCCACGACTGGGCTTCGAACTGCGGATAAAACTCGCTGATTGCCGGCACACCCGGCACGATATCGGTGCGGCCCTTTGACGTGACGGCAAGCACCGTCAGCCGGCCGGTTTTGACGTGGGGCAGTACCAGGCCCGCTGATGCGATCATGGCTTCGACGTGGCCGCCAAGCAGGTCCGTGAGAGCCGGCCCCCCGCCCTTGTAGTGGATGAGATTTGCTTCGAGATTGGCGGTGATCTTGAACAGCTCCACGGATAGCCGGCTCGAGGTAGCCGCGCCCGCGGTCGCGTAGTTGATCGGGACGCGCTTGGCTTTCGCCAGCGCGAGAAAGTCGTTGAAAGTCTTCACGCCGAGCCGGGGATGCACGACGAACAGCTGCGGCCCCAGGATCATCAGCGAGACCGGGGAAAAATCCTTTACGGTGCTGTAAGGCACGTCCTTGAAGACATAGGGATTGGAGATGAAGCTGTCGAATACGGCGAGCAGCGTGTGGCCGTCCGGCACGGCCTTGGCTACGGTATCGGTGCCGATGATCCCGCCGGCGCCGGCGCGGTTATCGACGACGATCTGCTGGCCGAGCGCTTCCGAAAGCCGGGGCGAAATTACGCGCGCCGCCACGTCCGTCACGCCTCCCGGAGAGGTGGGCACAATCATCCGGATCGGTCTGTGCGGGTAGGGCTGGGCTGCCGCGGGCGAGCTATGCAGGAAGGTGGCAACAGCGAGTGACGCAAGGCAATACGTAACTGACCATCCGCGGCCGCCCATCCCCTATCTTTCCCTGAAGGAGAACGGAAGCGTGAGGTCTGATCCCATGCTTTTTCGTGTGCGCCAATGAAAACATGTCATGTGCTCTCACGCTCGCGATCGACCTCGGAGGACTTCTCGTGCCTGGATTGCAAACCCGGGATCAGCCGCGTGAAGAAGTCGCCGATGAACCTCGACACCTCCTGGGAGGACATGCCATGCAGCATTCCTGCGTCGACTTCCGCCAGCGGCGCCGGGAATCTTGAACGGTCCGGGTGCATGATCAGCAGGCGCTGGGCATTCGGATCCCACTGGACGATGAGCTCGTTGTAGACGACTTCCGCCGGTTCCACCTTGCCACGCTCGCTGCCGCCGCTCCTTCCTTCCCGCCGTGAGCGGTGCCGTCGTGAGGTTCGCTTTTCGTAAGGTGGCGGGATTAGGATTTTGGCCGTTGACGCCACCTGCCACCACACCAGCACCGCACTGGCCGCGGCGAGAAAACTCACGATCACGAGAGTGACCAACGTCGGCGCCCCGAATTCGGATATGCCGCTCAATGCGAGAATCGCAGCTACGCCGAGCGATACTGCGCCAGCAACGCAAAGCAGCGCTCTGCGGGACAACATACGGAGAATGTAGAGCGCACGGGCTGTCACGTAGCTGGCACTGAACAGCGCGGTGTATACGAGTGGCACTGCAATCAAGACAGCTCCGGCGTGGGCGCCTGCCTCCTCACCCAGCACGAGAGTACCCGGAAACACAATCACCCAGAGGCAGGCGCCGACCAGCATTCCGACTGGAGGCAACGGCGCCCAAAGAGAGGCGACAAAAAAACTCGAGCGAGGAACCGTGTTGGCTCCCTCGCGGAAAAACCCGCTCGCACGTCGGACGCGCGAGTCGTTATGATTTGCTGTCGCTTCCAAGGAAGGGTTCAGGTGCGGGCGAGTGCCGCCTTTACCCGCTCCGGTGTTAACGGCACGCGGCGGATTCTTATCCCCGTCGCATCGAAGATCGCGTTCGCGATGGCCGCCGGCACCGTGCGATGTCGACGGCTCGCCGGCGCCCTGCGGCGCCATCTCCGGGCGATTGATCAACACGATGTCGACCGCCTCGGGCGCATCCGAGAGCTCGAGGATCGGGATAGGTCGCCCAGTCTATGCTCGTCACCTGCTCGCGGTCGAAGCGCACCTCCTCGAACAGCGTGCGCGAAGTCGCCGTGCACGATGTTGCCTTCGATGGTCAGCTTGCAGTCCCGCCCGGATTGATGATCTGGCCGCAGTCGTGCGCCACCGTGAATCTCTTCGCCCACACGCGCCCGCTGCGGCGCTCCACCTCGACGTCGGCGACCATCGCGACCACGGTGCCGTTGCGCTCCGTGTAGGAGAAGCCGCGTCCCGTCATCACGTCGCCCTTGCCGCGGTCGGGGTTCGGCCGTCCTTGCCACTGCGCCTTTTCCGCCGCTGCCTTGACCACGCGCGCGTGACGCTCATTCTTGAGGTACTGCAGCCGGAATGCAACCGGATCGGCGCCCGCCGCGAAAGCGACTTCGTCGATGAACGATTCGCTCGCGAAGTGCGTTTCCGGCCCCAGCGGATCGCGGAAATGGCTGGTGCGCAGCGGCGAGCCGCGCTCGAGCAGCGGCGGGGATCGTTTCCCACGAGCAGCGCTTGTTCGCGAACTCGTAGAGCTCCGCCGGGTGTCTGGAAGATGATCGTGGGCTTGCCCGGCCAGTTCGTGAGTTGCCCGACCACGGTGTCCTTCGGATCATTCTCGGTGGTGGCGACGTCCTGGCGCGAGAAGCCCTTGCCGAAGAAATCGTACGCGACCACGTTGCCGGAGGCATCCAGGCCCGCGCGGCCGCGATAGACGCACGCGGGACTCTTGGGATCCCAGCCGGTGCCTTCGTGGCGCATGTACTGCACGCGCACGGGCCGGCCGGTGAGCTTGGACAGCATCGAAGCGTCCATTGCCGCATCACCTGCGTCGTTGCGCCCGTACGAGCCGGGACCCGGCACCCAGATCGCGCGCACCTTCTCCGGCGGCAGTCCCGGCGACTTTGGCGCAGCCGTTGCGGCCGTAATGCGGTTTTTGCGAGCCGGTCCACAGGGTGGCGCTGTCGCTCTTGACGTCGGCGATCGCGCAAGCCGGGCCCATGCTGGCGTGCGACTGCAGCGGCCATTCGTATTCCGCCTGGACGAGCTTGGCCGCGGTCTTGAGCGCGCCCTCCACGTCGCCTTTGTTGACCGGCGTGCCCTGGCCGTTGGCTTTGGCCTGCCGGATATGGTCGTGAAGCTTTTCCATCGCGGGGAACGGCGCGCAGGGCGGCGCCCACGCGACTTTCAGGGTTTCGGCGGCGCGCACCGCGTCCCATTCGCGTTCGGCCGACGACGGCGATGAAATCCTTCTCGCGCACGACGCGCGCCCCCGCAATGCCCTTGATCGAGCTTTCGTCCACCGACACCGGCCCGCAGCCCGCTGTTGCCGGCCGGATAATGCGCGCGTGCAGCATGCCGTCCACCTTCACGTCGGTGATGTACTGCTGCCGCCCATGGACTTTTTCGGCGATGATCTGCTGCGGAATCGACTTGCCGACGATCTTGTACTGCCCAGGGCTGCTTCGGCTGCGCTTCGACCTTGAGGTCGAGCGCGTTACCGTACGTCTTGTTCCACTCCATCCTGTGATGGAAGTACTTGCCGCCGACGAGCTCGCCGTAGCTCACTCGCTGGAGCGCGTATCCCGGAACGTTCACAACGCCGTTGTCCACCGTGAGCCGATCCGCGGGCACGCCCAGCCGTTTCGAGCCCATCTCGACCAGCACGCGGCGCGCTTCCGCCGCGGCCTTTCTCATTGTCATGCCGCCGCGCTGGAGACCGGTGCTGCCGGAGGCGCCGCCCTGGTTGCACGTAAAGGCAGTGTCGCCCATCACCACGCTGACTTTGCTCGAAGGCGACGTCCAGCTCTTCGGCGACGATCTGCCCGATCGCCACGTCCACGCCCTGGCCCATGTCCATCTTGCCGAAATAGGCCGTGACGCTGCCGTCCGGGAGTATGGCAATCCAGGAATCGAGCTCTTCGGGCATGAGCGGCGGCTTGCCCTCGAGGGTCTGAGGCGCCTGACTCAACGCCATCGTGACCGCGCCCGGAACGGCGCAGCTCACCACCAGCGCGCCGCCGCTCTTGAGGAAATCGCGACGTGAAATATTCGAAATATTCATGTCCGCCTCCTTATGCCCTTATCTGCGCCGCGCGCTTGATGGCGCGCATGATCGCCATGTGGGTTCCGCAGCGGCACTTGATGCCCGCCATGGCGTCCCGGATCTGGGCATCGCTCGGACGCGGGTTCTCGCGCAGGAACGCCGCCGCGGTCATGACCCACCCGGAGGTGCAGTAGCCGCACTGCGATACCTGCTCCTCGATCCAGGCCCGCTGCAGCGGATGGGGCCGTTCCGGCGTGCCGAGCCCGGCGAGCGTCGTGATCTTCTTTCCCGCCACGGTGCCTACCGGCATAACGCACGAGCGCGTGGGCGCGCCGTCAACGTGCACCGTGCAGGCGCCGCACTGCGCTTTGCCACAGCCGAACTTGGGGCTGGTGTATCCGAGCTCCGAGCGCAACGCGTAAAGGAGCGGCATTGCCGGATCGGCGTCGACCACCGCGGCCTTGCCGTCAACGATGAGATTGATGCGCTGGCTCATGGCATTCCCCTCCGAACGATGAACGCGGACAAAAAGCTCTTTGTCCGCGCAAGCTTACGCCGAGGAACGATTGCGAGCAATCGTTGGTGAAGGGAATCATTTCTTCGCTCTCAGGCTTTGCCGCTGACGCGTTCGTTGAAGGCGGCGAAAAATTCCCCGGCGAGCTTCCGCGCCACCCCGTCTACGAGCCGTGATCCTACCTGGGCGAGCTTGCCGCCGATCGTGGCCTTTGCGCTGTAGGAGAGCAGCGTGCCGCTGTCCTGCGGCGTCAGCACGACGCTCGACTGGCCCTTCGCGAAGCCGGCGGCGCCCCCCTGGCCTTCGAAGGCCAGCGTGTACGCGCGGGGCGGATCGGATTCCGTTACGGTCATCCGGCCCTTGAATTTCGCGTTGACCGGACCGATCTTCGCGACCAGCACCACCTCGTATTGGTTGTCGCTTACGAGCTCCATGCTTTCGCATCCCGGGATACAGTCCTTCAAAACCTCGGGATCGTTGAGCGCGGCCCACGTGGCTTCCTGGGGCAAAGGGATGAACTGCTCGCCGGTCATTTCCATTGTTGGTCCTCAGCGCTTGTTGAGGGGACAAGCAGATTTAGCCACAGATAAACACAGATAAACACGGATAAGGACTGCGCGTTCTTGCATCGATGCTTCATGGCATTCTCTGTGTCCTCTGTGGCTGAAGTTGAAGTTATCTGTGTTCATCTGTGGCGATCCTGTCCTTGCCAAGCACGCGCGCGAGGTCCATCAAGCTCTGCACGTTATGCGCGGGGAGAAATTCATCCACGTACGGCAGCATGGCCTGGATCCCGGCCGGTCTTGCCTCGAATGCCTCGTAGCGCAGCAGGGGATTCAACCAGATCAGCCGGCGGCACGATTTGCGCAAACGTTCCATTTGCCGCGCGAGGTCCATTCCCGCATCGCAATCGAGGCCGTCACTGATGAGAAGCACGACGGCGCCCTGCGCGAGCAATCGGCGCGACCATCTGATGTTGAATTCCTTCAGGCACGCTCCGATCCGCGTGCCTCCGGACCAGTCTTTCACGGCGCGGCTCACCCTGGCAAGGGAATCGTCGGGGTCGCGGTAGCGAAGATGGCGGGTGATTGGGGTCAAGCGCGTGCCGAACGTGAGGGCATGCACGCGGCTGCGGTCGTTGATGGTCGCGTGCAGGAAATGCAGAAACATGCGCGTGTAGCGGTTCATCGAGCCGGACACGTCGCACAGCGCTACGAGCGGCGGGGCGCGCTTGACGGCCGAGCGGCGCCTGAGCGGTATGGTCGCTCCGCCGAGCCTCAAGCTCGCGCGCAGGCTCGCCCTGGGATCGATGCGCTCGCCACGCACGTGCGGCGCGTAGCGGCGGGTGCGGACTTCCGGGAGCCGCAGCTTGAACCGGGCGAGCGCCGCCCGCGCCGCCGCCAGTTCTTCGTTGCTCATGCTCTCGAAATCCATGGTTTGCAACGATTCTCGCGCCGAGAAAGTGAGGCTGGCGTCGAACGTGACGCGCTCGAGCGGCGCGGCGCCCGCGTGCTCGCGCTGCGAAAACAGGGCTTGCGCCAGGCGTTGGGACATCTGCGGCTCCCGGCTGCCGGCGGGCAATCGTCCGTGAACCTGCGGCAGCCGGAGCAAGCGGGGTGCAAGATTCGGGTCTCGCCAGAACACATGGAACGCCTGGTCGAACAGCGCCAGGTGGTCGTGGCGGTCGAGGAAAACCGCGGCCAGGGTCCAGTAGACGTCGTCGCGGCGCTCGATGCCGGAGATCTGCAGGGCGTCGAGCGCGTCGAGCACCCGGTTCGGGCCCACCGGCAGTCCTGCCCCCCGCAGGATGCGCGCGAAATGCATGACGTTCGCCGCCAGGAAGGCCCCGCCGCGCCGCGCTCATGGCTTGCCCGTCTGCCGTGACAGCGGGCAATCGCGCGCCAGCGCGCGCAATTCATGGGAGGCCGCGATGCGGCGGTCCTTTACGTACGCTTCGTGATTCTTCTCGACGTCGGAGAGGTCGTAGACGTAGTTCACCATCAGGCCGGCCGATCGCTGCATGCCTTGCCTGGACAGATCGGCAAGCCAGTTGAGCCGCTCGAGCCGCGCGCCGTTGCCGAGATGGAAACGCGCGACCGCGTCCGCCGGCTCGCCGTCGTTCCTGACCTCGAGCAGGTAATACGCGCATAGCCGCATCAGCAGCGGCTGCATACGCCGCGCTCTGCGCGTCGCGGTGCCAGTCGGGCGACTCGAGGCGGGAGATCTCCTCGAGCAGCGCCTGACCGCCGGCGAGTTGCGCGATCCTGGTCTCGGCGTCCTTCAGCCACGTGCAAAAGCCGGGAATCGGAGACAGCGTGGCGTAGCGTTGAACGCGCGGCAGGCTGCGCCCGAGTTCCTCCGCGACCTGCTTGATCAGCAGGTTCCCGAAGGAGATGCCGCGCAGTCCGTCCTGGCAGTTGGTAATCGAGTAGAAGACGGCCGTATCGGCCCGCGCCGGATCGTCCACCGGGGAATTGGGATCGAGCAGCGGCCGCACGGCGGCGCTCATGCCCCTAGTAAGCGCGATCTCGATGAAGATCAGCGGCTCGTCCGGCAGAACGGGATGGAAGAACGCGAAGCAGCGCCGGTCGGCCTCCAGTCGCCGCCGGAGATCCCGCCAGCTGCGGATCTGGTGCACGGCCTCGTAGGCTGTGAGCTTTTCGAGCACGATCGCCGGCGTGTGCCAGTCGATGCGCTGGAGCGTGAGAAAGCCGCGGTTGAACCACGACCCGAGCAGGTGCGCGAGATCGGCGTCGATGGTTTTCCACGCGGGTTCGCCGTGAGTCCGGCCAGCAGCCGCCGGCGCAGGGCGATGAGCGCCGCGGTGCCGCCCGGTGCCATGTTGAGGCGGCGGAACAGCTCCTGGCGCGGCGGCTCAACCGCTCGCTGCAGGCGAAGCAGGTTGTCCGGCGAGGGATCGCCGCAGTAAGCGTCGGCCGCGCTGCCGACATCCTCGGGGCGCGGCGAGAAATCCGACGCCAGCACGTCGAAGAAAGGCGCGAATGCCCCCTCGGGCAGCCGCTGGTACTCGAAGAGGACCTCGCGCGCCAGCGCGGCGCCCGAAACTTCGCCGCGCTCGGACAGCAACGCATGACAAAGATCGACGGCCCGGTGCGCCTTGCGGCCAGCCCGCGCCTCCTCGGACGGGTGCACGAACTCGCCGAGGATGCGCTTGAAGAACGAGGCGGTGCTCATGCCGCGGCCGCCGCCCGCGCTTCCGCTGTGAGGCGGGTTGCTTCGGTTCCGCGCACCTTCGCGATGTCATCCTGATACTTGAGCAGTACGCCGAGGGTATCGTTGACGGTCTCGGAGTCGAGCGCTCGCGCATCGAGCGCGGTCAACGCTTTCGTCCAGTCTATCGTCTCGGCCACGCCGGGGAGCTTGAACAAGTCCGCCGCGCGCAGCTTCTGCACGAACGCGACGACCTGGCGCGAGAGCGCCTCCGGCGCCCCCGGCGCTTTGCGGCGGACGATCTCGAGCTCGCGCTGCGCGTCGGGGTAATTCACCCACTGGTAGAGGCACCGGCGTTTCACGGCGTCGTGGATTTCCCGCGTGCGGTTCGACGTGATGACGACGACAGGGGGTCGTTCCGCCTTGATCGTGCCGATTTCCGGTATGCTCACCTGCCATTCGGACAGCACCTCGAGCAGGTACGCCTCGAACGGCTCGTCGGTGCGATCCAGCTCGTCGATCAGCAAAACCGGAGGCGCTTCGCCGCCGCGAAGCGCCTGAAGGATCGGCCTTTCGATCAGGAACTTCTCCGAGAAGATACCCTTCCCAAGCGCGTCCTTGTCCACACGCTGGACATGTTCGTACTCCGGACCGATGGCGAGTTAGCAGGTTCGCCATCTTTCATCAGGCTGGCCGCTTCTGCCAGCCTGATCTCGAGCATCTGGCGTGGATAGTTCCATTCGTACACCGCTGAGGCGATGTCCAGCCCCTCGTAGCATTGCAGGCGCACGAGCCTGCGCCCGAGCGTCCGTGCCACGACCTTGGCGACCTCCGTCTTGCCGACGCCGGCTTCGCCTTCGAGGAACAACGGGCGCTCCATCTTGAGCGCGAGGAAGAGGGCGGTGGCGAGGCTGCGTTCGGCAATGTAGTCGCCGCCGGCCAGCAGTGCGAGCGTTTCGTCTATCGAATTTGGCAGGGCGGCCACGAAAGCATATTAACCGCCATGACGCCAAGCCGCCAAGAAGTTCAATCGATAAGGGATGGTAACGAAATGAGGGGATACTCCCCTCATGCTCCCCTACATCGGGGCCCGTATCCTTCATTTTGATACGGGCTCTAAGTGGTATGCGCAGAAAGATAGCGCGGCGCTCCGAACGCCGGCTACCGAGCGATCAATGCCGCACGCACGTTTTTCACAGCTCTGCTTCATTCGTCGCGCAACTTGAGCCGCTCGGCCGGCGGCGCGATCTCGGCGACGAGGTCACGGATCCAAGCCTTGTTCTTCAACGGTTCCAAGGCCATTTCGCGTGCTTCGAGCCGCGCTGTACAGGCGTAAACCGTTTTGCCGTCGAGCAGCATCACGCATTCCTTGCAGGCATTGGCGTTGATGCACGAGAAACGAATGGCAAGCGAGGGATCGACATTCGCGCGCAGCCAGCGCAGGCCGTCTAGGACCGATTGCCCGGGTTCGAACGGCACTACGTGGGTTTCGAAATGGCCCTTTTCGCCCGCGGCGCCGCGCCAGATTCTTAGCGTTGCCTTCAATCAAACTCCGGATCTACTCATGACATCGCGGCGCGTGCTGTACGCGCCTCGCGTGCCGGGACGCGTTCAAGCCGGGGCGCGCGGCCTTGGAGACGAACGACTTGATTGACCTGCCACTGGGGCCGCGAACCGGGGTAGTCTTCGCGCTGGTGCGCGCCGCGGCTTTCCTCGCGCGCGAGCGCCGCACTCACGATGGTTTCGGCAACGAGCAGCATGTTGCGCAGGTCGAGCCAGTCAAGCCGCTGCGCGTCAAAGGCGTTTGCCTTTGGAGGATACTCACCGAGGTCACCGCGCAATGCCTTGATCCGGGAAAGCGCGTGCACGAGCTTTGGTCCGGTACGCAACGGCCCGGCATGGTCGGACATCAATGCTTGCAGCTCGACAATGGCCTGTGCGGTGTTGATTCGCGGTTTCCCGGGCGCAGTTGAACGCAGCAATTCGGTTGCGTGCGCGGCCGTGCGTTCTTCCCAAATGGGTGCCGACGATTGCGCCGCGCGCGCAGCGGCGCGTACGCCAGCGCGACGGCCGAAGGCGAGCGCTTCAGTTATCGCATTGCCCGACAGCCGGTTTGCGCCGTTGGCGCCGCCGACCGCCTCTCCCGCTGCGTAGAGCCCGGCGATGCGCGTCTGCATGTCGGCGTTCACCCTGATGCCGCCCATATGGTAATGCGCGATCGGCGCGACCTCTACCGGCATGCGCGTCAGATCGATGCCGTTCCCGGCGAGGCGGTCGATGACCGGGCCGAACGCCTCGCGCAGCCGGTGTTCGCTGCAGTGTTCGAAGCTCAGATAGACGCCGCCGTGCGGGGTGCCGCGTCCGGCCTCGACTTCCTTCGTTATGGCGTAGGTGGCGAGGTCGCGCGCTACCACGTACCGCCCGTCTTCCTTGACACCGTAGTTCTCGGTGAATTCACGCATCTCGCCGTTCAGCAGCCGGCCGCCGAGCTTGTAGCGGAACGGGTCCCACATGATCGGGTCCATGCCAATCAACCGCGGCGCGAGATGGCCGATCGGGAAGAACTGCACGAATTCCATGTCGACGAGTTCAGCACCCGCACGCAAAGCCAGCGCATAGCCATCGCCGCCCATGTTCACCGATGCGCTGTTGCGGCGGTAGAGGCGCGTCAGTCCGCCGGTCGCGTTCACGGTCGCTTTCGCGGCGATCGTGACGATGTCGCCGGAAACCAGATGCGAGGCGACCGCGCCGGCGCATTCTCCGTTGCGCACGATGAGATCGGTGACGCAAAGATCGCCGATGCGGCGGATCGTCCCGGTGCGGATCACGCGCGCGCGCAAGGTGTGCGCCACGGCGGGACCGGTATCGAGGAAATCGACGTAAACGCAGCGCGGACGGTCGTGGCCTGGCGCATGGACCTGCTTGATGCGGTCGTTTTCGCGCGCCCAGCCGATCTTCCATTCGTCCAGCTCGCGAATGCAGGCCACGCCATCCTCGCACAAGATTTGCGCGAGTACCCGGGTCGCACAGGCCGCGCCCGGCCTGGAGCGTATCGTCCAGGTGATGCGACCAGTGGTCAGGCACCTCGCTGCCGAGCGCACATGCGACCGTCATCTGGGCCATCACGGTCGCGCCGCCGCGGCCGATCAGGCTGCGGTCGAGAAGGCAAACACTGGCGCCGGCGCGCGCGGCGGCGATCGCAGCGTACATCCCGGCGCCGCCGGAACCGATGATGAGCACGTCGGTGGTTAGGTGCATGGAGGGCGTTGGCAGAAATCCGGGTAAGGCGGCGCCGCCTTAGGGCCGCCCATTTGATCTCCAGTTCCGTGATTCGAGAGTCTACCTCGCGCCGCTAGAGAACCTTGCGACGCAGCTCCGGAAACACCTTGGACACTTTACTCAACAGATAATCGCCATAGGTACCGCGAAACTCGTGAACGCTGGCGCGATCCCAGCGATCCTGCCTGTTGTCGTTAACTTCCGCGCCTGTCTCCATCGGCCTCACTTCCGCACCGAAGTTTGGATCGAAGAAGAATGGAAATGACAGTCGATCGTGCCCGGACTGATTCCGCACGCGGTGGGGCGTGGACAGATAGCGGCCTCCGGTCAAACGATCGAGCATATCTCCGATATTGCACACGAACGAATTCGGCATGGGAGGGGCCGGAATCCAGCGAGATTTGATCTTTACCTCCAAGCCTCCAGACGTATCCTGCTTCAGGATGGTCAGCAATCCATAGTCGGTGTGCTCCCCGACTCCCAGACTCGATTCGGTCCCGTTCTCGAGCGAAGGCGCGGGATAGTTGAAGATGCGAAACAGGATCAGAGGGTCCGATGTATAGCGGCGGGCAAAGTATGATTCTTCCAGACCCAGGCTCAGGGAAATCGCCGCCATCAAGGAGTGTCCGAGCTGTGTCATGGCCGCCATGTAATTCAGAACCGTTTCCCGGAAAAGCGGCACGTTGGATGGAAAGAGATTCGGGCCGTGCAAAGGAGTCCCCGCCTTCACGAGAGGATGATCGTCACTGAGCTCGGCGCCGAAGTAGATTCCCTCCTTCAGGTCAGGTTTACCGGAGGTGAGTTCGCCGCCCACGGGAAAGTATCCCCGCCATGCTCTACCACCGCGCGACATGGGTATTTCCAGCTTGGTCTCGAGATCCTGAGCGAAGAACCGTCGGCTCACTTCCTCGAGCTGCTGCTGAAGATGCTCATCCACCCCATGACCGACAATGTAAAAGAACCCCCACTCGCGACATGCCTGTCCGATCCGGGCTGCGAGTTCGTGTCGAGCCTCTGTTCCTGCCACTACTGCGCTTATGTCGACAACAGGAATGTGCGAATGACCGTTTGGTGCGATCTGTTCCATGCGCGATGCCTATGGTCGGTTGGTCTCGTTAGTTAGACACCGTCATCCGCTCCGTGCTCCCACAATGCTGAGGCGTGAGCCTGCCCTTAACCTTGGCATTGCCGCCATTGCACTTGGAGGCCGAGGCGGGCCACTTCGCTTTCAACGAACGTCAGATCGATATTGGTCGCCGCGAGTATGAAACGGATGTCACGTACGTGCTTGTCCTGCCCGCCTTCGCGCAAGAACTCAAGCTTGCGCAGCACCACGTACTCCGGTGGCGCGATCCAGGCTTCGCCTCCTTCCAGGCTGATCCGGCGGCGGTGCTTGAGCGCCCAGTCGTGCAGGGGATCCTGTGCCGCGAGATAGATGTCCGCCTTGAACTGCGAGGCGTGGTGGATCAGGTTGAATGCGCCGCGGACGCTGCGCGAGATCTCGGCGAACAGCGTTTCGTCCGGGGGAACGTAGTATTCCGCATCGGGAAACACCGTTCGGAGCCGGCCAATGTCCGCGGTTTTGAGCAGCAGGACCACGTCGATGTCGGCCGTCAGTCGCGGCTCGCCGTACACGCTCGCGGCGACCGAGCCGGTGACGCAGTAGGGAAGTCCGAGACGCTCGAGAGGGTCGAGAAACGGCGCGAGGGGACTGAGGTACCGGCATGCAGGAGCGACCGGCGCGCCTCGAAGTCGAGCCGCTCCGGCGGCCACTCCGGATGCGCAGCGCGTAGACCCGCGACCCGAAGCTGGATGCCGGCATTGTACAGATCGCAGACCATCTGGAGTTTCTGCGCCGGCGTCATGCGCTTGAAACCCTCGATCTGGACCGGGTGTAGCGGTTCGAGCATGGCAGCAGGAAGCTTACGCCGGCGATGGTGGGGCGCCAAGTGCTGTTAAATCCGGACGCTGCGCGCCGGTTTAACTCCGCGCGTTTGAACCGGCAGTAGCTCGCCGTTCAACGCGCGAAAACGCTTGCGCTGCTCGGCCTTGGCTTAGGCGGATTTTTTCTGAGCCTCGGGAAGCGATCCTGATCTTCTCTCTAAACCAAAAGGATCCTATCTTCCTGCGACTGCCGCAGCAACCGCCCGCTGTGCGAGCACCGTGATGAGGTGCGCCCGGTATTCGGCGCTCGCGTGCACGTCCGAGTTGAGGTCTTCCGGCGAGACGCGTGTTTTCGCAATGGCGTCCGGCGAAAAATTCTCGGTGAGCCGTTTCTCCATCGGTTTCACGCGAAACACGCAGCCCGCCGCGCCGGTCACCGCGACACGCACGACGCCCGCGCTCTCGCTCACGAACACGCCCACGAGCGCGAAACGCGACGCCGGGTTCCTGAATTTCACGTACGCCGCGCGCTTGGGGAGCGGGAAGGAAACCGACACGATCACTTCGCCTGGCTTGAGCGCCGTTTCGTAAAGCCCGGTGAAGAACTTGTCGGCGGCGATCGCCCGCTTGTTGGTATTCACGGTCGCGCCGAGCCCCACGACTCGCGGCGGGATAGTCCGCCGCCGGATCATTGTTGGCGAGCGAGCCGCCGAGCGTGCCAAGATTCCGCACCTGCCGGTCGCCGATGCCGTCGGCGAGGCGGGCGAGCGCCGGTATGCCGATGGCCACGTCTTTCGACCCGGCGACCTCACTGTGCCGCGTGAGCGCGCCGATGGTGAGCGTGCCGCCTTCGAGCTTGATCCCGCGAAGTTCCTCGAGGGCGCCCAGATCGACCAGTGCGGCGGGGCTGGCGAGCCTCATCCTCAGCGCGGGGACGAGCGACTGGCCGCCGGCCAGCGGTTTGGCATTCTCTACCTTGCGCAGCAGCGACACCGCTTCTTTCATGCTCTTGGGGCGGTGATAGTCAAAAGCGTGCATGACGAGCTCCTCTTATATAGCCGTCATCTCCGCGACGGCGGAGATCCAGAGCGGTATCTCACCAGATTCCCGCCTTCGCGGGAATGACGGTTGAAGTTGCTATGCGGTCTTCTTCTTTGTCTTTGCGGACTGGATCGCGCGCCAGACCCGCTCGGATGTGGCGGGCATCTCGATGTCGCGCACGCCGAGCGGCCACAACGCATCGGTGATTGCGTTGATGACCGCGGCCGGCGAGCCGATCGCGCCCGCCTCGCCGCAGCCTTTGACCCCCAGCGGGTTGTGCATGCAGGGCGTCTCCCTGGTGTCGACCTTGAAGCTCGGCAGGTCATCGGCACGGGGCATGGCGTAATCCATATAGGTGCCGGTGAGGAGCTGTCCGCTCTCGGGATCGTAAGCGCAGCCTTCCAGCAGCGCCTGGCCGATGCCCTGAGCGAGTCCGCCGTGCACCTGGCCCTCGACGATCATCGGATTGATGACCTTGCCGAAGTCGTCCACCGCGGTGAAGTTGACGACCCTGGTCTGCCCGGTGTCGGGATCGATCTCGACTTCGCAGATATGGCTCCCGGCCGGGAAGGTGAAGTTGCTCGGATCGTAGAAGGCTGACTCGTTCAGCCCCGGCTCGAGCTTGTCGAGCGGATAGTTGTGCGGGACGTACGCGGCGAACGCGACTTCGGCCACTGTCTTCTTACGGTCCGTGCCGGCGACCTTGAAAGTGCCCGCTTCGTATTCGATGTCCGTTTCGGCGGCCTCGAGCAGGTGCGCCGCGATCTTCTTGCCCTTCGCGACGATCTTGTCGATCGCCTTGACGATCGCGGCGCCGCCCACCGCGATCGAGCGCGAGCCGTAAGTCCCCATGCCGAAAAGAATGCGCCCGGTGTCTCCATGGACGATGTCCACGTTCTCGATCGGTATGCCGAGCCGGTCGGCGACAACCTGAGCGAAAGTGGTTTCGTGCCCCTGGCCGTGGGAGTGAGAGCCGGTGAACACCGTCACCGAACCTGTGGGATGGACGCGGACTTCTCCGGCTTCGAACAGACCGGCGCGCGCACCGAGGGCCCCGGCGACGTTGGATGGCGCGATTCCGCAGGCTTCGATATAAGTCGCATAGCCGAGACCGCGGAGCTTGCCGCGCTTCTCGGCATCCTTGCGGCGCGATTCGAAGCCCGCCACGTCGGCCACTTTCAGCGCCTCGGCGAGCGTCGCTTCATAGTCTCCGGTGTCGTAGAGCAGCGCGACCGGCGTCTGATACGGGAACTCGCGGATGAAATTGCGCCTGCGGATCTCGGCCGGATCCAGCTTCATTTCACGCGCCGCGGTTTCCACGAGCCGCTCCACGACATAGGTGGCCTCGGGGCGGCCCGCGCCGCGGTACGCATCCACGGGCGCGGTGTTGGTGAACACTGCCGTGACTTCGCAATGAATCACGGGCGTCGTGTACTGGCCCGCGAGCAGAGTGGCGTAGAGGATCGTCGGAACGCAGGAAGCGAACGTGGAGAGATAAGCGCCCATGTTGGCGGTGGTCGTCACGCGCATCGCGAGAAACTTCCCGTTCTTGTCGAGCGCCAGCTCCGCCTTGGTCACGTGGTCGCGTCCATGCGCGTCGGAGAGGAACGATTCGGAGCGCTCGGCCGTCCACCGTATGGGGCGATTCACCTGCCGGGAAGCCCAGGTAAGCACCGTTTCCTCGGCGTAGAGAAAGATCTTCGAGCCGAAACCGCCGCCGACGTCGGGGGCGATCACGCGCACCTTGTGCTCGGGCAGTCCCAGAACGAATGCCGTCATGAGCAGCCGCTCGACGTGCGGATTCTGGTTCGAGACGTACAGGGTGTAGGAGTCGTCGGCCCGCGAATAATTCGCCACTGCGGCGCGCGGTTCGATGGCGTTGGGTATGAGGCGATTATTGATGAACTCGAGCATGGTGACGTGGTGCGCGGAGGAAAAGCCTGGTCGACCGCTCCTTTGTCGCCGATCGCCCATACGTAGCAGGTATTGTCGCTAGCAGCGTCGTGTACCACCGCCGCGCCCGGCTTGCGCGCGTCGGCGGCGTTTACGATCGCCGGCAGGACCTCGTAATCCACCTCGATCAGCTCGGCTGCGTCCTTGGCCTGGTGCTGTGTCTCCGCGATCACCACCGCAACGTGATCGCCGACATAACGCACCTTGCCTTGCGCGAGCGGCGGATGCGGCGGCTCCTTCATCGGCTGGCCGTTGACGTCGGTGATGAGCCAGCCGCAGGGGAGCCCGCCGACCTTGGCCGCCGCGAGATCTTCCCCCGTGAATATCCCCACGACGCCCGGCGCCGAGCGAGCCCGCGTCGTGTTGATGCCGCGAATTGTCGCGTGGGCATGCGCCGAGCGCAGGAAATAAGCGTAGGTTTGTCCCGGCAGCACGACGTCATCGGTGTACTGCCCGGCCCCAGTAAGGAAACGGTAGTCTTCCTTGCGCTCGACCGACTGCCCTACGAACGGTGCATTCATCGAGAAGTCTCCTTCAGGTCAGAGTCTCAGGAATTGGTCGCTCTTAATCAGGGCTTCATAGCGGCGGCGCCGGCCTGCACGGCTTTCACGATGTTGTGATAGCCGGTGCAGCGGCAGAGATTGCCTTCGAGCCCTTTGCGTATCGTTTCTTCGGACGGAGTGGGATGTTTTGTCACCAATTCGAGCGCGTTCATCACCATTCCAGGCGTGCAAAAGCCGCATTGCAGGCCGTGGTGCTGGCGGAACGCAGCTTGCATCGGGTGCAGCCCGTCATTTTCCGCTATGCCCTCGATCGTCACGATGCTCGCGCCTTCCAGTTGGGCCGCGAGCACGTTGCACGACTTGGCCGCGCGGCCGTCGATGTGCACGGTACACGCCCCGCATTGTCCGGTGTCGCAGCCGACGTGAGTGCCCGTGAGCCGCAGGCGCTCGCGCAAGAACTCGACCAGCAGCGTCCGCGGATCGAGCTCCGCGCTGACGGCTTTTCCGTTGACGGTCATAGAGATGGCAATGCCCATGAACTCCTCCGGATGGTGGCGCGCCGCCATCCGATGGCCGGTGGGACAGCGCGGGCTGTCAGTGCGCAGTCGAGGATGTACATGAAAACAGCAGGCGCAACAGCTCGACCGCAGGTCGCTGGCCCATGCAACGATTCGAGCCACGAGCTATTAACGGCCCACGACCGCCGCGCGTAGCTTCGCCGGCACGCGAGACCGTCGCAGCATGCAGCCGCAACTGCGGTGCCCTGGCGTTGTATTCGATAGAATATAGCCCTTGCATTCAAACGGCGGAGTGTCCGGATGGACAGCGTAGATCTCCAGGTTCTCAAAAGCGCGCGTGATTGGGTCAACGCCGGTCGCCGCGTCGTGATGGCGACCGTGATCCATACCTGGGGCTCGTCGCCGCGACCGATAGGCGCGCTCACGGCGATCCGCGACGACGGCATGGTGGTGGGCTCGGTTTCCGGCGGCTGCATCGAAGACGACATGATCGACCAGGTCCGCGCGGGCCAGCTGGTGCAGGACAAGCCTGCGACCACCAAGTACGGTATCAGCGCGGAAGAAGCGAAGCGCTTCGGGCTGCCGTGCGGGGGACGCTGGAACTGGTGCTGGAGCCGCTCACGAAGAAAAGCGGCATCGAGAGCTGCTCGCGCGCGTCGAGCGCCACGAGCTCGTCATGCGGCGGCTGGACATGGCGTCGGGACGCGTGAGCATAGGCTCGGCGAAGTCGACGGATCAGCTCACGTTCGATGGCAAGACCCTCGCCACCGTGCATGGACCCCGCTGGCGGATGATCATCATCGGCGCGGGCCAGCTCACGAAGTATCTCGCGCAGATGGCGCAGGGGCTCGACTACCAGGTCACCGTGTGCGATCCCCGTGTCGAATACGCGGACAGCTGGGACGTGCCGGGCGTGGAATTGAAGCGCGGCATGCCCGACGACGTGGTGACCGAGATGAATCCCGACGGGCATACCGCCGTGGTGACGCTGACGCACGATCCGAAGCTCGACGACCTCGCGCTGCTGGAGGCGCTCAAGTCGCCTGCGTTCTACGTGGGCGCCATCGGCTCGAAAAAGAACAACGAAGCGCGCCGCCAGAGGCTTGCGGAATTCGACCTGTCGCAGGAGGAGATCGACCGTTTGCACGGCCCGGTCGGACTCAAGAATCGGCAGCAAGACGCCGCCGGAGATCGCGATCGCGATCCTCGCCGAGATGACCGCCATACGCAACGGCGTGAAAGTGCCCGAGCTCGTGGAGCCGGCAAAGGTGACCACCGAAGGATGCGCGACCGGATCGCCAGTGACTGATAGGGCGTGACTGGTGAGGAATACGCTGCGACGTATTCCTTATCTTCATTTCATTTCGGCCGCAATGACTCCCTCGTTTCCGGCACTGTTTTCCCTGACGATGTTGCTGGTTTGTGGCAGTGCGGTGCATGCGGCCGAAATGGTGGCGAATGGGATCTTCCTCGTAGCCAAGCGCGAGATGCGGGATCCCCGGTTCCAGCAAACAGTGGTGCTGATTACCCAGCCGCCGCAAGGCGGGCCGTTCGGCGTGGTCATCAACCGGCCCCTCGACCATCTGCTGGCCGAGGTGTTTCCCGATCAGGCAGCGATGAAGGGGCGAAAAGACGTGTTGTATTTCGGCGGCCCGGTGGCGCGCGACGGCCTGATGTTTCTGGTGCGCACGTCCAAGCCGCCCGCGCGCGCCGTTCACGTGCTCAAGGACGTTTACTTCATCGGGGATGTAAAGTGGATCGAAACGCTGCTCAATCGGCCCGACCCGACACAGGGGCTGCGCGTCTTTGCCGGTTATTCGGGGTGGGGCCCGGGGCAGTTGCAGAACGAGATACAGCGCGGTGACTGGCACGTGCTGCCCGCCGACGCTACGACCCTATTCGAAAAAGACCCCGCACGCGTCTGGCCCGAGCTCATCAAGCGCGCGACCTCGCACCAGACCCGGCGCGGCGCGCCGGCCTTCGCCGGAGACACGTGACCGATAGTGCGTGACCGATGAAGCGTGACCGATAGAGCGTGACTGAGTCCGGACTTAGCAGCGCATCTCCGGTAGCGCTGTGCCGGTCACGCACCTCCTGTCGCGCAATACCGGTCACGCCGTATCGGTCACGCAGTATCAAAAGTCACGGCTTGAACCAGTACGCCTGGCGCTCCTTCACAAAGAGGTTCTTCGGGATCATTCCGTACACCATCTGGTTCAGGTTGACAGCCTCCGCGACGCGGAAATCCACCGCGATGCTGGCGAGCGCGTAGGCCGTCCTGGCATCGAGTCCCTTCTCCTGCATCAGGAAGTCCACCGTTTCCTGGACCGCGTGCTTGAGCGCGAGATTGAGGTCCTTGTCGATTCCCATCGAGATGTAGTGCGTGGCGTTTTCCGCGCGCGGCCACTTCAGGCTCTTACCTTTGTCCTTATGCACGAAGAACTGCAAGACCGGGGTAAGCGAGGTCTCGATCGCCGTCCCATCGACTTCGCCGTCGCCCTGCGCCGCGTGCGCATCGCCGGTGAAGAACAACGCGCCGGAGTTGTAGACCGGCAGATATAGCGTCGAACCCCGGGTCAACTGCTTAAGGTCGAGGTTGCCGCCGAAGGCGCCGGGCGGACGCGAGCTGACGGTCTGGATGTCGGGCGGGGGCGCCACTGCCATGATGCCCATGAACGGCGCGAGCGGGACCTCGATTTCCGGCGTGAGCAGCGCAACCCTGCGCTCCAAGTCGAGGCGGATGATGCGAAAAACGGGTTCCGACAGCAATTCGGGCAGCACGCCTGAACCTTTGTTCGACGCGTTCACGCCGTAGGGTACGCGGTGCCGTACGTCGACCACGCGCACTTCGAGCATGTCACCAGGTTCCGCGCCTTCGATGTAGACCGGGCCTGTCAGTACGTGCGTGCCGCCGCCGGGTGGGGGTTTCACGCGACCGTAGATGTCGACGTGGTCTTTCAGCACTTCGTCGGCCTTGATGCCGCCCCGGGCGAAGAAAGCGATCGGATCGTCGCCGGTGTTGACGCCCTGGTGCGACAGGGTGTCTATCGTGACCATTTGCCCCGGTTTCACCCGCATGATCGGCGGTAGGTTCGCCGGGATCTGCCCACGGATCACGTTGCCGATCGTGGAGGGTATTCTGACATCGGGACCGGTAGCGGGTTTCTGTTGTGCCGCGACCGGCAGGCCGGCCCCTGTCACGCAAGCGCATGCAAATGCTACGAGCCATCGGTTCATGTTTCGCTCCCCTTGGTAAATCACGTAACGGGATACATAGGACGTGAGTTTACTGCAAGCTAGTGCGGGCGCGCTCGTGGCGAGGTCGCAAGAGGCCGCTGCGCGTACAATAGGACGATGGCTGGCAGAACGACAATCATGAAGGTCGGGATCATCGGCGGCGGCACCATCGCGCGGCTGTTTCTCGAGCACATAAGGCGCGGCGAGCTCGGCGAGACTAAGGTCGTCGCCATCGTCGGGCGCGTCGCCCGCTCGCGCGGGAAGCTGCTGGCAAAGGAGTTCGGCGTCGCGTTCGTAACCGACTTGAAGGGGTTGCTCGCCCGGAAACCGGATGTCGTTGTGGAAGCAGCTGCGCACGACGCGGTGCGCAATTACGCCGAGCCTCTGCTCAGGAAGGGTATTGCATTGATCGTGCTTTCGGCCGGCGCGCTGTGCAACGACAGCCTGCGCGCGAAGCTCGAGCGCGCGGCGGAAAAGAACGGAGCATTGCTCTACGTACCTTCGGGTGGCATAGGCGGGCTGGATGCGTTGAAAGCCGCGTGTGTCGCGGGCGTGGAGGAAGTGACGATCGCGGTCACCAAGCCGCCGGCGGCCTGGAAAGGCATCGCCTACGTAGAGAAGCTCAAGGTGGATCTCGACGGACTGCGCGGGCCGCTGACGCTATACGAAGGACCGGCGCGCGAAGGGGTGCCACTGTTCCCCGCCAACGTCAACATTGCGGCGGTACTCTCTATGGCGGGCATCGGCTTCGACAGAACCCGGCTCAAGGTCGTTGCCGATCCGGCGCTGCTGCACAACACCCACTACATCGATATCCGGGGGAGGACCGGCAACATCAGCATCAAGCTCGAGAACGTCCCGGCGCCGGAAAATCCCAAGACGGCGTGGCTCGCCTGCTACAGCGCGCTGGCGGCGCTGAAAGCGGCAAAGGCCTCGGTGCGCTACGGAACCTAGTGGCCTGCAAGTTTCGCGAGTTTGCCTGGGCCGTTCGTGCTGAGCGAGTCGAAGCATGAACACCACCAACTATATCGGCCTGCCGCTGCCGCGCGCGAACGCGAAACGCCTGCTCGCGGGGCGCGGTCGCTACGTGGACGATATCCGGCTGCCGCGGCTGGCGCACGTCGCCTTCGTGCGCAGTCCCCACGCCCACGCGCGGATCATTGCGATCCATACCGCCGAAGCGGAGCGCAGCGCAGGCGTGGTGCGGATCGTCACCGGCAGGGACGTGGCCGGCATGTGCCAGCCGTATACCGGCGTGCTCACGCATATCAAGAGCATGCGCTCCGCGCCGCAGTATCCGCTGGCGCTGGAGCGGGCGTGCTGGCAGGGCGAGCCGGTCGTTGCGGTCGTCGCCGAGACCCGGCCGCAGGCCGAAGATGCAGCGCAACGCGTGACGATCGATTGGGCGGAATTGCCGGCGGTCACGGACGCTGAAACCGCGCTCGATCGCGCGACGACCGTCATCCATCCCGATCTGGCGGAAAACCTCTGCTTCGAGCGCGTCGTGGATACCGGCGGTAGAGGAAGCGTTTGCCGCCGCGCACCGGGTCGTGGAAGCCGTTTTCGTCACCAGCCGCCATACCGCGGTGACGATGGAGCCGCGCGCCATACTTGCAGACTACAACCCGGCGGACAACCATCTCACCGTATGGCACTCGACGCAGGTGCCGTACATGATGCAGTGGGCCATCGCGCGCCATTTCGGGCTGCCGGAGTCGGGCGTGCGGGTCGTGGTGCCCGATATGGGCGGCGGCTTCGGTCTGAAGATACACGTCTACGGCGATGAGATGGCCACGATCGCCGCGTCGCTCCTCACCGGCCGGCCGGTAAAGTTCATCGCCGATCGGCTCGAATCGTTCGTGGGCGATTTCCACGCGCGCGGACACCGGGTGAGGCGGCGCATGGCCGTTTCGAAAACGGGCGAGATCGCCGCGATGGAGATCGACGACCTGTATGGCATCGGGCCGTACTCCGGTTTTCCCCGCGGTAGCGCCAACGAGGGCATACAGGTCGTCAATCTGGCCGGCGCGCCGTATCGCAATCGCGTCTATCGTGGGCGTACCCGCGCGGTGTTTCAGAACAAGGCGATGTACGGCCAGTACCGCGCGGTCGGCCATCCCGTGGTGTGCGCGGTCACCGAAGGGCTGGTCGATCTCGCTGCCGACGCGGTGGGCATGGATCCCGCGGAGTTCCGGCGCCGCAACTACCTTGCCGCCGATGGCTATCCGCATACGATCCCGAGCGGTCTCGTGTTCGAAGGGCTCTCGCAGCACGAGGCGCTCGACCGGCTGCTCGCGATGATGGACTACGAGCGGCTGCGGCGGGAGCAGAAGGATCTGCGCGGACGGGGCGTGTATCGCGGCATAGGGCTCGCGAGCTTCGTTGAGAATTCGAACCCTTCTTCAGCGACCTATGGCCAGGGCGGCGCGTCCATCGCGGTGCAGGATTCCTGCACGATGAAGCTGACGGCGACGGGCGGCGTCACCGTCGCGGCCAGCATCAACGAACTGGGGCAGGGCGCTCACGCCGTCGTCGCGCAGGTGGCCGCCACCGCCATGCATATCCCGCTCGAGCGCGTAAAGGTGCTCATGGGAGACACCGACGCCACGCCGTACGGCGGCGGAAACTGGGGCTCGCGCGGCACGGGCATCGGCGGAGAAGCGGTCCTGCAGGCGGGCAAGGCGCTGCGCGCGAATATCCTGAGTTTTGTCGCGCGTTTGAGCGAAACCGAAGCTTCGCTGCTCGACGTCCGTAACGGCAACGTGGTCGAGGCGGCGACCGGGGCACAGCGCATGACCTTGGAAGAGGTCGCTCGCACCGCTTATTTCCACACCGACCGCGTGCCGCGGGATTTCCAGCCCGAGCTCACCGTCACCCGCAGCTACGCGCAGAAGGCCTACACCGGGGTCTACTCCAACGGCATACAGGGCAGCTACCTGGAAGTGGATGTCGAAACCGGTTTCGTAACGCTGCTGCGGCATTGGGTGGTCGATGATTGCGGCACGATCGTGAATCCCCTGCTGGTGGACGAGCAGATACGCGGCGCGGTGGTGCAGGGCATGGGAGCCGCGCTGTTCGAGGAATGCGTCTACAGCCCGGAGGGCCAGCTGTTGAACGGCAGCTTGATCGACTATCTCGTGCCGATGGCCGGCGAGATTCCCCCCATCGAGGTCGGCCATACCTGCACGCCCACCGCCACTTCGGAGCTCGGGGCGAAGGGCGCCGGGGAGGCCGGGACCGCCGGCGCCCCGGCCGCAATCATGAATGCCATCAACGATGCGCTGAAGCCTTTCGCTGCGCGTGTCTACACGCAGCCGTTCACGCCGCAGCGGATATTGGCGGCGCTCGGGAAAATCAAGGATGAAGGATGAAGGATGAGGAAGTTCCAGAGTAGTCGAATCAAGACTCACGAATCACGACCCACGCTTTTCGCGCTGGCCGTTTTTGGCACGATCAACGCCGCGTGTGCCGCGGACTACCCCGCGAAGCCGATCAGGATGGTCGTGGCATTCGCCGCGGGCGGCGCGCCCGATCTCATCGGCCGTACCGTGGGCCAGAAGTTGAACGAGAACATAGGGCAGCCGGTCATCGTGGATAACCGGGCCGGGGCGACCGGCAACGTCGGCGCGGAAATCGTCGCAAGGGCGAATCCCGACGGTTACACGTTGTTCATGGCGACGCTGTCGGTGGCGATCAGCCCGGCGTTCTACAAGTCGCTGCCGTTCGACCCCGTAAAGAGCTTCGCCCCGGTCGGCATGGTCGCCTCGGTGCCGCTGGTATTGGTCGTGCACCCCTCGCTTCCCGCGCGCAACGTCAAGGAGTTGATCGAACTCGCCAGGTCGAAGCCGGGCTCGCTCAATTACGCCACGGTCGGGAGCGGCAGCCCGCAGCACCTTTCGGCGGAGCTGTTCAAGGCCACAGCCGGCGTCAACCTGGTGCATGTCCCGTACAAGGGCGGCGCGCAGGCAACCACGGCGGTGCTCTCCGGGGAGTCGCATCTCTTCTTTGCCGGCATGCCGCCGGCGCTGCCGCACGTGAAAGCCGGACGGCTGCGCGCGCTGGCGGTTTCGACGGCGAAGCGCTCGGTCTCCGCGCCGGATGTGCCTACCGTAATGGAAGCGGGACTGCCGGGGTTCGAGGCCGACAACTGGAACGCGCTGCTCGCGCCGCACGGCACGCCGCAGGCCGTCGTCAGCCGCTTGAACCGCGAGCTCGCAAAAATCCTGAAGGAGCCCGAGGTGAGGACGCGGCTCGTCCAGACCGGCGCGGAAGCGGTTTACAGCACCGGGCAGGAACTGGCGGCGCGCATCAAGTCGGAGACCGTGAAGTGGGGCAAGGTCGCGCGCGTCGCGGGAGTTCAAGCGGAATAATATGAAGCCTGCAAATCTCATCGTCATCATGTCCGACGAGCACAACCCCAAGGTGATGGGTTGCGCCGGCCACCCCATCGTGAAGACGCCGAACCTGGACGCGCTCGCCGCGCGAGGCGCGATGTACACCTCGGCGTATACGACCTGTCCCGTGTGCGTGCCGGCGCGGGCGGGCTTCGCGGTCGGCAAGTACGTTCATCAGATCGGGTTCTGGGATAATGCGGACGCCTACGATGGCTCGATCCCGAGCTGGCATCACCGGTTGCGCGACCGGGGCCATCACGTCGTCTCGATCGGCAAGCTCCACTTCCGCGGCCACGATGGCGATGACTACGGCTTCAGCGAGATGCAGATACCGATGCAGATCATCGAGGGCAAGGGTGACCTGATGGGGCTGCTGCGGCGGGATCTGCCCGAACGGGGCCTGTCGTGGAAGATCGCGAAGCTCGCCGGGCCCGGGGAGACGCCCTACACCGCGTACGACCGGGAGATCTGCACCCGCGCCCAGATCTGGCTGCGCGACGAGGCGCCGAAGCACCGCGACCGGCCGTGGGTGCTGTTCGTGTCGTTCGTCTGTCCGCATTTCCCGCTGGTGGCACCGGCCGATTTCTACTATCAGTATCCCCTCGACGAAATGCCGGTGCCGAAGCAGTACGGGAAGACGGAGCGGCCGGATCATCCGTACCTGAAAGACTATTCGGAAAGCTTCGTTTACGACCGGTATTTCGATTCCGGGAAACTGAAGAAAGCGATGGCCGCGTACTACGGGCTGTGCAGTTTTGTCGATGACAACGTGGGCAAGGTGCTGCGCACGCTGGAGGCGGTGGGCCTGGCCGACAGCACCCGCGTGCTCTACACCTCGGACCACGGTGACAACCTCGGTGCGCGCGGCCTGTGGGGAAAATCGACCATGTACGAGGAGGTGGCGGGGGTACCGCTGATCGTGCAGGGGGCCGATATGCCACGCGGCGTCAAAGTGGCTACGCCCGCGAGCCACGTCGATACGTATCCGTTCATCATGGAATGCGCCGGCGAAGACCGGCCGGAGATGTACGACGGGCATCCCGGCGTGTCGCTATCCAGGCTCGCGCGCGGCGAACAGCCAGCGCGCAACGTGCTCTCCGAGTATCACGGCATGGGCTCGACCACCGGCGCATTCATGATCCGTCACGCCAACTACAAATATGTACACTACGTGGCGTATCGCCCGCAGCTCTTCGATCTCGATGCTGATCCGGAGGAACTGCGCGATCTCGCGGGCGATCCCGGCCACGCGCGGGTGCTGAACGGGTGCCGGGACAGGCTATATGCGATCTGCGACCCGGTTGAAGTCGATGCGAGGGCGAAGCGGCGGCAGGCCGAGCTGCTTGAGGCGGCCGGCGGCCGGGAGGCGGTGATCAAGCGCGGCGATCTCGGTTTCACGCCGCCGCCGGGTTATCCGACGGTGTTTGGCTGACCCGGAAGGGATGGAGCTTGCGGTCGATGCGGAGGGGAAACCGATGACCAAGAAACGAAATTGGCTGCGCCATTGCGTCGTGATACTGCTCGCAACGGGTGCGGCGGAGATGGCCTCGGGCCAGGTCTATCCCAACAGGGCGGTGAGGTTCGTGATTCCGTATCCCGCGGGCGGCGGCACCGACCTCACGGCGCGTCCGTCGCCCAGAAGCTGGGCGAGATCTGGGGCCAGCAGTTCATCGTTGACAACCGCGCTGGCGGCAACGGGATGATCGGCGCTGATATCGTCGCCAAGAGTCCGCCCGACGGCCACACGGTCCTGGTGAGCGCGGCGAGCGAGATGACGATGAATGTCGTGCTGTTCAAGAAGATGCCCTACGATCCGGTCCGGGATTTCCAGCCGGTTACGCTTGTCACGACGACGCCCGCGTTGCTGTCGTCGCATCCTTCCCTGCCGGTCAACTCGGTGAAGGAACTGATCGCGCTGGCGAAGAGCCGGCCGGGTGCGCTGTCGTATGCGTCTGTCGGCCACGGTACCCCGCAGCACTTTGCGGGAGAACTGATGAAGTACATGGTCAGAATCGACTGGGTACATGTACCCTACAAGGGCGCAGCGCCGGCCCTGGTGGACTTGGTCGGCGGGCACGTGCCGGTAGGGTTTGTCGCGCTGCTGCCCGCCATCCCGCATGCGAGGTCGGGAAGACTTCGGCCGCTGGCGGTCACTTCGGCGCAGCGTTCCTCGGCGTTGTCGGAGGTGCCGACGCTGGCCGAATCCGGCCTGCCGGGGTTCGACATCGTCCAGTGGTTTGCCGTATGGGTGCCGGCCAAGACCCCGAAAAACATCGTCGACCGTCTGAACGGCGAAATCGTGAGGATCGTGCAGTCGCCGGAGTTCAAGCGGCGCATGACCGAAGCCGGCACCGATGCAGTGGGCAGCAGCGCGGATCATCTCGGGCAGTGGCAGAGGTCCGAAATCGAGAAGTACCGCAAGATCGGCGGGCTGGCGGGCATCAAGCCGGAATGACGTAAGAGGCCAAGTACCGCAAGTTTGTGTCGGGCACGAAGGGGGATAGCCTGAAGGCGGAGGACGGATGATGAAAGGCTGCAGAGCAGTTGTTCTCGGGTTACTGTTGATAGGTTTGAGCCACGCAGGGGTGGCTCAAACCTATCCAGCGAAGCCGATCCGGGTGGTAGTGCCGTTCGCCCCCGGGGGCGCCACCGACCTTACCGCGCGGCTGGTCGGGCAGAAGATGCAGGAAGTGATGAAGCAAAATGTGATCGTGGACAACCGGCCCGGAGCGAGCGGTGTGATCGGCGCCGACATCGTGGCGAAGTCCCCGCCCGACGGCTACACCCTGGTGCTCTCCACGCCCGCGGAGATAGCCATCCTGCCGCACCTGCAGAAATTGCCGTACAACCCGGAACGCGACCTCGCTCCCGTGTCGCTCGCGGCATCGACGCCCCTGATACTGATCGTGCATCCCTCGCTGCCGGCGAAAAACGTGAAGGAGTTTGTGACTATCGCGAAGACGCGGCCGGGGCAGCTGAGCTACGCCTCAGCCGGTACCGGCGGCGTCCAGCACCTGGCGGGGGAGCTGCTGAAGATCACCATGAAGATCGATCTAGTGCACGTGCCGTACAAGGGCGCGGGTCCGGTGATGTCCGATCTCATCGGCGGCCACGTGGCGAGCTTCTTCTCGGGCATGCCGCCAGCGATCCCGCACGTCAAATCGGGCAAGCTACGCGCGCTGGCGGTCACGACGACCAGGCGCTCGCCCGCTGCGCCGGAAGTGCCGACCATGGCGGAATCCGGCGTGCCTGGCTTCGACATCAGCAACTGGTTCGCGTATTTCGTGCCCGCGGGCACTCCGCCCGCCCTCGTTGAACGACTCGCCACCGAGATCAACCGCGGCCTGACGCTGCCGGACGTTAAGGAAAGGCTGGCCAGCGTTGGGGCGGAGGCAGTCGGCTCGACGCCCGGCGAACTCACGAAGTTCGTGCGCGCCGAGAGCGAGAAATTCGCGCGACTGATCAAGCTCTCCGGCGCCAAGGCCAGCGACTAAAGGCGGATGCAAGACATTGGCCACGGAACAACGCACATGCGACTGACGGCTGAAGAGCGGGGAATGCTGGGCGGGAAGCACGGCGTGCCGGTGCGGCGCGCGCTCGAGCTGCAGCTTGCGGTCGGGAAGTTCTACCGCGCACGGCGTTTCGTGCCCGTCACCAACGTGCACATGATGGGCGACATCGAGGTGATGGGCGACGGCGGGCTCGAGCATCTGCGCCGGCTCGCCGGCGCCAACGCCCGTTGCGAGATCGCCATCACGACCAACGCGCGCTGCTTCGATTTTGCTCACATGGAGCGGCTCGGGCAGGATGCCGGCGAGGCGGCCAAGGAAAAGCAGTTGATCGGCTATCTGCGGCAGATGAACGTGATGACCACGGATACCTGCATCAACTACCAAACTATCTATCAGCCGCACTTCGGTGAGCACATAGCGTGGGGCGACACGGGCACCGTGATTTGGGCCAATTCCGTTTGCGGCGCGCGCACCAATTTCGAATCCGGTCCGGCTGCGATTGCAGCCGCCATGACCCGTCGCGTGCCGGAATACGGGTTTCATCTCGAGCGGCATCGGCGGGGGACATTTGTGGTCGAGCTGGAAACGGAGCTCGATGACTATGCCGAGTGGGGAGCACTGGCGAAGCTGGTTGGCGAGTCGCACCAGAGCTACTACGCGGTGCCGGTGTTCACCGGAATCCGGCGCGCCCCGACCGCCGACGAGCTGAAGCACCTGGGCGCCGCGCTGGCGAGCTACGGCTCGATGGCGATGTTTCACATGGTCGGCGTCACGCCCGAGGCGCCGACGCTGTCCGCCGCGCTCGGAGGAATAAAGCCGAAGGAGCGGATGAAGATCGCGCGCGCCGACATCGAGCGTGTGTTCAAGAGCTACAAGAATCCGGATGGGAGCTGCAACTTCGTCGTTTTCTCCGGCCCCCAGTTGTCGCTGCTTGAAATGAAACGGCTGGCGGATCTGTTCAACGGCAGACGCGTGCACGCGGGCACGACCGTTTTCGCCACGACCGCCAACGGCGTGCTCTCGGCGGCACGGGCGCTCGGCTACGCGCAGCAACTCGAAGCGGCAGGCGTGACGATCCTCGAAGGCGTTTGCGTGTACATCTTGCAGAACCTCACGCGCATGCGCGCGGCGAACGGTTGGAACAACATGATCTCGAACTCCGCGAAAATCGTGAATACGATCACCGCGCACAAGTTCAACACCATACTGCGGCGCACCGCCGACTGCGTGGAGATCGCCTGTACGGGCGTCTTTCGATGAGCAGGAACCTGACCATCAGGGTCAAGCGCGCCTTCGGTCCGGCCGTACAGGGCGAGGCGGTGGTATCCGACGAAGGATTCAGCCCGCGCTACGATCTGGACCGGTGGAGCGGGGTCATCACGAAGCCCGGGCACAAGCTCGAGGGCGTCAATATCCGCGACAAGATACTTTTTTTCCCGACCGCGAAAGGGGGCATTGCGGCGGGCTGGGCATTCTACGATATCAAGACCAAGGGCATTGCGCCGAAAGCGCTGGTGTTCGGCGTCACCAACCCGGTCATGGTGCAGGGTGCCGTGTTTGCCGAGATGACGATCACCGAGGGCTGGTCGCGCGATCCACGCGGCTGCATCCGCACCGGCGACCTGGTGCGCGTCGACCCGGCAGCTCGCAGGATCGAGCTGCTGAGGCGCGCCCCATCACACATGGATGAATCACGGAAACGATGAAAGTATCGCGCGAGAGTACACCAATGGGCGCGCCTGAACGGCGCCCCAAACCTTTTGACGGCGTGTTTGAGAACAATTATCATTCCTAATGAATTACCACAAGCCGCACAGGCTTGGGGGAATTCATAAGCAGACGAGCCAGCCACCTTCCCGGCAGCCAGCAAGTTCTGCAGTGATTTTCTGCTGAGAACTTGAGATGGGAGGTGGCAAATGCACGAGTTCAAACGCCGGCCGCTGGCAGCGGCGGTTTTCGTGATGTTCTCCGCGCCGCAGATTGCGGCCGCACAGGCGCAGGCCGAAGCGACCGCGCAGTCGCGGCAGCCTGAGACGACCCTGCCCGAAATCAAGGTGAAGGACCAGGCAGAACGTGCTGACGGGCCGGTGACGGACTACCGCGCCACCCGTTCCAGCACCTTTACCAAGACGGACACGCCGCTCAAAGAGGTGCCTGCATCGGTGAGCGTCGTCCCTGCCCAGATGATGAAGGATGCGGGGATGCAGAGCCTGAGCGATGTCTTCCGCTACGTTCCCGGCGTGTTGATGCACCAGGGCGAGGGCAACCGCGACCAGATCGTCCTGCGCGGGAACAGCACGACGGCCGACTTTTACGTCGACGGCGTCCGCGACGACGCGCAGGTCTTCCGCGATCTGTACAACCTGGAGCGCGTCGAGATCCTCAAGGGTCCCGCCGGCATGGCCTTCGGCCGCGGCGGCGCCGGCGGGGTGGTGAATCGAGTAACCAAGAAGCCGGTGTTCGGTCCCGTCGGCGAGGCGAACGTCACCATCGGCAGCTACAGCCAGTTTCGGGGCACGCTGGACTACGGCAACAAGCTGAGCGAAACGCTGGCATGGCGCCTGAATGCGATGTACGAAAACGCCGATAGCTTCCGCAATGGCTTCAATCTCGAGCGCTACGCTGTGAATCCCACGATGACCTATGCGTGGAGCGGGCAGACCGCGCTCACGCTGGGATTGGAGTACCTCTGGGACTATCGGACCGCCGACCGCGGCTTCCCCTCGTTCAACGGCGCGCCGTTCAACACCGACCCTAGCACTTTCTTCGGCAACGCCGACCAGAGTCATGCCCGAAACGTGGTCAGCGGCCTTTACGCCGTGCTGGACCACGACTTCGGCGGCGGTGTGCAATTGAAGAACACCTTCCGCGCCACCCACTACGACAAGTATTACCAGAACGTTTTTCCGGGCAGCGCCGTCAATGCCGCGGGCAATCTGACCCTGTCGGCGGACAACAACGCCAACAAGCGTACCAATTTCTTCAACCAGACCGACCTCATAAAGAAGCTCAGCGCCGGCGGCGTCGAGCACACGCTGCTCGCGGGCGTTGAGCTCGGCCACCAGAACAGCGACAATAAGCGCAATACCGGCTTCTTCGGCCCCACCGGCACCGCCATCGGCGCCGTCGTGCCCGCCGCCAACCCGTTCGCGGTCGCCACCGCTTTCCGTCCGAACGGCACCGATGCCGACAACAAGGTAAAGGCCGATATCGCAGCGGTGTACGTCCAGGACCAAATCGCCTTCTCCCCTCATTGGAAGATGATCGCCGGCCTGCGCTACGATCACTTCAAGGTCGAATTCGACGATCGAAGGACGACTACGCCGGCGGTCGATCTGTCGCGCACCGACAACGCCTTCAGTCCGCGCGTGGGGTTGATCTGGACGCCGACCCCTGCCGCCGCCTATTACGTGAGCTACAGCTACGCTGTCCTGCCTTCAGGCGAGCAATTGAACCTCGCGACGAACACCGCCGACCTGGCCCCGGAGAAAGCGAAGAACTATGAGGTCGGCGCGCGCTGGGACCTCCTGCCCCACTTGACCCTTTCGACCGCCGTGTTTCGCCTGGACCGCGACGAGGTGCGCGTCAACGATCCCCTGCGTCCGGGATTCTTCGTCAAGACCGGCCAGCAGCGCACCGAGGGTTTCGAGATCGGACTGCAGGGCGAGGTCGCGCGTTACTGGCAGATCTACGGCGGGTACGCCTATCTGGACGGCCGCGTCACCAATCCAGTCGCCAGCGGCGCAGCCGTAATCCCTGCCGGCAACAAGATCGGCCTCGTTCCGGAGAACACCCTCTCCCTGTGGAACAAGATCGATATCGCCGCGGGCTGGTCGGCCGGCCTCGGGCTGATCTACCAGGACGAATCCTTCACGTCCTTCAACAACACGGTGAAGCTGCCGAGCTTCACTCGCGTCGACGGGGCGGTCTTCTACACCTTCGCCGGCGGCAAGACCCGACTCGCGCTCAATGTCGAAAACATCTTCGACAGAAAGTATTTCCCGACTGTCGATGGCGATAACAACATCAGCCCGGGCGCGCCGCGCAACGCGAGACTGACCTTGTCGACGGTCTTCTAGCGCCGAGACGGCAGACGGCGCTCGCTCGGCGACTGCGTCTCTCGGGCTTCCGATTGCGGCGCGCTTGCACGATTTCCCGCCAAAGTAGAGCAGGGCGGCGATGCATGCGATGACGGCTACCTGGGCGACAAGTGTTTGTACCGTCGGAAAGACACCAAGCAAGGGAACTGACGGAACGCTCAGGACGCCGGCGCCGATTATCCCTGCTTCCTGTAGCGCGGCCACCCCCTTTCCGGCCAAGCACCACTGCGAGCACGCACATCAGCCAGGACATGACCGTGAAGAATGGTCCCAACGGCAGACGCACGCTGTAACGGAAGATCCCCCATCCGATCGCGGCGAGCGCCGCGGTGGCGGCGAGCAGGCCGCCCGCGAGCGCTCCGCGGCCGGACTCGCCCGCCTGGACCCAGAGTGCCTGGTAGAAAAGGACTGTCTCAAACATTTCCCGGTAGACGGCGAGAAAAGATACTCCCGCCATTGCCCATAACGTACAGGCTCGCGAGGGCTGTGCCTACGCTGTTCCGAATGAAGTTCTGCCAGACTTGCGCCGACGCTTTGTTGTGCAGCCAGTACCCCACATAGACCAGCATCGCCGCAGCGATGAGTCCGGTGACCCCTTCCGTGATCTCACGATGTGCGCCAGAGATCGCGATGGCATAGCTTGCGACGACCCAGGTCGCGAAGCCGAGCGCGATGGCGCTGATCCAGCCGGCATGCACCCAGATGAGCGCGTCGCGGCGGTTCGCCTTGATAAGAAATGCCACAATCGCGGCGACCACCAGCAGCGCCTCCAGCCCTTCACGCAGCAGGATGATGAGCGCGCTGGTGAAGATCGCCTCCGCCGACAGCGCTCCGGCGTCGAGCCGCTCGCGGGCGCGTTCCAGCACGGCGGAGACGCGTTTTGCCTGGACCTCCACATCGGCGAGCGGCGCCTCGCCACGGATGAGGTTACGCAACGCCATCATCTCGCGCTCGCCTTCGCGCATGAGCTTCTCGTCCACGTTCGCGAGGCTCCGCTCGATCAACTCATACCCCTCGACGTAGGCCGTGACTGCGAGTTGCAGCGCGCCGGTACGATCGCCCTTGCGATAGCGCCGCAACGGCCTCATCGAGCTTGGCCTGCGCGAACGCGATCGGATTACGCTCGCGCTGCGTCACTGTGTCGGGGTGAGCGATGAGATAGCTCTGAATGGCCGCCATTTCCTCGCCGTAACGCTCCTGCACTTCATTGGAAGAGAGCGTGACGACGTTCACGAGATCCGGAAAAACCTGGCTGCCTTTGCCCTCTTTCCACAGGTTTGCGCCGCGTGCACGACTTTCCGCCGCCGAAGAGAAATTGGCGACATGAAGGGCGAGGGCCCAACGTTCATCTTCCGTCAGCTGTCCGTAGGGCGACATTGCCGTGCCTTTGACGCCCAGCGTTACGGTGTTGTAGAGGCCGAATATGCTGCGATTCGTCATGCGCTCGCGATCGTTAAAATTGGATGGCTTGGGATCGAGCTTGACTGCGGCGGGCCCGTCACCCCTTCCTTCGGCACCGTGGCAGCCCGCGCACATGGTCTGGTAAAGCTTGGCACCCGCTTTGAGATCCGGTGCGGTTTTCGGCGTAACCGTGACGTTGTAGGCGCCGATGACGTCCCAGCGCAGCTTGCGCGCGGCCGCCGCGACCTCTGCGGCCGCCGCCTTCTCCTTGACCATGCGCGCGAGCTTCTCACCGTCGGCAATCAGCGCCGACTGCCGCGGGTTCGCCCGCAACGCTTTCAAGGAGGTTGCTACTTGGCCTGTGAACTCGACCATTTCCTTGAATTCGTCTTCGTTCTTCACCTTGCCGTCCTGCACCGCGCCGGGGTAGTCGACGCCGATGTAGTCCAGCATGTGCACGACAGTCTGCGCGCCGGTTGCGGCCGTGTTCTGCGCGAGCCCGGAGAGCGGCAGGAGCAGCAGACAGATAAGCAATGCGTAGATTCGTATCAGGCGGCCCATTTCAATTCCGTGGTCCAGGGTGACGGCAGCGTTGCCTATTTAGTCAGGATCAACTTTCCCTGGCTGGTGTGCCTGAGCCGGTAGGTCTCGCCCGAGTGATCGATCAGCACTTCGCGCGCGCCGGCAAACAGTTCCGCGCTGCTGATGCGTTTACCCCGGTACTAGGCTTGCCGGCGAGGAGGGCGGCATGCTGTTCCGAAGGCACGGTGGACGGTTTGAGGCTGTTGCCTGAAGAGTCGCTCATCGGGAGTTCTCCCGCGGGTCGGTTACGAAGCCTATCTTCACGAGTCCGGCTCGGGCGGCGAGCGAGATCACTTCGCGCGACGCGCTGGTATTGCGTCGTTGCATCGGCGCGGATGTGCACCTCGGGCTGCGGATTGAGGCGTCCAGCGGCAGCCATGCGCGTGCGCGAGCGTTGCGGCGTCCACGGGCTTCGCCGTTCCAGTAGATCTCGCCGCTCGCCCTCGATCGCCCAACTGGATATTGTCGGGCCGCGTCAGATTGGGCGTGGCTTGCGGCCTTGGGCAGATCGATCTTCACGGCGTGCGTGAGGAGCGGCGCGGTGATGATGAAGATGACGAGCAGCACCAGCATCACGTCGATCAGCGGAATCATGTTGATCTCCGCCATCGGCGCGTCGGCGCCGCTGCGATGAAAGCCGCCGAAAGCCATGTCAGGCTCCTTGTCCTTGCACGATGCGCCGGCTTCGAGCGGCAACACCGCAGCGACCTCGTTCACGTGCGAGCCGGTGGTGAGCAAGGCGTAGAGATCGTGCGCGAAGCCGTCGAGCTGTGGCGAGCACCACGCGGTTCGAGCGCACGAATGCGTTGTAGGCGAGCACCGCGGGAATCGCGACCACCAGCCCGAGCGGCGGTCATGATCAGCGCCTCGCCGACCGGGCCGGCCACCTTGTCGAGCGTGCCCTGGCCGCTCATGCCGATGTTGATGAGCGCGTGATAGACGCGCCCAGACGGTGCCGAACAGTCCCGACGAAGGGCGCGGTGCTGCCGACCGAGGCGAGCACGGTCGAGGCCCGACTCGAAGCGCGCGGTTTCCTCGTCGATGACGCGGCGCATCGCGCGCGTGACGAACTCCGCGGTGCTGCCGGCTTCGTTCAGCTTGTTGGCGCCGTGGCGCTGGTGATGGCGCGCGGCGACGATGGCGTGCCACGCGAGATGAGAAAACGGCTCGTCGGGATGATGCTCCTCGAGATGCGTGGCCACCGCCTGCAACGAGGGCGCATCCCAGAATGATTTCGAGGAAACGCGCCGTGCGCCGGCGCGTCATCAGCGTCTGGATGCTTTTGGTGATGATGAGATACCAGGTCGCGATCGACATCAGCAGCAGGACTACGAGTGCCGCCTTGCCTATGGTGTCGGTCTGGGCAAGAAATCTTGCAAATGCCTGCGGCTTGAGTGGGTTCCATGTTTCAGCTTTCCAGAGTGAAGGTGATCGGTACCAGCACCCACGCCGGCAACCGGTTGTGTCACCCTGCCGCGCCGGAACGAAACGCCAGTGCCTGACGGCCTCGAGCGCGGCGTCGTCGAGCCGGTTGAACCCGCTGCTCGAGCGGATTTCGACCTTGTCGGCGGTGCCGTCCGGCATTGACGAGCACGCGCAGCATGACTTTGCCCTGCTGGCCCAGCGCGGCGCGCTAGCGGCGGGATAGGCGGGCGCCGGGTTGTTCGAGGTACGCCGGCATTGAAATTCGGCGGAACCACGGGCACGCGGTGGCGGGCAGCCGGAGCGGCCGCGACTGGCGCGGCGAGCGACAGCAGGTGCGACGGGTTGCGGCGCGGGCGCCGCCGGCGGCGGTGGCGCCTCGGTCGCGGCTGTGATCAGGGGCGGCGGGTCGGGCTGGGGTTCCGCGCGCTTGAGGCGGGGCTTGACCGGCAGCGGCCTGGGCAGGCTCCTTTGGTTTTTCGACTGACGGGCGCGGCGGCGTGATCAGGCTCACCATGATGGGCACCGCTTGCGAGATCAGCGCCGAGCGCACCGGCTGAAACTGGAGCAGCACCGCGATTGCTGCAGCGTGCAGGCAGAACCGTCACCCCGGCAGCGGCCACGATGCGCCCGATTTCTGCGTGCAAACGGTATGTTACGCAGGGCGCAGGTCGAGGGGGCAGTCGGCTAACCATTTGCCGAACAACAGTAAATTTGGGATCATGAAATTGCTTGACACGAAGTGCGAATATAAATGAGAATGATTCGTATTGCAATACACTATACAATACGGACCACGCAGATGTACGTCTGCATCTGCAATGCCGTGACCGAGCGTCGAGATCCGCCAGGCCGTGGATCTCGGGGCGACCGACCTTTACCGACCTGCGCGAGGGCCTCGGCGTCGCCACCGACTGCGGTAAGTGCCGCGGCTACGCTTGTGACATCCTGAACGACGCGCTCGCCGATACGTCTTGCGGCGCGCTGGCGTGCAGCGCGTAAAACTCGCTCAATCCTCGTTCCGCGGCTGCTGGTCCGATTCCCTTCGAGTTTGCAGTGGCAGGTGAGAACCTGTGCTCCAATGCTATTCTTTCGATTCACCGGAAGGAGGCGCGCATGAAGGGCGACAAGCAAGTCATCCAGCACCTCAACAAGGTGCTCACCAACGAGCTCACCGCGATCAACCAGTATTTTCTTCATGCTCGTATGTTCGACAACTGGGGACTGAAGAAGCTGGGCGAGCACGAGAAGAAGGAATCGATCGACGAAATGAAGCATGCGGACCGGTTGATCGAGCGCATCCTGTTTCTGGAAGGCCTGCCCAATCTGCAGGACCTGAACAAGCTCCTGGTCGGCGAGAACGCCAAGGAAGCGCTGGAGTGCGATCTCAAGCTCGAGCGCGCCGCGCACCCCGTTTTGAAAGAAGCGATCGCCTATTGCGAGACCTGCGGCGACTACATCTCGCGCGAGCTCTTCGAGGAGATCCTCGAAAGCGAGGAAGAGCACATCGACTTGCTGGAAACCCAGCTGGACCTGATCGGCCAGGTCGGCCTGCAGAACTACCTGCAGTCGCAGATCGGCGGGCCATCCTGATCTAGCGCCCGCTAAGGTGTCAGGAACCCTAAACGCTAAGGTTCCTGACACCTTCGGGCCCGTTCCCCGCCGCTCCTTCTGAACGCTTCGCAGGGATCGGGTCGGCTCCACGCCGGTGTGAAACATACGAAGTCGTATGCCAACGGCGGTGAGGCGGCGGTTTCGACATAGGAACGGGGATCTGTTTTCCCGTCCTCTACCTCCAGTATCCCTACCGCGCGTGTCGCTGCGCCGCCAACTGCAGCGCTGAGGTAAAGCGGCACCGCCAGATCGCGCCGCACGTGCCCGTTGCCCGCTATCAATACCGCGCCGTCCGCGCCGGAATCGAGCAGCGCTTCGGCGAGCGTAGCGTCTCGCACGCGCTGCGCGAGGGCCATGGCGGGAAGGAGCCGCTCGGGCAGGGCGCGGCAATGCCCCTCAAATATTAGATCTCTCAGCGCTTGCTCCTGTTGCGGCGACCAAACGGTTTCCAGACGGAGGGCGGCGATCCGTCCGGAGCCCAGGGATTCCATGCCTTCCTTGATGATGCGCCGGGCGGCGGCACGGGAGAGATTGGCAGCCCGCAGGGGCATGCCGTGGCGCAGCGCGAGTTCGACCAGGGGGCGGTAGAAATCCCAATCCCATCCCGCGCGGTTGAAGTTGACGGCGCTCGCAACATCGTCAGGCGTGACGTTGCCGCGGGCCAGCCGCTGCTGGAGCGCCGGATCGTGTTCCTTGTCGAATTGCTCGAACACTACGGTCGGCTTTAACCCGGCTTCGGCCAGGCTCCGCAGCAGCTCGAGCTGGATCTCGTGGTGGTCGGGATTGTCATGGATTTCGCCGAGCAAACGATAGCGCGCGGTACGCAGTTCGCTGGTGAGAGTTCGCTCATCGACGCGCCGGCCCTCAGCCGCCTGCCAGAGTACGCCGACGAGAGGGTGGTCGAGTTGAAGAGTTGACCGCCAACGCCTGGCGGGAGGCATCATTCTAGTTATGGTTCGTCCGTTGCCTTGGCAGGCCGCAAGTGCGACTAGACCGATGGCAGCGATAGCGAGTCTTCGTTCCATAGTCGATGCACGCAGGGCATCCCCATGTTGAGGGCTTTTGGCAGAATGCCCTAGTGTGCCGTTCCGTAAATAACCTGCGAAAGTCCAGCGACAATCGGCCACGCGCCATAAGAGAGAGGCCCGTTACGGATGCGACCGTTGAGAGCGATCCGCGCTCGACTCCCGCTCCCGGGTCATCCAGCATACAACGCTTGGAACCTGCTCCGCCCTGCGCGGGACACTTTGTCGCAAATCCTCGCCAGGTGTCCAACCTGGCTGCGGTTTGCTTCGCGTCTGGCACCGATTACGAATTCGTGGAATAACTTTCCCATGCGGTCGCTGTCTCAAGCAGGAAGGAGCACCCTATGCGGCATCTCGCTACACTGTTGTTCGTTGCTGCACTCGCGGGCTGCGCCGGCCTGGAGCCTTTGCCCCCGCCGCCAACCATCGCGGAAATTGTCCAGATGGCGAAGAGCGGTCAGAGCGCGGACGCCATCATCCAGCGCATCCATGAATCGCGGGCAGTCTATCAATTGCCGGCATCCGAGCTGGCGAAGATGCGCGAGCAGGGCGTGCCCGACAAGGTAATCGACTACATCCAGCAGACCTATATCGAGGCGGTACGGTCCTCGGAATGGGTCCGCGCGCGTGACGCTTATTTGTTATCCGCCGTTTCCCGGTTCCCCGTTCCGTCCGTATTTCGGGCGCAGCCCGTACGGGTGGTGAGGGCGCCGGTGCGCCGACGCAACACCTGAAAACAAGATGTTTTGAGGGCCAGTCCGAGGCGGGAAACTCGATGCGGGCAACCCACCAGATTCGAGAGCACGCGGCCGGCCGCGCATCGACATCTGCAATTGCCCCACTAGCTGAGGCGCACCGCTTACCACTCAGGGTTTTGCAACCGATATGGACCCACGGCCCGCGTCGACCGTCACTCTGCTCCGCGATACCGAGCGCGGCCCCGAAGTGCTCATGCTCAAGCGGAATCTCAGTTCCGTGTTTGTTCCGGGCGTGCACGTGTTCCCGGGAGGGACGCTCGACGACGCCGATCATGCCGCAGAACTACAGGCGCTGTGCGATGGTCCGGAGGACGCAGTCGCAAGCCGCATTTTGGGTATCGAGCACGGCGGGCTCGCCTACTGGATCGCTGCTATCCGCGAGCTGTTCGAAGAGGCCGGTGTATTGCTGGCGCGCAGTAGCGACGGCGCGTTATTGACCCTGACGGAACCAGAGGCAGGCGAACGCTTTCACGCGCACCGCAAGCGCATGGAAAGCGGCGAACAGCCGTTCGGCGCCGTCGTCGCGGTGGAACGATTGCGATTGGCGGCCGATCGTCTCAGGTATTTCGGCCATTGGATCACGCCCGAAGGTGCAGTACGCCGGTATGACACGCGTTTCTTCGTCGCACTGGCGCCCGAGCATCAGGTAGTGGAGCACGACAACCGCGAAGCGATCGCGCACGAATGGGTCCGTCCGGTCGACCTGATCGAGCGCCATCGGCGCGGCGAATGCAAGCTGCGCACGCCGACGCTGCATACCCTCCGGCGCTTTGCCGATTTCGATACGACTGCGGCATTGATTGCGGCGGTGGACGCCGAACACGACGTACCCGTCATCACGCCACGCGTCACGCGCGAAGGGCGGCTCGTGATACCGGGCGAACCGGGTTACGAAGAGGCCGCGAGCCCGGAAGGACGAGGCGAATGGACAGCCCGCGATCGGTGAAGGTCGAGTAGAAGCGGTCGCAAATAAACCGGATTCAAGCCACAGATAAACACAGATAAACACAGATCAGACGAAACCGGGCAGATATCGGCCGCGGAACGCACAGCAAAGCCGTCGTGTATCGGCTGCATCGGCGGGTGAAAGGACTCTGAACGCGGGTTGCCATTTATCCGTGTTTATCTGTGTGTATCTGTGGCTAATTTTTTTTTGTCTTGAGATAGGGTTCCAATGAACGGAAAAGAAAAAATAGTGCCGGGTGAGTTCGTGCGGCTGAACGAGTGGGTGGGGCGCATCACCGCGCCCAATCCCGGCGTGATGACGGGCCCCGGAACGAACTCGTACATCGTAGGACAGACTGAGCTCGCGGTCATAGACCCCGGCCCCGAGAGCGCGGTGCACTGCGCCGCGTTATTTCAGGCGGTAGGTAACCGCCTGAAATGGATACTCTGCACCCACACCCATCTTGATCACTCCCCCGGGGCACGCGCGCTGAAGGCGGCGACAGGTGCGGAGTTGCTGGGATTTGCGCGCGTCCCCGACGACGGGCGCCAGGACACGGCATTCACTCCCGATCGTGCGTTATGCGAGGGCGACGTTTTGGCAACGCGGAATTTTAACGTCGCGGTCGGAGGCGGTGGTTTCTTCTTGCGGCCGATCGAGGCTGCGGCGCCGGCCTTTGGCTCACCCTGGACGTTCTACCGGTTCACTCGGTCGGCGACATGGATCATGCCGTGGCGGTACTCGCGGGCGAGCCGGACAGCGCGCTCGTGGTGCCGCCGGACGTTTTATGGTCGCGAACCGCGCATCGTCATCGAGCTCGCTGCTCGTTACCGCCTGCCGGCGGTCTATGCTTTCCGCAACATGGCCGCCGAGGGCGGCCTCATGTCGTACGGTAGACTCGCACCTCTACCGACGCGCAGCGGCCTATGTGGACCGTGTTCTCCGAGGCGACAAGCCGGGCGAGCTGCCGATCCAAGCGCCGACCGGCTTCGAGCTCGTCCTCAACCTCAAAACCGCCAAGTCCATCGGCCTCGATGTCCCGAGAGAGTTCTTGCTGCGCACCAATGAGGTGATCGAATGAGGGTGCTTCGTGCGCTCATCCTTGTGGTCGTGGCGAGCCTTTCAGGCCCAACCGATCTCTCAGCGCAACGGGCTGTCGATTGCGAGGCGTCGAAAGCGGATTTTGTAGTAGGTCAGCGATACTCGCCGGACGTAGCGGATCGCGCCGCCCGAGCGGCAGGTGCCCGCGAGGTTCGCAAGATTGCGCCTGGTGGCTCTGCCACCACTGACCTTCAAGACGACCGACTTAATCTCCACGTCGACGATCAGGATACCGTGCGACGGGTGACGTGCGGGTGAGCGGCAGATCCTGCAATTCTGCTCACGGGATCGGTCGGCGCTCACAGAGTTGCCTCCACTGGAGGCAAGTGCGGAATTCGCAGCCCGCAACGCTCACAGTAGGACCCTACCTTCGAGCGCGCGTAGTCCCTCAGCATCGGCGCGCCCAGGACCGTCACCGAAGTCGAGCCTCGACGATGCGGCTCATGCTGGGTGAAGGCGTCCCACGATCGGCTCCGAGACGCCGCCGAGCCACCAAACGCTCGTCAACCACTGGTTAACCATAGCGGCTATCGACCTCTGACGCCCGAGCTTGGCCTTAGTCTGGCCGTCGCTGCGCCTTGTCGATTGAGTGGCTTTGGCCCGCAAACCAATCGGAGCTTGCCCATGCTTTTACCCTTCGATTTGCGCGCGGACCGGGAAGGTTGGACGGTCTTTGAGATCGCAACTGACCGGCCGGCCTTCCTCGACGGTTTACCCTTGAATGGCCTTTGCCTCGAGGATGCCGAGGACGCTGTGAATGCGCTCAACCAGCTTGAGATCGCCTGCCAGCGTACAGCGCGTAAGATGGTGGACCTTCCCCACTCGTCAGGAGCCGCCCGCTGCGGGGTTAATCTCGCGCTTACCACGACCGCTGGCTTGCCTTGCCGACAGGCTCTGAAATCCCGACCCTTGTCGGGTTCGTATTGACCCGGAGAAACCCTATGAGTGAACCGAGCATAGCGGGTGAACAGCTCCGCGCCTTCGTCGAGCGCATCGAGCGCGTCGAGGAGGAGATCAAGGCACTGACAGAGGATAAGAAGGACATCTTCGCCGAGGCGAAGGGGCAAGGATTTGATGTGAAGATCCTGCGGGAAGTGATCCGGATCAGGAAGCAGGATCAGAAGGAGCTGGATGAGCACGCGACGCTGCTTGACGTGTACCTGCATGCGCTCGCGACGGCGCCGCCGCTGGCCAAAGCGGCGTGATCAGGGGCGGCTGCGGCCGCCCATTTCGTTTCGGATCCGGGCGACATCTGAGCCTGCCAACAGGCTCGATCACACCTCGCCCGGCGCTGGGCGCGACTGGCGCAGCGATGAGCGGGGAAGGTTCGGACCTGGCGCCCTCCGCCTCAATCCACACCGGGGGCGCGTTCAAGCGCAATCTCCGGGGGATCGTCTAAGCGACAACAATCGGGACCGCGGACCGACCCGACCCTACATCGCGAGCCTCTTATCGCAGGTCGCCTCACCACGGGCGAGCTGCGTCGGGCTCGGGCGAGCCATCGACGAGCCTGCCGCTACTTTCGCCCGACTGCAATCGAGTACGGGCCCTGCAGGGGCTCGACCCGCACCTCGCGGAAGCCCGTCTCCTCCATCCAGCCGCGACAGTCGGCGCCGGTGTAATCGAAGCCGGCCGGCGTCTCGATCAGCATATTCAGGCTCATGAGGAGGCCGAAGGCGTTCTCCCGCCGCTCGTCGTCGATCATGGTGTCGTAGACAATCAGCGCGCCCCCGGCGCGAAGCGCATCGTAAGACTTGCGCAAGAGCAGCATCTTCTCGTCGAGGCTCCAGTCGTGGAGGATGTGGCCCATGACGAGCACGTCGACAGAGGGCAGCGCATCCTTGAAGAAGTCACCGGGGTGGAAGGTGAGGCGCTTCTGGAGGCCTTGCTGCCCGACATAGCTCTCGAACACTGGGCCGACCGCCGGGAGGTCGTAGCCAAAACCCGTGAGATGTGGATGTGCCCGGGCGATCTCTGCCGTCAGCCCGCCCTGCGCGCAGCCAATGTCAGCGAAAGTCTGGAAGTCGCGCCAAGGAAAGGCGGTCCCGATAGCGCGGGCGGTCGGGCGGCTTAACCCCGTCATGGCCGACAGGAAAAGCTCAAGCCGGGCCGGTTCCTGATAGAGCACACCGAAGAGGTCAGGTTCGCCGTGCCGGCTCTCGTTTTGCGGCAGGCCGGTCTGAAGCGCCTCGGTGAGGTGACCCCAGAAACGGTAGAGCCGCGCATTCATCATCTCGAGCATGCCGCCGCAATACGAGGGCTTTTTGCGGTCGAGATAAAGCTCGGTTTCGGGCGTATTGGCATAGCGCCCGTCGGGCAGGCGCTGCAGCATGCCAAGCGCGACGAGTGCATCGAAGAAGTCGCGCGAACCGCGCTCGTGGAGCCCGAGGGCCTCGCGCAGCTCGGCAAGCCCAAGCGGTCCCTTGATCGCAAGCTGTGTGAACAGCCCGAGCTCGATCGCACTCAAAAGTGTCTTCGAACCCCAAAAGGCACTGCCGAGCTGCAGGATCTTATCCGGAGATAGGGTCGTCATCTGCGTCACGGGTGTTCTCCTTTGCGCTCGCGGCCGATAACGCGAGCCTGTTTCGAGGTGATTACGTCTTCTATTTCGTTCAGGCGTCCCTCGATCCCCAGTCACGGCTCCACCTGTTTCGTCGTGGCTGCGGAAGCGTGAGCGCCAGGACGCCGTGACGCGATTGTTCCCGTCCGCCCTCCTCACCGCGATCGGGTTGCGCCGCATGGTTCTAATTCGAGAGGCCGCAAGATCCGGCGCCAGCACGCCGAGCGCCGCAGCGATGACGAGATCGTCATGGCCGCGAGCCGCCTCGAAACGGAGCCGGCCTCGCGCGCCCGGCTTGAAGACGAACTGAGCAAGCTCGTTGCGCAAGAGCTCGCGGCCGGGCGCGTGCTCGGCGACAGTCAAGGCGCCGCTCCGCATGGCGGCGCCGAGCCGCTGGATCAGCCACGACTTGCCGACGACCAGGCGGTCTCCCTGAGCCGAGCGGGTGAGCGGGCGATCGCCGCCGATCAGGCAGACGCCGACGTGCGGCGGTGTCTTCGGCAGCAGTTCCGCGGCGGCGTCGCCGAGGCCGCTCTGATCGAAGACGAGGAGGTCGAGGCCGGCGAGGTGCGGGGCGATCAGAGCTGAACTGCTGGCGCAACGGCGCCTGCGGCAGGCGCAGCGCGGCGCTGACGGTGAGCCGGTCGGGCTCGACGTCGAGGAGCACGAGCGCGCTGTGGTCGCGCCGGCGGGCGAGATCGAGGCCGGCGACGAGCTTCAGATCGGAGGTAGGCACGTCGCACCTCGTTGGCCGAGGCGGGTACGCCTCCACACATCCGTCGCGGTTCATGTGGGCATCCCAAGGGTATCTCTAACGGAAGAGCCCAGGAAAACCATAACAAAAACAAAGTCACCGCGAGAACTTCTTATACTTGATCCGGTGCGGGATGGTCGAATCCGTCCCCAGCCGCCGCTTCTTGTCCTCCTCGTAATCCGCGAAATTGCCCTCGAACCATTCGACGTGGCGAGTCGCCCTCGAAGGCGAGGATGTGGGTGGCGATGCGGTCGAGGAACCAGCGGTCGTGGCGAGATGATGACGGCGCAGCCGGCATAGTCCTCCAGCGCCTCTTCCAGCGCGCGCAGCGTGTCGACGTCGAGGTCGTTCGTCGGCTCGTCGAGGAGGAGCACGTTGGCGCCGCTCTTCAGGATCTTGGCGAGATGCACGCGGTTGCGCTCGCCGCCCGAGAGCACGCCCACCTTCTTCTGCTGGTCGGCGCCCTTGAAGTTGAAGGCGCCGCAATAGGCGCGCGAGTTGATCTCGCGCTTGCCGAGATAGAGCATCTCGTTGCCGCCCGAGATCTCCTCGTAGACGCGTCTTGCCGGCCTCGAGCGTGTCGCGCGACTGGTCGACATAGCCGAGCTGCACGGTCTCGCCGACGCGGATCTCGCCCTCGTCCGGCTCCTCCTGGCCGGTGATCATGCGGAACAGCGTGGTCTTGCCGGCGCCGTTCGGGCCGATCACGCCGACGATGCCGCCGGGCGGCAGCTTGAAGGAGAGCCCGTCGATCAGGAGCTTGTCGGCGAAGCCCTTCTTGAGGTTCTCGAACTCGATCACGTTCTGGCCGAGCCGCTCGGCGATCGGGATGACGATCTGGGCCGTGCGTCGGGCCCTTCTCGGCGGCCTTCGCGACGAGATCGTCGTAGCGCTGGATGCGGGCCTTCGACTTCGCCTGGCGCGCCTTCGGCGAGGCGCGCACCCATTCGCGCTCGCGCTCGATGGTGCGCTGGCGCGCCTCCTCCTCGCGGCCTTCCTGGGCGAGGCGCTTCTGCTTCTGCCCGAGCCAGGAGGAGTAGTTGCCCTCGTAGGGGATGCCGCGGCCGCGGTCGAGCTCGAGGATCCAGCCGGTGACGTTGTCGAGGAAGTAGCGGTCGTGGGTGACGATCAGGATCGCGCCCGGGTAGCCGCGCAGATGGCCTTCGAGCCAGGCCGACCGTCTCGGCGTCGAGGTGGTTCGTCGGCTCGTCGAGGAGGAGGAGCTCGGGCTGGGCGAGCAGGAGCTGGCAGAGCGCGACGCGGCGCTTCTCGCCGCCGGAGAGCCGGTCGACCGGCCAGTCGTCCGGCGGGCAGCCGAGCGCGTCCATGGCCTGCTCGACCTTCGAATCGAGGTCCCACAGGCCCTTCGCCTCGATCTCGTCCTGGAGCGCCGTCATCTCGTCCGCGGTCTCGTCCGAGTAGTTCATGGCGAGCTCGTTGTAGCGGTCGAGCATCGCCTGTTGCGGGCGCGACGCCCTCCATGACGTTCTCGCGCACGGTCTTTCCCGGATCGAGCTGCGGCTCCTGCGGCAGGTAGCCGACGCGCGCGCCCTTCCGCGACCCAGGCCGTCGCCGGACCACTCCTTGTCGATGCCGGCCATGATGCGCAGGAGCGTCGACTTGCCCGAGCCGTTGACGCCGAGCACGCCGATCTTGGCGTCGGGGTAGAAGGAAAGGTTGATGTTCTCCAAGACCTTCCGGTTGCCCGGGTAGGTCTTGGAGAGGCCGCGCATGTGATAGATGAACTCTCGCGCCACGGGGGCTTTGCCTCGTTGCTGTCGGGGATGGGCGAGGCGATAGCAGCGGGGCAGGGGGCGGCAAGGCCCGGCGAGCGCCCGGGACGCGCCTGGCAAGGGCCTGGCGAGCGCCTGGATGCGGAAGCGCCCGGCGAGTGCGCGGGAGCGCGCCCGGCGGGAGCCCGGCTATTGCGCGGCGATGCGCGCCGCCTCGGCGGCCCGCAGGTCCGACTCGGGCGGGAACAGCGGCGCCTCGATCGTGCAGACCACCCCGTCGCCGCGGAAATCGAGGCGGACCTTGCCGTCGAGGTCCATGGCGAGCCCGCGCTCGATCAGCCGCGAGCCGAAGCCCTTGCGGGCCGGGGGGGAGACCGGCGGGCCACCCTCCTCGGTCCAGCTCATATGCAGCATCGGCCCGCCTTCGCCCGGCGCCACCCGCCAGGCGAGGCGGACGCGCCCGCTCTCGTTCGACAGGGCGCCGTACTTGGCGGCGTTCGTCGCGAGCTCGTGCAGCGCCATGGAGATCGCGAGCGCCGCGCGCGGCGGCAGGCGCGCCTCCGGCCCGCCGATCTCGAAGCGCGCCGCGCGCGCGTCGCGGTGCGGCGCGAGCGCCTCCTCGACGATGTCCTGGAGCGAGGCGCCCTCCCAGCTCTCGCGGGTGAGCACGTCATGCGCCTTGGCGAGCGCGAAGAGCCGCGCCTCGAAGGAGCGGCGCGCCTCGCTCGTGGTTTCGCTCGAGCGCAGGCTCTGCGCCGCGATCGACTGCACCGTGGCAAGCGTGTTCTTCACGCGGTGGTTGAGCTCGTCGATAAGGAGCTTCTGCGCCTCTTCGTGCGTGCGCTCCTGGGTGCGGTCGCGGAAGATCTTGAGGAAGCCGCGCCGGTGGCCGGCGAGCGGCAGCATGACGCCGCTGCCCCAGAACACCGAGCCGTCTTTGCGCAGATGCCAGCGCTCGTTCGCGGCTCGGCCCTCCGCGCGCGCCCGCGCCTTCTCGCGCTCGGGCTCGCCGGCCGCGCGGTCCTCGTCGGTGAAGAAGATCTCGCCGGGCTGCCCGATCGCCTCCTCCTCGCTGTAGCCGAGGATGCGCTCGGCGCCGGCGTTCCAGGTCGTGATCAGCCCCTCGGCGTCGAGCGCGACAATGGCGTATTCCTTGGCGCTCTCGAGGATCAGGCGGAAGCGCTCCTCGCTCTCGCGATGGGCGCCCTCGGCGCTGCGGCGCTCGGCGATCGCCTCGCGCAGCTGGCGGGCGACCTCGTCCACCTCGGCGAGCCCCGTTTCGGGCAGCATGCCGGCCCCGTCGGGCGCGGTCGCGGTGCGGGCGAGCGACCGGATCGGCTCGGCGATCCCGCGCGCGATCCAGAAGGCGAGGCTAAGCCCGAGCAGGAGGAAGCCGCCGCCGAGGAGCGCGGTGAGGAGGAGCGACTGCCAGAGCGGCGCCGTGAACTCGCGCTCCGGCACTCCGATCCCGACGCTCCAGCCCGACGGTTCCGAGCGGCTGAAGGCGGTGAGCGCGGGCACACTCTCATGGGTCCGCGTGGCGACGACGCCCTCGTTGCGGGCCATGAGATGCGGATAGAAGGAGGGCGACGCGCGCTGCCCGATGAAGCGCTCGGCGTTCGGCACGCGGGCGACTGTGGTGCCGGCCCTGTCGAAGACGCCGATCGTCCAGTTCGCCGGCGGCCGCTGCTGGGCGATGATCTCGGCGAAGCGCTCGAGGGGGTAGTTGAGGGCGAGCTCGTAGACCACGCGCCCGTCCCGCAGGACCGGCACGTCGACGCTGATCACCGGACGCTGGACGATGCGTCCGGTGAAGAGGTTCGAGATGACCGGCCGGCCGGTCTCGAAGACGCGCCGCGAGACGGCCGGATCGCCGCGCAGCGGCAGGGGCTGCCCTTCCGCGAGGCGGGTGTTCAGCAACTGCTGGCCGTTCTCGTCGGCGACGATGACGAAGCTGTTCGGCGGCAGCGCCTTGAGGAACTGCTCGGCCTGGCCGCGGAAGGTCGAGAGATCGCCGCTTCGCAAGGCGCGCGAGACCGCAAGCCCCTGGAGTCCGGCGATCGCCGATTGAAGCTCGCGCTCGACGACGAGCGACATGCCGCGCGCGATCTCGAGCGTGCGCTCGGAGGCGCGCTCGCGGTCCTGCCGGTGGTTGAGATAGGCGTTGACCGCGGCGAAGCCCACGACCGGCAGCACGCTCGCGATCACGAGCAGCGCGAGGCGCTTGCGTAGCGAGAGGCCGCCGAGCGGGCGAAACCGGCCGAAGCGTTCGAGGATGGCGCCCGGTCCGCTCATCGCGGCGAGATGCGCCTGCAGCTGGATCGGCGACGAAACCGGGGCATCATTCGGAATAAACCTGTTGCCCCGCCAACTCGGGCAGTCCCGTTGGTCCGCAGGTTAGCCGGTCCCCCCCGGCTTGCAAGATCATGGACATGCTCGCCCGGCCGGCGCGACGCCGGCCGGGGCCGCTCGGCGGGCGCGGACGGGCTTACGGCTCCGCGGTGCGGATTCCCGCCGGGCCGCCCTTCACCTTGATGGTGCTTCTATTTTTCATGCCGTTGCCGTCGAACTCGAAGTCGTAGACCTCCTTCTCGACCATGCACTGCACGAGGAGCGTGCGGGCGTTCTTCGACCAGGCGGCGCCCTGGCACCGGTGCCCGACCTTGTCCTGCGCCACATGGGTCAGCTCGCGCGACGAGACGCGGTAGATCTTGACCATCCCGTGGTCCTGGAAGAAGGGCAAGTCCTTTGGCTTGTTCGATCCGTCCATCACGGTGACCGCGACGTAGCGCCCGTCCGGCGACATCTTGAGGCCCTCGGGCGTCTGGCCGACCGAGACCGTGTTGACGACGCGCGGCGGCTTCGCCTTGAGGTCGATCAGGCTGATGGTGTCGGCGTCGCCCTGGCCGATGCCGATGTTGGCGACGACCGCAACCTCGCCCGAGCCGGCGACGTCGATCTGGTAGGGCCGCAGGCCGGCGTTCATGTCGCGCTTGGTGTATTCGACCTTGTCGCCCTGGACCGACAGCACCGAGATCTTGTGGTCGTTGTCGCGGGTGACGAGCGCGATCGTGCCGTCCGGCGTGAAGACCGGCTGGCTCGGGCCGGAGTTGGCCTCGCCGAGCTTGATCTTCTCCTTCTCGGTAAGCTTGCCGCCTGCGATCGCGAGCACCGAGACGGTGCCTTCGCTGCGGTTCGCGACCAGCGCGAGCGTGCCGGCCTTGTTGATCGAGACGCCCGCCGCTCCCTTGCCGACCGTCACCGTCTGCACGACCTTCGGCGGCGAGGATTTGAGGTCGATCACCGAAAGCTTGTCGTCCGGCGCCATCTTGGTCGGATCGCCCGGATCGACCTTCATGGCGGCGGTGACGAGCTAGCCGTAGCTCTCGTCGGGCGCGATCGCGACGCTGCCCGGCGGCCCGACGACGCTC
>CAWDIV010000003.1:0-20133 GCA_963802355.1 uncultured beta proteobacterium | reverse complement strand
CCGCACTACTCACCATCATCGGGGTCGCCGGCTGCGCGACGGTTGCCCTGCACGAGTTTGATCAGCGTTATGGGCAGCCCGACCCGAAGCGCTTCGATGTTCCCGTCCAGCCGGTCGCGGGAATGTCGTATCGCAAGGACGTGCAGCCCATCGTCGAACGGCGCTGCGTCGTGTGCCACGGTTGTTACGACGCGCCATGCCAGCTCAAGCTCGGCGCTTGGGAGGGCGTCGCGCGCGGAAGCAGTCGGCAGCCGGTCTATGACGCCTCCCGCCTGCTCGAAGCGCCGACCGCGCGCCTGTTCGTTGATGCGCAGCTGCCTTCGCAATGGCGGCAACATGGTTTTTCCGCAGTATTGAACGAAAGGACGCAGACCTCCCAAGTCAACCTTGCCGCGAGCGTTTTATACCGCTCGCTTGCCCTCAAGCGCGATCATCCGCTACCTGCTTCGCCGCTGCTTTCCAATGCGTTCGACGTATCGCTGGAGCGCGCCGCGACGTGTCCGCGCATCGACCAGTTCGATGCCTTCGCGCAAAAGAATCCGCTCGCCGGCATGCCGTACGGTTTGCCCGGCCTCGACGAACGCGAGTTCTCGACGATCGCTCGGTGGATCGAGGCCGGCGCGCCCTTCGAAGGCGATGAGGCGGTGCTGGTCAGCGTCCAACAACAGGTTCAGGTCTGGGAGGCGTTTCTCAACGGCGACTCGAACAAGGAGCGGCTGATCAGCCGCTACCTGCACGAGCACCTGCACCTCGGTCACCTCTACTCGAGACAGATTCGCAGCGCCGCGCGTTTCGCATCGTCCGGTCCACCACGCCGAGCGGCAAGCCGATCGCGCCCATTGCCACGCGTCGCCCATACGACGACCCCGGCGTCGCGCGCTTTTTCTACCGACTCGAGCCCGAACGCGAAGCGCTTCTGCAAAGACGCACATGCCCTATGCGCTCAGCGCGGCACGCATGGCGAAGTACCGTAGCTGGTTCCTCGATCCTGCGTACACGGTGACCGCGCTGCCGTCATTCAAGCGCCGCCACCTCATCAAATCCGTTCGCGGCGTTTCGTGACTTGCCGCTCGACGGCAGTTACCGCTTCATGCTCGATGAAGCCGAATACTTTGTGATGAACTTCATCAAGGGCCCGGTGTGCCGCGGCCAGCTCGCACTCGATGTCATCGAAGACCGCTTCTGGTGCTCTTCGTCGATCCGAAGGTGGGCGGCGATGCCATGGTCGCCGAACTGCTTGCGCGTGAAAGCAGCAACCTGCGGCTGCCGGCCGAATGGGGCAGCAACTCGCCTGCGCTGATCCCTTGGCTCGAGTTCTCGAAGCTCGAAGCAAACTACCTGCGGGCGAAAAGCGAATGGCTCGAGCGCAACGCAGTGGCGCGCAAGGACGATCTCTCGATGATCTGGAGCGGCGATGGCAGCAATCCAAACGCAGCGTTGACCGTGTTCCGTCACTTCAGTGCGACGGTGGTAAAGGGTCTGGTCGGCGATCAGCCGAAGACGGCGTGGATCATTGGCTATCCGCTGTTCGAGCGGATTTACTACCTGCTCGTGGCGGGTTACGACGTCTACGGCAACGCCGGGCACCAGTTGAACAGCCGCCTCTACATGGACTTTCTGCGCATGGAAGGCGAGTTCAACTTCCTCGTGCTGCTGCCGGAGAAAGCTCGACGCTCGACGGCCGAATACTGGTAGAGAGGCGCGCCGAAGGACGTGATCGACTACGTCTACCGCCGAGCGCGTACCTCAACCGACCCAGCGGCCTCACGTACCGGACCAGCGATCCACAACGCGAACTCTACGAAATGGTGAGCGCGCGAGTGGCGCCGGTCGCAGCGAAGCGATTCGAACTTTCATCGGTGGCGGATCCCGCGCTGCGGCGCGACGTGCAGGCGCTGTCGAACGTACGCGGCGCGAGCCTCGCATGGATGCCGGAGGTAGTGTTCATGCGCGTCGAGCAGCCGACGGCCCCGCCGCGGTCCCTCAGTGTCCTGCGCAATACCGCGCACAAGAATGTTGCGCACATCTTCAAGGAGGAACTACTGCCGGCGGAGAACACGCTGACGGTTCTACCGGCTTCCTCGGCGCCTATCCGAACGCGATTTTCAGCGTCAAGGCAGCGGACCTGCCCGCGCTCTCGAATGCAGTCGGCGCGCTAGCGTCGGAAGACGATTACCGCAAGCTCGCCGATCGCTACGCGGTTCGCCGCACCAACCCACGCTTCTGGGCGACGAGCGATGAACTGATGGATGCCTACGCGCGTTGGGGCGGAGTCGAGGCGGGACTGTTCGACTACAACCGGCTCGAAAATGGGTGGTCGCCGCTTCAGGCAGTCTGCGGCTGGCACATCAGTTCAACAGCAGCTTCCCCAGCGTCCGGCGCGCTTTGACAACTCGGACGGCTCCGCCTTTTCGACCAGCTGATCGTCAAGGCTTCGACCGTGGATGCGCAAGTCTTTGACGACTTCCAGAAGCGAATCGACGACCGGGGGGTGCAAAGAAAGTCACTGGGCCCCGCGAGGGGACCATATGATTTGAAATCGGTGATCAGGCGACGAGGTGACCCCATCACCACCCCGCCCACGGCACGTGCACTCCTCGAACCTCCCCGGGCGCTTCGTCCACCAGCCCTCCAGAGCTTTGGGGTGCTACGCCTACGGCACGTAAAATGAAGACATGGTCCCTTGGCTCGCCGCCGCCGACGAATTCCCACCGGTCGCCCGGGCACTGAGGGAGCCCAATGGCTTGCTCGCGGCAGGCGGCGATCTTTCCGTTAAGCGCCTGGTCCAAGCGTACCGAAACGGGATATTTCCATGGTTCAGCGAGGATCAACCCATACTGTGGTGGAGTCCCGACCCGCGCATGGTGCTCGACCCGGCGGCGCTCAGGATCTCCCGGTCTCTGAGGAAGCGCTTGCGGCGCCGCGACTACGAAGTGCGCGCCGACACCGCTTTCAGCGCCGTCTTGCGGGCCTGCGCGGCCCCGCGCCCCGGTAGCGATGGCACCTGGATCACTGCCGAAATGATGGACGCATACGAAGCGCTACACCGCGCGGGGCACGCCCACTCCGTGGAAACCTGGATTTCGGGAGAGCTGGCGGGCGGGCTCTACGGGGTGGCCCTCGGGCGGGCATTCTTCGGGGAATCGATGTTCAGCCAGGCGGCGGACGCTTCCAAGCTCGCGCTGGCTCACCTGGCGCGGCAACTGGAGCGCTGGAGCTACGGCATGATCGACTGCCAGATGACGACGGCGCATCTCGCCCGGTTCGGCGCCCGCGAGATTCCACGCGCGGAATTTATGCGAAAGCTCAAGGAATTGGTAAACTACCCTCAGATGGTAAGGGGATGGCGCTTCGACGATGACTTATTTGACTGAATTTCCGCTGTCGGTCCTGCAGTTCTACGCGACTGCCCCCTATCCCTGCAGCTACCTGCCCGACCGCATGGCCCGGTCACAGGTGGCCACCCCCAGCCATCTCATCGACGGGCCGGTTTACAGCGAGCTGGTGCGTGCCGGCTTCCGCCGCAGTGGGGCATTCACCTACCGGCCTTATTGCGACCATTGCCGCGCCTGCGTGCCGGTGCGTATCCTCACCGAAGAGTTCAGGCGCGCGCGCGCGCAGCGCCGGACCTGGCGCAAGCACTGTGTGCTCAAGGCAGAAATGCTCGACCTCAAGTACAGCCCAGAGCATTACGGGCTGTACCTCCGCTACCAGTCGCGGCGTCACTCCGGGGGCGGCATGGATCAGGACAGCCGCGAGCAGTATCGGCACTTCCTGTTGCAAAGCAACGTCGAATCGCGGTTGATCGAGTTCCGCGAGGAGGGCGCACTGCGCATGGTTTCGATCGTGGACGAGCTGCAGGACGGGTTGTCATCGGTCTACACCTTCTTCGATCCGGACGTCCCGGGGGCAAGCTTCGGCACCTACAACATCCTGTGGCAGATCGAGCTGTGCCGGCGCCTCGATCTGCCCTACCTCTATCTCGGCTACTGGATCGCCCAGAGCCGCAAGATGGCCTACAAGATACAGTTCCAGCCGATGCAGGGACTGATCGACGGCCGCTGGCAGAGCGTAGGGTCATAATCGCCGGCTGCTTGCCGGCCGCCGTCGTGCGCATACTGATCATCGAAGACGACCCGGCGATCGCCGCAAACCTGTACGACTTCCTGGAAGCCCGGGGCCACGCCCCGGACGCAGCTGCCGACGGCGTAACCGGCCTGCATCTGGCGGTTACGGGCGCCTTCGATGCGATCGTGCTCGACGTGGGACTGCCGGGAATTTTGTCAGCCGCTCTAAGGGAGGTCTGAAAAAGGGCCACCGGCCCACCGGTCAGGGTTCGTGGGATGACGTGGCCGCGGCGGCCTCCGTCCACTGGCGAGCGAGGTTGAATCCGACGGCGAGCAGCGTCGGCCCGAGGAAGATGCCGACGAAGCCGAACGCCAGCACTCCGCCGAACACACCGAGAAGCACCAGTGCGAACGACAGGCTCGCGCCGCGGCTGATCAGGATAGGCTTGACGACATTGTCGATGCCGCTGATCACGAAGAATCCCCATATCGCCATGAAGATCGCCCAGCCGGGCCTGTCCCCCACGAACAACCAGACGGTGGCGCCTATCCACAAGACCGCCGGTCCGGCTGGAATGATCGAGAGGAAGAACGTAAGAAAGGACAGCATCAGCGCGCCCGGCACGCCGGCGATGAGGAACCCGATGAGAGCCGCCAGCGCCTGTGCGATGCCGGTGCCGATGATGCCGTAGACCACGGCGTTGATCGTGCCGCCGACGATCTCGAGCAGCTGGCCGCTGAATTCTCCGGCGACGCGGTTGAGCGCGGTGCGCAAGGCCTGAACGAGCGCCCTCCCATGGCGATAGAAAAAGAATCCGATGAACGCTATCAGCGTGAGTTGCAGCACGCCCTCTCCGATGATGAGACCCGTCCGCACCAGCCCTTCCCGGGCCGGTACCGTCCACCGTTTCAAGGCTTCAGCGAGCTGGGCCTTGCTGCCGGCGAGCTCGCGCCAGCTGGCGTCCAGCCACTCGCCGACCAACGGGATCGAGACCACCCAGGTCGGCGGAAACGGCAGGCCCTGCTCCAGCAGCTCCCGCACGTAATCGACCAGATCGGGTATCTGGTCGGCGTACCACACGGCGAGCAATGCGAGCGGCAGCACGAGTACCACGACCACCAGCAGCGTCATCAACAGCGCGGTGAGGGTGCGACGCCCCTTGAGCCGCCGCTCGAGAAACTCGTAAACCGGCCAGGTTGAAAAACACAGGATGGCCGCCGAAAGGATCCCCGCGAGAAACGGCATGAGCACCACCAGGCAGCCAACCACGAGCAGCACGATTGCCGCAATCTGTATGATCTGCTCGTTTCTGGTTTGCATTTGCTCGAAGACCGCTAGTGTGCTGTCCCGTAAATACCGCGCGTAAGACAAAGTATGGCGCCGATTATCGTGGAAATTTCACAGGTTTTTACGGGACAGCACACTAGTGGCCTTCTATCATGGGGCGGCGACCCGGTCAAACCAGGCGGCCTCCAATACGACATCTCGAGAGCGCGGTCTGTCGAGTCGGCCGCCTGAACTCACACCTCTTGAGGACCAAGACCTCAGTGCCGCCAGCGTATTCCCGCGCACGTTAAAATGCCGACATGCTGTACTCGCTGGTCCGCCCGCTGTTGTTCTCCCTGGAGGCCGAGACCGCACATCACTTCACGCTCGAGGCGCTGAGCAAGCTCAACAGACTCGGTCTGGTTCCCGCTGCCGCTGCGGCCACGACGGCATGCGAACGCATGGTCATGGGCGTCAGATTCCCCAACCCCGTGGGACTGGCGGCGGGCCTGGACAAGAACGGTGAGTACATCGACGCGCTCGCGACGCTTGGTTTCGGTTTCATCGAGATCGGGACGGTGACACCGCGACCGCAGCCCGGCAATCCGCGGCCGCGCTTGTTCCGGCTCCCTGCCGCACGGGCGGTGATCAACCGCCTCGGGTTTAACAATCACGGCGTGGACAAGCTGGTGGAGAACGTCCGGAACTCAGCGTACCGCGGCGTGCTCGGAATCAACATCGGCAAGAACGCCGACACGCCGCTCGAGCGTGCCGTTGACGATTACGTGCAATGCCTGCGCAAGGTGTTTCCGGTCGCAAGCTACGTGACGGTCAACATCTCTTCGCCGAACACGCAGGGACTGCGCGACCTGCAGCAAGTGGCCGAGCTCGACCGGCTCCTCGCCCCGCTCAAGCACGAGCAACGTAACCTGACGCAGGGCCAGGGCCGGCGCGTGCCGCTGGCGGTAAAGATCGCGCCCGATCTCGACGGCGCGCAAATCGCCGCGATCGCCGGGGCACTCGAGCGGCACGCGATCGACGCCGTCATCGCGACCAACACTACAGTGGCGCGAGACGAGGTTGCAACTCTCAAGCACGCCACTGAAGCCGGCGGACTTAGTGGGGCTCCGATCAAAATACGCTCGACAACGGTAGTAAGCGAGCTGACGCAAGCGCTCAAGGGCACTATCCCGGTGATCGGCGTGGGCGGCGTCATGACGGCTCGCGATGCGAAGGAAAAAATTACGGCCGGCGCGCAGCTCGTGCAGCTCTACACCGGGCTCATCTATCGCGGGCCGGAATTAGTGCACGAATGCGTGCGGGCGTTGTGCCCCGGGAAGTGATACTGCCGCGACGACAAGCGACCAGGTTCGACGGAACTCCGGCGCCATCCTTCACTTCGAAACCATGTTAGTGAGGGATCGAGCTCGCGGCGGACCCGTTTTCGGGCAGAACTTACGCGTGAATCAGGCTTTTGACCGCACTGAATTCAGCCGCGAGCACATCCAGGTCGAGCGGTTTACTCACGAAACGACAGGTCTTCATGTCATCGCCCTGTGACAAATTCCACTCGGCAGGCGACCCGCGCAGCAGGATGACGGGAAGCGAGCTCAACTCGGGGTCCCTCTTGATAGCATCCAGGACGACACGTCCACTGACCTTGTCCAGATCGAGATCGAGCACGATGAAATCGGGCCGGGGCAACCGGGAAAAATCTCCTCTTCGCCCTACGAACGACAATGCCTCCAGGCCGTCCGTAGTGACGGTGAGGGCATGCTCGATGCCGGCGAGGTCCAGCGCTTCTCTTATCAAGCGGGCATCATGGGAATATTTCACGATTACGAGGGCTTCGACGTCTGCGAGGCGCGGGCGAGCGGCATTCTCATGTTGCGCAAGCACCCCCGCGGCGGCAAGCTGGCCCGCGGTGCACTGGTAGTTCAAAGAATAGGCGCGCATCATGGCGTTTGCATCTCCGCAAGGTTCGTGCCAGCGCCCGGTCCGACGTACAATCGGAGTTCGAGCAAAATTCACGGTGGCCATGAAGGAGCGGTGGGGAATGGGCCCCAGAAGGAGTGGCGGGGCGCGGGCCCCTTCCTGCAAACTCGCGAGGGTCCTTCCCGCGCCCCCCACACCCCCCGTCGCAAGATAAGATATTCTCCACGGGAAAATCACATGCGAATGGGCCCTTCCTTAAATCCGAGGGGCCTTCCCATTCCCCCCGCGCCCCCCGGTGCCTTCAATTGCGCTCATACGATCCGGAATGAAACGTAGGCAAACTCCCCCGCCGGAAGCGATCGATGCGCTGCTGCCGCAGACGCAGTGCCGCCAGTGCGGCTATGCCGGCTGCCGGCCGTACGCGGAGGCGATCGCCGCGGGGCGCGCCGGAATCAACCAATGCCCTCCCGGAGGTGAAGAAACCATCCAGGCTCTTGCGCAGTTGCTTGGTATTCCCGTCGAGCCGCTGGACCCGGCATTCGGCGTTACGAAGCCGCCGCTCGTTGCGATGATCGACGAGACGATTTGCATCGGCTGCACGCTTTGCATCCAGGCCTGTCCGGTGGATGCCATCGCCGGCGCCCCCAGGCTCATGCACACGGTGATCGCCGCCGAGTGCACCGGCTGCGAGCTGTGCATACCTCCCTGTCCCGTCGACTGCATCGCGATGGTTACAACCGCTCACGGGATTACGCGGCAGGAGCGTGCAGCACACGCCAGGAGTCGTTATCTGGCGCGCAGCTCACGCCTTGAACGGGAGGGAATGGAACGGGCGTCAAATCTCGCCGCTGCCCGCGATGAAACCGCTGAGCGCCGCAAGCGCGCGACGATAGAGCGCGTCATGCAGCGCGCCCGCGAGCGGCTGCAGCAGCGGAGAACGAAGCCGGAATAGTCGATTTTGGCCGCCCCGACTGCGGAATTGCCCGGCCAACTGCGCACGTGGGACAATTCACAACTTGAGCGATGCCCTCTTAGAGATGGTAACGAAATGAGGGGATACACCCCGCATGCCTATATCATTCATCTTTACGGCCTCTTCACAATCGCCAACTCCAGGCGCATAGATGTCAGCCTCCGACTCCTCAAGCAAGCCGCTCGGAAAAACGTCGTCAACTGAACTGGCCGTGCTGTTCGCCGATATCGCCGGCAGCACCAGGCTCTACGACACGCTGGGCGACACTCAAGCCAAGATGCTGGTCGACGAGTGCATCGGCATCATGCGCGGCATCTCGCGCGCTATGCCGGCCGCGTCATCAAGACCATCGGCGACGAGGTCATGTGCGTCTTGCCGGACGCCGATAGCGGCCATCTTGCCGCCACCGACATGCAACTCAAGATCGCGGCCCTGCCAGCGGTTGCCGATGTCAAGCGCGCGATACGTGTCGGCTTTCATTCCGGCCCGGTGATCGAGGAAGAGAGCGACGTGTTCGGCGATACCGTCAATCTCGCAGCGCGCATGGCAGGCTTCGCCAAAGGCATGCAGATCATCACCACCCTGGCGACGGTCGAGCGGCTGTCGCCGGCGCTGCGGGATTCGACCCGGAAAATCGCCGCGCTCTCGGTCAAGGGCAAGGGCGACGACATCGAGGTCTGCGAAGTCATCTGGCAGGATGGCGGAGACCTCACGATGGCCACGCCGTCGACCAACGCACCGGCGGCGCGAACCGAGCTCCACCTCACCCACGGCGGGCAGGAACTGATCCTGAACCAGGCAAACGCGACCGTCTTGCTGGGCCGCGATGCCACCTGCCAGGTCGTCCTCGCCGACCGCAAGGCATCGCGCGTGCACGCCCGCATCGAACGCCGGCGCGACAAGTTCTTTCTCGTCGATCAGAGCACCAACGGCACCTTTGTCACGTTCGCCGGAGAAGCCGAGATCGCGCTGCGGCGCGAAGAGGTGATGCTGCGCAGCCAGGGACGCATCACGTTCGGCCACAGCATGGCCGAGTCGAGCGACGAAACCGTCGATTTCGTCGTGCGAGGCTGACCGCGGGCCGGAACGACGGGCGATCGAAGCCGCGGGACTAGAGCAGAGTGGCGGCCTTGAGCAACGCCTTGCTGCGGGGATCCGGGGCGCCAATAAGCCGGCCGGCGGAGCCGTTTCGAGCCTTGCCCGCACCGCCTCCTCCGCGCAGGCAGCGGAAAAATTCACATTGACCTCCGCGCCGCTCGCTCCGGCCAGCGCAAAGCAGTTCTGCCCCAGCTTGGCGTTCAGCCGTTTGAGGACCGCCTCCTGGATGATGTCCGTCGCGCTGCCTTCCGGCAGCTGCAGCTGGAACCTGCCCGAGTCGCCCAGCAGCTGCGCGTCCAGCACCTGGCGGATGCCGCGCAGCTCGCGCAGCACCAGCCGCGCGCTGCGCGCGTCGGGCAGGCCGGTCACCTTCAGGCTGATCCGCTGCGCGCCGAAATTGAAGTGCTGCAGGAAAAAGTTCTTGGAGAACTCGTCGCCGACCAGCTTGCCGATCTCGGCGAGCGCCTGATCCTCGGTCGCCCAGCTCTGCGCCTTGGGGCTTATGGTATTGAGATAGATCTCTTCGCCGGTCGCCTTGTCGATCGCCTTGACCGTCCACGAAGTCAAGGCGGTCTTGGTAACGGTAAGGCCGGACGCGGCGAGCCTGGCCGAGAGCTGCTTGACCCTGACTTCGCCCTGGATCTGGAAATCCGCCGTCTTGGCGCTCGGCCCGGTCTTCACGTCCCCTTCCGCCGACCAGACGCGGAAGCCGAAAGACTTGATCCGCTCCTTGACCATGTTCTCGGCGAGCTGCGATCGCTCGGCGGCAAGCGCCTGCGCGGTGTCGGCGTTGCGGATCGCCATCAGGATGGAGATCCTCGGGTCGCCGTTATTGCGGATGAAATCGATGCGGTCTTCCTTGGACATCTGGTTGAGCGATTTCTGCACGTCGCGCACCTTGACCACCGCGCGCGTCTCGGCCGCGATCAGTCCGCCCTTGCCGTCTCCGGCGCCCCCTCGTGAATTACGGTCTTGATGAATGCGCTGGAGCGCGGCAGCAGCTTCTGCTCGATCACCGCATAGTTCTTGTCGAGCGAGGTCCTGTCCACGTACAGGGCGAGCGCCTTGTCGACGAGTTGCCGCTTGGCATCGGTGCGCGCTTCGGCCTGCGCCGCAGCCGGGTCGCCATTGAACCTGGGGTCCTTCGGATCGGCCAGGCCGAGCGCGCTGATGACCATGGTGCCGGGCTCTGACGCGAGATCGGGCGCAACGGCCGGGGGCCGGGTCTGCGGCCACCGGTGCGGCACCCTTCGCCGTCACGGGCGTACGGCAGGGGTATTCTGGGCCGCGGGCTCGGGCGTACCGCGCTTGCCCAGGGCAAGTAACCGCCGGCGGCCACGACCACCAGCGCAGCAGTCGCGCCGAACAATATCTTGGCATTGGCCGAAGACCGGGTTGAGGCAGCAGGCTTGCCGCGGCAGACCCGCCGGCGCGGCGGGTTGCGATCGCTGCGGCGTCGGGGATGGTCTTGTCGACTGCCGTCGCATCGCCGGCAGCGCCGGGCGCAGTGAGATTCACAACGGTCTGGTCGGCCGCCTGGCTGCTCACCGCGGCTTTGATCGCGGCGGCAAACTCCGCCGCAGTCTGGTAGCGCTCCGCCGGCTTCTTGGCCATCGCCTTTTTCACCACGGCGTCCCACGCCGGCTGCAGCGCCACGTTCAGCATCGAGGGGGGCAGCGGCTCCTCGTTCAGCACCTTGTGCATGATGGTGGTCGCGCTGCCCATGAACGGCTTTTCGCCGGTCAGGAACTGGTACAGGATCACGCCGCAGGAAAAGATGTCGCTGCGGCCGTCGACCGGACTGCCGAGAAACTGCTCCGGCGACATGTACGAGGGCGTGCCCAGAACGGTGCCGGCCTGGGTCAGCTCGGAGTTCTCGATGCGCGCGATGCCGAAGTCCGCGACCTTGACCCTGCCGTCGGCGAGCAGGATCACGTTGGCCGGCTTGATGTCGCGGTGGACCACGCCGTTCGCGTGGGCGTGGCCGAGCGCGTCGAGCAGCGCGCCCATGATGCGCACGATGTCCTTCAGCGGCGAAGCGCTCGTTGGCCTCGAAATAGTCCCTGAGCTCCCGGCCCTTGACGAACTCCATCGCGATGAATGCGATGCGCGAGTTTCGCCCGGGGACAGCGATCTTGTCGCCTTCGAATGACCTCGCCGTAGTCGTAGATCGCGACGATGTTCGGATGATTGAGACGGCCGGCGGCCTGGGCCTCGCGCCTGAAGCGCGCCAGCACCTCCGCCGACTGGACTCTTCCAGCTGCTCCGGGCGTATCGTCTTGATCGCGACGGTGCGCTCGATGACGGATCGAATCCCTCGTAGACGATGCCCATCGCGCCCTTGCCCAGCTCGCGCCGGATCTGGTACTTCCCGAGCTTGGTCATTGCAGACATTTAGATCCCTCCCCTGGAAGCTCCCTCCCTCCGGCGCGCTCCCAGCACGGCCCGCAACCCTTGCGCGCGCCTCGATACGGGCCGCGCGGCGCTTCCGTCAGCGATGCTGACGGATGAATACGTTACTTGTACTTGGAATCGATCTCGTAGACGGCGGTCTGCACCAGGCGCTGCACCATGGTGTCCAGCCCGACGCCGCCCTTGGCGCTCTGCGAAACGCCCAGGACGCTGGTCGCGGCCGCGCCGACTTCCATCTTGAGCTCCTTGTAGCCCTGCGCGACCTGCTCGGTCGTGTTGGCGTCCATGATCTTGTAGCGCATGCCGATCAGCCATACGCCGGTCGACTCCCGCGTCTGCACGGAGCCCGCGGCCGTGCCCGCGGCCGCGGAGCCCCTGCTGCCGCCCAATATCCCGATGATGTTGCCGAGCGCCCGGCCGTCGAACCCTTGCTGGTTCTCGGCGATCTGCTCGGCCTTGAGGATGTCGAACTTGACGACCCACTTGGTCGTCTTGAGCTTGCCGATCTGCATGGTCTTGCGCGCCTTGTCGACGTCGCCCAGGTTGTAGGCGAGCGAGATCTCCTGCAGCAGGTTGCCCAGATTGCTGCGCTCCAGCACCGTGAAGTTCGCCTGCGACAGCTCCAGCTCGCCGAAATCGGCGATGTTGTTCGGGAGGAACCGCTGCATGAAGGTCGCGTTGTTGCTCTTCACCTCGCCGGGAATCACGACCAGCGCCGGGCCTTTCGTGCCCTTGTTGACGTACTCGACCTCCTTGTAGGCCGCCGCATCGGCCGCGGCATTGGCCTGCTGCGAGGTCTCGCTGCCGGCGGTCGGCGATGGATTGCCGAAGCTCGGCTGCGCGGCAACCTCGCCGCCAATCGCAGCTACAGCGAATACCACCGCGACTGCGGCAAATCTCATTGGAATGGAGCGTATCGTCTTCATGTTCATCTCCCTGTCGAGTAAGTTTTCGACGGTCACCGTTTACCGGGTGCCCGCTTTCCGGCAATAGTCGGTGTACAGCTGGGCGACCACTTCATCCGCGCGCTCGTTGATCAAGGTCAGCGCCATGCCAGGGTGTCGCGGCCCGCATAGCTTTCATTCTTCGCCGCGCCTGCGAAATCATCCTCCCGTTCGCCCCGGTCAGCGTGAAGTCCATGCTCACGCTCACCTGGTTGACGTTGACGATCGCATTGCGGCCGGTCTGCGTGGCAATCAGCCCGCGCAGGATGTACTGCGCCGCGAGCCGCCTCGACGCGCTGATCGCGGCGTCGGGATCGTTCCTGAAGTAGGCGTCGATCTCGGCCTGCGCGACCTGTCTGCGGATCTCCTCCGGGCTGTAGGTCCGGAGGCCCAGCGCCTGCAGGCGCCCGTTGATCGCATCGACATGCGGGCTGTACGAAGCCTGCTTGCGGACATGGCGCCGTTGCGCTCCTCGCCGATCAGCACCATGATCTTCTGGTTCTTGATCTTGTCCCGGCACGGCGTTGCGAGCAGCGACTGCACCCTGGCCTGGCGCTCCGCCGCCGCCGCCTTTTCCGCCTGCTCCGCCGGGTCCTCGTGGGAAAATTTGAAGCCCTGCGCCTGCGCGGCGTCGCGGCCGCGAGCGACACCAGCATGAGTATCAACGGGAAGCGCGGCATCATAGTGATAGCCAAAATTGATAATAAACGCAGGTGCATTCTGACCTCATAACGATGTAAATTCAAGCACGTCGCTCTAGTCTACCCCGGGAACTCATCGTCGCTCAGCTGGAACTTCCCGCCTTCGGCGCCTGTTTCGCGCACCCCACCCGAACCGAGCGTTGTCACGCGATTATAATGACGCCGGCAAGGAGTCCGCCACTGCAAGTGCTATCGATCAGGCCCTCTGATGGAGCAAGTCCGGACATGAGGCCGCGCCGGAAGGCGTTGAGCGAGAGCTCTGCACTCAAGGCGGAACGGCGCAAAGCGTGAAATCCGACACGCAATAGCCCCGTTTCGAGCTTTACCTAACTTTCCTTACTCGCTCGACTCCTCTCCGCCAACCTGGCCCCTCCGTGCTACGCGGCTCTCCCGAGCAACGCCCAGACGTTGCTTCCCTCACCCCCAGTCCCTCTCCCGAAAGGAGAGGGGCGCTTCGAGGCGCTCCGCGCAAAATTGGATCGCGAGGGGAGCAGGGATGAATGGATAAATCGGCGAGTCCGGGCTTGTCGTCCGGTTCGTGACAATCGAATGAAGTCCCCATAGATCGATCCATGAATCCGCAGCAACGATCCGAGATCTTCTCGCGTCTGCGTTCCGCCAATCCTCAACCGCGCACCGAGCTCGAGTACGGGACACCGTTCGAGCTGCTCGTTTCGGTGATCCTGTCGGCGCAGGCCACCGACAAGAGCGTCAACCTCGCCACGGCCGAGCTGTTCCGGGTCGCCAACACGCCGCAAGCCATGCTCAAGCTGGGGCGCAGGGGCCTGGAGCGATACATCAAGCGCATCGGGCTGTACCGCACCAAGGCGAAGAATCTCCTCTCCACTTGCCAGCTCCTGCTGGAGCGTCACGGCGGCGCGGTGCCTCAAACGCGGGAAGAACTGGAAAGTCTGCCCGGCGTGGGGCGCAAGACCGCCAACGTGATTCTCAATACGGCGTTCGGACAACCCACCATTGCGGTGGATACCCACATCTTCCGCGTGGCGAACCGTACGGGTCTGGCGCCGGGAAAAGACGTGCTCGCGGTCGAAACGAAGCTGCTAAAGCTGGTTCCGGAAGCGTTCCGGCTGGACGCCCACCACTGGCTCATCCTGCACGGCCGCTACGTGTGCCGGGCGCGCAAGCCGGATTGCCCGAGGTGTCTGATCAGCGACTTGTGCGAATACCCGCACAAGACCAAGTAGCCTGTGAAACCGCGAAGGAAGCTCATCGTGCGGCGGGGAGCCGAGGGGAATGGGACGATCCTAGGTCTCAGGATTCCGAAACGCTACGTCTTCCTGACTTCGGGCCCGTTTCCCGCCGGTCATTCAAGCCATTTATGAATTCTGATTCCAGTGTGATGTCCCGTAAATACCTCGTACTTGCGGATGGCATTTAGCGCCGCACTATCGGTGACTGCGCGGGTTGACCAGTCCCTTCTGCGGGGAGAAATACGCGGCGAGGTCTTCGATGTCGCGCGGGGTGAGTTTTTCGACCTGGGCACATGATCGGGTTCTTGCGGCCGCCATTCTTGTATTGATGGAGTGCACGAGGTAGTCGTAGTGCTGGCCCGCGATCCGCGGGAAATCCGGCGCGACGCTGTTGCCGTCCGGGCCGTGGCAAGCGGCGCACGTCTGTGATTTCTGCTTGCCTGCGGCGGCGTCGCCCGCGACCGCCGGCGCGCTTGCTACGAGCAGGCGCAGCAGACAGTGAAAAGCTGGTTCTCACGATCTTCCTCCCGGTATGCCTTACTTGGCCGCGGTCTTCGGCGCTTCGGCGCCGTAGTAGGCCGCGAGATCCGCCATGTCCTTGTCCGTGAGGCCCGCGGCGATCGCCCGCATCGTCGGGTGGCTGCGGTTGCCGGCCTTGTATTCCTGCAGCGCCTTCTGGATGTAGGCTGCATGCTGGCCGCCGAGCTGGGCACGTGGTAGACCTCGGGAAATGCGGTCTTGTAGCCCGGGATGCCGTGACAGCCGATGCACATCGAATTTTTCTTCGCGCCGGCCGCTGGATCTCCGGTTTCCGCCGCCTGCAACGGCCCCACGCGTCGCCAGTACGCCCGCGAACACGACGAGATCATGCGGAGAATTTTCATTGGAAGCGATCTACGTTGATCGTGCTGCGCGCGATTATACCGAAAACCGGCTGCCCGCAGCGCGCCGAGTTTGCCCCGCGTGACTCGATGGCAGATAATCCTTCAGCGGTCCGTCCGGCGCAGCCATTATTGCAAGTAATGAACAAGAACTTGCACCGCTTCTTTCCGTTTCTTTCCTGGTTTCCGCTCAAGCGCACGACGCTGAGAGCCGACTTGATCGCCGGCATCAGCGTCGCCATGGTGCTGGTGCCGCAATCCATGGCTTATGCCCAGCTTGCCGGATTGCCCTCGTATTACGGCCTTTATGCGGCTTTTCTGCCGGCGATGGTCGGGGCGCTTGGGTCCGCGCGCAGCTGGCCACCGGCCCGGTGGCGGTCGTCTCCCTGATGACCGCGGCGTCGCTCGCCCGCTTGCTACGGCCGGCACCGACAGGTTCATCGCTTATGCGATGGTGTTGTCCTTCCTGGTCGGCGTATTTGAGTTTTTGCTGGGGGTGCTTCGTCTCGGTCTGGTGGTGAATTTTCTCTCGCATCCGGTCGTCAACGGGTTCACCAATGCCGCCGCCATCATCATCGCCCTGTCACAACTCGACAAACTGCTGGGAGTTCCCGCCCGCCGCAGCGGCAGCTTTATCGCCGACGTCTGGGGACTATTGAGCCAGGCGGGGGACACACGCTTGCTCACGCTGCTCATGGGAATCGCAGCATTCGTGATCATGCTGGCTCCTGGTGCAAATACGCACCGCGATGGCCTGGCGTGCTGATCGCGGTCGCCGTCACCACACTGGCGAGCTGGCAGATCGGGTTCGAGAAGGCCGGCGGTGCTGTTGTAGGCACGATCCCCCCAGGGCTACCAAAGCTTGCCATACCGCCGTTGAACGGTGAAACGATCATGTTGCTGCTGTCCACCGCTTTCGTGATCACGCTGGTGGGATTCATGGAGGCAATCTCTATTGCGAAAGCGATGGCCACCAAGACCAGGCAACGGATCGATCCGAACCAGGAACTGGTCGGACAGGGGCTCGCGAATATCGCCGGCAGCTTCTGCCAGTCGTTTCCCGTGAGCGGATCGTTCTCGCGCTCGGCAGTCAACATCTCCGCCGGCGCGCTTACGGGCATGTCTTCCCTAGTGACCGCCGCATCGTGCTCTTGACCCTGCTCGTTCCACCCCGCTGTTGTATCACCTTCCGCAATCGGTACTGGCCGCGATCATCATGATGGCGGTGATCAACCTCGTTAATTTAACCGCGATGCGGCACACCTGGAAGGCGCATCGCCATGACGGCCTGGCGGCGATTACGACATTTGTCGCCACCCTCATTTTGGCACCGCACCTCGATGCCGGGATCCTGATCGGCGCCGGGCTCGCGATCGTGCTCTATCTCTTCCGGACGATGAGCCCCCGCGTCGTGGCTCTCGGCCGACATGCCGACGGAACGCTGCGCGATGCCACAATGCACGATCTGCCGACAGCAACTACGTCATCGCCTTCCGTTTCGACGGCCCGCTCTATTTTGCGAACGTGCCTTATTTCGAGGATGCCGTGCTGGAGGCTGTCGCCCGCAATCCCGAGGCGCGAATCCTGATCGTGGGCGACGGCATCAACGAGCTCGACGCGGCCGGCGAAGAAGTGTTCCGCCATCTGGTGCAGCGGCTGCGCGACACCGGCGTCAACCTGGCATTTTCTGGACTCAAGCACCAAGTGATGCAGGTGATGGAGCGCACCGGGCTGTGCGAGTTGGTCGGGAACGAACATGTTCCGCACCGAAGACCTGGCCCTGGAAGCCATCCACTCGGCCATCGACGCCGGAAAGCTCCCGCCGGAAGACTTTGAAACCTTCCGATAGAATAAGCGGCCATGGGCAAGCGCCTGACCAAAATCTACACGCGCACCGGCGACGGCGGGAGCACGGGCCTGGCCGACGGCTCGCGCGTCGCCAAGGACGCGCCCCGCATCGAGGCGATCGGCGCGGTGGACGAGCTGAACAGCCTCGTGGGCATGTTGCTGGCCGAGAAGCTGCCGCGAAACCTGCGCGGCTGCTTGACCGACGTGCAGCATGACCTCTTCGATCTCGGTGGCGAGTTGAGCGTTCCGGGCCACGCCATCATGACCGAAGCACACATTACACGGCTCGAAAAGCTGCTCGACCGCCTCAACGCCCGGCTGCCGCCGCTCAAGGATTTCGTTCTGCCAGGCGGATCGCGCGCTGCGGGCTGCGCGCACGTAGCGCGCGCCGTCTGCCGTCGCGCCGAGCGCCGCGTGGTGACGCTCGCCGGGAAGGAAACGGCCCCGCCGCTCGCGATGCGCTATCTGAATCGCCTGTCGGACCTGTTGTTCGTGCTCGCCCGGGTGTTTAACCGGCGCACCCGCGGGGTTGATGTGTTGTGGCAGCAGGGTAAGAACCGGTGAGCGAACTTTGGGGCACCTGGGAGATCGGGAGATCGGGAGCAGGAGGTCTGAGTCGAGCTCACGCCCTGACGCCCTCCCGCTCTCACGTCCGGCAGCTGACGCGCTGGCCGAGCGGCTGGCCGGCCTGTTAGCCCAGTGCGCAGTGAAAAACCAGCGTGCTTTTGCCGAGCTGTACACCCTTACCTCGGCGAAACTGTTTGGCGTCTCGTTACGTATATTACGCAGGCAGGACTGGGCCGAAGAGGTGCTGCAGGAATGCTACGTCAGCATATGGACCCACGCCGGGGACTACGCTGCGACGAGGAGCGCGCCGCTTACATGGATGACCAGCATCGTCCGCAACCGCTGTCTCGACTGGTTGCGCCGGCCGCAATCCGAGACCACCGGAGAGGAATACGAGATCGCGGTCGAGTCCTGGCAGGACGAGGCGGCGGGCCCGCTGGAACAGCTGATGGCAGCCGGTGAAGCCGGCGCGCTTATCGCGCTGCCTCGCGCAACTGGAAGCCGAAGCAGCGGCAGAGCATCGTGCTGGCCTTCTTCCACGGCCTGTCTCATTCGGAGCTGGCGAGCCACATGAAGCAGCCGCTCGGCACGGTCAAGACCTGGGTGCGGCGGGGACTCGAGCGGCTGAAGGGCTGCCTGGCAGCCGCTGGGTGAACGAGTGAACGGGTGAACGAGTGAACCCCCTCACCTCATCCCTCTCCCCCGGTAGACTGGGGAGAAGGTGCTTGTGGTTGTCACCCGTTCACTCGTTCACTCGTTCACTCGTTCACGGATTTTGGGATGGCTAGGTACAAGAACCCGGAACTGCGCGACAGGCTGGCGGCCGAGTACGTGCTTGGCACGCTCACCTGGCGCGCCCGCTCGCGGTTCCAGTCGCTCATGCGCTACGACCGTGACCTGCGGCAGACTGTCGCTGACTGGGAAGCGCGGCTCGTCCCCCTCGCTCTCGTCGGCATCCGACATCGCGCCGCCGGCGCGCGTCTGGCGCGCGCTCGATCAACGCATCAGCCGCACGACGGGCGTCCCCCGCTGGTGGGAAGGTCTCGCATTCTGGCGCACGCTTGCAGTCACGAGCGCTGCGTTCGTCCTGATACTGGCCACCGTGATCGGCGTCGCGCCACGGCCCGAGCCGCCCATGTCGACGGTGGCGGTCATGTCGGACGAGCGCGGACAGCCGGCGATGGTTGTCTCCTGGCCGCCGATGCAGGCCATGCGCGATCCCCATATCCGGGTGAAGATCATGCAGGAACATCCGACCATGGCCCCGACCACTTCGTGGGAGCTGTGGATGTTGCCCGGCGGCAACGCCGCGCCCGTATCGTTGGGACTTGTGAGCCTCGATCCCGTCGCAGGTGATGAAGCTGCCGCCGGCGCTGGCCGGGAAAATGGCGGACGCGTGGGGCGTGGCCATGAGCATCGAGCCGGCAGGCGGGTCGCCCACCGGCGTGCCGACGGGGCCGGTGATCTTCAAGGGCGCAGTGCGTTAGGATCTTGTGAGCCCACAAAATCCTGAAATGGGACAGCGGGAAAGTATCGATTTCTACCTTCTGTATCCAGTATCCTGAATCCTTGATCGCGCCGCTCAGAAGCCATGAAGAAACTCGCCGTCACCTTTCTCGTCGGTGCAATATGCGGCACAGCCGGCGGGATTCGCTCTAGGCATTTTTGTCTACCCGTACATCTTTCTCGCCGACATCGTGGGCAAGGAGCAGGTGGAAAGCCCCGCGTCGAGGAAACTCGTGGCGAAGGGGACTTTCATTCATGCCGAACCCGAGCGATCCGATCCACCATGGAAAGGGGGGCGTGACGGTGTACCAGGATCTCCTGCACCTGGAAGGCGACTTCGAGGTAGGGCCGGGACCCAAATTCCACGTCTATCTCGTGCCCGAGAGAGAACGTCGTGCCCTCCACCAACGTCGCGAAAACCATGTACGTCGATCTCGGCCGGTTGAAGGCATTCAAAGGAAGCCAGAACTATCCGGTGCCCGCCGGCGTCGACCTCGCCAAGTACCCGAGCGTGGTGATCTGGTGCGAGCAGTTCGGGGTGCTGATCTCCCCCGCGGCGTTGAAATTCAACTGACCGCTGAGACGCCGAGAAACCCAAGGGCAATCTAGCCGCCGATTAACGCCGATAGACGCCGATAAGGAAAGGCGCAGGTAGAGTGTTCATCCTTCATCCTTCATCCTTCATCCTTCATCCTTCATCCTTCATCCTTCTCGGCGAGGCGA
>CAWDIV010000002.1:0-16683 GCA_963802355.1 uncultured beta proteobacterium | reverse complement strand
AGGGTGCCTGTCTATGCTTGGGACAGCAAGTCGCTGTGTGAAATCCTCACGTACGTGGTAGAACGTTCATCATGTCGGTCCGACCGTCTATTGGTTGCCCAACCGAGATGGGCAGCTTGCACTATTCCGACCCGAATGGAGCTATAGAGTCTGCCGGATGGCAAGGATCCTGGCCGGAGTCGTTTGGGTACGGATGCGCGGTTACGGCACGTCCTCGAAGGTCATGAGGTGCGGATTGTGCGCACCATGGCGGAGGCAATCGCGGCGCTCTCGGAGTCGCAGCCCGATCTCGTCGTCATCGGGATGCGCTTCGACGAATCACGGATGTTCGACTTGGTGCGGTATATCCGTTCGCAACCGCGCCATCGCGCAACGCCTGTCGTGTGCCTTCGGGTGAAGGCGAGGGCGCTCGGAGGGCTGAGGCTCGGCAGCGTGAAGCTGGCCGCGAAAGAACTGGGCGCGCAACTGTTCGTGGACTTTCAGGAGTTTCCCGATGACGCCCAGGGAAATGGCGCAATCCGTAGCGCCATCGATTCCCTCGTGAAAAGCCACGTACGTGACACGGCGGGGTAGCTTGACGCGGCCGGCGAGTTCCTGAGGACAGGGAGTTCATGTAAGGTGCGCTCACGAGAACGGAAAATCAGCAAGTAACTATGGCATGGTCGATTGGGATTTTTGCTGTTCTGGTTCTGGTCGCGTTCGCGGTGGGGTATCGCAAGGTCGCCGCCAGCCTGCTCGCCATCGCGCTAGCGATAGCCGCCTTGTTGTACATGCAGCACAGAGAGGAAGAACACCTCGCCCTCACCCGCATCCCGAGCTCGGAGCTTGTCTTCGAGAGCATGACGCTGAAGCCCTATGTCGGCAGCTACAAGATAGCCGGTCGTATCAAGAACAACTCGGCGAAGTTCAGTGTTAGGCAGATCGACCTGGTTGTGACCGTTAAGGATTGCACCCAGGGCGCGGCCGAGCCGCAGTGCGTCATCATCGGAGAGAGCAACGAAATCCTGAATCTCAACATTCCACCCGGCGAGGCTCGTGATTTGGAGGAAGCCGTGCGCTTCTACGGCAGCAATCCAAAGCTAAAAGGCCGTATGGAGTGGAACTACGCGGTTTCGAGGATAAGGGCCGAATGAGCGGCCAGCATTTGGTAGAAACATCGATATGAGGCCTGTTACATCCGCTAACAGTTCTTACCTTTCGTAGTGCATATCACGTCGCCCCATCTTGTCTGATATTGCATCAGGTGGTTTTGCCACCGGGGAGACTCAGATGATGCATCGATTCAGGTCGTTGTTCACGAAGCGCGGCGCTATAGGGCTGGGCCTCATAGTCGCCATCGTCGCTGCCGGAATCGGCTGGAAAATGGGCAGTGGCGAGGCCATCGGCCGCTATCTCACCGCGCCCGTCACGCTCACGACGATACCGTAAGGTTACGGCGCTCGGCTCCTGCGGCCGCTGCGTGCGTTGACGTCGGCACTCAGTCACCGGGCAATTGAAGCCGCTGCACGTCGATCGGCGCGCAGGTGAAAGGCATCTCATCACGCTGCTTCAGCTACTGCGGCTCTATCTTCGCCGCCTTCGCCAAGGCGGAAGGCGGAAGGCGAAACGCGAAAGTGTCGTCCGGTGGCACCAAGGCGAAAGGCAAAAGAGGAAAGGCTGAAGTGTTTCGCGCATTGCACTGTTTGCGTTCTTCATCCTTCCGCCTTTCGCCTTCCGCCTTCGCCGTCAGGCGGGCGCCCACGCTAATGGCGCCTGCAATCCGAACTCGGTCTTGACGTCGATCACGGCAGGGAGGTCCGTAGCCATGGCGGCGTCGAACGCCTTGCGAAACTCCTGCGGCTTCTCGACCGTAACGCCGAAGCAGTCGAATGCCTGCGCGACGCGCGCGAAGTCAGTGTTCCGGTACTCGTAGCACTCTCCCATGTTGGTCTTGTCGTGGCTGCCGTAAGCCAGGGTCAGATTGCGTAGGCCCTGGGCGAGAGAGCGGTTGTTGTTCACGACCGTGACGGTCTTGATGCCGCGGCGGCGCGCTGTCTCCAGTTCGGGCAGGTGATAGTAGAAGCCGCCATCGCCTGTGAAACAGACCACCGGCCGGCCGGGCGCAGCGCACTTCGCGCCGAGGGAAGCCGGAAACGACCAGCCGAGAGAGCCGGCCGCGCGAAAATAGTTCTGGGTCGGATGGCGCAGGTAGACCAGCGTGCCCGTCCACAGCGCCGCATAGCCGGTGTCGGCGATCAGGATCGCGTCCTGCGGCAGGCATTCGGTCAGCTCCTTGCACAGACGCTCCGGCCGCGTCGGCGCGCTATCCGATGCGCGGGACGGTTCCGCATCCTTGCGCCACGCTTCGACATGCTTCCGGGATTGCGCCAGCCAGTCATCGTGCTTGGCGGGCGATGCCGCTACCCCCAGCGCCTCCAACGCCGCGCGCACATCGGAGTGGATGCCGACGACGCGGGTGTAATTGCGTCCGATTTCCACCGGGTCGAGGTCGATGTGGATGATTGCGGTGCCTTCCTTGGGGATCCTCCAGTTAGCGGTCGTCTGGTCGCTCGTGTTGCTGCCGGCGAGTATCACGAGGTCCGCCTCGGCGACGACATGGTTGGCGCAACTCCTGCCGTAAGTGCCGAGAGTGCCGCTGAACAGTGGATGGTCGTCCACCATGATCGCTTTGGCGTCGAGGGTAACGACCACCGGCGCCTGGATACGCTCGGCGAGCCGCGCGATCGCCTCGCCCGCGCCGCAGATCTCGGCGCCGCGGTCGGCCACGATGACCGGGCGTGTGGAGTTCTTGATCGCAGCCACGGCTTTTTGCACGGCGACCGCATCCGGCGCTGGGCGGAATGCGGGAAATCGGGTGTGCGTCTCGTCGGCGATAACGTCGAAGCTGCCTTCCTCGGCAGTGACGGCATCACCGGTGTAGCCCGCCATATCGATGTGCACGGGCCGGGGTGTCCCGGTGGTCGCTTCCCGGAACGCCTGTCGCATGACGTGCGGAATCTGCTCCAGCACGTCGATGCGGCCCTGCCATTTGGTAACCGAGGCATAGAGCTGTTCGTGGGGAACTTCCTGGTAGGCGTTGCGGTACTGGTTTGCCGCCACGTGACGGCCGGAGATCGCCACTACCGGCGAATGACCGAGATACGGGTCCTGCATGCCGGACGCGAGATTGGCCGCGCCCACCGACTGGGCCATGCAGACGCCCGGGCGGCCCGACACGCGAGCGAATCCGTCCGCCATGTAGGCCACGGCTTTTTCGGAGTGGCCGAGGATGCGCTTGATCCCGACGTCCTCCATTTCCGCCAGTGCGCGCCGCAGGATCGCGTCCATGAAGAACACGTGCGTCACGCCGTACGCCTTGAGCATCCGCGCGATGAGCCGCGCCCCGTTCATCTTCTCCGCCATCGGTTATCTCCCTATGTGGACTACGTGTTTTGTTTGTGACGGTATTATCCTACCAAGGCTCGCCGGTCACGCAATTGCAATATTGGACCGGCATCTTGACAGCGGAGGGAAATAAAATGCACGGCAGGAATTTCGCGGGCTCCATCGCGATCCGGTCACGCGCCGGCCTCGCCGCGTTGTGCTTCGCGCTGGTCACCGGCTGCGCGGGCGTCGCGCCGGGGCAGGGCAGGTTCGAGCTGGCACTCCTCGGCGACCAGCAGTACAACGAGGAATCGGATGCGCAGTATCCGCGGCTCATGGACGACATCAACCGGTCGAACGTCGCCTTCGTCGTCCACATCGGGGACTTCAAGGCGGGGACCTCGATGCCCTGCGAAGATGCGCTTTTCAGGAGCCGCAAGGATCAATTCGACGGATCCCGCCACCCCTTCATCTATACACCGGGCGACAACGACTGGACGGACTGTCATTTTCCGAAGGCGGGGGGCTTCGAGCCGCTGGATCGGCTCGCCAAGTTGCGGGAGATCTTCTTCCAGGACAACCAGAGCCTCGGCCAGCGCAAGCTGCCGATGCGGCGCCAGAGCGATGACCCGCGCTATTCCAGATTCCGCGAGAACGCCCGGTGGGATATGGGCGGCGTCACCTTCGCCACCCTGCACCTGGTGGGCAGCAACAATAACCTTGGACGGACGCCCGAGCAGGATGCGGAGCACCGCGCGCGCAGTGCCGCCAATCTGGCGTGGCTCAAGGAGACATTCGACACGGCGAGAAGGGACGGGAGCAAGGCAGTGGCCATATTCACGCAGGCCAATCCCCGTTTCGAAGACAGATTCTCGAAGGGGAGACTCGCCATCCTGAGGCACACGCCGCGGCCGCAAACGCCGTCCGGCTTCGCGGACTTTCTGCCGGCGCTGGAGGCCGAGGTCGTGGCCTACGGGAAGCCCGTGCTCCTCCTGCACGGCGACACGCATTACTTCCGCGTGGACAAGCCGCTCTTCAGGACCGGGGAGACCAGCACGGGAGACCGCGGCCGACAGGTCGAAAATTTCACGCGCGTGGAAGTCTTCGGCTTTCCCGAGGCGCACTGGGTCAGGGTCATCGTCGATCCGGACCATGCGGGAGTCTTTACCATCAGGGAAGAAATCGTCGACGGGAACCGCTTTCAGAAGCGGTGAAGAAATGAAATGCAGTGATCCGTGTTCACCTGTATTTATCTGTGGCTTGAAATCCGGGTTTTGAGAGCGCTTCTATTCATCACTCACCATTCACGCTTCCCCGGTCTTAGGTAGAGGCGTAAGCTTTCCCGGTATTTCATTCGGGGGAGACAAGAAATGAAGCGTCCGCCGTTGCTGCCTGCGCTCGTCCTGCTGTTCCTTACGCTCCACGCCTATGCCCAGGACCCGCTCCCGCGGGCGCGGCCCGAATCGGTGGGACTGTCATCAGAACGGCTCGAGCGCATCGGCCAGGTACTGCGTGCCGACATCGAGCGCGGGCGTATCCCGGGCGCGGTTGTGGCGATCGCACGCAAGGGCCGCCTCGCCTATTACGAATCGTTCGGTTATCTCGACAGGCAGACAGGCACGCCGATGACGCGGGACGCGATCTTCGGAATAGCCTCGATGACCAAGCCCATGGTCGGAGTGGGCATCATGCAGCTCGTGGAAGACACGCGCATCCAGATGAGCGATCCGGCCTCGCGGTGGTTTTCCGCGCTTGGCACGTTGCGGGTCGGCGTGCTCAAGACCGACGCGGCGGGCCAGACGATCATGGAAACGGTACCCGCGAAGCGCGAGATGACGATACAGGACCTGCTGCGCCACACGTCAGGCCTCACTTACGGCGGGCGGGGCTCGACGCCGGTGCACAAGATGTTCCCCGCTGGCTCAGGCCCGGCGGCCGCTCAGTTCACCGGGACGGAGTTCATTGAACGGCTTTCGAAGGTCAATCTCCTGTACCAGCCGGGGAGCGCATGGGACTATGGATTCTCGATCGACGTGCTCGGCCTCATCATCGAAATGGAAAGCGGTCAATCGCTGGGCGCCTATTTGAACGACCGCATCTGGAAGCCGCTGGGCATGGTTGATACCGGCTTCGTCGTTCCGCCGGAGAAGGTGAAGCGCTACGCGCGCGCTCTGCCGAACGACCCGGATACGGGCAAGCCGCAAGCGTTCGCGGATCGCACCAAGCCCGCGAAGTTCGAGTGCGGCGGCGGGTGCGCGGTATCCACGGCCGCCGACTACATACGATTCGGGCAGATGCTGCTCAATCGCGGGCGGTTCGGGGACACGCGCATACTCGCCAGCAGGACCGTGGACTACATGACGGCGGACCATCTCGGTCCCGGGATTCAGAACTTCGTCGAGGCGGCCGATCCCTCGAAGGCAGGCTACGGCTTCGGGCTCACCATGGCCGTGCGCCCCTCGACCGGCGGCCCGACCATGATGGGCTCGCCCGGGGCGTTCACATGGAGCGGCGCCACCGGAACCGATTTCTGGGCGGATCCGAAAGAGCAGCTCGTCGTCGTGTACATGTCGGCCGCGCCCGGGCCGATACGCTGGCACTACCGGCGGCTGATCAACGCGCTGGTGTATCAGGCAATTGTTGACTAGAAGCGTGATGGGTGATGGGTGGTGATGAGGAAGAGTTGAAGCAGTAAAAAAGGGCGGCCTGGCCGCCCTTTTTTCGTAGCAACGTCGCTGCGTTATTTTGCAGGCTCGACCTTGATCTCGCTTTTCACCGTGGAAACGCCGCTCACGCCCTTGGCAATGGAGACGGCCTTGTCGGCTTCCTCCTTGCTCTTCGCGGTGCCGCGGAGCGTGACGACTCCCTTGTCGGTGTCCACGTTGAGCCTGAGCGCGCTCACCTGCTTGTCCTTGGCGTACTCGGTCTTGATCTTCGTGGAGATCGCCGCATCGTCAACGGGGCCGGCACTTTCTTTCTGGGCTGCCGGCGGTGTGTCCCTGGGTGTCTTGCCTGTGTCTGTACTGGCTGTAAGCGGCAACCGGCATCATCAGTGCCGCCGCAACGGCGCATGCTGTAACGAGCTTTGCTTTCATCAGGATTCCTCTCTCGAAAGTTTGAATAAATGTGTGTGTCCGGTCTCCTGGCATCCGAAACATCGGGGCATGAACGCAGCTCTCAAGGCGTAACCCAGGAGAAAGCGGGGCCCCTCTCGGGGTGGAGTCCGGTGTAGGGAATTCGACTGACCGCACGATGTATCGTTCCGGGCGGCCGGGGGAAATACTGTCTCCATACCCCGACATTAATTGGCCCTAATCATGACTCGGGTAAGGCGGAAAGCGAGAAGGCGGAAGGCGAGAAGGCGAGAAGGCGAAAGGCGAAAGGCGAAGGAAGAGACCCCACCTACATTCTCGCACTGCTGGGGGTCATTCCTCATCCCTCATCCCTCATCCTTCATCCTTATCCTTGATTGTTCAGAACCGTTCGTCGCTGCGCAGGTAGCGCCATTGCCCGGCCGGAAGATCCCCCAGTCGCACGTTCCCGATGCGCACGCGCTTCAGGCCGGTGACCTGCAGGTCCACCTGCTCGCACATGCGCCGGATCTGGCGTTTCTTGCCTTCGCGCAGGATGAAGAGCAACTGATCCTTGTTCTGCCAACGCACGTCGGCGCGCTTGAGCGGCACGCCGTCGAGGCTCAATCCGAAGCTCAGCAGAGCAAGGCCGTTCGCCCCCAATCTGCCCTGCACGCGCACCAGGTATTCCTTCTCCATCCCCGAATCCTCGCCGATCAGTTGTTTGGCGATGCGGCCGTCCTGCGTAAGGACGAGCAGCCCGGTCGAGTCGATGTCGAGCCGGCCCGCGGGCGCGAGACCCCGCAGGTGCGCGCCGCTGAAGCGAAGCGGCGAGCGGTCCCCGTCGAAGCGTGATGCCGCGGTGACGAGCGAGACGGCCGGCAGGTAGCCCTTCTCCGGCTGCGCCGAGACGTAGCCCATCGGCTTGTTGAGCAGTATGGTCACACTCGCTTCCTGGCGCGACTGCGCGGCTTTCGCGAGCGTGATCTTCTGGTTCGGGTAAGCGCGCGTACCCGAGCTCCGTAACCGGCTCCCCGTCCACCAGCACCCAGCCGCGCTCGATGTAGCTGTCGGCCTCGCGGCGCGAGCAGATACCCTGCTCAGACATCAGTTTGGAAACGCGGACTTTTTCCATCCAGGGCAATATTAACCGCCAAGACGCCAAGGCCGCCAAGATAAATTAGAATGAAATTCAAAATGCGACAGGTTCCGACCAGATAATGCGCTGTATACCGCTCTTCAGAATCCTCTCATTGAAATTAATCAGTAGTCCAAGCCTGCGCCTCGTCGCCTTCAGGTATGACATTACTTGTGCTTTGTGAATGGGAAGAAGGGTTTCAACGGCTTTGATTTCAACAACGAGGCAGCCTCCAATAAGGAAGTCCATGCGCCCCTCGCCTACCCGTCTACATTTGTAGCTGAGCGCGAACAATTTCTGGCGCTCGAAGGCAATGCTGCTCAAATCCAGCTCGGCAGCAAGTGCGTGTTCATATACACTTTCCAGATAGCCCGGACCCAATTCGCGGTGAACTTCTATTGCCGCACCGATAACCGCCCGTGCCAGCTCGTCAATTTCAACGTCTGGTTCCATCGTGTCGCCCCTGATCTCAGCGATGGAGTACTTAACGCGCGAAGCGCAGTCTAGGCGTACGATAGCGACCCGATTCGTCGCGATGGCTGAACCTACTCTTTACTATTGTCTTCCTTGGCGGCCTTGGCGTCTTGGCGGTTAATGCTGTTCTTCTGCAGCCAGGCGAGCGCACCCAACCCCGCGGCACGGCCCGTGGCGAAGCAGGCCGTCAGGAGGTAACCGCCTGTCGGCGCCTCCCAGTCCAACATTTCGCCGGCGCAGAACATCCCTGGCAGGGACCGGATCATCAATCGCTCGTCTAGCGCCTCGAATGCGACGCCGCCCGCGCTGCTGATCGCTTCGGAGAGAGGGCGTGTCCCGACGAGCTTAAGCGGCAGCGCTTTGATCGCCGCCGCCAGTCGGCCGGGGTCCGCGACGTCCGCTGCCGGCACGAGCTCCCGCAGCAGCCCGACCTTGACCCCCTTCAGTTTTACGCGGCTCTGGATATGGCTGGACAGGGAGCGGGAGCCGCGCGGCCGCGATAGCTCGCTCACCAGGCGCGGCAGTTCCCAGCCTGGCGCGAGATCGAGGTAAAGGATGGCCGCGTCCGCAACGGCGATGTGCTCGCGCAAAGGCGCTGACAATGCATAGATCAAGCCGCCTTCGACGCCGGTTTGCGTCACAATGAATTCCCCTTGCTGGCGTGACGCATGGCCGTCCAGGTGCGTGAAGGTTGCTACCACCGTCTTCACGGGAGCGCCGCTGAAGCGCGCACGAAAGTGTTCGCTCCAGTCGGCATCGAATCCGCAGTTCGAGGGGCGGAGAGAGGAGACGGCGACTCGACGGACATCGAATCGGGCTGACCGTTGACTTCGTTCCTGTGCATCCTGTATTTCATTTCAGTCCTTCTTGGCGGCCTTGGCGTCTTGGCGGTTCAATTTCGTTTTTCACTCATGCTCATCGCGACGGCTTCCGCGACTTCGATGCCGTCGATCGCCGCGGAAAGTATCCCGCCGGCGTAGCCCGCGCCTTCCCCCGCGGGATAGAGGCCGCGGATATTCACGCTCTGATAGCCCTTGTCGCGCTTGATCCTGATGGGCGATGAAGTGCGCGTCTCCACGCCGGTCAGCACTGCGTCGTCCATCGCATATCCCTTGAGCTGCTTCTCGAAAGCGGGAAGCGCTTCGCGTATCGCCTCTACCGCGTAATCAGGCAGGCACCCGCTGAGATCGGTCATGCGGACACCCGGCGTGTAGGACGGCGTGACCGAGCCCAACACCGTTGAGGATCGCCGCGCAATAAAATCGCCGACGCGTTGCGCAGGAGCGCAGAAATTTCCCCCTCCCGCATCGTATGCGCGGCCTTCCCAGTGACTTTGAAAGGCGATACCGGCGAGCGGATGCCCTGGATAGTCGGCCGGCGTGATGCCAACCACGATTCCGCTGTTGGCATTGCGCTCGTTGCGCGAATACTGGCTCATGCCGTTGGTGACGACCCGCCCCGGTTCCGAGGTGGCGGCCACTACGGTGCCGCCCGGGCACATGCAGAAACTGTAGACCGAGCGGCCGTTGCTGCAGTGATGAACCAACTTGTAGTCCGCGGCGCCCAGCATCGGGTGCCCGGCGTTCTTGCCGTAGCGCGCGCGGTCGACGAGCGACTGCGGATGCTCGATTCGAAACCCGATGGAGAAGGGCTTGGCCTCGATATTAACGCCGCGTTCGTGCAGCATCCGGAAGCTGTCGCGCGCGCTGTGGCCGACGGCCAGCACGACATGATCGGAGGCGATGCGCTCGCCGCCGGCAAGGACCACGCCGCGCACCTGGGCATCCTCGATGTCCAGGTCCACAACCTTGCATTGAAAGCGGATCTCCCCACCCAGCGCGTGGATCGTCTCGCGCAAATTCTCCACCATGGCCACCAGCCTGAACGTGCCGATATGCGGCTTGGCGACATAAAGAATTTCAGGGGGCGCCCCGGATTTCACGAATTCGGTGAGCACCTTGCGTCCCAGGTGGCGCGGATCCCGGACCTGACTGTAGAGCTTGCCGTCAGAGAAAGTGCCGGCGCCGCCCTCGCCGAACTGCACGTTCGACTCCGGATCGAGCACCGATTTGCGCCACAGCCCCCACGTGTCCCGGGTGCGCTCGCGCACGGCCTTGCCGCGCTCCAGGATGAGAGGTCGGAAGCCCATCTGCGCGAGCAGCAGGCCCGCGAACAGCCCGCACGGGCCGGTACCGATCACGACGGGTCGGGAAACGAGTCCGTCAGGCGCGCGCGCGACGTAGCGGTAGCTCGTGTCCGGTGCGCGGGAAACGCGAGAATCATCCTCGAGGCGCTCGAAGAGCGCCGGCTCCTCGCTCACTTCGACGTCCAGCGTATAGATGAACGAAATGGCCGGCTTGCGGGCGTCCACCGCGCGGCGAAAAATGGAATAGCCGATGAGCTCGTTCTCCGCTATCCCCAGCCGCTGCAATATGGCGGCCCGGATTGCGGTTACGGGATGATCGAGCGGGAGCTTGACTTCGGTGATGCGCAGCATGGGCCGTATCTAGTGCGGGCCAACCTCAAGTGTATCAATTTTCACCGCCAAGACGCCAAGACGCTAAGAAAGCAATTCAAAATTTACCGCAGAGGCGCGGAGGAAGGGGAGAGAGCAAGAACAACAACATGATCTGGCATGCTTCGTCTGATCATCAAATGGACTCACGCAAGCGACTCACGCTCCGGTCTCATACAATGCAGGCGCCGCACTTAACGAGGCCCGGCACGGATTGGATCAGTATCTCTCCCCTATCTCCGCGTCTCTGCGGCTAGATTGCTTTTTGAGCGAATCCAGGAGCCAAGCATATGTCCGATAGAAACAACGACGGCTACTACGAAGCGTACTGGCCGCGCGGGCCGCGCCAGCAGCGCACCCGTTCGCTCGCGCCGCGGCTCGAATCATTGGAAGGCAGGACAGTAGCCCAGCTGTGGGACTACCTTTTCAAGGGCGACCAGGTGTTCGAGCTGCTTGAAGAGGGGCTCAAGAAGCGATTTCCGGGCGTCAAGTTCGTGAGCTGGCGCGAGTTCGGCAGCACGCACGGCGGGGAGGAGAAGGAAGCGCTCGCGGCGCTGCCGCAGCAGTTCAAGGCGCTCGGCGTCGACGCCGTCATTTCCGGGATGGCGTGTTGAGGCAGTTGCACGCCCGCCGTGTTGCGGGCAAGTGCGGTGTGCGAAGGGGCCGGCTACCCCACCTCCTCGCTCACATGCGAAGGCTTTCTCCGGCAGGCCGCGGCTACTTCGGTCGGGCTCGGCATGCCGAACATACCGGTCGCTGTGGTGCCGGGTCATATCGGCAACAAGAGCGCCGGAGAATTGCGCCGCGACATCCTCGAGGTCACGACACAGGCTGTGATCGACAACCTGACCGTCACGCCGCCGACTACTGGCGATTCGTCCGAGCCCGGACCGCGCGAGATCGTCGTCAAAGGTGGATTCGCAGCGGTCAACCGCTATTTCTACGAGCACGAGTACCTCCGACGGGCTGCCCATCGTACCGCCGACGCGCGACGCGATCGAAGCGTTCCTGCGCTATACCGGCCGCGAGCCCGACGAAACGCTCGGCGTGTTGCTGCCCGACAAGCGCGCCGCCACCGTCTGGAGCATCGCGGTCAACGGTGTAATGGCCGGCTGCCGCCCCGAGTACATGCCCGTCCTGGTGGCGCTGATCGAAGCGATGTGCGACCCGGAATACGGCGTGGAGCACAGTGGCAACACGCCGGGCGCCGATACGCTGATCATCGTGAACGGCCCGATCATCAAGCAGCTCGGGTTCAACTGGACGCAGGGCGCTTTGCGCGACGGCTTCATGCCCAATACGTCCATCGGTCGCTTCTGGCGCCTCTACCTGCGCAACGTCGCCGGCTTCCTGCCGCACAAGACCGACAAGGCCACTTATGGAAACACCTGGCGCGTCGTGCTCGCGGAGAACGAGGAGGTGTTGCAGCAGATCGGTTGGGAACCCAACAGCGTCGAGATGGGCTTTAGCGCCGGCGACAACACGGTGACGATCTCGCGCTACACCGGGGGCGGCTCGCTCTCATCGGTGTCGGGGAGCACGCCCGAGCAGATGCTGCCGTATATCGCGGACTCGGTGCAGCGGTTCAACAACTGGCAGATCACGTTTACGACCAGCCACGGCAACGGCATGCTCCGGCCGCTCATCGTAATGAGCCCGATCATCGCCGAGACCATCGCGCGGGCGGGATGGAGCAAGGCCGACGTCAAGCGCTATATTTATGAGAACGCGCGGCGGCCGGCGTGGGAGTTCGAGCGGCAGCTGAGAGACTGGAACATCCGCGGCGTGTGGGACCTGAAGGACGACGCGACGGCGGGCCGCATTCCGAAAGTGTTCCATGAGTCGGACGACCCGAACCGGTTGGTGCCCATCGTGTGGGAACCCGAGGACTACATGATCGCCGTGAGTGGCGATCCGCTGCGCAATAACGCCTACATCTTCGCCCACAACGGCTTCCTGGGGTATCCCGTGGGCAAAAAGATCGGGCTGCCGAAGGACTGGGAGCGTTTGCTCGAGGAGCGGGATGACTGCGAGTGATGAGTGACGAGTGATGGCGTCCCAGATCGGGCGTCTCAGATGGTGCGTCTCAGATAGTGCGTCTCAGATGAAACGTGCTGTGCTTGCCCTCTCCTCTTCCCTCCGCGTCTCGGCGGTAGGTTTGAATTGCTTTTCTTGGCGGCCTTGGCGGTTAGATACGCTCTTCAGTTCGACTTCAGCATGCCGCCGTTGACGTGTATGGTCTGGCCGGTGATGAAGCCGGCGCCGGGCTGCACAGGAACCGGACGGTCGCGGCGCAATGAAACGAGCCGTCGAGCGATATGGACATGCCGGTCCGCCAAGTTACAATCACCCGTACCGCGGCACTATCCGCATGCTGGACGACCGACCAGGAGGAACCCATGGACTTGAAGACGCAGGCATGCAACATCTTCGACCTGAGGGAGATGGCGAAGAAGCGCGTTCCGAGGGGACCGTTCGAGTTCATGGACCGTGGCACCGAGGAAGAGGTGTCGTTGCGTAACAATCGCGAGGTGTTCGACCGCATCCGCTTCAGGCCACGCACCTTCGTGGACGTGTCGAAGCGCAACCCCGAGACCACGATCTTCGGCGTCAAGCACAAGATGCCGCTCGTGATCGCGCCGACGGGGACCGCGGGATTGCTATGGTACGAAGGCGAGCTCGCGCTTGCGCGCGCCGCCAAAGCGGCGGGCATACCGTTTTCGCTCGCGACCGGCTCGATGACCGCCATGGAGCGCGTGGCCGACGAAGCGGGCGGCGAGCTATGGTTCCAGCTCTACCTCTGGCCGGACCGTTCGATGTCGCACGAGCTGGTGAACCGCGCCAAGGCAGCAGGCTACAAGGCGCTCATAGTGACGGTGGACGGCGTCTCGGCGGGCAACCGCGAATACAACATCAGGAACGGCTTCACCCTGCCGTTCAGCCTGTCCACCAAGAGCGCGATCGACATGCTGACGCACCCGCGCTGGCTGCTCGGTGTCATGGGGCGCTACATGATGACAACGGGCATGCCGATGTATCAGAACTACCCCGCCGCAGCGCGAGCCAAGATGACGAAGGGGCCAATGGGCCGCTCCAGCCTGCGCACCGATTCGATCAAGTGGGACGATCTCGATGCGCTGCGCAAGATCTGGCCGCACAAACTCATCGTCAAAGGCATGCTCGATGCGCACGACGCGGCGGAGGCGGTCAATCACGGCGCCGACGGCGTGGACGTATCGAATCACGGCGGGCGGAACCTGGACGGGATCGTCTCGCCGATGGAAGTGCTGCCGGAAATCGTGGACGCGGTCGGCAAGCGCGCGACAGTATTCGTAGACAGCGGCTTCCGCCGCGGCAGCGACGTGGTGAAAGCGCTTGCCCTGGGCGCGAACGCAGTGATGGTCGGCCGCTCGACGCTCTATGGCGTGGCGGCAGCGGGCGAGGCCGGAGCGGCCCGCGCGCTCGAAATCTTCCACGAGGAAATCCGCCGCAACATAGCGCTGCTTGGCGTCAACACGATCGGCGAGCTGGGGCCGCAGTATCTAAAGTTCATCGACCCGACGCTGCGGCCGCACGCGGTGGCGCGGCCGGCGCTGCGGGCGGTGGAGGACAAGAAGGCGGTTGGAGAGGCGTAAACCCGGGCGATTCAACCAACCAGATACGCATCTTGGGGGATTCCATGATCATTACGAAACCGGATGACAAATCCGGACTCGCCGATTTGTTCACCTCGCGCTCCCCTCGCCCCTCGGGAGAGGGGTTGGGGGTGAGGGGATCGAGCGACGTAACGAAGTTACGTAAAGCTCGATAATGAGCAAGACGCGTATCGGCACGGCCGCTCTGGTCGCGCTGGCATCGCTCGGTCTCGGTAGTTGCGAAACAGTCGGGCGCTACCATAGTCTGTACACCATGAGTTTTTTCGTCACGAGCGTAGGCTCGGGTAAGGGCGCGGACTTCGGCGGACTGGCGGGTGCGGACGGTCATTGCCAGGCTCTTGCAACCGCGGTCGGCGCCGGCAAGATTTCCTGGCGGGCCTATCTCAGCGCGACCGCCACCCGCACCGCGGGGACGCAGCATGCCCGTGAGCGCATCGGCACCGGTCCATGGCAGAACGCGAAAGGCGTGGTCATCGCGCGTAACGTCGCGGAACTCCACGGCAACAACAACCTCAACAAGCAGACCGCGCTTACGGAAAAGGGCGAGGTCGTGAACGGCAGCGGCGACACGCCCAACATGCACGACATCCTTACCGGCTCGCAGCCCGACGGCACGGCATTTCAGATAGCGGCGGACCGGACCTGCGGCAACTGGACGAAGAGCAGCGATGGGGCGGCGATGGTCGGCCACCACGACCGCATCGGCCTGCGCGACGACGGCCCTTCGAAGTCCTGGAACTCCTCCCATCCCACTAGCGGCTGCAGCCAGGAAGCGCTGCGCAGCACGGGGGGCGCGGGATTGCTGTACCTGTTTCGCGGTGTATTAAGGACGGCGGGGAACGGGCCCCTTCCGGTAAAATCTTTCGGGGCCTTCCCGTTCCCCCCGGACCCCCCGGTCGCACGATGACCCTTCTCCGCGAGAGATGGGAGGCGGGGAACGGCCCCTTCCGGTAAGAGCTTTCGGGGCCTTCCCGTTCCCCCCGCACCCCCCGTCGCGCAATCAGCGTTCTTCGCGGGATAAGACAGCGAGACGGCGCCCTCAGTCGTGCAGCCAGCGGAGCCAGGGCGGGGCGAAGAAGAACACCTGTCGCCAGCGCCAGCCCGCCGCGGTGACGGCGGCGATCAGCGGGTTCTTCATCTCGCGGATGTCGAAGGTGTAGGCATACGAGAGGTTCGCGACCAGCTTTCCGTCCGGCCCCAGTTGCAAGCCGAACACCCGCTCGTGCTCGTACTGGAAGAAAACGATCTCCCACGCGGCCTTCCAGCGGAGCGAGCCTCCTTCCGCGCCCGCCCTCCAGTCCGTCTCGGCGTGGAATTCGCGGCATCGCACCGTCCGGTCGTCCTCGTCGAGCTCGAGAATCAGCCGGTGCGTTTTCGTCATCCCGTGCACGCGCGCCTGGTCCGCCCACTTGTTGTCGGCGTACTTCCAGTCCACTACCAGCCGGTCGTCGCGCGCGCCGGGAGACGCGATGATCGGCGATTCGGCGTAGCGGACGTCGAGCAGGCGTTGCCTGAGAGCGGCGCGGCCCGACGGTTGCATGCCTGCCTTCGGCGCCACCTCGGTCGCCCATCCGACCAGCCGCAGGAACAGCCACGAGACGAAGAGCGCGTAGACTGCGATGACGGCCAGGACAGAGCCCGGAGACGATGTTCGCACGGCATCGACCATGCCGCCCAGGCCGGTCCGCGCCTCCGGCGTCACCGCGCGCAACGCCCGGCTTTCCGCGCGCAGCCGCTCAAGGGATCCATGGTCCGGCGCCACCCACAGCATGAAAGTCCGGCCCGCCGTCGCCGCTGCCGCTGGCTGGCCTGATTGCGGCCAGGAAAACTTCCAGATGCCAGCTGCGTCCTGCTCCGCATTGACCTTACCTACCATCTTGAAGAAAACGGAGCGGGCGCGGTCGGCCGCGCCGGCGTCGGCGAAGCGCGCGGCCAGCACGATCGCACCGGTCCCGGTCAGGCCAAACTGCGCGGTCTGCGCCTCCTCCAGCACTTGCGGATAAACCGGCCGGGCGTCCTGCACCATTTCGCGTACGACGCTCGTTCCAAGTACGGCGGTGGGGTCCGCGAACCCGTTTGCGCCCGCCACGAGGACGCTCTCGTTCTCCACCAGCCCCTGCTGCGCCGGGTACAGGGCATCGAGGCCGTGCGCCACGAGCTGAGGCACGACGATCGCACCCAAAAACGCCGCGAAGAATATGACCGGCCGCTTGCTCATCCGCCGACTCCCTGGCGCATCTTACGCTTCGACAGTGCTCGACAAGGGACGCGCCCCGGAGGAGGTCTGCCGCGCGGACTCGGACTCCGCTTGCGGTGGAGCGGGAAGCGCGGCGAGCGCCCGACGCGAGGCCACCATGGATTAGGTACTGGTTCAGAGGGCGCGGCGTAGCGTGGTGTGAGAAGGAGCGCTAGAGGCTGCCATGCTGAGCTAGGGTGGGGATGGGGCAGATCTCATATGGTCCCCTC
>CAWDIV010000001.1:0-180103 GCA_963802355.1 uncultured beta proteobacterium | reverse complement strand
CGACCAAGCCCGAAGGCATGGGCCTGGGGCTGTCGATCAGCCGCTCGATCATCGAGGCGCATGGCGGCCGGTTGTGGGCTACCCCGAACGACGGTCCCGGCGCGACCTTTCAGTTCACCCTGCCCGCGGGGAGTGAGCGTGTGTCATGAGTGATCCAGACCCCATCGTCTTCGTCGTGGATGATGATCCGTCGATCCGTGACGCCCTTACCAGCCTTATCCGCTCGGTGGGGCTCCGCGTCGAGACCTTTGGGTCCGCCCGGGCGTTTCTGACCCGTCAGCCCTCGGACGCGCCCGGCTGCCTGGTGCTCGACGTGCGGTTACCGGGGTTGAGCGGACTCGACCTGCAGCGCGAACTGGCTACGGCACAAATCACGATGCCGATTATCTTCATCACCGGCCATGGCGACATCCCGATGACGGTGCAGGCCATGAAAGCCGGGGCGGTGGAGTTTCTGACCAAGCCCTTCCGCGATCAGGACCTGCTCGATGCCATCGCGCAGGCCATTGCGCGCGACCGCGTGGTCCGGCAGCAGCGCGCGGACCTGGCGGCGTTGCGCCAGCGCTATAATTTGCTGACCCCGCGGGAGCGGGACGTGATGCAGCTCGTCGTCTCCGGCATGCTCAACAAGCAGATCGCCGCCGAATTGGGCACCAGCGAAATCACCATCAAGCTGCACCGCGGTCAGGTCATGCACAAGATGCAGGCCGAGTCCTTAGCGGCTCTCGTCCGGATGGCCGAAAAACTCGGCCTCCCCGACGCCAGGTATTAACCCACCTATACCAAGGTATAATAGCCCCTCAGGCTTACACACTGTATATTTCCCCTAGAATCGCGGTTCTCCTGAGGAACACAGAGGACGGGTTCAAGACCTCTCCGCGCCAGCATGTTGGGCGGCCACACGACCTCAGGCTGAGTCCGTTTGCTGCATCCGGGATGACGGCCCTGGCCGTCGAGCAATGACTTCGGGAGCCATGAGAGGCGAGCATGTCCGAGACACCCCTGATCGCAGTGGTGGACGATGACGAGGCCATCCGTGAGGCCACCGAGAGTCTCATCCGATCGGTGGGGTTCAGAGCAGCGGTGTTCGCCTCGGCGGAGGACTTTTTGCGTTCCAGTCATCGGCAGGACACCGCATGCTTGATCGTCGACGTGCGGATGCCGGGGATGTCCGGTCTCGATCTCCAGCGGCAGCTGGCCACAGCCAATTACTCCATTCCGATCATCTTCATCACGGCCCATGGCGATGCAGAGACGCGCGCACGGGCGCTGCGAGCCGGCGCGGTGGCCTTTTTGGACAAACCCTTCAGCGATGAGGTCTTGCTCCGGGCGGTTCAGGCCGCGCTGCAGTCTTCAAGGGAGGCGTGTAACGCTCTCATCGATGAGACATCTGGCCACGTTGCCAAGCCAAATGGCGATTGGGATTGAGCATACGTTGGACGATGACCATATGGGGAGATATTCGCCATGTTAGCCGAGGCAAACCTGTGTGTCGAGGATAGGTTCCAAAGAGCGCACCGTGGTGAAGAGATCATCGGCGAAAGCCCTGCCCTCAAAGAAGTGTTGCGGCAGGTGGAGATCGTGGCACCCACCGACGCGACCGTCCTGCTGCAGGGCGAAACCGGCACCGGCAAAGAGCTCATCGCCCGCGCCGTCCATCAGCACAGCGCCCGGCAGGACCATCCTTTCGTCACGGTGAATTGTGCCGCCATTCCATCGGGGCTGCTGGAGAGCGAGCTGTTCGGCCATGAAAGAGGGGCCTTCACCGGAGCCATTGCGCAAAAAATTGGGCGCTTTGAGCTGGCACACCAGGGGCACGCTCTTTCTCGACGAGATCGGCGATATTCCCTTGGAATTGCAGCCCAAGTTGCTGCGGGTGCTGCAGGAGCAGGAGTTCGACCGGTTGGGCAGTACACGCACCCGGCGCGTGGATGTGCGCCTGGTGGCGGCGACCCATCGGGAGCTGGCGCAGATGGTGGACGCCGGGCACTTCCGCGCCGATCTCTACTACCGGCTGAATGTTTTTCCCCTGACGATCCCGCCGCTACGCCAACGGCCGGAGGATATTCCCCTGCTGGTGCACCACTTCGTGCGCCACTACGCGCGGCTCCTGCACAAGCATATCGACATGATCCCCGCCGAGGCGCTGGACGCCCTCACGCACTATGCTTGGCCGGGGAATGTACGGGAACTCCAGAACGTCATCGAACGGGCCGTCATCCTGTCGCCCGGGCCAGCCCTTCGTTTGGCATTGGACGAGCTGCCGCAGAGCCGACCTACCGAAAGATCGCCGGTCCCGGTCCGCACCCTCGAAGAGGTCGAACGCGAACACATCCTCAGGGTCCTCAGAGAAACCAACGGGGTGATCGGGGGACCGCAGGGCGCCGCGACACGCCTCGGCCTCCGACGCACGACATTGCTCTATCGCCTGGAGAAGCTCGGCATTTCTCGCCAGCCGCAGTGACGGCATCCCGACACCTGTCGAAGATTTTCGACACCGTCTGGCGGCTCGGCCCTTTCAAAACCCCCCTCACATCACGCCTCATGCCGCTGGTGGCCGCATGCAGCACACCGTTCCGCGATGGCGGAGAGCCGCGTCCGGATTTGGAACGGGAATTGCGGCACTGCTGCCTGACCGCTTCCGACCACTCCGCACGATTCGGCTTGACGTCACAGAGGCATTGGCGCTGCCGTCGGCGATTACCGAAGCCTGGAAGACATTTGGAAGCATCGATATCGTCGTCCCCGACACGGCGTGGCAAGGAAGAAATCAGGGAGGGAAGACCATGATCCAATGCAAGGTCAATGGCGTTTAGCGCTCGTTCGATGGCGATCCGGAGATGCCGCTGCTGTGGTTCCTCCGCGACCGTTGCAGTTGACCAGGAGCAAGTATGGGTGCGGCATCGGGCTCTGCGGCGCCTGCACGGTGCATGTGGACGGTGCCGCCACGCGCAGCTGTCTGATGACGATGAGTAGCGCCGCGGGCAAGGACATTGTGACCATTGAAGGCCTGAGCGCCAATGGCGACCATCCGGTCCAGCAGGCCTGGAAGGCGTTGAACGTGCCGCAGTGTGGCTACTGCCAGAGCGGGCAGATCATGCAGGCGGTGGCATTGTTGAAGGAAAAGCCGAAACCGACGGACCAGGACATCGATGCGGCCATGCAGGGCAATATCTGCCGGTGTGGGACCTATCAGCGTATCCGCCAGGCGATTAAGCAGGCGGGGGGGTGCAAGGATGAGCGAGGTGCAACTCGTCAGCCGTCGTGGTTTTCTCGGAAGCATGTTTTCCGCTGGAGCGCTGATACTCGCCGCGCAGGTGCTGCCCGTGAAGGGGCGCGATGCGCTCGCAGCGGCGGAAGGCTCCGAGTCACCATGGTACCCCAGTGTATACCTGGGCATTGAGCCGTCCGGCACGGTGATCATCGTCGCGCATCGCTCGGAGATGGGCACGGGCATCCGCACCGCGCTGCCGATGGTGGCGGCCGATGAATTGGACGCCGACTGGCAGCGGGTCACGGTCGAGCAGGCGATCGGCGATCCGAAGTATGGCGACCAGAATACCGACGGGTCGAAATCGATCCGCGACTTCTATGACCCCCTGCGCCAGGCGGGCGCGACGGCCCGACTCATGCTCGAACGCGCCGCCGCCGCCAAATGGGGCGTGCCGGTGGCGCAATGCCAGGCACGTAATCACCAGGTGGTGCACGCCGCCAGCGGCCGGAGTCTGGGCTACGGCGAACTGGTGACGCTGGCCGCGCAGCAGCCGGTGCCGAAGCAGGAAGAGCTGCGCTTCAAATCGCCGGCCGAGTTCCGCTACATCGGCAAAGGCGTGCCCATCGTTGACCTCGATGACATCTGCACGGGCAAGGCCACATACGGCTTCGATGCCCAGATGCCGGGGATGGTGTATGCATCGATCGCGCGGTCGCCGGTCATCGGTGGCACGCTGAAATCATACAACGACCAGGACACGCGTCAGGTACGAGGTGTGCAGCAGACGGTGGTGATCCCCCCAGCCAAACCGCCGTATGCCTTCCAGGCGCTGGGCGGTGTGGCGGTGATTGCCGACAGCACTTGGGCGGCGATGCAGGGTCGCCAGAAGCTGAAAGTCGAGTGGGACCCTGGCGAGAACGCGAGCTACGATTCGGAGGCCTACAAGCAGTCGTTGTTCGAGACCGCAGAGAAACCGCAGAAAGCGGTACGCAACGTCGGCGATGTGGACGCCGAGTTCGCGAGCGCCAGCAAGATTCTGGTGCTCACCCGCGAATACTTTGAGAAAGGAGAGAAGTCAGCCCTACGATTGGGTTTGAACGAAACAGACCTGATCGGAGGACTGGCTGGTGAGACGACCCCAAGACTGGGGACACGCGTGTCCCCATCCCGAGTGCGCTCGCTTCAAGCTGATGCACACAGGCCACGTCAGCGCCCTCTCCACCTCGATGACCAAGAGCGGCAAGCGCCGGATCTTCCGCGGCCGGGACTGTGCGACAGCCTTCTCCGAGACCCGCGACACGGTCTGCTGCGACCTTCGCACTCCGGAGGAGAAGGTGAGCATGGCGTTGAAGATGCGGCTGGTCGGCGTCGCCCTGACGGGCCTCACCTGCGTCCGTGGCGTGACGGCGGAAACGACGCTGGCATGGCTGGCCCGGGCCGCCGCCAAAGCGCGCCCGATCCACGACGCTCGGCTGCGGGAGCTGCCGGTCACTCAGGTCCAACTCGACGCGAGGTGGCACGGCATTCGTCGCCAGCACGCCTCGGAGGACGGTGACGGCGAGCGCCTGCCGGAGGCGGCCGACGGGCGGCCGTGGGTCTGGAGCCGGTTCGCGCCCGCGTATCGGCTGAGGCTGACGGCCGTTGTCGGGCCGCGCACGCTCGAGACGGCCCAGGAGGTCCTCGAGGCGACTGCGGCCATCGGCAGGGGCGTCCCGGCCTGCTGCAGCGCTGGGTTCACCGGCTCTTTCGCGGCCCTGATCGCCGGCTCTCACCCGAGCACGATCTCTCCGCGAACGGGCACGCCCGGCCGTCCCAAAGCCCCTCGGCTCGAGCCGCACCCAGAGCTGGTCGACGGCCAACTCGTCAAAGCGAAGCGGCAGGGGAGGCTGGTGCCCCTCAGCACGCGCAGCCGCGCCGGCGCCGCGCACCTGACCGTGCGTGGCCTCTCGGTGCGCACGGCCCTGAGCGAGAGGCTGCACCTGACCGTGCGCCAGGCGCTGGCGCCGCTTGCGCGCCAGACCTACAGCTGCGGCAACGAGCGCGAGCAGAGGCGGCGCCGAGTGCTCTGCTGCCAGGTGTGCTATCTCATGGCCCGTCCACATCCGAGCCTTCGCACCCAGTGGCCCAGGCGCGAACGCCGCCGCATGGAAGCCATCCGCCCGCGATGGCGCGAGCGGACGCCTGCGATGGCTGCTGGCCTGACCGATCACCTCTGGCCCTTGCGTGAGCTTCTCACGGCCACATTCGAGCCGTTGGATTCTCAAAGTATTCGCGGGTGAGCACCCGAACCCGCCAAGGCGCCGTAATCAAACCCGCGCTCGCATGGTAAGCGGTCTCCCAGCATAATGCAACGGCTCATCCGGGAGATGCCGTAAAACACCTGTTTGCCGATAGTGTACTAACCCGGAGATATTCCCTCAAGGCAGTAGTAGAGCCAGCATTTGACTCTGAAAAATATCGTTGTCATGGTTTTTGCGGATCACACCGGTGCCCTGCCTCCCTGGTGTCCTGCCGCTAGCCCTGCCGCAGGTAACGCGCGTGGAGGGGACGGCCGCACGGACGACCCCGACAGCCCGTGACGACCCATGTCGACCGGTGACGGCCGGCCGTCACGGTGTCAACAATTGTCGTCAGCACCCCGCGGCGCCGCCCTCCCCCGCGCGGGGCGTCCCCGCCTCCCGCGGTCCGATGACCCCTGCCGTGTGCACCACATCTGATCGATGCTCGGGGTAGCTTGCTACTTGGCATCCGATGTGCCCTAGTGATGGGAGCCGGCGGTGACAGAGAGGCGGCCGCGGGTACAGCTAGTGCCAAGACACCCCCAGTGGAGAGGAAGCGCACCACACGGGTTCTTGATGCTGACTGGGACATTCGGCGCGCGGGCCAGCGATCCGAGGACCGTGAACCCGGCCGCTGGTTTGCCGCGAAGCCCTCGGTTTAGCCGCCGACGCCACCGGGTGATGGGCCAACCGGGGTGACGTCCGTCGGGGCGCACCGTTGCCGTGGTCATCACACGAGAACACCACACACATGGCGGCCACGCGCACCAACCTCTGCCCAGTGATACGGATCTGAGACGTTCGAGGAGGACGTATCGAATGCTCCTTTGGCACACATTCCGCACCCCTATAGCGTTGGGACACGCATTTCCCCGGGAGGGATTTTTCCACACGGGAGGGTGAAACTGCGCTAGGGTTTGGTTTCGTCTGACTTCAGGAGCACAAGCGAACATTCTACCCGTGGAGCAGGGTATGAGCGACATACCGCACGAGATCGAGGCCTACCCGGTCGATCATCTGCCGATTGTGCGAGCCTATGCGGACAAAATGGGCTTGGTGGAAGTCGTCAATCAGCTGGTCCCGACCGAGATGGAAGTTGATCCGGGTACGGTGGTGCTCGGCCTTGTGTTGGATACGCTCAGTGGCCGCAGCCCCCTGTATCGTTTAGAAGAGTTCTTTGCCCACCAAGACATGAAACTACTCTTGGGCCGGGCCCTGCCACCGCAGGTCTTTAACGATGATAATGTGGGACGGGTCTTGGATCGCGTCTATGCGACCGGCACCCTGAAGATTTTCACCGCCTGTGCCGTCCGTGCGGATACGATGTGTGGTTTCGATAAGCGGTATGTGCACTTTGATACGACCTCCAAGAGCGTGTACGGCGATTACCTGGCGGACGAGGGGCAGGAGGTGCCCTTCACCATCACCCATGGGTATAGCAAGGATAAGCGTCCAGACCTCAAGCAATTCGTGCTGTCCATGCTGTGTGTGGATCGCGCCGTTCCCATCTGGGGTAAGCCGGAGGATGGCAATGCCTCGGACAAGACCCTCAATACCACGCTCTTGTCCGAGATCGCCCAGATCCTGGCGCACCATGGGGTGGGCCCTGGGGCCTATATCTATATTGCCGACGCGGCCCTGGTGACCGAGGACAATCTGACCGCGCTGGGCGATACCTTCTTCATCAGCCGCTTACCCGCGACCTACACCGAATGCGAGCGCGTCATCCAGGAGGCCGTGGGGCAGCAGGCGTGGGAAGAGGTGGGCGTCCTCGCGGAGACGAAACCGACCAAGAACCGCCCCGTCGCTTCCTACAAAGCCGATGAGAGCGCGGTGACGCTCTACGGGAAGCCCTATCGGGCGGTGGTGGTGCCTTCAAGCGCCCATGATAAGCGCCGTCAAAAGCGCCTGGACCGCGAGCTGCCGACCTCGTATACGACCTTGCAAGCCGCCGTGCGGGCGGCGGGGAAGCAGGAATATTTTTGCCGCGCTGATGCGGAGGCCGCCGCGGAGAAGCTGCGGGCGCGGCAGACCGACTATCATCGTGTCGAGGTGAGCGTGGAAGAACGCCCGCAGTATGGCAAAGGCCGTCCCAGCCCACGCAAACCCCGCGAGGTCAAAGCCATGCGCTATGGGTTGCAGCCCGGGTTGACGGCACGCGCAGACCGCCTGGCCACGAAGCGCGAGGAGGCGGGTTGCTTCGTGCTGCTGACCAATGTACCCCAGGAGGGGGCCTGCGCCCATGGCGCTGGAGACGTCTTGCCGGCCTATAAGGACCAGCATGGGATGGAACAGAACTTCGGTTTCCTCAAGGACCCACTCATGGTGAATAGTCTGCTCTTGAAAAAGCCCGAGCGTATTGAGGCGCTGGGCCGGGTGTTATTGCTGGCGCTGCTACTCTGGCGCCTACTGGAACGGTCGACTGCACGCAGGGCTGAGGACCATCGCGACCGGTCCCGCAGTGGCATCGGCGACGCCTCCGATCGCTGCGGCGCGGAGCAATCCCGGCTGCGATCCCCTGCGTCCTTGGGGACATCCCCCGCTCGGCGGCTATCGGCTGTTATTCCATCGGGCGACGCAACCCGAGGAGGCAGCCGAATACGGCAGCCACTTTCTGCTGTTCGAGCCGGAATCGGGTGACGCGCTCGACGCCGAGTCGTTCGGCCGGCTCGTTCTGCTCGCGTATGGCGGCCCGTCCGGACGCGACCGGCGATTGCGGCGCACGCAAGGCGGACTGCGCCTGACCAACCAGATGTTGCAGGCAGCCGTCGCGCGTGTGGAAGCGGGCGAGGATATGGTTTTGCAACTCGAGCCGCTCGCAGCGCCGTCGTGGTGGCAGTTCTGGAAGCAGCCGGTGAAAACCTTGCAACTGTCCGAAACCTCCCTGCCGGCACTTGCGCCGCCCGCCGACGAGTTGAGCATAATCGCTCAGCTCTTGAAGGCGGCGCCGCTCCGCAAGCAGCGTGTGCGGCAAGACCGCGAGGACGACCGTGACTTCGAGCGCCGAGACGATCGCGGCAGCTCGAGTTCGCGCAGCGATAGCGATGGTTTTCAGGGTAGAGGCGGGCAGTTTGCCGGCGGTGGCGCCAGCGGCGGCTGGGGCGAGACAGGAACGGCGCGCGGGCCAGGCGTGGATCAAGCCGGCCGCATCGCAACTGGAGTCGCTGCCGGTGCTGCGCTCGGAGCGCTCGCCGGCGCCGCCGCCGGGTCGGGAACGGAAGCGTCCGCTCGTACTGAGGAGTCCGGCGGATCAGATACTGCTGGGTCAGATAGCGGTGGGTCCGAGACTACTACATCCACGTCCTACTGATTTCGGCGTGTAACGGAAACGATTCATTCACGGCCCCGATGGCATTCGAGTGAGGAACACACTATGAAAGCGATTCGAATCACTGAAACCGGCGGCCCGGAGGTATTGAAGTACGTCGAGCTGCCCACGCCCAGGCCCGGTCCCGGCGAAGTGCTGGTCAAGGCGCATGCCATCGGGGTGTGTATGCCGGAAACGCTGGTGCGCAAGGGCACCTATCGGTGGATGCCGCCGCTGCCCGTGATACCGGGTATTGAGATGAGCGGCACGGTGGTGGAAGCAGGCAGCGGCGTGAGCAAGCTCCGCATAGGCCAGAACGTGTGGGTGACCGCGCGTGAATTCAGCGAGCGCGGCGGCTGCTACGCCGAGTACCTGGCTGCGCGCGAGGAACTGCTCTATCCGCTTCCAGACGGCATCGATCTCGACCAGGCGGCAGGGCTCGCCAATTACCAAGTTGCCTGGCATTTGCTCAATTCCGCGCTCAAAGGGTATCAATACGACTCGGCGCTGGTCGTCGCGGCGGCAGGCGGCGTGGGCACGGCGCTGGTGCAGCTCGCGAAAGCCGCGGGCAGGCGCGTCATCGGCGTGGTGAGCTCCGATGAGCGCGCCGCCTTCGCGCGCGCGCAAGGCGCCGATGAAGCGATCGACCGCAAGCGCGGCAATCTCGTCGATCAGGTGAAGCGGCTCACGGGCGGACGCGGCGTCGATCTGATACTCGATCCGGCAGGCGGCGCGAATATGACTTCATATTTCGAATGCCTGGACCGCTTCGGCCTGCTGATGCGCTATGGTGGCCTCGAGGGTGCGCCCACCGGCAACATCGACGCGGCTATCGCCGGCCCGCCCTGGCGCAGCGCGGCGTACCGGTATTTCACGATGCACACGCTGGACGACTGGCCCGAACTGCGCGCGCGTTGCACGCATGAGCTGATTCGCCTGCTGGGGAACGGCACGATCAAAGTGCCGATCTACGAGCGCATTCCGCTGGCGGAAGCGCCGCGCGCGCACCGCGTGTTCGAGTCGGGTCAGGTGATGGGCAAGCTCATTATGAAGCCTTAGCCCGCATGTGTCGCGCGTAGAACGGCATGCGATTGTTCGATTGCCGTCACTACGAACTGCGACCGGAGCATGCGGGCTGATGCACAGGTCATTGCTTCAATAACGGGTTGATTCAATGACGCGTTGACGTGGAGCTGGAGGAAGGCTTACCGTGATGAATCGAATTTCGTCGAACCATTACACGTTAGGCCGCTCGGGGCATATGGCGCAGCCGTTGACAGGAGGGCGCAGCTGACGGAGATCCCGCGAGTGAGGAAGCCCTTCACCATCATTGCAGTTGTACTCTTGCTACTGATTGCCTTGCTGCAATTGCTGCGATTCATTATGCGCTGGGAAGTAACTCTGAACGGAGTGAGTATTCCCGTCTGGGCGAGTGCGATCGCCTGTCTAGTGGCGGCAGGCCTCGCGGTGATGGTATGGGTCGAAGCGCGCAGGTAAACGATCGGCCTAACCCCGGCCGTTTTCTTTACAAAACCGTTTACCGAGGCCAGTTTGGTCGATGTTATAAACAATGACGCCAAGCAAATGAGGCGAAACAGTTATGCAGCACGCGTGCTCTTCCTGGATAAGGAAAACAGAGTTTGGCAGGTGAACCTGAGTTATGTGATTCCTGGATCCACGGTGGCGAAAACCATCGCGTGGAAACCGGAAGAGCTAAAGCGATATTTCTCGGATATAAGCTTCCGTGATGGGCGATTCAAGTTGAAAAGCACGGGCAGCCATTCGGAAAGTGGGCCCGAACAGGATGTCATCAAACTGAGCTGTGCCGTCAATCTTGATCTTCCCGTGAAACAGGAGGTTCAACGGTGAGATTGCGGCATAACTCCAGGTGGGCAGGAACCGGTCGGCGTCGCGCTGAGAGTACATGTCTTACGTCGTGAGCCAGCGGAGAAGCTGATCGGAGTGGAACTCACAGCGAAGAGCTTTGCGAGTTACCAGATGATGCCGATTACCCTCTCCGTGACACAGGCCCAACAATTTGCTTCACTGCTTCAAGATGCGGTCCGCGGTCATTGAGCCATCTAACCGCGCGCCGTCAGCAAACTTTAAGCTTTCCAAGCAGAGTCCATGCGCGAATACGCATGGCTGGCTCCGCTGAAACGTAAGTGAGCAAGACTCGCAAACAAACGCGCCAGCCGCCCGCGCGAATCGCAGTCGAGCGCTCGAACGCGTCCGCGGTCTCGCGCGCGTTGTGGAGGGGGATCGTGAACTTCAACCGCCAGCAGGCGGGGCCGCTCAAGGCCAAGCGCACGGTATTGAGCGCGCGCGACGACAGGCGACGACTGCTGGGCGGGCTGATCCTGCTGTTGTACTGGCGCGAGACGTACATCGAGGTGTTCTGGCTCGCGGCGCGGGCGCGCCGGGCAGGGCTCGGCAGCCGGCTCATCCAGGAGGCGGAGCGCCGCGCGCGGCGGCGCGGCAGCCGCCTGATTCACGTGAATACGTACTCCTTCCAGGCGCCGCGTTTCTACGAAAAGCACGGCTACCGGCGTTTCGGCACGATATCCGGCTCGCCGCGAGGCGCGAGCCGGCACTTTTACGTGAAGCGTCTGCGGGCGACTTAACGTCAGTTCCTCCCGATGTGCGGCGCGACCTTCCGCTTGTAGCCCGTCAGCTCTTCCGCGATCTTGAACCGCGTCGGGAACGGGAACGAGATGTGCTTCTGGATCAGCGCGTCGCGCACGTACTTTTCGATCGGCATGCCGGCGACGACGCCCATGCCGCCGAAGAGCTCCATGCCCTGCTCGGTCAGCCGCTGCACGGCCGTGCCGGTGAAGGCCAGCGCCATCAGCTCGTAGGGCTGCCACGCGGTGCTGCCGTCCGCGAACGCTTCGGGATGGTCCTTCGCCCACGCCGCCGTGTAGATGAGCCGGCGCGCCGCCTCGAGGTTCGTCGCCATGTCGGCGAGGAAGAGGCCGACGGCCTGGTGCTTGACGATGGGCTTGCCGCCGGAGACGCGCTCCTGCGTGTACTTGATCGTTTCCTCCAGCGCCGCGCGCCCGAGACCGAGCGTGAGCGACGGCGATAGTGACGTGGGTGCCCATGTCGGTGCGGCCGGCCGGCGGCGGCGCCAGGATGCGGCCCTTCGGCACGCGCACGTTGTCGAAGAAAATTTCCGCGTTGTCGCCGATGCGCCGGCCGATCTTGGACATCGGATGGCGCACGAGACCGGGCGAGTCACCCTCGACGAGAAACGCCCGCGGCCCGTCCTTGGTCTGCGCCATGGTGACGATCAGCTTGGCGAGATAGCCGACGGTCTGAAAGTTCTTGGCGCCGTTGATCACCCAGGAGCCGTCGGGCTGCTCGACCGCGCGCGTCTTGAAGCTGGCGTTCTCGGGGGTCTCGGTGTAGTAGTCGAAGCCCAGATCCGTGTCGGGCTCGTGGATGGCGACCGTCGTGAAATAGAAGTCGTCGTTCAGAAACTTCGGCAGGAAATAGTCCCGCTGCTCCTTCGTCATGCGCAGCTCGAACCAGTCGCGCGCCCGCCGCGCCGTCAGCATGAAGTAATAGGCCGTGCCGATGTCGGCGGCGGCCAGCTCCTCGGCGACCAGGCAGGCGGTGAGGTGATCGGAGGCGCCGGCGCCGCCGTTCTCTTCCTGCAGCACGAAGGTCCGGAAACCGAGCTGCGAGCCTTTTTTCAGCGTCATCCCAGGGAATGCGGTCTTCCCACTTCGGCTTGCTCTCGAGTTCCAGCGCAACGGGCTTGATCTCCTTCTCGGGCGAACTCCCGCGCCAGTTGCTGAAACGCCAGCTGCTGCTCGTTAAGACGAATATCGAACACGATTCCCTCCCCCTGATGTGGATAGCCTGACTTTACAGCATCGCGTCGGCGAGAAATAAGGTGTCAGGAACCTTGAACCAAAGGGTTCCTGACACCTTTACTTGGCGATCATGCCGGCGAGCTTGGCTACCCGGGTGAAGGTTGCGATGTCGGCGCGCACGGCGCGATCGAACTCCTCCGGCGTGGTCGGCGCGGGGACGAAGCCCATGGCATTCAGCCGTTCCTTGACCTCGGGGAACTCGAGCACACGTGCGACGTCCTTGCTGATCTGGTTGAGGATAGCGCGCGGCGTGCCGGCCGGGGCCAGCAGCCCGTACGATCCGTCCCTCTGGTAGTCAGGCAGCACCTCCGCGATCGCCGGCACGTCCGGCAGGAGCGGCGAGCGCTGCGGGTTGGCCACTCCGAGCGCCAGCAACCGCCCGTCCTTGATGAACGGCAGCGCCGGGCCCAGGGGCAGAACGGAGAACTGGACGCGGCCGGTCACGACTTCAATCACCGCTTCCGCGGAGCTCTTGAACGCGACGTGCACGGCCTTGATGCCGGCGGCAAGCTTGAAGCGCTCGCAATTCATGTGCACGCCGCTGCCGGCGCCCGAGGTTGCGAAGAAGATCTGGCCGGACTTCGCGTGCGCGAGCGCGACGAGCTCCTTGATCGACTTGACCCCGAGCGACGGCGCCACGACCAGCGCGGAGGTGCTGAACCCGATCTGGGTGACGGCGTTGAAGTCCCGGATCGCGTCGTAGGGCAGATTCTTGTGCACCGCGGCGCCGATGGCGAACTGATTCGACAGCATTAGCAGCGTGTAGCCGTCCGGCACGGCCTTGGCGACCGTGGCCGCGGCGAACGCTCCGCCCGCCCCGGTACGGTTCTCGATGACGATGGGCTGGCCCCAGAGCTCGCCCAGTTTCGGGCTGATGATGCGCGCGACGAGGTCGTTCTGCGAGCCGGCGCCCACTGTGACCCAGCGCACGGGCTTGTTCGGGAAATTCTTCTGCTGCGCGTGGGTGAGACCCGCGGCCGCCGCGAGGGCGAGGCCGATCCCCAATACCGTGGTCAATCCGACTCGTTGCAAGATCGCCATGGAGTCTCCTCTGCTATTGCGGTGGTATGCCTGCATCTTTCACCACTTTCGCCCACCTTGCGGTCTCGGATTTGATGAAAGCGGTGAAGTGTTCCGGCGTCGAAGATGCGGGATCGACACCCAGGTGTTCGATTCGCCGCTGCAGCTCGGGCATGCTCAATGCCTTGACCACGTCCACGTTGAGCTTCGCGAGTATCGGCTTGGGCGCGCCTGCCGGCGTGCACAAGCCGTACCAGACGGTGACATCGAATCCTGGCACGCCGGACTCGGCAATGGTCGGCACCTCGGGCATCCGCTGGCTGCGCTTCAGCGTCGAAACCCCCAACGCCCGAACCCTCCCGAGCCGCACGTTGTCGACATGGCCTGGCAGGTTGCCGAAAGAAACCGACACCCGGCCGGCGATCAGGTCGGGGTAAAGCAGGGTCGCGCCCTTGTAGGGGACATGCACGAGGTTGATCCCGGTCATCGACTTGAACAGCTCCATCGACAGGTGCGTCGAGATGCCTACACCCGTGGAGCCGTAGTCCACCTTGCCGGGATTCGTCCTGGCGTGCGCGATGAATTCCTGCACCGACTTTGCCGGGACCGCGGGGTGCACGACGAGGATGTTCGGCGTCGTGCCGAGGAGCGAGATGGGCGCGAAATCCCGCAGCAGATCGTAGCCGAGCTTCTGGTACAGGGCGGGAGCGATCGAGTCCGAGATTCCGCACTGCGTGAGCGTGTAGCCGTCCGCAGGCGCCTTCGCCGCGATCGTGGGGGCGATCGTGTTTCCGGCGCCGGGCCGGTTTTCCACGACGATCTGCTGACCCCACGTCTCGCTTACCTTCGCGGCGACCACGCGCACCAGCGCGTCGGTCGGTCCGCCCGCAGCCGGCCCGACGAGCAGGCGCACCGGCTTGCTGGGGTAGGCCTGCGCGTGCGCGGGCCCCGTGGACGGCGAAAGCGCGAGCGCGACGACGAACGCGGCGGATTTCATCGTCATGGCTGCGGACAATCCGACTCGTTGCAGGAGCGGCATGTCGCCTCCTTTGCGCTGCCAAGCTCGAATATCTTACACTGACCTCGATTTTCCCCGGGGAGGAGATGCAATGAGCCGAATCACCACCGCGGTCATGGTCACATTGATGGTTTCGGGCACGGCGCTCGCCGCGCCGGCGCAGTACCCCACCAAGCCGATACGCATGCTCATCGGGTTTACGCCTGGCAGCGAGGTCGATGTCATCGCGCGCGTCGTCTGCGTGGAGCTTTCCGAGCGCCTGGGCCAGAAGATCGTGATCGACAACCGCTCGGGCGCCGGTGGCACCGTCGCAGGCGCCATCGTCGCGGCGGCGCCTGCGGACGGCTACACGCTGTTCGTGAACTCGGTCGCGCATGCGGCGAGCTCGGCGCTCTATCCCGGGCTGCCGTACGATCCGCTGCGCGACTTCGCCCCGGTCTCGCAGGTGACGAGTGCGCCGAACGTCCTCGTCATCTCGCCGTCGCAGGGGCTGAGATCGATCAAGGAGCTCGTCGCGCTTGCCCGGCATAAGCCGGGATATCTCAATGCCGGCCACGCCGGGCCCGGCAGCGGCACGCATATCACCGGGGAAATGTTCCGGACCGCGTTGCGGATCGATGTCTCGCCGATCCCCTATAAGGGCACGCCCGACCTGCTCGCCGACACGATGACCGGCCGCGTCCACTATTCCTTCTCGCCGATCGGCAGCACGCTGGCATTCGTGAAGGAAAAACGGCTCGCGGCGCTCGCGGTTACCACGCTGGCGCGCACGCCCCTGCTGCCGGATGTGCCCACGGTCGCGGAGTCGGTGATTCCGGGCTTCGAATGGGACCAGTGGTACGGGCTGTTCGCGCCGGCGAAGACTCCGCGCGCCATCGTCGATCAGCTTTCGAAGGGAAATGGGGCGCGTGCTCGGCCTTCCCGAGATCAAGGAGCGCGTGGTGCTCCGCGGCTCGGTGACCAAGCCGTCCACGCCCGAGCAGTTCGACAAGTTCGTCCGCGCCGAAGTCGCGAAGATCGGCAAGGCGATCAAGGACGGGGGCATCAAGCTCAACTAGCAGCCTGTCGGCCTTGCCAAGTTGAACAGTCGGTGTGAACTCGAAGGCAGTCACGCCGGTTAGCGCCGAACCGACAGGCTGTAATTGCGTATTTATTGCTCAGGAATTATCAATGCGCTGCATCCGGTGCATCCTTCTCAGATTGTAAGCGAGGCACACCAGATCCTATTCGTTGCTGACAATCGCTGCTAGAGCCATTAAACCATAACCATCGCGAGCAGATCATGACCGCAAACGGCACCGCTGCAACGAAAACCTTCAACGTCTCCCAGCCTCGCGATTTGAAGCTGATCGTCGAGAAGGACGTGCAGATCCCGATGCGCGACGGGACGTTGCTTTATGCCGACGTGTTCCGGCCCGACACGACCGAGAAAGTGCCGGTCATCATCAACATCAGCGTCTATCAGAAGGACAAGCTGTGGGTGCCGCCCGCAGACCTCGGGGAAAAAGCCAATCCGTACATGAACTGGGAGACCGTGAACCCCGAGTGGTGGTGCCCGCGCAGCTACGCCTGCGTGCGCGTGGACTCGCGCGGCGCCGGCAAGTCGCCGGGCAAGTCCGAGCCCAGCTCGTACCAGGAAGCGCTCGACACCTACGACGCGATCGAGTGGATCGCGAAACGCCCGTGGTGCTCGGGCAACGTCGGGATGCTCGGCATTTCCTACCACGCGAGCTCGCAATGGCGCGCTGCCAACCTGCAGCCGCCGTCGCTCAAGGCGATCATGCCGTGGGAGGGGCGCGCCGACCAGTACCGCGACCAGGCCTATCACGGCGGCATCTTCATGATCGGCTTCGTCGGCAACTGGTGGCTCACCCACACCGCGCACCATCTGCTGGGGCGCCCGCGCAGCTACAACCCCGACGCTTTCCACAACGACTCATCTGGAACTACATGCGCAACGACCTCGATTCCGAGTTCTGGCGCCAGGGAAGCGCGCGCTGGGACAGGATCACCGTGCCGGTGTACAGCGTCGGCAACTGGGGCGGCTTCTCCATGCACCTGCGCGGCAACACCGAGGCCTACGTGAACGCCGCATCGAAGCACAAGAAGCTGCGCATCCACACCGGCACGCACTTCCACCCGTTCCACTCGGAGGAGGGGCGCATGGACCAGCTGCGCTGGTTCGATCACTGGCTGAAGGGCATCGACACCGGGATCATGGACGAGCCACCGGTGAAGCTCGAGATCCGCACCGGCGGCAGTCCGGAGCGCTACCCGTTCCGTACCGAGAACGAATGGCCGCTCGCGCGGACGCAGTGGACCAAGCTCTATCTCAGGATCGACCGGCAGCAGGGCCACGAAGAGATGGCGGCGGAAGGCGAGCTCACCAGCACGCCTTCCGCCACGGAGAGTAAGGTGAGCTACCCGGCGAGCGGCGTTACCAAGGCCGGCGTAGCGTCGGGTTCATCGCTTTCGACGACCCACGGCGGTGGCGGGCGGCTGGGCGTTTCGTTCGAGACCCAGCCCATGCCCGTGGACACCGAGATCACCGGTCCGCTCATGATGAATCTCTGGGTGTCGAGCACGTCCGAGGACATGGATATCTTCGTGACCCTCCGCAACATCGGTCCCGACGGCAAGGATGTATGCGAAGTCGGCCAGCACGGGCAACCGATCCCGTGCGTAACCAAAGGCTGGCTACGCGCCGCGCATCGCAAGCTCGACCCCGCGCGTTCGCTCCCGTACCGGCCGTACCATCCGCACGACGAGCGGCTGTGGCTCAACCCCGGCGAGCCGGTCGAGTGCCAGATCGAGATCTGGCCCACCAGCATGGTATTCAGGAAGGGACACAAGCTGCGGGTGGATATCCAGCCGCGCGACGGCGTGGGAAGCGCGCCGTACACGCACTACCACGCCGACTACAACGCCGGGGCAGACAACACGATTCACGCGGGGGGAAACAAGGTGTCGTACATGTTGCTGCCGATCATTCCGAGTTAATTCGGCAGCTGCCCGCCGAATTAACTAATGCGCCCAGCGGGGCGCGGGGGAATATGGGAAATCTGGTACCATTCCGAAGGAGTTTATCGGCAGCGGATTCGCTCACATGCGTACCGCGCTCGTAGCTATCGTATTGCAGCTGATCCCGGTCGGCCTCGCGGCGCAGGAGCTGCCGATGCCGATTTTCGACGCGCACATCCACTACAGCCAAGACGCGTGGGAAAGCGTCCCGCCGAGCCAGGCAATAGAGATACTGCGCAAGGCGGGGATAAGGCGCGCCCTGGTGTCGAGTTCCGGCGATGACGGCCAGCAGAAACTCCACGCCGCGGCGCCGGACCTCATCCTCCCGTCGCTGCGGCCGTACCGCTCCCGTGGCGACATCGGCACTTGGGTGCGCGACGAGACCGTCGTTTCGTACCTCGAAGACCGGCTCAAGCGCTATCGCTACGTCGCGATAGGCGAGTTTCACGTTTACGGGGCGGATGCCGATCTTCCCGTAGTGCGGCGCGTCGTGCAGCTCGCGCGGCAGCACTCGCTCTTCCTGCACTCCCATTCCGACGCGGATGCGATCGAGCGCCACTTCAAGCAGGATCCAGCGGCGCGGATACTGTGGGCGCATTCGGGGTTCGATCGTCCCGAGCGCGTGCGCGAGATGTTGCGGCGCCATCGCAACCTATGGTGCGATCTCGCGTGGCGTACGGACCATGCGCCGGGCGGCAGGCTCGACCCGGAGTGGCGCGTCGCTTTCCTCGAGTTTCCCGACCGTTTCATGGTCGGCACCGACACGCCGACTCCCGAGCGGTGGCACTACATCGCCGAGCACGCGCGGTGGGTGCGCGGCTGGCTCACCGAGCTGCCCAGGGACGTCGCCGAGCGCATCGCTTTCCGCAATGGCGAAGCGGTATTCGGCAAGATGCTGAGCCGCGCGAGACTAGAACTGTCTTAAAACCAGTCTCAAACCACAGATAAACGACAGATGAACACAGATTAACACGGAAATCCCCGCAAATGGACCTTGCAGACGTTTTCAGTCTGAATTATCCGTGTCTATCCTGTGCTGTATCCGTGGCTTGTTTTGCGTTCTTGGTTGGTTTTGAGATAGCTTCTAATGCGATCGGGAGTCCCGACCAGTGAAACGCGTCCTGGGAAATGTAATTGTCGGCACAGCGATATTGGGCGCGTTTCCTTGGCTTAACGCCGCCGAGGAGCCGGCAGCCGGCTTGCCGCTGTTCACCGAGAGCGAGATTCGCAGCATCCTCTCGCACGGTCCCTGGCCGGTACCGCCGTCGCGCGACCCGAGCAATCGCGTCTCAGGCAAGCTGGAGGCGATAGAGCTCGGAGAGCGGCTCTTCTTCGATGCGCGCCTCTCGGACGGAGGACATTTTTCCTGCGCCACGTGCCATGTTCCCGATCGCAACTGGACGGACAACCAGACGCGCGGCGTTGCGAATGCGACGGTGGATCGCAACACGCCGACGCTCATGAACGTGCGGCTCAGCCGCTGGTTTGGCTGGGATGGCGCTTCGGACAGTCTGTGGGCGCAGAGCATCACCCCGATGCTCGATCCGCGCGAGTTGGGGGCGAATCCCCGCCACATTGCCGATCTGGTGCGCAACGACGAGCAGCTTTCGTGCCGCTATCGGAAGGCGTTCGGGTCACCACCGGCGGCGACCAACGACGAGGCCGTGATGGTGGACATCGCCAAGGCGCTCGCCGCCTTCCAGGAAACGCTCCAGAGCGGGCGCACCCCCTTCGACAACTTCCGCGACGCGCTGGCCCGCAGTGAGCGCATCACGCCCTGGATATATTCCGAGGCCGCGCAGCGCGGGCTGAAGATCTTCATCGGCAAAGGCGCCTGCAACACCTGTCACACCGGACCGAACTTCACCAACGGCGAGTTTCACGACACCGGCCTCACGTTTTTCGCCGCGCCCGGGCGGGTGGATCCGGGGCGGCACGCGGGTATCAAGAAGCTCCGCGAAAGCCGCTTCAACCTGCTGGGTCCCTACAACGACGATCCCGCGCGCGCCACCGCAACCGGTACGCGCCACGTCACGCTCGAGCATCGCAATTTTGGAGAGTTCAAAGTGCCCTCGCTGCGCAACCTGATCTTGACCGTTCCCTATGGCCACGACGGCCAGGTGGCGACGATTCCCGCTGTCGTGCGCCACTACTCCGAGCTCAATCTCGACCGGCTGCACGCGGACGGCGAGAGCATACTGAAGCCGCTCAGGCTCACTGCACGCGAGCAGACCGACCTCGTCGTGTTTCTCGAATCGCTGAGCACTTTCAGCAATCCATGGCGCCCGGAGGCAGTGGGACGCTGCGATTAGAGACGATGACTGGTGACTCGTGACTGGTGACTGGTAATTCGTGGCTCATCGCCGGCAGTAAGCTCGCAGGACTAACAGCGGCGCATGCCGCGACCGTGCTGGATGCTGCACGATTCAAGTTGACGAGTCACGAGTCACCAGTCACGAGTCAGCATCACCGGGAGGGACGATGATCCGCAAGTTAAGGACGCAGCGCGACAACCAGCAGTGGATGCTCGACCTGGCGCTCAACATGCGCGGGCGGGTGCAGAACTTCGAGCGCGATGATCTCGAGGTCCCGGCCGGTAAGCGCGCGCGCAACTACCGCATGTTGCCGAAGGTGTGGCGGGAGGCGGCGACGCGGCACGAGGCGCTGGCGCGGCGCGCCGATGCGCGCGGCCATAAAGCCGCCGCGACCTATCACTACGATCACGCCATCGAGGCCTACCGCATGGCGCAGCATCCGATCTATTTCGACGACCATCCGGTCAAGATCGAGCTCACGCGGAAGTTGAACGAGATGGTGGACCGCCGGTCGAAGTCCGCCGCTTATCCCATCGAACGGGTCGAAGTCCCGTTCGATGGCGGCAAGACGATTTCGTGTCTGCTGCACCTCCTGCCCGACCGGCGGAAGGCGCCGTGCGTCATCTACGTGCCGGGCATGGATCAGACCAAGGAAGTCTTTCCGAGGGCCCATCACAACATTGCACTCGCGCGCGGGTTTCACGTGCTCGCGATGGATGGCCCGGGCCAGGGCAGCTCCAACATGCAGAAAATCCGCGCGGTAGGGGACAATTACGAGCGGGCCGGCGCCGCGGTTATCAGCTACCTCATGAGGCGGCCGGAGGTGGATCCGAAGAAGATTGCGATCTACGGCATCAGCATGGGCAGCTATTGGTCGCTGCGACTGTCGAGCTACGACCACCGCGCGGCGGCGGTGGTGAGCTCGGTCGCGTGCTTCAACCCGAACAACACGATCTTCACGCAATCCTCCCCGCGCTTCAAGCAGATGTTCATGTACATGGCGGGCTACGACAACGAGGACAAGTTCGACGCCGAGGTGGCGCGAGGGATGACCGTGCGCGGCTACCTCGGTAAGGTGAAATGCCCGACGCTGCTGGTCACCGGCGAGTTCGATCCGCTGTGCCCCCTCGAAGATGCGGTCGAAGCGTACGAGGACCTCAAGGTGGCGAAGGAAATGTGGGTGTTCGAAAACCAATATCACCCGCTCTGGGGAATCTCCAATCTCGGAGGCATGGACTGCCACGACTACGTGCTCGACTGGCTGCGCGACGTGCTCGCCGGCAAAGGCCTTCCCAAGCGGCACCGGCGCATCGCATACATCCGGGAGAATGGCGACGGTCCCTGGGGGAAATGCGACTGGACGCCGCCGATCAAGGCCGGTCAGGCGTACTTTTGATACAGGTGACGAGTGAAAGGGACGCTTCCACCACCCCGTCACTTCGTGACACCCCTCCTCGGATAGGAGGGGAGGTCACTACTCCGGCGCTACGCGCCTACCCGTCGGACATGAGCGAAGAAGTGAAAAGTCTACTGGGCTCGGTGTCATGTTAGAAATTCCCCTCCTGCCAGAGGAGGGGTGCCCGCATGGCGGGCGGGGTGGCGGGAGCCCGGGTGCGAGGTCTTATTGAAAAAGCCGCTACGCGTGGCGATCGTGGGTGGCGGGCCGGCCGGGCTCTATCTCGCTTATCGGCTCAAGCGCAGCCGGCTCGATGTGGAAGTCGACCTCTACGAGCAGAACGCCGCTAATGCGACCTTTGGCTTCGGCGTCGCTTTCTCGGACCGGGCTCTCGAATTCCTTAACCGGGACGACCCCGAAACCTACGTTGCCCTCGTTCCCGAACTCGAATCCTGGAACGACAGCATTATCGTTCATCGGGGCCGCTGCGTCCGCATCGACGGCATAGGCTATACCGGGATCGGGCGGCTGCACTTGCTCGAGATCCTGCGGGAGCGGGCCCGTTCCGTGGGCGTAGAACCGCGCCACGAGCACCCGATCGACGATCTCCGGGCCGTCGCTCATGCCGGTCTGATCGTCGGCGCCGACGGCGTGAATTCGCTGGTGCGGCGCAGTCGCGAAGCGGAATTCGGAACGACCGTATCGCATTTTTCCTGCCGCTACGCCTGGTTCGGCACGGCTAGGCCCTTCGAGGCCCTGACGCACACCTTCGTCGAGGCCCGGCCGGGCCATTTCAATGCGCACCATCACCGCCACGCCCCGGACATGAGCACGTTCGTGGTGGAGGTGGACGAGGCGACGTTTATCCGCGCCGGCTTCGATACCATGGATCCGGAGCGCGCCCGGGCTGTCTGCGAGGACGTATTCGCCGACACGCTGGCCGGCCATGCGCTCAAGTCCAACAAGTCAATCTGGCGGCAGTTCCCGCGCATCTGGAACGAGCGCTGGTCCGCCGGCCATCACGTGCTCATCGGCGATGCCGCGCATACGGCGCATTTCTCCATCGGCTCCGGCACCAGGCTGGCGATGGAAGATGCGATCGCGCTCGTCAGGGCGCTGGAGGAACATTCCGGAGATCTGCCGGCTGCGCTCGCCGCTTATGAAGTGGCGCGCAAGCCGATCGTCGCGAAACTGGTAGCGGCGGCGGATTCGAGCGCCGCCTGGTACGATCGCTTTCCGGAGCACATGGCGCTCTCGCCCATGGATTTCGCGATGAGCTACATTACCCGTTCGGGACGCGTCAATATGGAGCGGCTGCGCACGCTATCGCCGCGGTTCGTGGCCGAGTACGAAGCTTCGCGCTAGCCCGCGTGCTTCACAGATCACGTTGGAATGCCTTGGGCTTTTCATCCGTGTTTATCTGTGTTTATCTGTGGCTGATCGTTCCTTTCGATCTTGAGTGAGGTTCATGCAGATCCGCACCCAGGTAGGTATCGTCGGCGCCGGGCCTGCGGGGCTGCTGCTCTCGCACCTCCTGCATCTGCAGGGTATCGAGTCGGTCGTCCTCGAGAACCGCAGCAGAGAATACGTGGAGCATCGGGTGCGCGCGGGAGTGCTGGAGCAAGGCACGGTCGACCTGTTCCAAGAATGCGGCGCGGGTGAGCGGATGCGGCGCGAAGGACTCGTTCATCGCGGCATCGAGCTGCACTTCGCCGGGCGCGGCCACCGCATCGATTTTTCCGACCTCACCGAGGGGCGCACGATCACAGTCTACGGCCAGCAGGAAGTCGTGAAGGATCTGATCCGGATCCGACTTCACGCCGGTGGGCAGATACTGTTCGAGGTCGACGACGTTAGCGTGCACGATATCGATTCGGTGGCGCCACATGTGCGCTGCCTGAAAGACGGTGAGCAGGTCGAGCTACAGTGCCGGATCATCGCGGGCTGCGACGGCTTCCACGGCGTATGCCGGGAGGCCATTCCGGCGGGCGTGATCGGCGTTTACGAGCGCGTCTATCCTTTCGCCTGGCTCGGTATTCTGGCCGCGGCGCCGCCGCCTTCGGACGAATTGATCTACGTCTATCACGACCGCGGCTTCGCGCTCTACAGCATGCGCTCGCCGGAGATCTCCCGCCTCTATCTCCAGGTTGCCCCCGAAGAGGAAGCCGTGAACTGGCCAGACGAGCGCATCTGGCGGGAATTGCACCACAGGCTCGGAGACGGTGGCGAGCGGCAGCTCACGGAGGGACCTATTCTTGAAAAGGGAGTGACGGGGATGCGCAGCTTCGTCGCCGAGCCGATGCAATACGGCAGACTGTTCCTAGCCGGCGACGCGGCGCACATCGTTCCGCCGACGGGCGCCAAGGGCATGAACCTGGCGATCGCCGACGTACGGGTGCTCGCGCGTGCGGTTGCCGAGTATTTCGCGTCGGGACGGGAAGACTTGCTGCGGGCTTATTCGCAGACCTGCCTCAAGCGGGTCTGGCGCGCGGAGCATTTCTCATGGTGGATGACATCGATGCTGCACCGGTTTCCAGTACACGATGGCTTTCAGCACCGGCTGCAGAGCTCGCAGCTCGACTACGTCGTCAGCTCGCGGCACGCCGCAGCAAGCCTCGCGGAGAACTACGTCGGCCTGCCGTTTGACGGGTGACCGTGAGTGACCGGTGACCGGACAATGCCGTTCCTCAGTGATGGTGCTGTGGCCACGGTAAATCTCGATCGCCTCACTCTTTAGGAGAACACGGTGAATATTGACGACGGATACACCATCACTGTGCAATGGGGCGACTGCGATCCCGCGCGGATCGTGTTCTATCCGAACTACTTCAAATGGTTCGATGAGGCGGGTTGGGCGCTGCTAGCGCGCCTGTTTCCCGACAAGCGCGTCCTGCTGGAGCGCCACGGGATCGTCGGATTCCCCATCGCCGAGGCTCAAGCGCGCTTTCTCCGGCCGTCAGCCCAGTACCAGACGATCGCATTCAAAAGCACGGTGGAAAGCTGGCAGGAGAAGCGCTTCACGATCCTCCATCAGGGCTATCGGGACGGAGAGCTGCTGCTGGAAGGTCGCGAGGTACGGTTTGTCGGCCGCCTCCATCCGCAGGACCCGAAGCGCTTGCAGGCGATTGCGATTCCCGACGAGATCGTCGCGGCGTTTCGCTCTGCGCAGAAGTAACCAAGACAATTATCAGCTACCAAGACGCCAAGACCGCCACGACAATCCAGGACAACAATTAACCGCCAAGACGCGGACGAAGGATGAGAAGGAATGCCCTATTGAGACGCTTCATCTGAGACGTCTCATCTGGGACGCCCTATCTGGGACGCTTCGTCTGGAGCGGCTCATCCTTCATCCCTCATCCTTCAGCACCGCGGTTCCTATCATGCTATCGCGTGTAACCAGTGCGGCGAGCTGCGTCTCGCTGTAGCCTTCCGTCCGCGGCGGCCGCATCGGCAGCACGAGGTAACGCAGGTCCGCGGTGGAGTCGTGGACGCGCACGGCGACCTTGTCCGGGAGCTCCAGGCCGAACTCTTGCAGCACGGCGCGCGGCTCGCGCACGGCCCGCGAGCGGTACGCGCGGCTCTTGTACCACGCGGGCGGCAGGCCGAGCAGCATGCGCGGATAGCACGAGCACAGCGTGCACACGACCATGTTGTGCACGTCGGGCGTGTTTTCCACTACGTTGAGCTTGACGTCGTAGAGCGCCATCTCGAAGCCCATGCCGGCGCAGGCGGCGGTTGCATCGCGCAGCAGCAATTCCTTGAACTGCGGATCGGTCCATGCGCGGGCCACGACGCGCGCGCCGCCTTCGGGGCTGCGGCTCTCGATGTCCTCGACCATCCTGCGCACGTCGTCGGCCGTGAAGACGCCTTTCGCTATCAGCAGCTCGCGCACCGACATCTCGAGCTTGCGGTAGTACGTGAGCGTGTCGTCGTGGTCGGCCTGCGGCGGATGCCGGTGTCCCGCGCCGTGCGCATGATCGTGATGGTCGCGATGATCGTGATCTTTCATGGATTGGCCCGTTCCAGCCAGTGCTCGTAGAGATCGATGTCCACGGTGTCGCCCGCGGCGCCGTGGTAGTCCGGCCACACCTGCGACTGCACGAAACGCACGCGGTACAGCGCGCGCAACGGTTGGCCGCTGCGCCCGTAAGCCAGCTCCTCCGGATTCCTGAAGTAGCCGACGAAACGCTCGATCACCCCGGTCACGCCGCGGATGTAATGGGGCGTGCGGATGTGCCCTGGCGCATCGACCTTCCGCACCCGGACGCGCTCGCCGGCTGCGTAGGCAGGCGTCGCGGCGGACGTGGAGGCGGTCGCCGAAGCGGCGCTCACGGCAGCGGATCCTTGCGGCCCTCGATCTCCGCGAGCTTCGCGGCGAGCTCCTCGACGCTGATGACGCCCTTGAGGATCAGGTTGTTCGACATCGCGAGTATCCGGCGCTCGGCGTAGGTGAGGCTGTGATACACCTCGTCGCCCAGCGATTCCAGCGCCCGCCGGTTCTCGTCGACACGCAGGATTTTCTTGCGCGTGAGCAGCACCAGCAGCGCTTCGATGCGCTTCTCCCACAGTTGCAGCTCGTGCTCTTCCCGGGGGACGGGCCCGGCAGGGGTGCCGCCAAGATCGTGATAGGCTCTCATTCAGGGCTGGTGATGAGTGATGAGTGATGGGTGACGAGTGGTTGATGTTATTAGCTGTTTTCGAATGACGCAACGGTCCTGCTGTCTTCACGTATTCACAACAACACGAGGATGATCTCATGCCCCACCCAGCAAAGTATTCGCTGCCGGGCGTTCTGGCCTGCCCGGCTTTGCTAGCTGCGATTGCAATTCCGGGTGCGGGACTCGCGGCCGACGGGGCCGCGGGCTATCCGGCCCGGCCGATCCGTGTCGTCATCGGTTTCTCGGCGGGCAGTACGGTGGATGTGTCCGCGCGCGTGATAGGACAAAAGTTGAGCGAGGGCTGGAAGCAGCAGATAGTGGCGGAAAACCGCCCCAGCGCGGGCGGCATAATTGCTGCGCAGATCGTCGCCAACGCCACGCCGGACGGCCACACCTTGCTCTCGGTATCGGCATCCCACGCCGTCGCGCCCGCCATGTATTCCAAGCTGCCTTACGACACTGCCAGGGACTTCGCAGGCATCACCACTACGGTGAGCGTGCCCGCAGTGCTGATCGTGAGCCCTTCTTTGGGCGTCAAAGGCGTCAAAGATCTGATCGCCATGGCGAAGGCCAAGCCCGGCCAGGTCCTGTTCTCTTCGGCCGGCATCGGCAGCGCCACGCATTTTTCGGCGGAGTTGTTCCAGAGCCTAGCGGGGATCAGCGTCGCGCACGTTCCTTTCAAGGGGATACCGGAGGCGGTGCTCGAGGCGGCGGTCGGCCGGGTTCAATTCATGCTTTCGCCCACCACCAACGCCCTGCCGTTTATCAAGGATGGCAGGCTCCTGGCGCTGGCGGTGACGCCTGCGAAGCGGATCGCGGTGCTCCCGGAGGTGCCGACGATCAGCGAGGCAGGCGTGCCCGGTTATCGCTGGGAAACGTGGTTCGGCTTGCTCGCGCCCGCCAAGACGCCTCGCGCGATCGTGGAGAAGCTCAATCGGGAAGTTACGCGCATCCTCAATCTGCCCGAATCGAAAGAGCGCTGGCTCACGCTGGGCGCGGAACCCGTGCCGATTGCGCCGGAGGCCTTCGATAGATTCGTTGTCGAGCAGATAGCGCTCTTCACCAAACTGGCGAGGGCAGCCAATATCAAGGCCGATTGATGGACAGGCATCAGGAAAAGCGGGTCCTGCTGCACTGCGCCGCGAACAAGCGCGTAACGTCGTTCCTCGGCTTATATCGAGTCATCAGGCAGAAGTGGCAAATAGAGCCGGCGTTTGCGCCGATGAAAGCGGTGTGGGAGCCCAATGCCGTCTGGTCGCCGTTCATCGCAACCATGCTCGCGAAGCCGCCCGGCAAAAAGGGCTCTCCTCTGGCGCCTTCCTGACCGCGTCCGGAGGCCGGCCAGGATATTGCGCCGCTCGTGAACTCCTGAAAACCGAAAGCGGAGGAAAACATGAAACTCGCAGGATGGTGCCTGGCATTCGCGATGGCCGTGGCCGGGCACGCCGCTTTCGGTTTTCCGACCAAGCCGATCCGCCTGATCGTGCCATTCCCCGCGGGCGAGTCGATCGACGTCACGGCGCGGATGATTTCGCAGCCATGGCAGGCCGAGCTGGGGCAGCAGATTGTCGTCGACAACCGCGGCGGCGCCGGCGGCACGATCGGCACCGAGCTCGTCGCTAAATCGAGCCCCGACGGTTACACGATCAGCTACGGCAACCTCGGCCCGCTCTCGATCGGCCCCAACCTCTACCGGAAACTGGGATACGACCTGTTCAGGGACCTCGCTCCGGTGTCTCAGGCGACGAATCTGCCGTTCGTGCTGTGGGCGAGCCCGGCGCTGCCGGTGAATTCCATCTCCGAGCTCGTCACCTACGCCAAGGCGCGGCCGGGCCAGCTCAATTTCGGCTCGACCGGCGTCGGTTCCGGGCTCCACCTCATGGGTGAGTTGTTCAAGATGGTTGCGGGAGTGGATATCGTGCACGTCCCCTACAAAGGCGTCGCGCAGGCGCTGCCGGAGATCTTCGCGCGCCGGCTGCACCTCGCCTTCAATACCATTCCCGCGTTCCTGCCGCACGTAAAGGCGGGCAGGCTCAAGGCATTCGTCATCACCGCGCCGGCCCGCTCTCCGCTGTTGCCCGCGGTTCCTACCTACACGGAAGCCGGCATGCCGGGGCTTGATGCATCGGCCTGGCACGCGGTGGTCGCGCCCGCCGGGACGCCGAAGGAAATCGTGAGGAAGCTTCAACAGACTTTTGCGAAGACGCTCGCCTTGCCTGAGGTGCGTGCGCGCCTCGCGGACAACGGCGCCGAAGGCGTAGGCAGCACGCCGGAGGAGTTCGCGAAATTCCTGCGCGCCGAGTCGGAAAAATGGGCGCGGGTGATCAAGGCCGGGGGTGTAAAGGCCGAGTGATGGGTGATGAGTGATGGGTGATGGGACGAGTGATGGGTGTCGAGTGTCGGGTGTCGAGGGAAAGCGCCATCACTTCGTGCTTTTTTCACTCGACACTGCGTACATCAAGAGCGAGATCGCAAAATGGAAGAAGGTGATCGAAGCCTCCGGCGCGAAGGTGGATTGAGCGGTGTGTGGCATGTTTTGCTGTTCGTCGTCCCGGCGGCATTGCTCGTTGCTACCGGGACGCCGGCCGCGTACCCCGAGCGGCCGTTACGGTACGTCATTCCTTCCGCCGCCGGGGGCGGACCCGACACTGCCGCGCGCATCGTCATGGCGGAGCTCGCCAGGCAGATGGGGCAGCAAATAGTCGTGGACAACCGTCCCGGGGGAAGCGGGACCATCGGTACAGAAATGATCGCGAGAGCCACCCCCGACGGCTACGTCATCGGCCACGGGAACATACTCACGCTCGGGATCAACCGCAGCGTCCTGTCTAGGCTGCCCTACCATCCGGACAAGGACTTGCGGCCGGTCGTCCAGATGTACTTCACGCCCAACCTGCTGGCGGTCACGCCGTCGCTGTCGGTGAAATCGGTGCAGGATTTGATCGAGCACGCGAAGAAGAACCCGGGCAGCCTGTTTTATGCGTCCACCGGCAGCGGCTCGAGCATTCACGTCAGCGCCGAGCTGTTCAAGCTCATGACCGGCACGCAGATGGTGCACGTGCCCTTCAAAGCCGCCGCGGTGGCGATCACGGATCTCACCGCGGGACGGGTGCACGTGATGTTCGACAACATCAATTCGATCGGGCCGCACGTCAAGGGAGGCAGGTTGCGGGGACTGGCCGTGACCAGCGCGAAGCGGGTGCCCGCGTTTTCGGAGCTGCCAACGGTGGCGGAAGCTGGAGTGCCGGGTTTCGAGGTTACCGCGTGGGCCGGAGTCATGGTGCCGGCCGGGGTACCGAAGGCGATCATTGCGCGCCTCAATGCGGAGGTGAACAAGACGCTGGCGTCGACCACGGTCAGGGAGAAACTGAACCAGCAGGGCCTCGAGATCGTGGGCGGCACGCCGGAACAGTTTGCCGAGCACATCCGGAAGGAGGTTGCGAAGTGGGCGGACGTGGTGAAGCGTGCGGGGGTGAAGGTGGATTGATCGAGGGCGTGACGACTGACGAGTGACGGCTGACGAGTGACGAAAACCAAAGCCGGAACCGCCAAGGCCGCCACGAAACTCGAAGCAAACAAGCGGGACTTGGCGCCGCTATTTAACGTTTGACGTGAGCGGTACACAACGGCGTCACAAACCTTGACGAAGCGCGCCAACGTGCCCCGCCGTTGTGTGTCCGCTCGACGGAAGGGTTAGGTTGCACGTTTTGGCTGAGCCCCGTTCTCCATGCAGGCCCAGGCTCCGGCGATGGTGTCTCCAGCGAGCGAGTCTACGGCGGGTTGTACACGTACTAGACGCCCGTGCTGCAGCATGAGTAGCTCAGTTGCTCGTCCCAGTCGATCGGGCGGCCTTCCGGCGTGAGGTCGAACAGGTTCCAGACGGGCTCAATGGTGCCAACGTGGCGGGGATCCTGCCCGGGATCGGTTGGCGCGTAGAAAAGCTCCGAGCCCCAGAAGTGGCGGATCGTATCGCCGTCGCGGTGGAACACGTTCAGCATCGGCCTCTGTGCGCCGTCCACGGTCTCCGCGAGGTAGTCGCGGTTGTAGGTGTTGCCGGCCGACGAGAAGAGCCGTAGCCGTCGCCAGCCACGTTCTTCAGCGAAGGTGAGGATGCGCGGCAGCGGAGACTTAGCGACCACTGCGAAGTTGACGAGCGGGCTCACGTGCTCCGCGGCGCCGTCGAGCTGGTCGAGGAGCGCGACGCACGACGGGCATGGACTCTCGTCGAGCTTAAGGCGTGCTGTTTCGCCGCTCGCGGGCCCGGGACGCAGGTCGCCGGCATCGCGCGGGAACATGAAGCTGTAGATCACGAGCGAGTCCTTGCCGGGCGCGAAGAGCTCCGACAGCCGCACGCCGGTCGGGGCGCCGTCCGCTCCGCTGCCGTGGAAGACGTAGTCCTCTGGGACAATGCCCCCCGGCGGCAGCCTACGCCTGGCGGCCGCCACCGCCTCCATCGCTCGGCGCAGTCCGATCTCCTGCTCGAGCAGACGATCGCGCGCCGCTCGGTACTCCGCTGACTCTCCTGGAAACATGACGCTCATGGTATCTCTCTCTTCCCGGCTCCTTCACTAGCGCGGTTAAGTTGCATGTTCATCCGAGGCGGAAACTTGTTCCGCAGGTACATGCACTGAAATGCCTTGCGGCGCAAAACGTTTATGACCGTCGTTGCCCAAGCGTTGAGGCCGGTTCGATAGGTGAAAGTCGGATGCTTCTCACGGAAGCCTTCCACGAAGAACCGTTTTCCGCAACTATCGCAGCGTGGGACGAACGCCAGGACCGCGCTTGGAACGGCGCTTCCAAAGAAAATGCACATTGCGACGATAGCCCCGGTCCTCGATGAGAGGCCCCAGGGTAGCGGACCGAACATCGCATGAGCCAATAGATGGAGGAAGAAAATCGTCATCGCTATCCAAGTGACTACATATAGACGTGCGGCCATCAGTACCAGTCAAGGCCTCGAATATCCCCGCGGCGTTGGTTCCATGCAACTTAACTTCAATTAGATGACATGTTGAGAATGCGGAAAGCATATACCCGCATATGGAAGACTCCAAATGAAGACATTCGCATCTACATTTGGATATCTACATTCATATGGGTTCGAGACTGAAACGTCACGGGGTTGGCTCAGTTACACCGCATCAGTCACGCGGTATTAGTCACGCCGTTCCAGTCACGCCTCACCGGTCACACACCACTCGTCAGTCATCAGTCGTCACGCTTCACAGCTTCGTTATCGGGCTCGACTGCGCCTTCGATGGCGCCTTCTTCTGGAACGGCAGTTCCATCCGGTAAACCTCCGGACGCTTGGGGTCCACGTACACGGTGATGGTGCGCCCCTGGATGAGACGCTCCGGGTTGCTCGGCAGCGGATCGCTTTCGAAGAGACGCTCGGTGCCGGTCTTCGGGTCCTTGCCCTTCGCTTCGATCACGTAGCAGAGACCCAGCTCGCGCTGCACGGCTGGATCGTACGGATCGCGCTTTTCGCCGTTGTGGATCAGCTCGTAGTGACCGTCGCGCTCCGTCAGCTTGAAATCGCCCGCTGCCCGTTCGCGATCGAGGTCCAAGTCTACGCTCAGGCGCACTCTCAGGAACTCCGCCGGCACCAGCGTTCCGCCCTTCTCGAGCTGCGGGCGCGCGAAGGGGTCCTTCCGCATGTGTGAGGTGATGAGGAACATCGCGAGCAGGATGACGGCGCCGGGGATGACGACCAGTATCGGCAGTATCCAGTGCTCCAGCCACAGGTCGATGCGCGCGTCGGCCGGATTCTGCGCGTCATAGAACACGGTCAGCTTGTCGCCGCGCGCGTAGCCCTTGTAGTAGTCCGAGCCGCCGCTCTCGATGCGCCGCACGTCCCCGCCTGTGGCGCGGTACTCGAGGGTCGAGCGACGGCGTGCCCTCGGAGATCTCGACCACCGTGCCTTCCGCCCGCGCGGCGCCATGCTGGAACCACAGCGAGCGGTAGGTCATGTAGCCCGCGCCCCACAGGAAGGGCAGGGCGGCGAGGAACAGGACGATGCCGGCGATCCAGCTGCCGCGCTTGAAGGTTTCGTTGAAGGCTTTTACGTCACGCGGATTCACGATTCACCAGTCACGTAGTATCTGCTATCAGTCGAGCTTGATACCCGTCGCACGCGCGACTTTGCCCCAGCGAGCGTGCTCGGACTTCACAAAATCGGCGAACTGTCCTTGCGAGAAAGCGCCGGGCGTCGCGCCCTGCTTGGCGAGATTCGCGATCACGTCCGGCGCGCGCAGCGCCCGGTCGGTCTCACCGTGGAGCTGGCTTGCGATGTCCCGGGGAGTGGCTGCCGGCACGAAGGTGCCGTACCAGTAGACTACCTCGTAGGCGGACACACCCGATTCGATCACGGTCGGCACGTTGGGGAGATTCTCGGCGCGCTTGGCGGTGGATACCGCGATGGGCCGGATCTTTCCCGCGTTGATGAGCCCGATCGCGGCCGGCAGCGAGGAAAACATGATCTGCACCTGCCCGGCCGCGAGGTCGGTGAGCGCGGCGGGCGCGCCCTTGTAGGGAACGTGGGTCATGGCAGTGGCGGTGAGCGACCTGAATAGTTCTCCCGACAGGTGCGTGAAAGTCCCGTTCCCGGCCGAGGCCACGTTGATGTCGCCGGGCCGCGCTTTCGCGAGCGCGACCAGGTCTTTTACATTCCTGGCCGGCAGCGAGGGATGCACGACGATGGCGACGGGTGTCGAGGCGATCAGCGCAACCGGCAGAAGGTCGCGCACCGTGTCGTAAGTGAGCCGCGTGTAGATCGCGGGATTCACCGCGATCTCGGAAGTGGACGCGAGCACGATCGTATAGCCGTCGGGGGCGGCGCGCGCCACGGCCTCGGTGCCGATCGAGCCGCCTGCGCCGGCGCGGTTGTCCACGATGAACTGCTGCTTGAACTGCTCGGCCAGCTTTGCCGCGACGATGCGCCCGACGATGTCGGAGCCGCCGCCGGCGGGAAAGGGAACGATGAGGCGTACGGGTCTGGTGGGGTAAAGCTGCGCAAAGGCGGTGCTGGAAATACCAGCCACGATCAGAGCGGCGAACATGAGTCGCATCGGGAATCACCCCGCCCCGTCACTCGTCACTCGTCACTCGACACTCATTCTCCCAGGAGTTGCGCGCGCGCCTGTTCCACATCGTCGATGACCTGAGAGAGGCGGGCTATGCCGTTTTCCAGAGAGGCGGCGATGCGCTCGACGCCGAGCTTCGCGCCGTCGGGGTACATCATGAGCCGCAGGGCGGGCGCGCTTCCCGGCATCGCGACGGCGCCGATGGTCAGCACGCCGTCCTGCTCGAGCATTTCCATCGCCACCAGGCCGGCGGCTTCGACCGGCACGAGTGCAGGCTTGTCCGTGGTGCCGCGGCTCTCGCGCGCGATATCCAGCACGTCGTCTCCAGAAATCGAAACGCCCGGCCCCCCGAGATAGGCGCGCTTGGGGCCGTACTGCGCGGCAAGCACCTCGACGAGCTGCTTTGCCAGCTCCCCGGCGTGCTTGATGACCCGGGGATCGAAGTCGCGCAAGGCGTTGGCGACCCCCACGTACTGGCCAGCCTGGGCTTCCAGCCCGAGCTCGTAGGCGCGGGAGCCGATGGTGGTGACGAGGTCTTTGCGCCCGACGAACACGCCCGCGCGCGGGCCCGCGACGTGCTTGTCGGCCGAGCACACCGCGAGGTCGACGGCGCCCACTTCGAAGGTGCGCGGCTCTTCGAAGAACCCGATGCGCGAAGCCATGTGCGCGTCATCCACGTAGACGAGCGTATTCGCGGCACGCGGCAACGCGAGCGCCTTCTTGAAATCGGCAAGATCGATGTGTTTCTTGGAGGCCGAAATCGGCGTGATGAGCAGCAGCCGCGGCGCCCCCTCCGCTTGCCAAGCGCCTTCCAGATCGGCAAAGGAGAAAAACTCCTTGAAGCGCGCGCCGGCCATCGCGATCGGACGCACGGCGGAAGGATGGGTCACGCCGCCGGCAGGGGCGTAACCGAATACGCGGTCGCCGGGAGCGAGCACGGTGGTAAGCGCGATGAAGTTCGCCGCGGACACGCGATTGATGATGAGCGCGGCATGCTGCGCCGGGTCGCCGCCCATGTGCTTCAGCGCCAGCGGCTCGGTATGCCCTTCGAAGCGCTCGAAGAACGGCACGTGGCTCGTCAGATGCGGTGTGTCCTCGGCGGTGAGGCCCCCGCCGCGATTCATGCCGGAAAGATCGTAAATGCCGTCTCTGCCTAACCGCCGGACCCGCTCACCCACCAAGTGTCTCGCGCGCAACATGCGGGTCACTTCCTCGTCCGTGCTCTTCAATATGGACCCGCGCGCGTAGCGAACGATGGGATCGACCGGGTTGCCGAAGCGGTCGGTCGCCGGGGATTTGGAAGTTGAATCAACCATTCAGAGGAAACGCTGCGGGGCGCTTCGCGCGCCCCTGGAAAGTGACCCGGCTAGCGGATTACTTCATTCCTGCCGCCCTGTGCGACGAGCGCTCCGGTTGGTAATCGCGCGGGCGCCTGTGCGCGATGGGGGCGCTTTACCGCTGGGCTGTCACGGGATATGGAAATTGGCGGGCTGTCGGGATGGAAGTGTGTCGTCCAGTTCTTATTCGTGACCACCCAGTGATGTTCCTTCGGCCGAAAACCATGCTTGAGAGCGTCGCCAACTACCGCGCCGAAGTCTGAAAACGGCGATGATGTAAGCTCGATCGAGCCATCAATCTTCAGTTGCCGCCACGTCCACCGACTTTCATCGGGGTGGTGGATGAACGCCCAATTGCCCAGTAAATCGTCTTGCGTGCGAGCCATGGGCCCTCCCTCATGGCGAAATTCCTGACGATATATTACCGAATGAAAGCGTGGATGTGGAGGCCTATTGTCACGCTATTTTGCGAGCGCGGGAGGCCGAAGGCCAAACGCCGGCCGCGTTGTCGCCAACTGACGACGGTGACACGTTCAGCGTGATGCTCAGGGACCCGCGGCATTCATTTAGCGGATTCTGCGATACGTTCACCGGAAAGTGGTGGGACTGTAAACCCACCAGGGAAATACCCACCTGATAGCGAAACCCTAGACCACATCTCGCGTCCAACCTACGGAGGAACCGTGGCCGAATACTTCGAGTGCTTAAGGTGTCACGCTGTCACTGTGTCTAGCCTGACGCCCTCGAGGCGGATTAACGTGACACCCCCGAAGTGTACGAAGTGCGGGAGCGGCTGGGGCACCGTCAGATCGAATATCAGGGAAATAGCTGAAAAAGGTGTCGCCGAGCCCAATGACAGACGCCTGGCCTCGGGGCGGGCGCAAGCGGCCACTTCCTCAGATAACCTAACAAAATGAGGGGATACTCCCCTCATGCTCACTGGTTGATTCAGGAGCCAGATCAGGCTGCGCCGTGCGCCTCGCATCGATCCCGTTCTGGCCACAACGCATCACGCGCCTAGGCTTGAGTTAGGTTCCGATCAGGGGTCGTATCGTTCATTTGAACGGCCTCTTATCGAGCGTTCTCAAAGTGGTTGACACGCTCGATCCCTCACCCCCGACCCCTCTCCCGAGCGGAGAGGGGGCGAAGTGTCGCAAATGGTTTGTCAACCATTTAGCGAATAATCAGTAGGACGGGTGCCGCGCCCGCGCGGGCTGTTTCGCCGCGTTTCGACTCGGGCGTCCGCTTTTGCTATTGTTCGACATGGGGCCACCTTGGCGGCCGTATCAAAACGAATGATGCGGCCCCTGATAGAGGTTCTTCCGTCCTCACCTGGAGCAATTCGTGGGCAAGAAACTTTACGTCGGCAATCTGAGCTACGACATAGCCAAGAACGATTTGCAGCAAATGTTCGCTACTCACGGCACGGTCGTGTCTGCGCAGGTGATTACGGAGCGTGATACCGGACGCTCCAAGGGCTTTGGCTTCGTCGAGATGGGCAGCGAACAGGAGGCGCAGGCTGCGATCGCGGCGTTGAACGGCACGATGGTCGGCGGCCGCAACTTGACGGTGAACGAGGCCCGCCAGCAAGAAGGGAAGGGCGGCGCGCCCCGCGGTGATGGGGGAGGCGGTTTTGGCCGCGGCCGTGGCGGCTTTGGTGGCCGTGGCCGCGGTGGCTTTGGCGGCGGCGGTGGCGGTGGCGGTGGCGGTGGCGGTCGCGGTGGCGGTCGGGGAGATCGCTATTAGTATGAGTATGCGATTGAGCGCTCCGGCCCCAACGGAAGCGGTTGCCTTCGAATCGGCACAAACGCGCATTCAACGCGCCCGGCTTCGGTCACGCAGGCCGCGCGCCCTCAGAGGTTACTTAAGCAGGAGGAAAAGCCTTGGCAAAGACCAACTACCAGTTCGAGAAGCGCCAGAGAGATCTGGCCAAGAAGAGAAAGCAGGAAGAAAAGCGGCAGCGCAAGCTCGCGGCAAGAACGCCGGCGGAGGGTGAAAGCACGGAAACTTCGACGGATCGGCCTGAATCGGCGATCGACGACGCTGCAGGCGAGGCGGCGAAAAGCAGTCCTGCACCCAATGCTGATACACGCTGACGAGCGACTTTCCATGACAAAGCGTGTATCATGCCGCCCCGGGATACGGTCGCGCGGAAATCTGGCCAGATCCGTATTTCCCGCCGGCGTTGTCTGGTGAAATCAATCTCTTAGAGGCCGTATCACTATGAAAGATACGGCCCGGATGTAGAGGAGCATGAGGGGTATCCCCTCATTTTGTTAAGTACTCTCAGGAGTCGGGATGAATATTTTTGTAGGCAACCTTGGTCCCGACGTGACTGAAATGGAGATCGCGGAGCTGTTCAAACCGTTCGGCCGGGTTGAATCGGTGCAACTGGTGCGCGAGCTCTTCACGGGTAAGTTGCGGGGGTTCGGATTCGTGGAGATGCCCGGCAAGGCGCATTCGCTCGCCGCGATCGCCGGACTCAACGGCAAGGAATTCAGCGGGCGCCCTCTCAAGGTGAATGAAGCGCGGCCCCGGCCCGACCGCGGCCACCGGCGCTAGCCTCGCCCGCGACGTTGCAGGAGACATCTTTGTGAAGTGCTTTCATTGCGGCAAGACGACCGTCGTGCGCACCACCGGCAAGGGCGAAGAATTCCTGCATCGTTGCGGGCGTTGCCACGGCTACCACAAGTTTACCAGTGCCGGACGTCACGGTTCCGGCGCCATCAATTACCGCGTTACCAAAGTCGAGCCCGTGCCCAACTCAAAGTAGGCGCCTGCGGCAAGTGCAGGCGTGGTGGCGAGGCGGGCGCGGCGTGCAGCGTCACGGCAGGCGCGCCGCCTCTTCAAGGATGAAAGCCTAATTTGTATTGCAGCGCGGCCCGGTAATAAAACGGCGACGCACGTCGTCCGTTGCGGTCTCTGAACCGATTTCGCTCCGGATATGTAGTCGTATCGACCGCTACTCGATCTTGACGCCGACGTCCTGGATCAGCTTCGCGAACTTCGCGGCCTCCGTCTTGATGAAGGCGGCGAACTCCGCCGGCGTGCCCGGTATGGTGTCCACGCCGAGGTTGGCGAACCGCTCTTTCACGTCGGCCAGCTGCAGGATGCGCACGAGCTCGGTATTGAGCCGCGTCACGATGGGCTCCGGCAATCCGGCCGGCCCGAGCACGCCCCACCAGCTGGTGATCGCGAAGCCCGGGACGGATTCCGCCACCGTGGGTATGCCCGGCACGAGCGGGGTGGGCTTGGCCCCGGTCACGGCGAGCGCGCGCAACCTGCCACTCTTCACGTGCGGCAGTATGACCGGCAGGTCGGAGAAGCACAGGTCCACGTGCCCGGCCACGAGATCATTGGTGATCAGCGCCGAGCCCTTGTACGGGATGTGCACCATATCGGTCTTGGTCATGAGCTTGTACATTTCCGCTGCCAGATGCGAGATGCTGCCCGGCCCGCTCGAGCCGTAGTTCAACTTGCCTTTCTGCGCCTTCGTGAGCGCGACGAACTCCTTGAAGCTCTTCACCGGCACGGTAGGGTGCACCACGACGAGCTGCGGGCCCGCCACGGCGAGCGTGATCGGCGAGAAGTCCTTGAGGGGGTCGTAGCCGACATTGCGGTAGACGTGGCTGTTGATCGAGACCGGCCCGACGTTGCCCACTACGAGTGTATAACCGTCGGGCGCCGATTTCGCCGCGGTCGCCGCGCCGATGCTGCCGGCGACGCCCGCGCGGTTGTCCACGATCACCTGCTGGCTCCACGCCTCGGTCAGCTTCTGGCCCAGCGTGCGCCCGATGATGTCGGAGGTCCCGCCCGGCGGGAATGGCACGATCATACGGATCGGCTTCACCGGATAAGTTTGCGCCACCACTGTGTGGCCCAAACTTATCAATAGGAAACCACAGCAAATAACTGCGATGCGCTTCATTTCTCCTCCTCCTTTGTGCGTACGTGGCACGTCAGGCTTCCGAATCGTCCCAACTGATTATTGAACCTTGTGTAAGGAATGGATCGGACGAAGGGGTCCGAGCCATTCCTAGGGGATTTGTATCTTGCCCCCGCCGGGCATGCCCCCGCCCGGCAACCCGCCCATGCCCCCCTGAGGAACGACGATGGAGGAGGCCGCCTGACGGCGCAACTCCTGGAGGTCGCGGACCGTGCGCTCCACCGCCACTTTGGCCGCCTCGGCATACTTGGTGGCCGCTTCATCGAGCGAGCCGGCTTCGATCTCGAAGCTGACCGGCAGCGCGCCGACGGAAGTCATGATCTGGGTCTCGCCGGAATATAGCGTCGGTCTGTCGGGGTCGTCGGTACCATCCTTCTTCACCGGCGTCAGGCGGCGTATCACGCCGATCTTGCGGTCGGTGAATATCTCTTCGCGGTACAGCGACGCGGGATCCATCTTGAGCTCGGGATTTCTTTCGTCCGGTTTTTGGGCCACGGTAGCCTCGCTTTCAATATTCCTGGGTCAAGCGTAACAGAAAAATACCAGAGTGCGGTACTGCACGCTCTCTGGGCTTCTCTTCCGAGCTTGGACCGCTATCGCCCCCAGTTGTTGCCCTCCCCTGGTGCTGCCACCCTGTGTGCATTGCCCGGCGGTCTTGCGCATGACAGCCGTTCCTGCACCGTCAAGCTGCAAAATTCAAGAGCAGGTCACTCGCGGCCCCTGCGCCGTCCTCGCCGCGGACAGACTTGCCGACAGCGGTGCCGCGTTCGGCGTACGCGGGCGTTTCCAGCAGCGCCTTCAGCTCCCGCGCCATCGCATTCGCGGAGGCTTTCTGGAAGGGAACGCTACGCGCAACCCCGAGGGCGACCGTGCGCCGCGCGTTGTCGGGTTGGTCGAAGGCGACGGGAACGATGAGCTGCGGGCGGCCGGAAGCGAGCGCCTGCGCCAGCGTGCCGATCCCGCTCGAGTGCACGATGGCCGCTGCCCGTGGAAAAACACGCGAATATGGAAGGTAGGGAAACGCGGCTATCGTCGAGGGAAGCGCCCCCAGCTCTTCCGCGGGCTTGCCCGTGAGAAGGATGGCGCGGCGGCCGAGGTGGCGCGCGGTCTCTATCGCGTGGCGCCAGAATTCGTCCGCGACCATGACCACCGATGAGCCCAGGGCAAATACTATGGGCGCCTCGCCTGCGGCGTGAAACGCATCGAGTGCGGCTTGCGCAGCGGCGTCGGGCGCCGGACCGTCGTAGCGCGGGAAGCCGCACACCGCGGTATTCGAAGGCCAGTCCGCTTGCGGCGCGGCGAGCACTCGAGAGAAGAGCGCAAGGTTGAGCGCGGGAGCGTACTGTCCTTCCATTTGCGCGAGGGGTCCCGGCACGGGCAATCCCAGCTCGGCGCGCAGCTGGTAGAGCGGCAGTTCCCACTTGCGCATCATGCGCCTGGGAATCCGGAACACCAGGCGGTATGGCGCAGCGCCGAGGATCCGCACGTATTTAAGCCATGGCGCGGCGGGGAATAGCGACGGGTCGATGGCGGAGAACAGGCTGAGCGGCGCAAGCACGCTCGAAACCCATCGCAATCCGCGCTTCTCGGCAAGCAGCGGGCCCGCGAATGCGAGAGGGTGGGTGACGAGGACATCGGCGCTCTCAGCCGCGCGCGCCAGGTCCTCGTAGCTTTCGCGCACGTGCGGCATGAACAGCTGGCGCACCAGGTATTCGGGACCTTTCCACGGATCGAACAGCAGCTTCATGATGGCCGCCTGCTCGCCAAGCGCGGCGGTGTAGGGTCGCATCACGGCGAACGCCACGCCGGCGGACTCCACCGGCTCGCGATAGGCGTCGAAGGTCGCGATTACGGCTCCGTGCCCGCGCCCTATGAGCTCCCGCGCGATCGCAATGTAGGGGTGTAGATCGCCGAGTGAGCCGAAAGTCGCGAAAACGATGCGCTTCATGCTGGAAGGGCGTGACGAGTGACGAGTGACGAGTGAGGAGTTTCCCGCAGAGCGGAGGATGTCGGCATCCCATCACCTATCACGCTTTTTGCGGCGAACGTCGGAGGGCGGGGATACCGGGGCGGGTGGCTCGGCGGCGATGCTCGACGATGAAATCGGCGAGCAGCCTGACCTCGCGCAACCGCGGCGACGTGCGGCGCGCGGCAAGCGCGAGGGTGCGGGACGGGGCAGGCGCAGCGAACGGGCGCGCAATGAGGCGCGTGCCCTTCAGGATACCGGCTTTCAGCGTGAGCTCCGGCAGCAGCGTCACCCCCATCCCGCCTTCGACCATCTGGATCAGGGTGTAGAGGCTGGTCGCTTCCACTCGAGACTCCCACGCGCCGCGCCGCGGGCCACAGGCCGCGATGGCGTGATCACGCAGGCAATGGCCTTCCTCCAGCAGCAGGACTTCACCGGGCCTGAGCTGACGGACTGCAACCTGCTTGGCGCGCGCAGCGGGGTCGTCCTCGCGCGCCACGTACCAGAACTCGTCCTTGAACAGCTCCTCTACGTGTAGATCGTCCGTGTCGTAGGGCAACGCGATCAGCGCGACATCGAGGCTGCCCGCGCGCAGTCGCTCGAGCAGTCGTTCGGTGAGGTCTTCTCGCAGGTAGAGCTTTAAAGCCGGGTAAGCCCGACGCAGTGGCGGAAGCACCTCCGGCAGGAGAAAGGGCGCGATCGTCGGAATTGTGCCGAAACGCAGCGGGCCCGAGAGCGGCTCGGAAGCGCTGCGGGCGGCTTCCGCCAAGTCGGTTGCCGCGGCGAGCACGCCGCGGGCGCGCGCGACTACGTCCACACCCACCGCAGTCAGGCGGACGGTGCGCCGGTCGCGCTCGACGAGCTGGACACCGAGCACGGTTTCCAGGTCCTTGATTCCGGCCGAAAGCGTGGACTGCGTGACGAACTGAGCTTCCGCCGCTTCGCGGAAGTTGAGGCGCTCGGCGAGCTCGACAAGGTAGCTCAGCTGGCGCAGGGAGGGTAGGGCCGGCATGGCTAGGTCAGGTGCAAGGAGATTTCAGCCACGGAATCGCCAGGTTTTCTCTGATCGTAATATACGATCAGTATAACAACAATATACCGTTGGAACGATCAGAACTCCTGCGGCACACTGCTGCCCTACCTGAGCAATAACTGTAAAGGAGAACGAGATGCTGACTGTTGGAGATCGTGTTCCGAATTTCGACCTGCAGGCGGTGATTTCCACCGACATGGAAAAAGCGTTTGCCCGCGTTACGAGCGCGTCCGATTCCGGAAAATGGAAGATCATCTTCTTCTGGCCCAAGGACTTCACCTTCGTGTGTCCCACCGAAATCGCGGCTTTCGGCAGGCTCAATCGCGAATTCGCGGACCGCGACGCCGTAGTCTACGGGGCATCGACTGATACCGAGTTCGTCCACCTCGCGTGGCGCCGCTCACACCCGGACCTGAAGGAGCTGCCGTTTCCCATGCTCGCCGACGTCAAGCGCGAGTTGTCGAACGCCTTCGGGATACTCGACAAAAAGGAAGGCGTCGCGCTGCGCGCAACCTTCATCGTGGACCCCGAAGGCTTCATCCGCTTCGTTTCGGTCAACGACTTGAACGTCGGGCGCAATCCCCAGGAAGTGCTGCGAGTGCTCGATGCACTGCAAACGGACGAGCTCTGCCCCTGCAACTGGAATAAGGGTGAAGAGTTCCTGAAGGCTGCGTAACGAAAGCCGAAGCAGCCACGGAGATCACAGACAACACAGAGGGATCAAAACCAACTCATTCTTTCGATTCTCCCTGTGAACTCTGTGTCCTCTGTGGCTAATGTTTTTCGGGTTAACTCTACGGAGACAGATATGTCATTGCAAACATTGAAAGACCGGCTGCCGGATTACGCCAGGGATATCAAACTAAACCTGGGGTCGCTGGCCGGCGAGCAGGTGCTAAGCGAGAAGCAAAAGGCAGGCACCTTCATTGCGGCGGCACTTGGCGCACGTAATGCAGAGGTGGCGGCGGCGGTGACGGCCGAATTCGCGCCACAGCTCGATGCGAAGGAGCTTGCGGCTGCCCGGGCGGCCGCTGCGGTCATGGCCATGAACAACGTCTATTACCGGTTCCTGCATCTCATCGAGAACGGGGAATACGGCAAGCTCCCCGCAAAGTTGCGCATGAACGCGATCACGACGCACGGGATATCCCGCGCCGATTTCGAATTATGGTGTCTCGCGGTATCCGCGATCAACGGCTGCGGCATGTGTATCGTCTCGCACGAGAAAGCGGTGCGCGAGGCGGGAATCACGATCCAGCATATCCAGGCCGCAGTGCGCATCGCTGCGGTGGTGAACGCGGCGGCAGCAGTGCTGGATGCCGAAGCTGCGCTCGATAGCGAATTGGCAGACCTTGCTGCGTAGGCATTACCAGACGCTTCATGCGGCGGTCTCGATGCGGCGCCCGCGGGAACAGGCATAGTGAGATGGTTGCGGATGATCTTGACCGTCGTTGCAGGGGGGCAATGCGGCTGAAACGAACTACCCGGCGGGGCCGGTACGCCTGATCGTGTCGTGGCCGCCGAGAGGCGGCGCCGACATCATCGCGCGGGGTCGTGGGTCTGAAGCTCGGCGCGGCGCTGAACCAGCAGATTGTGGTTGACAATCGCGGCGGCGGGAGCACCATCATCGGCATGGAGCTGTTGGCCAAGGCCGTGCCGGACGGCTATACGCTCGGATTTCCCACGAACAATCTCCCCGAGCGGCTGACGGGCCTGGGAGTGGACGTCGCGGCGAGCAGCACCGGCGAATTCGGCGCCTTCATCCGGTGGGATGATCGTGAAATGTGGGAAGCCGGTCAATGAGGCCGGAATCAGGGCGGACTGATGAGGCATGCGGTTATGAGGGGAACGGAACTATCGCCCGATGGTGACACCTACATGACCGAGCAGATAACCTGGTCCAGCCGGATGACCGCGGAACCCATGCGCGTTGTTAGAGCCACCTTGATGGTCCTCGCCCTTTGTGGTGCGATGTGGTCCTGCGTACCTGACGTGCACGCCGCTGACGACGAGCCGCGCCCGCCGTGCGGCTCTGGCGCCTCGCCGAATCCGTCTTATGCACCGGCGGGAGCGGCGCCAGCGGTCCGCGTCTGGAGGCGGGAAGAGGCTGCGCGCTGGGTGCCGTCCGCCTGCGTCGACTGGCCCTCGGCGCAACGATACAGGCTCATCGTCGCGCTCGCCGGCAACTTTCGCCACGACGGCGACGCCACCGACCTTCTCGCACGCTTCGGCGCCATCTCGACGATGCGCGGGCTGCACTACTGGTCCGTGACCGATAGGGGCTGGCGCGTGCTCATCATCGACGCGGCCGCGCTCGAGGGGCCGAACGCGAAACAGCGTCGCCCGGACTTCAATCCGGCCGAACTCAAAAACGGCGCTGAAGTGTTCTACGCGCAGGACGGCGGCCGCTCCTCCGGCGCGGTCATCTACCGATTGCGCGTCCTGGAACGTGGCCCCACTCGCATGGTGATCCAGACAGAGAACGTTGATCCCATTCGAACGGCCGTCCTTACATTATTCCCGCCCGGGTCACTGCGGGCCACTTATTTCCTCGAACGGCGCGCAGCGGGCGAGTGGAGCTTCTTCGGACTCTCCGGCATCGGCGAGGACGCGAGCTCGCTGGCCGGGAATCGCGAGGCCCCGTACGTCAATCGCGCGGCGGCCTTCTACCGCTACCTCATGAACGTTCCGGGTGACAGGGATCCGCCTGCAGCGCCGTGAACGGTAGGATTGAACCGCCAAGACGCCAAGGCCGCCAAGAAGGCAATTCATTTTGACCGCAGAGGCGCGGAGGAAGGAGGAGGAAAGGCAACGACGTAGGCGTCCGGGTGGGGCGTGGGGTTAGCTTTGCAAGACATAGTAGGTAAGATAGCCGCCGCCTGTATCAAGTGCTGAGGAGAGCGCCAGAACAAGAATGAAATAGCCGAGGGCAACCAAGCCACCTTTGGCGCCGCGCGATCGGAAGAAATAATAGGGTAATGCAATTACAGCAAAAGCAACGACACCGATGTTGAGCAAAGCAGAGCGCTTGTAATTGTGTGCATCAGAAGCCGCGCGATACCAAAGAAAAGTAAGCGTGGTGCCTAGCAGGAAGAAAGCTATCAGACGTGCGAAGAACTCACCCGGATCGAAGTATTGCCGAACGGCTCCAGCAAGAAACGACGCGGCGGCGAGGGCGATGAGGAGTAAGGTCTTCAGACTCATGCGCGTGTTCGTGGCGAAGCTAACGTGTCCGCGTGAGGCGCGCGAGAGCGTCGCTCTCGACGCGGGGGTTAGATTGCGCTCTTCCTGTCATGTTTCGAACCAGCGCCTATGCATGGCAGAAAGGAACTCATTCGTTATCTCATAACCGGATGCATCGCCAATTACGGAGTCAATTCCGCACTTGGGACAGAGCGCAGTTTTTTCACCAATGGGCTCGTCAATCCATTCCTCGATCTGGGATGGGAAGAAGATTTCGAGACAGAAAAAGCATCCACACCGCGTTGACCGTTCAATTGTCGTGCGATGACGTATGGAGACCTTATGAGCCGCCTCAAGTACTGAATTAGGTATGCCAGCTGTCCCCATGCGCAATGCGCAATCTAACTTCTAATGGTTGTACGAAATGCGATTCATCACGGTAAGGTCCGGCTTGGACTTGCGTCAACGCGCGTTGAATCAGTAGGTTATGCAATCATGAGTTAAGCGCGGCCCATGATAGATGAGTGATGGACGATGAACTGAAGCGCGCAAGCGGGTTTCGTTTCTCGCGGCCATCGGCGGTTCCACTATCGTTATTGATTTCCTCCCCTTTCTCCGTGCCTCTGCGGTAAATTATTCTTGCCTTTCTTGGCGGCCTTGGCGTCTTGGCGGTTCAATTCTGTTTTTCTCGCTGCGCTGCGGTGGCAGCCTTTCGGAATTCGACCGGAATGAAGTCGTAGCCCTCGTACGGCGCGTGGATGAGCAGGAACATCGCTTCTTCCGTGGCGCTGGAATTGCGGACTTCGTGGCGCACCCCGGGCGGCATGGCGCAGAACGCATTCGGTTTCAGGCGGACCAGACCGCTACCGTGTTGTCCCTCGTAGGTGATGTCAACGCACCCCTTGACGCCGACGAAGAGGTCGAACACGCGGCTGTGCAGATGTGTCTCTATCACCCCGCCCGGACTCAAGCGGAAGACGGCGGTCTGTTCGGCGCCGTGCTCGGACAGCACGGCCTTGGTGCAGCCGCTGTACCGCAACTCGCCGGCGACGGTGGTGATGTCCTCTACTATGGTTACGGGCAGTTGAGCCATTGAGAGCGTCCCAGATAAAATGTCTCAGATAAAACGTCTCAGATAAAACGTCCCAGATAGGGCGCCCTCAGCCAGTCATTGCACCTTGATGCCGGTTTCCGTGACGACTTTTGCCCATCTCGTGATTTCGGACTTGATGTAGGCGCTAAACTGCTCGGGCGTGCTGGTGACCGCTTCGTGGCCGAGGTCGCCGAGACGCTTCGCGGCTTCGCGCGAAGCGATGATGGCGCCAACCTCCCGCGCAAGTCGGTCGATTAGCGCGCGGGGCGTTCCCGCGGGCGCGAGCAACCCGTACCAATTGTTCACATCGTAGCCGGGGTAGCCCGCTTCGGCTATCGTCGGAACCTCCGGCATGGCCGCAGCGCGTTTCGAGGTGGTGACCGCGAGCGCCTTGAACCGGCCGTCCTTCACGTGAGACATTACTATGGGGACGGCGGCGAAAAACACCGGGACATGCCCCGCGAGCACGTCGATCACCGCTTGCCCGCCGCCCTTGTAAGGAATGGCCACGATGTCGATGCCTGCGGCCTTCCGAAACAATTCCCCCGCAAGGTGCGCCGAGCTGCCTGCGCCAGGGCTCGCGTAATTGAGCTTCCCGGGCTGGCGCCTGGCGAGCGCGACAAATTCCTTCACCGTCTTCACTGGCAACACCGGGTGCACCACGAGGATGTTGCTCATCGTACCGGTCTGGCCAATCGCCGCGAAATCGCGGACCGGATCGAAGGGGAGCTTCCCGTAGAGCGAAGGATTGATTGCGAGCGCGATGGTGGCCATGAGGAGCGTGTACCCATCCGGCGCCGCTTTCGCCGCGATCTCGGCGGCGATGTTGCTGCCTGCGCCGGGGCGATTGTCCACGATCACCTGCTGGCCGAGCGCGGCTCCGAGTCCGGGCGCGAGCGCCCGCGCGCTGATATCGATACCGCCGCCTGGCGCGAAACCGACGAGGATGCGCACCGGCTTTGCGGGATATCCTTGCGCCGCCAAGGGCATCGAACACGCCAGCATCGCGCTGCCGGTCACGATGGCTGTAACCATTGAGGAGCTGCGTCGGGTCATGTGGCCGCCTTCCCTTTCTCGATTGCGGGCCGGAACACGGCGAACACCTTGTCGGAGGTAGTGATCCAGGATTCGAGAAAGACCGATGCGTCGGGCTTCTCTTGTCCCAGCTCGTGCATGGCGCCGACCAGGCAGAACCAGTTTAGCAGCTCGTGGTGCCCGCGATCTTCGACTTCCTCCAGCGTGGTGTTGCGCCACAGTTCCCAGTTGCCTTCTGTCAATGCCCGGTAGTAACGCATGTCCGCCTCGACGTCGGGATAGAGCCGCCCGTGCTTCAACGTCAGGAATGAGTGGCTCCAGCTCGAGGAGGCGACGACGGCGACCCGCCAGGGGCTTGTCCGCAGCGCGCGCGCGACTGCTTGTCCCAGCTGGAAGCAACGCCAGGGCTGCGGCGCCGGCGGGTCGAGGTCATCCGCTCCGCCCCGCGATCGCGAGCCCGCCGCTGATGTGATCGGCAGGCTGTTGTTGGCGATCAGCCACCGCCCATACGCGTTTACCGGAAATGGCACGACCGGGTAGTGGAAGCCCTTGCGATCATAATCAAGGTACAGCACGGAATTCGCGAACGCGTGACCCAGCGGGTGATGCAATGGCTTGTAGGCGTAGGCAACGTCGATTCCTTCCCTCAGCAGCGCGGTGGCGAGGAACTTGCCGCCAGCGCGGTGGCCTCGTATGGTAAATGTCTGGTCCTCAGGCTCGTCCCAGGCATTGCGCCCGCGGCGGTAGCCTTTCCACGGCTGGATGTCGACGGAATCGTAGGCGAGGATAGAGAAGGCGGGCACGCAGTCCTCGCGGAAGTTTTCGTACTGGTCGTCGCCCCAGATCAGCACAAAGTCGGGGTTGAACTCGTCGAGCTCGGCGCGCACCCTGCGGAACTGATCGATGAGGTCCCGGCGGTGCCGGTCGGAGTGGGCCTGGCCCCGGTCGTTGCTCCACTGCTCGCGCATGGCGGGAGGCCAATTTTGTGCCGAGCGCAGCTGTTCCGGAAGAGCCGGGTCCTCGAGGCGCTGCTGCATGCGCACGGCCATGTTCACCTGCGCGGCGAGGTTCGGAACGTGGGTGATGCCGAGACCGAGAATCTGGCCCATGATCATCTCTCGCCGCAACGCCTATCGCTAGCGGGCGCCGGGGACGTTGCGCGTTTTCAGGAATTGCTCGAGCGTTTCACCCCGGAATCCGGCCACCATCTCCGGATTCGAGACGCCGCGCACCCTCGCGAGTTTTTCGAGACAGAAAAAGCTCGCGCCGTAGCGGATGAGCGCCGCCCACTCGAGCTCGCGCACCATGCGGCGCTCCTCCTGGCTGAGGCCGGCTTTTTTCAGGGCTGCTTCGGGGTCATCCTTGAAGAGGGCGCGCTTCTCCGGAACGGTGAGGCCGTGCAGGAAGCGGTTCAATCGCAACGCTCTGGCGCTGCGCTCCAGATCGAACAGGTAGGTCCCGTCCAGGGACTCGACGCCTTTGAGCTGCGGATTCATGTCAAGAATTATCAGCCACAGATAAACACAGATAAACACGGATGAAAATCCAGAAGCAAGAAAAGGACATAGTCATTGTGATCTTGAAGTAGAAGTTATCTGTGTTCATCTGTGTGTATCTGTGGCTCTTTGCATTTCTACTCCGCGGTGATGCCGGTCTTCTTCACGATCTGCGCCCACTTGTCCACTTCGACCTTGAGATACTTTCCGAACGCTTCGGCCGATCTGGGTTGCGGCTCGAGACCCATGCCGTCGAGGCGCGCGAGGACCTCCGCGAGCGCCAGTATCTTGTTGATCTCTTCGTTCAACCTGTTGACGATCTCCGGCCGGGTCTTCGCCGGAGCGAGAAAACCTACCCAGGAGCGTTCCTCGAAGCCGGGAAATCCTGATTCGGCGACAGTCGGCGTGTCCGGGAGCGTCGTGACGCGCGTCAGGCTGGATACGGCGAGCGCCTTGAGCCGGCCCTGTTTGATGTGTGGCACGACGGGAGGCATGGACAGGCTTACCACCTCGACCTGATTCGCGATGGCGGCCGCGGTGGCCGGACCCCCTCCCTGATATGGAATGTGAGTCGCGTTGAGCCCGGAGAGCGACCGCAGCAGGTAGTCTCCGGCAAGATGGGACGAGCTGCCTATACCCGCCGTGGCATAAGTGAGGTTCCTGCCCCCTTTGGCCGAGCGGATCAGATCCTGCAGAGTGCTCGCGGAATTCGACGCATGAACCGCGAACAGCCCCGGCGTCGAGCCGATGAGCGCGACCGGAACGTAATCCCTGAGCGTATCGAATCCGGGATTCCTGTGCAGACTCACGTTGATCGACAGCGCCGCGGTATGGACGATCAGCGTGTAGCCGTCCGGCGGAGCTGAGGCGACGAGCTTCGCGGCGATGTTGCCGCCGGCGCCGCCGCGGTTGTCGATCACGACCGGTTGTCCCAGGCGCTCGGCGAGCCGTTGCCCGACCAGCCGCGCGACGCCGTCGGCGAAACCGCCGGCGGCGAAGGCGACCACCACTCGGACAGGTCTCGTCGGGATATTGCTGTGCACTCACCGACATCGCGGGTACGCGACAGCGCGCAGCGCACAGCAATATCAATGGGTGACACGACGATTCGGAAACCATTGGATCGAAGCTGAACTATTGACCGATTCATGTTGATCGGCGGCTGTGTCGCGCCGGTATCACACGTTGACGCGCGCCAACTGTAATGCCGCTTCATCTCGCGACTGTGTCTCCGCCGCCGATGAAGTCGCCGGTTCCTCGAACAAGGCGACGGCCATCGCGGCGGTCATGGGCAGATAGTAATTCTGATGGATCTTCTTCGCGCCGTCAGATAGCGCGCCGCGCATGGCGAGCCACATGATTTCCTCGGCGCCTTCGGTGCCGCCGAGCCGGATGTAGTCGGCGTGGGTCATTGCGGTAAGGGCCTGCGGGTCGCGCTCGATCAGGTCGAGGAACTTCATGTCCCATTCGGTGTTGTTGTAGCCGGCGCGCTCGCCGTTCATCTGGTGCGACAGGCCGCCGGTGCCGACGATGACGACCTTGATGTCCTCGGGATAGGACAGCACCGCGCGGCGCACCGCCTGTCCGAGCTTGTAGCAGCGCAGCGGCGTCGGCAGCGGGTGCTGCAGCACATTGATGGCGATGGGCACGATCTTGCCCGGCCAGTCCGGCGCGGGCGGCCAGAACATGGTGAGCGGCGAGTGGCAGCCGTGGTCTATCGGCAGGTCCTGGAAGATGGACATGTCGAACTCATCGTTGACCAGCGATTCGACCATGTGCCGCGCGAGCCCCACGTGACCCTTGAGCGGCGGCACCGGCCGCGGCCCCAGTCCCTCGTCCGCGATGGGATATTCCGCGCTGATGCCGAGCGTGAACGTCGAATAGTGGTCGAAGAAGAACGTCGTGGCGTGATCGTTGTAGAAGAACACGAGCACCTCGGGCGTGCGCTCGGCCAGCCACTGCGCGACCGGCTCGTAACCCTTGAACAGCGGCGCCCAATCGGGGTCGTCCCGCTTTTTCCTGTCATAGGCCATGCCGATGGTGGGCACGTGCGAGGTGCCGATGCCGCCCAGAATTCTTGCCATGGGGATATGTTACATCTAAGGATGAGGGATGAGGGATGAGGAATGAGCTGCACCCGTGCTTGCTCGGCACACAAAAGCTTACGAAGAATGCGCTTCTACGTTCCCTTTCGCGATGACCAAGTGAACCAATGCCCTATTTCGTATCGTCCAATGTTTATTTTAGGTCTGTCTGAAGAATGGATACTCCATGAAAATCGGTGCTGACGAGCGGCTCGTGGTGCAGCTGCCTCTTTCCGAGTCGACCGACTTCGATGAGCTGATCGAGATCGAAAACACGCTGACGCTCTCCTTCCTGAAGGACCGGGCCGCCGCGATGGATGGTCACGCTCTTGGAGATGGACGCTTCAACATCTTCGTCGTGCCGCGCGCCGCTTCGGGCGCGGTTATCGCCCGGATCAAGGCGTCTCTCGCGGAAAGCGGGTTGCTTGATGAGGCGCTTATCGCCAGGCGGACGAATGCGCAGGAACCGTACTCGGTAGTCTGGCCGCACGGCTACCGCGGGACATTTGAGCTCTAATGATGCGTGATGCGTGATGCGTGATGGGTGATGGGCACCTTCTTGGCGGCGTTGGCGTTTTGGCGGGTCAATTGTTGTTGATGCTTTTCTTCCTCTATCCTCCGCGCGTTGGCGGTTAATTTGTTCTATCCGCCGGCAGCCGCCTTGATCCCCGCCGCTTCCACCAGCTTTCCGAATTTCGCGCTCTCGGCTCTCAGGTAGGCCCCGATGATGAACTGCTGTCCCAGGCGCTGCCCAAGCTTCTCGCCGAGCATCCGGCCCTGGATGTCCGTCGGACCTCCCGGAGTGAACGTAACCATGATCCGCACTGGTTTACCGGCTCCGCTGCCAGCCACGGATGCCTTCGGTTGCTGGTCACTGTTGTCGGGTTTGTGGCAATCTGGCAGCCTGTCGGACTTGCCACCACGAGCGGTCGGTGTGGACGCGCGAGTAGTCGCATTTGTTTGCCGTCGGGCCGACAGGCTTAAATGGGATACTTTCATTGCGGAGGGAAATGAAGCGCCGCACGGTAATTCTGCTTACTTTCGCGTTGATAATTTTGAGCCAAACGGTACTGGCCCAAAATTATCCGACCAGACCAATCCGTTTAATCGTGCCGTACCCGCCGGGCGGTGGAAACGACACGCTCGCGCGCCTGTTCGGGGCCAAGCTCTCCGAAGCGTGGGGCCAGCAGGTCGTGGTGGACAACCGCCCCGGCGCGGGCACGATCATCGGCACCCAGCTCGCGGCGCGCGCCGTCCCGGACGGCTATACGATGCTGCTCTCTTCCATTGCCACTCATGCGATCGCGCCCAACCTGTACAGCAAGCCGGGATTCGACCCGGTGAAGGATTTTGCGCCGATCACGCTGCTTGCGATCGCGCCCACCGTGCTGTGCGTGAATGCCGCGGTGCCGGCGAATTCAGTGAAGGAGCTGATCGCGCTGGCAAAGGCAAGGCCGGGCGAGCTCAAGTTCGCCTCGGGGGGGAGCGCGACGCCGCCGCACATGGCGGGGGAAATCTTCGCGTCCATGACCGGCATCAAGCTCGTGCACGTGCCGTACAAGGGCGGCGCGCCTGCGCACGCCAGCTTGATCGGCGGCGAGACGACGATGATGTTCGATACCGCGGCTTCCATACTCCCGCACGTGCGCTCCGGTAAGCTCAAGTCAATTGCCATCGCGCGCTCGGCGCGGCTGCCCGAGTATCCCAATCTGCCGACCTTTACGGAGGCCGGCCTGCCCGGCTACGAGGTCAACGCATGGTATTCGATGCACGCGCCGGCCGGCGTGACGAAACCCGTCATCGAGAAATGGCATGGCGAGCTCACGCGGATACTAAAGCTCCCTGACATACAGGAGCGGCTCAAGGTGCTCGGTTCCGAGGGCATCGGTAACACGCCGGAGCAGTTCGCGCGGTTCATCCGGACCGAGCATGCGAAGTACGCAAAGGCGATCAAGGACGCCGGGGTCAAAGTGGAGTGATAGCGATGGGTGATGAGTGATCGGTGACGTCAGCCCCACGATCAAATCAGTCGAGGAGTTACGATGAAGCGCTTAACGCTCATTTTTCTGGGATTCTTGTTGATAGGTTTGAGCCACGCCCTTGTGGCGCAAACCTATCCGGTGAAAACAGTGCGCATACTGGTCGGGTTCGCGCCCGGCGGCGGCACCGACATCATGGCGCGCGCGGTAGGCGCCAAGCTTTCCGAGTCGCTCAAGCAGCAGTTCGTCGTGGATAACCGGCCCGGCGCCAATGCGAACCTTGCCGCGAAGCTTGCTGCCGATGCCCCAGGCGACGGCTATACGATCCTCTTCATGTCGGTCGCCCACATCATGAGCAAGCCGGTGTATTCGAACCTCGGCTACGACATCGAGCGTGATCTGACCCCGATTACCATCGTTTCCGAAGTTCCCAACGTGCTGGCGGCGAACCCGGCGCTGCCGGCGAAGACGGTGAAGCAGCTGATCGCGCTGGCGAAGGCGAAGCCGGGGGAGCTGACCTACGCGAACTCGGGCGTAGGCAGTCCCGAGCATTTCGCCGGGGAAATGTTCAAAATGATGACCAAGACCGATCTGCTGCCCATTCCGTACAAGGGCGGAGGTCCGATCGCGATAGACCTCGTCGCCGGCCACGTGATGACAAGCTTCAGCACCATGCCGCCGATCATTCCGCACGTGCGGTCGGGGCGGGTGCGGGCGGTCGCCGTCACGACGGAAAAGCGCGCCGCGGTCCTGCCGGACGTACCCACGATCGCGGAATCGGGCGTGCCGGGCTACGCGATGAGCACGTGGTACGGCGCAGTGGCTCCGTCAAAGACGCCGCGCGATGTCGTCGTGAAGCTCAACCAGGAAATGCTGAAGGCGCTCGCGCTACCCGACATCAAGGAGCGGATGGCGTCGCTCGGCGCGGAAATCGTGGGGACCAGCCCGGAGCAAACGGCGATGATCTTCAAATCCGATCTGGCGAAATATACCAAGGTGGCGAAGGAAGCCGGCATTCGCGCCGACTAGAACGTATCTCAAAAACAAAGAGCACTACAGGTTTTTGAGACCACTTGTAATCAAAAATAAACCTGAACGAGGAGGGTAGTGATGTCTGTTGTTGTTACTTTTCGGACCCTTGTTGTCTTGCTCGCAGGCCTGGTGACGCTGCTGGGCGCGGGCGCCGCGGGCGCCCAGGCTTATCCGGCCAAGCAGATGCGTTTGATTCTGCCGTTTCCGCCGGGCGGCCCGACCGATCTGGTGGGCCGGGCCATCGCGCAGAAGCTCGGCGAGCAGATAGGCCAGACGGTCGTGGCCGACAACCGGCCGGGCGCCGGCGGCAATCTCGGTATCGAGCTCGCCGCCAAGTCGCCGCCGGACGGCTATACGATGGTGCTGACCTCATCGGTCATCGCCCTCGCGCCCGCCCTGTACGCCAAGTTGAACTACCAGCAGAAGGATCTCGCGCCGATCTCGCTGGTTGCTGAGATCAAGAACGTCATACTGGTGCATCCAGCGGTGCCGGCAAAGTCGATCAAGGAGCTGATTGCGCTGGCGCGGAAAAATCCCGGCAAGCTCAACTATGGATCCGGCGGCGTCGGTACCACCACTCACCTCACGCCCGAGCTCATCATGAGCATCACGAAGACCCGGATGACGCACGTCCCCTACAAGGGCTCGAGCCTGGCGCTCATCGCGCTGGTCGGCGGGGAGGTCGACGCGCTCATCATGGCTGTACCGGCGGCGGCGTCGCAGGTCCAGGCGGGGAAGGCGCGCGCTCTGCTGATACTCTCAACCGAGCGCCATCCGGTGCTGCCCAGCGTGCCCTCGGCGAAGGACGAGGGCGTGGAGGACTACATCGTCCGGTTGTGGTACGGGATTCTCGCCCCGGCGGGCACGCCGGTGCCCCTCATTGGCCGGTTGAACTCGGAGATCGTCAAGGCGATCCGGTCGCCGGACCTCGGGAAGCGGCTGACGGAGGCGGGCGTAGAGCCACTCGCGAGCACGCCTGAGGAGTTTGCGAGCTTTATCGCGACCGAAACGCCGCGTTACGCCAAGATCGTCAAGGACGCGAAGATTCCGGCACAATAACCAGCGAGCGGTTACGCACTCCCCACGTTCGGTGACCAATAACGCAAGGGGGCAACATGATATCGATGATGCGGCTGGTGATTGCGACGGTATTGTCGCTCGTTACGCTGGGCGGGGTGCATGGTGCGGAGCAGTATCCGGCGCGCCCGATCCGGATCATCGTCCCGTTCGCGCCCGGCGCGGCGACCGACACGATCGCCCGCCTGCTCGGGCAGAAGCTGACCGAGACCTGGGGACAACAGGTGGTGGTGGACAACCGTGGCGGCGCGGGCGGCAACATCGGCATGGGCATAGCCGCGAACTCACCGGGCGACGGCTACACCATACTCTTCGTGAGCTCGAGCCTGATGGTCAACCCGGGTCTCTACGACAAGATTCCCTACGATCCGTACAAGAGCTTCATCCCGATCTCCAATCTCTCTCACTCGCCCCACGTGTTCTTTGTGCACCAGAGCCAGCCGGTGAAGTCCCTCAACGAGCTGGTCGACGTGGTGAGAAAGGAGGCGAAGAAATACAGCATGGCCACTCCCGGCATCGGCACCGTGCCGCACCTGTCGGCCCGCCTGCTGGCGATCGACGCCAAGCTCGACCTCGTGACCGTGCCCTACGGCGGCGGCGGGCCGTCGCTCGCGGCGGTGGTGGGCAACCAGGTGCCGTTCGGCTGCCAGGCGGTACCGCCGGTGACGCCGCACATCAAGGCGGGGAGGGTGCGCGCGCTCGCGTTTACCAGCGAGCAGCGCACTTCGATGTTCCCGGACGTGCCGACGATGGCCGAGCTGGGCTTCAAGGGACACGAATCGGTGACCATTACCGGCATGCTGGTGCCGGCTGGAACGCCCGCCCCTGTCGTCAAGAAGCTTTTCGCGGAGGCGAAGCGGATCATGCACCTGCCCGACGTGACGGCAAAGGTGCTGGACATGGGGGCCGACGTCATCGTCAGCACCCCGGAGGAGTTCACCGCGCAGATCAGGCACGAAGTCGTGAAGTGGACCAAGGTCATAAAGGCGTCCAATATCAAGGTCGAGTAGAGGTCAGTTTCGGGTTGCGGGTTGCGAGTTGCATCGACCGCGATTCGGTCTAGGACCTGGAACCTTGAACTCCCAACTGAAACCCGGAAATCGGGATTCAGGCGTTCCTGGTCGGCTGCGTGGGGAGGTGGATCGTGAAACAGGCGCGCATCACCAAGGCTGCGATTTTCGTTCTATCGTGTGCCGCGGCCGTAACGGCCGCGGCACAGGGCTGGCCGAACCGGGCGGTGCGGATCGTCGTTCCTTGGCCTCCGGGGGGAGCGACCGACATCATCGTGCGCCCGCTCGCGCAGAAGCTCTCCGAGAGCCTCGGGCAGCAGGTCATCGTGGACAACCGCGGCGGGGCCAATGGGCTGATCGGCACCGAGATTGTGGCCAAGGCGGCGGGTGACGGCTACACGTTCATGTTCACGACGCTCGCCTCGTTCGCCCAGAACGCGAGCTACTATCGGAAGCTGCCCTACGATCCGGACGGTTTCGTGCTGCTGGGGCAGGTCGGCTGGACGCCCATGATGATGCTGGTCCATCCGTCGCTGCCCGTGAAGAGCGTGCGCGATGTCATCGCGCTCGCCAAGTCCCGTCCCGGCGAGCTGATATACGGCTCTTTTGGCCAGGGCAGCAGCTCTCATTTCGCCGGCGCGCTGCTCGCCATCGAAACAAAGACCAGCATGGTCCACGTGCCGTACAAGGGCGGGGGTCCGGTTGCGGCGGCCAACATCGCCGGCGAGGTGCCGATACACTACGGCGGAGTGCCGCCCACCATACAGTACGTCAAGTCCGGCCGGTTGAAGGCCATGGCGGTGACGGCGTCGAAGCGCACCGCGTTCCTGCCCGAGGTGCCGACTATCGCCGAGGCGCTGAAGATTCGCGACTACGACATCACGGTGACGTTCGGGATGATGGCTCAGGCCGGCACGCCCAAGCCGCTGATGGAACGCATGCACGCCGAGCTCGCGAAGATCATGCAGTCGCCGGACTTCAAATCGCGTCTCGCGGCGCTGGGAACGGACGAGACGCCGGTCATGTCCTCCGCGGAGCTTGCGGACTGGCTGCGGCGGGAGACCGCGCGCTGGCGCGGTTTCGTCGAAGCCACGGGCATCCGCGCCGAATAGCGCCAGATAAAGCACTATCTGAGACGCAGTGACCTGAGACGCTTTCTTGCATGCGCATAACAGACATTCGGGAAACTGCCGTTGCGCTGAAGTCGAGCTTGCGTAACGCGGTGTTCGACTTCAGCGAGATGACGACTTCGGTCGTTGCCGTCATCACTGACGCGGTCCGTGATGGAAAGCCGGTAGTGGGCTATGCGTTCAATTCGACCGGCCGCTACGCCTGCGGCGCGCAAATGCGGGCGCGCTTCATCCCGCGCATCCTCGAGGCGGCTCCCGAATCGCTGGTGAACGGCGCCGGGGACAATCTCGACCCCGAGAAGATACTCGCCGCCATGATGCAGCGCGAGAAGCCGGGCGGTCATACCGAGCGCTCGATCGCCATCGGCACCATCGAGGTCGCGGTATGGGACGCGGTCGCCAAGATCGCCGGCAAGCCGCTTTACCGCGTGCTGGCGGAGAAATACAACGGGGGCGCGACGCCGGACCACGTTCCGTGCTACGTCGGGGGCGGCTGGTACGAGGCGGGCAAGGGCATCCGAGAGCTGCAGGACGAAATCCGCTCGAGGCTGGCCCAGGGCTACCGGACGATGAAGATCAAAGTCGGCGGCGCAACCATCCCGGAGGATATGAAGCGGGTCGAAGCGGCGCTACGGGTGGTCGCGGGCAGCGACAACCTTGCGGTGGACGCGAACGCGGGATTCGACCGCGCACGCGCGTTGGCGTATGCGAAGGCGCTCGCGCCGTTCAAGCTACGCTGGTTCGAGGAGCCGACCGATCCGCTCGCCTACGAGCTGCTCGCCGAAGTCGCCGCGAACTACGACGCGCCTATTGGTACCGGCGAGAATCTCTTTTCCACGCAGGACGTGGAGAATCTGGTGCGTTTCGGCGGCATGCGTCCCGACCGCGACATCCTCCAGATCGACGTGCCGCAGTCCTACGGCATCGTGCAGTTCTCGCGCACGCTCGCTATGCTCGACCACCGCGGCTGGGAACGGAAATCGATTTTTCCCCACGGCGGCAACCAGATGACGCTGCACATCGTGGGCGGCTTCGGGCTGGGTGGCTGCGAGGCCTATCCGGGAGTTTTCGGCATCTTCGGCGGTTTCGCCGACGATGCGTGGGTCGACGACGGCCATCTCAAGCTGCCCCAGCGGCCGGGAATAGGTTTCGAGGCGCAAAATGCTTTGTATGAGGTGATGCAGCAGCTGGCTGACTAACAACAATTAGCCGCGGAGGCGCGGAGACCATCAAGACAGGAAAGCGACCTTTCGAGGGATACACAGATGATCGAACGCTTCAACGTTGCACCCCCCGGCATGTTCAACCGCCAGGTCCGCGGGCAATACCTGTACTCGCCGCTCGTCGTCGTGCGCGGAGGGGATCTCGCGCACATTTTCGTCGCCGGGAAGACCGCCACGCTGCCCGACGGAAGGGTCGGGAGCGTCGGCGATTTGCGTGGGCAGATCGCGCTGGTTTGCGCAGGCATCCGCGATCTGCTGGATTATGTCGGGGCCAAGTTCGACGACGTGGTGCGCACCGTGACTTACGTGCGGGACATCGACGCGTACTATGCGGTGTGCGATGAGCGCTACAAATACTTCACTGCCAATCTGCCGACCAACACGTTGCTGGGCATCAACCGCCTCGCGCATCCCGACATGCTCGTCGAGATCGAGGCCGAGGCGATCGTCGCGCCGGAGCGCCTCAGGAATCTGGAAGGGCGTGAACGTGATACGTGACGAGATACGGGTGACGAGATACGGGTGACAGGTTCCCGCAGTCCGGGGTCATCCTTCATCCCTCATCCCTCATCCCTCATCCTCCCATGAAGTTCCGGTCTGACGTGTCGTTCCGCGCTGCGGAGCGTTCCGATGTTCCGCACATCGTGCGACTGCTCGCGAGCGATCCGCTGGGAGCGAAGCGGGAGCGCTATGAGCTGCCACTGCCGCCGAGCTACCTCACTGCGTTTGATGCAGTCGCCGCGGATCCCAACAACGAGCTCGTCGTTGCCTGCCTGGGCGGGGAAGTGGTTGGCGTCCTGCAGATCACGTTCACGCCGGGGCTGACATATCAGGGCGGATGGCGGGCGACAATCGAAGGGGTACGGATAGACGAGAAGGTGCGCTCGGGAGGGCTGGGCAGGTCCATGATCGAGCGTGCCGTGCAGCGGGCGCGGGAGCGCGGCTGCCACCTCGTCCAGTTGACGACTGACAAGACTCGTCCCGATGCCAAGCAATTTTACGAATCGCTGGGATTCGTTCCTTCGCATGAGGGTATGAAGATGCACCTATCTGTGGACAAATGACCAGGCAGATGTTGTGGACACCCGTGGGAAGCTCGCTATCGGTCATGCCGTGCTAAGGCAGAAATGAGGGTCCACTCACCGATACTCCGCGTTGCGACACAGGATGACGCCCCCGGAGTCGCGGAGGTGCAGGTCGCAGGCTGGAGATCCGGATATCGGGGCTTGATGCCCGACGTCGTCCTAGACGGGCTTTCGGTGCCGAAACGGGCAGGAATATGGCGTAGCATCCTAAGGGAAGGTAGGTCCGAGCTGATCGTGGCCGAACTCGGCGCAACAATCGTCGGTTTCGTAAACTTTGGTCACAGCAGGGATCCGGACGCTACCACGGCTGCCACAGGAGAGATTCTTGCCATCTATGTGCGTCCTACACACTGGCACGATGGTATAGGCCGCGCGTTGATGGACACCGCCTTATCGAAGCTCAAATCCGATGGCTACACGGACGTTACGTTGTGGGTACTGGACACCATGGCCCGCACCCGCAGCTTCTACGAGCAATTCGGTTTCGCGGTCGACGGCGCCACCAAACGGGAAGCTGTTGTTGACGGAGCGGTCAGTATCAGCGAAATACGTTTCCGGCGACCGCTGTAGGATGAGAGCCAGATTCGATCAAACCCTATGGGCGCGAAGCAGATTGCGAGGAGGGAAACCAGCGTGAGAGCTATGGCGGTGCTGCTCATGATGACAGCCCGTGGCGGCGGACGGCGCAACGGTATACCGATTAGTCGGGCCGGACGGCCAGACGGTCTATAGCGACACGCTGTTCGCCGATGCGCGATAGCCCAGGCGAGATGACGACGCCGGAAGCTTCAGGTTCGACGTCACGTCCGCACCTCGTTCTGCGTGACGGAAGCACCGGAGAGTGGCTGCTCTTCGAGTCGCCCCGCCGGTTGCTGGTCGCGCGTCAGGTCAGCGAAGTATTACCTCTGCTGCGTGAGATCGAGAAAGCGGTAGAAGAGAACGGATACTACGCAGCGGGCTTCGTTTCCTACGAGGCTGCTCCCGCCTTCGATTCCTGCCTGTCGGTTCGGGCCGATGCGGCATTCCCGCTGTTGTGGTTCGGCCTGTTTCAGCGCCCCCGCACGCTGGAGAGTTTGCCGGACGCGCCGGGCATGGACCTGCCGGACCTGGCGTGGCAGGCCTCGATCACCCCGGACGAGTATCGCGGGGGCTTCGAGGCCATACGTGAATACATCCGCAACGGCGACACCTATCAAGTCAATTTCACCCACCGGTTGCGCGCCACGTTACGCGCCGATCCCTGGACGGTCTTCCGGCGGATCATGGCGGATCATGAAATGCCATACGCGGCATACGTGGATACCGGTGAATGGGCCATATGCAGCGCCTCGCCGGAGCTGTTCTTCCGTCTCGAAGGCAGTCTGATCGAGTCCCGGCCGATGAAGGGCACGGCCGCACGAGGATTATGGCCGGCCGATGATCGCCGGAAGGCCGCCGATCTGCGCGCATCCGGGAAGGACCAAGCGGAAAACGTGATGATCGTGGACATGGTCCGCAACGATCTCGGACGCGTTGCCGTGACCGGGAGCGTCCACGTTCCGCGGTTATTCACGGTCGAGAAGTACCCGACGGTATGGCAGATGACCTCCACCGTTCGCGCGAGAACCGGGGCACCTCTGGATCGGATATTCCAGGCGCTGTTCCCGCCCGCATCGATCACCGGCGTCCCGAAGCGTCGCGCCATGGAGATCATCTCGGAGATCGAGACGACGCCTCGCCGCGTCTATACCGGGGTGATCGGCTTCGCGGCTCCCGGACGCCGCGCCCAGTTCAACGTGACCATTCGCACAGTGCTCATCAACCGCTCCAGCGGGCGCGCCGAATACGGTGTTGGAGGAGGAATAGTCTGGGACTCGGAATGCGCCAAGGAACGGCAGGAATGCGCGGTGAAGGCGCGTCTGCTGCACGCCCGGCGGCCCGACTTCGATCTGTTGGAGACGCTGCGATGGTCACCCGGGGACGGCTACTCGCTCTTGCGGTATCACCTCGAGCGGCTCGCCCAGTCCGCGGAGTACTTCGGGTTCAGCATGGATGTTTCGCGTATTACGGAGGAACTGAACCATGCAGCGTCTCGACTGCCGGCCGCTTCCCACCGGATCCGCCTGCTGGTGACCCGAAAGGGGAATGTCCGCTGCGAGGCGCGCGCGCTTGCTTCAACTTCGGTACCCTTCGCGAACATCGCCGTCGCCCTCTCTTCGGTAGCCGCGGACGACGTGTTTCTGTACCACAAGACGACACACCGCCGCGTTTATGAGAAAGCCGTGGCCAGCTGCCCCGGATTCGAGGACGTGCTGCTGTACAACGAGGCGGGAGAGATCACGGAATCGACCATCGCAAACGTGGCTGTTGAGGTGAAGGGTGTCCTCTATACACCGCCGGTGCGCTGTGGCTTGCTCCCGGGTGTCTATCGCGCCTGGATGCTGGAACAGCGCCGGTTGCAGGAGAAAGTACCTGCGTCTCGAGGAGGTTCTTTCCAGCCCGAACGTCTACCTGATGAACTCCGTCAGAGGTATGCACCAGGTGCGGGTGCTGCGCGGCGGGGAGCGCGAGACACCGAGCCGGAAACTGGAAACCGCAGGTTGATCGCGGCGTTTTGATGCAGGGGAGCATGAGGGGGGTATCCGCTCATATTATTGTTACTGTACTCTGACTGGAGGAGATGGAGATGAAGAACCCGAAACTGACATTGGCTGCAGCGTTCGTGTTTGCTGGAACAATGGGCGCATGGGGTATACACGGGCTCGAAGCGCAGACGCAGCCGCCCCCGTTTACGCGCACCATATTGCAGGCTCAGGATTTGAGTACGCCAGGTCGCGCGGTGGTGGTGGCACGTGTCGACTTCCAGCCAGGAGCTGAAATCGCCAAGCATACCCATCCGGGCGAAGAGGCGGGCTACGTGCTGGAAGGCACGCTCACCCTGGAAGTCGAGGGGAAGCCTCCGGTCACGTTGAAGGCGGGAGATGCGTTCTTCGTCGAGGCCGGACGCGTGCACGCAGGTAGAAACGGCACTACGCCCGGAAAGGTATTGGCGACTTACATTGTGGAGAAGGGCAAGCCGCTCGCCCAGCCCGCAAAGTAACGAGTTGGCTGGCAGCCGTCAGTTGGCAGTTAGGGCCGGCGGTCCGCCAGGTACGACCGGCGGGGAACGGGCCCGAAGGTGTCAGGAACCTTAGATAGTTAGGGTTCCTTACACCCTCCGTTCCCCCCGGGGCCCCCCCGTCGCACGATGAACCTTCTTCACTAGAATTGGCATTGTGCAGGTGGGCGGTTTGCAGCCCGCTCCCCGGCAGTCGTATGGCCCGTTCCCCGCAGCTCGTCTCTAACTCATTCCGGAACGACGACGACGACGTGAGCGCGGCTCACGTCGAGGAAGGACGCCGTCAGGATCCTCCGGCCTTCGAGGTCCCAGACTTCCGCCTGGGTCACCGCGATGAATCCTTTCGACTCGACCATGTAGTCGGTAAGGCGAGCTCCCGCGACGAGCGAAATCTCGCCCTTGATGCGATACGGGCCTGCCAGAATCACGACGCGTGTTCGGCTTTCGATGTCCGCCATAGGTGTCTCCTCTTCGCTCCAGAAATCAATGTAGGCCTACTTTGCTGAAGATGCAGAGTCAATCTCAAAAACGAAAGCATGACTTGAAATTGCTTGAAGTACGTTCTTGAGACCACTTCTATCCACCGACGGGCAGGTCCGTGCCGATGCCGCGCTCGCGAGCGAGAGCAGAAACCCTGGCGCCTGCGTAGAGATCCTGGATGCCCATGCCGTGGGATTCGTAGAGCGTGATCTGACGCGCCGAGCTGCGGCCGGCTGCGCGGCCGGCAATCACCTCGCCGATCTCGGTAAGCGTTTCCCAGCGGTGCCAGCCTTTTTCTATGGCGGGCAGCAGATCGCCGCATTCGTTTCTTGCGGTGCCGCGCGAGTCGACGGTCACGATATCGCACTTCTTTACGGCTTCCTCATCGAGCTCGCGCCGCGAGAGCGCGTTGGAGCCGGCGGCGTTTACATGCTGCCCGGGTTCCAGCCAATTGCCCTGAAGCACCGGCTCCGCTGATTTCGTGATGACGTTCACGACGTGCGCGCCGCGGACCGCGGCTTCGGCCGAACTCGCTGGCGCGACCTCGATGCCGAGTTTTCGTGACATCGTATTGCAGAAGGCCGTCAGCCGGTCGCGATTGCGCGCGTACACCCGCGCGCTGCGGATCTTGCGCACGCCGCACACGGCTTCGAGCTGGCCGATGCCCTGGTAGCCTGCCCCGATCTGCCCGAGGACAGTGGCGTCCAGGCTCGCAAGGTAGCGGGTCGCGATGCCACTGGCGGCGCCGGTGCGCACCATGCTCATGTGTATGGCTTCGATGATTGCTTCGAGCCTCGCCGATTCGGTGTTTATCAGGTGCACGTAGAAGCTCTTCCCCGTCGGGCGCGTGTAGTAGTACTTGAAACCGATGTAGCCGAGCCCCGGCGCCGCGGCTTGTAGCACGTGCTGCGTTCCGCCCGGCAGATGAATGCGCGCTCGTGGCACGTCGATTGCACGATGCTCCGCGAGGGCCCTGTGCGCTTCCTCGACTGCCTCCAGCGCCAGCGTCATGGTGATGAGCTGCTTGACGTCGTTTTCTGTTAGATACCGAACCATATCAGCCACAGAGGACACAGAGATCACAGAGAAATTCTCTTTATCCCCTCTGTGAGTTTTGCGGTGCCGAAGTTGATCAGTAGGGCGCGCTTGAGACCAGTAGCCTTAAGATAGCGCTTCTTCATATATTGATTCAAGGAGACCCGGGCCGAGAATCCGATGCACCTCGATTGCAGCCCATGATGCAATCGGTAAGTTCGTCGGCCATTTCGACGATGTGATCTTACTCTGTGTCCTCTGTGATCTCTGTGGCTATTGTTTTTTTGTTTTGAGCGCGGCGGCGCGGATGGCGGACAGCGTTGTCCGCGTAGTGATGGCCTCGGGGTCTATGCGAAGTTCAAGGAGCGATGCGGTCTTCGCATTCCACGCGCGCTCGAACGCGGGCGCGAAGTCGGCGGTCTTTTCGACGATTTCGCCGTGCAGTCCATAGGCGCGGGCGAGGGCGGCGAAGTCGGGATTCTTCAGCTCGGTGCCGCTCACCCGTCCCGGGTAATCGCGCTCCTGGTGCATGCGGATGGTGCCGTACATGCCATTGTTGACCACGACAAATATGACTCTTGCGTCGTACTGCGCGGCGGTCGCAAGCTCCTGCCCGTTCATGAGGAAATCGCCGTCGCCGCAGAACGAGATTACCGGACGCTCGGGGTGCACGAGCTTCGCGGCGACGCCGGAGGGCACGCCATAGCCCATTGAACCGGCAATGGGCGCCAGCTCGGTCCTGTAACCGGTGTACTGGTAGTAACGGTGCACCCATCCGGCGAAATTGCCGGCGCCGTTGGTAACGATCGTTTCGGGCGGCAGCCGTTTGCGGAGGAATGCCATTACTTGGCCGAGGTCGAGCGCGCCAGGACCCGGATCCGGGATCAGCCACTTCTCGTAGTCGGTGCGTGCCGCCTTCGTCCATTCCTTCCAAGCGGAACCGTTCATGGGCTCCAGCTTGCGTGCCGCTGCCGCGAATTCCGGCATGCCGGCGTGGATCGGCAGGTCCGCCTCGTAGACCCGGCCCAACTCCTCCGCGCCGGGATGCACGTGCACGAAATTCTGCTTCGGCCGCGGCACGCCGATCAGCGTATATCCGCCCGTCGTCATCTCGTCGAGCCGCGGTCCGATCGCGATCAGAAGGTCGCAGCCTTTCACGCGCTCGGCGAGTGCGGGATTGATGCCGATGCCAACATCGCCCGCGTAGTTGGGCAACCGGTTGTCGTAGAGGTCCGCGCGGCGGAATGCGGTGCCCACGGGCAGGTCATTGGCCTCAACGAACGCGCGGATGTCGGCGCACGCCTCGGCGTTCCAATCGCCTCCGCCGAGGATCGCGAACGGGCGCTTCGCCTGCGTGAGCATTTCACGCAGCTTGCGCAAGTCGCCTTCGCCCGGATGCGCCGCGACGCGCTTGTAGCGCCCGGTGCTGGCGACAGCGGCGGTCTCGGTGAGCATGTCCTCGGGCAGCGCGAGCACCACCGGTCCGGGTCGTCCCGAGACCGCCGTGTGAAATGCGCGGCTCAGGTACTCGGGAACGCGATCGGCGCGGTCGATCTGCGCGACCCACTTCGCAAACTGTCCGTACATGCGCCGATAATCGATTTCCTGGAACGCTTCGCGCTCGACGAGATCGTTGCCGACCTGCCCGATGAAGAGGATGAGCGGGGTCGAGTCCTGTTGCGCCACGTGCACGCCGATCGCGCCGTTCGTAGCGCCCGGACCTCGAGTGACGAAGCAGATGCCGGGGCGCCCGGTCAACTTGCCATAAGCCTCCGCCATATACGCGGCGCCGCCTTCCTGGCGGCAGATCACGAACTTGATCTGATCGCGCGCGTCGTGCAACGCGTCGAGCACCGCGAGATAGCTCTCGCCGGGAACGCCGAACGCGAGGTCCACTCCATGAATCTTGAGCGCATCAACGAGCAGCTGTCCGCCGGTGCGGGCGAGCGTGGAATCGGTGACCTTCATAGGCCCCTCGCTGTGGGGTTCGACGATTGGACGGAGTCGCGCGGCGGAAACGGAAGCCTATCATATGCCAGCGGTGCGCTTCGGGCGGCCTTCGCAAGTGATCTATCCGGTTGCGATACTTCGTGCCAGTGGCACGGGCGCACCGCTGTACAAAAAAACCCCGGCATAAGCCGGGGAAAACAGGGGAGGGATGGAACTCTGTTTGGAACAGCGCGTGACGGTTAACCTTTATTCACGCGTTTACCAATCTCGTGACCGGTTGCCTGGTTGTCTCCACATGGCAAAGTGCCGTTGCCGGTGCATGCCGCTTGCATATGCACATGTCGTGCCAGCTCGCGGTTTTCATTCCTAACAAGAACTTAGCTACACAAGCAACGTGCTCCCCCAAGTAATTTGTCGCCACAAAGCGACAGCTAGCTCTACGCCCGCAGTCATGTGTTTGAGTGATAAAGACAATTAGGGTGTCGTTGCAGCCCGACAATCGCGCCCCCGAACCCAAAAAACGTGCCCACAAGCCCTTGCATAGCGCGATTACATGTTCATTGCCGGTGGGGGGAGGGGAAGGCTTCGAAAGATCTTGCCCGGAGAGGCCCGTTCCCGGACTCGCTCTCTAGCGAATAAGGTTCATCGCGCGACGAGGAGTGTGGGAGGGCGCGGGAAGGACCCTCGCGAATTTGCAGGAACGGGCCCGCGCCCGCCACTCCTTACCGGGGAAATGGGAAGGCCCCTGGGAATTTCAGGAAGGGGCCATCCGTTGTTTCCAGTACGTCTCAGTGCCATGTAAGGCACCGGGGGAACGGGAAGGCTCCGACAGATCTTGCCGGAAGGGGCCCGTTCCCCGCCGTTCCTTTACTTCCCGTACCGCGCCTTCACGTCGCTGATGCAACGGTTCTTGGCATCGCCCGCCAGAGAATCGCAGCGCTCGCGAGCGGCCTTGTACTCGGCCGCGGCGGTATCCTGTTTCGCGTCCTTCTTGGCCTCAGCCACGCGTTCGCGCGCGTCCTTCTTGCTTTCGCCGGATTCACGCGCAACCTTCGCGTCGCCTTTCGCACGGGTATACGCCGCCTTCGCGTCCTTCTTGCAGACGTCCTTGGCGTTGCCCTTCTGGTCGTCGCACTTCTCTTTCGCCACGTTGTACTCGGCTTCGGCCTTGGCTTCCTTTACTTTGGCCTGTGCCTTCGGAGTACCCTTGTCCTTCGCGTCGAGTTCTGCCTTCGCGACCTTCTCGGCGCCTTTCGCCTCGGCCACGCATACATCCTTGGCATTGCCCTTCAGCCCATCGCATTTATCCTTCGCCGCTTTGTATTCAGTCTTGATACGATCCTGCTCGGCCTTCCGCTCCTCCTTGGAGAGAGCCGCATACCCCATGCCGGAGAACCCGAGCGCCGCTGTCATTGCAAGTACCATCAATTTAATTTTCATCTGAATCTCCTCTGATTCTGTGGCTTGCGGGAACGGCCGGTTCCCGGCGTGCCTCAGGTTAATCGTTGAACAAGCGCCGGTTGCGAGCTTCCCAAGCGCTAACTTCGCGCTCGGCTTCGTCCTTGGCGATACCATAGGATTCCTGGATTGCGCCCAAGAGTTGCTCGCGCCTGCCGCCGATGACATCGAGTTGATCGTCGGTAAGCTTGCCCCACCGCTCCTTGAACCTACCCTTCATTTGCTTCCAGTTGCCTTCGATGCGTTCCCAGTTCATGGCTGCTCCTTTGAGTCGATAGATAATGAATTCGGAACTGGTCCTTGAAACTGCAGCTTAACGCCGGTTCTCCCTGGCCTCGCCCTGCAGCTTCTCACCACCGCGCTCGACGTCTCTGCCCAGACCTTCCATCGTGTTACAGCCGGCCAGCCAGGCCGACATCAACAACAGGCAAAACGCTATGAGTTTTTGCATGACTGCCTCCATTCAAAAAGGCGAGCGCTCGCCCGGACGGGCGGGCCTGCTCTGCTGATAGTGACCGCGGTCGAGGCAAAAAATTTCCGCAGTACCGCACGTTTCTGTTGTAGGGCTGCAACTACAACTTGTCCCGTTCCAACTATGCCCGATGGATATGACCTCGCACTCGGATCGAGGAGTTGAAGCCGGGAGACGCACGTCCTGCTAGCGGCGGATAAGGCTAGGATTACTCGAGATCGCTCGACTTGCGGCTGCCTCTATAGAGCCTGGGATCTTCTCCCTTGCTCCTCGTACGGCCGGCCTGTTCGGCCTTGCGCATCTCTTCCTGCTCTTGCGGGCTGCGCGGCTTCGCGTTCCTGGTTGCCTCATCCACGTGGCCGGATTTCACGAATTCCACCGTCGCCGCTGTACTCGCGCGAAGCTCTGTAGTTGCCTTCCCCATATTCCTTGTTGACATTCAGCTTGTGCTTGGCCTGCGGTTTGGATTTCTGCTTGCTACTCTGGGCTCGCATGCATGGCTCCTTTCGATCAAATCAAGGCGTTTTGTTTCCCTCCCGCACAGGGGGACCCCAAGGGTCCCCGCTGCGCGCGAGACATTCCGTCGCGCTACCGCCGGCGCTGGTCACGACTTTCGCCGACCTCGTGGCCGATGATGCCGCCGCCTACTGCGCCGCCGATCGTGCCGAGCGCGCTGCCGCCGGTTAAGGCGCTACCCGCCACACCGCCTACGGCTGCGCCCGCTACCGTTCCTTTTTCCGACGACGTCATTCCCGAGCACGCGGGCAGGGCAAGCAGGAACGCCATTGCAAGACTCGCTTTCAAGGTACGCATTACCGTCTCCTTACAGGATTGACAAAGTGCTGCACTCGTTAGAGTGACTGCCGGTTCCATGAATTCCCCGGAATGCTTCGGTATTGTGTCGTTTGGAGGCGACGAAATCGTAAGGCAACGTGTAGTCGTGCCGTGTCGGATTCCGCAATGACGTTGAATCCGAAAACGGATACCGAAGGATAGCCACTGCAATCCGGCCGCTTGGTCAAAGTACTCAGCCCGCATGCTCCGCATGCTGACCGAAGCGTCCCCGTCCACAGAACCTCCCAACCCCTATTACCCGTGACACATGCGGGCTAAGGAGATCCGGCGGGCGTTCCGCAAGCGGGCTGCGGACAGCCAAGGCCGCCAAAGAAGCGCTGCGCGAGTTCAAGCGCGCCGGCGCCGAAGGCTGCGCTGAATGCCTCATCGAACGAAGCCCGCTGTTGCAGGTCTTCGAGCAGATCGCGGAAACGCTCCTCACCGGCGGCCCTGAGGTGGGCCAGGAACATCATGCTCTGGCGGTAGAGCATCCCGATCCGGAGACGCCAGTGGTCCGCATACTTGCGATGCATTTCATCGTGCGCCGCATCCGGCAGGAAGTGCGCTCCCGCGCTGATGGCGCGGCGCGCTTCCTCTTCGTCTACGAGGTCGGCGCCCCCGCCCGAGGCGACGAGTGACGCCAGGCCCTCGTGGAACCACACCGGGATGCGCATCGAATAGTGTCCGAGCAGCTGGCCCAGATGTAGGTGTGACAACTCGTGCACGAGAATTGGATACAACCGTGCGGGCTCGCGATCGAACAGGCGCGGCGCGAGCAGCAGGCGATTGTCGTAGATCACCGCGGCGGTGAAACGTGTAGCGCCATGCAGTTCGCGCTCGAAACATGCATAGCTGCCGCAGACATAGACGATGACCGGCCCGGCGAACGGGCGGTAGTGGCCGGCTTCGACCTGGGCGACGGCGGCCGAGAGCAATTCCGACACGCGCTCAGCGTAGCGCTGCGCGCCGGGCTCGTAACGTACTCGGTCGTCAGTTGCCAGCGTCTCGAACCGCTCGAGCCCCCCGGCGGGCGCGTCCCGTTGAGGCTGCACGGCCGCGCACCCTGCAAGGAGGAGGACCGCCAGAGCTGCGAGCATGCGTTTCACGGCGAAAGAATTATAATCACCGAACTCGGTAAGCGGTAAGCGTAGAAGTTCCCGCTCGCTGCTCACCGCTTACTGCTCACTGTTCGTCGGCGCACTGCTTACCGCTCACTGCTCACCTTCACTATGGAGAAGCCTTTTCCTCTGCAGGGCATCAAGGTCATCGAGTTGGGCACGCTGATCGCGGGGCCGTTCTGCGCGCGCCTGCTGGCCGAGTTTGGCGCAGAAGTCATCAAGATCGAGCCGCCGCACGGCGGGGACCCGCTCCGAAAGTGGCGCAAGCTGCACCGGGGCACTTCCCTGTGGTGGTATGCGCAGGCGCGCAACAAGAAATCGGTGACCCTCGACTTGAAGCACGCCGAGGCGCAGGAAATCGTGCGCAAGCTCGCGGCGGGCGCCGACATCGTCGTGGAAAACTTCCGTCCCGGCGCGCTGGAAAAATGGGGGCTGGGATGGGACACGCTCTCCGCGCTCAATCCCGGGTTGATCATGGTGCGGCTTTCGGGGTTCGGGCAGACCGGTCCGTATCGCGACCGCGCCGGCTTCGGCGCTATCGCCGAATCCCTGGGCGGCCTGCGCTATGTGACCGGCTATCCCGACCGGCCACCGGTCCGTGTGGGAGTCTCGATCGGCGATTCCATAGCCGCGCTCCATGGCGTCATCGGCGCGTTGATGGCCTTGCACCACCGTACCGTAAACGGCGGCCGCGGCCAGTACGTGGATGTTGCGCTATACGAAGCCGTGTTCAATATGATGGAGAGCGTCCTGCCGGAGTACGCGATGTACGGCTTCGTTCGCGAGAGGAGCGGCGCTTCTCTTCCCGGCATCGTCCCTTCCAATACCTATGTCACGCGCGACGCAAAGTATGTGGTGATCGGCGCCAACGCCGATTCCATCTTCAAGCGGATGATGAACGCGATCGGGCGGTCGGACCTTGCCGTCGATCCGACGCTCGCCCACAACGACGGCCGCGTTGCGCGCACGGACGAGATCGAGCGCGTGATCGGAGAGTGGGTCGCGGGGCGCGACCTCGACGAAGTGCTGCGTGTGTTGGAGCGCGCGGACGTCCCGAGCGGAAAAATCTACGACGTCGCCGACATCGCCGCCGACGCCCACTACGCCGCGCGCGAGATGATCCGGCAGTTCCGCCTCAAAGACGGCCAGCCGGTACACCTTCCGGGCATCGTGCCGAAGATGTCGGAAACGCCGGGAGCAACGCGCTGGGTCGGGCCGGAGCTCGGCGAGCACAACGCCGAAGTCCTCGGCGCCCTGGGCTACAGCGCTGATGAGCAGCGGGAATTGAAGCAACGCGGCGTTATTTGAAGTCTGTGAGTCGCGGGTCGCGAGTCGCGTGTCTAATGGTGTTGACCCCCTTGACCCGAGACGCGTGACTGAACGACCGTTCTGGAAACGCGCGATGGTATGATGGCTGCTCTGAAAAGTCTGAAAACAGGGGGAGGAAACGAATGAAATTCGGTCGCTTGCTGCTGATACTGGGTGCCTTGGCGTCGATCACGCCGGTAGCGTGGGGATTTCCCGAGAAGAACGTGCAGTACATCATTCCGTTCGTTCCCGGCGGAGAGTCGGATGTGATGGCGCGCTGGCAACAGGCGGTCTTCCGGAACAAGTACAAGCATGAGCTGATCGTGGTTAACAAGCCGGGCGCCGGCGGCGGCCTCGCGTGGTCGCAATTGAACGGCATGTCAGCCGACGGTTACACCATCATGGGGTGCAATCTGCCGCACATCGTGCTGCAGCCGCTCGAAGGGCAGGTTCAGTACAAGACGGCGGATATCACCCCCGCGTACTGGTTTCATTACACCGCCGATGCGATCGTCGTCGCTGCCGATGGCCCGTACAAGACCTTCGCCGACCTCGTGAAAGCCGGGAAGGCCAAGCCGGGCGAGCTGACCTTCGGCGGATCGGCCACGTTCTCGGCCAATCACCTTGCGCACGAGAAATTCAATCTATATACCGGCGTGAAGAGTACCTACGTGCCGTTCAAGGGCACCGGCGAATTGGTTCAGGCCGTCATCGGCAAGCATCTCACCGGCGCGATGTCCTACGTGCCTGTCGCGTTGCAGCAGAAGGGCCGGATACGGATGGTCGCGGTCGCGCTCGAAAAGCGGCATCCGGAGTTCCCCGACGTTCCGACTTTCAAGGAGCTTGGTTACAGGTGGGTGGACGGGGCTTATCGCGGTGTGGCGGTTCCGAAATCCACGCCGCGGGATGCGCAGAAGAAGGTTTCCGACATGATGGCGGCGCTCAACAAGGAGCCGCAGATCCTCAAATGGATGCGGGATGGCGGGTTCGAGGTCGTAGACATTCCCTACGACAAGAACGCCGAGTTCATGAAGGAGCGTGGCAAGGAGTACATGGAGGTCGCCAAGCACATGGGCCTGGTCAAATAGGGCGATCGAGGTAGCCGCCCCCGCGCGTCCTTGACTGCGGCCGCGTAATTAGGCGGCGGCCGACGCTGTGAAACGGAGCCGCGTTGGCGTCCTTCAGCGCAACCCGAACAGGCCGATGATACCGATGATAATCAGGTAAAGCGCTACGATGTAGTTCAGCAGGCGCGGCATGATCAGTATGAGTATGCCGGCGATGAGGGCGAGCAGAGGTCCGATGTGGACGGTCAGGTTCATATTGTTTCCTCCTTTTCACGGAAATGCACACCGGTTGGCGATGCGCTGCCCGCTTGGACAGCGCGGATCGCACGGCGTGCAATCCGGGTCTTTTTATCAATCAAATCAGAATGGTTATGCCATTTGCATCGGGCGACACGGTCGCGCGCGGGGCAGCCGTCCGCCGGTCGACCATGACCGCTCGTTGCACTTATCGGAGGTGCGCTCATGATCATCCGGGACATATTGAAGATAAAAGGCGGGACCATCTTCAGCATCGGGCCGCAGGGCAATGTTTCCGATGCCGTAGGCATGATGGTTAAGCACGACATCGGCTCGCTGGTGGTGCTGGACGGAGCGAAGCTCGCCGGCATGCTTACTTTCCGCGAGGTTCTCAAGGCGCTCGAGGCGCAGCGAGGGCAGCCTCTCCGGGGCTCGAAAGTCAGGGACGTCATGCTGAGGGATCCCCCCTGCGGCGACCCCGAGGACTCGCTCGAGAGCCTGCGCGAGCTCATGAACAAGGACCACATCCGCTATCTGCCGGTGAGAGACGCCGACAAGCTGCTTGGCGTGATCTCGTTCCACGACGTTGCGAACGCCGTGATCAAGGAAACCAGCTTCCACAACCGGTTACTCAAGACCTATATCAAGAACTGGCCCGAGGAAGAATCCGCTAAGTGACGGCGCATATTGCCAATCGCAATGATGCGCCGTCATCCCCGCGACGGCGGGGATCCAGAAAGATTCGATTGATTTTCCACGGTGCAGCCGTAGTCGCTACTGGCCCGCGGATTCTTTAACAAAGGCTTTCTCGATCGGATACCGCTCAACCTGAGTTTCCCCGGCCAGTATTTCGACAGGTACGGGGAAACTCACATGCTGAGTCGCGTTGGACGCGCACGACGCGTGGTCGCGCGCCGTTACTCTCGCGGAGGCTCGGATCGACGGCTTAGGGAAACTCTGACCACCGGCACTTCGTCGTTCCCGCGATAGAGGCTACGCCCCCGAATGTTCCAGTCGGGGGCGGGAACCCAGTGCCGTCAACCACCTCTGGATGCCCGCCTGCGCGGGCACGACGGTTATTCAAAGCATGCTCTAGAGCGCGAGCGGCTTCGCCATCGCGCCGAGGGCCTGCGGGTGGTCCCGCCAGGTAGCGGGATCGGTGTCGACGAACAGTTCCACGGTTATGCCGTCGGGATCGCTGAGGTAGAGCGACAGCGTCGTTACGTGCTCGGTGGTGCGCACTACCGGGACGCCCGCGGCATCTATACGAGCCTTGGCCTCGCGCAGCGCTTCGACATCGTCGCCGATCTTGAACGCGACATGGAGCACGCCGGCCCTGGTAGGGTCATTCGACCCCGCTCCCGGCCCGAGTTCCAGCAAGGCCAGGTCGTGATGCTTTTCGCCGAGTGAGAAGAAAGCCATGCGCCGCCCGCGGGGCGTGCCCAGCGAAACCAGCGGCAGGCCCAGCGTATCGCGGTAGAACTTGAGCGACCGGTCCAGATCGGTGACTTGCAGCACGACGTGCCCCAATTCGCGGATTTTCATGACGCCCCTTTCCTGGATTGGGCCATTATTCTCCCGTCGCACGGCGGCGGTCAATGTCGTTGGCGAAGCCCGGGCGGCCCCTTGTGTTACGCTCAGACCGACGCTGACCGCTAGTGTCCCGAGTCGCTAATTCGCTGAACAAAAGATGCCGAGAATTGACGACGCGCCGGAGCGTGGAGCAGGGGCCCCGGTCTTCCGGGGATGCGACCGTGCAGGCGCGTATAGGCCCGCGCATGAGGCGCGTTTGTCCCGCTCCGGAGTCGCATCCAAGCACACAACGCTTGGAACCTGCTCCGCCCTACGCGGGACACTTTGTCGCAAATCCTCGCCAGGTGTCCAACCTGGCTGTGGTTTGCTTCGCGTCTGGCGCCAATTTCGGCACTTTTGTGGTGGACCGACATTGGCATGGTGACGAATCTATCAACGAACTAGCGACTCGGGACACTAGCCAAGGACTGAGGTCGCGATCACGCGTCCTGAGCCGGATCCGGCGTAGGACGCGTGTGGGAGGCCGCCGATTGGCGTCCGCCGTGCCAGGAAGTCGTCATGAGTAATCCCTCCTCAGGAAAAAATCTCGCTCCAGGCGTCAGCCGTCGCGAGGTTTTTTCCTGGGCGATGTACGATTTCGCCAACTCCGGCTATACCACTGTCGTCATCACTGCGGTTTTCAGTGCCTATTTCGTCGCCGAGGTCGCGGGCGGTGCGCCGTGGGCGACGTTTGCCTGGACGTGCGCGCTCGCGGTGTCCTACGTGCTCGTCGTTCTTACCGCGCCCATTATTGGCGCCTATGCAGATGCCCACGCGGCAAAGAAGCGCTTGCTGATCTTCACGACGATCGGCTGCGTCCTCTTCACCGCCGGGCTGGCTTTCGTCGGGCGCGGCGAACTCTGGCTTGGGGTGACGCTCGTCATTCTGTCGAATTTTTTCTTCGGCACGGGCGAGAACCTGATTGCCGCGTTTCTGCCCGAGCTTGCGCAAGAGGAGGCGCTCGGACGTGTTTCCGGATGGGGGTGGAGTCTCGGGTATCTTGGTGGCCTGGTCGCGCTCGGTGTGTGCTTCGCCTACGTGAGCTACGCGCAGTCGCGAGGCGCCCCGGCCACGGAATTCGTGCCGGTTACCATGGTCATCACGGCAGTTATGTTTGCCGCAGCCAGCCTGCCTACTTTCATCTGGTTACGCGAACGCGCTCGGCCCGTAGCAGGGAAGGGATTGGTCACGGGAGCATTCGCGCGCGTTGCTCAGACGCTGCGCGAAGCACGGCGCTACGCCGACTTGTGGCGCTTTCTCCTCTGCGTGGTTTTCTATCAGGCGGGTATTCAAACCGTGGTGGCACTGGCGGCGGTCTATGCGCAGCAAGTCATGGGTTTCACCACCCGCGAAACGCTCGTGCTCATACTGGTGGTGAACATTACTGCCGCGGCCGGCGCCTTCGCTTTCGGCCAGTGGCAGGATCGCATCGGTCACGTGCGGACTATCGTGTTGACGCTCGTTGGCTGGCTGGTGACCGTAGTTCTGGCGTGGGCTGCCGAAGAGCCGATACTGTTCTGGGTTGCAGCCAATTTGGTTGGCATCTGCCTGGGCGCGAGCCAGTCCGCGGGGCGCGCGCTGGTCGGATATTTGAGCCCGCCGGCACGCACCGCCGAGTTTTTCGGAATGTGGGGACTGGCGGTCAAGCTCTCTTCCATACTGGGGCCACTCACGTACGGGCTGGTCACATGGTTGACGGCGGGCGATCACCGCCTCGCAATTCTGGTGACCGGCACGTACTTCGTGATCGGCCTTCTCATTATTTCCGGTCTGGACGTCGCTCGCGGTCGTGCCGCAGCCCTCGATTCGGAACCATGACCCGGGAATTGCCGCTCCCAGCTCGTGCGCCGGCCTCGGGCTCGCTCAAATCCGGTCAACGGCGCTGACGTTCGGTCGTCGAGGGCCGGAATATCGTCCACGGTGACTCCTTTGCTACGGAGATGGGTTCATCTACAATCTTCAATTCCTACTACCATGGAGCGGCGTTCCATAACGCCGCAGGCGCAGGAGGCGCAAGGGTGCTCAACTGGTTAGGGGGTGGCAAGGTCGACCATCCCATGGCCGACCCGAAGCAGGCGCGTGAGGTTGTCGCGGGACTGCCCGCGAACGATCCGGCCAAGGCGCTCCAGGAAATCACGGAATGGCTGGAGTCGCTCAACCAGACCGAAGGCTTCAAGGTCGATCGTCGGTTCGAGAACATCGATCTGCTCGACAGCGCCGCGAAGAACCATCAGCGCAAGCTGAGCCAGGATTATCTCTCGATGCCGCGCCAGCAGAAGTTCCACGAGAACAAGCTCTGGAACTCGGTGTCTGGTTTCTGGAAGGCGCTGGGCGACGGATACATCCTGTGCATCGAGCAGGAAAGTGGCGCGGGCGGTTCAACCGCGGTGAGGAAGAGCCTGCCGGTCATTTTCGCGCGGGCCATGCGCGTCCTGACATTGCAGCTGAAATGGGTGCTGCTGCGTTACGGTCCCGTCGAGCCGCGTTTGTGGGGGCAGCTGGGACGCCTTTTTCAGGTCGCGGAGCAGAAGGGTTTCACAGAGATCAAAGTCCCCGTCTATCCGGGCGTGCACGGCGAGAGGACGATAAAGCACGAGTTCTTGAAGTCGCTCATGCTCGCTGCTTCTTCCACCGACGCGCTGCCGCCGGTCAGACAGCAGATCACCGAGCGCGTGGTCGCTCAATTCGCGGATGGATTCCGGCTGTCGCGCGAGCCCGAAGGCTGCAGCTATTGTTTCGATTTAGTCTCGCAGAAGCCGCCAGTGCGGCTCTTCCCGGGGGCCGCGGCGGGCCCGAACATGGTCTTCTTCGGCCCTGGCGAGGGTTTGACGCAGCTTAGTCAGTTGGCCACACAGATCGTCCGCAGCGGCGGGGTCCCGCAGGACGTCAATCTCGGCGGGGCTTATGAGAAGGACGTCGTCATCGGCACGTTGAAGCACCTGCTCGTGTATTGGTCCGAACAGGCACCGGCGCGCAGTTCCGAGCGGCGCAAGACCGCCTCGCGCATCACCGTCGTGCCGGGACTGGTTGAAATCCTCGGCATGCTCGATCCCTCGAACAGCGATGCGCTCGATTTCAGTCAGGACAACCAATCCGTAGAAAGCTGGATCGTCGAGAACGTGAGCGACGACGGCTACGGCGCCATCATCCCGGGTTTGAAAGCGGATTGGATCAAGATCGGCACGCTGATCGGCCTTCAGAACGAGGGTAACAACTATTGGGGCATCGGCATGATCCGCCGCATCAGCCGCGACGAGCACCAGCAGCGGCGCGTAGGCATTCAGCTCATTTCCAAAGCCGCAATACCGATCAAGCTCACGCGCTCAGGCGCTATTTCCGCCTTCGCTGCCGGTCGGGAACCGGGCGGGGCGATCCTGCTGTCCACTGCTCCCGACAACCAAGGCGAAGTCGGGGTCGTGATGCGCGAAGGCATCTTCAACGGGCGCGACAGCATGGAGATGGTCGTGCGCGAAAAATCCTATCTCCTCATGCCGTCGCAGATGGTCGAAGGCGGCGAGGATTTTGACTGGGCCAAGTTCAAAGTACGGCAAAGAGTCGGGTAAGCTGGTAAGCAGCAAGCGTTGAGCGGTGAGCCATCGAAGGCACTTATCGAGCTTTACGTAACTTCGTTACTGTGCTCGATCCCGCCCCCCCACCTGGCCCCTCGCGTGCTTCGCGGCTCTCCCCGAGGGGCGAGGGGAACATCTAGCGAGTCCGGATTTGTCATCCGGTTTCGAAATGATCAATGCGGTGCCTTTTTTTGTTGTCAAAGTATCATGGCGTTACCGGCCGGCCGTTCGTGTACCCAAAGAAAGGAAAAATCGTGGCTACGCCCCGCAACCACCTCAAGCTCGACGTTTTCCCGCACATTTTCCCGCAGACCTTTTTCGAGCGCATGCAGGGGTTGGCTGGAAACAATACGGCACTTGCCGGCTCCATCATGCGCTGGCTGAATATTCCGGTGCTGTGGGACCTCGACGCGCGTCTGCGCATGATGAAGCGGTTCCCCGGCTACCAACAGATCCTCACGCTCTCCCTGCCGGCGATCGAGTACCTCGCCGGACCCGAGGAATCTCCGGCGCTGGCGCGCCTTGCCAACGATGGGATGGCCGAGATCGTCGCGGAGCACCCCGGGCAGTTTCCGGCGTTCGTCGCCTCGCTGCCGATGAACAACGTCCCCGCAGCGTTGACGGAGATGGACTACGCGATTGGCAAGCTGGGCGCGAAAGGAATACAGATTTTCACCAACGTGAACGGCCGGCCGCTCGACGATCCCGAGTTCTACCCGGTAATCGAGCGTTGCGTGAAGAAATACGACCTGCCGATCTGGCTGCATCCGGTCCGAACCTCCCGGTTTCCTGACTACCCCGGCGAGAGCAAGTCCAAGTACGAGATCTGGTGGCTGTTCGGCTGGCCCTACGAGACGAGCGCCTGCATGGCGCGCATGGTGTTCTCGGGCATGTTCGACAAGCTGCCGCACATGAAGGTCATCACCCATCATCTCGGGGCGATGGCGCCGTTTTTCGTCGAGCGCATCGCGCTCGGGATGGACCAGATGGGCCTCCGCACGCCCGACGAGGATTACGTGGGGCTGCTCGAGCGCATGGCGAAGCGGCCGGTGGACTATTTCAGGATGTTTTACGGGGATACATCGGTCAACGGCTCCGCATCCGCGATCCGCTGCGGCCTCGATTTTTTCGGAGCCGATCGAGTGCTGTTCGGGACCGACTGCCCGTTCGATCCGGCAGGCGGGCCCACCTTCATACGCGAGACCATCCGCGCTCTCGACTCGCTCAAGCTTGCAGATCCTGTCCGGCGGAAGGTGTACTACGGCAACGCGATCCGTATGCTGCGGCTGCCCGCGCTCGTGCCCGCGGCGCCGGCCCGCAAATCGAAGCCCAAAGCGCGAAAGAAGTAGGATGAAACCGCCGATGAACGCCGATAAGACCAGGACTAGGACCGGTCGCGTGTCTACGAGTCACGAGTCACGAGTCACGAGTCACCCCCGTTCGGCGGGTCGGGCCAACCCGCAGTTGATAAAGGATCTGGTGGCTGCGAACCGCGTCCTCGCGCGGGAGGAGGTGCTCGATGGCTGGGGGCACGTCAGCGTGCGGCACAATCTCGACCCCAATCGCTACCTGCTTTCCCGGTCGCTGGCTCCGGAATTCGTGAGCGCCGAGGATATCCTGGAATTCGATCTCGATAATAATGCTGTCAACGATCGCGGCCGCAATCTCTATACCGAGCGGTTCCTCCACGGCGAGATCTACAAAGTGCGCCCGGATGTCGTGGCGATCTGCCATTGCCATGCGCCGCCGGTAATTCCCTTTGGCGTGACGGATGTGCCACTGAAGGCCATGTATCACCGGGCGGCGTTCATCGCGCTGGGTGTGCCGATTTTCGAGATCCGCGACGCCGCGGGCATGACCGACCTCCTGATCCGCAATCCCGCGCTTGGCGCAGCGCTCGCCAAGAGCATCGCGGACAAGCCGGCGGTACTGATGCGCGGCCACGGGGCGACGATTGTGGCCCCTACACTGCCGCGGCTGGTCGGCCGCAGCATCTTTCTCGCGTTGAACGCTACGCTGCAGGCGCAGGCCATGATCATGACCCAGGGCGGCGGGGGCCGATCGTTTCCTTGATGCCGAAGAAGCGCGCCTCATCGAAGCGCGGGAGGGTTACGGTCTGGGCAGGGCTTGGGAAGCGTGGAAGCGCAAGGCGCTTAGGAATAGGTGACTACTGACAGTTGACTAGAGGTCAATTCATAAATAGCTATTGCGACTTGACCGAGCGTACGAGGGTGTCAGGAACCTTAGAGTTTAGGGTTCCTGACACCCTTACGATAAAGGATCGCAAGAGATTGAGCCCGGCACCGACTAACTTGCGAGGAATGTGTTTCTCCTCAGCCTTGCGCGGGATCGCATGAACATTAGCCATTGATGAAATCAGTTCTTGTGACAAGTGTCGGGAAACGGCTGGTGCTTCGTTACTACCTCGACACTGCTCCTTGCATTACAACGTGGTGCGGTACTTCCTGTAGTACGTCATCACCTTCGGCACGTACACCACGGTCTCCCGGTAGGGTGGGATGCGGTTGCCGTATTTTACGACTGCCTTCTCGCCGGCGTTATACGCCGCGAGGGCAAGCCGAAGGTCGTTGTTGAACATTTGCAGGAGGTCTCGCAGGTAGCGAGTGCCTCCGTGGATATTCTGCTCAGGGTCCAACCGGTTCGTCACGCTGTAGCGAGCAGCCGTCTCGGGCATCAATTGCATCAAGCCGACCGCTCCCGCCCGGGAGCGTGCGGACGGGTTGTAGCCCGATTCCGCCGAGATGACGGCATGGATCAGCGCCGGATCGAGATTGCTGGCTTGCGCAGCAGCTTGAATCTGGCTGGCATAGCGCGAGCGTAGCGCGCCGCCGTAGGCGCTAACTTGCGTCGGCGCTGCTGCCAGTGCCAGGACGGGTTTCTCCACCAGCTTGGGCTGCTCCCGGATGACAACTTCGAACTTGCCGTTGGGCTTTGTGTTGGTGAACGTCGTCACCCCGTCCGCATTCACGTAACGATAGATGTCGGCGTGCGCGATTCCGGTGCACATCGCCAGTGTCAGCAACATCAATAGCAGCAGGCGATAGCACAACCGCTCGTTGTCGCTCATGGATAGGGACGTCCACCGCGAATCTAGGGTGATCGATTGAATGTCATGACGGTGGTGAGATTTGATTGCGTCCCGGTGCTGCGTTTTCCGTTTGGCACTCATGCTCGTTGCCTTCCGCTCGATGACGACAAGGCGTGAGTCTGTTCCGTCGCGTTGCATCCGAACATCGGGAAATCCCCCAATTTCCGGCCGAAGATACCCTAGACGCTCGTGCGCGCCCAGAGAGGTTTATCCCGAACTCGGCGGGACACAACGGCTTCGTAGGAGGGATGCTATTATTTGTTGCAAAAAAGCAACGCCTTAACTCGTGCTCTTTTACTTATTTCTAGATACAAGTTGTTACGAGCTGATTCTTATGTGATAATCAACGAGCATACGAAGAATACGAGCCTTATGGGGGGATTTGCGGTCGGCTGGGGACAGCCGGCCGTTTTTTCTTGCCGCGTCAATCCGGCTTGATGTTCAGCTCTTTGACGACCTTGCTCCACTTCGCAATGTCGCTTTTCACGATGGCGCCGAACGCCTCCGGCGTGGTCGTTACCGGTTCGGCGCCCTCATCGGCCAGACGGGATTTCACATCCTCGGCGGCCAGTATTTTGATGATTTCGCTATTGAGCCTGGCGATGACGGGTCGCGGAGTCTTGCCCGGCGCGGACACGCCCCACCACTGCCGTGCCTCGTATCCAGGCACACCCGCCTCCGCAATAGTCGGCAGCTCCGGCACGAATCTTGAGCGCTGGGCGGTGGTGACGCCGAGCGCCCGCAGCCGGCCCGCTTTGACCTGCGGCAGCACCGACGGCAGGCTCGCCATCAGCATCGGCACGTGGCCGCCGACCGTGTCGATGACGGCGGGCGCTATGCCCTTGTAGGGCACGTGGACGAGCTTGATCTGCACGCTCGCCGCGAACACCTCGGTTATGAGGTGGATGATGCTGCCGGTGCCCGCGGAACCGTAATTCAGTTTCCCGGGCTTGGCCCTGCCGACTGCGATCAATTCCTTGACCGACTTCACCGGCAACGACGGATGCACCGCGAGCAGAAACGGGCCCTCACCGATCATGGTGATGCCCGTCAGGTCGTTCACCGGATCGAACGGCAGCTTGGGCTGGGTCGCGGCGCTCGTGGTGTAGGTGACGGTCGGCAGCAGGATCGTATGGCCGTCGGGGGCCGATTTGGCAACGATGTCCGCGCCTATCATCTGGCCGGCGCCGGCGCGGTTTTCCACGACGACCGGCTGCCCGAGGCGCTCGTGCAGCTTGCCCCCCATCAGGCGGGCCAGTATGTCGGACGACCCGCCCGGTGCGGCGGGCACCACGATGCGGATCGGCCGGCTCGGGTAATCCTGGGCGTGAGCGGCTGGCGCGGCCAGCGCGAGAACCAGCACACCACAGGCCATCGCCGGAATGCGCATCATTGCCTCATTTGATGACCTGGCCAAAACCAATGTCGTGGCCATCCAGGTCTTGAGTGCCGAATTCGCGGCATCCGTAAGGCTGATCGCAAAGTCCATAGTCAATCTTGGCCCCCTGCGAACGAACTCGGCATATAGAGCATCTACGTCTGATACCCAGAAATAAATGTTCCAGAGTTTGTCGGAGACGGTCCAATGAGGAACCACGTGCTTCGGCGCATCGGCCTGCTTGAGCATCACGTACATTCCATCGCGGTGCAGGATCACAAAGGAGGGCGGCTCTCCCCAGAAGCGCTCATATCCAAAACCCATCGCGTCTCTGTAGTGATTCGCTGCTTTCACCACATCCTTGACGAGAAGCACTGCGGAGCTGGCCGTGAGTTTTGCAGCTGCGCTCATATCAGATCGCCTTGTTCTCGGTGCCTTCACCCGGTGTGATGAACAACATCTTCGTCGCGACAGACGTGCGCGCGGTATGCCACGTTCCCTTCGGCACAACGACATACGACCCCGGGTCGCTCAAATGAGTTACGTCTTCGACGCCGTCCCGGTCGAGCACCATAGTCACCTCGCCGGAGAGCAGGCAGACAATCTCGTCCCCCGCGGGATGCCGTTCCCACGTTGGCCAGTCCGACTCGAACCCAAAGCACGAGATCAGGAGGCGGCCCTTGAATTGATCAAATCGCTCGTCGAGCTCCTCATAAATCGTCGGCGTGACATCGACCAGCGTCGCGCGGAGATCGGGGCCGAGCACTGCAAAGGTCGATGCCAGGTCGAGTGTGCGGCCGCCGCCAGTCTGGTTTCGATCTGAGCTCAATGGTCAGACCGCAGATTGAACGACGTTGACGAGGTTGCCGCAGTATCCTCAAACAGGACTGCGGTAATGGGCCTCATGCGCTGCGGCCACAGCACGCTACAGGATGAAACTGATGGAACCCAGCCCGCCGAGCTCCATCGAATCGATCACCGCCTCGCGCTTCGCGATCTTGAGCTTCCCCCCGTCGAGGCGCAGCTCGTAGCGGTAGTGGCCGATGTAGGTGCGGATGCCGTCGTTGCGGCGGAAGCGGGTGACCGAGAAATTGGCCTCGACCTTGAGCGCGGAGCCGTTGCGTTCGACGATGCGCACGTTGGTCAGCAGGCGCCGCGTGCGCGAGCGCGGGTCCTCGGCGTGGGCGTCCTTCTTCTTCAGGCGCGTGACGCGCGCGCGGATGCGGCTGATGTCGTCCGCGACGATGAACAGCGTATCTGCGGGATCGGCCACGGGGCGGTCGTTCGAGGGGACGCGGTAGACCGCGTCGTCGGTCATGAGCGCGAGCCAGTCGTCGAGCCGCCACGCGTCGAGCAGCGCGGCCTCTTCGTAGAGGAACTCTTCGACCTGCTGACGCGTGATCTGCTTCGTTTCGCTCATTTCAAATCAAACCCAAATCAGCCATAGAGGACACAGAGGTCACAGAGAAAATCAACAACAATAGATATCGGATTTCTTTCTCTCTGTGTTCTCTGTGTTCTCTGTGGCTAAAGCCTTGCAGTGGTTTTCATCAGCTTGTCCCATTGCTCCCACAGGGCGCGCAGGTGCCATTCGTCCGTGTTCAGCTGCTCGCCTTCCTTCGCCATGCCGCGGGTTACCTCCATCCACGGCACTTCCCGGTACGTGCCCAAGACCCGCCTGTATCGTCTCCAGCACCTCGATGTCGTCCGGCGTGGCGAAGCCGCCCGGGCCGTAGAACGTGAGAAAGCTGTCGAGGCGCACGGAGCGGGCCACCGCCGACTCTTCCTTCGGCCCCAGCGCCCAGGCCAGCACGCGCATGCGGTCGGCTGCCAGCGGATAGAACGTCCGAATCGTCACCGACGAGCCATCGTTGATGAACAGGTTGGGAAAGATGTAGAGATTACGGTTGGTGTCGGCGACGCGCGCGGCGCGATCCTCGCCGAGGCGGGCGACCAGCTCGGCGCGTATGCGCTCGATCTCGGGCTTGGCCGCCTCGCCGTAGATCGGTATCCAGCGCGCCACCGGCCGCCCGCGGAAGTTCACGTTGTCCGTGCACCCGTGGCCGTTGCCGAGCGGCTTCCCGACGCCGTGGCCGGGCAGCAGGTGGCCCTTCTCCGGGCGCTTCATCTCCACACCGGAGTTCTTGAGGTAGGAGAGCCACGACGCGTGCACGCTGATCAGGTGATAGTCGTCGAAACTGTTCTCGGCCAGCAGCTTCCAGTTGGCGCGGATGTCGTAGTCCTGCAGCCCCTGGATCACCTCCATCTGTCCGGACGGCGACTGGTCGATGATGATGTCGATGTACTCCTTCGTGCCGGCGAGGTAATCCTCCAGCGGCATCGCGTTGGCGTCGAAATTGAGGAAGACGAAGCCGCGATAACTCGCGACCTGCGGCGGTTCCTTCAGCGCGAAGTCGCTCTTCCTGAACCGCGGCGGATACGCGTCCTCGCCAGGGACGGCCTCGAGCTCGCCGTCGCGGTTGTAGGTCCAGCCATGGTAGAAGCAGGTGTGGTTTTTCGCGTTGCCCTCCTGCTCCCGGCAGACGATGCTCCCGCGGTGGCGGCAGGTATTGAGAAATACGCGCACCCGGCTCTTGCTGTCGCGGCAGAATATGACCGGCCTGTCGCACACGATGCGCGTCCTGAAGTCGCCGGGCGCGGCCACCTCCGATTCGTGCCCGACGTAAATCCAGCAGACGTCGAAGATGCGCCGCCGCTCCAGCTCCAGTATCCCCGGGTCCACCAGCGTCGAGCGGTTGACCTGGAAGCGCATCGCTTCCGGTTCGTTGATTACCCAGTTCTGCAAATCCATGGTTACTAGCCTCGCAAGGCTGCTGCCGCGTGTCAATTTTCTGCATAATAGGGCCCTAAGAGTCCCTAACACAATGAACATGCGCTATCACCAATTCTGACTCGCAACGCACTCGCGCGTTACTATGTTAGGGACTCTAAAAGAAGAACCATATTCGAGGAGATACCCATGACATGCAGAAGGGCGCGCCGCATGCGCCTAACGCAATGTCTGGCCGGGCTGGCCGTCGCGTGCTGGGTCGCGGCGGTCGGCGCGCAGGGCGGGGCTGCCTTTCCGCAGCGCAACGTCCAGATCATCGTTCCATTCACGCCGGGCACGGGCGCCGACATTCTCGCGCGTACGCTGGGACCAAGGCTCTCCGAGCGCTGGAAAGTCAGTGTCATCACCGACAATCGAGCGGGTGCCACTGGCAACATCGGCGCTGAGCTCGTTGCAAAGGCTCCGCCGGACGGCCATACCGTGCTGTTCGCGGCCACCGCCTTCGGCACGACCCCGGCCCTTTATCAGAAGCTGCCCTTCGATCCGATCAAGAGCTTTGCGCCGCTGGTGCTGATCGCCACCAGCGGCCTGGGGCTCGTCGTCCATCCGCAGTTGCCGGTGAAGACGATGCGCGACTTCATCCAGCTCGCCAAGCGCCGCCCCGGCGAAATGCTGTACTCCTCTCCGGGCAACGGCGGGCCGCAGCACCTCACCATGGAACTGCTCAAGCTCGAGACCGGCATCAACATCGTGCACGTGCCGTACAAGGGACTGGCAGGTGCGATCACGGATGTCATGGGCGGGCACGTGCAGGCGATGATTTCCGCGCTGCAAACCGCGCAGCCGTACGTCATCGGCGGCAGGCTACGCATGCTGGGCGTGATGAGCGCCGAGCGCTCGCCGGCATTTCCCGACGTGCCGACGGCGAAGGAACAGGGCCTGGGGAATCTCGAGGTCTATACGTGGTACGCGGCCTTCGCGCCGGCCGGCACACCTGCGGCGGTGGTGGCGCGGCTCAATGCCGATATCAACGCGCTGCTCCAGCAGCCCGACATCCGGGATGTGCTCGCGAAGCAGGGGATGAATCCCGGCGGCGGGTCACCCGAACGCCTCGCCGAGTTGGTGAAGAGCGAGCTCGCGCGCTGGCAGCGCGTGGTCACTGCGGCGAAAATCAAGTTTGACTGAGGGACGAGGGAGACGAGCGACGAGTGTCGAGGAGGCAAGAGCGAGTGTCGAGGATTGAGTGTCGAGTGAGAAACCAGTGGCTCCGCGCTTTTCCCCTCGACTCCCGACACCCGACACTCCACCCTCGACCCTCGACACTCAAGCATGCCCCTCGACACCCGACACCCGACACTGAAGCTGACCGAAGGGAAGACCCCATGAGCCAGATCCTCGACCTCGTCGCGGCCTACCGCATCCTGGCAGAGCACAACGTCATCGACGCGTACGGGCATGTCAGCGTGCGCTCGGAGCGCGACCCCAGCCGCTATTTCCTCGCGGGGCACATCGCGCCGGAGAATGTGACGGAGGAGAGCATCATCGAATACGATCTCGACAGCAACCCGGTCGAGGCGCGTGGGCGCGAATCGGTGCGCGAGCGTTTCATACACGGCGAGGTATTCAAGGCGCGGCCGGAGGTCATGTCGGTCGTTCATAGCCACTCGCACACGGTGGTGCCGTTCAGCGTGACCGAAGTGCCGTTGCGTCCGATCTTCCACATGGCGGCGTTCGTGGGGGAAGGGCTGCCGAACTACGAGATCCGCGATTTTCAGAAGGGCACCGACATGCTGGTCAAGACGCCGTTTCTCGGCGAGGCGCTCGCAAAGACCCTCGGCAAGGCGCCGGCCGCGCTGATGCGGGGCCACGGCGCGACGATTGTCGGGGAAAACCTGCCGCGCGCCGTGGGCCGCAGCATCTACCTCGAAATCAGTGCGCGCATGCAGCTGCACGCGATGATGCTCGCCGGGCCCGGCGGCAAGATTACTTATTTTGACGACAGCGAGGTGCAGGCTTCGAACCCGGTACAGAACTACAACCGCGCGTGGCCGGCTTGGCGGGCGAAGGCACTCGCTCGACTCAAGAAGTGACCAGTGCCCACGTCAAGAACAAATGGGAACCGCCGATGAACGCCGATCATTCGACGTCAAGGTAGAGAAGACACGGTGAAACCATTACGAACTGCGCTGTTCGCGCCCGGCAGCAAGGAGCGGGTGATGGGCAAGGCACTGGAAAGCGGCGCCGACGCGGTGATTCTGGATCTCGAGGACTCGGTGCCGATAGCAGCCAAGGCGGAGGCGCGCGCCCTGGTCGCCCGGACGATAGACAGCGCGGCGGCGGGTGCGGGCCCGCGACCGGCGATCTTCGTGCGCACGAACGGCGCCGCCACCGGACTGCTCGCCGACGACCTCGCTGCCGTCGTGCGCCCCGGGCTCGACGCCGTGTTGCTGGCCAAGGCCGAGACCGTGGAGGAAGTGAAGCAATGCGCGTCCACAATCGACCAGCTCGAGCCCGGCAGGGGCATCAAGGCCGGCAGCGTCGAGATCATCGTGACGATCGAAAGCGCACTCGGCGTATACAACTGCTACTCGCTCATCAAGGCCTCGCCCCGCGTCGCTGCAAGCTGCTTCGGCAGCGCGCGCGACGGCGATCTCCAGACCGACCTCGGCTGCAGCTGGTCGATCGAGGGCACCGAGCTGCTCTATGCGCGCTCCAAGGTGCTGTGCGACACGCGCGCCGCGGGCGCGTATCCGCTCGACGGCGTGTTCAGCGATTTGAGCGACGAGCACGGCCTGATCCAGGACTCACGGCTTTCCGCGCGCCTGGGTTACGTCGGGCGCACCGTCATCCACCCCAAGCAGATTGCACCGGTGCGGCAGGCGTACGCCGTTCCCGAGCAGGAAGTCATTTACTACAAGCGCGTCGTGACTGAATTCGAAGCGGCGGAGAAGAACGGCGCCGCCGCCATCACGGTGGACGGCAAACTCGTGGACTACGCGATGTATCAGCGCGCGAAGCGCGTGCTGGAGCTGGCCAGGCTCGACGCCTAGCAGTGTGTCGATGTCCTAATCCCGAACAGCACCGCGCGAGCTGGACTGTCACAATCGGTTTCGGCGGTCCTCGACACACTGCTATCATGAAAGCATCTTCAGTTCGGGGCGGGCTGATATCCGATTCTGGAATGGTTCGTTCTGACTCGAATTGCTCCTCGATAAGCCTGTCGGCTCCATAGCCGATCAGATATGCGTTCAGTGCACGGCGACGTTTGATTTCTGAGGACCGACAGGCTTGGATTTCTCGTTTACTCCCGACCAGGAAGCGCTGCGCGGCCATCTCCAGGCGCTGCTCGGCGAAGCCTGCCCCCCGGAATACGCCGAGCGCTGCGACAACGAGGCGCAGCCGCCGCGGGAAGCCTACGAAGCGCTGGCGAAGCACGGCTGGTTCGGACTCAACCTGCCCGCCGAGTACCGGCGGCACCGGCGCCTCCCCGATCGAGCTTGCCATACTGCTGGAGGAAACCGGACGGCATTTCGAAGAGCTCGCGATGTGGGTGTTTCGCACGCTCACCTACGGCGGCTACGCAGTGATGACACACGGAAGCCGCGAGCAGAAGGAGGCGCTGCTGCCTCAAGGTCGCGCGCGGCGAGCTGTCTTTCTGCTTTGGTCTTACCGAGCCGCAGGCGGGGTCGGACGCCGCAGCCCTGACCACACGCGCTGCGGCCGCCGACAACGGATACGTCATCAACGGCCAGAAGGTGTTTACTTCCGGCATGGACTTGAGCGACTACTGCCTGCTGGTCACGCGCACCTCCACGGGGGAAAGGAAACAGCAGGGCATCACCAATTTCCTGGTGGACACCAGACTGCCCGGCATCGAGATCCGCAAGATCGCCACGCTGGGCCAGCGCGCCATCGGCACCACGCAGGTCTTCTACACCGACGTCAAGGTCCCGGCTTCCGCGATGCTCGGCGCGGTGGACCGGGGATGGGAGGCGGTTGACGCCTATTTGTGGTACGAACGGCTATGCCTCTCCGCCGCGCGTACCGGCGCGGCCACCGCCGCGTTTGACTACGCGCTCGCTTACGCCAAGAGCCGCAAGCAGTTCGGCCGTCCGATCGGGGAATTCCAGGCGATATCGCACAAGCTCGCGGACATGAAGGTGATGCTCGATGTGTCACGCATGCTGGTTTACCGCTACGCCTGGCTGATGTCGCAGGGAAAGGCGACGCGACACGACGCCGCGGTGGTGAAGCTCCAGACCGGCGAGACTTACAAAGCGGTTTCCGACATGGGCCTGCAGATTCTCGGCGGCTACGGCTACTGCATGGAGTACCCGATGCAGCGGTTCTTCCGCGATTCGCGGCTGGCGACGATCGGCGCGGGCACGTCGGAAATCCAGCGCAACATCATCGCCCGAGGATTGGGACTCTGAGAGCCAGTGACGAGTGATGGGTGATGAGTGACGGGTGATTTGGTTTGATCTCTATGTGTTTCCGTGCGTTCCGTGGTTCCATGCTTCTTTGGGTGTCGGTCGGCGTCCATCGACGTTCATCGGCGGTTAGATCGTAGGGTTTTCGATGTCGCATCCCCTCGCAGGCGTGCGCATCCTGGAGCTGGGCCAGATCATCGCCGGCACCTACGGCTCGCAGGTGCTCTCGGACCTGGGCGCGGAAGTGATCAAGATCGAAGCGCCGGAGGGCGACCTCGGCCGCATTCCGTCGGTGGCGCCGTACCGCGGCGTCAGCACGCTCTTTCTCACCTTCAACCGCAACAAGAAGAGCGTCGTCATCAACTTGAAGACCGACGCGGGAAGGGCGTTGTTCTACGATCTCGTCAAGGTCGCGGACGTCGTGATCGACAATTTTCGCGCGGGCGTGCTCGATCGCTTGAAGGTCGATTACGCGACGTTGTCGAGCATCAATCCGCGCATCATTCAGTGCTCGGTGACCGGCTTCGGGAGCGACGGCGCGTACAAGGATTACCCGGCGCTCGACATCATCATTCAGGCGATCAGCGGCCACATGGCGTTCACCGGCGAGCCGGGTCGCCCGCCCGCGCGCGTCGGCGTGCCGCTCGCCGATCTCTGCGGGGGCATTTTCTCGTGCAAGGCGATACTCGCGGCCCTCTTCGAGCGGGAGCGCACCGGCAGGGGACGGCGCGTCGAGACGTCGATGTTCGACGGAATGCTGAATCTCTCGAGTTACATCGGCACCCTCTATCTGACGGCGGGCGAGCTGCCACTGCCGCAGGGCTCGGCGCACGAATTCACGGTGCCGTGGCAGGCGTTTCAGGCCAAGGATGGTTACGTCGTGATCGCGACGCGGCAGGACAATTTCTGGCGCAAGCTGTGCGAGGTCCTCGGCGCTCCCGGGCTTGCCGACGATCCACGCTTCGCGACCAATCCAAAGCGGCTGGAGAACCGCGCGGTGCTGATACCGAAAATCGAAGGCCGATCTGCGCGCGCACACCGTGGCGGACTGGCTCGAGCAGCTGCGCGCCGCCGGAGTCCCGGCTGCGCCAGTCAACAATCTGGACGGCGCGTTTGCGGAGCCGCCGGTGGCGGAACGCGAGATGATCGTCGAATATGACCATCCGGAAGCAGGCCGAGTGAGACTTCCGGGCAATCCGATAAAGTTCGATGGCATAGAGCCGCACGATTTCGAATCCCGCGCCGCGCCTGGGCGAGCACACGGATGCAGGTATTGCGCGACTTGCTGGGTTTGCCGGCGGAGCGCATCGCGGACCTGCGCCGGCAAGGCGTCGTCGCGTAAGGCGTCACAGATAGAGGTGATGAAGTGGTCAGGTGAACGTCTCAGTTAGAGCGTCTCACGTAGCGCGCCTTATCTGTGAGCCCTGGGACTATATCGCGACGCCTATCTGAGACGCATCTACGCCTCCAGGACACGGCGCAGCCATTTCCCGATCTCCTGCACCTCCTCCAGGCATACCGAGTGCTGCATGGGGTACTCGTGCCACTCGACGTCGTAGCCCAGGCCGACGAGGACCATCCTGGAATCGACGCCCATAAGGTAGGGCACGACAGGGTCTTGCGTGCCGTGCGCCATGAATATCGGGGTCTTCCTGTTGGCCGGTGACGCTTCCTGCGGCAGGACTGCAGCGAGCGGCAGGTAGGTCGAGAGTGCCATGATCCCGGCGAGCTTTTCCGGATAGCGCAGCCCCGTCTGCAGCGCGATCGCACCACCCTGGGAAAAGCCGGCGAGGACGATGCTTTTCGTGGCGATCCCGCGCTCCAGCTCACGCCCGATGAGGGCGCCGATCTGGGCCTCAGACTCGCGCACACCTTTCTCGTCGGCCTGGCGCGATTTCCCTTCGAGGTCGCCGAACGACACGTCGTACCAGGCGCGCATCACGTAGCCGTTGTTGATCGTCACCGGGCGCATCGGCGCATGGGGAAAGATAAAGCGGACGGCGGGCGCGTCGGTAAGGTCGAGCTCCTTCACGATCGGGACGAAGTCGTTCCCGTCCGCGCCCAGGCCGTGCATCCAGATGACGGCGGCGGTGGGGTTCTTGCCAGTTTCGATTTCGATGGTTTCGATAGTTTTGTTCATGTTTGGTGATCGATATTAACCGCCAAGACGCCAACGGCGCCAAGAAGTTCAGAAACAAAATTGAACCGCCGATTGATCTTCCAGGCGGGCTTGGCGCCCGTTCGACAGGTTCAGGACAGCCTTGGCCGTTCGATTCTATTTGTGGTTTTCTATCGGCGGTTAATAATTCTTGATTTTGTCCTTGATGTATCCGCGTGCATGTGCGTCTATCTGCGGCTATTTTTTTGGCCGGATGGCGGACTTGGGCCGGAAGGCTTTCACTACGTTCTCGTTCGTCTCGATGTACGGTCCACCGATCAAGTCGATGCAGTACGGAACCGCGGCGAAAATTCCCGGCACGAGCTGCTCGCCGTTCGGCCCCTTCACGCCTTCCAGCGTTTCCTTGATCGCTTTGGGCTGGCCGGGAAGATTGAGGATGAGAGCCTTGCCGCGGATCACGCCGACCTGGCGCGAGAGGATGGCAGTGGGCACGAACTTGAGGCTGATCTGGCGCATCTGCTCGCCGAATCCCGGCATCTCCTTGTCCGCGACGGCCAGCGTCGCCTCGGGCGTCACGTCACGTTGCGCCGGTCCGGTGCCGCCGGTGGTTAGCACCAGATGGCAGCCTTGCTCGTCCACCAGCTTCTTGAGCGTGCTTTCGATCACCGGCCGCTCGTCGGGAATGAGGCGTGTCAGCGTCTTCCACGCCGGCGCTGCGATCGCTTTGCCGAACCATTCCTCGAGCGCGGGCACGCCTTCGTCCTTGTACACGCCTTGGGAGGCGCGGTCGCTGATCGAGACCAGTCCGATCAACAGCTCTTCGTTAGTCGCTGTCATAGGTGCCGGAGTATAGCGCGCGGGACCAGGGACGAGGGTCGAGGTCGAGGATCGAAGGAGGCAAAGAACCGATCACATCCTACCAGTCACGAGTCACCAGTCACGCCGCATCAGTCACGCTTTCTCAATCAACTCGCGCAATGCCTGAAACAGCGCGCGATAACTCTTCGGAGGATGGTTTCCCAGCCGCTCGCGCCGCGCGTCGCGAATCAGGCTGTTCAGCTCGTGCTCGTCGGCCTGCGGATATTCTCGCAGCAGCTCGGCGAGCGCTCCCTCATCGTCGAGCAGACGCTCCCGCCACGCTTCGAGCCGTTTGAACTGCGCGGTATGCGTCCGCGCCTGCGTTTTCCAGGCGTTCAGCCGGGCGCGTATCGGAGCGGCGTCCACCTTACGCATCAGCTTGCCGACGTATTGGGTCTGCCGGCGCCGGCCCTCGAAGTCCGTGATGCGCCGTGCCTCAAGCACCGCGTCGCGCAGGATTTCCGGAAGCTCGATGGCCGCGAGCTGGTCGACGCTGAGCGCAATCAATTCAACACCCAGCTCCTGCAATTCGAGCATCTCTTTCTTGCGCCGGCTCTTGCTAATCGGCGTTTCCCGTACCATGACTTGAACGTTTACCGAGTCCGGAATAGAAGCGCAAGTGGTGGAGGCATTCCGGGAAACGCCGATTTAATGAGAAACTGAATGCCATTCGAATTGTCTTTTTCATTTATCGGCGCCCCGAACTCGCCCGTCTTAACTGCTATGATATCGCTCCCTTTTTCTTTTTGGTCCATATCGCGATACCGTAAACGGGGCGCCGATGCCTGATACCCATTTTTCCTACACCGACGAGAAGCTTCGCCAGATCGCAAAAGACGTCCTGGATCGCGCCAAGGCGCAAGGTGCGAGTGCGGCGGAGACCGAGGTGAGCGAAGGTTTCGGCCAGACGGTCACGGTGCGCCGCGGCGAAGTCGAGACTATCGAGCACAACCGTGACAAGGGCATCGGCATCACCGTCTACATCGGCAAGCAGCGCGGGCACGCCAGCACAACGGATTTCACGCCGCAGGCGATTCGGGATACCGTGGATGCGGCGCTGTCGATCGCCCGCTTCACCGCCTCGGATGACTGCGCCGGACTGGCGGATGAGGACATGCTCGCGCGCAAGATCGAGGATCTCGACCTGTGGCATCCGTGGGGGCTTCCCGTGGAGCGCGCGATCGAGCTGGCCAAGACCTGCGAGGGGGCGGGGTTCGCGGTCGATCCACGGCTCGGCAATTCCGAAGGCGCGAGCGTGTCCACCCAGGAGTCGCGCTTCGTCTACGGCAATTCGCTGGGTTTCCTCGCGGGCTTTCCGGGTTCGCGCCATGGCATGTGGTGCGGCCTGATCGCCGGCAAGAACGATGAAATGCAGCGCGACGACTGGTACGAAACCACCCGCGATCCCGCGGAGCTGCCGACGGCCGAGAGCGTAGGGCGGCGCGCCGGGGAACGCGCGGTGAAGCGTCTCGGCGCACGCAAGATCGCTACCCGTCAGGCCCCCGTGCTGTTCGAAGCGCCGGCCGCGGAAAGCCTTTTGGGACACTTCGTGTCTGCGGTGAGCGGCGGCAGCTTGTACCGCAAGTCCTCTTTCCTTCTCGACAGCCTGGGGCAACAGATATTTGCGCCGTTCGTGCGCGTGAGCGAGCTGCCGCACCTGCCCAAAGGGCTCGCCAGCACGTCGTTTGACGCGGAAGGCGTCGCGACCCATCCGCGCGAGGTGGTGAAGGATGGCGTGCTGCAAGGGTATTTTCTCGGGAGCTATTCCGCGCGCAAGCTGAAGCTGAACACCACAGGCAATGCAGGCGGCAATCACAACCTCATCCTGCACGATACCGGTGCGGATTTCGCCGCCATGCTCAAGGCATTGGGAACGGGCTTGCTGGTAACCGAAATGATGGGACAGGGAATCAATTCCGTCACCGGAGACTACTCTCGTGGTGCTACCGGCTTTTGGGTGGAGCGCGGCGAGATCGCATATCCCGTCGAGGAGATCACCATCGCCGGCAATCTCAAGGACATGTTCCGCAGCATTGCTGCGGTGGGGAACGACGTGATTCGCCGCGGCTCGCGCCAGACCGGATCCATCCTGATCGAGCGGATGACGATAGCCGGCGAATGAGAAACAGTGAGCGGTAAGCAGTAAGCAGTCAGCGGAAACGTTCAACAAAACACGAGTGCCATCTATCTCTTTCCGCTTCCTCGTCTTGCGCACGCTATAATCGTCCGCGTCCGCGGAAAAGCAAGCATGAGGAGGAAAAATGCAACGACGGACGTTTTTGCGCGGTGCTGGCGGGGGCATTGCGGCGGCGACGACGGCCGGACCCGCGATCGCGCAGTCTCAGCCGGCGATCACCTGGCGGATGGCCTCGAGTTTTCCGAAAAGTCTCGATACCTTGTTTGGCGCGGGCGAGCTCGTCGTTCGGCGCGTGGCCGAGATCACCGACGGCAAGTTTCAGATTCGCCTGTTCGCGAGCGGCGAAATCGTGCCGGGCCTGCAGGTGCTGGATGCCGTGCAGAACGGCACGGTGGAAAGCGGGCACACCGCGGCGTATTACTACATCGGAAAGGACCCGGCTTTCGCCTTCGCCACTGCGCTGCCCTTCGGTCTTAACGCGCGGCAGCAAAATGCGTGGATGTACTACGGCGGCGGGATGCAGGCAATGGCCGGTCTTTTCAAAGAGTACGGCTGCGTGCAGTTCCCCGGCGGCAACACCGGCGTGCAGATGGGAGGCTGGTACCGCAAGGAAATCAAGACGACGGCCGATCTCAAGGGTCTCAAGATGCGCATCGGCGGCCTGGGCGGGCAGGTGCTCGCGAAGCTCGGAGTGGTCGCGCAGCAGATCGCCGGCAGTGAGGTCTACCAAGCGCTGGAACGCGGGACGATAGACGCGGCCGAGTGGGTCGGTCCCTACGATGACGAGAAGCTCGGCTTCGACAAGGTCGCCAAGTTCTATTATTACCCCGGCTGGTGGGAAGGCGGACCACAGCTTTCGGTCATCGTGAATATCAAGAAATGGGAGACGTTGCCCAAGGCCTATAAGGCGGCCTTTGAAGCGGCGTGCGCGGAATCCAACGTGCACATGCTCGCGCGCTACGACACGAAGAACCCGGAAGCGCTGCGACGGCTGGTGGCGGGCGGGACCCAGTTGCGCGCGTTTCCCCGCCCCGTGATGGAGGCGGCGCAGAAGGCGGCATTCGAGCTCTACGAGGAGCTTGCCGGCAAGAGCAAGCACTTCATGCGCATCTACGACGGGTGGCTCAAGTTCCGTGCGGACCAGTTCCTCTGGTTTCGCGTCGCGGAAATCAGCTACGACAATTTCGTGTTTACCAGCGCCGTCCGGCCGGGGGCCAGAAAGAAGTGAAGAAGTGACGCAGCGATATGGGGCAGTCTGCAAGTGATAAAATCTAACGCTCAACTTCCCCTCCAGGCCCCACATGGACTCCGTGAAAGACACGCTGGAAAATTTCGATCCCGAGCTCTACACGGCGATCGCGAAGGAAAACCGGCGGCAGGAAGCGCATATCGAGCTCATCGCTTCTGAAAACTACGTAAGCCGGCGCGTGCTCCAGGCCCAAGGCTCGGTGCTCACCAACAAGTACGCCGAAGGCTATCCGGGCAAGCGCTACTACGGCGGCTGCGAGCACGTGGACGTGGCGGAACAGCTGGCGATCGACCGCGTGAAGAAGCTGTTTCACGCGGGATACGCCAACGTGCAGCCGCATTCGGGCGCGCAAGCGAACGCGGCCGTGTACTTCGCCGCGCTCCACCCCGGCGACACGCTGCTCGGCATGGGGCTCGACTCCGGAGGCCACCTGACGCACGGCGCGCGGGTTAACGTGAGCGGACGATACTTCGATTCCGTGACCTACGGACTCAATCCCGCATACCGAGGAAATCGATTACGCGGAGGTCGAGGAGCTCGCGCACGTGAAGAAGCCCAAGCTCATCATTGCCGGCGCTTCCGCATATTCCCGCGTCATCGACTGGAAGCGGTTCAAGGCGATCGCCGACAGGAACGGCGCGCTGCTGATGGCGGACATGGCGCACTACGCGGGATTGATCGCGGTGGGCCTTTATCCAAGCCCCGTCGGCGTCGCCGATTTTGTTACGAGCACCACGCACAAGACGCTGCGCGGCCCGCGCGGCGGTTTCATCCTCGCCAACGCCGAGCACGAGAAGGTGCTCAACTCCGCGGTGTTTCCCGGCATGCAAGGCGGCCCGCTCATGCACGTCATCGCCGCCAAGGCGGTAGCGTTCAAGGAGGCGATGAGCAGGGATTTCAAGGACTACCAGGAGCAGGTCCTGGACAATGCCCGCGTCATGGCCAAAGTGCTGCAGGAAAGAGGCTTCCGCATCGTTTCCGGACGCACCGACTGCCACCTGTTTCTGGTGGACCTGCGCGGCAAGAAACTGACCGGGCGCGAGGCGGAGGTGGCGCTCGGCAAGGCCAACATTACCGTCAACAAGAACGCGGTGCCCAACGATCCGCAGAAGCCGATGGTGACGAGCGGCATTCGCATCGGCTCCCCGGCCATGACGACGCGCGGCTTCAGGGAGATCGAGGCCGAGCTGCTCGGCAATCTCATCGCGGACATCCTCGACGCGCCGGCCGACGACCAGGCGATCAAGATCGTTGCGGGCGAGGTGAAGAAGCTGTGCGAGAAATTTCCCGTCTACGGCAACTAGTTTTGGGTTTCGAGTTTCCAGTTTCGAGTTGATTAACGGTGGATTCTCGGGGGTTAACTGGAAACTAGAAACTCGTAACTTGAAACTGAATTCATGAAATGCCCGTTCTGTAATTCGCCCGACACCCAGGTCATCGATTCCCGGGTAAGCGACGACGGCGACTCGATCCGGCGGCGGCGCAAGTGCGCGGCGTGCAACAAGCGCTTCACCACCTATGAAACGGTGGAGCTGCGGATGCCGCAGGTGGTCAAGCAGGACGGCAGCCGCGCGGAGTTCGACCTGGACAAGCTGCGCACGGGTTTCATGCGCGCACTGCACAAGCGGCCGGTGCCGACGCAGCTCGTGGACGAGGCCATCGCGACCATCTCGCAGGACGTGCTCGCGCTGGGAGGCCGAGAGATCGAATCGCGTCGCATCGGGCAGATGGTGATGCGCGAGCTGCACAAGCTCGACGAGGTTGCATATATCCGCTTCGCATCCGTGTACCGCAGTTTTCAGGGCGTGGACGACTTCCAGGACGCGATCAAGGAAGTGCAGCAACCGGCAAAAAAGTGATGGGAGATGAGGATGAGGGATGAGGGACGAGGGACGAGGGATGAGGACAAGAACCCCTCACCGCCAAGACACCAAGCCCGCCAAGAAGCCAGGTCAATTCAGCCACGGAATCACACGGAAACACACGGAAAAATAAGATTCCGTCACTTCGTCACTGCGTCACCTCGTCACCACACTTCTTTTAACCGCAGAGGCGCAAACAGCAGCCGTGACTTTTCCAGTATGGGTTTTCGCCACGATGCTGGTAGGGCAGGTCATGGTGACCAGCACTGGCTCCTTTGCGATCGGCGATAGCGCTGGCTGTACCGACTCTGTACACACCAAATATGTCCCACCAGCGCTATCCGGCACAGTGGCGGAGTTGAAGCAGAGCATTGAGGCCACAATCGATGAGCGCGAACGCTTCGATCCGACTTGGCTGGAGAAAATCCTATTTCACGTTCTCCCGACGCGGCGGTCCGAATGGAGGGAGAAAGAACGCCGGAAGATCTTACTCGAGGCACTGCCTTGTGCCAAAACCCAACCGCTTATTGCCTTTGCGCTTGTCGCAGGAAATGTCGAAGTCATCGAATTTCTTCTAGGGGCGGGGGCGTCACCAAACGGAAGTCTGCCCGGCCGGAGGCCTGTATTTTTTGACTGCGGCGAAAATGCTTACCTATCGGGCTACTTTAAGCAGGATATGAAGAAAGCAATCTTAGGACTGAAAGTTCTGCTTGATTACGGCGGGGATCTCAATTTTGTTGACAGTGAAGGAAGAACGGTCCTCACCAATTGCCGAGATCTCGAATTATTGAAGTTCTATCTCTCTCGTGGTGCTGATCTGCGCGCTAACCTCCATTTACGAAGTGATGGCGGTGGCTACTATACAGCGCTCAGTTTGGCAGTGTTAGAGGCTGTCGGGGAGCACGGTATTCGCAAGAGCGCATCGAACAATCCAAGGTACAACGCCGTTGAGCGTGTAAATCTATTTGTACAGCTGCTAGGTAATAACAGTATCGAAGGTACAAAGCGGAATATCACCTGCGCTATATGTGTACGAGCGTCCTCAGTAAGGAGGGCTGTCATGACCTCTCGAAGATCATAAAAGCGAGCCCCGGGGTTTTCGAGGGAAAACGTTCCTGAAGCTTATGTCATGCCGCAACTTCCATACCGCGGTCCAACAGCGTAATTGAGACTGACGCGTGCAACATTGGCGAGCGCCTCTCATTGCCAGCATTAATCGTTCTTGGAAGTTTTCTTGGCGCACTTGGCGTCTTGGCGGTTCAATTATTGTTTTCTCTTGCTTCCCTCCGCGTCTCTGCGGTTGGTTTAAATTGGATTCTCTTGGCGGCTTTGGCGTCTTGGCGGTTATAGTATTGTTTTCCTCTATCTTCCCCCGCGTCTCTGCGGTAGATGATTGTGAACTTCACCGCTGACGATCATCGCTACATGGCCCGCGCGCTCCAGCTGGCGGAGCGCGGGCTCTACACGACCGCGCCCAACCCGCGAGTCGGCTGCGTCATCGTGCGCGGGGGGGTCGTGGCAGGGGAAGGCTGGCACGAGAGAGCCGGCGCGCCGCATGCCGAAATCAACGCCTTGCAGGCTGCCGGCGAGCGCGCGCGTGGCGCTACCGCATACGTCACGCTGGAACCCTGCGCACACCAGGGCCGTACGCCGCCCTGTGTCGATGCCTTGATCGCTGCCGGCATTGAACGCGTGCTTGCGGCGATGCTGGATCCGAATCCGCAGGTCGCGGGCAGAGGAGTTGCCACGCTCGAAGGCGGGGGAGTAGTCGTCGCGACCGGCTTGCTCGAAAGCGAGGCGCGTGAGTTGAACGTTGGCTTCGTCTCGCGCATGACGCGCGGGCGGCCATGGGTACGCATGAAGCTCGCGGCAAGCCTCGACGGGAAGATTGCTTTGAACAATGGCCGCAGCCAGTGGATCACGGGTGGGGCGGCGCGCAGCGACGGTCACCGGTGGCGCGCCCGCGTGTGCGCGATCCTGACCGGCATCGGGACGGTGAAAGACGATGACCCGCAGTTCACGGTGCGTGAGGTGGCGGCCTCGCGCCAGCCGCTGCGGGTAGTGGTGGACAGCAGGCTCGAGACGCCGCTCTCGGCACGCATCCTCATTGGGGGAAATGTGCTGATCGCCGCGGCGCACGAGGACCGGGAAAGGATGCGCTTGCTCCGGGACAAGGGCGCCGAGGTGATCGTGCTGCCGAACCGCGGCGGCAAAGTCGAGTTGAGCGACCTATTCCGGGAGCTGGCGCGCCGCGAGGTGAATGAAGTGCACGTGGAAGCGGGCTACAGGCTCAACGGTTCGCTGCTGCGCGAACATATGGTGGACGAGTTCGTCCTCTATCTCGCGCCCCATCTCATCGGAGACGCCGCGCGCGGCATGTTCAATCTGCCCGAGCTCACCGATCTGTCCGGCAGGCGCAACCTCACGATTCACGACTTGCGCATGGTGGGAAGCGACATACGCGTAATGGCGCGGTTCGCATAGAAGGCAAAACTAGGCCGAGCCGCAGATAAACGCAGATGAACGCAGATACGAAGCAGAAATAAACAGCCACAGATAAACACAGATACACACGGATAAAATCAAAAGCAGGAAGCGACGGAATTGACCAAGGAAAGGCTGAACAGGTCGTCCTCGCGACGGACCCCATCATTATTTCTGCGTCGCGGATTCTCATCCCGACGAATGACGTTAATCCTACAATCTTTGGAACCGGGTCTTCGAATCTGTGTTTATCTGTGTGTATCTGTGGCTTAATCGGTCTTGAATTTGCGAGCCTGGTTGACGTGTTTTCTGGAATCGTAGCGGCGGTCGGCAGGATATCGGGGGCGCAGCCCGCGGCGGGAGGCTTTCGGCTGCGGGTGGAGGCTGGCGGTCTCGATCTCGACGATGTCGCAATCGGCGACAGCATCGCCGTGAACGGCGTGTGCCTGACGGTCGTGGCTAGCGATGCGGGCGGTTTCGAAGCCGACGTGTCGGAGGAAACCCTCAGGTGCACCGTCGGCTTTACTGCGGCGGACCGGGTCAACCTCGAGAAAGCGCTGCGGCTCTCCGACCGGATTGGCGGCCACCTTGTGAGCGGGCACGTGGATGGAGTCGGCGTCGTGGCGCGCATAACCGAGCAGGGCGGGAATCGTGCTGTGGCCGTCGCTGCGCCGCCCGAGCTCGCGAAGTACATTGCTCGTAAGGGTTCCGTTGCCGTGAATGGCGTGAGCCTGACCGTCAACGAGGTGAATGGCGCGGAGTTTGTAGTGAACCTGATTCCGCATACCCTGGGCGCCACCAATCTCGGGGCCTTGCAGGCGGGTGACCGCGTAAATATCGAAGTAGATATGCTCGCACGTTACGTCGAGCGGCTTTCCGACGCGTCCCAAGCCATCCCAACTTCAAAGCCAAAGCCCCGTTCTCATAGGGGAAAGTAGTTCCTACACGGTTCCTACCGTCTCCTTGCATCCCGTTGTCATTGACGGTATCGTTGACGGTATCGGCTCAACCGAGTCACAGAATACCGTCAGGAGACGAGATGCTCACCGATATCAAGGCAAGGGCTGCCAAGGCCAAGGAGAGGCCCTACAAGTTCACGGATCGTGATGGCCTATACCTTTACGTCACCACGAAGGGCGCGAAGTCCTGGCGCTACGATTACCGACTTAAAGGATCGCGCGAGACACTAACCATCGGCCAGTACCCCGACGTGTCACTGACTGTTGCCCGTGACAGGCTGGGGGATGCCCGCCGCAAGGTAGCTCAAGGGGTGAGTCCCGCCGAGGCGAAGCAGGAGGCCAAGGCACAGGCGAAGATCGCCAAGAAGAACACCGTTCAGGCACTTGGGCAGGACTGGTATCAGGCGCGGTCCGGCTCGCGCTCCAGGAGCTGGTGCGCCAATGCGAAGCGCTTCCTGGAACAGGACATATACCCGGCATTGGGCAATAAGCCCATTCGGGACGTGACGGCCGACGAAATAGAGCGCCTTGTCCGAAAGGTCGCGGAGCAGCGCGGAGCGATGTCGGCCCACTACATGCGGCTCACCCTCGCCGGCTTGTTCAAGTCCTTGCCGCGCTCCGTGAATGCGGGTAATCCCGCCCGCGACGTAGGGACGGTGATCGAGCTACCCAAGCCCAAGCCCAAGGGCCGCGCTCTTACGGCGAAAGAGATTCCCGCATTCCTAGAGGCCGCAGACCGCTACCCCGGGCGCCCGCAAACCAAGCTCGCAATACGCCTTCTGATGCTGACGTTTTCGCGCAAGCTCGAACTTATCGAAGTGCCGTGGAGCGAAATCAACCTGGACGGCGCAGAGTGGGTGATACCGGCCGAGCGGATGAAGCGGAAGAGGACGCATATCGTGCCCTTGTCACGGCAGGCGGTTGAATGCTTCGAGCGGCTCAAGAAACTGGCCGGAGATTCGGACTATGTGTTTCCAAATCTGGGCGATCCCAGGAAGCCAATGAGTGCCAGTACCTTGAACGTGGTGTTTGATCGGATCGGCTACGGCGGCAAGTTCACGCCTCACGGCGCGCGCTCTACCGCATCAACGGCGCTCAATTCCCAAGGATGGAACGATGACGCTATCGAGCGGCAGCTCGCCCACAGCGAGCGTGACCTGGTGCGCGCCGCATACAACCATAGCGATTACTTGCAAGAGCGGCGAAAGATGATGCAGGCATGGGCCGACTATCTGGACGGACTCTGCGCAGGGGCGAGCGTGACCAACATTCGGCAGGCACGGGCCGGGTAAGAACAATCCTTTCCTGATCTGGCTAAGCGGAAACACAGCGGGTTCCATGCGCCACCCACGCAAGCGCCAGCCCCCACGCTCTCTCTGCCCAAAAGTTTTTATTTTTTCCCGCGCAAGGCCGACAGAAGGTGGGCGTTGATGCTGCCAGCGCGGGTAAAGGGGTTAGGCGCACATCAGCGTATTCGCGTTGCCATTAATGCCACCGCGCACAAGTTTGGAGGTAGCCGAACTTAAGAACAGCCAGCCCTACCCCGACGGGGGGCAAGAGCGGGAAACCCTGTCCGCCTTGGGCTGGCCCTTTCCAGGGAGCGCGGAGGGAGCGCCATGGCAATGAAGCGCGGAGACACGTGTCTGGGTAAAGCGATTTATCGGCCCGAGACGAATCGACAGAACTGGGCGCGCGGAGCGGCTTCTCACCTAAGCGCCAACATCAAATGGGCGCTAGAGGAAATAACAACCGACGAGCGGTTGCTAGACACCACGATTGAACGACTGCGCCGCAACTTTACCAATCCGATCCACTACGGCGATAAAAAGCCGGGATGGTTCTTTGGTGATGGAACGCCTGTTATCCCCGATCCGCGTTTCACGTATTTCGATCTATGGCAATACGGCATTACTGGAGAAGATGGATACAAAGGATTCCTCCGGGACTGCGGCCTGCCGGAATCGGTTCCGTATTCAATCGTTGTGGCTGCAACTAGCCTCCTGTTGATTGACGATGCGATTGAGGCAATAAATCGCGACGACCCTTGGTATGCAACTTGGGCGCTCTATCAGGCGCATGACCTGTTTGAAGAAATGTTAGCAACAACACGCGACGACTCGCTGCTCCTGGAGTTTCGCGCGAGTTTAAAGAAAGGCCCACCCGCTGCCGGGAAAGCGAACAAGGAACGCCAAGCGGCGCTTGGTGGAAAAATTTTCAATCAGCACGAGCAATTGTTGAAGCAGTCAGCCTATCGGTGTTTGCCTATATACGACCAAGCAAAGAAAGTCGCTGCGTTGTTGGCCAAAAAAGGAATCCGTCACGTTAACGGCAAGAAAATAAGTGCGCTCGATATCCAGAAACGAATCAAGGCTGGTAAGCCTAAGTCTTAGCATCGTCCGCACCAACGAGGAATTTAGTCTGGCCAGACTACCCAAAAGATTGGGTCTAGTTTGGCCAGACTGCGCGGTTTCTTATCACCCCTTTTCAGGCAGCATTGGAACCTACGCGGCACAGATAGAGCCGCAAAGTTCAGTGCGAGAAAGGGCGTCATTTGAATCAGCAGACCACAACAGCATTAATCGCTCTGCCCGAAGTCCGACGACTCTCGGGTATTTCCAAGAGCGAGATTTTCAGGCGGATTCGAAGGCAGCAATTTCCAGCCCCTACCCGCTTAGGCCCACGTTGCAGTCGCTGGAACATTCGCGAGGTCATGGATTGGGTTAACGCTCGCCTCGCCGAGCGCGACCAGCCCAAAATCACGTGAGCGTGCTCAAGCGCGCAATTCTCATGGCTGGTGCTGAAGGCGTAATTCCCCGGCGCGTTGCTCGCGGGTTACTGATCCTGCTCGGGCTGGAGCACGCATGACACCCGCCAGAGAGCAGTTCCGCGACGCTATCCGAGCGGCCGGGCTCGAGCCGCCGGACGTAATCGAGGCGGACGGCGAGCTGCACCGATTTTCGACCAACGGTAAGCGCAGCGATGACGCCGGATGGTATTGCCTGCACGACGATGGAATCCCAGCGGGTGCTTTCGGATGCTGGCGCAGCGGTGTATGGGAGACGTGGCGCGCAGAGATTGGCCGAAGGCTCACCCCCACTGAGGAAGGCGCGCACCGGGCACGAGTCGAGGCGATGCGCCGGGAACGGGACGCAGAAGAAGCGCGCAGGCACTCCGAGGCGAGAGAAAGAACGGCAGCAATCTGGAAGGCCGCGCAGCCTGTTGAGGATCATCCTTACCTACGGGCGAAGGGCATCAAGTCGCACGGACTCAAGGCGCACGAGGGCAATCTCGTCATTCCCATGCGTGAGGGTACGGAGCTTCACTCCCTGCAAACGATCGGGCCGAACGGGGAAAAGCTTTTTCTATCTGGTGGGCGGGTGAAGGGTAGCTATTACAGCATCGGGAAGCCTGACGGGGTGCTATGTATAGCGGAGGGCTACGCAACCGGTGCAACCGTTCACCAAGCGACAGGTTACGCTGTAGCGATTGCTTTCAGTGCGGGGAATCTTGAACCCGTGGCAACGGCGCTACGGGGGAAGTTTCCGCAGGCGCGTATTGTGATCGCGGGCGACAACGACGCTAGCGGCACCGGGCAACGGGAAGCGGAGAAAGCCGCGCAGGCAGTGGGCGGGCTGGTGGCGATTCCAGCGGAGATAGGGAAGGATTGGAACGACATTCACCGGGAGCGTGGAACGGAAGCGGTAAAGGGCGCTATCGAGAATGCAAAGTCCGTCGCTTTTGGACTTCCGCTTGAATCTGTGGGGGCGCTCTTGTCAGCACCGGCCGTAAAACGGGATTGGCTGGTCGAGGACGTATTCGTTGCCGGCAGCATTTCCGTATTGGCTGCACGCCCTAAAGCTGGCAAGAGTACCTTTTCACGCGATCTGGCGGTGTGTGTGGCGCGAGGCAAACCATTCCTGGGAAAAAACACCAAACGCGGCCCAGTTATTTTGCTAGACCTGGAAGGCAAGCGAGAGGAACTAACCGAAAGCTTAAGGGGGTTAAGCTGTGAGGTTGACGACGAGATACACATTCTTTGCGGAATCGCACCCCAAGATGCCATAGGCCTGTTGCGCCGCGATGCTATGCGGCTAAAGCCTTCCCTGATTGTCGTTGATACCCTTCAACGACTGGCGAGGGTGCGAGACTTGAACGACTACGCCGCGACGACTACCGCTTTGGAGCCATTCATATCAATTGCTAGAGACAGCGGCGCTCACGTCATGCTGTTACACCATTCTGGGCGGGCAGATGGGTATGGAGTTGACGCCCCTATGGGGTCAACAGCCATCTCCGGGAGTGTAGATACCATAGCGGTCTTGAAGCGCAAGGAGGACGGGGTTAGAACTCTCTCAACCGTTCAGCGTTACGGGCAAGATCTGGAGCCGTCGCTACTGACGATGGATAAGGACGGACATGTTCATTTGGGCGGGACTGTCCTGGAGGCCGAAACCAGGGCAGCAGAAAAGCGGGTAGAAAAGTTTGTCCGGGACAACCGCGGGACCACGCAACAGGAAATCAAGGAAGGGGTCGAGGGGCGCTGGTCAATTGTCCGTGGAGCAATAACTGCGATGGTTGGTGATAAGCGGCTAATCCGCGAGGGCGAGGGCAAGAAAGGGGAACCGTACCTCTATAGCGTTCCGGGCAATACTGAAAATGCTGGTTCCGGTGGTTCCTTACATATACCGGGAACCAGAATACCAGCATTGGAATGCCCTACTAATGCGGGCGGAAACGGCGGGGAGCCTTATCCTGCCCACAACGACGGGCCGGAAGGGGAAGCACTGTGATGGGCGCTCCTGAGGTGATGATGCGCTTGGCGGCCGCTGGTATTAGGCTGAAACCGTTGCCCGATGGTCGCGTGTGGGCTGAACCACGTGCCGCGCTCACGGACGATTTACGCGACCTGATCCGGGCACACAAGGCCGAGTTGCTAACGGCGCTGTCCGCACACACTCTTGGAGATTCGGCTGCCGAAGCCCGGCGGCGACGGTTGCTTGCGATGCTGGACGCGCAACCCGGCGCACGGTACGCCGTCCTGACCGATACGCAAGCGGACCCTGAGGCCGTCATCGTGGCGCTCGCGATCCGTGGGCGGGCGACGTGCGAGCTGCGCGTCCCTCGAGAAAAGTGGGACGGCGTGCTGTTCCTGGAACTGTTGGACCGGCACAGCGGGACGGTGCATTAACGCGGGGTCCGGCGCTACAGTAAACTGGTACGCTGCTGCACGCTTGAAAGGGGTGAGACGTGGCGAAATGGGAAAAAGGTGAAAGTGGCAACCCTGGCGGGCGTCCAAGTGGACTAGGTGAAATCCGTGAGATTGCGCGCCAGCATACCGATGCGGCAATCGAAACGCTTGTTAGGGTAATGGGCAACAAGGAAGCCTCTCATAGCGCACAAGTGGCGGCCGCATCAGCGTTGCTGGATCGTGGATGGGGCAGACCGCACCAGAGTATCGAGGCTTCGCTGACGGACAACACCAGCTTGTCGGATACATTGCGGGCAATCTCAGAACGAAGGCAAGCGGAAGCCAGCCGTCCAGAACTAGCGTCCTGAGAACAGGCGGGGATCAGGCGGCTTGTCTTAGAACGCGCTGATCTTGGTGAATCTCTTGCACGCGCGCGTGCGTCATGGGGTTCGAGTGGCATGATCGGGGACGATATGGTCCAGTATGCCAGTCGCTAAGTGGCGGAAGCGAGCTATAGTCAAGGTGATGACAACCGACAACGCCATCCTCCCGATGAGGGGACTATTTGACGCGCTTCTGCGCCCGCCACTCCCACGGCGAGACCGGATTGGGATCGCGCCACAAGCCACGCCCTGCGGCCTTAGCCTCGTTCTGGATGGTGTATAGCGGCGAATCCGGTCGGGCGTATCTCTCAAAGACCCAGGCCATGCCCTGGCGCACCTGCTCCGCATTCGCATCTGTGCCGGCGCATTGGACGGTGGCGATAGTGCGGCCGTAGCGATCTTGGCCGGCGGTCTCGAGCCGGGCATCCTTCTGGAAGCACAGCGCGGCCAGTGATTGCCGGGAGCGGGTGCCGAACGGTTGCTTGTTCTCTGGAGCATCGATGTCGGCAAGCCTGACCTTCACCTGACGCTGTGCCACCAACACCGTGAGGGTATCGCCGTCGGCGATCGAGACTACGCGGCCGGTGATTGTCTCGGCATGGGCTGCGCCTACCAAGGACAACGCAAGGAAGAACGCAGCCGGCCTCATCCGGCGATGTTGGCAGAGAGGTAGGAGGAGTCTTGCCAGCAGCATTGCGGGTGGCGATATCCGACAATCATCCGCATTGGAACATGAGTACATTGTCGGGAAACTTTACATGCCGAGGTTGATGATACGGAGAGCAGCCCCTTAATCTCTTTCGTTTCAGTGGTTTGAGTCGTTAGGCGTGCATATTGCTTCGACTCCGTCAAAAGCGGTCGGGAAGGGGCATTCTGTCAAATTTTCCGACAACATCCGGGAAATCACGCAATCAGGGGGAGCAATGACGAAAGCGAAATCGCTATTCTTGGCGGCTGTGCACATACTGGGTCTTACTGCCGGTGTATCATATTGGCCATAAGCACCGCGCCTTCCGCCCAGGCCACTCTCTTTCAACTCGCGGGCAGTGCAGCGGTCGAAGCGGTGGATGAGGCGTCGTCGTTCTCGCTGACAGTCGACGGCATCACAGCGACTCTCACGGCTAATATCGGCATCCTCAATACGACGGCTGCAAGCGGGTTTGGGGTAAACGCTCCCGGGACGGGCGACGAAACGAGTCTGATAGACAACCTCCTCGGACTTGAGTCCGTCAGCATTATCTTCAACGTCCCCGTCCGGCTCGATCAAATCGTGTTATCGCTCTTTACGGGGGCGACCACTGGCGATCTAGCGTTACTCACCATCGATGGCTTCGGCGCAATCACATTGAACCCGACGGCTCCTGCGCTCGATGTCTATAACTTCATCAGCAACAATACCGTGCCCGTTGGACAGTCCATCAATCTCGCTTACCAGGCTGGAAACGGCTTCAGCTTCGATAGCTTTAGCGTCACGGTGATACCGGAGCCAGCATCCCTCGCTCTCGCATTCATCGGCCTCGCTGGTTTGGTTTGGAGCCGTCGTAGGAGATAGCTAGAACCTCGGAGGAGTTTTTGGCCCGCCGCGCGGGCCTTTTCTTTTGTCCTGTGAGGATGGAACTTGCCCACCTTCTTGTTGAAATCCGCCGCAGGGAGCGGCTATTGCCGGCGCCAAGCGTCGATCCGTTGCGCGCGATCCATCAACACTGCGCGGCAATGCCACCAGATTCCGCCGAGAGGAGGACCTTGCAGCAGCTCGCGCTCGGGATCACGCAGGGCAGTCTCGGCGCGATTGATGAAAACGAGGTATGGAAGCTCGGGCCTGTGGTGCTCGGGCTGCTCGATGCGCTGATCGAGCGGAGGATCAGGTAGCCAGTTGCCTCTCTCGGGCAGGGTCAATAGATCGGCTCGATAGCGGCTACTAACGGCAGCTTTCAGGAAGTCTGCGCCGGCGACCCGACGGTCGCGGACCGGCCGAGGCTGTGTGAAAACTCGGAAATTGAAGGTCCGAGAAAATTATCGAGGCTATTAGACGCGCTAGGATCGACGATCGGCACTCGGGTAATGGTCTCACGACCCTCAAAATTAGCGTCAAAATCCGTTTTCACACAGCCTCGGCCAGAAGCGGTCACTGAAGTAGCCAGACCAGACGTTCCGACACATTGAGCGTATCTTGCTGGTACTAGCCGCTTGCCGCTCGATTCGAGCGACGGCCACACGTGGGCTTGGATCGCGACGATGACTATCTCGGAGGCCCCATGGATGCGCGCACGATGAGACGCAACTTCGCCGCCGGACTCGTTGCCGGGCTGCGCGTGGTGTGGCCGATCCTGTCTGGCCTGATCGGACTGATGATCGCCCTAGGCCTCGTCGTCGGGCTGCGTGAAGGCTGGTCGATACAGGAGTCGCTCTACTTTGCTTTTGTATCCGGTCTCACGATCGGCTATGGCGATCTTGCCCCGAAGACGCTGCTGGCACGCACGCTCGCAATCCTTATCGGGGTATGCGGCGTGCTGTTCACCGCACTGCTGGCCGCAGTCGCGGTGAAGGCCCTTGGCGCAGCCAATGACGACGGCAATCGGTAGCCGGGAGGCCACAGAATGAAAGGGAAGCGTAACGCCTAACAACACGTTGGAGCGGACCGGGATGCCTCGTGGGCCGCGCCTTACCGCGGCACGGTCATCGTGGCCAGCCGCTCAACTCGGTCGTTAAGCAGGCCAAGCTCATTTCCCAACGTCCGGTTCGGTCGACTGCGGGAGTTCGCCAACGGCCGGTATGGCGGAAATTGAGACTTGCCGGCAGTTGGCTCAGACCGGCCAAAAGCAGTCGTTCGTTGGGACAAGTCCCTTTTTGGCAATGACTCGCCGGTGTGCCGTCCCTGGCTTAAGCGAGCATAATAGGCGCGCGGATTGGGGGGAAATGAACAATCGCCGCAAACCTCTCGTCGCGCTTGGCGCGGGCGTGTTCACGGCGTCGCTGGGCGGGTTCGCCCAGCAGCCGGGCAAGATCTGGCGCATCGGGTTCCTCGCCACGGTTTCCGCTTCAGTTTTGGTTCTGCGGCCCGGGTGGACGCACTGCGGGCAGGTCTGCGGGAGCTGGTGATCAATATGAAACCCGCCAAGGCGCTCGGCATCACGATCCCGCAGTCGATCCTGGTGCGCGCGGACCGGGTGATCGAGTAACGGGCGAGAATGGCAGCTTCGGCTCGGAAACTGACCATGTAGGTCGCTTACCGGCCAAAAAGCGGGCGTCCGTGAGTTACCCATAAGCTATATCACAAGTTGGCTCACGAACACAAAAAAACCCGTGCGACGCGCACCTTCTTGTGATCGCTGCCGAGTTTACGCTTGCTTGTGACGGCTTATATCAAGGGCGCGGTTATGCCTCACTCGGGGTAGAAACCCGCGCCGACAAAGCCGGGAACTCCATCTATACTCACGGCCTTCACGTAGCCCCATTTCCGCGATGGTTCGGTTTGCCCTGGTTTGGGGAACATGTAATCCACCCACCCCGACCCCTTGGATTGGACTACTTTTACAAACTCGGTGTGAAATACCTTGCCGTTCGCATCTTTCCTGCCCGTGTGGTTGCTCCCCTCGTTCTTGGGAAAAGCGGCAACAAGCAATGTGTTTAGATCCAAATCGTACGCGAAAAGGTATAGGTCATCGAAAAACCACTCGCTTCCTTTCTTTCTGAACTCGGTGAACGCGGCCTCCTTCCCTTTGCTGGTGACGAGCGCCGCAGCCTTATCGACGAGGGCAACAACCTGTTTTGCTTTGTCAGACGGTGGTGGAGATTCTTGCGAAAATACTGGCGAGACGGCAGCAAACAATACAGCCAGCACAAAGAAACTCGTGAATACACGTTTCGTTTTCATCGTGGTTCCCTCTCCTGATAAGCAGCGCTTCGGGCGGCACGGGCCGCGTATAGTGTCTGGGGATCATTGGCCCCGTTGCACAGAATACCACCAACGCGATCAACGGCCATAAGTTGCGCACCAACCACGGCATCACGAATTGGATTCTCGACAGATTTTTCGAAACCCTCCTATGAGCCCGTGATTTGGTCTATCCGAATGACAGGCTTGGGTCGCGTGCTGGCCTTCGGCACCGGCAGCTTTGAAGCGGTTCGATTTTTTTTGCCGCGAACGACGGCTATCTGGAAATTCGAGATGCAGACGCAACCGGCCACAGTCGGCCAGAAGCGGTCACTCGGTCGTTTTTCCTCGCAGCCTATTTCGATATTCCTGCGCCATAATAGGCTGCATTTCAGAAGTTCACTATACGTTAGGCACCAGCATGAAAGTCTTCCGCGACTCGCTTATGGCTCTATTGATTCTTACTGGCTCAGCTTCGTGCGCCTCAGTGAGAACTCTCCAGCCTGCGGCTTCGGTTGTAGGATCGGGTGTGTTCGTCTCGGATTCTGGGCAAACCATCCGCGCCGACTACCGCGACAATGGCACGGTTACGCTGACGTTCACCGATGGCACTACCAAGGTCTTGTCGCAAGCCGTTTCCGCATCAGGCGCACGATACGTTTCCGGATCTTATGAGTGGTGGGAGCACCAAGGTGAGGCCACGTATTCGGTAAACGAGAAGCAGAGGTTCCGAGGCAAACTTAAGCCGAAGCCTAGTGCCTAACAATTCGTTCAAGCCGACGCCGCTTCATGGCGTCAGCCGCCGTACTCGCGCTACGCTAGCACGCGTTGCCGGTAGCTTCGCAGCGCGGCTTAACTCGGGCCATTAAGCGTCCGCTTCGGTCGATAGACGCGGCTGACGAACGACTGCTACCCGGAAATCTAGGGGTCGGGTGCATCTGGCGCTGTTCGGCCATAACCGGCCATTCCACGTTACGGGCAACCTGTAGAGTTATTCCCAGACATTCGAGACTTAAATCCGAATCGATGCCAGAGCCGGCGTGCAATCCAGATCGCGTAACATGCTCTAATCGTGAGCCCCTAACAGAGAATACAAAGCATGCCTAAAGGAGACATTTCGATGTCTACTCGACAGGGAAAAATCACAATCCTTACTCTTTGCGCCATGCTCTTTGCGCTTTGCTATTCTGCGTCAGCGCAGCAGCCGAAGAAAGTCCCGCTGATAGGGCATTTATCGCCGCTCGATTCAGCTAGTGAGTCCACCCGTGCCGAGGCGATTCGGCTGGCTCTGCGCGAGCTTGGCTACATCGAAGGACAAAACATCGACATCGAGTACCGATATGCGGAGGGGAAGCGCGATCGGCTCCCTGAGCTTGCCGCCGAGCTGGTGGGTCTCAAGGTTGATCTCATCGTTTCAGCAGGAGGGACCACTACCCAGGCGGCTAAGAATGCGACCAAGACGATTCCCATCATTATGGTGGGCGCTGGGCCCGATCCTGTTGAGGCAGGCTTTGTTGAAAGCCTTGCCCGTCCCGGCGCCAACGTCACCGGCATTACAAACCTTGGCCCAAAGCTAGGCGGGAAGCGGCTGGAGCTGCTCAAAGAAGCCGTTCCCAAAGTTGCCCGTGTCGCGGTTCTCTACGACCCGACAATTCCGGGCACTACACGCGAAGTGAAAGAGGTTCTCCCTGTCGCGGCGCGTGCGCTGGGGTTGACCGTTCAGCCTTGGGAGGTACGAGATGCGGACGATTTCGAGAAGGTATTCGCTGCGCTAAACAAGCAGCGCCCGGATGGACTCTATGTGTCCGGCGGGGGCCAGTTATTAGGTGCTAACGTAAAACGGATCGCGGGCTTTGCGATAAAAAGCCGGTTACCGTCGGTGTACGGCAGCAGAATCGCTGTAGAGGCCGGTGGCCTCATGTCCTACGGGACGGTCCAAGCGGAGAGCTACCGGCGCGTCGCATATTTCGTGGACAAGATCTTAAAGGGAGCCAAGCCCGCCGACCTGCCAATCGAGCAGCCCACGAAGTTTGAGCTGGTGGTCAACATGAAGACCGCCAAGGCGCTCGGCCTCACGATCCCGCAGTCGATACTGGTGCGTGCCGACAGGGTGATCGAGTGAACAGACGTCGCGATCTGCTCATCGCGTTCGGCGCCGCTGCGCTTGCGCCGCGGGCGGCGTTCGCGCAGCAAGAGGGCAAAATCTGGCGGGTCGGGGCTCTCAGGGTGCCGGCTGAGTTCACCCAAGTGGATTCAGACCTACGTGACGGTTTTCTGCGAGGGTTGAAGGACCTTGGCTATGTCGAGGGAAAAAACCTCGTCATCGAGTGGCGCTTCGCCGAAGGGCAAGGCAGAGCGCTTACCGGGCCTTGCGGCGGAACTGGTGCGGCTGAAAGTGGACGTCATCGTGGCAAGCGGGACACCCAGTGCGAGTGCGGTGCAGAAAGCAACCACTGCCATTCCAATCGTCATGCTGGGCGTCTCTGATCCGGTCGCAACTGGCCTCGTCAAGAGTCTGGCGCGGCCTGGCGGCAACATCACCGGGCTCACGGACCTCACTGGCGAACTCGGGTCCAAAAATCTGGAAATCCTGCTGGGCATCATGCCCAAGCTCAATCGTGCGGCCGTCCTGTATGACCCAGCCAGCCCCGGCTCCATCAACGTCATGAATAGTTATCAGCCAGCAGCGCAGAAGGCGGGCGTAACGATCCTGCCGATGCAGGCGGGGAACGCAGTGGAAATCGAAGACGCATTTTCCCGAATGAACCGGGAGAACGTACGTGCGGTGATCGTTGCGGGCGGCAACCTTTTCACCCAGCAAATGCACCAGATCGCGGAACTGGCGGTGAAGCATCGGCTGCCGTCTGCTTCGATCAATTTGCCACACGTGCAGCGCGGGATTCTGATGGGCTACGCGTCAAATCAAGTAGACAATTGGCGCCGCGCCGCCTACTACGTGGACCGGATTTTCAAGGGCACAAAGCCGAGTGATCTTCCCATCGAGCAGCCGACCAGGTTCGAGCTGGTGGTCAACATGAAAACCGCCAAAGCGCTCGGAATCACGATCCCGCAGTCCATCCTGGTGCGCGCGGACCGGGTGATCGAGTGAACCGTAAACCTGGACACTGGCGTGCCGGTTTACGTCGTCGCGTTCGAACGGACACTGCGTGCCGTTCAACGCGCCGGGCGTTTCTCCTCGCGGCAGCGGCGTGCCCCGCGCTCGCGTGGACGGGTGCGGCGCGAGCACAGACAACGCAGATGCCGGTCTTGATCGGTCTCCTGAACGCGCGCCCGCGCGAGGGGAATGGGCATTTGCATGCCGCATTCAGGGAGGGGCTCGCCGCGCTAGGCATGAAGGAGGGGTCCCAGGTCGTGATCGAAGAGCGCTGGGCGGACGGCCGGATGGACCGTCTGCCAGCACTGGCCGACGAACTGGCGGCGAAGCGAGCGGCGGTCATTGTTGCCGTGCCGACACCGGCAGCAAGAGCCGCCACCAAGGCCGCGCCCAGGACGCCCGTCGTCGTGATCGGCGGCAATCCGGTCGTCGCGGGACTGGCGACAAGCCTCGCGCGGCCCGGCGGCATGGTCACTGGGATCGCCAGTTTGACGAGCGACGTCTCCGAGAAATACCTGGAGCTGCTGCTCGCCGCGGCGCCCAGGCTGCGGCGCATCGGCTTTCTGGTCGATACCACCTCCGCGAATCTTGTCCCGCTTCTGGCAAACATGCATCGCTCCGTATCGCAATACTCGGTGGAGGCACGGATCGCCGAGGTGGCTCGTCCGGAAGAGATCGAGCCCGCCCTGGCGCGCCTGGCGAAGGAAGGCGCGCAAGCGCTCGTCGTGATGCCGAGCCCGGGTGTTTTCCACACCGAGCGGCGGCGCATCGTGAAGTTTGCGCAGGAGCAACGCTGGCCGGCCATCGGCAGTGTCGGGGAGTGGGCTGACGCAGGTGCCTTGCTGAGCTACGGGGTTGACGAGTCGGCAAGTTACCGCCGTGCCGCCTACTACGTCGACCGGATTCTCAAGGGCGCGAAGCCGGCCGACATGCCGATCGAGCAGCCGACGAGGATCGAGCTGGTGGTGAATCTGAAGACGGCCAAGGCGCTCGGGATCACAATTCCAAACACGATTCTCGTGCGCGCCGACAAGGTGATTGAGTGACCACGGCAATGTCCGCTATCGAGAACAACGACTGACCGCAACGGGTGTGCGCCGTGACAAGGCGGCGCTTTCCAGTGGGTGTAAGGCCCACCCGGCAACGGCTCCAGCCGGAAGCAATCGGAGCAGTCATGGAGGTAACGAAGTGGCTGAAGCCTTCGGTGCAGAGGGTCACATATAGGTGACTTGGCGAGTGTGCAGGCCGTAACGTGAGTGAACGCTGAGCAAACCTCGAAAAGGTCGATGCGCAGGCCGACCCGACAACCCTTTCGGGGAAGGTTGATACGACTGGGTGAATGAGCGAAGCAGTCAGCCCGGTTGCTGCGCCGGGGCAGTGGCGACAGCATGCACACCAGGAAAGCGCACGCAACACGGGAAGTCCCGAGGCGCGATCAGGGACGATCAACCGGATGCCCGCGAGGGACAGGCCGGGCGCCTTGGGATCTCGGAGAGGCTCATAGTACCGCTGAAGTCGGGTAACGCCGATGGAGGGAAGGGGCCTCAGTTCAAGGCTGACGCAAGACGTGGTGAGGGACCTGGAGATTGGGACAACCCTATCAACTCCGACAGGGTTCAGAAACCGCAGAGGGCGTTGCACGCGCAAGCAGGCGTGATGTCTTGTCCGAGAGCCGGATGCGGGAGATCTGCATGTCCGGTTCGATGAGCGGGATGTGGAAACGGAGCTACGGCGAGGTTACTCGGGCACCGCCAGACGAAAGGGGCGGCAACAGACAAACCGAACCTACCGCCACCGCGCCACATCTCGACTCTACCGATTACGTCTGTCCGGCAACGGCCGCTATCTGGAAAATTGGAATCTGCCGGCAGCAGGCCGTAGCCGGCCAAAACCGGTCGTCTGTGACACTCCCCCGTTGGACTCGCGGCCTGCTGTCCTTGGGGTAAGCGAGCATAATAGCCGTGCGGATTGGGAGGGGGAATGAACAATCGCCGCAAACTGATCATTGTGCTCGGCGCAGGCGCGCTCGCGGCGCCGCTAGCGTCTTTTTCGCAGCAACAATCCAGAGTCTGGCGCATTGGCTACCTTGGTGACGGGACAGCAGCCCAACGCGCGGCCGATTCTTTCGAGCCATTTCGCGAAGCTATGGCCGAACTAGGCTATGTTGATGGGCGCAATATCACTATCGAGGTACGGTGGACGGAAGGAAGCGCCGAGCGACGAACGATGCTTGCCACCGAATTGGTCCGCCTCAAGGTTGACGTCATCGTCACCCACGGGCTCCAGGCCGCACAAATCGTCAAAGCGGCAACCACTAGCATACCTATCGTCGTGGCAGTTGCGTCAGATGTGCTGCGGAGCGGTCTGGTCGCAAGTCTCGCGCGCCCAGGTGGCAATCTAACGGGTATGACGGATCAAGTCGTGGAGCTTGCGGGCAAAGAAGTTGAGTTATTCAAAGAGGTGCTCCCGAGAATGCGAAGGCTGGCCATAATGTGGGAGAGCACCAACCCAGGAGGGGTCCTTCAATCCGATGATCTGCAGGCCGCCGCTCGCAAACTCGGTTTAGAAGTCGAGCCGATCAAGATCGACAATGCCGACGATATCGAGCGAGCATTCAGTCTGGCGCGAAAAAAACAGGTAGACGCCGTAGTTCTTGCCCACACACCCCTTTTAGTTAGAAACCGAGCGCAATTAGCTCGGCTCGCCTTGGCGCAACGACTACCAACAATGAGCGCACCCTCCCAATTCGCAGAAGCGGGAGCCCTCATGAGCTATGGACCTGATCTAACGAAGTACTTCAAGCGTGCCGCCTATTTCGTAGACAAGATACTCAAGGGAGCGAAACCTGCAGACCTTCCCGTCGAGCAGCCGACCAAGTTCGAGCTGGTGGTGAACCTAAAGACCGCCAAGGCGCTGGGCATCACGATCCCGCAGTCGATCCTGGCGCGTGCGGACAAGGTAATCGAGTAAACGACGCGAGTGACCGGTTTCGGGAAACCTGAGTGGCGGGTTAGGGTCGATCACGGGCAGTCACGTTTCCCGAAACCAGCCATTCGAGTTTCAGGAAGCGGCCATTCAATGCAACCGGATAATTGCGGGTCGAAAACAGCGCTAATGCAGCCTCCGCTTCCGCTCGACCCGTACACGCCGGTCTCGGGAACGTCAGGCAGCGTCACGTCGGGCTTGACCGTCAAGGATCGCAGCTCTCGTGGTCTCCCTGGGCGGGGGCGTTCAGGATGTCCCGTTCCATCTGGTCAAGTACGCCTCGATGGCGCCGATGGATTGCGCGGGGAAGAACGTAGCGCCAATTGGGTGGGTTATTAGCGTAGTGGCGTCAGGTTGCTGACCGTTCTGCTTTTTTGAACGCGACATATTGGCTTTTTCTACACCTCCATTCGCATGACCTCGGCCTATCTTAATTAGGGCTGCTCAACATGTCACTTTGAATGACTGAAAATGGGGTCTGTAAGACTTGAGTCGGAATAGGTCGTGACTGTATGCTTATACAGCTATGGGCAATACGGCGTCACGCATCCCCTTTATTTGCCCTATCTGCGGCGCCGACGAGTTCTCGCAGGTCTACATCGAGAACAAGGGAAGGGGTTCTACGTTGGACGCAGGCTTACCAATGCAAGGGTTGCACTACGATGTTCCGCGATGCGGCCAAGTTCACTACGCGCCGACTGAAGCCAGAAGAGAAATAGTGCGAGTGCGGAGCGAGATGAGGGCTTAAAAGAAAACCCTGCCGAAACTGGGCTGCTCAGGACTTGCGCCGACGCGACCAGCCCAACCCTACCGCGCCGAGCCCTAACAGCAGCAAGCTACCCGGTTCGGGCACGGCGGCTACATCGCCCGGACGAACAGCCCACGCGACGAAGTTGAGGCTCTTGCCGACGTTGAACTGGTTGCCATTGAGGAAGAGGAAGTCCCACACGATGGCGGAATCAAACTCCGTGCCGGACCAGTAGAGGGTCTGAATGCCTGTGAGCACTTCGCCGCCGACCGCGGTCTGGGTGCCGGTCTCAGGGCTCCCGAATGTCCCGTCCAGGTTGTAGTAGAACATGTAGGCCATCTCGTTGTCGCGGCACCCGACTTCGTCCGCTCCACCCGCTCCCGTGCAGGGTTGCCCAAAAGTCAACGTGGTGATGGGCCCAGCACCCGCGCTCACGCTCGCCCAAGGCAAGCGCCAGTCCGAGAAACCGCCGAACACCAGGCCGGCTGCCCAGGCATTCGCGTCTGCCCAATTCCGCGCGACACCGTCACCCGCCTGCCGCGTCCAGGTGATGTCGAGCACCGTGTCGTAGACCATGTCCGGCCCGCGGTCGAGCAGAATGGCGGACGCGCTGCTTGCCAAGCCCATCCCCACCACCAGCAGCGCCATTGCCGACCGCCTTACCGCTGTGCGAAATCGATTGCTCATTAGAATCCCCCCTCAAAACGAGCCTGTCAAAGAACAGAGGGGAAAATAAGCATGACTCGTGCCTGACAATGGCAATGCAATAAAATCATCTTCTTAGGCGTCCCGGCGATTCGCTGCGATCTGGAAGTGTAAAATTTTCCGACAACGATTTTGCTACCGCCGCCTGAAACGACTCGGCGGCTTTGCCCGCGGCATCTCCGCCAAGTGCTTGCGAATGTCCCTGACCATGGGCCCGGCTGCTGCAATGGCATCGCTGAGCCGGCCGATGTTGACGTTCAGGATCGCTGCAAGCAGCCCGATAACTTCATGGCGTTTCATCCTGGCGTGTATTTTACGCACGCCTTAACGAATAGTAGCGACTTGACGGTAAGTCCCCGATGATAGGAGGACTCTCGCCATCGAGGGACAACAAGTCGTCGGGAATCAATTCCAGATCCACTGCCAGATCCACTGGACCAATTTCTTCGGTAACTTCCTCGATGATGGGAGGACTCTCTAAATCGAGCGCAACAAGCTCAGTCGTCGGCACGCAGACATAGCCCGACACCTTTACGGGCAAATAATCATCCTTCAGCATTTGCCAGAACGCGACCGGCGTTTCGTACTGGCCGCATACGCCCCACCGATCATCCACCCTGCGACCTAGCAACCCGCGTTGTTTATGATGCACCACCATTGTTTAACCGGAGCTATCCGAGAAGGCATGGGCGATACTGGGGATTTTTTATCTTGCTGGCAGCCACTATGCTTGGATCCTCCCTCCGCCGGCGCGTTCCTGGGACCGTTTAGCTGCCTCTCAGGGACATTCCTGTTCCATACCTTTTCCTTACCGCATTACGCAAGCCATTGATTAAGCGGTGATCTAGTGCCTGAAATACCGCGGTATGGGGGCCGCCCGTCGTCTTGTGGTTTTTCGAGGAGAAAGACAGTGGTCATCTCCTCCGGCCTCTCGACGACGCAGCTCGCATGAAGCGAACTAGCGATTCTTCACCGCCTTGGTAACACACTGACAACAGATATGCAGCGGGCCATGCTCACCCTCACTGCTGTCCATGGCAATCACGACGCCCTCGGCGTTGCAAACGTCGCAGCAGTCCTCAACGGTATAAATGAACCCGGTGCGACTATGACTAGACCGAAGCTCCTTCACCAACTTAGGTTCTCCCTTGAAGGAATAAAACTCCACGTATCGCTTGAAAGTTGGCCTCATGGCTATTCCTCTGTCTCGTTGGTAACCCAGACATCCGAGCCGATTCGAGATCGGGTTCTTGATCGCTTGGCGGTCGAGCCACGCCATGCGCTCTTACGTTGGCGGCTGCATCCCATCACGTCGCGACGTTTCATCTTGGTGGCCCGCCTTCGCGAGAAGCTTGTAACCGCGCAAGCTCGTGCTTTTTGTCGAGCTCGAGCAGCTCGAGCGGCGCTCGATCGGCTGTCGCGCGCGGTCAGCGCCGTCGTGCATCGTCCCGGTGAGCTCGTGGGCCCGCACCAGGACGCCATGCAGGCGCTTGATCTCGAGCAGCAGCGTCGTCGTCAGTCACCGCGCGCGGCCGCGCTGTATTGCTCGCGCGGTGATGCCGAGTCGTGCCATCGTGAGCTGCGCGAGCCGGGGAGCGCGATGAAGGAATAGCGGGGTGGCGGATGTTTCGACACTTCCGAGGCCAACCAGGGAGGGCCAAAACCATCGCAGCGCACGCGTTACCGAGTTAACCGACTGATTATTTTGGAAGCCAGTGATTGGAATGTTATTTTTTTGTTTCGGCACGAATTTTGCTTCTAGGAATGAGGGTGAAATCTTCGGCCCGAGTCGATAGAGGAACAGGTCTAGGATCGCTTAAAAAAGTCCGGACCGTAGGGAGGGAACATGCTCGAAGTGCTTTTGATTGTAGGCTTGGTCCTGCTTGTCGTGGGCTGCGCGATTACAGTTTATCTGATGGAGCGGAGGCCGAGGAACTGGAGGCGGTCTTGAAGGGCTAGCGCCGCCCCTTCTTCGTCTGGTTCCCCACCAGCCACTCGCGAATATCTCCGCACTTTCGTCCCCACTTCCCTGATCTCGTCGAAGATTCGCGCGTCATTCGTGTGCAGGAGCGCGGCGACATTGCGGATCTGCGCCGGGTCCATCGGATCGATCGCCTGACGGTTGAGCCACGCCAATTTCTCCGGGTGGGTGGCTGCAGTCCAACTACTTCGCGGCGTTTCATCCTGATGGCCCGTCTTCCCCGGCGATCAATTGAAAACCGGGAGGCATCTTCGCCTCTGGATTGCATAAGCAGGCCGCGCCAGCGCCGCCGCATCCCTCGATTTCACATCCGCTGCCATCAGCAGCCCACGCGGCCATGGGATGGTCCTCGCACACCCACCGCCAACCGTGGCAGCGCGGGAACGGCAGATGCTCGAAGACCGACTCGTTTCTGTCCGTAGGCGTAAAAATGAATCTGAAGACGAAATCGTTGCTTGACCGCCGGGACTAGGGCTGCCAGCCACCGCGATCGCGCAACAGATCCGGCTCGTCGAGATCCGCCCCAGATCTGCCGAACTGCAGTTCGATCATTTTCAACAACATGCCGTCGTTCAAGAAGTCGATCCCTAGACGGACCTCGGGCATCTATGGCGCCCGTTCAGCCACGCCCGACCCGAACTCCTTGTAGTCGATATCATCCTCGGCGGCTCCCCTGCGATCAAGAACGAGATACGGTGTTGATACATCGAACAGCGTGTAGGTTTCTGTGGGGTCCGGTGCTGGTGTCAAGCCGCTTCTTGGAATGAAAAGCCTGACTTCGGCACCGGTGATCGATCCAGAACGATGCCCGCAGTCGACATGAAGAAATTATGGGGGGGTAAAAGGCAGGTAGTGAACTTACGAAGCCGGCAATGTAGGTCATGTTATCCGCATCGGGGAAACCGAACGGATTGTCCGCCGCATCATCGGCATTGAGGCTGATTACATCCAGCTTTCGCGGCTGCGGTGCCGGCGAGAAGGACACGGGCAACCGCGCAGGCGGCGGCTGCCACATCACGAGCTTAAGCTATATTCGATTTTTTCATTTCCGCCGCCTTTTGCACGGCCGCCCAGGACCGGCGTCTCGCTACCGTGGTCAGTCGACCTCTTTGCGTTCCGGCAGTTCTTGACGCCTGACCCACTGTCCTCGTCGCTACCTCGTACATCGGCGAGCACCTGATAACCGAGAGGCAGGGTCAGAAGAACCTTTTTCGCCACCATCTACGTTCGCGTTTACGATCAAAGACTCCGACTAGTCGGTCATCCTCGCTCCTTCCAGGCCCGGGGCTTTGCGGCGCCGTCTGCCTTGTTTCCCGCCGACGGCAGGCCGCGCGACATGGTCTTCCTTGATCGCCGGTTCTTCTCCGCGCGGCTTACGACCTAGCACTGCGGCTTGTTGACGGTATATCTGACGGTATTTCGAGCTTATAGAACAAAAACGTAATGTTTATCAGTTCCTTAGGTGGTGCATCAACCTAATCGCACGTTACGTCGAGCGTCTCTCGAACGCTAATGCCCTCCGGCAATAGGCACCGAGTTCACTGTGGGGTCGCAAGACCTCACTGCCCTGAGACTCGCACCAGCTGGAGTAGGGGACAGTGTCGCTCGACGCTGTCCTTCTGCCCAAAATTTAGTCAGCCCGCATGTGGGACTTGCGCGAGTTCAACACTGGTGAAACATGCGGGCTAGCTCGTCAACGTCCAGGCGGTTGGGGTTTGCTTCCTTTAGGAACCACGTCGAGCACATCCGACCCGGCCGGAAAGTCCTCGACGTCCAACCGGTTGGGATCAACTTCCCTCAAGAACCGGTCGATAGTGCAAACCCGGCCGTTACGGAAGATCATGTTGCCGCCTCTTATGCTGATATTGAGCTTCAGGCTGACGCGATCGCCGTACACGTTCTCATTGCAGTTCTTGGTCCTGATGTAGGTCGTTCCGCTGCCAGACCGTTCCATGCCAATCCGGTAAATATCCTGCATTTCGCGCGTGACGATGGCTTCCTTGGGCGCCGCCGCCATCGCAGCGCTTGCGGTCGCCCAGAAGGCAAGGCCCGCCAGCCAGTACGCGGGTTTCCCGGCGCGACTGTATGGCATTGGTGATTGCGTCTTTGCGCTCATGCTGTCAAGTTGTAGCATACGACCCCGGACAATAACCAGTGTGCCAGCATAGAGCGGGGTGCCCTCAGGTAGTTCCTGCGACGGCAGCGATGGCGACATCCCGGCTCAGAAAAATCCCAGACACGTTATGGAACAGGGGGTTATATCCTGTATCCTGTCCGTTTTTATTTATAGCGCCTATCAAAATGAAGGATAGGCGCCCTGATCGGAACCTATCTCAACCATAGGCGCGTGATGCGTTGTGGCCAGGACGGGATGGATGCTAGGCGCACGGTGCAGGCCATATGTCGATATGGTCAAGCCGGGCAACAACGCAGACGCCCGTCCTGGCCGCAACCCGAAGGGACGGGGCGATCTGGGCGCATTTCTTCGTCGGGAACCCTTGCAATATCGACATATTGCTGCGGGCTCTCCTCCTCGAACTGCATCCCACGTCGCCTCCGTCGCACAAGTGCCTATGGTTGAGATAGATTCCAGGGAGCATGAGGGGAGTATCCCCTCATTTTGTTAGTTACCTTAGCCATGAGCTCGCGCCCAGACACGGCGATCAGCCCCATTTCCGACCTCATCGCCGATCTTGGCGCCGGCCGGATGGTCGTACTGGTAGACGAGGAAGACCGTGAGAACGAGGGCGACCTGCTGATCGCCGCCGAGTTCGTCACGCCCGAGGCGATCAACTTCATGGCCCGTTACGGGCGGGGGCTCATCTGCCTCACGCTGACCGCGGAGAAGTGCCGCCAATTGAATCTTCCGCAGATGGTGATCAACAACCGCTCGCCGCTCGGCACGAACTTCACCGTCTCGATCGAAGCAGCGGAGGGTGTCACGACGGGCATTTCAGCGACCGATCGCGCGCGCACCGTGCAGGTCGCAATCCGCGCTGATGCCCGGCCGGAGGACTTGGTTCAGCCGGGCCACATCTTCCCGCTCATGGCACAGGACGGCGGTGTACTGGTACGGGCCGGTCATACCGAAGCGGGCTGCGATCTTGCCCGGCTGGCCGGGGTGGCGCCCGCAGCCGTCATCTGCGAAGTCCTGAAGGAAGATGGTGAAATGGCGCGGCTGCCTGATCTCATCGAGTTCGCGGCGCGGCACAAGCTGAAGATCGGCACGATCACGGATCTCATTCAGTACCGGGGCCGCAACGAGTCGCTCGTGACACGGGTCGCCGAGCGCGAGATCGAGACCGTGCACGGGCGGCTGCGCCTGTTCGTCTACAGCGACCGCATCGGACAGGAGACGCACCTGGCGCTGGTGAAAGGCAAGCCGGTGCCGGACCGGGAAGTGCTGGTGCGAGTGCACGAGCCCATCTCGGTAATCGACATCCTCGACGTGAGCAGCACCAGCCATTCCTGGAACTTCAACGACGCGCTTGCCACCATCGCGCGCGCCGAGTGCGGCGTGATCGTCCTCCTGCACCGGCCGGAAACCGCGCAGGAGCTGCTGGAGCGCGCGCGGCCGCGTCCGCGCGAGGTGCACTCCACGCCCGCCGTCGTGCTCCGGAACTACGGCATAGGCGCGCAAATCCTGAGGGATCTCAAGGTCAGGAAGATGCGGCTGATGGCTCAGCCGCGCCGCATGCCCAGCATGGCGGGTTTCGGGCTGGAGATCACTGGCTATCTTCAACCAGGTAAGCAGTAAGCGGTAAGCAGTAAGCGGTAAACTTCGCATCCCGACGCTCTTAGCCGACTGCTCACTGCTCACCGCTTACCGCTCACGGATTTGAAATGGCGCGCAACAAAGACATCGACGAGCTCGAGCCCGATCTGCGCGGGACCGGCCTGCGGATCGGCATCGTCATGGGTCGCTTCAACCTGGACGTCGGCGAGGGATTGCTATCGAGTTGTATTGCGGCGCTTGCGAAGCACGGCGTGAGCCAGTCTGATCTCCAAGTCGTTTCGGTGCCGGGCGCGCTCGAGATTCCGCTGGCGTTGCAGAAAATGGCGAACACCGGAAAATTCCACGCCCTGATCGCGCTCGGAGCGGTGATTCGGGGTGAGACCTATCATTTCGAGATAGTCTCGAACGAATCCGCGAGCGGTATCACCACGGTCGCGCTCGATACCGGGGTCCCGATCGCCAATGGCATTTTGACGACCGGCGACGAAGCCCAGGCGCTCGCGCGCATGACGCAGAAAGGCGAAGATTGCGCGCTGGCGGCGATCGAAATGGCCAACCTTCTGAAGCGAATCGAGTAAGCAAAAAAACAATAGCCACAGAGATCACAGAGAACACAGAGAGATCGAATGAGCACCACCCCCATCTCAAGGCCCCCTGGCGTGCTGCGCGGCCCTCCCTCCGTGAGGGGAAGGAGATTTTTCCGGTTGAAAGCGGCTTCGCCCTCCACGAGCGCAAGGTGGGGTGGTTTCCTCTGTGAACTCTATGTCCTCTGTGGCTGCTTTGGTTCTTGACAGGCGATGAAAACCAGCCGGAGGCGGTCCCGCGAGTTTGCGTTGCAGGGACTCTACCAGTGGCAGCTCGCGGGGACAGATGCCGCGACCATCGCCCGCCAGCTCGGCGAGGCGCAGGGATTCGACAAGATAGACGCGGAATACTTCAAGACGCTGCTCGACGGAACGGTCGCAGCCGCTCCGGTCCTCGAGCACGAGATCGCGCCGTACCTCGACCGCGGGTTCTCGCAGCTGAGTCCCGTCGAGCGCGGTATCCTGCTGCTCGCGGGCTACGAGCTGAAGCATCGTCCCGAAGTGCCGTACCGCGTCGTTATCAACGAGGCGGTGGAACTGGCGAAGAGCTACGGCGGCACGGACGGCCATAAGTATGTAAACGGGGTGCTCGACAAGCTGGCCGCGCAGCTGCGCGCGACCGAAAAGCCGGAGAGGTGATCCGTGAGTATCGAGCAGATGGACACACGTCTCAGGAACCGCATCATCATGTTCTACGTGGCGGGCATCCTCAACGCCTTTTTCGGGCTCTACGTCTTGATCGAGGGCCCGAGCTTTCTGCCGCCGGAGAACGTGACCTGGCTGGCGATCGTCTTCCTCGTGTTCGCGGCGGTGAACTTCTACTTCCCGCGCGCGATGAGGAAAAAATGGGAGGAGGATCTGGCGCGTCGGAGAGCCGGTCAGAGCGGGACCAGCAATCAAGCCCGAAGCCAGAAATAGCGCACACGCGACTGAACCCTCAAGTGACTGGAAGCCAAGCCGAGAAATCCGTTTCCCCAACGCGGATATGGCGCTCACCGAATTCGAGCTGATCAGACGCTTCTTCACTCATCCGGCGCGCAGCGCGGTATTGGGCGTGGGAGACGACGCGGCGCTGGTGCGGGTGCGCCGCGGCATGGATCTCGCGGTATCCGCCGATATGCTCGTCGCCGGCCGCCATTTCTTTCCCCACTCCGACCCCGGAAAACTCGGGCATAAGGCGCTCGCGGTCAATCTTTCCGACATGGCGGCGATGGGTGCGGCACCGCGTTGGGTGACGCTTGCGCTTGCGCTGCCGCGCGTCGACACCCGCTGGCTCGCCGCTTTCGTCCACGGATTCATGCGCCTCGCGCGCAGCCATCGCGTAGACCTCGTCGGCGGCGATACCACCAAGGGGCCGCTCGCAATCTGCGTGCAGATCCTGGGCGAGGTGCCCTCCGGCACTGCGCTCCGGCGCGACGGCGCCCGGGTCGGGGATGATGTCTGGGTTTCGGGCATGCTCGGCAACGCGGCCCTCGCGCTTGCGTCGATCAACGGGCGGGTGCAGCTGGCGCGGCGCGACCGCGCCCTTCTGGAAACCAGGTTAAACACGCCCATTCCGCGCGTTGCTCTGGGTATGGCGCTGCGCGGCATCGCGCGCAGCGCGATAGATATTTCGGACGGGATCATTGCCGACCTTGGCCATATCTGCGAGCGCTCCGGCGTGGCTGCGGTCGTGGAGCTCGCTCGGGTGCCGCGTTCGCCGGCGATGGAAAGATGCCTGCCGCGACCGGCGGCCCTGGCGGCGTTGCTCGCCGGGGGCGACGACTACGAGTTGTGCTTCACGGCCAGCCGCACGCGGCGCGGTGCCATGGCGTCACTGTCGCTGCGCCATCGAATCAAGCTGACGCGCATCGGCAGCATCGTTCGTCCGCGCCGCATGGGCTCGCTGGTGTTCGTTCTCGGCGACACCGGGAATCCGCTGGCGCTGCCGCGCGAAGGCTATGAGCACTTCAAATAATCGGTAGACGTATGCCGCAACGAGCCCTCGCCCTGAGCATTTCTCTGTTCGCGATTGTCGCAGCAGGCTCGAGCGCCTGGGCGCAGCGCGGGCGTGTTGTGAGCGACCAGCAGATCGTCCAACAGGCTCAGCTGGCGGCATCCGGCGGGCGCGTCGAGACTTACATACACGAGATGGCCCACCTCTTTACCTGGCGTTTCCATAGCCACACCCTGCGTGAAGGGCTCGCGGATTATCTGGCTTTGAAAATACGGCCGGGCGCCGGCGTCGGGCCGAATTCCGATGGCTACGACAATCACCCGTAACCCGTGATTGTCGAGGCTTGACGCATGACTCCGACGCGCCACTGGCGCGAGTGGGCGTTGACGGCGGTCGTGCTTGCTCCGCTCGCCTTGATCCTGACGAGGCCGCCCATATCCCAGGATCTGGCGTTTCATGCCCTCGCCGACGATCGGGCCTGGTGGGGCATCCCCAGCTTCCAAAACGTCTTGTCCAATCTTGCCTTCCTGCTGATCGGCATCGCAGGGCTGGTGTTCTGTTTCGGGAGGTCAGCGTCCGGAGCGACACGATCGTGGACGGTCTTTTTCCTGGGTGTGACACTCGTTTTCTTCGGCTCCGCCTATTACCACTGGACGCCGAACAATGAAACGCTGGTGTGGGACCGGTTGCCGATCATGCTTGCGTTCATGGCGTTGTTCTCGGCGCTCTTGACCGAGCACCTGGGAGCCGGCGCTGAGCGCGCCATCCTCGCGCCGGCGGTCGCGGTGGGAATCGCGAGCGTCGCGTGGTGGGGCTACACGGATGACCTGCGGGTTTACGTCTGGTGCCAAGCCGCCCCGCTTCTTGCCATCGTTTTTGTGCTGCTGGCGTATCCGCGGAGATATACGCATCGGGCATACCTCGCGTACGCGCTCGCAGCGTATCTCCTGGCTAAGGTCGCCGAATTCCAGGACCGAGAGATATACGCGCTCACGGCGCAAGCGATGAGCGGGCACACGCTGAAGCACCTGCTGGCTGCGCTCGGGATATTTTTCATCTATCTCATGCTCCGCCGGCGTAAGCAAATTGTCGCAGAAGTTCCCACCATGGCAGGGTGAACCGCCGACCGTATCGGGCTTGTCTAAAGGGCAGTCCCAATAACCCGACGGAGGATGCTCATGGAATTGAACCTCGGTGGCCTGGTCTGGCGGGTCCTGTTCGTCGTCGTCGCCATACTCGCCTTGCTGCTGTCGCGCCGCCCCACCATCGCGCAGCGCGCGACCGAAGCGCTGGGCGTCCTCGCAGTCTTTGGAGCAGGATGGGTGCTGGTGCTCGGGTTTGATTTGCACGCGTTCGCGCCGTTCGTCGTGGCTGCCGCGGTCGCGTTTGGACTGCTGGCAACTGCGGAAGGGCGGCATTGAATACCGCGGGATACGGCACCGGTTTCCCGCCAGCGGGGTATCCTTGTAGTTTCGTGCGCCGTTGTAATGTCTAGCACCGGTCTCGTTCTGCGTCCGTCGTGGCGCTTCCTGCTGCGCCATCCGGCCCATTTCATCGCGTTCGGGGGCGGGGCTGGGCTCGTACCGCTGGCGCCGGGGACGATGGGCACGCTGCTCGCGCTGCCGCTCTACTGGCTGATGGCGCCGTGGCTCGGGGCGCTCGAGTTTCTCCTGGTAGTGGCCGCGTTATTCGCGCTCGGTGTCTGGGCATGCGAAGTGACGGGACAGGCAATAGGTGTTGCGGACTATGGCGGCATGGTGTGGGACGAGGTGGTCGCGTTCCTGCTCGTGCTGTTCTTCATCCCGGCGACGCTGCTCTGGCAGGCTTTGGCATTCCTGCTGTTCCGCCTGTTTGATATCCTCAAGCCGCCGCCTATCCGCTATTACGAGCGCACGTTCAAGAACGGCTTTGGCGTCATGCTCGATGACCTGGTGGTGGTGTTTTATACGCTGCTGGTGTTCGCTATCGCGAAAACGATTATTGAGTGACCGGGCAGAGGGACGAGTGCCGGGTGTCGAGTGATTGGCTGCGCGTGACGAGGGACGAGGAATGAAGAGAAAGAGCAGGAGGCAGAACGCTGGAAGCGCCAAACGGAAACCAGATGCCAGGCGTAGACGCCCATCGACACTCGACACTCGACACTCGACACTCGATCTCTACCGGTTGGCAGAGCAGGTGGGCGCCGAGTTGAAGAGCCGCAAGCTGATGCTGGCGACGGCCGAGTCGTGCACCGGCGGGTGGGTCGCCGAGGCTATCACCATGGTGCCGGGCAGCTCGGAGTGGTTCGAGCGCGGCTTTGTCACGTACACCTACATATCCAAGCGCGAAATGCTGGGCGTGCAGGATATGACGCTGGAAAAGCACGGCGCGGTGTCGGAAGAGGTGGTGCTCGAGATGGTGCGGGGCGCGCTCGCACATAGTCACGCGCAAATCGCCGTTGCCGTAAGCGGCGTCGCCGGCCCGAGTGGGGGCACTCCTGAGAAGCCAGTAGGCACCGTGTGCCTGGCTTGGGGCGCCAAGGGGACCGCGCCCGTAGCGGAGACGGTGCGATTTCCCGGCGACCGCGAGGCCGTGCGGCGGCATTCGGTGGAGCATGCGTTGAAAGGCGTGCTCGCGCTGCTCGCTGGAACACCAACGATTAGCTAACTGCTAATAGCGCGATAACAGTCCCGAATTACAAGGCGGTGAGAAAATGAATACGGAGAAGATAACAGTACGTGTCACCGAAACGAGGCAGACACTGGACGTCGTGGTGCTCAACAAGCGCGCCGAACATATCGAAGTGGTGCTCGGTGAAGGTATACACAGCGTCAAGTGCACGCTGTCGCCGACCCGCAACGGGCTCGCATACGCCGGTTCGGTGATGGGCCGGGAGATCGTGTACGAGCGCAGCCGCGAGCAGGTGCAAGCCGATATCGACAAGCTCAATCCTTTCGTGCGGAAGCCCCGGGCGCGTTGAAAACCGCCATTCGCAAGGTCACCGAGGCCGACGCGCAGGCGATCTGCGGAATCTACAACCACTACGTAACCGATACCGTCGTCACCTTCGAGCAGGAGCCCGTTTCCGTGCCGGACATGGGTGCGCGCATCAGGGATACCGCCGGAGCGTATCCGTGGCTCGTCGCCGAGTCGGAGCAGGTTGTCGTGGCATACGCTTACGCGACGCGCTGGCGGTCGCGGGCGGCGTACGATCGTACGGTGGAGAGCACCGTGTACGTGCGCAGAGACGCGACGGGATCGGGCGTCGGCTTTCCGCTGTACATGGCCTTGCTGGAGGCGCTGCGGCGGCAAGCCGTACACGCGGTCATCGGCTGCATTGCGCTCCCCAATCCGGGCAGCGTCGCGTTCCACGAAAAGTGCGGGTTCAACAAGGTCGCCCACTTTCCGCAGGTGGGGCGCAAGTTCGATCAGTGGGTCGACGTCGGCTTCTGGCAAACGCTGCTATGAGGAGAACAATATGTCCGCATACCTCGTCCAGCTTCTTCTACCGGTTTACAACAACGCCGGGAAGCCGTTTCCCGCTTCACACTACGCGGCGGTCCGCGGCGAGCTCGCGGAGCGGTTCGGCGGATTCACTGCGTACACCCGCGCGCCGGCTGAAGGACTGTGGAGCGACGACGGCGGGCGGGCGGCGCGCGACGACATCGTCGTCTACGAAGTGATGGTCGAGGAGCTTGACCGCGCATGGTGGGAACGGTTTCGGGGAGACCTCGAGCGCCGGTTTGCCCAGCAGGAGCTGGTAGTCCGAGCGCAGCCGATCGAGCGCCTATGAGAGTTGCAGGTTCATTACCCGACCGTAATGGATGCAGAGTGACTTCTAGGGTCATTTGAGCGTCGCGAAGGCCTGAGGAGTAACGCATTCTTCGGAAGTTAGTCGGTGCCGAGATCAATCTCTCGCGATCCCCTGAGGTGCTTTAGGCCGAGGGCTCTACCCCAGTCCTATGCTTGGTCAGATCTGGGTAACCGTCGGCGGTCACGTTAGTAGTCACTTTGTGGTACCAAGACGCTGATGTGGCCGACGAAGTCAACTGAAAATTCGCGCCGCGCGTTTAAACCTTTGATGCATGAAAGCACGTGATGGCGGCAGGGGTAGTTTAAAATACGGGCCTACTTTAATCAGGCTGTTTCGATCATTGACGAAACAGCTGCTAACCGGAACCTATCTCAACCATAGGCGCGTGATGCGTTGTGGCCAGGACGGGATGGATGCGAGGCGCACGGCGCAGGCCGGGCTGCCTCCTGAATCAAATTCAGGAGACAGCCTGTCGATAAGCCGGGCAACAACGCAGCCGCCCGTCCTGGCCGCAACCCGAAGGGACGGGGCGCTCTGGGCGCATTTCGTTCGTCGGGAGCCCTTGCAATATCGACATATTGCTGCGGGCTCTCCTCCTCGAACTGCATCCCACATCGCCTCCGTCGCACACGTGCCTATGGTTGAGATAGGTTCCAGGGAGCATGAGGGGTATCCCTTCATTCCCGTCCATAAAAAAGGAAACCATACATGGACGACAACAAGTCCAAGGCGCTCGCCGCGGCCCTTTCGCAGATCGAGAAGCAGTTCGGCAAGGGCTCGATCATGCGGCTGGGCGAATCCGACATCTCGAAGGACATCCAGGTCGTGTCGACGGGTTCGCTCGGCCTCGACCTCGCGCTGGGGATCGGCGGGCTGCCGCGCGGGCGCGTGGTGGAGATCTACGGGCCGGAGTCTTCCGGCAAGACCACGCTGACGCTGTCCGGTGATCGCCCAGATGCAGAAGCTGGGCGGCACGGCGGCGTTCATCGACGCGGAGCACGCGCTCGACCCGCAGTACGCGGGCAAGCTCGGCGTGAAGGTGGACGAGCTCCTCATCTCGCAGCCCGACAACGGCGAGCAGGCGCTCGAAATCGCCGACATGCTGGTGCGCTCGAGCTCGGTGGACGTGGTGGTGATCGATTCGGTCGCCGCGCTCGTGCCCAAGGCCGAAATCGAAGGCGAGATGGGCGAGCCGCAGATGGGCCTGCAGGCGCGCCTGATGTCCCAGGCGCTGCGCAAGCTCACCGCCAACATCAAGCGCTCCAACACGCTTGTCATCTTCATCAACCAGATCCGCATGAAGATCGGCGTCATGTTCGGCAACCCGGAGACCACCACGGGCGGCAACGCGCTCAAGTTCTACTCCTCGGTGCGCATCGACATCCGCCGCATCGGCGCGATCAAGAAGGGCGAGGAGGTGATCGGCTCCGAAACGCGCGTCAAGGTGGTGAAGAACAAGGTCGCGCCGCCGTTCCGCCAGGCCGAGTTCGACATCCTCTACGGCGAGGGCATTTCGCGCGAAGGCGAGATCATCGAGCTGGGCGTCCTGCACCGCATCGTCGAGAAGTCCGGCGCCTGGTACACCTACGGCAAGGACCGCATCGGCCAGGGCAAGGACAACACGCGCGATTACCTCAAGGAGCAATCCCGAGATCGCGCGCGAGATCGAGGGCGAAGATCCGCGCGGCCGCTGGGCGTGGGCGGCGGGCGGCATGCCGGTCGCCGAGCCAGCAGAGGCCGCAGAAAGGACACGAGCCGGTCAAGGAAGCAGCGAAAAGGCACAGGCGGGCGAAGCGACGAGGGCGGCGGACCAGAGAGCCGTCGCGTCGGGCGACAGCCTGCGGGCGCGGGCGCTGAAGCTGCTCGCGCGGCGCGAGCATACCCGCCGCGAGCTTGCGCGTAAGCTTGCCGCCGTGACGCCGATCCTGGCGAGATCGAAGCCTTGCTCGACGAGCTCGAGGCGCGCGGCTGGCTCTCCGAGACGCGCGTTGCGAGCAGCTGGTACACGCGCCGCAGCCGGTTCGGCGCCCGGAGAATCGAGCGAGACCTGCGCGACCAGGGCGTTTCCGAGGAAGCGGTAGCCGCGGTGCTGCCGGAGCTGAAGGAAGGCGAGCTGGAAGCGGCGCGGCGGTATGGCGCCGCAAGTTCGGAAGGCTACCGACGGCGCGGCAGAACGCGCACGTCAGGTCCGGTTCCTTCAGGGGCGGGGATTCGAGCTGGACGTGATCTTCAAGGTGATCAAGGGTAGTGATGAGTGATGATGAGATGCGGGATACGAGATGCTGATGCGTGACGAGTGATGAATGAGGAACCGCGGATTGGCAGCGGCCGTCTTCACCTTGCCGAAGCTCGATCCCGAATCCCGTATCGGCCATCACTCGGACCATGACATTCAGAACGGTTACTGTTGCACTTGCGATGGCGGCCACAAGCATGGCCGGCTGCGACTACCTGCCATTCGGCTATACACCGGTCAGGGAGATCACGTCGGCGCCGGGCCAGTTCGAGGGTAAGAGGTCACAGTTGAAGGGCCGCGCCAAAGGGACGCTGCGAGCTGCTTGGCCTGAAGGCGTAACGTCTTGCAGGATGAAACGGCTGAAATCGCCGGTGGTGACGGAAAGTGCGGTGCCGGCCGAGAATTCCGACGTCGCGCTCAAGGGTATCGTGAAGAGCGTGGTGATCGTCGGCGGCACGTCGCTCGGGCTGCGGGTGGAGGAAACGAAGCGGTTGCGCTAGATTCCGGTCGTCCATGGCCGGAACGGAGCGGACAATCCGCATTGAACTGGCGCCTGCCCTGGATTAATTCCACCGGCGGAATCTAAAATGAGAAATCATTCGGATTTTGAGTTCAGATTCCGGACATGTCATGCGGTTGGGCTGGCATAAGCGCGTGTCAATGCGAGTTAGTCGATTTCATAGCGCTACGGATCGGCCGGAATCATATGAAAAGCAGCGAAATCCGCACGAAGTTCCTGGAGTTCTTCGAGTCCAAGGGCCACGCGATCGTGCCCTCGAGCCCGCTCGTGCCGGCGAACGATCCGACGCTGCTCTTCACCAATTCCGGCATGGTGCAGTTCAAGGACGTCTTCCTCGGCCAGGACAAGCGGCCCTACGTGCGCGCGACGACCGCGCAGCGCTGCGTGCGCGCCGGCGGCAAGCATAACGATCTGGAGAACGTCGGTTACACGGCGCGCCACCATACCTTTTTCGAGATGCTCGGCAATTTCAGTTTTGGAGACTACTTCAAACGCGACGCGATCCGCTACGCGTGGGAGCTCCTCACCCAGGTTCTACGGGCTGTCCGCGGACCGGATGTGGACGACGGTCTATCACGAGGACGACGAGGCCTACGACCTCTGGACCAAGGACATCGGCGTGCCGCCGGAGCGCTGTCGTACGCATCGGCGACAAGCCCGGCGGCCCCCGGTATCAGAGCGACAACTTCTGGCAGATGGCTGATACCGGCCCGTGCGGGCCGTGCACCGAGATCTTCTGGGACCACGGGCCGGGCATCGCAGGCGGCCCGCCTGGATCGAAGGAAGCCGAAGGCGATCGCTACGTCGAGATCTGGAACCTCGTGTTCATGCAGTTCAACCGCGACGACAAAGGCGTCATGCATCCGCTGCCCAAGCCGTCGGTGGACACGGGCATGGGGCTCGAACGCGTTGCAGCGGTGCTGCAGGGCGTGCACGACGAACTACGAGATCGATCTCTTCCAGGATCTCGATCAAGGCCGCGGCGCGCGAGACCAGTTCGAAGGATCTCGCCAGCAACTCGTTGCGCGTGATCGCCGACCACATCCGCGCGACTTCCTTCCTGATCGTGGACGGGGTGATTCCCAGCAACGAGGGGCGCGGCTACGTCCTGCGCCGCATCATCCGGCGCGCCATACGCCACGGCTACAAGCTCGACCAGACGAAGCCCTTCTTCCACCAGCTCGTGCCTGACCTCGTAAAGGCGATGGGCGACGCCTATCCGGAACTGCGCAAGAATGCGCAGCGTGTAGCGCAGGTGCTGAAGCAGGAGGAGGAGCGCTTTGCGGAAACGCTGGAGAACGGCATGAAGGTGCTGGAGACCGCGCTCAACCGCGAAGACCGCATGCTCGACGGCGAGACCGTGTTCCAACTCTACGACACGTTCGGCTTCCCCGTGGACCTGACGGCAGATATCGCGCGCGAGCGCGGCGTGCGGATAGATCACGCCGGCTTCGAGGCCGCGATGGAGCGCCAGCGCGAGCGCGCCCGTGCAGCGTCCAGATTCCAGATGGGAACGGCCGTCGAATACCAGGGCGAGAAGACGGACTTCAGGGGTTACGAGACGCTCGCGGTCGAGGAGGCGAAGGTGGTTGCGATCTACAAGGAAGGCACTTCGGTGCGTGCGGTGTCCGCCGGGGAGCCTGCGATCGTGGTGCTCGATCGCACGCCGTTCTACGCCGAATCCGGCGGGCAAGTGGGGGACGCCGGAGAGCTGATCGCGCCGGGCGGTACGTTCGCAGTCTCTGATACGCAGAAGATCCAGGCGGACGTCTACGGCCATCACGGCAAGCTTGCAACGGGCACGCTTTCGGTCGGTGACCGGGTCACCGCCAGGGTCGACGCGGCACGCCGCGCGCGCACGATGCGCAACCATTCCGCCACCCATCTCATGCACAAGGCGCTGCGCGAGGTGCTGGGCGGCCACGTGCAGCAGAAAGGGTCGCTCGTGGATGCGGAACGGACGCGCTTCGACTTCTCGCACAACGAGCCGATGTCCGCAGACCAGCTCCGCCGCGTCGAAGCAGCCGTTAATGCGGAGATCCTCTCCAACGCCGCGACTTCGGCTCGCATCATGAAGTTCGACGACGCCGCCAAGGCCGGGGCGCTCGCCTTCTTCGGCGACAAGTACGGCGACGAAGTGCGCGTGCTCGACATCGGGTCTTCGCGCGAGCTGTGCGGCGGTACCCATGTGAAACGCACCGGCGATATCGGTTTCTTCAAAGTGATTTCCGAGGGCGGGATCGCCGCCGGTGTCCGCCGCATCGAGGCGACCACGGGCGAAGGCGCGCTCGCCTGGGTTCAGGGCCAGGAGGCGAGACTCAACGAGGCCGCCGCCGCGCTCAAGGCTCCGCCGCACGAAGTCGGGCAGAAAATCGCCCAGATCATGGACAACGTGCGCAACCTGGAGAAAGAACTGGGCCGGTTGAAGTCCAAGCTCGCGTCGGCCCAGGGCGACGACCTCGTGGACCGGGCGATCGACGTCAAGGGCATCAAGGTGCTCGCCGCCGCGCTCGACGGGGCCGATGCCAAGGCGTTGCGCGAGACCCTCGACAAGTTGAAGGACAAGCTGAAATCGGCTGCTATCGTGCTGGCTGCCAGCGATGGCGCCAAAGTTTCCTTAATCGCCGGCGTGACCGGCGATCTCACTTCGAAAATCAAGGCAGGGGAGCTGGTCAATCATGTTGCGCAGCAGGTGGGGGGGAAAGGCGGCGGAAGGCCCGACATGGCGCAGGCAGGTGGCACCCAGCCGGAGAATCTGCCGCAAGCCCTTGCTTCCGTGCGCACCTGGGTCGAACAGCGGTTGTAACATTCAGGTATTGGGGGGGTTTGCGGTCGCTCCCGCAAACGGGGCTGCCTGTAACGTGTCGCGGCCGCTCCTCCTCTCCATGGCGCAGGCTGCGGGTACCCGGCCCGGTAAGCTCCCGCAGGCGCTTGTTTCGGCGCAGATTATGCCCGCCGCGATCGATGGGGTTGCGACTTGGTAGGTGGATAATTGCGGCGGGCATGCGGGCATGTGGCGCGGAATTTCCGCCCGAGATAGACTGTTCACCCACCATTCTGGTCGCCTACGAACCGAATTTTTGGAAATAGTCAACAGATCGATACGCGAGCAAAGGGGGTCTTATGAAACGCGTTCTCTGGGTGCTCTTTCTGTCTTTGGCCATGGGTTCCTGTGCGACGGTGCAGCCGCCGCAGAACCTCGTCAACCGCGCGCTCGACGCCATGGGGGGCGCGGAATCGTACGCCAGGGTGAAGACCATCACCGTGAAGGGCAACTGGAAGCAGTGGGAGCCCGAGCAGTCCCACACGCCGGGCGGCGAAATGCGACATGCGAACGATGCGAATTTCGAAACGGTCGCCGACTACGCGACGCGCTCCGTGCGGACCGACTGGGTGAAGAACTTCGCCTATCCGGCGCCTCGCACATTCACGTTCAGCGAGATCGTCACACCGGAGGCCGGTTACGTGATCGGCAGGGAAGCAAATGCCCTCAACAGTCAGGCTGCGAAGATGAAATCTCCGGCGCACTCGATGTCCGGCCTGCGGCTTACCGCCACCCAGCGGGAACTGCGCCGGGTGTCACCGCTCCTTCTTTTGGAAATGCGCAACAGTCCGGACAAGCTGAGCGGTAGTCCGGACATCGCCATCGGGGGCGTTACGTATCAGGCGGTGAACTACAACGCCGGCGCTTACACATATACCGTGCTGTTCGATCCGCAGACCGGGCTGCCCGCGCGCGTCCGCACGCTCGATTACGACAACATGTGGGGCGACGTGAACTACGACGTGGTGCTTTCCGACTGGACCAGCATGGGCGGCATCCGGGTCCCTGCCAGCCAGAAATACGAGCTGAACGGTCGGGTCATCACTGAAGTCAAGTTGACGGAAGTGACGGTCAACCCATCGGTCCAAGCGTCCAGGTTCGACGTGCCCGCCGAGCTCAAGACCGGGGCCGCGAAACCGGCGACCGGAAACGTGCCGTACCAGTGGATCTTGCGACGCCAGTTCATCGGCACTTACATGGATTCCGACAACGTGAGCTTCGACACGCGCGCGACTTCCAGCCTGCGCTTGAACGAAATCGCGCCGGGCGTGCAGCACCAGGCCGGTGGAACGCACCACAGCCTGATCGTGGAAATGAGCGATTACCTCATCGTGTTCGATGCGCCAGTGACCGACGGGCAGTCGAACTGGACGATCGCGGCGGCACAGGCGAAATATCCGGGCAAGCCGATCCGGTTCGTGGTCCTTACCCACCATCACATGGATCACGCGGGCGGCATACGCGCATACGCCGCGCAAGGCGCCACTCTGGTCGTGGGGCAGGGCGCCGGCGCGCATTACCGCAAGGTGTTGGCCGCGCCTTACACGCGCAATCCCGATCTCGCGGCAACCCGCGACCTCTCCGGCACGCGGATCATCGAAGTCGCCGACAAGCACGTGTTCAACGACGGCAAGCGGGAAGTCTCCGCGCACCTCATCGAGAATCCGCATTCCTCCGCCTACCTGATCGGCTACGTCGCCGACGCTCGGATCGGCTACGTAACCGATATCTGGAGCCCCGGGCCCAAGCTGCCGGAAAAGATCACCTCGCCGCTCGCTGCGCTGGCCAGCGCGGTGAAAAAGGCGGGCATCGCGCCGACCCGGTTCGCGGCCGGTCACGGCGTCGTGGCGGATTACGCGCCGCTCGCCGCGTTGGCGGGGAACTAGCAGTGTCTTGCCACGAAAGCCTCTGGAGCAGGTCGGCCGCTCAGGCGACCGTTTTGCTCTGGCTGGCCGCATCAGGAATCGCCGCCAGTGCCGAGCCGGTGGGCGCGGCTGTCGAGGCCACGACCGCCCAAGGCGATCGCGTCCTCCTCCATCCCAACGGCCGCTGGGAGTACGTCAACCCGCAGAAGGCTGCTGCGGCGCGGAAAGTCGCCGAGCAGCATCCCGAAAATCAGGGCTGTCCGGCGGGATCGCAGGGTGGTCTGCTCGGGTTTGGGCGTTGCATCATGCCGGGAGACAAGGACTACAACAGGGGCTCGCTCAATCCCAACCGGCGGTAGCACTGGTGGCACTGGGAAACAAAAAGGAGGACGTCATGACAATTTCATTCAGGATCGCGCTGTTCCTGGTGGTCAGCTTCTGGTACCAACCCGCAATCGCGGCATCTGCCCAGAACCCTGTCGCGCGAGCGGTGGAGGCGATGGGAGGCGAAGCCGCGCTCGGCGAGTTGAAGACTGTCGCTATCCGCGGCAGCAACATCGTGTACGAGATCGAGTCCTCGCTCACGCCGGGCAAGGAAGCGGAATCGCGGCAGGGCAGCGAGTCCAAATTCTTCGTCCAGCGCGACCTCACGGCCGGCGCGGCCCGCATCGACTGGGAGCGCAAGGTCGTGCGCACGCCCAAGCCGCTGCTCCAGAACTATAGCGAGATCGTGTCCGACGGACTCGGCTACGTGAGCGGCATCGATTCTGCGACGCGCACGCAGTTCAGCGTCAAGAGCAATCCAGAGCTGTTCGCTCACGGCCACGGATCGCCTGCGCCGTATTCGCAATTGGCGACGCTCGTGGGGAATTGATAATCCAGATTGAGACGGAAGAGGGAGGATGCGATGGCAATGTTCTTGAGAGCTGTACTGATCCTGATATCTGGCTTCACTTGCGTTGCGGCCTCGGGCGCCTCGAACAAGGCGCTCGATACCGTGAATCGCGCAGTCGAGGCGATGGGCGGGGAAAACGCGGTGCGCCAGGTCAAGACGGTCGTCATGACCGTACGCGCGCAGCATTGGGAACCGCAGTCGAACTACCAAGCCGGTGGAGACGCCCGTCCCACGGGCGACTCGAATATCGTGATCGCCCGCGATTTCGGGTCGAAGGCCGCGCGGGTGGATTGGGACCGGACCAAGGTCGGCGGGGGCGGCGTCAACTTCAAGTACAGCGAGATCTACTCCGACGGCGTGGGCATCGTCGACGGCGTCAACACCGGCGTCAACAATCGCACGCCGCAAAGCCTCAAGACGAACCAGCATACGATGTCGGGCATCCGGCTCGCGAGCTTCCTGCGCGAGCAGCAGCGCGCTTCGCCCCTGCTCGTGCTGGACATGAAATCGGACCCGAAGGCTTTGACCGCGCTGCCCGATCAGACGGTGGGTGGCAAAAAGCTCCCTGCGGTCCGCTATGACGTGAGCCGCTATACTTTCACGGTGATGTTCGACCCTGCGACCGGCCTGCCGGCGCGGGTCAGAAGCCTCGATACCGAGCCCATCCGGGGCGACCTCAACTACGATCTCATCCTGTCCGACTGGCGGCCGGTGAACGGCGTGCAATTCGCACACCAGCTCGCATGGGAGCTCGATGGCAAGCCGACGGGCAAGGCCGACGTCAGCAAGGTTGCCGTCAACGCCGCCATCCCGGCCGAGCGATTCGCCATCTCCCCCGAAGCCCGGGCGCGGCGCATCCTGCCTGCGATGGGTCACGTGCCGTACCAGTGGGTCGAGCGCCGCGTGCTGTGGGGCGCGTTCCGGGACACCGACGAGCTGTCGTTCGATCCCGAAAAATCATCGGGCCTCACGCTGGTGGACATCGCGCCGGGGGTGAGCATGAGCCAGGGTGGCTCCCACAACAACATGTTCGTGGAGATGAACAAGTATCTCATCGCCTACGACGCGCCGATCAGCGAAATGCAGTCGCGCTGGGCCATCGATGCCGCCAAGGCGAAGTACAAAAAGCCGGTCAGGTATCTCATCATGTCGCACCACCACTGGGATCACGCCAATGGCGCGCGCACCTTCGTGGCGGAAGGCGCGACGGTGATCGTCGGCAAGGGTAGCAAGGACCATTTCGCGCGGATGTTCAGCGCGAAGCACACCGCAATTCCCGACGAGCTCTCGGCGAAGCCGCGCAAGGCCACCATTATCGAGGTCGCGGACAAGCACATCATCTCGGACGGCAAACGCCAGGTCGGCGCCTACTACATCGAGCATTCGCACTCGACCGGAACGCTGATCGCCTATATTCCGGACGCCAAGCTTGGATTCGTGACGGACATCTGGAGTCCCGGGCGCGATCCCCTGCCGAAGAAGGCTAGCCAGGGGCACATCGAGCTCGTGCGAGGCGTCCGGCAGCACAACCTCGATATCGAGCGTTTCGCCGCCGGCCACGGCTCGACCGGCGTTTTCCGCGATCTCGTGGCGATCGTCGAACAGACCGCGCCGCGCAGCAGTCTCGCGCCGCTCGAGCTTGCCACCCGGGTCCGTCCCTGAGCCGGACTCACTTGAGGCGGGCACGCCGCCGGGGCCGATGGCTGGCGGCGGCGCTCGCCCTGGCAGGCGCCGGCTGCGCCTGGGCGCAGGCTTACCCCTCCCGGCCGGTCGAGCTCGTCGTGCATACGGCGGCGGGTGGCGGCGGCGACCTCTTTGCGAGGACGGTCGCCGAGGTCATTACGAAGGAAAAGCTGCTGCCTCAACCGCTCGTCGTATCCAACAAGGCCGGCGGCGGCGGCACGATCGCGTTCAGCTACGTCGCGGCGAAACGCGGCGATCCCCACACGCTGCTTGCCGTTCCGAGCACAGTCCTGCTCACTGCGCCGCTGCGCAGCGGCCTGGACATCGGGCTCGACAAGTTCACTCCTCTCGCGTCTCTCGGCCTGGACTTGAACGCGCTCACGGTGCGGGCGGACTCCCCGTATGCGACAGTCGCAGACCTCGTTGAGGCGGCGAAGCGCGAGCCCAGCTCCGTCATAATCGGGTTCGGCTCGTTCGGCGGCACCGGGCATTACCTGGCCTACCGACTGGAAAAAGCCACCGGGGTGCGCTTCAAGACGGTCTCGATGAAGGGCTCGCAGGCGGTGCTCTCGGTGCTTGGCGGGCACATCCATGCGACGACCGAGAACCTGAGCGAGGTCATGGGCCACGTGGAAGCGAAGAAAATGCGTGTGCTCGGCGTGCCGGCCGAGAAACGTCTCGCCGTCGCGCCCACCATACCGACTTTACGCGAGCAGGGGCTCGACCTGCTATCCGGCGTGCGGCGCGGGTTTGCGACGCCCGCGGGCATCCCGAAGGAATCGGCTGCGGTGCTCGAGGCGATGCTGGAAAAGGTCCACCGGAGCGCGGTCTGGACCGACTACGCTACGCGCAGCCTGCTCGAGAACACGTACCTGAACGGAGCTGCCTTCGCCCGCTATCTCGCGGAGCGCCAGCCCGAGATGGCGCAGTTCATGAAAGACGCAGGGCTGGTGGGCAAGCCTTGACCCAGAGGCACAAGGCACAAGGGAAAAGGCATAAGGTTTTCTGATAAGACTTTTGCCTTTTGCCTTCTGCCTTTAGAACGGCAGCGCTGCGTCCTTCTTGACAGCCAGAATCGCCCGCCGGAAATCTTCCTGGATACGCTTCAACGCCGCTTCGTCATCCGCCTCGAAGCGCAGCACGACTACCGGTGTCGTATTGGAAGACCGCGCCAGCCCGAAGCCGTCCGGGTATTCGACCCGCAAACCATCGATCGTGATCACTTCGCGCGCGCCGTCGAACTTCGCTGTCTGCCGCAGCTTGTCGATCAGCGCGTAGTTCTCGCCCTCGGTGAGCTTCATGTGCAGCTCGGGCGTGCTGAGCGCGTCCGGCAGCGCTTCGAGCACGGCGCCGGGATCGCTCTCTCGCGAGAGAATCTCGAGCAGCCGCGCACCTGCATACAGCGCGTCATCGAAGCCGTACCAGCGCTCGCGGAAAAAGAAATGCCCGCTCATCTCTCCGGCAAGCGCCGCGCCGGTTTCCTGGAGCTTTTTCTTGATGAGGGAATGCCCCGTCTTCCAGAGGATGGGCGTTCCGCCGTGCTGCTTGACCCACGGCGCGAGGTTGCGCGTTGACTTGATGTCGAAGATGATGCCGGCCCCGGGCTGGCGTTTCAGCACATCGGCAGCGAACAGCATCAGTAAGCGGTCGGGATAGATGATCCTGCCGTTACGCGTCACGACACCGAGGCGATCGCCGTCGCCGTCGAAGGCGAACCCCAGCTCTCCCTTTCCTTCGCGCAGGGCGGCCATGACGTCGCGCAGGTTGTCGGGCTGGGACGGGTCGGGATGGTGATTGGGAAAGTTGCCGTCCACCTCGCAGAACAACTCGAAGACTTCGCATCCCAGTCCGCGGTACAGCACCGGTGCGAATGCGCCCGGCACGCCGTTCCCGCAGTCGACGACGAGCTTCATGGGCCGCGCGAGCTTGATATCGCCGATGACGCGGTCGAGGTAAGCGCGGGTAATATCTTGCCGCTCGAAGCTGCCCGCGCCTTGCGCGAGGTCCCCGTTCTCGATACGGAGGCGCAGCTTCTGTATTCCTTCGCCGGAGAGCGTCTCACCGCAGACTACGATCTTCAGCCCGTTGTAGTCGGGCGGATTGTGGCTGCCGGTGACGGCAACGCCCGAGCCGGTCTTCAAATGCTGCGCGGCGAAGTACACCATCGGCGTCGTGACGCGCCCGACGTCGATCACATCGATGCCGGTTGCTTGTATGCCCCGGGCAAGGGCTGCGGCCAGCCTCGGGCCGGACAGCCGGCCGTCATAGCCGATGGCGATTTTCGCGCCGCCTCGCGCGAGCGCTTCCGACCCGATCGCCCGGCCGATCTGCTCGACGATCTCCGGCGTCAATGTGCGGCCGACTATGCCGCGAACATCGTAGGCCTTGAAAATTTCTCCAGGCAGCGTAAACACGTTGTAGACTCCAGGATGATGAACAAGGCCTACAGCCCGCTCCGCGGCGGATGAGGGCAAACTTCCTTGTCGGGAAATCTTACACCCACTGCAACGTATAACATATTGTATTTAAATGATAAACTCTGATGTTGTAGTTACTCAGCGACACGCCAGCGAAGAAAAATTGTCGAAAAATCTTACACTGGATTTCAGCCGCCACTTGAGCGGCGTGGCTTTTGAGAGTTAAGTGCATGATTATTTTAGATATATTTTTCTGGCCCTTTTCTTGCTAGGATGTTGACAGGTTTCATCCAATCTATCGGATGAAGGGGAGGGTCAGGAACACTCTTTGTTTTCAAGGAGAGGTTGTATGGCCCGATCACCGTCGAAAGTCGTCCGCGGCGCAATATTAAGCGCCTTTGTCGGCGTGATATCCGTCGGTATCTCGCCGGGCACGTTGGCCATTGTCCTCTCGGGTATAAGCCCCAGTTTTGGCGAGTTGGTTGGCCTGAGCGGAGTTCTGAGCGCTACGCCTGACCAGCCTGCGGTGAACATCAGTTCTCCCGGCGATACTGCCTCGGCCGGATCGGCCTCAGACTTCGGTTTGAGCACGGAACTGTTGCTGGTCGATGCGGCGTCCGACGTCGATGGATCCCCCGGGGCCGGATCTGCGGCAGCGGACGCCACGGGAAATGGCCTGCCGGCCGGTCTCCTGGCGCTGAACGACGCATCACTCGGCTCGATCGGCGCGCAGTCATTCGGGTCCAGCGCCGCGTCGGTCAACGGCGGCGGCGCCTTTAACAGATCGGGCACAACTTCGCCGAGCGGCGCGTCGCTCCCGATTGCCGATCAACCCTTTATTCTCAGCGAGAATCCCGCGCCTGGTCCAACTCCGACCGATTCGGGTAGCCCCGTGATCGTCCCCGACGGTGACGGCCCTTCGGAAAACGTCGTCCCGAATCCAGTGACACCGGTCGCCTTTTCTTTGCCCCTGTTTATCACCCCTGCTCAAGTGGTTCCGGCGCCGGCTACGCTGCTGCTCTTACTCGCTGGGATGCCCGGCTTGTTGCTGTTGCGGCGCCGCCGCGGACGACCGACCGACGGCTCAGGGAAGGTCTGAAAAAGGAAGGTCCAAAAAAGGGGGCCAGGCTTTGAGCCTGGCTTCTTTTCTTATATCTCTTCCCCTGTGGATGCGATCTGACTGTCTCACGCATGCGCCTCGCGCATGCGGTTAATTTTCTCGGCGTACTGGTATGTCGTTTACCTATCCCTCGATGCCAGGGGCGCCGAGAAAATTGCGCCGAGAAAATTAAGGATGCGCCGCGGCATCCATCCCAGATTGCCCGGAAACGTCCCGCTCACGAATCCCACATGACCGCCCGCCTCGGGTTGCTCCAGCGTTACGGCTGGAGCAACTTCATGCGGGGCCGGAAGGGCGCTGCATGGCAGGAACGGATCGTTGCGCGCGTTGATCATGAGTGTCGGAACAGCGATACGCGAGAGCCATGGCTTGCTGCTCGCGCGTGTCCAGTAGTCGTCCACGCCGGTAAATCCGTGCAGCGGCGCGGTAACCACGTCGTCGAACTCGCGCAGCGTGCGCGCCGAGCGCACGCGCGCAGCATCGAACAGGCCGGGATGCTGCGCGGCTTCTCGAGCGCCTTGGGATTCAGGGTGGCGAGGAAATGGCGTGCGTAGAGACAGATTGAAGCCTTGTCCGAGAGCGTCACCCGCCGCCATCAGATCGACCGGCGCTGACACCGCTGCCGCTCGTTTCACGATGGTGCCCGCGGAAGCGCCGGTTTCGCCCAAGCCACTTGAGCAGCGCGTTGCCGCCGAGCGAAACGCCCGCGGCGAATAGCGTGCGCAGGGCTTCGCCGCGCAGCCGCCGCACTGATCCAGTCTATCTCCGCGCAGTCGCCGGAATGATAGAAGCGCGGCAGCCGGTTGGGTTCTCCGCCGCAGCTGCGAAAGTGGACCACGACGCCGCGCCAGCCGGCATCCCTCACGGCCGCCATGAGTGCCAGCGCGTAGTGACTGCGTGAGCTTCCCTCCAGCCCGTGGAACAGTGCAACGAGTGGGCCGTTCTCTGTGGCTCGGTTCTGCGGCACTGGATCCTGATCGCGCCGCTCGCGGCGCGTTAGTCGACACGGGACGCGTCGAGCGCCCGATCTCGACTACCAGTCGAGTTCGATGAAATCGCCGTCCGGCGTTTCCCAACGCTCGCGGCGGTAACGCGACCGCGGGGCGCGGCGCAAAGAATGAGGCGTAGATGGTCTGCGCGTGCCCGCCGCGGCAGCCACCACGGCGCGGGTAGCCGGCGCCGAGGCGGAGTAACGAGTCACCGGCCAGCTGGTCAGCGGTCACTCCGCCGTGAGGGTCAGCCCTTGACGTATGCCGCCGCGCCCGTGCCGGCGAGCTTGCCGAACACCGCGCCGGAGGTGAGGCCGGTGCCGCCCGGGTAGTTGTGATAGAAGATGCCGCCCACCAGCTCGCCGGCGGCGTAGAGCCCGGGTATCGGGTTTGCCGGCCGTGTCCTGCGACTTCGCCGTCGTTGCGTGATCTTCACGCCGCCGAAGCTGAAGGTGACGCCGCAGGTGACTGCGTAGCCCTCGAACGGCGGCTCCTCGATGGTGTTCGCCCAGTTCGTCTTGTTGATCTTCAAGCCCGTGGTGCAGCGTCCGTCCTTGATCGCCATGTTGAACGGGCTTGTCGGTGCTGCACCGCCTTGTTGTACTCGCGGATCTCGCGCAGGCAGGCTCCGCGTCCACGCCATCGAGTCTTCTTCACGAGCTCCTCCAGCGTGTCGGCGCTGACCTTCGTCACCTGCTTGATGCGGTACTCGTCGCGCAGCATGGGGATGATCTTCTGGTCGAAGATCTGCCACGCGAACATGCCGGGCTGCTCCAGCACCACGCGGCCGTATTTCGCGTAGGTGTAGTTGCGGAAGTCCGCGCCTTCGTCCACGAAGCGCTCGCCGCGCGCGTTGACCATGATGCCCCAGGGATAGCTGTGCTTCTGGAAGCTGTCGCCGACCGTCGAGGTCGCCGAATGGCGGCGCGTTCCGGTCCCAGCCCACCGCGTGGCAGCCCGACCAGTGGCCGTAGGGCATCGCGCCGATCGTCGAGCGCCATCTTGATGCCGAGCCCGGTGTTGTAGCGCGTGCCGCGCACCTTGGCGAGGTCCCAGCCCGGGTCCGAGGTAGCGCGCGCGCATCTCGGCGTTCGATTCGAATCCGCCGCACGCGAGCACCACCGCTTTGCTGCGGATCTCGACGTTCTTGCCCTCGTGCTTTGCGCGCACGCCGAGCACCGACGCCGTCGTCGTCGGTGATGAGGCCGATGGCCGGCGTCTCGTAGAAGATCCTGATGCCTTCGCGCCCGCACGCCTTGTGCTCGTTATCGATCAGGCCCGCGCCCCCGCCCCAGGTCTCGGCCGCAAGCCCGCCCCAGAACTTGAAGCGCTTGCCGTCGTCGATCTTGTACGACTGGCGGCCGTAGCTCGCCTGGAATTTGACGCCCTTCTTGCGCAGCCACACCAGGGTCTCGAAGCTGCGCGAGATCAGGATCTCGCACAGATCGGGGTCGGTGCGGTACTGCGTGATGCGTCCCATGTCGTCGTAGTAGTGCCTCGGCGGTGTAGGAGCCGAAATCGTGGGTCTTCTTCTCCTCCTCGGTCAGGTCGGGAATGAGCTGCGCCAGGTCGTCGACGCCGTTGTACACCACGCGCATCAAGCCGCGCGGTGTAGCGGCTGTTGCCGCCGCATTCGTCGAGCGGCGCCGCTTCGAGCATGATGACGCTCGCGCCGTTCTCGCGCGCGGCCAGCGCCGCGCAGCAGGCAGCGTTGCCCGCGCCGACGACGATGATGTCAGGTTTACCGAAATCGGTGGTGCTCATTTGCTTCCTCTTCAGGTTGGTCAAGATTCAGGGCTCGAGACCAGGGGCTAGGTAGAAAGGGCAGATCACGTTCCATTGACTCCGGGTTTTCACGAATCACCAGTCACCATCTGCCAGAAAATCAATGCAGCGTCTTCGGGGGCGCGGCCGCCGCGGCGCCGCTCGGCACCGCTCGCGACAGGCGCCGGCGAAGCGTGATGCGCGACCATGCGCCAGCCGCGCTCGGTGCGCAGGAAGATGTTCGTCGCGATGACCGGCGCGCGCGCGCGCGGCTCGCCGACGACCGCGATATGCTCGTAGACGCTGTGCACGGAGAGCATCATTCCCTGTCACGTACTGCTGGCTCTCGCGCAGCCGGAACGACAGGCGCTGGCCGCTCGCGAAGATCTGCCGCCACGATTCGCGCACCTGCTCCACGCCGGTCATGCGCGCGCCGTTCGGATGCACGCAATAGACGTCGTCGTCGTCGGCCCACACCGCCATCATCGCTTCCAGGTCGCACTTGGTGAGCGCCTCGTAGAATGCCGCCTCGGCGTCCTGCGGAGTCGGGAACAGTGTCTTCTTGTACGCGAGGACTTTCGGGACACGGGCGAAGAGTTTGTCGGGTGTGGTTCTGACAAACAGGCTGAGGTCAGGCGATTCTAGTGCCGTTCCGACTTTTTTTCCAGAATCCGTCGGGTCCACCTGCCGGACACGGGCAGGCTCTCTCATGGTGTGACATGGGTAGTCGGAACGGCACGAGCAGACTCGATGGCCGCAACGACATGCTCGGGCGTGAGGTCCACCATGCACTTGAAGTGGCCGAGCGGACACTCGCGCTTGAAGCAGGGGCTGCACGGCAGATCGAGCTTCAGAATGCGGGCCTCCGGCGACGAGCGGCGGGGTAAAGGCCGGGCTGCTCGAGCCGTAAAGCGCGACGAGCGGCTTTCCGAGCGCCGCCGCCACGTGCATGAGGCCGGAATCGTTGCTCACGACGAGCCGCGCCGAGGCGAGCACATCGATCGCCTCGGCGAGGTGGTGCGCCCGCAGAGATCGCGGCACTGCGCCCGGACGCAGGCGCGTCGATCTCGGCGCCGGTCGCCGCATCGTTGGCGGAGCCGACCAGCCAGACGGCGAAGCCCTGGCTCGCGAGCCGCCGCGCGAGCGCTGCGAAATAGACGCGCCGGCCAGCGCTTTGCCGGCCCGTATTCCGCCCCCGGACACAACGCCGCCACTGGGCGGTCTGCGTGCCGAGCTCGAGCCGCGCAAGCGTTGCGCGCCGCTGTGTCTCGTCCACGCGCAACGCCGGGCAGCGGGCAGGCGGGGCTCGCAGCGCATTCGCCGCGAGCGAGCGCCAGCGCGGCATAACGCTGGGCGATCTGCGGCAGCCGCTGTCTCGTCCAGCCGGCGCGCATCGTTCAGCAGGCCCCAGCGCAGCTCCCCGAGGTAGCCGGTCCGCACGCGGATGCCCGCGAGCAAGGGAATGAGCGCGGACTTGAAGGAATTGGGCAGGACGAACGCGCTGCTCGTAGCGTCCTTGCGCGAGCTCGCGCGCGATCCGCCGCCGCTCAGCAAGCCGCAGTTCGCCGTGGCCGACCGGATTTTCGATCGCGTGCCGCACCTCCGGCATGCGCTCGAGGAGAGGCAGCGTCCAGGCGGCGCCAGTACATCGAGCGCGAGGGAGGCGTGGCGGGCGTGCAGCATCCTGAACAGCGGCTGCGCGAGGACGCGTGTCGCCGATCCAGGAAGGACCCACGACCAGGATCTTCATGAAGGCAAAAGGCAAAAGGCAAAAGGCAAAAGGGCGAAAAACGGCACCGCGTTGCGCGGCAGATCACCTCTCTGCAGAAATCCATCAGGCTGGAAGGCGAGGCTCGAGGTAACCGGAATGCTGTTACCTTTTGCCTTCATCCTTGTGCCTTGTGCCTTCGCGGGACTAGTGTCCCGCCTTTGGCCCGCCTTTGAGCGTATACCGCGTGCCGCAATACGGGCATAGCTCTTCGCCGGTCTTCTCGATCGGCAGGAACACGCGCGGATGCGAGTTCCACAGCATCATCGACGGCATCGGGCAATGCAGCGGCAGGTCGCCGCCGTGACCTCGATGTGACGTGCCTTGTTGACGGTCTGCTCCGACATATAAAGCCTATCGGTCTTCATAAAGAAGATTCGATCGTGTGATGTCGGGGGTGCCGGGTGGAACGGGAAGGCCCCGAGCGACTCTACCGGAAGGGGCCCGTTCCCCGCCGCTCGTTCACGCGGCAACCGGCGTCAGCCAGTCGCGGTACTTCTCCGACTTCCCCAGCACGCAGTCGAAAAACGCCTTCTGCAGCTTCTCGGTGATCGGGCCGCGCCTGCCGCTGCCGATGGCGCGGTTGTCCAGCTCCCGGATCGGCGTAACTTCGGCCGCGGTGCCGGTGAAGAACGCCTCGTCCGCCACGTATACCTCATCGCGCGTGATGCGCTTCGCGACAACCGGTATGCCGAAATCGCCAGCGAGCCGGATGACGGAGTCGCGCGTGATGCCTTCCAGCGCGGAAGTGAGCTCCGGCTCGTAGAGCGTGCCGTTGCTCACGATGAAGATATTCTCTCCGGAGCCCTTCGGCGACGAAGCCGTCCACGTCGAGGAGCAGGGCCTCGTCGTAGCCGTGCTGAGTCGCCTCGTGGTGCGCGAGAATCGAATTCATGTAGGTGCCGACTGACTTCGCCCGGCACATGGTGACGTTGACGTGATGGCGCGCGTAGGACGAAGTCTTGACGCGTATGCCGTTCTCGATTGCTTCCGGCCCGAGATAGGCCCCCCACGGCCAGGCGGCGATGGCGACGTGCACGATTACGCCCTTCGGCGGACACTCCCATCTCCTCGGAGCCGTAAAACGCGATCGGACGGATGTAGCAGGATTCGAGCTTGTTGGCGCGCACGACTTCCTTCTGCGCCTCGACCAGCGTCTGCTTGTCGTACGGGATCTTCATGCCGTTGATGTGCGCCGAGCGGAAGAGGCGATCGGTGTGCTCGCGAAGGCGGAAGATCGCGGTGCCGTTCGCTGTCTTGTAGGCGCGCACGCCTTCGAACACGCCCATGCCGTAATGCAGGGTATGCGTGAGCACGTGTGTCGTGGCGCTGCGCCAGGGCACGAGCTTCCCGTCGTACCAGATGTGCCCGTCGCGATCAGCCATTGACATGAGTGCGCTCCATCGAAAGCCGCCATTTTAACAGCCTGTCAGTCCTGGACCCCGCTCCGCGGCAAGTGCGGGCGGTTTTGCATTTAGCAGCCTGTCTTAACTTCAAGTCCGACAGGCTGCCAGGCTGTCGAAGGCACGGCCGCGGGCATGTGAATGCGGATGGCAAGTCGTAACCCGGTGGTAGCAAACTCGGCTTGCACTGAGTAAAATCAACTTTCGTTGGCGACGCCGTCACGGCACTGCGGTCGGTTGCAAATATTCCAGCGAGGGGGAAGAAAACCAAATGGCGCGTGATTTACGCGCGTGGCTGGGAAGTCTGAGCCAGCGCGTCATTTCCGAGCACGACAGCGAGCAGGAAAGGCTCAACAAGACGCTGTTGATCTTCGCCAGCGGTCTGATGGCGTTCGCAGCGATGGTGTGGGTCGCGATCTATCAGGCCATGGGCATCCGGTTCTCCTCGACGGTGCCGTTCGCGTACGTGGTCCTGTCCGCGGCATCGCTCGCGCTCTACCTCTGGAAGGGCAACTTCCCGCTGTTCCGTTTCATCCAGACGAGCCTGTTCCTGTTCGTCCCGTTCATCATGCAGTGGAGCATCGGCAGCTACATCAGCTCCTCTGGCGTGATGCTGTGGGCGCTGCTCGCGCCGGTGGGGGTCATGATATTTCAGGGTCCGCGCGAGTCGTTGCCGTGGTTTTTCGCGTATATCGTGATGACGGCGCTGTCCGCGTTTTTCGACTATTACCTTACCGAAGGGGTCGAGGCGGGCGTGACGATGCAGGGCATCGCAGTGTTCTTCGCGCTCAATTTCGCCGGCATGTCGACCATCGTCTATCTCCTCATCAGCTATTTCGTCCGCCAGCGCGACAAGCTGTCGGTGCAGATCAACAAGCAGCACCAAGAGTTGAAGGAAGAGCAGGAGAAGTCCGAAGGACTGCTGCTCAACATCCTGCCCGGCCCGATCGCGCAGCGTCTGAAGCAGCAGCACAGCATCATCGCCGACGGCTTTGCCGACGTGACCGTGATGTTCGCAGACATCATCAATTTCACGCGGCTCGCGGAAGAAATGTCACCGCGCCTGATGGTGGGGGTACTGAACGAGGTGTTCTCTCAGTTCGATCGGCTCGCCGAGAAACATGGCCTCGAAAAGATCAAAACCATCGGGGACGCCTACATGGTGGCGGGTGGGCTCGGCGAGCATCACGGCGACGGCAAGGGCGGGCCGGACCACCGCGACTACACGGAGAGCATCTGCGGCATGGCGCTCGATATGAGCCAGTACATGGATACGCGCTCGGGGTTCAAGCGTGCGCGGCTGCAGATCCACGTCGGCATCGGGACGGGCCCCGTCGTGGCCGGCGTAATCGGAATGAAAAGGTTCATCTACGACTTATGGGGCGACACGGTCAACATCGCGAGCCGTGTCACCGCCGAGGCCGCAGCGAACACGATATTGGTGGATACCGCGACTTACAAGCGGGTTCGTCACCTGTTCGACTTCGAGGGCCCGCAAACGCTGACCGTCAAGGGCAAGGGCGAGCTAGCCGCCTACCGTCTGCTGGGGCGCAAGGGGCAGGAGGCGGCGCGGGCGCAGTGACGCAAACGCTTAACTGATTTCATAAATGGCTGATGTTTATTCGACCTCGCGCTCCGCCCCGTCGCCCCATCACGCTTTCCCATAGTTCCTGCACTGCCCGCCGCTCGCTCGCCACGGAGCCCGGGTCGATGCGAGCGTATTTCTCTCCCTGCAGCCGCAGGGCGTGCTGCAACCGGCGGAAATGCCGATAGGCTTGGTGGGCGGCCAGCGCGCGGGGCTCTGCGATCAATCCCAACCGCGCCGCGAGCTTGAGCAGGGCGAGATTGCCGATGTTACCCGTGAGCTCGGCGTGCCGGTGGGCATGGCCGAGGACCAGGTACTGCACGATAAATTCGACATCGATGATGCCGCCGCGATCGTGTTTGAGGTCGAACAGCGCGTGGTACGGTTGGGATGGGCTTCCAGCAGCTTCTGGCGCATTTGCGCCACGTCGCGGCGCAACACCGCCGGGTTGCGCGGCTGGCGCAAAACCGTCACGCGCAGCGCCTCGAATGCCTCTCCGATCGTCCCGTCGCCGGCGACGTAGCGCGCGCGCGACAGCGCCTGGTGCTCCCACGTCCACGCGTGCTGCGCCTGATATTCGCGGAAGCTCGCGAGCGGACTCACTAGCAGCCCGCCCGCGCCGTCCGGCCGCAGCCGGAGGTCCGTCTCGTAGAGCACGCCGGCGGACGTCATGGTGGTAAGCAGGTTGTTCATGCGTTGCGCGAGTCGCGCGTAATTCTCGGCCGCTTCCGGAGCGGGATCGTCGTATAGAAACACGAGGTCGAGGTCCGAGGCGTAGCCGAGCTCCTTGCCACCGAGCTTCCCGTAGGCAATCACCGCGAAGCGCGGCTCGCCGCGATGAGTCTGGCGCACCGTTTTCCAGGCGAGACGCAGGACCTGCGCCAGAATGGCGCACGCCAGGTCGCTCAGGTGATCGCTCAGGGTTTCGAGAGGTAAGATTCCCGCCAGGTCCTGCGCGATGAGGCGCAGGGTGTGCACGTGTTTGAAGTGCCGCAGCGCGTCCATCTGCTTTTCGGTTTCGCCCGCAGCTTCCGCGAGGTGGGCTTCGAGCTGGCGGGCCGCTGCGGGCCAGTCGGGCGCGGCGTAGAGAGTGCGCGTTGTCCAGCAATTCGTCGAGGAGGATCGGGTGCTGGGTCAGGTACTGCGCCACCCAGGGGCTCGCGCTCATCAGTGCCGCGAGCTGCTTCAACGCGCGCGGGTACTCTTCGAGCAGCGCGAGATAAGAGCCGCGCCGGCTGACCGCGTCCAGCAGATCGAGCACGCGCTCGAGCGCCGAGTCCGGGTCGCGCTCGGGTGCCGCGGCTTCGATCGCGAGCGGAATGAGGCGGTCGAGCCGCGCCTGGCTCGCGGCGGGCATCTCGCGATATCGTCCGCTCGTGTGCATCGTCTTCAGCCGTTCGGCGATCGCAGGCGGCCGGCGGTATCCCAGCGCCTCGAGCTCGGCGGCCACCTTCGGCGCATCATCGGTCAACTGCCACAGGTGGGAGAGAGGATGCGCCGCGTCGGATGAGGCGGCGAAGATGTCCTGGAAATGACGGGCTACGCGCCGGCGGTGAGCCTCGATCTCGCCGGAGAGCGCGCCATAATCGGGCAGCGTCATCGCCTGCGCGATGAGCGTTCGGTCGGCATCCGGTTGCGGTAGGACGTGGGTCTGCTGGTCGTCCAGGTATTGCAGACGATGCTCGAGGTTGCGTAGAAACACGTACGCCTCTGTGAGCTCCTCGACTGCCTGCGGGCTGAGCAGCTTGCGCGCCCCGAGGAGGGGGAGCACCGCGAGCGTCGGCCGGGCGCGCAGCGCCGGCTCGCGGCCGCCGCGGATCAATTGGAACACCTGCACGATGAATTCGATCTCGCGTATGCCACCGGGGCCGAGCTTGATGTTATCGGCGATATCCCGGCGTTCCACTTCCTGCCGGATCTGGCCGTGCAAGTCGCGCAGCGCGGCGAAGGCGTTATAGTCAAGATGGCGCCGGTAGACGAACGGTGTTACCAACTCTTCGAGCTCGGCTCCGCGTTCGCCGGTCAGCGCGCGGCCCTTGATCCAGGCATAACGCTCCCACTCCCGGCCCTGAGTGACGAAAGTAGTTTTCCAGCATCTCGAAGCTCGAGACCAGCGGGCCGCCATCTCCGTAGGGTCTCAATCGCATGTCCACGCGGAACACGTAACCATCGGCGGTCATCTCGGATAGCACCGCAATCAGCTTGCGCCCGAGCCGCGTGAAATACTCGTGATTGCTGATCCGGTGCGGGCCGGTCGTCTCGCCGTCCTCGGGGTAAACAAAAATGAGGTCGATATCCGAAGAGACATTCAGTTCCGCGCCGCCCAGTTTGCCCATGCCGACGACGTGCAGCTGCTGGACGCGCCCGCTTGTCGCGGCGACCGGCCGACCGTGATGCGCGGCAAGCCCCTCGTCGAGCCGCGGCAGGGCGTAAGCTATGGCGACTTCGGCAAGCGCCGTCGTGTTATTCACCACTTCTGCAAGCGACGCGACCCCGCCCAGGTCACGCGCGATGAGATTGAGCATGACCCGCTTGCGGAGGGTGCGCAGCGCACGCTTGAGGGTCGCTTCGTCCCCCGTGTGGTCCGCGTCGAGCGCTGCACGCATCTCCGCCGCGCTGAACGCATGGTCGACCGGAGTATCCCATTTCAGGGACGCCTCGGCGGAAACCAGCCTCTCCACATAGTGGCTGAGCTGCGCCGCCCGTTCGATCAGGGCATCAGCCGTGTCGATCATTGCGAAACCGGGTGACACATCCGGACTCGCTCGACGGCGCCCGCGGAGGGCGGAGCGGGTTCCAAGCGTAATGTGCGTGGATGGCGCGTCGTAGGGCGGAAGAGGGGCCCCAAGGATTTTCTTGGGGATCTGACCCCGGAGACGCGCATTGGGCCGGACTCGACGCGCTCATGGCCGGCTCCACGGTCGCATCCCCGAAAACGGGGCCCCTGCTCCACGTTCCACCGGCCCCCCGCAGCGGGACGCAAGCGCCGGATAACCCGCGTGCTAATGTGCGCCTCCGCGGTCGCATCCCGCGAGCGGGCCCCTGCTCCACGTTCGCCGATCCCTGCTCCACGCTCCGGCGCATCCTCTCCGCTCGGGAGAAGGGTTGGCGCGGAGGGGTCGAGCGACGTAACGAAGTTACGTGAAGCTCGACTAAATCCGACTGCGTTATGGGATTGCATCTCGAGATCGGGGTAGAATACGTAAAGCCTTGACTCAATATCGCATTTTTTCGGATATCAGGCAAAACGTGACACGACCCGTCAGGCTCAAATGGCTGCGTACCGGCACGCATTGGGTCTATCGCGTTGTTGCCTGGAGCGTTCTTGTCACCGTCTTGGCGGCTGCCGGCGTAGTGCTCGCATTGCGCTACTGGGTGCTCCCCAACATCGAGCACTACCGGGACGACATCGCCGGCATAGTCAGCGAGAAAGCCCGCCAGAAAATCACCATCGGCAGAATCAGCGCCAACTGGGACGGATTGCGGCCACAGTTGATCCTCGAACAGGTGACGGTACACGATGCGGCCGGTCGCCCCGCCCTGGTGCTCTCGCGCGTCGACCACATGCTATCGTGGCTCTCGATCCCGACGTTGCAGTTGAGGTTCTACGCGCTCGAAATTCATTCGCCTACACTGAATATCCGGCGCGATTCCGACGGCAAGCTTTCGGTGGCGGGCATGGAAGTGACGGGAGAGGAGGACGGCGGTGGTTTTGCCGACTGGTTGCTGCAGCAGCGCCGCATACAGATCCAGGACGCCACGATCGTGTGGCACGACGAGCTGCGCCGCGCGCCGCCGCTCGAGCTGAAGAACGTCAATCTGCAGATCACTAATCAGCGGCGGCCACCATAAGTTCGGTCTGCGCGCCGTACCCCCCGCGGAGCTGGCCGGACCGCTCGACGTGCGCGGCGATCTGACCGGCACCACGGTAAGGCGCTTGCCGAGTGGAACGGGAAGCTCTACCTGGCGCTCGACTATGCCGATATCGCCGCGTGGCGCACCTGGGTCCCATTTCCCATCGAACTTCCGCGCGGCAGCGGCGGCCTGCGGACCTGGCTCACGTTCAGCCAGAATCAGCTGACCGAAGCGATCGCCGACGTGCGGCTTGCCGACGTGCGCGCGCGAATCGAAAAAAACCTGTCCGAGCTCGACCTGACGGATCTTTCCGGGCGCCTCGGCTGGAAAATGTCAGCTACCAGTTTCGAAGTCACGACTTCGGGCCTGAAGATGACCACTACCGGCGGGCTCGCGCTGCCTGCGACGGATTTCCTGCTGCGGTTCACCCCGGCGGCCGGCGGGCGTCCGGAGCGCGGCGAACTCAACGTCAATGCGCTCGATCTCGCGCCCCTGGTGGTGCTTGCAGATCATCTGCCATTCCCGGCCGAAGCGCGCCAGCAGTTGGCGACGCTCTCGCCCAAAGGGCATATCGGTGACGTGCAGGTCCGCTGGAGCGGCGACTGGCGCGAGCCGAGCGAGTACAGCGCGAAGGGAAGATTTTTCGGGCTCGCCTTGCAGGGCATGGGCAAGATACCGGGCTTCAGAGGGGTGAGCGGCAGCCTCGAAGGCAACGAGCGCGGCGGCACGCTCCAGTTGAACACCCAGAACGCCACCGTCGAAATGCCGCTCGTGTTTCGTGAGCCGCTCCAGTTCGATGTGCTGACCGCTCAACTCGGTTGGGCGCGCGGCGGTGGAGAAACCGAGTTGCGACTGAACAGCATTTCCTTCTCCAACTCCCATGTGGCGGGGGCGCTGGTCGGCAACTATCGGACGGCCGGTGATTCCCGCGGCAGTATCGATCTCACGGGCAGCCTGACACGGGCCGACGCGCGCTCGGTGAGCCGCTATATTCCGTTGCAGGTCGGCCAGCGCGCGCGCGATTGGCTCGACGTCGCGTTTCTCTCCGGGCACTCGAATGAGGTGACGCTGCGGCTCAAGGGCAATCTGAACGAATTCCCGTTTCCGGACGGGAAGACCGGCGTATTCCAGGTAACGGCCAAGGTGACCGACGGAACGCTCGACTACGCGAACGGATGGCCGAGGATCGAGCACATCGCCGGCGACGTGCTGTTCCGCGGGAGCCGCCTCGAGGTCAATGCGCAGCAGGGCACGGTGCTCGGCGCGCGGCTGTCGAACGTGCGCGCGGAGATTCCCGATCTTAAGAACCCCGAAGAGATATTGCGGGTGACGGGAGAAGCGGAAGGGCCGACCAGCGAATTCTTCGCGTTCATCGATAAGAGCCCGGTGATCGGCATGATCGATCATTTCACCGAGGGCTGGCAGGTACAGGGTCGGGCCGGCTGACGCTCAAGCTGGATTTGCACCTGCCTGCGGCCTCCAGGGATCAGACCCAGGTGGCGGGCGCCTACCAGTTCACCGGCAACACCGTCGTTGCCGACCCGGATCTGCCGCCGATCGAGCAGGCGAGCGGGCGCATCGAGTTCACCCAAAACGACCGTGCGCGCGCAGGGGATCACTGGCACTTTCGCCGGCGGTCCGGTCACGATCTCCGCCACCACGCAGCGTGATTCCGGCGTACTCATTGCGGTCCAGGGGCGCATCAGCACCGAAAACATCCGCCGCACGGTGACGGGACAGCAGTTGCTGCAACATGTGCGCGGCGCGACCGACTGGCGGGCGAACTACACCGTACACAAGCGCGTGGCCGATGTCGTGATCGAATCCAGCCTGCAGGGTCTTGCCGCAGATCTGCCGGCCCCCCTCGGTAAAGCGGCGGCCGACTCCCTTCCGTTCCGCTTCGAGCGGCGGACCCTCGGGAAAGACCAGGATCGCCTGAGCGTTGCATTCGGTGACATCGTGAGCGCACAGTTCGCCCGGCGCATGGAGGGAAAGCGCTCGGCGATTACCCGCGGCACGGTACGTTTCGGTGGCGCCGCGGCGGAGCCCGAGAAAAACGGCGTCTGGGTCGAGCGGGTCCGTGAAGTCGCTGGATCTCGACCGCTGGATCGCTCTGATGCGCGATGGCAGTGCCGATGCGCGCATCGATTGGGGCGGCGTCGATCTCAAGGCCGAGACGGTGGATCTCTTTGGCCGGCGCTTCAATCAGCTCGCGCTCAACGCCACGGCACAGGGCGGGCAATGGCGCGGCACGGTCGCGGGCAAGGAACTGGACGGCAATGCAGCCTGGGACCCGCAGGGGCGGGCAAAGCTCGTCGCGCGGATGAAGACGCTCGCCATTCCGGCAACTTCGTGCCGGACACCGGTGCGTCTAAAACCCGCGTCAAGCTGCGCGAGTTGCCGGCGGTGGATCTCATCGCGGAACAGTTCGTCAAGAACGACAAGCAGCTCGGTCGCCTCGAATTGAATGCCAGCTCGACGGGAGAGAGCTGGCGCATCGAAAAGCTGCGTATCGCCAATCCCGACGCGACGTTTCACAGCGGACGGGCTGTGGCAGACGGACCTCGTGGAGCAGCGCACCCAGATCAGCCTGCGGCTCGATACACCAGACGCCGGAAAATTACTGTCGCGTCTGGGCTATCCGGAAGGCGTGCGGCGCGGCAAGGCCAAGCTGGAAGGGCGCGCTCGCGTGGACGGGCGCGCCTTACGACTTCGACTATCCGACGCTCGGGGCGGACTGCTGCTGGAGGTTCGAACGCGGCCAGTTCATCAAGCTCGACCCGGGCATCGGCAAGCTGCTCGGCATCCTGAGCCTGCAGGCGCTGCCGCGCCGGATCACGCTCGATTTCCGCGACATCTTCAGCGAAGGGCTCGCGTTTGACGACATCGTCGGCGCGGTCAAGATTCGACCGCGGCATCGCGAGCACCGACAGTTTCCGCATCCAGGGCCCTTCGGCGCGCATCGTGATGGCGGGCGAGGTTGATCTGAACGCGCGAAACGCAGAAGCTGCGCGTACGGGTTTCCCCGAGCGTGAGCGACGGCGTTTCGATCGCCGGCGCGCTGATCGGCGGCCCGATTGCCGGCGTCGCGGCCTTTCTCGCGCAAAAAATACTCGAAAGATCCGCTCGATCAGCTCGTCTCCTACGAATACACCGTGACCGGTCCGTGGGCCGAGCCCAATGTCGCACGTCTCGAGCGCCAGGCGGCGGGACCGGAGGGTGAGAAACCGCAATGAGCATTCAAATGCGACCGCACCAGGAGAAAAAGGAAAATCCAGTGAAGGTCTTGCTACTTGCCTCCATCGCGCTCGGCGCCTCGGCACAGGCCTGCGCGCAGTCGTTCACGGTTCCGGCCGAGCTGTGGGACCGGCCGCGCAGCGGCACGGCAGTCATGGAGCCCTTCGCGATAAGGCAGGCTGTAATCGCGTGGCTCGCCCGTCCCGGCGGGCGCCTCATCGTCCATCACGGCACGAGCCCGGAATCGTTGGTGCAAGCCGAAGAGCTGCGCGCGTGGCTGATTTCCCTGGCGATCGAAGCGGATCACGTGTTGCTGCGCAACGATCTCACGCCGTCCGAGCTGCTGCGCATCGAAGTGACTCGTGACTAAAAACTGGTGACGAAGTGACGAGTTGCATCATCCCTCAGCCCTCATCCTTCATCCTTCATCCGTCGTGAGCCCCCGTCCATCTTTAGGCAAGTCGGCGCAGGCGCCGCAGAGCGGCGTGACGCGTATCGCGGCCGTGCAGATGGCTTCCGGGCCCAGCGTCGAGGGCAATCTTCAGGAAGCGGGGCGCTTGATCGAGATGGCCGTAGACAAGGGCGCGAGGCTGGTCGCGCTGCCCGAGTATTTCGGCATCATGGGCATGCGGGACACCGACAAGGTGGCGGTGCGCGAGAAGGAGGGAGGCGGTCCGATCCAGGATTTTCTCTCGATGACCGCGAAGAAGCACGGGATCTGGCTCGTCGGCGGCTCCGTTCCCCTCGAATGCGAGTCGGCCGGGAAAGTGCGCAACAGCTGTCTCATCTACGACGACAAGGGGCTGCTTGCCGCGCGCTACGACAAGATCCACCTGTTCGGATTCGAGATGGGGCAGGAGAGCTACGCCGAAGAGCGCACGATAGAGCCGGGCCGCGCCGTGGTCACGGTCGATACACCATTCGCCCGCCTCGGCGCCTCAATCTGTTACGACCTGCGCTTTCCCGAGCTCTACCGCGCGATGAAGGACGTGGACGTCATACTCGTGCCGTCGGCCTTTACCGAGACCACGGGCAAGGCGCATTGGGAAACGCTGATCCGGGCGCGCGCGATCGAGAATCTCGCCTACGTGCTCGCTCCAGCGCAGGGCGGCTATCACGTGAACGGGCGCGAAACGCACGGCGACAGCATGATCGTCGACCCGTGGGGAGTAGTGCTCGACCGTCTGCCGCGCGGCTCGGGCGTGGTGGTGGCGGGCGTCAACCTGCAATATTTGCGCGGCCTGCGGCAGAGCCTGCCGGCGCTCACTCACCGGACTCTGGACCGGTGCTAGTTCAAGTTTGAGGTTTCAAGTTTGAGGTTGAAAAACCGACAATCGACGCAATCTTTCTTATTTACCCACCTGACTTGGCCCCCGTTAGCGCTATGACCGACGCACCCAAACTTCAAACTTCAAACTTGAAACTTGAAACCTCGTTCGCGACAGCGAACGAGGTGTTGCTCGCCCCCTACGCCCTCGACGGCAACCGCCTCGAGACCGTTTTCGGTCAAATCATGGCGCATCGGGTGGATCACGCAGACCTCTACTTCCAGTACACCCGCAGCGAGTCCTGGAGCCTTGAGGAGGGCATCGTCAAATCGGGCAGCTTCAACATCGACCAGGGTGTTGGTGTCAGGGCGCTATCCGGCGAGAAAACCGCATTCGCCTATTCGGATGACATCAGCCTGGCGGCCCTCACTTCCGCCGCGGAGGCCACTCGCGCCATTGCGCGCCAGGGTCAGACGAGCCGCACGCAGGTCGTAACGCGCCGCGCAGGTCACAACCTGTACGTGCCCCAGGACCCACTGGCGAGTCTCGATGATCGGGCTAAAGTCGCCTTGCTCGAGCGTATCGAGCGTTGCGCGCGCTCTCTCGACCCGCGCGTCTCCCAGGTCATGGCTTATCTTGCCGGGGAGTACGAAGTCATCCTGATCGCGCGATCGGACGGCGTGCTGGCCGCCGACGTGCGGCCGCTCACGCGGCTCTCGTTGCAGGTGATCGTGGAGCAGGAAGGCCGGCGCGAGCAGGGCAGTTCCGGCGGCGGTGGGCGGTTCGATTACGCGTACTTTACCGACGAGGTGCTCCAGGACTACGCGAAGAAGGCGGTGGACCAGGCGCTCGTCAATCTCGAAGCGAGGCCCGCCCCCGCGGGTACCATGACCGTGGTGCTCGGTCCCGGGTGGCCGGGCGTGCTGCTGCACGAGGCGGTCGGGCACGGCCTCGAAGGCGATTTCAACCGCAAGGGGACATCCACCTTCAGCGGAAGGATCGGCGAGCGCGTCGCGGCACCGGGAGTGACCGTCGTGGACGACGGCACGATCGCAACCCGGCGCGGCTCGCTCAACATCGACGACGAGGGCCATCCGACGCAGCGCAACGTGTTGATCGAGAATGGCGTGCTCAAAAGCTACATGCAGGACAGCTTGAACGCGCGGCTGATGAACGTCCCTCCGACGGGTAACGGCCGTCGCGAATCCTACGCGCACATTCCGATGCCGCGCATGACCAACACCTATATGCTGAATGGCGACAAGTCGCGCGAGGAGATCATCGCGTCGGTCAATAACGGCATATACGCCGTGAACTTCGGCGGCGGCCAGGTGGATATCACCAGCGGCAAATTCGTGTTTTCGGCGTCGGAGGCCTACATCATCGAGAACGGCAAGCTCGCCTATCCGGTGAAGGGCGCGACCCTCATCGGCAATGGTCCGGACGCGCTCACCCGGGTGGCCATGATCGGCAACGACATGGCGCTCGATCCTGGCGTCGGCACCTGCGGCAAGGAAGGGCAGAGCGTGCCGGTTGGTGTCGGCCAGCCAACGCTGCGGATAGACGGCCTGACCGTTGGCGGCACGGTCTAAAATCCGGTAAGCAGTAAGCGGTAATGGTCCACCCGCTGCGCGACTGCTTTACTGTTCGTTGTTTCCGCTTCCTGCTCACGGCTTACCTTCACATGCTGCTATAATGCATTGATTTTACGGTTTTAGATGTTATGCATTACCGGACTGATGACGTTCGTGTGCTGGAGATCAAGGAACTCGTTCCGCCGTCGCACCTGCTGCGCGAATTCCCCCTCTCGGACAAAGCCGCCGAAACCACGTACGAAACGCGGCACGCCATCCATCGCATCCTGCACGGAGCCGATGACCGCGCGCTGGTGGTCATGGGGCCGTGCTCCATCCATGACGTGAAGGCCGCCAAGGATACGCCGGGAAGCTCAAGGAGGCGAAGGACGTTCTCGCAACCGATCTGGTGGTGGTCATGCGCGTCTATTTCGAGAAGCCCCGCACCACTGTGGGATGGAAAGGGCTCATCAACGATCCCAGGCTCGACGGCAGCTTCAGCATCAATGAGGGCCTGCGCGTCGCGCGCCAGTTGCTGCTCGACTTGAACGAGATGGGAATGCCGGTCGGCTGCGAGTTTCTCGACATGATCACCCCCCAGTACATCGCGGACCTGGTGGCGTGGGGCGCGATCGGCGCGCGCACCACCGAAAGCCAGGTGCACCGCGAGCTCGCGTCGGGGTTGTCGTGCCCGGTCGGATTCAAGAACGGAACCGACGGCAACGTGAGAATCGCGGTGGACGCGATCCGCGCAGCACAGGCGCCGCACCACTTCCTCTCGGTCACCAAAGGCGGTCATACTGCCATCGTATCCACGAGCGGTAACGAAGATTGCCACATCATCTTGCGCGGCGGAAGCAAGCCGAATTACGACGCCGCCAGCGTGGATGCTGCCAGCAAGACGCTGGCCGAAGTCGGTATACCGGCCCGGCTCATGATCGACTTCAGCCACGGCAACAGCAGCAAGAAGCCGGAGAAGCAGGCCGAGGTGGGCGAGGAGGTCGCGCGCCAGATCGCGGCCGGGGACGAGCGCATCGTCGGCATGATGCTCGAGAGCCATCTCAGGGGGGGAAGGCAAGACCTGATCCCGGGCAAGGAACTGACTTACGGCATGAGTATCACCGACGGCTGTCTGGCCTGGGAGGAAAGCCGCAAGGTGCTGGACATGCTTTCGATCGCGGTCCGCCAGCGGCGTTTGAAGGCACAGGCAGAATAGGGATCATGACAGTGCCGTTATATAGTGGCATGACGCGAGACCGGGCCTGAGGAGGACGGTATGGCGGAAGATTTGCCGGGATCCAGCGTCGATCAAGGTGCCCTCCAGCATCTGGAGCGGGTCGGCAAGGGTATCGCGATCGCCGACGAAATTTACGGCCTGGTCGGGAAATCGCTGTTCTTCGCCGAGTTCTCGCGCGAGGACATCGCGCTGCTGGCCGGTTACATGATCGTTTACCGCGCGCAGCCGGGAGAGACCATCATCCGGGAAGGCGACGGCGGCGACTTCATGCTGCTCATCGTCGAAGGCTACGTCGATATCCTGAAGAAGGGGATGCGGCAAGATCAGCAGCACATGACCACAGTCACCCCGGGCATGACGCTGGGCGAGATGTCCATGATCGACGGAGAGCCGCGGTTCGCCACCTGCATCGCAACCGAGCCGACGGTATTTGCCGTGCTGCATCGCGACGCCATGGCAAAAATCATTCTCGATCACCCCAGCCTGGGATCCAAGATCCTCGTGAAGCTGGTGTCGATGCTCTCCGGTCGCCTGCGCCAGACGAGCGCGCGGCTGCTGCAGTATTTGGAAGGGGTTTGAGCCGTACTGCGATCCCGGATCACCATCGTTGTTCCGGCAATCTCCTCAAATGTGACAGGGTGAACGGGTGAACGAGTGAGCCCCCTCACCCCGTCCCTCTCCCCCGGTAGCGGGGGAGAGGGCGTCCATGTTTTTTCCCGTTCACCCGTTCACCCGTTCACCCGTTCCCGGTTCTTTCCTGCGTTTATCTGCGGCTTGATTGCCGTCCTCCTGGCTTCTGCGCCGGTGGGCGCGCAGCCCGTGTCCGTTATCGACGATGCAGGTAAAACCGTAACGCTTGCCGGTCCGGCGCACCGTATCGTGGCAATCGCGCCTAGCCTCGCGGAGCTGGCGTTTGCCGTGGGAGCGGGAGGACGCCTCGTCGGCGTCGCGCGCCACAGCGATTTCCCGCCGGCAGCTCGAAAGATTGCGCAGGTGGGAGACGCGGTGAGCGTCGATCTCGAGCGTATTGTCGCTTTGCGCCCAGACCTCGTTCTCGCGTGGAGGAGCGGCAACCGGACCGGCGATTTCGAGCGCCTCGAGCGGCTGGGATACGCTGTCTTCGTCGCGGAGCCGCGCCGCCTGACCGATATTCCCCGCGTGCTGCGGGCGATCGGGGCGCTGGCGGGAATGCAGACCGAAGCCGAGCGCGCGGCGGGAGAGTTCGAGCGAGGCATCCGGGAGCTGCGCGAGCGGTATGCGAAAGCGCCGAAGGTGCGCGTGTTCTACGCGATCTGGGCGAAGCCGTTCATGACGGTGAACGGCGCCCACATGATCAGCGACGTGATAGCGCTCTGCGGAGGAGAAAACGTGTTCTCGGATGTATCCCAGCTCACCCCGACGGTCTCGCTCGAAGCGATCATCGCGGCGAAACCCGAGGTGATATTGGGTGGCGGCTCGGCAGGTGGTGAGAAGGAGTTTGCCGCCCACTGGCGCGCATCGGCCCTGCCACCGCTGCGCGAGCTGCCGGCGCACTACGTCAATCCGGATCTAATACAGCGGCAGACGCCAAGGATTTTGGAAGGTGCCCGCGTGGCGTGCGCGGCGCTGGAGCAGGTCAGACGCAACCGCCGATGAAGATCCATTCGATTCGGTGACGCCGTAATTCTCGAGCATTTGCTCGGATCGCAAGTCCCGATGATGCGCTCGCCTTGGAGCTTGGCAAGCTTTGGCTCATGCATCCGGGCGGTGATGCGTCTGGCTCGGCCGGGTCCGCTGCCATGACGCGCTAGGCGACGCGCTCCCAGAACAGCTCCTGATGCTGCATCACGCTGGCGTAGAGCCGGCGCGGCGGCGCAAGTACCATGCCACCGTTCTCGAAGCGCACGTCGCGTACTTGGTCGCCCCCGATCCGGCTTGCGTCCGACGAGGCATCGACGCGAGTCGAAAGCGTGGTGCCGTCGAACGTGTAGTTGCCGGCGTAGGACATGAACTGCCGCGGCTCGCCGCGCGGCAGTTCGTCGCGGCCGTCGCACAGAACGGAGTACATGCGCCCGTTGGCCTGGAAGCACACCACGCCGTTGGGAGCCGGTCCATAGGGGGGCGCCAGCACCTTGCCGTCGTCGTCGACGGCCTTCGTGCTTTTGAGCCGCCAAGTCCCGATGATGCGCTTGTCGATCATGTTCCTACCTTCGATGGTTGTTCGGAATGGAGGTTTGTGATCCGTCATTCTGCGCCGGGACGTGTCGTCGTTCAACGTGATCAAGACGTTGATGATCTACACTCACGTCATGATCAATGCAATGAGTCTTCAACCACCAGCGGATTTTCGCATCGAGGCGGCGACGGAGCGCGACGTGCCGGTCATTCTTGGCATGATCAAGGCGCTCGCGGAGTACCAGCGGCTCTCGCACAAGGTCGTTGCCACCGAAGAGGCCCTTCGCACATCGCTTTTCGGGCCGCGCCCCGCCGCCGAGGTCGTTATCGCGCGCGCCGGCGAGGAGGCTGCAGGCTTCGCGGTCTTTTTCCCTGTTTTCTCCACCTTTGCAGGACAGCCGGGCCTGTACCTCGAGGATCTCTTCGTGGAGCCGCGCTGGCGCCGCCGCGGGCTGGGCCGGAGATTGCTGGCGTACGTTGCGGGTGTAGCCACTGCTCGCGGTTGCGCGAGGCTGGACTGGTCGGTACTCGACTGGAACGAGCCCGCGATCCGGTTTTATCGAGGCATAGGCGCCGAACCGGTGCGGGAATGGAGCGTCTTTCGGCTAACAGGCGACGCCCTGCGTCGCCTCGCCGAGAAGGATGAAGGATGAAGGATGAAGGATGAAGGATGAAGGATGAATGGATGAAGGATGAAGGATGAAGGATGAAGGATGAAGGATGAACACTCTACCTGCGCCTTTCCTTATCGGCGTTATCGGCGTAATCGGCGGCTAGATTGCCCTTGGGTTTCTCGGCGTCTCAGCGGTCAGTTGAATTTCAACGCCGCGGGGGAAATCAGCACCCCGAACTGCTCGCACCAGATCACCACGCTCGGGTACTTGGCGAGGTCGACGCCGGCGGGCACCGGATAGTTCTGGCTTCCTTTGAATGCCTTCAACCGGCCGAGATCGACGTACATGGTTTTCGCGACGTTGGTGGAGGGCACGACGTTCTTCTCGGGCACGAGATAGACGTGAAATTTGGGTCCCGGCCCTACCTCGAAGTCGCCTTCCAGGTGCAGGAGATCCTGGTACACCGTCACGCCCCCCTTTCCATGGTGGATCGGATCGCTCGGGTTCGCATGAATGAAAGCCCCCTTCGCCACGAGTTTCCTCGAAGCGGGGCTTTCCACCTGCTCCTTGCCCACGATGTCGGCGAGAAAGATGTACGGGTAGACAAAAATGCCTAGAGCGAATCCCGCCGCTGTGCCGCATATTGCACCGACGAGAAAGGTGACGGCGAGTTTCTTCATGGCTTCTGAGCGGCGCGATCAAGGATTCAGGATACTGGATACAGAAGGTAGAAATCGATACTTTCCCGCTGTCCCATTTCAGGATTTTGTGGGCTCACAAGATCCTAACGCACTGGCCCTTGAAGATCACCGGCCCCGTCGGCACGCCGGTGGGCGACCCGCCTGCCGGCTCGATGCTCATGGCCACGCCCCACGCATCCGCCATTTTCCCGGCCAGCGCCGGCGGCAGCTTCATCACTTGGACGGGATCGAGGCTCACAAGTCCCAACGATACGGGCGCGGCGTTGCCGCCGGGCAACATCCACAGCTCCCACGAAGTGGTCGGGGCCATGGTCGGATGTTCCTGCATGATCTTCACCCGGATATGGGGATCGCGCATGGCCTGCATCGGCGGCCAGGAGACAACCATCGCCGGCTGTCCGCGCTCGTCCGACATGACCGCCACCGTCGACATGGGCGGCTCGGGCCGTGGCGCGACGCCGATCACGGTGGCCAGTATCAGGACGAACGCAGCGCTCGTGACTGCAAGCGTGCGCCAGAATGCGAGACCTTCCCACCAGCGGGGGACGCCCGTCGTGCGGCTGATGCGTTGATCGAGCGCGCGCCAGACGCGCGCCGGCGGCGCGATGTCGGATGCGACGAGAGCGAGGGGGACGAGCCGCGCTTCCCAGTCAGCGACAGTCTGCCGCAGGTCACGGTCGTAGCGCATGAGCGACTGGAACCGCGAGCGGGCGCGCCAGGTGAGCGTGCCAAGCACGTACTCGGCCGCCAGCCTGTCGCGCAGTTCCGGGTTCTTGTACCTAGCCATCCCAAAATCCGTGAACGAGTGAACGAGTGAACGAGTGAACGGGTGAAAACCACAAGCACCTTCTCCCCAGTCTACCGGGGGAGAGGGATGAGGTGAGGGGGTTCACTCGTTCACCCGTTCACTCGTTCACCCAGCGGCTGCCAGGCAGCCCTTCAGCCGCTCGAGTCCCCGCCGCACCCAGGTCTTGACCGTGCCGAGCGGCTGCTTCATGTGGCTCGCCAGCTCCGAATGAGACAGGCCGTGGAAGAAGGCCAGCACGATGCTCTGCCGCTGCTTTGGCTCCAGTTGCGCGAGGCAGCGCGATAACGCGCCGGCTTCACCGGCTGCCATCAGCTGTTCCAGCGGGCCCTCCGCCTCGTCCTGCCAGGACTCGACCGCGATCTCGTATTCCTCTCCGGTGGTCTCGGATTGCGGCCGGCGCAACCAGTCGAGACAGCGGTTGCGGACGATGCTGGTCATCCATGTAAGCGGCGCGCTCCTCGTCGCAGCGTAGTCCCCGGCGTGGGTCCATATGCTGACGTAGCATTCCTGCAGCACCTCTTCGGCCCAGTCCTGCCTGCGTAATATACGTAACGAGACGCCAAACAGTTTCGCCGAGGTAAGGGTGTACAGCTCGGCAAAAGCACGCTGGTTTTTCACTGCGCACTGGGCTAACAGGCCGGCCAGCCGCTCGGCCAGCGCGTCAGCTGCCGGACGTGAGAGCGGGAGGGCGTCAGGGCGTGAGCTCGACTCAGACCTCCTGCTCCCGATCTCCCGATCTCCCGAGCTGCCGGAACTTTCGCTCACCGGTTCTTACCCTGCTGCCACAACACATCACCCCCGCGGGTGCGCCGGTTAAACACCCGGGCGAGCACGAACAACAGGTCCGACAGGCGATTCAGATAGCGCATCGCGAGCGGCGGGGCCGTTTCCTTCCCGGCGAGCGTCACCACGCGGCGCTCGGCGCGACGGCAGACGGCGCGCGCTACGTGCGCGCAGCCCGCAGCGCGCGATCCGCCTGGCAGAACGAAATCCTTGAGCGGCGGCAGCCGGGCGTTGAGGCGGTCGAGCAGCTTTTCGAGCCGTGTAATGTGTGCTTCGGTCATGATGGCGTGGCCCGGAACGCTCAACTCGCCACCGAGATCGAAGAGGTCATGCTGCACGTCGGTCAAGCAGCCGCGCAGGTTTCGCGGCAGCTTCTCGGCCAGCAACATGCCCACGAGGCTGTTCAGCTCGTCCACCGCGCCGATCGCCTCGATGCGGGGCGCGTCCTTGGCGACGCGCGAGCCGTCGGCCAGGCCCGTGGTCCCGCCGTCGCCGGTGCGCGTGTAGATTTTGGTCAGGCGCTTGCCCATGGCCGCTTATTCTATCGGAACGGTTTCAAGAGAAAGTCTTCCGGCGGGAGCTTTCCGGCGTCGATGGCCGAGTGGATGGCTTCCAGGGCCAGGTCTTCGGTGCGGAACAGATTTTCGGTCCCGACCACCTCGCGCAACCCGGTGCGCTCCATCACCTGCATCACCTGGTGCTTGAGTCCAGAAAATACCAGGGTGACGCCGCTGTCGCGCAGCCGCTGCACCAGGTGGCGGATCACTTCCTCACCGGAAGCGTCGAGCTCGTTGATGCCGTCGCCCACGATCAGGAGATAGCGGGCCTCGGGATTGCGGGCGACTTCCTCCAGCACGGCATCCTCGAAATAAGGCACGTTCGCGAAATAGAGCGACCCATCAAAGCGGATGGCGATGACGTGCTTGCTGGTCGACAGATCGTGCATTGTGGCGTCGCGCAGCGTTCCGTCAGCATGTCGGCCGAGAACCACGACGCGGGGGCGCATGGTGCGGTAGAGGTAGAGCACGATCGCGAGCGCGGCGCCGATCAGGATCCCGGCGTCGAGGTTCGGTGCCAAAATGAGGGTTGCGGCAAATGTCGTAGCCGCCGCCAGGCCGTCGTGCCGCTGCGCCTTCCAGATGTGACGCATCGCGTCTAGGTTAACGAGGTTGACCACCGCCATCATGATGATGGCGGCCAGCACCGATTGCGGAAGGTGATACAACAGCGAGGTGAAAGCGAGCAGGGTCGCGAGCACGATGACCCCAGTCACTACGGAAGACATGCCCGTAACCGCGCCGGCGGAGAGGTTGACAGCCGAGCGCGAGAACGACCCGCTCACGGGAAACGACTGGCAGAAGCTGCCGACGACATTCGCGAGCCCCTGGCCGACCAGCTCCTGATTCGGATCTATGCGCTGCCTGGTCTTGGTTGCCATCGCTTTGGCGATCGAGATTGCCTCCATGAATCCCACCAGCGTGATCACGAACGCGGTGGACAGCAGCAACATGATCGTTTCACCGTTCAACGGCGGTATGGCAAGCTTTGGTAGCCCTGGGGGGATCGTGCCTACAACAGCACCGCCGGCCTTCTCGAACCCGATCTGCCAGCTCGCCAGCGTGGTGACGGCGACCGCGATCAGCACGCCAGGCCAGCGCGGTGCGTATCTGCGCAGGAGCCACATGATCACGAATGCTGCGATTCCCATGAGCAGCGTGAGCAAGCGTGTGTCCCCCGCCTGGCTCAATAGTCCCCAGACGTCGGCGATAAAGCTGCCGCTGCGGCGGGCGGGAACTCCCAGCAGTTTGTCGAGTTGTGACAGGGCGATGATGATGGCCGCGGCGTTGGTGAACCCGACGATCACGGGATGCGACAGGAAGTTGATGATTGCGCCCAGCCGGAGCATTCCCAGCGCGAGTTCCATGACGCCTACCATCAGGGCGAGCAGGATCGCCAGCGCGATGAACTGGTCGGTGCCGGGCGCAGCGAAGCTGGCGAGCATCGAGCCGGTTAGCAGGGAGACCATCGCCACCGGGCCGGTGGCGAGCTGATGCGAGGATCCCCATATCGCACCGATCATGACCGGCAGGCAAGCCGCATAAAGGCCGTAATAAGGTGGCATGCCGGCAAGCTGCGCATAAGCCATGGATTGCGGCACCAGCACCATGGCGACACTGATGCCGGCGATCAAGTCGGCTCTCAGCGTCGTGCGCTTGAGCGGAAACCAGGAAAGAAACGGAAAGAAGCGGTGCAAGTTCTTGTTCATTACTTGCGATAATGGCTGCGCCGGACGGACCGCTGAAGGATTATCTGCCATCGAGTCACGCGGGGCAAACTCGGCGCGCTGCGGGCAGCCGGTTTTCGGTATAATCGCGCGCAGCACATCAACGATCAGATCGCATCACAATGAAAATTCTCCGCGTGATCGTCGTCGCGTTCGCCGTTGTACCGGCGACTGCTGTGGGGCCGTTGCTGGCCGCCGAAGCCGGGGATGCAGCGGCCGGCGCAAAGAAGAATTCGATGTGCCAGGGCTGTCACGGCATCCCGGGCTACAAAACCGTGTTTCCGGAGGTCTACAGCGTGCCCAAGCTCGGCGGACAGTATGCGGCCTACATCGTGAAAGCGCTGCAGGAATACAAGTCCGGCAACCGCGGCCACCCGACGATGCGGGCGATCGCGGCGGGCCTCACGGACAAAGACATGGCGGATCTCGCGGCCCATTACGGTGTTGAAGCGCCGAAAACCGGGGCAAAATAATGCATTTCAGGGCAAGGAAGATCATGAGAAGCACGCTTTTCACTGTCTGCTGCGCGCTGCTCGTAGCGAGCGCGCCCGCGGTTGCAGGCGACGCCGCCGCAGGCAAGCAGAAATCACAGACGTGCGCCGCGTGCCACGGTCCGGACGGCAACGGCATCGCACCGGATTTCCCGCGGCTCGCGGGCCAGTACTACGACTACCTCGTGCACTCCATCAAGGCCTACCAGACGGGAGCCCGCAAAAGCCCGGTGATGATGCCCATGGTGGAAAAGCTCACCCAGCGCGACATCGAAGACCTCGCCGCGTATTTCTCCCAGCAGCAGGGACTCGTCATACCCACGCAGTCGCCGATAGTGCGGCGCTAGGTGCCATTCCGCAAATGCGCGGTATTTACGGGACAGCACACTGGAACTGATTTCATAAATGGCTTTGAATGACCGGCGGGGAACGGGCCCGAAGGTGTCAGGAACCTTAGCGTTTAGGGTTCCTGACACCTTAGGATCCTTCCCATTCCCCCCGTGCCCCCCGCCGCACGATGAGCTTCCTTCGCGGTTTCACAGGCTACTTGGTCTTGTGCGGGTATTCGCACAGATCATTGATCGGGCAGCGCGGGCAATCCGGCTTGCGGGCCCGGCACACGTAGCGGCCGTGCAGGATGAGCCAGTGGTGGGCGTCCCGCCGGAACTCTTCCGGAACCAGCTTTAACAGCTTTGTTTCGACCGCGCGCACGTCTTTTCCCGGCGCCAGACCCGTCCGGTTCGCCACGCGGAAGATGTGGGTATCCACCGCGATGGTGGGCTGTCCGAACGCCGTATTGAGGATCACGTTTGCGGTCTTGCGGCCCACTCCGGGCAGGCTTTCGAGTTCCTCGCGCGTTTGGGGAACCGCTCCACCGTACCGCTCGAAGAGAAGTTTGCATGTGGCGAGCAGATTTTTCGCCTTGGTGCGGTAGAGCCCGATGCGCTTGATATACCGCTCCAGGCCCCTACGCCCCAGCTTCAGCGTGGCTTGTGGCGTGTTGGCGACCCGAAACAGCTCGGCCGTGGCGAGGTTGACGCTCTTGTCGGTTGCCTGCGCCGACAGCACTACCGACACCAGCAACTCAAACGGTGTTTCATACCTGAGCTCGGTGCGCGGTTGCGGATTGGCGGAACGCAGACGCGAGAAGATCTCGAACCGTTGCTGCGGATTCATGGGATTCGATCTATGCGGACTCTATTCGATTATTGCGCACCGGGTGACAAGTCCGGACTTGCCGATTTAACCATTCATCCCCGCTCCCCTCGCGATCCAATTTTGCGCGGAGTGCCTCGAAGCTCCCCTCTCCTTTCGGGAGAGGGGTGGGGGTGAGGGAAGCAACGTCTGGGCGTTGCTCGGGGAGAGCCGCGTAGCACGGAGGGGCCAGGTTGGCGGTGAGGGGTCGAGCGACGTTACGAAGTTACGTAAAGCTCGATACCGGGGCTCTTGCGTGACAGATTTCACGCTTTGTGCCGTTCCGCCTTGAGCGGACAGCTCTTGCTCAATGCCTTCCGGCGCGGCCTCATGTCCGGACTTGCTCCATCAGAGGGCCTGATCGATGGCACTTGCAATGGCGGACTCTTGCCGGCGTCATTATAATCGCGTGACAACGCTCTGTTCGGGTGGGGTGCTCGAAACAGGCGCCAAAGGCGGGAAGTTCCAGCTGAGCGACGATGAGTTCCCGTGGCAGACTCGAGCCGAGCGTGCTTGAATTTACATCGTTATGAGGTCAGAATGCACCTGCGTTTGTTATCTATTTTGGCTAACACTATGATGCCGCGCTTCCCATTGATAATCATGCTGGTGTCGCTCGCGGCCGCGACTGCGGCGCAGGCGCAAGGTTTCAAATTTTCCAACGAGGACCCGGCGGAGCAGGCGGAAAAGGCGGCGGCGGCGGAGCGCCAAGCCAGGGTACAGTCGCTGCTCGCAACGCCTTGCCGTGACAAGATCAAGAACCAGAAGATCATGGTGCTGATCGGCGAGGAACGCAACGGCACCATTTTCGCAAGTCAGGCTTCGTACAACACCCATATCAATGCGATCAACGGTCGCTTGCAATCCCTGGGTCTCAGGACCTACAGCCCGGAGGAAATCCGCCGACAGATTGCGCAAGCCGAAATCAACGCGTATTTCAGGAATGACCCCGACGCCGCGATCAGCGCTTCGAGACGTCTTGCGGCACAGTACATCTTGCGCGGGCTCATTTCTACGCAGGCCGGTCGCAACCCGATCGTCAACGTCAATCAGGTGAGCATCAGCATGGACTTTACCTTGACCGGGTCGAACGGGAAGATGATTTCCCAGGCTGCCGCGAAAAATGAAAGTTATGCGGGCCGCGACACCAATGGCATGGCGCTTACCTTGATCAACGAGCGCGCAGATGAAGTGGTTGCGCAGTTGTACACCGACTATTGCCAGAAAGCGGGCACCCGGTAAACGGTGACCGTGAAAACTTACTCTACAGGGAGATGAACATGACGACGATACGCTCCATTCCAATGAGATATGCCGCAGTCGCGGTGGTATTCGCTGTAGCTGCGATTGGCGGTGAGGTTGCCGCGCAGCCGACCTTCGGCAATCCGTCTCCGACTGCCGGCAGCGAGACCTCGCAGAGGGCCAATGCCGCGGCCGATGCGGCAGCCTACAGGGAGGTCGAGTATGTCAACAGGGGCACCAAAGGCCCGGCGCTGGTCGTCATACCCGGCGAGGTCAAGAGCAACAACGCGACCTTTGTGCAGCGCTTCCTCCCGAACAACATCGCTGATTTCGGCGAGCTCGAGCTGTCACAGGCGAACTTTACGGTGCTGGAGCGCAGCAACCTGGGCCATCTGCTCCAGGAAATTTCGCTGGCCTACAACATGGGCGATGTCGATAAGGCGCGCAAGACCATGCAAATCGGCAAGCTCAAGACGACGAAGTGGATCGTCAAGTTCGACATACTCAAAGCCGAACAGATCGCCGAGAACCAGCAAGGTTTCGACGGAAGGCCGCTCGGCAACATCATCGGGATCCTTGGCGGCAGCAGGGGCTCCGCGGCGGCGGGCACGGCCGCCGGCTCCGTGCAGACCCGGGAGGCGACCGGCGTATGGCTGGTGGGCATGCGTTACAAGATCATGGACGCCAATACGACCGAGCAGGTCGCGCAGGGCTACAAGGAACTCAAGATGGAAGTGGGGGCGGCCGCGACCAGCGTTCTGGGTGTTTCGCAGAGCGCCAAAGGCGGTGTCGGGCTGGACACTATGGTGCAGCGCCTGGTGCAGACCGCCGTCTACGAGATCGATTCCAGGTACAAGTAACGTATTCATCCGTCAGCATCGCTGACGGAAGCGCCGCACGTCCTGTTATCGAGGCGCGCGCAAAGGGTTGCGGGCCGTGCTGGGAGCGCGCCCGAGGGAGGGACCTTCCAGGGGAGGGATCTAGATGTCTGGTCTGAGCAAACTGGGGAAGTACGAAATCCGGCGCGAGCTGGGCAAGGGCGCGATGGGCATCGTTTATGAAGGATTCGATCCTGTCATCGAGCGCACCGTTGCGATCAAGACCATACGCCCGGATCAACTGGAAGCGTCGGTGGTGGCGGACGTTCTGGCCCGCTTCAAGCGAGAAGCCCAGGCCGCAGGCCGCCTCAATCATCCGAACATCGTCGCGATTTACGATTACAGCGAAGTCATTCCCGAAGGCGACAAGACGCTGTCCCCGGGCGAAAGCTCTCGCGTTGCATTCATCGCCATGGAGTTCGTCAAGGGCCGGGAGCTCAAGGACCATTTCGACGCCAACGAGCGCTTCGCCCTGAAGGAAATCGAGCGCATCATGGGCGCCCTGCTCGATGCGCTCGCCCATGCCCACGCAAATGGCGTGGTCCACCGCGACATCAAGCCGGCCAACGTGATCCTGCTCGCCGATGGCAAGGTCAAGGTCGCGGACTTCGGCATCGCGCGGATCGAAAACTCCGAGCTCACCCAGGCCGGCACCGTTCTCGGCACGCCGTCGTACATGTCGCCGGAACAGTTTCTTGGAAGTCCGATAGACGGTCGTAGCGACCTCTTTTCCTGCGGCGTGATCCTGTACCAGTTCCTGACCGGCGAAAAGCCGTTCACGGGCACCGTGACCACAATCATGCACAAGGTATTGAAGGAAGAGCCGCTACCCCCATCGATGTTGAACGTGACGTTGCTGCCGGCGTGGGATGCCGTGGTGAAAAAGGCGATGGCCAAGAATCCGGCGGAACGCTACCAGACTGCAGCGGGGTTCGCCGCTGCGATCAAAACCGCGGTGAGCAGCCAGGCGGCCGACCAGACCGTTGTGAATCTCACTGCGCCCGGCGCTGCCGGCGATGCGACCGCAGTCGACAAAACCATCCCCAACGCCGCAGCGATCGCAACCGCCGCGCCGGCGGGTCTGGCGGCAAAGCCTGCTGCCTCAACCCGGTCTTCGGCCAATGCCAAGATACTCTTTGGAGCGACTGCTGCGCTGGTGGTCGTGGCCGCCGGCGGTTACCTTGCCCTGGGCAAGCGCGGCACGCCCGAGCCCGCGGCCCAGAATACCCCTGCCGTAGCGCCCGTGACGGCGAAGGGTGCCGGACCGGTGGCCGCAAACCCGGCCCCCGGCCGTTGCGCCCGATCTCGCGTCAGAGCCCGGCACCATGATCATCAGCGCTATCGGCCTGGCCGATCCCAAAGACCCCAGGTTCAACGGCGACCAGGCTGCGGCGCAGGCCGAAGCGCGCAGCGACGCCAAACGGCAACTGGTTGAGAAAGCGCTCGCCCTGTATGTCGACAAGACCTCACTCGACAAGAACTACGCCGTGATCGAGCAGAAATTCCTGCCGCGCTCAAGCGCATTCATCAAGAGCGTAATTCAGGAGGGTGCGCCCGAGACGGTCAAGGGCGGCTTGATCGCGGCCGAGACGCGCGCGGTGGTCAAGGTGCGCGACGTGCAGAAATCGCTCAATCAGATGTCCAAGGAAGAACGCATTGATTTCATCCGCAATAACGGCGACCCGAGAATTTCGATCCTGATGGCGATCCGCAACGCCGACACGGCGCAGGCTCTTGCTTCCGAGCGATCGCAGCTCGCCGAAAATGTGATCAAAGAGAGAATCAAGTCTTTCGGCTTCCGCGTCTGGTCGGCTGACGGGGAAGCGAAAACCGGTCCGAGTGCCAGGACGGCCGATTTTCAGATCCAGGGCGAAGTCAGGGTCAAACAACTCTCGGCGAGGCTCGCGGCGTCCGGTATCACCGTGACCAAGACCGCCTTGACCTCGTGGACCGTCAAGGCAATCGACAAGGCGACCGGTGAAGAGATCTATCTCAATACCGTAAGCCCCAAGGCGCAGAGCTGGGCGACTGAGGATCAGGCGCTCGCCGAGATTGGCAAGCTGGTTGGCGACGAGTTCTCCAAGAACTTTTTCCTGCAGCACTTCAATTTCAGCACGCAGCGAATCAACTTGAAAATAACCGGGCTGCCCGATGCGGGAAGCGCGCGGCTGCTGCTGCGCGAGCTGCGCGGCATCCGTCAGGTTGTGGATGCCCAGCTGGTGTCCGACTCGGGCAGGTTCCAGCTGCAGCTGCCCGAAGGCAGCGCGACGGACATTATCCAGGAGGCGGTCCTCAAACGTCTGAACACCAAGCTGGGGCAGAACTGCTTTGCGCTGGCCGAAACGAGTGGTGCCGACGTCAATGTGAATTTTTCCGGTGCCTGCGCGGAGGTCGCGGTGCGGGCAAGACTCGAGACGGCTCCGCCGGCCGGTTTATTGGACGCCCCGGATTCCCGCAGCAAGGCCTTGCTCAAGGCCGCCACTCTGCTCTAGTCCCGCGGCTTCGATCGCCCGTCGTTCCAGCCCGCGGTCAGCCTCGCACCACGAAGTCTACGGTTTCGTCGCTCGCCTCGGCGATGCTGTGGCCGAACGTGATCCGTCCCTGGCTGCGCAGCATCATCTCCTCGCGCCGCAGCGCGATCTCGGCCTCGCCGGCGAACGTGACAAAAGTGCCGTTCGTGCTTTGATCGACCAGAAGGAATTTGCCCTGCCGGCGTTCGATGCGGGCGTGAACGCGCGATGCCTTGCGATCGGCGAGGACGACCTGGCAAGTGGACTCGCGACCCAGCAAGACGGTCGCGTTTGCCTGGTTCAGGGTCAGTTCCTGTCCGCCGTGGGTGAGGTGGAGCTCGGTTCGCGCCGCCGGTGCGTTGGTCGACGGCGTGGCCATCGTGAGGTCTTCGCCATCCTGCCAGATGACTTCGCAGACCTCGATATCATCGCCCTTGCCCTTGACCGAAAGCGCTGCGATTTTCCGGGTCGAATCCCGTAGCGCCGGCGACAGCCGCTCGACCGTCGCCAGGGTGGTGATGATCTGCATGCCTTTGGCGAAGCCTGCCATGCGCGCTGCGAGATTGACGGTATCGCCGAAGACATCGCTCTCTTCCTCGATCACCGGGCCGAAATGAAAGCCAACACGGATCGCGCGCTTGACATCGGAAACCGCTGGCAGGGCCGCGATCTTGAGTTGCATGTCGGTGGCGGCAAGATGTCCGCTATCGGCGTCCGGCAAGACGCACATGACCTCGTCGCCGATGGTCTTGATGACGCGGCCGGCATAGCGCCCGATGATGTCGCGCATGATGCCAATACACTCATCGACGAGCATCTTGGCTTGAGTGTCGCCCAACGTGTCGTAGAGCCGGGTGCTGCCCGCGATATCGGCAAATAGCACGGCCAGTTCAGTTGACGACGTTTTTCCGAGCGGCTTGCTTGAGGAGTCGGAGGCTGACATCTATGCGCCTGGAGTTGGCGATTGTGAAGAGGCCGTAAAGATGAATGATATAGGCATGCGGGGTGTATCCCCTCATTTCGTTACCATCTCTAAGAGGGCATCGCTCAAGTTGTGAATTGTCCCACGTGCGCAGTTGGCCGGGCAATTCCGCAGTCGGGGCGGCCAAAATCGACTATTCCGGCTTCGTTCTTCTCTGCTGCAGCCGCTCGCGGGCGCGCTGCATGAGGCGCTCTATCGTCGCGCGCTTGCGGCGTTCAGCGGTTTCATCGCGGGCAGCGGCGAGATTTGACGCCCGTTCCATTCCCTCCCGTTCAAGGCGTGAGCTGCGCGCCATATAACGACTCCTGGCGTGTGCTGCACGCTCCTGCCGCGTAATCCCGTGAGCGGTTGTAACCATCGCGATGCAGTCGACGGGACAGGGAGGTATGCACAGCTCGCAGCCGGTGCACTCGGCGGCGATCACCGTGTGCATGAGCCTGGGGGCGCCGGCGATGGCATCCACCGGACAGGCCTGGATGCAAAGCGTGCAGCCGATGCAAATCGTCTCGTCGATCATCGCAACGAGCGGCGGCTTCGTAACGCCGAACGCCGGGTCCAGCGGCTCGACGGGAATACCAAGCAACTGTGCAAGAGCCTGGATGGTTTCTTCACCTCCGGGAGGGCATTGGTTGATTCCGGCGCGCCCCGCGGCGATCGCCTCCGCGTACGGCCGGCAGCCGGCATAGCCACACTGGCGGCACTGCGTCTGCGGCAGCAGCGCATCGATCGCTTCCGGCGGGGGAGTTTGCCTACGTTTCATTCCGGATCGTATGAGCGCAATTGAAGGCACCGGGGGGCGCGGGGGGAATGGGAAGGCCCCTCGGATCTTAAGGAAGGGCCCATTCGCATGTGATTTTCCCGTGGAGAATATCTTATCTTGCGACGGGGGGTGTGGGGGGCGCGGGAAGGACCCTCGCGAGTTTGCAGGAAGGGGCCCGCGCCCCGCCACTCCTTCTGGGGCCCATTCCCCACCGCTCCTTCATGGCCACCGTGAATTTTGCTCGAACTCCGATTGTACGTCGGACCGGGCGCTGGCACGAACCTTGCGGAGATGCAAACGCCATGATGCGCGCCTATTCTTTGAACTACCAGTGCACCGCGGGCCAGCTTGCCGCCGCGGGGGTGCTTGCGCAACATGAGAATGCCGCTCGCCCGCGCCTCGCAGACGTCGAAGCCCTCGTAATCGTGAAATATTCCCATGATGCCCGCTTGATAAGAGAAGCGCTGGACCTCGCCGGCATCGAGCATGCCCTCACCGTCACTACGGACGGCCTGGAGGCATTGTCGTTCGTAGGGCGAAGAGGAGATTTTTCCCGGTTGCCCCGGCCCGATTTCATCGTGCTCGATCTCGATCTGGACAAGGTCAGTGGACGTGTCGTCCTGGATGCCATCAAGATGGACCCCGAGTTGAGCTCGCTTCCCGTCATCCTGCTGCGCGGGTCGCCTGCCGAGTGGAATTTGTCACAGGGCGATGACATGAAGACCTGTCGTTTCGTGAGTAAACCGCTCGACCTGGATGTGCTCGCGGCTGAATTCAGTGCGGTCAAAAGCCTGATTCACGCGTAAGTTCTGCCCGAAAACGGGTCCGCCGCGAGCTCGATCCCTCACTAACATGGTTTCGAAGTGAAGGATGGCGCCGGAGTTCCGTCGAACCTGGTCGCTTGTCGTCGCGGCAGTATCACTTCCCGGGGCACAACGCCCGCACGCATTCGTGCACTAATTCCGGCCCGCGATAGATGAGCCCGGTGTAGAGCTGCACGAGCTGCGCACCGGCCGTAATTTTTTCCTTCGCATCGCGAGCCGTCATGACGCCGCCCACGCCGATCACCGGGATAGTGCCCTTGAGCGCTTGCGTCAGCTCGCTTACTACCGTTGTCGAGCGTATTTTGATCGGAGCCCCACTAAGTCCGCCGGCTTCAGTGGCGTGCTTGAGAGTTGCAACCTCGTCTCGCGCCACTGTAGTGTTGGTCGCGATGACGGCGTCGATCGCGTGCCGCTCGAGTGCCCCGGCGATCGCGGCGATTTGCGCGCCGTCGAGATCGGGCGCGATCTTTACCGCCAGCGGCACGCGCCGGCCCTGGCCCTGCGTCAGGTTACGTTGCTCGTGCTTGAGCGGGGCGAGGAGCCGGTCGAGCTCGGCCACTTGCTGCAGGTCGCGCAGTCCCTGCGTGTTCGGCGAAGAGATGTTGACCGCCACGTAGCTTGCGACCGGAAACACCTTGCGCAGGCATTGCACGTAATCGTCAACGGCACGCTCGAGCGGCGTGTCGGCGTTCTTGCCGATGTTGATTCCGAGCACGCCGCGGTACGCTGAGTTCCGGACGTTCTCCACCAGCTTGTCCACGCCGTGATTGTTAAACCCGAGGCGGTTGATCACCGCCCGTGCGGCGGGGAGCCGGAACAAGCGCGGCCGCGGATTGCCGGGCTGCGGTCGCGGTGTCACCGTCCCGATCTCGATGAAACCGAAACCAAGCGTCGCGAGCGTGTCGATGTACTACCGTTCTTGTCCAGGCCCGCCGCCAGTCCCACAGGGTTGGGGAATCTGACGCCCATGACCATGCGTTCGCATGCCGTCGTGGCCGCAGCGGCAGCGGGAACCAGACCGAGTCCGTTGAGCTTGCTCAGCGCCTCGAGCGTGAAGTGATGTGCGGTCTCGGCCTCCAGGGAGAACAACAGCGGGCGGACCAGCGAATACAGCATGTCGGCATTTTAACGTGCGCGGAAATCGCTGGCGGCACTGAGGTCTTGGTCCTCAAGAGGTGTGAGTTCAGGCGGCCGACTCGACAGACCGCGCTCTCGAGATGTCGTATTGGAGGCCGCCTGGTTTGACCGGGTCGCCGCCCCATGATAGAAGGCCACTAGTGTGCTGTCCCGTAAAAACCTGTGAAATTTCCACGATAATCGGCGCCATACTTTGTCTTACGCGCGGTATTTACGGGACAGCACACTAGCGGTCTTCGAGCAAATGCAAACCAGAAACGAGCAGATCATACAGATTGCGGCAATCGTGCTGCTCGTGGTCGGCCGCCTGGTGGCCATGCCGTTTCTCGCGGGGGTACCTCGGCGGCTATCCTGTGTTTTTCAACCTGGCCGGTTTACCAGTTTCTCGAGCGGCGGCTCAAGGGCCGTCGCACCCTCACCGCGCTCTTGATGACGCTGCTGGTGGTCGTGTACTCGGCTGCCGCTCGCATTGCTCGCCGCCTCTACGCCGACCAGATACCCGATCTGGTCGATTACGTGCGGAGCTGCCGAGCAGGCCTTGCCATTTCCGCCCACCTGTGCTCTCGATCCCGTTGCTCGGCGAATGGCTGGACGCCAACTGGCGCGAGCTCGCCGGCAGCAAGGCCCAGCTCGCTGAAGCCTTGAAACGGTGGACGGTGCCGGCCCGGGAAGGGCTGGTGCGGACGGGTCTCATCATCGGAGAGGGCGTGCTGCGCAAATGCTCACGCTGATAGCGTTCATCGGATTCTTTTTCTATCGCCATGGGAGGGCGCTCGTTCAGGCCTTGCGCACCGCGCTCAACCGCGTCGCCGGAGAATTCAGCGGCCAGCTGCTCGAGATCGTCGGCGGCACGATCAACGCCGTGGTCTACGGCATCATCGGCACCGGCATCGCACAGGCGCTGGCGGCTCTCATCGGGTTCCTCATCGCCGGCGTGCCGGGCGCGCTGATGCTGTCCTTTCTTACGTTCTTCCTCTCGATCATTCCAGCCGGACC